>NZ_JAUCEN010000002.1:0-2733211 GCF_030348945.1 Peribacillus sp. ACCC06369
TTGGATAATATCGATAGCCTCTGGAACCAGGCGCTCGGAAAAATCGAAAAAAAAATCAGTAAACCAAGCTTTGAAACTTGGCTTAAATCCACCAAGGCCTATTTACTGCAAGGTGATACATTAACAGTCACCGCTCCCAATGAATTTGCCAGGGATTGGCTTGAAGAACGCTATTCCCATCTTATTTCTGATGTATTGTTTGAACTTACAGGTGAGGAATTGGAAGCAAAATTCATCATTCCCCCCAATCAAGAAGATGATGATTTTACCGTTCCTGTTCAGCCTAAAAAGATTAAGAAACGGGATAAAGAGCATGCTGCATTTCCACAGCATATGCTGAATGCGAAAAATACCTTCGATACATTTGTCATCGGCTCCGGCAATCGGTTTGCCCATGCCGCGTCTCTCGCTGTCGCAGAAGCTCCAGCCAAAGCTTATAATCCCTTATTTATATACGGAGGCGTAGGCCTTGGGAAAACTCATTTAATGCATGCAATCGGGCATTATGTTCTTGAGCATAATCCAAATGCAAAGGTCGTTTATTTATCGTCTGAAAAATTCACGAATGAATTCATAAACTCCATCCGGGATAATAAAGCTGGGGAATTTCGAGATAGATACCGGAGTGTAGATGTTTTATTAATTGATGATATTCAATTTCTTGCGGGAAAAGAACAAACCCAAGAAGAGTTTTTCCATACATTCAATGCGTTGCATGAAGAAAGCAAACAGATCGTCATTTCCAGTGACCGTCCACCAAAAGAGATCCCTACACTTGAGGATCGCCTCCGTTCCAGGTTTGAGTGGGGTTTGATCACGGATATCACACCTCCTGATCTAGAAACGCGGATTGCCATTTTGCGTAAAAAGGCAAAAGCTGAGGGTCTTGATATCCCGAATGAAGTCATGCTCTATATTGCCAACCAAATCGATTCCAATATTCGTGAGCTTGAGGGTGCACTTATTCGTGTCGTCGCTTATTCTTCATTAATTAATAAAGATATAAATGCCGATTTGGCAGCTGAAGCATTAAAAGACATCATCCCAAGCTCAAAGCCTAAAATAATCACCATCTTAGAAATCCAGAAGACGGTTGGTGAACATTATAGTGTCAAACTTGAGGATTTCAAGGCGAAAAAACGGACTAAATCCGTAGCCTTTCCAAGACAGATTGCCATGTATCTTTCCAGGGAATTAACGGACTCATCCCTGCCTAAGATAGGAGATGAATTTGGAGGTCGCGATCATACGACCGTTATCCATGCGCATGAAAAGATTTCTAAACTCATGCAAACGGATACCCAGCTTCAACGCCAGGTTAAAGAAATACAGGACCAGCTGAGGGTATAATCGATTCTGGATATTGTGTATAACTGACGACTACTTACACACAGTCTGTCCACAAGTGGATAGACTGTTTTTCCTTAGGTTAAGTGGACTTATCCACATATCAACAGGCCCTACTACTATTACTACTATCTTTTTTAATAAAAATTATTAATAAATATGCCTATTCGGCAATAAAAAAATTGGAGGATGAAACATGAGATTTATAATCCAAAGAGATCGATTAGTTCATAGTGTCCAAGAAGTAATGAAAGCAGTCACATCAAGGACGACGATTCCGATTCTGACGGGAATAAAAATAAGCGTTACTAGTGAGGGCGTCACTCTAACAGGAAGTGACTCAGATATCTCCATCCAATCATTCATCCCAGCTGAAGTTGACGGAGATGAGATTGTTGAAGTTAAAAGTAGCGGCGGTATTGTACTAAATGCCCGTTTTTTCAGTGAAATTGTCAAAAAGCTACCGATGGATACTGTAGAAATTGAAGTGGAAAACAACTTTCAAACGATTATCCGCTCAGGTAAAGCTGAATTTAATCTAAATGGACTAGATCCTGAGGAATATCCACATCTTCCGATCATTGAAGAAGAAAATATTTTCAAACTTCCAACGGATCTTTTAAAGACCCTTATTCGCCAAACGGGTTTTGCAGTGTCCACGTCAGAAACACGTCCCATCTTGACAGGTGTAAACTTGAAGGTTCAAGATGACGAATTGACCTGTATTGCAACAGACAGTCATAGGCTGGCCATGAGAACAGCCAAAATAGAAAATAAAATTACAGGGACTTATAGCGTTGTAATCCCAGGTAAAAGTCTGAATGAGTTGAGTAAAATCCTTGATGATACAAACGAACTCATTGAGATCGTCATTACCGACAATCAAGTACTTTTCAAAGCTGAAAATTTACTATTTTTCTCAAGACTTCTTGAAGGGAATTATCCTGATACATCACGCTTGATTCCATCAGATAGTAAAACGGATGTAACTGTTCATACTAAAGATTTTCTCCAAGCTATCGATAGGGCTTCTCTATTGGCGAGAGAAGGAAGAAATAATGTCGTCAAATTGACAACCCTGGAAGGCCGTATAATCGAAGTCTCTTCCAATACCCCTGAAATTGGTAAAGTAATTGAAGAGGTTCAGGCAGAAGCCATTGAAGGCGAAGATTTGAAAATCTCATTCAGTGCCAAATTTGTAATGGATGCTTTAAAGGCATTGGAAGGTTCCGATATAAAAATTAATTTCACCGGTGCAATGCGACCGTTTGTCATTCGTCCACTACATGATGATTCCATGCTGCAATTAATTCTGCCGGTAAGGACTTATTAAGCAAAAATAATATTTCAAAAAAATTAAAGGCTTGTTTAGCAGGCCTTTATTTTTTTTATTTTTAACATAGGTTCCCAAAGGGTTTTTAGGATTTTTTAAATTCCGTACGGAACTCAGAACCGCTAAAAACAGAGCTGAAAAAGCTATACTTTGTCTTAATGGGATTAATTTAGTAAAATGAAGTATTAAAAGACTACTTGGAAATGAGTGAAGCATGAAATGGACTCCATAAAAATCAGCACAGAATATATTACACTAGGACAATTCTTGAAATTGGCCGATTTAATCCAAAGCGGCGGAATGTCAAAATGGTTCTTAAGTGAATACGAAGTTTACATTAATGGCGAATTAGACGTGAGAAGAGGCAGAAAATTAAGATCAGGTGATAAAATAGAAATTCCTGGATTTGGCACCTACACAATTACAAGCTAAAACATAAGGGAAGAGCGGAATATGTATATTGAAAATATAAGTTTGAGAAATTACCGCAACTATACCGAACTGAATCTGACTTTTGAAAATAAAGTCAACGTAATCCTCGGCGAAAATGCTCAAGGGAAAACAAATGTCATGGAATCCATTTTCGTTTTAGCAATGGCAAAATCTCATCGTACCTCAAATGATAAAGAACTTATTCGCTGGGATGAAGAGTATGCTAAAATAGAAGGAAGAGTTAGAAAGAGAAATACCTCAATACCACTTGAGCTGACCATTTCAAAAAAAGGGAAAAAGGCGAAGTGCAACCATATTGAACAAAGAAAGTTGAGTCAATATGTCGGAAATATGAATGTGGTCATGTTTGCGCCTGAGGATCTTAACCTTGTAAAGGGGAGTCCTTTAGTCAGACGCCGTTTTATAGATATGGAAATTGGCCAGGTTTCTCCCGTATACCTTCATGATATGAGCCAATATCATAAAATACTTCAACAAAGAAATCATTACTTAAAGCTTCTGCAGACCCGGAAACAAACGGATACGACGATGCTTGACGTGCTAACTGACCAATTTATTCAGTATGCAGCGAAAATTGTCGAAAGAAGGTACGAGTTTCTTTTAAAGCTCCAGCAATGGGCAGAGCCGATTCACTCGGGGATCTCCAGAAATCTAGAAGTATTGAAAATCCAATATAAACCGTCGCTTGATGTATCAGAATCTATGGATTTGACGAAA
Source organism: Peribacillus sp. ACCC06369 (assembly GCF_030348945.1). Lineage (NCBI taxonomy): Bacteria > Bacillati > Bacillota > Bacilli > Caryophanales > Bacillaceae > Peribacillus > Peribacillus sp. ACCC06369. The sequence goes on from NZ_JAUCEN010000002.1 coordinate 3,851, forward strand.
ATGATAGAAGTATACACAGAAAAATTTGATAAAATAAAAACAAGGGAAATTGAACGGGGTGTAACACTGGTAGGTCCTCATCGTGACGACCTGGTTTTTTTTGTGAATGACCGTGATGTCCAGACATATGGTTCACAGGGACAACAACGTACAACTGCCCTGTCATTGAAACTTGCCGAAATTGAGCTGATCCATGAAGAAATCGGCGAGTATCCCATTTTATTATTGGATGATGTGTTATCGGAACTCGACGATTTCCGTCAATCCCATTTACTAAATACGATACAAGGGAAAGTGCAAACATTTGTGACGACACCCTCCGTTGATGGAATCGATCATCAAACCCTAAGAGAAGCGTCCACCTTTTATGTTAGTCAAGGAAGTATAAAAAAGGTTAAATGATGAGGTGAATGAATGTATCTCCATATTGGTGAAGACATTCTTGTGAAAACGGACGATGTCATAGCCATTTTAGATAAGAAGCTGCTCCAGGCTTCTCCAATCATGAGTGAATTTCTGGAGAAAAAGTCTGATGTAACTTACCATTTAGCAAAAAACTCGGTTAAATCGATTGTGGTAACGGATAAACAGGTCTATTATTCACCGCTTGCATCGTCCACTTTAAAAAAGCGTTCAATGCAGCCATCGTTCTTAATCGATGATATAGATATTCTTTGAATTGTAGCCATAACGTAATAATTACTCCTGAAAAATTGATAAATGCCAAAAGAAAAGTGTAGGTGATACGTATGACAATGGAACAAAAAGAAGTACAAGCTCAGGCATACGATGAGAATCAGATACAGGTTTTAGAAGGCTTAGAAGCAGTTCGTAAACGTCCGGGGATGTATATCGGTACTACCTCTGCAAAAGGACTTCACCATCTTGTTTGGGAAATTGTCGATAATAGTATCGATGAGGCACTAGCTGGTTTCTGTACTGAAATCAAAGTGACGATCGAAGAAGACAATAGCATAACAGTAGTCGATAATGGTCGGGGTATTCCAGTAGGTATCCATGAAAAAATGGGACGGCCAGCTGTAGAAGTAATCATGACGGTCCTTCATGCGGGCGGTAAATTTGGCGGCGGAGGTTACAAGGTCTCCGGTGGTCTGCATGGTGTGGGAGCTTCAGTAGTAAATGCTTTATCCACGGTATTGGAAGTTTATGTTCATCGTGAAGGTAAAATCCATTATCAGCAATTCAACCGTGGGGTTCCTAAAGAAGATTTGAAAGTTATCGGGGAAACCGATCATACAGGTACGACTGTACACTTCATTCCTGATGGTCAAATTTTCACGGAATCCTTGGAATATGATTTTGATACATTAGCCACACGTATCCGTGAGCTTGCGTTCCTGAATAAAGGCTTGAAACTGATCATTGAAGATAAACGTGAAGAGGAAGAGAAAATCAGGGAATACCACTATGAGGGCGGCATCAAATCTTATGTGGAGCATTTGAACCGTTCAAAAGAGGTCCTTCATGAGGAACCGATTTTCATGGAAGGCGAGAGAGATGGAATCTCTGTTGAATTAGCATTGCAATATAATGACAGCTATATCAGTAATGTCTTTTCTTTTGCTAATAATATCCATACCTATGAAGGCGGTACACATGAATCAGGATTCAAGACTGCTTTGACCCGTGTCATTAATGATTATGCACGGAAAAATAGTCTTTTAAAAGAAGCCGATTCCAATTTCTCCGGTGAAGATGTCCGGGAAGGTCTAACGGCAATCATTTCGATTAAGCATCCTGAACCACAATTTGAAGGTCAGACGAAAACCAAACTGGGAAACTCTGAAGTAAGGACGGTTACTGATTCCATCCTTTCGGAACGGCTTGATTCTTTCTTATACGAAAATCCTGCAGTGGCCAGAAAAATTATAGATAAAGGGCTTATGGCAGCAAGAGCCCGTATGGCAGCCAAGAAAGCCCGTGAATTGACACGAAGGAAAAGTGCTTTGGAAGTATCCAATCTACCGGGGAAATTGGCAGATTGTTCATCTAAGGATCCGGCTATCAGCGAATTGTACATCGTTGAAGGAAACTCGGCGGGAGGCTCTGCTAAACAAGGAAGGGACCGCCATTTCCAAGCCATTTTGCCGCTAAGAGGTAAAATCCTGAATGTTGAAAAAGCACGATTGGATAGAATCCTGCACAATGAAGAAATAGGTACGATCATCACAGCACTTGGAACAGGCATTGGTGATGAATTCAATATTGAAAAGGCTAGATACCATAAAATTGTTATCATGACCGATGCAGATGTGGATGGTGCCCATATCAGAACGCTGATGTTGACATTCTTCTACCGTTATATGAGAAAAATTATCGAGTATGGATATATATATATTGCTCAGCCGCCACTTTTCAAAATTCAGCAAGGGAAAAAAGTGGATTATGCCTATAATGATCGGCAGCTTGAAGAAATCATGGCTAGTATGCCAAGTACTCCAAAGCCTAACCTGCAGCGTTATAAAGGGCTGGGGGAAATGAATCCAGAGCAATTGTGGGAAACGACCATGAACCCAGATACAAGAACTCTACTTCAAGTCAGTTTGAAAGATGCTGCCGAGGCAGATGAGACTTTCGAGATGTTGATGGGCGACAAGGTGGAACCGCGACGTAACTTCATTGAAGAAAATGCAATTTATGTAAAAAATCTCGATATCTGAATTTTTGACAGGATGCTTTTTACATCCTGTTCTTTACATAGTGCACGTACAGTAAAAACTAAATGAGAGTATAAGCTTTTTATAGGAGGTTGGCTCCATGTCAGAAAATGAAAGATCAGGTGTAAAAGAAATAAATATAAGTACCGAGATGCGGACATCATTTCTGGATTACGCGATGAGCGTAATTGTGTCTCGGGCTTTGCCTGATGTAAGGGACGGTTTAAAACCGGTACACCGAAGAATTCTTTATGCAATGAATGATCTTGGAATGACTTCGGATAAACCATTTAAAAAATCAGCCCGTATTGTAGGGGAAGTAATCGGTAAATATCACCCGCATGGTGATTCTGCCGTATATGAAACGATGGTACGGATGGCGCAGCCTTTTAACTATCGTTATATGCTTGTCGATGGTCACGGGAATTTCGGTTCGGTCGATGGAGACCAAGCTGCCGCAATGAGGTATACAGAAGCAAGGATGTCGAAGATCTCGATGGAGTTACTTCGCGATTTAAATAAAGATACGGTTAATTTCCAGGATAACTACGATGGTTCAGAAAGAGAACCAGCCGTTATGCCAGCCCGTTTCCCGAACTTGTTAGTGAATGGTTCATCAGGTATAGCAGTAGGGATGGCAACCAATATTCCACCCCATCAGTTAGGTGAGGTAATTGACGGCGTATTGGCTTTAAGCAAGAATTCTGAAATTACAATTCCAGAGTTAATGGAATATATCCCTGGTCCGGATTTCCCGACAGCCGGTTTAATTTTAGGACGAAGCGGAATCAGGAAGGCCTATGAAACTGGAAAAGGGTCAATCATTCAACGGGCGAGAGTCGAGATTGAAGAAAAACCCAATGGAAAACAGGTAATCCTTGTTAAAGAAATCCCTTATCAAGTGAATAAAGCAAGATTGATTGAAAAAATTGCAGAACTTGCTCGAGATAAGAAAATCGAAGGCATTACCGATTTACGGGATGAATCGGATCGTAATGGCATGCGTATCGTAATGGAACTTCGCAAGGATGTTAATGCAAATGTCCTTTTAAACAACCTGTATAAGCATACTGCAATGCAGACAACCTTCGGAATCAATCTACTTGCTTTGGTGGACGGTCAGCCTAAAGTGCTGAATTTAAAACAATGCCTACACTATTACTTAGAGCATCAGCAGGTAGTCATACGGCGCAGGACTGAATTTGAATTACGGAAAGCGGAAGCCCGTGCTCATATTTTGGAAGGTTTGCGCATTGCACTTGATAATTTGGATGCGGTCATTTCATTAATCCGTGGTTCCCAAACGACGGAAATTGCCCGTGAAGGCTTAATGACACAATTTTCGCTTTCCGAGAAACAGGCGCAAGCTATCCTGGATATGCGTTTACAACGTTTGACAGGTCTGGAACGTGAAAAAATAGAAGATGAGTATCAGGCTTTAATGGCTATAATTGCAGAATATAAAGCTATTCTTGCTGATGAGGAAAAGGTTCTTGAAATTATTCGTGAAGAGCTTATTGAAATTAAAGAACGTTTTGATGATAAACGGAGAACTGAAATCACATTGGCCGGCTTTGAAAGCCTTGAAGATGAGGATTTAATTCCAGAGGAAAATATAATCGTGACACTGACGCATAACGGTTATATTAAACGCTTGCCTGCAACCACGTACCGCAGTCAAAAACGCGGAGGGCGCGGGATACAGGGTATGGGAACGAATACAGATGACTTTGTCGGTCACTTGTTAACCACTTCGACTCATGACACTCTATTATTCTTCACTAACAAAGGTAAGGTCTATCGTTCCAAAGGATATGAAATACCTGAATATGGTAGGACGGCAAAAGGGTTGCCGCTTATCAACTTGTTGGAAGTCGATAAAGGTGAGTGGGTCAATGCAATCATACCTGTGAAGGAATTTGCTGACGATTGGTATTTATTCTTCACGACCAGACATGGGATATCTAAGCGTACACCTTTGTCTTCGTTTGCAAATATCCGTAATAACGGTTTAATTGCCCTAGGTTTACGTGAAGATGATGAATTGATTTCTGTCCGTCTTACGAATGGAGAGAAGCAAATCATAATTGGAACGAAAGCCGGGATGATGATTCGTTTCCCTGAGACGGATGTACGGACAATGGGACGTACTGCAGCGGGAGTGAAAGGGATTTCCTTAAGGGCCAATGATGAAGTGGTCGGCATGGAAATTCTTGAAGATGATGAAGAAGTCCTTATCGTTACGAAAAACGGCTATGGAAAACGGACCTCTGCGGAAGAGTACCGTATTCAAAGCCGTGGAGGCAAAGGGATAAAAACATGTAATGTCACTGAGAAAAATGGTGAACTTATAGCTGTGAAAACAGTAACGGGTGTAGATGAGGATTTGATGCTGATTACAGCAGCTGGTGTATTGATCCGAATGGAAGTCGAAGGCATTTCTAAAACGGGCCGTAACACACAGGGTGTTAAGCTCATCCGACTCGAATCCGCAGATAATGAATATGTTTCTACGGTAGCCATCGTTGGAAGAGAAGAAGAAGAAGAAATAGAGATGGATACAGAACAGGGTCCAACAATAGATACCGATTCTGATTCTGAACCTACTGTAATCGAAGAAAATGAAGTAACTGAAAAAGATACGGAAGAATAATTCTTCCATAAAAAAAGACCCAGGCAATTATGCTGGGTCTTTTTTTGGTATTAGATGATTTTACAAAAAATATACTACAGTGTTTGGGTGTGGGTAAAAATTCTTATGATCCCAGTATATTAAAGATTATAATGCTAATAAATATGGATTTGTATCTTGAGTCAGTACAAACATACGAGAACTTAAAAATTGGCAAGCAGGCAGTAAAGTCGATGTGGCCATGATTTGTTTAATCCTGGTTCCTTTAATGGACAAAGCTTTAGAGGAACCAGGAAACATTTTGATGCTGCACCACTATTGCAGAAGACTATGTATACCATCATGCCATTTCAATTGGATTGATAGGGGGGATATATTGCATATGAAATGAAATGCAATAGGGCGGATGTCTACCAGGCCACAATTGGCGGGTGTTTGGCAGACTGCGGGATGGCAACAGGATTCGCTAACTTTTCCATGGGAAACAAGGTCAAACTGAACTTGAATTCATCGCTGAAATCATTTTTATTGATGCCAGCTCGCAAACAAGACTGATCATCAAGGTGAAAGATAGTGATCAAATAATCAATTTAGGGTTTAATCGTGAATGATATATAGAAGAAATACTATAATGCTAAAGAAAAGTTTACTCCTAAAAAGATAAGCTTTTTCTTGCTATTAGGTGGACAACCAAATTCATTGTTATCTATGGATTCATGTATTTTATTTATTTTAAAATAACTCTTGCTTTTATTTCTGATACTAGATATAATAACTAAGTCGACAGCGAAAGAAAAAAGTTGTTGACAAAAAATAATATAGTTGATATATTATTAAAGTCGTTTCTAAACGAACGATGCAAATTGCTCTTTGAAAACTGAACAAAACAAAGCGCCAACGTTAAATTTTAAGTGAGCACACACTATTAAAAAAGCAAAATGAGCAAGTCAAACATTTCTTCGGAGAGTTTGATCCTGGCTCAGGACGAACGCTGGCGGCGTGCCTAATACATGCAAGTCGAGCGAATCGATGGGAGCTTGCTCCCTGAGATTAGCGGCGGACGGGTGAGTAACACGTGGGCAACCTGCCTATAAGACTGGGATAACTTCGGGAAACCGGAGCTAATACCGGATACGTTCTTTTCTCGCATGAGAGAAGATGGAAAGACGGTTTCGGCTGTCACTTATAGATGGGCCCGCGGCGCATTAGCTAGTTGGTGAGGTAATGGCTCACCAAGGCGACGATGCGTAGCCGACCTGAGAGGGTGATCGGCCACACTGGGACTGAGACACGGCCCAGACTCCTACGGGAGGCAGCAGTAGGGAATCTTCCGCAATGGACGAAAGTCTGACGGAGCAACGCCGCGTGAACGAAGAAGGCCTTCGGGTCGTAAAGTTCTGTTGTTAGGGAAGAACAAGTACCAGAGTAACTGCTGGTACCTTGACGGTACCTAACCAGAAAGCCACGGCTAACTACGTGCCAGCAGCCGCGGTAATACGTAGGTGGCAAGCGTTGTCCGGAATTATTGGGCGTAAAGCGCGCGCAGGTGGTTCTTTAAGTCTGATGTGAAAGCCCACGGCTCAACCGTGGAGGGTCATTGGAAACTGGGGAACTTGAGTACAGAAGAGGAAAGTGGAATTCCAAGTGTAGCGGTGAAATGCGTAGAGATTTGGAGGAACACCAGTGGCGAAGGCGACTTTCTGGTCTGTAACTGACACTGAGGCGCGAAAGCGTGGGGAGCAAACAGGATTAGATACCCTGGTAGTCCACGCCGTAAACGATGAGTGCTAAGTGTTAGAGGGTTTCCGCCCTTTAGTGCTGCAGCTAACGCATTAAGCACTCCGCCTGGGGAGTACGGCCGCAAGGCTGAAACTCAAAGGAATTGACGGGGGCCCGCACAAGCGGTGGAGCATGTGGTTTAATTCGAAGCAACGCGAAGAACCTTACCAGGTCTTGACATCCTCTGACAACCCTAGAGATAGGGCTTTCCCCTTCGGGGGACAGAGTGACAGGTGGTGCATGGTTGTCGTCAGCTCGTGTCGTGAGATGTTGGGTTAAGTCCCGCAACGAGCGCAACCCTTGATCTTAGTTGCCAGCATTCAGTTGGGCACTCTAAGGTGACTGCCGGTGACAAACCGGAGGAAGGTGGGGATGACGTCAAATCATCATGCCCCTTATGACCTGGGCTACACACGTGCTACAATGGATGGTACAAAGGGCTGCAAACCTGCGAAGGTAAGCGAATCCCATAAAGCCATTCTCAGTTCGGATTGTAGGCTGCAACTCGCCTACATGAAGCCGGAATCGCTAGTAATCGCGGATCAGCATGCCGCGGTGAATACGTTCCCGGGCCTTGTACACACCGCCCGTCACACCACGAGAGTTTGTAACACCCGAAGTCGGTGAGGTAACCTTTATGGAGCCAGCCGCCTAAGGTGGGACAGATGATTGGGGTGAAGTCGTAACAAGGTAGCCGTATCGGAAGGTGCGGCTGGATCACCTCCTTTCTAAGGATAATTACGAGAGCGCTTTTGTTTTGTTCAGTTTTGAATGAGTGATTCATTCAATTTAATAGTAATCCCGCGATAAGCTTGGGAAGCAGAAGCTTATTATTTATGTGAATGGGCCTATAGCTCAGCTGGTTAGAGCGCACGCCTGATAAGCGTGAGGTCGATGGTTCGAGTCCATTTAGGCCCACCATTCCATTTCCCAAAACGGGGCCTTAGCTCAGCTGGGAGAGCGCCTGCCTTGCACGCAGGAGGTCAGCGGTTCGATCCCGCTAGGCTCCACCAATGAATCAATCACGTTGTGATTGGGACAACTTGTTCCTTGAAAACTAGATAATAGATAGAAGGCAATTAATTTTTTTCAAAGCATCTGTAAGATCTTTTTAACGGTTAAGTTAGAAAGGGCGCACGGTGGATGCCTTGGCACTAGGAGCCGATGAAGGACGGGACTAACACCGATATGCTTCGGGGAGCTGTAAGTAAGCTTTGATCCGGAGATTTCCGAATGGGGAAACCCACTGTTCGTAATGGAACAGTATCTTTACCTGAATACATAGGGTACTGAAGGCAGACCCGGGGAACTGAAACATCTAAGTACCCGGAGGAAGAGAAAGCAAATGCGATTTCCTGAGTAGCGGCGAGCGAAACGGAATTAGCCCAAACCAAGAGGCTTGCCTCTTGGGGTTGTAGGACACTCAACATGGAGTTACAAAGGAACGGGGTAAATGAAGTGACCTGGAAAGGTCCGTCAAAGAAGGTAAAAACCCTGTAGTTGAAACTTCGTTCCCTCCTGAGTGGATCCTGAGTACGGCGGGACACGAGAAATCCCGTCGGAAGCAGGGAGGACCATCTCCCAAGGCTAAATACTCCCTAGTGACCGATAGTGAACCAGTACCGTGAGGGAAAGGTGAAAAGCACCCCGGAAGGGGAGTGAAATAGATCCTGAAACCGTGTGCCTACAAGTAGTCAAAGCCCGTTAATGGGTAATGGCGTGCCTTTTGTAGAATGAACCGGCGAGTTACGATTTCATGCGAGGTTAAGTTGATAAGACGGAGCCGCAGCGAAAGCGAGTCTGAATAGGGCGAATGAGTATGAGGTCGTAGACCCGAAACCAGGTGATCTACCCATGTCCAGGGTGAAGTTCAGGTAACACTGAATGGAGGCCCGAACCCACGCACGTTGAAAAGTGCGGGGATGAGGTGTGGGTAGCGGAGAAATTCCAATCGAACCTGGAGATAGCTGGTTCTCTCCGAAATAGCTTTAGGGCTAGCCTCAAGATGAGAGTATTGGAGGTAGAGCACTGATTGGACTAGGGGCCCCCAACGGGTTACCGAATTCAGTCAAACTCCGAATGCCAAATACTTATTCTTGGGAGTCAGACTGCGAGTGATAAGATCCGTAGTCGAAAGGGAAACAGCCCAGACCACCAGCTAAGGTCCCAAAGTATACGTTAAGTGGAAAAGGATGTGGAGTTGCTTAGACAACCAGGATGTTGGCTCAGAAGCAGCCACCATTTAAAGAGTGCGTAATAGCTCACTGGTCGAGTGACTCCGCGCCGAAAATGTACCGGGGCTAAACGTATCACCGAAGCTGTGGATTGACACCATTAGGTGTCGATGGTAGGAGAGCGTTCTAAGGGCGTTGAAGTCAGACCGGAAGGACTGGTGGAGCGCTTAGAAGTGAGAATGCCGGTATGAGTAGCGAAAGAAGGGTGAGAATCCCTTCCACCGAATGCCTAAGGTTTCCTGAGGAAGGCTCGTCCGCTCAGGGTTAGTCGGGACCTAAGCCGAGGCCGAAAGGCGTAGGCGATGGACAACAGGTTGATATTCCTGTACCACCTATACATCGTTTGAACGATGGGGGGACGCAGAAGGATAGGGTAAGCGCGCTGTTGGATATGCGCGTCCAAGCAGTTAGGCCGGAAACGAGGCAAATCCCGTTTCCATTAAGGCGGAGCTGTGATGGCGAGGGAAATATAGTACCGAAGTTCCTGATTCCACGCTGCCAAGAAAAGCCTCTAGTGAGATGTAAGGTGCCCGTACCGCAAACCGACACAGGTAGGCGAGGAGAGAATCCTAAGGTGTGCGAGAGAACTCTCGTTAAGGAACTCGGCAAAATGACCCCGTAACTTCGGGAGAAGGGGTGCTTTTTAGGGTGAATAGCCCGGAAAAGCCGCAGTGAATAGGCCCAGGCGACTGTTTAGCAAAAACACAGGTCTCTGCGAAGCCGCAAGGCGAAGTATAGGGGCTGACACCTGCCCGGTGCTGGAAGGTTAAGGGGAGAGGTTAGCGCAAGCGAAGCTTTGAACCGAAGCCCCAGTAAACGGCGGCCGTAACTATAACGGTCCTAAGGTAGCGAAATTCCTTGTCGGGTAAGTTCCGACCCGCACGAAAGGTGTAACGATCTGGGCACTGTCTCAACGAGAGACTCGGTGAAATTATAGTACCTGTGAAGATGCAGGTTACCCGCGACAGGACGGAAAGACCCCGTGGAGCTTTACTGCAGCCTGATATTGAATTTTGGTACAGCTTGTACAGGATAGGTAGGAGCCTGAGAAGCCGGAGCGCTAGCTTCGGTGGAGGCGTTGGTGGGATACTACCCTGGCTGTATTGAAATTCTAACCCGCGCCCCTTATCGGGGTGGGAGACAGTGTCAGGTGGGCAGTTTGACTGGGGCGGTCGCCTCCTAAAGAGTAACGGAGGCGCCCAAAGGTTCCCTCAGAATGGTTGGAAATCATTCGTAGAGTGTAAAGGCACAAGGGAGCTTGACTGCGAGACCTACAAGTCGAGCAGGGACGAAAGTCGGGCTTAGTGATCCGGTGGTTCCGCATGGAAGGGCCATCGCTCAACGGATAAAAGCTACCCCGGGGATAACAGGCTTATCTCCCCCAAGAGTCCACATCGACGGGGAGGTTTGGCACCTCGATGTCGGCTCATCGCATCCTGGGGCTGTAGTCGGTCCCAAGGGTTGGGCTGTTCGCCCATTAAAGCGGTACGCGAGCTGGGTTCAGAACGTCGTGAGACAGTTCGGTCCCTATCCGTCGCGGGCGCAGGAAATTTGAGAGGAGCTGTCCTTAGTACGAGAGGACCGGGATGGACGCACCGCTGGTGTACCAGTTGTCTTGCCAAAGGCATAGCTGGGTAGCTACGTGCGGACGGGATAAGTGCTGAAAGCATCTAAGCATGAAGCCCCCCTCAAGATGAGATTTCCCATGGCGCAAGCTAGTAAGATCCCTGAAAGATGATCAGGTTGATAGGTCAGAGGTGGAAGCGTGGCGACATGTGGAGCTGACTGATACTAATAGATCGAGGACTTAACCAACGCTTTTTAAAAAATGAAATACCTTCTTATTATCTAGTTTTGAAGGAACAACGTTCCTGATATTGTTTGGTGGCGATAGCGAAGAGGTCACACCCGTTCCCATTCCGAACACGGCAGTTAAGCTCTTCAGCGCCGATGGTAGTTGGGGGTTTCCCCCTGTGAGAGTAGGACGCCGCCAAGCCATTTCTAAGATCAGCCATTTTGGCTGGTCTTTTTTCGTCGTTTCGGGATAGATCATTTCAACATTGATAGTTAAAAGGATGAAAAGTTTAACCTTTCTGTCTTAATCCATTCAAATATTAAGAATGGCACCTTAGCTTGGCTTATTTTAAGGAATTGCACAATGCAAGGGTAATCATCATTAGGCATAGTTTTCATCAGCTCTGCCCACCATTCTGTTTCATAACGGGCTATTATACTAAGGTTATAAGAAATCAAATAATGTATTAAAAGTTCAGGTAATGAAAAAGCCGACGAATCTTTATTGAGTGATAGCATGAACTGTCCTTCTGCCAAATTATACCGTATTGGAGAGGTAGCATTATGAATAGGAACGTTATCTGTTATTAAATGCAGTGTCCCAGGAGATTCTGAAATACTGTAAACTTGATTCGTTTTGGATTTTAAAAATTCTTCCAATCGACTGCTGGACATTTGATAGCTATCCAATACTGATGAGGGTAATTGAAAGTCGTTTGAAGAGGGTAACAGGGCCACGAAATTTTTCTTGGAAATAGACCATGTAAAGTTTTGCATATCTGGTATTTCCTTCAATAACGTACCCATGGAAAATTTTTCGCCCTCCAGATGCTTGATATGGAATAACTTCTCGGCAATGCAGGTGAAAAGTCCATTCTTTTGCGTTTTCACTTCGTCCTTTAAAAATTCGTATTGTTGTTTTTTCCTTTTTCTCGTAGTTACCCCATGGGCAAGTAACGATGTTGATTCCGGATAGTTGGGATCAATCGTGAGCAGACAGGCCTTCAACAATTGGGCGAATCCATAAAATGTTAGGATTGGTTGTATGGAAAGTGGAGCGATGGCAGCCTGATTATAATAAGTTTTAGCATGTTCAAGATGGTATATAAATGGATAACAATTTTCGTAACTTTTTATTTCCGCTTCTGCAATTTTTTCATGCGTGTAACATTTTTGTAAAAAAAGTTGTGAGGCAGATGCGGAAAAAAAAGGTGTATATTTATCGAAATTATCATTGTTTTCAGGCATTGCAGCCTCTCCTTCGAATTAATAGAATAATCAAACATTTATTTCCCTTCTTGACAGTAGTATGTCCTATTGATAACCTACAAATAATATTTTTAAGCAGGAGGGGAAAATAATGTGGGAAAATAAATTTGCAAAAGAAGGTTTAACCTTTGATGATGTCCTATTAATTCCAGCGAAATCAGAGGTTTTGCCGAAAGATGTTAACCTTCAAGTCAGCTTGTCTGAAAATTTAAAGCTCAACCTTCCTATCATCAGCGCAGGAATGGATACCGTGACAGAAGCTGAAATGGCAATTGCCATGGCTCGTCAAGGTGGATTAGGTATCATTCATAAAAATATGTCTATTGAAGCACAAGCTGAACTGGTGGATAAAGTAAAACGTTCAGAGAGCGGAGTTATTACCGATCCGTTTTTCTTAACGCCAGATCATCAAGTATTTGATGCAGAGCATCTAATGGGCAAATATCGCATTTCGGGTGTGCCTGTAGTCAACAATATAGAGGATCAAAAACTTGTGGGTATCATTACAAACCGTGATTTGCGATTTATTTCCGATTTTTCCTTGAAGATTTCCAGTGTCATGACTGTTGAGAATCTAGTTACAGCGCCAGTGGGAACTAACTTGGAACAAGCAGAAAAGATTCTTCAAAAATACAAAATTGAAAAGCTTCCCCTTGTAGACGATAATGGTGTTCTTAAAGGACTCATTACGATCAAGGATATTGAAAAAGTCATCGAGTTCCCGAACTCGGCGAAAGATAAGCAAGGAAGATTACTTGCAGGTGCTGCTGTCGGTGTGACAAAAGATACAATGAAACGTGTAGAAATGCTTGTTAAGTCTCAAGTCGATGCAATTGTACTTGATACTGCTCACGGTCATTCAGAAGGCGTCCTTGAAATGGTGAAGGAAATCCGCAAGGCATATCCTGAATTGACGATCATTGCTGGTAATGTGGCAACAGCTGACGGAACGAAAGCGTTGATTGAAGCCGGAGCTGATGTAGTGAAAGTAGGAATCGGTCCAGGATCGATCTGTACGACAAGGGTTGTAGCTGGTGTAGGTGTTCCTCAAATCACGGCAGTCTTCGATTGTGCGACAGAAGCAAGAAAATATGGTAAAACGATTATCGCTGATGGCGGAATTAAATACTCTGGTGACATCGTTAAAGCCCTCGCTGCAGGTGGACATGCAGTAATGCTAGGCAGTATGCTTGCGGGTGTAACTGAAAGCCCAGGTGAAACGGAAATTTTCCAAGGTCGCCGTTTTAAAGTTTATCGGGGTATGGGTTCTGTTGCTGCAATGGAAAAGGGATCTAAGGATCGTTACTTCCAAGAAGATAACAAGAAATTCGTACCGGAAGGCATCGAAGGGCGCCTTCCATACAAAGGACCTCTTTCAGATACCATTTTCCAACTGATCGGCGGCATTCGTTCAGGTATGGGATATTGCGGTACAGCCACATTGGAAGAGTTAAGAGAAAACTCTCAATTTGTCAAAATGACTGGTGCCGGATTAAGGGAGAGCCATCCTCATGATGTCCAAATTACTAAAGAAGCACCTAACTACTCAATGTAATGAATTTAACATATAATCGTCATTAAAATTTATTGTTAAAATAGACAGAGTCTACGATTACTCTGTCTATTTTTTTTATTTTTTCTGTGATAAACTAGACAAGGTGTCAAGGGAATTACATAAAGTTTCATCTTTGTTATAGAGATTAGCTTAAAAGTTGGAGGTATTGGAAATTGAAAAAAATCAGCAAGATGACCCTCATTTTCACTTTTGTTTTTGTTCTTGTTATGTCGCAATTTGCCTATCAACCGGGGGAAGCTGTTGCTGAATCTGATAATTTAGATTTAAAAGCAGAAGCAGCCATCATCATTGATGGCGAAACAGGACAAATCGTTTATGAAAAAAATGCCGATAAAGTATTAGGGATTGCATCCATGTCAAAAATGATGACTGAGTACATCATAATGGAGTCAATTGAAAATGGGAAAATCAGTTGGGATCAAAAAGTTAAAATAAATAAATACGTACATGATCTTTCAAAAGCACCGAATTTGTCGAATGTTGGGTTAACAGAAGGTGAAGATTATACAGTTAAGGAACTATATCAAGCTATGGCCGTCTATTCTGGAAATGCGGCAACAGTTGCTTTAGCACAGTTGGTTTCCGGAAGTGAAAAGAGTTTCGTTAAATTAATGAACGAAAAAGCAAAACAATTAGGCTTGAAAAACCATAAATTCGTTAATGCGAGCGGTTTGAATAACACCGATCTATTAGGGCAGTATCCTGCCGGTAAAGAAGATGAAGAAAATATCATGACAGCAAAAGATACTGCTCTTCTTGCTTATCGTCTTATAAACGATTATCCGGAAGTGTTAAAAATCGCAAGTATTTCTAAATTGAAGTTCCGTGATGGAAAAGAATATCCGAACTTCAACTGGATGTTGCCTGGCCTGATATTTGAATATAAAGGCGTAGATGGACTGAAAACTGGATCTACCGACTTTGCCGGTTATGGTCATACAGGGACGGTTATCCAAGATGGTCAGCGCTATATTACGGTGGTTATGAAGTCCACTAATAAAAATGAACGTTTTGCAGATAGCACTAAGCTGATGAACTATGCTTATGCAACCTTTAAAAAAGAAAAAATCCTTCCAGCCAATTACCAGGTGAAAGGGAAAGAAACTCTTTCGGTAGTAAAAGGTAAGGAAAAAAACGTTAAGATTCAATCTGAAAAAGCGATCGAGCTGCTTGTTGAGAATGGCGAGAAAGATAACTATAAAACAGACTTAGTGATCGATAAAAACAAATTGAATGATGATGGTAAGTTGACTGCACCAATCAAAAAAGGTGAAAAGCTTGGTTACATTACAGCCACTCCTAAAAACGGCGAAGATTACGGGTACATTAACGGTGATCCAGTGAAGGTTAACGTCGTAGCTGCTGAATCTGTTGAAAAGGCAAACTGGTTCGTGTTATCAATGCGAGCGGTTGGCGGATTCTTTGGTGATGTATGGAGCAGTGTAGCTTCTACTGTTAAAGGCTGGTTTTAAGTTTCGTGTATAAAACGGTTGCGTAATGTACAAAATTATAGTACATTATGGAAAACAATCTGATATATAAGAAAGCAATGACAGGATATAGTAACAAGTATTTCTTTCTATAGAGAGCCGATGGTTGGTGAAAATCGGTGAGAGAGTTTTGTGAATCCCTCCTGGAGCAGAGTATGGAAAGCCTTTTGGGTCAGTAAATGCTTTCGGTTAAAAGCCGTTATCGTGATAAGTGGTAGGCATTTTTCATATGTCTTCAACTAGGGTGGCAACGCGGGTTAACTCTCGTCCCTTCTTCAGGGGACGGGAGTTTTTTGCGTTCTTTGATAGATCATCAAAATATTAAGGAGGAACTGAGTATGTTGGATTTGAAATATGTAAGAAATAATTTTGAAGAAGTGAAACGTGTACTGCAATTTAGAGGTGAAGATTTAACCGATTTAGGTAAATTTGAGGAATTGGATGTAAAGCGTCGGGCTTTGATTGCTGATACGGAAAAATTGAAAAGTAAAAGAAATGAAGTTTCAAATCAAGTGGCCGTATTGAAACGGGAGAAAAAAGATGCTGATCAGTTGATTGCTGAAATGCGTGAAGTTGGCGATCGAATCAAAGGATTCGATGATGAGCTTCGTGAAGTGGAAGCCCAGTTAGGAACATTACTTCTTTCCATTCCTAATATTCCGCATGAAAGTGTGCCAGTGGGTGAAACCGAAGACGATAATGTTGAAATCCGTAAATGGGGAGAATTGCCGGAATTCAAGTTTGAACCGAAACCACACTGGGATGTTGCTGGAGATCTAGGTATCCTGGATTTTGAACGGGCAGCAAAAGTGACCGGAAGCCGATTTGTATTTTATAGGGGTCTTGGTGCTCGATTAGAGCGTGCTTTAATTAGCTTTATGTTAGACCTTCATGTTGAAGAACATGGATATGAAGAAATGCTGCCTCCATATATGGTGAACCGTGCAAGCATGACTGGCACAGGTCAATTGCCAAAATTCGAGGAAGATGCCTTCCGTATTGAAAGTGAAGATTATTTCTTGATTCCTACAGCTGAAGTCCCGGTGACAAATTTCCATCGTGATGAAATCATGGGCATGGACGATCTGCCAATAAGCTATGCGGCATACAGTGCTTCATTCCGTTCAGAGGCAGGATCTGCTGGTCGTGATACCCGCGGCTTAATTCGTCAGCACCAGTTCAATAAAGTTGAGTTAGTGAAGTTCGTGAAGCCGGAAGATTCTTATACGGAATTGGAAAATCTTACAGGTCATGCCGAAAAGGTCCTTCAATTGCTAGGTCTTCCATATCGAGTACTAAGCATGTGTACGGGAGATCTTGGTTTCACTGCTGCTAAAAAGTATGATATCGAGGTTTGGATCCCGAGTTATGGGACTTATCGCGAAATTTCTTCTTGCAGTAACTTTGAAGCATTCCAGGCTAGACGTGCCAATATCCGCTTCCGACGTGATGCAAAAGGTAAACCGGAACATGTCCATACTCTAAATGGATCAGGTTTGGCAATCGGCCGCACAGTCGCCGCGCTTTTGGAAAATTATCAGCAGGAAGATGGCAGTGTCATCATTCCTGAAGTGTTACGTTCATATATGCGCGGTGCGGAAGTCATTAAACCGTAAGTTAAAGGAATCAGCTTCTGAATATAAGAGGCTGATTCTCCTTTTTATCTAAGTTTGAAAATTATTTTAAAAAAACTTTGTAGACTGCTTGACTTTAATTTTAAATCAATGTATTATAATAAATGTTGATACGGAGGTATACCCAAGTTCGGCTGAAGGGATCGGTCTTGAAAACCGACAGGGGAGTCAAATCCCGCGGGGGTTCGAATCCCTCTACCTCCTCCATAACTTATTAATAACCACAGCGCATAAATTGGATATCGATGAATTCCGTTACAGAAATGTAACGGAATTTTTGTTTTCTAATATATTAAAAAACCACCGGATAATCGGTGGTTTTTCTGTTTTACATATTTCGTAACAACTTGGTTTGCTCCATATATTCGGCAATCCGTTTTATAAGAGGTTCGATACTTGCTCCATCCTGCATTAGGTCATATTCGTTTATATTTAATCGAAGGACAGGACAGGCGTTAAATTGATCGATCCATTCTTCGTAACGGCCATGCATCTCCTGCCAATATTCAATTGGGGTATGCTGTTCCATTGGACGGCCACGCTCTTGGATCCGGTCGAGGATATCATCCAGTGAACCTTCGAGATAGATAAGTAAATCAGGGTGCGGGAAGTATGGCGTCATAACCATCGCGTTGAAAAGGCTTGTGTATGTTTCGTAGTCGACATCGTTCATCGTACCTTTTTCATAATGCATTTTTGCAAATATTCCAGTGTCTTCATAAATGGAACGGTCTTGGATAAAACCGCCGCCATATTCAAAGATTTTTTTTTGCTCTTTAAAACGTTCAGCGAGGAAATAGATTTGCAGGTGGAAACTCCAACGATTAAAATCATCGTAAAACTTATCCAGGTAGGGGTTCGTATCAACCTTTTCAAAGGATGTCCTGAATTGAAGGGCATCGGCTAATGCATTGGTCATGGTCGATTTTCCTACTCCAACCGTCCCTGCTATCGTAATGACGGCGTTGTTTGGAATATTATATTTCTTTCGTAAGTTCATTTGACTTTACTCCTTTTTGCAGGGCATTCTCTATTTGGTTGATTATCGTTTTCAAATCATCCTGGTTGCCTACGAAATCCAGTTCATCTCCGTTGAACGTAAGAACAGGTATGTCAGGGTGCCGTATCTCGAACGTTTCCATGAATGTTCGATAATCCGCGGATAACTGCTCTAAATAAACGGAGGATATATTTTTTTCGAATTCACGGCCTCTTTTACCGATTCGGGAGAGAAGGGTATCTAGACTTGCGTTTAAATAAATGACCATATTAGGTTTGGGCATATCCCGTGTTAAAATATTGAATATTTCAAGGTATTTATTGTACTGTTCATTTTTTAAAGTTCGTTCAGCAAATATCAAGTTCTTGAATATATGGTAATCAGCGACCACGGCTTGGTCATTGGTAAGATAATTCTTTTCGATATCTTCCAATTGCTTATAACGGTTACATAGGAAAAACATTTCTGTTTGAAAGCTCCACTCATCAATATCGTTGTAGAATTTCCCGAGAAATGGATTTTCATCAACGATTTCCTTCAATAATGAAATTTGAAAATGATCTGCGATAACTTTTGCAAGTGATGTTTTTCCCACACCAATTGGACCTTCGACAGTGATAAATGGGGTGGATTTCATCCAATCTGTCCTCCTTCATGAGGTATCAAACTAAAATTCCCAGTTTATTAGGTATTTCAGCCAAGAGATATTGTAACACAGACTTGGGTCTTAAGTGATATTTTTGTCAGCTTGCTAATGAAGGAGAATGAAAGATTGTTTACCGAGGAGATATGATAGCTTAGTGCCTTGTTTATCTGTTAAATTTCCCCACATTTTATGGATGCCTTGAGAACATGTTTCATCATCTTTAATGCATAATGATTATCTTCCTTTGAGGCTGAAGCGATGCAATCCTTGGGTATCCACAATTGATATTCACGCATATAGGCATCATTGGCCGTGAATAGTACACAGATGTTACCGGCTATGCCGGTAATGATCAGGGTATCCACCTTTAATCGTTTGAGTAATGTGTTGAGGGCTGTCCCGTAAAATGCAGAATGCTTCGGCTTGATGAGAAAGAACTCGTCCTGCTGAGGTTTTATCCGTTCGATTAAAGAGGCGTTTCGATCATTTTTACATGTTTCAATAATTTTATCGAAGTCAGCCTGCCATAACTCGTAATGATCATTGATATATATGATTGGGAATCCTTTTTCTTTCATTTGCTTTTTTAACTTCAATATCGGATCGACTATATCCATCGTATGTTCAAGGAGCATATTCCCGTATTTGAAATCAAAATCATTGATCATATCAATGATGAGCAAGGCGAAAGTAGGCGATTCAGGTCGGTTCATGGTATATGCTCCTTTAATGTGAGAATTTACTTGCGGCACATATGCAGATTGCGTTACTATTCATTAGAATAAGTAGTATGACCTTTATTTTGTCTTATATTTGTCTGTTTACTCCTACTTATATGAGGGGGTTTTTTTATGAAGGATGATTTTTATTACATGAATTTAGCCTTAAAGGAAGCAGAAAAGGCGCAGATGTTGAATGAAGTGCCGATTGGCGCTTTAATTGTAATAGATGATCAAGTTATTTCGACCGGGCATAACCTGAGGGAAACGGAACAGAATGCGACGGCACATGCGGAGCTACTTGCGATCAATGAGGCTTGCAATGCACTTGGCAGTTGGCGTCTTGAGGATGCGACGTTATATGTAACGTTGGAACCCTGTCCCATGTGTGCCGGTGCCATTTTGCAATCGAGGATAAGACGGGTTGTTTTTGGAGCGCACGATCCAAAGGCTGGCTGTGCAGGGACATTCATGGATTTACTTCGAGATGAACGCTTTAACCATCAATGTGAAGTAACTAGCGGTGTATTAGGCGAAGAGTGTGGTTGGATATTGACTTCTTTTTTTAAAGTGCTTAGGGATAGAAAGAAAACTTTGAAAAGAGAGCAGGCACTAAAGAGAGTCGAAGAAAATAAATAGGTGAAAAATGCTCATTGAACATGCGGCCTTGCTTCTTTTGAAAAAAATGGAACAATACTGTTCCGTTAACAACACTTGCGTTTTTTTTGTTACCTTAGTATAATGAATTATGCGTCGTAATGACGCTGCGAAATTGGTATTACATTTGCCGTGCTAGACGGGGAGGTAGCGGTGCCCTGTACTCGCAATCCGCTCTAGCGAGGTTGAATCCCTTCTCGAGGTTAGCATTCTGTAGGGCCTGCCTTAAGTAAGTGGTGTTGACGCCCGGGTCCTGCGCAATGGGACTCCATGAACCATGTCAGGTCCGGAAGGAAGCAGCATTAAGTGGAAGTTCTCATGTGCCGCAGGGTTGCCTGGGCCGAGCTAACTGCTTAAGTAACGCTTATGGTTGCTAATCGACAGAAGGTGCACGGCAGTTATTTTACATAAACAAAAAACTCATTCGTTTCGGGTGGGTTTTTTTTTATGCCAAGAAGGTAAACTGATTGGCGTTTTGAAAAAAATGAGGCAATCATGAAATTTCTTTTTAGGCTTTGAAATTAAGGAAATCAGTAATGTATAATAAACAAGATGGAGAAAAAAAGGAGGGATTTCCGTGGGGTATCAAGCATTATACCGGGTATGGCGGCCACAACAATTCATTGATGTAGTGGGGCAGGAACATGTAACGAAAACGTTGCAGAATGCCTTGGTCGGGCAAAAGGTTTCGCATGCCTATTTATTTTCCGGTCCACGTGGGACAGGGAAAACGAGTGCTGCCAAAATTCTTGCAAAAGCAGTGAATTGTGAGCATGCCCCGACAAGTGAGCCCTGTAACGAATGTGCTACCTGCCGCGGAATCACTGATGGCTCCATATCAGATGTTATAGAAATTGATGCAGCATCCAATAATGGTGTCGAGGAAATCCGTGACATTCGTGATAAGGTCAAATATGCACCGAACGCGGTTACATATAAAGTTTATATCATTGACGAGGTACATATGCTTTCACAAGGGGCTTTCAATGCGCTTTTAAAGACATTGGAAGAACCCCCGAAGCACGTAATTTTCATATTGGCGACGACTGAACCTCATAAGATTCCACTAACTATCATCTCCCGTTGCCAAAGGTTTGATTTTAAAAGGATTCAGCCTCAAGATATAGTTGGCAGGATGTCACAGATCATTGCAGAGACAGGTGTTTCATGCGATGAACAAGCCCTGCATATCATTGCAAGGGCAGCTGAAGGCGGGATGCGAGATGCCCTAAGCCTTCTTGATCAAGCGATTTCCTTCAGTGAAGAGACGGTTTCTGTGGAAGATGCATTGACTGTCACCGGCTCAGTTTCGCAGGCATTTTTAAGCCGGTTGGCAAAAGCTATATATGATAAAGAAGTAGCGGTGGCACTTGAAGTCCTTGAAGAGTTGCTAGCTATGGGAAAAGACCCGGCTAGGTTCATAGAAGACATGATTTATTATTTCCGTGACATGCTTTTGTTTCAAACGGCACCGGCACTGGCAGAATCCTTCGAGCGTGTATTGATAGATCCCCAATTTAAAGAATTGGCAGAAGTAATTTCATCTGAATCGATTTACTCCATTATTGAAAGTTTCAATCAAACACAGCAGGATATGAAATGGACAAATCATCCAAGGATTTTCCTTGAAGTGGCACTTGTGAAGTTATGTAATGAGCAGAGATCCAATCAAGTGGATAATGGGCAGCTTCAACAGCTGCAGCAGAAAATAGAGGATTTAGAGAAGAAATTACTGGAAATGCAGAAAAATGGCATTCCATCAGCCATGACAGAAAAACCTGCAGAGCAGGCAAAGGCACAAAGGTCCATTAAAAAAGCGTATAAAGCTCCTGCAGGAAAGATCAATCAAGTTTTGAAACAAGCTACTAAGCCAGGTCTTAGTGCTGTGAAAAGTAAGTGGGGGGAAGTCCTTGAACAGTTAGGTCAGCAAAACCAAAAGTCATTGGCAGCTTTATTAACGGAGGCAGAACCTGTTGCTGCGTCAACTGAAGCTTTTGTGGTAAAATTCAAATATGATATTCATTGTCAAATGGCAATGGAAAATAACCGTTTCGTGGAAGTGATTGCCTCGATCATGCAGCAATTGACCGGACACAGAATGGAAATCGCTGGTGTTCCGGAGAGCCAGTGGCAAAGGTTGCGGGAGGACTTCATCTCAACACAGCAGTTCGACGGTCCAGAAGAAACGGAATCAAAAGAAGAAGACCCCTTTATAGCAGAGGCTAGAAAATTAGTCGGCGATGATTTACTTGAAATTAAAGAATAATTGGAGGTAAGGAAAATGGGTATGCGCGGCGGTAATATGCAAAACATGATGAAACAAATGCAAAAGATGCAAAAGAAGATGGCAGAGGCACAAGAAGAATTAGGTGAAAAAAAGATCGAAGGCACTGCTGGCGGTGGAATGGTAACGGTTATCGTGACAGGCCATAAGGAAATAGTTGATGTAATCATTAAACCGGAAGTTGTCGATCCGGATGATATCGATATGCTTCAGGATTTAGTCCTGGCTGCAACTAACGATGCTTTGAAAAAGGCGGAAGAATTGACAAACCAAACGATGGGACAATTCACTAAGGGAATGAACCTTCCAGGTATGTTTTAAGCAAGTTCAAAAGAAACTTCCTTTCAGGAGGTTTCTTTTGAAATTTTTAGGAGGAATTCGATGCATTATCCAGAACCAATTTCCAAGCTCATTGACAGTTTTATGAAATTGCCGGGGATTGGGCCTAAAACTGCTGCTCGATTAGCCTTTCATGTACTAAGCATGAAGGAAGATACTGTTTTGGATTTTGCAAAAGCACTTGTGAATGCCAAGCGGAATCTAATGTATTGTTCAGTCTGTGGTCATATTACAGATCAAGATCCCTGTTATATATGTGAAGATCAAAAGAGGGACAGAAGTTTGATTTGTGTGGTTCAGGACCCAAAAGATGTAATAGCCATGGAAAAGATGAGAGAGTTCAGTGGTTTATACCATGTACTGCACGGCAGTATTTCCCCGATGGACGGAATAGGTCCGGAGGATATAAATATTCCTGATTTATTAAAGCGCCTGCAAGATGAAACTGTGTTGGAGGTCATTTTGGCTACTAATCCTAACATTGAAGGTGAAGCGACAGCCATGTATATTTCGCGGTTGCTCAGACCGTCAGGGATTAAAGTGACCCGAATTGCCCACGGACTTCCAGTTGGCGGAGATTTGGAGTATGCGGATGAAGTGACGCTATCAAAAGCAATAGAAGGAAGAAGAGAAATATAAGATAGCTGGGAGGACTTCACTTGTTCTTTCGTAAAAAAAAGAAACTTCGAAATGAATTCAATGATTCATTAATCGAAGAGCTTGAACATTTGAAATGGAATTGGCATAATCAAAAATCATTACTTGAAAAAAGCGTTGATCCATCTGAGGAAGTAATCGCCCAAGCAAGACTGGCGGAAGTGAAATATTTCTACTTATTCAGGGAAGTTAAAAGAAGGAACGTCCGCTTGAAAAGATGATAAGGAGATGGCTGTGAAGGATTGCATTTTCCTCATAGCCATTTTTTTGTTTCAGTTCTTAATCCATAGATCCGTTCATATAAGTGTAGTACAAGCTTGCGGGGAGGAATGAGTTTGGAACCAGTTGTCTTTGTTGCCGTAGTTGGCGGCCTGATTTTAATGCTTCTCATTATCGGGGCGCCTTTAAGACCCGTCCGGTTTATAGGGCAGGGGATTATAAAAATCATCATCGGTGCAGCCTTTTTGTTCTTTTTGAATACACTTGGGAATCAAGCGGGCATCCATGTACCCATCAACCCTGTTACCTCGGCAGTCGCCGGCCTGCTTGGAATACCAGGAGTAGCAGCTTTGGCGGCCATTGGTTATTGGATCATTTAAAGGCTATTTGCGTCGATGTCACTTTAATGAAAACCTCATGGATACCTCCTTGGGGTTTTTATCATGTTTATAGGTCATTTATGTTTTTTGAAAAAAACTGATTTAACCATTGACGATAGCCGATTAACCTGATAATATATTAGGAGTCGCCAATAACGACATCACAAATGCTCAATCAAAAAACAATATGAAATAAATGTTGACATTAGATTAGCTAAGTGATAAGATAATAAAGTCGCTTATGAAGCGGACAACGAAGTATCGCTCTTTGAAAACTGAACAAAACAAAGCGCCAACGTTAAATTTTAAGTGAGCACACACTATTAAAAAAGCAAAATGAGCAAGTCAAACATTTCTTCGGAGAGTTTGATCCTGGCTCAGGACGAACGCTGGCGGCGTGCCTAATACATGCAAGTCGAGCGAATCGATGGGAGCTTGCTCCCTGAGATTAGCGGCGGACGGGTGAGTAACACGTGGGCAACCTGCCTATAAGACTGGGATAACTTCGGGAAACCGGAGCTAATACCGGATACGTTCTTTTCTCGCATGAGAGAAGATGGAAAGACGGTTTCGGCTGTCACTTATAGATGGGCCCGCGGCGCATTAGCTAGTTGGTGAGGTAATGGCTCACCAAGGCGACGATGCGTAGCCGACCTGAGAGGGTGATCGGCCACACTGGGACTGAGACACGGCCCAGACTCCTACGGGAGGCAGCAGTAGGGAATCTTCCGCAATGGACGAAAGTCTGACGGAGCAACGCCGCGTGAACGAAGAAGGCCTTCGGGTCGTAAAGTTCTGTTGTTAGGGAAGAACAAGTACCAGAGTAACTGCTGGTACCTTGACGGTACCTAACCAGAAAGCCACGGCTAACTACGTGCCAGCAGCCGCGGTAATACGTAGGTGGCAAGCGTTGTCCGGAATTATTGGGCGTAAAGCGCGCGCAGGTGGTTCTTTAAGTCTGATGTGAAAGCCCACGGCTCAACCGTGGAGGGTCATTGGAAACTGGGGAACTTGAGTGCAGAAGAGGAAAGTGGAATTCCAAGTGTAGCGGTGAAATGCGTAGAGATTTGGAGGAACACCAGTGGCGAAGGCGACTTTCTGGTCTGTAACTGACACTGAGGCGCGAAAGCGTGGGGAGCAAACAGGATTAGATACCCTGGTAGTCCACGCCGTAAACGATGAGTGCTAAGTGTTAGAGGGTTTCCGCCCTTTAGTGCTGCAGCTAACGCATTAAGCACTCCGCCTGGGGAGTACGGCCGCAAGGCTGAAACTCAAAGGAATTGACGGGGGCCCGCACAAGCGGTGGAGCATGTGGTTTAATTCGAAGCAACGCGAAGAACCTTACCAGGTCTTGACATCCTCTGACAACCCTAGAGATAGGGCTTTCCCCTTCGGGGGACAGAGTGACAGGTGGTGCATGGTTGTCGTCAGCTCGTGTCGTGAGATGTTGGGTTAAGTCCCGCAACGAGCGCAACCCTTGATCTTAGTTGCCAGCATTCAGTTGGGCACTCTAAGGTGACTGCCGGTGACAAACCGGAGGAAGGTGGGGATGACGTCAAATCATCATGCCCCTTATGACCTGGGCTACACACGTGCTACAATGGATGGTACAAAGGGCTGCAAACCTGCGAAGGTAAGCGAATCCCATAAAGCCATTCTCAGTTCGGATTGTAGGCTGCAACTCGCCTACATGAAGCCGGAATCGCTAGTAATCGCGGATCAGCATGCCGCGGTGAATACGTTCCCGGGCCTTGTACACACCGCCCGTCACACCACGAGAGTTTGTAACACCCGAAGTCGGTGAGGTAACCTTTATGGAGCCAGCCGCCTAAGGTGGGACAGATGATTGGGGTGAAGTCGTAACAAGGTAGCCGTATCGGAAGGTGCGGCTGGATCACCTCCTTTCTAAGGATAATTACGAGAGCGCTTTTGTTTTGTTCAGTTTTGAATGAGTGATTCATTCAATTTAATAGTAATCCCGCGATAAGCTTGGGAAGCAGAAGCTTATTATTTATGTGAATGGGCCTATAGCTCAGCTGGTTAGAGCGCACGCCTGATAAGCGTGAGGTCGATGGTTCGAGTCCATTTAGGCCCACCATTCCATTTCCCAAAACGGGGCCTTAGCTCAGCTGGGAGAGCGCCTGCCTTGCACGCAGGAGGTCAGCGGTTCGATCCCGCTAGGCTCCACCAATGAATCAATCACGTTGTGATTGGGACAACTTGTTCCTTGAAAACTAGATAATAGATAGAAGGCAATTAATTTTTTTCAAAGCATCTGTAAGATCTTTTTAACGGTTAAGTTAGAAAGGGCGCACGGTGGATGCCTTGGCACTAGGAGCCGATGAAGGACGGGACTAACACCGATATGCTTCGGGGAGCTGTAAGTAAGCTTTGATCCGGAGATTTCCGAATGGGGAAACCCACTGTTCGTAATGGAACAGTATCTTTACCTGAATACATAGGGTACTGAAGGCAGACCCGGGGAACTGAAACATCTAAGTACCCGGAGGAAGAGAAAGCAAATGCGATTTCCTGAGTAGCGGCGAGCGAAACGGAATTAGCCCAAACCAAGAGGCTTGCCTCTTGGGGTTGTAGGACACTCAACATGGAGTTACAAAGGAACGGGGTAAATGAAGTGACCTGGAAAGGTCCGTCAAAGAAGGTAAAAACCCTGTAGTTGAAACTTCGTTCCCTCCTGAGTGGATCCTGAGTACGGCGGGACACGAGAAATCCCGTCGGAAGCAGGGAGGACCATCTCCCAAGGCTAAATACTCCCTAGTGACCGATAGTGAACCAGTACCGTGAGGGAAAGGTGAAAAGCACCCCGGAAGGGGAGTGAAATAGATCCTGAAACCGTGTGCCTACAAGTAGTCAAAGCCCGTTAATGGGTAATGGCGTGCCTTTTGTAGAATGAACCGGCGAGTTACGATTTCATGCGAGGTTAAGTTGATAAGACGGAGCCGCAGCGAAAGCGAGTCTGAATAGGGCGAATGAGTATGAGGTCGTAGACCCGAAACCAGGTGATCTACCCATGTCCAGGGTGAAGTTCAGGTAACACTGAATGGAGGCCCGAACCCACGCACGTTGAAAAGTGCGGGGATGAGGTGTGGGTAGCGGAGAAATTCCAATCGAACCTGGAGATAGCTGGTTCTCTCCGAAATAGCTTTAGGGCTAGCCTCAAGATGAGAGTATTGGAGGTAGAGCACTGATTGGACTAGGGGCCCCCAACGGGTTACCGAATTCAGTCAAACTCCGAATGCCAAATACTTATTCTTGGGAGTCAGACTGCGAGTGATAAGATCCGTAGTCGAAAGGGAAACAGCCCAGACCACCAGCTAAGGTCCCAAAGTATACGTTAAGTGGAAAAGGATGTGGAGTTGCTTAGACAACCAGGATGTTGGCTCAGAAGCAGCCACCATTTAAAGAGTGCGTAATAGCTCACTGGTCGAGTGACTCCGCGCCGAAAATGTACCGGGGCTAAACGTATCACCGAAGCTGTGGATTGACACCATTAGGTGTCGATGGTAGGAGAGCGTTCTAAGGGCGTTGAAGTCAGACCGGAAGGACTGGTGGAGCGCTTAGAAGTGAGAATGCCGGTATGAGTAGCGAAAGAAGGGTGAGAATCCCTTCCACCGAATGCCTAAGGTTTCCTGAGGAAGGCTCGTCCGCTCAGGGTTAGTCGGGACCTAAGCCGAGGCCGAAAGGCGTAGGCGATGGACAACAGGTTGATATTCCTGTACCACCTATACATCGTTTGAACGATGGGGGGACGCAGAAGGATAGGGTAAGCGCGCTGTTGGATATGCGCGTCCAAGCAGTTAGGCCGGAAACGAGGCAAATCCCGTTTCCATTAAGGCGGAGCTGTGATGGCGAGGGAAATATAGTACCGAAGTTCCTGATTCCACGCTGCCAAGAAAAGCCTCTAGTGAGATGTAAGGTGCCCGTACCGCAAACCGACACAGGTAGGCGAGGAGAGAATCCTAAGGTGTGCGAGAGAACTCTCGTTAAGGAACTCGGCAAAATGACCCCGTAACTTCGGGAGAAGGGGTGCTTTTTAGGGTGAATAGCCCGGAAAAGCCGCAGTGAATAGGCCCAGGCGACTGTTTAGCAAAAACACAGGTCTCTGCGAAGCCGCAAGGCGAAGTATAGGGGCTGACACCTGCCCGGTGCTGGAAGGTTAAGGGGAGAGGTTAGCGCAAGCGAAGCTTTGAACCGAAGCCCCAGTAAACGGCGGCCGTAACTATAACGGTCCTAAGGTAGCGAAATTCCTTGTCGGGTAAGTTCCGACCCGCACGAAAGGTGTAACGATCTGGGCACTGTCTCAACGAGAGACTCGGTGAAATTATAGTACCTGTGAAGATGCAGGTTACCCGCGACAGGACGGAAAGACCCCGTGGAGCTTTACTGCAGCCTGATATTGAATTTTGGTACAGCTTGTACAGGATAGGTAGGAGCCTGAGAAGCCGGAGCGCTAGCTTCGGTGGAGGCGTTGGTGGGATACTACCCTGGCTGTATTGAAATTCTAACCCGCGCCCCTTATCGGGGTGGGAGACAGTGTCAGGTGGGCAGTTTGACTGGGGCGGTCGCCTCCTAAAGAGTAACGGAGGCGCCCAAAGGTTCCCTCAGAATGGTTGGAAATCATTCGTAGAGTGTAAAGGCACAAGGGAGCTTGACTGCGAGACCTACAAGTCGAGCAGGGACGAAAGTCGGGCTTAGTGATCCGGTGGTTCCGCATGGAAGGGCCATCGCTCAACGGATAAAAGCTACCCCGGGGATAACAGGCTTATCTCCCCCAAGAGTCCACATCGACGGGGAGGTTTGGCACCTCGATGTCGGCTCATCGCATCCTGGGGCTGTAGTCGGTCCCAAGGGTTGGGCTGTTCGCCCATTAAAGCGGTACGCGAGCTGGGTTCAGAACGTCGTGAGACAGTTCGGTCCCTATCCGTCGCGGGCGCAGGAAATTTGAGAGGAGCTGTCCTTAGTACGAGAGGACCGGGATGGACGCACCGCTGGTGTACCAGTTGTCTTGCCAAAGGCATAGCTGGGTAGCTACGTGCGGACGGGATAAGTGCTGAAAGCATCTAAGCATGAAGCCCCCCTCAAGATGAGATTTCCCATGGCGCAAGCTAGTAAGATCCCTGAAAGATGATCAGGTTGATAGGTCAGAGGTGGAAGCGTGGCGACATGTGGAGCTGACTGATACTAATAGATCGAGGACTTAACCAACGCTTTTTAAAAAATGAAATACCTTCTTATTATCTAGTTTTGAAGGAACAACGTTCCTGATATGTTTGGTGGCGATAGCGAAGAGGTCACACCCGTTCCCATTCCGAACACGGCAGTTAAGCTCTTCAGCGCCGATGGTAGTTGGGGGTTTCCCCCTGTGAGAGTAGGACGCCGCCAAGCCATTTCCAAGATCAGCCATCTGGCTGGTCTTTTTTTGCTTAATGAAAAGAAAAACCATTGGATATGAAGGGTTTATCAATTATGGAAACTTTTATAAAGACATACACGTAATGAAAATCTTCATCATACATTGTTAAAAGCATCCCGGGTTCTCTTAAACTATTTAAATTAATGTATGCGAACAATGGTTTTTGGGGAGAATGCAGGTATGGAGGTGGAGATGTTGGGAACAACAACAACCAAAACAACGGCAGGGGAATCGTGCGTGGTTTGTGAACAAATAAAAGGGCTGGGAATACATCTATATACGACTTTTATTTGTGAGGAATGCGAAAGGGATATGATCGGGACGGATACGAACGATCCCAAGTACAAATATTACTTAAAGCAATTAAGAAAAATCACTAATCCTGAAATATTTTCATGAAAAAATAGTTTATGGAAAGTTGAAGAGTCAGAGAATAAAGAAAATGATTGTTTTCTTTATTCTCTGACTCTTTTTTTAGTACTTTAGAAGAATGCTTGGCAACAAGCTGCATGTTTCTGTAGGTTCCCTCCAAACAGACTGTTGGGAGATATATAATTGCCTTTCTGTCGAAGCAATATGAGATAAATTTGAACTTATTTGATAAAATGAAGGAATACTATGATTTGAGGGAAGAGATAAATGAATCAATCACAGACACCATTGTTCGATGCAATGAGTGCTTTTTATAAAAAAAGGCCAATATCCCTGCACGTCCCAGGACATAAAAATGGTTGGGTATTTAGTGAAAAGGGCCAAGCGCTGTATAACCCACTGCTTGGTATAGATGCCACGGAGCTAAGCGGTTTAGATGACCTGCATGCTCCAGAGGGAGCGATTTTAAAGTCCGAGCAACTACTCGCTGAATTATATGGAGTAAAGAGGAGTTATTTTCTGATTAACGGGTCAACCGTAGGTAACATAGCGATGATTCTTGCTACTTGCCGCGAAGGTGATAAGGTGCTTGTCCAAAGAAATTGCCATAAATCAATTTTACATGGATTGATGCTAGCGAATGTACAACCGATTTTTTTACAACCGGTTTTTTATGAGAAATGGGGCATAGCTGGCGGTGTAGGATCAAAATTAATTGAAAAAGCCTTGAGTGCCCATCCAGATGTAAAAGCCATCGTTGTAACCTATCCGAATTATTATGGTCTTGGTGAAGACTTGACGGAAATGGTTAGACTTGCACATCAAAAGGGAATCCCGGTGCTGGTGGACGAGGCACATGGCGCTCACTTTCAGTTAGGGAGTCCGTTTCCTAAAACAGCCATCTTGGCAGGGGCAGATGCCGTTGTCCATTCAGCGCATAAAACACTGCCGGCTATGACGATGGGGTCGTATCTTCATGTCAATTCATCCTTAGTTGATGTGGATCAAGTATCATTCTATTTACAAATGCTTCAGTCGAGCAGTCCATCCTACCCGATTATGGGATCGCTCGACTTAGCCAGGGCCTACTTAGCCGCTTTTACATCAGAAGATAAAAAATCCCTTATTAAAAAGATATCAGATTTCAGAGGGGAATTAGGTTCCCTTCAAACAGTAAGGGTGCTGGAGGCACCACTAGGTACTTCAGCAGACCCATTGAAAGTAGTCATTCAATCAACAAGTCGTTTAAGCGGGTTTGAGTTACAGCAGCTATGTGAAACAAAAGGCATTTTTACAGAATTAGCTGATCCTAATAATTTATTGATGATTTTACCCTTATTAAATATGAGTACCGATTTTCCTTTTCATGAAATCGTTCAAAATATAAAAAGTGCCACTAAAGACAGAACCGGAAACGGGGAAGCAGATCTTGGGGTTAGCTGGCCTGAAGGAAGGTCAATGACAGGTCTAGAAATGCCATATTCCGTCATGAAGCATAGTAAGTCGAGACCTGTTTTATTAAGGAAAGCAATAGGAAAGGTCTCAGCGGAGATGGTCATTCCTTATCCGCCGGGAATCCCTTTAATTATGTCCGGGGAAATGATTACTCCGGAGCATATAACCAATTTAAGGAGACTGCTTGAACTGGGATCAAGGTTTCATGGCGGTTCCTCCCTTTCAAACGGAGAGTTGATCGTTTATGAAAGCGGTCAGGCTGGTTAAAATGATATACTACAAACAAAGAACCTTGGAGGTACATCGATGAAACGCGGTATTTTTATAACAATGGAAGGGCCCGAGGGTGCTGGGAAAACAACAATTACCCAAATGCTTGGCAAGGCTCTGCAACAAGAAGGCTACCAAGTGCTATTAACGCGTGAGCCAGGAGGAGTCCCCATTTCAGAACAAATTAGGGAAGTGATCCTTAATAAGGATAATACAGCTATGGATTCGAGAACAGAGGCTTTATTATACGCAGCAGCAAGACGTCAGCATTTAGTGGAAGTGGTCATGCCGGAGTTGGAACGAGGGGGAATTGTCCTCTGTGATCGATTTATTGATAGTTCTCTAGCCTATCAGGGCCATGCAAGGGGCTTGGATATTAAAGAGGTTTATAATATCAATAAATTCGCAATTGGAGATATGATGCCGGATGCCACGTTCTTTTTTGATATCGACCCAGAAGAAGGATTGAGGCGTATCCAGTCCAATGGAGAACGGGAAGTGAACCGGCTGGATCTTGAAGCCCTGGATTTTCATAAAAAAGTTTGTGACGGGTATCAGTTAATTATAAATAGATGGAAAGACCGTTTCATTATCGTGGATGCAGGCGGGACAATTGATGAAGTTTTTGAAGAAACGAAAGCAGGTTTGTTAGATTTTTTAGAAAAATTTGGAAAATGAATATAGGTTTCCATATTATTCAACCGAATACTATTCCAGGCAAAGACTAGTTGCTATAATGGAGTTAGGAAAAATTCAGAGTAACCGGAGGATGATGAGAATGAAAATGATCATTGCTGTCGTTCAAGACAAGGATAGTCATCGCCTGCTGAATGAATTAGTGGAAAATAATTTCGGAACAACCAAGCTAGCCAGCACTGGCGGGTTTTTAAAATCAGGTAATACGACCTTTATGATTGGCACCGAGGATGGACGTGTTGATCAAGCCATCCAGATCATCAAACAGAATTGTCAGTCACGATCCCAGTTAGTATCACCGGTTTCACCGATGGGCGGGAATGCCGAGTCCTATGTACCTTATCCAGTGGAGATTCAAGTAGGCGGTGCGACCATTTTTGTTCTGCCGGTCGAAAACTTTTTACAATTTTAACGGTTAGTTGCAGGGAGGTTCATTATGAAAATCAACCATGATATCCCTATTAAGCTTGATAAATCCCGACAGGATGCCAAACAGTTTCAAACCGGAAATGGGGGATTTCAGCAAATGGTCCAAACACAGGATCAAAAGATGCAAATCCAAACATTAAACCGTTTGATAAGCGATATTGAAGGTGCGGGCCAGCGTTTGGTAAGGTCACGTACTTTTAGGGAATTGGCAAAATATAAAGCATTGGTGAAACGGTTTGTAAAAGAAGCTGTTGAATATGGACTGGAACTGAAGCAATCCACGAGCTGGAACCAATTTGGACAGAGCCGGCCGTTGAAAACCGTGGAAACGATAGATGCAAGACTAGTTCAGTTAAGCGAGGAAATTCTTAATAAAGAAAAAAGCTCGCTTGAAATATTGGAAATGATAGGTGAAATTAAAGGGCTTCTGATTAATTTATATACTTAAGTGAGTTGATGGTTTTGGATAAAACATGGCAGGACATGAGTCAAATTCAGCCGCAGGTAATGACGATGCTGCAAAATAGCATAACGAAGAACAGAGTGGCTCATGCGTATTTATTTGAAGGGGAAAAAGGTACAGGTAAGCAAGATATAAGCAAGACCTTTGCCAAAAGCTTACTATGTGAAGCCCCGACAGCAGGTTATAAGCCATGCGAACTTTGCCGGAATTGCAAACGGATTTCAAGCGGGAATCATCCGGATGTCCATTTGATTGAGAGAGACGGTCTCTCGATAAAGAAAGAACAAATTAAGGGGCTCCAAGAAGAATTTTCGAAAAAAAGCGTAGAGGCCGATCGAAAGGTTTATATGATTGCCGATGCAGACAAAATGTCGGTGGGGGCCGCCAACAGTCTATTGAAATTTTTAGAAGAACCTTCGGCCGATACCGTTGCGATATTGATGACTGAACAGATTCAGAGGATTCTACCGACCATATTATCAAGATGCCAAGTGATTTCATTCAAGCCATTATCCCCGGAGAATGTGAAACGGAAGCTGATGGAACATGATTTAGAACCACAGCTTGCCTCGGTAATCTCGCATATAACACAGAATGTGGAAGCCGGAATCGAGCTTAGCCATGATGAATGGTTTGTACAAGCTCAAAAAATAGTGGTAAAATTATATGAAGTGTTAAAACTTAATTCCTTGAAGGCATTGTTGTACCTTCAGACGGATTGGTTTGCACACTTTAAAGAAAGAGAACAGGTTGACAGAGGTCTTGATTTGTTACTTCTTATATATAAGGATTTATTATACATTCAGTTGGACAAAAAGGACTTCGTTGTTTTCCAAAATAAACTGAAGGAATTTGAAACTCACGCTCTTCATCTTTCCCCAAGACGCCTTGCTGAACATATGGGTTGTATTTTGGAAGCAAAAAGGAAGCTGATGTCCAACACGAATCCACAGCTGTTGATGGAACAGCTTGTGCTGAATTTGCAGGAGGGATCATGATTTGTATGATGTTGTAGGTGTCCGTTTTAAAAAGGCGGGCAAAATATACTACTTTGATCCGGGCGAATTCGCTATTCCTAAGGACGATTTTGTAATAGTGGAGACTGTCCGCGGTGTTGAATTCGGTAAAGTTGTTACAGCCCGTAAACAAGTAGATGAAAACGATGTTGTCCTGCCATTGAAAAAAGTGCTTCGGGTCGCTGATGCAAAAGATAAGATTATAGTTGACGAGAACAAGGCGGCTGCAGAAGAGGCTTACTCTATATGTTGTCAAAAGGTTGTTGAGCATAAGCTGGATATGAAGCTGGTTGATGTGTCATATACTTTCGACAGAAATAAAGTCGTGTTTTATTTTACAGCGGATGGTCGCGTGGATTTCCGTGATTTAGTCAAAGATTTAGCTGCCATATTCAGAACTCGTATAGAACTGCGCCAAATTGGGGTCAGGGATGAGGCAAAGATGCTTGGTGGCATCGGGCCTTGTGGCAGAATGCTTTGTTGCTCCACATTTCTTGGTGATTTTGAACCGGTTTCCATCAAAATGGCGAAGGATCAGAATTTATCACTAAACCCTACAAAAATCTCAGGATTATGCGGTCGATTGATGTGCTGTCTGAAATATGAAAATGATGAGTATGAAAGTGCGAAGGAAATGCTTCCTGATTTAGGTGAAATGATTAATACGCCTGGTGGCAAAGGCAAGGTAGTGGGGCTTAATATTCTAGAACGCGTACTTCAGATTGAACTAATCGAGCAGGAAAGAGTATTAGAGTATACTCTAGATGAGATTCTAAAAGAGGGAGCCGTTTCTATTCAAGCCACAGATTATTAAGGTGGTGGGAGAGCGTGGATAAGAAAGATATTTTTGAGTCGGTGACCAATATGGAAACCCAGATAGGCCAATTATATAAGCAGCTTGGAGAATTGAAGCAGAACTTAGCTGAAATACTAGAGGAAAACCAGTCGCTCAAGCTGGAGAACGAGCACTTGCGCCAACGGTTAGGCCTTGTGGAAGTAGAAAGCGCGCCTGCTGCAGTAAAGGTTAAGCAAAAAGTGAAAAACCGTACTGCTAGTGCGGACAAGGTTATGGATATCGGGGAAGGCTATGATAATTTAGCCCGTATCTATCAAGAAGGCTTTCATATTTGCAATCTGCATTTCGGCAGTTTGCGAAAAGAAGGGGATTGCCTGTTCTGTTTATCTTTTTTAAACAAGAAGTGATAATGGAATAATATAAAAGATGTTCCATCTCTTTTACGTGATAGTGGACCGTTTACAATATATAGTGATTCGGGGTCTGACGCATACTATGAGTCAGGCCCCTTTTTGTTCGATATGAATGTCGTAGCATGGACCCTA
Organism: Peribacillus sp. ACCC06369; assembly: GCF_030348945.1. Taxonomy (NCBI): domain Bacteria; kingdom Bacillati; phylum Bacillota; class Bacilli; order Caryophanales; family Bacillaceae; genus Peribacillus; species Peribacillus sp. ACCC06369. The sequence continues at coordinate 39,314 of NZ_JAUCEN010000002.1, forward strand.
AACATGCTTTTTCGCTACATAATTAGGAGGGTAACAGCAATGGTAGAACTTAAAGGAGATGAACGCCTGGATTATCTATTGGCTGAGAATTTAAGGATCATCCAGAGCCCATCGGTTTTCTCTTTTTCATTAGATGCGGTTTTATTATCAAGGTTCGTAAATGTCCCGATTCAAAAGGGGAAAATCGTAGATCTTTGCTCAGGGAATGGGGTCATACCTTTGCTGCTGAGTACAAGAACTAAGGGGGAAATTACGGGTGTGGAGATTCAAGAGCGGTTATATGACATGGCCCAGAGGAGCATGGACTATAATGGCGTATCCTCCCGGATCGAGATGATTCATGGGGATATAAAAGAGATTCCAAAACAGATAGGGTATAGCAAATATGACGTTGTTACTTGCAATCCACCCTATTTCCCGACGCCATCTATCGAGGAAATAAATAAAAATGAGCATTTTGCAATTGCCCGACATGAAATAATGTGTAATCTTGAGGACGTCATACGTGTTTCAAGTCAGTTGCTGCGTCAAGGTGGGAAAGCGGCATTCGTTCATAGACCGGGCCGTCTTATGGATATCCTCCATTTAATGAGGATGTACAGAATTGAACCGAAGCGGCTGCAGTTCGTTTATCCAAAAAGTTCAAAGGAAGCGAATACGATTCTTATTGAAGGGATAAAGGACGGTAACCCCGATTTGAAGATTCTTCCTCCGCTCGTTGTGTATAATGATCAAAATGATTATAATCCGGAAATCAGAAGGATTTTATATGGAGAGGAATAAGCATTATTTTTATGTTTTAAAATGCAGGGACGGCAGCTATTATGCTGGGTATACAAATAATCTGGATCGCAGGATTGATGCTCATAATCAAGGCAGGGGGGCAAAGTATACGCGAGGGCGGACTCCGGTTGAATTGATTTACCATGAAATTTTTGAAACACAGACAATGGCCATGCAGGCTGAATACCAGTTTAAGCAATTAACAAGAAAACAAAAGCAAAAGTGGATGGCAAAGGAGGATACATGATATGTGGCAGCAAAAGAGTTTTGAAAAAGAAGGGTTGGAGCCAGCTCTTTATCTGGTTCCTACACCGATAGGAAACCTTGAGGATATGAGCTTTCGGGCTCTAAGAATCTTAAAGGAAGCTGATGTCATTGCTGCTGAGGACACGCGAAATACGAAGAAATTATGTAACTACTTTGAAATTTCGACACCTATCGTCAGCTACCATGAACATAATAAGGAATATAGCGGGAAGCAGATGCTTGAGAGGCTTCGAGCAGGAGAGGTCATCGCATTGGTAAGTGATGCTGGATTGCCGACGATATCCGACCCGGGATATGAACTGGTCAAAGATGCCATTGCCGAAAAGTTTAAAGTCATACCGTTGCCGGGGGCCAATGCTGCATTAACTGCATTGATTGCATCTGGACTCATTCCGCAGCCTTTTTACTTTTATGGCTTTTTACAACGGGGAGCAAAAGAAAAAAAGCAGGAGCTGGAAAAATTAAAAAAAATGGAAACGACTTGGATCGTTTATGAATCGCCACATCGATTGAAAGAAACGTTGAAACATATGCATGAAATTTTAGGTGACCGCCGTATAGTTTTATGCCGCGAATTAACTAAGAAATTTGAAGAGTTCATTCGGGGGACGGTGAGTGAAGCGTTGACTTGGGCAATGGAATCCGAGATTCGCGGTGAGTTCTGTTTAATAATAGAAGGTGGGCAATGGTCGGATGATGAACCTGAAGAAGCTTGGTGGATGGCCCTTGATATAGTCGGTCATGTTAATCATTATATGGAAGCCAAGCAGTTCACTTCCAAGGACGCAATCAAGCAGGTCGCAAAAGACCGCAATATACAAAAACGTGATGTATATCAAGCGTATCACATTGATATATAATGATAAATAAGCATAAAAAAACTTCCGAAGATCGGAAGTTTTTTATTTATATCAATTATTTAGAAGTAGTGAAGTTTTGTTGAATTTCTTGGATAAGTAATTCTGCACCTTCACGACTAAGAATCAATTTACCATTAGCAAGTGTAAGGTTGTTATCGGAAACTTCACCTGTAACTTGGCAAGTCATGTTTGGTTTGTATTTTTTCAGGATGATGCGCTCGTCATCAACATAGATTTCAAGAGCGTCTTTCTCAGCGATACCCAATGTACGACGAAGTTCGATTGGAATTACCACCCGGCCTAACTCATCAACTTTACGAACAATACCTGTAGATTTCATTTTTAAAAATTCTCCTCTCAGTTACAATCTAGTACCCTATTTCTATTTTTTTCGCCAATATTCGACAAATTTTTTTATAAATTTATAATACCAGCCATTCCCAAATTCGTCAATGATTTATTTTCATTTTTTTGTAAGAAATAGTGTGGCTGCATTCCGCTGAAACAAACGGCTTTAATGAGAAAAAACTGGTTATGTCTTTATAATTCAAGAAATGATAGGCTACAAAGAACTACTCACTTCATCACAATTCGACAAAGTGTGCATATAAGAACATACCTCTCCTCTTTTATTATATGATTAATTACAATTTAGTTTCAAAACAAAAGTTCTGAATTAAGGATAATTTTCCGAAAAAGTTCGAATATGTGAGTTGTTGCACAAAAAAAGAATTTTAGGTATATTTTGTTGAGGTAAGAGGTAATGCTGAAATAAGGGAATTTTACATCATGATCCCTTAGTTTAAAATGACATTTACTTATAATATTTTCTATTCTATTAACATGATGAGTTGATTAGTGATTATTGTCGCGTAGAATGGTATATAGCGTTAAAATAGAGATAATAGCTTAAATATAGTCTAATGGCTTTGGCCTAGACCCAAAGCCGGTTTTCCAAAAGATGAGGAGGGAACGAAGTGCAAGATAAATTAAAAACATTCTATATCACGACACCCATATATTATCCGAGTGGTAATTTACATATAGGGCACGCGTATACGACAGTGGCAGGGGATGCCATGGCTCGTTATAAAAGGATGCGTGGCTTTGATGTCATGTATTTAACAGGCACTGATGAACATGGTCAAAAAATTCAGCGTAAAGCGGCTGAAGAAGGAATCACTCCACAGCAATATGTAGATAATATCGTATCAGGGATTAAAGAGCTCTGGGAAAAGCTTGATATATCTTATGATGATTTCATTAGGACGACGGAAGATCGCCATAAAGAGGTTGTAGCCAAGATCTTCAAAAGGCTTTTGGACCAGGGTGATATATACTTGGACCAATATGAAGGGTTATATTGTACACCTTGTGAATCTTTCTTCACGGAACGTCAGGTTGAAGAAAGCAATGGTAACTGTCCAGATTGCGGCAGACCAGTTGAAAAGGTGAAAGAAGAGTCTTATTTCTTCAAGATGAGTAAATATGCGGACCGATTACTGAAGTTTTACGAGGAAAATCCTGATTTCATTCAACCGGAATCCCGAAAAAACGAAATGATCAATAACTTCATCAAACCTGGATTGGAAGATCTGGCCGTTTCACGTACTACTTTCGATTGGGGCATTAAGGTACCTGGAGATCCAAAGCATGTTATTTATGTATGGATTGATGCATTGACCAATTACATAACGGCATTAGGGTATGGAACTGATAATGATTCTAAATACTTGAATTATTGGCCTGCCGATGTACATCTGGTCGGAAAGGAAATTGTTCGTTTCCATACAATCTATTGGCCGATTATGTTAATGGCTCTGGACATACCGCTTCCAAAGAAAGTCTTTGCACACGGCTGGCTTCTCATGAAAGATGGTAAAATGTCCAAATCAAAAGGGAATGTAGTGGATCCCGTTACATTGATTGATCGATACGGTTTGGATTCTTTACGTTACTACTTATTGCGTGAAGTCCCATTTGGTTCTGATGGTGTATTTACACCGGAAGGCTTTGTGGAACGGATCAATTTTGACCTGGCAAATGATTTAGGTAATTTATTAAATCGGACAGTAGCAATGGTCAATAAATATTTTGATGGTGTGATTCCAAGTTACGAAGGATCCAATGGCGAATTTGAAAAGGCTTTGCTTGAAATGAACCAAGACACGGTAGGCAAGTATGAGGAAGCCATGGAAAACATGGAATTTTCAGTTGCACTAACATCCATTTGGCAACTCGTGAGCAGAACTAACAAATTCATTGACGAAACCCAGCCTTGGACTCTTGCTAAAGATGAATCAAGGAAGGAAGACCTTGGTAGTGTCATGGTTCATTTGGCGGAATCATTACGCAGGACGGCCATTCTTTTGAAACCTTTCTTGACGCAAACACCGGAAAAAATCTTTGCTCAACTTAACATCACGGATAGTGTTTTAAAATCCTGGGACAGTTTAGCGGAGTTCGGTCAAATTCCTGCTGAAACAAAAGTTTTGAAGGGTGACCCGATATTCCCTCGTTTGGATATGGAAGAGGAAGTTTCATATATAAAAGAACAAATGCAGGGTGGAGCCCCTAAGGCCGAGGAAAAAGTGGTGGAGACGATTCCAGAGGTTGATGAAATCACTATTGATGACTTTACAAAAGTGGAACTTCGTGTTGCCCAGGTCTTGGAAGTCGAACCGGTAAAGAAAGCGGATAAGCTTCTTAAACTGCAGCTTGATTTAGGTTATGAGAAACGGCAAGTCGTATCAGGCATTGCACAGCACTATAAACCTGAAGATTTAGTAGGCAAAAAAGTGATATGCGTAACTAATTTGAAACCTGTTAAACTTCGTGGCGAGCTCTCACAAGGAATGATTTTGGCGGGCAGCCAGGATGGTGTGCTCTCAGTCGCTACAATAGATTCATCGATTCCAAATGGTTCAAAGGTGAAATAAACCCTCGAAAACATAAAGGTGTTTCATATGAAACATTTTTATGTTTTTTTCTTTATGCTTTTGGAAACAGTAAATTATAAAGGTTTTATTAGTTCTATATTTACTTGTTGGGCATATAGGCTCCTTTGTAATCTTTTTGTTACCTAAATGTGAAACATAAAACTTTCATTTTTTAATAAAATAGTGCTAGAAAGGAAGAGAAATAATGTTATTTGATACACACGTACATGTTAATGCGGAACAATTCAACGAGGATCTAGAGGACGTCATAGAAAGAGCTAAGGAAGCAGGAGTGAACAATATGGTAGTCGTTGGTTTTGACCGGCCTACTATTATAAGGGCAATGGAATTAATAGAAGCTTATGATTTCATGTATGCCGCAGTCGGATGGCATCCTGTTGATGCTATCGATATGACCGAGGAGGACTTACTATGGATCGAGGAATTATCCAATCATCCAAAGGTTGTGGCTATAGGTGAGATGGGCCTCGATTATCATTGGGATAAATCACCGAAAGATGTTCAAATGGAGGTGTTCAGGAAGCAAATCCGTTTGGCGAAAAAACTGGGTCTGCCCATTATCATCCATAATCGGGAAGCGACTGCGGATATCGTGAAGATATTAAAGGAAGAAGAGGCCTCAGAGGTAGGAGGAATCATGCATTGCTTTAGCGGAAGTGCAGAAACTGCCTTGGAATGCATTAATATGAATTTTTATATTTCATTGGGCGGCCCTGTGACCTTCAAGAATGCAAAAAAACCAAAAGAGGTGGCAGCAGCCGTACCTTTAGACCGTTTATTGATTGAAACCGATTGTCCATATTTGGCTCCCCATCCTTATAGAGGGAAGCGTAATGAACCTTCGTATGTGAAGTTTGTTGCTGAACAAATCGCAGAAATCAAACAGCTCACAATAGAGGAAGTTTCCAAGGCAACAACGGAAAATGCCAAGAAATTATTCGGCATTAACTGACAGTTTTTTTTACAATATCTCCCGGGATTCGCTAGCTAAAATCGCATTTTTTTAGGATTCTACAAATCTCACTCCAATTATAGGCTTATTATGTCGAGAATTCGCCCTTTCCTTTTTAATGTGGAATATGCATAATAGGTATTAATTTCCTTAATGAGAAGTGAATGGGTTGACAGCTTGATAACTATGTCTATATAATCACCGGGAGGAAGGAGGAGTTTTTCATTCTATTAAAAACTATGAAAAACCTTATTCCCAAACCTTTTGGGAAGAAGAGAATGGCAATTGCCATATGCAGTGCGATTCTTGTTTCTACAGCATTGGGAATACTTATCTATCAAGGAACAAAGCATACAGTCACAATTATGCTAGATGGAAAAAAAGAGGTAGTGCGGACACACGCGGCTACTGTAAATGATATGTTGAAAGATTTAGAGATTACCGTTCAAGCAGCAGACTATGTCCACCCATCAAGAAACACAGAGGTTGATGGTGATTTAGAGGTGGTTTGGAAGCCTGCACAAAAAATCGTCATGGTACAAGACGGTAAACCGAAGGAAGTTTGGTCCACTGCCGATACGGTAGACGAACTTTTAAAAGAACAAGATCTTAGTGTGAAGGAACATGATAAGATCACGCCTTCAAAAAATACGAAGCTGAAAGCGGATATGGAAGTTGCCATAGACAAAGCCTTTTCACTGAAATTAGTTGTAGGTGGGGAAGAAAAGCAGGTATGGTCAACTTCGACTACTGTCGCTGACTTTTTAAAGCAACAAGGAGTAAAGCTCAATGATTTGGACCGAGTTGAGCCAGAATTAGCCGGAAAAGTTGAAGCTGAGAATACGGTAAACGTAATTCGAATTGAAAAAGTCACCGATGTAGTGGAAGAACCAGTTGACTTTGCTGTCATAACTAAAAAAGATGACTCTTTATCAAAAGGGAAAGAGAAAGTTGTCAAAGCAGGAAAAGACGGACTGATTTCCAAAAAATATGAAGTTATTAAAGAAAATGGCAAAGAGGTCAAAAGAGAATTACTATCAGAAAAAGTAGTTAATAAAAAGCAGGATAAAGTTGTCACGGTTGGAACTCAAACGACGGTTGCCCAGGCATCACGCGGAGTAACTAACGTTAGTTCTTCAAGTGGAAAAGAAATATACGTATCATCAACGGCTTATACTGCCAGTTGTAAGGGCTGTTCCGGTGTCACGTCTACAGGCGTGGATCTAAAAAGTAATCCGGGGGCGAAAATCATAGCTGTCGATCCAAGTGTGATTCCTATGGGATCGAAAGTATATGTAGAGGGCTATGGCTATGCAGTGGCTGCTGACAAAGGCGGAGCAATAAAGGGAAATAGGATTGATGTCTTCTTTTCCTCAAAAGATGATGCCTATCGCTGGGGTGTAAAGAAAGTTAAGATTCGCGTATTGAACTAATAAGGTTTCTCTCGCAGGAGATGAATTCGTCTCCTGTTTTTTGACGTTTTATTTTCCATTTGTTGAAAAACCCTATATAAAACTGTTTTAATAAGATAGACGTCTCAATATTCCATAAGATTTCATAATCGTTTAAACTTTCATAAATGATGTTGACTGGTTTCATTCCTATGAAAATGGGTGGGTGTCTTACGGGGACCAGTTACGTTTATAAAGAGCCAATCAAAGCGCTTGCGCTTTTCTGTATGGAGGAAAACATGAAAAAGATTAAAGAAATTATTGTTGTAGAAGGTAAAGACGATACGGTAGCGATAAAAAGGGCTGTTAATGCTGATACAATAGAAACGAACGGTTCCGCGGTGAATGATTCCTGTATTGAGCAGGTGAGGCTTGCACAAAAGACACGTGGAGCCATCATTTTCACAGACCCTGATTTTCCTGGTCAAAAAATCAGGAATGCAATTTCAGAACAAGTAAAAGGCTGCAAACACGCCTTTTTAACGAAGAAGGAAGCCCTTCCTAAGTCAGGTAGAGGGATAGGAGTTGAACATGCTTCTCCTGAGGCAATTCGTAATGCTTTAAAGGATGCCCAACTAATGGATGAAGAGGCTTCAGAAGAGATTTCACAGCAGGATTTAATAGATGCAGGTTTAATTGGAGGATCCGGTGCCAAGGAACGAAGGGAAAAACTTGGATCCATTTTGAAAATCGGGTTTACCAATGGTAAACAGTTATATAAGAGACTAAAAATGTTCCAAATATCAACTGAGGCTTTTGCTGAAGCGATGGTACAGATAAATCAGGAGGAAAAAAATGAATAAGGATATTGCAACCCCTGTCAGAACGAAAGATATATTAAAGAAGTACGGATTCTCTTTTAAAAAGAGCTTAGGTCAAAACTTTTTAATCGATACGAATATCTTGAAACGTATTGTCGAACATGCAAATTTGACAGAGGAAAGCGGTGCCATTGAAATTGGGCCGGGGATCGGCGCGCTGACGGAACAATTAGCGAAAAGTAGCAAAAAAGTTACGGCCTTTGAGATTGATCAGCGACTACTGCCCATCTTATCGGATACACTGTCTCCTTATAACAATGTAAACATCATTCATGGCGATGTTCTAAAAGCTGATGTTAAGAAGGTCATCGAGGAAGAATTTGCTGGCTTCTCGGACCTGATGGTTGTTGCAAACCTGCCTTACTATGTCACGACGCCCATCATTTTAAAGCTATTGTCCGAGGATCTGCCCATTAGAGGCATCGTGTGCATGCTGCAAAAGGAAGTGGCTGATCGAATTGCCGCTAAACCTGGGACAAAGGAATACGGTTCTTTATCCATTGCCATTCAATATTATACCGAAGCTGAAACAGTGATGATCGTACCCAAAACGGTATTCATGCCTCAACCTAATGTTGATTCAGCTGTAATCCGCCTTACTAGGCGGGTTAAGCCAATCGTCGTTGTCCTGGATGAGGATTTCCTCTTCATTGTGACCCGGGCGAGTTTTGCGCAGCGTCGGAAAACGATTTTAAACAACTTAACCAGTCAGCTGCCAGATGGTAAATCGAAAAAAGAACTCATACTTGCTGCTCTCGAAGCCGCGGAAGTGGATCCTTCCAGACGTGGTGAAACACTGAGCATCAAAGAATTTGGACGCTTGAGTGATGCGTTATTGCCAAATTTTAAATAAAGGATATGAGAAAATTCAAAGTCGGAACGGGGTTACTCCCAGCTTCCGGCTTTTTTATTTTTAAATTGGCCTACCATGAATGGAACGTAACCAAAATGAAGTCAATCCCACCTTTCACCATTCAAGAATGGTTCGCATAACTTAAGAATGAAAATAAACTGAGGCGGGCTGAAAATAAGTCTTCTCATGGGGTGGGGCCATGAATATTCAAATAAACGATATTGTTGGTCGGGTTTCTTATAAATGTGACGTGTTGTTCCGGGTAATCGATATCCATGATATTGACGGAAGACGGCAAGCTGTTCTTTATGGGGAAGATATCCGATTGATTGCAGATGCACCTTTTCAAGATTTAATAATCATAAATGATAATGAAAGACATGATCGGCAAAGGTCGAATGAGGTACTTCAAGAACAATCTTACCGCTTATTAACACAAGATTTAGAGTTACAACAACAAAAAAACGGCTATCAATCCAGTAATGGATATCGTTATAGCGGTGAATATTTTCAGATACCAGGCAGGGTCCTCCATGTTGATGGGGATGCATCATACTTAAGGAAATGCATGGATCTATATCAGAAATTCGGTATTCCGGTCAATGGTATCTATTGCAATGAAAAGGAAATGCCCCAAAGAATCGGGGGGTTATTGGATCACTATCGGCCGGATATCCTTGTTGTCACCGGTCATGATGCCTATTCAAAATCAAAAGGACCAATGTCCGATATCAACGCCTACCGTCACTCAAAGGATTTTGTACAGACAGTAAGAGAAGCGAGAAGGAAGGTTTCTCATTTAGACCAACTGATTATATTTGCCGGAGCTTGTCAATCGCATTTTGAATCGCTAATACAAGCGGGGGCAAACTTTGCAAGTTCCCCTTCCCGTGTTAATATACATGCTCTTGATCCAGTGTATATTGTCGGAAAGATAAGCTTTACGCCTTTTTCTGAGCATATTCATGTATGGGATGTCCTTCGGAATACACTAACGGGAGAGAAGGGGTTAGGGGGAATTGAGACAAAAGGAGTGCTCCGGACCGGGTTGCCTTTCAAGCCATTTCAGGAAGAATGAACGAGCTGCATTTTGAAAGAATGCAGCTTGCTTTCATCGTGTCAGAATTCGGATATTATCACAAAATACCAGGGTTTTTGTTAAGAAATGACACTAGGTGAGGATTTAATTACGAAAATTCGGCTTAATGAATAATGAAATAGTTCGTCTACATAATTTTTCATTTCCCAGGATATAATAAAAATGTTCGCGATTTTGCCGAATTTCAGATAAAAATATATTGACTACATTTTTAAGTGCTGATATAATTTATTATTTTGTTTGCGTATATTTGTAAAATGTGATATACTTAACTTAGTGAGGTGGACCGAAAATGCCAAAAACTCTAGCTGACATTAAAACTGCACTTGATTCAAACCTAGGTAAAAGATTGCTCTTAAAAGCAAACGGTGGAAGAAGAAAGACTGTAGAACGTTTTGGAACTTTGGCGGAAACTTATCCGGCTGTTTTTGTAATTGAGCTCGACCAAGATGAAAATGCGTTTGAAAGAGTATCTTACAGCTATGCGGATGTTTTAACGGAAACCGTAGAACTAACATTTTTAAACAAACAACAAGAGATGTAACTTAGAGGAGGCGGCGAACAATTATGTTTGCTGCTTTTTGTTTTGTATAAAATATCCTGTGAACTCCAATAAAGGCTTAAAAAGGATGTAATGAAATAGCGTATGATGCAAACACTAGGCATGTGACAGCATGTGAAAGGGGTTGTTTCGCTTGGGCAGGAAAAAAGGGATTATGTCAAATGATCTTAAAGAAGAATTGGCAAAAGAACTTGGATTTTACGATGTTGTCCAGAAAGAAGGCTGGGGAGGAATCCGGGCCAAGGACGCAGGGAACATGGTAAAACTTGCTATCGAAAAAGCACAACGTCAATTGGTGAACAAGGAGTAAGATAAAACACTTAATTGCATCATGCTGTCCTATTGAAGAAGCCAGACTCTTTATACAATGTATAGCTATATTCATTTTTGCTTACATTGTAGATATGGAGTCTGGTTTTTTTATGTATCGGTGATGCTATATGGATATGTAGCAAGTCTTTTGGGAAGTAGGAACGTGCTGCTCACCCATGTGCCTACATGTGTCTATTCTCCTCTAAAGGTCAGTCTTAGCTTCATTACATTGAAATTACGATGAAAAAACCTTTAGAATATAAACAAATATGATAGAATAGGACAAGAACTTTTAAGAACGTAAAAGTAGGTGGACATATTGAAGCTTATGGAAAAAGCCCCGGCTAAAATTAATTTGGCTTTGGATGTGCTTTTCAAACGGCCTGATGGGTATCATGAGGTGGAAATGATCATGACGACAGTCGACCTTGCCGATAGAATTGAACTAAAGGAAATAAAGGGAAATCATATACAAATTCTATCCCATAATCGATTTGTTCCGGATGATCATCGGAATTTAGCTTATCAAGCCGCATTTATTCTAAAGGAACGTTTTGGAATCAATAAAGGTGTTTCTATAACTATAGAGAAAAATATACCTGTAGCCGCAGGACTTGCTGGTGGAAGCAGTGATGCCGCAGCTACGTTGAGAGGATTAAATAGACTGTGGAAGCTTGGTCTTTCCATGGATGAACTTGCGGAAATAGGAGCTGAAATTGGCTCTGATGTTTCATTTTGTGTATATGGAGGTACGGCATTGGCCAGAGGGCGCGGGGAAAAAATCACGCATCTTCCTGCACCGCCAAAATGCTGGGTCATCTTGGCCAAACCGACAATCGGTGTTTCGACTGCTGATATATACAAAAGGCTCCAAATTTCAAAAATGGAGCATCCGGATGTACCTGGAATGATTTCGGCTATTAAGGAAAACAATTATCACGATGTATGTGGGGGATTGGGCAATGTTCTGGAACAAGTGACATTGCAGTTATACCCAGAGGTTGCGAACATTAAAGATCAAATGAAGACATTTGGAGCAGATTCGGTCTTGATGAGCGGAAGTGGTCCGACCGTTTTTGGTTTGGTGGAACATGATTCGCGCATGCAAAGAATTTATAATGGGCTTCGGGGATTTTGTGATCAAGTTTATGCGGTCCGTTTATTGGGTGATCGAAACAATCTTGAATAGAAACGTACATTAGTGGTATAGTTGCTATATAATATTCGGAATTCACAAAGGGGGTGTCTCAATGAAATTTCGTCGCAGCGAGAGGCTAGTCGATATGACCAATTATTTATTAGAACATCCGGGGGAATTGGTTTCACTGACTTATTTTGCTGAAAGGTACAGTTCGGCAAAGTCCTCGATCAGTGAAGATTTGACAATCATCAAGGATACCTTTGAACAACGCGGGATAGGATCTTTAACGACCGTTCCAGGTGCGGCGGGTGGAGTGAAATATATTGTCTCCATCAAGGAAGAAGAAACCAATGTTTTCATTGACGGATTATGCGATACGATCGCTAGTCCCGAAAGGCTACTTCCTGGCGGTTATCTATATATGACAGACATATTAGGACATCCGCAAACCGTGAATAAGGTTGGAAGGATAATCGCTTCAATGTATGCCAAGAAAAATGTCTCAGTCATCATGACAATGGCAACTAAAGGGATATCATTAGCATACGCCGTGGCAAATTATTTGAATGTTCCAGTTGTCATTGTAAGTAGGAATAATAAAGTAACGGAAGGTTCTACAGTGAGCATCAATTATGTTTCAGGCTCTTCAAAGAGGATTCAGACGATGGTACTCTCTAAAAGAAGCTTGGTTGAGGGTTCGAATGTATTGATTGTAGATGATTTCATGAAGGCCGGGGGTACCATTAACGGTATGGTCAGTTTATTGGATGAATTTAAGGCAACAGTTGCCGGAATAGCGGTGCTGGTCGAATCCGAACATACGGAAGAATGCCTTGTAGAGGACTATGTTTCATTAATCAAGTTAACGCAGGTGGTCGAAAGAGACAAAAAAATCAATGTCAGCCGCGGGAACTATTTTTCGAAAAAGGAATAGGGGGAATCATTTCATGAAAACGATACATACGGATGAAGCACCGGCAGCGATCGGCCCATATTCACAAGGCGTGATCGTGGATAAGTTATTTTTCAGTTCAGGACAAATCCCACTTACTGCATCTGGCGAGATGATAACAGGGAATGTTAAGGAACAAACACACCAGGTCTTTAAGAATCTCCAAGCTGTATTGAAAGAAGCAGGAGCCTCATTGGAAACGGTCATTAAAGCTACTGTATTCATTAAAAGTATGGAAGATTTCGGTTCGATTAATGAAATATACGGAGAATATTTTTCTAGCCATAAACCTGCTCGCTCATGTGTAGAGGTTGCTCGGCTTCCTAAAGATGCACTAGTGGAAATAGAAGTGGTTGCGCTCGTTAAATAAACGGGCGTTTTTTTTATTTTTTGGCTCTGTTAATGGCTGTTGTTGATTTCCTCAATCAACACTGTTTATGAATGGTATAATTGGAAAAAAGAGGTGTGAGTATGAGGAAATTATTATGGATTTTCGGTTTGCTTGTTATCATTATGGCGTTAGGAGGATGTTCAAGTTCTTCTAAAACTTCGGGTTCTTCCGAGGTAAAAGCAAAAGTTGTTGGTTATGAAATGGTACAGAAGAACGGTGTATTAAGTGATAGAAAAGGTATATCAGAGAAAGATGATGTGAAAAAGATTGAAAACATTACGGCAGATGTAAAATGGGATAAAACAGCATCAGTTAATAAAGATAGCAAAGAAGATGCTGTTTTTTGGTTTATAGACGAGGATAACAAGGAAGGGCAAAAATATAAGGTGTGGTTCGACGAAAGTGGTTCTGCGGACGTGCAGGATGAAAAGCAGGTATGGGGCGTTTTGGAAGGGAAAGACGGTGAAACATTATCCTCTATTTTCAAACTTCAACTTAATGAACAGAAATAAAGAATAGAAAAATATTAAGCTGACAGGTGCGTTAGTTCCATAGGATGCACTTAAGATGACCACTTTTGGGTGGTCTCTTTAATTTGTTCAAAAATCAACATTAATCTTTAACAAAGCCTATTTTTTAAGGGGAATTCGTAATGGGTAATTTTCCTGAAATATAAGGGGTATTTATAGTATTTTTGAAAACTAGGCTGAATTTTCTAAAAAAATTACAGATAATAGAAGGAGTTCACGTTTTTTTGTTGAATATGTACTTTAAGTTTTAACAACAACAAAAAGGGATGGTGAGCTTAAATGGAAGTAACTGACGTAAGATTACGCCGTGTGAATACGGATGGTCGTATGAGAGCTATCGCATCAATTACACTGGATAATGAATTTGTGGTTCATGATATTCGTGTGATCGACGGAAACAATGGTTTATTTGTAGCAATGCCAAGTAAACGAACTCCAGATGGAGAATTCCGGGATATCGCTCATCCAATCAATTCCTCGACACGCGGGAAAATTCAAGAAGCTGTCTTGACAGAATATCACCGATTGGGAGAACTTGAAACTGAACTAGAGGAAGCTGGAGCAGGTGCTTCTTAATTAACTTACCTTTAAACTTTTATTTTATAATTCGTGCATCTAGAGCCTACTTCATTAGTAGTGCTCTTTTTTATTTTATTCTGAAACGATAAGTTTAGAACTTATTCCCTTTCCAGTTAGTAATTTGACTAAAATGGTATATATTATGATGCCATCTTCAATGGTTTAAGTACCCCTCCTTTTTATTTTTCAAACCTTTTTATACATCCTGATATATTAAAATCCCTGTAAGCGGATGGAAGGAATACCATTATGAAAATTATCATAACCTCCAATGACGTGAATATGAGATGAATCGGCAACCTGATATCGGAATGGGAGTTAACAAAGGATGCAGTGCTTCCTAATGGCCTGTACATAGGGCGTAGTGCGATCATGGTAGTGTTTTGGGATGATGGGGGGGTTACTGGTGTAACAGGGGAAGAAGGCGCGATTTCTGTATTATGCTAATAATGAAAATGACATTGATCAAGCAAATATTATTATTTGAATGATTCAAAAGACTGCTAACAGGTCCAATAATAATGTTTGAAGGAAGTCGGAATTTGAAATTTTTCTTACCTTCGCGGTTGACAATTATATGTACTTTTAATTGTTACCTTGAAAAGAATCACTATATGAGATAATATTTTTAGTGGATAAAAAGGTGAATTGGAGGCCTGTTATGAGTAATCGCTATGCAATAATATTGGCCGCTGGGCAAGGTACTAGGATGAAATCTAAGCTTTATAAGGTTTTGCACCCTGTTTGCGGGAAACCAATGGTACAACATGTTATCGATCAAGTCAATCAACTTCAAATAGAAGATATTGTAACAGTCATTGGCCATGGAGCTGAAAAAGTTCAAGAACAGCTTGGTGATTCATGCAAGTATGCCTTACAAGATCAGCAATTAGGTACGGCACATGCTGTAATGCAAGCGGAAAGCGTTTTATCCGTTAAAAGTGGAACGACCCTTGTGATTTGCGGTGATACGCCTTTGATCAAAGCGGAAACGATGAAAGAGCTTATAGCATTGCATGAGCAAAGTCAGGCGAAAGCAACAATCTTAACAGCATATGCAGATAACCCAGCTGGCTATGGAAGGGTCCTTCGCGGTGAAGGCGGACTTGTAGAAAAAATCGTCGAGCATAAGGATGCCACTGATGAAGAAAGATATGTTAAGGAAATAAATACCGGTACATATTGCTTCGATAACCAAGCATTATTTAGCGCGCTGAAAAAGGTTTCAAATGAAAATGTCCAGGGAGAATATTACTTACCGGATGTTATTGAAATTTTAAAAGAAGAAGGGGAAGTGGTGACGGCCTTCCAATCCAGTGAATTCGAAGAGACATTAGGTGTAAATGACCGAGTGGCTTTATCGCAGGCTGAGCATATTTTACGGAAACGCATTAATGAATCGCATATGAGGAATGGCGTAACGATCGTCGATCCGCTTACAACGTTCATTGAAGCGGATGTGCAAATCGGACAGGATACGGTCATTAACCCTGGGTCATTCATAAAAGGAAAAAGTATTATCGGACAGGATTGCTTGATTGGCCCGAATACGGAAATCAGTAATTGTGAAATCGGTGATGGAACGGAAGTCCTACAATCGGTTGTACACGAAAGCAATATTGGAAGTTTTGTTAAAATCGGTCCTTTCGCACATGTTAGACCTCAATCAGATATTAAGGATTCCGTTAAAATCGGTAATTTTGTCGAAATTAAAAAGGCCGTTTTTGGAAAAGGAAGCAAGGCCTCTCATTTGAGTTATATTGGCGATGCAGAGGTTGGGGAGAATGTTAATATAGGCTGCGGATCTATTACCGTGAATTATGATGGGAAAAATAAACATTTGACGAAGATTGAAGACAATGTCTTCATAGGCTGCAATTCTAATCTAGTTGCACCTGTGACGATTGGAGAAGGAGCATATGTGGCTGCTGGGTCAACCATCACGCAAGATGTACCGCAGGAAGCCCTATCCGTTGCTCGGGCTCGTCAAGTTAACAAAGAAGATTATGTCAAGAATTTGAAATTTAATAAATAACCGACGGAGGTCATCATGTCAAATCAGTATTTAGATCCTAATTTAAAAGTATTCTCTTTAAATTCAAACTTCGATTTAGCACAAGAAATCGCTGCTGCAATCGGTGTTGAACTTGGAAAATGTAGCGTAACAAGTTTCAGTGACGGTGAAGTTCAGATTAATATTGAAGAAAGTATTCGTGGCTGTGATGTTTACGTAATCCAATCAACAAGCCAACCAGTCAATGAAAATTTAATGGAACTTTTAATTATGATCGATGCTCTTAAACGTGCTTCAGCTAAAACGATCAATATTGTAATGCCATATTACGGTTATGCCCGACAAGATCGTAAAGCACGTGCGCGTGAACCAATTACAGCTAAACTTGTCGCAAATCTTTTAGAAACTGCTGGTGCCCATCGTGTAATCACATTAGATCTTCACGCGCCACAAATACAAGGTTTCTTCGATATTCTGATTGATCACCTTGTTGCTGTTCCAATTTTAGCTGATTTCTTCAAGGAAAAAGATTTAAGTGATATCGTCATCGTTTCCCCTGATCATGGTGGGGTTACACGGGCACGTAAAATGGCTGATCGCCTAAAAGCACCGATTGCCATTATCGATAAACGCCGCCCAAGACCGAACGTGGCTGAAGTCATGAACATCATTGGTAATATTGAAGGGAAGACAGCAATACTGATTGATGACATCATCGATACCGCAGGCACTATTACACTAGCGGCCAATGCCCTTGTAGAGAATGGTGCTAAAGCAGTATATGCTTGTTGTACACACCCAGTCCTTTCAGGTCCTGCGATCGAAAGGATTCAAAATTCAACGATTAAGGAATTGGTCGTGACTAACACGATTGCCCTATCTGAAGATAAGAAAATCGATAAAATTGTTGGACTCTCTGTAGCACCTTTGATCGCAGAGGCGATTATTCGTGTCCATGAGGAACAATCAGTCAGCACATTATTCGATTGATAATAAAATAAACGAAAACACGGCGGGCCTTCGGGCTCGCCGTGTTTTCGTTTAAAAGTTTCAGAAAATATTTAATTCTTAGTTGACAGATATGAATACTGATAATAAAATGACTATACAAATATTCAATTCATATTTTCTGAAATGAAAAACTGTACTAACGCAAGTGCATACTGGTTAACGCCGATCGGACTACCGAAGGCTCTTTTTCACTTACCATTGAACATTAGGCATCTTTTTGCCCTATTGTCCTATTGGTGAAGGAAAGGAGCCTTTTATTTTTATATAAATAGTTTAAGAAGGGTGTGCAGAATATGAAGAAAAAACGAAATTTGTGGCTGATTTCCATTATTAGCATCTTCATGCTGATATTAAGTGGATGTGGGCAGGAAAAGAACAGTTCCAAAAGTGCTGACGCAAAAGAAACGGATAGGACCATTCGAATCGGTTATCAAAAATTCGGGACATTAAATATTTTAAAATCCAAAGGGGAGCTGGAAACACATTTAAAAGAATTGGGATATACCGTCGATTGGACTGAATTCCCTGCGGGACCTCAGCTACTTGAAGCCTTGAATGTCGGCAGCCTTGATTTTGGGCACACAGGGGAGGCGCCACCGATATTTGCACAGGCAGCCAAGGCTCCGCTTGTCTATATTGCTAATCAGCCCGCAAACCCTTCAGGAGAGGCTATAGTCGTGCAAAAGGATTCGCCCATTAAAAATGTGAAAGATTTAAAGGGAAAGAAGGTTGGTTTGAATAAAGGTTCCAATGTTCATTATCTATTGGTCAAAGCTTTAAAGGAAGCAGGTCTTACTCTTGATGATATTACTCCTGTCTACCTACCGCCGGCAGATGCGAGGGCCGCTTTTGAAGGAAACCAAATCGATGCCTGGGTAATATGGGATCCATTTTTATCAGCGGCCGAATTGGAACTAGAAACGAAAACGATCCGGGATGGAGAAGGACTAGTGGCGAATCGTGAATTCTTTTTGGCGACGGATTCATTTTCCGAGAACAAAGAGGCTTTGAAGATCATCAAAGAAGAACTGATAAAGGTTGATAAATGGATTGAAGAAAACCCAAGCGACGTCGCTGAATTTTTATCTCCAGAAATTGGGATTAGTGTGGAATCATTAGAAAAAACATTAAAAAGAAAAGAATATGGACTTGAGGAGATTTCCAGTACGGTTTTGGATGATCAACAAAAGATTGCCGATACATTTTTTAATCTTAAATTAATTCCAAGCAAGATTAATATTCTAGATGCATCTGCAGATGTTAAAAAAAATTAAGGGGGAAATAAAATGAAAGTATTTTGGTTTTTGCCATCACATGGAGAAAGTCGCTATTTAGGATCGACAAAGGGAGGGAGGGCGATTACACTCCCTTATTTAAAACAAATAGCACAGGCAGTCGATCATTTAGGTTTTGAAGGAGCGTTGCTTCCAACGGGGCGGTCTTGTGAGGATGCATGGGTAGTGGGTTCTTCATTGATTTCCGCAACGGAAAGAATGAAATTTTTAGTTGCGGTCAGACCTGGTTTAATGTCGCCGACCTTGGCTGCCAGGATGGCTTCAAGCTTCGACAGGTTGTCGAATGGCCGTCTATTAATCAATGTAGTAACTGGAGGGGACCCGGTCGAATTGGCAGGTGATGGCGTATTTCTGAATCATAAGGAACGATATGGACAAACAGATGAATTTCTTGATATCTGGAGAAAAGAAATGACTGGGGACAAAGTGGACTTTGAAGGGGAGCACTTAAAGGTTGAAGGCGGGAACATTCTGTTGCCATCTGTACAAAAACCGTACCCACCACTCTATTTTGGTGGTTCATCCGACCCTGCCATCGATATATCAGGAAAGCATATTGATGTGTACTTAACTTGGGGTGAGCCGCCGGAGCAAGTAGCTGAAAAAATTGAAAAGGTACGTAAAAAAGCTGCAGAGTATGGACGTGAGGTCAGGTTTGGCATACGGATGCATGTCATAGTGAGGGAAACGGAAGAAGAAGCATGGCAGGCAGCGAAGGAACTCATTAAATATGTGGATGACGAAATGATTGAAAATTCACAAAAGATTTTTGAAAGATTTGATTCAGTGGGCCAGAAGCGGATGTCGAAACTCCATAACGGAAAAAGGGATTCACTTGAAATCAGCCCTAACTTATGGGCAGGTGTTGGTCTTGTGCGCGGAGGCGCCGGTACGGCACTAGTCGGGAGTGCGGAAAATGTTGCTGCCAGAATGAAGGAATATGAAGAAATCGGTATAGAATCCTTTGTTTTATCTGGATACCCTCATCTGGAGGAAGCGTATCGTGTTGCGGAATTATTATTTCCTTTGCTACCTGTTGAACGGCTGCAAGTTCCCATTTCAAAAGCTACGAGCCCATTCGGTGAAATACTGGCTAATGACCACTACCCTACAAAAGGAAGTGAAAATGAAGATGCAGAAAAAGTTAAACAAAAAATTCAATAGGTTTCACCTCATTTCATGGCTTGTACCCATACTGCTATTGGTAACTTGGCAGCTGCTGTCTTTGTGGGGAATTCTGTCGGAACGGATATTGCCTGCCCCGACTGAAGTGTTTCAAGCGGGTGCCGCTTTATTGGGGACAGGTGAACTTATTGATTATATCGGCATCAGTGCCCAGCGTGCCTTCATCGGCTTTTTAATAGGAGGGATTATAGGTTTTGTACTAGGTTTATTAAATGGATTATCGTCCATTGCTGAAACCTTATTCGATACCTCGCTTCAGATGTTGCGTAATATTCCGCATTTAGCTTTAATACCGCTGGTGATTCTATGGTTTGGTATAGAAGAAGAAGCGAAAATCTTCCTTGTCGCTTTAGGGGTTCTATTTCCCATCTATTTAAATACATTTCATGGAGTGAAATCGGTGGATAAGGAATTAATCGAAGCGGCAAGGGTTTATGGTTTAAGTGGTTTTTCTTTATTCTGGAATGTGATCCTACCTGCAGCCTTTCCATCCATTTTGGTGGGGATTCGCTTCTCCCTTGGAATCATGTGGGTCACATTAATTGTCGCAGAAACAATATCCGCTAATTCTGGAATTGGATATATGGCTATGAATGCACGGGAATTCATGAGGATGGATATTGTTGTTCTCAGTATTCTCTTATATGCAATATTAGGAAAAGTATCGGACGTTGCGGCCAAAATAATTGAAAAAAGATGCTTAAAGTGGCATCCGTCATACCAATGAGGAGGTCATTAATATGAAAAATGGAAATTCGTTGGAATTGCAGGGCGTAAGAAAGGGGTTTGGGGAGTTTGAAGTTTTAAAGGGAATGGATCTCACTTTTAAAAAAGGGGAATTCGTAGCCATTGTCGGTAAGAGTGGATGTGGAAAGAGCACCTTGCTGCGTCTTGTGGCAGGACTGGAAAAGCCGACGGGCGGGAAGATACTGGTGAATGGAAAACCATTGAATGGATTGAATAAATCGTCACGTACGATGTTTCAGGATGGAAGGCTTTTTCCTTGGAAAAGAATCCTTCAAAATATTGGTATCGGCTTAAAAGGGGATTGGAAGTCAAATGCTATGGAATTACTGGAGCAAGTGGGCCTTGCAGATCGAGCAAATGATTGGCCGTCCGTTTTATCTGGTGGGCAGAAGCAAAGGGTAGCCTTAGCGAGGGCATTGGTGAACCAACCTGACATTCTCCTCTTGGATGAGCCGTTAGGGGCATTGGATGCTTTGACGAGAATTGGCATGCAAAGGCTGATTGAAGAATTATGGAGGAAAAGGAATTTTACTGCCTTACTTGTTACACATGATGTTGAAGAAGCCGTACTGCTTGCCGACCGTGTCATATTAATTGAGGAAGGCAAAGTCGCCATGAATAAGGAAATCAATCTGCCGAGACCACGGAAAAAGGATAGCATTCAATATTCCTCACTAGCAGCCCAAATCCTTAACCGAGTCATGCAAGTTGAGGGGGAAAGGGAAAACAAAGCGATTCACGCTTAAATTCAAGAAAAAAGATTATACGGTGAATTCCTATGTTTACCATATGTTTAGCTTCTTGTGGCAGCCTTCAGATTTTACCTTTCATGTTTAATGATTCGCCATTTAGGGAAATGTTAAATATAGAGAGACTTGTAATTCATATTTAGGAAGGCGGAGGATGTATGAGTAATATATTAGCTGCAAAAGAACGTACGGATTCAAAACACTCTAATTTAAGGAATTTGAGGGAAAGCGGCGAAATCCCTGCGATTGTATATGGCAATAAAAATGACAGTACAGCCATTTCAGTCAATAATATTGAGCTTCAAAAGACAATCAAGGAAATAGGCCGTAATGGTATCATTTCTTTGGACTTGGAAGGAACGAGTTATAAAGTCATGCTCTCTGACTATCAAAAGGATCCTATAAAGAACTCCATTTATCATGCAGACTTTTTAATTGTAGATATGTCCGCTCAATTACAGGCACAAGTTCGCATTAACCTTGTCGGAGTTTGTAAAGGCGTGAAAGACGGTGGGGTCCTTCAGCAGTCTCTTCATGAAGTGACGGTTACGGCTAAACCGAATGACATTCCTGACTCCATCGATGTTGACGTTACCGAACTTCAGGTAGGGGATACAATCTACATATCTGATATCCAAACGAATAAGCAAGTTACAATCGACAACGATAGTGAGGAAGTAGTTGCATCTGTTTTGGCTCCTCGTCAGGAAGAGGAAATAAGTACAGGTGAACAGCAAGATGGCGGTATACCTGAAAATGAAGAGGGCAGGGAGACCAAGGCATCACCAGAGTCATGATGCAGGGATTAAACAAGTGAATCGTGATATAATAGGCGTAGCTCTTAATGAGTTACGTCTTTTCAATCTCTGGATGCGTCAATTTAAACAGGGCCATTTTCCGGAACTGATTCCTTTAATTAGGATTTTTTTCTAATTAGTTCTCCGGTCGCTTGCAGGCCAGCTTGAAATTAGGGTACTATTTTTCTAAGGTCAATAAGCTTGGAAAAACTTCGTCCCGACGTAACTCCCTAAATAACCGTAATGACGGAGTGTGAATCATGAAAATTATTGTAGGGTTAGGGAACCCAGGTAAACAATATGAAAAAACTCGGCATAACGTCGGCTTTGAAGTAATAGATGAGTTATCCAGAAAATGGTCAATTCCACTTGATCAAGCAAAACACAAGGGTATCTATGGTGTAGGAATGGTAAAGGGAGAAAAAGTTTTATTGCTTAAACCCTTAACTTACATGAATTTATCAGGAGAATCCATTTCGGCTGTTATGCATTTCTTTAAGGTGGAGATCGCGGATGTGGTCATTATATATGATGACCTTGATTTGCCTCCAGGGAAGCTTCGCCTGCGTCAAAAAGGAAGTGCAGGCGGTCATAATGGGATAAAATCTTCAATAGCTCATTTGGGTACGCAAGAATTCAATCGCATCAGAATAGGCATTGGCCGCCCGATTGGCCGTATTCCAGTACCTGATTATGTATTAGGACGTTTTTCGCCTGAAGAATGGGATCATGTAGGGGCAACGATCGAAAAAAGCGCGGCTTCTTGTGAAGCTTGGATGGAAAAACCATTTATACAGGTCATGAACGAATATAACCAATAAGCAAAGAGTAGATATAAGTAAAGAATAATATCTTCCTGTTTCGCTGAATAAATCCCCTCTAATTGTACATACTAACACTATTACAAAAATAGGGGGTTACGAAATGGCTCTCCATTATCGATGCCGACATTGCGGAACTAAGCTGGGCTCAATCGAGGCACACTCACTGAGTACGGAGCAGTTAGGTTTTAATCAACTTACCGATGAAGAGCGACAAGAGATGATCGTTTATGATTCTGAAGGGGATATGCATGTAAGGGCGATATGTGAAGATTGTCATGAATCGCTGCAAAGGAACCCTGAATTATATGAAAACGATTATATTATTCATTAGCGGGAGAGGGCTTTGGACAAAATCCAAAGCATTTTTCCGTTTGTCTGGTTTACTAAGGCACGTAAAATGAAAAATTGCCGTTAATAAAGAGGACGCTTGGTTGAATTGGCCAAGTTTAAATACAAGGATTACAAATGGTTTTCGCACGTTAAAGAGAGGGGGGAAAGAAAATGAATGGATTGCAAAACTTGTTCTCCAAACAAGATGATGTTCATTCGTTAATCGCCGGCATTGATGAAGGACTTAAGGAACAAATAGTCTCTGGTCTGACAGGTTCCTCGAGATCACTATTGCTGGCTTCCGTATATGAAAAAACGAATAGGCCGATTTTATTAGTTACCCATAATTTATTGCAAGCACAAAAATTCCATGAGGATTTATCCAGTTTCATTCCCGAGGAAGAATTATATATATATCCCGCCAATGAATTGATTGCGGCCGATTTGAGTGTGGCTAGTCCGGAATTAAGGGCCCAACGAGTAGAGGCATTAAACTTTTGGGCTGAGGGAAAGAAAGGGATTGTCATTGCGCCAATTCCCGGGGTCCGTCGTGTGCTTCCTTCTAAAGATATTTGGAAGAGGCATCAGCTTACGTTTAATTTAGGGGAAGACATCGAGCTCGAACCAACACTGAATAAATTCATTGCTATGGGTTATAACCGGTCTGAAATGGTTGCTTCACCAGGTGAATTCAGTATCCGTGGCGGTATAATCGATA
Source organism: Peribacillus sp. ACCC06369 (assembly GCF_030348945.1). NCBI lineage: Bacteria > Bacillati > Bacillota > Bacilli > Caryophanales > Bacillaceae > Peribacillus > Peribacillus sp. ACCC06369. The sequence goes on from NZ_JAUCEN010000002.1 coordinate 63,497, forward strand.
TTTATCCGATCACGGAACCTAATCCAATACGAATAGAGTTATTCGATACCGAAATAGATTCAATAAGGACTTTTTCAAGCGAAGATCAGCGATCCATCGAAAAACTCAAGAAAGTGATGATTGGTCCCGTCAGTGAGGCCTTGCTAGAGACAGAGCATATCGAAAGAATCATAACAAGGCTCGAGAGCGGATTAAGTAAAAGCTTGAAGAAACTTAAAGATGAGAAAACAAAGGAACAACTGGTTCAAACGATCAGCTATGAACTAGAACAGCTGAAAATGGGAAATAAACCCGACCAAATCTTTAAATACTTAAGTTTGGCTTATGAAGATCCAGCTAGTTTAATAGATTATTTACCGGTAAACGGTTTGGTTTTCTTAGATGAGATCAGTAGAATCCAGGAAATCAATGATTCATTGGAAAAGGAAGAGGCTGGTTGGTACACAGACCTTTTAAGTCAGGGACAGATTATCCATGACGTAAAATTGGCTCATCCCATGCAGGAATTAATAATGAAATCCAGCAGGCCGTTTATATATCTTTCATTGTTTTTACGGCATGTACCGCATACGAATCCTCAGAATATCCTGAATTTTGCCAGTAAACAAATGCAAAATTTCCATGGACAGATGAATGTGTTCAAAGCTGAACTGGAACGTTGGAAAAAAGGGAAATATACAGTCGTCATACTTGGACAGGATGAAGAACGGGTAAAAAAGCTGCATTCGGTTTTAGCCGATTATGATATAGAGGCCACAGAACTGTTTGATGCGAACAGCATTCTTCCAGGTAAAGTACAGATTTTACGAGGCAGCCTTAATAGCGGCTTTGAATTACCCATGCAGAAATTCAGTATCATTACGGAAACGGAATTGTTTAATAAGAAATCAAAGAAATCGATACGGAGACAGAAACTATCGAATGCGGAGCGAATCAAGAGTTATTCCGAACTGAAGATCGGTGACTATGTCGTTCATGTTAACCATGGTATCGGTAAATATTTGGGAATTGAAACCCTTACGATAAATGGGGTCCATAAAGATTACCTACATATTCGTTATCAAGCGGATGACAAATTGTATGTTCCTGTCGACCAAATAGATCTTGTGCAAAAATATGTCGGTTCTGAAGGGAAAGAACCGAAGCTTTATAAGCTAGGTGGAACGGAATGGAAACGTGTCAAAAGTAAAGTTCAATCATCCGTTGAGAACATTGCTGATGATTTAATCAAGTTATACGCAGAAAGGGAAGCGGCCAAGGGCTATGCCTTTTCACCTGATGGTGATATGCAGAGAGATTTCGAAACATCATTCGCTTATAACGAAACGGAGGATCAATTACGTTCTATAGTCGAAATCAAAAAGGATATGGAACGGGAACGGCCGATGGATCGTTTATTATGCGGAGATGTTGGATATGGAAAGACAGAGGTAGCCATCCGTGCCGCTTTTAAAGCCATAATGGATGGCAAGCAGGTTGCATTTCTTGTTCCGACCACCATCCTCGCCCAGCAGCATTATGAAACACTAAGGGAGCGTTTTCAGGATTATCCCATTTCGATTGGTCATATGAGCCGTTTCCGGACGAAAAAACAGCAAACGGAGACGATTAAAGGATTGAAGGCCGGCACGGTTGATATTGTGGTTGGCACGCACAGGATTTTATCCAAAGATATAGTGTATCGCGATTTGGGTTTGCTTATCATTGACGAAGAACAGCGTTTTGGCGTTACACATAAGGAGAAGATCAAACGCTTAAAAACTAATGTGGATGTACTGACTTTGACTGCGACACCGATTCCGAGGACCCTTCATATGTCCATGTTGGGCGTGAGGGATCTGTCCGTCATCGAAACACCGCCTGAGAACCGGTTCCCGATCCAAACTTATGTCATGGAGTATAATGGCTCGTTGGTAACGGAAGCGATAGAACGGGAATTGGCCAGGGATGGTCAGGTTTATTTCCTTTACAATCGGGTAGAGGATATAGCAAGAAAAGCAGAAGAAATTTCCATGCTGGTGCCCGATGCCCGAGTCACCTTTGCTCATGGGCAAATGACAGAGCAAGAGCTGGAAGCGGTTATGTTCGGCTTTTTGGAAGGCGAATATGATGTTTTGGTAAGTACTACCATTATAGAGACGGGTGTTGATATCCCGAATGTCAATACGCTTATAGTGAATGAAGCGGATAGAATGGGACTTTCACAGCTCTATCAGCTACGTGGCCGTGTAGGGCGATCCAATCGGGTTGCATATGCATTCTTTACTTATAGGAAAGATAAAGTGTTGACGGAAGTGGCGGAAAAACGTCTTCAATCCATTAAGGAATTTACAGAGTTGGGTTCAGGATTCAAAATCGCGATGCGTGATTTATCCATCAGGGGAGCTGGAAATATTCTAGGGGCTCAACAACATGGCTTCATCGATTCAGTTGGTTTTGATTTGTACTCACAAATGTTGAAAGAAGCAGTTGACGCGAAACGTAATGACCAGCCAACCGAAGAAAAGAACACCCTTGAAATTGACGTTGAAGTGGATGCTTATATCCCTGATCCCTACATAATGGATGGACATCAGAAAATAGAAATGTATAAAAGGTTCAGAGGCATTACTTCTCTTGAAGAAGTGGAAGAATTACAAGATGAAATGCTCGATCGTTTCGGAGAGTATCCAGAAGAAGTAGCCTATTTATTCATGATTGCCGAAATGAAGGTATATGCTGAAAAGGCTGGAATTGAAAGCATTAAACAATTGAAGCAGGAAATCAGCATTCTCCTCAGGGAAAAGGTAAGCAGCGATGTGGATGGACAAAAGGTGTTTGAGCTGGGGTCAAAGTATGGCCGTATGGTCGGCTTCGGCATGGATGGAAATCGAATGAAGCTAGTCCTGCACATAAAAGGTGTAGAACAAAGCAAATGGCTTAACATACTATTTGAGATGGCCAAGGGTTTACAGCATGTAAAAAAAGAGACTCAAGCCACAAAAAACTGAAGTGAATGATTGTCCTCTTGAAGAAATTGTTTTTAAGATACCATGGTAAAAAAATGCAACAAAAAGAAAAATTTTTTCAAAGTGCATAGAACTTACCATTAGAAAAATACTAAGTACAATAGCTGGTGATGATTTTATGCTACAAAAAGAGGATTTATCAAATCAATTAGATGAAAGTGAGGCAACATTAGATGAAAGCAACTGGTATCGTTCGCCGAATTGATGATTTAGGAAGAGTCGTCATCCCGAAAGAAATTCGAAGGACCCTCCGTATTCGTGAAGGGGATCCTTTGGAAATCTTTGTGGATAGAGATGGAGAAGTAATCTTAAAGAAATACTCTCCTATTAGTGAATTAGGCGATTTTGCAAGAGAATATGCAGAAGCACTTTATGATAGCCTTGGAAATCCAGTTATGATTTGTGACAGGGATACTTACATTGCAGTGGCAGGCGGCTCCAAAAAAGAATACTTAAATAAAAGCGTTAGTGAACTAGTGGAAAAAATCATGGAAGAAAGAAATCCTGTCTTGGAATCTCCGAACGGACAAATTTCTTTCGTTGATTCAAATGATGAAGAAGTCCAATCGTATACTGCAGCTCCGATCATTGCGAGTGGCGACCCGATTGGCGCCGTCCTGATTTTCTCTAAAGAAGGTACACTTGGTGAAGTGGAACAGAAATCGGTTGAAACAGCAGCAAGTTTCCTAGCAAGACAAATGGAACAGTAAGCTTGGACATGCCATTATATTTTTTGAAGGTGGAAAGGGCAGCAATCGCTGTCCTTTTTGCTCTTTCTTAAAGGTTAAACGGATTGGGAAGGGCAATAAAGAGAATTCTTTGAGATGAACATGGAAATTAATTAACAGTATGGTTGCAATTGAAAAATAACCACTTGAATTATGCTATAATAACTACCACATATGAGTGAAAAGGGGAAAAAGAATGGCTGAAAAGCCTAATAAAACATCAAATGAACTTTTGCGAGGTGCGCTGATCCTGAGCGCAGCAGCGATTATCGTAAAAGTTTTGAGCGCGGCCTATCGCATACCTTATCAGAACATTGCGGGTGACATCGGGTTTTATATCTATCAGCAGGTATATCCCTTCTACGGTGTAGCCTTTACATTATCCACACTAGGCTTCCCGGTTGTCATATCCAAACTGATCGCAGAACGGGAGTCTTCTAAAAATAATTTTGAGGTCAAGGACATTTTAGTGACATCATTCGTCGTCTTAAGTTCAATAGGAATCATGATGTTTGCGGCACTGTTCCTGGGCGCTGATTGGATTGCCGGATGGATGAAGGATCCGGATTTAGCCAGTCTGCTGAGAATCATTGCCTATTCCTACTTATTAATGCCGATTTCATCTGTTTTAAGAGGCTATTTTCAAGGAATAAACAACATGTTACCCACGGCAAGTTCGCAGGTCGCTGAACAATGCATCCGTGTATTGACGATACTGGTGCTTTCAACGATATTCGTGTCTCTAGGCTACTCTCCTTATGTGGTCGGTAAGGGCGCCGTCTTCGGTTCGATTACCGGCGGCATAACCGGCCTTGTCCTGCTTATTGCTTTCGTTATTTTAAGAGAAGAATGGAAGCTTTTTTCACAAGTGAAAATCAAACCGGTAAATTTCATCAAAATTTCAAAAGTCCTGGTTTTCCAAGGATTGGCGTTTTGCATAACTGGCTTGATCCTTATCTTGTTTCAGTTTGTCGACTCACTACACCTGTATTCTCTACTAAGGGAAACGGGGATGGGGGAAAGGGAAGCTAAAGAGTGGAAAGGGGTATATGACCGTGGACAGCCTTTGCTTCAGCTAGGGACAGTCGTGGCTAATTCTTTTGCTTTGGCGCTTGTACCTGTAATATCCGGATTCGTTCAGAAGAGAAGTGAACAAGAATTAGTCAATAAGATCAAATTGGCGCTGCGTGTAAGTACGACGATTGGAATCGCTGCTGCGATTGGGCTGATAGTGACGATGAAGCCGGTCAATCATATGCTGTTCACGAATTCCAAAGGGACAATTACTTTAGCGATTTTTTCCTTATCGATTTTATTCACATCCCTCATAATGGCAAAAGCGGCAGTGATCCAAAGTTTAGGCTATTCGTTTGTACCGGTGATCATTACGATTGTGGGGGTGGGAAGCAAGTGGGCGTTGAACCTTGTTCTTGTTCCCCATTACAAAATTGCGGGAGCAGCCTCTGCAACAGTACTTGCATTTATGATCATGACAGTATTATTTTATACGGTTTTGAGAGTACATATCAAAAAGACATTAATTGAAAAGAAGTACCTGTTAATAATCTTGAAGAGTACGATTTACATGGGTACGGTTGTCGTTTTATTCAATGCCATATTCCAATTGGTGTTTTCAGGTGATAGCCGGATGTTAGCTACGATCCAAGCGCTGATCGGTGTGGGGATCGGTGCAGCCGTTTTTGTGATGACCGCAATTCGTGCAGGCTTATTTGGTGAAGAAGAACTTTCACTTATCCCTGCAGGTTCAAAGCTTAAACGATTTATAATGACGAATAGGAGTATACGAAATCATGAATGAGATAACTATAATAGGCCTTGGTGCAGGGGATTTAGATCAGTTACCGCTAGGGATTTATAAAAAATTGACACAAATTGAACAATGCTTCGTCAGAACGATGGATCATCCGGTAATCGGGGACTTGAAAAAAGAAGGAGTCAATTTCACGGCTTTTGACGAGATATATGAAAAGCACGACCAATTTGAAGCGGTATATGAAGAAATAGCCGGAACATTATTACAAGAGGCTTTAAACCGCTCCGTTCTATACGCGGTTCCAGGGCATCCCATGGTTGCGGAAAAAACGGTTCAGCTTTTGCTCGAAAAGGGGCCGGCCCTTGGAATAGCCATTAAGCTGGAAGGCGGCCAAAGTTTCCTTGACCCCCTGTTTCAGGCTGTTAGAATCGATCCGATTGAAGGGTTCCAGTTGTTGGATGGTACAGATCTTTCACCCGATGATCTGCACATTACCCAGCATATTATAATCGGACAGGTTTATGACGCATTCAGCGCATCGAATGTGAAGTTGACTTTAATGGAAAAGCTTCCGGATGACTACGAGGTATATATCGTTACAGCGGCAGGCAGCAGTCAGGAAAAAGTGACAAAGTGCGCCCTGTTCGAACTCGACCGTCAGATGGAGTTAAGTAACTTGACGAGTGTTTATGTCCCGCCTGTTAGAGAAGAAGCGTTACAGTATCGGGAGTTTTCCAAGCTGCGTCAAATCATCGCAGAACTTAGAGGTCCAGAAGGATGTCCTTGGGATAAGAAACAAACTCATGAAAGCTTGAAGAAATATCTAATAGAAGAGGCATACGAGCTTATTGATTCCATCGATCAAGAGGACGATGAGGGCATGGTTGGTGAACTCGGGGATGTTCTGCTTCAGGTGATGCTTCATTCACAAATCGGTGAAGATGAGGGCATGTTCACGATAGATGATGTAATTGAAGGCATTACGGCAAAAATGGTTCGACGGCACCCTCATGTATTCGGAAATGTTGAAGTGAATGGCGAGGAAGATGTGTTGGTGAATTGGCAGAAAATCAAAGAAGAAGAAAAGGGGAGCGAACCAAAAGCTATGCATTCCATACTCGATGGTATTGAGAAATCGCTGCCAAACTTACTTCGGGCCGAGGAGTACCAAAAAAGGGCTGCGAAGGTTGGATTTGATTGGGATGAGGTTTCCGAAGCCTGGAAAAAGGTTTTGGAAGAGGTGAAGGAATTAGAGGAGGAAGTATTAACCCCAAACAGGGATGTCGAAAGAATCAAATCGGAACTGGGCGACCTCTTTTTTGCGCTTGTCAACATTTCACGTTATTATGACATACAAGCAGAAGAAGCCGTCTACAAAGCAAACCAGAAATTTCACCAGCGTTTTACATATATAGAAGAGTGCATTCAAAGGGCAGACAAGAAGTTTGAGGACTATACATTGGAAGAACTGGATTCATATTGGGATGAGGCAAAAGCTAAAGGACTTTAATTAAGGGAGAGATTTGAATGTCGATGAGATTAGATAAATTCCTAAAAGTTTCAAGATTGATCAAGCGCCGTACGCTTGCGAAAGAAGTCGCGGATAAAGGGAGAATCACGATTAACGGACAACAGGCAAAGGCAAGTTCGAATGTTAAAGATGGTGATGAGTTGACTGTCCGATTCGGTCAAAAGCTGGTTACGGTACGAGTCGATAAAATTCAAGAAACGACGAAAAAAGAAGCGGCTGCAGACATGTATACCATCGTAAAGGAAGAAAAGCTAGCGGAGGAGTAAAGACAGGCTTGGTTCTAATTCCATTCTTACGGACATACACTTGTACAAAATCAGTGGTACTGTGAGGGATGAAAAAATGAGCCAATATAATGATCCGAATGCTAGTTATACAAAGGGAACGATCCAAGAGCATGATGTAATGATGAAAGGCCGCCGTTTACTTGATATTACCGGTGTCAAACAAGTGGAAAGCTTTGATAATGAAGAGTTTCTGCTCGAAACGGTAATGGGGTTCTTATCCATCAGGGGTCAAAACTTGCAAATGAAGAATTTGGACGTTGATAAAGGCATTGTTTCCATTAAGGGAAAAATTTTCGACCTTGTTTATTTAGATGAGCAATCAGGGGAGAAAGCTAAAGGCTTCTTTGGCAAATTGTTCAAATGACCTTAACGATCCAATTTTATACGTTGCTTGCGATGATAGGCATGGGCAGTGGCTTTGGAGCTGCCCTAGATACGTATAGCCGGTTTCTGAAGCGTTCAGAAAGGAAAAGGTGGATTGTTTTCATCCATGACTTCCTTTTCTGGATCATTCAGGGTCTCCTTATTTTTTATGTTTTGTTTTTAGTGAATGAGGGGGAGTTTCGCCTCTATTTATTTTTGGCCTTATTATGCGGTTTTTCAGCTTATCAAGCACTTTTCAAAGGTTTCTATCAACGGTTTTTGGAGTTTTTGATAATACTGGTGATAAAGTTGGCGAGATTTATAACGAATTCGGTTCACATGCTGATATTTCTTCCGATAAAATGGGTAATAGTATCTTTAATAGCCATCATCATCGGGATGGGAAAGTTCGTTTTAGCATTATTAAAATGGGCGGGGAAAATACTTCTCTTTATATTAAATGTTTTCTGGAGGCCAGTAAAATGGATTCTGACCCATATATGGAATTTATTGCCGGTTTTTGTTACGAAAAACGTCGGGAAGTTTTATAATAAAGGAAAAGGGATTTTATTGAAAATAAAGAATTCTATAATTAGAATGCTAAATAGATGGAGAACTAAAAAGAAATGAGGAGCGATAAAAAATGAGTAGCCTTCGTAAAAGGAAAGTGGCAAAAATAGAAAATCCCTACGTCGCTCAAGAAGAGAAAAAAGTGCAAACCGTAGAAAAAAAGAAGCGTGGTCTAATGCGTAGATTAACTCTATACTCAGTTTTCGCCGCTGTCTTTTTGATTTTGGCTATTTCCACCCTCATAACGCAAAATGTTGCACTGGATGAGAAAGTTCAACAGAAGGAAGAATTGAAGGGAAAGTTAGCTAAATTGGAAAAAGACGAGACCCTTCTTAAAGAAGAAATCGTGAAGCTAAATGACGACGACTATATAGCGAAAATAGCCAGACGTGATTACTTCTTATCTGAAAAAGGTGAAATCATTTTTACCCTTCCAAAAGGGAAGGAAGATAGTGACTAATATTGACACTATTTTTTTACTTTCGTTATAATATAGTGTGAAGAGATTTTTTAACATTTCTAAGGAGGAACATTTTTTTTATGTCAATCGAAGTAGGCAGCAAGTTACAAGGTAAAGTAACAGGCATAACTAATTTTGGTGCATTTGTTGAGCTCCCTCAAGGTTCAACCGGTCTTGTCCATATCAGTGAAGTGGCTGATAACTATGTAAAAGATATCAATGATCATTTAAAAGTGGGCGATACGGTTGAGGTGAAAGTCATCAATGTGAAAGATGGCAAGATTGGCTTGTCCATAAAAAAAGCGATAGACCGACCTGAAAGTGAGCAAAAACCTGCATACACACCACGTCCGCGCCAAGGAAGAGGGAATGACAGCCGTTCCAAAGACTTCCGCTCGAAAAGTAATGGTTTCCAACCCAAGGAAAACTTTGAGCAAAAAATGGCTAAATTCTTAAAAGATAGCGAAGACCGCTTAACGACCCTTAAACGTAGCACAGAAACGAAACGGGGAGGTCGAGGAGGAAGACGCGGATAAAACTGCTGCTGAAAAATAATAGTTTAGCAACTTTTCCTGTGAAATTATTCATAGTGTAGATAAAGGCAAGCTTGCCGGCTTGTCTTCTTTTAATTTTATAAGGTTTTACTCATCGAATTGAATTCAACGGCAATAAATAGAAAAAGCGCCTCTGTACACTTACTCGGATAAGTGTGCAGAGGCGCTTTTGGTATTTGATGACCCGTACGGGATTCGAACCCGTGTTACCGCCGTGAAAGGGCGGTGTCTTAACCGCTTGACCAACGGGCCGTGATTTTAATAATAAAGGATAGCGGCAGAGGGGATCGAACCCCCGACCTCACGGGTATGAACCGTACGCTCTAGCCAGCTGAGCTACGCCGCCAAAATGGTATGTGCTACTGAAGCACAAGTTATATCTTACATTCGTGAAGAAAAAATGTCAACAAAAAAAATAAAATTTGTCGGTTTCCATTTCCTGATTATTTATTCATGTTATTTTCCGCAAAAATAACCTAAAAACTTTGCTTTTCTTCAAAAATAAAAGAACGCCTGTTTCTGTATTGGGAAAAAAGGCACAAAAACCTGTATACAAATGATTGTTCAAGAAGAATTTCGTCGAACGTTTTTCTTATCAGCTTATAAAATTCTGACAAAAAAATAAACAAGCCCTCTATATAATAAAAATCACTAATACGAATGGGGTGTTGAAATGGAAAAAGTAGAAAGACCCATGATGGAACCGCTTGGAGATGTTCAGTTAAAAGAAGCGAAGGCAGGAGCCATCAATTGGATCCAACAACTGCAAATGAAGTCGGAAGACATATTCATAAAGAAAGGTATCTCTTTAGCCATTATCGGTTTTTTATTAGGACGAGCATTAATTCTTTCGCAGCTGGCACCATTTGGACTTCCGTTTTTCGCAGCCGTTTTTCTCATGAGGCGTGACAGGGCTCCACTTGCATTATTCGGATTGATTGCAGGTGGGCTGACCGTTCACTATTCCAATAGTTTAGTCATCTTTGCATCGGCGTTCCTGCTTCTGTTATTTCATAAGATCAAGAAGCCCGCCGTAGAAGGACAATTCAAGACGATGTCGATGTACGTCTTTGCTTCACTATTCCTGGTCAACCTGGCCGAGCAATATCTGGTATTTCGAACGATTCAGCTGTACGACCTGATGATGATAGGAGTAGAGGCGGGACTCGCCATGATCTTAACCTTAATCTTCATACAGTCCATCCCGCTGCTAACCGTACGGACAAAAACCCAATCATTAAAGACGGAGGAAATCGTCAGTATCATCATCTTGCTGGCTTCGGTGATGACCGGAACCATAGGCTGGATGATATACGATTTATCACTCGACCATATATTCTCACGATACTTGGTCCTCCTCTTCGGGCTGGCGGGAGGGGCCGCCATAGGCTCCACTGTAGGTGTAGTTACTGGATTGATATTCAGCTTGGCAAGTATCGCAAGTCTTTATCAAATGAGCCTTCTCGCTTTTTCCGGGCTTTTGGGCGGGTTGTTGAAGGAGGGAAGGAAGATAGGGGTCGCAGCAGGCCTCTTAATCGCTACGACACTGATAGGTTTATATGGTGAGGGCACCAATAATATTATGGTGACCCTTTATGAATCACTTGTAGCGGTGGCTTTATTTATATTAACACCGACATCCATAATCAACAAAATAGCGAAACATATACCGGGAACCGTCGAGAATTCCGATGAACAGCAGCAGTATGCCCGGAAAGTGAGGGATGTTACCGCTCAAAGGGTGGAGCAATTCTCGCATGTATTTGAGGCGCTCTCAAATAGCTTTTCCCAAGTGGATGAAAGGGGGAGATTGGAGGAAGATGAGAAAGAATTCGACTACTTCTTAAGTAATGTAACGGAAAAGACGTGCCAGCTCTGTTTTAAAAAGGAACAATGCTGGTCCAAGAACTTTAATACAACTTATGAAGGTATGCAGGAAATTATGCTTCAGTTAAGTGAAAATGGTGGGCAACTACCCCAAAAGACTTCGAAAGAATGGGGGAAATATTGTAGTCGCGGACCTCAGGTCATTGGGGCGATATCACAGGAGCTTACTTATTTTGAAGCAAACCAAAAGTTAAAAAGGCAGGTGAAAGAAAGCCGGAAACTGGTTGCGGATCAGCTGCGGGGCGTTTCTGCAGTAATGGATGATTTTGCAAAAGAAATTCAAAGGGAAAGGAAGAATCATCATGTACATGAAGAATCCATTATGGAGGCCATCCAGGATTTTGGCCTGCATATAGGCTATGTTGAAATATACAGTCTAGAACAAGGAAATGTTGATATAGAGATGAGTGTCCCATACTGCCAGGGCAGAGGGGAATGTGAAAAGTTAATAGCACCAATGCTTTCGGACATTTTAGGGGAAACGATAGTCGTTCATTCAGAAGAGTGTGCAACGTATCCAAACGGGCAATGTGAGGTGATATTTAGGTCAGCAAAAAAATTCACGGTCGAAACGGGTGTGGCTCATGCTGCCAAGGGGGGAGGGCTTGTTTCAGGAGATAGTTATACGACCATGGAAATTGGTTGCGGAAAATTCGCAATAGCCATTAGTGATGGCATGGGAAATGGGGAAAGGGCCCATTTTGAGAGTACAGAGACATTGAAGCTGCTTCAAAAATTTTTACAATCGGGAATAGAAGAAAAAATAGCCATTAAATCCGTAAACTCCGTATTATCTCTACGCACTACCGATGAAATTTTTTCAACTCTTGATTTGGCAATGATTGATCTTCAGGACGCAAGGGCTAAGTTTTTAAAAATCTGTTCGATACCGAGTTTCATTAAAAGGGGGGATAGGATAATAAAAATTGAATCGAGTAACCTCCCTATGGGAATCATCCAGGATTTCGATGTTGATGTTGTATCAGAAGAGCTAAAGGCAGGGGATATATTAATCATGATGAGCGATGGAGTATTCGATGGTCCCTCCCATGTCGAAAATATCGAGTTCTGGCTTAAACGAAAAATAAAAGAAATGGAGACAGACGATCCACAGGAAATTTCCGATTTAATATTGGAGGAGGTCATCCGAACAAAAGGGATTATAGATGATGATATGACAGTGGTAACATCCAAAATTAAACACAATACACCGAAATGGGCATCGATTCCCGTTTCTCCAAAACGAAAAAAGGCCCAGTAGGGGGCCGTTTATATATATCAAATAAATAAAACGATAAATGAGGTGATTTATTGGAAGACGGATAAAAGGTAAAAAGATGAACACAAGGCCATGAATGTGACTTGATTGCGTATGTCTTTGGCGTATAAATTCCCCCTTTTTAGTCAATTATGGTAACAGATTGAAAGGAAGGGAGAGCAAAACATGAAAGCAGGAACATTAAGACAGATTTTGCTTATAACCGACGGATGTTCAAATCATGGTGAGGAGCCTTCTGCCATGGCCGAATTAGCAAGGAAGCAAGGTATAACCATCAATGTCATAGGTGTTATGGAAAATGATGTGATAGATGAAAAGGGACTTAAGGAAATAGAGAAGATTGCTGGTTCAGGAGGTGGCGTAAGTCAAATAGTCTATGCACAGCAGTTGTCCCAAACCGTCCAAATGGTGACCCAAAAGGCAATGACTCAAACTATACAGGGAGTTATCAATCGTGAACTTCAACAAATACTTGGAGACTCAAGAACGATGGAAGATCTTCCGCCGGAAAAACGAGGGGAAGTGATGGAGGTGGTTGATGAGCTTGGGGAAACAAGCAAGCTCGAAGTACTGATTCTTGTCGATACCAGTGCAAGCATGAAGCATAAACTGCCTACCGTAAAAGATTCTTTATTGGATCTTTCCCTGAGTATGAATGCAAGAATGGGTGACAGCCGTTTTTCCGTATTCGTATTTCCTGGGAAAAGAAATGATGTGGAAAAGTTGCTGGATTGGACCCCGAACCTTGAAGCCTTGACGGCAACTTTTCCTAAGCTTAGTACTGGGGGACTCACTCCGACAGGTCCGGCCATTCGTGAAGCTTTAACATTTTTCAATAAAAAACGTTCATTGAGGGGATTGTTATCACATGATGATGAACAATACTTTGAGGAATCAATGTAAACTCCTGCCTGACAGTTTGGTCACTGGAAAATGGAATAAGAACCAGTACAAAATAATTAAGGAATTGGGGTGTGGAGCGAACGGGATCGTCTATTTGGTTGAAAGAGAAAATCGTCATTATGCTTTAAAGCTCAGTGATAATGGGACGTCCATTATTTCGGAGATGAATATCCTAAAATCCTTTTCAAAGGTCCAGGGGTCTACCCTTGGACCTTCCTTTTTGGAAGCGGATGATTTCATGAAAACAGGAAAGCAGCTCCCTTTTTATGTCATGGAATATATCCATGGACACGATTTTTTGCGTTTCATCGATAAGAAAGGGTCATCGTGGATTGGGGTCTTGACGCTTCAGCTTTTAACCAGTTTGGCTTCCTTGCATACTAATGGCTGGGTGTTCGGGGATTTAAAACCTGAGAATTTGATAGTGACTTCACCAGCCTATAAAGTCCGGTGCGTGGATGTAGGCGGAACCACCTTGATTGGGCGATCTGTTAAAGAATTCACCGAGTTCTTCGATAGAGGGTACTGGGGACTTGGATCAAGAAAGGCTGATCCGCAATATGACTTGTTCGCTGTGGCGATGATTATAATCAATTCTGCCTATCCTGGACGTTTCCATAAGAAAGGGGAGGGGTATAGACAGCTTAACGACTTGATTAAGCAGAAAAAGGAATTGCACCCATATAGAAAGATGTTGGATAAAGCACTCCACGGGCAGTATGATTCAGCCCTCCAAATGCGGGAGGATTTGATAACTGTGATAAGTAAGCAAAATAACTTGAAGAAAAAGGGCCAGAGTCAGGCAGCGACAGGTCAGCCATCAACAATCCAACCCTCAACGAGGCAAGCTAGAAGGTCCCAAAACTACTCCAATAAGAAAAGGGGAGGTTTTTTTGAAACTTTTTTTCTGGTTGCCATAATATCGATGCTCTATGTTCTTTACATATATGAACAGTTGTTATGATATAGTTAATTGATGAATGCGTGGAATAGTTGAAACCATTTCATGTTTGAATCGTATAAACTAATGCCTGTCATAAAGAAGGAAGATTGTATGTTAAAGGAAAAAGTTCTGAACACCATTTATAGAAACGAATTGATTCAGGAAAACTCGAAGTTGCTCATAGGCGTTTCCGGGGGACCGGACTCGTTGGTGCTTCTCCATATCCTTAAGGAAATTCAATCTATTTTTCATTACGAGATGATTGTTGCAAGTGTTGACCATATGTTCCGTGGTGAAGAATCATATGAGGATTATAAATATGTAGAGCAAATATGTATACGGTGGGGCATCGCATTTGAAGGAAAAAGGATCGATGTTCCTGCCAGGATGGAACAGACGGGGGAAAGTTCCCAAATAACGTCAAGAAAGTTACGTTTTGCTTTCTATGAAGAAATGATGGATAAGCATCAAGCCTCCACCCTTGTCCTGGGACATCATGGAGATGATCAAATTGAAACGATGCTCATGCGTTTAACAAGAGGGGCGACAGGTAAGGCAAGAGCAGGTATTCCTATAAAGAGACGTTTTCATACCGGTCACCTGATCAGGCCTTTTCTTGAAATCACGAAAAGCCAAATTATCGAATATGCGGGTCTTCATAATATTGAACCAAGGTTTGATCCGAGTAACGAAAAAGATGTCTATGTAAGAAATCGTTTTAGACATGAAGTCCTTCCATTTTTAAAGAAAGAAAATAGAAAGGTTCATGAGCATTTTCAAAGATTCAGTGAAGAGCTTTATGAAGATGAAGAGTTTTTTCAGAACCTGGTTTCAAGCAAAATGTCAGAGGTTTGGATACAACAGGATAAAGATCAAGCGGTTATTCAGATTGATAAGGTTCTCGCGATGCCTAAACCTTTACAAAGAAGGGCGATTCAACTAATATTAAACTATCTTTATTTGGAGAGACCTTCATCGCTTTCGGCATTACATATTGACCAACTTTTAGTTTTGTTTTTAAATCCTCAACCATCTGCTGAATTGCATCTTCCGGAGGGCCTTATTGCTGAAAAATCATATCAAACTTGCACGTTTAGATTTTTCCGGCAAAAAAGCCATAAATATTCCCTTAAATTACAAATTCCCGGTGAGACTATTCTTCCGAATGGATATAAGATTAAAGCGCACTATATAAAAGAAGAAATTCCGGCTCTTAGAGGAAACAATTCTTTTATACTTCCCGAATCTGCAGTTCAGTTTCCGCTTACAGCCCGAACCAGGAATGAAGGCGAACGGATGGCAGTCAAGGGATTGGGTGGAACTAAAAAGTTGAAGGAGATTTTTATTAATGAAAAGATCCCGATGCTAGAAAGAAATGTGTGGCCGGTCATCATCGATCAAGCTGGAACGGCCATTTGGCTTCCTGGTTTAAAGAAATCGAATGTTGAACCGGATATAATTTCTGATGAAAAATCTTTAATCTACTTAGAATATAAAAAAGCTTAATTCTTCATGGGGGGCAATTAATTACAATGACCATGCAAAACGACATTGAAAAAGTTTTAATAACTGAGGAAGAACTTCAAAAAAAAATCAGGGAATTGGGTGCGCAGCTTGAAGCTGATTACCAAGGAAAGTTCCCGTTGGCCATCGGAGTGCTGAAAGGCGCCATGCCATTTATGTCAGATTTACTGAAACGTGTGGATACACATCTTGAAATGGACTTTATGGATGTTTCAAGCTATGGTAACTCCACTGTATCTTCCGGTGAAGTGAAAATCATCAAAGATCTTGATGCATCTGTAGAAGGCCGGGATATTTTAATCATCGAAGATATTATCGACAGCGGTTTAACCCTTAGCTATCTTGCGGAACTTTTCCGTTATCGAAAAGCAAAATCAATTAAAATCGTTACCCTATTGGATAAACCAACAGGCAGGAAAGCGGATATCACTCCGGACTATGCTGGGTTTATCGTTCCGGATGCATTTGTTGTCGGATATGGTCTTGATTTTGCAGAAAAGTATCGTAATCTCCCGTATATTGGCATATTGAAGCCTGAAATTTACTCGAATTAATCGTACCTGTTTGAAAGAGAAGACCAGATAAAAACAGCGGTGTTAAATTATTGTAATTCATTAATTTTGTATGATAGTATTTACTATAGTTTGTTTACCCGTGGGAGGAGGTAAGGGATGAATCGGATCTTCCGTAATACCATATTTTATTTACTGATCTTTTTGGTCATCATTGGGATTGTAAGCATCTTTAATAATAACAATGAACCAACAGAGAAAATGACCCAAGATGAATTCTATAAGCATTTGGAGAGTGGGGACGTCACAGCACTAACGATGCAGCCCGAAAGCAGTGTATTTGAAATCACAGGGAAGCTCAAAGGTTATGAGGAAAATAAATTCTTTGTGACTTACGTGCCTTTCAGTGAATATTCGCAGAGTCGAATTAATGATGCCGTAACCAAGTTGGATAAAGACATCATCACTGTTGAACCTCCAGAAAAGACAAGTGGTTGGGTGACATTTTTCACTTCCATCATTCCATTTGTAATCATTTTTATCCTCTTCTTCTTTTTACTTAACCAAGCTCAGGGCGGCGGTGGTGGCCGTGTCATGAACTTCGGGAAAAGTAAGGCGAAATTGTATAATGATGATAAGAAAAAAGTACGCTTCAATGATGTTGCCGGAGCGGACGAAGAAAAGCAGGAACTTGTCGAGGTCGTTGAATTCTTAAAAGATCCTCGCAAATATGCCGAGCTCGGAGCCCGTATTCCTAAAGGGGTACTTTTAGTTGGGCCTCCTGGTACAGGTAAAACTTTACTTGCACGGGCAGTAGCTGGTGAAGCCGGTACTCCTTTCTTCTCAATCAGTGGTTCTGATTTTGTTGAAATGTTTGTGGGTGTCGGTGCATCCCGTGTTCGTGATTTGTTTGAAAATGCTAAGAAGAATGCACCATGTATCATCTTTATCGATGAAATTGATGCAGTCGGACGTCAACGGGGCGCAGGTCTTGGTGGCGGTCATGATGAACGTGAACAAACACTGAACCAACTACTGGTAGAAATGGATGGTTTCGGTGGGAATGAAGGAATCATTATCATTGCTGCAACTAACCGTGCTGATGTATTGGATCCTGCATTATTGCGTCCAGGACGTTTTGACCGTCAAATAACGGTAGGCCGCCCTGATGTTAAGGGCCGTGAAGAAGTCCTGAAAGTGCATGCACGTAATAAACCTTTAGCAGAAACTGTCGATTTGAAAGCAATCGCTCAGCGTACACCAGGGTTTTCTGGTGCAGATCTTGAAAACTTACTGAATGAAGCGGCGCTTGTAGCTGCCCGTCAAGATAAGAAGAAGATCGACATGTCCGATTTGGATGAAGCTTCGGATCGCGTTATCGCGGGGCCTGCCAAGAAAAATCGTGTGATTTCCAAAAAGGAACGGAATATTGTTGCATGGCATGAAGCGGGCCATACCATTATTGGATTGGTTCTGGATGATGCGGAAGTCGTTCATAAAGTTACGATTGTCCCTCGTGGTCAAGCTGGCGGTTATGCAGTTATGCTGCCGAAAGAAGATCGTTTCTTCATGACGGAACCTGAACTTAAAGATAAAATCGTAGGACTTTTGGGTGGCCGCGTATCCGAAGAAGTAACATTCGGAGAAGTGAGTACCGGTGCTCATAATGACTTCCAGCGTGCAACGGGCATAGCTCGAAGCATGGTTATGGAATATGGTATGAGTAAGCTCGGACCTCTTCAATTCGGTAATTCTCAAGGTCAGGTCTTCCTAGGCCGTGATTTCAACAATGATCAAAATTATTCAGATGCAATCGCATATGAAATCGATCTTGAAATTCAACGTATCATCAGGGAAGCTTACGAAAGATGTAAGAAGATTCTTACTGAAAATCGTGAAAAACTTGATTTGGTTGCAAAAACCTTGCTTGAAGTGGAAACACTTGATGCTGAACAAATCAAAAGTTTATTTCATAACGGAAAATTGCCAGAACGGGATTATACCGCTCTAAATGGGAATTTAACCACTGATGAGAATGTCAAGGTGAACATCAATACGAAGAAGGAAGAAAAAGAGGCCCTATTAGATCCATTGGATAAGAGAGGACCTGAGGACCTTGAAATAACGGAGGAAGGATTGAATACTCCTCCAATCAAAGAAGGTACACCTCAAGATCAGCCGCTTTCCTTCCCGAACGAAGATGACAATAAAAAGTCTTAAATCGACTAAATTCAAAAGGGTATTTCCGCCTCGGAAATACCCTTTTCTTAACCCTTAAATGAATTTGGGATATAAGAAAAAGATGCTGGGGTACCATTCGAAAAGTGCGACTGATAGCGTGGGAAATAACAGTGTGGTATGATGTTGGAGAATAATTTACCGGAGTGATGAAACGATGATTTTTGTATTGGATGTTGGGAATACGAATACTGTATTAGGCGTATACGATGAAGATATTTTAAAATATCATTGGCGAATTGAGACTAGCCGTAACAAGACA
Source organism: Peribacillus sp. ACCC06369 (assembly GCF_030348945.1). NCBI lineage: Bacteria > Bacillati > Bacillota > Bacilli > Caryophanales > Bacillaceae > Peribacillus > Peribacillus sp. ACCC06369. The sequence goes on from NZ_JAUCEN010000002.1 coordinate 82,320, forward strand.
GAAGATGAGTATGGAATGGTCATAAAGTCTTTGCTGCAACATGAAGGTCTTTCGTTTGATCAATTTGATGGAATCATCATTTCTTCGGTAGTTCCGCCTATTATGTTTGCACTTGAACGTATGTGCAAAAAATACTTTGGAGTTAAACCGCTTATAGTTGGACCTGGAATTAAAACTGGATTGAATATTAAATACGAAAATCCCCGTGAGGTGGGAGCTGACCGAATTGTTAATGCTGTTGCTGGCATTCAGGAATATGGAAGCCCTCTCATTATCGTGGATTTTGGCACGGCAACTACATATTGCTATATAAATGAGGATAAACAATACATGGGAGGAGCAATTGCTCCGGGTATAAACATTTCCACAGAAGCACTTTATTCAAAAGCAGCCAAACTTCCCAGGATAGAAATCAGCCGACCTGAAGGAATCATTGGGAAAAATACGGTATCTGCCATGCAGTCTGGTATTTTATATGGGTATGTTGGACAGGTTGAAGGAATCGTTAATCGAATTAAGGCGCAAAGTAATCTAGAACCAACGGTAATAGCGACAGGCGGACTGGCTACCCTAATTGCTAATGAGTCTACTGTCATTGACGTTGTTGAGCCATTTTTGACCCTAAAGGGGCTGCAGCTGATATATATACGAAATCGTGAGCAAGTGAAGAAGTAATACACAGCATGGAAGGAGCAAAATAAATGAAGGATTATCTAATAAAGGCGTTAGGCTATGAAGGACAGGTTCGGGCATATGCTGTTTCAACAACTGATACTGTAGGAGAAGCTCAGCGACGCCATTATACATGGCCTACTGCTTCCGCTGCCCTTGGGCGTGCAATGACTGCAGGTGTAATGATGGGCGGAATGTTAAAAGGTGAAGAAAAGCTGACGATTAAAATAGAGGGTGGTGGCCCGATTGGATCCATCCTGGTCGACAGCAATGCCAAAGGAGAAGTCCGTGGATATGTCACTCACCCGCAAACCCATTTTGATTTGAATGAACAAGGGAAGCTTGATGTCAGGAAAGCGGTTGGAACTGATGGATTGTTGACTGTTGTGAAAGATATTGGTCTGCGTGATCACTTTTCAGGGCAAGTACCGCTTGTATCGGGAGAGTTAGGTGAAGACTTCACTTATTACTTTGTTACTTCCGAGCAGGTGCCTTCTTCTGTGGGTGTTGGGGTTCTGGTGAATCCAGATAATTCGATCCTTGCTGCAGGTGGATTTATCATTCAACTGATGCCTGGTACATCCGATGAAACGATATCCAAAATCGAGAGTAGACTTAGCACGATAACTCCTGTCTCTAAGATGATTCAAAATGGCCTGACTCCTGAAGAAATCCTAACCGAGATTTTAGGTGAGGGCAATGTAAATATCTTAGAAAAAATGGATGTCGAGTTCTCCTGTCAATGTTCAAGGGAAAGAATTGCCAATGCATTGATTAGCCTTGGACAAGAAGAGATTCGGGATATCATTGAGACAGAGGGACAAGCAGAGGCGCAATGTCATTTTTGTAATGAGACCTACCAATTCTCGAAGGAAGACCTCGAGGAACTAGAAGCAGAAACCAAAAAATAATTGACGGGGGATAAGGGTTTTGCCTAAACAAAAGCTTCGGGCGATTATTGCCGGCCTTGCCTTGTTGAACCTATTGACAATCATTATCTTTTTCATAAGACCATTAATCATTTCAAAATCCGTCATTGGGGAAGAAACGGCCGCAAAGGTTGGCTCCAAGGATATTTCCCGGGAAGCGTGGATTAATGAGCTTGAAAAAAGATATGGGGAAGATGTACTTGAGGAAATGGTCGATAAAGAGGTAGTCAAACAGGCAGCAGAAAAATATAAAGTGAAAATTACGGATGAAGAGCTCGATCGGGAACTTAAAATGATGAAAACAATGTATGGGACTGCAGGTCAGACTCTTAATAAAAGTAGCGATCAATTGAGGCAGGAGATTCAATCGAGTCTCCTCCTAGAGAAGCTCCTCACCAAGGATGTTTCGGTTTCCGAAACAGCAATGCGGAATTATTATGATAATAATAAGGATATCTACCGGATCCCTACTACTTTTCATATTTCCCATATTACCTCGTCTACAAAAAAACAATCAGACCAAATCATACGTGAACTGGAGAAAGGCGTCTCTTTTGATGTCTTAGCGATGGAAAAGTCCCTTGATGAATTCACTGCCAATCAAGGGGGCGACATGGGTTATATATCACAGGATAACGAGCAAGTCTCCAAGGAATACATTAGTGCTGCCGAGAGATTGAAGGTAAAAAAGTGGAGTGATGCAATCCAAACGGAAGATGGCTGGGCCGTTCTCTATCTGCATGAAAGAATAGAGGGCAAGCAGTATGAATATGCTGAAGTCAAAGACAAAATTCGCCGCCAAATAGCTCTTGAACAGATTCAGGCACCGGTCTCAGGGAAGATTTTCTGGGACGAATTTGATGTAGAATGGTTTTATGGATTGAAAGAACAAAAGTAGGTCAATGGTTGTGTGAGAAAATTTAGAATATAGTATATAATCATTGACAATGAACTATTAAAACTGGTAACTTTAATTTAATAAAACCAATAAACATACTCGGTATTGAAATGATAAGGAGTGGAGAAAATGGCACGTATAGCTAATTCTGTAATCGATTTAATTGGGCAAACACCTATTGTGAAGTTAAACAAGCTTCAAAATGAAAACAGTGCAGATATTTATTTGAAACTTGAGTATTTTAACCCAGGCAGTAGTGTTAAAGACCGCATCGCCCTTGCGATGATCGAAGCAGCAGAAAAAAACGGTAACCTTAAGCCAGGTGATACTATCATTGAACCAACAAGTGGAAATACTGGAATAGGACTAGCGATGGTAGCTGCAGCAAAGGGCTATAAATCAATTCTGGTAATGCCGGAGACGATGAGCTTGGAACGCCGTAACTTGCTTCGCGCTTATGGGGCTGAGTTAGTTCTTACACCTGGACCAGAAGGAATGAAAGGTGCGATCGCTAGAGCAACTGAGCTGTCTAAAGAAAAAGGTTACTTCATCCCGCAGCAATTCGAGAATGAAGCCAACCCTGAAGTTCATCGTAACACTACTGGCCCTGAAATCGTGGAAGCCTTTGGAGATGAAGGCCTGGATGCATTCGTTGCCGGAATCGGTACTGGTGGAACCATAACAGGAGCTGGTGAAGTCCTGCGTGAAAAATACCCTGACATCAAAATTTACGCTGTTGAGCCTGCAGACTCTCCAGTATTATCGGGGGGTACTCCAGGTCCTCATAAAATCCAAGGAATCGGTGCAGGCTTCGTTCCAAGTATTTTGAATACAGATCTCTATGACGAAATCATTCAAGTCAATACAGAGGAATCGTTTGATTATGCCCGCCGCGCAGCAAAAGAGGAAGGAATCCTTGGTGGAATCTCTTCTGGAGGCGCAATTGCAGCTGCCATTAAAGTGGCTGACAAACTGGGAAAAGGCAAAAAGGTACTTGCTATCATACCAAGTAACGGTGAACGCTACTTAAGTACACCATTATATAACTTTGAGTAAAACCAGACACTAAAAATGAGAAGCGAAGTTCCTTAGGGGCTTTGCTTTTCTTTTTGTAGTAAAGTAGCTGAAGTGTTCCAAATCTTCATGGAGCTTGCACTATGCCTATGTAAATGGGTAAACTCGTATATATAGATTTCTTTAGGCGAAGGAGAACGTTGGATGTCATTAGCTGGAGCGTCAAAAATAAAATGCGGTTCATTTGATTTGGATTACAGCATTAAAACCTTAATAATGGGGATTTTGAATGTTACGCCGGACTCCTTTTCGGATGGCGGGAAATATAATCGGATAGATGCTGCTTTGAAGCATGCCGAACGGATGGTCAACGATGGAGCGGATATATTGGATGTAGGCGGAGAGTCCACCCGTCCTAACTATGAGAGGATATCGGATGAAGAGGAAATAGAGAGAGTCGCCCCAATTATTGAAGCCATATCCCGTAATATTGAGGTTCCAATATCGGTCGATACGTATAAATCAAGAGTAGCGGAAGCGGCGGTAAAAGCAGGAGCCCATATATTAAATGACATTTGGGGAGGTAAAGCCGATTCATTGATGCCAAAGGTTGCTGCGGAATATAAGGTGCCGATCATCTTGATGCATAACCGGGATAATATGGGTTATGGACATTTTGTCCGGGATGTACTTCAAGATTTATTCGAAAGCATCATGTTGGTAAAAGATGCGGGGGTCAAGGATGAAAACATCATTCTCGATCCAGGTATTGGTTTTGCGAAAGATTTAAAGTTAAATTTGGAAATGATGAGGAATCTTGATAAGCTGGTATCATTAGGTTATCCCGTGTTGCTAGCCACATCAAGAAAGTCCATGATTGGACATGTTCTGGACTTGCCGCCTAGTGAGCGGATGGAAGGAACATCGGCTACAATTTGCCATGGAATTCAACAAGGCTGTCAAATGGTTCGTGTGCATGATGTGAAGGAAATGGCGCGGACTGCAAAGATGATGGATGCTCTATTAGGAAAAGGTGAATGAAATGGATAAGATATATGTGAATAAAATGGAGTTTTACGGTTATCATGGAGTATTTCCAGAAGAAACGAAGCTTGGTCAGCGGTTTAAAGTGGATTTAATCGTCCAGACTGATTTAGCCAAGGCAGGGAAGAGTGACAACCTTGAAGACTCAATCAACTATGGAGAGTTATATGAAGTGTGTAAAAGTGTTGTTGAGGGAGAACCTTTTAAGTTAGTGGAAGCTGTCGCTGAAAAAATTGCCTCTGAACTACTTAATAAATATTCCTCCATCGAGACATGCACCGTGAAGGTTTATAAACCAGATCCCCCAATAGCGGGTCACTATGATTCAGTTGCCATAGAGATTGTAAGGGGACGCTGACTGTGGTAAATATTGCTTACCTTTCAATAGGGTCGAACTTAGGGGATCGCCTTGAAACATTCCTAAGGGCTTTCCAATTATTATCTGAAAATCCACATATCAAGTTGGTGGCCTGCTCTTCTTTATATGAAACGGACCCGATAGGATATGCCGATCAAGACTGTTTTTTAAATGCTGTCCTTAAAGTGATAACCGATTTAGAACCCGAGGAATTACTTCATGCTTGTATGAAAATTGAACAAGATTTAGGGAGAAAAAGGGAAATCAGATGGGGTCCCCGTACTTTAGACCTTGACATTTTGTTATATAATCATGAAAATATTGAGACAGAGATTCTTTCAGTCCCGCACCCTCGTATGCACGAGAGGGCTTTTGTTATCGTGCCCTTAATGGAAGTGGACCCTGATATCTCACTTCCGCAAATGCATGCACCTTTGAGCGACCTGCTTGAACAGATTTCGGATAAAGAAGGAGTTCGATTATGGAAGGTGAAAAATGGGGAAGGCGTATTCGCGCTTTTCGAAAGTTAAAGGGTTATACCCAGGAAGGGTTTGCGAGAGAAATAGGTGTTTCCGTTTCCTTGCTGGGAGAAGTCGAACGAGGAAACCGCAACCCTTCAGAGGCATTTTTACTGGAAGTGGCGGAAATTCTTCATGTTTCCATTGAGGAGCTTCAGCCACCTGAGGATAAATGAACGAATGTTATAGGAGGTGACAATGTGTTAAAAATAGGCGATATAGAAATGAAGAATCCGGTAGTGCTAGCACCGATGGCGGGAGTCTGTAACTCAGCATTCCGCTTGACCGTCAAGGAATTTGGTGCTGGTTTAGTTTGTGCGGAGATGGTTAGTGATAAGGGAATCGTACTTAAAAATGCTAAAACTATGAATATGCTTTATATAGATGAAAGAGAGAAGCCATTGAGTTTGCAAATCTTTGGCGGAGAAAAGAAATCTTTGGTCGAAGCTGCACAGTTTGTAGATAAAAATACAAATGCTGACATCATTGATATCAACATGGGTTGCCCAGTCCCTAAGATCACTAAATGTGATGCGGGTGCGAAGTGGCTTCTCGATCCAAACAAAATTTATGAGATGGTTTCGGCAGTGGTAGATGCAGTTGAAAAGCCGGTAACGGTGAAAATGCGCATAGGCTGGGATGAAGAGCATGTGTTTGCCATTCAAAATGCTCAGGCAGTTGAGCGTGCAGGTGGTAAAGCTGTTTCCATGCATGGTAGAACTCGGGTTCAAATGTATGAAGGAAAAGCTAACTGGGACATCATCCGTGAAGTGAAGAAATCGATTAATATTCCGCTTATCGGGAACGGTGATGTGGAAACTCCGCAGGATGCGGAAAGAATGCTGAAGGAAACTGGTGTTGACGGAGTCATGATTGGCCGTGCAGCTCTAGGTAACCCGTGGATGATTTACCGGACTGTAAAATATTTAGAAACCGGTCAACTGATGGATGAACCATCAGTTCGTGAAAAGATGGATGTTTGCGTACTTCATATGGATCGTCTAATAGCATTGAAAAATGAAAATGTTGCCGTTCGTGAAATGCGTAAGCATGCATCTTGGTATTTAAAAGGTGTTAAAGGGAATGCTAAGGCTCGTAAAGGGATTAATGATTGTGAAACAAGGGAAGATGTTGTAAGTCTTCTTTATGAACTTGTTGATGAGATTGAAGCGAAGCAACAGAATATCCAAATGGTCTGATGTTTGACATTACCTTCCTGTTTTCCTATAATACGCTTATCTTGAACTGCCAGTAATCCTGGCAGTTTTTATATGTACATAAACAACTTTTTAAGATAAAAAGCTGTTGAATTCCTTTACTTTATGTAAGAATAAATACGTATGCAAAAGAATTTTTGATTAATTATATAAAGCGTTTATTAATAAAGATGGAGATGATTTTCGTGAGTCATGAAGAATTGAATGACCAATTGCAGGTAAGACGCGATAAAATGCAGGCAATGATTGATAATGGACAAGACCCTTTCGGGAGCAGATTCGAGCGCACGCATAACACTCAGGAGATAGTTAGTGCTTATGGGGAATTAGAAAAAGAAGATCTTGAAGAAAAAGAAATCGAAGTTACGATCGCTGGCCGTGTCATGACTAAGCGTGGAAAAGGGAAAGCGGGATTTGCCCATATCCAGGATATTAGCGGTCAAATCCAAATCTACGTCCGTTTAGATAAAATAGGTGAAGATTCTTACCAAATTTTCAACCAAACAGATCTTGGCGATATCGTAGGGGTCACTGGCGTTATTTTCAAAACGAAAGTCGGGGAACTTTCCATTAAAGCTAAAGAATATGTGTTCCTTGCAAAGGCGCTTCGCCCTTTGCCTGATAAATTTCATGGCCTGAAGGATGTTGAAGAGCGTTATCGGAAACGTTATGTTGATTTAATTACAAATGAGGAAAGTAAAAATACGTTGATCATGCGCAGTCGTATTGTACAAGCCATGAGACGATATTTGGACGATCATGGATACCTTGAAGTGGAGACGCCTCTGTTGCACTCTGTTGCCGGTGGAGCTGCTGCACGCCCATTCCTTACTCACCATAATGCTTTGGATATGCCTTTGAATCTTAGGATTGCCATCGAGCTTCATCTGAAACGCTTAATCGTTGGCGGTTTAGAGAAAGTTTATGAAATTGGCCGGGTTTTCAGGAATGAAGGAGTATCTACAAGACACAATCCTGAATTCACATTGATTGAATTATACGAGGCATATGCGGATTACCAAGATATCATGAGCTTAACGGAAAACCTGATTGCCCATATAGCCCAAGAAGTTCTAGGGACGACTTCCATCCAGTATGGGGAGTATGAGATAGAGTTAAAACCGGAATGGAAACGACTTCACATGGTTGACGCTGTAAAAGAATATACAGGTGTGGACTTCTGGACTCAAATGAGCAAAGAAGAAGCCCAACAGCTCGCTAAAGAAAATGGGATTGAAGTTAAGGAATCCATGGAGTTTGGTCACATTGTAAATGAATTCTTTGAACAGAAGGTAGAAGATAAGTTAATTCAACCTACATTCATTTATGGACATCCAGTGGAAATCTCTCCGTTAGCAAAGAAAAATCCGGAAGATTCCCGTTTCACAGATCGTTTCGAGTTATTCATTGTAGGTAGGGAGCATGCAAATGCCTTCACGGAACTAAATGACCCTATTGATCAACGTCAGCGTTTTGAAGCTCAATTGAAAGAGCGAGAGCAAGGTAATGATGAGGCACATGAAATGGATGAAGATTTCTTGGAGGCGTTAGAATACGGAATGCCGCCAACTGGCGGATTGGGAATTGGTGTTGACCGTTTGGTTATGCTATTGACCAATTCTCCTTCTATACGTGACGTCCTGTTATTCCCGCTAATGAGACATCGCTAATAATGCAAGATGAGTAATGATTGCAGGGCCGAATTCGGATGGCTGGGTCCATGGGGTTTAGCTCATGATCCTGGTATGTCCGATTCGGTTTTTGTTTTTTAATTATAATTTCATGTCTTTTAAGTGATTGGATTCTAGGGTTTGAAAGAAAAACAACATTATCTCAAAAAAACTTTATAAAAGGTATTGCGCAGTTAACGTAATGGTGTTATATTTATATCTGTCGTTACGAACGAGTTACAAACGGATTACAAACTTTAAAAAAGTTTTAAAAAAGTTGTTGACTTAAAGTAATGAAAAATGTTATTATAAATAAGCTGTTTCGAAAGATATTGCTCTTTGAAAACTGAACAAAACAAAGCGCCAACGTTAAATTTTAAGTGAGCACACACTATCAAAAAAGCAAAATGAGCAAGTCAAACATTTCTTCGGAGAGTTTGATCCTGGCTCAGGACGAACGCTGGCGGCGTGCCTAATACATGCAAGTCGAGCGAATCGATGGGAGCTTGCTCCCTGAGATTAGCGGCGGACGGGTGAGTAACACGTGGGCAACCTGCCTATAAGACTGGGATAACTTCGGGAAACCGGAGCTAATACCGGATACGTTCTTTTCTCGCATGAGAGAAGATGGAAAGACGGTTTCGGCTGTCACTTATAGATGGGCCCGCGGCGCATTAGCTAGTTGGTGAGGTAATGGCTCACCAAGGCGACGATGCGTAGCCGACCTGAGAGGGTGATCGGCCACACTGGGACTGAGACACGGCCCAGACTCCTACGGGAGGCAGCAGTAGGGAATCTTCCGCAATGGACGAAAGTCTGACGGAGCAACGCCGCGTGAACGAAGAAGGCCTTCGGGTCGTAAAGTTCTGTTGTTAGGGAAGAACAAGTACCAGAGTAACTGCTGGTACCTTGACGGTACCTAACCAGAAAGCCACGGCTAACTACGTGCCAGCAGCCGCGGTAATACGTAGGTGGCAAGCGTTGTCCGGAATTATTGGGCGTAAAGCGCGCGCAGGTGGTTCTTTAAGTCTGATGTGAAAGCCCACGGCTCAACCGTGGAGGGTCATTGGAAACTGGGGAACTTGAGTGCAGAAGAGGAAAGTGGAATTCCAAGTGTAGCGGTGAAATGCGTAGAGATTTGGAGGAACACCAGTGGCGAAGGCGACTTTCTGGTCTGTAACTGACACTGAGGCGCGAAAGCGTGGGGAGCAAACAGGATTAGATACCCTGGTAGTCCACGCCGTAAACGATGAGTGCTAAGTGTTAGAGGGTTTCCGCCCTTTAGTGCTGCAGCTAACGCATTAAGCACTCCGCCTGGGGAGTACGGCCGCAAGGCTGAAACTCAAAGGAATTGACGGGGGCCCGCACAAGCGGTGGAGCATGTGGTTTAATTCGAAGCAACGCGAAGAACCTTACCAGGTCTTGACATCCTCTGACAACCCTAGAGATAGGGCTTTCCCCTTCGGGGGACAGAGTGACAGGTGGTGCATGGTTGTCGTCAGCTCGTGTCGTGAGATGTTGGGTTAAGTCCCGCAACGAGCGCAACCCTTGATCTTAGTTGCCAGCATTCAGTTGGGCACTCTAAGGTGACTGCCGGTGACAAACCGGAGGAAGGTGGGGATGACGTCAAATCATCATGCCCCTTATGACCTGGGCTACACACGTGCTACAATGGATGGTACAAAGGGCTGCAAACCTGCGAAGGTAAGCGAATCCCATAAAGCCATTCTCAGTTCGGATTGTAGGCTGCAACTCGCCTACATGAAGCCGGAATCGCTAGTAATCGCGGATCAGCATGCCGCGGTGAATACGTTCCCGGGCCTTGTACACACCGCCCGTCACACCACGAGAGTTTGTAACACCCGAAGTCGGTGAGGTAACCTTTATGGAGCCAGCCGCCTAAGGTGGGACAGATGATTGGGGTGAAGTCGTAACAAGGTAGCCGTATCGGAAGGTGCGGCTGGATCACCTCCTTTCTAAGGATAATTACGAGAGCGCTTTTGTTTTGTTCAGTTTTGAATGAGTAATTCATTCAGATAGGGAAGAAAAACATCACGATGTGATGGATTCTTTCTGCTTTGTTCCTTGAAAACTAGATAATAGATAGAAGGCAATTAATTTTTTTCAAAGCATCTGTAAGATCTTTTTAACGGTTAAGTTAGAAAGGGCGCACGGTGGATGCCTTGGCACTAGGAGCCGATGAAGGACGGGACTAACACCGATATGCTTCGGGGAGCTGTAAGTAAGCTTTGATCCGGAGATTTCCGAATGGGGAAACCCACTGTTCGTAATGGAACAGTATCTTTACCTGAATACATAGGGTACTGAAGGCAGACCCGGGGAACTGAAACATCTAAGTACCCGGAGGAAGAGAAAGCAAATGCGATTTCCTGAGTAGCGGCGAGCGAAACGGAATTAGCCCAAACCAAGAGGCTTGCCTCTTGGGGTTGTAGGACACTCAACATGGAGTTACAAAGGAACGGGGTAAATGAAGTGACCTGGAAAGGTCCGTCAAAGAAGGTAAAAACCCTGTAGTTGAAACTTCGTTCCCTCCTGAGTGGATCCTGAGTACGGCGGGACACGAGAAATCCCGTCGGAAGCAGGGAGGACCATCTCCCAAGGCTAAATACTCCCTAGTGACCGATAGTGAACCAGTACCGTGAGGGAAAGGTGAAAAGCACCCCGGAAGGGGAGTGAAATAGATCCTGAAACCGTGTGCCTACAAGTAGTCAAAGCCCGTTAATGGGTAATGGCGTGCCTTTTGTAGAATGAACCGGCGAGTTACGATTTCATGCGAGGTTAAGTTGATAAGACGGAGCCGCAGCGAAAGCGAGTCTGAATAGGGCGAATGAGTATGAGGTCGTAGACCCGAAACCAGGTGATCTACCCATGTCCAGGGTGAAGTTCAGGTAACACTGAATGGAGGCCCGAACCCACGCACGTTGAAAAGTGCGGGGATGAGGTGTGGGTAGCGGAGAAATTCCAATCGAACCTGGAGATAGCTGGTTCTCTCCGAAATAGCTTTAGGGCTAGCCTCAAGATGAGAGTATTGGAGGTAGAGCACTGATTGGACTAGGGGCCCCCAACGGGTTACCGAATTCAGTCAAACTCCGAATGCCAAATACTTATTCTTGGGAGTCAGACTGCGAGTGATAAGATCCGTAGTCGAAAGGGAAACAGCCCAGACCACCAGCTAAGGTCCCAAAGTATACGTTAAGTGGAAAAGGATGTGGAGTTGCTTAGACAACCAGGATGTTGGCTCAGAAGCAGCCACCATTTAAAGAGTGCGTAATAGCTCACTGGTCGAGTGACTCCGCGCCGAAAATGTACCGGGGCTAAACGTATCACCGAAGCTGTGGATTGACACCATTAGGTGTCGATGGTAGGAGAGCGTTCTAAGGGCGTTGAAGTCAGACCGGAAGGACTGGTGGAGCGCTTAGAAGTGAGAATGCCGGTATGAGTAGCGAAAGAAGGGTGAGAATCCCTTCCACCGAATGCCTAAGGTTTCCTGAGGAAGGCTCGTCCGCTCAGGGTTAGTCGGGACCTAAGCCGAGGCCGAAAGGCGTAGGCGATGGACAACAGGTTGATATTCCTGTACCACCTATACATCGTTTGAACGATGGGGGGACGCAGAAGGATAGGGTAAGCGCGCTGTTGGATATGCGCGTCCAAGCAGTTAGGCCGGAAACGAGGCAAATCCCGTTTCCATTAAGGCGGAGCTGTGATGGCGAGGGAAATATAGTACCGAAGTTCCTGATTCCACGCTGCCAAGAAAAGCCTCTAGTGAGATGTAAGGTGCCCGTACCGCAAACCGACACAGGTAGGCGAGGAGAGAATCCTAAGGTGTGCGAGAGAACTCTCGTTAAGGAACTCGGCAAAATGACCCCGTAACTTCGGGAGAAGGGGTGCTTTTTAGGGTGAATAGCCCGGAAAAGCCGCAGTGAATAGGCCCAGGCGACTGTTTAGCAAAAACACAGGTCTCTGCGAAGCCGCAAGGCGAAGTATAGGGGCTGACACCTGCCCGGTGCTGGAAGGTTAAGGGGAGAGGTTAGCGCAAGCGAAGCTTTGAACCGAAGCCCCAGTAAACGGCGGCCGTAACTATAACGGTCCTAAGGTAGCGAAATTCCTTGTCGGGTAAGTTCCGACCCGCACGAAAGGTGTAACGATCTGGGCACTGTCTCAACGAGAGACTCGGTGAAATTATAGTACCTGTGAAGATGCAGGTTACCCGCGACAGGACGGAAAGACCCCGTGGAGCTTTACTGCAGCCTGATATTGAATTTTGGTACAGCTTGTACAGGATAGGTAGGAGCCTGAGAAGCCGGAGCGCTAGCTTCGGTGGAGGCGTTGGTGGGATACTACCCTGGCTGTATTGAAATTCTAACCCGCGCCCCTTATCGGGGTGGGAGACAGTGTCAGGTGGGCAGTTTGACTGGGGCGGTCGCCTCCTAAAGAGTAACGGAGGCGCCCAAAGGTTCCCTCAGAATGGTTGGAAATCATTCGTAGAGTGTAAAGGCACAAGGGAGCTTGACTGCGAGACCTACAAGTCGAGCAGGGACGAAAGTCGGGCTTAGTGATCCGGTGGTTCCGCATGGAAGGGCCATCGCTCAACGGATAAAAGCTACCCCGGGGATAACAGGCTTATCTCCCCCAAGAGTCCACATCGACGGGGAGGTTTGGCACCTCGATGTCGGCTCATCGCATCCTGGGGCTGTAGTCGGTCCCAAGGGTTGGGCTGTTCGCCCATTAAAGCGGTACGCGAGCTGGGTTCAGAACGTCGTGAGACAGTTCGGTCCCTATCCGTCGCGGGCGCAGGAAATTTGAGAGGAGCTGTCCTTAGTACGAGAGGACCGGGATGGACGCACCGCTGGTGTACCAGTTGTCTTGCCAAAGGCATAGCTGGGTAGCTACGTGCGGACGGGATAAGTGCTGAAAGCATCTAAGCATGAAGCCCCCCTCAAGATGAGATTTCCCATGGCGCAAGCTAGTAAGATCCCTGAAAGATGATCAGGTTGATAGGTCAGAGGTGGAAGCGTGGCGACATGTGGAGCTGACTGATACTAATAGATCGAGGACTTAACCAACGCTTTTTAAAAAATGAAATACCTTCTTATTATCTAGTTTTGAAGGAACAACGTTCCTTTATTGTTTGGTGGCGATAGCGAAGAGGTCACACCCGTTCCCATTCCGAACACGGCAGTTAAGCTCTTCAGCGCCGATGGTAGTTGGGGGTTTCCCCCTGTGAGAGTAGGACGCCGCCAAGCAGTTATATATGGAGGATTAGCTCAGCTGGGAGAGCATCTGCCTTACAAGCAGAGGGTCGGCGGTTCGATCCCGTCATCCTCCACCATTTTACACCTGCCGGTGTAGCTCAACTGGTAGAGCAACTGACTTGTAATCAGTAGGTTGGGGGTTCAAGTCCTCTTGCCGGCACCATCTTCATACAAGCTTAATATAGCATATATAAATAGTTTATATGAGCCATTAGCTCAGTTGGTAGAGCATCTGACTTTTAATCAGAGGGTCGAAGGTTCGAATCCTTCATGGCTCACCATTTTATTATGCGGGTGTGGCGGAATTGGCAGACGCACCAGACTTAGGATCTGGCGCCGCAAGGCGTGGGGGTTCAAGTCCCTTCACCCGCATGTTTGCGGAAGTAGTTCAGTGGTAGAATACAACCTTGCCAAGGTTGGGGTCGCGGGTTCGAATCCCGTCTTCCGCTCCACTATTTATTTATGCCGGGGTGGCGGAACTGGCAGACGCACAGGACTTAAAATCCTGCGGTAGGTGACTACCGTACCGGTTCGATTCCGGTCCTCGGCACCATCTTAATATGCGCCCGTAGCTCAATTGGATAGAGCATCTGACTACGAATCAGAAGGTTGTAGGTTCGACTCCCGCCGGGCGCACCATATTTTTTTCGGGAAGTAGCTCAGCTTGGTAGAGCACTTGGTTTGGGACCAAGGGGTCGCAGGTTCGAATCCTGTCTTCCCGACCATGATTTTTTTGGGGCCTTAGCTCAGCTGGGAGAGCGCCTGCCTTGCACGCAGGAGGTCAGCGGTTCGATCCCGCTAGGCTCCACCAAAAAAAACTTGACAAGCCCAAATGGCTTTGATATGATTAGAAAGTTGATTCTTTAAAAGGATCAAATTGCTCTTTGAAAACTGAACAAAACAAAGCGCCAACGTTAAATTTTAAGTGAGCACACACTATCAAAAAAGCAAAATGAGCAAGTCAAACATTTCTTCGGAGAGTTTGATCCTGGCTCAGGACGAACGCTGGCGGCGTGCCTAATACATGCAAGTCGAGCGAATCGATGGGAGCTTGCTCCCTGAGATTAGCGGCGGACGGGTGAGTAACACGTGGGCAACCTGCCTATAAGACTGGGATAACTTCGGGAAACCGGAGCTAATACCGGATACGTTCTTTTCTCGCATGAGAGAAGATGGAAAGACGGTTTCGGCTGTCACTTATAGATGGGCCCGCGGCGCATTAGCTAGTTGGTGAGGTAATGGCTCACCAAGGCGACGATGCGTAGCCGACCTGAGAGGGTGATCGGCCACACTGGGACTGAGACACGGCCCAGACTCCTACGGGAGGCAGCAGTAGGGAATCTTCCGCAATGGACGAAAGTCTGACGGAGCAACGCCGCGTGAACGAAGAAGGCCTTCGGGTCGTAAAGTTCTGTTGTTAGGGAAGAACAAGTACCAGAGTAACTGCTGGTACCTTGACGGTACCTAACCAGAAAGCCACGGCTAACTACGTGCCAGCAGCCGCGGTAATACGTAGGTGGCAAGCGTTGTCCGGAATTATTGGGCGTAAAGCGCGCGCAGGTGGTTCTTTAAGTCTGATGTGAAAGCCCACGGCTCAACCGTGGAGGGTCATTGGAAACTGGGGAACTTGAGTGCAGAAGAGGAAAGTGGAATTCCAAGTGTAGCGGTGAAATGCGTAGAGATTTGGAGGAACACCAGTGGCGAAGGCGACTTTCTGGTCTGTAACTGACACTGAGGCGCGAAAGCGTGGGGAGCAAACAGGATTAGATACCCTGGTAGTCCACGCCGTAAACGATGAGTGCTAAGTGTTAGAGGGTTTCCGCCCTTTAGTGCTGCAGCTAACGCATTAAGCACTCCGCCTGGGGAGTACGGCCGCAAGGCTGAAACTCAAAGGAATTGACGGGGGCCCGCACAAGCGGTGGAGCATGTGGTTTAATTCGAAGCAACGCGAAGAACCTTACCAGGTCTTGACATCCTCTGACAACCCTAGAGATAGGGCTTTCCCCTTCGGGGGACAGAGTGACAGGTGGTGCATGGTTGTCGTCAGCTCGTGTCGTGAGATGTTGGGTTAAGTCCCGCAACGAGCGCAACCCTTGATCTTAGTTGCCAGCATTCAGTTGGGCACTCTAAGGTGACTGCCGGTGACAAACCGGAGGAAGGTGGGGATGACGTCAAATCATCATGCCCCTTATGACCTGGGCTACACACGTGCTACAATGGATGGTACAAAGGGCTGCAAACCTGCGAAGGTAAGCGAATCCCATAAAGCCATTCTCAGTTCGGATTGTAGGCTGCAACTCGCCTACATGAAGCCGGAATCGCTAGTAATCGCGGATCAGCATGCCGCGGTGAATACGTTCCCGGGCCTTGTACACACCGCCCGTCACACCACGAGAGTTTGTAACACCCGAAGTCGGTGAGGTAACCTTTATGGAGCCAGCCGCCTAAGGTGGGACAGATGATTGGGGTGAAGTCGTAACAAGGTAGCCGTATCGGAAGGTGCGGCTGGATCACCTCCTTTCTAAGGATAATTACGAGAGCGCTTTTGTTTTGTTCAGTTTTGAATGAGTAATTCATTCAGATAGGGAAGAAAAACATCACGATGTGATGGATTCTTTCTGCTTTGTTCCTTGAAAACTAGATAATAGATAGAAGGCAATTAATTTTTTTCAAAGCATCTGTAAGATCTTTTTAACGGTTAAGTTAGAAAGGGCGCACGGTGGATGCCTTGGCACTAGGAGCCGATGAAGGACGGGACTAACACCGATATGCTTCGGGGAGCTGTAAGTAAGCTTTGATCCGGAGATTTCCGAATGGGGAAACCCACTGTTCGTAATGGAACAGTATCTTTACCTGAATACATAGGGTACTGAAGGCAGACCCGGGGAACTGAAACATCTAAGTACCCGGAGGAAGAGAAAGCAAATGCGATTTCCTGAGTAGCGGCGAGCGAAACGGAATTAGCCCAAACCAAGAGGCTTGCCTCTTGGGGTTGTAGGACACTCAACATGGAGTTACAAAGGAACGGGGTAAATGAAGTGACCTGGAAAGGTCCGTCAAAGAAGGTAAAAACCCTGTAGTTGAAACTTCGTTCCCTCCTGAGTGGATCCTGAGTACGGCGGGACACGAGAAATCCCGTCGGAAGCAGGGAGGACCATCTCCCAAGGCTAAATACTCCCTAGTGACCGATAGTGAACCAGTACCGTGAGGGAAAGGTGAAAAGCACCCCGGAAGGGGAGTGAAATAGATCCTGAAACCGTGTGCCTACAAGTAGTCAAAGCCCGTTAATGGGTAATGGCGTGCCTTTTGTAGAATGAACCGGCGAGTTACGATTTCATGCGAGGTTAAGTTGATAAGACGGAGCCGCAGCGAAAGCGAGTCTGAATAGGGCGAATGAGTATGAGGTCGTAGACCCGAAACCAGGTGATCTACCCATGTCCAGGGTGAAGTTCAGGTAACACTGAATGGAGGCCCGAACCCACGCACGTTGAAAAGTGCGGGGATGAGGTGTGGGTAGCGGAGAAATTCCAATCGAACCTGGAGATAGCTGGTTCTCTCCGAAATAGCTTTAGGGCTAGCCTCAAGATGAGAGTATTGGAGGTAGAGCACTGATTGGACTAGGGGCCCCCAACGGGTTACCGAATTCAGTCAAACTCCGAATGCCAAATACTTATTCTTGGGAGTCAGACTGCGAGTGATAAGATCCGTAGTCGAAAGGGAAACAGCCCAGACCACCAGCTAAGGTCCCAAAGTATACGTTAAGTGGAAAAGGATGTGGAGTTGCTTAGACAACCAGGATGTTGGCTCAGAAGCAGCCACCATTTAAAGAGTGCGTAATAGCTCACTGGTCGAGTGACTCCGCGCCGAAAATGTACCGGGGCTAAACGTATCACCGAAGCTGTGGATTGACACCATTAGGTGTCGATGGTAGGAGAGCGTTCTAAGGGCGTTGAAGTCAGACCGGAAGGACTGGTGGAGCGCTTAGAAGTGAGAATGCCGGTATGAGTAGCGAAAGAAGGGTGAGAATCCCTTCCACCGAATGCCTAAGGTTTCCTGAGGAAGGCTCGTCCGCTCAGGGTTAGTCGGGACCTAAGCCGAGGCCGAAAGGCGTAGGCGATGGACAACAGGTTGATATTCCTGTACCACCTATACATCGTTTGAACGATGGGGGGACGCAGAAGGATAGGGTAAGCGCGCTGTTGGATATGCGCGTCCAAGCAGTTAGGCCGGAAACGAGGCAAATCCCGTTTCCATTAAGGCGGAGCTGTGATGGCGAGGGAAATATAGTACCGAAGTTCCTGATTCCACGCTGCCAAGAAAAGCCTCTAGTGAGATGTAAGGTGCCCGTACCGCAAACCGACACAGGTAGGCGAGGAGAGAATCCTAAGGTGTGCGAGAGAACTCTCGTTAAGGAACTCGGCAAAATGACCCCGTAACTTCGGGAGAAGGGGTGCTTTTTAGGGTGAATAGCCCGGAAAAGCCGCAGTGAATAGGCCCAGGCGACTGTTTAGCAAAAACACAGGTCTCTGCGAAGCCGCAAGGCGAAGTATAGGGGCTGACACCTGCCCGGTGCTGGAAGGTTAAGGGGAGAGGTTAGCGCAAGCGAAGCTTTGAACCGAAGCCCCAGTAAACGGCGGCCGTAACTATAACGGTCCTAAGGTAGCGAAATTCCTTGTCGGGTAAGTTCCGACCCGCACGAAAGGTGTAACGATCTGGGCACTGTCTCAACGAGAGACTCGGTGAAATTATAGTACCTGTGAAGATGCAGGTTACCCGCGACAGGACGGAAAGACCCCGTGGAGCTTTACTGCAGCCTGATATTGAATTTTGGTACAGCTTGTACAGGATAGGTAGGAGCCTGAGAAGCCGGAGCGCTAGCTTCGGTGGAGGCGTTGGTGGGATACTACCCTGGCTGTATTGAAATTCTAACCCGCGCCCCTTATCGGGGTGGGAGACAGTGTCAGGTGGGCAGTTTGACTGGGGCGGTCGCCTCCTAAAGAGTAACGGAGGCGCCCAAAGGTTCCCTCAGAATGGTTGGAAATCATTCGTAGAGTGTAAAGGCACAAGGGAGCTTGACTGCGAGACCTACAAGTCGAGCAGGGACGAAAGTCGGGCTTAGTGATCCGGTGGTTCCGCATGGAAGGGCCATCGCTCAACGGATAAAAGCTACCCCGGGGATAACAGGCTTATCTCCCCCAAGAGTCCACATCGACGGGGAGGTTTGGCACCTCGATGTCGGCTCATCGCATCCTGGGGCTGTAGTCGGTCCCAAGGGTTGGGCTGTTCGCCCATTAAAGCGGTACGCGAGCTGGGTTCAGAACGTCGTGAGACAGTTCGGTCCCTATCCGTCGCGGGCGCAGGAAATTTGAGAGGAGCTGTCCTTAGTACGAGAGGACCGGGATGGACGCACCGCTGGTGTACCAGTTGTCTTGCCAAAGGCATAGCTGGGTAGCTACGTGCGGACGGGATAAGTGCTGAAAGCATCTAAGCATGAAGCCCCCCTCAAGATGAGATTTCCCATGGCGCAAGCTAGTAAGATCCCTGAAAGATGATCAGGTTGATAGGTCAGAGGTGGAAGCGTGGCGACATGTGGAGCTGACTGATACTAATAGATCGAGGACTTAACCAACGCTTTTTAAAAAATGAAATACCTTCTTATTATCTAGTTTTGAAGGAACAACGTTCCTTTATTGTTTGGTGGCGATAGCGAAGAGGTCACACCCGTTCCCATTCCGAACACGGCAGTTAAGCTCTTCAGCGCCGATGGTAGTTGGGGGTTTCCCCCTGTGAGAGTAGGACGCCGCCAAGCCATATCTAAGATCAGCCATTCTGGCTGGTCTTTTTTGATATTCTAATTAACGAATAGGTTTTTTATCTCCAGGGTCAGCATAGGGCTGGATCTATTTGTTGGTTAAAATACCATTAGAGGGAACGGACGAGCTGGAGAAAAAGGTTGAATTTAGGTGAAGGAGCTTTGAGGAGAAGAAAAAATTGCAGGTTTTGCATTTATCTTTTCAGGGTATTTATGTAAGATATTTCAACTTTAATGTTCAATGGGGTATGTAACTACATATAATTTGGAGAAAATGGATAATACAGAAAGAAAGTGCGTTTAAGTTGCAAAATGCATTTTTCCTTGTATAATAATAGTCAAATATAGTCAAAGTCAGAATGGAGGAGGCTGAGTGAGAAACATATCTGATGTTATCGAAACTTATTTGAAGCAAGTGCTGGAAATAAGTCAAAAAGATATCTTAGAGATTAAAAGAAGTGAAATAGCAGATAAATTTCAGTGTGTTCCTTCTCAAATCAATTACGTAATCAATACCCGGTTTACAATCGAGAGAGGTTATGTTGTAGAGAGTAAGCGTGGAGGCGGCGGTTATATACGCATCATGAAAGTGGAATCACAGGATTCCGTGCAACTTATTAACCAATTATTATCGCTTATTGGCTCTAGGGTAACTCAATCGATGGCTGAAGGAGTAATTTCCCGGCTGATGAATGAGGAAGTCATTAATGAAAGAGAAGCAAAGATTATGATGAGTGTCATAGATAGATCGGTGATTTATATCGACCTACCTGACCGCGATGAGCTTAGGGCAAGAATTTTAACTGCGATGCTTACGACTTTAAAATATAAATGAAACTGGCAGAGGTGATGAACGTTGATTTGCCAAGAATGTCATCAAAGGTCTGCTACCCTACACTTCACCAAAATCATCAATGGAAAAAAGACTGAAGTCATGATTTGTGAGAAATGTGCTCAGGAAAAAGGTGAGATGTTCATGGATGCAGGGGGACCTGGTTTTTCAATAAATAATTTATTAGCAGGATTGTTGAATATGGAGTCGAATATTCAACAGACAAAGGCAAATGCATTTCCCAAATCGGAAGAGAGGCGTTGCCCGAATTGTCATCGTTCCTATAAAGAATTTGTCCATATTGGTAAGTTTGGCTGTGCCGAATGTTATAAAACATTCAATGAACAGTTAAACCCTATTTTAAAAAGGGTTCATAGCGGCAATACAGCACATATAGGGAAAATTCCAAAAAGGATTGGTGGCACCATATATCTTCGAAAGCAAATTTTGGATTTGAAAGAAGTTTTAAAGACCCACATTATTCAAGAGGAGTTTGAGAAAGCGGCAGAGGTAAGAGATAAGGTTCGTTCCCTTGAAAAAAGGTATGATGCACAAGAGGGAGGCGAGGAATTATGAGCTTGGAAAAGTTTGTAGAAAACGCCTTGAGTTCCTGGATGAGTGCCGAAGGGCCGGAGATCGATATTGTATTGAGTTCCAGGATTCGATTGGCCAGGAATTTCAAAGACTTTACCTTCCCAACCTCCTTTTCTAACGAAGAAGCTAAAAAAATAATTGAATTGGTCAAAAAAAGAATTGAAGAGGAAGTTACTCCAGAGATTGGGAAACTGGAACTTCTAGAGATTGACCAATTACAGCCACTGGAAAAGCGCGTTCTCGTTGAAAAACATTTAATCAGCCCTCATTTAGTTGAGGAATCAGCGAAAAGCGCATGTCTCCTTTCGGAAAATGAAGAAATCAGTATCATGATAAACGAAGAGGACCATCTTCGTATTCAGTGTTTAATGTCGGGGTTGCAGCTAAAGGAAACCTTAAAGATTGCAAATGTTCTTGACGATTGGATTGAAGAATCCATAGACTATGCATATGATGAAGAAAGAGGATACCTAACTAGTTGTCCAACTAATGTGGGAACAGGATTAAGGGCTTCAGTCATGATGCATCTGCCAGGCCTGGTCCTTACTCAGCAAATGAATAATATCATACCGGCTATCAACCAATTGGGGTTGGTGGTACGAGGGATTTATGGAGAGGGCAGTCAAGCGTTAGGGAATATCTTTCAAATCTCTAATCAAATCACTCTCGGAAAGTCGGAGAGGGATATCGTTGAAGATCTAACAAGTGTAGTGCAACAAATCATAGCCCAGGAACGGTCAGCGCGGGATGCATTAGCGAGGACTTCCCACATACAATTAGAAGATAGAGTTTTCCGTTCATATGGGATATTGTCCAATGCTCGAATCATCGAGACCAAGGAAGCTGCTACCTGTATCTCAGATGTTAGGCTAGGTATAGATCTTGGGTATATAAAAAATATTTCTAAAAGCATTCTAAATGAGTTGATGATTTTGACACAGTCGGGATTTTTACAAAAGTATGCAGGTGGCCCTTTAAAATCCCATGAAAGGGATATCCGTAGAGCAGCACTCATCCGAGAACGCTTGAATTTCACGGAATCTTCCTCCTCATAGAGGTCATTATCCTCTTTGGTGAGTACCAATATTCATGAATAGATATGGAGCAAGAACCTGCCATTACTTAGAGAATTGTCTACAACTTTATTCAAAACGAAAATTCTTAAGGAGGAATTCCCTATGATGTTTGGTCGTTTTACTGAAAGAGCCCAGAAAGTATTAGCATTAGCCCAAGAAGAGGCAATCCGTTTAGGTCATAACAATATTGGCACGGAACATATTTTACTGGGCCTGGTCCGAGAAGGTGATGGCATTGCAGCCAAAGCGTTATATGCTCTTGGATTGGGACCGGATAAGATTCAGAAAGAAGTGGAAAATTTAATTGGCCGTGGACAGGATACGGCTCAAACGATACATTATACCCCAAGAGCTAAGAAAGTCATTGAGCTTTCCATGGATGAGGCGAGAAAATTAGGTCATTCATATGTTGGAACAGAGCATGTACTTCTTGGTCTGATACGAGAAGGGGAAGGTGTAGCCGCCCGCGTGTTGAATAATCTGGGAGTAAGTTTAAATAAAGCCCGACAACAGGTATTACAACTTTTGGGCAGCAATGAATCAGGTGGTCATCAAGGTTCAGCTGCTTCAAATGCTAGCACACCGACACTGGATGGCCTTGCCCGTGATTTAACAGCGATTGCCCGGGAAGGAAGCTTGGATCCCGTTATCGGAAGAAGTAAGGAAATACAACGTGTCATTGAGGTATTAAGCCGTCGTACAAAAAATAACCCAGTATTAATCGGTGAACCTGGGGTAGGTAAAACAGCCATTGCTGAAGGGCTTGCCCAACAGATCATCAATAATGAGGTACCTGAAATTTTACGAGATAAACGCGTAATGACCCTAGATATGGGTACTGTTGTGGCAGGTACTAAATATCGGGGTGAATTCGAGGACCGATTGAAGAAAGTGATGGATGAAATTCGTCAGGCGGGTAATATCATCTTATTCATCGATGAATTGCACACATTGATTGGTGCAGGCGGTGCAGAAGGTGCAATCGATGCCTCCAATATCCTTAAACCATCATTGGCCCGTGGTGAATTACAATGTATCGGTGCTACCACTTTGGATGAGTACCGTAAGTATATTGAAAAAGATGCTGCGCTTGAACGTCGTTTCCAGCCAATCCAAGTAGATGAACCGACCATGAAAGAATCCATTCAAATTCTCAAGGGTTTGCGTGACCGTTATGAAGCCCATCACCGTGTCTCGATTACTGACGAAGCGATTGATGCCGCAGTCAAATTATCCGACCGTTATATTTCCGATCGCTTTTTACCGGACAAAGCGATTGACTTGATTGATGAAGCTGGATCCAAGGTTAGGTTACGTTCATACACAACGCCACCAAACTTAAAGGAACTTGAAGTGAAGCTAGATGATGTTCGTAAGGAAAAGGATGCTTCCGTTCAGAGCCAGGAATTTGAAAAAGCTGCTTCGCTTCGCGATACAGAACAACGCTTAAGAGAACAATTGGAAGAAACGAAAAAGACTTGGAAAGAAAAACAAGGGCAAGAGAACAGTGAAGTGACTGTGGATGATATTGCGCACGTCGTATCCAGCTGGACGGGAGTTCCAGTCACTAAACTGGCGCAAACAGAGTCAGATAAACTGCTTAATATGGAATCAATCCTCCACGATCGCGTAATTGGGCAGGAAGAGGCCGTCATTGCGGTTTCTAAAGCAGTACGACGCGCAAGAGCAGGTTTAAAAGATCCTAAACGTCCAATTGGTTCATTCATCTTCTTGGGACCTACAGGGGTCGGTAAAACCGAGCTTGCCCGTGCTTTAGCTGAATCCATTTTTGGTGATGAAGATGCTATGATCCGTATAGATATGTCCGAATATATGGAGAAACATTCGACTTCACGTCTTGTTGGATCCCCTCCAGGATATGTTGGATACGAAGAAGGCGGACAGTTAACGGAAAAAGTGCGGAGGAAACCATATTCAGTCGTTCTGCTTGATGAAATAGAAAAGGCACATCCAGATGTCTTCAATATTCTTCTTCAAGTTTTGGAAGATGGAAGACTGACAGATTCCAAGGGGCGTACTGTCGATTTCAGGAATACCATTCTGATTATGACATCGAATGTAGGGGCATCTGCCTTGAAAATTGATAAGTATGTCGGCTTTAACATCCAGGATACCGGCCAGGATTACAAAAATATGAAAGGGAAAGTGATGGAAGAACTCAAACGAGCATTCCGTCCGGAATTCCTGAATCGTATTGATGAAACTATCGTGTTCCACTCATTAGAGAAGGATCATTTAAAACAAATCGTCACATTAATGTCAAATCAGCTTACTACCCGTTTGAAAGAACAGGAAATATACTTGGAACTGACAGATGCTGCTAGAGAAAAAATTGCTACGGAAGGTTTCGATCCTGAATATGGGGCACGACCAATCCGCAGGGCGCTTCAGAAGCATGTAGAAGATTATCTTTCCGAGGAGTTGCTTAAGGGTAACGTGAAAAAAGGGCAAACGGTCGTGATGGATGTCGTGAATAATGAGTTTGCAATCCGACAAGGTGAGCCTGTTAATGTAAGTGAATAACCTGTTTCTAAACTTCGAGGTACACGGCAGATTTTTTTGCAGTGTACCTCTGTTTTTTATCCATAGGTAAAAATGAGTATAAGTTGGACAATGTAGAATGATTATTTTTTTTAAAAAACTTAGCCTTAAGAAGGTTTAAATAAAACAGAGATATAATATCCTTAAAATAGGTATTTTTTCCAAAGAAAGAGGAGTAATTTATGGCTGTAAAGAAGAAAACCAAATTTATGTGTCAGTCTTGTGGATATGAATCCGCGAAATGGATGGGGAAATGCCCAGGTTGCGGTGAATGGAACAAAATGGTCGAGGAAACTGAAATCGTTAAACCTGCTAGAAAAGGTGCTTTTACCCATTCCGAGGTTAGAGGTTCCGGGGAAAGGGAAAAGGCAGCGCCCATAACTACTATTCAATCAGAAAAAGAACCACGGATTAAGACGGATTTAATGGAATTGAATCGTGCTCTTGGGGGCGGGATCGTACAGGGGTCACTTGTATTGATCGGAGGCGATCCGGGTATAGGTAAATCGACTCTACTTTTGCAGGTATCCTCCCAATTGGCACATAAACAGAAAAAAGTGCTTTATATATCAGGTGAAGAGTCAGTCAAGCAAACCAAATTGAGAGCGGACCGGCTTGGGACCATGTCAGAAAATCTATTTGTCTATGCTGAAACCGATATGGACTATATCCAACAGGCGATTACAGAGGTAAAACCGGATTTGGTCATTATTGACTCCATTCAAACGGTGTACCATTCGGAGGTTACATCTGCCCCGGGAAGCGTTTCACAAGTTAGGGAATGCACAGCCTCACTCATGCGCATTGCTAAAACGAATGGGATTGCGATCTTTATCGTCGGACACGTTACAAAAGAAGGGGCCATTGCAGGGCCACGGCTGCTTGAGCATATGGTAGACACCGTTTTATATTTCGAAGGTGAAAGACACCATACATATCGAATCATACGTGCTGTCAAAAACCGATTTGGTTCGACGAATGAGATGGGTATATTTGAAATGAAAGAACATGGTTTGGAAGAGGTCGCGAATCCATCGGAAATTTTCCTTGAAGAACGGTCTCAAGGAGCTTCGGGTTCCACAGTAGTCGCATCCATGGAAGGAACAAGGCCGGTGCTTGTTGAAATTCAAGCATTGATTTCACCTACTAGTTTTGGCAATCCAAGGCGAATGGCCACAGGGATAGACCACAATCGAGTTTCGCTCTTAATGGCTGTTCTGGAAAAGAGAGTGGGCTTGCTGCTCCAAAACCAAGATGCGTATTTAAAGGTTGCTGGTGGTGTCAAGCTGGATGAACCGGCAATTGATCTCGCCGTCGCAATCAGCATTGCCTCTAGTTTCCGTGATAAACCAACAAACCCTACCGATTGCATCATTGGTGAAGTGGGGCTGACTGGGGAGGTAAGAAGAGTGTCAAGAATTGAACAAAGGGTGCAAGAAGCAGCAAAACTAGGGTTTGAGCGGGTGATCATACCGGCTAATAATATAGGGGGATGGACCGCGCCAAAAGGTATTAAGGTCGTTGGTGTTTCATCGGTCTCGGAGGCTCTTCAACAATCGTTAGGGGGGTAAGTATGACAGATAAAAAAGGGTATGAGAAAACAAAATTGGAGATTCTGCAAATTGTAGCTCCAGGTACCCCGCTTCGGGAGGGTATTGAAAATGTCCTGAGGGCAAATACGGGTGGTTTGATAGTGGTTGGATATAACGAGAAGGTTCGCACTATCGTAGATGGCGGCTTCGAAATCAACTGTAGCTGTACCCCAAGTACATTGTATGAGCTGGCGAAGATGGACGGGGCCATCATTTTAAATGAAAAAGCCGATACGATCATTTTCGCAAATGCCCAATTAGTGCCGGATAACAGTACACCTTCCACTGAAACGGGAATGCGGCATCGGACAGCGGAACGTGTAGCAAGGGAGACCAAGTCGTTGGTCGTCGCAATATCACAACGCCGGAATGTCATCACTTTATATCAAGGCAATTTCCGGTATGCCCTCAAAGATATAGGGGTCATACTTGCTAAGGCTAATTTAGCCATTCAAACCTTGGAAAAATACAAGGTGGTCCTACAGCAGAGCATATCAGTATTAGGAGCATTAGAGTTTGAGGAAATCGTGACCTATGCTGATCTTTTGCAGGTATTGCACCGTTATGTAATGGTACTCAGAATCAAGGCGGAGCTACTTACTTACCTTAATGAGCTTGGTACGGAAGGAAGATTGATCCGTCTGCAAATGAATGAAATCCTGGCAGATATTGAAACGGAAGGAAAGTGGCTTATCAAGGACTATATTTCCAGTAATGATGAAAAACCAGAGGATATCATTTTTCGGCTTCAAGAGTTGGCCATGCAGGAAAAATTGGACGAAAGCATACTTCTAAAGGTGCTGGGCTATCACGGATACATACATCTTGATGAGTCAGTACATCCCCGTGGTTACCGTATTCTTCATAAGATTCCACGCTTGCCGGGTTTGATTATCGAAAATTTAGTGAAACAGTTCGGAAGCTTTAGCGAAGTCAATAAAGCAACAGTTCAAAACCTTGACGATGTAGAGGGTATTGGCGAAGTTCGTGCCAATAAAATTAAAGAAGGACTCCGCATTTTAAAAAATCAGTTGGTCACAAATAGAAGGATGTAATAAGGTGCAGCTGGCCTTCAAAATTTCCCTGGATTAGCTTGAAATTGATTAGTGTTTATTTTTGACACTCAAAACTCAGGGTGCTAGGCTAATATTACGAAAAAGAGAAGGAGTCATATTAGTAAATCCACTAATTCCTTAAGTGAATTTCACGTATATAATGAAAACGAATTTTCGAAGGTTTCATTTTATTTTATTGGTCAATAATGAGTAGAGGGAGGTGAAAGGGATGTTAAAACGCATTATACAAGCATGCTTCTTAATAGTCGGCGGAACACTTGGTATGTTACTTATTCCAGAATTATTAATTGTTTTACATGCAGACGATATTGCTTTAATAAACAATCCTTATGTAAGTGTACTGTTGGGTGCCATTATCTTTTATCTTATTACTTTTTGGGCAGTAGATCATGTGATCTATTTTATGAAGTGGCTGGAGGAACAGCTTGTTAAGATACCGATTACGGACATAATCTTTGGCAGCGTCGGTCTTTTAGTGGGACTGCTTGCGGCGTTCTTGGTTGGTTCCGCCTTCAGTGCCATCAAGGTGGTTCCTATCATCCTTACGCTTTTATTTGGTTATCTTGGTTTCCAGGTGGGCTTTAAAAAACGTGATGAACTATTGAGTTTATTTACGAAAAGTAATAAGAAAAAGAATACTGATGGTGAAGTAAGTGAAGAGGACGAAGAGGGGTATAGCAAGCGGCTGAAGATTCTCGATACAAGCGTCATCATTGACGGTAGAATTGCGGATATCTGTCAGACAGGCTTTCTGGAGGGTACCATAGTCATCCCTCAATTCGTATTAAACGAACTACAGCACATTGCTGATTCATCTGATGCATTGAAAAGGAATCGTGGAAGACGTGGTTTGGATATCCTGAATCGGATTCAAAAAGACCTTCCGATTAAAGTGGAGATGTACGAGGGAGATTTTGAAGACATCCAGGAAGTGGATAGTAAACTTGTGAAGCTTGCCAAAATATCGGGCGGAATGGTCGTTACCAATGATTTCAATTTAAACAAAGTATGCGAGTTTCAAAATGTGGCGGTCCTTAATATCAATGACCTTGCCAATGCCGTAAAACCTGTTGTACTTCCTGGGGAAGAGATGAATGTTCAGGTCATTAAGGACGGGAAAGAGCAGAATCAGGGCATTGCTTATTTAGACGATGGTACAATGATCGTTGTAGAAGGTGGTCGTGACCATATTGGGAAACGAATCGATGTACTTGTCACAAGTGTACTGCAAACCTCTGCAGGACGTATGATATTCGCTAAACCGAAACTATTAGAAAAAGCATTATAAAGAAGAGTAGGAGAAACCGTTATGTTTTATGAAGTAGTGATACCTGCAGCTGGACAAGGAAAAAGAATGAAGGCGGGCAAGAATAAACTTTTTATTGAACTATCGGGTATCCCGATTATTGTTTATACACTTCGTGTCTTTGAAGAAGATCCTGACTGCCGGGGGATTATCCTTTCAATAAACCCGGCAGAAAAGGATTATTTCAGTCAATTGATAGCAACGTATGGGCTTAAAAAGGTCAAGAAACTCGTCATGGGTGGCAAGGAGCGCCAACAAAGCGTTTATAATGGGCTGCAACATGCTGGGGAAGAAATCATTCTGGTCCACGACGGGGCTCGCCCTTTTATCAATCCAGGGCAAATCGGAGAATTGACTACCGCAGCTTCCCTTCATGGAGGTGCTGTCATTGCAGTGCCCGTAAAGGATACGATTAAAAAAGTTACTGATAAAATGGTATTGGAAACGGTGGAACGATCAAGCTTGTGGGCGGTGCAAACTCCACAAGCTTTTCGTGTATCCATATTAAAAAGGGCGTATGAACAGGCAGAGGCTGAAGCTTTTTTAGGGACGGACGATGCAAGTTTGCTAGAACGGATCAATGAACAGGTAGTTATTATTGAGGGCAATTATGATAATATTAAAATTACGACTCAGGAAGACCTATATTTTGCAGAAGCGATTTTACATAAACAACAACATGGAAAACGATGATTGGGGAGAATGATATGTTTCGAATTGGACAAGGATATGACGTTCATCAGCTTGTAGAGGGTAGACCTTTGATTATTGGCGGAATTACGATTCCGCATGAGAAAGGTTTGTTAGGTCATTCGGATGCGGATGTCCTTTTGCATACTGTTGCTGATGCCTGCTTGGGGGCAATCGGTGCAGGGGATATCGGTAAGCATTTTCCGGATACCGATCCTAAATTTAAAGATGCCGATTCGGCAAAGCTGTTGCAGTATATTTGGGCGATTGTAAAAAAAGAAGGATATTCTTTAGGTAATGCGGACTGTACAATCATTGCACAAAGCCCGAAAATGGCACCGTATATTGAGGAAATGCGAGGCAGGATTGCAGAACTTTTAGATGCCTCGATAGATAGAATTAATGTAAAGGCGACCACTACAGAGAAACTTGGATTTACAGGCAGAAGCGAAGGAATCGCTGCACAGGCTGTTGTCTTATTGGTTAAATCAAACTAATTTGTTTTTAGAGTGTATGCCTTTAACCAAATGTATATAAATGATAAAATAAACAATAGAAAAGAACGACTGGGAGGTCTATATATATCATGAGCAGTGATATTCGAGTTCGCTATGCACCGAGTCCGACTGGACATTTACATATAGGTAATGCACGGACGGCTTTATTTAATTATTTATACGCACGAAACAAAGGCGGGAAATTCATCATCCGGATTGAAGATACCGACCAAAAGAGAAATATTGAAGGTGGAGAGGAAAGTCAGCTTAAATATTTGAAATGGCTTGGTATGGACTGGGATGAAGGTGTGGATGTTGGCGGTGAATACGGGCCATATCGTCAATCAGAAAGGAACGACCTTTATCAGGAATTGTATCAAGAGCTTTTAGATAAGGGTTTGGCATATAAATGCTATTGTACGGAAGAAGAGCTTGAAGCAGAGCGTGAAGGACAGGTCGAACGGAATGAGACGCCAAAATATTCAGGGAAGTGCAGGCATTTAACTGAAGAAGAGCAAAGTGAACTAGTGGCTGAAGGACGAAAACCTAGCATTCGCTTTGCCGTTCCAGCGGGGAAAGTCCTTACTTTCAAAGATATGGTCAAGGATGACGTTTCGTTTGAAACAGATGGTTTTGGTGATTTTGTTATCGTTAAAAAAGATGGCATACCGACCTATAACTTTGCAGTGGCAGTCGATGATCACTTGATGAAGATTTCCCATGTCCTTCGCGGTGATGATCATATCTCCAATACTCCGAAACAATTGATGATTTATGAAGCATTCGGCTGGGAACCGCCGGTATTCGGACATATGACGCTAATTGTAAACGAAAGCAGGAAGAAACTGAGTAAACGTGATGAATCGATCATTCAATTCATTGAGCAATATGAAGAGCTTGGTTATGTACCTGAGGCTTTATTCAATTTCATTACATTATTAGGATGGTCTCCGGTCGGGGAGGAAGAGATTTTCACGAAAGAAGAGTTCATTAATCTTTTCGATGCTGCTCGGTTGTCTAAATCACCTGCACTTTTCGATAAGCAAAAGCTTACATGGATGAATAACCAATACGTGAAGCAATTGGACGTAAATCGTGCAGTGGAATTGTCAATGCCTCACTTAATTAAAGCTGGGAAGGTCTCAGAAACACTAACCGCTGAAGAAGAAGAGTGGGTACATGGCCTTGTTTCCCTTTTTCAAGAGCAGATGAGCTATGGAGCGGAAATAGTTGAGCTATCTGAACTGTTTTTCAAGGATGAGGTCGAGTTTGAGCCAGAAGCTAAGGAAGTATTGGCAGAAGAACAGGTACCGGAAGTCATGGAAGCTTTCCTTCAGGAAATCGAAGGGCTTGCAGAATTTAATGCGGATGAAATTAAGAAGTCGATTAAAGCGGTACAAAAAAGCACAGGGCATAAAGGGAAAAAATTATTCATGCCGATAAGGGCGGCCGTCACGGGTCAAACACATGGTCCTGACTTGCCTAAGGCCATTTCATTACTGGGCAAAGAAAAAATTAAACAGCGTATTCAGAGTATTTTATATTAACAATTTGTCAAAAATGTAATATAGTATTTAATAATCTTACAAAAGAACGCGTAGATGGGGAGAAGTAAGTAAACGAAGCTTTTTAGAGAGAACCATAACCTGCTGAAAGTGGTTCAAGCCTCTCGTTTTCTGAAATGCACCCTTGAGTCCTTTGCTGAACTAACCTATAGTAGGCACAGGCGGAATGTCCTCCGTTACAGGGATTAAAGTTGGGGATGAAAAAACAGGGGAAAGCTTTACCTGCTTCGTATATTCCAAACAGAGTGGAACCGCGCTTAAAGCGTCTCTGTCTATTTGGACAGAGACGCTTTTTTATATGCATTAAAAGCTTCAAAAGGGGATGTAGGAAAAGGACGGAACATAGGGGGAATCATTTTGTTAAAGATGTTTAAAGAGGATATCGAAGTGGTTTTTGATCAAGATCCTGCTGCGCGCAGTTATGTGGAAGTCATTTTGACGTATGCAGGTTTACATGCGATTTGGAGTCATAGGATGGCTCACGCGCTATTCAAGAAGAAGTTCTTTTTCCTAGCGAGAAGTATATCTCAAATCAGCCGGTTTTTCACCGGAATTGAAATTCATCCAGGAGCTACCATTGGCCGTCGTTTCTTCATTGACCATGGTATGGGAATCGTCATTGGCGAAACTTGTGAGATTGGTGACAATGTATCTGTCTTTCAAGGTGTAACCCTTGGGGGGACAGGAAAGGAAAAGGGAAAACGTCATCCTACGATAAAGGATAATGTGTTGATTGCTACAGGA
Source organism: Peribacillus sp. ACCC06369 (assembly GCF_030348945.1). Classification (NCBI taxonomy): domain Bacteria; kingdom Bacillati; phylum Bacillota; class Bacilli; order Caryophanales; family Bacillaceae; genus Peribacillus; species Peribacillus sp. ACCC06369. The sequence goes on from NZ_JAUCEN010000002.1 coordinate 114,259, forward strand.
GCAAAAGTGCTGGGTTCCATAACTGTTGGGGAAAACTCAAAAATCGGTGCAGGATCGGTCGTTTTAAAGGAAGTGCCACCTAATTCTACAGTGGTGGGAATTCCAGGTAAAGTAGTCATTCAAGATGGTATCAAAATCAACAAAGACCTAAATCATTGTGATCTTCCTGATCCAATCGCTGATCGCTTTAAGGAATTGGATAGTGAACTCAGGGCCTTAAGAGCGAAGCTGGCTGAACAAAAGCAGGAAGAAAGGAGTCTATAATATGGCGATTAAAATATATAACACAGCTACAAGAAAAAAGGAAACCTTCGTCCCGATTGAAGAGGGAAAGGTGAAGATGTACGTATGCGGACCCACTGTCTATAATTACATTCATATTGGTAATGCACGACCGGCAATCGTATTCGATACCGTTCGTAGGTATTTGGACTACCGTGGATATGATGTGCAATTCGTTTCGAACTTTACGGATGTGGATGATAAGCTGATTCGCGCGGCAAAAGAATTGGGCGAAGATGTCCCGACAATATCAGAGCGTTTCATCAAGGCTTATTTTGAAGATGTGTCCGCATTGGGCTGCAAAAAAGCGGATGCTCACCCAACCGTAATGGAGAACATGGATGCAATCATTGAATTCATCTCGGCATTGATTGAAAAAGGATTTGCTTATGAATCTGAAGGGGATGTGTATTACCGTACCCGTAAGTTTGAGGGGTATGGAAAACTTTCACATCAGTCCATCGATGAGCTGCGAGTAGGGGCCCGTATTGAAATAGGTGAGAAAAAACAAGATTCCCTTGATTTTGCCCTTTGGAAGACGGCCAAGGATGATGAAATATCTTGGGAGAGCCCATGGGGAAAAGGGCGTCCTGGCTGGCATATAGAATGCTCCGCAATGGTCAAAAAGTATTTGGGCGATACAATCGATATTCATGCAGGAGGTCAAGATCTAGCTTTCCCGCATCATGAAAATGAAATTGCACAATCCGAAGCTTTGACAGGTAAGACCTTTGCGAATTATTGGATGCATAACGGGTATATAAATATTGAGAATGAAAAAATGTCTAAGTCATTAGGCAATTTCGTTCTTGTGCATGACATCATTCAGAAGCATGATCCACAAGTGTTACGCTTCTTTATGTTATCCGTACATTACCGTCATCCCATCAATTATAGTGAAGAAGTGCTTGAAAATGTAAAAGCGTCCCTTGATCGGTTAAGGACATCTTATCAAAACTTAAAGCATCGCCTTCAGGTAAGCGACGGATTGACTGAGAATAATGATATTTGGTTGGAGAAGCTTAATGGATTACATGAACAATTCATTAAGGAAATGGACGATGATTTCAACACAGCTAATGCAATATCCATACTCTTCGAACTTTCCAAACAGGCAAATTATTACTTGATGGAGAAAAACACAGACAAGGAAGTCATTGATGCTTTCCTTGAAAAATTCAATACCTTATTTTCTGTCCTAGGTTTGTCACTTGAAGAAGATGGGCTTTTGGATGAAGAAATCGAAGGTTTGATCCAGCAGAGAATTCAAGCGCGGAAAGACCGCAATTTTGGGTTATCTGATGAAATTCGTGATCGTTTGAAAAACATGAATATCATATTAGAGGATACCCCTCAAGGTACAAGATGGAAAAGAGGGTAATTAATGCTTCATTACGATAGTAACGTAGATGCAAAAATGCTGAACAGTTTGGCTTTAGCTTATATAGGTGATGCTGTATACGAAACGTATATCCGGCATCATCTCATTCAAAATGGTGCGGTCAAGCCCAATCTACTTCACAAAAAAGCTACATCTTTTGTAGCGGCTAAAGCTCAAAATAAGATTATCCATTTTTTCCTTGAGTCAGATTGGTTATCGGAAGAGGAATCCGCTGTGGTTCGGCGCGGCCGAAATGCAAAATCCGGTTCGGTCCCGAAGAATACGGATGTGCAAACGTATCGCTACAGTACCGCTTTCGAGGCACTTATGGGATTTTTGTATTTATCCGGTCGAATAGAAAGAATGGAAGAACTAATCAAAAAATCTATTGAATACATTGAAGAAGAAAAGGGGAGTAACCCATGAGCGAAGAATATATCATTGGCAGAAACCCCGTATTGGAAGCTCTTCGCTCCGAACGGGATATTAATAAAATTTGGATAGCCGAAGGCTCGCAAAAAGGCTCGATGCAACCACTTATCGGTCTGGCGAAGGAAAAGAAGGTATTCGTGCAAATCGTGCCGAAGAAAAAAATTGACCAAATGGCAGAAGGCATCCATCAAGGTGTTGTCGCACAAGTGGCTGCATATGAATATGTGGAATTGGATGACCTATTCGCAAAAGCGGCTGAACGGGACGAAGCACCTTTTTTCATGATTCTTGATGAAGTTGAAGATCCGCATAATTTAGGTTCGATCATGAGGACGGCTGATGCAGTCGGTGCCCATGGAATCATCATTCCAAAAAGAAGAGCGGTGGGCTTGACGGCAACAGTGGCGAAAGCTTCAACTGGTGCGATTGAATATATTCCGGTTGCTCGCGTGACAAACTTGGCAAGGGCAGTGGAAGAGTTGAAAGAGCGAGGGGTATGGATAGTGGGTACCGATGCGAAAGGCAGCGATGATTACCGTAACATGGACGGAAAGATGCCTATCGGACTTGTTATCGGTAGCGAAGGAAAAGGTATGGCCCGGTTAATGAAGGATAAATGTGATTTTCTCATCCGTCTTCCCATGGCAGGACAGGTAACTTCGTTAAATGCATCGGTAGCAGCCGGTTTATTGATGTATGAGGTTTATAGAAAAAGAAATCCTCTAGGGCAATGATGGGATGAACATTCTGTTGGTGGACGGTTATAACATTATTGGAGCCTGGCCGGAACTGAGAGAATTAAAAGAACGGGATCTTGCTGCTGCAAGAGACCGGTTGATTGAAATGATGGCGGAATATCAAGCATTTACCGGATACCGTGTAATTGTCGTATTTGACGCTCAATATGTTCAGGGGATTGCCCGTATATTCAAAAATCATAAAGTTGATGTAATTTTCACAAAAGAAAATGAAACTGCGGATGAAAGAATAGAAAAGATGGCCATTGAACTGAATAACGTTAAAACGCAAATCCAAGTGGCAACCTCTGACTTTACAGAACAGTGGGTGATCTTTGGCCAAGGGGCTCTAAGGAAATCCGCTCGTGAACTGCTTATTGAAATGAAAGAAATTCAAGGGGAAATCAAGAAAGATGTAAGAAAAACAACGACAATAAAACCCGCTGTTAAAATTCCTTTAAGTGAAGAAGTGGCAGAAATTTTCGAAAAATGGCGCCGAGGTAAAATTTGAACCATTGACGGGTAAATTTTACCTGCTGTATAATATTTCTATCTGAGTCAGGTCAGGGGGATATAATGTGGGTCTCAAATTCGGAATGAAGCTGAACGAAAAGTATCTGCAGTTTGAGGATGATGAATTGATAGGGTTGGTTCACACTGGTGATAGTGAAGCGCTGGATTATTTGATCCAAAAGTATCGTAATTTTGTTAGAGCAAAAGCAAGGACTTATTTCTTAATTGGTGCAGATAAGGAAGACATCGTGCAAGAAGGTATGATTGGTTTATATAAAGCCGTCCGTGATTTTAAAGGGGATAAGTTATCTTCCTTTAAAGCATTTGCAGAACTGTGCATTACGAGGCAGATCATAACAGCTATCAAAACAGCAACACGTCAAAAACATATTCCGCTCAATTCCTATGTTTCCCTGGACAAGCCCATTTATGATGAGGATTCGGACCGAACTCTAATGGATATTATATCGGGTACGAAAGTTTTGGACCCGGAAGAGCTTATCATCAACCAAGAAGAGTTTGACGATATCGAATTAAAGATGGCCGAGCTCCTGAGTGATCTTGAGAGAAAAGTGTTAGCTCTTTACCTAGATGGACAAACCTACCAAGAAATTTCGGAAGAGTTGAACCGACATGTTAAGTCAATCGACAACGCCCTTCAGCGGGTGAAAAGAAAGCTCGAGCGCTATCTGGAAGTAAGGGAAATCAGTTTATAATCCCTCCGCTTTTTCCGCTTAATTTCATCTGTCCCTTCTCCACATGGAAGTTTATTATTCACTGAAATTTTTAATGGCATGTTAAGAAACCAATGGTTTGATTTCCGGTATCCATAATGGGCTAAACCCGCTTTGACATTGACAATAAAAAACAGCCGTGATAAGGTTTTATGGATATAGTAGATAGGATAGGTGTATCTAATGCGAAAAAAAATAGTTCTTGCCTGCACTGATTGCGGTTCAAGAAATTATAGTTATGAAAGCAAACAATCGACAAGCGGAGACCGCCTGGAAATCAAGAAATTTTGCAGCACGTGCAACTCACACTCGATTCATAAAGAAACGAAATAACCGTTTTATAAATAGATTGACAGAAGCTTCTAATGCTTGGAGGATACATTCATGAAACGTTTTACCGAATTTTTCAGCGGAGTCGCTCGCGAAATGCAAAAAGTAAGCTGGCCTAAACGCAAGGAGCTTACCAAATATACAATCGTGGTAGTGACGACTGTATTGTTTATGGCTTTATTCTTTACAGTGGTCGATTTGGGCATTTCCGAATTAATTCGCTTAGTTATTGAATAAGAGATTCGAAAATAAGGTATAATAGTGATAGAATAATATGTGTCAGCAGAAAAGCCCGGAAACGGGTTTTTTAATTTGTCTTTTTTAAGAAGTGAAGAAGTTCAAAATCGAGCACTGCTGTAATATGAATCATCATAATTTATTCTAGTTAAGTCGGGATGACGACGGTTTGGTATTTTGGCTAAAACGTTCAAAGATAAAGATTAATAAAGAAAATGATTGATTGCAGGGAGGGAAGGACGTTAAAGTCCTAACACATGGAAAAGAATTGGTATGTAGTTCACACCTATTCAGGTTATGAGAATAAGGTTAAGGCTAACTTGGAAAAACGTGTTGAGACTATGGGGATGGAAGACAAGATCTTTCGCGTTGTAGTTCCAGAAGAAGAAGAAACAGAAATTAAAGATGGCAAAAAGAAAGTGACCAAAAAGAAAGTATTCCCAGGTTATGTACTGGTTGAGATCATCATGACGGATGATTCTTGGTATGTTGTCCGGAATACGCCTGGCGTAACAGGCTTCGTAGGTTCATCTGGAGCTGGGTCAAAACCGACTGCGTTGCTGCCGGAAGAAATTGAAGTCGTTCTTAAACGAATGGGCGTGGATGAAAGTAAATTCGAAGTTGATTTTGAAATCGGTGAAACGGTTCAAGTTAAAGAAGGACCATTTGCAACCTTTGCAGGACCTATTGAAGAACTTGATAAAGATAAAGGTAAAGTAAGGGTTCTAGTCAATATGTTCGGTCGTGATACACCGGTTGAACTTGATTTTAATCAAGTGGAAAAATTATAAACGGAAAAAAACTTGAAATTGTCATTTGAAAGTGGTAAAATTTCAAAGGTCAGTATGTTTCAATTTTTAGGCCTCAACGATACAAGCATTCTTTATTAATATATAAAGAATTCAAGATGAGTGGGAGGGTATATCCCTATTACCACATCACGGACTTATAAGGAGGTGTGTCTCGTGGCTAAAAAAGTAATTAAAATGGTTAAATTGCAAATTCCTGCTGGTAAAGCGAATCCGGCACCGCCAGTCGGTCCTGCATTAGGTCAAGCTGGTGTAAACATCATGGGATTCTGTAAGGAGTTCAACGCTCGTACAGCAGATCAAGCTGGTCTAATTATTCCTGTTGAAATCACGGTATTTGAAGACCGTTCATTTACATTCATTACAAAAACTCCACCGGCTGCAGTATTGCTTAAGAAAGTAGCTGGTATCGAGTCTGGTTCTGGTGAACCTAACCGTAATAAAGTTGCTACAGTCAAGCGTGATCAAGTGCGCGAGATTGCTGAAACTAAAATGCCTGACCTAAACGCTGCAAGCGTTGAAGCTGCAATGCGTATGGTTGAAGGTACTGCTCGCAGCATGGGTATTGTCATCGAAGACTAATCCATGTAATTGCTATTTGTTTCTACGGGGTTGCGATTGATACTCGCAACCTTTATTCGTGGGAGGTTATACCGTTAAAACCACAATTTAGGAGGATTTATATCATGGCGAAAAAAGGTAAAAAGTATCTTGAAGCAGCTAAGCTTGTAGAAGTTTCTAAGGCTTACGCTGTAACTGAAGCAATCGAAGTTGCTAAAAAAGCTAACTTCGCAAAATTCGATGCGACTGTTGAAGTTGCTTTCCGTTTAGGCGTAGACCCTAAGAAAGCTGACCAACAAATTCGTGGAGCGGTTGTTCTACCGAATGGTACTGGTAAAACTCAACGCGTATTAGTATTCGCTAAAGGCGAAAAAGCAAAAGAAGCGGAAGCTGCTGGTGCTGACTACGTTGGCGAATCTGACTTCATCAACAAAATCCAACAAGGATGGTTCGAATTCGACGTAATCGTTGCGACTCCAGACATGATGGGTGAAGTTGGTAAACTTGGCCGTGTATTAGGACCTAAAGGATTAATGCCTAACCCTAAAACTGGCACTGTAACATTCGACGTAACGAAAGCTGTTAATGAAATCAAAGCTGGTAAAGTTGAATACCGCGTAGATAAAGCAGGTAACATCCATGCTCCAATCGGTAAAGTATCTTTCGAAGATGCTAAACTAGTGGAAAACTTCACTACTATCTATGATACGTTAATGAAAGTTAAACCTGCGGCGGCTAAAGGAACATACATGAAAAACGTTTCTGTAACTACTACAATGGGCCCTGGTGTGAAAGTTGATCCTTCTACTTTCAATAAATAATAATTGACATTCCAAAACTATTGTTGTTATAATAAGTTTTGTTGTGAATAAATGAATATCATTTGTACCGTAGACAGTAGGTGCTCGTTACGAGCTTAATTCCCTGCCGAGGTAATTCGATAATAATAGTCCTTGACTATGACTTTTGAAATTACTGCCTTCATGTCTGCAATAGAGATGAAGGCTTTTTCTTTGAAACGGTATAAATGTTTTCAAGCAAATCTACAGGAGGTGTAAGGATGAACGCAATTATTGAACAAAAGCAAAAAATCGTTGCTGAGATTACTGGTAAATTAACTGCAAGCCAATCAACAGTAGTTGTTGACTACCGTGGATTGACTGTTGCTGAATTAACAGAACTTCGTAAGCAACTTCGTGAAGCTGGCGTTGAGTTTAAAGTTTACAAAAACTCTTTAACTCGCCGTGCTGCGGAAAGTGCTGAACTTAGCACTTTAAACGAATCTCTAACAGGACCAAACGCAATTGCATTCTCAACTGAAGATGTTATTGCGCCAGCAAAAATCCTTAACGATTTTGCGAAAAAACATGAAGCTTTAGAAATCAAAGCTGGAGTTATCGAAGGAAATGTTGCAACTGCTGAAGAAATTAAAGCTCTTGCAGAACTACCTTCACGCGAAGGCCTACTTTCAATGCTACTCAGCGTGCTACAAGCACCTATGCGCGGACTTGCTATTGCTACAAAAGCAGTTGCAGATCAAAAAGAAGAACAAGGCGCGTAAGCTAACCGCTTATTTTGCCTATTGATTCAAAAAAAAAACCAACCATTTCGAGGAGGAAATAAAAATGACTAAAGATCAAATCTTAGAAGCAGTTAAAAACATGACTGTTTTAGAATTAAACGACCTTGTAAAAGCAATCGAAGAAGAATTTGGCGTAACTGCTGCTGCACCTGTAGCTGTAGCTGCTGCTGGTGGCGCTGCTGCTGAAGAACAAACTGAGTTTGATGTTATCCTTACATCTGCTGGAGATCAAAAAATCAAAGTTATCAAAGCTGTACGTGAAGTTACAGGTCTTGGACTTAAAGAAGCAAAAGAACTTGTTGACAACACTCCAAAAGCAATCAAAGAAGGCGCTACTAAAGAAGAAGCTGAAGAAGTTAAAGCTAAACTTGAAGAAGTTGGAGCTGGCGTTGAAGTTAAGTAATCTTGCATAAACAAAAAGCTCGCTATCACTGGCGGGCTTTTTTTCTTCATTTTAATGAAATGACGGAAATACGCCGTTAATGGTTTGATTAATTAAGAGGTTTTCGTTATTCAAACATTCCGGCATGCAAGCATCCATTCTTCAAATCTCTTCTCTCATTAAATCTTCAATATTCCTTTCTGATAGGGGGAGATGACTCTGACAGAGCATTACTACTCACATAAACCGGATGTCGTAAGCAATCCGAAGTTTTGGGATTTTACATTAAAGGGACGTACCTTTCGCTTCAAAAGTGATAATGGTGTTTTTTCGAAAAAGGAAGTTGATTTCGGATCGCGTCTTTTGGTTGAGAGTTTTAACCTTAATGAAGCTGTGGAAGGAGATATTCTTGATGTTGGTTGCGGTTATGGACCAATCGGAATATCGATTGCGGCAGCTTATCCCGATAGAGCGATAGAAATGATTGATATAAATAGCCGGGCAGTTGAGTTGTCAAAAGAGAATGCAGCTACTAATGGGATCGCAAATGTGAAGATTTACGAAAGTGATCGTTTTGACAAAGTTGGCTCCAATCAATTCGCGGCAATTCTTACGAACCCTCCCATTCGCGCAGGCAAAAGTGTAGTCCACGAAATTTTAGAAGAAAGCTATCGCAGTTTGGTAGCTGGTGGAGAATTATGGGTTGTCATTCAAAAAAAACAAGGGGCTCCATCCGCAATGGATAAAATGGAGCAATTATTTGGCAATATTGAAGTGCCCGTTAAGAAAAAAGGTTACTATATACTATTATCCAAAAAGGTTTGACTCTAAATTTTCGCTATGTTAGTATTATAAAATGCATATATATAATTCCGTAACTATGCAATTTTTATACCATTGGTGTATAACCAATGGATAATATGGGAAAAATATATAAATAATAGTTCGTTTTATGAGAAATAGTGGTTTTTAAAATAAAAACCATTTTCTTTTTGTCTATGGAAATGATTCCTTTTCCGGGGCAAATGGATCCTTATAACGCTTGATTTAAGGGGTGAATCAGTTGACAGGTCAACTTGTTCAGTATGGACGACACCGCCAACGTAGAAGTTATGCAAGAATCAGTGAGGTTTTGGATCTTCCGAATCTGATTGAAATTCAAACAGCTTCTTATCAATGGTTTCTAGATGTAGGTTTAAAGGAAATGTTCCAGGATATTTCTCCTATTGAGGATTTTACAGGTAATTTATCGTTAGAATTCATCGATTACAGCTTAGCTGAGCCGAAGTATTCTGTGGGAGAAACAAAAGAACGCGATGTTACGTATTCTGCACCACTTCGTGTGAAAGTGCGCCTTGTTAACAAAGAAACAGGGGAAGTGAAAGACCAGGATGTATTTATGGGCGACTTCCCGCTGATGACTGAAACAGGTACATTTGTCATCAATGGTGCTGAACGGGTAATTGTATCCCAATTAGTGCGCTCACCGAGTGTTTACTACAATGGGAAAATGGATAAAAACGGTAAGCTTGGGTTCTCTGCGACCGTCATTCCTAACCGTGGCGCATGGCTCGAATATGAAACAGATGCCAAGGATGTTGTGTATGTTCGAATCGATCGCACCAGGAAATTACCGATAACGGTATTGATGCGTGCCCTTGGATTCGGAACTGATCAAGAAATCATTGATTTGATCGGTGACAACGAATACCTTCGCAACACTCTTGAAAAGGATAACACCGAGAGTGTAGAAAAAGCATTGCTAGAAATCTATGAGCGTCTACGCCCAGGTGAACCACCTACTGTCGATAACGCGAAAAGTCTTTTAGTATCCCGCTTTTTCGATCCGAAACGTTATGATTTAGCTAACGTAGGTCGTTATAAAATAAACAAAAAACTGCATATCAAGAACCGTTTATTCGGACAACGTATTGCAGAGACTTTGATTGATCCTGAAACAGGGGAAATCATCGTTGAAAAAGGTACAATGCTTGATCGTCGGACTCTTGATAGGATTCTGCCTCATATCGAAGCTGGAATCGGATTCAAAACTTTCCATCCATCAGGTGGCGTAGTAGAGGAAGAAACTCTTCTTCAACCTATTAAAGTCTTTGCACCAAACGATGCTGAAGGCGAAAAAGTGATCAATATCATCGGGAATGCATATGTGACCGACCAGGTCAAAAACATTACACCGGCTGATATCATTTCTTCCATTAGTTATTTCTTTAACTTATTGCATGGTGTGGGAATCACAGATGACATTGACCATTTAGGTAACCGTCGTCTGCGTTCCGTTGGTGAATTGCTGCAAAACCAATTTAGAATTGGTTTATCCCGTATGGAGCGTGTCGTTCGTGAAAGAATGTCTATTCAAGATACGAATACAATCACTCCGCAGCAACTAATTAACATTCGCCCAGTCATTGCGTCTATTAAAGAGTTCTTTGGAAGCTCACAGCTTTCCCAATTCATGGATCAAACGAATCCGCTTGCAGAATTGACGCATAAACGTCGTCTATCTGCATTGGGGCCTGGTGGTCTGACACGTGAGCGTGCTGGCTTTGAAGTACGTGACGTTCATTATTCCCACTATGGCCGTATGTGTCCGATTGAAACGCCTGAGGGCCCGAATATTGGTTTGATTAACTCATTGTCCAGTTTTGCAAAGGTAAACCCATATGGTTTCATTGAAACACCATATCGCCGTGTGAATCCTGAAACTGGTAGAATTACAAGCCAAATCGATTACTTAACAGCTGATGAGGAAGATAACTATGTAGTTGCCCAAGCGAATGTACGTCTATCAGATGACGGCTCATTCCTTGATAATGATGTTGTTGCACGTTTCCGCGGTGAAAATACCGTTGTTCCGCGTGACCGCGTAGATTACATGGATGTATCTCCTAAACAGGTTGTATCTGCTGCGACAGCATGTATTCCTTTCTTGGAGAATGATGACTCCAACCGTGCCCTTATGGGAGCGAACATGCAACGTCAAGCAGTGCCTTTGCTACAACCGGAAGCCCCTCGAGTCGGAACGGGTATGGAATATGTTTCAGCGAAAGACTCCGGTGCTGCTGTCATCTGTAAACACCCTGGTATCGTAGAGCACGTTGAATCACGTGAAGTATGGGTTCGCAGGGTAAGTGAAGTTGACGGACAGCAAGTAAAAGGAAACCTTGATAAATACCGTCTATTAAAATTCATTCGTTCTAACCAAGGAACGTGCTATAATCAACGCCCTATCGTCAGTGTTGGCGACAACGTCGTAAAAGGTGAGATTCTTGCTGATGGTCCTTCAATGGAAAAAGGTGAGTTAGCACTTGGACGTAACGTATTGGTTGCCTTCATGACATGGGATGGGTATAACTATGAAGATGCCATCATCATGAGTGAGCGATTGGTTAAAGATGATGTGTACACTTCTATTCATATTGAAGAATATGAGTCTGAATCACGCGATACGAAATTAGGACCTGAAGAAATCACCCGTGATATCCCTAATGTAGGGGAAGATGCGCTTCGTAATCTTGATGAGCGCGGAATAATCCGTGTGGGGGCTGAAGTAAAAGACGGAGACCTTCTAGTTGGTAAAGTCACGCCTAAAGGTGTAACGGAACTGACTGCTGAAGAACGTCTATTACATGCAATCTTCGGTGAAAAAGCTCGTGAAGTAAGGGATACATCACTTCGTGTACCTCACGGCGGCGGTGGAATCGTTCTTGATGTTAAAGTATTTAACAGAGAAGACGGCGATGAACTACCTCCTGGTGTAAACCAGCTCGCACGTGTTTATATCGTACAAAAACGTAAAATCCATGAAGGCGATAAAATGGCTGGACGACATGGTAACAAAGGGGTAATCTCCAGGATCCTTCCTGAAGAAGATATGCCTTATTTACCAGATGGCACTCCAGTCGACATCATGTTAAACCCATTGGGTGTACCTTCACGTATGAACATCGGTCAAGTGTTGGAGCTTCACTTAGGTATGGCTGCACGCGCACTTGGCATTCATGTAGCATCTCCTGTATTCGATGGTGCTACTGAGGAAGACGTTTGGGGTACGATTGAAGAAGCCGGGATGTCCCGTGATGCAAAAACTGTTCTTTATGATGGCCGTTCAGGTGAAGCTTTCGATAACCGTGTATCCGTTGGTGTCATGTATATGATCAAACTGGCACATATGGTCGATGATAAACTTCACGCACGTTCAACTGGACCTTACTCCCTTGTTACGCAGCAACCACTTGGTGGTAAAGCGCAATTTGGTGGACAGCGTTTCGGTGAGATGGAAGTATGGGCACTTGAAGCTTATGGTGCTGCTTATACATTACAAGAAATCCTAACCGTTAAATCAGATGATGTCGTAGGTCGTGTTAAAACGTACGAAGCGATTGTCAAAGGTGAAAATGTCCCTGAACCAGGCGTTCCTGAGTCCTTCAAAGTATTGATTAAGGAGCTTCAAAGTTTAGGATTGGATGTTAAAATTCTTAATGCCGAAGATCGTGAAATCGAAATGCGTGATTTGGAAGATGAAGAAGAAGCCAACCAAGCAGACAAATTAAGCCTTGATTCAGAAACTAAAGATATGGTTGCTTCCGAAGTAGGGGCACCTGTCAAAGAATAAATATAAACATTTCTAGTTATATATCACCCGCTCTGACTGGCAGCAAGATGTTTCTTTGAAGATCATGCTGCCTTGTTAGAGCCTTATTGATTCAATCAACCATCATCCGGTGTAAGATTGCCTGATACTTGACGGCAATCGAGGGTTAAACCTGGAGATTAAAAGGGAGGTAGGCCCCTTGTTAGACGTTAATAATTTTGAGTATATGAAAATTGGTCTTGCTTCACCAGACAAGATTCGTTCTTGGTCCCATGGAGAAGTTAAAAAACCAGAAACAATCAACTATCGTACGTTAAAGCCAGAAAAAGACGGTTTATTCTGTGAGAGAATTTTTGGACCTCAAAAGGACTGGGAATGTCATTGCGGAAAATATAAACGTGTTCGTTATAAAGGCGTAGTCTGTGACCGTTGTGGCGTCGAAGTCACTCGTGCTAAGGTACGTCGTGAGCGTATGGGTCATATTGAGCTGGCAGCTCCAGTTTCACACATATGGTATTTTAAAGGAATCCCTAGCCGTATGGGTCTTGTTCTTGACATGTCTCCACGTGCATTGGAAGAAGTTATATACTTCGCATCTTACGTAGTAACTGAAACGGGCGATACAACTTTAGAAAAGAAACAACTTCTTTCTGAAAAGGAATATCGTACATACCGTGAGAAATACGGTAAGAAGTTCCAAGCTGCCATGGGTGCGGAAGCTATTAAAAAACTTTTACAAGATATTGATACGGAAAAGGAAGTAGAGTCGTTGAAAGAGGAGCTTAAAACAGCTCAAGGACAACGCAGGACCCGTGCAATCAAACGCTTGGAAGTGCTTGAAGCATTCCGTAACTCCGGAAATGAGCCTTCATGGATGATCCTGGACGTGCTTCCGGTCATTCCACCGGAACTTCGCCCGATGGTTCAACTTGATGGTGGACGTTTTGCCACATCTGATCTAAATGATTTATATCGCCGTGTTATCAACCGTAATAATCGGTTGAAAAGATTACTGGACCTTGGAGCACCAAGCATTATCGTTCAAAATGAGAAGCGTATGCTACAAGAAGCTGTCGATGCTCTTATCGATAATGGCCGTCGCGGCCGTCCGGTAACTGGACCTGGTAACCGTCCGTTGAAATCTTTATCTCACATGTTAAAAGGTAAACAAGGTCGTTTCCGTCAAAACCTTCTTGGTAAACGTGTTGATTATTCTGGCCGTTCCGTTATCGTAGTTGGACCAAACTTAAAGATGTACCAATGTGGTCTTCCGAAAGAAATGGCGATTGAATTATTCAAACCATTCGTTATGAAGGAGCTTGTTCAAAGAGGTCTAGCGCATAACATCAAATCTGCCAAGCGCAAAATTGAACGTTTATCTCCTGAAATATGGGATGTACTAGAAGAAGTCATTAGAGAACATCCAGTACTATTGAACCGTGCACCGACTCTTCACAGACTTGGTATCCAAGCGTTTGAACCAACGTTGGTTGAAGGTCGCGCAATTCGTTTGCATCCGCTCGTATGTACAGCTTACAACGCTGACTTTGACGGTGACCAAATGGCGGTCCACGTTCCTCTATCTTCTGAAGCCCAAGCCGAAGCACGCATGCTTATGCTTGCAGCACAGAACATTTTGAACCCTAAAGATGGTAAACCTGTCGTAACACCTTCTCAAGATATGGTATTAGGTAACTATTACTTAACATTGGAAAGAGAAGGCGCTATCGGAGAGGGTATGATCTTTAAAGATACAAGTGAAGCATTACTTGCATACCAAAATGGATATGTACACCTGCATTCCCGTTGTGGCGTACATGCATCATCACTAAATAATGAAACTTTCACTGAAGCGCAAAACAGCCAACTTCTAATTACGACTGTCGGTAAATTGATCTTCAATGAAATTTTACCAAAATCATTCCCGTATATTAACGAACCAACACGATATAATTTGGAAACGAAAACTCCAGAGAAATATTTTGTGGAAAAAGGCGCTAATATCCCTGAAATGATTAAGGCCCAACCGGCTATTGATCCATTCAAGAAACAAATTCTTGGGAATATCATTGCGGAAGTCTTTAAACGTTTTAAAATTACCGAAACATCCAAAATGCTTGACCGGATGAAAGATCTTGGATTCAAATATTCGACAAAAGCTGGTATTACCGTTGGTGTGGCTGATATTGTCGTTTTAAAAGAAAAACAAGAGATCATCACTGAGGCTCAAACCAAAGTGGATAACGTCTTGAAACAGTTCAGACGTGGTCTGATTACAGAGGATGAGCGTTATGATCGCGTTATCTCAATTTGGAGTGCTGCCAAGGATACCATCCAGTCCAAACTTATGGACTCACTGGACCGACGCAACCCGATCTTCATGATGAGTGACTCCGGTGCCCGTGGTAATGCTTCCAACTTTACGCAGCTTGCTGGTATGCGAGGTTTGATGGCCAACCCGGCTGGACGTATCATTGAATTACCGATCAAGTCAAGTTTCCGTGAAGGTTTAACAGTGTTGGAGTACTTCATCTCTACACATGGTGCGCGTAAAGGTCTTGCCGATACAGCACTTAAAACAGCCGATTCAGGTTACCTTACCCGTCGACTTGTTGACGTTGCCCAAGATGTCATCATCCGTGATGACGATTGTGGAACGGACCGCGGCTTGAAAATTTCAGCCTTGAGAGAGGGTACTGAAATAATCGAGCATCTTGAAGAGCGCCTAGTAGGCCGTTATGCAAGAAAAGCGATTAAACATCCAGAAACAAATGAAGTGATCGTGGCTGAAAATGATCTTATCACTGAAGATCTTGCTGATTATATTGATTCACTTGGAATTGAAACAGCTTGGATTCGTTCTGCCTTTACATGTAACACCAGCCATGGTGTATGTAAAAAATGTTATGGACGCAACTTGGCTACCGGTCAAGAAGTTGAAGTGGGCGAAGCAGTCGGTATTATCGCCGCTCAATCAATCGGTGAACCTGGTACACAGTTAACGATGCGTACATTCCATACTGGTGGGGTTGCTGGGGACGATATCACTCAAGGTCTTCCTCGTATCCAAGAGATATTTGAAGCGAGAAACCCTAAAGGTCAAGCTGTCATTTCCGAAATCGAAGGAACGATTGTTTCGATTAATGAAATTCGGGATAAACAACAGGAAATCGTTGTTCAAGGAGCAGTTGAATCACGCACATATACTGCGCCGTACACAGCGCGTTTAAGAGTAACTGTTGATACGCCTGTCCGTCGTGGTGAAGAGTTAACAGAGGGTTCTATCGATCCGAAAGAATTGCTGAAGGTTACAGATGTACTTACTGTTCAGGAATACCTGCTTCATGAAGTTCAAAAAGTATACCGGATGCAAGGGGTTGAAATCGGTGATAAACACATCGAGGTAATGGTTAGACAAATGATGCGTAAAGTCCGTGTGCTTGACGCAGGTGAAACTGAAGTTCTTCCAGGAACATTATTGGATGTTAACCAATTCACTACTGCAAACACAGATGCATTGCTGACTAACAAGTTACCTGCTACAGGACGCCCTGTATTACTGGGTATCACGAAAGCATCCCTAGAAACGGATTCCTTCTTGTCCGCCGCGTCATTCCAAGAAACGACTAGAGTCTTGACTGATGCAGCAATAAAAGGAAAACGTGATGAATTGCTTGGACTTAAAGAAAATGTCATCATCGGTAAACTTGTCCCTGCAGGAACAGGAATGCTTAGATACAGAAAAGCAAACCCTGTCGTTGTTGGTGACGAAAGTGCCGATACAGTAACAGTGGATTAAAGGAAAAAGGACCAGCTCAATTAAAACTGAAAACCGCACTCCTGTATTCGAGTGGAGCTGAAGGGTCAGAATTTATTGTGCTGGTCTCTCTTATTACTCAAGGAAGCCTGAAAAGAAGTATGAGGAATGGATATATTACCTCTAGGCAAATTGATAATCTTAATAGAATTATGTAAGGAAAACCTTTTGCTTGAAATATTTTTTATGAAAGAAGTTGACAGTATCCGACTTATAATGATACTATAGCAAAGGTGCTCCTATGTTACCCTGTAACTTTGGAGGATATGGACCATGTCTTATGAAAAAGTAATACAGGCAAAGTCAGTGATTATAGGGACGAAACAAGCAGTTAGAGCTCTTAAAAACAATTTAATTCAAGAAGTTATCATCGCTGATGATGCAGATATATACTTGACTGGGCGTGTCGTTGAGACCGCTAAAGAATTGGATGTTCCTATCACATATGTTGATTCGATGAGAATGCTTGGCAAAGCATGTGGTATTGATGTCGGAGCAGCAACTGTTGCCATTAAAAAGTAAAAATGTTTTTGCAATAATATTTGCAAAGACTTTGTTTTTACCCATTTATGAACCACCTGGATGTGTGGTACTAGAAATGAAAACGTGAAGGGAGGAAAAATGTAATGCCTACTATTAATCAATTAGTGCGTAAAGGACGCGAGTCTAAAGAGGTTAAATCAAAATCTCCAGCACTTAACAAAGGCTACAACAGCTTTAAAAAAGCACAAACTAACGTATCATCTCCGCAAAAACGTGGTGTTTGCACTCGTGTGGGTACTATGACACCGAAAAAACCAAACTCCGCGTTACGTAAATATGCGCGTGTACGTTTAACAAACGGTATCGAGGTAACAGCTTATATCCCAGGTATCGGTCACAACCTACAAGAACACAGCGTGGTTCTTATCCGTGGCGGTCGTGTAAAAGATTTACCAGGAGTACGTTATCACATCGTACGTGGTGCTCTTGATACTGCTGGAGTTAACAATCGTATGCAAGGCCGTTCTAAATACGGTACTAAGCGTCCGAAAGCAGCAAAAAAATAATCTCAAACAAAAATTAAACTTTCTTGAAAGGAGGAAATATAATGCCTCGTAAAGGACCTGTAACGAAAAGAGACGTATTACCAGATCCAATTTATAATTCAAAACTTGTGACTCGCTTAATCAACAAATTAATGGTTGATGGACAAAGAGGTAAATCACAAAAAATTCTTTACTCTGCATTTGATTTAATCAAAGAACGTACTGGCAATGAGTCGATCGAAGTTTTTGATCAAGCACTTAAAAACATCATGCCTGTATTAGAAGTAAAAGCACGCCGTGTGGGTGGAGCTAACTATCAAGTACCAGTTGAGGTGCGTCCAGACCGTAAATCGACTCTAGGACTTCGTTGGTTAGTAAAATACTCTCGCCTTCGTGGAGAAAAAACGATGGAAGAGCGTTTAGCTTATGAAATCATGGATGCTGCTAACAATACTGGAGCAGCAGTTAAGAAACGTGAAGATACACACAAAATGGCTGAAGCTAACAAAGCATTCGCTCATTATCGCTGGTAAGATTAATTACTATAAAATCCTTATAGAAGGAAGGAGAAAGACAAATGGCAAGAGAGTTCTCCTTAGCAAACACTCGTAATATCGGTATCATGGCTCACATCGATGCTGGTAAAACGACAACAACAGAACGTGTTCTATATTACACTGGTAAAATCCATAAAATTGGTGAAACACACGAAGGTGCTTCACAAATGGACTGGATGGAACAGGAACAAGAACGCGGAATCACGATCACATCCGCTGCAACAACTGCACAGTGGAAAGGTCACCGTGTAAACATCATCGATACACCGGGACACGTAGACTTCACAGTTGAAGTTGAACGTTCTTTGCGTGTACTTGATGGAGCTGTAGCTGTACTTGATGCCCAATCAGGTGTTGAGCCTCAAACTGAAACAGTTTGGCGCCAAGCTACAACTTACGGTGTACCACGTGTCGTATTCGTAAATAAAATGGACAAAATCGGTGCAGACTTCCTTTACTCAGTTGGAACTATCATCGACCGTCTACAAGCTAATGCACACCCGGTTCAGTTACCAATCGGCGCTGAAGATCAATTCTCTGCAATCATTGACCTTATTGAAATGAAAGCTCATTTCTATGGTAATGACCTAGGAACTGATATCTCTGTTGGTGAAATTCCTGAAGAACATCGCGAATTAGCTGAAGAATACCGTGAAAAGCTAGTTGAAGCAGTTGCAGAAGTTAATGAAGACTTAATGGAAAAATACCTTGGCGGCGAAGAAATCAGCGTTGCTGAATTAAAAGCTGCTATTCGTACAGCAACCGTTAATGTTGAATTCTTCCCAGTTATCTGTGGATCAGCTTTCAAAAACAAAGGTGTTCAATTAATGCTTGATAACGTTATCGACTTCCTTCCATCTCCATTGGACGTACCAGCTATTAAAGGTATTCTGCCGGATTCAGAAGAAGAAGTAGAACGTCATTCAGATGATTCTGAACCGTTCTCAGCTTTAGCGTTTAAAGTTATGACTGATCCTTACGTTGGTAAACTTACATTCTTCCGTGTGTACTCAGGTACATTAGAATCAGGATCATATGTAATCAACTCAACTAAAGGTAAACGTGAACGTATTGGACGTATCCTTCAAATGCACGCAAACAGCCGTGAAGAAATATCAACTGTATACGCAGGGGATATCGCTGCTGCTGTTGGATTGAAAGATACTACAACTGGAGATACACTATGTGATGACAAGAACCAAGTAATTCTTGAATCAATGGTATTCCCAGAGCCGGTTATTTCACTTTCAGTTGAACCGAAATCAAAAGCAGACCAAGACAAAATGTCTCAAGCTTTACAAAAGCTACAAGATGAAGATCCAACATTCCGTGCGCATACTGACCAAGAAACTGGTCAAACGATCATCGCTGGTATGGGTGAACTTCACTTGGACATCCTTGTTGACCGTATGCGTCGCGAATTCAAAGTGGAAGCAAACGTTGGTGCTCCTCAAGTAGCATACCGTGAAACTTTCCGTGGTTCAGCTAAGGTTGAAGGTAAATTCGTTCGCCAATCAGGTGGTCGTGGACAATTTGGACACGTATGGATTGAATTTGGTCCAAACGAAGAAGGTAAAGGATTCGAATTTGAAAATGCTATCGTCGGTGGTGTAGTACCACGTGAATATATCCCTGCTGTACAAGCTGGATTAGTTGATTCACTTGACCGTGGTGTACTTGCTGGTTACCCGCTAGTCGACATCAAAGCAAAATTATTTGACGGTTCTTACCATGACGTTGACTCCAACGAAATGGCATTTAAAATTGCTGCTTCAATGGCACTTAAAAATGCTGCTTCTAAGTGTAAACCGGTTATCCTTGAACCAATCATGAAAGTGGAAGTAGTTATTCCTGAAGATTATCTAGGCGACATCATGGGAGATATCACATCTCGTCGTGGTCGCGTAGAGGGTATGGAAGCTCGCGGTAACACGCAAATGGTTAAAGCGATGGTTCCACTATCTGAAATGTTCGGATATGCTACATCTCTACGTTCTAACACACAAGGACGCGGAACATTCTCTATGCACTTCGACCATTATGAAGAAGTACCTAAGAGCATTTCTGAAGAGATCATCAAAAAAAATAAAGGTGAATAATTGATTTTCACCTCTTATTAAAGTATAACTATCTTATGTAAGCTGTGATGGAAGAATTAGTCTTCTTTCACAGCCCTATATACTTAATCTTTTATTTATAATTTTAAGGAGGAATTCCTAATGGGAAAAGCTAAATTTGATCGTTCAAAACCGCACGTTAACGTTGGAACAATTGGTCACGTCGACCATGGTAAAACAACTCTAACAGCTGCAATCACAACTGTACTTGCTAAAACTGGTGGAGCAGAAGCTCGCGCTTATGACCAAATCGATGGTGCTCCAGAAGAAAGAGAACGTGGTATCACAATCTCTACTGCACACGTTGAGTACGAAACAGCTACTCGTCACTATGCACACGTTGACTGCCCAGGACATGCTGACTATGTTAAAAACATGATCACTGGTGCTGCACAAATGGACGGCGGAATCCTAGTAGTATCTGCTGCTGATGGCCCAATGCCACAAACTCGTGAGCACATCCTTCTTTCTCGTCAAGTAGGTGTACCATTCCTAGTAGTATTCATGAACAAATGCGACATGGTTGATGACGAAGAACTTCTTGAATTAGTAGAAATGGAAATTCGTGACCTTCTTTCTGAATATGAATTCCCTGGCGATGACATTCCAGTTATCAAAGGATCTGCACTAAAAGCTCTTCAAGGAGAAGCTGCTTGGGAAGAAAAAATTCATGAATTAATGACAGCTGTTGACGAGTATATCCCAGAACCAACTCGTGACACTGACAAACCATTCATGATGCCAGTTGAGGATGTATTCTCTATCACTGGTCGTGGTACAGTTGCTACTGGCCGTGTTGAGCGTGGACAAGTTAAAGTCGGTGACGTTGTTGACATCATCGGTTTCAACGAAGAGTCTAAACCAACAACTGTAACAGGTGTTGAAATGTTCCGTAAACTTCTTGACTATGCTGAAGCTGGTGACAACATCGGTGCACTTCTTCGTGGTGTATCCCGTGAAGATATCCAACGTGGACAAGTACTTGCTAAACCAGGTACAATCACTCCACACACAAAGTTCAAAGCTGAAGTTTATGTTCTATCTAAAGAAGAAGGTGGACGTCACACTCCATTCTTTACAAACTACCGTCCTCAGTTCTACTTCCGTACAACTGACGTAACTGGTATTTGTAACCTTCCAGAAGGCGTAGAAATGGTTATGCCTGGAGACAACATCGAAATGACTGTAGAACTTATCGCTCCAATCGCTATCGAAGAAGGTACTAAATTCTCTATCCGTGAGGGTGGACGTACTGTAGGCGCTGGCGTCGTTGCTACAATCACTGAGTAATTAATTCTTAAATGAATATTGGAAGGGACGCCTTCCGGGAAAAGCAGATGGGACGCCATCTGCTTTTTTTCTATTTAGAGGACTTTTCATGTTTACTTCTATAATATCCATATCCATTGAAAAATGGATGTATTCCAAAGAGAATGTTGTTGATTTATCAAATGAAGAAAATGGATATGAAAGACCGTGTAGAATGTACTTGTAAATACTTGAGATAGTATGTATAATAATAAAAGTGTGTTGCACAAGAAAAATTTAAGTTTAACTTGCATTCTACTTGTGCTTTATGTATAATAGACAATGTTGGTCTTTGACTGCGATGATATGGAAGGTTGCTGACACACCCGGCCGCTTTGCCATGGCGAGTGTGTGGGAAATTTCCATTGAGAAGGTCTATTTTAAAATAGGCGAAAAGGAGGGAAAATTATGGCAAAACAAAAAATTCGTATCCGTTTAAAAGCATATGATCACAGAATTCTTGATCAATCTGCTGAGAAAATTGTTGAAACTGCAAAACGTTCTGGTGCGGCTGTATCTGGTCCGATTCCATTGCCTACTGAAAGATCGGTTTACACGATCCTACGTGCGGTTCATAAATACAAAGACTCTCGTGAACAATTCGAAATGCGTACGCATAAACGTCTAATCGATATCGTTAATCCAACTCCACAAACAGTTGATTCATTGATGCGTTTAGATTTACCATCAGGCGTTGACATTGAAATCAAATTATAATTCATATAAATATGAACAATTACTCTAGGAGGTGTGACTTATGACCAAAGGAATCTTAGGAAGAAAAATCGGTATGACTCAAGTTTTTGCTGAAAACGGCGAACTTATCCCGGTAACAGTTATCGAAGCTGCTAATAACGTGGTTCTTCAAAAGAAAACTGTTGAAACTGATGGCTATGAAGCAGTTCAAGTTGGTTTTGAAAACAAACGTGAAAAGCTTTCTAACAAACCTGAAAAGGGACATGTTGAAAAAGCAAATACTACTCCTAAGCGCTTCATTCGCGAATTCCGCGGAACGGATCTTACTGAATATGAGATCGGTCAAGAAGTCAATGTTAGTATTTTCGCAGAAGGCGATTTAGTAGATGTATCAGGAATTTCAAAAGGTAAAGGATTCCAAGGCGCTATCAAACGTCACGGACAATCTCGCGGACCGATGACACATGGTTCTCGTTACCACCGTCGCCCAGGTTCAATGGGTCCTGTAGCTCCAAACCGCGTATTCAAAGGTAAATTATTACCAGGACGTATGGGTGGGGAACAAATTACTGTTCAAAACTTGGCTATCGTTAAAGTTGATGTTGAACGCAACCTACTATTGATCAAAGGTAATGTACCTGGTGCAAGAAAAGCATTGATCAAAGTTAAAACTGCTGTTAAAGCAAAGTAATTTCTGAGAAAGGAGGAGCAATAGAATGCCAAAAGTTACATTGTTCAACCAAACAGGTTCACAAGTTGGCGACATCGAACTAAATGAATCCATCTTTGGTATCGAACCTAATAATCATGTATTATTTGAAGCAATCATTATGCAACGAGCTTCCTTACGTCAAGGAACTCATAAAGTTAAAAACCGTTCTGAAGTTGCAGGCGGTGGACGTAAACCTTGGAAACAAAAAGGAACTGGACGTGCGCGTCAAGGTTCTATCCGTTCTCCACAATGGCGTGGCGGTGGCGTTGTTTTTGGACCAACTCCAAGATCTTACGCTTACAAGCTACCTAAAAAGGTACGTCGTTTAGCTATTAAATCTGCATTGTCTGCAAAGGCATTGGAAGAGAACATTTTGGTACTTGAAAGCTTGTCTTTCGAAGCTCCAAAAACAAAAGAATTTGTAGCAGTACTTAATAACCTTTCTATTGATACTAAAACGTTGATTGTTACTGACGGATTAGATGAGAAAGTTGCTCTTTCTGCACGTAACATCCCTGGTGTTACTGTAGTTGAAGCTGTTGGTCTTAATGTTCTTGATGTTGTATCACACAACAAATTGATCTTGACTAAATCAGCTGTCGAAAAAGTAGAGGAGGTGCTTGCATAATGGATGCACGCGATATCATTAAGCGCCCCGTAATCACTGAACGCTCTTCAGACATAATGGCTGAAAAAAAATATACTTTTGAAGTTGATGTTAGAGCTAACAAAACTCAAGTTAAAGATGCTGTTCAAGAAATTTTCGGCGTTAAAGTTGAGAAAGTAAACATCATGAACTACAAAGGTAAATTTAAACGTATGGGCAAACATGCAGGCTATACTAACAAGCGCCGTAAAGCAATTGTTAAATTAACTGCTGACAGCAAAGAAATCGAGCTTTTCGAGGCTTAATTCATTAGAGAAGGAGGGAAATACAAATGGCGATTAAGAAGTATAAACCTACCTCTAACGGTCGACGTAATATGACAACTTCCGATTTTGCTGAGATTACTACAGACAAACCGGAAAAATCATTACTTGCTCCTTTACACAGCAAAGGCGGCCGTAATAACCAAGGTAAGTTAACAGTTCGTCATCAAGGTGGCGGCCACAAGCGTCAATACCGTATCATCGATTTCAAACGGAATAAAGATGGTATACCAGGACGCGTTGCTACTATTGAGTACGATCCAAATCGTTCTGCAAACATTGCATTAATTAATTACGTTGATGGAGAAAAACGTTATATCCTAGCTCCGAAAAACCTAGAAGTAGGTTTGGAAATCATGTCAGGTCCAGAAGCTGACATTAAAGTGGGTAACGCACTTCCTCTTATTAACATCCCAGTTGGTACAGTAATTCATAACATCGAACTTAAACCAGGAAAAGGTGGACAATTAGTCCGTTCAGCAGGAACATCTGCCCAAGTACTTGGTAAAGAAGGTCGTTATGTACTTGTACGTTTAAACTCAGGTGAGGTTCGTATGATTCTTGCAACTTGCCGTGCTACAATCGGTCAAGTTGGTAATGAACAACATGAACTTATCAACATTGGTAAAGCTGGTCGTAACCGTTGGTTAGGTAAACGCCCAACAGTTCGTGGATCAGTAATGAACCCGAACGATCACCCGCATGGTGGTGGTGAAGGTAAAGCTCCAATCGGACGTAAATCACCAATGTCTCCATGGGGTAAACCTACTCTTGGATTCAAAACTCGTAAGAAGAAAAACAAATCCGATAAATTTATCGTACGTCGTCGTAAAAAATAACGGGATTGACCTACGGTTCATATATAGAACCGTAGAACAGTCACGAAGGGAGGTACTCGCATGGGTCGTAGCTTAAAAAAAGGGCCTTTTGTTGATGATCATTTATTGGTAAAAGTTGAAAAATTAAATGAAGCTGACAAGAAGCAGGTAGTAAAAACTTGGTCTCGTCGCTCAACAATCTTCCCGCAATTCATCGGACATACAATCGCTGTTTATGACGGTCGTAAGCATGTGCCGGTTTATGTAACAGAAGATATGGTAGGTCACAAACTAGGCGAATTCGCGCCTACACGCACTTATAAAGGTCACGCAAGTGATGACAAGAAAACAAGACGTTAATGAGAGGAGGGCATCTCATGCAAGCAAAAGCTGTCGCTAGAACAGTTCGTATTGCTCCTCGTAAAGTGCGTTTAGTCGCAGATTTAATTCGAGGAAAACAAGTAGGTGAAGCAGTAGCGATTCTTCGCTTAACACCAAAATCTGCTTCTCCAGTCGTAGAAAAGATTCTGAAATCTGCTATCGCAAATGCAGAACATAACTACGAAATGGATATCAATAACCTAGTCGTTTCAGAGGCATACGTTAACGAAGGACCAACATTAAAACGTTTCCGTCCTCGCGCTCAAGGTCGTGCGAGTGCAATTAACAAACGTACTAGTCATATTACAATCGTTGTATCAGAAAAGAAGGAGGGGTAATCTGTGGGTCAAAAGGTAAATCCAGTCGGTTTGCGTATCGGGATCATCCGTGATTGGGAATCCAAATGGTACGCTGATAAAGACTACGCAGTTCTTTTGCATGAAGACCTTAAAGTTCGTGAGTATATCGCGAAACGTTTAAGTGATGCTTCTGTATCCAAAGTTGAAATCGAACGTGCAGCTAACCGTATCAATGTATCTGTTCACACTGCTAAACCAGGAATGGTTATCGGTAAGGGCGGTACTGAAGTTGAAGCACTTCGCAAAGCTTTGAACCAGTTAACTGGCAAAAGAGTTCATATCAATATCATTGAAATTAAAAGAGCAGATCTTGACGCAAAATTGGTTGCTGAAAACATCGCTCGTCAATTAGAAAACCGTGTTTCATTCCGTCGTGCTCAAAAACAAGCTATCCAACGTACTATGCGTTCTGGCGCACAAGGAATCAAAACTCAGGTTTCTGGTCGTCTTGGCGGTGCTGATATTGCTCGTGCTGAACATTACAGCGAAGGAACAGTTCCACTTCACACACTTCGTGCTGACATAGATTATGCTCATGCTGAAGCAGATACTACTTACGGTAAGCTAGGCGTGAAAGTTTGGATCTACCGTGGAGAAGTTCTTCCTACTAAGAAGAAATCTGAGGAAGGAGGAAAATAATATGTTATTGCCAAAACGCGTAAAATACCGTCGTGAACACCGCGGTAAGATGAGAGGGATGGCTAAGGGCGGCACTGAAGTTCATTTTGGAGAATTTGGACTTCAAGCTCAAGAAGCTTCCTGGATCACTAACCGCCAAATCGAAGCAGCTCGTATTGCGATGACTCGTTATATGAAACGTGGAGGAAAAGTTTGGATCAAAATTTTCCCAAGCAAACCTTACACAGCTAAGCCGCTTGAAGTACGGATGGGTTCCGGTAAAGGTGCTCCTGAAGGTTGGGTAGCAGTTGTTAAACCGGGCAAAGTATTGTTTGAAATCTCTGGTGTATCTGAAGAGGTGGCAAGAGAAGCATTGCGCCTTGCAGCACACAAACTTCCAATCAAATGCAAGTTTGTAAAAAGAGAGGAAATTGGTGGTGAAACAAATGAAAGCTAATGAAATCAAAGATCTAACCACTGCTGAAATTGAACAAAAACTAAAATCTCTTAAAGAAGAACTATTTAATCTTCGTTTCCAGTTAGCTACTGGACAACTTGAAAATACAGCTCGCATCCGTGAAGTTCGCAAATCGATTGCTCGTATGAAAACAGTTGTTCGTCAAAGAGAGATCGGTGTCACTAATCGATAATGAATGGAGGTTTGCAGAATGAGCGAACGCAACCAACGCAAAATCTACACTGGCCGCGTAGTATCCGATAAAATGGATAAAACAGTAACAGTTGTTGTAGAAACCTATAAAAAGCATTCTTTATACGGTAAACGCGTGAAATACTCTAAAAAGTTAAAAGCTCATGACGAGCTAAACGAAGCTAAAGCAGGCGACGTAGTACGTATCATGGAAACTCGTCCACTTTCAGCTACAAAGCGCTTCCGTCTTGTAGAAGTAGTAGAAAAAGCAGTAATCATTTAATATAGTTCGGATTAAGCTAATTCCGAAGGGAGGTACCGTACATGATTCAACAAGAATCTCGTTTAAAAGTCGCTGACAATTCAGGTGCTCGTGAAGTGCTAACAATTAAAGTCCTAGGTGGTTCTGGCCGTAAAACTGCAAACATCGGTGATGTCATCGTTTGTACAGTTAAACAGGCAACACCAGGAGGCGTTGTTAAAAAAGGTGAAGTCGTTAAGGCTGTTGTTGTCCGTACAAAACGTGGTATGCGTCGTCCTGACGGTTCTTACATTCGTTTTGATGAAAACGCATGTGTAATTATCCGTGACGATAAGAGCCCACGTGGAACTCGTATTTTTGGACCTGTTGCTCGTGAATTACGTGACAATAGTTTCATGAAGATCGTTTCTCTAGCTCCAGAAGTTCTATAATATGTAAAAATTGTATAAAGCCTTTCAAGGAGGTGCCAAGCTAATGCATGTTAAAAAAGGTGACAAAGTCGTAGTCATCTCTGGTAAGGACAAAGGCAAACAAGGAACAATTCTTGAAGCATATCCGAAACAAAATCGTGTGCTTGTTGAAGGAATTAACATCGTGAAAAAGCATTCCAAGCCATCTCAAATTAATCCACAAGGTGGAATTATCAGCAGAGAAGCTGCTATTCACGTATCCAATGTAATGCCACTTGATCCTAAATCAGGTAAACCGACTCGTGTTGGATATAAGATTGAAAATGGTAAAAAAGTACGCGTAGCTAAAATATCAGGTGAATCTTTAGATAAATAAGTCATAAATGAAGGGAGGTACACTAAGCAATGAGCCGCCTTAAAGAAAAATTCAGAAGTGAAATTACACCATCATTGATGGGTAAATTCAACTATCAATCAGTAATGCAAGTACCAAACATTGAGAAAATCGTTATTAACATGGGTGTGGGTGACGCAGTATCTAACTCAAAAGCTTTAGATACAGCTGTTGAAGAACTTACATTGATCACTGGTCAAAAACCAGTTATAACAAAAGCTAAAAAATCAATCGCAGGCTTCCGTTTGCGTGAAGGTATGCCTATCGGAGCGAAAGTTACATTACGTGGAGAGCGTATGTATCAATTCCTTGATAAGCTAGTATCTGTATCTTTACCACGTGTACGTGATTTCCGCGGCGTTTCAAAGAAATCCTTTGACGGACGTGGGAACTATACATTAGGTGTTAAAGAACAACTTATCTTCCCTGAGATTGATTACGATAAAGTGAGCAAAGTTCGTGGTATGGATATCGTTATCGTAACGACTGCCAACACTGACGAAGAAGCTCGTGAACTACTTACTCAAGTTGGAATGCCGTTCCAAAAGTAATCTCTAAATAAAGGGAGGCGAAATCGTGGCTAAAAAGTCTATGATCGTAAAGCAAAAACGCGAACAAAAGTTTAAAGTACAAGAATATACACGTTGCGAACGTTGCGGACGTCCACATTCTGTATTACGTAAATTTAAACTTTGTCGTATTTGTTTCCGCGAACTTGCATATAAAGGACAAATTCCTGGCGTTAAAAAAGCTAGCTGGTAAAACCCGAGTTTGGGAAGGAGGTAAAATATAATGGTCATGACAGATCCTATTGCAGATATGCTTACTCGCATCCGTAATGCGAATATGGTTCGTCACGAAAAACTAGAAGTTCCTGCTTCAAAGATCAAGAAAGAAATTGCTGAGATCTTAAAGCGTGAAGGCTTCGTACGTGACTTTGAATTAATCGAAGACAACAAACAAGGTATCATCCGTATCTTCTTAAAATACGGTGCAAACAACGAACGTGTTATCACTGGTCTAAAACGTATCAGCAAACCTGGTTTGCGTGTATATGCAAAAACTGGAGAGGTACCACGCGTTCTTAACGGTTTAGGTATCGCAGTTGTTTCTACTTCTCACGGAGTTTTAACAGACAAGGAAGCTCGCTCTAAACAAGTTGGCGGAGAAGTTTTAGCATACGTTTGGTAATACATTTTCACAAGAATGGAGGTGCACAATATGTCTCGTATAGGTAAAAAACCTATTGAAATCCCTGCAGGCGTAACAGTTACTGTTAACGGAAGTGAAGTAACTGTTAAAGGACCTAAAGGTGAATTAACTAGATCATTCAATCCTGATCTTACAATCGTTGTTGAAGAGAACGTGTTAACTGTAACACGTCCGTCTGACGAGAAGGCTCACCGTTCTTTACACGGAACTACTCGCGCACTTATCTCTAACATGGTTGAAGGTGTATCAACAGGATTTGTAAAATCACTTGAACTTATTGGGGTTGGGTACCGTGCACAAAAGCAAGGTACTAAGCTTATCCTTAACGTTGGATATTCCCACCCTGTAGAAATAGAACCAGAAGCGGGCGTTGAAGTCGAAGTTCCTTCTAATACAAAAGTAATCATCAAAGGTGCAAACAAAGAACGCGTAGGAGCTCTAGCAGCTAATATCCGTGATGTTCGCCCACCTGAACCGTATAAAGGTAAAGGTATTCGTTACGAAGGCGAATTCGTTCGTCGTAAAGAAGGTAAAACTGGTAAGTAATGCCGCATAAGTAAACGAAAGGAGTGACGTAAATGATTACGAAGCTTGATAAAAATGCTACTCGTCAGAAAAGACATGCACGTGTACGTGCTAAGCTTTCTGGAACAGAAGCTCGTCCTCGTTTAAATGTGTTTCGTTCAAACAAACACATTTACGCACAATTAATTGACGATGCACAAGGCGTAACATTAGCAAGTGCTTCAACTCTTGATAAAGAGATCAGTATCGAAGCTAGTAGCAATGCTGAAGCAGCTCAAAAAGTTGGCGAACTTATTGCGAAACGTGCTGTTGAAAAAGGTTTCAAAGCTGTGGTATTTGACCGCGGTGGTTACCTCTTCCATGGTCGTGTTAAAGCATTGGCTGACGCTGCTCGTGAAAACGGCTTAGAATTTTAATGGATAAGGAGGGACATAACAGATGCGTAGCATTGATCCTAATAAATTAGAACTTGAAGAACGCGTAGTTACAGTAAATCGTGTAGCTAAAGTTGTTAAAGGCGGACGTCGTTTCCGTTTCACTGCACTAGTTGTTGTTGGTGATAAAAATGGTCATGTTGGATTTGGTACTGGTAAAGCTCAAGAAGTTCCGGATGCTATCCGTAAAGCTATTGAGGATGCTAAGAAAAATCTAATTACAGTACCAATGGTTGGAACTACAATTCCTCACCTTGTGAACGGTCGCTATGGCGCAGGTCACATTCTATTGAAACCAGCTTCTGAAGGTACAGGAGTAATTGCTGGTGGTCCTGTTCGTGCGGTACTTGAATTAGGCGGAGTTAGCGATATCTTGTCTAAATCACTAGGTACTAATACACCTATTAATATGGTTCGCGCAACACTTGAAGGATTGAAGCAATTGAAACGTGCTGAAGACGTAGCTAAGTTACGTGGAAAATCAGTACAAGAACTGTTAGGATAAGGAGGGAAATCGAATTATGGCTAATAAATTAGAAATTACCCTCACTCGCAGCTTGATTGGTCGTCCAGAAGATCAACGTGTTACAGTTAACACTTTGGGTTTACGCAAAATGCATCAAACGGTTACTCATGAAGATAACCCTGCGATTCGCGGTATGATTACCAAAGTTGCTCATCTTGTTACTGTAAAAGAACAATAAAATAATTTTTAACTTAACAAGGAGGTGCCAACATGAAACTTCATGAGTTAAAAGCTGCAGAAGGTTCTCGTAAAGAACGTAAACGTAAAGGTCGCGGTATTGGATCTGGTAACGGTAAAACAGCAGGTAAAGGACATAAAGGACAAAACGCTCGCTCCGGCGGCGGTGTGCGTCTTGGATTTGAAGGGGGACAAACTCCTCTATTCAGACGTCTACCTAAACGTGGATTTACCAACATCAACCGTAAAGACTATGCTATCGTGAATCTCGATACGTTAAATCTTTTCGAAGACGGTACTGAAGTAACACCAGCTCTTTTACTTGAGACTGGAGTTGTAAGTAAAGAAAAAGCAGGAATCAAAATTCTTGCCAAAGGAAGCATTGAGAAAAAGCTTACTGTTAAAGCTCACAAATTCTCGTCTACTGCTAAAGAAGCTATCGAAGCTGCTGGCGGTAATACAGAGGTGATCTAATGTTTCGCACGATCTCCAATTTTATGCGCGTGGGTGAAATAAGGAATAAGATTATTTTTACCCTTCTAATGTTAATCGTCTATCGCATCGGTACATTTATACCTGTACCGCATGTGAATGCCGATTTTCTCGCTGAACAGGACCAGCTGAGCGTCATCGGTCTTTTAAATACCTTTGGCGGCGGAGCACTACAAAACTTTTCCATATTAGCGATGGGTATCATGCCATACATCACGGCATCTATCATCGTTCAACTATTACAGATGGATGTTGTACCTAAGTTCACTGAATGGTCTAAACAAGGAGAAGCAGGGCGCCGTAAATTAGCTCAATTCACTCGTTACTTCACTATTATCCTAGGATTCATCCAAGCTTTGGGTATGTCTTATGGGTTCAATAATATGTCAGGTGGCCAGTTGATTGAAAATCCTGGAATTGCAACATACTTGCTTATTGCGACTGTCTTAACGGCAGGAACAGCTTTTCTTTTGTGGTTAGGGGAGCTGATCACTGCTAAGGGTGTGGGTAATGGGATTTCCATCATAATCTTTGCTGGTATCGTAGCTAGTTTGCCAACTACGGCAAATCAGATCTACGCCCAACAATTTGAAAATGCCGGGGATCAATTATTCTTACGAATCATAACGATTATCCTCATTGTTTTAGCAGTATTAGCAATCGTGGTTGCTGTCATCTTCATTCAGCAGGCATTACGAAAAATTCCTATTCAGTATGCGAAACGTGCTGCGGTAGGTCGTACACAAATGGGTGGCCAGTCTACACATTTACCATTGAAAGTAAATGCTGCGGGGGTTATTCCGGTAATCTTTGCAATGGCATTTATCATTACTCCCACTACAATCGCTTCTTTCTTCGGAAAGAACAGCGTCACTAGTTGGATATCAACAAATCTTGATTACACCAAGCCAATTGGTATGATCATTTATGTTGCTCTTATCATTGCTTTTGCGTATTTTTATGCATTCATTCAGGTTAACCCTGAACAAATGGCTGAGAATTTGAAAAAGCAAGGTGGCTATGTGCCGGGGATTCGTCCAGGTAAGAGTACACAAGAATATTTAACACGTGTTTTATACCGATTAACGTTTGTAGGCTCTATATTCTTAGCCATCATTGCCGTTTTACCGGTATTTTTCATTAAGCTTGCTGATCTACCTCAATCTGCACAGATTGGTGGCACTAGTTTGCTAATCGTAGTGGGGGTTGCCCTTGATACGATGAAGCAACTAGAATCACAACTTGTGAAGAGACACTATAAAGGCTTTATAAAGTAATGAGTTTTGGGAACGGTTTGTTCCCTTTACCCATTATAGAGTTTGAGGGGGAAGAAAATTGAATCTAGTGTTAATGGGTCTGCCGGGTGCTGGTAAGGGCACTCAAGCTGAACAAATCGTAGAAAAATATAATATCCCTCATATTTCTACTGGAGATATGTTCCGAACAGCTATCAAAGATGGAACAGAATTAGGTCTAAAGGCAAAATCATTCATGGACAAAGGCGAATTGGTACCTGATGAAGTTACCATTGGCATTGTACGTGAACGTTTAAGCAAGGAAGACTGCCTAAAGGGTTTTTTGCTTGATGGATTTCCACGTACTGTGGCACAGGCAGAGGCACTTGAAAGCATTCTCACTGATTTAGATCGAAAAATAAATTTTGTCATTAATATCGATGTGGATAAAAGCATCTTAATGGAAAGATTGACAGGACGTCGTATTTGCAAATCATGTGGTGCGACATATCATCTTGTATTCAATCCTCCTGCTAAAGATGATGTATGCGACCGCTGTGGCGGAGAATTATATCAACGTGCTGACGATAATGAAGAAACGGTTCAAAATCGCTTAGATGTGAATTTGAAACAAACCAAGCCACTTCTTGATTTCTACGGAGACAAAGGATACTTGGTCAACATTAATGGACAGCAAGATATTAATAAGGTATTTGAAAATATCGATGTGTTATTAGGTGCTTTACAAAATTAATCATTCGTATTGATTTATGAAATTCATACCATTTTTATATCTTACTAGTTAAACTTGGTGCATTCCTTTAATACAAAGGGTATAATGGATTTCGCGAGAGCATTCGCACATTTATTAATCAGGTTCTTGTACTTGGTATTCCCTGAATTGGGCGATTACTTTTTAAGTGATCTTCATGGACATATCCGGTCGGCAAAATTGATGAAGAAATGCAGTGACTCTATTGGGATTCCTAAAGAGTCGTGATATAGAGGGTTGAAAGAAGCTATGTCAGGCGTGCGCCTTTCAAACATCTCCCATGCTATTCAAACCTATGTCGAGACTAAATGCTTCTCTATTCGAGAGTATGTCGGTCACGGAATCGGTCAAGACTTACATGAGGACCCATAAAATCCTCATTTCGGTCCAACTGATAAAGGTCCTCAGTTAAAGCCTGGTTCTACAAAATGGTGAATACTTGATGCAGAATTGTAAGACTTATGAGGATAATTGGACTGTAGTAATGTTGACGGAAAGATGTGTACCTTTAATAGGTTCACGCATAGAGAAGGGAGAATCACTTTAATGGCGAAAGATGATGTAATTGAAGTAGAAGGCACAGTACAAGAGACTTTGCCAAATGCAATGTTTAAGGTAGAATTAGAAAATGGTCATACTGTTTTAGCTCATGTATCCGGTAAAATTCGTATGCACTTTATTCGCATTTTGCCTGGAGATAAAGTTACGGTTGAGCTTTCCCCGTATGATCTAACTCGCGGCAGAATCACATACCGGTTCAAATAATCCGGTTACGCTCCGATCTGTATAAGGAGGTTAGATAGCAATGAAAGTCAGACCATCAGTCAAACCAATCTGCGAAAAGTGTAAAGTTATCCGCAGAAAAGGTAAAGTTATGGTTATTTGCGAAAACCCTAAACATAAACAAAAACAAGGCTAAATAGAAGGAGGTGCACTCAAGCATGGCACGTATTGCTGGAGTAGATATTCCCCGTGACAAACGTATTGTTATCTCATTAACATATATATATGGTATTGGAAAACAAACAGCGATGAAAGTTCTTGCAGAAGCAGGCGTTTCTGAAGAAACTCGCGTTCGTGACTTAACGGAAGACGAATTGAATAAAATTCGTGATATCATTGACAAGCTTAAAGTAGAAGGCGACCTTCGTCGTGAAATCTCCCTAAACATCAAACGTTTAATGGAAATCGGTTCTTACCGTGGTTTACGTCACCGTCGTGGTCTTCCTGTCCGCGGTCAAAATACAAAAAACAATGCTCGTACGCGTAAAGGACCTCGTCGTACTGTAGCTAACAAGAAAAAATAATTAGTAAAGGAGGTTACTTTTCATGGCACGTAAAACTAATACACGTAAACGTCGTGTGAAAAAGAATATAGAAACTGGTATTGCACATATTCGTTCAACTTTCAATAACACTATCGTTACGATCACTGACTCTCATGGTAATGCTATTTCTTGGTCAAGTGCTGGAGCTCTAGGATTCCGTGGATCTCGTAAATCCACTCCATTTGCTGCACAAATGGCTGCTGAAACAGCTGCTAAAACATCAATTGAACATGGTATGAAAACTCTTGAAGTTACAGTTAAAGGACCTGGTGCTGGACGTGAAGCTGCTATTCGTGCACTTCAAGCTGCTGGCCTAGAAGTAACTGCAATTAAAGATGTAACTCCAGTTCCACATAACGGATGCCGTCCACCAAAACGTCGCCGTGTTTAATTTTTCTGTATAGATTTTGTATTCCTGTCAATAATGGGATATAATACTGAGTTTGCGTTCTTACAGAGGATTAATTTTCAGTTGTTGCGCACAGCGGGAACGTATACATGGGGAATTTCGGTTTAAGTGACTTAGTTTACTTGCCGGGGTTTTGACGTTTTGAAGGAGGGTTTATTGATGATCGAAATAGAAAAACCAAAAATCGAAACGGTTGAAATCAACGACGATACCAAATTCGGTAAATTCGTCGTAGAGCCACTAGAGCGTGGGTATGGTACTACATTGGGTAACTCCTTACGTCGTATCCTTTTATCCTCACTCCCAGGTGCTGCTGTCACAGCTATACAAATTGATGGAGTGCTACATGAGTTCTCAACAATTGAAGGCGTCGTGGAAGATGTAACATCTATCATTCTTAATGTGAAAAAACTAGCTCTTAAGATTTACTCTGATGAAGAGAAGACGCTGGAAATTGACGTTCAAGGTGACGGAGTCATCACGGCTGCTGATATCACTCATGATAGTGATGTAGAAATTCTTAATCCGGATTTATATATTGCTACAATTGGTAAAAACGGTCATATGCGTATGCGTTTATCTGCA
The DNA here is from genome assembly GCF_030348945.1 of Peribacillus sp. ACCC06369. Classification (NCBI taxonomy): domain Bacteria; kingdom Bacillati; phylum Bacillota; class Bacilli; order Caryophanales; family Bacillaceae; genus Peribacillus; species Peribacillus sp. ACCC06369. Next base: position 149,602 of record NZ_JAUCEN010000002.1, read on the forward strand.
CGTCGCGGCCGCGGCTACACTCCTGCTGTTCAAAACAAGAGAGAAGATCAGCCAATTGGTGTAATTCCAATCGATGCTCTTTACACTCCAGTTTCACGCGTATCTTTCCAAGTTGAAAATACACGTGTTGGACAGTTGTCTAACTTTGACAAGTTAACGTTCGATGTTTGGACTGATGGCAGTACGGGTCCGCAAGAAGCGGTAGCACTTGGAGCTAAGATTTTAACAGAGCATTTAAATATCTTTGTTGGGTTAACCGATGAAGCTCAAAATGCTGAAATCATGGTTGAAAAAGAAGAAGATCAAAAAGAAAAAGTTCTTGAGATGACGATCGAAGAATTAGACCTTTCTGTTCGTTCTTACAACTGCTTGAAGCGTGCTGGAATCAATACCGTTCAAGAGCTAGCTCATAAAACGGAAGAAGATATGATGAAAGTACGTAATCTAGGCCGTAAATCACTTGAAGAAGTGAAAGCGAAACTAGAAGAATTAGGCTTAGGTCTTCGTAAAGACGACTGATAACATGGCGGAATCAATCCATTATGTTGTGAGCCTTGTTTAGACACACAATATAGAACTTCAACAAAGGAGGGAATCTCTAATGGGTTACAGAAAGTTAGGACGCACTAGCGCACAACGTAAAGCATTACTTCGTGATTTAGCTACGGATCTTATTATCCATGAGCGCATTGAAACTACTGAAGCACGTGCAAAGGAATTACGTTCTGTAGTAGATAAAATGATCACTCTTGGTAAACGTGGTGACTTGCATGCACGCCGTCAAGCTGCATCATTCATCCGTAACGAAATCGCTGACGCTGAGAATGGCACAGATGCCCTTCAAAAACTATTCAGTGACGTGGCTCCACGTTATGAAGAACGTCAAGGTGGATACACTCGTATCATGAAAGTTGGTCCACGCCGCGGTGACGGTGCACCAGTCGTGGTTATTGAATTAGTTTAATAACAACGATGAAAAAGGGCGGGACAAATGAATAAACTCACTTGTTCTATGCCCTTTTTCTTTTTTTAAAATAGAAATTCTGTTATTTAGAAATTCGCATTGAGTGTTACGATGGCTGGCGGAACCTGTTTATACAGGGAGCCTTCACGTCTAGCTCAAGCATCCCTTCCCGCTTTTGATAAGCGATTATAAGATAACCTGTTTTTCGTAACAGGCCCGCTGTAAGCTGCTCTTAATTTACCGAAAATTCTTTCGGTGGAAGGGGTGCAGCGTTTTTTTATATTTTCAGAAGAAATACCACTATGTTTATGTTGATTGAGCAGAGTTTAGTTTAGACGAGTGCAGTCGAGGATGAGGAGGGCCACATGGGGAAGAAGCTGGTTTCTTTAAAAAATATTATTTTTAAATATGAGGGTCAGTCTCGAAACGCCTTGGATGATGTTTCATTTGATATTCATCAGGGGGAGTGGCTTGCGATTGTCGGGCATAATGGTTCTGGCAAGTCGACATTAGCGAAGTTACTGAATGGACTTCAGTTCGCTAACTCAGGTACCATTACGATTAATGATCAACTATTGACGGAAGAAACCGTTTGGGATGCGCGCCAAAAAATTGGCATGGTTTTTCAAAACCCAGATAATCAATTTGTAGGCACTACAGTTCAGGATGATGTGGCTTTTGGTTTAGAAAACGCCGGTGTTTCTCAGCAGGTTATGGTGGAGCGTGTTCATGGTGCGTTAAATAAGGTTAAAATGAATGCCTTTCTTAATCAAGAGCCGCACCATCTATCCGGCGGTCAAAAGCAAAGAGTGGCCATAGCAGGTGTAATAGCCTTGCAGCCAGACATAATCATCTTAGATGAAGCAACCTCCATGCTTGACCCAAGAGGCCGTGAAGAAGTGCTTGAAACAGTTAGGGAGTTAAAACAGGAAAACGAGATTACCGTCATATCAATCACCCATGATCTTGAGGAAGCTGCGAAAGCTGATCGAATGATAGTCATGAACCAAGGTCGGTTATATCGTGAAGGACCGCCTCAGGATATTTTTGAATTAGAGGAAGAATTAATTGCTCTTGGTCTGGATATTCCCTTTTCAGTGAAACTTACCAAAGAGTTACAAAAAAATGGTGTTCGTGTGGTTGATGGGCATTTGACAGAGGAAGAGTTGGTGAAGGATTTATGCGAATTACACTCGATGATGTAGAATACCGCTATCAGGTGAATACTCCTTTTGAACATCTCGCCCTTCATGATGTCAATATTTCTATGGAGCCGGGAACCTATACCGCAATCATCGGGCATACAGGGTCCGGGAAATCGACGCTACTGCAGCATTTGAATGCTCTTTTAAAACCGACGAAGGGTCGGGTCTTCATTGGGGACCGGACGATCGAGGCTGGAAGAAAAGAAAAGGCATTGCGGCCAATTAGACAAAAGGTCGGAATTGTTTTTCAGTTTCCGGAACATCAGCTATTTGATGAAACGGTTGAAAAGGATATATGTTTCGGACCTATGAATTTTGGGGTTTCTGAAACCGATGCTAAGAAACTGGCCAGGAAAGCCATCGCTCAAGTTGGATTGAGTGAGGAAATTCTTGAAAAATCTCCATTCGATCTATCCGGCGGACAAATGCGACGGGTGGCCATTGCCGGGGTACTTGCGATGGAGCCGGAAGTATTGGTACTGGATGAGCCTACAGCGGGACTGGATCCACGGGGACGCAAAGAAATAATGAACATGTTTTATGATTTGCATAAAGTAAGGGGCATTTCTACAATTCTGGTGACACATAGTATGGAGGATGCAGCAAAGTACGCGGATGACATAATTATCATGCATCAGGGTACGGTGTTCAAAAAAGGAACTCCGCAGGAAATCTTCTCCGAGCCAGAACAATTACTTGAGCTTGGCCTGGATGTACCTGATACGGTGCGTTTTCAGCTCAAGCTCCAGAAGGAACTTGGGGTTAGATTTGATCAACCGTGTCTTAATATCGGTGATTTAGCGATAGAAATAGATAAAGCCATGAAACGGGGGAACCGCTGATGCTGGATAAAATGATCATCGGGCGCTATGTACCTGCTGACTCCCTGATACACAGGATGGATCCAAGGGCTAAATTGCTCCTTGTGTTTCTGTTTGTTTGTGTCATCTTTTTGGCGAATAATGTCGTTTCTTATGGTTTACTCGCGGTATTCACCATCCTTTTGATTAGCCTTTCGAAGATACCCCTTCGCTATCTTTATAATGGGTTAAAACCTATCTTTTTCTTAATCGTGTTTACTTTCCTTCTCCATGTATTGTTTACGAAAGAAGGGGAATTGCTTTTTGAATACGGTTGGTTCGAGATCTATGAAGGCGGTTTGATTCAAGGTTTGTTCATATCCGTAAGATTTACTTTACTAATCCTTGTTACGTCACTATTAACATTGACGACAACTCCGATATCCATTACAGATGGAATGGAAGAGCTGTTGGGTCCCTTGAAAAAGTGGAAAATGCCTGTACACGAACTAGCATTGATGATGTCCATTGCCCTTCGGTTCATTCCAACGCTAATGGAGGAAACGGAAAAAATCATGAAGGCTCAAACGGCAAGGGGAGTTGACTTTTCATCTGGTCCAGTAAAGGACAGGGTTAAATCGATTGTACCGCTGCTTGTTCCTTTATTTGTGAGTTCATTCAAACGGGCAGAAGAATTGGCAACTGCCATGGAATCAAGAGGATATCGTGGTGGGGAAGGCCGTACGAAATACCGCCAATTGGACTGGAAGACGAGTGATAGCCTTTTAATGGTCTCAATAGGTCTTCTTACGGTCATGTTATTTTTATTACGTTCATATTAAGGAAGACTACTATGCCAAAATATAAATGTGTGATCGCGTATGACGGCACGGATTTCGCTGGGTATCAGGTGCAGCCTGAGAAACGAACCATACAAAGTGAATTCGAGGCAGTCTTAGCACAAATGCACAAAGGCTCAATTATAAAGGTGACTGCTTCAGGCAGGACAGATTCAGGGGTCCATGCAAAGGGGCAGGTCATTCACTTTGAATCACCCCTTACATTTCCTACTGAAAATTGGGTAAAGGCGTTCAGCGCCCTTCTTCCGGCCGATATTGTCGTTTTGGAAGTCGATATCGTGCCTGACGATTTTCACGCGAGGTTCCATACGACTGGGAAAGAGTACCGTTATATCGTAGCCCGATCCAATCTACGGGATCCGTTCCAACGTAATTACGCCTACCATTATCCCTACCCATTAGATGGGAAGGCGATGAGGGAAGCCATTTCCTATTTGATAGGGACACATGACTTTACAAGTTTTTGTTCGGCAAAAACGGAAGTGGTCGATAAAGTTCGAACTATTCAAGAAATCGATTTTGAAAAGAGCGATGGTGTCATGGTTTTTCGCTTCGTTGGGGAAGGTTTTTTGTATAATATGGTACGTATCTTGGTTGGGACACTCCTGGAAGTCGGCAGCGGCAAGATGGCACCCCGGGATATGATCGGGATATTGGATAAAAAAGACCGCAGTTTTGCAGGGAAAACAGCACCAGCCCAAGGCTTGTATTTATGGAAAGTATTTTACAAATAAAAATATTTCTCGTGTGATACCAGTTTTTTTACAACTGATAAACGGGAAGAAATCAGTAATGGAGCGGTTTGGCGCTATACTGACCTTTTCATGGAGTTGCAGAGAGTATTTTATAGACAACTTATCCTAGTGTAACATTCCCTTGACAATGAATCTGGGAGAAGTTAATATAATATGGTATGTATTTTAATCCCACGATAAGCCCCGGAAGTTTATTGTGATTGAAAATAAATATAAAAAATTAAAAAGTTTTTTAGGAGGTTAACCATGCGTACGACATTTATGGCGAAAGCTAATGAAGTAGAACGTAAATGGTATGTGATTGACGCTGAAGGCAAAACTTTGGGTCGCCTTTCTACTGAAGTAGCATCCATCTTACGTGGTAAACATAAACCAACTTTTACACCTAACATTGACACTGGTGATCATGTAATTCTAATCAATGTTGAAAAAATCCACTTGACTGGTAAAAAATTGACTGACAAAATTTATTACCGTCACACTATGCATCCAGGCGGTCTTAAAACTAGAACTGCTCTTGAAATGCGTACAAACTACCCTGAGAGAATGCTTGAACTTGCTATCAAAGGTATGCTTCCAAAGAATTCTCTTGGTCGTCAAATCTACAAAAAATTACACGTATACGCTGGAGCTGAGCACCCTCACGCTGCTCAACAACCAGAAGTATACGAATTACGCGGATAATTACTAAGGAGGTTACTATCTTGGCACAAGTTCAATATTATGGTACTGGTCGCCGTAAGAGCTCAGTAGCTCGTGTACGTTTAGTACCAGGCGAAGGTCGCATCGTTATTAACGGTCGTGACATTAATGAATATATTCCTTTCGCAGCATTACGTGAAGTTGTTAACCAACCACTAGTTGCAACGGAAACTACTGGAAATTACGACGTTCTAGTAAACGTTAGCGGTGGTGGATACACTGGTCAAGCTGGAGCAATCCGTCACGGTATCGCTCGTGCATTGCTTCAAGTTGATCCAGAATACCGTCCATCTCTTAAAACTGCTGGTTTACTAACTCGTGACCCACGTATGAAAGAGCGTAAAAAATACGGTCTTAAAGGCGCACGTCGTGCACCTCAGTTCTCAAAACGTTAATTCCATTATCGTTTCGAAAAGCTCTCAACCATTTGGTTGGGGGTCTTTTTTATTCTTAAAAAATCGTTTTGCCCACATTTTGACCACGAAAATATTTTTTGCCCACATCATAGCTCCATGAATCTTTGGAACTTAGTCGCTGTTTGCTCTTTAACGGTGTCTGTTACGTGTGTATTGATGTTCATGGTCATTTGAATATTAGAGTGACCTAACCGCTCTTGAACCTCCTTTATACTTGCACCAGATTCGAATAAAAGGGAAGCATGTGTATGACGTAACCCATGAATAGTAATTCTATGAAGGTTGTGTTTTTTAATCACTATATCGAGCTTTTCATTTAGATAAGCTAAGCGGAGTGGAGAACCATCATCACGGGTGAAAATAACTTTATTATCATCCCAGTCATGGATACTACCTAGATTAGCCTCATTTTGCCGCATACGCCACTTTCTAAGCAAAGTAAGGGTATTAGTGCCTAAACTGATTAAACGTTTTGATTCCTTTGTTTTTGACGTTTGTAAGATGAATTCCCCCTCAGCGTGATAAAGTGTCTTGGCTAAGCGAATTGAACCAGCCTCAAAGTCAATGTCATCCCATGTAACTGCTAATAATTCCCCCTTACGTGCACCAGTATAAATTAAAAGGTAAAAAAGAATATGGTCACGGAAAGATAATTCATGTTTTGTTATTGATAAGAAATTGTTTATCTCATCCTTTCTCCAGTAATTCCGCTCATCATTTTCACTTTCCTCATTAATTAGTTCTTTTTGCCGTCTAGGTATACTTGTATACTCCATTGGTTTTTTTGAGATAATATCCATTTTTAAAGCATATTTAAAAACTTGGTTTGCTTGAATCTTTATATCATTAACCGATGTATTGAGCTATTTCGTTAATCATTTTTGGCAATAGGGTCGCGTTATTTCCCGAATCTTCAATTGACCAAAGCGGGGCAAGACGTGCTTACTGAATTTTGATTCAATGCTTTTTTTTGTGCTTGTTTTAATGGTTTTAGAGTGGTATGAAAACCATTGGTCGAATACGTCCTTATAGGTAAGATGATTATTGTTTAGTGATATACCACCATTAGCTAACTCCAGTTCAACCTTCGCGAAAGCTAGTTGTGCTTCTTTTTTCGTTTTAAATCCTCTACGTGTGGTTGTTTGTCTTTTTCCTGTTTCAGGATTTATACCTGTATCTATTTTAAATAACCACATTTGACCTTGTTTGGTTGTATATTTTTGAAATGATGCCATCTCTGTTCCTCCAATTAGTTGTTTAGTTTCTCCTTTGTTTTTTTAATCTTTTCTTCTGCTGATTGTATGTGTTTTCACATGTGCTTCTTTTTCTATTCGGAAGTGGTGCACAAAACTTTTGATTACAGCACTAACAAATTTACAAGTTACTATGATGGCCCTTTTCGCAGACATGGAAAGGCAATTCATATTAGAGCGTACTAATGCTGGACGTGTAATGGCTATGAAGTCAGGTACGAAATTTGGTCCGAAGTCTAAGCATGACCAAGCTTATGAAGGAGCTATAGAGGACTTTTATAAATGGGAAAGGGACCATACTGGAACTATTAGAGAAATGGAAACCGGACGGTGGTAGTTTAAGTGAGCAAACATTCTACCGGAAGTAACGTTCCTCCATAGCTAAGTTACAGACAAAGGATATGGTGGGGGTAGCTGATGAATGATTTCTTCACTCCTAAACCTATCCCTGAATCAGATTTAGCTAAGATTAATAATAGCCGTTCGATGGCGAGGGTAGATCCAAGTTCACATTAGAAAAATTCACTAAAACGGGAAAAGATAAAATCATAAAGCATTTCCAGTTATCAGAATCTACTGGATCAAAACTAACAGGTATAATATCTAGCAAAGAATCAAACAAGACTTCTTTTCTAACGCTAGAATTAAATAAAGAAAAAACCGAAATAACTGTCACGTTGCCAAGTGAAAACCCCCGTTACATATAAAGAAGCAGAAATAGAGCCGCAAGAATTTAATCCCGATTATGAGTGGGAAGAATGAAACCACAGTATAACGAAAAATAAAAAGACACCTCCGGAACCGTAGGAGGTGTGAATCGGGAACCGATGATAAAATCGGGCGCGATTCTTTAATAAGAATCGGTTTTCTTAATGAACTAAAAGGTATGTTAGCTGAAGATCGGAGCTGTCTTTAAGGCGGGGCAGTTTAGTTGAAGAATAAATGCAAAAATATTTAAATATGAGGGATTTTCAAAAGTTATTTTATTGGGTGTGCCAATTAAGATTGACTTAATTAATTTAGGAGATAATACATGAAAATAGAACTAAAAAATTTTTTCTACCTTAAACAAAATTCAACCAAACAACATATAATAACAATATGTGGTACACCATAAAGAAGATCGTGACTCAAACGTCACGGTCTAACAAACAATTATAGAAGTAATTGAGTAATCCATCCTCGTCAGCAAAAACAGGGTGGATTATTCTTTTTGTTTATTTTTTTGCTCATGTGAACATCACCTACCTACTTATTCTTGTTTAAAGATGAGTTTATTAAGTTCCTTATCAATTACATAAGGTATTTACGGTAATTGTATTGTTTTGATATGCTCTAAATTCCGATAAACCGTTTCCCCTTCAGCTGTTATCAGCATCATTTTGTTATTTCGAACCTTTTGGAGTAAGCCTATTTTTTCAGTATGGTCTCCACCATCAATAATCACTAGTTGATTTTCCAATCTTTTCAACTGTTCATAAAAGGATCTGGCTAAAGGAGTGGATATAGGCACAAGGGGTAGATTTTCCTTGTTTAAAGAATACGGTATTGTATTAGGAGAATACGGAATTAGCCACTTAACATGATTCATCGAAATAAACATTGTTTTGTACACTGGGGAGTGAAAGACAAAATAGTCGTTCATAATGCTGGTTATATAACCATGAATGGATTTATTCCCTGTGACGTAAACCTTGACAAACAAACCTTTAGCAATAGTTAATACTTTACGAAACGAAATGGTATCAGCTTCAATTGGTTTTTCTGAAGGAGGGTTAAAAGAGGTATATTCTTCATCTAAACTGGCTTCTTTCCATCTTTGAACATGAACAAATGGAATGTAGAGGAATGAATTTGTCCAGCCATCGTTTAAAACAATGATGTCCAACCCAGCATCTATTAGGATTCCCTTGTGAAAATCTCCTCCAGAAATTTCCACCTCGATATATTTTCCCAATAAATCTACAAAATCAGAAAGCATATTTATTCTCCTTTTTCCTCATATTGTTTTATCCTTAAAGTGCTCCACCAAAGAGCCAAGAAACCCAATAATATAAAACCACTAATGTGAATAATACAGTAGGCGGTATAACGACAGCTGTTACTTTTATATATTCCCACCAAGTGATTCTTACTTTTCCACGCTTTACAATGTGCATCCACATCAGCGTAGCCAACGTTCCCATTGGAAGTAGTAAGGAACCCATGTCGCTGCCAATGACGTTCGCCAGATAGGCGATTTTCAAGGAGAGTAAATCTAGATTCATATCCGTTAACGTGAGGGTTCCAATCATGAGTGCAGGGTGATTATTAAAAATATTTGAGAGTACTGATAGAAGTACACCCATCATCACACTTGCATTGAGCAGGCTTCCAGAAACCATTGGACGCATAAATTGGATCAACCAGTCTGTTAGACCGACATTATTCAGACCGTAAATAATCACATACATACTAAAAGCGAACACGATAATATACCACGGCGTTTTTTTCAGCATATCGGTTGGAGGTATTTTTAAATAAGCCCATCTCCATCCTAAAAGGACCAGAGAGCCAATTACAGCCATAAGAGAAACTGGAATGGAAAGAAACGAAGCTACAAATAGACTGACACGGACTGCAAATACAAACAGCAGGATGTTTCGCATAAACCTTGAACGTTCCTTCTCTGAACCATGTTTCATAGGGCTTGGCTTAAGTGGATGGTAAGAAGGGTGTGACAGCCCAGTAATCTTAGTAGGAACGGTTTTCGGTAAGACTTTTTTGAAGCGAAGGAACAAGAGCCACGTCAGCAGTAGTAAACCAAGCGTGGCAGGGACAAACATCATCGCCGTATGCAAATACAAGCTCATATGCACGATTTTTAGAGCGATCAGATTGACAATGTTACTTACACCTATTGGAGCACTCGAAGCAGTCGCAATTAAGGCTCCAGACAGCAAATACGGAATTTTTTGATGGTTTTTTAAGCCCATGTTGTTTAATAACATGATTAGAATTGGGGTTGTAATTAAGATACTTCCATCGTTATTGAAAAAGAGTGTCATGAGAAAACATAAAAGATTGACATACCAGAATAATCTGAAGCCAGACCCATTTGCTTTTTCCGCAAGCTTCTCTGCCACCCAGTTAAAGAATCCAAAACTCTCTAAGACAATCGCCATTACAATCGTTGCCATAATAGTTATCGCAGCACCACTTATCGTTTCTGCAATTAAACCCAGGTCTGTTAGAGAAACACTTCCACTGAGTATGACAATAATCGCACCTATCGTGGCAGGTATAGCTTCATTAATGCCTCTAGGCCTCCAAAGAATCAATCCGAGGGTAACCAAAAAAGATAAAACGGTTATCCAAACCATTGGTTGCATATTTTTCTCCTTCTCTCTAGCTAGTTTTTCATGATGTTTTCATGAGACGACCTAACCCCTTCATTGAGCAAGTCCACTCTTGTCCCCCCCTTCCATCTATCCCTCTTGTGATGTTGTACTGTATTTTATGTATCACGATTAAGAAAGGCTTTAGGTTTGTACCCGATTTTCCAAAAAATCCTCTAGAGTCTAAAAAACAACGATTCAAGTAATTACACATGTCAAGATAGAAGAACATACCTAATTACAAGAATTAACCCTTGAAGTAGTTTCTAATGGCAAAAATAAAAAGCGATGCTAAGTAAGCGTCGCCCGATATGGTTTATCCTATTTTTAACCTTCTGCTTATGGCTTTAAGTAGTCATGGAATTTTCTAGTTGGAATATCGATGCAGATTGTGAAGAATTGCACTTAAAGTAAAGGGTGCTTTAGTTGAAAAGCATAGATTATTTTTTGACTACATTCTGACCACCAAACATATATAACTATATTTTTTCTAATTCTCATTAAAAAGAAAAAAAGCCCGATAAATCAGGCCTTCAGTAAATCATTTTATTCCTAGTTTCTTCATATTTAATATATAAATGAAAGAACGTAAAAAATACGGTCTTAAAGGCGCACGTCGTGCACCTCAGTTCTCAAAACGTTAATTCCATTATCGTTTCGAAAAGCTCTCAACCATTTGGTTGGGGGTCTTTTTTTTGTCCGGAAAAATATTTTGATCACATCATGCTCCATGAACCTTATTATGTGGGACTGAGATATATTAAAAATAATAAAGCATATCTGGGATATCCCAGATATGCTTTATTTTAAAGACTCCATTATTAATAATTTTAGTTATGGGATTCACTTTCACTTTTTTTGATTGTGGCTTTTTTAGGCATAAAACATGTAAAAATTAACGCCACAATAGATAAGATTAACATAAAAACATAGGCATCACTTGAGCCAAAGATAGAAGCTAATGCCTCTAGTCGTATAGCTGTAATGTTTTCATTTTGCATTGATAGCTCAGAGGCATGTAAAGTTGCTTGCATTGTATACACTGTGATGACAACTGCTGTGCCAATAGCACCTGACAATTGGCGAATGGTATTATTTACAGCTGAACCATGGGAACCCAATTCTCGTGGTAAAGCATTTAACCCTGCTGTATTTAAAGGCATGGTAATAAAACTTAATCCAATTCGTAAAATAATGGTACGAACCATTAAATACATATAGGTTGTTGATTCGTTTATATCAATGACTCCCCACATCGAAACAATGATAAATAGTAAACCTGTAATAAAGAGTGGTTTAGCACCGTATTTATCATACATTTTACCAGTGATAGGGGATAAGAAGGCATTAATCACAGCTCCAGGTAATAACAGCAAACCTGCTTCAAGTGCTGTAAAACCTCGTCCATTCTGCAAGTAAATTGGTAAAAGAATTAAATCAGCATACATAATCATCGTAATTAGTACATTGATGAATGATGTCAGAGTGAAAATTCTATTGTTAAATACGGATAAATTTAATAATGGATCGCTGGATTTCATTTGACGTAAACAGAATAGAGTCGTCACGATTATTCCGACGATAATTGTAGTAATGACAACGAGATTATCCCAACCCTTGCTTCCTGCGCTACTGAATCCAAATAAAATGCAGCCAAAACCAATCGTTGATAAAATGACAGTTGTGATATCTAATTTTGCTTTTGTTGTCTCTGCAACATTCATTAAGTATTTGAACGCTAGAACAATGACAATTAATATAAATGGGATTAACCCAATAAATAGCCATCTCCATGAAACATACTCAATGATAAAACCAGAAAATGTAGGAGCGATGGCTGGAGCAAAAATCATCGCAAAGCCAATTGTCCCCATAATACTTCCACGCTTTTCGCTAGGATATAAATATAAAATAACTGTCATCATTAGAGGCATAATAATCCCGGCACCAATTGCTTGAATCATTCTTCCCGTTAACAGCATGCCAAAATTCATCGCACATGCACAAATTACCGATCCGATGAGCAAAAAAAACATCGAGCTAATAAATAGCTGCCTTGTTGTAAACCGTTTCATTAAAAAAGCCGTAATTGGTACTAAAACACCGTTTACTAGCATAAAGCCTGTTGATAACCATTGTACAGTTGCAGCCGTTACTTGAAATACATCCATTAAACCACTCAATGCAACATTTAATAAAGTCTGATTTAATGTTGATAAAAAACAGCCAGCAATCAATACAATTAATAAAACTTTTTTATTTCCTTCTGTTATGTCCATTTCTGTCGACAACCCCTTTATTTTTGACTTGCATTCTCAACATTGTGTCGATAAGATCGATGGTAACAAAAATATATGTTCCTTACCATGAACAGTTTTCATGAAAATGTTCACTAATCGACATAGAAATATATGCTGTTGAGAAAGTAAAAAAAAAAGCTATAAAGGAGTTAAAAATGTCTATACCTAAAAAAGAAGATCCTCGTACAATTCGTTCAAGAGAAATGTTTAAACATGCTGTCATTGCTCTCTTATGCGAGGATCCCGCAATTTCAAATTTAACGGTTCAGAAAATCGCAGCCAATGCAGGATTAAATCGAACAACATTTTACTTACATTATCAGGATATTCAAGATTTACTAACGCAAATCACCGATGAGATTTTAAATGAGCTTTCTGATAAAATTGTTGCTTTAATACATGCAAAAGATTTATCAGAAAAACAACAGCTAACACAATTGCTTGATTACTTATATATCCATCGAAATTATTTACTTATTTTATTTAATACGAATCAGTTTGAGGACCAATTGTTTTCATTATTAAAGCAATTAGTAGAAATAAGGAGGAAGAATTCCAAGAAGGATTTACCAGCTGATTATGTTGCCATTGATATTAAAACAGCCTCATTGGTAGGCATTATAATATGGTGGTTAAGACTGGGGCTTCATTTTAGTTCAGATTATATTGCCAATCAAATTTATTTAATGTACAGAGTGCACTAATTCTACTTTCGTTTGAATCAAACTTGAATTTCATTAATGTCGCGGTTTTGTTCTGATGTTTTAGATTTTCACAGTTTTTAATAGTCGTCCTTCATGGTTCAGTGTCTTTTTTAGGCCCTGTAAAAGATTAGACCACATCATGAATTCTGAATGCCTTTCTGCGTCATTTTTCAATTCATCCTAGTCTTTCCAGCATCAAATACAAATGAAACGCCGCAGTAAAGGCGTTTCAGAGTTGGAGACAGTTGCGTGCCATTCGTTGGAAGATGAGTTTATTTATGTAATACAGGTTTATTTGTAAAATCCATATTTATTAAGTTTCTGATTAGGAGTATGATAATACTAAAAAAAGAAAGAGGACTTCATATGAATTCAACATTCTCAGCGACAGAAAGAACTAAAACAAAGGCCTTAGTCATCAATGCCCTTTTCATCGCATTAACCATTGTAGCGACATTCATCAACATCAAGCTCCCGATAATGGGTAACGGAGGCCTAATCCATCTGGGTAACGTTCCTCTTTTTATAGCAGCCTTGGTTTACGGCAAAAAAACAGGGGCCATAGCAGGAGCATTCGGAATGGCCCTATTTGATCTTTTATCTGGTTGGGCAGCATGGGCACCGTTTACATTCATCATAGTAGGTGCAATGGGCTTTTTAGTCGGACTCATATCCGAAAAGGTACCCGGCAAAAGAGAATATGTATACACATTGGCCATTGCCCTTGCGTTGATCATAAAAATCGTGGGCTATTATTTTGCTGAAGTTATCCTTTACGGTAACTGGATACAGCCATTCGGCTCCGTCCCTGGTAACGTAATGCAGGTCATAATAGCCGGTATAATTGTAGTGCCGCTTGTAGGCCGCTTAAAGAAAAGAGCCGGACAGATATAGGGATTGATGTTACGACCAAAAAAGTATCCGTTTGATGACAAACTGCGCCGGGAATTCCGGACAATTAAAGATAAGATACCTGCTAATTAAGCAGCTATTAAATGACTTCGCTATTATAAAAAGTTATATCATGGGCATCCGTTTATCAGGGATGTCCTTTTTATTTAATCTTAAAGCCAAGATTAGAATTTTTTCCACGACATCCGTCTGTTTTGTTAAAGATGATTCATTTGTCATCCTAATCGACTCTTTACTAAGGGGGAAAGAAGAGGAAACAAAACATGGATAAGCTTGATGCTCATGAGATAGAAGAACAGGACTTGAATAACTAGTATTAATCAATGTCCAGAGAGATATGCCCGGTGAGCACCCAAGTCGGCAAAGACAGCCTCGGGTAGCGTCCTGAGTTGCAAGTTATCGGGGGGGAAAGTTTCTTGGGTCCATATGATCTAAGCGTAAAACGAGAAAACCTCCGGAAAATTCAATCGTATGCCTTGTTACCCAGGAGGTGCGTTTGCAGGTCCGCGCGAATCACATCATATTTCAAAGGAAATACTGGCTCCTTCTCAACGGTTTACATCTCTGTTCTATAATCCGTGCAGGCAGACTTTTATCATCCGTAATGTGCAGTCTTCCTTTTAACAGTATTCTTATAAAACTAGATCATCGTCCTGCGCTTGCTGAACTTATCCTCATTATTTTTTGCCAATAGAATAAATGAATGGTTCAAAATAGAACGCAAAAACTAAATTATGTCTTGGGAAATAATTTGGGAAATGGGGAAAGCCCCGGAGGTGAAATATGGCTGTGATATTAGGTTTACAGGAGATGCAAAGGGAAAAGCAACTGAAGTTCGAACGTAGATTGCTCAGGGATCTTTCTATCGAGGATATGAAGGGAAGAATCCAGCGTTACTTTGGACAGGATTTGATGGATGTCTTGGAAGAAGGCTACTTTGATGTAGCTATCGAGGCTTATTTATTAGGGGCGAACTATAGTAAGTTTGGCTATTACGGTGAGTCAGAAGACGATGTAAGGGCCAGGTCCTGGAAGGAAGAAAAGTTTTTGACCGATACTCTTTTTAACTTTATTTTGTATTGGCGGGAAGTTACAGCAAATAACGCTTTCGATGAAGGTTTGTTTTATTGCTGTGAGGGGTTTGTGGGAGAGTGGTGGCTGGACGGCTTTAAGACTGGTGAAAAACGATATAAAATGAAATTGCATTAAGAAGGCAAAAATCTCGTTCCTTGTTCTAATTTCATGGTTTGTCCCATACTTTTTAATAGAGGGATCATGGAAGGGGAACGGTCATGCGCAGAAAGCTGAAATATACAGGAATCGCTATGGGATTGTTTGTCCTTTTTTTAATTGTGACTTTTAAATTTGTTGAAGATGATTCTTGGGACTCTTGGAACCTTCCGTTGGCAGGTAAGGTAATCATCTTGGATGCCGGTCATGGAGGGATGGACGGAGGGGCAAATGTACAAGAGGTAATGGAAAAGGAAATTGCCCTTTCCGTATCATTGAAGGTAAGGGACTATTTACAGGAACAGGGTGCCCTTGTCATCATGACCCGTGAGAAGGATGAGGATTTGGCACAGGGTAATACAAAGGGGATTCGCCAGCGCAAACAGGAAGATTTACGGAATCGGGTTGAAATGATCAATGATTCGGAAGCGGACTTATTCTTAAGCATTCATTTGAACTCTTTTCCATCAGCGTCATCGAAAGGTGCCCAAACCTTTTATACAAACAGGTTTGAGGAAAATGAACAGGTAGCCAAATTCATTCAGACTGAAATCATTAGAAACCTGGAAAATACAAAGCGTGATGCAAAAACGATCAATAATGTGTATTTGATGAATTATGCTAAAAAACCGGGAGCGCTTGTGGAAATTGGCTTTCTTTCCAATACTGAGGAAAGGGAACGCCTTATCAGTGATGGGTATCAAGAAAAGGTTGCCAGTTCGATTTATATGGGCATTTTACGTTACTTTACAGAGGAAAAACTATCGGATAAAGAGTGACGTCTGGGTCTTGTAAAGTACAAGGCCTTTTTACTATGGGAAATAATCGGTTTCGAATACAGGACAGATAATAAGCTTTATTTCGGTAATATGTTATACTGAAAAATGGGAAAAAAAAACGAATTCAAAGGGGTGCTCGACTTGTTAACAGAAGAGAAAGTACTGAATTTATTGAAGGATCTTAAAGACCCTTTTTTACATAAAAACCTTGAAGAGACAAATGGAATTATAGAAATAAAAATAAAGCCTGAAAAGAATCATGTAAGCGTTAAACTTGCGATTGCGAAAACTGGGACTGCCGAGCAAATGCAAATGCAATCGGAAGTGGTGGACTTGCTGAAAACGAACGGAGCGGAATCTGTAGGCATCCGTTTCACGGAACTTACTGAAGATGAGTTGGCTAAGCACCGTGAAAGCATTCCGCAGGGTGAAGCGGACCAAGGTTTGCTTGGACCTAACAACAAGACACAATTCATCGCGATTGCCAGTGGTAAAGGCGGAGTGGGAAAATCTACGATTTCAGTGAATTTCGCTACTTCACTTGCCCGTTTGGGTAAAAAGGTCGGACTGGTTGATGCAGATATCTATGGATTCAGTGTACCTGATATGATGGGGATAACAAAAAGACCGGTTGTTCGTGGGGAAAAGATCATTCCTGTAGAACGATTTGGCGTTCAAGTTATTTCAATGGGCTTTTTTGTAGAAGATAATGCGCCTATCATCTGGAGAGGACCGATGCTGGGTAAGATGCTTAACAGTTTCTTTAATGAAGTGGAATGGGGAGAATTGGACTATTTAGTCCTTGACTTACCACCAGGTACAGGCGATGTTGCGTTGGACGTACATACGATGCTCCCTTCATGTAAAGAAATCATTGTTACGACACCGCATCCGACTGCAGCCTTCGTTGCTGCAAGAGCTGGTGCAATGGCCATCAAGACAGAACATGAAGTCATTGGTGTCATTGAGAATATGTCATTCTTCGAAAGTAAAACGACCGGTGAAAAAGAATATGTATTCGGAAAAGGCGGCGGCGCGAAGCTGGCAGAAGAACTTCGTACAGAAGTTTTAGGTCAACTGCCCCTGCAACAGCCAGATTGGAACGAAGAGGACTTTGCTCCCTCCATTTACGCAGCGGACCATAGGCTTGGAAGGATTTACGAGGATATTGCTAAAAAGGTCATTGAAAAGCTACAATAAAATGAAGGCTGATTCCAATTGGAATCAGCCTTATTTCATTACTTTTCCTTTTTATCCTTGTTTTCCTTCTCTACCGCTTTAGTAGCTGCTTTATCCAATCTCTCTTGCATTTTTGCTTGAACGAGAGGACTCTCCATGGTTTCTATGATCAGCTCTTTATAGACGGAGCGCATTTCCTTGGTTTTTAATAATTTATTCATTTCTTTTTCCAAGTCCGGTTCTTTCATTACTTCCATGATCATTCCACGATACTGAGGATCAGCAGTTAAGTCCTTCAATACCTTTTTATGTTCATCTTCTAAAGCTTTAGCATAAGCGGAGGCAAATTCAGGATCATTAAATGTCTTTTTCCAAAATTCCTTCCCTTTATCTGAAGTGACCATATCTTCAATGGATTTCTTAATGACATCCGAGTCCATAATAAGTTCAGCTTTCGTTTTATCATCGGAAATGATATCCTGGATGGCTTTTTTTCCATCATCTGTTTTCAAGATATCGACGACCATTTTCTTTGTCTCTTCATACTCCATTTTATCTGCGCCTGCTCCATTTTGAGCACAACCGGAACAAACGAGTAAGAATGACGTGAAAAGCAAAGCAACTCCCACTCTCATACGCAGGGCCCCTTTCATCCTTCTTATTGTTAATATGGTTCCAATCGGCGATATTATTCCTTGGTGGAATAAGTGGATTTTTCCAAATTTGGTTGGTACAATTAAGGAAATGAAATAGAAATTTTATGGAGGAAAACAATGAACAGCCGTAATTTAGTTAAATTGTTTTTAACAACATTGCTTATCGGTGGTGTAACGGGCGGAGTTGTAGGGTTCTTGGCTCGATGGAGTGAGTTTAAGCCTTATTTTTCTTCTTTTGAAGTCAGTGCCATCCTATCAACGTTTATTTGGTTATTCGGTGTTGGATTAATTTTCAGTGTCATAAGCCAAGCCGGCTTTTTTGCCTATTTAACGATACATCGTTTCGGTCTGGGAATATTTAAAAGCGCTACCTTATGGAATGCCGTTCAAATTGTACTCATTCTTTTTGTTGTATTTGATTTGGTGTATCTGCGATATCTTAATTTTGGTTCAGGTGAGGGGATTAGTTCATACATCGTCCTGGCGTTGGTTGTATTGGCTGCAGGACTTATTACAGCTTATTTCAAAATGAAACAAACGAATAAACAATCGTTTATACCGGCTTTGTTTTTCATGGTCGTAGTCACGGTTTTGGAGTGGATACCTGTCCTAAGTTCCGATGATGAAAGCTGGCTTTACTTCATGCTGTTTCCGTTACTGGTCTGTAATGCATATCAATTATTGGTCCTAAGCAAATTGATTGAACGTTCACAAAAGGAATTGGCCAGTAAAAGAGCACAGGTGCAAACTCCAGTAAAGGGGAAGAAAATGAAAGCTGGCGAATTAGGTAAAGGCAGCAGCTAACCTATATGTAAGTCGTAGGCCATACATAATGAAGCCAACATAAAAACTGCGTAATAAAGTTCATGGAGAACATTAGTACGCAGTTTTTTCAGTCAGCGGATTTCC
The DNA here is from genome assembly GCF_030348945.1 of Peribacillus sp. ACCC06369. Lineage (NCBI taxonomy): Bacteria > Bacillati > Bacillota > Bacilli > Caryophanales > Bacillaceae > Peribacillus > Peribacillus sp. ACCC06369. Next base: position 168,603 of record NZ_JAUCEN010000002.1, read on the forward strand.
TCACTGCTGGCTGATGAATTGGAGATCATTTCTGAAACATTAACGAAATTTAAATTTTTTGCTCGAAGTTCACTTATTAATTCAGGCAAAGCCTTATTTGTTTGTTTTGCTGAGTCTGAAGCATGTAATAAGATGATATCACCCTTTTGGGCCTTGGTGATGTTCTGAACGATTCGATCCACACCTGGATTGGTCCAATCCTTTGAATCGATACTCCAATGAACAACTGTATATCCGAAATTTTCGCTGATCTTTAATAGTCGTTTATCAAAGTGACCTGTGGGCGCTCGTAAAAGTTCTATATTCTTTACATTCAGTTTTTTGAATACTTCCTGAGCTTTAGAAATATCCCGGATGATTTCTTGATCTTCCATTTCGGAATAATCCTTATAATCGTAACCAAGCATACCGATTTCATATCCTTCTTTCCCAATTTCCTCTACTATGTCCGGGTGACGCTCAGCCCAAGAGCCAGAAAGGAAAAAAGTGGCAGACTCAATCTTTTCCCTTTTCAATGTCTCTATTATTGGAGCGGCTTTCTCATCACCCCAGCCAATATTGAACGTGATCGCGACATTCTTTTCCCCTTTATAAACCGCTTTTGGCCCATCTTCTGTAGAAAAAACAGGGGCATGAAGAATGTTTTGTACAAAAAGGAACCAAGCGGTAAAAAGTGCCGTAAGTAAAATTAACGAATAAAATTTGATGTTCTTTGCATGAAGCACCATGAAAAATTTCATTAATCCATCCCCTTGTCCAAAAGACTCTTGTCTTCAAATTTATGCGCAAGGATTATTGTTATGCAAAAAAAATCAGTTGGAAATTCATAAAATTGAAGGGAATGGGGAAAGATGTCTGGTGGAGGTGTGAATCATGCTCGGTTTATTGATTAATGATAAGGAGAAGATGGAATTGGAGTATCTGTTAAAAAGAGAGATGGATGAAATACTATTCGATTTACAGGATGACAGAATTGATCACTTAGTCAAAAGGGCAATAAACGAGAAATATAACATCCTTTTCAGACTGTTTAAAAGGGTGAGCACCGAGGAGGAATGCCTTATATATATGAGGGTGAAAACGAACTTATCCAAGGGGAATCAGTCATGATATTTAAAAGTGAAATATATTCAAAAAATCTATTGACTATTGATTTATACGCTGGTATATTATAAAAGTTGCTGCAACGTAGTAATAGCTTTTAAAAAAAGCGAAAAAAACTTTTTTAAAAAGTTATTGACGAAGTGGTAATGAGATGTTAAGATATTAAAGTCGCTAAGAGAGATGGCGAAAAAATCGCTCTTTGAAAACTGAACAAAACAAAGCGCCAACGTTAAATTTTAAGTGAGCACACACTATCAAAAAAGCAAAATGAGCAAGTCAAACATTTCTTCGGAGAGTTTGATCCTGGCTCAGGACGAACGCTGGCGGCGTGCCTAATACATGCAAGTCGAGCGAATCGATGGGAGCTTGCTCCCTGAGATTAGCGGCGGACGGGTGAGTAACACGTGGGCAACCTGCCTATAAGACTGGGATAACTTCGGGAAACCGGAGCTAATACCGGATACGTTCTTTTCTCGCATGAGAGAAGATGGAAAGACGGTTTACGCTGTCACTTATAGATGGGCCCGCGGCGCATTAGCTAGTTGGTGAGGTAATGGCTCACCAAGGCGACGATGCGTAGCCGACCTGAGAGGGTGATCGGCCACACTGGGACTGAGACACGGCCCAGACTCCTACGGGAGGCAGCAGTAGGGAATCTTCCGCAATGGACGAAAGTCTGACGGAGCAACGCCGCGTGAACGAAGAAGGCCTTCGGGTCGTAAAGTTCTGTTGTTAGGGAAGAACAAGTACCAGAGTAACTGCTGGTACCTTGACGGTACCTAACCAGAAAGCCACGGCTAACTACGTGCCAGCAGCCGCGGTAATACGTAGGTGGCAAGCGTTGTCCGGAATTATTGGGCGTAAAGCGCGCGCAGGTGGTTCTTTAAGTCTGATGTGAAAGCCCACGGCTCAACCGTGGAGGGTCATTGGAAACTGGGGAACTTGAGTACAGAAGAGGAAAGTGGAATTCCAAGTGTAGCGGTGAAATGCGTAGAGATTTGGAGGAACACCAGTGGCGAAGGCGACTTTCTGGTCTGTAACTGACACTGAGGCGCGAAAGCGTGGGGAGCAAACAGGATTAGATACCCTGGTAGTCCACGCCGTAAACGATGAGTGCTAAGTGTTAGAGGGTTTCCGCCCTTTAGTGCTGCAGCTAACGCATTAAGCACTCCGCCTGGGGAGTACGGCCGCAAGGCTGAAACTCAAAGGAATTGACGGGGGCCCGCACAAGCGGTGGAGCATGTGGTTTAATTCGAAGCAACGCGAAGAACCTTACCAGGTCTTGACATCCTCTGACAACCCTAGAGATAGGGCTTTCCCCTTCGGGGGACAGAGTGACAGGTGGTGCATGGTTGTCGTCAGCTCGTGTCGTGAGATGTTGGGTTAAGTCCCGCAACGAGCGCAACCCTTGATCTTAGTTGCCAGCATTCAGTTGGGCACTCTAAGGTGACTGCCGGTGACAAACCGGAGGAAGGTGGGGATGACGTCAAATCATCATGCCCCTTATGACCTGGGCTACACACGTGCTACAATGGATGGTACAAAGGGCTGCAAACCTGCGAAGGTAAGCGAATCCCATAAAGCCATTCTCAGTTCGGATTGTAGGCTGCAACTCGCCTACATGAAGCCGGAATCGCTAGTAATCGCGGATCAGCATGCCGCGGTGAATACGTTCCCGGGCCTTGTACACACCGCCCGTCACACCACGAGAGTTTGTAACACCCGAAGTCGGTGAGGTAACCTTTATGGAGCCAGCCGCCTAAGGTGGGACAGATGATTGGGGTGAAGTCGTAACAAGGTAGCCGTATCGGAAGGTGCGGCTGGATCACCTCCTTTCTAAGGATAATTACGAGAGCGCTTTTGTTTTGTTCAGTTTTGAATGAGTAATTCATTCAGATAGGGAAGAAAAACATCACGATGTGATGGATTCTTTCTGCTTTGTTCCTTGAAAACTAGATAATAGATAGAAGGCAATTAATTTTTTTCAAAGCATCTGTAAGATCTTTTTAACGGTTAAGTTAGAAAGGGCGCACGGTGGATGCCTTGGCACTAGGAGCCGATGAAGGACGGGACTAACACCGATATGCTTCGGGGAGCTGTAAGTAAGCTTTGATCCGGAGATTTCCGAATGGGGAAACCCACTGTTCGTAATGGAACAGTATCTTTACCTGAATACATAGGGTACTGAAGGCAGACCCGGGGAACTGAAACATCTAAGTACCCGGAGGAAGAGAAAGCAAATGCGATTTCCTGAGTAGCGGCGAGCGAAACGGAATTAGCCCAAACCAAGAGGCTTGCCTCTTGGGGTTGTAGGACACTCAACATGGAGTTACAAAGGAACGGGGTAAATGAAGTGACCTGGAAAGGTCCGTCAAAGAAGGTAAAAACCCTGTAGTTGAAACTTCGTTCCCTCCTGAGTGGATCCTGAGTACGGCGGGACACGAGAAATCCCGTCGGAAGCAGGGAGGACCATCTCCCAAGGCTAAATACTCCCTAGTGACCGATAGTGAACCAGTACCGTGAGGGAAAGGTGAAAAGCACCCCGGAAGGGGAGTGAAATAGATCCTGAAACCGTGTGCCTACAAGTAGTCAAAGCCCGTTAATGGGTAATGGCGTGCCTTTTGTAGAATGAACCGGCGAGTTACGATTTCATGCGAGGTTAAGTTGATAAGACGGAGCCGCAGCGAAAGCGAGTCTGAATAGGGCGAATGAGTATGAGGTCGTAGACCCGAAACCAGGTGATCTACCCATGTCCAGGGTGAAGTTCAGGTAACACTGAATGGAGGCCCGAACCCACGCACGTTGAAAAGTGCGGGGATGAGGTGTGGGTAGCGGAGAAATTCCAATCGAACCTGGAGATAGCTGGTTCTCTCCGAAATAGCTTTAGGGCTAGCCTCAAGATGAGAGTATTGGAGGTAGAGCACTGATTGGACTAGGGGCCCCCAACGGGTTACCGAATTCAGTCAAACTCCGAATGCCAAATACTTATTCTTGGGAGTCAGACTGCGAGTGATAAGATCCGTAGTCGAAAGGGAAACAGCCCAGACCACCAGCTAAGGTCCCAAAGTATACGTTAAGTGGAAAAGGATGTGGAGTTGCTTAGACAACCAGGATGTTGGCTCAGAAGCAGCCACCATTTAAAGAGTGCGTAATAGCTCACTGGTCGAGTGACTCCGCGCCGAAAATGTACCGGGGCTAAACGTATCACCGAAGCTGTGGATTGACACCATTAGGTGTCGATGGTAGGAGAGCGTTCTAAGGGCGTTGAAGTCAGACCGGAAGGACTGGTGGAGCGCTTAGAAGTGAGAATGCCGGTATGAGTAGCGAAAGAAGGGTGAGAATCCCTTCCACCGAATGCCTAAGGTTTCCTGAGGAAGGCTCGTCCGCTCAGGGTTAGTCGGGACCTAAGCCGAGGCCGAAAGGCGTAGGCGATGGACAACAGGTTGATATTCCTGTACCACCTATACATCGTTTGAACGATGGGGGGACGCAGAAGGATAGGGTAAGCGCGCTGTTGGATATGCGCGTCCAAGCAGTTAGGCCGGAAACGAGGCAAATCCCGTTTCCATTAAGGCGGAGCTGTGATGGCGAGGGAAATATAGTACCGAAGTTCCTGATTCCACGCTGCCAAGAAAAGCCTCTAGTGAGATGTAAGGTGCCCGTACCGCAAACCGACACAGGTAGGCGAGGAGAGAATCCTAAGGTGTGCGAGAGAACTCTCGTTAAGGAACTCGGCAAAATGACCCCGTAACTTCGGGAGAAGGGGTGCTTTTTAGGGTGAATAGCCCGGAAAAGCCGCAGTGAATAGGCCCAGGCGACTGTTTAGCAAAAACACAGGTCTCTGCGAAGCCGCAAGGCGAAGTATAGGGGCTGACACCTGCCCGGTGCTGGAAGGTTAAGGGGAGAGGTTAGCGCAAGCGAAGCTTTGAACCGAAGCCCCAGTAAACGGCGGCCGTAACTATAACGGTCCTAAGGTAGCGAAATTCCTTGTCGGGTAAGTTCCGACCCGCACGAAAGGTGTAACGATCTGGGCACTGTCTCAACGAGAGACTCGGTGAAATTATAGTACCTGTGAAGATGCAGGTTACCCGCGACAGGACGGAAAGACCCCGTGGAGCTTTACTGCAGCCTGATATTGAATTTTGGTACAGCTTGTACAGGATAGGTAGGAGCCTGAGAAGCCGGAGCGCTAGCTTCGGTGGAGGCGTTGGTGGGATACTACCCTGGCTGTATTGAAATTCTAACCCGCGCCCCTTATCGGGGTGGGAGACAGTGTCAGGTGGGCAGTTTGACTGGGGCGGTCGCCTCCTAAAGAGTAACGGAGGCGCCCAAAGGTTCCCTCAGAATGGTTGGAAATCATTCGTAGAGTGTAAAGGCACAAGGGAGCTTGACTGCGAGACCTACAAGTCGAGCAGGGACGAAAGTCGGGCTTAGTGATCCGGTGGTTCCGCATGGAAGGGCCATCGCTCAACGGATAAAAGCTACCCCGGGGATAACAGGCTTATCTCCCCCAAGAGTCCACATCGACGGGGAGGTTTGGCACCTCGATGTCGGCTCATCGCATCCTGGGGCTGTAGTCGGTCCCAAGGGTTGGGCTGTTCGCCCATTAAAGCGGTACGCGAGCTGGGTTCAGAACGTCGTGAGACAGTTCGGTCCCTATCCGTCGCGGGCGCAGGAAATTTGAGAGGAGCTGTCCTTAGTACGAGAGGACCGGGATGGACGCACCGCTGGTGTACCAGTTGTCTTGCCAAAGGCATAGCTGGGTAGCTACGTGCGGACGGGATAAGTGCTGAAAGCATCTAAGCATGAAGCCCCCCTCAAGATGAGATTTCCCATGGCGCAAGCTAGTAAGATCCCTGAAAGATGATCAGGTTGATAGGTCAGAGGTGGAAGCGTGGCGACATGTGGAGCTGACTGATACTAATAGATCGAGGACTTAACCAACGCTTTTTAAAAAATGAAATACCTTCTTATTATCTAGTTTTGAAGGAACAACGTTCCTTTATTGTTTGGTGGCGATAGCGAAGAGGTCACACCCGTTCCCATTCCGAACACGGCAGTTAAGCTCTTCAGCGCCGATGGTAGTTGGGGGTTTCCCCCTGTGAGAGTAGGACGCCGCCAAGCAATTCATTTAAATCTTTAAATGGGTTTTAGGAAACATTATATTATTCCGCAGTAGCTCAGTGGTAGAGCATTCGGCTGTTAACCGAACGGTCGTAGGTTCGAGTCCTACCTGCGGAGCCATATGCTTCCATAGCTCAGTAGGTAGAGCACTTCCATGGTAAGGAAGAGGTCAGCGGTTCGAATCCGCTTGGGAGCTTCCCAATCTATCTATGTACACAAAGTAGTCCGGCCCGTTGGTCAAGCGGTTAAGACACCGCCCTTTCACGGCGGTAACACGGGTTCGAATCCCGTACGGGTCACCATTCTTAATTCATTAATCCGGAGGATTAGCTCAGCTGGGAGAGCATCTGCCTTACAAGCAGAGGGTCGGCGGTTCGATCCCGTCATCCTCCACCATTTATTCTTTACTTGCCGGTGTAGCTCAACTGGTAGAGCAACTGACTTGTAATCAGTAGGTTGGGGGTTCAAGTCCTCTTGCCGGCACCATTTACAACCATATATTGCGGAGGGGTAGCGAAGTGGCTAAACGCGGCGGACTGTAAATCCGCTCCTTCGGGTTCGGCAGTTCGAATCTGCCCCCCTCCACCATTTTAATAAAATCCTGTGGATCAGTTATATATTCTCTTTAATGGGGAATTATATGATTACCACCTTTTTATTTTGTTGAACATTAATTGTTACATATTATATATTGGGCTATAGCCAAGCGGTAAGGCAACGGATTTTGATTCCGTCATGCGAAGGTTCGATCCCTTCTAGCCCAGCCATTTGCGGAAGTAGTTCAGTGGTAGAATACAACCTTGCCAAGGTTGGGGTCGCGGGTTCGAATCCCGTCTTCCGCTTAATATATTTTAAATTCCTTAGGGGCCTTAGCTCAGCTGGGAGAGCGCCTGCCTTGCACGCAGGAGGTCAGCGGTTCGATCCCGCTAGGCTCCACCATCAACTACATACACCAAAACTTACGTCTTAAGCCAAAATGGTTTAAGACTTTTTTTGTATAAAAGCATTTTTTGGTTAACCTATGTCTAGAAAGGTTTTTTTTCATAGGTCTTATAAAAAAAGCGTATTAGGTATGAAAAGGTTGCATCATTATACATGGAAATGTCGAGTTGAACCACTTGGCGTATACGATATAAAATGGGTGAAAGGGGGAATTATATGTCTATTCAGAAAATTTCCGTCATTGGATTGCCTATGGACCTTGGTCAAGCAAGGCGGGGCGTGGATATGGGACCTAGTGCCATCCGCTGCGCAGATATTTTCGAGCGTCTTGAACAGTTAAATATAGAAGTAGAGGATTTAGGAGATATAATTGTAGGACGGCCTGAAAAAGCAAATAAGCCTGGGACCAACCTGAAAAACTTACCGCTTGTTGCAAAGGGTAACGCCCTGTTAGCTGCAAGGGTTGATGAAATAATAGAAGGTGGTTCCTTCCCGCTTGTATTGGGAGGAGACCATTCAATAGCTATAGGAACACTGGCGGGAGTCGCAAAGCACTATGAAAATGTAGGTGTGATTTGGTATGACGCACATGGGGATTTAAATACGGAAGAAACCTCGCCATCGGGGAATATACATGGAATGCCCCTGGCTGTCAGTATTGGACTTGGACATCCGGACCTGATCAATATCCATGGTTCCGGTCCAAAAGTGAAACCGGAAAACATCGTAATAATTGGGGCAAGGTCTTTGGATGAAGGGGAAAAAGAACTTATCCGTGATAAAGGGATTAAAGTATTTACGATGCATGAGATTGATCGCATGGGAATGACAAAGGTCATGGAAGAATGCATAGATTATTTAAGGGAAAGAACGGATGGTGTCCATCTTTCATTGGATTTGGATGGAGTTGACCCAGCAGATGCTCCCGGAGTGGGGACACCGGTGATTGGTGGCATAAGTTATCGGGAAAGTCATTTGGCCATGGAAATGCTCGCTGAAGCCAACTTGATTACATCAGCTGAATTCGTTGAAGTGAACCCCATTTTAGATGAGCGGAATAAAACGGCAATCGTTGCGGTGGCTCTAATGGGTTCGCTATTTGGAGAAAAGTTATTATAACTGAAAAAATAAAAGAAACAGTAACCGGCTTGTAATGGGTTACTGTTTTTTATATGCTAGAAGACGTAGGTTTATTTTCCAGGGTGTATGTAACATGAACATATCTATAAATAGATGGTTGCAATCGCATATCCATATTCACTTAAGAGCACGTCGGTGTGTGAGATCTCCATTTTTAGTTAAATGGAGGTATTGGTTGATTAAAGTATCCAGTTTGCTGCTAACTTCAATAACTTCATTATCAACCATCGAAGAACGGGAAGCCAAAATCATCATCTTCTGTCTGTATTGTTCAATATGGTCTAAAATTTGTTCAGCAGTCATATAGAGATTCACTCCCTCGAATTTTACAATTTCTTACTATATAGCCCTTTTTTTTTTTTCTTAAACATTAAATGTAAAACTTTGTTAAAATTAATGTATTAAATTTTTGAAACCTTTTAGCTTACGATTCGTAGTAATCGTATAGCCGCATGAGCGGGGGTAATACCGGAAAATGGATGCACTCATTAAAGAGAGAATTAATCAAGTATTAAAGGGAGACCATAATGCATTTGGGGAAATTGTCGAAATTTACAAGGACAAAGTTTTCCAGATATGTTTCAGGATGCTCGGAAACAGGCAAGAAGCAGAGGATTTGGCACAAGAGGCCTTTGTAAGGGCCTTCGTGAATATTCGTAGTTTCAATATACAAATGAAATTTTCTACATGGTTATATCGGATTGCGACCAACCTTTGTATTGACCGCCTTCGCAAGAAAAAGCCGGATTACTATCTAGATGCAGAGGTGGCAGGGACAGAGGGATTGAATATGTATTCCCAAATAGCATCAGATATGGCGAAACCCGAGGAAGAAGTTGAATCTTTAGAACTACAGGAAACCATTCAAGTGGAAATAATGAAATTGCCCGAGAAATACCGATCGGTTATCGTATTGAAGTATATTGAAGAGTTATCTTTAAAGGAAATCAGTGAAATATTAGATTTGCCAGTCGGTACGGTTAAGACGAGAATACATCGTGGTCGGGAAGCCTTGCGTAAACAACTACGCCATTTATAAAAAGAAGGTGAGAAAAATGAACTGCCATGAGGAAATCATTGAATATATGCATGATTATTTAGATGAGGACATCAAACCGGAGCATAAAGAAGTTTTACGGGAGCACTTGCACAACTGTGCTGAATGCCGGAATTACTTTCATGAAATGAAAAAGGCGGTCGCTCTTGTACAAAGCACTTCCCATATTAAGGCCCCGGATGACTTTACAGCAAAGGTTATGGCTCAATTGCCAAAGGAAACGAAAACAACGGGCGCCAAACGTTGGTTCAAAAGCCATCCCTTCATGACAGCGGCAGCGATGTTCATCATATTGATGACAGGATCTGTTTTTTCCACTTATAATCAGGACGAACATTTTTCAGTATCAAAGCAGCCTAACTTAGTGGTCGCAGGTGAAACTGTGATTGTGCCTGCGGGTGAGACAATCAAGGGTGATGTGGTAGTTCAAAATGGCAACATTCAAATAGATGGTGAAGTAGAGGGAGATGTGACAGTCATAAATGGGCATAAATATATGTCTAAGGCAGGGAATGTGACTGGGAGCATCCATGTTATTGACCAAGCTTTTGAGTGGATGTGGTATAAAGTAAAGGATACTGCAACCTCGTTGGTTCCTGCTAAAGAGGAAAAAAATGAATAAGGAATAGAGCTGGGAGGAGAGCATCGTTTTTCATATACGGTGACTTCGCTCAGCTTTATTTTTTAAAGGGAAGAGAACCATTTTGCATGGTTCGTTCTTGCCATGTAAATTTCCCACACTAGTTTTTAGATGTATCATTTAAAAAATGGTATACTATTAAGGTTATCGTATAAAGATTGTAATTGGTATTTGGAGTAATACTGACTGGAGGAAACAACATGTCTTTAACCAATTTGACTGTTTGGGACTATGTAGTAAATTTCATTGATATTCTCCTTGTATGGTTTGTGATATATAAATTGTTAACTATTATTCGAGGCACGAAGGCTATTCAGCTGCTAAAAGGAATTTTTGTAATTGTCATTGTAAAAAGCTTAAGCAACCTGTTTGGTTTCAATACACTCGGATGGTTAATGGCACAAGTCATGAATTGGGGAGTATTGGCGATTCTCGTCATTTTCCAACCTGAACTGAGAAGGGCACTTGAACAATTAGGACGCGGGAAGCTCTTTGCAAGGGGCACCGTTCCAGAAGAGAATCAGCAAGAGCGTTTAGTCGAAGAAATCCTAAAGGCATCCACTTATATGGCAAAAAGGCGGATTGGGGCCTTGATTACGATAGAGAAGGGTACGGAGCTGGGGGATTATGTTGAAACGGGGATACCCCTAAAATCCTATATTTCTTCAGAACTGCTCATTAATATCTTCATCCCAAATACGCCGCTCCATGATGGCGCAGTTATTTTACAAAATAACCAGGTGGCGGCTGCAGCATGCTATTTGCCATTATCAGAGAGTCCATTCATATCAAAGGAGCTTGGCACACGGCATAGGGCAGCCATAGGCATGAGTGAAGTTACGGATAGTCTTACGATTGTCGTTTCTGAAGAAACGGGTGGGATATCCGTCACTAAAAACGGGGAACTTTACCGGGATTTGAATCAAGAATCATTTAGGGCCATGCTTACAAGTGAACTGGTAGTGGAAAACATCAAATCAACTTCCTCAAGCATCTTTAACTGGAGGGGGAAAAAGAATGGATAAATTCACCAATAGCGCTTGGTTTATGAGAATCGTAGCTTTTGCCTTGGCAGCACTTTTGTTCATTTCCATTAACTTTGAGATGGAGTCGGATAAAAAATCCCTTGGTTTATCGACGGCCCCTGAAATCAGTACGGAGACCATCGAAAATGTACCGGTTGAAGTGTACTATGACCGTGAGAATCTAGTGGTCAGCGGAGTGCCGGAAACGGTTGATGTTACTCTAAAGGGAGCAAAAAGCCTATTGATAAATGCGAAAAACCAAAGGGACTTTAAAGTGTATGTAGACCTTTCTGATCCTGCAATCTCAATGGGGGACAGAACCGTCACATTTAAAATAAGTGAGTTGAATGAAAAGTTAGTGGCGACGATCGATCCGGAATATGCGGAAGTCAACGTTCAGGAACGGGTGACGAAGGAATTCTCCGTTGAAGCCGAGTATAATAGCTCTTTACTTGAAGAGGGATATACTGCCGGTCAACCAACAGTTAGCCCGAAAACTGTCAAAATTACGGGTGCTAAAGATGCGATTGAACAAATTTCCTATGTAAAGGCAAACCTTGAAATAAGTAAGGGACTTAACGAAACGGTGAACGGCAAGGCAACCGTTAAAGCCCTGGACAGGGACTTGAATAAGTTGGACGTGACGATTGAGCCAGCTTCAGTTGCCGTTTCCTTAAAAGTGAGCATTCCTTCCAAAACGGTGTCGATAACACCAAAGCAAACTGGGAAGGCAAAGGATGGCATCAGGATCAAGAGTATAAGTGTCGATCCAAAAGAGGTCACCTTATTTGGCTCAGAAACGAGCCTTGGGGATATAAGTGAAATAAATCTTCCTGTAAATATCTCGAAAATTGATGGTGATACAGAATTGGAACTCGATCTTACTAAACCGGAAAATGTACAAAAAATGTCCTTGGGTAAGGCAAAGGTCAAGATTCGTACAGAGAAAGTGGATGTAGATGAAGATGAAGTGACTGCAGAGCCAGTTGAAGAAGAGGAAGAACCAGAAACTGAACCAAAACAAGAAGAAAAAGAGCAAGTAATCGAAGAAGATGAACCGGCTGCCATTGAGTCTAAAACATTCAGCAATATAAAAATAGTTCCTGTGGGCATACAGGAAGACAAAGATGCCGAATTGGAATCCGATGTAACAAGCATCACCTTGCTTGGTGAGGCGGATGACTTGAAGAAAATAACTAAAGACGACATTAATCTTACAGTAGATGTGAGTAATTTAGATGAAGGTACGCATGATGTAGAACTGGTGGTAAACGTGCCTGAGGGAGTGGACTGGGAGCTGGATTCTGAAACGGTTTCGGTCACCATTACTCCAAAAGCCGAAGAGACATAACCTTCCTTTAACATCATTTAATTCAGTAACGATTCGAAGAAGGAGCGATAAAGATGGGTAAATATTTTGGAACAGACGGAGTAAGGGGTATAGCGAATAGCGAATTAACACCGGAGCTGGCATTTAAACTGGGCCGATTTGGTGGCTACGTTCTTACTAGAAATACAGAAAAACCCAAAGTGCTCATAGGGCGCGATACACGAATTTCAGGTGAAATGCTGGAAGGTGCACTTGTTGCCGGTCTATTATCCATTGGGGCTGAAGTGATGCGCCTGGGTGTAATTTCGACACCGGGAGTTGCCTATTTAACAAAGGCCTTAAGTGCCGAAGCAGGTGTCATGATTTCCGCTTCGCATAATCCAGTAGAGGATAATGGCATTAAATTCTTTGGACCGGATGGTTTTAAGCTATCCGATGATCAAGAAGCGGAAATTGAAACATTGTTAGATTTGGAAAAGGATGAACTTCCACGCCCGGTTGGCGGAGATTTAGGCCATTTGAACGATTATTTCGAAGGTGGGCAAAAGTATCTCCAGTACTTGAAACAATCAGTGGATGAAGACTTTACAGGCATTCATGTTGCGCTCGATTGTGCACATGGGGCGACATCAGCCTTGGCCATGCATTTGTTTGCGGATCTTGATGCAGACATCTCTACAATGGGGGCATCGCCCAATGGCTTGAACATCAATGACAAGGTAGGTTCCACCCACCCTGAAGCACTTGCTGAATTCTTAAAAGAAAAAGGTGCGGATGTTGGACTTGCTTTCGATGGTGACGGAGACCGCGTCATTGCCATAGATGAAAAAGGAAATATAGTGGACGGCGACCAAATCATGTATATATGTGCGAAATACTTGAAAGAAAATAATCGTCTGAAACAGGGAACAGTGGTTTCTACGATCATGAGCAACCTTGGTTTTTATAAAGGTCTTGAAGAGCACGGTATACAAAGCGCCCAAACGGCAGTGGGGGATCGCTATGTGGTGGAAGAGATGCGAAAAGGCGGCTATAACCTTGGCGGCGAACAATCCGGACATATCATCTTCCTGGACTATAACACCACAGGAGATGGCTTATTGACGGGCTTACAGCTTGTGAACATCATGAGTGACACCCAAAAAACCTTATCAGAGCTCGCTGGCGAGATGAGGAAATATCCACAGACACTCATCAACGTCAGAGTTACCGATAAGCATGCTGTAACTGATAATGAAAAGGTACAGGAAGTCATTAAGGCAGTCGAAGGGGAAATGAACGGAAACGGTCGCATTTTGGTGAGACCATCCGGTACTGAACCGCTAGTCCGTGTTATGGCTGAAGCACCGACTGCTGAAGAATGCACTAATTATGTAGATCGCATCGTCTCAGTGGTAAGAGCGGAAATGGGAATAAACGAATAACCAATCCAATGCATAAAAGGAACGAAATTTCCTTTTATGCATATTTTTATAAAGAAGTTCTTTTTCGTAGGTCTTGGTAATAAAGAATTGACCTATGTCCCTTGTTTAAGGTATGATTATCCTGATTTACAACTCATTTTCTCTAAAATGGTTGTTTTTAAAAAGGAGGGTAGGCAAGGAGAAACAGATTTACAAAAGCGCCTGAACTAAGTCTGGTCGAGAAAGGCTTAGTTGACGAGGAGGAGGTTTATCGAATGATCGGCGGATACCTCCCGGCTGAAGTGCACAGCCGCAGTAATTCCAATCATAAAACAGTAGGGCAACTTACTGCACAAAGGGTTGGAAATGCACAATGGGAAAAAGTGCTTTAGGGCATTTCCTTTATAAAAATATATTAGAGATGAGGGGGCAGGGATGCCCCCGTGCATTCCTGTTCCCTCGAATCGGTTGGAGGAACAGAAATTATGTGTGGAATTGTTGGATATATTGGACTTAGTGATGCAAAGGAAATTTTATTAAAAGGTCTTGAAAAACTTGAATACCGCGGATATGACTCTTCAGGGATTGCTGTGAAAAATGATGCAGGCGTGACAATCTTCAAGGAAAAGGGACGAATCGCGGACTTACGCGGTGCCGTGGATGATAACACTATTGCATATACTGGAATAGGACATACACGCTGGGCCACCCATGGTGTGCCAAGCCGTGAGAATGCTCATCCTCACCAAAGTAATTCAGGTCGCTTGACTTTAGTTCATAATGGGGTCATTGAAAACTATGCGATTCTAAAACGTGAATATTTAAAGGATGTTGCCTTTAAAAGCGAAACGGATACGGAAGTCATCGTTCAACTAATTGAGAAGTTCGTAAACGATGGTATGGAAGTGGAAGAGGCGTTCCGTCAAACACTCACTCTATTAGAAGGCTCATATGCCATTGCCCTTTTGGATGCTGAAAATGATGAAACCATTTTTGTCGCAAAAAATAAAAGCCCGCTGCTGATCGGTGTGGGAAATGATTTTAACGTTATCGCTTCAGATGCAATGGCCATGTTGCAAGTCACAGATCAATTCCTTGAACTGATGGATAAAGAAATGGTTATCGTGACAAGTGAAAAGGTAACGATCAAGAACCTTTCCAACGAAGAAGTTATGCGAGCTCCATATACTGCTGAACTGGATGCAAGTGATATTGAAAAAGGTACGTATCCTCACTATATGCTTAAAGAAGTCGACGAGCAGCCAGCTGTCATACGTAAAATCATTCAAGCATACCAAAATGAAGAAGGTAAACTTGCAATCGATTATAGCATTACTGAAGCGGTAAGTGAGGCTGACCGTATTTATATCATCGCTTGCGGAACCAGCTATCATGCAGGATTGATTGGTAAGCAGTTCATCGAAAAAATGACTGAAATTCCGGTTGAGGTCCATGTGGCATCGGAATTCACTTACAATATGCCGTTATTATCGAAAAAACCGTTATTCATCTTCATTTCACAAAGTGGTGAAACTGCAGATAGCCGTGCCGTATTAGTGTCCATCAAAGCGCTTGGTCATAAAGCTCTGACCATCACGAACGTACCGGGCTCTACATTGTCACGTGAAGCGGATTATACGCTCTTGCTGCATGCTGGCCCTGAAATAGCCGTGGCCTCTACAAAGGCTTACACAGCTCAAGTGGCAGTCCTGTCCATATTAGCAAATGTAACTGGCAAATTCCGTAAAATGGAGTATGATTTCGACCTTGTAAAAGAGCTTGGAATCGTTGCGACAGCAATGGAAGCCCTCTGTGACTCGAAAGAAGAGATGGAAGCCATTGCCCGTGAATATATGTCCGTTACAAGAAACTGCTTCTTCATTGGCCGTTCCCTTGACTACTATGTTGTTCTTGAAGGGGCCCTTAAGCTGAAGGAGATATCATACATCCAGGCAGAAGGCTTTGCTGGCGGAGAGCTTAAACACGGAACGATCGCCTTGA
Organism: Peribacillus sp. ACCC06369; assembly: GCF_030348945.1. Lineage (NCBI taxonomy): Bacteria > Bacillati > Bacillota > Bacilli > Caryophanales > Bacillaceae > Peribacillus > Peribacillus sp. ACCC06369. The sequence goes on from NZ_JAUCEN010000002.1 coordinate 184,369, forward strand.
TTGAAGAAGGTACACCTGTCATAGCCCTTGCCACTCAAGCAGGCGTCAACCTAAGCATCCGTGGAAATGTTAAAGAAGTGGTTGCCCGCGGCGCCAACCCTTGCATCATTTCCATGAAGGGTCTGGAAGAAGAGGATGACCGTTTCGTCATCCCGGAAGTGAATGAACTATTAACACCCCTTATCTCTGTTATCCCGCTGCAGCTCATTGCTTACTACGCTGCCTTGCACCGCGAATGTGACGTGGATAAACCACGTAACCTTGCGAAAAGTGTAACGGTTGAGTAAGTTGGAATGAATGCAACGTATGTTTGTTGAAAGACAACAAAGTCGGGTACTGAACAACAAAGTTGGGTACTCGATATAAAGATTAAGCACTAGAAGCATAGGGTTATATCCTATGCTTCTTTTTTTATATATAATACTTTTTTATGGTGTGCAGTATGAATCTAGCTTCTAGTTGCTGCTATTCTGTTACTTCAGCAACTGAATCAAAGGATAGTTCTTCCTGTGGTAGTCCTGTTCTAACGAGATTGGTAATTAAAAATAATTCATGTTACGAATAAACCAAAAGACCAGCCTGGATATCAGGCTGGTCCTTTAAATTTATCCTTTTTATTTCGAGATACAGTATTAATTTACTTTTGGATAAGATTGTTAATCTTATTGTTGGTTTAAAACAAATAGAAGAGACCACCTATTTGAAGTGAACCCAAAAAGTTAGAAGTAGGCATGTAACTTTTATACATAGTTAACGTCTAACAAAAAAAGGTGGGATTAACGTGAAAGTTAAGAAATTATACGCTATATTGATGCTGCTCTTACTTATAGTAGGAGGTTGTTCGAATGAAACCAAAGAAGAACCACCAGAAGCGAAAGTGAAAATAAACGATGTAAATATCGAAACAGCTAGAGGTACTTATCAGTGGGAAAAAAAGAGTTTCCTCTCCAATACGACGGTTATCGCCGATGCTGCTGCACCCTTTCAAATTGCTGAAGATATGAAAGCGGAAATAGTTGAACAAAGTTCAGTTGCAAATGTAGAGTTTAATGATGGCTCCCAACCACAATTACAGGCTTATTTATGGGAAGAAGAAAAGCGTGGCGAAGAATTACCTTTGAATCAACACAACATAACCTTACCGTCGGAAAAAGGAAAGTATGTAATTGAAATGAACGCTAAATGGTCAAATGGAGACTCCTCTTATACTTTTGTCGTAGAGGTACGATAATACAAGATTTTTTCCTCAACGAAGTTAAGTAGATCTAAATAAAGATTAACTGTTTATAAAAAGTTGCGAAGCTTTACCCCTTTGGCTATGATTAGCCAAAGGGGTATTTTTAATGTCTAAAATAACGTGAACCTCTCAAGTTGATAAGTGGATTAAAGCAGGCTAAGGAATAGGAAACGATGTGCAGTGACAATAAAGTTGTTTAATGCATTCTATTACATCCATCGGTAGGGAATCACGGCATTCATTAGAGCAAAGTTAAAGATCTTCCTATGGTGCATTGTTGAAAGTGAAGTCTTCATAAAATTTTTTTAATTTAGGAGAGAATGACATGGAAGTTTTTGCGGAATTTTTAGCGAATATTGATAACCCGCAACATAGGGAACGAACGGAAGAAGTCTTGGCTTGGGTAACTAAGAAATTTCCAAATTTAATGCCGAAAATTGCGTGGAATCAGCCTATGTTTACCGATCATGACACATATATCATTGGCTTTAGCGTAGCCAAACATCATTTGGCTGTTGCCCCTGAAAAGGCAGGGATCGATCATTTCTCTGATGAAATCGTGCAGGCTGGCTATGATTACACCAAGCAGTTGGTACGTATCAAGTGGGATAATCCGGTTGATTACTCATTACTTGAAAAAATGATTGAGTTTAATATTTTTGATAAGACAGACTGTTCAACTTTTTGGCGGAAATAATAAAAGCTGATTATTAAGGGTGAGTTGACCCTCTATTAAAGTGTCCATTATTCGGGGTTTATTCATATAAAAAGTGAAACGATGTGGTCCTTAGGTTATAATATCTCATATCTGCCGTCTGATCTAACTCCATAGGCAAAAAGGCAGATTCCTCGGTCCTTATGACCTCACCTTTACGGTTGCGAGTCATAAATAGTTTTAAATTCAAAAAAAGCACAGGGTGTTCCAAATTTGGAACTCCTTGTGCTATTGATTTTTGATAAAGTGAAGATATAAAAATATTGCAACCAAACTACTTTAAGATATTTATTACAGGGGATTCAAATGAAAAAGACCATTTGGCCAATCATTGCTGTATTTGTTATGTTAGTATGTTTTCCAGAAGTAAATTCTTCAGCTGAGAGTCTTCAAAAGGATTTAACACAAGAAGAAATTTATCAAAAATTTTCAGAAATATCAGATTACTACGATGTTGGTGAAGAATTAAGTTTTGACGATGCTGAATTTGTGAAGCTTTATGCGAAGACATCAAACTCTCCTATCATGCCTGTAAAAACTGCCACCGTCTTAGGAAGTAATTCTAATTCAAAAATTAGTGCAAATTTGAAAGGATCTGTATCATCAAATCATGGAATTGTTAATAATTCTTTTGGTGGTAATGTAACGACAACAGTTACCAAAGGAACTCCTACAAAAATCACTACAAAAATTAGGCATACTGCCTATGGATTAGTTGGATCTGGTGGTGTTGGTTAGGTGCAAGATAAAACCTTAACAGTGTCATGCACTTCTGGAAAGTCTTGTGCACTTAAACAAACATATCCATATACAGCCTCTGTAGCATATTCGACAACTTATGCTGAAGCGACTATTAGTTATAGTGGCGGGGCACTCGGAGTTACTGCTAAATAATTTTTTATATAGTAAAGAAGGTGATTAAAGTTTTAAACAATTTTAGTTTGGTTGGAACAATTATTCTGTTATTGGCGATTGCAGGAATAGGGTTTATTATCAGACGGATTTATTTAAAAATATCAAAATAATCATCTCTAATATTGAAAAAGAAAAAAAGAGGTAACATATTGCACATAACTCTTTCAAGTAATATCTCTATCTACTGCCTTTTCTAAGTAGTCTACCGGAATATTTGTTAAGAAATGAAGTAGAACGGCCCATTATGGATGGAAAGGAGATGGAGCCTTCATTGGTGATGATCGGTTTTGGCGGACTTTCAGAAGAAGAGATAGAAAAAGGAATTGCTGTACTTCGAAATGCTTGGTTTTCTGAAATGTAAATTAATGGAAGGTTGGCCTCGAACTCATCTTAAAACAAAGTGGAAAGTAACGTTCAAATTTTAATCCCTCAAAAACCTATCCAGGATAGGTGATTTTATTTAGCTTTCATTTTAATTCTACGGAAGGCCAAAAATGTGGTCGGATATTAATCTGAAGCAACAATAACTACAAATAGAATTAAACCAGCTGACAAGTCAGCTGGTTTTTATGAAATAGGAAGCAGAATCGTAAAAGTAGTTCCCTTTTCGAGTTCACTTTCCACGGATATGGTCCCTTCATGCATCTCTATAATTCTTTTCACGATGGATAGACCTAGACCGCTGCCGCTTTTTGAGCGTTCCCTTGCCAGGTCGGCTTTATAGAATCGCTCGAATATATGGAACTGGTCGTTTTCGGAAATGCCGATTCCATTGTCGGATATCGTTATGGATGCCCGGTCATCAATCTGTTGTAATCGAATCGTGATCTTTCCGCGATGGCGGGTGAACTTGATACTATTGTGTATTAAATTCGTCCATACTTGGCTCATTAAGTCCTGGTCTGCAACTATTGGAACCTTTTCTAAGGATATATCCAATTCGAGTTCTTTTTCCAACCAAGCGGGTTCACATGCCAAAATAATGGTTCGTATTTGCTGATCGAGCCGGAAATCGGTCCTTTCAAAAGGATGATGGTCGGATTCAAGGGATGTAAGCTTTAGAAGGTTATCACTTAATTTAGATAATCTCCGGCTTTCTGTCTCAATTATATTAAGATAATGATTTCGTTCTTCGGTTGTCAGCTTATTAAATTGAAGAGCCTGGGCAAATCCTACAATGGAGGTAAGGGGCGACTGTATTTCGTGTGAGACGTTAGAGATGAATTCTTGCCGCATTTCTTCCATTTGCTTCAATTGCTTGGCCATGTGATTGAAGTGGTTAATGATATCCGTCATTTCGTTTTTCTTGCCCGTTTTAAAATCCAATTGTACATTATAATCGCCATTTGCTATTTTCCTTAAGGCATCTATGATCTCGAGGTAAATATTAACCCGTTTATTGTGATGGATAGCGCGGATAAGATAACCGATGGATATCATGATTGCGATGCTTGTCATGATAGTGGCCAGAAACCGAACATAATCGGTTAATCTTAAGGGCAATAGTTCAATGATATAATAACCGGCGGAAAAACATATGGAAATATATGCAATAAAAAACAGTGTGCCAAGCATTTGTTTGAAAAATCGATTGCTTCTCATCTCGTTATCTCCAAACGGTAGCCCAATCCCCAGATCGTTTTAATCCGGAAAGGGAAATCCGATTCAGGAAACCGTTCTCGCACTCTTTTAATATGAACATCGACAGTTCGTTCATCACCTTCATAATCATAGCCCCAAATGTCTTCGATAAGATTTTCCCTGGAAAAAGTTTTTCCAGGATAGCTTGCTAATTTAAACAACAATTCAAATTCTTTTAAGGGAATCGTAAATTCCTTTTCTTTGAATGAAATTTCATGTGTGTTGCGATTCATCTTTAATTCGCCGATATTTAATGTTTGTGAAATAGTAATTTTATAGCGTTTTAGTAATGCCTTTATTCTCAGAACCAATTCGATCGGTTCAAATGGCTTTACAAGATAATCATCTGCCCCAAGCCCGAAACCTTTTACTTTCTGTGTTGTTTCCCCTTTTGCAGTCAGCATTAAAATGGGGATATCACTAAATTCCCGTAACTCTTTGCATAATTGCCATCCATCCATGTTGGGCATCATAATGTCGATGACTGCCAAATCGATTTTCACTTTCTCCATTACTTTCAATGCTTGCAGTCCATCTGAGGCTTCATATAGATCAAATCCTTCTTTTCTTAACAAGAGTTGTATAAGTTCACGAATATGTGCATCATCATCGACAATTAGTATTTTTGTCATCCGTCTTCTTTCCTTTCGGTAAATTAGGCGAGTTCAAGTTTGTTTAACTGTTGTTCAGCGAATTCGCGATATAATGAGTGCGTTTTATATAGCTCCTTATGTGTTCCGCTGCCCGTTATTTTCCCTTTTTCCAGAAAGATGATTTGATCTGAACCAACAACGGTCGATAGGCGGTGAGCAATAACTATTGTTGTTCTGCCTTTCATTAATTCATTTAACGCCTGTTGAACAACTTTTTCTGATTTGCTGTCCAGGCTGGAGGTAGCTTCATCAAGCATCAGTATTTTTGGGTTTCTTAAAAATGCTCGGGCGATTGCAATTCTTTGTCTTTGACCGCCGGATAATTTCATGCCCCTTTCGCCAACCTCTGTATCATATCCGTTAGGAAGCTCAGAAATAAATTGATCTGCATACGCCATTTTAGCTACTTGGTTTAATTCCTCATCTGTTATATCCCGATCGATTCCATAACAGATATTATCTCGAATTGTGCCAGATACAATCGGACTTTCTTGTGAAACATACCCAATCTGGCTTCTCCATGAAAGCAGTGTGAAATCATTTATGGATTTCCCGCCTATGGAAATGGAGCCTTGCTGTGGTTTGTAGAAACGCTCGAATAATGAGAAAAGGGTTGTTTTGCCGCTGCCGCTTGGTCCGACAATTGCTGTGACCTTACCGGATTCAACGTTAAAGCTTATATCTTTAAGTACCTGTTCTCCATTATTGTAACTATAGTTCAGGTGATCCACGGTGATTGATTGACTTATATTCTGAACTGGCTGCTTCGCATCTTCCTCCTCTACTGAATCCAAAATGGAAATGATGCGCTCTGTTGCACCCGTGGCTTTTTGAAATTGTGTAAAGAAACTGGCTAATTGAGCCATTGGCATGATTATTTGGAAAAGATACATGATGAATGCAACTAGGGCTCCAGCAGTCAGGGCTCCTGAAGAAACGCGCATTCCCCCATAACCTAAAATCAGCACGAGTAATGCCATCATGACAAAACTCATTAGCGGCGCAATCAACGCTTGGATTTTTGCCTCTTTTAATCCGAATTGAAATAATTTATGGATTCCTTTTTTTCCATTTTCATATTCTAGAGTTTCAGCATTTGAGGCTTTAACAAGACGGATTTCCGTTAGCACTTGCTGGAGGACTGAGGTGAAGCTTGCTGTCTCGTCCTGCATCCCTTTTGATATTTCATGCATTTTTTTCCCTAGTGGCATTAATATCAAAACAGAGAGTGGAATTGCAGTGAACATCAATAATGTCATTTTCCAATCCAGTACGAATAACACGATCATGGAACCTACGATGGAAATGATTCCTGTAACGAAATTAGAGAGGTGCTCAGAGATTAATCCCTTCACTACTGTTGTATCATTTGTCATTCGACTGACTGTTTCGCCTGACGGATGTTCATCAAAATAACTCACGGGCAATACGAGTATTTTTTTCCATAGTTGATCGCGGATACCCGCCACTACAGATTGACCGATCCGATTTAATAAATAGATGGAAAATCCACTGGCCAATGCTTGAACAATGATGGCAAGAACGAGAAGGGTGATCCGTTCAGTGCTTAGTGAGCTGATCGAAAAATCATTAATTAAATTTTTTGTGAATAAAGGGACTAATAAACCCACACCCGTTGTACCTAGGCTTAATGCCAATGCAATCCCTATCATTAGTTTAGAAGGCTTCGTTTGTTGAACTAACCGAATGAACTGGCGCCATCCCTTTTGATTTTTTGCTTCTGACATATTTAAATACATCCTTTCTTGACCTTTACATGAGGAAGTATACAAAGAAGTTATGAATTGAATATGAACTTTTGGGTATTAAAGAAAAATTCCACGAAATTACTGTTGGATTTTTACTGAATGATAAAGTTGAAAAAATAGCGGTCACTTAAAATAGTGTCGGCTTTTTTTAATTAAGATACAAGAAAAATAAAGAATCGGACTGAAATATTCAGGTGAATATGGATGTTAGGTATATGAAGTTCTTGGTTAATGAAAAGGCATATCAGTTATAATGGGTCACCAGTAGCAATTTGGAAAATCGGAATGGAATGGAGTACAATTAAAGTAATGGGAATATGTAAAAGGGAGTAAGATACAGATGAAGCGGATTACTATATTGATAGCTGATGATGAGGTGGAAATTGCTGACCTGGTCGCTTTGCATTTGGAGAAAGAGGGATATAACTATATCAAGGTATCGGATGGGAAAGAGGCCATTCGTGTTATTAGCGATCAGAAGATAGACTTGGCCATCTTGGATATCATGATGCCGGAGCTGAATGGCTATGAAGTTACCCGTCAAATTAGAGCGAAATATCAAATGCCTATCATTTTTCTTAGTGCAAAAAGTTCCGATCTGGATAAAATCTCCGGATTGGTGATGGGGGCGGACGATTATATGACCAAGCCTTTCAACCCAATGGAATTGGTCGCACGCGTGAATGCGCAATTGCGACGGGCAATGCAGTTGAATCAAGTTTCAAACGAAAACGAATCTATATTGGAAGTCGGCGGTTTGATCATTTATCCGGATCAGCGCAAAGTGATACTATATGATGAAGCCATCGAACTAACTCCGAAGGAATTCGATATTTTGGTTCTCTTAGCCGGTCATTCCCAAAAAGTATTTAGTGCGGAAAGTATTTTTCAAAATGTATGGGGCGAAGCGTATTATGAAAGGGCAATAATACTGTCATGGTTCATACTCGTACGCTAAGAAAAAAGCTTGGCGAGGATAAAAATAAAAACAAGTTCATCACGACAGTTTGGGGAGTGGGATATAAATTCAATGGCTGACATGTTACGAAGCTTCCGGGCTAAAATGATTGTATTGCTTGCATTGAGTATGTTGATAGCCGGAACCATTACCTTCCTGATATATAAAGGGCTTCAACTTTATTATCATACGAATGTAAAGGTCGAAGATCCATTGTTCCGTTTGCGTTTGATCATGAATATATATGGAGATCTAAACTTCTTTTTAATCATTTTTGTCCCACTTTCGATACTATTCTTCTTTTTCCTTACAAAACCTTATGCGACATACTTTAATAAGATTTCCAATGGAATATTAATGATCTCGCAAATGGTGACTTTAAAAGCAGAGTCGACATCTTATCAAAAGATGAGTTCCAGGATATAGCGGAAGATATTAACCGGGCAAGTGAGAAATTACAAGAAGCCGTAGAAAGAGGCGATTTTGCAGAAAGCAGTAAGGATCAATTGGTTCTGAACTTGGCCCATGATTTACGTACACCTCTAACTTCCGTTTTGGGATATTTGGACTTTATCCTTCGAGAAGAAGATTTACCTGCAGAACGAATCAGGCATTTTACGAAGATTGCTTATACGAAATCCCAACGTTTAGAGAAACTTATTGATGAACTTTTTGAAATAACCAGAATGAACTATGGCATGCTTCCATTAGAGAAAAAATCCCTCAATTTAAGTGAATTGCTCATTCAATTAAGTGAAGAACTATATCCACTCTTCGAAAAAAACCACTTGAGTGCAAGATCGACTCTTCCATCGCATTTAGATATTTCAGGTGATGGCGACCTATTGGCGCGTGTATTCGAAAACTTATTGACCAATGCCGTACGTTATGGAAACGATGGACAGTTCGTGGATATCCTTGGTTTCACTGATAAAGGGGAGGTTGTGGTGCAAGTTATCAACTATGGAACTTGTATACCTGAGGAAGAACTACCTTATGTTTTTGATATGTTCTACACAAATGATAGGGCGCGGTCCCATAAAGATGGAAGCACGGGTCTCGGTTTATTCATCGCAAAAAATATTGTCGAACAGCATAATGGAACGATATCCGTTAAAAGCGATTCTGTACAGACTCTATTTGAAGTGCGATTACCGCAGTGATTTAAGAAAAATTTTATAATTTCCCCACTATTTTTTTAAACTATTTTTCCTAACCTATAGAAAGAAGGTAAGGAGGACTGTTCATGAAGAAGTGGGTTTTTTTGTTTGTTTTATTTTTGCTGTTTGCACGTGAAGTAAACGAATATAAATCTGACGGTGATTTTCAAATTATTGATGAAAGACATGGTCTAAGGGTTCCGAAGGAGAGTGGAACGTTAGAAATAGCTAAGGATCAGGTTTACCAAGGGAATTTGTTATTGGTCAATAAGGAACATCCTGTACATCGGGGAGGGATCAAATCTGATGTGGTTAATCTATTTCAACACAAAGAACTAATAGAGGGATATGGTCTGTCGGACGAAAGGATTCGCTTGTCACAGGGTGTGGCAGAGAAATTCTTGGAAATGGTTCGTGCGGCTGAAAAAGACAATGTCCGTCATTTCATGATTAGCAGCGGGTATCGGAATGAAGAGGAGCAAAGTCAGCTCTATCAAGAAAAGGGGTCTGCATTTGCTTTACCAGCTGGCTATAGTGAGCACAACTTAGGGTTATCACTTGATATAGGCTCCACCTTATCAGGTATGAATGAAGCCCCGGAAGGAAGGTGGCTGCAAAAGAATGCCTCGAAATACGGTTTTATTTTACGTTATCCGGAAAATAAAAAGGCTATTACAGGAATAGAATATGAGCCATGGCATTTCCGCTATGTTGGTCTTCCCCATAGTAGAATCATGCAGAAAAAGAATTTTACATTGGAAGAATACCTTACTTATATAAAAGAGAAAAAGAAAATTGGGGGAACCATAGCGGGTGTGGAATATGAAGTCTCTTATTATCCTGTATCCTCAAAAAAGACGGTTAAGCTACAGGCCAACGCGTATGAAGTATCTGGAGATAATATGGGTGGAGTCATCGTGACTGCTTTTTCTTCTGTGCATGCACGTGATGGGCAAGAGAAATGAAGAAAATAAATAATACAGGATATCATTATTCCAGCTTTGTTTGCTAGTTATATATTTTTGCTAACCAAAGTCATTTTATTTAAGTTTGGCCATATTGATATAACTTTTCTTCTGGAACAGCTTCAAAGTAATCTAAAGAACCCAGTAAATATGAAGGATAGATTATTATTGTTCGGTAATTTCATACCGCTTAATGAAATAGTGAGTGCTGTCCAAAATAGAACGTATCACAATATATTCAATTTGCTAGGAAACATCGCATTATTCATTCCTTTTGGTATATTTCTACCTCTCGTTATTGGAAAGGGATATATAAATCTAAAGAGGGTATGCTGTATTTCCTTTATAGTAAGTCTTTGTTATGAAGTCTCTCAGGCTGTCTTTAATATCGGCATCTTTGATGTGGATGATCTTCTATTAAATACGTTTGGCGGAATGCTAGGGTATGCCCTATTCAAGTTCGGCATCTAATCGAAAAACGATCAAGTATTATTGTAGATGTACAAGAATGAAAGGAGTTCCTTCAACATGAGCATAGAAAAAAGGAGAGCCCGGGGCTAGATCCGGGCTTTTTCTATGTCCTCAAATGCTTTTTTTAGTTGGAGTCGATAGGTAAAAAGGTATATTGAAATTTTATTTTTTTAATGTGAAATTAATAATAAATACCTATATAAGCTAAATACTTACCGCTTTTAACCGATTAAATATGGAGATACAAAAAACAGTATAAGTTAGGTGGAAAAAATGATTATTTTGAATGAGTCCATTGTGTCGCCAATTCTTCTAAAGGTGTTGGAGGAACAGCAAATTCCAGTGCTGGAACAAGGGCAATGGGGAGAAACATCAACATCAGAAAAGCTAAACATTCAAAAAGATACCGAATTTTTCAAGTCCATGGAAATGGGCCAAAGAATTCTTACAAACTCTGAAAATGGCATTACATTATTAGGTCATTTCCGACCAAATAACAATGAGTACATATGGTCAAAGTTATTGAAGGATAAGAGTCAGGTGCGGAATTTAACGAAATCTTTATATCCTGATTTCTATTTCCAAGATATTGATTTATCCATGATAAGTGACCTGGATAAAAATCAAATACCGTTTCCGGTAGTTATCAAACCCAATATTGGCTATTCAAGTGTAGGGGTGCATAAAGTCAAGAATGAACAGGACTGGGATATAGCCGTGAACCAGCTTAAAGCAGATTTACTTCATTCGGATGGATTATATGATTCAGAAGTGGTCGGTTCCCAGACCGTTTTAATAGAGGAGTGGATTCAGGGTGAAGAGTATGCCATTGATGGTTATTACAATCAAGATGGCGAACCGGTCATTTTGAATGTCTTCAAACGATTATTCAAGGACGATTACGAAACTTCCGATCGAATTTATTATACTTCGAAGTTGGCCATTAATGAAATCTATAATGATGCACTAAAGTTCATGAAGAATATCCAAACGGTCCTTCCACTTAGGAATTACCCTGTACACTTCGAAATTCGCAAAAAAGGAAACTGGGTGATACCTATCGAAATCAATCCTCTGCGTTTTGCTGGAGCGGGTACAACGGATCTAGGGTACCATGCGTATGGGATGAATATGTATGAACATTATTTTTCAGGTACCAAACCCGATTGGAATCGGATATTGGAAGAGATGGACGATAATATATATAGCTTTTTCTTTGCAGAGTTACCACTGGAAATAAATCTGGAAGATGTTGCACGTATTGATCATGATGCACTTTGTCGTGAATTTGAACATGTTTTGGAATATAGGCAGCTTCCTTTTCAAAATGACCGGAGCATGGCAATCATATTTTATAGAAGTGAGGATTTGAACAAAAATCTCCAGTTGCTTCATTTGGATTTAATACCATATTTGACTATAAAACATCTGGCTTTTATCTAAGGGGGGCATGGGAATGAGATTTTCAAAGCTGAATCCTAAAAAATCTTTACTGGCAAAACTATTCTTGTTTTATATCATTCCATTCATACTTTTCGCAGGGGCGATGGGCCTTTGCTTTTCCTATATTACTAATAAAATGATCAATGAGCATGTCCTTCCGCAATTCGATGAGCGTCTTTCTGAAAATGCCCACAGTTTAGCAGCAAGCCTCAATCCTACTTTGATAAAGAATGCTTCGGAACGGGGAGAAGTGATTGTGAGGCAGCTAGATGCTTTTGTAGAAAATAAAAAGGGAATTGAGTACGTTTATGTATTGAAGCGGGAGAATGATGCCGATGTGATTGTAGCCTTGAATGGCAGCACGGATTTCATGGTGGAATCCCCTTTTACGCCGGAACAAGCAATATCGATAAATGGAAAAGAAGACGTATTGAGTGAAATATATAAAGATAAGTGGGGCACACACAAGTCGTACTTTACGCCAATCGAAGGAACAGACGCCATTGTGGGAATCGATATGGATGCAAAATTCATTGATGAATTGAAGAGCACAATGTTATTCTATAATATCTTATTTCTTGCAAGTGCCATTATATTAGGTGTGCTATGCGCCGCTGTCATCGGGAAAAAGATCTCGGGACCCGTTAATGAACTTGTAGGTTACACGAATGAAATGGCAGAAGGGAACTTAAGTAAATCGATGCCCATTGGTAGACAGGATGAGATTGGCGATCTGTCAGATGGATTCGAAGATATGAGATTAAGTTTGTCCCATATAATTCAGAATGTCCGTGAACACGCTCAAACGATGAATCAAACGACAGTGTCCATTCACCAATCCTTTGAGGAGATGGTGGAATCCTATGGGCAGATAGTGACTGGGACAACGGAAGAAGCAAAAGCCTCAGAAGAACGTGCCCATCATATTGACAGAATTTCCAATATGATCAGTGACTTAACGGATACAATCCGTTTAATGAGCGAACAAACGAATGAAATGAATGAATTTACGATGCATACGAATACACTTGCTGAACAAGGAAGTAAACAAGTGCAGGATGTAACCAGACAGATGGATAAAATCATGGAAAACGGCCAATCGAATAAAGTGAATTTGGTGAGCCTGGAAGCTGATGTAGTGAAGATAAACGAAGTGATTGGCTTAATAAGGGGCATTGCTTCCCAGACCAACCTGCTATCATTGAATGCTTCCATTGAAGCGGCACGGGCGGGGGATGCAGGCAGAGGTTTTGCTGTAGTCGCTCAAGAGGTGCAAAAATTGGCTGTGCAAACAGATGAATCAATCGATATCATTTCTGAGTCGATTACGCGGATCAATGAACAAACAGCCAAAGTCATCCAAAATAATGATGAAAGTTTTCAGGATATAATAAATGGTGTTTCCTTAGTGGAAAACAATGGAGAGATTTTCAATAAGATATTCGAATCCGTAGAGAAATTGTTGAAAGGCACAGAACAATTAGCAAGCCATTCGAAAAAAATCAATGAGTCTTCGGATGAAAGCCTAGCATCCATTCAGGAAATTGCAGCGATTTCAGAAGAAGGAGTCGCAACAACGGAGCAAATATCGGCAGCCGCAATTCAACAAAGTACCATAATGACTGGATTGAAGGAGCAAAACGAAGAGTTAGCAAATGAATCGGCCATATTAGAGGGGATGGTAAAAAAGTTCATTACGGAAAAATGATATATTTGATGTAAAAAAAAACCTCTTGTTAACGTTGTTTACAAGAGGTTTTTTTTTGTGGAAATGGCATGTGGGTCATTTGCTGTAATAGATAGAGTCACATTAGACCAAGATTATTTCTATGTGAATTTATAGAGTATTAAAAATTGCTTGAAAAAAGTTTATCCAAACCATTTGCAATCGCTGCCATTTAATGTTATGCTTAGTCTTAATTATTTTTGTTCGGTACTAAGGATACTAAAAGTACTACTTTTCGTTTTCGATGATGACTTAGAGCAAGGATAGTAATACAATGTGCTTAAATGCACTAGGAGGCAACAACAATGGAACAAGGTAAAGTAAAATGGTTTAACGCAGAAAAAGGTTTTGGATTCATCGAACGCGAAAACGGAGACGACGTATTCGTACATTTCTCAGCTATCCAAAGCGAAGGTTTCAAATCTTTAGACGAAGGCCAAGAAGTTACTTTTGAAGTAGAACAAGGTCAACGTGGACCTCAAGCTTCTAACGTTCAAAAAGCATAATTTCAAAAACAAAAAAAGACAGATCCTAGTAATGGGATCTGTCTTTTTTTGTTTTGAAAAAAACATTACAAAAAACCCTGCTCAACGAAAAGCAGGGTAAACGGTACAAGTAAAGTAAAACGCTTAAAAAGGTTTGACTAAGTATATCATAGTTTTTCTAGAAAATACTAAATTAAATATATAATACTTATCAAGGTACTGTTAGGGAATTACTGAAATCATTGGATTGAAGGGACATGAAGGAATTTCTGTCCCCTCTTTTTTTTGTCACGAAGATAAAAGTGATTCGGGAAGGTTGGATGGGTTCCTGGAAAGAGGACAGCCTGCCCTTTAAGGGCGGATCAAAATCGTGGGAAGTGAAACAAAAAACGATGGCCCTCATATAAAGGCATATAGGGCACTTTCGTTAAGGTATCGGAAAAGGAGAAGCAAGAATAGTAAACATTCAAATATGGATTTGAATATTCAGGGAATTATGTTATATTATAATCAAACGAAGATTTGAATGAGAGGTGTGAGAAGATGGCGGAACTGAAAGATATATGTGATGTCCACCTGCATGATGAAGTGAAGGTTAATCGCATTCAAGAAGAAATGAGCCAGGTGAATATATCCAGCATGTCGAAGCTGTTTAAAGTGATAGGCGACGAAAATAGGGCAAAGATAGCTTATGCGCTCTGTACGGACGAGGAATTATGTGTGTGCGATCTGGCCAATATCATTGGTGCTTCGATGGCGACAACGTCACATCATCTTCGTACCCTTTATAAACATGCAATCGTAAAATACCGAAAAGAAGGAAAGTTAGCTTTTTATTCTTTGGACGATCACCATATTAAACAATTGATTCTCATTGCATTAGAACATCAGCAGGAGGTAAGGATCGATGGCTGAGTCCCCATTAAAAACATATCGTATTCAAGGTCTATCTTGCACGAACTGTGCGGCTAAATTTGAGAACAATGTCCGTGATCTGGAGGGTGTGGAGGATGCCAAAATCAACTTTGGGGCTTCAAAGATTTCGGTACAGGGTAGCGCGACCATTGAAGAGATTGAAAAGGCGGGTGCTTTTGATAACCTGAGAATCCGTGGTGAGCAGGAACGGGTGACGCAAAAGGAACCATTTTGGAAGCAAAAAGAAAATATTAAAGTGGTGTTCTCGGTTATCCTTTTGCTAATCAGCTGGATATTGGATAATCGATATGCTGATGGAGGCATCATGCCGGTAATCGGTTATGCGGCTGCAATCATTGTTGGCGGATATTCATTATTTGTCAATGGGTTGAAAAACCTCGTCAGACTTCGCTTTGATATGCACACCCTTATGACGGTTGCCATCATCGGAGCGGCTGTGCTGGGTGAATGGGGTGAGGGGGCAACTGTTGTCATTCTATTTGCAATAAGTGAAGCACTGGAAAAGTATTCGATGGATAAAGCCCGGAATTCTATAGAATCATTAATGAATATCGCACCTAAAGAAGCCTTGATCCGTAGAGGACATCACGAAATGATGGTTGCTGTTGATGAGATTGAAGTGGGCGACATCATGATCGTTAAACCCGGTCAAAAACTTGCTATGGATGGCAGGATCATGAAAGGGGCGTCGACACTTAATCAAGCAGCCATTACAGGGGAGTCTGAGCCGGTTTTTAAAACGGTTGAGGGTGAAGTATTTGCCGGAACCTTAAATGGTGAAGGATTGCTCGAAGTGAAGGTCACGAAGCGAGTCGAGGATACGACTATTGCAAAAATCATCCACCTTGTTGAAGAAGCACAGGCTGAAAAGGCCCCTTCCCAAGCATTCGTGGATAGATTCGCAAAATTCTATACTCCGGCCATTATGCTTATAGCCTTGGCCATTGCCGTGGTACCCCCGATTGTGATGAACGGGGATTGGAGTGAATGGATTTACCGGGGATTGGCTGTACTGGTTGTCGGCTGTCCTTGTGCATTGGTCATTTCTACCCCCATCGCCATTGTGACAGCTATCGGAAATGCCGCGAAACATGGTGTGTTGATTAAAGGCGGGGTCCATTTGGAGGAAACAGGAGCCTTAAAGGCGATTGCATTCGATAAAACGGGTACTTTAACAAAGGGCGTACCGGAAGTGACTGATTTCAAAGTGTTATCCGATGTGTTGAATGAACAGGAGGTGCTGGCGATCGCTGCTGCTTTAGAAAGCAGATCACAGCACCCACTTGCCACGGCCATTCTTCAAAAGGCGGCAAATCATGATGTGAATTATCATTCTGTAGTAGTAGAGGATTTTACTGCGATCACGGGTAAAGGTATAAAAGGGAAAATCAATCAAGAAATCTATTACATTGGTAAACCCCATCTCTTTGAGGAAGTGACAGGCCTAGTATTCTCTGATGATGTCCTTAATTTAATCAGCGGCTATCAAAATGCAGGGAAAACGGTGATGGTGCTTGGCGATCAAATGAAGCTCCTGGCACTCATTGCTGTGGCAGATGAAATAAGGGAAAGCAGTAAGGAAGCAATTCGGAAACTGCATGCATTGGGCATTGAAAAAACGATAATGCTGACCGGGGATAATATTGGAACGGCAAAAGCTATTGGAGCGGCAGCAGGCGTTCACGAGATCGAGGCGGAGCTATTGCCACAAGATAAACTGACCATCATCAAACAATGGAAACAAAAATATGATCGAGTGGCCATGATAGGCGATGGTGTCAATGATGCTCCGGCCTTGGCAGCTTCCACGGTAGGAATTGCAATGGGCGGGGCGGGTACTGATACGGCCCTTGAAACAGCCGATATTGCCTTGATGGGTGATGACTTATCGAAGCTGCCGTATACAATCAGCTTAAGTCGCAAAACATTAAAAATTATTAAGCAGAACATCACGTTTTCATTGGTGATAAAAATCCTGGCGTTATTATTGATAGCACCGGGCTGGTTAACACTTTGGATGGCAATTTTTGCCGACATGGGTGCGACGTTATTAGTTACATTGAACAGTCTTAGATTACTGAGAATAAAAGAATAGAATGATATGGGCTTCCTGGTGCTTATTAAGGTTCGGGGAAGCCTTTTTTTATGCACTTTCCAATTGTTTCATGTGAAACTTTGAAAAAATGCATCCATTTTTCCTTTGAAAACGTAAATGGATCAGAGCACTGAAAATGTTAAGGGTGTCCCAAGGGAAAAATCATGATAGTCAATCTATAGTAAAAATATCAATAGGATATAAAATGACAGGTCCTAATCAGTCTGTTATTTTTTTGTTGAATTTTCTTTTAAGTAAAAGGAATTCTAATAAGAACATTTGCTTGGGCAAGATCGTTATCCAAGAGATGGTCAGTATGCTACAATGTGGCTGACTTAGAAGCATGGTAGGTTTGTTTAAGTATAATATAGGGAGTAAGGTATGTACGGAAAGGATTTGAAATGATGGAATTACAGCAGAGGGCAATCTTGGTTGGCGTCAATCTCAACGGTCAAAAGGATTTTGAGTATTCAATGGAGGAATTGGCCAATTTAACGGAAGCGTGTGAGGTAGAGGTTGCAGGGACCATCACACAAAATTTGCATCGGGTGAACTCATCACATTTTATCGGTACCGGGAAGATTGAGGAAGTAAAAAATCTCGTTGAGTATAAAGAAGCTAATGTCGTCATTTTTAATGATCAGCTCTCCCCTTCGCAACTTCGGAATCTGGAGAGGGACATGGATTGCAAGGTGATCGATCGGACAATCTTGATTCTGGACATCTTCGCGCATCGGGCGAAAACGAAGGAAGCGCAGCTTCAGGTGGAAGTGGCGAAGCTTCAGTATATGCTCCCGCGTCTCGTTGGTTTAAGGGAGTCATTAGGGCGTCAAAGTGGTGGAGTCGGTACAAACAAAGGGGCAGGTGAAAAGCAGTTAGAGCTTGACCGCAGGAGAATCGAGGAAAATATAAGTGTTTTGAATAAAGAACTGGAAGACCTTGTTGCACACCGGCAAACGCAGAGGAAACAGCGAAAAAAGAATAGCATCCCTGTCGTATCCTTAGTCGGTTATACCAATGCAGGGAAATCTTCGATCATGAATGCTCTGATTGGGATGTACCATCCAACAGCCGAAAAGCAGGTATTGGAAAAGGATATGCTTTTCGCTACACTTGAGACATCCATACGAAACATACCGCTGCCGGATAACAAGGAATTCTTATTGACGGATACGGTGGGCTTTGTGTCTAAATTGCCCCATCATCTTGTGAAAGCATTCCGATCCACCTTAGAAGAAGTGGTGGAAGCGGATTTGTTGATCCATGTTGTCGATTTTTCCAATCCTAATCATGAACAGCAAATAGAGATAACTGATAAGACGTTAAATGAGATAGGCATTAAAGGGATTCCAACGATTTTTGCCTATAATAAAGCGGACCTTACCGATTTGGAAATCCCTCAGGTGAATCGTGGCTCTGTATATATGTCAGCGAAAAACAAAGTTGGCATCGAGGAATTGATCAATCAAATTCGCAAGCATATTTTTGTCGACTATACTCACTGTGAAATGCTGATTCCATTTGATCAAGGACAGCTGGTTTCCTATTTCAATGAAAATGGTCATATTACGGAAACTGAATATGAGGCAAACGGATATCGAATTAAGCTTGAGTGCAGGAAAACAGATTATGAGAAATATAATCGGTACGTTATTCATCAAGAATGAGATTGGTTGTTGATAAGTTGTTAACAGCATGTTGATAAGTGGAAAAATAAATTGGTAAATGTGGATAACTTTTGTATATGTGCTTCTGTTCTGCGAAAACAAAGAGAATAAAGCAATATGTTTTGTGTATAAGTTGTGGATAAAAGTAAAAGTCCTAGGGAATCTTGAATAAAGTTTCTGGGCTTTTTTTTATGTGGACAAAGTGTTGATAAGTAGATTTTCGGAACAAATCATCAAAGAATATCATTAGGTATGATGAATAATAAGTTTGAATGTAGAAAAATGACGATGTTTATCATTTATTGTTAGGAAATATAACATGGATATTACATATTGCATATCTTACAGCTGGCAATACTTTACACTTTGTATAATGTAACTTACTTTTCAACATTATAAAATAAAGAATACTCATTTCTAAGATAATCATCAGGATTTGAGTTTTTAAGATTAGTAGGGGGGGCTTTTTATGGCCGAAGGAAGCGGGGACCGAGGCATGGCCAGTGAGAGAATGATAGAAAATAATATACGGAACGAGAGAATTCTGGCAAGGAAATCGCCATGACTGTCTGTTGAATAAATTGGTGAAAGCCATGTGGCAATTTTTTCAATCCTTTAAATGTGTGAGAATTGTATTTTTAGAGTAATGGATGCAAATCCTCCCTTTTTATTTTTCAAAAAATAAATTTTTGGAAGGAGAAATAGTGGATGAGTATGACTAGCCCGTTAAAAGGTGGCCTAGAGATTAACTTTCAGGAAGCGGAGAGGGGTTTGTCCCCTAGGGAAGCTTTGGAAGAATCGAATCGATGTTTATACTGCTATGACGCCCCATGTATCCAAGCCTGTCCGACAGGGATAGATATTCCAAGTTTTATTAAGAAGATAGCTTCAGGTAATTTTAAAGGTTCAGCCAAGACGATCATGACGGCCAATCCTGTCGGTGCCAGCTGCGCGCGGGTATGTCCGACAGAAGAGTTATGTGAGGGGGCATGTGTCCTGAACCATTCTACAAAGCCAATCATGATTGGCGATCTCCAGCGTTATTCCACAGATTGGGCCATCCAAAATAAACAAGCCCTGTTCAAGGCCGGGAAGAAGAATGGCAAAAAAGTTGCCATTGTAGGAAGCGGTCCAGCGGGCTTATCTGCAGCAAGGGAATTAGCCTTGCTTGGCTACAGTGTAACCATTTTCGAAGCTGAAAAAAATCCAGGCGGTTTAAATACTTACGGAATTGTGTCTTTCCGTTTGCCTCAGAGCATTTCTTATTGGGAAGTCGAACAAGTGAAGAGTTTGGATGTTGAAATTAAAACGAGTACACGGGTCGGGGTTGATGTTTCCGTAAATCAGCTGACAGCCGACTATGATGCGGTCATTTTAGCGATTGGCATGTCCGATGTTCCGAAGCTTGGAATTGAAGGAGAAGATTTGGATGGAGTTTATGATGCAATCGAGTTCGTCAAAGCAACGAAAACGGAGGCCATCACTAATAAATTCATTGGGAAGAAGATGGCGGTAATAGGGGCTGGAAACACGGCGATCGATGCAGCGACCTGCTCTGTCCGACTGGGTGCCGAACAAGTGAGCATTATTTATCGTCGTACCCAAAAGGAAATGACAGCTTATGATTTTGAATATGAGTTTGCCAAACAAGAGGGTGTCGGGTTTCACTGGCTGACTAACCCCTCCAGGATCCTATCGGATGAAAGCGGTCAGGTAACGGGCATCGAGTGTGTGAAAATGGTTCTTAGCGAGGCAGGGGATGATGGCCGCCGCCGTCCAGTCCCGATTTCGGGATCAGAGTTCGTCATACCGGTTGATGGAGTCATTCGTGCTATAGGCCAATCCAGGTATATAGGATTGATTGAACAGTTTGGCATACAACATGAAGATGGCGTCGTTACATTGGAGGGAGATTCCTACAGAACATCTAATGAAAAAGTTTTTGCGTGCGGGGACGTGATTTTTGGAAAAGGCCAAGGTGAAGCAATGGTTGTTTCAGCTGCCCAGCAAGGGAAGAAGACAGCCTATGAAATTGACTCGATTTTAATGAACGAAGCGGTGGATATTGCTTAATAACTATGAAAATTAGGAGGCTAATCATGGCTGATTTATCAATTGATCTCGCAGGTATTAAATCTCCCAATCCTTTTTGGCTTGCTTCAGCACCACCTACTAATTCGGGTTATCAAGTACAGCGGGCATTTGAAGCTGGCTGGGGAGGAGCTGTTTGGAAGACATTGGGTGACCCCATCCTGAATGTCTCATCACGTTTTGCAGCTGTCAGTTTTAATGGACAGAGAGTTGCCGGGTTCAACAATATAGAATTGATTACGGATCGTCCGCTTGAAGTGAATTTGAAAGAAATATATGAAACGAAGAAGAGATTCCCTAATCATGCAATCATTGCATCAGTGATGGTAGAGCCACAACAGGAAAAGTGGCATGAGATCATCAAGCGAATAGAAGATGTAGGGGTTGATGGTTACGAATTGAACTTTGGCTGCCCGCACGGTATGGCAGAGCGGGGGATGGGAGCTGCTTCGGGACAGGTTCCCGAACTTGTGGAAAAGCAAACATATTGGGCGAAGGAAGCTGCATCCAAACCGGTCATCGTCAAGCTTACACCGAATATTACCGACATTACAGTTACGGCTGAAGCGGCGGTGCGCGGCGGTGCGGATGCAATAAGCATGATCAATACAATTAACAGCTTGGCAGGAGTGGATATCCATTCATGGAATACGATTCCCCATGTAGGCGGAAAGGGAGCTCACGGAGGGTATTGTGGCCCTGCTGTGAAGCCAATCGCATTGAACATGGTGGCAGAGTGTGCAAGGAATCCAATGATTAATGTTCCCATTTCCGGAATAGGCGGCATTTCAAATTGGCAGGATACAGTGGAATTTTTATTGATGGGTTCAACGGGAGTGCAAATTTGTACGGCTGCCATGCATCACGGTTTTAGGATAGTGGAGGACATGATTGATGGCCTGTCCAATTACCTTGATGAAAAAGGGATCTCGTCTGTGATGGATATTGTCGGTAAGTCAGTACCGCGCTATTCCGATTGGGGGAATTTAGACCTTAATTATAAGGTCGTTGCACGCATTAATAATGATGTGTGCATTAACTGCAACAAATGCCATATTGCCTGTGAAGATACTTCTCATCAATGTATAGATATGTTAAAGGACACGTCAGGCAGCTCCTTCTTGCGAGTGCGCGAGGAAGATTGCGTAGGCTGTAATCTTTGCTCGATCGTTTGTCCGGTAGATGGGGCTATCGATATGATCGAATTGACAAATGAGTTACCGCCAATGACGTGGAATGAACGCCAATCGTTCCTTGGGGGCATCGGCAGTGAAAGTGTTGATTTCGTAAAATGATGGAGGGGACGAATTTGAAGAAAATCATTAAAAATGGAACGATCGCTACGGCTGCAGATACGTATCAAGCCGATATATTAATTGAAAATGAGAAGATTGCAATGATTGGCATGGACCTGACTGCTGAGGGGGCTGAAATCATTGATGCAAAAGGTGCTTATATTTTTCCGGGAGGCATTGACCCACATACCCATCTCGATATGCCGTTTGGGGGGACAACGACAAAAGATGATTATGAAACGGGGACGATTGCGGCTGCCTATGGAGGCACGACAACGATCATTGACTTTTGTTTGACCGAAAAAGGGGTGCCGTTAAAGAAAGCGATAAAAACATGGCATGAAAAGGCCAATGAAAAAGCGGCCATAGATTATGGTTTTCATTTAATGATCAGTGAGATTAATGATGAGGTATTGTCTGAGTTGCCAAGTATCATCGATAATGAAGGGATTTCTTCCTTTAAAGTGTTCATGGCTTACAAGAATGTTTTTCAAGCCGATGATGCCACGCTATACCGCACTTTGTTGCAAGCGAAGGAACTTGGTGCACTTGTCATGGTTCACGCTGAAAATGGTGATGTCATCGATTATCTTACAAAGCAGGCGCTTGCTGAAGGTAACACAGATCCAATTTATCATGCGTTAACAAGACCGCCAGAGCTTGAAGGGGAAGCAACTGGACGGGCAGCTAAACTGACGGAAATGGCAAACGGTCAGCTCTATGTCGTTCATGTCACCTGTGCAGATGCAGTTGAAAAGATTATCGAGGCCAGAAATAAAGGGGTGGATATTTGGGGGGAGACTTGTCCGCAATATTTGGTCCTTGACCAATCTTATCTCGAAAAGCCCAATTTCGAAGGCTCTAAGTATGTATGGTCCCCGCCATTAAGGGAGAAGAAAAACCAGGAAGTGCTTTGGAATGCTTTAAAAATGGGACAGCTGCAAACGATCGGCTCAGATCAATGCTCTTTTGACTTTAAGGGACAGAAGGACCTTGGACGTGAAGATTTCACGAAAATACCGAACGGCGGTCCAACGATTGAGGACCGCATGAGTATCCTTTTTTCAGAAGGCGTCAAGAAAGAGCGTATTACCTTGAATCAATTCGTCGACCTGACTTCCACGCGTGCTGCGAAACTATTCGGGTTATTCCCTAAGAAAGGGACGATTGCAGTAGGGTCTGATGCTGATATTGTCATTTTTGACCCGGAAGTGGAAAGGACCCTTTCTGCAGATACTCATCACATGGCTGTGGATTATAATGCGTTTGAAGGTATGGAAATTACAGGTGAACCGGTTTCCGTCTTATCCAGAGGTCAATTCGTCATTAAAGACAAACAATTTGTAGGTGAGGCTGGAAAAGGGCAATTCCTGAAACGGGCAAAATATAATACGGCTCTGAAGCCGCATTCAGGGAAAAAGCTTCCAGTCTGACTTCGGTAAGGAATCATGCAAATTAATATAGGGGGATTTTATATGAGTGAGAAGAAAGATTATTTAAAGTCTCCCGATTTGCTGCCTATACCTCATAGTGAGAAAAACATAAGTGCAGCCGGATTTGGTTTTATTTGGGTGGGCATGGCTGTAGTATTGGCTGCCTTCGCGATCGGTGGGAACGGTGTTCAAAGTTTATCTTTAGGCTGGGTCGTTCTTGCAACGATCATTGCCTGTGTGGTTCTCGGCTTTCTGATGACAATGACAGGGGATATTGGTGTTGAGCACGGAATATCCTTCCCAGTCTATATGAGGGCGCCGTTCGGTACGATTGGCACCCATATCCCTTCGGTTGTACGGGGGTTTGTAGCTTCATGCTGGTTTGGCCTTAACACATACTTTGGAGCTACCGCAATGAATGCTATCTTTACAACCCTTTTTGATTTTGATAATTGGTTTATCTGCTTCCTCATTTTTGCCGTTTTACAATTGGTCAACACAGCAATGGGAATAAAGTCGATAGAACGTTTTGCCGACTTGGCAGCGCCCGTTATCATTTTAATTTCTGGCTGGATGTATTTCACTCTTTCCGATCAAGCTGTGGCCCAAGGAAGGGATGTATGGTCCTGGATTGAAAGTCCGGTCACTGGCGGGGCTGCCGTTACGGCATTCATGGTCGTCATTATGGCCAATATGGGATTTTGGGGCACATTAACTGCAGATATGCCAACACTCTCCCGCTATATAAAGGCACCAAAAAATGAAAAAAATTGGTTCAAGCGCAATAAGGGGCAGATAATTGGGAATATTATCACCTATCCCATCACTCAGACTTTCATGGTCATAATCGGAGCGGTTTCTTATATGGCTGTTTCCAATTATGATCCCGTAGTTGCTATTCAGGGATCAGCAAGTGGAGTTGCTCTCGGGGTCCTATTAATCATGATCGTATTTGCTCAATGGTCGACGAATACTACGGCCAATGTCATTCCCGCAGCTACCATTTTCTCCAATATCATGGGTCCTAAAATGCCATTTTGGGCAGGCGTCGTTGTAGCAGGGGTTATTGGGATAGTAGTTCAGCCATGGAGCCTGTTCGGCATCATAATAGAAGTTTTATTAATAATAGGTGGAATCTTGGCATCCATTGTCGGCATCCTGATAGCGGATTATTATTTTCTCCGTAAACGGCGGGTTAATGTCCAGGAGCTCTATGAGAGCGATGGTCAGTATAAATACTTGAATGGAGTGAATTGGGCAGGAATCATTTCTTGGGTGATTGGAGGAATCGGTGCAACGATTTTTTCAAATTATTCGTTTATTATTGGCTTTGTTCTTGGGAGTGCAAGTTATTATATCTTGGCTAAGTATTGGTGGTTCAAGAAATATGAACAAGCTGAAATCATTGATCCAAGCGATGAGAAATATTTGGGTATTTCCGTCGGCAGGGATTGGAAAGTCGAAAAAGGTCCAGAACTTGAAGAAGAGATGGTTATTACGGCTTCAGCTGGTAAGGGGAACGTGTAAAAAAAAGGGGGAATGGAAATGTCCGAATATCAAGAGTATCGCTTAGAAAGGGAACAAATTGATTTTTTACTTGAAAGAGGATATCGAATCACCCGGGTTTCAGAAAATTTAAGCGGAGCTTTTCTCGATTTTGAACTGATTGAAGGAACGAAGCAGGAATGGAAGCAATTGAACATCAAAACCCCTGAAGGAAGAAAATACTTCTCTACCCTGCTTTTCAGGAAATTGAATTGAAATAGTTATGAACCGGGCCTATTCCACATGAATGGGTCCTTATTCTTGTACCTGTTTAGACTTTCATTAAAAGAGGGTAATGATAGATGTTGAAAGTGAATGAACAGGTAATGTGGATTTTTGTTTTCCCAGGAGCCATGTGCGTGTGGAAAAGTGGCGAATTTTTTGTAGAATTTTGACGTTAGATTTTCTGACAAGTGTCTGGAGATTTAAGGATTGTCCGTTTATAATAGATTTTAAAGCAGTTTTATAAAAGGATGTGGATGGATGAATACATCGATTACAATCGAGGAAATTCTAACACGCAAGCATTTTAATCTGACGGATATAATTGCAGGTAGCAGTGGGATAAAGCGTCAAGTGAAGTGGGTCCACTGCATGGAAGTCACCCAAATCAGCCATTTGTTAAATGGAAATGAACTGATTCTGACTACCGGTTTAGGGTGGAAAGATTGCGATGACACATTTCTATCTTACTTAAAACAGTTAATTGAATGTAATGCAGCTGGACTCTGTATAGAGATTGGCGCCAACACCATGGCAGTGCCGCAATGTGCAATTGATCTTGCAAATGAACAGCAATTCCCTATCATCCTTTTTCATGAAGAAGTCCCTTTCGTGGAAATCACTCAGGATATTCATTCCCTTATCATCAATAAACAATATCAAATGATCTCCAACTTAGAAAACTACTCCCAGCAGTTAAATAAAAATCTCCTCGAAATTGACCATTATGAACCAATTCTAAAATTTCTCCACAGCTATTTAAATGTACAGGTTATTCTTATCTTCAATGAGAACGATATAGCCAGCATTCCAAAAACAAAGAAAAAAATAACCTATCAAATGGTAGCGGACATATACGAAGAAAAGCGAAAAATGGATAAATCCGTTTTTAGACAGCCAATTCAAGTACTTGGTGAAAATTATGCGGAACTGCTTATTTGCAGCAACGACAGAGAACTGACGGACTTTGATTCACTGATTTTGGATCGAACGGCTACCGCATTGGCACAGCATCTATTAAGGGAATTATATATAGAAGAAAAGAAAATGTCGGAGGAGAGTAAATGGCTTACAAATTGGATTGAAGGTGAGTATAGTGACGAAGCAATCCGGGAAAGGCTTTCCTATATTGATCCGAAAATGCAGTTGGATGGCGGAATTGTTTGCATTTGCAAACAACACCCAAGGTATAATAAAAGTTCTGCAAAATTAGATGGAACCTATTTTAAGATAATGTTTAAGACAGTTTTTGAACAGTACGGCTTTCAGATATTTTCTATGGAAATACATCAGCATCTAGTTTTTATTTTAGGTGATAATCGTTCATCTGAAGATTGGAAATCAAGGGTGACAAGCGCAGTGGACCGAATCATGAAAATGGATGTAAGCGGGCGTAATCGTATGAGTCTGCTTTCCATTGGTTTTGGAAAGCATGTTCAAAGGTTAAGTGAGATTTATAAAAGTTATGAAACGGCCCGCGAGACTCTGCTGCTTCAGGATACCTTACCAGAGGATAACAGGAGCTTCTTTTATCAGGATTTACATATGCATCGCATGATTTCGCTCATAAATAAACATGGTAATCTGGAGGAAACGGTGCATGAGTATTTAGGTCCCGTCATTGAATATGACAAGCAAAACAATGGTGAGTTAATGCCAACCCTGAAGACCTATCTTGCTTGTAATGGTTCTAAACAGGAAACATCAAAACAACTATTCATTGTCCGGCAAACGCTATATCATAGGCTTGAAAAATTGGAGAAACTTTTAGGTGCGGATTTTATGCGTTCAGATAAGCGTCTTGGCCTTGAATTCATGATTTTTGCATTGGACTTCTTACAGTACAGCAGCAGGAAGGTCAGTGGAAAATATGTAGATAAATATATTGGTAAGTAAAAAATAGTTGCGACTGCAGGGTGTCCCAAGGACATCCTTTTTTGAATGTAAGGAAAGGGAAACTAATACAAGGTTAATGCTGACATCAAAATGGCCTTTATAGCTTTTTGATGTCAGCATCTTTTTTTAATATTCATCTTTTTTGGAAAGGCAGTGGTCACATTCCAAGAGGTAGGACTCTGCTTGTTCAGTGATATGAGTACCGCATTCCGTACATTGTTTAGGTGGCAGTGACCTGAAGAATTCCAATGGGTTTTTAGTTTGCATGATGGTTCCTCCTTATGATTTGGTTTAGTTAGTCTTCGCGTTTGGAAAGGCAGCGGTCACATTCCAAGAGGTAGGATTCAGCTTGTTCGATGATATGGGTGCCGCATTCCGTACATTGTTTAGGTGGCAGTGACCTGAAGAATTCCAATGGGTTTTTAGTTTGCATGATGGTTCCTCCTTTTTGAATTGGTTTAATTAGTCTTCGCGTTTGGAAAGGCAGCGGTCACATTCCAAGAGGTAGGATTCAGCTTGTTCGATGATATGGGTGCCGCATTCCGTACATTGTTTAGGTGGCAGTGACCTGAAGAATTCCAATGGGTTTTTAGTTTGCATGATGGTTCCCTCCTTTTTGAATTGGTTTAATTAGTCTTCGCGTTTGGAAAGGCAGCGATCACATTCCATTAAGTAGGATTCGGAGTGTTCAATAATATGGTCACCGCACTCAGGGCAATTTTTAGCAGGGATATTGTTGAAAAATTCAATGGATTTTTTCAGTTGCATGATTATTTCCTCCTTAATAATGTTTTTTTTTTCGACCGAATTATTCTTCACGTTTGGAAAGGCAGCGATCGCATTCCAACAGATAGGAATCTGAGTGGTCCACATGTGTTTCACCACATTCAGGGCAATATTTAAATGAATCGATTATGAATGAATCTGATTGATAATCTTGCATGTCTCGCTCCTCCTCTTTATAGTACAGTTATTGTTGTTTGTTTGTTGTTATAATACAGTATATACCCGAATTTGGAAAATGTATAGGTATTTTACAGAAAATTTGAAATTTATTTCATGTAGAGTCTGAAAACCCTATAGAGAAGGGGTTTATCAGCTATTATTTTTTGTTTTTTTCTTCATGGTAAGGAGGGATTTGAAGAGAAAATTCATTTTATAGATGAAAAAAAATACGAAGGAGCGAAAGGGACAGACAATTTTCAATTGATATGAATAGGTGTAATTGTAACAGATGTAGAACAGGAAGATCAGTGATCAATGAATGCCTGTTTCACAGTCCATGTAACAATAAGAGCTTGTTCTAAAATGACAGCAAACCGTCTAAACTGAAGCAATAATTTGGAAGTTACTGGATAACTTCTTTATTCAACAATCAGAAAAATTGTCCGTTTGGTTTTAGTACTTCAGTAAAGAGGTAACTTGCTAATAGAAGTACAAATAATGGGAGGTAGCATATGTCGAAAGTGATGATTATCATAAATCCATCTTCAGGTAAGGAAAAGGCAGGAAAGATTTTGCCGAAAGCGGAAAAGGCGCTTGGTGATATTTATGATGAGGTGTCCGTTAGGAAAACCGAAGGAGAGGGGGATGCTACGGGTTTTGCTATGGAAGCCTGTGAAGAAAGGTTCGATGCGGTCATTTCCATGGGTGGGGATGGAACGGTGAACGAGATAGTGAATGGCTTGGGCGAGCAGCAACATCGGCCAATTTTCGGAATCATTCCACTAGGAACCATTAATGATTTTGCTAGATCATTGGGTATACCCATGAATCCCGATGCAGCTATTGAGATACTAAAGGATATGCATATTAAGGAATCGGACATAGGGAAGATCAATGATCGTTACTTCATGAATGTGTTGGCAGTAGGGGCAATCGCCGAGGCTACCTATAATGTGTCCGTTGAACAAAAAACCCGACTGGGGTCTTTTGCATATTTCATTGAAGGAGCAAAAGCAGTCATTAAAAAGAATCCGTTTCCTTTAACGGTTGAACATGATCAGGGCAGGTGGATGGGTGAGGCTCATTTACTGATTGCGACAATGACTAACTCTGTCGGCGGTTTCGAACAACTTGCACCGGAGGCGGAAGTGAATGATGGAAAGCTGCACACATTCATCATTAAGGATTTATCTCTTCCTCTTATCGTCAAGATCATTCCCAGTTTAATGAGGGGAGAGATCAAAGGACATGATGAGGTTGAATATATTCAAACATCCAAGCTCCATTTATCCACAACAGAGGAACTTGCAGTCAATATAGATGGTGATGAAGGCTTTCTTCTTCCTTTTAAGGCGAATGTACTGCACAAACATCTTCGTCTGTTTGTCCCGGGAACAAAATGAGCGTGTTAGTGCCAACTTGTTATGTGGGTCATATCTTTCACAATGACCATTGTCATTATCATGTGGGAAAAGCTGATTAGGATAGCCAATCAGCTTTTTTCCATTCAATAGACGGTCACCATATTTTCCGATGTAAATCCGTTGAGGTATTGGGTTGATTTTGTATTCATAAGGTCCTTTGCTTATATAAAAAGCATCATTATTCAGGAGGGTTCTAGGTTAGAATAGTTAATGCATGAATGGTTGGGTATAAATATGTTACGCTTATAGTTATGATAATAGATGAGAGAGGAAGTTTGATGTTTGTATGGAGTTTTTCCTTGTTATATTAGCCCTTCTTATATTGATTGGAGTGTCTAATGTAATTAACCATTTTATACCTTTTATACCTGTACCATTAATACAAATAGCACTAGGTGTCATACTGGCACTTTTACCCTTGGGTATGCATGTTGAGATGGAGACGGAATTGTTTTTGCTGCTATTCATCGCGCCCCTTTTATTCAATGATGGCAAAAATGTACCCCGCACAGCGCTATGGAAGTTGAGAGCACCCATTCTAATGCTTGCACTGGGCCTAGTATTCATAACGGTTTGGGCAGGCGGGTATCTAATTAATTGGATGATTCCATCGATTCCATTGCCGGCAGCATTTGCTTTAGCTGCCATTTTGTCACCTACAGATGTAGTGGCAGTAAGCGCTTTGGCGAGTCGGGTTAAGCTGCCTAAGAGCATTATGCACCTTCTCGAAGGAGAGGGGCTAATGAATGATGCCTCAGGTCTGGTTGCCTTCAAGTTTGCCGTAGCAGCTACAGTCACTGGTGTTTTCTCCTTAGTCGACGCAACCTTCAGTTTCATATGGATTGCAATTGGTGGGTTTGTAGGTGGAGCAATACTTGCTTTCGTTGTAATCAGGCTTCGTGTATTTCTTCGCCGCTTAGGGATGGAAGACGTCACGATGCATATGTTGATCCAAATCCTAACTCCTTTTATTATTTTCCTCGCTGTGGAACATTTCCACCTTTCTGGGATTTTAGCGGTCGTGGCTGGGGGAATTGTCCATGCCATTGAACGAGATCGGGAAATATCACCAACTGTAGAACTTCAGGTCGTTTCAAAGAGTACATGGTCCGTCATTTTATATGTATTGAATGGACTTGTATTCGTTTTGCTTGGCTTGCAAATCCCAAGCGTTGCGAAGACTATCTTTCAAGATCCAGCCTTCAATAATGGACAAGTGCTCCTTTATATCGTGATCATTACACTTTTCCTCTTCGCTTTACGATTCATTTGGCTTACGGCTGCCTGGTCGATTGGTTGGATGACGAAAAAAGCAGGCGCCCAAAAACCAGACTTCAAAGCTGCCGGAATCATTACCATTTCCGGTGTTCGCGGAGCTGTAACGTTAGCGGGTTCGTTCTCGATTCCATATGTATTGGCAGATGGAAGTCCTTTTCCTGAGCGTTCGTTAATCATCTTCATCGCAGCAGGCGTCATATTGCTGACCTTGATTGTTGCAAGTGTATTTCTGCCAATCGTAGCACGATCCGAAGAGGAGGATGTAGTGGACAAGCAGGCTGACAAAACGAAAGCTGCTGCCATTCACACACATCAAGCGGCCATCCGGGTGGTTGAGTCCCAAATGACAGATGAAAACCGTGAAGCGGCTTTATCGATTATTTCGAGGTACTGTTCAAAGATCAATGAATTGTCCTATGTAGAACAGGAGAAAGAGCCAGCTGCATTAAGAGAAGAAGAGAAGGTCCTTCGCTTCAAGGCCCTTGAAGCAGAGGAAAGATTCCTTGATAAACTTATTAAGGATGAAAAAGTGGATCGGGAGACGGCGTATATATGCAAGGAATACATCCAGCGTATGGAAGGCGCGGTCACAAACCGAATGAAATTCCGTTTTTTCAGGACAGTAACGCTTTTCAGAAGAAGTATGCTGAGGGTTTTTAAATTATTTTTCCCTAATAAAAGTGAAATAAGAAGGATCAATATAGAAAGATTGGAAAAGGTGAGAGACCTTAAAATCAGGATGTACAAAGCCGCCATCCAAGAGATGCAAGCGGGTATCACTTCTGAAAATCATGAGACATCTTCGATGATCATAGAAGAGTATAAAGTGTTGATTTTAAAATGCAAACGGGAAAATAGAGGCCGAATCCCTAGTAAAATGGTCGATTATGAAAGGGAACTATTTTATAAAGCGATTCAGGCGGAGCGGGACGAAGTGCAGGATATGTTTGAAAAACGACAAATTTCCCGTGATGTTGCCAATATACTCCGACAGCAAATCAATTTACGAGAAGCACTGACAATCAATGAAAAAACCCATTGATTGACTTAAGGAGCGCTGCCGAAATATTCGGCAGTGCTTCTTCCCGTTAGGGGAGGGATTTTAAGAGGAGGCATGGAATCTTTAAGTATCCAATAATTGATGAAAGTGGTGTGCCCAATGGAACAGGACAAGGAAATCAAGACCGTTACCTTAACGCCTTATTTACCGGAACATCTTCACGAGCTTTCCCAGTTTTATTTACCGGATACACAAACCCCTTTTTCAGCTTTGCCCGAAGAGTCACTGAAATATTGCCGGGAAGATTGTGACAGGCATCCTATCGTAATATTGGTTGAGGGTATCCCAGTTGGCTTTTTCGTTTTACATATTGGCGAGACCATCACCCCTTTCACCAACGATAAAAAAGCGATATTACTCCGTGGATTTCTTGTTGATCAAAAGCATCAAGGTAAAGGAGTTGCAATGAAAGCTTTGCAAATCCTTCCGGAATTCGCAAAAGGGATTTTTCCAAACAAGGATTCGATCATTCTGGCAGTGGACGTCATGAACGTGATTGCAAAAACGCTTTATGCGAAAGCGGGGTATCAGGATACAGGGATTCAAAAAGAAGGCAGAAGCGGGTTGATGGAAATAATGGAGTATAGATTAGATACGATGAACAAGGATATGGAATAAGAAACGACAAATTGGCATGTAGCCTTTTCCAAAGAGGAGAGGTCTTTTTTTGTCCAATTTGTTACAGGTTTCATTACGAAACTAATGATTTAGAAGGGCCGTTTTTAATATTGCTGCTGCCTTATGGTACACTTTACTTAATGAAAATTTCGTTAATCGAGGTGTAGTCCTAATGAAAACAATCGTAGTCGTAGGTGGAGGCATTACCGGTTTATCAACCATGTATTATTTACAAAAAACGGCTAAAGCGAACAGTCTCTCCGTACGATTGATATTAATAGAAGGAAATGAGAAATTAGGCGGTAAAATCAGGACAGTGCATGATGGTCCTTTTAAAATCGAAGCGGGTGCCGATTCGATTGTCGCAAGGAAGCAAAATATAGTACCATTTCTTGAAGAATTGAACCTAGAGGACCAAGTTGTCTATAATGCGACGGGAAAATCATTTATCCATACGGATGGCATGCTGAAGGGAATCCCGGAAGATGCCTTATTCGGAATTCCAATGAGCCTGGAGTCCCTGGCGAAAAGTGATCTGGTTTCCGCACAAGGGAAGGTCGACGCCTTAAAGGATTTCTATACAAAAAATGAGACGTTTACGAAAAATGACTCAATCGGTTTATTCCTTGAAAGTTTCTTAGGTAAGGAATTGGTGGAAAAACAGATATCACCTGTCCTATCGGGCGTTTATTCAGGGAAATTAAATGAATTGACCATTGCCAAAACACTGCCTGAGATGCTGGATTATAAAAATGAATATGGCAGCATAATACGCGGTTTATCGGAAAATAAGCAGAAATACCAAAGCAAGGGAAATAGGAAGTTCCTTTCGTTTAAAAATGGCTTATCGGCATTGATTGAACGTATTGAGGAGAGCCTCGATATGGTGGAAATTTTAAAAGGGATCAAGGCAGAAAAAATTAGAAAGAATGATCAGGGGTATATCATTTCATTGGCAAACGGTGAAACGCTGGAAACGGACTTCATTGTTTTGAGTACACCGCATACAGCTGCCCAGAAACTATTGGGTGATCGGGAGTTGGATCAAGTCTTCGCTGGCTTGATCAATAGTTCAATGATTAGCGTTTATCTTGGATTCGATATCCCGGACAGTAAGCTTCCTAAAGACGGGACTGGTTTCATTGCAGGTGATAATAGTGATTTGATCTGTAATGCATGTACCTGGACAAGCCGGAAATGGGAGCATACTTCTGAAAACAGTCAGCTTTTAGTAAGGCTTTTTTATAAAAGCTCAAGTCCGGAATATGAACGATTACGGTCCCTTACAAACCAGGAATTAATTCAGGTGGCTTTACGCGACATTAAAAAAAGTTTAAGTATTTCTGGGACTCCAATTACAAGTGAAGTGACGAAATGGCATGAAAATATGCCAAACTACCATATAAAACATCCTCAAATCGTTCAATCCCTGGAGGCGAAAATCTCCGAGAATTATCCGAATGTTTTACTTGCGGGCTGTTCATACAATGGTGTTGGAATCCCGGACTGTATTGCAGATGGCGAAAAGAAAGCGCAAGAGATTTGTCTGAAGCTGTAAAAGAAGGACTGCCAGTAGGCGGTCCTTTTTTCATGCATTCCTGGAACTTTCAATTGAAGTTTCCAGTATTTCCTGTATAATAATATTCGTAAAATTAAACTGGAAGTTTACTTATATAAAACTTTATCTACTGTGGGTTTACTATAAGTAAACCAATTGAGGGTAAATAGGATGCAAATTGGAAAAAAAATTAAGAATCTTCGCTTGAAAAAAGGATTGACCCAGGAAGAATTGGGGGAAAGAACGGATTTAAGCAAAGGGTATATTTCACAGTTAGAAAGGGATCTCAGTTCCCCTTCAATTGAAACTCTTTTCAACATTTTAGAAGTACTCGGCTGTAAGCCGAAGCAGTTCTTCGATGAAGAGGATCACGTCCAAAAAGTGGTGTATGAAGAAGAAGCGCAAACATTTTTCATTGATGAGGAACGAGGGTATCAAATCCAGTGGCTCGTGCCTGAATCGAATGAGAAGGAAATGGAACCGATTCGCTTGACTCTTCAGGAAAAAGGGGAGTTCAAACAATTTGAACCATCCTTGTCGGAAACATTCGGTTATGTATTAAGCGGAAGAGTCATTGTAAAGCTTGGTACTCATGCGTATTTCGTCAAGGCAGGGGAATCGATTTATTTTCATGCTTCAGATGAACATCAAATCATCAATGATTTTAAAGGTCCATCCGAGTTATTGCTAGTGGTGACGGAATCCTACTTGTAGAATTCAAGACAAATGCATTGGTTCATTTAAGGTAAAGATGGATGAAGTAAGGGAATGGAAAGAGGGAAGTAGCTATGGCAAACGGGAATATAATACGCTTCGATCAGGTTACGAAGCAATTCGATGATGATACGATAGTTCTCGATAATGTTAGTTTTGAAATCGAGAGAGGGAAGTTCTATACGCTCTTGGGTCCTTCCGGCTGTGGGAAGACCACGATCCTTCGCTTGATTGCTGGATTTACGGAGGCATCCAAAGGTGATATTTACTTTGAAGGAAAAAGGATCAATGATGTACCAGCCAATAAAAGGCAAGTAAATACGGTATTTCAAGATTACGCACTTTTTCCGCATTTAAATGTGTTTGAAAATGTAGCATTCGGCCTTCGGATCAAGAAAATGAAAAATACGGAAGTGGAAAAAAAGGTGAAGGAAGCCCTTAGCTTTGTAAATTTGGAGGGTTATGATAAACGGGAGATCAGGGAAATGTCCGGTGGTCAACGGCAAAGGGTAGCGATTGCCAGGGCGATTGTTAATGAACCGGCAGTCATCCTTCTTGATGAACCGCTATCTGCCCTCGATTTGAAATTGCGTACAGAAATGCAATATGAATTGCGGGAGCTGCAACAAAGACTTGGAATCACGTTTATCTTCGTCACTCATGACCAAGAGGAAGCATTAGCGATGTCAGATGAGATTTTTGTCCTTAACAAAGGGAAAATTCAGCAAAGTGGGACCCCTACGGATATTTATGATGAACCGCTGAATCGATTCGTTGCCGATTTCATCGGTGAGTCTAATATTGTAAAAGGAAAAATGATTGAAGATTACCTCGTGGAATTCGTCGGCAGACAGTTCGAATGTGTCGACCAAGGATTGAACAGTAATGAAGCTGTCGATATTGTCATCCGCCCGGAAGATTTAGAGATAACCTCCGTCGATCGCGGAAAACTGCAAGTTCGGGTGGACTCCCAGCTATTTCGTGGTGTTCATTATGAAATCAGCTGTTATGACCATGATGGAAATGAATGGCTTGTCCAATCAACGAAAAAAGTGGCGGTGGGAGATGAAATAGGTCTTTATTTCGATCCAGAATCGATTCATGTCATGCGATTGGGTGAAACTGAAGAAGAATTCGATAAGCGTTTGGAAGCTTATCATGATGGGGAAAGTCATGCAGAATAAAATATCCCGGAATATTTACTTCATACCCTATGTCTTATGGATTGCTTTATTCGTGATTGCACCCATTTTGTTAATCCTTTACTATTCCTTCTTTGACATTGAAGGCAATCTCTCTTTGATTAACTATCAAAAGTTCTTTACGCCAGTATATTTAAAAATGACTTTAAGTTCATTTTGGTATGCTTTCCTGATTACGGGAATATCCCTTTTAGTGGCTTACCCGACAGCATATCTATTAACGAAAACCAAGCATAAGCAGTTGTGGCTTTTGTTGATTATCGTACCTTCCTGGATCAATTTACTTTTGAAAGCTTATGCCTTCATTGGTATTTTTGGCACGTATGGTGTGGCGAATGGTTTTCTGGAGGCTGTAGGGATTGGAAAGCAGCAGATTCTCTTTACGGATTTCAGCTTCATCTTCGTTTCGGTTTATATTTTCATCCCGTTTATGATTTTACCGATATTCAATGCGCTTGATAAAATGAATCCAACCCTTTTGGATGCGGCCAACGACTTGGGAGCGTCCCGATGGATGACATTCCGCCGCGTCATTTTTCCATTGACGTTAGATGGTGTGAAGACGGGATGCCAGGTAGTCTTCATCCCGGCACTTTCATTGTTCATGCTTACAAGGCTGATTGCCGGTAACCGCGTCATTACGCTTGGTACGGCTATCGAGCAGCACTTCCTTGTGACACAGGATTGGGGCATGGGTTCCACTATCGCGGTATTTTTGATTATTATAATGTTCCTGATTATGTTTGTAACGGGTAACCGAAAGCAGGGTGTGTAAATTGGGCAATAAATTATCACCAATATCAAAAGCGTTTCTCGTGTTGATTTTTCTCATACTCTATGCACCGATTTTCTTTTTAGTCTTTTACTCTTTTAACAGCGGTGGAACGATGTATGATTTTAAAGGGTTCACGATGGAGTGGTACAAAGAGCTATTCCAAGATACAAGGCTGTTGATCATTGTATTGAATACACTTGTGATCGCTTTATTATCTGCACTGATCGCCACTATCATAGGGGTGATAGGGGCCATTGGAATTCGGTCCTTTACGAGCAGTAAAGCTAGGAATACGGTATTGTCATTGAATAATGTATTGATTGTCAGTCCCGATGTCATCATCGGTGCCTCCTTCCTGATTTTATTCACAATGGCCGGGATCAAGCTTGGATTCTACTCGGTACTGTTGTCGCATATCGCTTTCAGCATCCCGATCGTTGTGCTGCTGGTCCTTCCGAAACTTCAGGAAATGAGCCCTACCTTAATTGATGCGGCCCGAGATTTAGGGGCAAGTCGGTGGGATGTATTGACGAAGGTCATCCTGCCATACATCTTACCAGGTATCTTTGCTGGTTTTTTTATGGCATTGACTTATTCCCTTGATGATTTTGCGGTTACGTTCTTTGTGACCGGTAATGGCTTTTCCACTCTATCTGTGGAAATCTATTCATTGGCCCGCCGTGGAATTTCATTGAATATCAATGCCCTATCGACACTGCTATTCGTCGTGACACTACTGTTGGTTGTCGTTTATTACTATATAACTCAACGTGTAAGGCAAACGGGAATGGGGGGGAAACGATGAAAAGGCTGGTCCAAATGTTTTTGATCATATCCCTCGTATCCGCTTTGCTGCTATATGCGATTTCCAGATTGAATTCATCGCAGGGGTTTACTAGCAGCAATACGCTTACCATCTATAATTGGGGCGATTACATCGATACGGATCTAATCGACCGTTTTGAAGAAGAAACAGGTATAAAGGTCATTTATGAGACGTTCGATTCCAATGAGGCAATGATGACGAAAATCGAACAGGGCGGTACGACTTATGATATTGCCATTCCGTCTGAGTATATGATCGATAAGATGAGGCAAGAGGACTTACTGGTTCCCTTGGATCATTCCAAGCTACCAAATTTGAAAAATATCGATGAACGATTCATCAATCTGCCATTCGATCCGGAGAATAAATATTCCGTGCCGTATTTTTGGGGAACGGTTGGAATTGTTTACAACTCCAAGATGCTCGGTGGCAAAGAGATAACGGCTTGGGCGGATTTATGGGATAAAGATTTAAAAAATGAAATCCTTTTGACGGATGGGGCTAGAGAAGTGATAGGCATGGGACTGAACTCTTTGAACTATTCATTGAATGATATAGATGAAGAACACCTTCAAGAGGCAAAGTCCAAGCTTGATGCACTCACCCCGAATATTAAAGCGATCGTTGGAGATGAAAGCCGCATGCTATTGGAAGCCCAGGAAGCGGCGATTGGTCTTGTTTGGTCTGGAGTTGCCTCTGAAATAATGGCTGAAAATGAAGATCTCGAATACGTAGTACCAAAAGAGGGGTCCAATTTATGGTTTGATAATATGGTCATCCCGAAAACAACCAAAAATGTCGATGCGGCTCACCAGTTCATCAACTTCATGCTGGACCCGAAAGTTGCAGCACAGAATGCTGAATATGTAAGCTACTCGACACCTAATAAGGAAGCGTTGAAATATATGCCTGAAGAAGTGGTGAAGGATGAACGTTTCTATCCATCACCGGAAATGACAAAGAAACTGGAAGTATACGAAAACCTTGGCAAGAAAAACTTGGCCCATTACAATGAACTCTTCCTTGAATTTAAGATGCATCGTAAATAAAACGAAAAAGCATGGTGTAAAGGAATTCCCCTTACACCATGCTTTTTTCTGGTTTTGACGAGATTTTCTCCCACAGCTTCACCTCTGTAACCTATATGGTCAAAGTCAATATAACGGTATAATTTAGATTGAGACTGTATAGCAATGTAAGTTGGTAGCAGGTCAGTTTTTTAGTAATACTCTAAAATTTCAGTGGGGATATAAGTATGTTAGTATAATGATTGAATTAATGCATACTGCAGGTGGAATTAAAATCTTAAGGATTAATTAATATTCCCAAGCTATGATAATAGAAAAAATAAGGGAGACTATTCATGAAACTATTAAGAAGCACGAAGGCATATGTTTGGGCAGGGAGCATTTTAATCATTGCCGGGATCATGGCTTTTGCGATGATTTCGTCCACGGATAAGACAATGGCAAGTATAGATGGTGAGAAAATCAATAAGGATGAGCTGTATGACGCGCTTGTTGCAGGGTACGGAGCAGATACTTTAGACCTGTTAATTACGAATAAATTGGTTGAATTGGAAGCGGAAAAAGAAGGAATTAAAATTAAGGATGAAGAAATCCAGAAAGAAATCGATACGATGGTTGAGTCCTACGGTGATGAAAAGGCATTAAAAGAGCAATTGGAAGCAAGCGGTTCGTCCATGGAAGCCTTGAAAAAGGACATCGTGGTTTATCTGCAAACGAAAAAACTGATTGAACCGAGAATTACCGTGACAGACGATGAAATCAGTACGTATTTTGAGGATAATAAAGATACATTTGCACAAGCGGAACAAGTGGAGGCTAGTCATATTTTAGTCGAAGACGAAAAAACGGCTAAAAAAGTTGCGAAGGAAATTGCAGACGGCGGTGATTTCGCTAAATTGGCAGCTAAATATTCCACTGATACAGAAACGGCAGATAAGGGTGGAAGCTTGGGGTATTTTGGGAAAGGTGATATGGTGGATGAGTTTGAAGATGTTGCCTTTGATCTTGATATCGATAAAGTCAGTGATCCAGTCAAATCCGATTATGGTTACCACATCATAAAGGTAACCGGTAAGAAGGAAGCAAAAAAAGCTAATTTAGAAGACAGTAAAGAAGTGATCAAGGAAACACTGATTTCTGAAAGATTACAAGAGGAATATCCCGTTTGGTTAGCTGAAGTGAAAAAGGACCATGAGATAACGAATAAACTAGAGGGTTCTGAATAAGGTTATTAAATGATATAAAAAAAGCTGGGGCATATTGCCTCAGCTTTTTTTATATTAAAAGTTGGATGAAATGGATTTTTTATTGGATAAACCTGATTTGGTAACGACTTCATCACTCTCTTTTTCACCTTTTTTATTATCGGATTTCAATGATTGTGATGGCGTTTCTTTCAGTTGTTTACCGGCAACGACCACTTTTGAACTGATGTCTTTTAATTCACTTGTGGCGTCCTTAGCTGTACCAAGGGCATTAGTGGAGATATCCTTTACTTCGGAAACTTTACCCACCACGTCTTCATTGACAGTTTCATATAAGGTTTCAACGTCGTTGATGGCTTCTTTAATCGTCTCTGTTGCCCCTTTGACTCCTGATACCATCTGTTCCTTCATTTCGCTGGGATTTTCCTTAACCTGTTCAATCATATTCATGGAGTTGTCTTTTAAAAGGACGGCTGAACGCTTCACTTTATTTCTTGTGTTGGAGTCAAGCAAGGTTAACGCACCACCAACAAGTCCCCCGATTAGAATCCCTTTTAATAGTTTGCTATTCGATTGAGTTTCGATAGTTGTTTGAGTCATTTATATTTCCTCCTTAAGAATAGTAGATTGTTTGCTTACTTTGGTTTTCCCTTATTTACCATAAGTTAAACTGGAAATAATAAACTTTCATGGGATTGACGAAATAAATAAAACAATAGTAAGCTACATATAGTTAAATGACTGAACTACTTTTGTGAGGTGTAACGATGACTAATGAAAAAGTTTCCGAATTGATTGATCGATATATGAAAGTCTCCTTCTATGTAAATAAGATGGGGGAACTTTTAATAAAAGATCAGATTTGTGATGTGCTGACGAACGAACAATACTATACTTTACGGTTCATTGAACAACAACGATTATGTACTTCGACGGAAATCAGTGATGCCTTTTATATTAATAAGAGTGCCGTCACTTCCAATATCAACAGGCTGGAAGGCAAAGGATTGATAGAACGGGAACAGGACCTGGTTGACCGGAGGGTCTTTCACTTGAAGCTTTCCAAAGAGGGGAAAGCATTGTTACAGGAAACGGAAAATAAGATTCATAAATTGGTAGAGAGCATCATGACGAAATTCGATTATGAAGAGATCGTTAGATTCCTTGATACATATGAGAAGCTGGCACAAATTTTCATTCAAATGAAGAATGAGGAATGGGAGGAAATATAAATGAGGGGAATCATAAAGGGAAGATGGCTGGTCATTATCGCTTGGGTTGCAATTACAGCAGGTTTATTGTTTGCCGCACCGAATATGGCGGACCTTGTCCGGAATAAGGGACAGCTGGATGTACCGGCAGAGTATTCCTCTGGGATGGCCAATGAGCTAATGAAAGAGATCCAGGATAAGGATGAGTCACAAGTGGCTCTCGTATTTCATGGTGATAAGAAGTTGTCTTCCTCGGAATTGAAAGAGATTGAAATAGCGATCCAAAAGCTTGAAAAGAATAAAGCGGAGCTTGGCATCAAAGAGGTCATGACCCATTTTAATGAGCCCTCGCTAAAAGGTCAGTTGGTCTCGGAGAATGAAACCACGGTTTTGACATCCATCACGATGGTCAAGGGTGACCGAGAAGCTAAGGAAGTGATCGATTCCCTTTATAAAGAGTTGAAGGAAGTGGATGTCGAGCATTATTACACAAGCAGCTGGATGATCGATGAAGATCTTAATGCCAATTCCCAAGAGGGGCTTAAGAAAACTGAAGGCATCACGGTTGTCTTCATTCTGGCGGTATTGCTGATAGTCTTCCGTTCAGTGGTGACACCGATCATTCCGTTGGTAACAGTCGGCTTCACATATTTATGTTCACAATCCATCGTCTCATTCCTGGTGGATAAATGGGACTTTCCGATTTCGTCTTACACCCAAATATTCCTGGTTGGTATTTTATTTGGAATCGGGACTGATTATTGCATACTGCTGCTTAGTCGCTTCAAGGAGGAGCTATCGTCACAGGAGTCCTTACCTGAAGCGATCATGGAAACATACCGAACTGCCGGTAAGACTGTATTCTTCAGTGGGCTAACCGTAATGATTGGCTTTGCGGCAATAGGTTTTTCTACTTTTAAGCTCTATCAATCTGCGGCGGCCGTTGCCATAGGGGTTTTCATTTTAATGATCGCCCTTTATACGATCGTTCCATTTTTCATGGCGGTTCTTGGCAAAAAGCTATTCTGGCCGGCAAAAGGGAAGCTTGCGCATAGTGAAAGTAAACTATGGGGAATGCTCGGTAACTTCTCCTTGAACCGCCCATTGTTGGCGCTAATGATCGTTGCAATCGTCTGTGTTCCTTTTTTGGTTATGTATGATGGGGAAATTTCTTATAACTCCCTTGAAGAAGCGGGTGATGATGTTCCTTCCATCATGGCATTTAATATCATTTCCGATGAATTCGGTCCCGGACAATCGATGCCAACACAGATTGTCATCAAAAATGACGAACGTATGGATTCGGAAGATTACGTCGCACTTGCTGAAAAAATCAGCCAGGAAGTCGTCAAGGTGGATGAAGTCGATGTAGTTCGTTCCATGACCCGCCCGGCAGGTGAACCGATTAAGGACTTATTTGTCGCGAATCAAGCCGAAACTTTGGAAAAGGGTATCGGGGAAGGAAATGAAGGCATTAAACAAATAAGTGAGGGGTTAAAAACGGCAGGCAGTGAGCTTTCCGATTCAGGGCCGCGCTTGAAGCAAGCGACGGACGGTATAGGGGGTCTCATATCCGGGACCAATGAATTAAAAAGTGGCGTAGGTCAGGTCGAGAAGGCGTTAACAAGCATTGAAGCAGGCATACGCGATGGGTCTTCAGGGACTGGGGACATAAAAAACGGACTGAATGAGGTCAAGGCAAATCTGGAGAAGCTCGCCACCGGAAGCGGACAGCTCCTCGAAGGCTATAAACAATCAGCTAATGGGTTAAGTGAGCTCACAGGGGGTTACAAAGAGATTCAAACTAACCTTACGGGCGTATCACAAAGCCTTGCTGGTTTAAATACTTCCTTTGAGCAAATGGAAGCCACTCATCCAGAATTACAGGCTGATCAGTCCTATCAAACGATCAAGCAAACCGTACAAGGGGCACAGGGTGGCTTGGAGCCCATGGCAGCAGGCCTTTCCGAACTCAATAGGAGTCTTGGTACAGTGTCCGGCGGTTTGAATACAGCGAACCAAAGTATGGCAAATATCGTAAAGGGTCAAACCTCTCTTGGGG
Organism: Peribacillus sp. ACCC06369; assembly: GCF_030348945.1. NCBI lineage: Bacteria > Bacillati > Bacillota > Bacilli > Caryophanales > Bacillaceae > Peribacillus > Peribacillus sp. ACCC06369. The sequence goes on from NZ_JAUCEN010000002.1 coordinate 227,593, forward strand.
AGGGCCTGAACCAATTGATTTCAGGTGTTGACACTTTACAAAGAGGCCTAAGCACCATGGCCAATGGTCAGGGTGAAGTCATAAATAATCTGTCAGGATTTAAAGGAGGACTTACCAGCTTAAGTAATGGGCAGCAAGAACTCCTAAATGGTTTTTCAAGCCTCGGCGGGCAACTTACTGATTTGACAGATGGATTGAATGAAAGTGCGGATGGACTGAATGAAGTCCATGATGGACTATCATCTGCACAGGGTTATTTATCAGGGCTGGCAAAAACGGATAAAACTGTAACAGGTATGTACATTCCAAAAGAAGTAGTGGAAAGCGAAGAATTCAAGGAAGCATTGAACTCGTATTTATCTGAAGATGGTAAGATCATGACCATGGATGTGGTATTCAAGGCGAATCCATATTCCAATGAAGCAATCGAGCAAATCGATTCGATTGAAGCAACCGTTGAAAGAGTAACGAAAGATACAAAGCTAGAAAATGCGCAAGTGGCGATAGGCGGTATCACAAGTACGCATCATGACTTGGGAACGATGTCTGAGGAGGATTTTTCCCGGACGGTCGTTTTGATGCTGTCGGGTATCGCAATCATTCTCTTTTTCATGCTCCGATCCCTGGTCATGCCGATATATTTGATTGTTTCGCTCGTTTTGACCTATTATACAGCGGCAGCCATTACAGAGTTGATTTTTGTTAATATTCTCGGTTATGCAGGCATCGGCTGGGCCGTTCCTTTCTTTGCATTCGTCATCTTGATTGCTCTTGGCATTGACTATAGCATTTTCTTGATGGATCGCTTTAACGAATGGAAAGATAAGCCGGTCAAGGAAGCGATGTTACTATCCATGAGGAAAATGGGAACGGTGATCATCTCGGCAGCCGTAATTCTTGGCGGAACTTTTGCTGCCATGATGCCAGCAGGCGTATTATCGCTAATGGAGATTGCCACTTTAATATTGGTGGGGCTTGCTTTATATGCGTTTGTCATATTGCCATTGTTTATTCCAGTGATGGTTGCGACGTTTGGAAATGCGAATTGGTGGCCGTTTTTAAAAAATAAGGAATAAAGGGAAGTACCTTTAAACTAAAGAAGGCATCCGCATGGATGCCTTCTTTAATATTTCATCGTGACTGCTTTATGAGGAACATAAAAGCTTATGTATTCCTTTTTGGCTAAACCGATTCACAATTGGGGGATTCTTGTTTTATATTTCGCGATGATCTTTTGATTGTGTTCATCGGCCCCTTCGATATTACTGCTTAGGAATACGGGAGGGGTTTCCCCCGATTCAATAATCGTTTGGATGACTTGCGTAAAAATCATATTGAGGAGAACGGCCCCGATCACGGTCGATCCAGAACCAAAAGATATATTATTTGATTTCAGTAATGTGTCACCTTTGGAAATATGATTATCTATGACCAAATCAACGACATCGTGAAGATAATGCTTCTGTTTATGCCGTGAAAGACAACTTTTTGCATATTCCGGTGATGTTAGTCCAATGACAAAGGCCCCTTTTTCTTTTGCGATTGTCGCGACATCAATGGGAACGGGATTCACGCCAGATGATGAAATGACGATACAGATATCACCAGGACGGATATCCTCATCATGCATGAATTTCTCTGCTAGGTCATTTTGCCGTTCAAGTTGGGAGGCCCTTGATGCACCCTTAAAAAGCATCAAATCTTCAACGAAAATAGGACGAATCGCGGCTAACCCACCTGCCCGGTAGAATACCTCTTCCGTCAAAATATGAGAGTGTCCGCTTCCGAATAAATGGATGACTCCATCCGACATCACTGCTTTTGAGATATGTTCCACGGATTTCTTAATTGAATGCTTTTCCTCTTCTCCCACAATTGTGAGTAACGCCTGCACTTCTTCAAAGTATGAGCTCATATATGTGCAACCTCCGATTACCTTTGGCATTAAAGACTTTAGTGATGAAATTTGCCCTTGTTTTATATCCGAAAAATTCAAGTTATCTGGTTATGGTGATAGTGAACTTATACCTGTCCGCACGATAAGCCGATTTAACATATTCAAGGGGAGTTCCATCTATTAGGAACGTATTCCTTTGAATGAATAATATGGGTGAGTGCTTTGGAATCGCTAAATGGGTGACTTCTAATTCAGATGCAATCGATGATTCCAATGTTTGTGTAGCATAATCTATTTTAAGTTTTACGTAATTCTCCACATATTGGTAAAGGGAATGGTTAATGATTTCTTCCGTTAACCCTTTAATTAAATTAGCAGACATGTACACGGTCTCGAGTGCCATTGGAACATCATCAGCCAACCGAATGCGTTTTATTTCATAAACGGGTGCATGAAGGGAAATGAGCAATTCACTGGCAATTTTCTTATCAGCTGGAATGATTTCAAAACTCAGCAGCTTACTGCTTGGATTTAATCCCCTGGCTTTCATATCCTCTGTAAAACTGGTCAACCCATTGAGCTGCTGCTCCAATTTTTTATCGGCAACAAAGGTACCCCTGCCTTTTTGACGGTATAAGTATCCGTCATTAACCAAGTTATTTATGGCTTGCCGGACGGTCATTCGGCTAATTTCGAACTGCTCCGCATATTCACGTTCAGATGGAAGGGCATTGTGCGCTTGGAACTCACCGTTTTCTATTTGTCTTTTTATTTGTTCTTCGATTTGAAAATAAATCGGAAGAGGTGAGTTTTTATCAATCATCGACTTTCGCTCCTTTTAGGGAAGTATCACTCCGGATAACGCTTTTTGGTCTGCGATAATTGTAACACTATTATGTTTTTTTAGGATAGATGCAGGGAATTCCTCTGAAATGTCACCGTGTATCAATTTCTTTAAGGTTTCGGCTTTTTCTTCACCGGATATCAGCAGCAGAATTTCTTTACTCTTCATGATTGTTGAAATGCCCATCGTAACGGCATGTGTGGGAACTTCGTCTAGGGAGTCGAAATAACGTGCATTTGCCTGGCGCGTTGAATCTTCAAGTGTCACGACATGTGTACCGGATGTGAAAAAAGTTCCAGGTTCATTAAAACCAATATGGCCATTTTGCCCAATACCAAGTATCTGAAGGTCGATTCCTCCCACGGAATCAATCATTTCGTCATACCGTTTACATTCTTCAGAGGTGTCATCGGCTGTGCCATTCGGAAGGTGAGTGCGCTCTTTATTTATATTGATGTGAGTGAATAAGGAGTCATCCATATAGTAATGATAACTGTTTGGATCATTTGGACTTAAGCCGATATACTCATCAAGATTGAAAGACGTTACATTTTCATAAGAAGTATTATTGCTCACGTGATCTTCAATCATATTATCGTACATCCCTTTAGGGGTACCGCCTGTTGCAAGGCCCAATTTGATATCCGGATTTCCTTTGACTTTTCCGATTACTATTTCAGCAGCTGTCCGGCTCATTTCTTCATAGTCCTGCACTTTAATGATATTCATTATACATTCTCCTTTTTAAAAGCTAAATTACCTCTACAGAACGTCATTTCAACGTCCAATCGGTCATTCAATATTACAAAATCGGCGTCTTTGCCGACTTGGATGCTTCCTTTTCTGTCAAAAATTCGAAGCTGCTTGGCAGGGTTTTCTGCCGTCATTTTTATAATGTCTCTCATGGAACAATCGGTATATTTTAAGGTGTTTTTTATGGCATCGTTCATTTTCAATATACTGCCGGCTAGTGTACCGTTTGAAAGCGTTGCTTTCGTTTCGTTAACATACACAGGCTGGCCACCTAAATCATAGGTACCTTTTTCGAGCCATTTTGCACGAAGCGAGTCCGTTATCAAAATCATGCGTTCACTGGTAATTTGGTTATATGCCAGCTTCACCATTTCCGGCCTGCAGTGAATGCCGTCAGCAATAAGTTCAACATATAGCTCGTCTCGAAGATAAGCAGCTCCCAAAACACCAGGTTCGCGGTGATGGAGTCCCCGCATCCCATTATAAAGATGTGTAACGTGGGTAGTCCCTGCTTGGATTGCTTCATCAATTTGGTCATATGTTGCATCTGAATGTCCAATGGAAGCGACGACGCCAGTTTCCCTTAAGTGAGCGGCAAGATCTAATCCGTTTGGTTGTTCAGGAGCAAGCGTTACAAGCTTGATTTGATTTTCGGCCATTTCCTGCCACCTTTTAAATAGAGTGACATCAGGGTCAACGATATGCTCTTCAGGCTGTGCTCCTTTACGGACCGGTGAAATGAAAGGACCTTCTAAATGGATCCCAACTATTTCAGCGTGTTCTTGTGTTTGATTTTCGATATATTTACCAGCATTAAGAAGTGCTGATTCAATGGCTTGGGTAGATTGAGTCATTGTAGTGGCCAGAAAGCTGGTGGTTCCTTCTTTAGGAAGAGTCTCTGCCATTGTGGATAAAGCTTCATGTGTGGCATCCATTGCATCGGAATTGGATGCTCCGTGAATATGAATGTCAATCGCACCCGGAATTACCTGATAATCCGGTGAAAGAGTAATTACCTTGGCATCATCGTCCTGTTTGTATTGGCTGACTGGACCAACTTCGGCAATTTTTCCATCCACGAATTTAATATACCCATTTTGGTATGTTTCCTTTTCGCTATGAACTGTTAGATTATTAATAATGAATGTTTTCATACATAATCTCCTTTATGAAAGTAAAACTTAATGAATGAGTCATGAAATGGTCTCATATATTTTGCCCTCATTTTATCGTTTTTATTAAAGGTTGTCTAGACCAGTTAGGGTGTATCATGAATAAAAAAGATATTTTTGCTTTATTTTCGAAGAAAATAGTATGTTTTCAAGTAAATTGGTATAGACATCTATATATTTTCTGTGCTAGTATAAGCCAAAGAAAAGTTATTATATTGATAAAATGAAAACGCTTTATACGTCTTTTCGTTCTGCTGAATTAAAAGAAGTTAGGAACAAGGGAGATGAGTTCGATGTTAAATTTTTTACAAAAGATTGGGAAGGCTTTAATGTTACCGATTGCTGTTTTGCCAGCAGCGGCTTTATTGCTTCGTTTAGGGCAACCTGATTTACTTGATATTCCATTTATGGCTGCCTCGGGACAAGCTATTTTTGATAACCTTGCCATATTGTTCGCTTTAGGTATAGCGATTGGATTATCCAAAGATGGAAGCGGTGCTGCGGCATTGGCAGGTCTTGTTGGTTACTTTGTTTTAACGAATGGTACAAAAGCGATTAATGAAGATATTAACATGGCTGTTTTAGGCGGTATTATATCAGGTATAGTTGCCGCTCTTCTATATAATAGATACTCCGACATAAGACTCCCAGAATGGCTTGGATTCTTTTCAGGGAAACGATTCGTCCCGATCATCACTTCGCTTGCGATGATTATACTTGCGGGAATATTCGGTTTTGTTTGGCCGCCGATTCAAGACGTAATCAATAGTGTTGGAGACTGGATTACAGGTGCAGGGGCATTGGGTGCCGGCGTATTCGGCGTATTGAATCGCTTATTGCTTCCAGTAGGATTGCATCATGTCTTGAATAGTATGGTTTGGTTCGTTTTTGGTGAATACAATGGAGCGACAGGTGATATAAATCGTTTCTTCGCAGGGGACCCGACAGCTGGTCCCTTCATGACCGGCTTTTTCCCGATCATGATGTTCGGTCTTCCAGCAGCAGCATTAGCAATGATCGCAGCTGCTAAGAAAGAGAAACGTAAATTGGTGACGGGGATGCTTGTTGGGTTAGCTTTCACTTCTTTCTTAACAGGAATAACTGAACCGATTGAATTTCTGTTCATGTTCATCGCACCAGTATTATATGTAATACATGCCCTTTTAACAGGTGTCTCTCTGGCACTCGCCGTTATATTGGATATCCATCATGGTTTTGGATTCTCCGCAGGAGCCATTGATTATTTCTTGAACTTTGGTATTGCGCAAAAACCACTTTGGTTAATACCAATTGGATTGGTTTACGCGGCAGTTTACTTCGTGATTTTCTATTTTGTCATCAAGATCATGGATTTAAAAACACCTGGCCGTGAAGACGATGAAGAAGAAGTGGAAGAAGAAACTATTGTGAAAACAGGGGATAAATATACCGATATGGGATCGCTTTTCATTCAAGATCTTGGCGGTAAAGAGAATATAAAGCTAATTGATAACTGTGCAACACGCTTACGTTTACAAGTGGCCGATTCAGGAAATGTGAATGAAGCCGCCTTAAAAAGGCATGGTGCTCGCGGTGTCATGAAGTTGAATAAATCGAGTGTGCAAGTCATTGTTGGAACGAATGTTGAATTCGTTGCAAATGCAATGAAACAACTTGTCAAGAATGGCGTCGATCCAAGCCAAGTGAAAACAGGTCCATCTGCACAAGTGGCAGAGGAAAGAGTGGAAGAGAACCAAGCTTTGGGTGCAAATGACTTTGTCCTTCCGATTGAAGGAACCGTGATACCGATAGAACAAGTTCCCGATCAAGTGTTTGCGATGAAAATGATGGGGGATGGCTTTGCTATCGAGCCAGTCAATGGAAAACTAGTATCCCCAATCGATGGGGAAGTGCTAAGTATCTTCCCGACAAATCATGCACTGGGATTGAAAATGGATAATGGTCTGGAAATTCTGATCCATGTTGGCTTAGATACAGTTAAATTAAATGGAGAAGGGTTTACATCTCTTGTGCAAGAAGGTCAAAGGATAACAAAAGGAACACCTCTTTTGGAAATTGATTTAGATTTCATAAAGCGGAATGCTCCATCTACGGTCACTCCTATTATATTCACTAACTTACCTGAGGGAACGGCAGTGAAATTACAAAAGGCAGGGATTCAGAAACAAAATACAGCAGGTATAATCCAGTTGGAAAAACTATGAATTTGTAAAAAAAGGGGTGTCGACTTGTCGACATCCCTTTAACTTTAGACTGTAGACAAACTCAAAGAAAAGCGAGTTTGCCTGCGGTTTTTTTTATGGCTTGTACAATTTGGATGTTGATTTCCGCTCAAGAAACTCGCTTTCCGCGGGCGGTCGTGGAGCCTCCTCGGCTTTCGCTTGCGGGGTCTCCCCTAGACGCGCTTTCCCCGCAGGAGTCTCGCACCTTTCTCTCCAATCAACTATGTTATAAAATTCAGATGGAAACCATACCTGAGAAATTGGAGGTGTTGGTTTGGGTCAGTTGATTCGGGAATATCATTTGATGAAATATACCCACTTTTAGAGTCACAACTTTTAAATGGATGAAACGGCTTCTTTATAGACTTCTTGCTGTGATAAATTGTCATAACCAAAACAAACGGGAGCCCCAGTGGCAGGATCTATCATGACCCTTGCATTAATACGAAAGACTTCTTCTAAAACGGCTGGTGTAATGATTTCGCCCGGGGTTCCGATTTTAACGATTTCTCCTTCCTTCATTGTTATGATTTCATGTGAAAACAGGAACCCAACAGTTTCTCATGGAGTCGAGTACTGGGAAACGTGAGTACCAAATCTTTGTATCAAAGCCATTGGAAGAGCCGCCACCCTCGGGATATCCAGTCATTTATTTGCTGGATGCCAATTCTGTATTTGGAACGATGGTTGAGGCGGTACGATTGCAATCTCGCCGGCCGGAAAAGTCAGGGGTGGTTCCCGCCATCATTGTGGGTATTGGGTATGCCACCAATGCACCATTTTCTTCTGAACGTTATTATGATTTCACTCTGCCCGTTGCGGTTAGCGAGTTACCTGTAAGACCAGACGGAAGTCCATGGCCTTCGCATGGAGGAGCGGAAAACTTTCTGAAATTCATAGAAGAGGATTTAAAACCGGAAATCGGTAAAAGATTTAAGGTCGATCACAATAGCCAAACGCTCTTCGGGCATTCCCTTGGTGGCCTTTTCACTTTATATGTTCTTTTTGAAAATCCGTATGCTTTCCAAACATATATAGCTGGGAGCCCATCTCTCCATTGGAACAAAAAGTGGTTCCGTGAGGAGGAGGATAGTTTTCTTTTCCGATTGAATCAAGGAAATGGTCATATTTCCTTAATGCTTGGCGTGGGGGAGCTGGAAGGCACCCATAAAAGCGGCATGAACGAAAATGCTTTGGAATTATCAAAAAGATTATCTTTGAAGGATAGCGGAGTGAATGTTCAATTCAAGGAGTTTGAAGGGGAAGGGCATCTTTCAGTCTTGCCACCTTTGATTAACAGGGCCTTACGTTTTGCTTTGAAGAGAAATGTACCTTGTAAGGAATAGGTCCTTCTCAGTAAATCCATGGAAGGCACTTGACCATTAAGTTATAAATATATATCATTACCTGTAGATTACAGTTGATAACGATTATCATTATTAGTTGTAAATGCAGCGTGCTGAAATTGGCTAGGAGATTGCTAACAAACATTCACTATCAAGAATTTGAAAAATTATGAAGGAGGACAATAACTGATGACCAACCGTTTCGTGAATGAAAATGGCATCTACAATGAATTTATAAATGAAGAAGGTCGGCATTCCATTTGGCCCGAATTTTTGGTTATTCCAGAAGGCTGGTCCGTGATATATCGAGAGGATTGCTGGAAATGCATCAACAAAAAATGGATGGATTTGCTGCCCAATAGTTTAAAACTAGTTGCCAGCAGTGATGGAACACAGTGAAATCCAAGATACAGTTAGACCCTAAAATAGTAGTGAGCATCGTTTATGTCATAGCGATGTTCATGGTTTCGATGGACGGGACGATTGTCAATGTGATCTTGCCAACGATCAGTAATGAATTTAACCTTGATCCCTCTTCAGCCAGTGGCATTAATGTTGGATATTTAGTAAGCCTGGCTGTATTCCTTCCGGTAGCTGGTTGGCTTGGGGATCGTTTTGGAACCAAGAAAATCTTCTTGATGGCATTGGGTGTCTTTACGGCAGCCTCCTTTTTATGCGGATTCGCTAATAATCTACAAACCTTGAACTTGTTCAGGGTTTTGCAGGGGGCAGGAGGCGGGATCCTGACACCAGTTGGAATGGCCATATTATTTAGAACGTTCTCTGCTGAAGAACGCCCAAAGGTTTCCCGTTCCCTTGTGCTCCCCATTGCATTCGCACCAGCTGTTGGTCCGATTGTTGGTGGATTCCTTGCTGAGCAGCTGTCTTGGCGTTGGGCATTTTATATAAATGTGCCTTTCGGAATTATGGTCCTTTTATTAGGTGTATGGCTTTTAAAAGAACATAAAGAGCCAACTGCTGGCAGGTTGGACCTTCCAGGATTTTTAATGTCAGCTGCAGGCTTTTCCATGTTGATGTATGCAATGAGCTTAGGACCATCTAAAGGATGGGACTCCCCAGTGATTATGTATACAGGTTGTATCGGTGTAATTCTTGTTTGCTCATTTATTCTATTGGAGCTGCGTGTTAACGAACCGATGCTTGATTTGCGTTTATTATCCGATCGATTGTTTCGGACATTGGGCATCATTTCATTATTTTCAATGGCGGGCTTATTGGGGATGCTCTTCGTGTTCCCGTTAATGTATCAAAGTTCGCTTCATGCTTCGGCTTTAGAAAGCGGGCTGACGACTTTCCCGGAAGCTATAGGTTTGATGGTGGCCTCCCGGATGATGCCTTGGACTACGAAGAAACTGGGCATACATCAGGTGATCCGGATAGGGCTGCTTGGCACAATCATCATTTATACATTGATTAGCATTGTCGGGCCGACAGCCAACCCCTGGTTTCTTCGTGCCTTATTATTTAGCGTCGGTATATGTTTGGGACATACTGTTGTGGCCGTACAGTTTTCCACTTTCACCAATATCAACTCGGCTTCGATGGGAATGGCGGCTACATTGTTCAATGTCCAAAACCGGATTGGCTCTGCCATTGGTGTAGCCATCCTAGCCAGCATTCTGGGGGCAGTGGGCACTAGCTCGATAGGACCGAATGGGGAGCAGCATGTTAATTTAACTTCCTATCAATTTGCTCTCCTCGGTTCTGTAGCTTTGCTCGTCATAGCCCTATTATTTGCGATGCGTTTGAAAAAGGATGATTTTAAGGCCAAGATACCGAAACAGCATATGGCTAAATCCCTTGATGTAAAACAGGTGAGAAGCGGATAACGGTGATTTTGCCAGTGACCTCCCTTTCATTTTTCTAGCCAGGAAAGGGACTGCCTACATAATATTAATTAAAGATTGGCTTTGCGGCTCACTACCATATATAAAAAAGAGCCTGTTCGATTAGAACAGGCTCTAAACATAATATTAGTCTTTTAAACACGTTATGCATTCGAGCATATGGTGGTTATTTCTGAAGCATCAACGATACGCTGAACTTCTGATCCCTCTAGTGTCTCTTTTTTCAATAACTCTTCAACGAGCTCTTCATACTGTTGGCGATTCGAATCAATCAACATTTCCGTTTCCTGAATCGCTTTAGTGAATAATTCCTGCATCCTTTGCTCTCTCTCGCCTTTATTAAAGGTGAGGGTAAATCCGTCTTGAAGCATTCCGGTATCGACCATTTGTTCAAGTAGATGTTTCGCCTGTTGGACATCTCCGCCTACACCGATGCTGTGTTCCCCTAAATACATTCTTTCAGCCACACCACCTGCTAAGATCATTTTGACTTGATCAAGCAATTCACTGGCGGTTGCCAGATGGAGTTCTTTTGGTATAGGCGCTACATATCCAAGGGCTTCCCCACGAGGAATGATGGTCGCCTTTCGAACGGAACCTGGCTTTGTCAGAGCTGCAATCAGGGCATGTCCACTTTCATGGATGGCCACACGCCGCTTCGTATCCACATCATTCAAGGTACGTGATGTGGCTCCAAGAATCGTACGGTCAATGGCATAGTCAATATCCTGTTTACGAATCATTTCCTGTTCATTCCTCAGGGCATGACGTGAGGCTGTATCGAATAGAGAACTTAAGTCAGCACCGGAGAAGCCGGAAGTACTTTCAGCCAATTCATCCAATGATGAAAGTACATCTGTTGCTAGACGCTTTCCCTTCGTATGGATATTGATGATTTCCTTTCTTCCTTGGGTATCTGGAAGTGGAACTTGGAAAGAGAAATCTATCCTGCCCGGACGTAGAAATGCCTCATCGAGCATATCTTTCCGGTTGGTCGCTGCAATGAATAAAATGCCTTCGTTTGGATGGCCTCCATCCAATTGCACAAGCAGTTCAGTTAACGTTTTTTCGCCTTCTTCGCCGCCATGAGCTTTCCTTTTACCAGCCAACGCGTCCACTTCATCGATGAATATGACAGCAGGCGATTGCTTACGTGCATTTTGGAAAAGGCTGCGGACACGGGCTGCACCGACTCCAACAAACATTTCGTTGAAGGCTGAACCGCTCGTCGAGAAGAAATTTGCACCAAGCTCTTTTGCAATTGCCTGTGCAAGCAACGTTTTCCCCGTTCCAGGGGGGCCGTATAATAAAATGCCTTGAGGCGGCTTAATTCCAATTTTAGCTGAACGTTCAGGTTCCTTTAGTGTAGTGAGTGTCTGTAGGATTTCCTGTTTGATTTCGGTTTGCAAACCGCCTACATCATCCATGGTTATCTCTGGTAGAGGCTTAGGGCTGGAAAGGCTTTGTTTCTTGCTGCCGACCCGTAATCCGCCTTTTGATCTTTTCTGTATAATTACAGCGGTTGCAACGAGAGCTGCCATTAATCCGCCTAAAATCCATAATGCTGATTTATTAGTTGATGAAAAAGAATATTGAACGTTATAAGTTTCGACAAGTTTATTGATCATTTGACTGTTGGGAGGGATATTAGAAACGTATTCTCCATCTGGTGTGGAGATGTGAAGAGTGCCATTCATTTTTTCTTCAATGGTGACAAGGGCTCCATTTTGAGCTTTAATCGTCTTTTCTACGGAAGAAAAAGGAATGACCATATCCTTTGACTGAGTAACAACATACCAACTGATTCCAGCAATTATCACAATGAAAGCCGTCAAGAACGGCAGTAACTTCGAAACTAATTTAGAGTTAGAGTTCAATATTTCATCTCCTTTAAGAGTATATATCCAGTATAAAATTTTTAAACGTGTAATCTATAGGTCTTTATACCTTAAAATTTAGGTAAATAATGTTAAAATCTAAAAATACCATTTATTATGAAAATTCAAAGGATAAAGTCCGATGTTTATCTAACCTGCATATTAGACTTTTTAAATGCGAAATGCTAAAGTGAAATGGTCTAAGTCATGAAAAAATAAAATGGTAGAAGAGTGTGTGAAGTTCTATGAGTAAATTTATAAAAGACTATATGATTACGATGAAGGATATCGTTAGAGAAGGAGATCAAATTCTGCGTCAGGTAACGGATGAAGTCAGCCTGCCGATTTCGGATGAAGATCGTGAAACGTTGGAATGCATGATGCAATACCTGAAAAATAGCCAGGACCCAAAACTCCAAAAGAAGTACAATTTGCGTGAAGGCGTTGGGTTGTCTGCCAATCAGATAGGCTTGAATAAACGCATGTTCGTCATGTATTTTCCAGACGAAAAGGGGAAGCTGTTTGAATATGCCCTTGTGAATCCGAAAATTATCAGTCATTCTGCGACAATGATCTATTTACCTCAAAGTGAAGGCTGCCTTTCTGTCGACCGTGATATTAAAGGATATGTACCGCGTTATGAACGAGTTAAAATTAAAGCGGTGGATGGTAATGGTGAGGAAATAGAGATGCGGCTGAAGGGCTTTGCTGCAATCGTGTTTCAACATGAGTTAGATCATTTAAACGGGATGATGTTTTATGACCGGATCAATACCGAGAACCCTTTCAAGCTCCCGGAAAACGTGGAAGTGAAAAGTCTGTAAAACCCAAAAAGGCAAAGCGCCATGCTTTGCCTTTTTACTGTTTTAAGGCTGAGGAAGTATTTCCTCTGCCATATGCTTCTGTAAATCACTGAATATGGCCATGCTCATTTGCTGGTACCCTTCGGAAGTGAGGTGGATGCCATCATCGCTAATCAAGCGATCCAAGTCGCCGGAGGATTTAATATAGGAACGGACATCAATCAAAGGCACCTTTAGTTCCTCTGCAAGGTTTTTCAATTGGCGATTATACATCCCATGCCAATGTTCAATACCGCCGACATGTGAAACGAAATGCCCGATCGAATGACCGAACTTATCAGCGATAGCTCTGTAATACCTGGCAGGATCCAGCGGTGGGAGAGTTAAAAGGAAAGGTGTTACATGCTTGTCCTGAACCTGCTTGACAAGTTGTGTGATATTTTCCAGATAGCGTTCGATTGGAACGATAGGCTCATGGTCACCTTCTGGATTCTTGGCTACTTCGTCCCAATGGAAGTTACAGTCGTTTCCACCGACCTCTATTAATACGATATCGGGATTTTCCGACATGACGTCTTTCTCGATCCGGCTAACCAACAGGTCGGAATTGTCATTGAAAACCCCTTTATTCAATACTTCCACGAATGGCAAAGATTCTGTTAGCTTAGCTAAAGAGTTCGGATAATTTTCTTTAATAATGCGAAGGCGGCCCTTAACATAAGAAATGCCTCTGGTTAAACTGTCTCCAAAACATACGATCTTCAAACTTCTCACCTCGGTATGTGAATGTGTTACTTATATTTTAGTAGTGGAATGATTTTTCGGCAAACTTTACCTCCTATATAGAAAAACAAAAAGCGCTGGAATTCCAGCGCTTTTATTTATTGTAATGATTCCTCTTTCGAAGGTGTTTCCACTCTTGTTTTTCCCATAAAGAACACAGTGATTGCTGCAAGACCGATCGGAATGAGAGCCAAGGTGAATATCAATGATATCGAATCGGACATCGCATGAACGATTTTATCCAGGATAAGGTCCGGAATTTCGGCACGTGCGTCCGATTGGAAGAGCTGTCGTGGGTCCTCCATCAACCCGGCTGTATCCGGACCCCTTTGCATTCCTTTAAACGCATCCGTCATTTTACTTGTGAATACATTGTTCTGAATCGCTCCATAAATCGTTACACCGAGTGTCATCCCAAAAGAACGGAGGAATGAGTTTGTTGAGTTGGCCGACCCCCGGAATCTAGGTTCCAAGTTGTGAATGGACGCAATAGGCAAAAGGGAGAAGGAAAAGCCCATGCCAAATCCAGTCAAAATCATGTACAAAGTTAATAAAGTCCTGCTGGTATCAGGGGTGATGGTCCCTAATAAAAGCATACCTGCAAAATAACAGATGACGGAAATCGTCATTAAGTTGCGAAAGCTTGTCTTTGTATTGAATATCCCGCCAACTGCACTGCCGAATACAGAACCAAGCATCATGGGAGTTAGGATCAATCCGGCATTTGTTGCGGAACCACCGTAAACTGCCTGCACGAAAATCGGAATATAGACGGTTAAAATAATGAATGTACCGCCATAAAGAATGGCTAAAATCTGAGAAGTGGCAAATAATTGCCTTTTAAATAGCCATAATGAAATGATTGGATCTTTAGCTCTTTTTTCGAAAAAGAAAAATGAAACGAAGAAAACCACAAAACTGGCAAACAGACCTATGATAGGAGAGGAACTCCAGCCATACTCCCCGCCCAGTTCGAGAGCGAACATTAAGCTGATAACCGCAATGACGAGAGTTGCTGCGCCACCCCAATCAATTTTTTGCTCTTGGGTGTTGGGTGACTCCTTGTAATAATTCCAGATGAAAAATAAAGAAATGATCCCAATCGGAACATTGACGTAGAAAATCCAGTGCCAGCTGGAGTATTCAGTAATATATGCACCTAAAAGTGGTCCCAATACGCTTGATGCCCCAAATACAGCGCCGAATAGGCCAGTTAATTTTCCGCGTTTTTCAGGTGGGAAAATATCAAAAATGATCGTAAAGGCTATAGGCATCAAAGCGCCTCCGCCTATCCCTTGGATTGCACGGAAGATACTTAACTGCACGATGCTCTGAGCCATGCCACATAAAGCGGAACCGATTAAAAAGACTATAAGTCCAAAAATAAAAAACCTCTTTCTTCCATACATGTCGGAAAGCTTTCCGAATATCGGCATACTTGCCATCGTGGCGACCATATAGGCAGATGTCACCCATACAAACTTATCGAATCCACCTAAATCAGAAACGATCGTTCCCATTGCAGTCGCAACAATCGTATTATCCATTGCTGACATCAAGATACCCAATAGTAAACCGGCAACAATGAATTTTTGTTTTTTTTGAACGTTCATTTATTTTCCTCCTTCGTATCAACCAGCTCATGAATTCCCTTTACATGGTTGAAGGGTAAACGTTAAGATGAAACAAAACATTTATCTTGAAAATCAAGATAAATTTAAGTGTAAAAGGGGTGGCATTTTATGTCAAGCGTTAATAGGGTGAATGCAGCACTGTTAGAGAGTTTAACACACAGATTGCAGCGGTATGGAATGAGATCCGTTTTATTTCAACAAAATATGGCCCATAAAATAGGGGTGTCCCATACGGACTTAAAGAGTGCTGAAATATTGAATGAAACAGGACCGATTACCGCTGGTGAATTATCCAAGATTACAGGATTGAGCACGGGATCGGTTACAGCACTGATCAATCGCCTTGAGAAATCCGGTTATGTTAAAAGAGAACGAGATCAATTGGACGGAAGACGGGTAATGATTGCACCGATACCCGAAAGGCAGGAACAGATTAAATCGCACTATCAATCGCTCTCTATGGCCACCAAGGAGTTATGCTCCGCTTATAATGAGCAAGAGCTAATATTGATCAATCAATTTGTGGAGGATATCACAAAAATCATGGACAAAGAAAATGACAAGTTAATGAGTGAGCGTGAAAGGTAGCTGATATGTAGGCTGCCTTTTTTATTTTTAGCCAGCTGGGAGCTACTTATCCTACGAAAGCAAAAGGGATATAGTTGAATTTTTATAAAGAGAATGAATTTGTCACGTTTCCATTAAAATATATATTGATAATGATTATCAGTATCTGCTAATATGAATCTACAAATCATTTCAAAGGGAGAATACAAAATGAAGAAAGCAAAGGCGTCATTAGCAGTCTTACTATCAACCAGCCTATTATTTGGCTGTGCGCAGGAAAAGGAAGAAGCCAAGCCGGCCGACGATAACGCCAAAGAAGCTAGTGCGAGTAAGCTTGATGATGTATCTAGCGAGTACCGGGAATATGCGATTGGTGAAATAGAAGAGTTCGTGAACGCAACGGAAGAATTCACTACGGCAGTATCTTCCGGTGATATTGAAAAAGCGAAGGAGATATACGCACCAGCCCGCATGCATTATGAGAGAGCGGAACCCATCGCTGAAGTATTTGGGGATCTTGATCCCAAAATCGATGCGCGTGAAGGGGATGTCAAAGATGCAGAATGGGGCGGTTATCATCGGATTGAAATGGGGCTATGGCAAGAAAATACAACAAAGGGATACGAAAAGTATGCAGATCAATTAATGAGTGATGTCAATTTGCTTCGAGCCAAAGTTGAAACGGTTAAGGTAACACCTGATTTGTTGATCACGGGTGCGGTGGATTTATTGAATGAAGTTTCTACCAGTAAGGTTACAGGAGAAGAGGACCGATACTCCCATACCGATTTATATGATTTCGTTGCAAATGTTCAAGGTGCAGAAAAGATCTATGAACTGCTTACTCCTGCGCTAAAAGAAAAGGATGCGAAGCTTGCTGCGGAAATCCAACAACGTTTTGACGATGTATACGGTTTGCTTGAAAAGCATAAAGATGGGAATGGCTACATCTCATATACGGATTTAAAAGAATCTGAAGTCAAAGAGTTAAGCCAAGCAATTGATGCATTAGCTGAACCACTTTCGCAAATAGGGATTGTAACGGAGGAATCATAATTGAAAGAAAATACGCCGAAAGATGCAACCGGGCTTTTTACAAAAAAGGTGAGTCGTCGAAATGTGTTGAAAACGGCAGGGGTCGGTGGAATCGGAGTCGTGATAGGAGCATCTGGATTTGGAGGGCTGCTTTCTCTTACTGAACAAGAGGCAAAGGGACAAACTAAGGATATTGTTCCTTTTTATGGAGCGCATCAAGCTGGTATCACCACTGAAGCGCAAGATAACCTTTATTTCGCATCATTGGAAGTAACCACAGAAAAAAGGTCCGACTTAATCCAGTTGTTTAAAGATTGGACAGAGGCTGCGGCTCAGATGACAGCGGGAAATTTGATTGGTGAAGCATCTCTTAATACGAATATGCCCCCAAAAGATACGGGGGAAGCGAAAGAATTATCACCTTCCAATTTAACGATCACTTTTGGAGTGGGTCCGACCCTATTTTCGAAGGATGGCAAAGATCGATTTGGCTTGAAATCGAAAAGACCTGCTGAATTAAAGGACCTGCCCAAATTCCCTTTAGATGCGTTAGAAGATGAATGGAGCGGCGGGGATATTTGTATTCAAGCATGTGCAGATGATCTTCAAGTGGCTTTTCATGCCGTTCGGAACTTAGTGAGAATCGGAAGAGGCAAAACGATCATTCATTGGGCACAGACAGGGTTTCAACGAACTAAGCAAGCCGATACACAAAAAACGACACCGCGGAACTTATTCGGGTTTAAGGATGGGACTGTCAATCCGGATACGAATAATGACAGTGAAATGAATGAGCATGTCTGGGTGAAGGCTGAGGACGGACCTGACTGGCTTGTTGGAGGCAGTTACATGGTGGTGCGCCGAATCCAGATGTACATTGAAGTTTGGGACCGCACAATATTGAAAGAACAAGAAAATACGTTTGGCCGCCATCGAGACAGTGGAGCTCCACTAGGAATGAAGAATGAGTTTGATAGCGTTGATCTGAAAGCTAAAGACCCAAATGGAAATCGGATCATTCCAGAAGATTCGCATATAAGTCTATCCAGGGGGGACGGAAAAGCAAAGATACTGCGGCGTCCCTATTCATATGCAGATGGAATGGATCCCAAAACAGGAAGCTTCAATGCCGGCCTGCTATTCATTTGTTATCAGCGAAACCCAAGTAAACAATTCATTCCCATACAGGAGCGACTGGCGAAAAATGATAAGCTCAACGAATATATCGTTCACAGGGGCAGTGCCATGTTCGCTTGTTTACCAGGCGTGAAAAAGAGTGGCTATATTGGCGATTCCCTTTTTGGCTAAATTGAATTACAAATGAGGACATGAAAATCGCCAGCATGGATATTATCCGGTTGGCGATTTTAGTTCATGAATAAGGAGGTACCAGTATGACTGTTTCTAGATGGAAGAGTGGGATATTGGTTTTAGTCGTCAGCCTTTTATTTCTTTCAACTGATATAAGGATGGTTGCGGCGGGTGAAAACCATGATCAGCTTTTTGTTTATATCGGCGATAGTTTAATGAAGGTAAAATCAGGCGACCTTGAGGAAGTATCGAAAAATATTGATCTATTCGAGCAAGATTGGAAAACGATAAAAACGGACAGCGAGAGTGCGAGGAAAGTCGACGAGAAGCTATCCGCTGTAAAAAGTGCTGTGAGCGACCAAGCCTCCACAGATGAAATCAAAAAGCGATTATCGGCATTATCAAGTACTCTTGTTATTTATGATACAAACGAAAACCCTGTTGATAATACGGACTATAAAGAACGGTTAGAAGCAATACTTCCTTTAATAGATAAGTTGGAAGCTTTGATAAATGAAGGTGACTTTGATCAAGCTAAAGTTCAATATACCAATCTCCTGAATCAATGGACCGATGCAGAGGTCATTGTCAGGGAGAAAAGTGTTGCTACATATGGTGAGTTTGAAACGAAAATGGCCTTTGTGCGGATAGCGATTACCCAAGACCCACCTGATCCGGAAAAAGCCCAAAGAAATCTAACTGAATTGAAGGGTCTAATCGAGGATTTCCTTGCTGGTAAAGTTGAAGTAGGAAGCCAGAAGAACACATATTCACTTGGGGATGTAACAGAACTTTTACAAGGAAGTGCAACGGATATTGAAAAGGATGAAATCGATTCTGCCGTTGATAAGCTAAATGAAATCTTAACAATTTGGCCTAATGTAGAAGGGGAGGTTTCCACAAGGGACAGCAAGCTTTACAGCGATATGGAAACGAAAGTCCCGACCGCAATCAGCCTATTGCAATCGAAAAAGGTAAAGGCGAATGAAGCAAAGGGAATCGTATCCGATTTAAACACAAGGTTACTCCCTTTAATTGAGGATACGGGTTATACAACATGGGATGCAGCTCTGATCCTTTTGCGGGAAGGGTTGGAAGCACTCTTGATTGTAGCTACATTGCTGTCTTTCCTAAAGAAAATCGGGCAAGCGGACAAACAAAAATGGATTTGGACAGGGGTTGGTGCGGGTTTAGTTGCCAGTTGCATATTGGCAATCATAATCAATATCGTTTTCTCCCAGATCACGGCTGCGTCAAGCCGGGAATATATTGAGGGAATCACTGGAATAATAGCAGTATCTATGATGTTGACAATTGGCCTTTGGCTTCATAGTAAATCGAATGTTCATGCATGGAACCGGTATATCGGCAAGCAAATGAACCAAGCTATTGCGACGGGAAGCATCATCTCTTTCGCTTTAATCAGTTTTCTGTCGATATTCCGTGAAGGTGCGGAGACCATTATCTTTTATGCTGGAATGGCTCCTTATATGGAATTAAAGCAGCTGTTGAGCGGAATTTTCCTTGCCTTCCTCATTTTAGTGGTAATTGGTTTCATCATGCTGCGCTACAGTGTGAAATTACCGATGACCCTATTCTTTAAAGTTGCAACGATATTCATATATGCCTTGGCTTTCAAGATTCTTGGAGTCTCTATCCATTCACTTCAGGTTTCGCAAGTTATACAGACAAATACGATCAGCACCTTCCCGTTTGTAGAAACGATAGGTCTTTATCCAACAATGGAAACGCTGGTGCCGCAAGCTGTTTTAATTTTATTGATCGCAGTGGCCACTATTTGGGTTAAAAAGAGTAATTCCTTACGTGCAACCGAATAATAAAATGGGACTGACGCTAGTCAGTCCCATTATATGCACTTTTTAGCGAAGAGATCGGCGATAGGAATATTGCTTCCATTGATAAAGGATAAAGCAGCCGATGCAGAATCCTAGAATGGCTATGAGAGATGCCATTCCGACCATCAAAGTGAATATATAACCGATAACATTCCAACCCAGTAAAAAAGAAGTCAATCCAAGTCCTAAGCAAACGACTGCAATGGCCTGGTTGAATTGTTGCTGTGAATGATCTTCAGGAATATAATCGGAGGGCTTCTTTTTCAGAAATAGCTTTGCGAGACGCATGACTGGATTGAAATTAAAGAAAAGACCTAAAAGTCCCGCTGCTAAAGGAATCGCTAAGATCCATATTTGTCCCGTTAATAAGGCAGTGGCTACGCTTAACAAAATGATCCATTGATTCGTACGTACTAAGGGACGGGGAATAGATCGAATTTCACTTGTCATCAAATACCAACCTTCCTGATATGTTTTATTTCAGTTTATCTTTATTTTAATTAGTTGTGAAGAGGGATGCTAATTAAAACAAGTGAAGATCCAAAGACTCTTCTTATTAATAATTATTTTAATTTAGTATTGATTATAATATCAAAGTAATATAATATGTATAACAAGAAGTTAAAGTGAGGTGGACAGTATATATGGTAGCAAAAGTCTGTGAAACATGCGGAACACCAATAAAAAAGCTGAAGCATTCTTCCCTATGCCAATGCGGTCCTAAGATATTGAGCAATCAATTCTCAGTTAAAACAAAAAAATAGAATGATGATTAAATCATAAATTAAACCGATTATTCAATTAATCGGTTTTTGTTTTTCCAATGAAGGGTAAAGATGAGAATATCCTTTTATCCAATAATATATATTTTTCATTTCTATAAAAATGATGTACGATTAGGGAATAGAATAAAACGTCATGGCGGAAAAGGCATACTTTTAGTTTGCCTTAACCATCACGTGACGGTTTGGAGGGGTTATATTGGGAACGAGACTTTAAAAATTGGCGAGTTGGCGGAAATGGCGAATGTTACGAAACGGACCGTTGATTATTATACGAACTTAGGCCTGCTTAAAGCAGAACGTTCCGCCTCTAATTACCGTTATTATACAGTCGGTGAACTTGAAAGGCTCCGCCGTATCGAGGGATATAAAAGAGAGAACCTTTCATTGGAAGACATAAAAGAAATATTTAAACAGGACATGGAAGCCTCATCAGCAATTGAGGAAACGGGTCTTCAACTGAAGAACAAAATGGATGGCCTGAACGAGGAGCTTCAGGAAGTCATCAGCTTGATCAAAAAGGATGAAAAAAATGAGCTCCTTCTAAAAAAACAGATATCCCGTGAAAGCATGGCCTTGATCCAATCATTACTAGTGTTGCTGGTATGATTGAAATTTATTCCCTATAGTTTTATTCACAAAGGTGCATATTAACGATATAGGCTAAATGGTTTTGGTTCATGTCAGAAATCGCTTTGTGAAACGAAAATAACCATTTATTACAGGAGGTGCTTGGGATTAAACCGTGTATGTCTAATCAAAAGGATAGGCACTATACATGGTGAACCCGCACATATTGGAGATTTTTATAAAATTATTAGCAGTAGCTGTATTAATAGCATTAACCGCATTTTTCGTTGCATCGGAATTTGCAATCGTGAAAGTCAGAAGTTCTCGAATCAATCAGTTGATTGAAGAAGGGCATAGAAATGCACTGGCAGCCAAAAAAGTGACATCCCATATCGATGAGTACTTATCGGCCTGTCAATTGGGAATTACAGTAACCGCCTTAGGTTTAGGGGTGTTGGGTGAACCGACAGTAGAAGCGATCTTAAAACCATTGTTCCATAAATGGGGCTTAGAGGAATCTGTAGGTCACATCATCTCTTTCGTAATTGCATTCGGTTCTGTAACATTCCTTCATGTTGTAGTCGGGGAATTGGCACCAAAAACAGTTGCGATTCAAAAGGCAGAAGAGGTAACCTTGCTTTTTGCAAAGCCGTTAATTCTTTTTTACCGTATTTTGTACCCATTTATTTGGTTACTGAATGGTTCTGCCCGTCTCCTAACAGGCATATTTGGATTAAAGCCTGCTTCTGAGTCTGAAATGGCCCATTCTGAAGAAGAACTGCGCATCATTTTATCGGAAAGCTATAAAAGCGGTGAGATTAACCAATCGGAATATAAATATGTGAACCAGATATTTGAATTTGATGAGCGTATTGCCAATGAGATCATGGTTCCGCGTACGGAAATGACAGTTATCGAAAAGGGCATGCCATTATTGGAAGTTGTTGAACTGATTCAAGAAGAACAATACACAAGGTACCCGGTCATAGAAGGTGATAAAGATAATGTCGTGGGAATGGTCAATATCAAGCGACTTTATACAGCTACGATTACAGAAGAAAATGTAACAGCTTTGACGGTGGATTCCTTTGTAACACCAGTCATCCGCGTTCTTGAAACGATTGCAATTCATGATCTGCTGCTGAAAATGCAGAAAGAACGGATCCATATGGCCGTTTTGACTGATGAATATGGCGGAACTGCAGGTCTTGTTACGGTGGAAGACATCCTTGAAGAAATCGTCGGGGAAATCCGGGATGAGTTTGATCAGGATGAACGTCCGCTTATTCAAAAAATTGATGAGGGACATTATGTATTCGACGCAAAAACATTGGTTGAAGATGTCAATGATACCCTTGCGATCGATTTGCCAGAGGATGATATCGATACATTGGGAGGATGGTTCCTGACAGGCAGATTTGAGATTGCCGTCGGGGATAAAATTGATTACGCCGGATATGAATTTACTGTAAAGGAAATGGACGGCCACCATGTTTTATATGTGGAAGTGAAGAAGATAAAATAATAAGGATTACAATAAGAGCCGAAGGTGGAAACTTTCGGTTTTTATTATGTATTAATACTGATAAAAAAAGCTTCGCGGTTCGAATAATGGCCTTTGGTTTTCAAAACAATGGAAAAGGCAGACTGCTACTTAATTGGAAAATGAATTCATTTAAATTAACACTGTAGGTAAGCATTTTAGATTGGAAAATGTTAAAATTGATTTTGAGTAATGAATCTATCCATATATCATTTTATGACATAAGGGAAATTCTAAAAAGCTAATGATAGTATTAAGATTTATTTTGCAATGCCTTTTATTTCGGGCTGTTATAAATAAGTATTGAAGGTGGGCGGGAAAATGGGTTTTAAGAAGAAGCAAATGTTGGGGTTTGGTTTAATCTTGCTTTTCTTGGCTATTTTACTTTCTTTCATGATGGTCACGCTTAACAATTTAAAGAGCAGCATGACTGAAATAGTTGAAAATCGTTATGAAAAAGTTCAAGCTTCGATGGAAATCCGTCAGCTTTTTTCAAGGTCGGACCGTGAGATTCTGTTTGCAGCTAATGACGCAAACAAAGAAGAAAGAGCAGAGAGCCTCGAAATCATCAATGAGAATCATAGTTTGATTGAATCAAAAATTGCTGGTTTATCAGGTACGTTAAATAAGTTGAAAGCAAAGCAATTATTGAAAGAGTTCGAGACTCAATATGCTTCTTACTCCATAACGGAGGCTGAGATCATCCAAAAGATAAAATCGGGAAACTCTTCGGATAATCTTTCAAGCCTGATGGACGACCAGAGGGAAAAACGTACGAAAGTCATCAGTACGATGGATGACTTTAAGGATTACCAAGAAGGTGTCATGAAAGATACCTTAAAAAATTCAAAACAAACCTATGAGGATATGATCGGTTTTGTGATTTTCGCGGTTATTCTCAGTATTTTGGTTATTTCCGTAACGGTTGTTTGGATGATCCGCAGTACATCGAAGGATCTGCAATCCATTACGAAGGTCATCAAAAACATCGATTTTAAAAATTTATCGGTCGTACCAAGAATTCCGGTTCGGACTACTGATGAAATTGGTGATATCGCGAGATCGTTCAATGATATGGCGGAATCGCTTGAAGTCTATAATCAAAAAGAGAAAGACTTCACTGAAAAGATCAGTGAACAGAACTGGATCCAGACCCGGGTTGCAGATATAGCTACCATGTATCAGCGCATTGTTGATGTGGAAGTTCTTGCTGACCGGTTCATTACCAGGCTTGCACCGATGATGGGAGCTTCACTTGGAGCTTTTTACGTCAAACGGGGTGAGGGCGAGGATATGCGTTTTGTTAAACTTGCCAGCTTTGCGGGAGACGGCGAAGACTCAGGCAGACGTGAATTCCGTATGGGCGAAGGTTTGATCGGACAATGCGCCCTTGAAAAGAAATCGAAGGTCATTGAAGATATCCCTGAAGATTTCCAATTGGTTACAACAGGATTAGGGGAAGTAAGCCCGAAAAGCATTGCCATCGCGCCAGTCGTTTTTGAGGATGAAGTTGTGGCGATGGTTGAACTGGCAAGCTTGGAGACCTTTACGAAGTTGCAAAAACATTTCCTGAACCAGGTTCTTGATACTCTGGGCATCACGATTAATAATGTTGAGGGTCGGATGGAAATAGAGCGTTTATTGAAAGAATCACAGGCACAGACCGAAGAGTTACAGGCTCAATCGGAAGAATTGCAATCACAGTCAGAGGAAATGCAAGCCCAATCAGAGGAACTGCAAACACAGGCTGAAGAGTTGAGAATGATCAATGAACAATTAGAAGAGAGAAATCGTGAAACTGAAGAAAAATCGAAAGAACTTCAAGTCACAAAATTAAATCTTGAGAAACAAGCGGAAGAATTGAAGTTAAGTTCAAAATATAAATCGGAGTTCATGGCAAATATGTCCCATGAATTGCGGACGCCGCTCAATAGTATTTTGATTTTATCAGAAATGCTTTCCGATCCAAATGATAGTAAATTAAATGAAGAGCAACAGGAATTCGCTCGTGTCATTAACTCATCAGGTCAAGATTTATTAACGTTGATCAATGACATTTTGGATTTATCGAAAGTTGAAGTCGGAAAGCTCGAAGTGGTCTTTGACGAAATGAATATGAGTGAACTTCCCGAGTTATTACACCGTAACTTCGATCATGTAGCGAAGAAAAAGAACATTGACTTTAAAATAGAAAAAGATAAAAATGTGCCGGATATTTTCTTTACGGATGAACAGCGCTTCCAGCAAATTTTGAAAAACCTATTATCCAATGCCTTTAAATTCACAGAAAAGGGTTCTGTGTCTGTCCAAATCAAAAAAGCGGATGAAGAAAATGTAGCACAATGGATACAGACAAAAGGAGCTAGCAATTGGGTTGAAATTAAGGTGACGGATACGGGCATCGGAATTTCAAAAGATAAGCAAAAACTTATCTTCGAAGCGTTCCAGCAAGGTGATGGAGCTACAATGAGAAAATATGGCGGTACAGGACTTGGGCTATCGATTTGCCGGGAGTTTGCCAAACTTCTAGGAGGATGGGTCATCGTAGATAGTGAAGAAGGGCAAGGCAGTACCTTTACTTTCTTTATTCCGAGCATGCCGGAGGGCTTCAAAAATGCAGGCGAAGCAATAGCTGCTTCCCCAGAAGTGGCAGCAGCCAGCCACGATGATTCTGCCGCACCATTTGACGGTCAGGAAGAACCGGATGTAGTAATAATGGATGAAGAAAATCAGAATAAGGCAAAACCATTCTGCAATAAAAGAGTGCTGGTCGTCGATGATGACCACCGTAATATATTTGCACTGAAAAATGCCCTTAAGCATGAGGGGATGGAAATCCTTACAGCTGAAAACGGGTACGAATGTTTGGAACTCCTTGAAAAAGGAAACGATATAGATGTAATATTGATGGATATCATGATGCCAGGCATGGACGGTTACGAAACGATGACCAGAATTCGTGAGCAAAGTAAATTCGAGAATCTTCCAATCATCGCGCTAACGGCCAAAGCGATGAAAGGCGATAGGGAAAAATGCCTGAAGGCTGGCGCTTCCGATTATGTCAGCAAGCCATTAAAATTAGATCAGCTGTTATCCGTCCTAAGAGTATGGTTGACTAATTAATTGAATGATTGATAGTACGAAAAAGGAAGGTTTTGCATGAAGGATACTTTAACGATTGAAGAAAGAGAAGATATAGAAATCGAATTATTGTTAGAGGCCATTTATTCCGTTTCTGGGTTTGACTTTCGCAAGTATATGCGTTCTTCTATAAAAAGAAGAGTTGAAAATAGAATGAGGCTGGACCATATTCGCAGGATTAGCGGAATGATAGAAATGGTTTTATATGAAAAAGGGTATGTCGAGAAGCTTTTGAAAGATTTTTCAATAAATGTCACTGAAATGTTTCGCGATCCGGATTTCTTTAAAGCTTTTCGTTTAAATATCGTTCCGCTCCTGAAAAACCTTCCGGAAATCAGAATTTGGCATGCGGGCTGTTCGACCGGTGAAGAAGCCTTTTCCATGGCGATCATCCTCAAGGAAGAAGGACTATATGATAAGGCGAGGATTTATGCCACTGATATGAATGATGAAGTCCTCCGTCATGCGGAAAAAGGGATATTACCTTTAAATAGAATGCAGTCTTATACGAAAAACTATCTGCATGCAGGCGGTAACCAAGAATTTTCGGAGTATTACACGACCGATTACCAAAATGCCTATCTTGATTCGAGTCTCCTTAAAAACATTGTGTTTTTTCAGCATAATTTAGTTACTGATGGTTCGTTCAATGAGTTTCATATCATCATGTGCAGGAACGTGATGATTTACTTTACTGGTGAATTACAGACCTATGTCAATCAGTTGTTTTATGACAGTCTTAGCAAAGACGGTTTTCTTGCAGTTGGTAGTAAGGAAACACTTCATACATCATCCTTTTCGGGAGATTATGAGGAATTTGACTCAAAGGAACGAATTTACCGGAAGTTGTAAAAAGAAAGAGTTCGCATATTTGCGGACTCTTTCTTTTTAATTTAGAGCATATAATTTATTTTTCGTTTTTTTGCATTTCTATGTTTAAGGTGTCTGAGGAAGGGGTATAAATAATGAGTTGGTCTCCATGCAGGACAGCTATAGTGGTTTATTATTATTAAAAGAGACCGAACTTCGTTATAATATAATGGAAATATCCCTGTTATGGGAGCTTTAATCAAGTACTGATCCATATAATGAAGATAAATGTTGTCGCTCGATATAAGCCAAAAGGGGAATGAAAGAATGACGATTTTAATCGTAGATGATAACCAGGTTAACCTTTTCGTTATAGAGAAAATTCTAAAGCGAGCTGGCTATACGGATTTTCTATCATTAACTTCAGCAGTTGAGATGTTTGAATATTTACAGGTGGATAGTCCGCAACCTAAAGAGACTTCAGTTGATATCATTCTGCTTGATATCATGATGCCGGAGATCGATGGGATAGAGGCGTGCAGGAGACTTCAAAGCATTCCTCACCTTAAAGATATACCCGTTATTTTTGTGACCGCTCTTGAAGATTCAAACAAGGTGGCCGAGGCACTTGATGTGGGCGGGATTGATTATATAATGAAGCCTATCAATAAAATAGATTTACTTGCGCGAATTCGTGTGGGGTTAAGACTTAAATATGAAAAAGATTGGCATAAAATGCAGGATGAAAAAATTCGCAACGAATTGGATCTCTCCATGCAGGTCCAAAGCAGTTTATTAAGTGAGCCCATTTTAAATGACCACTTAACTATTAGAGCATCATACTTACCTGCGAATAAATTAGCAGGGGATATGTACTATTGGCACCGCGTTGATGAAAATCGGTATGGGATCATCCTATTGGATATGATGGGGCATGGCATATCAGCCTCACTTGTTTGTATGTTCATTTCCTCCGTTTTGAGAGATGCCATCAGGACACATACGGATCCAGTGGCAGTAATAAACGAAATGAATCGCTGGATGAGTACCCTTAATAAAGAAGAAAACCAAGTGCATTATTATTTTACCGCGATTTATATGATCATTGATACAGAGCAAAAGACAGTGGAATATGTGAATGCCGGGCATCCTCCAGGCTTCGCTTCATTAGATGATGGAAAAGTGATCTCACTTTCAAAAGGGACATGTCCTGTCGGTTTTTTCACCGAGATGAAAATAGAGAAATCCATCATTCATTATGAAGAGAAGATTCAGCTTATGCTATTTACGGATGGAGTCATGGAAGCTATAGATCGAGAAGGGACGGAAGGGCTCGACCAAATACGAGAAGTGGTCTCAACAAGATGGTTTGATTGCAAAGAAACTCCTCCTATTGATTTATTGATGTCCCCGGAAATGCAGCAAGATCAACCTGATGATATGTGTGTCGTGGTTATTCAAGCAAATTAAATAGAGAAGAGGCGGCAGATTATCTGCCGCCTCTTCTCTATTTAAGGGGGGTCAATTTTATTGAATTGAAATGTTCAAATTAAGAGTATTGAGTGAATGAAGTATCCAGCATTGCAATTAACGGTTATTTTTCAGTTTACCAATGCCATCTTGGAGATTGCCTTTTAATTTATCGACTTTACCTTCTGCTTGTAAGTGAGGATCATTTTTCGCGTTTCCGACCTGGTCTTTCGTTTCACCTTTAACTTTATTTACAGTGCTTTTTAGTTTGTCTGATAAACCGCTCATTATGTTACCTCCTTTTTCTTTATATACTATATATACCCATGGAGTGTAGGGGTAAACATAATTTATATGGAGGAAAAGGAGTTTAAGAAGCGATTATTGCCCTTTTACTTAACTTTTGAATGAACTGGTATGACCGTTCAATGATATGATCTTTGTCATGATCCAACGAGGCCACATGATATGAATTTTCAAGGGGCGCCATCTCCTTATCAACGGACATGACAGTTTCGTAAATCTGATAGGAGCAAGAGTCTGGTACAACGTGATCTTCTGGAGAATGGAAGAGAAGTATGGGGCACGAAACCTCCATAAGTTTTTGACTGGTATGCTCCATTATATCAAGCAATTGATTAATCGCTTTTGACGGAACTTGATTATATGTGATTTCTTTAGTTGTATCGTCTTTTATGTCAGGCTTACCTTCAGGAATGAAGCGTGGAACCGACTGGTTCCGATATATTTCATATTCAGGAACTTCGAGAGCGGCATTTATGGTGAGAATTCCATCACAAGCCATTTTTGTCGCCAAATCCAGGACAAGGGCGCCTCCCATTGATTGTCCAATAGCGAATACATGGGTGCATGTACGCTTTAATTTTGCATAGGCCATTTCTACATCTTTTATCCATTCCTGATAATGTATCGTTTCCATCTCATATTCATCCGTTCCGTGGCCTGCCAGTCTAGGAGCGAAGACAGTAAAGCCTTTTGTAGCGAATTTTTCACCTAAATACCTTACGCTTTGTGGCGTTCCATTAAAACCATGGCAAATAAGAATGCCGATGGAATTGCCGGGTATGAAAAAAGATTCCGCACCTGGTATTACCATTGCTGCTGTCATATTCCCATCTCCTTTATTCAATAGCTAAGTTTTATTTAAAGTTAGCATGTAAAAGCATAAAATTAACTATTCCGATTATATTACTTGGTTATATAATAGCATAATGGAAATTGTGAAGTCAACTTGGTTATATTCCATTAAGATGCAGTTTATAAAAAAGGATATAAAGATACGAAAGATACGTATTCGACCTATTGGTAGGTAAGGTCACAGTATAGATGGTTGCAGAGAAATAAACTGCTTAGAGGTTTTAGATGAAGGAGCTAGCAAGGGCCCTATTTCATACTTTGCGTCCCAGCAGCTTGGGATTACTCAATCAACAACAGGCAATAATGTATGGTTACAACTCTTCCTATTATATAAGTAATGCCTTGGAATTGTTGATAAACTGAAGATGCTAATAAACTGTGCAGGATATTAAAATAAGAAATAAAGAAAAAGCGTTGACTTTAAAGTGAAATTGGATTAATATAAATAAGCACCAACTAAGACAAACGAACAACTTCATCCGCTTTTGGTAGATTACCAAAACAAAAATAATAACTATTGACTTCTTACTATGAAAATGATAAGATGAAATGGTCGCTGAGAAACACAGCGATTTAAAATAAGTTTAAAACTTCGCAGAAGTTGACAACTAATCAATAAGATGTTATGATGAATAAACAAGCCGTTCGAAAGAATGATTGTGAAATTGCTCTTTGAAAACTGAACAAAACAAAGCGCCAACGTTAAATTTTAAGTGAGCACACACTATCAAAAAAGCAAAATGAGCAAGTCAAACATTTCTTCGGAGAGTTTGATCCTGGCTCAGGACGAACGCTGGCGGCGTGCCTAATACATGCAAGTCGAGCGAATCGATGGGAGCTTGCTCCCTGAGATTAGCGGCGGACGGGTGAGTAACACGTGGGCAACCTGCCTATAAGACTGGGATAACTTCGGGAAACCGGAGCTAATACCGGATACGTTCTTTTCTCGCATGAGAGAAGATGGAAAGACGGTTTCGGCTGTCACTTATAGATGGGCCCGCGGCGCATTAGCTAGTTGGTGAGGTAATGGCTCACCAAGGCGACGATGCGTAGCCGACCTGAGAGGGTGATCGGCCACACTGGGACTGAGACACGGCCCAGACTCCTACGGGAGGCAGCAGTAGGGAATCTTCCGCAATGGACGAAAGTCTGACGGAGCAACGCCGCGTGAACGAAGAAGGCCTTCGGGTCGTAAAGTTCTGTTGTTAGGGAAGAACAAGTACCAGAGTAACTGCTGGTACCTTGACGGTACCTAACCAGAAAGCCACGGCTAACTACGTGCCAGCAGCCGCGGTAATACGTAGGTGGCAAGCGTTGTCCGGAATTATTGGGCGTAAAGCGCGCGCAGGTGGTTCTTTAAGTCTGATGTGAAAGCCCACGGCTCAACCGTGGAGGGTCATTGGAAACTGGGGAACTTGAGTACAGAAGAGGAAAGTGGAATTCCAAGTGTAGCGGTGAAATGCGTAGAGATTTGGAGGAACACCAGTGGCGAAGGCGACTTTCTGGTCTGTAACTGACACTGAGGCGCGAAAGCGTGGGGAGCAAACAGGATTAGATACCCTGGTAGTCCACGCCGTAAACGATGAGTGCTAAGTGTTAGAGGGTTTCCGCCCTTTAGTGCTGCAGCTAACGCATTAAGCACTCCGCCTGGGGAGTACGGCCGCAAGGCTGAAACTCAAAGGAATTGACGGGGGCCCGCACAAGCGGTGGAGCATGTGGTTTAATTCGAAGCAACGCGAAGAACCTTACCAGGTCTTGACATCCTCTGACAACCCTAGAGATAGGGCTTTCCCCTTCGGGGGACAGAGTGACAGGTGGTGCATGGTTGTCGTCAGCTCGTGTCGTGAGATGTTGGGTTAAGTCCCGCAACGAGCGCAACCCTTGATCTTAGTTGCCAGCATTCAGTTGGGCACTCTAAGGTGACTGCCGGTGACAAACCGGAGGAAGGTGGGGATGACGTCAAATCATCATGCCCCTTATGACCTGGGCTACACACGTGCTACAATGGATGGTACAAAGGGCTGCAAACCTGCGAAGGTAAGCGAATCCCATAAAGCCATTCTCAGTTCGGATTGTAGGCTGCAACTCGCCTACATGAAGCCGGAATCGCTAGTAATCGCGGATCAGCATGCCGCGGTGAATACGTTCCCGGGCCTTGTACACACCGCCCGTCACACCACGAGAGTTTGTAACACCCGAAGTCGGTGAGGTAACCTTTATGGAGCCAGCCGCCTAAGGTGGGACAGATGATTGGGGTGAAGTCGTAACAAGGTAGCCGTATCGGAAGGTGCGGCTGGATCACCTCCTTTCTAAGGATAATTACGAGAGCGCTTTTGTTTTGTTCAGTTTTGAATGAGTAATTCATTCAGATAGGGAAGAAAAACATCACGATGTGATGGATTCTTTCTGCTTTGTTCCTTGAAAACTAGATAATAGATAGAAGGCAATTAATTTTTTTCAAAGCATCTGTAAGATCTTTTTAACGGTTAAGTTAGAAAGGGCGCACGGTGGATGCCTTGGCACTAGGAGCCGATGAAGGACGGGACTAACACCGATATGCTTCGGGGAGCTGTAAGTAAGCTTTGATCCGGAGATTTCCGAATGGGGAAACCCACTGTTCGTAATGGAACAGTATCTTTACCTGAATACATAGGGTACTGAAGGCAGACCCGGGGAACTGAAACATCTAAGTACCCGGAGGAAGAGAAAGCAAATGCGATTTCCTGAGTAGCGGCGAGCGAAACGGAATTAGCCCAAACCAAGAGGCTTGCCTCTTGGGGTTGTAGGACACTCAACATGGAGTTACAAAGGAACGGGGTAAATGAAGTGACCTGGAAAGGTCCGTCAAAGAAGGTAAAAACCCTGTAGTTGAAACTTCGTTCCCTCCTGAGTGGATCCTGAGTACGGCGGGACACGAGAAATCCCGTCGGAAGCAGGGAGGACCATCTCCCAAGGCTAAATACTCCCTAGTGACCGATAGTGAACCAGTACCGTGAGGGAAAGGTGAAAAGCACCCCGGAAGGGGAGTGAAATAGATCCTGAAACCGTGTGCCTACAAGTAGTCAAAGCCCGTTAATGGGTAATGGCGTGCCTTTTGTAGAATGAACCGGCGAGTTACGATTTCATGCGAGGTTAAGTTGATAAGACGGAGCCGCAGCGAAAGCGAGTCTGAATAGGGCGAATGAGTATGAGGTCGTAGACCCGAAACCAGGTGATCTACCCATGTCCAGGGTGAAGTTCAGGTAACACTGAATGGAGGCCCGAACCCACGCACGTTGAAAAGTGCGGGGATGAGGTGTGGGTAGCGGAGAAATTCCAATCGAACCTGGAGATAGCTGGTTCTCTCCGAAATAGCTTTAGGGCTAGCCTCAAGATGAGAGTATTGGAGGTAGAGCACTGATTGGACTAGGGGCCCCCAACGGGTTACCGAATTCAGTCAAACTCCGAATGCCAAATACTTATTCTTGGGAGTCAGACTGCGAGTGATAAGATCCGTAGTCGAAAGGGAAACAGCCCAGACCACCAGCTAAGGTCCCAAAGTATACGTTAAGTGGAAAAGGATGTGGAGTTGCTTAGACAACCAGGATGTTGGCTCAGAAGCAGCCACCATTTAAAGAGTGCGTAATAGCTCACTGGTCGAGTGACTCCGCGCCGAAAATGTACCGGGGCTAAACGTATCACCGAAGCTGTGGATTGACACCATTAGGTGTCGATGGTAGGAGAGCGTTCTAAGGGCGTTGAAGTCAGACCGGAAGGACTGGTGGAGCGCTTAGAAGTGAGAATGCCGGTATGAGTAGCGAAAGAAGGGTGAGAATCCCTTCCACCGAATGCCTAAGGTTTCCTGAGGAAGGCTCGTCCGCTCAGGGTTAGTCGGGACCTAAGCCGAGGCCGAAAGGCGTAGGCGATGGACAACAGGTTGATATTCCTGTACCACCTATACATCGTTTGAACGATGGGGGGACGCAGAAGGATAGGGTAAGCGCGCTGTTGGATATGCGCGTCCAAGCAGTTAGGCCGGAAACGAGGCAAATCCCGTTTCCATTAAGGCGGAGCTGTGATGGCGAGGGAAATATAGTACCGAAGTTCCTGATTCCACGCTGCCAAGAAAAGCCTCTAGTGAGATGTAAGGTGCCCGTACCGCAAACCGACACAGGTAGGCGAGGAGAGAATCCTAAGGTGTGCGAGAGAACTCTCGTTAAGGAACTCGGCAAAATGACCCCGTAACTTCGGGAGAAGGGGTGCTTTTTAGGGTGAATAGCCCGGAAAAGCCGCAGTGAATAGGCCCAGGCGACTGTTTAGCAAAAACACAGGTCTCTGCGAAGCCGCAAGGCGAAGTATAGGGGCTGACACCTGCCCGGTGCTGGAAGGTTAAGGGGAGAGGTTAGCGCAAGCGAAGCTTTGAACCGAAGCCCCAGTAAACGGCGGCCGTAACTATAACGGTCCTAAGGTAGCGAAATTCCTTGTCGGGTAAGTTCCGACCCGCACGAAAGGTGTAACGATCTGGGCACTGTCTCAACGAGAGACTCGGTGAAATTATAGTACCTGTGAAGATGCAGGTTACCCGCGACAGGACGGAAAGACCCCGTGGAGCTTTACTGCAGCCTGATATTGAATTTTGGTACAGCTTGTACAGGATAGGTAGGAGCCTGAGAAGCCGGAGCGCTAGCTTCGGTGGAGGCGTTGGTGGGATACTACCCTGGCTGTATTGAAATTCTAACCCGCGCCCCTTATCGGGGTGGGAGACAGTGTCAGGTGGGCAGTTTGACTGGGGCGGTCGCCTCCTAAAGAGTAACGGAGGCGCCCAAAGGTTCCCTCAGAATGGTTGGAAATCATTCGTAGAGTGTAAAGGCACAAGGGAGCTTGACTGCGAGACCTACAAGTCGAGCAGGGACGAAAGTCGGGCTTAGTGATCCGGTGGTTCCGCATGGAAGGGCCATCGCTCAACGGATAAAAGCTACCCCGGGGATAACAGGCTTATCTCCCCCAAGAGTCCACATCGACGGGGAGGTTTGGCACCTCGATGTCGGCTCATCGCATCCTGGGGCTGTAGTCGGTCCCAAGGGTTGGGCTGTTCGCCCATTAAAGCGGTACGCGAGCTGGGTTCAGAACGTCGTGAGACAGTTCGGTCCCTATCCGTCGCGGGCGCAGGAAATTTGAGAGGAGCTGTCCTTAGTACGAGAGGACCGGGATGGACGCACCGCTGGTGTACCAGTTGTCTTGCCAAAGGCATAGCTGGGTAGCTACGTGCGGACGGGATAAGTGCTGAAAGCATCTAAGCATGAAGCCCCCCTCAAGATGAGATTTCCCATGGCGCAAGCTAGTAAGATCCCTGAAAGATGATCAGGTTGATAGGTCAGAGGTGGAAGCGTGGCGACATGTGGAGCTGACTGATACTAATAGATCGAGGACTTAACCAACGCTTTTTAAAAAATGAAATACCTTCTTATTATCTAGTTTTGAAGGAACAACGTTCCTTTATTGTTTGGTGACGATAGCGAAGAGGTCACACCCGTTCCCATTCCGAACACGGCAGTTAAGCTCTTCAGCGCCGATGGTAGTTGGGGGTTTCCCCCTGTGAGAGTAGGACGCCGCCAAGCCATTTCTAAGATCAGCCATCTGGCTGGTCTTTTTTTGCATTTATAAGGACGTGTACAATATATGAAGACTTATAAGGTTTATTAAGGATACCTTGGAGTTCTGTCTGAATTATATTTATTAAAGTCGTGTTTTTTATCTTTTAAGCCAACGGGGAACAGATGGAGTAGACCCTTCATTCAGAAAAGGAATTATTTATTTTGAAATGTGTTGACTTTAAAGTGAAATTGGATTAATATAAATAAGCACCAACTGAGACAACGAACAACTTCATCCGCTTTTGGTAGATTACCAAAACAAAAATAATAACTATTGACTTCTTACTATGAAAATGATAAGATGAAATGGTCGCTGAAAAACACAGCGATTTAAAATAAGTTTAAAACTTCGCAGAAGTTGACAACTAATCAATAAGATGTTATGATGAATAAACAAGCCGTTCGAAAGAATGATTGTGAAATTGCTCTTTGAAAACTGAACAAAACAAAGCGCCAACGTTAAATTTTAAGTGAGCACACACTATCAAAAAAGCAAAATGAGCAAGTCAAACATTTCTTCGGAGAGTTTGATCCTGGCTCAGGACGAACGCTGGCGGCGTGCCTAATACATGCAAGTCGAGCGAATCGATGGGAGCTTGCTCCCTGAGATTAGCGGCGGACGGGTGAGTAACACGTGGGCAACCTGCCTATAAGACTGGGATAACTTCGGGAAACCGGAGCTAATACCGGATACGTTCTTTTCTCGCATGAGAGAAGATGGAAAGACGGTTTCGGCTGTCACTTATAGATGGGCCCGCGGCGCATTAGCTAGTTGGTGAGGTAATGGCTCACCAAGGCGACGATGCGTAGCCGACCTGAGAGGGTGATCGGCCACACTGGGACTGAGACACGGCCCAGACTCCTACGGGAGGCAGCAGTAGGGAATCTTCCGCAATGGACGAAAGTCTGACGGAGCAACGCCGCGTGAACGAAGAAGGCCTTCGGGTCGTAAAGTTCTGTTGTTAGGGAAGAACAAGTACCAGAGTAACTGCTGGTACCTTGACGGTACCTAACCAGAAAGCCACGGCTAACTACGTGCCAGCAGCCGCGGTAATACGTAGGTGGCAAGCGTTGTCCGGAATTATTGGGCGTAAAGCGCGCGCAGGTGGTTCTTTAAGTCTGATGTGAAAGCCCACGGCTCAACCGTGGAGGGTCATTGGAAACTGGGGAACTTGAGTACAGAAGAGGAAAGTGGAATTCCAAGTGTAGCGGTGAAATGCGTAGAGATTTGGAGGAACACCAGTGGCGAAGGCGACTTTCTGGTCTGTAACTGACACTGAGGCGCGAAAGCGTGGGGAGCAAACAGGATTAGATACCCTGGTAGTCCACGCCGTAAACGATGAGTGCTAAGTGTTAGAGGGTTTCCGCCCTTTAGTGCTGCAGCTAACGCATTAAGCACTCCGCCTGGGGAGTACGGCCGCAAGGCTGAAACTCAAAGGAATTGACGGGGGCCCGCACAAGCGGTGGAGCATGTGGTTTAATTCGAAGCAACGCGAAGAACCTTACCAGGTCTTGACATCCTCTGACAACCCTAGAGATAGGGCTTTCCCCTTCGGGGGACAGAGTGACAGGTGGTGCATGGTTGTCGTCAGCTCGTGTCGTGAGATGTTGGGTTAAGTCCCGCAACGAGCGCAACCCTTGATCTTAGTTGCCAGCATTCAGTTGGGCACTCTAAGGTGACTGCCGGTGACAAACCGGAGGAAGGTGGGGATGACGTCAAATCATCATGCCCCTTATGACCTGGGCTACACACGTGCTACAATGGATGGTACAAAGGGCTGCAAACCTGCGAAGGTAAGCGAATCCCATAAAGCCATTCTCAGTTCGGATTGTAGGCTGCAACTCGCCTACATGAAGCCGGAATCGCTAGTAATCGCGGATCAGCATGCCGCGGTGAATACGTTCCCGGGCCTTGTACACACCGCCCGTCACACCACGAGAGTTTGTAACACCCGAAGTCGGTGAGGTAACCTTTATGGAGCCAGCCGCCTAAGGTGGGACAGATGATTGGGGTGAAGTCGTAACAAGGTAGCCGTATCGGAAGGTGCGGCTGGATCACCTCCTTTCTAAGGATAATTACGAGAGCGCTTTTGTTTTGTTCAGTTTTGAATGAGTAATTCATTCAGATAGGGAAGAAAAACATCACGATGTGATGGATTCTTTCTGCTTTGTTCCTTGAAAACTAGATAATAGATAGAAGGCAATTAATTTTTTTCAAAGCATCTGTAAGATCTTTTTAACGGTTAAGTTAGAAAGGGCGCACGGTGGATGCCTTGGCACTAGGAGCCGATGAAGGACGGGACTAACACCGATATGCTTCGGGGAGCTGTAAGTAAGCTTTGATCCGGAGATTTCCGAATGGGGAAACCCACTGTTCGTAATGGAACAGTATCTTTACCTGAATACATAGGGTACTGAAGGCAGACCCGGGGAACTGAAACATCTAAGTACCCGGAGGAAGAGAAAGCAAATGCGATTTCCTGAGTAGCGGCGAGCGAAACGGAATTAGCCCAAACCAAGAGGCTTGCCTCTTGGGGTTGTAGGACACTCAACATGGAGTTACAAAGGAACGGGGTAAATGAAGTGACCTGGAAAGGTCCGTCAAAGAAGGTAAAAACCCTGTAGTTGAAACTTCGTTCCCTCCTGAGTGGATCCTGAGTACGGCGGGACACGAGAAATCCCGTCGGAAGCAGGGAGGACCATCTCCCAAGGCTAAATACTCCCTAGTGACCGATAGTGAACCAGTACCGTGAGGGAAAGGTGAAAAGCACCCCGGAAGGGGAGTGAAATAGATCCTGAAACCGTGTGCCTACAAGTAGTCAAAGCCCGTTAATGGGTAATGGCGTGCCTTTTGTAGAATGAACCGGCGAGTTACGATTTCATGCGAGGTTAAGTTGATAAGACGGAGCCGCAGCGAAAGCGAGTCTGAATAGGGCGAATGAGTATGAGGTCGTAGACCCGAAACCAGGTGATCTACCCATGTCCAGGGTGAAGTTCAGGTAACACTGAATGGAGGCCCGAACCCACGCACGTTGAAAAGTGCGGGGATGAGGTGTGGGTAGCGGAGAAATTCCAATCGAACCTGGAGATAGCTGGTTCTCTCCGAAATAGCTTTAGGGCTAGCCTCAAGATGAGAGTATTGGAGGTAGAGCACTGATTGGACTAGGGGCCCCCAACGGGTTACCGAATTCAGTCAAACTCCGAATGCCAAATACTTATTCTTGGGAGTCAGACTGCGAGTGATAAGATCCGTAGTCGAAAGGGAAACAGCCCAGACCACCAGCTAAGGTCCCAAAGTATACGTTAAGTGGAAAAGGATGTGGAGTTGCTTAGACAACCAGGATGTTGGCTCAGAAGCAGCCACCATTTAAAGAGTGCGTAATAGCTCACTGGTCGAGTGACTCCGCGCCGAAAATGTACCGGGGCTAAACGTATCACCGAAGCTGTGGATTGACACCATTAGGTGTCGATGGTAGGAGAGCGTTCTAAGGGCGTTGAAGTCAGACCGGAAGGACTGGTGGAGCGCTTAGAAGTGAGAATGCCGGTATGAGTAGCGAAAGAAGGGTGAGAATCCCTTCCACCGAATGCCTAAGGTTTCCTGAGGAAGGCTCGTCCGCTCAGGGTTAGTCGGGACCTAAGCCGAGGCCGAAAGGCGTAGGCGATGGACAACAGGTTGATATTCCTGTACCACCTATACATCGTTTGAACGATGGGGGGACGCAGAAGGATAGGGTAAGCGCGCTGTTGGATATGCGCGTCCAAGCAGTTAGGCCGGAAACGAGGCAAATCCCGTTTCCATTAAGGCGGAGCTGTGATGGCGAGGGAAATATAGTACCGAAGTTCCTGATTCCACGCTGCCAAGAAAAGCCTCTAGTGAGATGTAAGGTGCCCGTACCGCAAACCGACACAGGTAGGCGAGGAGAGAATCCTAAGGTGTGCGAGAGAACTCTCGTTAAGGAACTCGGCAAAATGACCCCGTAACTTCGGGAGAAGGGGTGCTTTTTAGGGTGAATAGCCCGGAAAAGCCGCAGTGAATAGGCCCAGGCGACTGTTTAGCAAAAACACAGGTCTCTGCGAAGCCGCAAGGCGAAGTATAGGGGCTGACACCTGCCCGGTGCTGGAAGGTTAAGGGGAGAGGTTAGCGCAAGCGAAGCTTTGAACCGAAGCCCCAGTAAACGGCGGCCGTAACTATAACGGTCCTAAGGTAGCGAAATTCCTTGTCGGGTAAGTTCCGACCCGCACGAAAGGTGTAACGATCTGGGCACTGTCTCAACGAGAGACTCGGTGAAATTATAGTACCTGTGAAGATGCAGGTTACCCGCGACAGGACGGAAAGACCCCGTGGAGCTTTACTGCAGCCTGATATTGAATTTTGGTACAGCTTGTACAGGATAGGTAGGAGCCTGAGAAGCCGGAGCGCTAGCTTCGGTGGAGGCGTTGGTGGGATACTACCCTGGCTGTATTGAAATTCTAACCCGCGCCCCTTATCGGGGTGGGAGACAGTGTCAGGTGGGCAGTTTGACTGGGGCGGTCGCCTCCTAAAGAGTAACGGAGGCGCCCAAAGGTTCCCTCAGAATGGTTGGAAATCATTCGTAGAGTGTAAAGGCACAAGGGAGCTTGACTGCGAGACCTACAAGTCGAGCAGGGACGAAAGTCGGGCTTAGTGATCCGGTGGTTCCGCATGGAAGGGCCATCGCTCAACGGATAAAAGCTACCCCGGGGATAACAGGCTTATCTCCCCCAAGAGTCCACATCGACGGGGAGGTTTGGCACCTCGATGTCGGCTCATCGCATCCTGGGGCTGTAGTCGGTCCCAAGGGTTGGGCTGTTCGCCCATTAAAGCGGTACGCGAGCTGGGTTCAGAACGTCGTGAGACAGTTCGGTCCCTATCCGTCGCGGGCGCAGGAAATTTGAGAGGAGCTGTCCTTAGTACGAGAGGACCGGGATGGACGCACCGCTGGTGTACCAGTTGTCTTGCCAAAGGCATAGCTGGGTAGCTACGTGCGGACGGGATAAGTGCTGAAAGCATCTAAGCATGAAGCCCCCCTCAAGATGAGATTTCCCATGGCGCAAGCTAGTAAGATCCCTGAAAGATGATCAGGTTGATAGGTCAGAGGTGGAAGCGTGGCGACATGTGGAGCTGACTGATACTAATAGATCGAGGACTTAACCAACGCTTTTTAAAAAATGAAATACCTTCTTATTATCTAGTTTTGAAGGAACAACGTTCCTTTATTGTTTGGTGACGATAGCGAAGAGGTCACACCCGTTCCCATTCCGAACACGGCAGTTAAGCTCTTCAGCGCCGATGGTAGTTGGGGGTTTCCCCCTGTGAGAGTAGGACGCCGCCAAGCCATTTCTAAGATCAGCCATCCGGCTGGTCTTTTTTACGGTTGTTATTCCTTCAGTATCATATTATTTAAACTGTTAATAGGTAGAGACTCGTAAAGAGCATAAAGAAAGTAATATAGTATATGGATAGTAAATATGGTAGAACATACTATAAATGCATCCCTGTTATTTATAAAAAATAATTCCTACTTTCTATTTGTATAATCCATATCTGTTTAAGACAAAGGGACAGAATTCTTCGTTTCTGTAGGGATATATGTTAAACTTAACGTAGTTCTGAAACTGTCATTGGGGGAATAGCCGATGGATACCTCTGCTAAAGATGAAATGATTTTTTCGTTTGCTGAATGGTTGAGAGACCAAGGTAAATCAGCTAATACGATCAAAACGTATACTGGTGTCCTTTCACAGTTTTGTGACCAGACACAAAAGATATTGATGGAGATTCATTCTGAAGATGTTCAGGATTATCTTGATTATTTAGAAAATTGCAAGAAAAGTCCAGGGACAATCGAAAAACACTATATCGCTCTAAATGTATTCTTTAAATTTTTAGGTAAACCACAAGTAATGCTTTCTGTGGAACGTAAGGTTAAAGAGCACAAGCTTGAGGTACCTGAAACTTTAAGCATGAAAGAGCAGCAAATCCTGTTAAGAGATATAGAAGCAGAAGGAAATCTAAGGAACATTGCCATCGTCTACCTTTTGTTACATACTGGAATCCGTGTATCTGAATTATGTGACTTAAATGGTCGGGACGTCATCATGGAAACAGAGCGAAATTATATTCTTGTCAGGAACGCAAAAGGTGAAATCGATAGATCCGTTCCCCTTACACTATCGTCTATACAACATGTGAAAAATTATCTTTATTCTTTAAAAGAAAAGGCAGATCCGTTATTCATCTCAAGTTATAATCAAAGGATCACTCCGAGGTCAGTTCAATATATATTAAAAAAATACAATGTGCATCCACATAAACTTCGCCATACCTTTTGCCAAAGGTTAGTGGATAATGGAATAGATATACAAACGATATCCAAGCTTGCCGGTCATAAAGATTTAAACGTAACGAAGCGTTATTTAAAAGAAAAATCGCTGGATCTGGAAAATGCAATCGACCAGACCTTCACCAAACACTAATCTATAGAAATTAAAAAGGAAGGCTAGTTCTTTCCTTTTTTTGTTTATATAAAAATAGGGTGTTAAAAACAAATGAATTTCCTTGGAAATGACGAATGGGACAGTTTTGCCTTATCAGGCGGGGGTAGGGTTAAAGAAAGAATTGAAGCCCGTCTAAAGAGTCCCAGAAGCATTATGAGCTTAAGGAAGTTGGATTTAATAAGATACTGAAAATGAGTGTGGAAAGAAAGGTTCAAGGTATTCTTGTTGGATTGAGAGCAGAAAGAGGGCATCCCCATAAAAGGATGCCCTCTTTCTGTTTCTTCTTTATTTACTTGTTTTTTTCTTCTTTTTACCTTTTTTCATGATAACTTCATATACAACAGGTACTATTACAAGTGTTAGCAATGTAGAGCTCACCAGTCCGCCGATAACGGTAATTCCAAGACCCTGTGATATTAATCCACTGCCTTCTGCACCGATGGCCAATGGTATTAAAGCACCGATTGTGGCTAGGGCAGTCATCAGGATTGGACGTAGGCGGGTGGTTCCTGCTTCGAGTAAAGCTTCCCGGGTAGATAAGCCTGATTCTTCATTTTTGATAACGCGGTCGACCAATACGATGGCATTGGTTACGACGATACCAATAAGCATCAGGACACCCATCATTGCGGAAACGCTGATGGTCTCACCTGCAACGAATAGGCCTGCCAATGCACCAATTACCGTGAATGGTAATGAGAAAAGAATGGCTATTGGTGCTAAACCACCATGGAAAGTAACGACTAGGACAAAGTAAACGATAGCGATGGCTGCTAACATAGCGATTCCAAGTTGAGTGAATGACTCTTGGATATCTTCCGTTACTCCGCCGTAGTCTACAGAGACGCTTGCAGGTAGGTCTAATTTGTCAACTTCCTTTTGTACTTCAGCTGTTACTGCTGCTACATCATCCGATTTGATTGTTGCAGACACGTCGGCATAAATTTTTCCATCGCGACGGCTAATTGTATCGGATGCTTTGCCCTCTTCGATTTTCACAAGCTCTTTCAATGGGATTTCCATTCCCATTGGAGAAGAAATTTTCGTATTTTCTAGGTCTTTTTTATCTTCGAATGTCGTTTTTTCCGTTTCGACATATACTTTGACTTCTTCTCCATCTTTCTTAATTGTAGTTAAAGCATCATCTTTATTCGTATTAGCAATGGACATACCAATTTGTGCAGCTGTCAGTCCAAGATCACTTAGCTTTTCCTGATCTGCAACTAGAGTATATTGCTCATAAGCATCGGAAAGACTTGTATCAACATCTTTTAAATCTTTATTTTTCTTCATGATATTTTGAATATCATCGATTACCGGTTCAATGTCTTTTTGTGTATTTCCGTAAACAAATAGAGTGGTTTCGTTGCTCGCTGTAGACGTGAATTCTTGTTGTTTCCATGTTCCAGGTGCATCAAGGTCAGTTAAATCTTTTATGACCTTTTCTTTTTTGTCTCCGAAATTTTCGGTGTCTTCATCATAGAGTACATAGAAGAGAGCTGAGTTACTCGATCCACCCATCATGCCGCCCATCATGTTTTCCCCTAGTGTGTATTGAACGGTCTTCACATCATCTTTATCCATGAAATATTTTTCTACTTTTTCTGTTTGCTTTTCAATATCCTCTTTTAATTCGCCAGGTGCTGGGGTGTAAGTAACGATAATCGTTTTTTCTTCATCTGCAGGCATGAAGCTGACACCGATGCTTGGAATTAGGAATAAGCTCCCGACCAATAATACAATGGCAGTACCGAAAGTGATTAACTTATGGCTTAATGACCAATCCAGTGCTTTTCGGTAGAATGCAGATAGGTTACTTGGTTTTTCTTCATGTGATTTTAATTCCTTTTCAGATAGTCCCTTTTTAAATAATGAGTCTGCCATTGCCGGAACAAGTGTGATGGCGATTAATAATGAAGCGACTAATGCAAACACCATCGTTAAGGCGAATGGCATGAATAGTTCCCCGACAGGTCCTGTAACGCTTGCTAAAGGCAGGTATACCGCTACAGTAACGATTGTCGATGAAAGGATAGGGATGAACATTTCCTTAGTGGCTGATCGTATTAATTCGCCGCCTTTTAATTGTTCGCCTTTTAAAGCCATTCTCCTGTAAATATTTTCAATGACGACGATGGAGTCATCGACGACTCGGCCAATGGCAACGGTC
This sequence comes from Peribacillus sp. ACCC06369, assembly GCF_030348945.1. Taxonomy (NCBI): domain Bacteria; kingdom Bacillati; phylum Bacillota; class Bacilli; order Caryophanales; family Bacillaceae; genus Peribacillus; species Peribacillus sp. ACCC06369. The sequence goes on from NZ_JAUCEN010000002.1 coordinate 271,354, forward strand.
ATGGCCCCCAGTGTCATGACATTCAATGAAATATCCATTTGTTTGAGCACCAAAAGGGCTGCTAACAGGGATAGTGGAATCGAAATGACGGAAATGAGAGTCGTTTTAAAGTTCCTAAGGAACAGCATGATAACAATGACGGCAAACAGACAGCCGAAGAGTGCCTTGCTGATCATGGTTTCAACAGAATCTTTGATCGGTTTGGCTTGATCAAGCGTAGTATGTACACTTACGCCTTTAAATTCATCTTTGAAATTCGAAACTTCTTTATTTACTTCGTCAACAATCGCAACTGTATCGGCATCAGGCGATCTTGTAACCTGGATTCCAATCGATTCGCTACCATTTGTTCTTGATATCGACTCAGCCTTACCGGTGATTTTAACATCGGCAATGTCTGATAATTTGACATTTTGCAGTTGGGCAGTAGCCGGTGCCATTTCAGGAGATAATTGATTGGTTTCAGGTACGGTTTGTGTTGGCGTTCCTGTTTTAGAGCCACCCGTTAAAGGTATCTTTATATTTTTCAAGTCTTTTAATGTGGAGATGTTTCCATCCACAACGATCGTTTTTTCTTTATCATCAAAGTTATATATACCAAGTGGCATGTTGACGTTTGCCGCCTGGATTACCTTCTTTACGGTGTCTTCATCGAGCCCGTATTGAGCCATCTTTTCTTGATCGAATATAAGACTGCCTTCATTTACTTGTTGTCCGGAAATTGATACGGATGTTACGCCGTCAACTCCTTCAAGTTTAGGTACTAACACTTCTTCGACATTTTTAGTAAGGGCAGGTAAATCCGAATCCTTATCTGTTACACTAAGTGCAACAACAGGAAAAGCGTTTAATTCCAATTTGGATACGCTTGGGTCATCCACTCCTTCAGGCAATTCTAATTTCTCTAATGCTTCTTTCACTTCTTTTACAGCGTCATCCATATTAGTATCATAATCGTATTGTAATTGGATGGAAGACACATTAGCCATGGAAGACGAACTGACTAATTCGACTCCTGATAAATTCGTGACTTTCTGCTCTATCTGGTCTGTGAGTTTATCTGCTACTTCTTCAGGTGCAGCTCCGGGGTATACAGTGGAGATGCTTATTAAAGGAGTCGAGATGTTTGGAATGGTTTCTTGTTTCATGTTTAAACCGGAGTATAAACCCGCTCCAACGATGATGATCGTAAGTAACCAGATTGCCAATTTATTCTTTAAGGAAAATTTAATTATTGAATTCAAACTTGTACCCTCCATACTTAAAATTGTGACTAGTCGGTCATAAACTCAAATATATAGTATATGGATTATGATTGCAACAGATAATATTCATGAGTTTTATCGTTGTGATTCCAAGGGTTTTGGGATACAATTTGGAAGAAATGACTGAGCGGTCATAAGTGAACAATCTTTAAGAGATAGGATGAATTTGATGAATGAAAAACATAAGATGATCATAGATAAGTCTGTAGAGCTTTTCGCGGAGAAAGGCTATCATGCTACATCCGTTCAGGAAATTGCTGAAAAATGTGGGATAGCAAAGGGGTCTTTTTATAATTATTTTAAATCGAAGGAAGAATTATTAGTCTCCATTTTTAAATATTATTATGAAGCGTTGACGGACTCTTTACTTGACCTTGAGCTGGATGCTTCATTATCAAGTAAAGATAAGTTTTTAAGGCAAATCACTGTTCATATTGAGCATGTGACGGGAAATACCAACTTAATCAAAATGATGATGCAGGAACAAATGATTCATATCAGCAAAGAACTAGATAGATTTTTACATTATATCCATGAAGAGGGCATGATTTGGTTCAAGCGTAAAATCATTGAGTTATACCCAGGACTTTCGGCTGACCTTCTGCCGGATTGCACAATAATGTTAGATTCACTTTTCAAAGGATATATCGGAATATTAATCAGGAAAAAAAATGCTTTCGAAGTGGAATTGTTACCTAACTTCATTTTGAATCGGATGGATTCGATTATCGCAAGCCTGCAGATCAAGGATGATCCATTATTGAAACAATTTCCTTTACACGAATGCTCACTGAGGGATTTGAGCCCAAAAGAGGAAATCCATTCAATCATAAGCAGGATGCTTGAAGTGGAAACACGTAAGGAAGAAGGAATGGAAACAAATAAATATACGGAAGCTCTAAAGGTGATCCAAGAAGAGTTTTCGAAAGTGAGGCCAAGTCCCATTATCTTGGAAAGTCTTTTGTTATTTTTGGAAAAAAATGAAAAAAGAAGTCACTTATGTTCAAAGCTTATCTTGACGATGAAGGAATATTTGACGAATATATGAAGGCTTTACTGAAAAGGGGCGTATAGCCTCTTTTTACTTTTGATATGACTTAGATTTCAAGCCATATGAATTTTTCCATTTGATAATGATTGAGTTTCAAAAGCGGGGGTTAGGGAAAAGTATAAGTAGCAGGAAGAAGATAATTCTTTCATTAATATGGGGGCTAGATCATGAGATGGAAAAAGGGAATGCTGATTTATAACAAAAATGCTGGAAATGGTAAACTCGAAAGGAATCTTGAGGCATGTCTTCCAGTTATAGCTCCTCATATTGATGAGTTCCTCATTCTACAAACGAAGGAAAAAGGCGATGCATCTCGTTTTTGCTCGGAATATGGTGAAGACATGGATGTAGTTTTCGTATTAGGAGGAGATGGAACTGTACATGAGTGTGTAAACGGCCTTTCGCCGCTGGAGAAGCGGCCATTACTTGGGATTTTACCTGGAGGGACTTGCAATGACTTCTCCAGAACATTGAATATTCCTCAAAATGTTCGTCAAGCTGCAGAAACAATAGTAAATGGCAAGGTTCGTTCAATTGATATCGGGCAGGCCAATAACGATTATTTTTCTAATTTTTGGGGAGTTGGACTTATTTCTGAAGCTTCAAGCAATATTGATGAGCAGGAAAAAAACAGATTCGGAAAGATAGGGTATTTATTAAGTGCGGTAAGGACGATTGGTGATAGTGCCCCCTTTCCCTATAAACTTGAATATGATGGGAATTTAATTGAAGGGAAAGCAATCATGATTTTGGTCTTGAATGGATGTTTTATCGGTACTAATTTATTGCCGTTTCCCATGGTTAGTCCAGACGATGGGCTCTTTGGCGTTGCCATCTTGGAGAACGCAAACCTTGGTGCATTTTTGGAAATAATAGCGATGAAACGTTCATGGACAGAAAATCTGAGCTCGGAAGCTGGAGTGACATATGTGCAGGCCAGTACCCTGACTATTGAATCCAAGAGGCCACTTGATGTGGATATGGATGGAGAGAACTATAGCCAAACACCTACTCGAATTAAAGTCCTTGACCATCATTTATCAGTATTAATTCCCAATTAGAGGAAGATTAATTATAGAGGGTAAGGATTATGTGTTTTTTTTGTTTCAATCATTCCTTATTTCTGCATTTGTTTCCAAAATAAGATAAAATATAGGGTGATATATCATTTTTTGCAGGAGGAACACATATGGTGTACCAGGTCAGATTGTTAAAGGGCATTTTAGAGCCTAATCGGAGTCGTTATCAGCTGCAAAATGCAGAGGCAGTCACACGACTTGGTTGGAAATTACTATTTTTATATCTTCTTAGTCTTTTAGTATTTGCTATTGAGGGGTATTTTGGCATTGGATCTGAATCATTTTCAAAAGAAATCACGAAGATGGGTGTTAATGAATATGAAGCAGGAAAGTTGCTGATATTGAGCGGCAATATAATAGCAGGCATAATCCACCCTTCCATATACATATTTTTATCAGCTCTATTCTTTTGGATCGTTACGGATATCCCGTACATAAAAATAGTCATCGTTCAAATGATCATTTTTGGTTTGCAATTGGTGGAAAAAATATTATTGATTCCTCTATTCGTATTAATGGATATAGGCAACGATGCCAATCCTTTTTCTTTAGGAATCATCAGTCAGTATTTTCTCAGAAGTGATTACTTTATTCACTTTTTCAGCGAAATCACCATTTTTCAATTTCTTATTATTGCCTTGCAATATTTTTATTTAAAGGAATTTTCAGAACGAAATAATTATTTGATCTTTTTAATGATTGTTCTATTCTATCTGGCCACTTGGTTTGTTAAAGCCTTTTTAGCATATATCCAAGTGGGCGTATTTGTATAAGGCGGGGTGAAAAGAATGAGCGGGAAATGGAAAATAGCAGCGGTCTCTATTGCGTCGACTGTTTTGATAACCGTTAACTTATACCTTATTGAAAAAAAGGAAAGCAAAGTGGAACGAACTGTTTTCGTGGAAAACTGGACAATGGTAAAAAAAGATACAATTACGGATACCATTCAAACGAATGGTGTAATTAAACCTTTGGAAGAGTATGATATCTATTTCGATACCAAGAAGAATGATTTTAAGAAATTCCTTGTAAAAGAAGGTGATGTGGTAACGGCTGGCTCCTCGTTGTTTGAGTATACGGCAACCGAACTTGATGCGCTTAAAGCGAATGTAGAATCGGAGAAAGCTGCCGCTGAGGGAGAAATTGTAGGGATTGACCAATACTTAGGGAAGTTGAGGTCTTATCAAGGGACATTGACCCGTGATCCCGATAAGGCGGTCATTGATGATTCAGTGGAAAGAAACTTGAATATCGATATAACAACAAGCTCTTCGGACCTTATTAAAAGTAATATTGAGCAAGAATTGTACAAGCAGGAACTCGAAAAAAACAGTTTGAATGAAAAAGTTAAAATGCTTGATGCTAAATTAAGGTCTATTGAGGAGCAGTCCAGCGCGATTGTGACGACGAGTGAGGCTGATGGTGTAGTTAAGAATATCAATGAAAACCTGAATAATCCCATTATATCCATTGTTTCGACAAATATGGCAATTGAAGGTGATTTCTCCGAAGAGGAGATGAAAAAGGCTGAAGTGGGCATGACTATAAAAGCAAGTTCTTCTGACTCAAAAAAGACTTTGAAAGGAAAGATTGGCCGTATCCATTCCTATCCGGCAGAAGAGCCGTCCATAAAAAAAGATAACAGATTTCCATTTCAGGCTTTAATCGAACCTGAAGGTGAAGAAACCGAACCTTTGTTGGTGGGATCCAAAGTCAATCTTACTGTAATAACCAATGAGAAAGCGGGTGTACCCTCCATTCCTATAGAGGCAGTCCATTACAAAAAACAGCCGCATGTCTACAAGTTGACTAAAAAAGGCTTTGTGGATAAACACTACATCACAAAAGGACTTAAAGCTGAAGGAAAGCAAGAACTCTTAAAGGGACCGTCCGTAGGTGACGTCATCCTATTAGAACCGAAAAGAGTAGTGAAGAACCATTCTTATTTTATTACTCCAATTCAATTTGAAAAAGTGAAAACTAATACTTATAAGAAATTCAGCTCTAGGGAAAAAGTAAGATATCTGTTACTTGGCATTTTGGAAAAATAATCGCTTCTTACATCAGGAGAGAGGATGTCAAATTAGTTGTTATTTCTATATCCATATAACTTATATGAATTAAAATTGGGCAATGGAATTATAGATACAATAGTCAATGATACAGAATATTCAGACATATTTTAAGATTTTTTCAAGAATGAATGCGAATAAATATTTACAGATTAACGTTTTTAGTATAATATTTTATTATAAGTTAACTCGCTTAATCTTATTCCAAGAACGGGGGACCCAATATTGTGGATTTTATTATCCGCTAGGGGTGAATTCAGAAATGAAAGGGCATTTGTGTTTCCAATTCCTAACCCGACAGCTAACCTCGTCAGCGTCTTTAAGGGAACATGTGTGAATATTCACGCCAATAAGAAATCGACACATGAAGTGTCTTTTTTTTCGGCGTAAAGACAGAGTTTTTCAAAAAAAGAAAAATTACTTTCTTTTATTAGTATCTTGTTTCCCTTACCGAGACAAAATGTTTTTGCATCAAAGACTTTATGGAAGGTGAGGAAAGTATATGAAGAAATTTAAATTAAGTTTAGCTAGCCAAATTTTCATTGGTTTAATTCTAGGAATTATCGTGGGTGCCATTTTTTATGGTAATGAGACGGCTCAAAACTTTTTACAGCCATTCGGTGACATTTTCCTACGAATGATTAAAATGATAGTTGTGCCAATCATTGTATCAAGCCTTATCGTTGCTGTTGCGGGTGTAGGTGATTTGAAAGCAGTAGGTAAACTAGGTGCTAAATCACTATCATACTTTGTTGTGGTAACTATGATTGCGATTGCTGTTGGTTTAATTTCCGCGAATATCATTCAGCCTGGTGCTGGTGTAAATATGAATAATCTGGAACAAACTGATATCTCCACTTATGTTGATACAGCAGAAACTAAGCAGCATGAGTCGTTTGTAGATACACTTGTTCACATTGTGCCATCCAATCCAGTTAAAGCTATGGTAGAAGGCGATATGCTAGCGATCATTTTCTTCTCCGTATTGTTTGGACTTAGTATTGCGGCTATCGGTGAAAAAGGTAAACCAGTATTCCGTTTCTTCCAAGGAACAGCTGAAGGAATGTTTTACCTAACAAATATGGTCATGAAATTCGCTCCAATCGGGGTATTTGCACTAATCGGTGTGACCATCTCCAAGTTCGGTCTGGAATCTTTAATTCCGTTAGGTAAGTTAGCGCTTTCTGTATACGGAACAATGATTTTCTTTGTAATTGTCATTCTGGGTCTTATTGCGAAATTTGTAGGATTCAATATCTTTACGTTGATTAAACTTCTAAAAGAAGAATTGATTCTTGCGTTCTCTACAGCAAGTTCAGAAGCTGTTCTTCCGAAAATCATGGAAAAAATGGAGAAAGCGGGATGTCCGAAACATATTGCTACATTTGTTATTCCGACTGGATACTCTTTTAACCTTGATGGTTCTACATTATACCAAGCGTTAGCAGCTATCTTCATCGCTCAAATGTACGGAATTGATTTAAGCGCGTATGAGCAAATTACGCTAATGCTAGTGTTAATGATCACGTCTAAGGGGATTGCTGGTGTACCAGGTGTATCTTTCGTAGTTCTTTTAGCGACATTAGGAACAGTTGGTATTCCTATTGAAGGTCTAGCATTTATTGCTGGTATCGACCGTATTCTTGATATGGGACGTACAGTAGTAAACGTTATTGGTAATTCACTTGCAGCAATCGTCATCTCTAAATGGGAAGGTCAATTCAACCCTCCTTCCGATAAAGAACTAGAACAAGTTTCTTAATACAAAAAATCCAGAGTGATATGCCACTCTGGATTTTTTTTGAATTTTAAAAAATGTACCTTATTTTTGAACGATCCAGAAGCGGCAATCAGAAGGGAAAGCGTTTACATCATCGCTTTCATGGAATAATTCACTTCTGTAAAAGGTCTCGATGACTGTAAACCCTGCTTCTTCAAGGCCATCAAGTACTTCAAGTTGTGTTGGGATATGGAGGTAAGTATCTTTTTGAGGTGTCTTTCCGAATGTGAAAATATCCCCAAACTCATAAAGCCTCTCATCTTGTTTACCTTCACACCAAATAATTTCCTCTTGTTCCCAGAAATTCATATAATATTCGTTTTTATCACGGTCGTGTGTTGTGAAAATGAAAATGCCTTCTGGTTTTAAAATACGATTGATTTCTTTTAAAGCTAATGTACGGTTTTTTCGCTGGGGAATTTTCATTAAACCATTAAAAGCGAAGATTGCTTTATCGAATGATGAATTGTTGAAAGGGAATTTCGTTGCATCTCCAAGGATAAAGGGTATATCCAGGTTATATTCGTACGATATTTTTTCGGCTTCATGAAGCGTGGCAGGTGTTATATCGAATCCCGTTATACTTTGAAATCCTTTTTTATACAGTGCAAATGTGGATCTTCCAGTTCCACAGCCAATATCAAGGATTGTATCATCCTGATATAAATATTTTTCGAATGCATATTTTTCTGATTGCCAAAGATCTAAATTTTTTGTTGCATCAGCATAAAGTGAAGCGGCCTCATGTAAAGAATTATTGATAAAACCTTTTTCAATTTTATCCATCGTCAATTCCTCCAAATTTTAATTTTTTCCATAATATAGATATTTGATATTGTCGAACTCGTTCCTTGACCTTATAGGTAATATAGAGACGGGTTTCACATTATATAGACGATGCTGATGATGATTAATATTCTGGGTTATATAACTTACGTGAAAACCCAAAAGTTTGATAAAATAACATTAATGATTGAGAGCTCGGAGGGGATCAGGTTATGAAGAGTGATAACAATGATATCTTATATATGCATATGCAGGCTTCTGAACGGTTTGTCCTTTTTAATGGACTCAATTTCCGCGAATTTGTTTATTCGTTGCCATATACCATGGATTCCATCTTATTATTGAAACATCAATTCGATGGTGGGGAATACAATTTGAATGTCCTGCTTGAGAGCGCTTCATCTGAGGATATTGCGAAGCTCGTTAAAGAAAATGTCCGGGCATATGGAGATTTCTGTTGGATTGATTTTGAAGAAGCTGAAGGGCTGGATGAATTGGATGGCAGGGAAATAGCGGAACTTTTATATTTAGGGCATGCTAAAACCCATCTGGAACCTCCATTTTTCCGTAAATTGAATAATCAATTTGTGTACCTTGCCCAGGATGATGGCTGGTTCAATAAAATTTATTTTCGTTCTCTTTCGACATATTATATGATGTTAGGAAGCTTGATTCCGTTAAAGCTGGAGCCATTAAAAGTGGAGAGGTCGTGGCTTGGAATCAGAAAGAAAAGAGAACTGACGGCCATCCCTCCAGAAATGATTTCTTCTTTGGCTCATATTCTGGCAGAGGGGCTCATTTTTTCCTTTCGGCATGTTAAGTACTCGAGAACGAAGATTGAGATACCAGCATGGGTCGTAGGGGATTATTTAAATATGGATGAGATGCATGATGACTTTTCGGATAGAAATATTAAGGAGCCGGATGTCTTTATTACGTTCAATCGAAAAGAAAAAGTATGGGAAAGCATTATAAAAAATATATAATTATCCTGATTATCCTAACTTCCAGATTCGTGGATTGGATTATTAAACTCCTGGAATATTTCAGGTTTAAGACTTACTATCTCATGCATAAAAGATTAGAGAGGACGACGCACTGAAGTGGGTTGGCCTATAATCATTGGAAAAGCATCAATGATGGAAGTTTCGCTTTACCCCGCATTAACAGGCTGTAAGGGAACGGATGGCAAATGTAATGAAAAAGAAATGTGGTGGGCCAACAGCCTGTAAATGCCCGATTGGCTCAACTAACCATCATTGGAAAAGCATCAATGATGGAAGTTTCGCTTTATCCGTTTTAGTGTAAAATGATACAATGAACATGGTTAAAAGAATATTGGAGGGTAATACTCATGAAAACTAAACTTGGTTTGCTTTATGGTGGAAAATCTGCGGAGCATGAAGTTTCTATGCAGACGGCTTTAGCAGTCATTAAAGCTCTCGATTTAGCAAAGTTTGATATATATCCGATTTACATAACAAAAGAGGGTTCATGGATTAATGGACCGAAGTTGACAGGACCAGCTGAGAGTGTGGAGGCTTTGACTTTTTCACCGGAAAAATCGAGCTCGCCTCTTGCCTTACAAGCGCATTCAACTGATGAAAATAGTGAATCAACAGGGTATGACGTAATTTTCCCATTGCTTCACGGACCAAATGGAGAAGATGGAACCGTGCAAGGGATGCTGGAACTATTGAATCTTCCTTATGTGGGTAATGGCGTTTTAGCCTCATCAGCTGGAATGGATAAGGTTATCATGAAAAATATTTTTGCCCAGGCGGGACTACCTCAAGTTAAATATACTTGGTTCATTCGTTCTGAATGGGAGAAAAATACTGAAAGCGCCATTAAAAAGGTAGCGGATGAATTGGGGTACCCATGCTTTGTCAAACCCGCTAACTTAGGCTCGAGTGTCGGTATCAGCAAATGTAATGATGCTGATGAATTGGAAAAAGCGGTAGTGGAAGCTTTTCAATTCGATAGGAAGATCATCATTGAAGAAGGGGTAATAGCTCGTGAACTCGAGTTTGGCATCCTTGGTAATGATGACCCGTCTTGTTCAGTGGCAGGGGAAATCATCCCTAAGAAAGATTTTGCCTTCTATGATTATTCAGCAAAATACGTTGACGGTAATTCCGCAATGGTCATCCCAGCGGAGATAAAGGAAAGCGAGTATGCAGCTTTATCCGAAATGGCCATTACGGCCTTTAAGTCATTGGATTGCTCTGGATTGGTTCGAGCTGATTTCTTCTTGACGGAAGAGGGCCAAATCTATATTAATGAAGTGAATACAATGCCTGGGTTCACTCCATTCAGCATGTTTCCGTTATTGTGGAAACACACAGGTGTCGACTATCCAACATTAATTGAAAAACTCGTGAAACTTGCCTTGGAACGTCATCAAGAAAAACAACAAATTAAATATACAGTTTGACCATGCAGGTAATGTATCAGTAAACTTCACAATCCTTCAAAAATTGATTTGATGGATCCAATCAGCAGGAGCCGGTGCGATTTACACTGGTTTCTGCTTCGTTTGGTTAATGGAAGAAGAGAGCGGTTACCGGTTCGATGAATGTAGGAGGAGCAAAATGATAAAGAGAACGTTAAAACAAGTACATGAAATGGCAAATGGATTGAATGATATCACTCCATTCCAGACCATAGGGATCAATGGGGTTACCATCGATTCAAGAACGGTTAAGGAAGGTTGTTTGTTCATTCCTCTTAAGGGTGGGCAGGTTGACGGCCATCAGTATGTCAAGCAAGCTATAGCGCAAGGAGCGTCGGCTTCTTTTTGGCAAAGGGATGTTCCGAATCCCCCTAATGATTTACCGATAGTCATTGTTGAAAATACCGAAAAAGCACTTCAGCAATTAGCGCGTGCTTACCGTGAGCAATTGAATATAAAAGTCATTGGGATAACAGGCAGTAACGGTAAGACGACTACGAAAGATATGACGGCTGCATTGCTGGCGACTACCTATAAAGTTCATAAAACCAATGGTAACTTCAATAATCATCTAGGTTTACCACTAACGGTGCTTTCTATGGAAGAGGATACTGAAGCCGCTGTTTTGGAAATGGGAATGAGCAGCCGCGGTGAAATCGAGTTCTTATCCAAAATGGCAAAGCCAGATGTAGCGATCATTACCAATATCGGTGAATCACATTTATTGGATTTAGGATCACGCGAGGAAATAGCGAATGCGAAGCTGGAAATTGTCGAAGGTTTGGCGGAAGATGGAACGCTCATATATCATGGTGATGAACCATTGCTTCGCAGTCGAATCAAAAAGGATTTTCCTGATTTAAACGTAATATCTTTTGGACGTACAGAACAAAATGATTTATTTCCGCAGACTATTAACCAAGGGTCAGACAGTACAACGTTTACAATCGCATCTGATGAAAAGGAAATCGACTATGAGATACCTGTTTTAGGCCAACATAATGTTCTTAATGCATTGGCGGCCATCTTGGTGGCTAAAGAATTCCATGTAGATGATTCGGCGATCCGTAAAGGTCTGTTAACCATTCAGTTAACTAATATGAGGATGGAATTGGTCGAGGGTGCAAAAGGGCAGAAAATCATCAATGATGCGTATAATGCCAGTCCAACTTCAGTTAAGGCCGCTATAGAGCTGATTGAGGGATTATCTGGTTTTGAGAAAAAGATACTTGTACTGGGAGATATGTTGGAGTTAGGGCCACAGGAAAAAGACTTTCATTTGAAAATTGGTGAATTGATTTCAAGTGAGCGGATTGATAAGATCTTCACGTATGGTCCTTTGGCTGAATTTATTGCCAAGGGAGCGAGCAAGGCTTTTTCATCAGAGAAGGTTCGTCCTTTTCAAGATAAGCAGAAGCTTATTGAGGAACTTAAATCGTCAACACAGGTGAATGATATCATTCTCGTTAAAGCTTCTAGGGGCATGAAGCTGGAGGAAGTCGTTCAAGCCTTGCAAAAATAAAAAAGAGTAGAAAAGCCGTTTCTTTTTTTAACGGCTTCAGTAGAAAAGGGGTTCGGAATTGAAAATTCAGAACCCCTTTTGGAATTCCCTTTATGTGAGAACGGTTAAAATTTAAAAACCTAAAAAGGAATGCAGACAAACTCAATTATTATCGAGTTAGTCTATAGTCTGAAGGCCGTTTCTATGAAACGGCCTTTTTTATCGTATTTAAAAAAGTGTCCCGGCAATAATGCAGATATCATCGTTAATAACTGAATGCCTCATCCTTGAAACCAAAAGCTCCTTAAGAAGGTCATGTGTATCGAGATGTACATTTTCGATAAAGTCCATCTCAATATTGTCAGATCTGTCAATGGCAGAAGGTCCCGGCGTTTTAGAGAGTCCATCTGTATAGATGATGAAACGGCTTCCTGGTTCATAATGAAATACTATTTTTTTAATGGGCATTTCAGGAATTAGTCCTATTGGGTTAGACCCTTCATTTAAATTGAGGAGTTGATTGGTGCATGGGGAATACAAAAAGGCTGAAGGAAGCCCGCAGTTCACATATTCGATGAGTCTATCCTTTGTATTCACGTATGCAATGAAGGCTGTATAACAAACATGGTTTTTATTTTCCCTTTTAACTCCTTGAAATAGATTCTGCATATGTTTGTTCAGTTCCTTCGTTATAAAAATAGGGTCTTTTACACGTTTGATAAGCTCAGGAATCAATGTTCGTATGGACATGTAAATAAGTGCTGTATGAATGCCCTTTCCCCATACATCGATCATTATGAAGCCGTATGTCCTGTCATCAACTTCCGTCCAGTAAAATAAATCCCCCGACAACTCACTGGAAGGCTGGGAAAGACCTTTGACCTCTATATCTTCTTTATTGATCGACAAAGGTAAACCTGAAAGTTGAAAGTCCTTTGCAATTCGCAGGCTCCTTGCTGATTTCTGGTTAATCTTTTCAAGCTCATGCCCCTTCATTTTTGCTGAAAACAGTTGCATGCTGATGTTTTGGAGTGATTTTAATTTAATCCTGACTTCTACTGAATCGGCAGGGACTGCCATGGTTTCATAAAAGGTCCTTTTTGGCAACGCCGGAGGGGGCCTCATTCCTTTAGTACGTTTGTAAATAAATAAGATAGGGATATCATGAGATTCAGCTAAGGCGAACAACGAGGTTTGCTGCCAAGAATCTTTTGATATGTGTAAAGGTAAAATAAATAATGATTGCATTAAGTCCGTTGAATCCTGGAATAGATCACTTTGATTGAGTGGATCCTCCAAAAAGGTGACTTTCTTGTTCAGTGACTCTAACATCAGACCAAAATCCTTACATAAAGGAACATCTATTGTGTATATATTCATATAACCCCCCATTAATTTGTTGATAGGTCAATCATACTGCATTTAGGCTGATTTACTATAATTTTCGGGTGAATTAATGGAAATTTCGAACTTTAGATGATCTTATATACCTGGAAATGTAAAGGGGATTGGTAGTAAGCCCTATCTTTTTCAATGGGAGTAAACGAGGAAGGTACCCAATTTTTTTGAATAAAACCTCCTGCAATAGGATTGTTGAAACTATTTCATTAAAACACATATCATGTATATAAATAGATGTTCGTTTTGTAAAATCATTTAATATTTCCGCTCCAATTTTAAGAATCCATTTACTCATAAATGGATATAGTAACTACGGTAATCCTAGAATCAGACGATGTAGCATCTCTAAAGGAAAAATAAAAATCAATCGGAACATTTTAACCCTTTATTAAATGGCACATTGAATGAACATGCTATATTCTTTCTCAAACGTATCAAGACAGCCATTTCCATGTAGGAATATACCAATTTTCCTATTTTTGAAACGATCTAAAGTTTTTAGTAACCATGAATGGGGAGATATCCTTTATTGCAATAACAGTTTGAAAATGGTAATATGAAGTATGAGTTTAAATGTCTTATCATTGATGATTATTTAGATTAATCAGGTTGAGGCAACAAAATTGTATGTTCTTACATGTTTCATGAGTTCATTCTTGAGATTATTTTAGATTAAATAGGCCGCGCGTCTGGTCATATATAAAAGCTGCATCTCTTGGCGGCTTTAGTAGCTATTAGGGAATCAAGCCGCATATTAGCGCTTTTCCACTTCTGCAAATCCTCAACGCACCGGGCCTGTTTTGTATAAGAATCTTGGCTCTCGTCAAGTTTTGTTCATACAGTCTTTTTAAGTCTGATGAATAATAGGTGCAGCAGCCCTCACCTGAATAAAACGGTGAAACACCCGTTTATGCTACTTTTAATTTTCCATATTGAATTTAATTTTGGTTACATGTACTTTTAAAAAGATGAGCGTATGTTAATGATAAGTTTACACGTGCGCGAAGTTAAAAATGCCAGTGAATGTTCGTGCTGGTATATTTCCTTTTTAAAAAATCATATTGAGTTCATTTGAACTAAAAGGCAGACATACTTTTAGGTGATAATGATAAACTTTTTCATAAGAGATAAAGTAGAACATCCGTCATGATGATGAGGATTTGAACAAAAACATCTGTGCATGATTCATGAATGCACGTGTAAATTTACGATATAAAAAGGAGTACGAAAACATTGACATTGTTTAGCGAATTAGGATTAGATAGAACGTCTATGAAATCAATAGAAAAAATGGGTTTTGAAGAAGCGAGCCCGATTCAATCCCAAACGATACCACTAGCACTTGAAGGTAAAGATATCATTGGTCAAGCGCAAACAGGAACAGGTAAAACCGCAGCATTCGGTATCCCATTGATGGAAAACATCGATATTAATAACGAAAACGTGCAAGGGATTGTTATTGCACCTACACGTGAGCTTGCCATTCAAGTTTCTGAAGAACTTTTCAAACTTGGTTACGGAAAACGCGCTCGTGTATTAGCGGTTTATGGTGGACAAGATATTGACCGTCAAATCCGTGCTTTAAAGAAAAAACCACATATTATCGTTGGTACACCTGGTCGTCTTTTAGATCATATCAAACGTAAAAATATTAAATTGGGCGGAGTTCACACTGTAGTTCTTGATGAAGCGGATGAAATGCTTAACATGGGATTCATTGAGGATATCGAATTGATCCTTTCAACAGTTCCTGACGAAAGGCAAACATTGCTTTTCTCAGCTACAATGCCTGATCCAATCCGTAAAATTGCTGAAAGATTCATGCGTGAACCCGTTCTTGTTCGTGTAAAAGCGAAAGAAATGACAGTGGATCGTATCGAACAATATTACTTGGAGTTAAAAGAAAGTGAAAAGTTCGATACACTGGCACGTCTTTTCGATATTCAAACACCGGATCTTGCCATCGTCTTCGGACGTACGAAACGCCGTGTGGATGAATTGGCTTCTGCATTGAATATCCGCGGTTATATGGCTGAAGGCATTCATGGTGACCTTAGCCAGGCAAAACGTCTTTCCGTTTTGAAAAAGTTCAAAGAAGGAAACATCGATGTACTTGTCGCTACTGATGTGGCTGCACGTGGACTTGATATTTCCGGCGTAACTCACGTATACAACTTTGATATCCCTCAAGATCCGGAAAGTTACGTTCACCGTATTGGACGTACAGGACGTGCGGGTAAACACGGTATTGCCATTACGTTTGTAACACCAAGGGAAAGAGGCCAACTGCATGCGGTTGAACATACAACGAAAAAACGTATGGAGAAACTTAAGACTCCAACGTTGACTGAAGCGTTGGAAGGTCAACAAAAAGCAGTAACGGAAAAAATCCTTACTACAATCGAGAATGATGATTTATCATTATACCTTGGTCAAGCGGAAGAATTACTACAAAAACATAGCGCGGCGGATTTAGTGGCAGCTATGCTTAAATCAATGACAAAAGAACCGGATCAAACGCCAATCAAGTTAACGGAAGAGTCTCCATCTCCAATGCGTCGTAATCGCGGAGGAAGCAGTTCTTCTAGTAACAGACAGCGCAATGGCCGCAGTTCTTCAGGCAGAAAAGATTACGGTAGCGGGGCAAGTAAACGCCCAAGCACGAACCGTAAATCGAATGGTTACGGAAACCGTAGCACGAGCCAAAAAAGAGAAAAATCAAATAAGATTTAATTGAATTGGAAATGCCGCTCAATTGAGCGGCATTTTTTTATGTGCATCTCCATATTCCATGGTTTCCAAATGAGTTGCGGTTTTTGGATGAACTGTTCAAAGACTTTGTTTGAAAAGTGGTTAAATCCCAGCATTTAATTATAGTATAATGGATGAAAGTGAAGGATGGATGATGAAGATTCATTCAAAAATACCTTGACGGAAGAGGAGAAACCATGGAACCCGAAAATCGCATATCGAATAGGGCCTTAACCGTATGGAAAATCAGTGGTCTTATAAGCTGTTCAATAACTTGGATTATAAGCATTGCCGTACTCGTGCTTACAATCATTTTTGATTGGACATATTGGATATTTGGAGCATTGATCATAATTTCGATAATCCAATCCTATCTGTCCATTTTTCTCATTCCTTCGGTGAAATGGAAGAGATGGCGTTACGAAGTAAAGGATACGGAAATTGATATCCAAAGTGGTATTTTTGTCATTAAAAGAACACTCATACCGATGATTAGGGTTCAGCATGTTGAAACGAAGCAAGGTCCATTATTAAGAAAATATGATTTAGCTTCCGTTGAAATTTCCACTGCCGCGACCCTTCATGTCATACCTGCCCTGGACCTTGAAGAGGCAGATGAACTGCGGCACTATATTTCCAGAATGGCGAGTGTGGAGGAAGAAGATGTCTGAACCTAAAAGGCTTCACCCCATAGCTGTATTGCTTAACATTATTAAATCAATCAAGGAGTTAGTTATCCCTTTTTTATTAGTAATCGTTATTCCTGGGAAGAATGAAGGGATTCCTGGCTGGATTCAGCCGCTAGTCATTTCCGTTATTATACTTTTTCTGATAGTTATTGCATTCCTACAATGGTTTCGTTTTACATATCGCATAGAAGAGGGCGAATTCAGAATTGAGTCCGGAGTATTCGTAAGGAAGAAACGGTATATAAAGTTTGATCGAATCCATAGCATTGATATATCAGAGGGTATCATCCAGAGGATATTCAGGCTAGTGAAGGTGAATATTGAAACTGCAGGCGGATCTCAGGCCGATGCTGTATTATCAGCCATAAGAAAAAGTGATGCCCAGCGAATCAATGCTTTTATAAACGAGGAAAAAAACAAAAATACGAATAACCCTCTTGATAAGGATAAATATGAAGTGGCGGGTTATGAAGATGCAGCAAAATCGGCATCCGTTTTTAAACAGACACTGCCGCAATTATTCGTTATGGCTGCCACTTCTGGGGCGGTAGGTGTCTTTTTATCTGGAGGAATCGCTTTTATTTCCCAGTTTGATGAAATGATTCCTTTTGAACGGATATTTAAGGATTATGAAGATTTCATTGGAATGGGAACCATTATTCTGTCCGTGCTTGGCCTTGTGGCCTTATTGGTGGTTTATGTACTGGCTACATTAAGTATGGTAATTAAATATGCTTCTTTTACAGTGATAAAAACGGATGATGAAATCGTAATTTCCAGAGGGCTTCTCGAGAAAAGACAGCTGACAATCCCTATCCATAAAATACAAGGTATCCGGATCATGGAGAATTTCGTTCGAAAGCCATTGGGTTTGGCGACGGTTTATCTTGAATATGCAGGAGGCAGCATGGAAGATAAAGAAAGTCTATCCATCATGCTGTTCCCTTTGATCAAGAAGGGGCATTTACCTGAAAAAATCCTGGAAATTTTACCTGTTTTTCAAACAACCACTGAGATGAAGCCGATCCCTAAGCATGCGCTTTCCCGGTATGTGTTTCGCAAGGTTATATACATCATCCCGATAATCGGAGCTTTGGTATGGTTTGTCAAACCTTGGGGTTTACTTTCCTTTTTGATTGTACCGTTGGCGATCTTTTGGGGTTACATGCAATATAGAGATGCAGGGTGGAGTATCGAAGGGAATTTGTTGCTATTGAGCAGCCGTTTTTTCTCAAAGCAAACATTGATCATGCAGAGAAGCAGAATTCAATCAATCACGTATAAAAAAAGTTGGTTTCAGAATCGAAAAGAATTAGCTACGATTTCAGCATCGATTAAATCTGGAGTTACTTCCAGGGTCGGCATGGTTGTGGATTTAGAAGAAAAGGATTGCCTAATAATTAAATCATGGTATTTGCCAAAAAAAGCAGTCGACTCCAATGATTGAAAGTAAAGAGTCGGCTGTTTGTCCTACCATTTTTTTCTCAAGTATAATGGAGCTGTTAAAGCGCCGGTTGTAAGACCCGCCAAATGACCGACAACGTTAATCTGTGGTTGGATGAATGTCATGATAATGGCAATTCCGGTCAGTGTATATACTGTATTTCTTTCGTTATTTGTAAAATTTGTTTTATTAAACAGTACAAGGTAAAGGAAGAAACCGAGTAAACCAAAAATTGCACCGCTGGCACCTACGTGGTTATATGTCAGTGGTTTAATCAGGAAGGTTGCGATATTAGCAAGGATTCCGGTTGTTAAAAAGAAGATTGAAAACTTTATGGATCCAAGGGATTTCTCCAGGAATGGACCAAAGATGGCAAGTGAGAACCCATTAAACAGTAAATGTGTAAACGTGCTATGTAGAAAGATGGGGGTGATCAAACGCCACCATTGTCCATCGGAGATGTATAAGTTTACACCTGTGCCGTAATAAAAGAGTACATTGCCGGGAAATATGGGGAAAAGGATGAGAACGAAAACAATCATCATAATGAGTATGAGCACAGTCACAGCTCGATATGAATTGGCGTATTCGCGGAAGCCTTCTGTTCTTGTAAACATAAATTCCTCCTTATTATTTTTATAATTAGATACAATATTATCATTTTCAGGTAAAAGAGTCCTCCTAATGATATGCAACTTATTACTTTAATAGAAGAGGTGTCAAAGTGATTAAAGGTATAGGCGTGGACATTACTGAGTTGGATAGAATGGAAACACTGATTAATCGGCAACCCCGTTTAAAGGAACGTATATTGACAGAAAAGGAAATCTCGATTTTCGAAAAGTTAAATGGAAGAAGGAAGGTCGAGTATTTTACTGGACGTTTTGCAGCAAAGGAAGCTTTTTCCAAAGCATATGGTACGGGGATCGGTAAGCACTTGTCCTTTTTGGATATCGAAATCACATCGGATGAAAAAGGAAAGCCAGTGATTTCAAAGCCGTTTTCTGAAGGGGTCCATCTTTCGATTAGCCACAGCAGGGATTATGCTGTGGCTCAGGTCGTAATTGAAAGGGTGAATTGAGTTTTGTCCAATCGGGTCATAAACCTTAAGGTTGTCTCATATACATTTAGTGCTATAGGGAGACAAGGCCCGGTAAAAGGTACATGGCAGAGTAGGTGCTCTCGAAAAGTTTTTAGCCCGGATCGAACTGGTCCGTGGCTGAAATACCGAGGAAACTAAGACATCAGTCGAGCCAATGTCCGGATCCTGCCTTTTCCTCTCCCTTTTACGTTCAAATGACAAAAAGGGGTTGAAAAGATGAAGAAGATGTTAATGCTTTTTGCAGGGATCATGCTCTTGCTTGCTCTTTCTGCTTGCGGCCAAAAATCACAGGGTGACGTAGTGAGTGAATTGAATGAGAAGCTTGGCGAAATGAAAGGATATAAAGCTAACGCGAAGATGACATTAAAGATGGGGACGGAACCTCAAGTGTATAATGTGGAGATTTGGCATAAGGACCCTTCTTTTTACCGCGTAAATCTTAAAAATGAAGAGAAGGATCAAAGCCAGATGATTTTGAAAAATGATGATGGTGTATATGTTTTGACGCCTGCTTTGAATAAAAGCTTTAAATTTCAAAGCGAGTGGCCGGAGAATAGCAGTCAGGCTTATTTGTTCGAGTCGTTGGTGAAAGACATTACGGAAGATAAAAGTGCGACATATAAAGAAACGGATAAACATTATGTCTTTGAAACGAAAACGCGCTACCAAAACAATAAAATGTTGCCATTTCAAGAGATTACTATAAACAAAAAGGATTTATCTCCAGTCAGTGTAAAAGTCATGGACCCCGATAAGACCGCATTAGTCCTTGTTGAATTTTCAAAAGTGAAATTCGATACGACTTTTGATAAAGATTCATTTGATATGAAGAAAAACATGACAAGTGCACAACTTGAAGCACCTGTTATGGCAGAAGTCCAAAAAGAAGGGTTTGCGGTGAAATACCCAGAAAATATTGGTGATATGAACTTAACGGAAGAAAAAGAAATTGCAACGGAAAAGGGAGAACGTGTCGTTTTGACCTATGAGGGTACAAAAAGTTTTACATTGGTTCAGGAAAAAGCTGAGGTAGTCCAAACTTCCGTTTCGACGAATGTAAATGGGGAGCCGGTTGATTTGGGTTATACAGTCGGAGCCATGACAGGAAATACGATTGCATGGACTTTTGAAGGTGTGGATTATATGCTTGCATCAAAGGACTTGAAACAGGAAGAGATGATAGAAGTCGCCCGTTCTGTTGGGGGAGATCCAGTCAAATAGGATTACATAACAAGCTGATGTTTCCCGTCTCCTCATGAAGGCTTCTTCTGGGAAGGATAGGCGGGGAAGCAGCTTGTTGACATTTTAGATCCTTCCATTTGGTATGGGTTGGCAAGCTGGAAAATTAGATTCAAGGTGAAAAAGCACTTTATCTTTCTATCAGTTGGTTATAGAATGGTCCTATAATGAAACGAAAACTTCGCTACTGGGAAGAATCTTACTGTGAGTGCAGGAAAGAAGGAAATGGGCTTGGAAATGAAAGTATTTCATCGAGATACGTGGGCAGAAGTAAATTTGGATAATATTATTGAAAATATCTCTTCATTGAAAAAAAGACTGGGAAATGGCGTTAGTCTTTTCGCTGTCGTTAAAGCGAATGCTTATGGCCACGGGGACTATGAAGTGGCTAAAACGGCACTTGAAGCGGGGGCTGATTTTTTAAGTGTCGCTTTTTTGGATGAGGCACTTGCTTTACGGAAAAAGGGAATATTGGCTCCAATTCTTGTACTTGGGGCATCGAGGCCTGAAAGTGCAGCACTTGCTGCCGAGTATGGGATTTCCGTGACGGTTTTCGATGTAGCGTGGTTGGAGAAGGCAAAGGATTTATTGAAACCGGGACAAGTTCTGCAAGTTCATGTGAAAGTGGATAGCGGCATGGGGAGAATTGGCATTCGTGATGAAGGTCAACTCCTGAAAGTGGAAAGTTTGCTTAAGCAAGAGGTGTGTTTCAACTTCCAAGGGATATTCACACATTTCGCGACGGCAGATGAATTGAATACCGACTTTTATGAAAAGCAGCTTGCTTCATTTAAAGGGATGCTTTCCGCATTGATTACAAAGCCAGAATATATTCATGCAGCCAATAGTGCAGCTTCTTTAAGGTTTACCGATCCTGAATGGAATGCAATAAGAATGGGGATTTCCATGTATGGTTTAAGCCCTTCCATGGAAATGCAGCCGATATTGCCATTTCCCTTAAGACAGGCTATATCTTTAAGAACGAAGATGGTCGCGGTTAAACAGCTTGCTAAGGGTGAAAGCGTTAGTTATGGGGCAACTTATACGGCTGAAGGTGATGAATGGATTGGGACTTTGCCAATCGGTTATGCTGACGGCTGGATCCGTAAACTGCAAGGTCAGGAAGTTCTTGTGGATGGAAGCAGAGTACCGATTGTCGGCAGGATTTGCATGGATCAATGCATGATCAAGCTACCTGGACCATTCCCTGTAGGAACAGAGGTCACACTCATCGGGAATGATGGTGATGAATCGATTACTGTTGATGAGATAGCGGCAAAGCTGGAAACGATCAATTATGAGGTAACATGTATGATAGGTGCAAGAGTGCCCCGCATATATATTAAAGATAATCAGTTGAAACATGTACGTAACTACATCTTGGAATGACAGGATTGTAAATAAATCCTAAGATTGTGAATAAGATTTCCTTTATTATGCTGATAATAGGATTGAGAATAGAATATACTCTTTGCAGATAGGCATTTTAATGGTAATATTGAAAAGGATATATAATAAAGGTGTGTAGTGATGGTGGAGGTGTATGTTTGTGTCTGAATCCAGCGCAACAAGAGAGATATTAATTCGATTACCTCAAAATTTTTTAACAGAGTTAGATGGGTATGCGAGTGAAGAAAATGTAAATCGCAGTGAATTTATTTATCGTGCCACAAAAATGTATCTTCGCGAACGTAAAAAGAAAGAGTTTCGTGAATCGATGAAACGCGGTTATATTGAAATGGCGGCCATTAATTTAACGA
Source organism: Peribacillus sp. ACCC06369 (assembly GCF_030348945.1). Lineage (NCBI taxonomy): Bacteria > Bacillati > Bacillota > Bacilli > Caryophanales > Bacillaceae > Peribacillus > Peribacillus sp. ACCC06369. The sequence continues at coordinate 293,729 of NZ_JAUCEN010000002.1, forward strand.
TTGCTTCTGAAGCCTTCCAGGCTGAATTCGAGGCTGGTCATTGCGTTGAACGATTAGTTAGCGGAGGCTGAGCCATTGATTGTTGTTAAGCGTGGTGACGTATACTTCGCAGACCTTTCCCCGGTAGTCGGTTCAGAGCAGGGTGGAACCCGTCCGGTACTAATTTTACAAAACGATATTGGTAATCGCTTTAGTCCGACTGTGATCGTGGCAGCCATTACAGCTCAAATTCAAAAAGCGAAATTGCCTACGCATGTTGAGATTAATGCAAAAAAGTACGGATTCGAGCGGGATTCCGTCATTTTATTAGAACAGATCCGGACAATTGATAAGCAGCGATTAACTGATAAAATTACGCATCTTGACGAACCAATGATGCAAAAGGTCAATGAAGCTTTGCAAATTAGTTTAGGCCTCATTGAGTTTTAGAGAAAATTTTTCCCGTTAAACCGGGCGTTATTATAATACAAATCTTTCTTGATGTTTTTAGATGGCACGATTCCTGCGACGGTGGGAATCGTGTTTTTTTTGTCGAAATAACATGCCCCAAATTAAGTAATACAGAGGATGACTCTTCTTGCATATTATTATGAATGTACTTAATATTACAGCAGGATATATATAAAATTTGACGAATAAAATCAGTATATAATTAGAAATTGGATAGAATCCTCCTAACTTTTCTTTGAAATGATGTTTTCCTTACCTGAATTTTGGGTATGTAGTTATGTTGTAAATACTTAAATAAAAGCAAAAGTGTAAAGGAAAACCCAATGGAAAACTAGATGGGAAAAACATTACAGTTAGTTAACATCCTTGTGACGAGAACAGGGGAACATAGCAATTGTGTTAGAATGGGAGGATATTATGAATCAATTGGTTTACGATTTTATTAAGCAAAATCAAGATTACATCCTTACTGAGTGGATGGGCATCATGAAGGAAAGTACAGACGAAAGATTAATTAAAGTCGTCTCCGATCGAATGTTCACGCAAACGAGCAGTGAATTCATAGATATGATCATCACGAATGTTGATAGTAAAAACAAGGAATTCACATTGAAGCTTTCAGATTTTGCCGAGAAAGTAATCCAATTGGGATGGCCTCTCACTTTCGTCAATGAAGGTCTTCATAAATTCACGTTAATTGTCATTAATGGTATGGTGGCCAAGAGTCTGGTGACCCCTGATAATCAAGTCAATCTTGTTAACCATTTGGATAAATGGGCAACTCCAATAAATAATGAAATAGTCAATATTTATACCCAAACTTGGGAAAGAACTGTTTCTATGCAAAAAATAGCCTTGCAAGAACTTTCGGCTCCGCTCATTCCTGTATTGGAAGGCATTACGGTTATGCCGCTGATTGGTACAATTGATACAGAACGTGCCAAACAGATAATGGAGAACCTGTTGACTGGCGTTGTTAAGCATAGATCTGAAGTTGTCCTTATCGATATAACGGGTGTGCCTGTCGTGGATACCATGGTTGCTCATCATATCATTCAGGCAGCGGAAGCAGTCCGATTAGTGGGTGCAAAATGTATACTCTGCGGCATTCGCCCTGAAATAGCTCAAACCATCGTTAACCTAGGAATTAATTTAAATGAAGTGATTACAAAAAATACATTAAAAAAAGGGATAGAAGTTGCGTTGGAATTAACGAGCCGTAAGATTGTAAAGGTGGAGGGATAAGTATGAGGATTCCGATATTAAAGCTTTATGACTGCTTGTTAGTCTCTATACAGTGGGAATTGGATGATGAGACAGCCCTTCAATTTCAAGAGGATTTATTGCATAAGATTCATGAAACAAGCGCGAATGGCGTAGTTATAGATATTACCTCAATAGATTTTATAGATTCCTTTATCGCAAAGGTATTAGGCGATGTCTTTAGCATGTCTAAGCTTATGGGGGCCAAGGTTGTAATTACGGGGATCCAGCCTGCTGTTGCAATAACATTAATTGAACTGGGAATTAGTCTCGATGATGTTCTGACAGCATTAGATCTAGAGAAAGGCCTGGAGAAATTACAACAGGAATTGGGGGATTAAAGAATGGAGTTCCAATCCTGCGTAAAAATCATAAATGAATGGGACATCGTAGCTGCAAGGCAGCTCGGAAGAAATGTCGCTAAAGAGTTGGGGTTCGGCACTGTAGACCAGGCAAGGATCACAACGGCTATAAGCGAATTGGCCCGAAATATATACCTATATGCTGGACAAGGCAGTGTTAGCATAGAGAAGCCAAATAAAAATGGGAAGTCAGGATTGAAAATCATTGCAGAGGACAAAGGGCCGGGAATTGAGGATATCCGGAAAGTCATGGAAGATGGATATACCACCTCAGGGGGACTGGGGGCAGGCCTTCCGGGAGTCAAACGTTTAATGGATGACTTCGATATTGAATCGATACCAGGTGAAGGGACTAAGATTGTCGCTACGAAATGGCTCCGTTAGGGGGGGACTATGGATATTAGGGAGAACATGGAGAAAAAGTATCATGAGGCGCTTTCTACTTATCTTAAAGACCAAAATGAGCAAGCACTCTACCAAGGGCAAAAGATTAGCCGCCTACATATTAAATACAATATATCTCCTGAAGAAATCATCAGTATGCATAAAAATAACTTAATGGAACTTTACCCGGAATTACCGGGGAAAGTATTGGATTCTTTCGATTTTTTGCTGGAAGTCATGATGGGCTATGGCATAGCATACCGTGAACATCAAAGCCTTAGACATCAACAGCAGGAACTGAAAACGGAAATTGAGATTGCGGCAAACGTTCAACATACTCTTTTGGAAACGGAAATTCCTGATATCAAAGCTCTTGAAATTGGGGCGATCAGTGTTCCGGCCAGACAGATGAATGGAGATTATTATCATTTTGTTCAAGATGAAAATGAGCGAATCGGGGTAGGGATAGCTGATGTCATAGGAAAAGGCATTCCTGCTGCATTGTGCATGTCGATGATTAAATATGCGATGGATAGTCTTCCGGAGCATCGACATGAACCGAAAAGCGTGCTTGAGAGTTTGAACCGTGTTGTGGAGCATAATGTGGATCCAAGCATGTTCATAACTATGTTCTATGGTTTATATGATCCGCATGACAGGCAATTTTCCTATGCTTCAGCTGGACATGAACCTGGATTTTACTATGATGCCGCTACAGGTACATTCAGCGATTTGGATGCAAAAGGTTTGTTGCTTGGAGTTGATAAAAAAACAAGGTATCGCCAATATGAAAAAACGGTGAATGGCGGAGACATGATCATTTTATTATCTGATGGAGTAACGGAGTGCCGGACGAATGATGGGTTTATAGAAAGGGAAACGCTTATTGGTTTCATTAAAAAGAATATGCACTTACAAGCCCAGGAAATGGTGAATAATATATATAAGCAATTGGAAAAAATGCAGAACTTCCAACTGCGGGATGATTTCACATTAATAATTTTAAAATCAAATGTTTAGTATTGTTTTCGCTGGGTATAGATATAAGAAAGATGAGCATTTAAAGAGGTGGGTCAAGGATGAATATAACTGTAGATGTTAATGAATTAAATACTGAATTTATTGTAAAACTAAAAGGTGAAATCGATGCCTATACTGCACCAAAACTAAGGGAATCACTATTTCCGATTTCAGAGCAGGACAATGTTTCGATTACTATTGATTTAACCGAAGTTTCCTATATGGATAGTACGGGACTTGGGGTATTTGTCGGTGCTTTTAAAAGCGTAAGGGCACATAATGGCGAATTCACTTTAGTTGGGTTATCAGAAAGGTTACGACGTTTATTTGATATTACTGGTCTTGCAGATATCATTGATATAAAAAGTGGTACAGAAGGTGGGTTAGAATGAGTCAAGTATATGATTACATCGAAATGAAAATACCTGCAAAACCGGAATTCATCGGTGTCATTCGTTTAACGCTTTCTGGAATAGGTAGCCGGATGGGGTTTGCGTATGATGAAATTGAGGATTTGAAAATCGCAACCAGTGAGGCTTGTACAAATGCAGTACAGCATGCATATAAGGATTCCGAAAAAGGTGAAGTGAAAGTGAGTTTCGGGCTTTATCCTGACCGTTTGGAGGTCATGGTTTCTGATAGCGGTAAGAGCTGTAATTTCGAAGAGGTTCGTCAAGGGCTCGGTCCATACGAAAATGGACAAAAAGTCGAACTCTTGAGAGAAGGAGGCTTGGGTCTTTACCTCATTGAAACTCTGATGGATGATGTGAAAATTCATCAGCATGACGGGGTTACAGTATTTATGACTAAGTTTTTAGAAGGAGAGCAGGTGGAGATGGATGCAAAAACAGTCTCAACCTAATCAGGCACAAAAAGAACAGGTAAATGAATGGATTAGAGCTTATCAGCAAGACCAAGATGATGAAGCACAGAGCAATCTAGTCATCCATTATAAAAGTTTGGTTGAAACAATCTCCCGTAAGTACGCGAAAGGAAAATCGTTTCAGGAGGATATCTCCCAGGTCGGCATGATTGGTTTATTAGGTGCCATCCGACGATATGATGAATCCTTTGGTAAGAGCTTTGAGGCATTTGCCGTCCCTACTATAATTGGGGAAATCAAAAGGTTCTTGCGTGACAAAACTTGGAGTGTCCATGTGCCAAGAAGAATAAAGGAACTTGGTCCAAAAATCAGGGTGACTGTCGAGGAATTAACAACGACACTTCATCGTTCACCAAGAATAGATGAAATAGCCGATTGTATAGGAGTGACTGAAGAAGAAGTTTTAGAAGCGATGGAAATGGGAAAAAGCTATCAAGCTTTATCTGTTGATCATTCTATTGAGGCGGACTCTGATGGCGGTACTGTCACATTACTTGATATATTCGGTAATGTCGATGAAGGTTTTGAAAAGGTCAATCAGCGCCTCGTGCTCGAAAAGGTGCTGCATGTGTTAAGTGACCGTGAAAAGATGATCATTCAACATACTTATTTAGAAAATTTAAGTCAAAAAGAAGCTGGCGATAAACTTGGAATTTCTCAAATGCATGTGTCGAGACTCCAGCGACGCGCGATCAAGAAACTTCAAGAAGCGATTAATGCTGAAAACTCGGAGTTAATTCAGTGATCAAAGATATTCTGAGGGGAGAAAGAATTGAAGTCCTTGTCTCTCAATCCTCAAAAAACGGGATGGTTTATTGTGGTGATGATTACTTCTTTCTTCATACGAAAGAGTACTTTGTGTGTGTACTGGCTGATGGGCTAGGTAGCGGGAAAAACGCTTACGAATCTTCCCATGCCGTCATCGAGGAAGTAAAACGTAATCATGAGTTGGATGTAGAATCACTAATGGCAGTGTGTAATCAAGTTTTAATCGATAAGCGGGGGGCCGCCGTTTCCATTTTGAAGATATTTTATGACAAGAATGAATTTGTATACAGTTCAGTGGGTAACATCCGCTTTTTTCTGTATAATCCAAGGGACGACAAACTAGTTTACCCTTTACCTGTTACAGGGTATTTATCCGGCAGGAAACAAAAATACCGGACGCAGAGCTACAAATTTGAACCAAATGCAAAATTCATTCTTCATTCCGATGGTTTAGAACTTAAGGGAGCTAAATCTTTTTTAAAAAGGCTGGTCCCTATCGATAAGAACGCCAAATGCATTTTAGAAAGCAGTCCAACAACTGCAGATGATACAACTTTCATTTTAGGAAGCTTACTTTCGTCGTAATTCGGAAGTGAGCTTTTTTGTGTTGAATTCGCAACTTCATCTCTCATTTGCTAGACTATATATATAAGATCAAAAGGTTGGGGGTAAACATAATGATCGTTGTAGAAGATACATTAAAAGAATTGATTAAACAAATATCCAATGAGCTAACTTTGAAAAATCATCAAGTTCAAAACGTCATACAGATGCTGCAAGAGGGGAATACTGTTCCCTTTATTGCCCGATATAGAAAAGAAATGACAGGTTCACTTGATGAAGTGCAGATTCGATCCATCATGGAAAGGTGGAACTACCTGGAAAACTTAGGCCAGAGGAAAGCGGAAGTTACGCGTTCGATTGGTGAACAGGGGAAATTGACGGAAGAATTAAAAAGGCAAATCGAGAAGGCGACAAAACTGCAGGAAGTCGAAGATTTATACAGGCCATTCAAGCAAAAAAGGAGAACGAAAGCGACGGTCGCTAAAGAAAAGGGTCTTGAACCACTGGCTACTTGGCTTCTTGAATGTCAAATCCATGCTCGAGTTAGCGAAAAAGCCACTGAATTCGTATCCGCAGAAAAAGAAGTTCCTTCTATTGAAGAGGCTATTGCAGGAGCGCAGGATATCATAGCAGAACATATTTCCGATGATGCAGAATTAAGGAAGTGGATAAGGGCTGAAAGTTTCAAAGCTGGAAAAATAATTTCGACTGTGAAAAATGAGGAGAAGGACGAGAAAAGAATCTTCGAGATGTACTATGAATATGAGGAGCCGGTTCAAAGGATCGTACCCCATCGGGTTTTGGCACTTAATAGAGGTGAAAAGGAAGAGGTTTTACGAATATCCATTCAGCCTCGTACGGAAATCATCATTGGTCATCTGGAACGGAAAATCATTAAAAATAACAAATCTGAAGCCCAAGATGTTCTTAAATCGGCAATTGAAGATGGACTTAAGCGTTTGATCATGCCCTCGGTGGAACGGGAAATCAGAAAAGAGCTGACGGAAAAAGCTGAGGATCAAGCAATCCATATTTTCTCTGAAAACCTCCGGAACCTGCTCTTGCAGCCTCCGCTTAAAGGGAAAGTGGTCCTCGCTCTCGATCCGGCATATCGGACGGGCTGTAAGTTGGCTGTCATTGATGAAACGGGAAAGGTACTGGATATCAGTGTAATCTATCCGCATCCTCCTGTTGCGAAGTTTAATGCTGCCCGGGAAAAAACAATCGAAATACTTCAGCGGTTCTCAGTTGAGATTGTAGCAATCGGCAACGGGACGGCATCGCGTGAATCAGAGCAATTCATCGCAGATATTCTAAAAGAAGTGAACGGGAATATTTCATATATTATTGTTAATGAAGCGGGAGCTAGTGTGTATTCAGCCTCGGATATTGCCCGTGAAGAGTTTCCGGATCTTCAAGTAGAGCAGAGAAGCGCCGTATCAATTGGCAGAAGGCTCCAAGATCCCCTTGCCGAACTTGTTAAAATCGATCCTCAATCCGTGGGGGTAGGACAGTATCAACATGATGTGTCCCAGAAAAAATTAACGGAATCCCTCACCTTTGTAGTAGAAACAGCTGTTAACCAGGTGGGCGTGAACGTCAATACCGCTTCATCGTCACTATTACAATATGTAGCTGGTTTATCAAAATCGGTTGCTCAAAATATTGTGAAGAAAAGGGAAGTGGAAGGGAAGTTTTCAAGCAGGAAGGAATTAAAGAAGATTCCCCGCCTTGGTGCCAAAACATATGAACAATGCATAGGGTTCCTGCGTATCATTAATGGAGATGAGCCTTTGGATCAAACTGCGATACATCCTGAGAACTACAGTGCCGTGAATAAATTGTTGAAGAAAATGGGATTCACATCTGTGGATTTAGGCAGTGATGCACTTAATGAAGAATTAAGGAAACTAAATCCGGCCGAGTTAGTCAATGAATTGGAAATTGGGGAAATTACGATTCAAGATATCATTGATGATTTGATGAAACCGGGAAGAGATCCTCGGGATGAATTATCAAAACCACTGCTTAAGCAGGATGTACTGAAAATGGAGGATCTACAAACTGGGATGGAATTACAAGGCACAGTGAGGAATGTTGTGGATTTCGGTGCGTTTGTGGACATTGGTGTCAAACAGGATGGACTGGTACATATTTCCAAACTAAGCAACCGGTTTGTAAAACACCCTTTGGATATAGTTGCCGTTGGGGATGTTGTGACGGTTTGGGTAGAACTGGTCGACTCTCAAAAGCAAAGGGTTTCCTTAACTATGCTCGAGCCAAAGAATCAAATCTAGCCTATGGAAAGCTCCTTCTATATTAGAAGGGGTTTTTTTAACGAAGCGAATGTATGTTATATTTCGAACACAGTTGAATCTATAACCGGAGACTTTCTTTTTTTTGATAAAAAAACCAACATTGATTCAACATCTTCACTTGATAATAATCCTTTTCATAAAAGGCTTTACGTATTTGATTCTGGAACCAATTAGGCATAGCTTTTCCTCCCTTAGTTTCCTATTGTATTATTAGTCTATGTTATAATGGGTTGTCATGTTACCAAGGAAAGGGAGGGGGAAATGGATAATCTGCAATTGCAAAAACTAGTCGAAGAAATTTCGTTGAAAGACTTTAAAAAGACCTTTAACCACGTAGCCACTTTTAATCCGCGTCTCCGAACTACAGGAGGTCGATACTTGCTGCGTTCACACAATATAGAAATCAATAAGAAGTATCTTGATGAACGCGGTGTGGAAGAAATGATTGGCATCATAAAACATGAATTGTGCCATTATCATCTGCACATCGAGAAGAAAGGGTATCAGCATCGTGATGCGGACTTTAAGCAATTACTCAAAAAAGTCGGGGCACCGAGATTTTGTGAGCCACTCCCATCAAACCAAGTAAAGAGAAAGATGAATACTATTCAATATAAATGTGAAGACTGTCAGCAGGTGTATGTAAGAAAAAAACGAATCGACACTACCCGTTTCGTTTGTGGTAAATGTCGTGGAACGTTGATTTACCAAGGGTTCAAGGAAGAAAAAACAAAAATATAAAAAAACACAAAAGAACCCTTGACTTTAGGCTGCAACCTCTTTATAATCATAAGAGTCGACAAGATAACAACTTGTTCTTCACGACAAACACTAAGGTCCTTGAGCGTGAAAAAGGAACCCAATTTTCATTATTCCGCAGTAGCTCAGTGGTAGAGCATTCGGCTGTTAACCGAACGGTCGTAGGTTCGAGTCCTACCTGCGGAGCCATTTTTTGGGGAAGTACTCAAGAGGCTGAAGAGGCGCCCCTGCTAAGGGTGTAGGTCGCGTAAGCGGCGCGAGGGTTCAAATCCCTCCTTCTCCGCCAGTTACACATTTTATCAAGGCCCATTGGTCAAGCGGTTAAGACACCGCCCTTTCACGGCGGTAACACGGGTTCGAATCCCGTATGGGTCACTTTCTAATAATACTGGTCCCGTGGTGTAGCGGTTAACATGCCTGCCTGTCACGCAGGAGATCGCGGGTTCGATTCCCGTCGGGACCGCCATTTTTTTTAAAAAATACTTGCTAAGATAATATTATGGTGATATAATATTAACCTGGCTGTTAATTAGTATTTGATTAATGGGCTATAGCCAAGCGGTAAGGCAACGGATTTTGATTCCGTCATGCGAAGGTTCGATCCCTTCTAGCCCAGCCATTTTCATTTGGAGCCATTAGCTCAGTTGGTAGAGCATCTGACTTTTAATCAGAGGGTCGAAGGTTCGAATCCTTCATGGCTCACCATTTATTTTCGCGGGTGTGGCGGAATTGGCAGACGCACCAGACTTAGGATCTGGCGCCGCAAGGCGTGGGGGTTCAAGTCCCTTCACCCGCACTGATATTTTTCTTCTTGACATCAAGTTGAAAAGGTGTTAAGCTTACAAAGTCGCTTTCGCGGTCGTGGCGGAATGGCAGACGCGCTAGGTTGAGGGCCTAGTGGGGGAAACCCCGTGGAGGTTCGACTCCTCTCGGCCGCACCAATAACATCATAGAATTTAGCGCCCGTAGCTCAATTGGATAGAGCATCTGACTACGAATCAGAAGGTTGTAGGTTCGACTCCCGCCGGGCGCACCATATTTTACGGGAAGTAGCTCAGCTTGGTAGAGCACTTGGTTTGGGACCAAGGGGTCGCAGGTTCGAATCCTGTCTTCCCGACCATTCTTTCTGAAAATATCCTAAAAATTAAATGCGGGTGTAGTTTAGTGGTAAAACCTCAGCCTTCCAAGCTGATGATGAGAGTTCGATTCTCTTCACCCGCTCCATTATTATTATTATTGCTCTTTGAAAACTGAACAAAACAAAGCGCCAACGTTAAATTTTGAGTGAGCACACACTATCAAAAAAGCAAAATGAGCAAGTCAAACATTTCTTCGGAGAGTTTGATCCTGGCTCAGGACGAACGCTGGCGGCGTGCCTAATACATGCAAGTCGAGCGAATCGATGGGAGCTTGCTCCCTGAGATTAGCGGCGGACGGGTGAGTAACACGTGGGCAACCTGCCTATAAGACTGGGATAACTTCGGGAAACCGGAGCTAATACCGGATACGTTCTTTTCTCGCATGAGAGAAGATGGAAAGACGGTTTACGCTGTCACTTATAGATGGGCCCGCGGCGCATTAGCTAGTTGGTGAGGTAATGGCTCACCAAGGCGACGATGCGTAGCCGACCTGAGAGGGTGATCGGCCACACTGGGACTGAGACACGGCCCAGACTCCTACGGGAGGCAGCAGTAGGGAATCTTCCGCAATGGACGAAAGTCTGACGGAGCAACGCCGCGTGAACGAAGAAGGCCTTCGGGTCGTAAAGTTCTGTTGTTAGGGAAGAACAAGTACCAGAGTAACTGCTGGTACCTTGACGGTACCTAACCAGAAAGCCACGGCTAACTACGTGCCAGCAGCCGCGGTAATACGTAGGTGGCAAGCGTTGTCCGGAATTATTGGGCGTAAAGCGCGCGCAGGTGGTTCTTTAAGTCTGATGTGAAAGCCCACGGCTCAACCGTGGAGGGTCATTGGAAACTGGGGAACTTGAGTGCAGAAGAGGAAAGTGGAATTCCAAGTGTAGCGGTGAAATGCGTAGAGATTTGGAGGAACACCAGTGGCGAAGGCGACTTTCTGGTCTGTAACTGACACTGAGGCGCGAAAGCGTGGGGAGCAAACAGGATTAGATACCCTGGTAGTCCACGCCGTAAACGATGAGTGCTAAGTGTTAGAGGGTTTCCGCCCTTTAGTGCTGCAGCTAACGCATTAAGCACTCCGCCTGGGGAGTACGGCCGCAAGGCTGAAACTCAAAGGAATTGACGGGGGCCCGCACAAGCGGTGGAGCATGTGGTTTAATTCGAAGCAACGCGAAGAACCTTACCAGGTCTTGACATCCTCTGACAACCCTAGAGATAGGGCTTTCCCCTTCGGGGGACAGAGTGACAGGTGGTGCATGGTTGTCGTCAGCTCGTGTCGTGAGATGTTGGGTTAAGTCCCGCAACGAGCGCAACCCTTGATCTTAGTTGCCAGCATTCAGTTGGGCACTCTAAGGTGACTGCCGGTGACAAACCGGAGGAAGGTGGGGATGACGTCAAATCATCATGCCCCTTATGACCTGGGCTACACACGTGCTACAATGGATGGTACAAAGGGCTGCAAACCTGCGAAGGTAAGCGAATCCCATAAAGCCATTCTCAGTTCGGATTGTAGGCTGCAACTCGCCTACATGAAGCCGGAATCGCTAGTAATCGCGGATCAGCATGCCGCGGTGAATACGTTCCCGGGCCTTGTACACACCGCCCGTCACACCACGAGAGTTTGTAACACCCGAAGTCGGTGAGGTAACCTTTATGGAGCCAGCCGCCTAAGGTGGGACAGATGATTGGGGTGAAGTCGTAACAAGGTAGCCGTATCGGAAGGTGCGGCTGGATCACCTCCTTTCTAAGGATAATTACGAGAGCGCTTTTGTTTTGTTCAGTTTTGAATGAGTAATTCATTCAGATAGGGAAGAAAAACATCACGATGTGATGGATTCTTTCTGCTTTGTTCCTTGAAAACTAGATAATAGATAGAAGGCAATTAATTTTTTTCAAAGCATCTGTAAGATCTTTTTAACGGTTAAGTTAGAAAGGGCGCACGGTGGATGCCTTGGCACTAGGAGCCGATGAAGGACGGGACTAACACCGATATGCTTCGGGGAGCTGTAAGTAAGCTTTGATCCGGAGATTTCCGAATGGGGAAACCCACTGTTCGTAATGGAACAGTATCTTTACCTGAATACATAGGGTACTGAAGGCAGACCCGGGGAACTGAAACATCTAAGTACCCGGAGGAAGAGAAAGCAAATGCGATTTCCTGAGTAGCGGCGAGCGAAACGGAATTAGCCCAAACCAAGAGGCTTGCCTCTTGGGGTTGTAGGACACTCAACATGGAGTTACAAAGGAACGGGGTAAATGAAGTGACCTGGAAAGGTCCGTCAAAGAAGGTAAAAACCCTGTAGTTGAAACTTCGTTCCCTCCTGAGTGGATCCTGAGTACGGCGGGACACGAGAAATCCCGTCGGAAGCAGGGAGGACCATCTCCCAAGGCTAAATACTCCCTAGTGACCGATAGTGAACCAGTACCGTGAGGGAAAGGTGAAAAGCACCCCGGAAGGGGAGTGAAATAGATCCTGAAACCGTGTGCCTACAAGTAGTCAAAGCCCGTTAATGGGTAATGGCGTGCCTTTTGTAGAATGAACCGGCGAGTTACGATTTCATGCGAGGTTAAGTTGATAAGACGGAGCCGCAGCGAAAGCGAGTCTGAATAGGGCGAATGAGTATGAGGTCGTAGACCCGAAACCAGGTGATCTACCCATGTCCAGGGTGAAGTTCAGGTAACACTGAATGGAGGCCCGAACCCACGCACGTTGAAAAGTGCGGGGATGAGGTGTGGGTAGCGGAGAAATTCCAATCGAACCTGGAGATAGCTGGTTCTCTCCGAAATAGCTTTAGGGCTAGCCTCAAGATGAGAGTATTGGAGGTAGAGCACTGATTGGACTAGGGGCCCCCAACGGGTTACCGAATTCAGTCAAACTCCGAATGCCAAATACTTATTCTTGGGAGTCAGACTGCGAGTGATAAGATCCGTAGTCGAAAGGGAAACAGCCCAGACCACCAGCTAAGGTCCCAAAGTATACGTTAAGTGGAAAAGGATGTGGAGTTGCTTAGACAACCAGGATGTTGGCTCAGAAGCAGCCACCATTTAAAGAGTGCGTAATAGCTCACTGGTCGAGTGACTCCGCGCCGAAAATGTACCGGGGCTAAACGTATCACCGAAGCTGTGGATTGACACCATTAGGTGTCGATGGTAGGAGAGCGTTCTAAGGGCGTTGAAGTCAGACCGGAAGGACTGGTGGAGCGCTTAGAAGTGAGAATGCCGGTATGAGTAGCGAAAGAAGGGTGAGAATCCCTTCCACCGAATGCCTAAGGTTTCCTGAGGAAGGCTCGTCCGCTCAGGGTTAGTCGGGACCTAAGCCGAGGCCGAAAGGCGTAGGCGATGGACAACAGGTTGATATTCCTGTACCACCTATACATCGTTTGAACGATGGGGGGACGCAGAAGGATAGGGTAAGCGCGCTGTTGGATATGCGCGTCCAAGCAGTTAGGCCGGAAACGAGGCAAATCCCGTTTCCATTAAGGCGGAGCTGTGATGGCGAGGGAAATATAGTACCGAAGTTCCTGATTCCACGCTGCCAAGAAAAGCCTCTAGTGAGATGTAAGGTGCCCGTACCGCAAACCGACACAGGTAGGCGAGGAGAGAATCCTAAGGTGTGCGAGAGAACTCTCGTTAAGGAACTCGGCAAAATGACCCCGTAACTTCGGGAGAAGGGGTGCTTTTTAGGGTGAATAGCCCGGAAAAGCCGCAGTGAATAGGCCCAGGCGACTGTTTAGCAAAAACACAGGTCTCTGCGAAGCCGCAAGGCGAAGTATAGGGGCTGACACCTGCCCGGTGCTGGAAGGTTAAGGGGAGAGGTTAGCGCAAGCGAAGCTTTGAACCGAAGCCCCAGTAAACGGCGGCCGTAACTATAACGGTCCTAAGGTAGCGAAATTCCTTGTCGGGTAAGTTCCGACCCGCACGAAAGGTGTAACGATCTGGGCACTGTCTCAACGAGAGACTCGGTGAAATTATAGTACCTGTGAAGATGCAGGTTACCCGCGACAGGACGGAAAGACCCCGTGGAGCTTTACTGCAGCCTGATATTGAATTTTGGTACAGCTTGTACAGGATAGGTAGGAGCCTGAGAAGCCGGAGCGCTAGCTTCGGTGGAGGCGTTGGTGGGATACTACCCTGGCTGTATTGAAATTCTAACCCGCGCCCCTTATCGGGGTGGGAGACAGTGTCAGGTGGGCAGTTTGACTGGGGCGGTCGCCTCCTAAAGAGTAACGGAGGCGCCCAAAGGTTCCCTCAGAATGGTTGGAAATCATTCGTAGAGTGTAAAGGCACAAGGGAGCTTGACTGCGAGACCTACAAGTCGAGCAGGGACGAAAGTCGGGCTTAGTGATCCGGTGGTTCCGCATGGAAGGGCCATCGCTCAACGGATAAAAGCTACCCCGGGGATAACAGGCTTATCTCCCCCAAGAGTCCACATCGACGGGGAGGTTTGGCACCTCGATGTCGGCTCATCGCATCCTGGGGCTGTAGTCGGTCCCAAGGGTTGGGCTGTTCGCCCATTAAAGCGGTACGCGAGCTGGGTTCAGAACGTCGTGAGACAGTTCGGTCCCTATCCGTCGCGGGCGCAGGAAATTTGAGAGGAGCTGTCCTTAGTACGAGAGGACCGGGATGGACGCACCGCTGGTGTACCAGTTGTCTTGCCAAAGGCATAGCTGGGTAGCTACGTGCGGACGGGATAAGTGCTGAAAGCATCTAAGCATGAAGCCCCCCTCAAGATGAGATTTCCCATGGCGCAAGCTAGTAAGATCCCTGAAAGATGATCAGGTTGATAGGTCAGAGGTGGAAGCGTGGCGACATGTGGAGCTGACTGATACTAATAGATCGAGGACTTAACCAACGCTTTTTAAAAAATGAAATACCTTCTTATTATCTAGTTTTGAAGGAATGAAAATTTCTTCTTGCATTTTGATCTCATACATGATATGATAATGAATGTACTGAAAAAAGATTAAATGTTTGGTGGCGATAGCGAAGAGGTCACACCCGTTCCCATTCCGAACACGGCAGTTAAGCTCTTCAGCGCCAATGGTAGTTGGGGGTTTCCCCCTGTGAGAGTAGGACGCCGCCAAGCTATAATCTTCGTATCCTTTTTGAGAAAATGGGAATACTAAATTTATAAAAGTAGCATTTATACCGTCGCGGGGTGGAGCAGTCCGGTAGCTCGTCGGGCTCATAACCCGAAGGTCGCAGGTTCAAATCCTGTCCCCGCAATCATGAAAAAAACGAAACTTAGGTTTCGTTTTTTTGTTTTATCCGAAATTCGAATAATTATGTCCCTAACTTATTTGTTTCTTCTTTTGAAACAAGGTAAACTACATATAGAATGGTTATTGTTCCATAATACTGCGTTTATGGTTCTCTTGATATGAACTATAGGACGTTTTCCTAATAATGATAAAGGTGATTGATATATGCAACATTTTGAATGGATTTCTCAGGGTGAAGAAGAAACAGCGCAATTTGCGCATGAATTGGCACAAAAACTTTCGAGTGGTGATGTACTTGCTTTAGAAGGTGACCTGGGTGCAGGAAAAACGGCATTCACAAAAGGGCTAGCTAAAGGATTAGGTGTAACTAGAGTAGTAAATAGCCCTACTTTTACAATAATAAAGGAATACATGGGGCGACTGCCTTTATATCATATGGATGTATATCGGGTAAGTGAATCAGAAGATGATTTAGGCTTTGATGAATATTTTGAAGGTGATGGTGTGACTGTCGTTGAATGGGCCCATTTAATAAAGGATCATCTCCCGGATGAAATCTTGACCATATATATTTATCGTCTTAGTGATACAAGCAGGCGTATTGTCTTAGAGGCCAAAGGCGAACGATATGTAACGTTATGTAAGGAGATTATTTGATGAAGGTTTTAGCTATAGATACATCGAATTTTACATTAGGGATTGCACTGGTAAACGGGAGTCAAGTAATTGGTGAGTATACGACGAACCTAAAGAAAAATCATTCGGTTCGGGTAATGCCAGCAATTGAAACGCTGCTAAGTGATTGTGATACTAATCCTAAGGAATTGACTAAGATAGTGGTCGCTCAAGGTCCAGGCTCCTATACAGGTGTCAGGATTGGTGTGACGATTGCGAAAACCTTGGCATGGACGCTTCAGATTCCGTTATCAGGTGTATCCAGTTTGGAAGTATTAGCAGCCAATGGACGTTATTTTAACGGGTTGATATCTCCCTTGTTCGATGCAAGAAGAGGGCAGATTTATACTGGATTATATGAAATGGAAAACGATTTGTTAAAAACAGTCATGGAAGATTGTAATATTCTATCCTCTGAGTGGGCGATTCGATTGAAGGAATTAAATCGTCCCGTTTTATTTGTTGGTCAAGATGTGGATATCCATCGGGATGCTATTACGGATGCATTGGGCAATTTAGCAGTATTTGCTCCGGTACAGTCCTTTAACTCAAGACCAAGCGAACTTGCTTTCATTGGTCTTGAGAAGGACGAAGTGGATGTTCACCAGTTTGTACCGAATTATATTCGCATGGCTGAAGCAGAAGCTAAGTGGCTTGAACAGCAGGGGAAATAAAAAAGGAAAGCGACCGATTATTATGAGTAAAACATTGACGTTCCGAAAGATGAAAACGGAAGATATCGACCAAGTGCTTAACGTGGAAAAGCAGTCCTTTACATTGCCTTGGAGCCGGGAAGCCTTTTTTAATGAATTGAATCATAATCAATATGCTGTGTACATGGTGATAGAGGATGAGGGGAAAATTGCCGGTTATTGCGGTGCGTGGATCGTCATTGATGAATCGCACATTACCAATATTGCTATTTTACCTGAATACCGAGGGCAAAAGCTTGGAGAAGCCTTGCTCAGGAAGATGATTGAAATCTCCATTGCGATGGGTGTGGTGAGGATGACGCTTGAGGTCCGTGTCAGTAATGCAGTCGCCATTTCACTTTACGAAAAACTAGGTTTCCAAATGGGTGGAATCCGGAAAAATTATTATACAGATAATCAAGAAGATGCTTATGTTATGTGGGTGAATTTTTCATGAAAACAGATCAACTTATATTAGGAATTGAAACCAGCTGCGACGAAACTGCGGCAGCTGTCATAAAAAATGGAACAGAAATACTGAGCAATGTCGTGGCTTCACAAATAGAAAGCCATAAACGTTTTGGCGGTGTCGTCCCCGAAATAGCTTCCCGTCACCATGTAGAGCAAATTACGATTGTTCTTGAAGAGGCACTGCTCCAGGCAGGTGTGACATATGAAGATTTGGATGCCATTGCCGTTACAGAAGGCCCCGGACTTGTAGGGGCACTATTAATAGGCGTGAATGCAGCTAAGGCTGTAGCTTTCGCACATGGAATCCCGATTGTTGGTACGCATCATATTGCAGGCCATATCTATGCAAATAGACTTATTCAGGAAATCCAATATCCTGCCCTTTCTTTAGTCGTTTCGGGAGGTCATACGGAATTGGTGCTTTTAGAAGAACCGGGTTCTTTCAAGGTGATAGGGGAGACGCGGGATGATGCAGCAGGAGAGGCGTATGATAAAGTGGCTCGAACTTTGGGGCTCCCTTATCCTGGTGGACCGCATATAGATAGGCTTGCGCAAGAAGGCTCACCAACTTTGAAACTGCCCCGGGCATGGTTGGATGGCAGCTATGACTTTTCTTTCAGCGGGTTGAAATCAGCAGTAATCAACACTTTGCATAATGCAGAACAGCGCGGGGAAGAAATTGAACCTAAAGATTTAGCGGCAAGTTTCCAAGCAAGCGTGATAGAAGTGCTTGTTATGAAAGCTGTAAAGGCTGCAAAGGAATATAATGTGAAGCAGGTACTGCTTGCTGGAGGAGTTGCGGCAAATAAAGGCCTGAGGGAAGCGTTAACGGAAGCTTTTAAGGATTTACCTATGGATATATCGATTCCGCCCCTCTACCTTTGTACGGACAATGCGGCCATGATCGGTGCTGCTGGCAGTGTCATGTTTGAAAAAGGAAAGCGCTCTGGATTGGATTTGAACGGAAATCCTGGATTGGATATAGAAGTATTTTGATTGACGAGAAGGCAGGATTCCGAACTTCGGCATCCTGCCTTTTTATCGTGTTTAATAAAAAAATAGAATATTCTGTGGATAAAGTTTTTTTGATAATCATACTGGGTGTGTATAAATGGGTGGTTTTGTGGATAAGTGGATATGTTTCTGTGGATAATGTGTATAACTCAAATTAATGCCTAGTGAACGGTAAGTGATTTGTTAACAAGTTTGTGGATAACTTTCTGAACCATTTTACATGAAAAAGAAAAGACCGAGTCATTTGACTCGGTCAATTGTCATTCTTCCAGCTCAGCCCATTCTTCGAGAAGCCGGTCCAATTTTTCCTGTGCTTTATCAAGCTTTGTTTGGACTTCCATTACTTTCTCATGATCTTGGAAAACATTTGGGTCACAAAGAAGTTCATTATACTCGTTTATTTCGGTTTCAAGAAGCTCCATGGCAGCCTCGATATCCTCAATGCGCCGTTTTCGCTGACGTTCGGCTTTTTTTGCTTCTTTATCGATTTTATAATTTGTTTTTTCTACGAATACATCTAAGGTTTTCGCTTGATTCTCCTGTTCAAGTGCTTTGATTTCCGCTTGCTCCTGTTTCTTCTCCACATAGTAATCATAATCACCGAGGAATTCTTCGTTGCCGTCTTTGGAGAGCTCGATCACTTTCGTTGCTATCCGATTAATGAAATAACGGTCATGTGAAACGAAAAGAATAGTTCCCGGATAATCGATCAATGCGTTTTCAAGCACCAATTTACTATCGAGGTCTAAATGGTTCGTTGGTTCATCAAGAATTAAAAAGTTCCCTTTTTCCATCATCATTTTGGCTAGAGCAAGCCGTGCCTTTTCGCCGCCGCTTAGTGTGGAAACGGTTTTTAAAACATCGTCCCCGCTAAAAAGGAAATTACCGAGTACGGTGCGTATGTCCTTTTCCGGTTTAAGGGGATAGTCATCCCATAATTCATTGAGTACGCGTTTATTGGAAACAAGGTTAGCCTGTTCCTGATCGTAGTAACTGACTTCGACGTTCGTTCCGAAACGGAAATCCCCGGAAAGTGCAGGCAGTCTAGAGATGATCGTTTTCAATAACGTTGATTTCCCAACGCCATTTGGGCCAACAAGAGCTATGCTCTCTCCTTTTGTCATCCGGGAATTTATATTTTTTGATACCATTTCCCCTTCGTAGCCGATAGCCAGGTCCTGAAGGTGAAGCACTTCATTTCCGCTTTGCTTTTCAATCTGGAATGAAAAATTTGCGGATTTTTCATCACCTTGCGGCTTGTCCAATACATCCATCTTTTCGAGCTGTTTGCGTCTGCTTTGTGCTCTTTTCGTGGTGGAAGCCCTTGTGATATTGCGTTGGACAAAGTCGCGAAGCTTTTCGATTTCCCCTTGTTGTTTCTCGAAAAGCTTCATGTCCCGCTCATAATCTTCCGCTTTGCCCTCTAGGTAAGAACTATAATTACCATAGTATTTTTTCATGTTGTTCCGGGAAATTTCATATACCTGGTTTACGACTTTATCTAGAAAATAGCGGTCATGGGAAACAATAAGAACAGCTCCTTGGTAGCCTTGTAAATATTGCTCAAGCCAAGAGAGCGTTTCGATATCCAAATGGTTCGTTGGCTCATCCAGAATCAATATATCCGGTTTCCTTAAAAGCAGTTTCCCTAAAGCAAGTCTAGTTTTTTGCCCACCGCTTAAAGTGGAAATTGGGGTAGAATAGTCAAAGTCAGCAAACTGAAGTCCATGCAATACGGAACGGATATCCGCTTCATATTGATAACCGCCCTTTTCCTTGAATGCTACCATCAAAGTGTCATATTCATTCAACACTTTTTGGTAAATTACTTCGTTTTCAAAGATGTCAGGTCTGGCCATATCGGCCTCAAGGCGACGCAGTTCTTTTTCTTGCTCTATAAGGTCCTTGAATACTGTCAGCATCTCATCCCAAATGGTAAGTTCCGATTCCAGTCCCGTATCCTGGGCCATATATCCGATGGTGACGCCTTTTGGTTTGATTATTTCACCGCCATCATGGGAAATCTGCCCGGCTATGATTTTTAGCAGAGTGGATTTCCCGGCGCCGTTACGGCCAACAAGTGCAATTCGATCTTTATTTTGAACTTCGAGCTTCATATTTGATAAAATAAGTTCAGCTCCATAATATTTCGATAGTTGATTGATTTGTAATAAAATCATAGATTTCACCTCAATTGATTATTGTTAGTGTAACGTATTTTAGTTATTATCGGCAACAGCTTGGTTCCAAGCTAAAACAAGCTGTTACATAAAGTGGAATAATAGTGTATGATTTAGGAGGGGTTACTTAAATGGGAGACTTAACGCATTTTAATGAGCAAGGCAGGGCCAAAATGGTTGATGTGAGTGCTAAGCCTGAAACAACCCGGACGGCTATAGCTCAATCGAGCATTTTATTGAACGATGAAATATATGAATTGGTCACGAACCAGAAATTGAAAAAGGGTGATGTACTGGCTGTTGCACAAGTTGCAGGAATAATGGCCAGCAAGAATACATCCAATATAATTCCGATGTGCCACCCCATTGCTCTGCAAGGGGTCAATATAGCCTTTGATTGGGAAAAGGAAGATCAAGGATATAGGCTTAGGATTGAAACGGAAGCTAAGACAAAAGGGAGTACAGGTGTGGAAATGGAAGCGTTAACAGCTGCATCCGTGACTGCCTTGACTGTTTATGACATGTGTAAGGCCATTGATAAGGGAATGGTAATCGGGCCTACATTCTTAGTGGAGAAAACAGGCGGATTTTCTAGCAACGATTATAAAAGACAAGTAAAACAAACAGATAGAGATTAAGTTGAAAAGCATGTGTGAAGGCGGGGAAGAATGATGAACCATGACCCAAAGATACCGCAGGCAACAGCCAAAAGGTTGCCATTGTATTATCGATTTTTAAAAAACTTACATTCCTCAGGCAAACAAAGAGTTTCCTCGGCAGAGCTAAGCGAAGCCGTAAAAGTGGATTCTGCTACCATTCGCCGTGATTTTTCCTACTTTGGCGCGCTTGGGAAAAAAGGCTACGGCTACAATGTCAATTATTTATTATCCTTCTTTAGAAAAACACTAGATCAGGATGAATTGACAAAAGTCGCTTTAATCGGGGTAGGAAATTTAGGGACCGCTTTTTTAAATTACAATTTCATGAAAAATAATAATACGAAGATTGAAATGGCATTCGAAGTCTCTGAAGATAAGGTCGGCAAGCAAATAGCTGATGTGCCAATCTACCATATGGATCAAATCGATACACTATTGCAGGAAAATAATATTACTGCGGCTATTTTGACAGTGCCTGCCCAGGTAGCCCAGACGATAACCGATCGTCTAGTCAAAGCCGATATAAAAGGAATATTGAATTTCACACCTGCACGGCTGACAGTACCTCCATCCATAAGGGTTCACCACATTGACCTGGCTGTGGAGCTTCAGTCGCTCATCTATTTTCTGAAACATTATCCTGTAATGGAAGAAGCTGCATTGGAGGAATGAAAAAAACGCTGCATCATAGCAGCGTTTTTTATTTTTTCTTATTTTTTTGGGCGGCTTTAATCTTAAAGTGAAGCATGATCATGCGTAATCCCGATCCAAAGTCCAGGGTCGCGATCAGTACAAGTATGTAGGCAAAGATTCCCCATCCTGTAGAACTGACGGTTTGAATCGCGATAGCGGTAAAAAGAGCTCCTAAGCCTGCATAGATGATGCCCATGAATAATGGTGATTGACGTTTCATAATAAACCTCCGATGAATGCCTGTGCAGTATCTATCATCTTCTCAATATCTTTCCGATATACCACTTGAAGGATGATAACAAGCGTATTCATCGCAACATGAGCGCTAATGGACACGATGATGCGGCCCGTTTTCGCATAAAGGAAAGCAAAGGTGAAGCCCATTGCCGAATATAAAAGAAGATGTTCCAATTCACCATGCGCCAAGCCGAAAATAACTGAACTGAGTAAAGCTGAAATAAAGAAGTTAAAGCGTTTATGAAGTGATCCGAAAATGATTTTCCGGAAAATGATTTCTTCCAATATAGGTCCAATTACTGAAGTGACGAAAATGACCATGGGGACTTGGTAAATGAGTGAAATGAGCTGCTGCGTATTTTCAGATTCAGGCTCCACCCCAAGCATCTGTTCAATGCTCCCGGCAATGCTTTGCGCAAAAAGAGCCATGAACACTCCTGCTATTGCCCATAATATGGACATGGGAATAGAGTCTTGATTCCTTGTGTCCACCTTTTCCCTCATATCTTTTCTTATTAAAAAAAGAATCAAGGATAGAGCAACGAGAAAGCTGAATACGATCCAGTATGCTGCAGACTTCACTTGGAGTTCATCAGCAGGCATTCCAGTTGAAGACCCGATCAGCATGAAAATGGGTACCCCAACGATACTGGATAATTGCATGGCAATGTAAGTGATGATGACGAACCAATATTCTTTTTTCAAAAATGAAAACTCCTTTTATTTTGTCACCCATTTCGCTTAGAACGTTCCAAATATGGGGACAATCAATAAACGCATACTCCAAAATGGTATCAAATATTGAAGCATAACACCACTTAAAGGTACCCCTAATCAAACATTTCAGTCACTTTGTTAAAAGAATCATTATGCTAAAGTAGTATACCCGTAATTTATCAGAAATTAATAAAAAATTTTCGATAAGATACTTGCAAAAAAGGCTCGGTTTATTTAATATTATAAATGTGTTAGCACTCGATGATGAAGAGTGCTAATAATCATGAAACAAATTATCAAGAGAATATGAGGAGGTTGTTTCACTTGTTAAAACCATTAGGTGATCGCGTTATTATTGAACTAGTTCAATCTGAAGAAAAAACTGCAAGCGGTATTGTTCTTCCTGATACTGCAAAAGAAAAGCCACAAGAAGGTAAGGTAGTAGCTGTTGGTACTGGCCGTGTCCTTGAAAATGGCGAACGTGTTGCTTTAGAGGTTGCCCAAGGCGATCTAATTATCTTCTCAAAATATGCAGGTACTGAAGTTAAATACGAAGATACTGAATACTTAATTTTACGTGAAAGCGACATTCTAGCTGTAATCGGCTAATTATACATCATACTTAACTGAACGAAAATTTTCTTAAATTTTAGGGAGGTACTTATAAATGGCTAAAGAAATTAAATTTAGTGAAGAAGCACGCCGCTCCATGCTTCGTGGTGTGGACGCACTTGCAGATGCAGTTAAAGTAACGCTTGGACCAAAAGGTCGTAACGTGGTTCTTGAGAAAAAATTCGGTTCACCGCTTATCACTAATGACGGTGTGACGATCGCTAAAGAAATCGAACTCGAAGATGCATTCGAAAACATGGGTGCGAAATTGGTTGCTGAAGTAGCAAGCAAAACAAACGACGTAGCTGGTGACGGTACAACGACTGCAACGGTTCTTGCACAAGCCATGATCCGTGAAGGTCTTAAAAACGTAACAGCTGGTGCTAACCCAATGGGTATCCGTAAAGGAATCGAGAAAGCGGTCAATACTGCAATTGCAGAATTGAAAGCCATTTCCCAACCTGTTGAAAACAAAGAATCAATTGCACAAGTTGCAGCCATCTCTTCAGCTGATGAAGAAGTGGGCCAACTGATTGCTGAAGCAATGGAGCGCGTTGGTAACGACGGCGTCATCACAATCGAAGAGTCAAAAGGTTTCACTACTGAATTGGACGTTGTAGAAGGTATGCAGTTCGATCGTGGATATGCATCTCCATACATGGTTACTGATTCAGATAAAATGGAAGCTGTCCTAGAGAATCCATACATCTTGATCACAGATAAAAAAATCACGAATATCCAAGAAATCCTTCCTGTACTTGAGCAAGTTGTTCAACAAGGGAAACCGCTATTATTGATTGCTGAAGATGTAGAAGGCGAAGCGCTTGCAACTCTTGTTGTGAATAAACTTCGTGGAACATTCAATGCAGTTGCGGTTAAAGCTCCAGGATTCGGTGACCGTCGTAAAGCAATGCTTGAAGACATCGCAGCTCTTACAGGCGGCGAAGTAATCACTGAAGAAATCGGTCTTGACCTTAAATCTGCAACAATCGATTCATTAGGCCGTGCGTCTAAAGTGGTTGTTACAAAAGAAAATACAACGATCGTTGAAGGTGCTGGAAATACAGCTCAAATTCAAGCTCGTGTAAACCAAATCCGTGTTCAATTAGAAGAAACAACTTCTGAATTCGACCGTGAAAAATTACAAGAACGCCTTGCTAAATTAGCTGGTGGTGTAGCGGTAATCAAAGTCGGTGCAGCTACTGAAACAGAATTAAAAGAACGTAAACTTCGTATTGAAGATGCATTGAACTCCACTCGTGCCGCTGTTGAAGAAGGTATCGTAGCCGGTGGTGGTACAGCACTTCTTAACGTATACAATAAAATCGCTGAAATTCAAGCGGAAGGCGACGTAGCAACAGGCGTGAAAATCGTTCTTCGTGCCATCGAAGAGCCTGTACGTCAAATCGCACACAACGCTGGACTTGAAGGCTCTGTAATCGTAGAGCGCCTTAAAGGCGAAGCAGTAGGTACTGGCTTCAACGCAGCTACTGGCGAATGGGTCAACATGATTGCATCCGGTATCGTCGATCCTACTAAAGTAACTCGTTCAGCTCTACAAAACGCTGGTTCTGTAGCAGCTATGTTCTTAACGACAGAAGCTGTTGTTGCTGATAAACCAGAACCTGCTGGCGCTGGCGGCATGGGCATGCCTGATATGGGCGGCATGGGCGGAATGGGCGGCATGATGTAATCATCGCCTAGAACCCTTGTATATAGGGGTTTGTAAGGTGGAGATTAGTGAAATGCTAACTTTTTGCTAACTTTCAGTTTTTGAAACAACTTTATTTCACCAATTAGAGGAGACCTTTCGTAAGTTCACTGAACTTATGGGAGGTCTTTTCTTCAATATTTTTTGTCATATGAGCGTAAATGTTCATCGTCGTGTTTATATCTGAATGCCCTAATCTTTCTTGAATCTATTTTACGCCTGCCTCAGCTTAAATGAGAAGGGATGTATGAGTATGTCTTAAGCTGTGGGGGGTAATATGCTTGTCTACATCCAAATGCTTCATTAAACGCTGTAAACGCAATACCATTTGCTTCATAACTCTTGGATGCCCGATGTTTTCAGCAAAAATGAAATCTTGATCCTCATATACTAACCGTTGTTTCATTTTCAATTCCATCTGCTCACGCTTGTGTGCTTTGAATAAGGCGACAAGTCCATCGTCAACCATGATTGTGCGGATTGACTTTTTTGTTTTTGGGGTTAGGAGTTGATAACCTGTACGTTTGTTATTTGGATTATAGTATGTTTTGGTGATTCTTATAGTTTTCTTAGTAAGGTCCAGGTCTGTCCATTTTAATGCTAGCATTTCGCCTAAGCGCATACCGGTATATGCCAAAGTAGAAAAAACATAGATAGTCTAGATATAATCCATGTTCTTTTGTGATACGTAGAAAAGTTTTCAGTTCATTTAACTCAAGAAACTTTTCCTTAACCTCGTCTTCCTCGATATCCTCAACAGTCACATGCTTTTTTGGCATGACAAAACCATAGGTTGGATTTGTCTTTATCAAGTCTTGCCTGATAGCATGCTTGAAGATCATGTTTCCCGTCGTATGGATACTGTCAATATAGTTATGGCTAAATTCCTTATTAAGTTCGTTTATTCGTGATTGATACATGTGCTTTGTAATCTTCTTCAAAGGTGTATTTTGCCACGAAGAGATAAGGTGTTTCAGCGCTATCTTGCGCGCTCGAACGCTACTGATTTTTACTTGGTGTCCATAATAGCTTAACCATTCAGTAGCAGATTCTTCAAAGGTTATGTTGCTTTCCTGAAACACTCCACCGTTAGCTATAGCATCTTCTACCTTGACCTTGTTAGCAGCAAGTTGAGCCTCTTTTTTTGTTTTAAAGCCGGATTTAGTAATTTGTCTCCGTTTGCCGGTCACTGGATCTTTTGCGACGTTAACCATGTAACCAATAGTCAAAGGTTTTCGAAAGGTACGGTTCTCGACATGTGCCACTGACTTCGTTGAGGCCTGGATAAGGGGGAATGGGGGCGTTCTTCCTATTCATTCAAAAATTCTGAGATCGACGGTTTGATATCTCTTTTCTAATCGGATCTGACTTTTCTTTTTGTTGTTGGGCTTCCCTCTTTCATAAGCCCTTTCCCCTTCCAAAAGTGAAATACGTACACTTTACTTATGTACCTGAAATCGTAAGTATTCCGGCAGGGTGAAGTTATATAAATATTCATAATTGTGGCCATGCTGTAATCATCAAACCATATATAAAGGAGCTGTAATCATGGCTAAACAAGTGGTAAACATGAGAAAGAAAGAGGGCTTGGAGCTGCTGAAGAAAATAAAAGATCATTTCAGAGAAAAAAGGATATCCAGGAGCAGTGACAAAGACAAAGAAAAAAAGAGCCCGATGATCCCTCCCCCTATCAAGGGAAGCAACAAAAAGGACCTGAACAATGAACTGCACC
The DNA here is from genome assembly GCF_030348945.1 of Peribacillus sp. ACCC06369. Lineage (NCBI taxonomy): Bacteria > Bacillati > Bacillota > Bacilli > Caryophanales > Bacillaceae > Peribacillus > Peribacillus sp. ACCC06369. The sequence continues at coordinate 320,251 of NZ_JAUCEN010000002.1, forward strand.
CCAATTGTTAGACACCATCTAACAATTGGAGGTGCAGTTTTTTTGACTAAATATACGATGGACGAAAAATCACATGCAGTTTTAGAGTACTTGGAAGGGAAAAAATCCTATTAATCTATTGCACAAGAAAAAAATGTAGGTTTATCCCCTCTGAAAAGATGGGTCGCTTGCTATCTTGAACATGGGATAGAAGGACTTGCTTCATCCTATACAAATTACACTCTCCCCTTTAAACTAGAGGTACTTAAATATATCCATTACTACAATCATCAACGAATCAAGGTGAAATTAAAAGGCATGAGCCCGGTAGATTACCGGGTTCATGCCCTCAAGGCTGCCTAATTAAATAAAGTGTCTACTTTTTGGGTTCACTTCAATTTCAGCTCTTTTTATCTATTTCTTCAAATAACGGGTGCTTTACTTAATTACCAGGAGCTGATCAATTAGCTAGGAAATCTGTCGGTGCAAAACAAGCAATTGAAGCGTATAAATTTCATTTGGAACAATTATTAGAGGAGTATGATCTCGCAGTCTTACAACTCGAAAGAGTGGACCAAGAGGTTAAGGATGTATTAAAACAAATACCTTTTGCCAAGCTGCTTGCCATTAAGGGAATTAGTGAAATTTCTTTAGCCGGAATATTAGGTGAAGCAGGAGTCTAAGTGGTTTTTCACACGGTAATTCTTTACTTCGGCACGCTGGGTTGCATCTGGCTGAAGCAAGCTCTGGAAAGTGGAAAGGCCAAATTGTCATCTCTAAGCGAGGGAGATTCAGGCTAAGGCGTTTCCTTTACTTAGCCACCATGAGCCTTGTGATGAATAACACGGAATTTCAGGCCATTCACTCCCATAATGTTAAGGTGAAAAAAATGAAGAAAATGAAATCGATTATGAAATTGGTAGGTAAGCTAACCAGGATATTTATTGGAATAGCACGCAGAAACGAGTCTTATTGTGCAGATAAAGTTCAACCTATAACTGAACTGGTTGCGTTGTTTTAAAGGGGAGTTTTTAAATTGGGTTCTCAAAGGGAACCTTCAAAAACTAATTTTCATAGACTTTTTCTTTTTACGAATGTTGGCTTATTCGTAGGGTTTCAAATATGTACGGAGTACCAGATTTCTTGAACAAAAGGGCACTGACCCATCAGGTTAGCATAACTGGCCTCCACCCCTTGGATAGGCATGACGAAGGAATGGTAGGGCAATTGACCCGTTGAGACATGGGAGGGAAAGCCTCCAGGGGCGACGTGGAGTGTACATTATATGGTAAAATGTGGAGTCTAGTGCAACTCCTTTATTTCACTATGTCTTCACGAAATCTTCATATCCTGAAATCACTCCATTTAACCGTGAACTTAAATTCAGGGGTGATGAAATCCTGCGATTAAGCGAGTATTTGTGAGAAAATCGTATTAAACTGAGGGAGTTTAAGAAGCTTTCTCAATATTCACGGTTTCCTTAAGTGGTTTCTTACAACTGCAATAATAGTGAAACACAATGAGAAAGGAGCATATGTTTTTACTCCTGAAGTATTAGTTGAAATCACTAATTCAATTTACTATCCCAACCAAACCAAAATAGTAAACTACCATTTAAATAAACTTCTTAACTCCGGAAAATGATAATACCAAAGAAGACCCACGGGCGTTAATTGAATAACGAAAAAGCTGTCTTGAATGACAGCTCCTAATTTCAAAAGTGCTGTGGGAGTGATGCGTTTGGGCGATACCTTCCAAAAGAAAGACATTGCCAGGCTCAAAAGGTTAAAACCCCATTTAAACAAAAATATTTATATCCCATAGTCCTCTTTTTGATGCTATCTTTTTTTCGGCCCTTTTTTCCCTTTGGCACCTTTGCCCTGTTTCACCTCACCGGTTCCCGCTGATTCTTCCCCTTCATGAGAACCTTTATGGCCTTTAGGTTCCGAGAGCTCCTGGGTTTGCACTGACTCGGTGGAGGCTGTGCCATCTTTCAATCCTTTTTTCCCTTTGACACCTTTGCCCTGTTTCACCTCACCGGTTCCCGCTGGTTCTTCCCCTTCATGAGAACCTTTATGGCCTTTAGGTTCCGAGAGCTCCTGGGTCTGCACTGACTCGGTGGAGGCTGTGCCATCTTTCGATCCTTTTTTCCCCTTGGCACCTTTGTCCTGTTTCACCTCACCGGTTCCCGTTGATTCTCCTCCTTCATGAGGATCTTTATGGCCTTTAGGTTCCGAGAGCTCCTGGGTTTGCACTGACTCGGTGGAGGCTGTACTATCTTTCGGTCCTTTTTTCCCTTTGGCACCTTTGCCCTGTTTCACCTCACCGGTTCCCGCTGGTTCTTCCCCTTCATGAGAACCTTTATGGCCTTTAGGTTCCGAGAGCTCCTGGGTCTGCACTGACTCGGTGGAGGCTGTGCCATCTTTCGATCCTTTTTTTCCCTTGGCACCTTTACCCTGTTTCACCTCACCGGTTCCCGCTGATTCTCCTCCTTCATGAGGACCTTTATGGCCTTTAGGTTCCGAGAGCTCCTGGGTTTGCACTGACTTGGTGGAGGGCGTATCATCTTTCGATCCTTTTTTCCCTTTGGTGCCTTTGCCTTCTATTACATCTTGAGTTGCACGCACTGGCTGTTCTTTTTTATTAGATTTTTTCTTCATTTTTTCACCATCTTATTAAATTTTTTTTCTTGTTTAACTTATGAAAAAAATCCGAAATTTGATTAGACTCCAATACATTTATTTTTGCTAAGATTTTTGATCGATATCTAAAAGAGTAATTTCAGTCGCGAAACTTTCTCATCCTATTTAGCAAACAACCATCTGTATTTTCATTTTCCCCTGTCACAAAATCCGTCATGTAATAAGTCAAATATTGAGCATAGTGATTGTTTGTTGTTAACAATAACTCGTCCACATAATACACACCGTTAGGTATTTGGTCTAGCAAAAGTACGGTTAATGAAGCATAGATACCGCACGCCACCTGAAAATAGGTCGCATTGGTTTTATATTCTGAAAACACCACATCATTGCTTAATATATTGTACATATATCGCTCCTTGTCTTTAAACACAAGAAGCACCCCCACCAAATCTTCCCCTTTCAATGGCGCCTCAAGCGGATCAAGAACCTTCATTTCATGGTTCCATAATTCATCAACGTCATCCAGATGGGAACGGATTAACTCGGTGGTATGTTCATTTACTTTATATAAAAAGCCACCTTCCATATCATACAACTGACATAACGTATATACTTCTTCGTGAGGCATCAAACAACCATAAAACTGGTTCCCGCCTAAATTCACTTTGAATTCAAGGTTATAAACTTGTTCGTATAAGAAGAGTGGTGTGTGGTGTTGGATAAGCATCGGGTAGCTCATAATCGCTTCATCAAGGAAACATTCTGGTGACCAGGTTGTGTAGATGACGTTCTCTTTTGCCAATTTCTTATCCTTAAAAAAAGAAGTGTCTTGTTCAACAATATAGCAGGCAATTGGTGAATCTTGAGCATATTTGTTGAGAAGCTCTATCGCCATCCATTGAACGACTCCTGGATTCATTCCGGAGCATACGATAGCGGACGTATTGGTGAAACTTTTTTTGGATTTTTCAAAGTATCTGATTCTCTCAATCAAAGGGAATCCCGCATACAAATCTTCATTTTCGTCAATCATAGTGTTCTCCAAGGCAGAATTGACATATTTCACACCGAATTCATTACAGCATTTTAGCATTTCCACCGTGTCAGTATAGGAAAGATCAACCACAATATCTGTTTTTGTGCTCTCCAGATGTTTTTTAAATGTCATCGTATCCATTAAATCAAATTCGTGTAGCAAAAGCTTATTGACTAAATTAGGGAAAAGATTATGATAATACTCTAGTTCTTTTTGTTTCACATCGATTAAGTGTATTTGTTCATTAAAAATGGTATCGTGAATCGGGTCTTTTTTATCGAGTATCGATTTATTTAATATAGCGAGTAATGACTTTGCCACACCGCCAGCGCTTCCCAGAATGGAGATCACTGTATTTTTGGCCTTCATATTCATATCTCGTCCAAATCCTTTTTTATATAACTTATGTAAAACCAATACGAAATGATATGGACGGGTTCCACAACACTCCAAAGTAAACAGAAATTATTTTATGGAAAAGGTACAAACCATTTATCTTATTGAACATAAAATAGTTATACAAGCATGGTAAGGTAACAGTTCCTCTCTATCGTAAACTGTATAACTTCCATAATTGCTATTTACTTAAAAGGATGTGGAATAGTTGGATTCAAATGGACAGCATTTCATTATAGATGCTAAGGAATGCCAGGTGGAAATTCTAAATGATGCGAAGTTGTTGGAAAAATTATTAACCAAAGCGGTGTCTGATTTAGGAATGGAGATTTTAAATACTCATTTCCATTCTTTTTTGCCTCACGGGGTAACGGGTGCCATCATTCTCTCAACTTCGCATTTTTCGATTCATACATGGCCGGAACACCGATATGCAGCTTTAGATTTATATACGTGCGGAAGTCAGGAATTATGGCCAGTATTAGAAGAGCTTCTTAATGAAATGAAAGCGGGTTCCGCTTTTGTTTATGAACTTTCACGCGGACATGAATCAAAAAACAAACCTGCCATAAAAGATCTTATTTTCACATATGATGGCAGTAAAAAGAAAGATAGTGAAAGGACTGTAGAATTACGGGATGACCGCGGAAATGCATATGATAGTATACAGTTAAAAGAACTTGTGGAAGGACAACATAATATTCTCTATCATGGATCCAGTCAATTTCAAGATATTACATTAGTTGAGGCCAATGACCTGCGTTTATATTTAGATCAAGAGTTACAGTTTTCTTCATTGGATGAAAGGCATTATCATGAAGCGTTAGTATTCCCTGCGATGGAGATGGCTTCTGACCATGAACGGGTTCTCATATTAGGAGGTGGAGATGGACTTGCTTTACGTGAAGTTCTTAAATATCCCAACGTAAAACATGTCGATCTTGTTGATATTGATCCTCAGGTTATTGGGCTTGCAAAGACAAATCCAAAATTAATAACTCAAAATAATTGTTCTTTACTGGACGAAAGGGTAAATATTCATTTTGAAGATGCAAAGAAATTTATTTTAAGGGAAATGCAGCCCTACAACGTAATAATTATTGATTTTCCAGATCCCGTTGACCCAGTCATTAGCTCATTATATACAATTGAATTGTTCAGTCAAACAGCAAAAATATTATCGAAACAAGGTGCGTTAGTTTGTCAGTCTAATTCACCAGAAGATACACCAACAGTATTTTGGAGTATTGGTAAAACAATTAATATGGCCGGTCTTAATACACTTGAATACAATGTTATAGTCCCCTCTTTCGGCTTATGGGGATTTCATTTAGCATCACATTTCAAGCTTCCAAGAATTATTCCGAGTATTTCTGTCCAACATCAAGCTCTAACTTCAGACATGTCGAATTTGTTTACTATTCCTCCGTCAATTAAGGAGGCACGGGAAAAAGCAGTTATGAATAGCCTCAAAAATTTAAAATTACACAAGTTGTATAAAAACGAAATAGAAAAATGGTGACCAAACATCATGTTTTTTAGAGACCATAAAAAACACTTTTTAGTTTTGCTGCTTAAAATGACTCCGGTAATGCTCCGGGGTCTTTTTTTTGTAACTTTCTGGGTACAATCGTTTTAATAATCCGCTAAACAGCGATCCACTCTTCATTTAAGTTCATTAAAGTTGGACTATCCATTACTCCAATTCATCTGTTAGATGCTGAGCGAATTTCTCACATGGATTTAGCGCCATCTCTTTACCCCTGCTATTCAATATCCTTCAGCTATTTTAATAGGCGTTCTGTGCTTCGAATAATATACTTTTTTTAAACTACCCATTATTCTGGTCAAAGAGTTCATTCAGTAATTTCAGTCATTTAACTTCAGGAGATTCTAAAGGTTAGTGCATATACACATTTTTGTGAATTTCAGTCTTATTGATAGAAGATGGACACTTAACACGACACAATGTCATTCAGTGACACATATACATACAGGGTAAATGATTATATAGGAAGGGGCAACATTATGAATAACGAATGGTTAACTAATTTGGTTGGGAAAGTTCTAAAGGTAGATAGAGGAGGGCCGGAATCTCGGACAGGATTATTATTAGGCATATACGATGATCACATATCGATTTTAACTGAGCAAGAAGGTGTTATCTACTATAAAACCGACCATATCAAAAGTATTACCCAGAATGTAAAGAAGGGGTTCCAATTTCAACTGGAAATCCCCGAAGATTTTACTTTTAAAACAGCTGCAACTTTTAAAGGCTTACTAGATGACCTCAGAAATCAATGGGTAAATATTAACCGAGGCGGTCCCGAGAAGCTTGAAGGCGTACTTCATGATATTAATGATGAATTCGTATCGTTATTACTAAACGAAGAAGTTATTCGCCTGGCAATGTTCCATATCCGCAGCATCAGTTACGGGGCAAGAGTTGAGAAACCAAAAGAAGATGAAAAATCAGAAAATAATAAAGACGATGGAAAATCAGAAAATAATAAAGATAATAAAGAAGATGGAAATGCGAAAAAAAATGAAGATAATAAAGCAGAAAAAAAAGAAAAATAGTATATCCCACAAATGATGTGTCGCTTCAGGGCAGAAGCGACCATCCAATTAAGAAGGGGGACTCATCAGATGAAAAAACAAAATTTTCACGAGGCACTTAATTCATTGATAGGTTTTAATATCAGTATTATTTCCGATGATAAAACTGTTCATAATGGGGTGGTACTTGATGTGAAAAGCGACTTTATTGTCATTCAAATGAATCCAAATAAACAATGTTATTTTAACTTAAATCAGGTTTATGCCTTATCAAAAAACACCAAAGAATTTCAGGGTCAAATACTTGACCACGAACCAATACAGAAACAAAGTTTTACAGAATTAGTAAATGAACTCAAAGATCATTGGGTGACAGTAAACAGAGATAATAATCTATCCTTTGACGGATTTTTAAGTACCGTAACTAATAATTATATCGTTTTATTAAATAACGATAAACAACTTTATGTACAATTTTCAAATATACTCTATATTTTCAAAGGGATAGATAATAAGGAATCATCAGAGAACAAACAACAGAAAAATAAGGACGAAAAAACTGAAAATAAACAGTCAGAGGCAGATCAATTTAAGGAAAGTGATTCCGTGTTGAAGGAAGACGCTGAAGTTAATTCCAAAGGGAAGGAAGAGCCGGTTGAACAGAAACAAGAACAGGACATTTTAACTATTGGAAAAGAAGAACCAGCTTCTGCCCATCCGGAAGTATTATCTGACGTGAAAGAAGAACCGACTGTTCAATCTACAGTAAATGAAGTGGACAAAGATCAATCCAATGTAAAAGAAAGTACGGATAAATATAAGAATCAAAAATCCCCTGAAAAAAAGAAAAAAGAAAGTAAGAAGGAAAAACCTTCAGAAACTAATACTGAAATAAGTGCCCATCCGGAAGTATTATCTGACGTGAAAGAAGAACCGACCGTTCAATCTACAGTAAATGAAGTGGACAAAGATCAATCCAATGTAAAAGAAAGTACGGATAAATATAAGAAACAAAAATCCCCTGAAAAAAAGAAAAAAGAAAGTAAGAAGGAAAAACCTTCAGAAACTAATACTGAAATAAGTGCCCATCCGGAAGTTTTATCTGACGTGAAAGAAGAACCGACCGTTCAATCTACAGTAAATGAAGTGGACGAAGATCAATCCAATGTAAAAGAAAGTACGGATAAATATAAGAAACAAAAATCCCCTGAAAAAAAGAAAAAAGAAAGTAAGAAGGAAAAACCTTCAGAAACTAATACCGAAATAAGTGCCCATCCGGAAGTTTTATCTGACATGAAAGAAGAACCGACTGTTCAATCTACAGTAAATGAAGTGGACGAAGATCAATCCAATGTAAAAGAAAGTACGGATAAATATAAGAAACAAAAATCCCCTAAAAAAAAGAAAAAAGAAAGTAAGAAGGAAAAACCTATAGAAACTAATACTGAAATAAGTGCCCATCCGGAAGTTTTATCTAACGTGAAAGAAGAACCGACTGTTCAATCTACAGTAAATGAAGTGAACAAAGATCAATTCAATGTAAAGAAAAGTACGGATAAATATAAGAAACAAAAATCCCCGAAAAAAAAGAAAAAAGAAAGTAAGAAGGAAAAACCTATAGAAACTAATAAAAAAGATATACAAGAGGCAATCCAAGAAAACCTGACTAAAGAATTTAGGAACTCAGGCCCTCAAGAAATGAACGAACAATCCGCTAAGAAAAAAAAAATAAAAAAAAAGGAAACTGATAGATAAGAAATGTTACGAATTAATGAAGTCCACTGAAAAAATGTATACAGAAAACGGAAATCAAAAAAACGAATATTATTCATTGATGAAATTTGCTGAAAGAATGCATGGGAAATTGAAGGCAAAACGGTTAAGTCTTAATATACAATTCAAGGCTAATTGAAAGGAGGACATGGAATGATGATTTTGTTTTTTTCTGTAATTGGGGGAGTCTTCTATTCTTTTTTTGTAAAACCTCAAAATCAAACCACTCCTGATACCGTAAAAATTACACCATCCAAAAACAAGGCGGCGGAGGTAAATGCTTAGTTCACAAATTGTCTTGATGTCAATAACTTTTACTTTAACAATTATTCTCATGTTATGGAGACCATTTGGGATTAATGAAACTATACCTACTACAATAGGGGCCTTGACTGTATTAGTTGCAGGCATTGTTCCTTGGATGGATGTTTTAAATATATTTGATATTATCAGTGGCGCTTCTTTAACCATATTATCCACCATAATGATGTCTATTGTACTTGAGAGCATTGGTTTTTTTAGGTGGATTGCTTTAAATATCATCATCCGGTCTAAGGGTTCAGGGGTTAGATTATTCGTTTATACTAATCTCCTATGTTTTTTCATGACAATGTTTTTCAATAACGATGGAAGTATCCTTATCACAACACCTATCATTATTCACATTGTAACGTTACTAAAGATTAAACCTCACCAAAAAATCCCCTTTCTAATCTCAGGAGCTCTAATTGCAACGGCAGCGAGTGCCCCAATAGCAGTAAGCAATATTTCCAATTTGATTGCACTAAAAATTGTAGGACTGAGCCTTAATAGTTATATCAATATGATGTTTGTTCCTTCAATGATAGGGATTTTAACAATCGGGTTATTACTTTATCTATATTTTAAGAAGGACCTTCCAAGGAAAATTCCCAGTGTACCTGTAAAATGGGATAAAACCTTTTCACGCTATGTGCAAACTCATCCACTCGATGTTAAACAACAATCCGAAGATAATGATTGGGTGTTGTTTAAAATGAGTTTTGCAATCGTCATTTTAACTCGGGCGAGCTTCTTCGCACTTACACCTTTTGGGGTTCCCTTGGAATTGATCGGTATGGTGGGAGCGTTCCTTTTGATATTACTGAGATGGTATAAAACCAAAACTGGTCTTAGCGATATTGTAAAGAAAACACCCTGGCATGTTCTTTTATTTGCTTTCAATATGTACGTGCTGGTATATGGTTTGAAGAATGTTGGCTTGAATGATTATTTAGTCAGCAATTTAAAACCCTTAATTATGGACAGTCCATTCAACGCTACCATGATCATGGGCATATTATTAACTATCCTATCCAATTTATTTAATAATCTTCCTGCAGTTATGATAGGGACTTTGTCGATAACAGAGATGGGATTGGATCCTCACCTTGTACAAATTGCTTATCTTGCTAACGTGATTGGAAGCGATATAGGTGCTTTGTTAACGCCTGTTGGTACGCTGGCTACATTAATTTGGATGTATATATTGAAGAAACACTCCATCAATATCTCCTGGGGAAAGTATCTTAAAGTTACCTTTTTGATAATTCCTATAGGGTTAATCGTAAGTTTAATCTCGCTGTATTTTTGGACCAATTGGTTATTAAAGTAGGAAGTAGGGGTGATTATGAATAAAATCTTACAAAATCTCAGAGGAAAAACAATTAAAATAGAAATTTCCGGAAAAAAATTTTTTTTCGGTACACTGGTTGATACTGGTGTTGATGTAGTGGTTATCTTTAATGGACAGGATTTTGTGTATCTTCCAATAATTCATATTCAAAATTGCAAAGTAAATACTACGGAAAACGAGGAGATTTCCCTTCCTGTAGACTCACCTGGAATTGAAGCTGAGGAAGAATTATCACTAAGAAAAACTCTTTTATCCGCGAAAGGGATGTTCACGGAAATATACGTAACTGGTAACCAGCCTTTACATGGTTATATAACAAGGGTGATGAATAATTACTTTGAATTCTATTCACCAGTTTATAAGACTATGTATATACCTTTAATTCATTTAAAGTGGATTATCCCATACACAGACAATCAAACTCCTTATGGTTTAAGTAACAAGGATCTTCCTGTACATCCATCAAAACTTTCAATGGCAAGATCCTTTGACGTACAATTGGAAAAACTGGTCGGTAGCTTAATTATTTTAAATATAGGGGAAAATTCCAATTTAATTGGACAAATTAATAAGTTAGAAGATAATTTTGTTGAACTTATTACGGCAAGGGAGGAACCTGTATATTTAAATCTTCATCATATTAAAACAGTTCACCTACCCTGAATTAAAGGCAGCAAATTTGCTGCCTTTTAGTATTCCTTCTCTAAAGCGTAAACATACTTTACAGAACCCACTTCTTACATATCTATTAGTTCTATTAGTGAAAAAATAGGGGATTTGTTCAATCGGCTTTACTTTTCCCTCATTTGATTATGGCTGGTGGCCTTGTCCATGGAGTGTTCGGAATCAAGGGAGTTTTTGTACTAAAGTAACGGGTGCGTTAACTGAAGATTGGAGCTGTCTTTAAGGCAGATTTTCCCTCCATTAACACCATCACTCCCACAAGCTGATACAGCAATTACAAGCAATAAAACAAGACAGCCACTAAAAACCTTTTTTAAATTCATTTAACAAACTCCTTTTGTATTTATTGATCATATAAAAACCGCACCTTTTACAGTTTTTTTTTGAAGACACAATTCCGTATAAAATCATGCCTTCATCACCATCAATAGTGAAGGCTTCAGTTAAAACACCATCTTTTTCTTCTAACTTCTTTATGTGTTTCTTTAATAACTCAGCTTGAATTGGATTTAAGGGTTTTTTCATTTTCATGATAGTCGCTCCTTCTGATATTAATAGGTTAAGTTCTAAAATTGCTCTCTAAAAGTGTAAAGGGATTGCCTTTTTTATTGGATTTTTTACGTATAGTCACCTAATAGGTTTGCTAACTTCTTTTTAACTTTTCATTCCAACGTATACAATCTCCATTCTTAAAATCCAAGTTACACAAAGGTTTTGCCAGCCCATAAAAGAGCAAAAAACCACCTCTTAGATGGGCGGCATGATGTAATCATCGCCTAAATCCCTTGGAATATAGGGGTTTGACGAGGTTTCAGAATGAATGCTCACCTAACATGTGAATATCTTTAAAGTTGAAGGCCACCCACGGTTTACTGTTGGCCTTTTTCTTCTTTGTTGAAAGGGAAACTTCATACATCTAATTTCAACGAAAGACATACATATAGTTCCGGGTGATGGGGGGGAACAGCAACTACTAGAGTATTTTCGAGTAAAAGGAACTGTTGGTAGTTGGATTGGAAATGTTTTTAACTTAGTGAAGGATCATCCAAAGGCGGTTTTCCCTTTATTTGTATCTTTTGCTTCGGTTATTTTGCATGAGTTTGATAGGAAGCCCATAGTTGTAGATGTATCAGAGGAATCCAGCAGTGGTAAAGTGGTTTACTTCTACTCTGTGCATAAGTATGGGGGAATCCTAAAGTGTATATCGGAACTTTTAACTTAACCAAAGTGGCTGTTGAAAGAAGATCTGCATTCCTGAATTCTTATCCTCAGATACTTGATCCATTCAAATGGAGTAAACGACACCCGAATGATTCAAACGATGATCTATCAATTTGTGAATAACATAGGTGGGGATAGCTGGTTTTAAAAATATTTAGAAAATCCAGTTGACACCCCACCTACTACGTGTTACGATATACTTGTATTTAGTCACACTGGATACCTGCACCACTGAATAGTGAGGTTGCAAAATTATTTTTAAGAAAAATAGTTGACAACACTGCTACTCGTTGTTAAAATGCACATGTAATAAGCAATACTTAATAGCGTGATTTCCCAAAGGCTATTAAGTAAAACTTTCCTTGGTACTAAGTTATACTGAATATAAGTCAGACAAAATAGGAGAGGTTCTGAACATGGAAAATTTAACTGAAATGCTGAAGGGTTCGCTGGAAGGCTGCGTGCTGGAAATCATCAGCCGCCATGAAACCTATGGCTACGAGATTACTCGCCGCCTGAACGAGCTTGGGTTTACTGAAGTCGTGGAAGGGACGGTCTACACCATCCTCGTGCGATTAGAAAAGAAAAAACTGGTGAATATAGAAAAGAAACCGTCAGATATGGGGCCGCCCCGCAAGTTTTACTCACTTAATGAGGCTGGCCGTCAGGAACTTGAATTGTTTTGGAAAAAATGGGATTTTGTATCATCAAAAATCAACGTCTTAAAGTCAATCTAGCTTCATAAGATATTCCGTACGATATTTTTGGAGTATCTTGTTCAGCTTTATAAAAAGGAGGAAAAATAACATGATGGAAATGTTCAAAAAAATGATTGGTGATAAAAAAGAATACAAGATGATGATGGCACGGGTTGAAGCCCTGCCAGAGGACTACCAGTTTGTATTTAAGAAAATTCAAAACTACATGTGGAATTTCTCAGCGGGCAGCGGGATGGATATGCTGCACATGCAGTATGAATTAATCGAGTTGTTCGAAGCCGGTGCGGCGGAAGGCAGACAAGTGCTGGAAATCACTGGGGACGACGTGGCGTCCTTTGCCGATGAACTAGTGGCAAACGCTAAAACCTATGTCGCCAAGTATCGTGAAGATTTGAATCAGAGTATCATGAAGCGTTTGGGAAAAAATAAATTCAATAGATAATACCGACTGAATAGCTGGTTATAAATGTGAATTACCACCTTCGCTATTCAGTTATATTTTTAACTCAGTAGTAAGTTATACAGATTATCAGTCAGACTAAATAGATGAGTATAGGCAATCTAGCTCCGCAAGGCGCTGACCGGATAATTACGGATCTCGCAAGCGACCTTGCTGCGCATTTTATAAGGAGGAAAAAAGTATGAGCAATGCAGCGATTTCTGTAAAAGGGTTAAAAAAATCCTTTAAAGACAAGGAAGTCTTAAAGGGGGTGGATTTTGAGGTGCGGCGTGGCGAAATTTTCGCACTGCTGGGCTCAAATGGAGCGGGCAAGACGACGACGGTCAACATCCTCTCGACGCTGATGAAGGCTGATGGCGGCGAAGTAGGTATTTGCGGCTTTGACGTCCAGCGTCAACCGGATCATGTTCGCCAGAGCATCAGCCTGACAGGGCAGTTCGCAGCTTTAGACGGCATGCTCACCGGGCGGGAAAACCTGATGATGATCGCCAAGTTGCGGGGAGTTTCCAATCCCGCTCAAGTCGCCGACGATCTGCTTGCAAAATTCAGCCTGACCGATGCGGCCAACCGCCGGGCGGACAAATATTCCGGCGGGATGAAGCGCCGGCTTGACATCGCCATGAGTCTGATCGGGACGCCAGCAGTCATTTTTCTCGACGAACCGACGACAGGGCTTGACCCCGAAGCGCGGATTGAAGTCTGGGATACCGTCAAGGAGCTTGCCGACGGAGGCACAACCATCTTGCTGACGACCCAGTACCTGGAGGAAGCCGAACAACTGGCGGATCGTATCGCCATCCTGCATGGCGGAAAAATCATCTCGACCGGGACCCTTACCGAACTCAAGGAGATGTTCCCGCCAGCGAAAGTGGAGTACATCGAGAAGCAGCCGACATTGGAGGAAATTTTCCTTGCGATCATCGGCAAAAAGGAGGAGATGTAAATGAAAAGCAAAACAGGGGTATTACTAGGACGTTTAATGCGCAACATCATGCGCAGCCCGGATACAATTATCACGGTGGCGATTACGCCGATTATGATGCTGCTGCTGTTTGTCTACGTATTTGGCGGCGCCATAGAGACAGGCACGGACAACTACGTCAATTATTTATTGCCGGGAATCTTGCTGATGGCTATCGCATCCGGCGTCGCTTACACTTCCGTGCGGTTGTTTACGGATGTTAAGAGCGGGCTAATGGCGCGTTTCATTACCATGCCCATCAAGCGCTCGTCGGTATTGTGGGCTCACGTGTTGACCTCGCTTGTTTCCAATGCGCTTACTGTTGTGGTGGTTATCCTCGTCGCGCTCTTGATGGGCTTCCGTTCCAGCGCTGGTATCCTGGATTGGCTCGCGGTAGCTGGGATACTCGCGCTGTTTACGCTGGCGCTGACATGGCTGGCGATCATTCCCGGATTGACAGCGGGGTCTATGGAAGGGGCAACAGCCTACTCGTACCCGCTGATTTTCCTGCCGTTTATCAGTTCGGCCTTTGTCCCCACCGAAACCATGCCTAAAATTGTCCGTGCGTTCGCTGAGAACCAGCCCGTGACTTCAATCGTGAATGCGATTCGTGCCCTCTTGTATGAAGGGTCTGTTGGCAACGATATCTGGATCGCGCTTGCCTGGTGCGTCGGCATCATGGTCATCGCTTACTTCTTCGCCAGTAAAGTATTTAAACGCCAGTTAGGGTAAGGACACCATTATGGGATTAGCCATATCAATAGTCAGCCGCTGCGATGAATGCATTTGCTATCACATGGATGGCTGCTTAAATGCCGGGGTAACCATCGAAGAAATCATGGAAACCCTCAAAATTGGTGTGATTGGTGGCGGCTCGATCACTTATCCCAACGCGAGGTTTGCCATGCATGCTTTAGAAGAATTTACAGCGGGTAGTGCTCTTTCTCAGGAGAAATTATAATAATAAAGCCCATAGATATAATTGACAGTAAAAGAGTAGATTCCGAGGCAAAATCGCTTTGGTAATCAATGTCATTAACTTAAGGAACTATGGATTACATTTCAGTTGGAATGTGATTCATAGTCTTATAGCGATTGTCAGCATTGTAAAAGCCGTAATACCTAAAGTGATTGCAATTGTCCAAAAGTTCCAGTCAGGTTAACGCTGCTGAATCTCCTTTACTCCTACACCTGCTTCAATTAAAAGGGATGTGTGAGTATATAAGAGGGTTCAATGTATCTTAAGTGAATATACGAAATTTGTGCGAGTGTGTAATTTGCAACAAAAAAGGGGGAATCTTAAGGATAAGGCTGGCCAGTTTTCTAAAGGCACGGGACCAAGCGCCAGGCCCAACCAGATGTAACATCCACAATGGATAAGGATAGATAGAGGCTATGCAAGAGAAGAAAGGTAAGCGAATAGATGATCTAATCCTATATGGAAACAGAAGAAAGGAAAAGGAAACCTTATCGCTATCCCTAACGACTTCTGGATAGGCTATACTTATCTAGACAGAAAATTTAAGGTCAGGTAGACTACAGATACAACTAGTAATAGAAAAGAGGTCCGATATGCGACGTGATATACAATTGAATGAAAGAGCTTTCTCTTCCAAGGAAGTGGCAGAAGAAGTGGGGATTGCAACTCCCACTGTTCGAAAGTATGGTCAAATTTTAGAGCGGAATGGATATGAGTTTTTGAAAGATGGAGATCGACGTATCTTTGTTCAATCTGACATCGGAGCGCTTATAGCGCTACGCGATACGGACAAGCCCCTAGACGATACAGCTAAAGACCTTGTATATCAACAAAAAGAAAGATTAGAAGGATCCGATGAAACACAGATAGCGATACCCGATACATATGAAAATTTACCCCACGACCCCAATCAATTAAACGAGGTCTTAATGTTTTTAGTCAATGAACTCGCAGCCACACGTGAAATGAATGTCCAACTGACAAACGATATGTCACAGCTTAAAACAAAGGTTTCCCGGCTCCAGCAAGATCATCATGTTATAAGTTCTAGTATTGGAAATTCAGCGCAAAGAACTAATGCTAAAATTGAACAATTAACTGAACAACAAAATACCCATTACGAAACATTGCTGGAACAAGAAAAACAAAAAAGTGAACTCTTACAAAAAGAAATACAAAGTATGCGGGACGAACAGAAAAAAGAATGGAGTTCACAAAATGAATTTAATAAACGTTTAGAAGAGTCTATACAAAAACGTTCCGAAAAATGGCGGGGGCTTTTCTCCATATTCAAAAAATAAGGTGACTGTAAAGGTTTTTTGCCTAGCTGTGTATTGATTTGTGGAAGCAAATTATTGATGTAGAAACATTTGATAAATATTTTTTGAATAAATAATGATTGATAAAAGCATTGAGATGCGAATCCATAAAACTTTTAAAAAATCATAGTGCCATATATGATTCGCGTAGCTGGAAACACAGAATTTAGAAAGAATATTTCAACTTTACAGGATTTGGTGCCTGCTATGTAAGAGCTCGGCGATATCACTGTATCAGACGTTCTACCAAAGGCAAATGAAGGCTCAATTGAAATTCATTGGAGATTTGTTTAAGCGCTATGCATCTAAAACAAAATACACAATTTGAAGCAAGCAAAAAAGGTAGTTTGATAAAATGGGAGTTGAGGCGGTTGAGAACTTGTATTCAAAAACAAGAGTCATCCTCACTAGAGTTGCTCCAGACAGGGATTGATCGGCTCTTTTTTTGTGTTTCATATCGCTGAGCGATATAACTTGCAAATAAATTCAAAACCTTTAAGTTTAATAGAAAAGCGGCGTTCGATATGCAAACATGATATACATCCGAATGAACAAGTATTCTTTTCTAAGGAAGTGGGGATGCAACACCCACTGTTCAAAAGTATGGTCAAAACTGAGAACGAAGCGGATATGAGTTTTTAAGATGGTGGTTGCCTATCATTATTCAATCTGACATCGAAGCACACATAGCGTTATGCGATACGGACAAGTCCCTAGAGGGTACAGCTAAAGACCTTGTGTATCTACAAAAAGATAGATTAGATGAATCTAATGAATAGCGATACCCGATATATATGACGCTTAACCCATAATTCCAAACAAATAAAAGAGATTTTAATTGTTTTAACCAATAAACTCGCAGCTACGCTTGAAATGAACGTCCACTGACAAACGATATGTCTCAGCTTAAAACAACGGTTTCCCAGCTCCAGCAAGATCCACGTCCTTAATAGTGTTCCTCAAGAAAGGGGATTATCGGTTCTTTTTTGTGTTTCGTATCGCTGGGCGATATAACATGAAAATAAATCCACAGACCTTCATCTTTAATAGAAAGGGAAGTCCGATATGCAACAGGATATACATCCGAATGAATGAGCATCCTCTTCCAAGGAAGTGGCAAAAGAAGTGGAGATGCAAAATCAATGTTCGAAAGTATGTTTAAAACTTAGAGCGAAACGGAAAGTTGTTGTCAATAAATGGAAATAATCATACCTTCGTTCAATCCGACATCGAAACGATTAAAGCGTTACACGATACGGGCAACCCCCTAAACGATAGAGCTAAGGACTCTTGTTTCAAGAAAAAGAAAGATTAAAAGGAACCAATGAAACAGAGATAGCGATACCCGATATATATGACAATTTAACCCATGTTCTCATTCAATTAAAAGAGAGCTTAATTTTTTAACAAATGTACTCGCAGCTACGCGTCAAATGAACATCCAACTGACAAACGATATGTCACAGCTTAAAACTGAACAATAAAAAACCCATTACGAAACATTACTTCAATAAGAAAAAGGTTTCATTACCTTTCTTTTAGTCTCTTTTACGATATTGAGGTGTTAATTTACGTTAATAACAATTTAAACCTAAGGCAATCAAATCAAAAGTAGAAATTCCTTTGTTCCAACTATTCAGAATCACTATTTTCAAATTTCAACAATTTCCCGAGAAATATCTACAAATTCTGAGTAGATATCGACAAAATTAGAAGCTTCTAAAAGCCTGAACCCTTTCGATTTTACCGACCAAGAAAATGTAGGACAGTGCTCCTGCGAAGGTTATACAAGTAATAAAGGTAAGTGCAGGAGCAAAATCACCGCCCTTGGCCAGGAAGCCAATCACAATCGGTATAATAATTGATGCTGTACCACCAATAAAATTGAATGTACCTCCAGCAATTCCAATCAGCCGTTTTGGGGCAAGCAATGAAACAAACACCCAGGTGATTGAAGTGAAACCGTTTCCAAAAAAGGCGATACACATGAATAAAATAACTAGATTAGATGAGCAGTCTTTCCTACAATTGTATGGGTATTTGTGAGTGTGATTGGTTCAATTGAATATATTAAGAGCCTGTTTTGATTAAATCTTATTTTCAAAACAGGCTCTTTCTTTTGTTCATTTATCAAGGTTATTAGCATTACTTTGATCAAGGTTCTTTTAAAAACAAGGACATGGATGTGAATTACACAACTATTAATAAAAGAGGTAGGGCTCATAAAGGAATTTTAATCAATAAATATATTATCAAAAAGTTGAAATTTTACTTCAGCACAAAATTGTTTTACAAGAAGGGTTACGTGAGGATACATAATTTGTATTCTATTGTAACCCTTAAAACTAGGTAAAGTTTCCTTTAAAAGGGGGAACATGGAAAAGTCAATTAGATTGTATGTGTACTTTTGAATGAAAGCGTATGTGTTTGAGAAGAACACACCTTTCAGGACTAAAGAAA
Source organism: Peribacillus sp. ACCC06369 (assembly GCF_030348945.1). Lineage (NCBI taxonomy): Bacteria > Bacillati > Bacillota > Bacilli > Caryophanales > Bacillaceae > Peribacillus > Peribacillus sp. ACCC06369. Next base: position 339,099 of record NZ_JAUCEN010000002.1, read on the forward strand.
TATAAAGGGGTGAATGAGGGACACCCTACGATAGTACTGAAGGCAGCTAAATCGCTGCGAGTAGCGACCTGTGCTCGCTCGGACATTACAACAAGACCTACAAGCAAGTCAAAGAGAACAAGGCTAAGGCCGAAGACAAAGGGAGGTCTCAAGGCCAGGGATATATGTCTCGTGGCGAAGCCAAACCCAAGCAGGTTCATCAATGATATCTTTTTTTATAGGTGAATGAGGGCTATCTAAGTAAATTTAGGAAGGCAGGTTGATCCCCGCGAGTAGCAACCTATGCTAGCCGACCAGTAACGTGCAATCTCTAATAGGTACTAACCTCATCAACTGGCAAAGTCTGCCCAAAATGAGGTTGAATTCATTCGTAAGTTGTTCCGAGTAGCTGATTACTCCCAAAGTTATCACAATATTACCATTCTATGTTTCTATTTCATTGTTTTTGCACCAGAACCTTCTAAACTCCCAACAAACTTTGACTTATATTAACGAGAACCCAGTGAATTCAAAAAACTTGCATTATTATTTATTTTTATTATAATACTTGTATACAAGTGTACTTGAACTCTATAAGAAGGTGAATTTATGGCTGAATCAAAGGAATTTCTTTATCCTGTAAAATGGCTTTCAAAAGCTTCAGCTGGTGATCGTGTAACATCCGAGCTTAGAATGCGTATTATTTCGGGGATGATTGAAAGCGGTACCATCTTATCTGAAAATAAATTAGCTGCCGATTTTGGTGTTAGCCGCTCACCAGTTCGTGAAGCGTTAAAAATACTGGCATCTGAAAATATCATCCGATTAGAAAGAATGGGTGCGGTTGTCATTGGTTTAACAGAAAAAAAATATGCAGAAATATATGATGTACGGATACTCATCGAGACGTTTGTATTTGAACGTCTAGTAAGGGTGGACACGAATGAATTAGTAATGGAGCTTAGTAAAATCCTGGAAATGATGAAAATTTCCATAAAATACAGAGATGCTGATGAGTTTTCCTATCAGGATGTCCTATTCCACGAAACGATCATTCGGTCCATCAATCATTCCTATATCCTGATGATTTGGGATAATTTAAAACCTGTGATGGAAAGTTTGATTCTTCTATCCATGCGTTGTCGTTTTAAAGAAAAGTATGAAGACTTTACACGGATCATTAATAATCATCAACTTTATATTGATGCGATCAGAACAAAAGATCGAGAACTCATGATTAAGTCGTTACATGTAAACTTTGATGATGTTCAAGGGGAAGTTGAAGACTTATGGATGGCCCAACAGATGCTTTCAAAAGGAGTCGAACAAGAAAATGACTAGCTATATGTTAGGTGTAGACATCGGTACAACAAGTACAAAAGCTGTATTATTTACGAAAAAAGGCGATGTCATTCAGCAAGAGAATGTTGGTTATCCTCTTTACACACCGGATATGACAACAGCGGAACAAGACCCTGAGGAGATTTTCCAGGCCGTTCTGAAAGCCTTTTCAAATATAACGAAACAGCATCCAGATAAAAAGATATCATTTATTTCATTTAGCAGTGCGATGCATAGTGTTATAGCTATGGATGAAAATGACCAGCCGCTAACCCGTTGTATCACTTGGGCAGATAATCGCAGTGAAGCTTGGGCCCATAAAATTAAAGATGAATTAGATGGGCATGAAGTTTACAAACGAACCGGAACACCGATACACCCGATGTCTCCATTATCCAAAATCACCTGGATTGTGAATGATCACCCAGAGATCGCAACCAATGTTAAAAAGTATATTGGGATTAAAGAATATATCTTTAAAAAGTTCTTTGATCAATATGTTGTCGATTATTCCCTTGCTTCATCCATGGGCATGTTGAATCTCAAAAACTTGGATTGGGATGAGGAAGCCTTAAGAATTGCTGGAATAACGCGTGGTCAATTATCTGAACTCGTACCAACAACAAAGATCTTTAACAACTGTGACCCGGATTTAGCCAAACAGATTGGGATTGATCCACAAACCTCTTTTGTTATTGGGGCAAGTGATGGTGTCCTTTCAAATCTAGGTGTAAACGCTATCCGTAAAGGGGAAATTGCTGTCACGATTGGGACAAGCGGTGCGATTCGGACGATTATTGACGAGCCGAAAACAGACGAAAAGGGAAGAATCTTTTGCTATGCCTTAACGGAAAAGCATTGGGTGATTGGCGGGCCGGTAAACAATGGCGGGATGGTCCTTCGCTGGATTCGCGATGAATTTGCTTCTTCCGAGGTAGAAACAGCTAAAAGGCTCGGAATCGACGCTTATGAAGTCTTAACCAAGATTGCCGAACGTGTAAGACCAGGCGCTGACGGATTGTTATTCCATCCATATCTTGCAGGTGAACGTGCACCATTATGGAATCCGGACGTACGGGGTTCATTTTTCGGATTAACACTGTCACATAAGAAAGAACATATGATTCGAGCGGCTCTAGAAGGAGTCATTTACAATTTATATACAGTATTTTTAGCCTTAACAGAATGTATGGACGGTCCCGTGACCCGAATTCAAGCTACGGGAGGCTTCGCAAGGTCGGCTGTTTGGCGGCAAATGATGTCCGATATCTTCGAATCGGAAGTCGTGGTTCCGGAAAGCTACGAAAGTTCGTGCCTGGGTGCTTGTATATTGGGGTTATATGCCACTGGGGAAATTGAGTCCTTCGAAGTAGTTTCTGAAATGATAGGCAATACCCACAAGCACACACCGAAAGATGATTCTGTAAAAGAATATAGGCAACTACTGCCGATTTTTATTAACCTATCAAGGGTATTGGAAAATGAATATACACAGATTGCGAATTATCAAAGAAACTTAATAAATGCTGCAAAGTAAAGACATGGAGGAATTACAATGCCATTAGTTATTGTCGCTTTAGGAATTGTCGCTTTATTAATTTTAATAATGGGCTTAAAATTAAACACCTTTATTTCCTTGATCATTGTTTCGTTTGGAGTGGCTTTAGCACTTGGGATGCCACTTGATGGAATTGTCAAAACCATTGAGGCTGGATTAGGCGGAACACTTGGTCACTTAGCGTTAATCTTTGGACTTGGAGCGATGTTGGGTAAGTTAATCGCAGATTCAGGCGGCGCGCAGCGCATTGCCATGACCCTTGTTAAAAAATTTGGTGAAAAGAATATTCAATGGGCAGTCGTAGCAGCATCATTTATTATCGGTGTCGCATTATTTTTTGAAGTGGGATTAGTATTATTAATTCCAATCGTATTTGCCATTTCAAGAGAATTAAAAGTTTCGATATTGTATCTTGGTATTCCAATGGTAGCATCATTATCCGTAACACACGGTTTCTTACCGCCACACCCAGGACCAACCGTTATCGCTGGTGAATATGGTGCAGACCTTGGTCAGGTTTTACTTTACGGCTTCATTATTGCAGTTCCAACAGTTATTTTAGCTGGACCAGTATTTACGAAGATAGCTAAAAGATTAGTACCTGCATCATTTACGAAAACAGGCAGCATTGCCTCTTTAGGAGAACAAAAATCTTTTAAACTTGAAGACACACCTGGATTTGGGATTAGTGTATTTACCGCTTTACTTCCGGTTATATTAATGTCAATTGCTACGATTATCACTTTGATGCAAAAAACAATCGGATTTGAAGATAATGGTTTACTAGCGGCTATCCGTTTTATCGGCGAAGCCGGTACTTCCATGTTGCTTTCCTTATTATTTGCGGTCTATTCAATGGGATTAGCAAGAAAGATTCCAATGAAGGATATTATGGAATCTTGTACATCTGCAATCTTGCATATCGGAATGATGCTCTTAATCATAGGGGGGGGCGGTGCCTTCAAGCAAGTATTGATCGACGGCGGTGTAGGTGACTATGTAGCTGAATTATTCAAAGGAACATCATTATCACCAATCTTGCTTGCCTGGATCATCGCGGCAATCCTGCGTATTTCCTTAGGATCTGCTACCGTTGCTGCCTTAACGACAGCTGGTTTAGTTATTCCAATGTTAGGTCAGTCGGACGTTAACCTTGCTCTAGTTGTACTTGCTACAGGAGCGGGAAGTTTAATCGCTTCACACGTTAACGATGCTGGTTTCTGGATGTTTAAAGAGTATTTTGGTTTAAGCATGAAAGAAACATTTGCAACATGGACCTTGCTTGAGACGATTATTTCAGTAGCTGGATTAGGATTTATTCTATTACTAAGCTTATTTGTATAAGCTTTTCCCGGCAGTAAATCCCTCACTTATGGCAGGGATTTACTGCCTATTATTCTTACATAAAAGGAGCAGAAATAAATGTTCAATACAATTGGTGTCATTGGTTTAGGGGTAATGGGCAGTAATATCGCTTTAAATATGGCTAGTAAAGGTGAACGAGTAGCTGTCTATAACTACACAAGAGATTTAACGGATCAGCTTGTTGCTAACTTGGACAGTCAGTCGCTCCATCCGTATTACGAAATCCAAGACTTTGTTCAGTCACTGGAAACTCCAAGAAAGATTTTTCTAATGGTGACGGCGGGTAAGGCGATAGACTCGGTGATCAATTCATTACTTCCACATCTTGAATCAGGCGATATTATCATGGACGGGGGCAACTCCCATTACGAAGATACTGAACGCAGATATGATGAATTGAAATCTAAAGGAATCAGTTACTTAGGCATCGGTATTTCTGGTGGAGAAGTCGGAGCGTTAAAAGGACCTTCAATCATGCCAGGTGGAGATAAAGATGCCTATGAAAAAGTAGCTCCGATTCTGACAAAAATCGCAGCCAAAGTAAATGATGACCCTTGCTGTACCTATATCGGCCCAAAAGGAGCGGGTCATTTTGTGAAAATGGTCCATAACGGGATTGAGTATGCAGATATGCAATTAATCGCCGAAGCCTATACGTTTTTAAGAGAAAAGTTACATTTGGAAGTTAATGAAATAGCTGACATCTTTGAAACATGGAATCAAGGCGAACTGAAAAGTTATTTAATTGAAATCACAGCCGAAATTTTAAGGAAAAAAGATGAAGTAACGGGTTCACCCTTGATCGATGTGATTCTTGATAAAGCAGGACAAAAAGGCACAGGTAAATGGACCAGCATGCAAGCTATTGATAACGGAATCCCGGCATCGATTATTACAGAGTCTTTGTTTGCTCGTTACATTTCTGCTTTAAAAGAGGAAAGGGTCAATGCAGAAAATATTCTAACTGGCCCTGAGAACGATCAGCAAAAATTAGATAAAAATGAGTGGATTGACTATATTAGAAAAGCATTATATATGGGAAAAGTTTGTGCGTACGCGCAAGGTTTTACTCAATATAAGATGACTTCTGAACTTTACGGCTGGAATTTGCCTTTAAAGGATATTGCGCTGATTTTCCGTGGTGGTTGCATCATTCGTGCAGAATTTTTAAATGTCATTAGCGAAGCCTATCAAGAGCAGCCGAATCTGGCCAATTTATTAATCTCACCATATTTTGCTGAAAAGGTTACAGGTTACCAGGTAGGATTGCGAAAGGTTGTCTGTGAGGGAATAAATTCTGGTATCTCGTTTCCATGTTTAGGCGCTTCCCTCACTTATTACGATAGTTATCGAACAGGCATCTCTAATGCAAACCTTTTGCAAGCACAACGTGATTATTTTGGTGCACATACCTATGAACGACGTGATATAGCAGGATCCTTTCACACAAACTGGCAGTGATAAAAAGAAACAGTCATTTACAATAATCGTTCATGAATTTGAGACAGGTACCTTACTTCAAAAAGAGAGCTGCTTTTGAAGTGAACCCAAAAAGTTTGACACTTTATTTACTTAGGCAGCCTTGAGGGCATGAACCCGGTAATCTACCGGGCTCATGCCTTTTAATTTTACCTTGATTCGTTGATGATTGTAGTAATGGATATAATCTCCTAGTTCTTGTTTGAAATGCTCCATGCTTTCAAATTCTTGAAGATAGAGTAATTCGGATTTTAATAAGCCAAAGAAGTTTTCAATGACCGCATTATCGAGACAATTTCCTTTGCGGGACATGCTTTGTGTAATGTTATGTTTTTTCAAATCATGCGAGATTGTTTCATCTGATAATGCCAGCCCTGATCTGAATGGAGAATGGGTGAATCTTTCATTCCAAGCGATCAAAGGCTTTATCCAGCATTTTGGAAACGAGCGGATAAACAGGCCGAGATTCGATATTATAGGCGATGATTTCTCCATTAAACAGGTCAAGAATGGCTGATAAGTATAGTTTCTCCCCAGCTAGATGGAATTCCGTGACATCTGCCACCCATTTTTCAATGGACCTTGCCGCCTTGAAATCACGTGCTAGAATGTTGGGCGCAATCTTACCGATGTTCCCTTTGTACGAACGGTATTTCTTCATGCGAATCAATGACTTTAATCCTAGTTCATTCATCAATCGGAGAACTGTTTTATGATTGATGCGAGCACCTCGGTTACGTAATTCTAGGGTAATACGCCGATACCCATAACGCCCTTTATGCGTATGGAAAATCTCTTTGATAAGGGATTTAATTTCTGTGTATTTATCCTCACGCCCGAAGGCGTTTACCCAATAATAGTCGTACTCCGTGCCATTTTAGAAATGGATAGAAGCAGTTTTAAATCAAATTGTTTCCTTAGTTCATGGACTACTTTCGCTTTTTCTTTCTTTGTAAGGCTTCCTTTTCTTGAACTAAGGCATTCAACTTTTTTAGATAGGCATTCTCTGCACGTAAGTATTCTAATTCGGCAAGAAGTGCTTCTTGAGAGCCATTAGCTTGCGATTTTTTATTAGTTTCTTTTTTCATGGATAGACGCCCCTTTTTCATTGGTTTTAGGGCGTCTATACCTCCTTCCTTAAACTGATTTACCCAATTCAAAAGTGTAGAATCGGAAGGAAGGTTATAGTGTACAGCGGTCTCGTTGATCGATGCCCCATATTCGTTCATATATTTAAGTACCTCTAGTTTAAAGGGCAGAGTGTAATTTGTATAGGATGGAACAAGTCCTTCCATCCCATGTTTTAGATAGCGAGAGACCCATCTTTTCAGAGGGGATAAACCTACATTTCTTTCTTGAGCAATGGATTTATCGATTTTTTCCCTTCTAAGTACTCTAAAACTGCATTTGATTTTTCGTCTATCGTATATTTAGTCAAAAAAATACACCTCCAATTGTTAGATGTTGTCTAAGAATTGGGGTGCAGTTCATCTATCTAATTTTAAAACAAATTTGATTGGAGCGGGTGTACGAGACTCCTACGGAAAAAGCGTGTCCAGGGGAGACCCCGCAGGCGCAAGGGCGCCGAGGGCGGACCTCCCGCAGAAGGCGAGTTTCTTGAGAGTAGATCAACGTTCAAATTGTACAAGCTTTTAAAAACTGTAGACTCTAATTAAAGAGGCTGGAAATTTTAGTCATGGCATTTTAATTGGTGTATTTAATTGATAATAATCCCTATATGATCGATAAGATACCATTTTTTTATCCTGATAATCTCCATCCAATTGCAAAATTTTGGATTTGTTGGTTTCTAAATAATAATGATACTCTTCTGTTTCTAAACTATAGAAGGCATAGTATATTCCAAGCATTTGTTTCTTGGTGACTTTTGTATCAGGGTGATGTTGTATAAAATCAGCCAATTGTTGTACAGATGTTGATGGAATGTCTGCGATATTAAATAATGTTTCCTTAATATTAGTTTTTACTTTATTCCAAGTAGTTTTTGCTTTATGTTTGATTTTGTTGGAATGTCTTGTCACAAATATCACTCCTACTCTGATTATAATTAAAAGATTTAATTATAGTTAAAAGATTTATTATGTTATTTCCAATCAGCAAACGGAGTAAACAAAAATTTGACCTGGGAGAAAATCTACTAAAAGAAAAAAAACCTTGGTGAAAAAATTGACGGGCAACGAATAATGTTTTTGGGGGAGGTTTAATACTCAGGTTAAGTGGTATATAAATGGTATCGGTTTGTAGTAGTTGCCCCTGCTTCCTTTGATGGTAGAGGTTCTTTACGAAAGAGTATCGAATAATGTCGACAGGTAGCACATATTCTTCTTTTGATTATTACTAATTATTTTTGGATAAAAAAGGAGTGATATATCATGAGGCAAATGTGTATTTACTGTTTTAAATGGGCTGACATGGATACGATGACACCACTTTTTGAACAAGGTAGAGAGTTCGTCAATTATTATTGCGAAGATTGTGTTACTGCTGTTATGGATAATTTGTTTAAGCTCCCATACAAACATGGTCGTTCCTATACCGATGTATGCGAACAATCAAGAACCCACTAGCATCAAGCAATGCGTTTTAAAAGGTAAGCGATTGCTCATAAAATGTATAGCTAAAATCATATTTTTTTCAGAAATCCTTCATTTTTTTCAATTACCCAATAGTTAGTTGATCAATACTGCAACTTATAACGTATTGTCACCAGCCGATTCTCTTAAATAATTTAAAGCATTACTAGCAATAGCTCGGATAATATCTCCCACTTATTAGAAAGAGCTTGTTGTTGTCGTTATTGGCTATCGAAATGAATTAAATGAACAGCATAACTAGAGGCCATCTCAAACGAGAAGGGCTTTTTTTGTTCGCGTTTGTCCTCTTCTTAATCATATCGCATTTAAATTAATCTAGTCGAACTCTTACGGAATATTGATATATAGTCTTTTTTTATCTTATTACTTTCTTTTTTATTTAAAGATGAATGGGCGACATGGGCAGGAGGTTTAACCCTAGTTATTCTAACCCACTTAAAACAACATGATCATACCGAATGTTATTAAGTAGTGCATATGAGTTAGTATATCGAAGTGAGGAAAAATTAAATAGGATGTACATGATTTAATCCTGCTAATTAATGAATTTCGGATTAGATATAAACAAATATTTTTGTATACAACAGATGGGTGACTAAATAAAGTTATAGTAATTTGTCTTTAGCTTTAACAATATAGCTTTTTATTTTTTTGTATCAGATTTTTATCAAAATAAAAAAATTAAAGAAACCAAAGCATTTAAGGGGAAGATTAACCTGTTAAAGGAATTCTATGTTTGTTATACTCTTGACGCTGATGTTAAGTGGGAGAAAATAAAAAAAGGTTTGAGTATTAAAAAAGAGGATGTTTTACAAGAAGTCTTAAAAAGGATGGAACACTGTGAGTATTTTATTGTAAAAAGTGAAAGTAAGCATCATATTATCAATACATCTTTAATACGTTATATACGTATTTTTGATGGAAATAAGTGATCTCACTACTGCTTTCTTAGAATATAAGTTATGGTTGCATTCTCCTAACAGTCTAACTGGGAGGGGATTTTTCTATGGCAAAAAAGGGTAAGCCTCATATACAGAAGAATTAAAGCGGAAAGTTGCTAAAAGTGATGCGCAAATAGGAATTAAGTAAAGAAATTCCCAAATAATGAGCCATAGAAGGCCAGCGTTGTATTTGGAACCATAAGAAATTTACTAGTGTTAAAGAAGAAAATGTTTATCTGAAAGCACAGGTGGACTATATGCAGAGAAGGTAAATTTGGACACCCAAAAACAGCAAAACAAGCTTCTGTAGCTATTCAGGGTTGGTTAACACTTTGAAAGGAGTGTAAAGATGAATAAAGAATTAGATGATGGTTTTATTGGGGCATTAATGGTTTCCCTTCAAGACGAAAGGGTCATTGAAAAGATAAAAGAAATAGCAGAAGCGGGCTCTTTGAGTCAAATGGGGGAACCTAAGGAGCTACTGAGAGAAAAAGATAAAGAAATTGCAAAACTCCAACAAGAGATTGAGTCGAAAAAAGAGGAAATTATTGAGTACCAAAAAATGATCCACCATCTAAATGAGAAAATGGAATCCTATTTTAATGAATTGCAAAAGAGAAGAGCAGACTATCGGGAAGCAGAAGAACTTTACGACGCTATTCAACGATTATCCGAAACTACTAAAAGTTCCTTAAAAGGAATCTTCAAGGGCAGTTCGGTTCAGGAGTTTATTGTCTGTGGTGTGCAATATGAGAACATTTCATCTTTGTGGGATTTTATTAAAAACGAGATTATGGAAGGACGAGAGCAGGAAAGAGAGATTTTGCTCGCCCTTTTTCTGTATTTCTTTCAAGAGTACAGTAAAACATACGATACCCCTTTATATAAAATACAGCAAGTGAAAATGAATGAGGTCTTCAGAGAAGACTTGTACATAAGAGCCCTCAATAGCAAAATATCCGGGAACATTACGGACATCCTGCTGCCAGGATATATAAGCATTAATGGTAAAACCATTAAAAAATCCGTTGTGAGAATCTAGCAGCGAAAAAGAGAATGATAATAAAGGAGAAATAACAATGACATCGATTATTATCCCAGAGATTGAAGAAGGGATTGAAAAAATCCTTCTTATGCAATGGTATAAACAGCCAGGAGATTATATTACGGTGGGCGAAAGCTTAGCCAAATTCAGCTGTGAGGGCATCGAATTTGACCTCTTTTCAGAAAAAGAAGGTACCCTTAAAGAATTGCATGTAGCAGAGGACACTATAGTCAAGATTGGTGATCTGATATGTTATTTGGATTCTGGTGAAGCTCTTTCAGGAGAATTATTAAAGGAAGTTGAAAAGCAAGAAACGATAGAAGATAAAGAGCCCCTTGAGAACGTAACAAGTTTAGCTGAAAAAAATAATATAGACAGTTCTATTTATTTAATGAATAAGAACGAAGAGCAGGTTCTATTCTCACCTGATTCCCAAACCGTTCCAGTCTCTGCCATTTCAATGACTTATAAAGAAGTGAGATCTTTAATCAGCCATTTATATCAGAGTGCAGAAGAAACTTTTTTAAAGGAGGAAGCGAGCTTCTTTCAAGAAATTAAAAAGATGCTCCGTTCCAGATGGGTTTACATGAATAACGGAAATGTTATTTATGATCACAACATTGCAGCTTTATTTCCTTATAGAAAATACTATGAATTAGTGGACGAAGATTTTGACTACAAAAAGCATCTGGACGTTTCCGGTTATATAGGTGATGCCATGACACGGGAAGAAGCTGCCAAAAGTTTCAATACAACTGATCACCCTGTATATAAGAAAATAATAGCTTTAGATGATTACTCCACGAGTAAAAATCCTTCCATTTCAAGGATATTTGCCAATCAAACGGCTAACTCTTCTAAATCAATAGCGTTTAAATTCAACGGGTACGACATTCAAAGTTTCGATGTAGTAAATCAAAAAACTAATTTGCTAGGAAAAGGATTTTTCGTTCCTGTTTTCCGTTTAAATGGGGAAAATGCCTTTGAAATCAATGATCAAATGGCTCTCCATCTCTGGCTGGAAAACCGATTAGTACCAAGTGGATTAAGCGCAGAACGCCAGAAGGAGTATGATTATTTGCTGGCATTGTATCAATTAAAGGGTTCAGATCATGAAAGTTTTCTAAAAGAATTGCCATCAATCGCTATCGATTCCAAGACTTTTTATGAGAAGCTTTTAAACTCTGAAAAAGTAAGAGCCGATATTGATACATATGATGAAAAGATGTTAATGGATCCAAACAGAGGACATTGGGATTTATGGCCTGTCCACTCTGATGAAAAACTTTTAACGATAAAACTGAACGAAGAAATAATGGCCAGAAACCCTAAAATGGATATTAGGGAGGACGGCATAGTTGGCATTGATTTTGGAACGAAAAGTACAGTGGTCGTTCATCAAGAGGAAAGTGATTTTACTCTTCCCATGCGTATTGGGGTTGGCTACCTTAACACGGAAGTACAAGACTGGCATTATGAAAATCCAACCGTGATTGAATTTATTGATTTAGAACATTTTCTGGAGCTTTATCAAGAAAAAGAAGGAAGACCAGATACAAGGTGGCAGGATGTGACGGTTTCCCACAATGCTCTAAACAACTTGATGAATGGAAAGAGTGACCATTATTATTCCATATTGAATAATCTAAAGCAGTGGGCTGGAGAAAAGAAAAACGAACTCCGATTAAAAGATAAGAGGGGATATGCCGTTGTACTGCGTTCATTTCTGGATTTAACCGATCAGGAAATCAACCCAATAGAGTTATACGCCTACTACCTCGGTTTGTATATCAATAACCAGAACAATGGAATTTACCTGGACTACACCTTATCTTTCCCGGTGACGTATGAAAAAGAGGTAAGAGAAAAAATTCTAAAGTGTTTTGAGCGTGGGTTAAAAAAGACGCTTCCTATGCCGATACAGCAGGATGAAGAATTAATGAAAAAGTTTCGTGTCACAGCTGGTGCGAGTGAACCTGCTGCCTATGCCGTTTGTGCCTTACAGGAATACGGGTTTGAACCGGAAGAGGATGAAAAAACGTACTACGGTGTGTTTGATTTTGGTGGAGGAACGACAGATTTTGATTTTGGTATTTGGCGTGAAGCGGGCTTGAGAGAAAGCAGATATGATTATGTCATTGAGCATTTTGCAGCTGGCGGGGACCGTTATTTAGGTGGAGAGAACCTGCTAGAGCTTTTGGCGTTCCAAGTGTTTAAAAACAATCAAAGAACAATGCGTGAGTTAAATATTCCTTTTACTCTCCCAGCAGAATGTGTGAAATTTCCTGGAAGTGAAATGCTGATTAATGAGTCACAAGAATCCTATTTAAATACGAAACAATTGGTAGAAAAATTAAGGCCGCTTTGGGAAAGACATGAACGGTATGAAGAACAGTTTGGAAAAGGCATGATCCGAGCAGACTTGTTTGACAAAGCCGGCCACGCAAAACTCAATGTGGAACTTTTGATCGATCAAGATGAAATGGAACAACTGATTGAGGAAAGAATTGAAAAAGGCATTAAAAATTTCTTTGAGTCATTAAGGCGCGCCTTTACCGGGTCAGAACCGAGCAAAATTAGTAAAGTAAATATACTGCTTGCGGGTAATTCAAGTAAATCCCCGATCGTTATGAATCTATTTAATAAATGGATTGAAAGGGAAGTACAGAATACTCAAAACTGGGGAGAAATGTCTGATAATCTTTTTGAGATTTTCCCACCACTGGGGACAGAAGGTGCTTATTTAAAGCAAGAAGAGAGAAATAGAGTGGTTAACCGAGATATTTTAACAGCCCCTACAGGAAAAACAGGCGTTGCCTTTGGACTTGTACAAAGCAGAAAGGGCGGAAGTATAAAAGTTATTGACCGCGATTTGGTGAATGGTGAATCAAAGTTCAAGTATTTTCTTGGCATCGGGAGAAAAGGGAAATTAAAAACAGTGATTGATCAAGAAGAAGACTATAACATATGGCATCTTTTCATTGATGCGTCAGAAGAAGATTTCGAAATTTATTACACAAGCCTGCCTGAAGCTAGTACCAACCAGCTTGATATTAAGCAGGCACAAAGGAAAAAACTTCGAATTGAGCATGTAGATGATTCAGCTTTTGTTTATATTCGAACATTAAGCCCGACTGTCATTGAATATGTTGTTGCAGACGAAGACTCGATATTAAATGGGGTCTATTTAAGTGAAACTACTAAAGTGGAATTAAGCTAATCTTTCGGTTGTGGAATTTAGAAATATATATTAAAAGAAAATTTTTTTTGTGAACACACAACAGATTATTCAATTGTATGGGCATTTGTGGGTTTGATTGATTCAATTGAATATATCAAGATGATGCTATGTTTTATTTGAGTGGTATATAAATAGAAGATGTCTTCACCTGGTGCATCGGTTAAGGTTTTATGAAAAAAGCCTTGAGTGGAAAATAACTCACTTTTAAGTTATAGGCCTCCCACAGTTTACTGTGGGAGGCCTTTTCATGCTATCGTTATTGTATTTTCATGGTCACCGTTTAATAGCTTCCCGTGGTACTTTAAAATGTTTAAGAAAAAGTTTCATTCCCAACATTTAATGCTAGAAGCTCATTTGTGTTTTTTTATCCTGAATGTTCACTCCTTTGATCCTCCTGATGTTCCATAATCGTTAATGGTTAAGTTTACATCATAGTTTATAGTAGTTTCACTAAATCTTTGATCCCAATCTTTTTTGACCTTCTTCCATACTTTGGGGTTCTCGATTCTCAATCGATTTCCGAAGCCAGCAACGTCCACTTGGTATTCTTTTTGCATTTTTTCTAATACATTCCCCACCAAGCGTTTCACTTCTTTTTCAGATGATTTTTCTGCTTTTTTTAGAAATTCATTTTTAAAAGAATCTCCTGAAACTACCCAGTTTTCAGACAGTCTTCCCACTGATTCAATGTTTACATCAAAAGAGATGTTGTCTCCTTTAACTCTAGGTACGATACTGCTTTTCATGGACTCTATCTCATACACAATCAGCTGACCGGTTTCTTTATCAAAGCTTTTCACTACACCGCCTTTTCCCTTACCTGTTATCCATGTTACGCCCTCCAGTTCTTCCTCATTCAAAGTACCAGTCATTTTGTGTGTCTTTCCATCGATCACGGCAGCTCCGGCAAATTTGACTTGCCCGTTCACTGATAGTACTTTTTGCATCAGAAAACTAGATCCTGATTTGATCTTGCTTTCTACTTTAATATGCGACATAGGAGGCAAAATCCTTGTTGTTCGATATGCATTTTCTACAATGCCAGCCAGACGGAACGCTGGAATTTCTCCTGCTTTCTTTGTTTCCAGTGTCTTGCTTGCTCTTCCTTTACTGATGAGCACAAGACAGCTTGGTCTAAGCTCGCTTTCTCGAAAATTTTGATCAAGTAATTGTTCCAACCTAAACGATCTTGCAAGACCTTCACCGATAACAACCACTTTCATATGGTGAGCGGTTACGGGTTGTTCACTTCTCAATGATAATTCACGAACCATTTGATGGAGGGAATCTCCCGTTTCAGAAACATTAACATAAGATTTTTGTTGTGGTCCGGATTGTTTCGTTGTTGAACTTGCTACTAGTGGAGTGATAAATTGATAGGTTGCAGTAATCAGGTCCTTTTTTGAATAACCCTCCCCTTGTTCGTTTAACTTTTTCTCGATGGAGGACTGCTTGCCTTTATCGAATGCCAAACCTATACCTAAACTTTGCTCTTCAATTTCATGACTGCTCCAGCATCCTGTAAGGGTTAAGAACAAAAGAACGGAGAGGGAAATGAAGAGGGGACGTATATTGTTATGTGATTGTTTCATATTTTCCTCCCTTTATTCTTGAGATGATAAGCAGGAGAAGCGGGAGTAAACCAAATAAAAACAATGCGATATTGCCGACGAAATCTCCTTGTTTAAATAGGTCATTGATATTTTTCGGAATCATAGCAATGATGTAGAGAATTGGAAGCAAGCCATACATAAATGGGTGAATGCTCTTTTTTGAAAGTTGAGCCAGTCCTAGAGCAGCTGCATAGAATGTTATGGTAAATGTCGCAAATATTTGCATGATCCATACCACGAGCAATAAAGATTCAAACCGTTCAAAGATCAAACCGGAGATTTCAAAACTTCGTATAAGATCAAGAGTTGGCCATGTTCTCATGACCACTCCATCAATAGATAATGCTCCGACAACCATGACGACCGTTATCACGTAAAAAATTAATGGAATGGAAACTCCAACAAGCATGGCTTTTACTGCTTTTTTTGGCTGATTCATAAACGGAAGAAGCAGTAACATGATTTCAGGACCTGAAAAAGCGAGAGCCGTTGTTTTTACTCCTTTTAGTACAGGGATGATTCCTTCTCCTAATACCGGACGCAGATTATCGATCTCAAATATTTTGATGCTCATAAAGGCAACTACCAAAAAAAGGATAACTGTCAAAGGTAATATAATTTCAAAAAGACGGGCGATCGAGTTAATGCCGCCCAGGATCAGATAAAGACCCACCCACATGAAAATCATGGTAATTGCCCATGTAGGGGTACCCTCCAGAAGTAAATACTTTATAACTTCAGCCATTGCACGGAGCTGAAATCCGGAAGTTGTGAGAAAATAACATATTATAACTAAACTGAGTAAACTCCCCACCCATTTTCCTACAATTTCATTTATGTATTGATAAAAGGTCTTATCGGGAAACTGTTGGCTTAATTTGACCATGATCACCCCTGCGATTATGGCGATGAACCCGCCTATAATAACGCTTATCCATACATCTGGTGTATGTACCTTTTCCGTAGATGATCGGGGTAGGGTGAGTAATCCTGTACCAAGTATAAAGCTGCTGATAATCACAGCTGTTTGAGGAGTCGTGATTTGATCTTTCGGATTGAGAATCATTCTTTAACCACCCTTTCACCGATGAGTTATCCTTTACGTATGGGGTTTTTTGTATGCATCATCTTTGGACGGCGTTTCATCATCATAAGTGGCATGCGAACCATCAGGTCTTTCCATTCACTTAAGCGATAAGGAACGGCTGGACTCATATAAGGTACACCAAAGCTTTTTAATTTAACTAAATGGCTGGTCATTAAAAGAAAAAAGAGAATGACCCCGTATAATCCAAATGTAGCAGCACATAGCATTGCGGGAAAACGAAGAATCCGTAATGTAATCCCAATACTATAGTGCGGAATTGAAAATGATGAAATAGCAGTTAACGCTACTACAATGACCAAAACAGGGCTAACGATCCCTGCCTGTACAGCAGCTTCCCCAATGATTAAACCGCCGACAATTCCCATTGCCGGACCGATTGGCTTAGGTAAGCGCAGTCCTGCTTCCCTCAAAATTTCGATGGCTATTTCCATGAATAATGCTTCGATTAGTGCCGGAAACGGAACCCCGGACCTGGTTCCGATAATGGATATGGCCAGTTTGGTCGGAATCATCCCTGAATGAAATGAGATAAAAGCTATATACAAAGACGGTGTAAAAAGAGCCAGAATAGCTGCTAGGTAACGAAGCATACGGATGAATGTGCCAGGAATCCATCTTTCATAATAATCTTCCGGTGACTGCAACATCATGCTTAAGGTAACCGGAACGATCAAAGCGAATGGCGTCCCATCCAATAAGATGGCCACTCGACCTTCCATCAAAGCAGCGATCACTCGATCAGGACGCTCTGTATTCTGTACCTGCGGAAAAGGACTAAGGTAATTATCCTCAATAAGTTGCTCTACATAACCTGATTCCGGCACACTATCAATATCAATTTTCTTAATTCGGTTTTCTACCTCTTGAACTAATTCGGGATCAACAATATCTTTTATGTAAGCGACAACTAAGTCCTTTTTTGAACGCTTTCCTACTTGGAATTTTACTAACGATAAATTCTCAATTTCACCACTACCCCTTAAAAAAGATGTATTATCACTCAATGATTCAGTGAAACCGACCCGTGGACCTCTGACTAATGCCTCTGATACCGGCTCTTCAATCGTCCTTGTTTTAAGTTTTGTCGTTCCGAGGATTAGGGCATCCACTGATCCCTCAATTAAAAGAGCGGTAGAACCTGTTAATACTTTTGAAGCTAAATCTTTAATGGAACCAACCTCTTCTATTCCACTAATAGATAACACTTCATTTTTTATGAATTCTTTTGAAATGCTTCCTTTGGTGTAAGGAAGGTTCTGTTTATATTCTGCTGAAAAATCAACCATCAATGATGGCATAATATGTTTATCAATGAGGTCTTTATCCGATAGTCCATCCACAAAAATGATAATTGACCGAATATCGGTTCGCCCTATATTAAATTCTCGAAAATGCACATCCCAATTATGGCCAATTTCTTGCCTAACCATTTCTAGATTTAAATTAAAATTATCAGTAAACTGACCAGTTGAATCTTGGGAGGTATTTGCTTCTTGATTGTCTTTATCGGTAACTTTCCCTTTTTTACTAATCTTTGATATCCACTCTTTCATTTTCATCACTCATCCTTTGAGTTACGAAGCCTATAAAATAATTTGGCAATCAAAAACGGAATAAAAAACACTATAAAAGCTTGTATAAAAACCTGCCATTCTGGAAGGTAGGAAACAATCGTTTTCCACATTTTCATCACCCTATACTTGCCTAATATCAGCAGCTAAAATCTGTGAAATCTTCTGCAAAATTCCTTTATTTCTCAAATAGTATTATTATCTTCTACGTTTCTTATGCAATGAAGTTAAAAGCAATTGTCCATCACTATATATGTGTATTAGCTATACAGCACAATAAATGTCATCCAACAATCTCTTACATAACAGTGCAAATGATCCCAAGCTAATGTTCATGGGGAAAGAGCGGTCATAAAAGTCTTCGATAGTGAAAATACGTAAGTAGAATAATACTAAGAGAAGCAAAAGGAACAGAAATACTTTGATTTAGTTGAGGAGAGAACGAGGGAAAATCAATATCATCTGGAACTTAATTAACGATGAATGAAGGCGGAATCCCCATATATTAAAGTGAGAATCGAATGATTTTATTTTTCAATAATTGACTTTTCCTCATACAATGAAATTGAGAGGGTTTATGCTAATAATTGAAATATAATTTTGAAAATATAGATATCAAATTGAAATTATGTTTGAAGTGATATATACTGAAAATTGAGAATAATTAGTAATCATTATCCATTTTTGGAAAAATATTTGCTTTTATCAACGGTTGACTTGGTGAAAAAAGAATTGATAAATTAGCTCTTCAAAAGTTATCCCAATCGCTACTACTTTTCTCCCCGGAACGGATACACGGTTCTCGCTTTATAGGATTGTGAAGCCTGGTGTATATAAGAGTGAAAGGGAAGAATTTCGTCCGAATGAATGAGAATATGAGAGTATTCTATTGATTTGACAATTGGTTAAAAGGTAAAGTTGTTCGTTTCTTGTTTTCTAAAGTACGATTTCATAGGGGGAAAATGATGAATATATGGACAAGCTGCACACTAAGTTCAATTCTGACTCTCTCATTACTTGTTTCTCCTGTATCTTACGCTAAAGCAAATGCAAATCAGGAAGTTACTGAGAGTAAGGAGGCTAGCCAGTACCCCGTGTTAACGAAGGCTAAAAAACCGGAAGAAGCGGGCTTTTCATCTGAAAAACTGGAAAAGGTGGATCAGCTTATTGAAATGGAAGTGGCTGCCGGTTTTCCTGGTGCTGCCCTGATTGTCATAAAGGATGGAAAGATCGTTAAAAGTGAAAGCTACGGGTACAAACAGAAATTTAATGAACATATACCTCTTAAGAAGTTTCGTAAAATGGAAAAAGACACTTTATTTGACCTTGCTTCAAATACGAAGATGTATGCAACTAATTTTGCCATTCAAAAATTAGTCAGTGAAGGCAAGCTTGATATCCATGCAAGAGTTCAGCAATATATTCCTGAATTCAAAGACACGGAGTCGGATTTGATCAAAGGGAAGGATAACCTGAGGATAATCGATGTTCTTCATCATACAGCAGGGTTTAAACCAGATCCGCAATACCATAATCCAAAGGTTTCGAAAGACCTTTATTCACAGGATCGGGATAAGACCATTGAGTTCATATCCAAAACACCGCTGACATATGTACCTGGAACACAGAATGTATACAGTGATGTCGACTATATGCTGCTCGGTGCCATTGTTGAAAAAATCACGGGTCAGCAGCTTGACGCCTATGTTGAAAATAAATTGTACAAGCCGCTTAATTTGAAAGATACAAAGTTCAATCCTCTGCAAAAGGGCTTTAAGCCAAAGGATATTGCGGCAACTGAACTGCTTGGGAACACTCGGGATGGCGTGATAGATTTCCCTAATATTCGCAAATACACGCTTCAAGGGGAAGTTCATGATGAAAAAGCCTTTTATTCGATGGGAGGCGTATCAGGTCATGCAGGTCTTTTCTCGACTACCAGCGATCTAGCTGTCCTTCTGCAGGTAATGCTGAATGGCGGGGGATACGGTAAACATATGTTGTTTGATAAAGACACAATCGATGAATTCGTCGCACCCTCCGAGATGAACCCTACCTATGGACTCGGATGGAGACGATATGGTGATGCCAGCATGAAGTGGATGTTCAGTCCTTATGCGAGCGACAGTGCATACGGACATACTGGATGGACTGGGACGGTCACGATCATTGATCCTGAAATAGACTTAGGGATTGTTTTACTTACAAATAAAAAGCATTCCCCGCTAGTTAACCCAGTAGCCAATTCGAATCAGTTTTTTGGCGATCTCTTCAAAACAGGGAGCTATGGAAGTGTTGTAACTGCGATATATGAAGCATTGGAAACGAATGAATAAGAGGAAAAGAATAAATTGATTAACAGCGGATGAAGCCGAAGTGCTAAATCAAAAAAGTTTGTAAAGTTCTGCTGAGGGAGAATGGTTAATTACTGATAGGGCGATAACCTTATGAATTCCGTTAGTGATTTATTTATATCTCTATAAAGCTGAAGGCCTCCCATCGTTTATTTTGGGAGGCCGTTTTTCTTGTTATCGGTTTTGGCAGGGTGCCTTGACCGTTGTAGGATTTCTTTTATACAAAGTGAATTATACTGTTTGGGCAAGAATCAGATTTTTATATGCTCCGTCTTGATGGAGTAAATTATCATGGGCACCTTGTTCGATGATTTCCCCATTTTGGACAACGATGATGCGATCGGCATGTTTAATTGTCGCTAATCTATGTGCAATGACAAGTGTAGTCCGATTAATCGAAAGTCGTTCCAATGCTTTTTGAACGGCCTGTTCGGTCTCGGTGTCCAGAGCGGAGGTCGCTTCATCCAGTATTAATATAGGAGGATTCTTCAGGAATATACGAGCAATCGAGACACGCTGTTTTTGCCCTCCTGATAATTTCACTCCGCGTTCTCCAATCAACGTATCCAAGCCTTCGGGCAGCTGTTCGCTACCACTGACTGCAATCTTAGGTTCATTATGCTGTTATCCGCCGATACATTAGGACGAGTTATCATGGCCCCAATGGAATTGCCAGTGGGAATTATCGTTTCGATTTTAGGAGCGCCGTATTTTATCTACTTACTCGTGAAAAACATTTAATATATGTGAAGAAGTTCAGGAGAGGTAAAGAAAAGTTTAGAAAAAGCACATTTTCCAGCTTGACGGAGGATGGGCTTTTTTTGCAATCAGGGGAATATGCCTTTTTGAGAATCTTTGATGATTTTCAAAGGATATTCATGACCATGTACGATGGATAGGCTGGAAGTGGGGGTGATAAGTCATCCTCTAAAAGAAGTATTTTAAAAAATATGTTGACCGAATGGCTTGTATCCGCTTACAATGATACTTAGTTATTAGTGTATTTAGAAAATTGTAAAAGAGGTACTTGCATGACAAAGGAATTCGACAGAAGAATCGGACGCCATGCAATCATGTACGCGTTTGCGGAAGAAGAGGAAGAAGTCATATTAACGACTGATCTAAAGCGGATGAATTGGCTTTATGGAAAAGGTAAAGTCGGTTCAATGGAGCTGCAGAAAATAGTTGCGGCCATTGAGACATCAGCGAAAAGGCTGGGATTGGTCAATCCCGACATTTATCGTGAAATGCATGCGCTGTATCATGCAATCATCGAAGCACTCCAAGGAGTGACACGCGGCCAAGTCGAGCTTGGCGGTCTTTTGAGGACGGCAGGCCTTCGGTTTGCAATCGTTCGGGGCAGGCCGTTTAAAAACGGGGACGAAGGTGAATGGATTGCTGTCGCCGTGTATGGAACGATTGGAGCACCGGTTCGGGGATTTGAACATGAAGCGGTTGGATTGGGAATTAACCACATTTAAATAATTAAAAGCCTATAGTTATTTAGTGAAATAGGGGGCTGTATTGGAAGACTGGATAAGTCTGTCAATATGGCCTCCTTTTGTTTGTTTAAAAAAGAATAGGGGTGCAGGAAATGATTATGTTAACGGGCCAAACTTTAACGATTGAAGAAGCGAAAAAAGTATTGTATGGGGAAGCATTTGTCACGGCTTCAGCCGAGAGTGTTAAGAAAGTGGAAAAAAGCCGGGAAGCGGTTGAAAATATCGTGAAACAAAAGAAGGTCGTTTATGGCATTACAACAGGTTTTGGAAAGTTCAGCGATGTTTTGATTGATGCAGAGGATGCAGAGCAGCTACAGTGGAATTTGATTCATTCCCATGCATGCGGAGTGGGGGAACCGTTTCCTGAGGTGGTTTCAAGAGCTATGGTCCTTCTCCGTGCCAATGCTCTATTAAAAGGGTTTTCCGGCGTCCGTCCTGTTGTCATTGAACGTTTGATCGATCTTTTGAATGCCCATATCCATCCGGTCATTCCTCAGCAAGGTTCTCTTGGGGCAAGTGGGGACTTGGCGCCGCTTTCCCATTTGGCGCTAGTATTGATGGGAGAAGGGGAAGTGTTTTATAAAGGAGAGCGAATGGAGGCCATCGTAGCTTTATCGAAGGAAGGCATTCTTCCAGTGACACTTAAAGCAAAAGAAGGTCTTGCATTAATTAACGGTACACAGGCCATGACGGGGATGGGCCTCGTAAATTACATTGAAGCTGAACAGCTGGCCCATCAAACTGAAGCGATTGCTTCCCTGACGTTGGAAGGGTTACGCGGCATTGAAGATGCCTTTGATGCGGATGTTCATCTAGCACGCGGTTACCGCCAGCAAACAGAGGTCGCGGAACGGATCCGTCGAATGATCAATGGCAGCCAGCTAATCACCAAGCAAGGAGAACTGCGGGTACAGGATGCTTATTCGCTCCGCTGCATCCCGCAAGTACATGGTGCATCATGGCAAACTCTTGATTATGTTAAAGAAAAATTGGAAATCGAAATGAATGCAGCGACGGATAATCCGCTAATCTTTGATGATGGGGAAAAGGTTATTTCAGGGGGGAACTTCCATGGCCAGCCGATTGCTTTTGCAATGGATTTCATGAAAATCGCTGTTGCCGAGCTTGCGAACATTTCAGAACGCCGGATTGAGCGACTCGTCAATCCACAGCTGAATGATTTACCGCCATTCTTAAGTCCGTCACCTGGCTTGCAGTCGGGAGCGATGATCATGCAATATTGTGCAGCTTCACTCGTCTCTGAGAATAAAACACTCGCACATCCTGCAAGTGTTGATTCCATTCCATCTTCAGCGAACCAGGAAGATCATGTAAGCATGGGAACGATCGGGTCCCGCCACGCCCATCAAATCATTCAAAACGTTCGCCGCGTTTTGGCAATTGAGCTCATTTGTGCCTTACAGGCGGTGGAATACCGTGGAACAGAAAAAATGGCTCCATTTACAAAAGAGTTTTATACGGAAGCAAGAAAACTCATTCCAAGCATCACCCAAGATCGTATATTCTCAAAAGATATTGAAGCAACGGCAAGCTGGTTACATCAAATTGATTGGAATTCATTTATTCACAGGAGTTTACCTACGACATAAATCCCGGTGATTCTTTTTCAATAAACGTTAGGCTTATAGCCCTTTCACTTGGGTTTTTAAGCCTAACATAGTTGCGTAAATGCTACATAGATCCCTGAAATCCAAAAAAGGTCTCAGCATAGAGAAAATGACCTTGAAATAGTAATAAGTGCAGGAAATAACTATTGATGGAATGATCGACTTTACTTATTCGTGCTAGATTAAATATGAATTTTTGGAGGGGAATCCAATTTGGAAAATCGGCAATTGCAACTGCCTGTTAAAAATGAACAGAACCAGCCGTCAAATACTTTACAAAGAAAGCTAAAGGCGCGCCACCTTACGATGATTTCGTTGGGCGGTGCAATTGGAACAGGGCTTTTCCTCGGAAGCGGGCCAGCCATTCACTCTGCAGGACCTGGCGGGGCTTTGGTCGCTTACACCGTAATTGGTATAATGGTTTATTTTATTATGACAAGTCTCGGAGAACTTGCATCATTCATGCCAGTCAGCGGGGCTTTCAGTACCTATGCTACGCGTTTCATCGATCCAGCTCTAGGGTTTGCACTTGGTTGGAACTATTGGTTCACGTGGGCGATGACTCTTGCCGCGGAACTATCCGCCGCAACAATGGTAATGAAGTTTTGGTTTCCTAACAGTCCGTCATTTTTATGGAGTTCTTTGTTTTTAGTTTTGATATTCTTATTGAATTACGTATCTGTTAAAGGGTATGGAGAAGGGGAATATTGGTTTTCACTCATTAAAGTGGCGACCATCATCATTTTTATCGTCGTCGGTATTTTGATGATATTCGGGATTATGAACGGAGAGGCGATTGGTTTTAAAAATTTCACAGTTGGTGAAGCTCCTTTTGCCGGTGGTTTTTTGGCAACATTGGGTATTTTCATTGCTGCTGGTTTTTCTTTTCAAGGTACGGAAATAGTAGGTGTGGCAGCCGGTGAAAGTGAAGACCCGGCAAAAAATGTACCTCGTGCAGTTCGCAGTATCTTTTGGAGGATTTTCCTTTTTTACATCCTGGCGATACTTGTTATTGGATTGATCGTTCCTTATACGAATGGCAGTCTGCAGGGACACACGATCATGGTCAGCCCATTTACGATGGTGTTTGAAAAAGTGGGACTGGCATTTGCTGCTTCCGTGATGAATGCTATCATTTTAACGGCCGTATTATCCGCTGGTAATTCGAGCCTTTACGTGACAAGCCGAATGTTGTACTCAATGGCACACGAAGGATTGGCACCGCGTATTTTTGGAAAGCTCAACAAGCGCGGCGTTCCCATTTGGGGACTGGTTGTGACCTCACTTGTAGGGATGTTGGCATTTTTTGCTTCCATTTTCGGTGATGGGGTCATTTATATTTGGCTGATGAATGCAGTTGGAGTCACTGGATTTATATTTTGGTTGGGAATAGCGGCAAGCCATTACCGGTTTAGAAAAGCCTATATTGCTCAAGGGTATTCACTGGACGATCTTCCCTATAAGTCAAAATGGTTTCCTTTCGGACCGATATTTTCCTTTGCTCTTTGTTTTTTCGTTTTATTGGCGCAAAACTATCAGGCCTTTATTGGCGATGACATTAACTGGGCTAGTGTGTTCGCAGCCTATCTTGGCATCCCATTCTTTCTGGTAATGTGGCTTGGATATAAGTTCATTAAGAAAACAAAAGTAACTCCGCTAGAGGAATGTCAAATTGATTTTGATGAACATAGGAATGCCAATTAGTATGTATCGATAATATGCATTAACCTTGAAATGAGTTAGTTGTTTCAAGGTTTTTTTTCTGTATATGTGACACATTTCCATGTATGTCTGCATAAAACATAACCTATAAAAAAAGTGTAAAATTCCAATCTTGCCAGATCCGGAACCGCTTAAATTTACCCGTTATTTATGACAGAAAATCGCTTTTTCCGTTTTTTGGATCATTTTGGATTATAAAAAAACTGAAAAAAATTTGTGGCTGATGATGGGCGTTTATGATTATAGGAAGCCAAAGTGTTGGTATATCAAGGTTTTTAGAGTCTTCAGGAACCTTAAGAATTGATGGCGTAAATGGGCTTTTTAGGCAAGAATTCCGTCCCACATCATTTGAACTTATATTCATTCTTTGTTAAGGTAATGAAGTACTTTAGGGATTGAGGTTCAGTCCGTATGTTGAGACTGAACAAAACTCTAAAATAAAAAACCATTATATTTCAGTTGGTATATGCTGTGCCTGTTAGTTTCCTCAGTTGTATTGCACCTCTTTTCCCTGCAAAGCTCAAATTAGACACATTGGGAATCCCATAATCATATTTCTATGCGTTTTGGTGTTATACTGCACTGCAAGTATCATTCCACCTGGTTAAGGAAATGAAGTACTTTAGAGGGTAGTCGTAAGTCCACCATCTGGACAAAACTCTAAGTGGAAATCGTTTATATTACAGTTGGTATATGTTGTGCCTGCTAGTTTCCTCAGTTGTGATTGCACCTCTTTTTTCCTACTTGAAATGCTCAATTTATCACACAAAAATAATCCAAGTAAAGAAATGCTTCTTGGGAATAATAAATATAGATTATTTTTCTATGCACGTTATGCCCTGTGCCACTGAATAAGTGTCACTTCCGCTTTTTTGAAGAAAAAGTAATGGGGTAGAATAGCTTTGTTAATGTCGGTTATTTCAAGATACTTGTGGATTAATAATCATCACTCGCATAAAACGGGGGAATTCAGCAAAACTGAATATCATATGGGCAACTATTAGAATGAGGTGACTTGATGAAGCCGTATGTAGAAGTCAGAAATGTCTCGAAAATTTTTGGCAAATCTCCAAAAGCAGCAACAGACTTATTGAAGCAAGGCAAGACGAAAAAAGAAATCTTGAAAGAAACGGGACAAACGGTCGGAGTGAATAATGTTAATTTCGAGATTTATCCCGGCGAGATTTTTGTCATCATGGGCCTATCAGGAAGCGGGAAATCCACTTTGATCCGCATGTTCAATCGTTTGATCGATCCCACTTTGGGTGAAATCTTAATTGATGATGAAGATATCGTGAAGATGAACGCTGCCCGGTTAAGGGAAGTCAGACAAAAGAAAATAAGCATGGTCTTTCAGAACTTTGCTTTATTTCCGCATAAAACGATATTGGAAAACGCTGAATTTGGGCTCGAAATTCAAAAAGTGGATCCAGCAAAACGTCATGAAAATGCGATGAAGGCTCTTGAGGCTGTTGGATTAAAAGGCTACGAAAATCAGCTGCCATCACAGCTTAGTGGTGGTATGCAGCAAAGGGTTGGGTTAGCCCGGGCACTCGCAAGTGATACGGATATCCTATTGATGGATGAAGCCTTCAGTGCCCTTGATCCATTGATTCGTAAGGATATGCAGGATGAACTGATTCAAATCCAAGATCAGTACAAAAAAACGATCATTTTCATTACCCATGATCTTGATGAAGCATTAAGAATCGGGGATAGAATTGCCCTTATGAAAGATGGAAGTGTCATTCAATTGGGAACTCCTGAACAAATCATGATGAATCCAGCCAATGAATTCGTCGAGAAGTTTGTGGAAGATGTTGATCTATCAAAAGTTTTGACAGCATCTCATGTGATGATACGCCCAGAGAAGATCGCGGTGGACAGAGGTCCGAGGGTTGCCTTGGAAATCATGCGCAAACAAGGGTATTCCAGCATTTTTGTTGTGGATAGAAAGCAGAAGTTATTGGGGGCCGTGACCGCTGAACAGGCTCGTCAGGCAATGAGCAATAACCAATCGATATCTGAAGTGATGTCAACCGATATCCCCACTGTAAAAGAGGATGAATTACTTGGAAACCTCATGGATGTGATGGCGACTTCAAGTTTGCCAATCTCAGTCATTGATGATCAGAATAGAATTAAAGGAATTCTGCTTCGCGGTGCCGTTATCGGCGCTTTGGCCGGAAATAAAGATTCCTTGAATGAAATGGAGAGTGAATAATTCAATGAATATGCCGAAAATCCCACTAGGAGCTTGGGTTGATTCTTTAGTGGATTGGATAACTATTGTATTTGCTGGATTATTTACACTTATTACGAATGTGATCGAGGGACTACTGGATATCCTGGTCGATGTAATGAGTGCTGGACCTTCCATCTTGTTAATTATAGTCCTTACCCTTCTGGTTACCTATACAAGCAGATGGCCCTTAGGGATATTTACATTCATTAGCTTACTATTGATTGATAATCTTGGTTATTGGGAATCAAGCATCCAAACACTGGCAATCGTTATATTGTCAGGAGTCTTAACGATAGTGATCGGGATACCGATCGGAATATGGTGTGCCCAAAATAACACGGTGCGTAAGATCGTTACCCCGATCTTGGACTTCATGCAAACAATGCCTGCATTCGTTTATTTGATTCCTTCGATCTTATTCTTTGGAATAGGGGTAGTACCGGGAATCATTGCGTCATTTATTTTCGCAATCGCACCGACAATCCGTATGACCAATCTTGGGATTCAAGAAGTGCCTAATGATCTGATCGAAGCATCGGATGCTTTTGGTTCAACCAGCAGCCAAAAGTTATTCAAGGTACAAATACCATTGGCTACTCCAACGATTATGGCAGGAGTTAACCAAAGCATCATGCTGGCGCTATCCATGGTAGTTACAGCTTCATTGGTTGGAGCACCCGGACTTGGGGCGGATGTCTACCGGGCTGTCAGCCAAATAAATGTTGGGCAAGGATTTGAAGCAGGTTTATCCATCGTAATCATTGCAATCATTCTCGATCGTATCACGCAAAACCTACGTAAGCCAGCTTACGAGCATATCATTAGCAGAAAAATCATTTTTACAATATTGGCGTTACTCGTTGTAGGTACTGCACTATTCAGTGCTTTTACAAAAGATACGGCTGTGAACGGGGATAAAAATAGTTTTGCTGCCAAAACCGATTATGAAATCATCGGAATTGAACCTGGAGCAGGATTGATGAAGTTGACTAAAACGGCTATAGATGATTATAAGCTGGATGATTGGAAGTTGGTTGAAGGGTCTTCGGCGGCAATGGTTGCTGAATTGAAAAAAGCGATTGATAAAAAAGAACCAATCGTCGTTACAGGATGGTCACCGCATTGGATGTTCTCGAAATATGACTTGAAATATCTCGAAGATCCGAATGAATCCTTTGGCGGGGCTGAAAATATTAATTCGATTGCCAGAAAAGGCCTTGAACAGGATGCCCCTGGCGCTTATAAAATCCTTGATCAATTCTTCTGGGATACTAAAGATATGGAAAATGTAATGGTCCAAGTTGCTGAAGGGATGTCTCCTTCAGAAGCAGCAGAAAAATGGATAAAGGAAAATCAGGACAAAGTATCCAAATGGACCAAAGGTGCTGAATCAGGAAATGGTGAAAAAATCAAACTGGTTTATGTTGCATGGGACACTGAAATTGCCAGCACAAATGTGATTGGCAAGGTTCTGGAGCAGAATGGTTATGATGTAACATTAAGTCAGGTTGAAGTGGGACCAATGTTTGCCGGCGTTGCAAACGGAAGTGCGGACGCCATGGTGGCCGCATGGCTCCCGGGAACACATCTTGAATACTATAATAAGTATAAAGCTGAAATGGTTGACCTTGGACCAAACTTAAAAGGAACAAAGAATGGTCTGGTCGTACCGGATTACGTCGATATTGATTCGGTTGAAGACTTAAAATAAGAAAAACGCGGGAATTTCAGAAATGAAATTCCCGCGTTTTTTCAGTTATATTGGACAGCTGGGGTTTTAAAACTGAGGATCAATGTATGGAAACGAACTTACTCCTCAATTCCTCTTCCGTTACTTCGATCTTTCCTTTCAAATCTTCAGCTAGTAATACATAACTTTTCACACCTATGAATTCTGAATGTGATATTAAAAAGAATTTTGTTCCCTTTTTATACGCAGAAGGATCATCTACAATCAACTTAAACATTTTCATCCTTTTTCCACCTTGGATATCATAAATTCGTAACGCATGCATTCATAACTACCTTTGGAGTAGACGTAATAGCATTGAACAAGTTGAAAAGGAATTAGGGCGCTACTAAGATACAACTTCTTCTTTTCACTTTTTATATCATTGATATTTATGAGTGGTCAACTATTTTTACTGGTAGATACAAGAACCAGCGGGCATTGTCATTTGTTTGCAAATTATGAGTATTCCTAACTTTCTGTGGAAGTGCCTATAATTGAATGTTAAAATTCAGTTGGAAAACAGTGTTTCATGATACATAAGAAAAAGAAAAGAGAGGCATTGAAAGAGCTCTCGAAAAGTGATTTTGGAAGGTGTGGAAATATTGAAACCAATCATATTCGATGTTGATACTGGAATTGATGATGCCATGGCGATGGCGTATGCTTTAAATTCCCCAGAATTGGAAGTGCTCGGATTCACGACTTGCTTTGGTAACGTGCCCGTTGTTGAATCGACCCGCAATACACTTGCCGTTTTGGAGAAATTAAATAGGCGCATTCCGGTTTTTGAAGGTGCTGACCAAACTTTGGTGCGCGGAAGGAAGAAGAAATATCCGAAGCATGTTCATGGGGAAGACGGGTTAGGAAATACCCTTCAGTTTGAACCAAGTATCAAAGCTTCACAAGGAAATGCAGTAGATTTCATTATCGATCAAGTGAAGAGCCGACCGCATGAAATTACAATTATTGCAGTTGGTCCACTGACTAACATCGCATTGGCGATTAAAAAAGCCCCAACGATCATGACCTTGGTAAAAGAGGTCGTTATTATGGGCGGTGCCGTATACGTACCAGGAAATGTAACGCCCTATGCTGAAGCGAACATAATATCAGATCCTGAGGCAGCTGATCAGGTATTTGCTTCAGGGCTGCCAATCACCCTAGTGGGGCTTGATGTGACACTGCAAACATACCTACTGAAATCGAAGCTTGATGATTGGCGTGCCACTGGAAAGGAAAGCGCCAAATTTTTAGCGGAAATGACCGATTATTATATGAAAGCATATGAAAACTCCCATCCAGGTTTGGGCGGTTGTGCACTTCATGATCCTCTTGCTGTCGGGGTTGCGATTGATTCAAGTTTTGTGAGTACGGAATGGATGAACGTCAAGGTGATGACCGAAGGTGAAGAAACAGGCAGGACAATCGGTCAACAAGATAGCGAACCTGGAATCCGTGTCTGTACGAAAGTGGAAGCGGATCGGTTTGTGAAACACTTTTTGGAACGGGTTATATGAGGGCTTGATCAGGATTTCCATTAACTAAACAACGGAGTTGAAATCCATGTATTTGGTATAAATGCTATCACTTTTCCAAAAACCTTTGGGAAGAGACAGACTGTTTCCTTTGAATTCGATTCTGGCAATATGACGTACTCCTGCTGCGGAAGCATAGCTGAAGTAAGTAGGAGGTAGGCGGAAAAAAGCCGGGTCAGGCCAAAAAAAGACCTCCGTCCATTCGGATGTCCCTTTTGAATGGTTTGGAAAATATTTCGATTATAAAGACAAACTGTATGGAAACGCTGGATATTTCGAAAATTAATCAAACGTTTGATTAATGTTTAATGGAAAAGATTCTAAAGTCACCGATGAAAATCAGTTGTTTGAGTAATGGATCAGGAAAATTGGGTATAAAGAACTTTTTTTCCATGAAAAGTAAAATATTTAAAATTAATTCAAAAAAAGGTTTAATTACTTGGGAAAACAGGTACATAGACTTTCATAATGCCATATATAGGTTTTTTTACATAATCATAATTTCCCATTTTTCGACTTTGCACTTATTTATATGGCAGAAAATGTATGGTTCCATTAAAATGTACTATATAAGATATAAGGAGGAGTTTTTCTATGTCACAAATTCGCGTAACACCTTCAGAACTGAAAGATGTAGCTAGGCAATATGATAATGAAAGCCAACAGGTAACGGATATGATTGGTCGTTTAGATAGAATGAGAGATCATTTAACTGGTATTTGGGAAGGTTCTTCCAGTGAGGCTTTCGTCGGGCAGTACGAAGAATTGAAGCCTTCATTCATGGACATGGCTCGTTTGTTGAATGAAGTTTCTCAACAATTGAATAAATCAGCTCAAATCCTTGAAGACACAGATAATCAGATTGCTAGTCAAATTCGCGGATAATCAATAGTCAAAGAGATAAAGAATTTTCTAGGAAAAAGCGCCGCGACTCTTAATGAAGATCGTGGTGCTTTTTGCTTTTAAAGAGGTGGTTTCCATATATATTCAACTTACGATCGATTTAAACAGGTACACAGGGGAAGTATTTGACTTGCAAGTGTCGAATTACCGCTCCATCAAGAAGGTTGTGGAAATTGTATGGCAGGTAAAGGATATTGCCAGTGCACCTAAAGATGGCTATTGGGTGCGGGTCCAGAATAAGGAGTTTGTATGTTCAGGTTATGATACCCTGCTTGATAGCGGAATTACGACGGGGGACCGCCTTGAGATCCTCTAATGGATTAAGTGTGGGCTCGTTATAGGAATAAAGTCTAAAGCCCTTTAGCAGGGGTAAAGGAGTACATAGAATGGATGAGAAAAAATCTTCATATCTGGAGAAAAAAACAGAAGCTGCAATTGTGAAGGGTGATAATGGGTATTCGTTCGATTTCCAACGGGCAAAACTGTCGATGCAAGATCCATTGGAATTACAGCTTATTCATGAAGCCGATGATGCTCTCCAGAAACATATAGAAGTGACAGAGGACGAGGTGCAGATCAGAGTAAATCCACCAGCCTCTTTTTTTGTTTTTTCCAAAGCTAAAGATAAAAATCTGATAGGTCGATGGGTATCGTCCTATCAAATCGTGAAGAAAATCAGAAATCATGAATTGACTCGGCTGCAACTAGTCGTCTGTCCAGAAAATATCGTTTTTGATTCAAGCTTGGCCCCATATTTCCTGCATTATGGTGTAAAAGACAGTTTGCCTCCTTATGAACATAATCAAGATGAGCTATTTAAAGAAACGAAGGCAACGATTTCTGCACTTGTGGATGGGCAGTATACATTCGAAGAGTATTTGCTTTACCATAAAACACTAAAACTATCGAACGAATCACAAAGTATACTGGCATCGGGGACTTGGGATGAACTTTCCAAGGTCATTCAAAATCGGATAGAAGCATTAGAGAAGGAAGAAAAAGCATTTGTACATATCCCTGAAAAGAAATGGAAAACGGGCCGTTATACACTTTGGGGTACGATGATCGTTCTAGTGCCACTGCTGTTGTTTACGATTTACACACTATTCTTCTCCCAACCTAGGCAGGAGGCATATGTAGAAAGCGGTGAAAGCTTCTTAAAACAAAAATACAGTGAAGTCATTGACCGTTTGGAAAACTACGATCCAAAAAATATGCCGTATGTCGTTCAATATGAACTGGCTATGGCCTATGTCACTTATGAGCCGTTAGATGATGTCAGGAAGAAGAATGTAGAAAATGCAATCACTTTGCAAACGGATAGTCAGTATCTTCTATATTGGATTTATATAGGCAGGGGCATGAACGAGGACGCGATCGATTTGGCGAGAATCATGGAGGATCGCGAATTGATTACATATGGTCTGTTAAATCAGAAAGAACAGATTAAGCTAGACGATAACCTTTCAGGGGAAGAAAAGGAAACGCAAATTAAAGAAATCGATACAGAGTTGTCCCAATATGAAAAGGAAATAAAGGAATTGCAAAAGCAAATGGAGGAACAGCAAGATCAAAACCAGCCTGCAACAGAGTCCAATGATCAAGGTGAAGCTGAAGCAAAACCTGCTGTAAAAGAAGTAGAGGAAAAGGAGCCTGCTTCTGGAGAAAAAGAAGAAAGTAAGGATTCCTCGAAAAAATCATCTGAAGAAAAAGAGAAAAGCAAAGAGTGAGCATTTGGCCTTTTGCGGAGGTGAGATTTAATGAGTTTATTATGGATTTATTCTAAGGGGACCTATCAGTCCTTCACGATCAAGGATGATCATAAAGGTCCGATCACGATTGGCCCATCAAAGCAGGATACGATCACCGTCTATTCCGTTCCCTTTGAACATGGACCTATCAAGCTGAGAAAGCAAAATGGGCTTGATGAGTTTGAGGTGTTTAGAGAGGAAAAGAAGCTTGGCGATGTAAAGCCGTTTCAAAGCTTCACCTTTCATGAAGGAGAAGAAACGATCGAGATTTTTTATACGGCAGGGGAATTGGAAGAAAGCCTCTATTATATTGGCAATTTGAAAGAAATCACTATATCAGCCAAGCTGGGAGCGACTTTCCGTAAAGAAGGACCCGTTTCCGGCAATGGCTTTTCCTTTGTGCTTCATAAAGGGCAATGGCTTCTCGTGCCAAAGGAAAATAGCGGGATTTTCCTGAATGGTGAAAAGGTAACGAAGGCTGTTCCCGTTCAAAATGGCGATCTGATTTGCTGGCCAAATATGGTGCTGAGGTTGATTGAAGGCGACTTATTGATGATTCATAGTGCCGAGAGTTATGAAACATCTTTATCTAAAATGAAGAAGCCAATCTCTGAAATGAAGAAAAGCTATCCACAATATCGCCGTACACCAAGGATGATCTATGAATTGCCGGATGAGAAAGTGACGATATCATTTCCGAGCCAAGAATCGGAAGATAATAATAGAGGGTTATGGCTAATCCTTATGCCACCGTTAATGATGCTTATTGTCATGGGGGTCATCACGATCATTCAACCTCGGGGCATTTTCATCATCATATCGATCGTGATGTTCACAACGACTTTAGTTACCTCGACGGTACAATACTTTAAAGACAAAAAGAAGCAAAAATTCAGAGAAGAAAAACGTCAACGCGTTTATACCAGGTATCTAGAGCAGAAGAGGGAAGAACTGCAAGAGCTGTCTGAAAGGCAAAAGAATGTGCTGTTGTATCATTACCCTTCTTTTGAAAGGATGAAGCATCTGACCGATAGTATCAGCGACCGTATTTGGGAGCGAACAGTGGATAGTGAAGACGCTCTCCACTTTAAGATAGGAACGGCGGCCATACCCTCAAGTTATGAGGTGTCGGTTAATAGTAACGATATGTCCAATCGTGATATAGATGATTTACTTGAGCAGTCGCAGGAACTTGTGGAGGTATACAAAAACCTGGATGATCTTCCGTTATCCATTGATTTATCAAGCGGATCGATGGGTCTGGTTGGAAAGGAATCGATTGTTAAACGTGAGTTGCAACAATTGATTGGGCAACTGGCCTTTTTTCATAGTTATCATGATGTACGATTTGTGGCCATTTTTCCGGAAAAGGATTACCAAGAATGGGAATGGATGAAATGGCTCCCTCATTTTCAATTGCCGCATGCCTATGCAAAAGGCCTTATATACAATGAGCAATCACGCGACCAGCTACTTACTTCGATTTATCAGCTATTGAGGGAAAGAGATTTGGATGAGAACAAAGGGAAAGTAAGATTCACTCCCCATTTTGTCTTTATTGTCACGGATCGCAATTTAATTGCAGAGCATGTCATATTGGAATATTTAGAGGGTAAAACAGAAGATTTAGGTATCTCGACGATTTTTGCTGCGGATGCAAAAGAGAGTTTGACGGAAAATGTCCATACGCTTGTTAAGTATATAAATGATCGCGATGGTGAGATTCTCATCCAACAAACGAAGGCTGTTCATACCCCTTTTACACTTGATACACATACAAAAGAAGGTAATGAGCGTTATGCACGTACGCTGCGTTCACTGGATCATCAAAAGGGGATGAACAATTCAATACCAGAAACGGTTTCATTTCTGGAGTTATTGAAAGCTCGTGAAGTGGAAGATCTACCTATCAGCCAAAACTGGCAGACCAATCAGTCTTCCAAATCCCTGGCAGTACCGATTGGATTGAAAGGGAAAACGGATAGGGTTGAATTGAACTTGCATGAAAAGGCGCATGGCCCCCATGGATTGGTTGCTGGTACGACAGGATCGGGGAAAAGTGAATTACTGCAAACTTACATCCTATCATTAGCCGTTCATTATCATCCGCATGAAGTTGCCTTTTTGCTCATTGATTATAAAGGTGGGGGAATGGCGCAGCCATTCAGACAGATTCCGCATCTGCTGGGAGTCATTACGAATATCGAAGGAAGCAAGAACTTCAGTGCCAGGGCACTGGCCTCCATTAATAGTGAATTGAAGAAACGTCAGCGCATGTTTGATCGATATGAAGTCAACCATATCAACGATTACACGGATTTATACAAAGAAGGCAAAGCGGATGAACCGTTACCGCATTTATTTTTGATATCAGATGAGTTTGCGGAACTTAAAAACGAAGAACCCGATTTCATCAGGGAATTAGTGAGTACGGCAAGAATTGGACGGAGCTTGGGTGTTCATTTAATTCTTGCTACACAAAAGCCTGGCGGTGTTATCGATAACCAGATTTGGAGTAATGCCCGTTTTAAAATTTCCTTAAAAGTGCAGGATGCCAATGATAGTAAGGAAATTCTTAAAAATAGCGATGCGGCAAATATTACTGTCACCGGACGGGGATATTTGCAGGTGGGAAATAACGAGGTTTATGAATTGTTCCAGTCTGCATGGAGCGGTGCACCCTATTTAGAGGATACGGTTGGATCTGAGGATGAAGTGGCACTTGTCACAGACCTTGGTCTTGTTCAAATCTCAAATGTATCGGAACAGATCACTAATAAGAGGAAAGAAAAGATTAGTGAAATTGAAGCCGTGGCGGATCGAATTGTGGCGACACAGGAAGAAATGGAGATTAAGAAGTTGGCAAGCCCATGGCTACCGCCTCTTTCAGATCGTTTATCGAGAAACGCTGAAAGAAGCTTGGCGAGCAATCAATTCCACCTAGGAATGAAGGATGAGCCCGAATTGCAGAGCCAGACAAATTATGTCTATAACTGGATTGAAGATGGGAATGTTGGGGTTTTTGGTTCTTCCGGATACGGCAAGTCAACCACCGTTTTGACACTTCTCTTTAGTTTTGCAGATCAATTCAGTCCTGAAGAACTGCATTATTATATTTTCGATTTCGGGAATAGCGCTTTACTGCCAATACGCCAGCTGCCTCATACTGGGGAATACTTTAGGTTCGATGAGTTAAGGAAAATTGAAAAATTCATGTTATTCATGAAGTCGGAGATGGAAAGGCGTAAGCAGCTTTTTTCAGAAAAGGAGCTTAGTAACATAAAGCTTTATAATGCATTAGTGGAAGATAAATTGCCGATTATTTATATCGTGGTCGACAATTTTGACTTAGTGAAGGATGAGATGCAAGACCAGGAAGCGCAATTCGTTCAGTTTGCACGGGATGGACAATCACTTGGAATATTCATGATTTTAACCGCAACGAGAATCAATGCGATTCGCCAGCCGTTAATGAATAGTCTTAAGACGAAGGTCGTCCATTACTTAATGGACAGTTCGGAGCAATATTCAGTTTTGGGGAGGACCCCTTATGAAAATGAACCTGTTCCGGGTAGGGCGTTGGTGAAAAAGGACCAAACCTATCTCACACAGGTTTATTTACCAGCTGATGGAGCGGATGATATAGCCGTTTTGGAAGAAATGAAACAAGCGGTGGCAGAACATAAGGTTAAATATAAGGAAATAGCCAAACCGCCGGCGATTCCGATGTTACCGACGCGACTTGATTCCAGCAGCTTCAAGAGTTACTGCTCACAAGCCATTAAGAAGGATTCCATTCCAATCGGGCTTTCTGAGGAAAGCGTTACACCTGTTTTCGTGGAGTTGAATTCCAATCCATTCCTGCTTGTCGTAGGACAGTCACGTAAAGGGAAAACCCATGTCCTTAAAGTGCTCTTGGAATCGTTGCTTACACAGACGATTGTGGAAATTGGTTTATTTGACGGAGTTGATCGTGGCCTATCTTCATATGCGTTAGAGGAGAAGGTACGCTATGTGGAAACAAAAGATCAGATAACCGAATGGCTTGATCATATCACTGGAATATTTGAAGAACGTGAACGACGTTATCTAGAGGCGTTGGAAATGAAACCGATGAAGCAACTGGAATTCCCAACGATCATGTTTGTCATAGATAGCATTTCAAGAATCCAACAAACGATCGACGGCAGGATTCAGGATAGGATCAGTGGTTTGATGAAACAGTACAGCCATCTCGGGTTTAGTGTGATTGTCGCTGGAAATGCCAACGACTTCACCAAGGGGTATGATTCGTT
The DNA here is from genome assembly GCF_030348945.1 of Peribacillus sp. ACCC06369. Taxonomy (NCBI): domain Bacteria; kingdom Bacillati; phylum Bacillota; class Bacilli; order Caryophanales; family Bacillaceae; genus Peribacillus; species Peribacillus sp. ACCC06369. The sequence continues at coordinate 376,622 of NZ_JAUCEN010000002.1, forward strand.
GACAACCGAACTGAAACAAGTCAGACAGGCTGTTTTGCTTCTTAAAAAATCGGACCAAAGCTTGTACACCCTCTCGTATTCCAGAAAAGAAGAAGAAATACAGCCGGGGTACGGATACTTTGTGCTGAATGGCCAGGAGAGTAAAATCCAAATTCCACTAAGTGAAGAAAGAAGGAGAGTGCAAGAGAGTGTCTGAAAAAATAAAACCGATGCTATTAATCGGTAAAATACTGGTGATCTTAGCGCTGCCAATCCTGTTTTTTTCCTATATTGGCCAAAATCCAATGAAAAAGACAGAAACGGCTTCTCGTGAAATCGCCATTGTAAATGAAGATAATGGCACTGAATTTAACAAAAAACCCATTTACATGGGCTCAGAGCTTGTTACCACATTGGACAAGGATTCTGAATATGAGTGGTTTGTGGTTAATAGAAGTACGGCGGAAAGTGGACTTGCAAATGAAAAGTATGATGCAGTTATATATTTTCCATCCGATTTTTCAGAGAATATTTATACGTTCGATGATGAACAGCCTGTCAAGGCGGGGTTGAAATACAAGGTACAACCTAGTTTGAATGCAGAGAATATGGAAAAGGTACAAAAGGAATTAGAGAAGACAAAGAGCAAAATGAATAAGCATATTTCCACACAGTATTGGAGCTATGTTTCCCAATCAGTCGAGGACATTCGTAAGAAGTTCGATAATGTCCTAGCTAAAGAAATCGCTTTTCAAAACACGATGTATGAGTTTTATACTCCAAGCTCGGAAAGCCTTGCTGGCGAAATCAAGCAGCATAAGGACATGCTTGAAGGAGTCTTTGCCCAGACGAAGGATGCAGGGAAAACGAGTACTGAAACAATGGGTGAAATCGGGGACACTAAGGCCCAAATGGCTTCCTTTGTGAAGGATGTTGTTTCTTTTGAGGAGTATCAACAAGCTCAAAGTAACCTTTTTGAGAAGGCATCGACCCAAAATCAGCAGCTTGTCAAGGAGAGTATTCAATCATATGACAAGGTGTTGAATGAAGGGAACCAATCTGTACCAGAGATTCAGCAAGGGATGAATACGGAATTCAGTCTTAATGATCAAGGCATTAGTGAGAATGTTGGAATCATGCAGCAGAAACTTGATTCTAGTAATAATGAATTGGAACAGTTTTCAACAAGCATGAAAGACAAACAAGTAGAACAAATCACGAAAATCACCCAAGATCAACAAAGCTCAATTGAACAATTGAAACAATCTGAAGAGGGGGGTCTTGATAACCTTCAGTCTACTTTACTAATGCAAAGGGGAAATCTTGCAAGCAGCTCTGGTGATGGGGAAATTATCGATGAAGGAACGACCTCTATAGAAGATATTGAAACGGAAACGGGTAAAGGTGAATCGGATGCTGCTCCTTCAAAGAAGGATCCGATTGATGAACTATCACTCCAGGTACTGCTGGATCAAATAAATGGCATCAACACGGCACTTGAAAGTTTGGTGCCGGCAGAGGGAAGTGAAGGTACTGCCGAACAAATCAACATTCTTACGGCAGAACTCCAAGCAGAAATCAATAATCTTAGCGGCACAGTGAACGGCAGAACGGGAAATTATAATCAAGTGATTACGGAGTTTAATACACTGGTAGATTCATATAGTGATCTGCTCGCTCAGTTTACGCAATTACAGACTGATTATAATGAACTCGGCACGAATTATAAGGATTTAGGTGACCAATGGAAAAAGTCACAGGAAGATATTCAAAAATTACAGGACATCCAGAGTATGACAATCGACGAGGCCATCGCAGAGATCAAGAATCTCGAACAGTCACTCCTTGAAAAAGTGGGGGGAGAAAGGCGGGCAATGTTGGTGAAGGCCTTTGATAATCCTATCACTAACCGGGATTCAACTACCCTCCTTGCCTATTACGGTTCGCTCTCATCTTATGGTGAATTGGCTGAAAGAGTCACGGAAGCAAATGTAGATAAGGTATTTGCAGCCAATATAAAAGAATTGGAAAACTTGAAAAATGGGGTTTCCGGAAACGTAGATGAAGAAGCAAAGCTCGTCAAGGCGAGTTTAGCGGGAGTTAATGAAGACTTTGGAATGTTCTCCGACTCCATTATGGGTTATATGCAGGAATATGATGCAAACGTCGAATCAGGGCAGAAAGCAACTTTAGCTGAATTAGCGGCAATTACCGAAAGGGCTCAAGGAGTGTCTGCCAATTTGTCAGATCATTTGGAAGCTCCTGAATTAGAGACGGAACCGCCAGTAAACCTTGATGGCGAAATGTTTGTATCACTTCAAGACAATACGGCAACAACTGTCGGCTTCATTTCAGACCTTGTCAACTCTGTAGCGGAACGACAAGACACGGTTACGAAGGATACAGCAGACCTGCAAGCGAAAGTGGGGTCCGTACAGGAAAGGGCCGATCAGCTTAATGATAATTGGTCCCAAAATGTAGACTCAACCGTAAAAATCAAGACAGACGTATATAGTGTCTTGAATAACACTCTGGTCGATGATCAGCAGAACGGGTATGTGTATGAATATTTAGCGAATCCCGTTCAAATAAGCGGTGAAGTCCTTCATCAGGAAAAGGTTAATATCCCGCCAATCGTCATGTTGGTGATCATACTCATTTCTGGGTTATTGATCGGTTTCTTCATGCATCATTATGAAACCATTCCAATGATGGTCCATGTGGCCTTGTTTACCTTATTGAATCTGATCGTAGGTTTAATAATCAGCATATATGGTTTGAAGATTTATCCACTGGGAGATATGCAGGAGATTAAATGGACTGTTTTCACTGTCCTGCTTTTATTCTTCTGTTCAGCGTTTACACGACTTGCCTTCTCAATTGGTCCGTTTGTCGGTGCTATCCTTGTGATTGGTTTGATCAGTTTCTTTACCATTCCATTATTGGATTTAATCATGCCGAATTTCAATGTTGAACACCCTGTTGCAGACGTATACATGTCCATTCAATTCGGTAATCAGTCTGCATTCATTCCGGCTATCATCATCTTGATTGTACTGACGCTTATCGGAACGGTCATTCCATATATAGTGAAGCGTCTGACAGAAAGAAGAGAAATGGCCCATGAAGTGGAGTAAATTCGTAATGCCAGTCTTGTTCATCCTGTTCTTTAGCTATACAGCGCATGCCGGGGCAGAAGAGGAACCCATGGTGGAGCCCAATGAGTATCAAGAAAAGGATATTGATATTCAGACGGAGTATTTCCATGAGGAAGGATTGTTGGAACAGAAGCAAGAACTGCCTGAAGAACTAAAAGACCTTACTTTTGAAAGAGGTAAATATGATGTCATTGACTCGGTGAAGGACTCACTGTTTCTGTCTCCGGTAACGGAGAATCAAAATAATACCATCGCTTCAAAAGCAGAACAGCTTGGATTATTCTCGGAAGTCAGCATTCGAACGAGAAGTGAAGAAGAAACGGAGCCTACCCTTAATTTTGACCTGACGATATTGCTCGGAATTGTTTTGGCACTTTTGGTCGGTTGTTTGTTTTTTATCCTTATTCCGAAAATGGGGAAGCTGAATGGTGAGGTTAAACGAAAATGAAAAAAGCCCGATTTCTGGCATATGTCAGGAATTGGGCTTTTTTTTTGCTACATATCCATAATCGTTTTAAGAAGCCCTAAAAGAAGGGCAACTGCGAAAATCAAAATGAAGAATCTTTTATACATGATCAGTACCTCTTATATCTTTGAGTGGATTGCATCCATTTTAGCATAATTAAGAAAGAAAGGAAGTTGGTTCATTTTTAATTCCTTAAGAATGTATTCCAGATGATCGTAGCTCTATTGCCCTGATGAGCGAGCAGGAAATGGAAAGGATGCGCCAATATATTGGTGCATCCTTCTTCGTGTTATTTGAACAAGTTATGATAACATTAAGCAGCATTAATATTTTTAGAGAAATTCGTTTATGGTTTACTGAATATCTAGTAAACTTACAATGTAAGGTTTAATTGGAGCTTAATGTAAAAAAAGTCTAGTTTTAATATGGGAAATATATGAAATATTGATAGGGTGATCTCAGGAGGTAGAGAATGATTTATAAGCAGATCAATCAAAAGCTGGAAATGATTCTAGGGAATATCGAAAAGGTGATTATCGGAAAACGGGATATAGCAGAACTAAGCATCGTGGCACTTCTTTCCGGCGGGCATGTCTTATTGGAGGATGTTCCGGGTGTGGGAAAGACAGTCATGGTAAGGGCACTGGCAAAATCAATAGGTGCAAGCTTTAAACGTATACAATTCACGCCTGATTTACTGCCTTCTGATGTAACTGGTGTTTCGATCTTTAATCCTAAGGAACAAGAATTCATTTTTAGACCGGGACCGATAATGGGACATATAATTTTAGCCGATGAAATTAACCGGACCTCGCCAAAAACGCAGTCTGCCTTGCTTGAAGCCATGGAAGAGGCAAGTGTGACGATAGATGGTGTCACAAGAGGATTGGAGAAGCCCTTTTTCGTAATGGCAACACAAAATCCGATCGAGTACGAGGGAACATATCCGCTTCCAGAGGCTCAATTGGATAGATTCCTATTAAAAATGAAAATGGGCTATCCAAGTGTGGAAGACGAGATGGAGGTACTTCATAGAGCTCAACATATGGCACCGCTTGAGGAGCTGGAATCCGTCATCACCATAGATGAATTGATAGCATTACAGGCAGAGGTAAAAGCAGTGATAGTGGATGACATAATAAAACGTTATATCGTTGAGTTGGCGATACGAACCCGTACTCATGAAGGGGTCTATTTGGGGGTAAGCCCGCGTGGATCGATAGCCTTGATGAAAGCAGCTCAAGCATACGCACTGATTCAGGGAAGGGACTATGTTCTACCGGACGATATTCAATATTTAGTTCCATTCGTATTCTCCCACCGGCTCATTTTGAAACCTGAAGCTAATTATGATGGATTCGATGCAGGAATGGTGATACATGAAATTGTCGCGACAACTCAAGTGCCTGTGAAGCGGGCTGTGACCTGATGCGCAAATTCATCAACTTTTTAAGGGGAAATATGAGTGTGATCGGACTGGTATTACTCATGGCCATTTCCTTTTGCTTTGCAATGTTTCAAGGCGGTTTTGTCAGTTGGTTTATTTTTTATTCGTTTTTTCCATTTTCTGCGTACGCTGCGATTCTGCTGTTTTATCCGCTGCATGCCTTTACCGTTGAGAGAAAGGTCAATAAAAGGGAATGCCAGGCCGGGGAATCCGTTCAAATAGCCGTGACGTTTACCCGTAAAAACCGGCTGCCCCTATTATTTATGGTGATAGAGGAGGAATTGCCTCAGGAGATGGAGGATAGGGGATTCCAAAGGAAAATACTTATCTTTCCGGGATTCAAGCGTACCTTCAGCATGTCATATACCTTGGAAAACTTGCCACGTGGAGAGCATTCGTTTCAATCTATCCGCTTCAGGATAGGGGACTTTTTCGGGCTCGGTGAAAAGGAAGCGATATATCGTTCACCTTTGAAGATAACTGTTTACCCTCAATATCATGAACTTGCCTACAGTGATCTTGATCGAGTGTTCAATCAGGGGGCAGTGGGTTCAACAAAGAGAACTAAACGGGAACATTCAGTGGTCTCTGGGGTAAGAGAGTATCAGCCAGGCGATCAGTTGTCATGGATTAATTGGAAGGCGACGGCTAGAACGAGTGAAATCATGACGAAGGAATTCGAAGTGCAGAAAAACAGGGATGTATTCATCATGCTTGATAATAAGCCATCGGATTTATTTGAAGAATCAGTTGTAATCACGGCTTCCATTGCACACGCCATGTTAAAAAAAGGCATGGAGATTGGGTATGCAAGTATGGGATCGAGACTAATCATACCGACAGGAGCAGGAAATAACCAGAGACGAAAGATTTTTTACCGACTTGCTAAAGAGGAACATAGTGTTGTGAATGCATTGAAAGAAAATGTAAGTAAGGGCAGTCTTCCGGCAAACGCTGCTGTGATATTCATAGTTTCAGACTTAACCTTAGAAAAGGTGGACATATTGAGTGCTTTCCGCGCTAATCAGGGATTAATGTTATGTGTAAAGAAACAGGCCGATCTTACTGATGAGGAAAAAATGTCATGTTCTACAGCTGTCTCGAGGGGGATAAAGGTTAGCTTTTTTGAACATGGCCAACTAAAGTTTGACAGATCAGGGGTGATGGCAAAATGAATGTCACTACCGAAAAGTTAGAAAGGTTCATGCATGTCCTCTTATATATATTTGGTCTGTTGTTGATTACTGAATGGTTAAGGCCTGTCGATAAACTCACCGATACAGGTAATATCATCATTTTTGTTCTATTTTTGATTTATTCCCTACTACTGCATTATTTCCGCATTCATTGGTCAATCCGAATTATTCTCATTATTGCTTATATTATGATTTCATTACAGTTCCTTCATTCCAAAAGCGCTTTATTTCAATTATCATGGTTGAAAGGATTTCTAGTGGATTTTACGGGCAACCTTGGGTATATGTATGATGGGAATTGGGAGTCGATCACCAATCCATTTCGAACATTTCTATTTTTTGTCCTGCTTTGGCTAGTAACATATTTGATCCATTACTGGGTGATGGTGAGGCAAAGCATCTTTTTCTTTTTTATGTTAACGGTGATTTTTATCTCTGTACTCGATACTTTCACTCCCTATGTGGGGGATAAGGCAATGGTAAGAATCATCATCATCGGGTTCTTGATGCTCGGTCTACTATCCCTGCTGCGTCTAACGATACAGGAGAGAATAAGGTTTCCGATGGCTGCCATCAATAAGTGGATCTTGATGCTAACCGGCATGATATTGGTAAGTGTCCTTGTTGGATTCGGTGCCCCAAAGCTCTCTCCGCAGTGGGCGGACCCAGTTCCTTATATTACTTCATATTCTGATAAAGCGGTTAAAGAAGACGGTGGTTCGAAGGGTAAAAGTGTCGGATATGATGAAGACGATTCGGATCTTGGCGGTTCGATAGAGCCAGATAGTTCCATCGTTTTTTACAATAATGCACCTGCAGGACATTATTGGAAAGTCGAGAACAAAGATATTTATACCGGTAAAGGATGGGTTTCCTTACCGGAAACGGACTTTCATGCTTTTTCCAACGGGCAGGATATGACATCTTTAGATATTCAGGTTCCTGAAGTAGAGAAAACAGAAGAAATGACGGCAAAAGTAACAATGACGGAAACATATTCGCATATACTCCATCCGCAGTCCGGATATTTAAAAAAGATCGATGCCAAAAACGGAATGGATTTCAAATATTATCAGGGTATCGACAAAATCATTTCTCAACGGGAAAATGGAGACAGACTGGACATGGAAGAGTATGAGCTGGTCTATGATATGCCGAGTTTTGATATAGCTGAGTTAAGAAAGGTAACAGAACCTGACGAAACGATGGATTTGTTAATGGAAAAAAACACACAGCTTCCTGAGGGATTGCCAAACCGGATCTATGAATTGGGATCCCAACTAACAAGAAATGAAACGAATTGGTACGATAAAGCAAAAGCCATTGAGGATTACTTCGACGGTCCTGAATTCATTTATTCAAAAGACGATATTCCGTATCCGGGGACAAATCAAGATTATGTCGATCAATTTTTATTCGAGACACATATAGGGTATTGTGATAATTTTTCAAGTGCAATGGTCGTTTTACTCCGTGCCGCCAATATACCTGCCAGGTGGGTAAAGGGCTACTCGGAAGGTGAAAAGTCAATCAATGATGGTGAATCCGTTTATAAGGTGACCAATAATAATGCACATTCCTGGGCCGAGGTTTATTTTTCTGGGATAGGTTGGGTCCCCTTCGAGCCGACAAAGGGATTCAACGGGGAAGTTGAATTTTACGATTCGGAATTGAAACAGGAAAAGATCAAGAACCCTGGCCCAACTAATGAAGAGCATACAAAAAAAGAGACTAGGGAACGCCAGGATACACCCGATAGGGAAACTCAATCATCAGGGGAAACTGGTATAGGGGGCTCAGAAGGTCTCTTTAAATGGACTGCCATCACACTGTTAGGTGTAATGATTCTCGCTTCAATTGGTTATTTCTCCAGAAGGAAGTGGATTCCACATCTGCAGATTCTTCGATATAAAAATAAAACCGGTGCTCATTTCACGAAAGCCTATTTAATATTATTGAAACAATTAAAGCGAACTGGTTTAGTTCGTCCGGAGGGGCAAACTTTAAGGGAGTACGCCGCCTATGTGGATGCAGTGTACGATACGGATGAGATGAGTGAATTGACGGCTGGATACGAGTTAATGATATATCGTGGAGACGTGGAAGATAGAGAATGGGAGCACTTTCAAAACGGTTGGGAAAGCTTAATGAAAAAAACTAGCTCTTGACCAGGTTTTTATTATATTGATACAATAACAAAAACTAACTTAAACTAATATATCCTTCATATATCCTCGATAATATGGATCGAAAGTTTCTACCGAATCACCGTAAATGATTTGACTATGAAGGCGGATTTTAACAGGAAAGCTGAAAATCTGCCTTCGTCTATACTTTTTGTGTATTTTTGAGGGTGGATTTTTAGTTTTTCTTTTTTTATGATAATATTTTTTATAAGAAAGTATCACTCGATTTTATGAGTGAATTACATTGATAGAGGTGACGTTTGTGCCGGGGAAAACAGAATTGCAAAAAAACCAGGAAATGATCGTAGTACTTGATTTCGGAAGCCAATATAACCAATTGATCACTCGTCGTATCCGCGAATTTGGTGTGTACAGTGAGCTTCATCCTCATACAATTACTGTAGAAGAAATCGAGAAAATGAACCCAACGGGAATTATTTTCTCAGGCGGTCCGAACAGTGTTTATGATGCAACTGCATTTGGTTGTGATGAACGCATATTCGAAATGGGCCTACCGATTTTCGGTATTTGTTATGGCATGCAGCTTATGACCAAACATTTTGGCGGAAAAGTGGAACCAGCTAAAAACCGTGAATACGGAAAAGCGACACTTGCCATCCAAAATGAGTCCAAGTTATTCAGTGACTTGCCAAAAGAACAAATCGTTTGGATGAGCCATGGTGATTTAGTGGTGGAAACGCCTGAAGGTTTCAAGATTGATGGAACGAACCCGTCTTGCCCAATTTCGGCTATGAGTGACGAGTCACGTAAATTGTATGCCGTACAATTCCATCCTGAAGTCCGTCATTCAGTTTACGGAAATGACATTTTGAAAAATTTCGTATTCGGCGTTTGTGGTTGCAAAGGTGACTGGTCAATGGAGAACTTCATTGAAATCGAGATGGAGAAAATCCGTCAAACGGTCGGAGATAAAAAAGTGTTATGCGCATTGAGCGGCGGAGTGGATTCATCCGTTGTGGCTGTATTGATCCATAAAGCGATTGGCGATCAGCTAACATGTATTTTCGTTGATCATGGATTACTTCGTAAAGGGGAAGCCGAAGGTGTAATGGAAACATTCAGGGAAGGCTTCAATATGAACGTAATCAAGGTCGATGCATCGGAACGCTTCCTATCGAAACTTGCTGGCGTTTCAGATCCGGAACAAAAACGGAAAATCATCGGTAACGAGTTTATCTACGTATTTGATGACGAAGCAACAAAGCTTAAAGGTATTGAATTCCTTGCACAAGGGACACTGTACACAGACATTATTGAAAGTGGTACGGCTACTGCACAAACAATTAAATCGCATCATAACGTTGGCGGTCTGCCGGAAGATATGCAATTTAAATTGATTGAGCCATTGAATACTCTATTCAAGGATGAAGTGCGTGCACTTGGAAGTGAAATGGGCATTCCAGATGAAATCGTTTGGCGTCAACCATTCCCAGGTCCAGGTTTAGGCATTCGTGTATTAGGTGAAATTTCAGATGAAAAACTTGAAATCGTTCGTGAATCTGACCATATCTTACGTGAAGAAATTAAAAAGAATGGTTTGGAACGTGAAATTTGGCAGTACTTTACGGTGCTTCCTAACATCCGTAGTGTAGGGGTAATGGGCGACGCCCGTACGTATGATTACACAATCGGGATCCGTGCTGTAACATCCATTGACGGAATGACTTCCGATTGGGCGAGAATCCCATGGGATGTACTTGAAATCATCTCAACGAGAATCGTTAATGAAGTTAATCATGTTAACCGCGTCGTGTATGACATTACTTCCAAGCCACCTGCAACTATCGAGTGGGAATAGAAGATTAAATCATCCAATCAGTGAAGGAATTAACCTTCACTGATTTTTTTTGTTATAAAAATTATAGATAATATGTTGAATACTTACATTTCACGTATGTTGGTGAAGATATAGCCATAATAAGTAAGGGAAATATAGCGAAACGCGAACAATGCCTAAAATTACATAAAAAATATTCGTTTGGCGTATTGACGATTATTTTTGTGACTGGTACACTATACCTATAATAATAAAAAAACATAATTGTCGTATAATATTGGGGATATGGCCCAAAAGTTTCTACCAAGCTGCCGTGAACGGCTTGACTACGATGTGAATGGATTGGCGCGAGCAAGGATAAACCGCCACTTCTTTACATGATTGTGGTCAAGCCCCGTTCGGAAGCGAATGGGGCATTTGTCTGTTGGCTTACGATCTTATGATAGGGGAGACTCATAATGAAAAATTATTTTCGGTTTAATGAGCTGGGAACTAATTATCGCCGTGAAATACTTGGCGGACTAACTACGTTCCTTTCGATGGCATATATCCTGGTTGTTAACCCTGTGATGCTGACTTTACAAAGCATCGAGGACTATCCAGATGAATTGAGAATGGACTACGGAGCCGTTTTTGCAGCGACTGCCTTAGCAGCTGCGATTGGCTCGATATTGATGGGGCTCATAGCCAGGTATCCAATATCGCTGGCGCCAGGAATGGGATTGAATGCTTTCTTCGCTTTCACCGTTGTACTTGGTTTTGGAATCCCTTGGCAGACTGCTTTAACAGGGGTATTGATTTCAGGGATTATCTTCGTTTTGCTTTCCCTATCGGGAATACGGGAGAAAATCATTAATGCAATTCCAGTCGAACTTAAATACGCAGTTGGAGCTGGTATCGGCTTATTCATTACTTTTGTAGGGTTTCAAAATGCTGGAATCATCACGAATGATGACAGCGTCCTTGTCGGATTGGGTGACTTAACCTCAGGAAATACTTTATTGGCTGTTTTTGGAATTGTCGTAACCGTCATTTTGATGACGAGAGGCGTTAAAAGTGGCGTGTTCATAGGAATGGTCATTACAGCCATTGCAGGAATGATCTTTGGGCAAGTGCCGGTGCCGGAGAAAATAATCGGTGCCGTTCCTAGCATTGCTCCTACTTTCGGAGTTGCATTCGATGCCTTCGGAAATCCCGGTGATCTCTTCACTGGTCAAATGTTAATCGTGATATTGACTTTTCTGTTCGTAGCTTTCTTTGATACAGCCGGTACGTTGGTGGCTGTTGCGCAACAAGCTGGACTGATGAAGGATAATGTACTTCCTAGAGTGGGAAAAGGATTACTTGCCGATTCATTATCCATCGTTTCAGGTGCAATTCTTGGTACTTCCACCACTACATCTTATGTAGAGTCAACATCGGGTGTTGCTGCTGGTGCTCGAAGTGGTTTTGCGGCTGTAGTAACCGGTTTGCTGTTTGTCCTATCCCTTTTCTTCTTCCCGCTTCTTTCGGTGGTGACATCTGCGGTGACTGCGCCGGCATTAGTTATAGTCGGAGTATTAATGGCATCTTCACTTAAAAATATTGACTGGCAGAAGTTCGAAATTGCTGTTCCAGCCTTCTTTACCGTTATCATGATGCCCATGACATATTCAATTGCGACAGGGATAGCTTGTGGATTCATCTTCTATCCGATCACGATGTCGATGAAAGGAAGGGCTAAAGAAGTTCACCCGATCATGTGGGGTCTTGGAGTCGTCTTCCTTCTATATTTCATTTTCTTGAAGTAATAATGCGAGTGAGTAAGAAGAGCCCTGACTTTTGGGGCTCTTCTTTCATGTTGTAAGAGAAAGCTCATATCGTGTATAGTAAAAGTACTAAGTACTAAGCGCTTTATCCTGTATGGGGCATAGGGATGACTTTGAGAAAAAATGAGGGAGAAAAATGAATGGTTTTATCGTTGAAAAGGTTTTGAACAATAACGTGGTGATAGCCACGCATCCGACGTATGGTGAAGTCGTCTCTATTGGAAAGGGCTTGGGCTTCAACCGAAAGAAAGGTGAAGAGTTAAGTCCGGAACTTGCGGAGAAAACGTTCGTTCTGAAAAATGTTAAGGAACAGGAAAGTTACAAAAAACTTTTGCCGCAGATCGATCAAAATCTTCAAGCAGCCATTATAGAATCCATTCATCTCATTAACGATCGAGTAACCGGAAAACTCAATGAACATATACATGTCGGTTTAACAGATCATTTACTGTTCGCCCTTCAGCGTGTTTCACAAGGAATGACTATCAAAAACCCATTCTTGAAAGAAACGATAACCCTTTATCCTTTTGAACATGATATTGCTGTTGATGTAATCGACTTAATTCAAGATAAGACAGGCATAGGCCTACCCCAAGGGGAAATCGGTTTCATTACCCTTCATATTCATAGTGCAATAGCAAATAAAGACTTATCGGAAGTCAATCAGCATTCGCAGTTAATCTATCATCTTATTCAAGTCGTTGAAGAACAGCTAAACGTAAAAATTAATAAGGAAAGCATTGATTATACACGTTTGGTCCGTCATTTAAGATTCATGATAGACAGGGTTTTGGCTGGGGAAATGGTCGATGAACCTGAAAAAATTGCATTGCTATTGAAAGAAGAATATCCTTTGTGTTACAATATCTCATGGAAGCTAATAAAAATTATGCAGCAGAAATTAGGCAGACCGGTTTGTGATGCGGAAGCTGTCTATCTAACGATGCATATCCAACGATTACAAAAGAAAATCAAATAAAAATACATTAACTTACGTGTTACTGATTCGATCAGGCATAAGTGAGGAGAATGATTGTTATGAAAGAGGGTATTATATACCTGAACTTCATTTCAATCCTATCTTTGCTTATGCCTTTTTTTGTATTCGAATTCTGTTGCGTGGGAAGATGAATTCCATCGTTAAATGTAACCGTTTTATTAGCGTGGAAAAATAGTAAAGAGGAGGAAAACCTATGTTTAAGAAGTTGTTTGGTGTTTTGCAAAAAATCGGAAAAGCTTTGATGCTTCCTGTAGCCATTTTACCAGCGGCGGGAATTTTACTTGCTTTTGGTAATGCATTGCAAAACGAGACTTTGTTGGATATCGCCCCGTTTCTTGCAAGTGGCGGAGTTGAAATGGTCGCATCGGTCATGGAGAATGCTGGGAATATTATTTTTGGGAATCTTCCCTTATTGTTTGCTGTGGGGGTCGCGATTGGTCTAGCTGGCGGAGATGGTGTTGCCGGGCTGGCGGCGATTATCGGGTTCTTGATTATGAATGTAACAATGGGAACTGTTCTTGGAATTGACGCTGCAGACATTGCGAAAAATGGTGCGGTGTATAGCAATGTTCTGGGAATCCCAACGTTGGGAACAGGCGTGTTCGGCGGTATTATTGTCGGTGTCATGGCTGCTGTTATGTATAATAAATTTTATGAAATTGAATTGCCTTCTTATTTAGGATTCTTTGCAGGTAAACGTTTTGTACCCATTGCAACGGCTGCAAGCGCAGTTATTCTTGGGTTGTTGATGATTTTAGTTTGGCCGACGATTCAATCGGGGCTAAATTCATTTTCAGAAAATATGTTGGGTGCTAACCTGACTCTGGGAGCTTTAGTGTTCGGGATTGTAGAACGTGCGTTAATTCCGTTTGGACTGCATCATATCTTCTATTCTCCATTCTGGTTTGAATTTGGCAGCTATATCCCTCAAGGCGGGGGAACGCCAGTCAGGGGTGACCAAGCCATCTTCATGGCGCAAATTAAAGATGGCGTACAGAATTTAACGGCAGGTACCTTCATGACTGGTAAATATCCGTTCATGATGTTCGGATTGCCAGCTGCAGCTTTGGCCATTTATCATGAAGCAAGACCGGAACGAAAGAAAATTGTCGGTGGCTTGATGGCTTCGGCGGCACTTACATCTTTCTTGACGGGGATTACTGAGCCTCTTGAATTTGCCTTCTTATTTGTTGCACCGATACTTTTCGGGATTCACTGTCTGTTTGCAGGTCTATCTTTCATGACTATGCATTTACTGGATGTGAAAATCGGGATGACGTTTTCGGGTGGTTTGATCGATTACGTACTGTTTGGTTTAATTAATCCTCAAACCAATGCTTGGATCGTTATCCCAGTTGGTTTAGTTTTTGCGGTTATCTATTACTTTGGATTCCGATTTGCGATAAGGAAGTTTAACCTTAAAACTCCTGGCCGTGAAGTGGAAGAGGACGAGGAAACTGAAGGGTCTGCAAGTACAGCTGGAAGTCTACCTGGGGATATCTTGGAAGCCATGGGTGGAAAAGAAAATATTTCTCACTTAGATGCTTGCATTACTCGCCTTCGTGTATCAGTGAATGATATCGGTAACGTTGATAAAAATAGATTGAAGAAACTTGGTGCCGCTGGAGTTCTGGAAGTGGGCAATAACATTCAGGCAATTTTCGGACCTCGTTCAGAAACAATCAAAGGGCAAATGAAAGATATCATCGATGGAAAAAGGCCTCGTAAAGTAGAAGCGTCTCCTGAAGTAGGCGTGGAAAACCAAATCGAGGATATCGTCCCGAAACCTTTAAGGACGGATGAAGTTTCCGAACGCTTTATTTCACCTATTAAAGGGGAATTAAAACCGATTACGGAAGTGCCTGATCCAGTCTTTGCTGAAAAAATGATGGGTGATGGGTTTGCCATTTTACCGGAGGAAGGTTTGGTCGTTTCTCCTGTAGATGGTACGATCGTTAACCTATTCCCGACTAAACATGCAATAGGTATCGTTTCCGATGCTGGACGTGAAATCTTAATACATGTCGGGATCGATACAGTTAAGTTAGAAGGCAAAGGCTTTGAAGCTCTTGTCGCTCAAGGAGATAAAGTGACAAGCGGACAGCCGTTGCTTAAAGTCGATTTAGAGTTTGTCAAAAACAATGCCACCTCTATCATTACGCCAATCGTCTTTACCAATCTTTCCGAGGGTGAAAGTGTGAAGATTGAGAAGGCCGGAAATGTAGATAGAGAAGAAGCGGACGTAATTTCTATCAATAAATAAACTTTCAAGAACAGGAGGGTAGCTATAATTAGCTGCACTCCTGTTTTTGTTTATTCATTAGTAAGGTCGGGAATTAGGGACATTAAATTCTCTTTGCTTCGAAATACCATTAATAGAAAGAAGGAGTATATATAGAAGGAGGTGGTAGTTTTTAAAAAAGAAGGAATTTTTTTTGAGAATTAAATTGACTTGTCTGTATGCAAGTGCTAATATATTAAATACACCGCTTGAGACATTAAAGGCAGTGAGAGAAAATGAAAACTTGTTGTTGACATGGTGTTCGAAAGGTGTTACACTAATTAAGTCGCTGAAGAAGCGATGCAAAATATTGCTCTTTGAAAACTGAACAAAACAAAGCGCCAACGTTAAATTTTAAGTGAGCACACACTATCAAAAAAGCAAAATGAGCAAGTCAAACATTTCTTCGGAGAGTTTGATCCTGGCTCAGGACGAACGCTGGCGGCGTGCCTAATACATGCAAGTCGAGCGAATCGATGGGAGCTTGCTCCCTGAGATTAGCGGCGGACGGGTGAGTAACACGTGGGCAACCTGCCTATAAGACTGGGATAACTTCGGGAAACCGGAGCTAATACCGGATACGTTCTTTTCTCGCATGAGAGAAGATGGAAAGACGGTTTACGCTGTCACTTATAGATGGGCCCGCGGCGCATTAGCTAGTTGGTGAGGTAATGGCTCACCAAGGCGACGATGCGTAGCCGACCTGAGAGGGTGATCGGCCACACTGGGACTGAGACACGGCCCAGACTCCTACGGGAGGCAGCAGTAGGGAATCTTCCGCAATGGACGAAAGTCTGACGGAGCAACGCCGCGTGAACGAAGAAGGCCTTCGGGTCGTAAAGTTCTGTTGTTAGGGAAGAACAAGTACCAGAGTAACTGCTGGTACCTTGACGGTACCTAACCAGAAAGCCACGGCTAACTACGTGCCAGCAGCCGCGGTAATACGTAGGTGGCAAGCGTTGTCCGGAATTATTGGGCGTAAAGCGCGCGCAGGTGGTTCTTTAAGTCTGATGTGAAAGCCCACGGCTCAACCGTGGAGGGTCATTGGAAACTGGGGAACTTGAGTGCAGAAGAGGAAAGTGGAATTCCAAGTGTAGCGGTGAAATGCGTAGAGATTTGGAGGAACACCAGTGGCGAAGGCGACTTTCTGGTCTGTAACTGACACTGAGGCGCGAAAGCGTGGGGAGCAAACAGGATTAGATACCCTGGTAGTCCACGCCGTAAACGATGAGTGCTAAGTGTTAGAGGGTTTCCGCCCTTTAGTGCTGCAGCTAACGCATTAAGCACTCCGCCTGGGGAGTACGGCCGCAAGGCTGAAACTCAAAGGAATTGACGGGGGCCCGCACAAGCGGTGGAGCATGTGGTTTAATTCGAAGCAACGCGAAGAACCTTACCAGGTCTTGACATCCTCTGACAACCCTAGAGATAGGGCTTTCCCCTTCGGGGGACAGAGTGACAGGTGGTGCATGGTTGTCGTCAGCTCGTGTCGTGAGATGTTGGGTTAAGTCCCGCAACGAGCGCAACCCTTGATCTTAGTTGCCAGCATTCAGTTGGGCACTCTAAGGTGACTGCCGGTGACAAACCGGAGGAAGGTGGGGATGACGTCAAATCATCATGCCCCTTATGACCTGGGCTACACACGTGCTACAATGGATGGTACAAAGGGCTGCAAACCTGCGAAGGTAAGCGAATCCCATAAAGCCATTCTCAGTTCGGATTGTAGGCTGCAACTCGCCTACATGAAGCCGGAATCGCTAGTAATCGCGGATCAGCATGCCGCGGTGAATACGTTCCCGGGCCTTGTACACACCGCCCGTCACACCACGAGAGTTTGTAACACCCGAAGTCGGTGAGGTAACCTTTATGGAGCCAGCCGCCTAAGGTGGGACAGATGATTGGGGTGAAGTCGTAACAAGGTAGCCGTATCGGAAGGTGCGGCTGGATCACCTCCTTTCTAAGGATAATTACGAGAGCGCTTTTGTTTTGTTCAGTTTTGAATGAGTAATTCATTCAGATAGGGAAGAAAAACATCACGATGTGATGGATTCTTTCTGCTTTGTTCCTTGAAAACTAGATAATAGATAGAAGGCAATTAATTTTTTTCAAAGCATCTGTAAGATCTTTTTAACGGTTAAGTTAGAAAGGGCGCACGGTGGATGCCTTGGCACTAGGAGCCGATGAAGGACGGGACTAACACCGATATGCTTCGGGGAGCTGTAAGTAAGCTTTGATCCGGAGATTTCCGAATGGGGAAACCCACTGTTCGTAATGGAACAGTATCTTTACCTGAATACATAGGGTACTGAAGGCAGACCCGGGGAACTGAAACATCTAAGTACCCGGAGGAAGAGAAAGCAAATGCGATTTCCTGAGTAGCGGCGAGCGAAACGGAATTAGCCCAAACCAAGAGGCTTGCCTCTTGGGGTTGTAGGACACTCAACATGGAGTTACAAAGGAACGGGGTAAATGAAGTGACCTGGAAAGGTCCGTCAAAGAAGGTAAAAACCCTGTAGTTGAAACTTCGTTCCCTCCTGAGTGGATCCTGAGTACGGCGGGACACGAGAAATCCCGTCGGAAGCAGGGAGGACCATCTCCCAAGGCTAAATACTCCCTAGTGACCGATAGTGAACCAGTACCGTGAGGGAAAGGTGAAAAGCACCCCGGAAGGGGAGTGAAATAGATCCTGAAACCGTGTGCCTACAAGTAGTCAAAGCCCGTTAATGGGTAATGGCGTGCCTTTTGTAGAATGAACCGGCGAGTTACGATTTCATGCGAGGTTAAGTTGATAAGACGGAGCCGCAGCGAAAGCGAGTCTGAATAGGGCGAATGAGTATGAGGTCGTAGACCCGAAACCAGGTGATCTACCCATGTCCAGGGTGAAGTTCAGGTAACACTGAATGGAGGCCCGAACCCACGCACGTTGAAAAGTGCGGGGATGAGGTGTGGGTAGCGGAGAAATTCCAATCGAACCTGGAGATAGCTGGTTCTCTCCGAAATAGCTTT
Organism: Peribacillus sp. ACCC06369; assembly: GCF_030348945.1. NCBI lineage: Bacteria > Bacillati > Bacillota > Bacilli > Caryophanales > Bacillaceae > Peribacillus > Peribacillus sp. ACCC06369. The sequence continues at coordinate 394,944 of NZ_JAUCEN010000002.1, forward strand.
AGGGCTAGCCTCAAGATGAGAGTATTGGAGGTAGAGCACTGATTGGACTAGGGGCCCCCAACGGGTTACCGAATTCAGTCAAACTCCGAATGCCAAATACTTATTCTTGGGAGTCAGACTGCGAGTGATAAGATCCGTAGTCGAAAGGGAAACAGCCCAGACCACCAGCTAAGGTCCCAAAGTATACGTTAAGTGGAAAAGGATGTGGAGTTGCTTAGACAACCAGGATGTTGGCTCAGAAGCAGCCACCATTTAAAGAGTGCGTAATAGCTCACTGGTCGAGTGACTCCGCGCCGAAAATGTACCGGGGCTAAACGTATCACCGAAGCTGTGGATTGACACCATTAGGTGTCGATGGTAGGAGAGCGTTCTAAGGGCGTTGAAGTCAGACCGGAAGGACTGGTGGAGCGCTTAGAAGTGAGAATGCCGGTATGAGTAGCGAAAGAAGGGTGAGAATCCCTTCCACCGAATGCCTAAGGTTTCCTGAGGAAGGCTCGTCCGCTCAGGGTTAGTCGGGACCTAAGCCGAGGCCGAAAGGCGTAGGCGATGGACAACAGGTTGATATTCCTGTACCACCTATACATCGTTTGAACGATGGGGGGACGCAGAAGGATAGGGTAAGCGCGCTGTTGGATATGCGCGTCCAAGCAGTTAGGCCGGAAACGAGGCAAATCCCGTTTCCATTAAGGCGGAGCTGTGATGGCGAGGGAAATATAGTACCGAAGTTCCTGATTCCACGCTGCCAAGAAAAGCCTCTAGTGAGATGTAAGGTGCCCGTACCGCAAACCGACACAGGTAGGCGAGGAGAGAATCCTAAGGTGTGCGAGAGAACTCTCGTTAAGGAACTCGGCAAAATGACCCCGTAACTTCGGGAGAAGGGGTGCTTTTTAGGGTGAATAGCCCGGAAAAGCCGCAGTGAATAGGCCCAGGCGACTGTTTAGCAAAAACACAGGTCTCTGCGAAGCCGCAAGGCGAAGTATAGGGGCTGACACCTGCCCGGTGCTGGAAGGTTAAGGGGAGAGGTTAGCGCAAGCGAAGCTTTGAACCGAAGCCCCAGTAAACGGCGGCCGTAACTATAACGGTCCTAAGGTAGCGAAATTCCTTGTCGGGTAAGTTCCGACCCGCACGAAAGGTGTAACGATCTGGGCACTGTCTCAACGAGAGACTCGGTGAAATTATAGTACCTGTGAAGATGCAGGTTACCCGCGACAGGACGGAAAGACCCCGTGGAGCTTTACTGCAGCCTGATATTGAATTTTGGTACAGCTTGTACAGGATAGGTAGGAGCCTGAGAAGCCGGAGCGCTAGCTTCGGTGGAGGCGTTGGTGGGATACTACCCTGGCTGTATTGAAATTCTAACCCGCGCCCCTTATCGGGGTGGGAGACAGTGTCAGGTGGGCAGTTTGACTGGGGCGGTCGCCTCCTAAAGAGTAACGGAGGCGCCCAAAGGTTCCCTCAGAATGGTTGGAAATCATTCGTAGAGTGTAAAGGCACAAGGGAGCTTGACTGCGAGACCTACAAGTCGAGCAGGGACGAAAGTCGGGCTTAGTGATCCGGTGGTTCCGCATGGAAGGGCCATCGCTCAACGGATAAAAGCTACCCCGGGGATAACAGGCTTATCTCCCCCAAGAGTCCACATCGACGGGGAGGTTTGGCACCTCGATGTCGGCTCATCGCATCCTGGGGCTGTAGTCGGTCCCAAGGGTTGGGCTGTTCGCCCATTAAAGCGGTACGCGAGCTGGGTTCAGAACGTCGTGAGACAGTTCGGTCCCTATCCGTCGCGGGCGCAGGAAATTTGAGAGGAGCTGTCCTTAGTACGAGAGGACCGGGATGGACGCACCGCTGGTGTACCAGTTGTCTTGCCAAAGGCATAGCTGGGTAGCTACGTGCGGACGGGATAAGTGCTGAAAGCATCTAAGCATGAAGCCCCCCTCAAGATGAGATTTCCCATGGCGCAAGCTAGTAAGATCCCTGAAAGATGATCAGGTTGATAGGTCAGAGGTGGAAGCGTGGCGACATGTGGAGCTGACTGATACTAATAGATCGAGGACTTAACCAACGCTTTTTAAAAAATGAAATACCTTCTTATTATCTAGTTTTGAAGGAACAACGTTCCTGATATGTTTGGTGGCGATAGCGAAGAGGTCACACCCGTTCCCATTCCGAACACGGCAGTTAAGCTCTTCAGCGCCGATGGTAGTTGGGGGTTTCCCCCTGTGAGAGTAGGACGCCGCCAAGCCATTTCAAAGATCAGCCATCCGGCTGATCTTTTTTTGCATTTATAAGGACGTGTACAATATATGAAGACTTATAAGGTTTTTTTATGAAACCTTGGAGTTCTGTCTGAATTATTTTTATTAAAGTCGTGTTTTTTATTCTTAAGCCAACGGGGATCAGATAGATATAGACCCTTCATTTAGACAAGGAATTATTTATTTTGAAATGTGTTGACTTTAAAGTGAAATTGGATTAATATAAATAAGCACCAACTGAGACAAACGAACAACTTCATCCGCTTTTGGTAGATTACCAAAACAAAAATAATAACTATTGACTTCTTACTATGAAAATGATAAGATGAAATGGTCGCTGAAAAACACAGCGATTTAAAATAAGTTTAAAACTTCGCAGAAGTTGACAACTAATCAATAAGATGTTATGATGAATAAACAAGCCGTTCGAAAGAACGATTGTGAAATTGCTCTTTGAAAACTGAACAAAACAAAGCGCCAACGTTAAATTTTAAGTGAGCACACACTATCAAAAAAGCAAAATGAGCAAGTCAAACATTTCTTCGGAGAGTTTGATCCTGGCTCAGGACGAACGCTGGCGGCGTGCCTAATACATGCAAGTCGAGCGAATCGATGGGAGCTTGCTCCCTGAGATTAGCGGCGGACGGGTGAGTAACACGTGGGCAACCTGCCTATAAGACTGGGATAACTTCGGGAAACCGGAGCTAATACCGGATACGTTCTTTTCTCGCATGAGAGAAGATGGAAAGACGGTTTATGCTGTCACTTATAGATGGGCCCGCGGCGCATTAGCTAGTTGGTGAGGTAATGGCTCACCAAGGCGACGATGCGTAGCCGACCTGAGAGGGTGATCGGCCACACTGGGACTGAGACACGGCCCAGACTCCTACGGGAGGCAGCAGTAGGGAATCTTCCGCAATGGACGAAAGTCTGACGGAGCAACGCCGCGTGAACGAAGAAGGCCTTCGGGTCGTAAAGTTCTGTTGTTAGGGAAGAACAAGTACCAGAGTAACTGCTGGTACCTTGACGGTACCTAACCAGAAAGCCACGGCTAACTACGTGCCAGCAGCCGCGGTAATACGTAGGTGGCAAGCGTTGTCCGGAATTATTGGGCGTAAAGCGCGCGCAGGTGGTTCTTTAAGTCTGATGTGAAAGCCCACGGCTCAACCGTGGAGGGTCATTGGAAACTGGGGAACTTGAGTGCAGAAGAGGAAAGTGGAATTCCAAGTGTAGCGGTGAAATGCGTAGAGATTTGGAGGAACACCAGTGGCGAAGGCGACTTTCTGGTCTGTAACTGACACTGAGGCGCGAAAGCGTGGGGAGCAAACAGGATTAGATACCCTGGTAGTCCACGCCGTAAACGATGAGTGCTAAGTGTTAGAGGGTTTCCGCCCTTTAGTGCTGCAGCTAACGCATTAAGCACTCCGCCTGGGGAGTACGGCCGCAAGGCTGAAACTCAAAGGAATTGACGGGGGCCCGCACAAGCGGTGGAGCATGTGGTTTAATTCGAAGCAACGCGAAGAACCTTACCAGGTCTTGACATCCTCTGACAACCCTAGAGATAGGGCTTTCCCCTTCGGGGGACAGAGTGACAGGTGGTGCATGGTTGTCGTCAGCTCGTGTCGTGAGATGTTGGGTTAAGTCCCGCAACGAGCGCAACCCTTGATCTTAGTTGCCAGCATTCAGTTGGGCACTCTAAGGTGACTGCCGGTGACAAACCGGAGGAAGGTGGGGATGACGTCAAATCATCATGCCCCTTATGACCTGGGCTACACACGTGCTACAATGGATGGTACAAAGGGCTGCAAACCTGCGAAGGTAAGCGAATCCCATAAAGCCATTCTCAGTTCGGATTGTAGGCTGCAACTCGCCTACATGAAGCCGGAATCGCTAGTAATCGCGGATCAGCATGCCGCGGTGAATACGTTCCCGGGCCTTGTACACACCGCCCGTCACACCACGAGAGTTTGTAACACCCGAAGTCGGTGAGGTAACCTTTATGGAGCCAGCCGCCTAAGGTGGGACAGATGATTGGGGTGAAGTCGTAACAAGGTAGCCGTATCGGAAGGTGCGGCTGGATCACCTCCTTTCTAAGGATAATTACGAGAGCGCTTTTGTTTTGTTCAGTTTTGAATGAGTAATTCATTCAGATAGGGAAGAAAAACATCACGATGTGATGGATTCTTTCTGCTTTGTTCCTTGAAAACTAGATAATAGATAGAAGGCAATTAATTTTTTTCAAAGCATCTGTAAGATCTTTTTAACGGTTAAGTTAGAAAGGGCGCACGGTGGATGCCTTGGCACTAGGAGCCGATGAAGGACGGGACTAACACCGATATGCTTCGGGGAGCTGTAAGTAAGCTTTGATCCGGAGATTTCCGAATGGGGAAACCCACTGTTCGTAATGGAACAGTATCTTTACCTGAATACATAGGGTACTGAAGGCAGACCCGGGGAACTGAAACATCTAAGTACCCGGAGGAAGAGAAAGCAAATGCGATTTCCTGAGTAGCGGCGAGCGAAACGGAATTAGCCCAAACCAAGAGGCTTGCCTCTTGGGGTTGTAGGACACTCAACATGGAGTTACAAAGGAACGGGGTAAATGAAGTGACCTGGAAAGGTCCGTCAAAGAAGGTAAAAACCCTGTAGTTGAAACTTCGTTCCCTCCTGAGTGGATCCTGAGTACGGCGGGACACGAGAAATCCCGTCGGAAGCAGGGAGGACCATCTCCCAAGGCTAAATACTCCCTAGTGACCGATAGTGAACCAGTACCGTGAGGGAAAGGTGAAAAGCACCCCGGAAGGGGAGTGAAATAGATCCTGAAACCGTGTGCCTACAAGTAGTCAAAGCCCGTTAATGGGTAATGGCGTGCCTTTTGTAGAATGAACCGGCGAGTTACGATTTCATGCGAGGTTAAGTTGATAAGACGGAGCCGCAGCGAAAGCGAGTCTGAATAGGGCGAATGAGTATGAGGTCGTAGACCCGAAACCAGGTGATCTACCCATGTCCAGGGTGAAGTTCAGGTAACACTGAATGGAGGCCCGAACCCACGCACGTTGAAAAGTGCGGGGATGAGGTGTGGGTAGCGGAGAAATTCCAATCGAACCTGGAGATAGCTGGTTCTCTCCGAAATAGCTTTAGGGCTAGCCTCAAGATGAGAGTATTGGAGGTAGAGCACTGATTGGACTAGGGGCCCCCAACGGGTTACCGAATTCAGTCAAACTCCGAATGCCAAATACTTATTCTTGGGAGTCAGACTGCGAGTGATAAGATCCGTAGTCGAAAGGGAAACAGCCCAGACCACCAGCTAAGGTCCCAAAGTATACGTTAAGTGGAAAAGGATGTGGAGTTGCTTAGACAACCAGGATGTTGGCTCAGAAGCAGCCACCATTTAAAGAGTGCGTAATAGCTCACTGGTCGAGTGACTCCGCGCCGAAAATGTACCGGGGCTAAACGTATCACCGAAGCTGTGGATTGACACCATTAGGTGTCGATGGTAGGAGAGCGTTCTAAGGGCGTTGAAGTCAGACCGGAAGGACTGGTGGAGCGCTTAGAAGTGAGAATGCCGGTATGAGTAGCGAAAGAAGGGTGAGAATCCCTTCCACCGAATGCCTAAGGTTTCCTGAGGAAGGCTCGTCCGCTCAGGGTTAGTCGGGACCTAAGCCGAGGCCGAAAGGCGTAGGCGATGGACAACAGGTTGATATTCCTGTACCACCTATACATCGTTTGAACGATGGGGGGACGCAGAAGGATAGGGTAAGCGCGCTGTTGGATATGCGCGTCCAAGCAGTTAGGCCGGAAACGAGGCAAATCCCGTTTCCATTAAGGCGGAGCTGTGATGGCGAGGGAAATATAGTACCGAAGTTCCTGATTCCACGCTGCCAAGAAAAGCCTCTAGTGAGATGTAAGGTGCCCGTACCGCAAACCGACACAGGTAGGCGAGGAGAGAATCCTAAGGTGTGCGAGAGAACTCTCGTTAAGGAACTCGGCAAAATGACCCCGTAACTTCGGGAGAAGGGGTGCTTTTTAGGGTGAATAGCCCGGAAAAGCCGCAGTGAATAGGCCCAGGCGACTGTTTAGCAAAAACACAGGTCTCTGCGAAGCCGCAAGGCGAAGTATAGGGGCTGACACCTGCCCGGTGCTGGAAGGTTAAGGGGAGAGGTTAGCGCAAGCGAAGCTTTGAACCGAAGCCCCAGTAAACGGCGGCCGTAACTATAACGGTCCTAAGGTAGCGAAATTCCTTGTCGGGTAAGTTCCGACCCGCACGAAAGGTGTAACGATCTGGGCACTGTCTCAACGAGAGACTCGGTGAAATTATAGTACCTGTGAAGATGCAGGTTACCCGCGACAGGACGGAAAGACCCCGTGGAGCTTTACTGCAGCCTGATATTGAATTTTGGTACAGCTTGTACAGGATAGGTAGGAGCCTGAGAAGCCGGAGCGCTAGCTTCGGTGGAGGCGTTGGTGGGATACTACCCTGGCTGTATTGAAATTCTAACCCGCGCCCCTTATCGGGGTGGGAGACAGTGTCAGGTGGGCAGTTTGACTGGGGCGGTCGCCTCCTAAAGAGTAACGGAGGCGCCCAAAGGTTCCCTCAGAATGGTTGGAAATCATTCGTAGAGTGTAAAGGCACAAGGGAGCTTGACTGCGAGACCTACAAGTCGAGCAGGGACGAAAGTCGGGCTTAGTGATCCGGTGGTTCCGCATGGAAGGGCCATCGCTCAACGGATAAAAGCTACCCCGGGGATAACAGGCTTATCTCCCCCAAGAGTCCACATCGACGGGGAGGTTTGGCACCTCGATGTCGGCTCATCGCATCCTGGGGCTGTAGTCGGTCCCAAGGGTTGGGCTGTTCGCCCATTAAAGCGGTACGCGAGCTGGGTTCAGAACGTCGTGAGACAGTTCGGTCCCTATCCGTCGCGGGCGCAGGAAATTTGAGAGGAGCTGTCCTTAGTACGAGAGGACCGGGATGGACGCACCGCTGGTGTACCAGTTGTCTTGCCAAAGGCATAGCTGGGTAGCTACGTGCGGACGGGATAAGTGCTGAAAGCATCTAAGCATGAAGCCCCCCTCAAGATGAGATTTCCCATGGCGCAAGCTAGTAAGATCCCTGAAAGATGATCAGGTTGATAGGTCAGAGGTGGAAGCGTGGCGACATGTGGAGCTGACTGATACTAATAGATCGAGGACTTAACCAACGCTTTTTAAAAAATGAAATACCTTCTTATTATCTAGTTTTGAAGGAACAACGTTCCTGATATGTTTGGTGGCGATAGCGAAGAGGTCACACCCGTTCCCATTCCGAACACGGCAGTTAAGCTCTTCAGCGCCGATGGTAGTTGGGGGTTTCCCCCTGTGAGAGTAGGACGCCGCCAAGCCATTTCAAAGATCAGCCATCCGGCTGGTCTTTTTTTGTGTTCTGGATAAAAGACCGGATAAGATCATTAGGCTTTATGAAGAGAAAAAAATATGAATTCCATTTATCTCCCTTATAGGAAATAAGAAGCAAGGAAGTTGAAATAAGGGCAAATGTGTTACAGCATTACTTAGTCAGAGATTGAACAAAGTAATTTATAATAATTTAGAAGACAGATGATTAACTCGAGTGAAAAATTCAACTTTATAACTTCAATTACAAAAAGTTGCAACATTGGATTTAAATCAGAAGCACTTCATTTATTTTAGCTAAAAAGAAATTTATTCAGAAACTGGTAACTAAAAAAGTAAGGAATATCGAAATAGAAGAAACTAATTTTAAGAGATATGCCTTGTGCCATATTAAATAAAAACATTCATCATCATGTATGAACAGTACCAAAAACAAGCTATGGCTGAACTATTAAGATAAGGATGATATTTGGTGAGCACTTCAAAATTCAGAGATGGTTAATAAGGAACAGTGTTTCAGGACTGCTTCATGAGTTTGACACAATGAAATTAGCGCAGTATAATAATTCGAGTAGAACGATATACTAAAAAAGTTAACTAAATTACTTCAGCATAAGCGCTAAAATTCAATACTATTGGATTTATAAACTTATTGATAAGAATAGTGTTAGTAGATCGATATACTAACTATTAAGAAAAATTAGTAGAACGATATACTAGCTAAAATCTAGTAGAACGATGTACTAACTGGAGTCGGTTACTTAGAGGTTTATTGTTTTTTATTTGAACGTAATTTGTTTCTTGAATTTATGATATGGGGCAAGGGGGAAACTTCTGAAAGGCTAAAGAATCAAATTGAATTTCGATCATTAATAACTATAGGGGTGTGTTTCATGAAAAATTTATTTATAAAAATGGCAACAGGTTTATATATTAGTTATTTTATTTTAGGCATGATTAATATTATCATTGGATCTAATATGGAAAATTTATCCGAACAATTAAACACAAGTGCATCGGGGATAAGCTACTTGGTCTCTGCTATAGGAATCGGTAAGTTAGTTTCTTTGTTTTTCGCCGGTAGACTGTCAGATAAATTAGGAAGGAAGCCATTTGTCGTTTCAGCATCTTTTATCTACCTGATCTTCCTCATAGGTATACCTTTGGCTCCTAACTATACATTGGCATTTATATTTGCTGTTTGTGCTGGTATTGCAAACTCATTTTTGGACGCTGGTACGTATCCTGCGCTTATTGAGGCTTTTCAAAAGAAAGCAGGTTCCGCTACCGTATTAATAAAAGCGTTCGTTTCAGTCGGTGCCGCACTTCTCCCATTTATCATGGCGTTCTTTATAGCTAGAGATATGTTTTACGGGTATACATTCTTCTTAATGGCTGCTGTTTACCTTGTTAACGGATTCTTCTTGCTCAAGGTTTCATTCCCGAATCATAAAGCTCCTAGTCATGTCCAAGATGAAAAACAAGCTGCAACGGTTCAACACCAATTCCTATCAAAACCGAAGTTTGCTCAGGAAGGATTGGCCGTCATACTTTTAGGCTTCACATCAACTGCTTTATTCATGCTGGTTCAAGTCTGGCTCCCGAACTTTGGACAAGAGGTATTGGGGCTAACCCAGGCTAAGGCTGTTCAATTGCTTAGTTACTATAGCGTTGGCTCCCTTGTTTCTGTCATTTTACTGGCGGTACTATTGAATAAAGTAATTAAGCCTATTACCGTCATGATCATCTATCCAATCATTGCAGCACTATCTTTATTGTCACTCATATATATCCAGCAACCATTTATGACTGTTTTGAGCGCTTTCTTCATTGGACTTTCAACTGCAGGAGTGTTCCAATTAGCCATGACAATAATTACCGAATTCTTCCCAGCCAATAAAGGGACGATTACTTCTTATGTAAACATTGCAGCTAGTTCAGCTTTTATCATCATACCTTTCGTTACAGGTATCATTTCTAAGAGTGCCGGTTTAACTGCAGTCTTCTTGTTTGATGTGGCAATTGCAGTAGTCAGTATTTTATTGGCCGTATTCGTTGCCTATCGATATAAAAAGGTAATTAAGATTTCATCCAATTAAGTGGTAAAGCGAACATCAATCACCACTGATGATAATGATAAAAGGGGGAAACATCCATGCAAACAATCACGATCAAAGACGTAACGATCGGAGAAGGGGTTCCAAAGATCATCGTTCCGCTTATGGGGACCACTGAAAAAGAACTACTGAAAGAAGTTGAAACGGTAAATGCTTTAGAGCCGGATATCATTGAATGGCGAGTGGATGTCTTTGAACAAGTTGAGAGCTTAGAAGCCGTTTCGGAAATGATTTCAAAACTTAGACGTGCTGTACCTAGTACATTGCTGCTTTTCACTTTTAGAAGCCATAAAGAAGGCGGGAACAAGGAAATCACCGATGAATATTATTTTCAACTGCTTCATACAGCAATTAGAACGAAGAATATTGATCTTGTCGATGTAGAGTTATTTTTTGAAGAGTCGTCAGTGAAGGAGACTGTAAAAATAGCTGAGGAAAATGGCGTATACGTAGTGATGTGTAACCATGATTTCGATAAGACACCAGAAAAAGAAGAAATCATATACCGTTTGCGTAAAATGCAGGAATTTGGAGCTCATATTCCAAAAATCGCTGTAATGCCCCAAAGTGTTGGTGATTTACTCATTTTATTAGATGCAACCCATACGATGAAAACAAAGTATGCCGATCGTCCGTTCATTACGATGTCAATGTCGGGTACAGGTCTGGTAAGTAGATTATCAGGCGCGGTGTTTGGATCTGCTTGTACATTCGGTGCCGGAAAAGAAGCATCTGCCCCAGGACAAATTCCTGTTAATCAATTAAGAAGTGTATTGGAGATCATTGATCAAAATATTTAATTCGAAATTTCTTCCAAGAAGGAATTTATATAAATTTTTCAAATTAACCACCAGGGGGAATAGAACATGGAAAATCTAGGACGTATCAATGGAAAAACAGAATTGGTAGGGTTGCTTGCAACACCTATCGGACATTCTTTGTCACCAGCCATGCATAATTTAGCTTTTGATAAATTAGGATTGAATTGCGCCTATTTAGCATTTGAAGTCGGAAATGAACAATTGGAAGATGCAGTCAAAGGGATGCGTGCATTAAATGTAAAAGGATTTAACGTATCCATGCCTAATAAAATGAAAATACTTCCTTATCTTGACGAGTTGGCAGACAGTGCTAAATTTTCTGGGGCCGTTAATACAGTTGTCAATGTCGATGGGAAATTCGTGGGTCACAGTACCGATGGAATGGGTTATACTCGGAACCTAAAAGAACATGGTATAAATATTAAAGGTAAGAAAATGACTCTTATCGGTTCTGGTGGGGCTGCTACTCCTATCGCTATTCAATCTGCTCTAGAAGGTGTGGCGGAAATCAGCATTTTTGCTCGTGATGATGATTTCTACCCGCAAGCAGAAGAAAATGTACGAATCATCAATGAAGATATGAAGCACTTAAACGTGAAAGCAAATGTATACCCTCTTGAAAATGTTGAGCAATTAAGGGCTGAAATCGCAACTAGTGATATTTTGGCAAATGGAACTGGCGTTGGCATGAAACCACTTGAAGGCTTAAGTGTCATTCAAGATGAATCCATGCTACGTCCTGATTTAATCGTAACAGACGTTGTTTACATTCCCCGCAAATCGAAACTAATGGAACAAGCTGAGGCTGCGGGTGCTACAGCAATTAATGGTCTTGGGATGATGCTATGGCAAGGTGCATTGGCCTTTGAATTATGGACAGGTCAACAGATGCCTGTAGATTACATCAAAGAGCAAATGTTTGCAGAATAATATGATTCCACTCTCGAGATTATTCTCCATTTTATCGTAATAGAGGTTTTTTCATACTTGAAGTGCATCATTGTTAAAGGATAAAAGTACTTACAAATGAGTGCAGAAAACCTCGGAGCTAAGAAATGCAGGGAGTGAAGTCCCTTGTTTTTCTTAGCGTTTTTTTTTTGAAAAGTGGTTTTCATTTAAATGGATAACATAAAGGGGAGACTTAATTCAAAATGTATTTATAGAAAAATATTTTATTACTGTATTTTTGAATTATAAGGTCAAGGGAGAAACATCACATCGTGACCTATTATAGGGGTGTAATAATGAAAAATCAGTATTTTAAAGCGGCATCCAGCATGTATATTAACTATTTTCTGCTGGGTATGGTCAATATAATCCTCGCCTCAAACATGTCCTCCTTAACAGAGCAATGGGATACGGATTCTACTGGCATCAGTTATCTCATTGCCGCAATAGGAATAGGGAGATTACTCACGTATGGTCTCACGGGAGTATTATCAGATAAATTTGGAAGAAAGCCTTTAATTATTGTCTCCTCAATTGTAATGGGAGTTTTTCTAATTGGGATTCCATTTTCCCCCACATATGAAATGGCCTTTGTATTTGCTTTACTTGCGGGTATTTCCAACTCAGCCATGGATGCTGGTACATATCCAGCTCTAACTGAAATGTTTCCTAATTCTGCAGGTTCCGCCAGTGTTATGGTTAAGGCTTTTGGTTCCCTAGGTGCAACCATCTTACCATTCATCATCTTGTTTCTTTCCAAGAACCAATTATTTTACGGATTTGCATTTATATTACCGGCCGTCATCTATTTCGTTAATATGTTTTTTGTGATGTCGGTTTCATTTCCAAAAAGCAAGTCCGGTCCTGTCAGTAATGAGGATGATTTGCAATTGAACAGGTTCATAACTGAACCTAAATTTTGGAGCGAAGGACTGGCGCTAATCATAATTGGATTTACTTCAACTGCGTTATTTACAGTTTCACAAATCTGGTTACCGAGTTTCGGACATGAAGTTGCAGGGATGTCCACATCAGGTTCGATTAAATTACTGAGCTATTATGGTGTTGGATCACTCATTTCCGTCCTGCTACTATCCGTCTTATTAAACAAATGGATTAAGCCCGTGACGGTGATATTGCTTTATCCAATGATTACTTTACTGACAGTAATCATCATATTAACTGTTCATTCACCTATGGTCTTAAGTATTACCTCCTTTTTCCTTGGAGCCTCGACAGCTGGGATATTTCAATTAACCATTGCAATAATGACTGAACTTTTCTGGAGGAAAAAAGGAACTGTAACAGGGATCGTTGCGACGGCCTCAAGTTTGGCGAGCGTCATTTTACCAATTGCAACGGGTCTGATCGCCAAGAGTGGGGATATATCTCACATATTTCTATTCGATTGTTTTATTGCAACATTAGGTATCCTAGCTGCAGCATTTGTTAATTATCGGTATAAAAAATTGACACAGCACCAGACTATATTTAACCATGGATAATGAATGGTGACGGATTAGTTAAAACTCCATCTACTAGAACTAGGGTGGCGTTTTTTTTTGGTCAAATGAATAAGGTATATAGATGTATTGGAGAGATTATTGACCGATGAAATACCCTTGTCCCAAAAGCAAGGGTATAATAATGACAGTAACTATATTATTATTATAGTAAGAACATGATAATAAAAAATACATCAAAAATACATTCAAGATGGTGATTGAACTATGAAACAATCCAAAAAAGGTCGAGTCACGCTGCAAGAGGTAGCGAAACATGCTGGGGTATCTACTTCCACTGCTTCCCTTATAGTTCGTAATAACCCGCGAATTTCGGAAGCGACGCGAAAAAAGGTATTAAAATCCATGCATGAATTGGGTTATGTTTACGATAGAATTGCAGCAAACCTAAGATCGCAGAGTTCTGATACTGTAGGAATCATTATTACTGATATATCAAATACCTTTTTTTCTGAATTCCTGATAGGCGTTCACGACGCATTGGATGAGGTCGGTTATACGGTGTTGCTGGGGACTACATTCGACTCGGTTACCAAGCAAGACCATCTTCTTTCAACCATGTTGGAACATAGGGTTGGAGGCTTGATTCTTTGTCCTGTCTCTGAAAGTACACAAGAAACCATTGAGCGATTAAATGAAATTGACACGCCAATGGTCCTTGCTGTGAGAGAACTACCGGAAGTGAATAGTGACTATGTAGGCATCGATTATCCAGAAGGAGCCCGAATTGCTGTTGACCATCTTATTGAAAAGGGACATAAAAGAATTGCGCTCCTTGGTGGAATCAGGGAATCTTCTACTTGGATCGAGAGAATGGAGGGGTATCGGGAAGCCCTTTCAAGAGCGGGCTTGGAAGTGGATGAATCGTTAATGATAGATAGTGCCCCGACACGGGAGGGCGGGCTAGAGGCTGTATTGAAAGTACTTGAGAATCCCAATCCGCCAACTGCAATTTTTTGCTTTAGCGACTTAATTGCCTTCGGTGTTATGCAAGGATTAAGGATGAAAGGATTTACTCCTGGAAAAGATATAGATATCGTAGGGTTCGATAACGTTCCAGTTGCAGAAATCTATCATCCTCCGTTAACGACCATTTCTTCATTTCCTAGACGTATCGGAAAAGAGGCAGCGAATCTCTTGTACCAGCAAATGGAGAAAATCGAACGTGAACAACAGCGAATCATATTAAACCCAGAACTGATAATTAGAGAGTCTTCCTAATAAAGAAAAATAAAAAGGTGATTAGTTTACAGGAGGCTGGGTGTCCTTACCTCTGTATCCTTTTCATCTTTTCTATTATTCTTTTATCGGGGACATTGGTTAAATATAAAAGGAATGGGGCTTACTTAAGCGGTTCATAAATATCCCAGGCCACTTTCAATGAATCGACTATAAAGTCTGCCACTTCATCAACATCAAGATCGTTGGTATTCACTTTTGAATGATGATAGGAGTATATCTCCTGTCTGGTGTAAAAGAGCTCTTCGATTTCCTCTAGGGTCCGACTTTGTAAAACAGGTCTACTATCAATAAGTAAGCCAATTCTTTCTTTCCAATATTCCCAAGATAAATCAAGGTAGAAGACAATGCAATTAGATAAACAGATATTGCGTATATCCTCTTGTAAGAATGCCCCGCCTCCAACTGAAATGATTTTCAATTGTTGTTGACTAAGGCTTTCAATCACATTTTTTTCTTTTTCGCGAAATGCTTTTTCCCCAAACTTCTTGAATATTTCTGTAGTGGGCATATTGAATTCCTTTTCAATTTCTTGGTCTATATCAATAAAGTCCCTATATAACTTTCTGGCTACTTTCTGTCCGATCGTCGTCTTTCCAACTCCCATAAAGCCAATAAAAACGATACTTTGCATCCTCAAAGATGTGTTTTTATTAATCATCTATAAATCCCTCTCCCAACTATTTTTATAATGATTAAAAGTCTTTCCTGAAATTTTTAAAATAACTTTATTATAGTACAAGAAAGTAAAATTGTAAAAAAGATATTTTTTAATATTTGGACAATGGAAATGCGTAATATAAGCGGTTTATTTCTAAAATCACTTATCCCATTCTTAAAGGAACAATAAATTTTTTTATATTCGATTTACACCTTTCATTTATTGGGGTGAATGGTCTATTGAAAATGAAGATAGTAATTGATCTGGATAATATAGTTTTAATGGATTTGGCCAAAAGCGTTACTAATCGGAAGGGGAGTGTGTTTCAAAAAGGTCTTCGTTTTAATAAAATGGATGTTGATCGAAGGGGACCTTAGGTTTAATGAACAAGGATCAAGAAGGTTTTGGTGGATTATATTCATGTTGTGATAAGGACATATAATGCTCCTATCTCCTATATAATAAATGGATAAATCACTTAATAAAGAATTGTATAAAATGTGTTGACTTTATGGTAAGAAAGGATTAATATAAATAAGCACCAACTAAGACAAACGAAAAACTTCATCCGCTTTTGGTAGATTACCAAAACAAAAATAATAACTATTGACTTCTTACTATGAAAATGATAAGATGAAATGGTCGCTGAGAAACACAGCGATTTAAAATAAGTTTAAAACTTCGCAGAAGTTGACAACTAATCAATAAGATGTTATGATGAATAAACAAGCCGTTCGAAAGAACGATTGTGAAATTGCTCTTTGAAAACTGAACAAAACAAAGCGCCAACGTTAAATTTTAAGTGAGCACACACTATCAAAAAAGCAAAATGAGCAAGTCAAACATTTCTTCGGAGAGTTTGATCCTGGCTCAGGACGAACGCTGGCGGCGTGCCTAATACATGCAAGTCGAGCGAATCGATGGGAGCTTGCTCCCTGAGATTAGCGGCGGACGGGTGAGTAACACGTGGGCAACCTGCCTATAAGACTGGGATAACTTCGGGAAACCGGAGCTAATACCGGATACGTTCTTTTCTCGCATGAGAGAAGATGGAAAGACGGTTTATGCTGTCACTTATAGATGGGCCCGCGGCGCATTAGCTAGTTGGTGAGGTAATGGCTCACCAAGGCGACGATGCGTAGCCGACCTGAGAGGGTGATCGGCCACACTGGGACTGAGACACGGCCCAGACTCCTACGGGAGGCAGCAGTAGGGAATCTTCCGCAATGGACGAAAGTCTGACGGAGCAACGCCGCGTGAACGAAGAAGGCCTTCGGGTCGTAAAGTTCTGTTGTTAGGGAAGAACAAGTACCAGAGTAACTGCTGGTACCTTGACGGTACCTAACCAGAAAGCCACGGCTAACTACGTGCCAGCAGCCGCGGTAATACGTAGGTGGCAAGCGTTGTCCGGAATTATTGGGCGTAAAGCGCGCGCAGGTGGTTCTTTAAGTCTGATGTGAAAGCCCACGGCTCAACCGTGGAGGGTCATTGGAAACTGGGGAACTTGAGTGCAGAAGAGGAAAGTGGAATTCCAAGTGTAGCGGTGAAATGCGTAGAGATTTGGAGGAACACCAGTGGCGAAGGCGACTTTCTGGTCTGTAACTGACACTGAGGCGCGAAAGCGTGGGGAGCAAACAGGATTAGATACCCTGGTAGTCCACGCCGTAAACGATGAGTGCTAAGTGTTAGAGGGTTTCCGCCCTTTAGTGCTGCAGCTAACGCATTAAGCACTCCGCCTGGGGAGTACGGCCGCAAGGCTGAAACTCAAAGGAATTGACGGGGGCCCGCACAAGCGGTGGAGCATGTGGTTTAATTCGAAGCAACGCGAAGAACCTTACCAGGTCTTGACATCCTCTGACAACCCTAGAGATAGGGCTTTCCCCTTCGGGGGACAGAGTGACAGGTGGTGCATGGTTGTCGTCAGCTCGTGTCGTGAGATGTTGGGTTAAGTCCCGCAACGAGCGCAACCCTTGATCTTAGTTGCCAGCATTCAGTTGGGCACTCTAAGGTGACTGCCGGTGACAAACCGGAGGAAGGTGGGGATGACGTCAAATCATCATGCCCCTTATGACCTGGGCTACACACGTGCTACAATGGATGGTACAAAGGGCTGCAAACCTGCGAAGGTAAGCGAATCCCATAAAGCCATTCTCAGTTCGGATTGTAGGCTGCAACTCGCCTACATGAAGCCGGAATCGCTAGTAATCGCGGATCAGCATGCCGCGGTGAATACGTTCCCGGGCCTTGTACACACCGCCCGTCACACCACGAGAGTTTGTAACACCCGAAGTCGGTGAGGTAACCTTTATGGAGCCAGCCGCCTAAGGTGGGACAGATGATTGGGGTGAAGTCGTAACAAGGTAGCCGTATCGGAAGGTGCGGCTGGATCACCTCCTTTCTAAGGATAATTACGAGAGCGCTTTTGTTTTGTTCAGTTTTGAATGAGTAATTCATTCAGATAGGGAAGAAAAACATCACGATGTGATGGATTCTTTCTGCTTTGTTCCTTGAAAACTAGATAATAGATAGAAGGCAATTAATTTTTTTCAAAGCATCTGTAAGATCTTTTTAACGGTTAAGTTAGAAAGGGCGCACGGTGGATGCCTTGGCACTAGGAGCCGATGAAGGACGGGACTAACACCGATATGCTTCGGGGAGCTGTAAGTAAGCTTTGATCCGGAGATTTCCGAATGGGGAAACCCACTGTTCGTAATGGAACAGTATCTTTACCTGAATACATAGGGTACTGAAGGCAGACCCGGGGAACTGAAACATCTAAGTACCCGGAGGAAGAGAAAGCAAATGCGATTTCCTGAGTAGCGGCGAGCGAAACGGAATTAGCCCAAACCAAGAGGCTTGCCTCTTGGGGTTGTAGGACACTCAACATGGAGTTACAAAGGAACGGGGTAAATGAAGTGACCTGGAAAGGTCCGTCAAAGAAGGTAAAAACCCTGTAGTTGAAACTTCGTTCCCTCCTGAGTGGATCCTGAGTACGGCGGGACACGAGAAATCCCGTCGGAAGCAGGGAGGACCATCTCCCAAGGCTAAATACTCCCTAGTGACCGATAGTGAACCAGTACCGTGAGGGAAAGGTGAAAAGCACCCCGGAAGGGGAGTGAAATAGATCCTGAAACCGTGTGCCTACAAGTAGTCAAAGCCCGTTAATGGGTAATGGCGTGCCTTTTGTAGAATGAACCGGCGAGTTACGATTTCATGCGAGGTTAAGTTGATAAGACGGAGCCGCAGCGAAAGCGAGTCTGAATAGGGCGAATGAGTATGAGGTCGTAGACCCGAAACCAGGTGATCTACCCATGTCCAGGGTGAAGTTCAGGTAACACTGAATGGAGGCCCGAACCCACGCACGTTGAAAAGTGCGGGGATGAGGTGTGGGTAGCGGAGAAATTCCAATCGAACCTGGAGATAGCTGGTTCTCTCCGAAATAGCTTTAGGGCTAGCCTCAAGATGAGAGTATTGGAGGTAGAGCACTGATTGGACTAGGGGCCCCCAACGGGTTACCGAATTCAGTCAAACTCCGAATGCCAAATACTTATTCTTGGGAGTCAGACTGCGAGTGATAAGATCCGTAGTCGAAAGGGAAACAGCCCAGACCACCAGCTAAGGTCCCAAAGTATACGTTAAGTGGAAAAGGATGTGGAGTTGCTTAGACAACCAGGATGTTGGCTCAGAAGCAGCCACCATTTAAAGAGTGCGTAATAGCTCACTGGTCGAGTGACTCCGCGCCGAAAATGTACCGGGGCTAAACGTATCACCGAAGCTGTGGATTGACACCATTAGGTGTCGATGGTAGGAGAGCGTTCTAAGGGCGTTGAAGTCAGACCGGAAGGACTGGTGGAGCGCTTAGAAGTGAGAATGCCGGTATGAGTAGCGAAAGAAGGGTGAGAATCCCTTCCACCGAATGCCTAAGGTTTCCTGAGGAAGGCTCGTCCGCTCAGGGTTAGTCGGGACCTAAGCCGAGGCCGAAAGGCGTAGGCGATGGACAACAGGTTGATATTCCTGTACCACCTATACATCGTTTGAACGATGGGGGGACGCAGAAGGATAGGGTAAGCGCGCTGTTGGATATGCGCGTCCAAGCAGTTAGGCCGGAAACGAGGCAAATCCCGTTTCCATTAAGGCGGAGCTGTGATGGCGAGGGAAATATAGTACCGAAGTTCCTGATTCCACGCTGCCAAGAAAAGCCTCTAGTGAGATGTAAGGTGCCCGTACCGCAAACCGACACAGGTAGGCGAGGAGAGAATCCTAAGGTGTGCGAGAGAACTCTCGTTAAGGAACTCGGCAAAATGACCCCGTAACTTCGGGAGAAGGGGTGCTTTTTAGGGTGAATAGCCCGGAAAAGCCGCAGTGAATAGGCCCAGGCGACTGTTTAGCAAAAACACAGGTCTCTGCGAAGCCGCAAGGCGAAGTATAGGGGCTGACACCTGCCCGGTGCTGGAAGGTTAAGGGGAGAGGTTAGCGCAAGCGAAGCTTTGAACCGAAGCCCCAGTAAACGGCGGCCGTAACTATAACGGTCCTAAGGTAGCGAAATTCCTTGTCGGGTAAGTTCCGACCCGCACGAAAGGTGTAACGATCTGGGCACTGTCTCAACGAGAGACTCGGTGAAATTATAGTACCTGTGAAGATGCAGGTTACCCGCGACAGGACGGAAAGACCCCGTGGAGCTTTACTGCAGCCTGATATTGAATTTTGGTACAGCTTGTACAGGATAGGTAGGAGCCTGAGAAGCCGGAGCGCTAGCTTCGGTGGAGGCGTTGGTGGGATACTACCCTGGCTGTATTGAAATTCTAACCCGCGCCCCTTATCGGGGTGGGAGACAGTGTCAGGTGGGCAGTTTGACTGGGGCGGTCGCCTCCTAAAGAGTAACGGAGGCGCCCAAAGGTTCCCTCAGAATGGTTGGAAATCATTCGTAGAGTGTAAAGGCACAAGGGAGCTTGACTGCGAGACCTACAAGTCGAGCAGGGACGAAAGTCGGGCTTAGTGATCCGGTGGTTCCGCATGGAAGGGCCATCGCTCAACGGATAAAAGCTACCCCGGGGATAACAGGCTTATCTCCCCCAAGAGTCCACATCGACGGGGAGGTTTGGCACCTCGATGTCGGCTCATCGCATCCTGGGGCTGTAGTCGGTCCCAAGGGTTGGGCTGTTCGCCCATTAAAGCGGTACGCGAGCTGGGTTCAGAACGTCGTGAGACAGTTCGGTCCCTATCCGTCGCGGGCGCAGGAAATTTGAGAGGAGCTGTCCTTAGTACGAGAGGACCGGGATGGACGCACCGCTGGTGTACCAGTTGTCTTGCCAAAGGCATAGCTGGGTAGCTACGTGCGGACGGGATAAGTGCTGAAAGCATCTAAGCATGAAGCCCCCCTCAAGATGAGATTTCCCATGGCGCAAGCTAGTAAGATCCCTGAAAGATGATCAGGTTGATAGGTCAGAGGTGGAAGCGTGGCGACATGTGGAGCTGACTGATACTAATAGATCGAGGACTTAACCAACGCTTTTTAAAAAATGAAATACCTTCTTATTATCTAGTTTTGAAGGAACAACGTTCCTGATATGTTTGGTGGCGATAGCGAAGAGGTCACACCCGTTCCCATTCCGAACACGGCAGTTAAGCTCTTCAGCGCCGATGGTAGTTGGGGGTTTCCCCCTGTGAGAGTAGGACGCCGCCAAGCCATTTCAAAGACCAGCCATCCGGCTGGTCTTTTTTTGCGTCTCAATGATTTGAATGGAAATCGTTTTTTTAGAAATCCCCATATTTCAGGTCGAATTGGAGAAGAATATGCCTTCAATTCGACCTGTTTCCTATCTAATTTGACCTAGAAGGAAATAATTCGAGCCGCAGCCTATCCAATTCGACCAAAACCCAATTAATCCGTCCTATCGTCAATTCCCTCAAATTCAAACTGCCGTTTATTAATACGGCCCATGTGAATTGAAATAATTCATGAGAGCAAGATACGATTATGTACCGATCAAGGAGCAGAGGTTAATTTCTTGATTCAGGCTATAGTAATTCGAAAGGGAGAAAGGATAGGATATTGAAGGTATGTAAATTCATGAGGGTAGGTGCCTTTACGATAGAACGGATTTTTATACTGGAATGGATTTTTCGAAAAATGAATTTCTTGTCTTTATTGGTTCTTTTCATTATACTAGGAAGAATTTATTAATGGTAATAATGTAAGTTGGATACAAAGCGAAATGAAATTATGGAAGGGATCGGTATTGTGAGTAAAAAGAGTAAGGAAAAGTTTGAAGTTATCGAGGGCGAGACAATCGATGCATGTTTAGATCGAATTAAAGCAGCAGGGTACTTTCCTGTAAGGCGAACAGAAGAACCCATCTTCGCCGAGAGAATCGAGAATGGCAAAGTCCAATATGTGCCAGTTGATCGAAAAATTGTATTCGAAGCAAAATTAATTGAGTAAAACACGAACGATTTATTCATATCATGTAAAAATATTCGATTTTAACTTGACATTAAAATGGCCGGAAGGTAAGATGAAGTTACATTAATACATCTCATATAATCATGGGGATATGGCCCAAAAGTTTCTACCTGATGACCGTAAATCATCGGACTATGAGAAAAGCATCTGACTAATTCGGAAACTAGCCAAGTCTTTTTGTATTTTTCAAAAGGGCTTTCTTTTCCGGACAGGTTGCTTTCTCGATGAGGAAGCAACCTGTCCGGTTTTTTATATTTTACATGTTATAGATAATGATAAGCGTCCATCTGCATACTCGGGACGCCTTAATATGAGTGTTGGAGGGAAAGATGATATGAAACCGCAAGTTGGGGTTATTATGGGAAGTGTCTCGGATTGGGAAACGATGAAATACGCTTGTGAATCATTGGAACAGCTTGAGATTCCCTATGAGAAAAGAGTCGTTTCCGCTCACAGGACGCCGGATTTACTATTTGAATATGCAGAGAGTGCAAAAGAGAGAGACATTAAAGTGATTATTGCCGGAGCGGGCGGGGCGGCACATCTTCCAGGTATGACAGCAGCCAAGACCATTGTCCCTGTGATAGGCGTGCCAATTCAATCGAAGGCATTAAATGGGATGGATTCGTTATTATCGATTGTTCAAATGCCTGGTGGCGTACCGGTTGCAACGGTTGCGATCGGAAAAGCGGGCGCAGTCAATGCCGGTTTGTTTGCGGCCCAAATATTAGCAGCTTTCGATTCTGACATTGCTGATAGGTTAGTGGCTTTACGAGACGAAACCAGAGAAAAGGTGTTACAGAGCAGTGAACAACTTAAATAATACAATCATTTTACCGGGACAGACCATTGGAATTATCGGCGGTGGGCAATTGGGAAGGATGATGGCCTTATCGGCTAGGGCATCGGGCTTTAAGATAGCGGTCCTTGAGCCGACTGCAGAAGGTCCATGTGCACAAGTGGCGGATATTGAAATCATTGGTGCTTATGATGACATCGAAGCATTGAAAAGGTTAGCTGAGGTCAGTGACGTAATAACCTATGAGTTTGAAAATATCAGTTCAGAAGCCCTGGATTGGTTAAAGCAACATGCATTTCTGCCACAGGGCTCAGAATTATTAAAGCTGACACAGGATAGACTAACAGAAAAAAAAGCGATATCTGATGCAGGAGCTTCTGTTGCTCCATATCGGGAAATACGGGATATTTCAGAAATTTACCTTCATATAGAGAAATTAGGGTACCCTAGTGTGTTAAAAACGACGCGGGGCGGTTATGATGGAAAAGGGCAGTTGGTCATTAAGGAAGAAGCCGATATCAAAAAGGCAGAATCCCTGCTCAAAACAGGTATATGTGTGCTGGAAGCCTGGATTCCTTTCGTAAAAGAAATCTCCATCATTGTGACGCGTAAGGCAAATGGCGAGGCAAGTCATTTTCCGATAGCGGAAAACATTCATATCGAAAATATTCTTCATAAAAGCATTGTTCCCGCCCGTATTAGTCAACAAGCTGAACGGAAGGCTATTAATGAAGCTTTGCAGCTTGCAGAGAAACTTGATTTAGTGGGGACATTGGCAGTAGAGATGTTTTTAACTGCTCAGGATGAGATCATCATTAATGAATTAGCGCCAAGACCTCATAACTCAGGGCATTATACAATGGAAGCATGTGAGACTTCACAGTTCGAACAGCATATAAGGGCTGTCTGCAATTGGCCGCTCGGAAATACGGCGTTATTGAAGCCTGTGGTAATGATAAACATCCTTGGTGAGCATATCGGGCCCTTAATGGATGAAATTCCGACGCTTTCAGATTGGAAGGTTCACCTTTACGGTAAGAAAGAAGCCAAGGTTAAGCGGAAAATGGGTCATGTGAATATTTTACGTCCAACGATTGAGGAAGCTCTTTTGGAAAGTGATCGAAGCAAAATATGGAATCAACAGGTTGAAACGGAGGAAGTAAAATGATTGAACGTTATACCCGCCCAGAGATGGGAAACATTTGGACAGAAAAGAACCGCTTTAATGCGTGGTTGGAAGTTGAAATCTTAGCTTGTGAAGCATGGTCTGAACTAGGTGTCATTCCAAAAGAAGATGTGAAACTTCTTCGTGAAAATGCTACGTTCGATGTGGAGCGTATCAATGAAATCGAAAAAGATACACGACACGATGTTGTTGCTTTTACACGTGCGGTTTCTGAAACGTTGGGTGAAGAACGGAAATGGGTTCATTACGGATTGACCTCAACTGATGTTGTCGATACAGCTCTTTCATATGTAATTAAGCAAGCGAATGATATCCTTTCCAAGGATTTAAATAACTTCGTGGAGATCCTGAAAAATAAAGCGAAAGAACATAAATATACGGTTCAAATGGGACGTACACATGGAGTTCACGCGGAACCGACTACTTTTGGGTTGAAACTGGCACTTTGGTATCAAGAAATGAAACGCAATGTCGAACGTTTTGATGAAGCCAGAAAGAACATAGAGGTTGGGAAAATCTCTGGAGCTGTCGGAACTTACGCAAACATCGACCCGTTCGTTGAAAAATTCGTTTGTGAAAAGCTTGGCCTTGAAGCAGCACCAATTTCAACACAAACATTGCAGCGCGATCGTCACGCACATTATATGAGCACTTTGGCTTTAATTGCGACATCAATTGAAAAGTTCGCAGTGGAAATTCGCGGCTTGCAAAAAAGTGAAACACGTGAAGTGGAAGAATTCTTTGCAAAAGGACAAAAGGGCTCTTCGGCAATGCCTCATAAACGGAATCCAATCGGTTCTGAAAATATGACGGGAATGGCTCGTGTAATCCGCGGTTACATGATGACAGCTTTTGAGAATGTACCGTTATGGCATGAACGTGACATTTCGCATTCTTCTGCTGAGCGCATCATCTTACCGGATGCAACGATCGCTTTAAACTACATGCTGAACCGGTTCAGCAACATAATTAAGAACTTGACCGTTTATCCAGAAAATATGAAACGCAATATGGACCGAACGCTGGGATTGATTTTCTCACAACGTGTGCTGCTTTCCCTTATCGATAAAGGACTTGTCCGTGAAGAAGCTTATGATACGGTTCAGCCGAAGGCGATGGAAGCATGGGAGCTTCAGGTTCCATTCAGAAGCCTGATCGAAAAGGATGATAAAATCACAAGCTTGCTTACGAAAGAAGAACTTGATGATTGTTTCGATCCTACACATCACCTGAAAAATGTTGATGTAATCTTTGATCGTTTAGGTTTATAAAAATGAAGGCGGCAAACATGGCACCTCTAAACGGTGATATGTTTGCCAAGCCTGATCAATGGTAGGAAGATTCATAATATTCACAATGTGGGGGTCTGGACAGATGGAAAAACGAGAATTGTTGTATGAAGGAAAAGCGAAACAGATTTTTGCAACGGACAACAGTGAAATAGTATGGGTGGAATACAAGGATTCGGCAACAGCGTTTAATGGTGAGAAGAAATCAGAGATTGCCGGAAAAGGTAAGTTGAATAATCAAATTACTAGCTTACTATTTTCAAAGCTTGCCCAAGAAAATATCCCTTCCCATTTTATTGAAATGCTTTCCGACCGGGAGCAGTTAGTCAAGAGGGTATCTATCATCCCACTTGAAGTCGTTGTCAGAAATACGGCTGCCGGCAGTTTTTCTAAAAGAACTGGCATTGAAGAAGGCCAGCCGCTCAAGAAAACGCTGATTGAGTTTTACTATAAAGACGACGAGCTCGGCGATCCTCTGTTAACGGAAGACCATATTGAAGAGTTGGAACTTGCAAGCAAGGAAGATGTAGCCATTTTAAAAGAAAAGGCACAAGAAATCAGTATCGTCTTAACTTCCTTCTTTAAAGAATTGGACATTAAATTGATTGATTTCAAATTAGAGTTCGGTAAGACCCCGAATGGAGACATTCTGCTGGCAGATGAAATTTCACCTGATACCTGCCGATTATGGGATATTAACACGAACGAAAAGTTAGACAAAGATGTATTCCGCCGTGATTTAGGCAGTTTAACAGATGCTTACGAAAAAATACTAGCAAAGTTGGAGGGCACTCAACATGTATAAGGTTAAAGTATATATCACACTACGCGAAAGTGTACTAGATCCACAGGGAGCAGCAGTGCAACAATCACTTCATAGTTTGACTTATAACGAAGTCAGTGATGTTCGAGTGGGGAAATACATTGAACTTACAATTAAGGATACGGATCGTGATTTAGATCAACTTGTGAAGGAAATGTGTGAAAAACTATTGGCCAATACGGTAATTGAAGCTTACCGTTATGATGTTGAGGAGGTTATCACCAAATGAAATTTGCTGTCATAGTTTTCCCTGGTTCCAATTGTGATGTCGATATGTACCATGCGATCAAGGATGCACTAGGGGAAGAAGTGGAGTATGTTTGGCATTCCACAGACAATCTAGATCAGTATGATGGAATTCTCCTTCCTGGAGGTTTCTCCTATGGAGACTATTTACGCTCTGGAGCGATTGCCCGATTTTCGAATGTAATGGCCGAAGTTGTAAAAGCTGCACAAGCAGGAAAGCCTGTTTTGGGTGTCTGCAATGGTTTTCAGATTTTACTTGAAGCAGGACTTTTACCTGGAGCGATGCGCCGTAATGAAGGCTTGAAATTCATTTGCCGCAATGTTGGATTAAAGGTTGAAAATAATCAATCGATGTTCACGACAGGTTATGAAGTAAATGAAACGATTACGATCCCGGTTGCCCATGGTGAAGGGAATTATTACTGTGATAATGAAACATTGGCTGAATTAAAACGAAATAACCGCATCTTATTCACTTATGATGGTGAAAATCCAAACGGAAGCTTGGAACAAATAGCGGGAATTACAAATGAACAAGGAAATGTCCTCGGTATGATGCCTCATCCCGAACGTGCTGTTGATTCACTGCTTGGCAGTAAAGACGGCTTAAAGATTTTTCAATCCATCGTAAAAAACTGGAGGGAATCACATGTTATTACAGCTTGAACCAAGTCCGGAAAAAATTAAATCGGAGCGATTGTACGCAAGTATGGGACTGTCCGATCAAGAATTTGCAATGGTTGAGAAAATCTTAGGCAGACTGCCTAATTATACGGAAACTGGATTGTTTTCTGTAATGTGGTCAGAGCATTGTTCCTACAAAAATTCAAAACCCATCTTAAAAAAATTCCCGATAACTGGGGAGAAAGTTCTTCAAGGTCCTGGTGAAGGAGCTGGTATCGTTGATATCGGTGACGATCAGGCTGTCGTTTTTAAAATAGAAAGTCATAACCACCCATCTGCTATCGAACCTTACCAAGGTGCCGCTACTGGTGTCGGAGGAATTATCCGTGATGTCTTCTCCATGGGTGCGCGTCCGATTGCGATGCTGAATTCGCTTCGTTTTGGTGAGCTAGACAATGATCGTGTTAAATATTTATTTAAAGAAGTGGTTGCCGGGATTGCTGGATACGGCAATTGTATCGGAATACCGACTGTCGGAGGCGAAATTCAATTCGACCCTTCTTATGAAGGGAACCCTCTGGTAAATGCGATGTGTGTCGGCTTGATCGATCATAAAGACATTAAAAAAGGCCAGGCTCATGGAGTAGGTAACACAGTCATGTATGTGGGAGCCAAAACAGGACGCGATGGTATTCATGGAGCAACATTTGCATCTGAAGAGCTGTCAGAGTCTTCAGAAGAAAAACGACCTGCCGTCCAAGTGGGAGATCCATTCATGGAGAAACTGCTTTTGGAAGCATGCCTTGAATTGATTCAAAATGATGCCCTTGTTGGCATTCAGGATATGGGTGCAGCGGGTCTTACAAGTTCATCTGCAGAGATGGCAAGTAAAGCTGGATCAGGCATTAAAATGAACCTTGATTTGGTACCGCAGCGTGAAACTGGAATGACTGCTTATGAAATGATGCTTTCTGAATCACAAGAACGGATGCTGATCGTTGTCACTAAAGGACGTGAACAAGAAATCGTTGACTTGTTTACGAAATATGATTTAGAGGCTGTTTCCGTAGGAGTAGTGACGGATGACAAAAACCTAACATTATCGCATCAAGGTGAAATCGTTGCAGAGGTTCCGGTGGATGCATTGGCTGAAGAAGCTCCGATTTATCATAAGCCATCTGCAGAACCGCAATATTTCCGCGATTTCCAAAGCATGACGGCTGAAGTGCCAGTCATTGAAGATTATAAAGAAACATTGGTATCACTATTGAAGCAACCGACGATTTCGAGTAAGGAATGGGTCTACGACCAATATGATTACATGGTCCGTACGAATACAGTCGTCTCACCTGGATCTGATGCGGCGGTGGTACGTGTCCGGGGCACAAATAAGGCCCTTGCCATGACGACGGATTGCAACTCCCGCTTTATTTATTTAGATCCTGAAACGGGAGGTAAAATCGCAGTCGCTGAAGCAGCCCGTAACATTATTTGCTCGGGGGCGGAACCTTTAGCGATTACGGATTGCTTGAATTTTGGGAATCCGGAAAAACCTGAAATATTTTGGCAATTGGAAAAAGCGGCAGACGGTATGAGTGAAGCTTGCAGAAGCTTAAGCACTCCTGTAATTGGTGGAAATGTCTCGCTATACAATGAAACGAACGGTGAAGCGATTTATCCGACACCTGTGGTTGGGATGGTTGGTCTTATCAATGACCTTCAGCACATCACTACACAAACGTTTAAAAATGAAGCCGATTTGATTTATGTGGTCGGCGAAGCGAAAGTTGAATTTGGAGGCAGTGAGTTACAAAAAATGCTCGAAGGTAAAATCTTCGGACGCGCACCGGAACTTGATTTGGCCGTTGAACAAAAACGTCAGCAGCAAATCCTCACTGCAATCCAAAAAGGACTTGTTGCATCAGCCCATGACCTTTCGGAAGGCGGTTTGGCAGTGGCTTTAGCTGAATCTTTATTCGGGGCTAGCAAGCTTGGGGCAAAAGTGAATATAGCTGGCGAACCGGTATCGGAATTATTCAGTGAAACGCAATCTCGATTCCTACTATCCATCAAGCCTGAAAACCAAACGGCATTCGAAGCGCTAGTTGAAGATGCGAAATGCATTGGCTCAATAACGGGAGATAATAAATTAGTCGTGGCAACAGACAGTGATAGCAAAGTATTGGAAGCGGACGTTGAAGATTTACAAACAGCTTGGAAGGGAGCCATACCATGCTTGCTGAAATAAGAAGCCTAAACGAAGAGTGTGGTGTTGTTGGAGTCTGGGGACATCCCGATGCAGCACAGCTGGCTTACTACGGTTTGCATAGCCTACAACATCGTGGTCAAGAGGGAGCTGGCATCGTCGTTACTGACGGTGAGCAGATGTCCATCTCCAAGGGTGAAGGTCTTGTCACAGAGATATTCACGGCCGAAAAAATGCAGTCACTTTCCGGTTCAGGAAAAGCTGCGATCGGCCATGTCCGTTATACAACGGCAGGCGGCGGCGGGTATCAAAATGTTCAGCCTTTCTTGTTCAATTCACATACAGGAGGGCTGGCGCTTGCTCATAATGGGAATATAGTCAACGCCCATCAGTTAAAGGCACAGCTTGAAGGACAGGGAAGCATTTTTCAAACGACATCGGATACGGAAGTCCTGGCCCATCTTATTAAACGGTCCGGCTACTCGGATGTCAGAGATTCCGTGAAGAACAGTTTAAGCATGCTGAAGGGAGCTTACGCCTTTGTCATCATGACAGAAAACCAAATGATTATGGCAAGGGACCCGCATGGCTTCCGTCCACTTTCCTTGGGGAAAATAGGCGATGCATATTTCGCCGCATCAGAAACATGTGCCCTTGATATTGTAGGTGCAGAATTCATCCGCGATATTGAGCCGGGTGAACTCGTTGTCATTAATGATGAGGGAATCACATCCGAGTACTTTTCGCTTTCCAGTCAACAGGCAATGTGCACGATGGAATATGTGTATTTCTCCCGTCCGGATAGCAACATTGATGGGATTAATGTTCATACGGCAAGAAAAAACCTTGGCAAGCAAATGGCACTGGAAACCAAAATTGAAGCGGATGTAGTTACAGGTGTACCCGATTCCAGCATTTCGGCAGCGATAGGCTATGCTGAAGCGGCCGGCATACCCTATGAAATGGGCTTGATAAAAAATAGGTATGTTGGACGGACGTTCATTCAGCCATCACAGAGTCTGCGTGAACAAGGCGTGAAGATGAAACTTTCACCTGTAAGAGGGGTCGTGGAAGGTAAGCGGGTCATAATGGTTGATGATTCAATTGTCCGTGGCACAACAAGCAGAAGGATTGTCCGCATGTTAAAAGATGCTGGAGCCAAAGAAGTGCATGTTGTAATCAGCTCACCACCGATCAAGAATCCATGTTTTTATGGTATAGACACGTCTAAAAAGGAAGAACTGATTGCTAGCTCTAAATCGGTGGAGGAAATAAGAGAAATCATTGAAGCTGATTCCTTAACTTTTTTAAGCGTCGAAGGTATGGTCGAAGCAATTGGACGACCGTTTCCTGGAGAAACGCGCGGTTCATGCCTAGCTTGTTTCACCGGAAATTATCCGACTGAAATTTTTGAGTACGAACGAGAAAAAACAAAATGTTAATCAAGTCGGCAATGATGATTGATTTTCGGAGGAGGATTTCAAATGGCTAATGCATATAAGCAGGCTGGTGTTGATATTGAGGCTGGTTATGAAGCGGTAAATCGAATGAAAAAACATGTAAAACGCACATTTCGTCCAGAAGTAATGAATGGTCTGGGCGGTTTCGGGGGCATGTTTGATTTATCTTCCTTGAACCTTAAAGAACCTGTGCTCATTTCAGGTACGGATGGAGTGGGTACGAAACTATTGTTGGCAATCATGATGGATAAGCACGATACAATTGGAGTGGATTGTGTAGCTATGTGCGTCAATGATGTTGTCGTTCAAGGTGCTGCACCTTTATACTTTTTAGATTATATTGCCTGCGGTAAAGCAGATCCAGAACGAATTGAAATGATCGTCAAAGGAATTGCAGATGGCTGTGAGCAAGCGGGTTGTGCTTTAATCGGTGGAGAAACGGCTGAAATGCCAGGCATGTACGAAACGGAAGAATACGATGTGGCAGGTTTTACTGTAGGTGCAGTTGAAAAATCCCGTCTAATTACGGGTGAGGCCATCTCGGCGGGTGATGTCGTTATTGGACTTGCTTCGAGCGGCATTCACAGTAATGGATATTCACTTGTTCGTAAAATCCTTCTTGAAGACTCAGGTATGGGGCTTCATGACTTCGTACCGGAATTGGATTGCAAGTTGGGCGAGGAATTATTAAAACCGACAAAAATCTATGTGAAGTCCGTTTTATCGACATTGGAAAAATTTGATGTTAATGGTCTTGCCCATATCACGGGTGGCGGGTTCATCGAAAATATCCCGCGTATTCTACCTGAAGGATGCGGTGTTGAGATCGAGCTTGGAAGCTGGGAAATTCCATCTATATTCTCATTCCTTGAAGAAAAAGGGAACCTTGTAAAAGAGGAAATGTTCAATATTTTCAATATGGGTATTGGAATGACTGCTGTCGTGAAAAAAGAAGTGGCATCCGATGTACTATCCCATCTACGGTCTTGCGGTGAAGAAGCATCGGTTATTGGAACGATTGTGGATGGAAATGGAGTGTCGTTTAAATAATGAAGCGCCTTGCTGTCTTTGCATCAGGTAACGGTAGTAATTTCCAATCGATTGCTGACGCAATAAAAAGTGGAAAGTTGGAGGCGGAAATCTGTCTTGTCGTTTGCGATCGTGAAGACGCATATGTGCTTGAGAGAGCTAACCTTGAGAATATTGAGTCTTTCTCCTTTTCAGCTAAGAATTACTCTAACAAGACTGAGTATGAATCGGAAATCCTGGAGAAACTTCGCCAGCACGAGATAGAATTTATCATTCTGGCTGGTTATATGCGTTTGATTGGTCCGACATTATTACAAAAGTTTTCACAGAGGATTGTGAACATCCACCCTTCACTTTTGCCTAGTTTTCCAGGCAAGGATGCAATTGGACAGGCTTTTGATGCCGGAGTGAAGGTAACGGGGGTAACGATTCATTTTGTTGATGATGGAATGGACACAGGACCGATCATTGCCCAAAAGGCAGTGCCAATTCTTGAGGGGGATACGAAAGACATCCTTCAAAAAAGGATTCAGGAAATGGAGCATGACATGTATCCGCCAGTTTTGCAGGAGCTATGCCACAAGAAACTTACTTAATGGAGGGACCAACATAACATGAAGAAACGTGCTTTAATCAGTGTATCGGATAAAACAGGGATCGTAGAATTTGCTCAAGGTTTAATTGAGGCAGGTTTTGAAATTATTTCTACAGGCGGTACTAAAAAAACGCTGCAGGATAATGGCGTTAATGTAATTGGAATCAGTGATGTCACCGGTTTCCCGGAAATATTGGATGGACGTGTTAAAACGCTTCACCCAAATGTACATGGAGCAGTGTTGGCAAAACATGATGACAAGGATCACGCAGCACAGCTTGCAGAGCATAATATTGAACCCATTCAACTTGTCTGTGTAAACCTATATCCTTTCCAAGCGACTATTTCCAAACCGGAAGTCACTGTGGAAGATGCTATTGAAAACATCGATATCGGTGGACCGACTATGCTTCGTTCTTCTGCTAAAAACCACGCATATGTAACTGTTATCGTTGATTCCGAAGATTACCCTACCGTATTGGCTGAGCTGAAACAAAACGGCGGAGTATCTAAAACCACGAATCGCCGCCTGGCTGCAAAAGTCTTCCGCCATACAGCAGCATATGATGCTGTTATTTCGGAGTATATGACAGAGCTTGCCGATGAAGAAAACCCTGAATCATTGACTGTTACCTATGAATTGAAACAGTCGCTTCGTTATGGGGAAAATCCACATCAAAAAGCAGCATTCTATAAAAAACCGCTTGGTTCCGTCTTCTCAATTGCTGAAGCGAAGCAATTACATGGAAAAGAACTTTCATACAACAACATTAATGACGCTGATGCAGCACTTCAAATCGTTAAAGAATTCAATGAGCCGGCTGCTGTAGCTGTCAAACATATGAATCCTTGCGGCGTCGGTGTCGGGGCGACCATTTTAGAAGCATATGAAAAAGCTTATGAGGCAGATGCCACTTCCATTTTTGGCGGAATCATTGCTTTGAACCGTGAAGTTGATAAGGCGACTGCGGAAAGGCTTCATGAAATTTTCCTTGAAATCATCATTGCTCCTGGGTTTACGGATGAGGCAGTGGAAGTATTAACAAGCAAGAAAAACCTTCGTTTATTAACGATCGATTTCGACGCGGTTAAAAAACCTGAACGTAAATTGACTTCCATTGAAGGCGGATTACTTATTCAAGATCGGGATGCACATAGCTTAAAGGATGCAGAGGTAAAAGTGGCAACGAAACGTGAGCCTACTCCTGAAGAGTGGAAAGCCTTGGAACTTGGCTGGAAAATCGTAAAGCATGTTAAGTCGAATGCAATAGTGGTAAGTAACGGTCAAATGACATTAGGTGTTGGCGCAGGGCAGATGAACCGTGTGGGAGCTGCAAAAATTGCTCTGGAACAAGCTGGGGAAAGAGCGACAGGAAGTGCGTTGGCATCAGATGCCTTCTTCCCAATGGATGATACCGTAGAAGCGGCAGCGAAAGCGGGCGTCACGGCAATCATTCAGCCTGGTGGATCTGTAAAAGATCAGGATTCAATCAAGAAAGCTGATGAATATGGAATTGCGATGGTATTTACAGGAATTCGTCACTTTAAACATTAATCAAAAATGAGGTGCGATAATGAATGTACTAGTAATTGGCCGGGGCGGCAGGGAGCATGCCATTGCCCGCAAACTATTTGAAAGTAAACGGGTGGGGACAGTTTTTGCAGCACCGGGAAATCCAGGTATGATCGATGTTGCGACTCTTGTTCCAATTGATGAAAACAATCATGAGGAATTGGTTGCCTTTGCCAAGAAGAATGCAGTTTCATTAACGGTGATTGGGCCCGAAACCCCATTGTTGAATGGACTTGCTGATGACTTTACGGAGGCAGGCTTACAGGTGTTTGGCCCTAATGGTCGTGCTGCAGTGATTGAGGGAAGTAAATCCTTTGCTAAAGATTTAATGAAGAACTACAGCATTCCGACAGCGGAATACGAAACATTTTCTGACTATGATTCAGCAAAGGCATATATTGAAAGAATGGGTGCCCCCATCGTCATAAAAGCGGATGGATTGGCTGCAGGAAAAGGTGTCGTAGTTGCGATGACGATGGAAGAGGCGTTAGATGCCATCCATGACATGCTAGTCGGAGCAAAGTTCGGCGAAGCTTCTGCCAAAGTCGTTATTGAGGAATTTCTCGATGGCGAGGAATTTTCATTGATGGCATTCGTGAATGGGGAAAAAGTGTATCCGATGGTCATAGCTCAAGATCACAAGCGGGTTTTTGATGGAGATCAGGGCCCGAACACAGGTGGAATGGGTGCATATTCACCGGTGCCGCAAATTTCCGATGAAATGATTCAGACCGCAGTCGAAACAATTCTTCAGCCTACAGTAAATGCGATGATTTCGGAAAATCGGCGTTTTACAGGGATATTATATGCCGGGTTGATCGCTACTGAAAAAGGTACGAAAGTAATTGAGTTCAATGCACGTTTTGGAGATCCGGAAACGCAAGTTGTTTTACCACGCCTGAAAACAGATTTTGTAGATACGCTTGAAGCGGTTCTTTCTGGAGAGGATTTACAACTTGAGTGGCATGAAGAAGCCGTTCTTGGAGTGGTCGTCGCAGCTGATGGATATCCAGGGGATTATAAAAAGGGTTCCATCATTAAAGGCTTGGAAAAGATTGATCCGGATGCCCATGTTTATCATGCTGGAACGGCTCTCAATAGTGAGGGGAATTTCATCTCTAATGGCGGACGTGTACTTTTGGTTGCTGCAAAAGGGAAAGATTTGGCCTCTGCCCAAGCTGAAGTATATAAAGAGTTAGGGCATATTGAGAAAGATGGCTTATTCTGGCGAACGGATATTGGCTACCGTGCAATAAAATACAATTTTTCATCATAATATTAAGAAGCTGACTCTTAGCGGAGTCAGCTTCTTCTTTAGAAAAAACTTAATATGAATCCGATTGATTAGATTCTTTTTCCTGTTTTGATTCGTTTTTCATAAAGTTTTGTCCGTTTTCCATTGCATCGACGACAGGACAATAGCGAAGAATGCCTTCGCCTATTTTCATGGCTGAAAGCATGACCACGAATAGATAAGATTGGTTTTTCCATGGTTTTTTTACCATTTTAGCCATTGCCCATGTTAGAAGTGTAAAACCACAAGTAATTCGCATTAACGCATTTATTATACTGATATTTTGTTTAAAATTCATTTTATGTCCATCCCTTCACAAAAATTTAACAATATTCTGGATAACATTACTGTTCTAATGAGGCAAGTATGTTACTATGAAATAAAATTGGATTGAAAATGGTTTTTTTCATACAACTGTTTCTAAAAAATTATGGGGGAATGTTTAATGCTTGAACAGCGCTATAGATGGAAAAATAAGCATCTAAGAGAACATATAGATGTGCTGGATGGCAATAGGGCACCACATATTCTGCTTAAAAATACGACTTATTTAAATCAGGCTTTACGAAAATGGGTAAAAGCGAATATATGGATATATGATGATCGCATCATATATGTTGGCGATAAGCTTCCTGATAATATAGACCGCTGTGAAATGGTAGACTGTACAAACCAGTACTTAGTCCCGGGTTATATTGAGCCGCATTCACACCCTTCTCAATTATATAATCCCCTTTCTTTTTCACGTTATGCATCTCATTTTGGCACAACGACATTGATCAATGATAACTTGCCGTTTCTTTTGCAGTTAGATAAAAAGAAAGCGTTTTCTCTTTTGAAAGAATTACGTAACATTCCTGTAACAATGTATTGGTGGAGCCGTTTTGACGGACAAACGGAATTGATAGATGAAGACATGGTCTTTTCCCATGGGGCCGTTAAATCATGGCTGGAGCATGATGCCGTATTACAGGGCGGGGAACTGACTGGATGGCCGAAGCTTCTCGATGGGGATGACATGATGTTGCACTGGATTCAGGAAGCAAAGCGAATGAGGAAGAAAATAGAAGGACACTTTCCAGGTGCTTCAGAGAAGACTTTAGCGAAAATGACCTTGTTCGGCGCCGATTGTGATCATGAGGCAATGACAGGTGATGAAGTCATGTCGCGCTTGCTGCAGGGCTATTATGTATCGTTAAGACATTCTTCGATCCGGCCGGATCTTCCAAAGATGATACAGGAAATCCATGAACTGGGCATTGATCATTATGACAAATTCTTTTATACGACAGATGGATCGCCGCCGTCCTTTTATGAAGGTGGTTTCATAGACTGCTTGATTAAAATAGCGATAGAGCATGGCGTTCCGGTAATCGATGCTTACAATATGGCAACTATCAACATCGCACGATATTATAACATTGAGTACCTTCATGGCAATATTGCCACTGGAAGGGTAGCGAACATCAACTTCCTGACTGATGTAAAGGAGCCTGCACCGGTTTCGGTAATGGCAAAAGGGAAATGGGTGAAAAGGGATGGTGAAATCATACCCGATTCACAGGAAATCGAATGGAGTGATTTCGATTTTAAACCACTTGATCTTGACTGGGATCTTAGTTTAAAGGAAGATTTTGAATTTTCCATGCCGTTTGGAATTGAATTGGTCAATAATGTAATTACTAAACCGTACTCTCTTTCCAATGATGTTGGGCATGAAGAGCTGAACTTTGAGGATGATGAATGCTTTTTCATGCTTATCGATCGGGAAGGGAAATGGCGCATCAATACGATATTAAAAGGGTTTGCGGATAAGTTGTGTGGCTTTGCCGGTTCTTATACCAATACAGGTGATATCATACTGATCGGTAAAAGGAAACAGGATATGCATTTGGCATTTAACCGGCTGAAGGAGATTGGCGGCGGAATCATTTTAACGGAACACGGAAAGGTGATTCATGAACTTCCTCTGAAATTAAAGGGGGTCATGTCCACCAAAGAGGTTCCTGAACTGATAGAAGAAGAAAATGAATTGAAAAATTTGCTGCGTGACAGGGGGTATCGCTTCGCCGATCCTGTGTATACCCTTTCATTCTTTTCGACAACCCATCTGCCATATATAAGGCTGACCCAGCGGGGAGTGTATGATGTTATGAATAAAACTATACTCTTTCCCACTATAATGCGTTAAAATATAAGAGAAGAAATGGCTAATAAATCGGAGGAGTGGAAAGATGAATTTTAAGAGAATTCTTTTCATCGTTATTTCTATTTTACTGCTGGCAGGCTGTTCAACGAAAGAAGATCCTGCATTGGATGATAGTAAACCGAAAGATCAGGCTGTCATCAAAAATACAGATGTGAAAAATGAACCTTCCAATGAGTTTCCACTTACAGGTATAGCCACCAAAGAAGTCAGTGAGCAAAGGGCCGCAGCAGTGATGATTAATAATCATCCAAAAGCACGCCCGCAATCGGGCCTCTCAGAAGCCGATATTGTCTATGAAATGCTCGCAGAAGGTGACATAACCAGATTTTTAGCTATCTTCCAAAGTGAAATGCCAAGCCAAATCGGTCCGATTCGGAGTGCAAGGGACTATTATATCGAATTGGCTAAAGGCATGGATTGCATCTATGTGTGTCATGGGTATAGCCCCGAGGCAAAGACCATGCTGGACAAAGGGTATATTGATAACTTGAACGGATTATATTATGATGGTACTTTGTTTCAACGTTCGGCAGATCGAAAAGCACCGCATAATTCCTACATCTCTTTTGAGGATATCCAAAAAGGCGCGAAGGATAAGGGGTTTGAGATGAATGGTGCACCGGATCCTTATGTTTTCCTTACAAAGGAAGAGGCGGCTGGCCTTCAAGGGGAACCGGCAGTGAAAACCGAGATATCCTACGGATCAGACGAGTATGATGTAAAGTATGAATACGAAGCCACGGAAGAGAAATATAAACGTTATTCGAATGGTGAGCAAACAGTCGAACATAAATCGAATAAACCGATTTTACTGGATAATATATTGATCATTGAGGCCACTCACCAAGTGATTGACGATAAAGGACGTCGTACAATCGACTTGAAAAGTGGTGGAAAAGGTTATTTACTTCAAAAAGGAAAAGCGAATGAAGTAGAATGGGTTAATAAGGATGGTCGGATTACACCAGTGAAAAACGATAAAGAAGTAGGGTTGATTCCAGGGAAAACTTGGGTCAATATTATTCCGAATGAACCTGGTTTAGTAGGAGACGTCACATTTTGATACCCATGAAATTGAGGGGGAGTAACATGCAAATTGATAAGTTAAGGGGAAAAGAAACGGATCAGCTGTTTAAGTCGATCCTTTCCTTGCGTGATTTGGACGAATGCTATCGATTTTTTGATGATTTATGCACAGTTAATGAAATTTCATCATTAGCACAGCGTCTTGAAGTAGCCCGGATGCTTGAAGAAGGTAAGACCTATCATAAAATCGAAACGGAAACGGGTGCAAGTACGGCTACGATTTCCAGGGTGAAACGCTGCTTGAATTACGGAAATGACGCTTATTCAATGGCTCTTAACCGGATTAAGGATAACGTTGAGGAAACAACTGAATCTTAATGCTTTAGATTTTTTATATGGTGAATTAGAAAAAGCCGAGGAATTCATTTCCCGGCTTTTTATTTTGAGTTTAGCGCTTTCTTTGTCTGCTGTCTTTCAGCCATATCCATGTTATATTGGATTTTAGATTCAGGGGGTTCCATTTGGTAAACATTTTATCAATACTTCTCATTTTTAATGAAAAATCTTAATGCTATAATGGTTAATGGGAAGTGTGAATGGAGGATTATTATGTACGATTTTCGCGAGTGGAAACATGTTTTCAAACTCGATCCAAATAAAGAAATAAGTGATGAAGCCCTTGAAAAAGTCTGTGAATCGGGTACTGATGCAATCATGGTCGGGGGAACGGATGGAATCACGCTTGAGAATGTGCTTCATTTAATGGCACGGGTCAGACGATATACCGTCCCATGTGTGATGGAGATTTCTTCTGTTGAAACGGTGACGCCAGGGTTTGATTTATATTTCATTCCGAGTGTCCTGAATAGCACCAATCCGGATTGGATGATGAAACTGCATCAGCAAGCAGTCAAAGAATACGGATACCTTTTGAATTGGGATGAAATTTTCGTTGAAGGGTACTGTATCCTGAATCCTGAGTGCAAGGCGGCCCAATTGACGAAAGCCAATACCGATTTGGATATGGATGATGTGGGAGCATACGCGATGATGGCGGAAAAGATGTTCAACCTGCCGATTTTTTATCTGGAATACAGCGGTGATTATGGCGATGTTCAGATGGTGGAAGCGGCCAAAGAGAGTCTGGAGAATACAGTATTATTCTATGGCGGTGGGATTAAATCGCTTGAACAGGCTAAAGAGATGTCTAAGATTGCGGATGTTATCGTTGTCGGAAATGTGATTTATGAAGATTTGAAAGTGGCACTATCAACAGTTACGGCAGTTAAATGAAAACTTGGAATAAATATAGTATACTAAAACAGAAACGAACGTTCGTATAGGTGGTGTGATAATGCAATATTTAGCGGAAAAATTACTAATAGGTTTGAATGAACAGCAACAAAAAGCAGTTAAATCAACTGATGGCCCACTTTTAATCATGGCTGGGGCAGGAAGTGGAAAGACGCGTGTGCTGACTCACCGAATAGCTTACTTGATGGTCGAGAAGGAAATAGCACCTTGGAATATCCTTGCAATCACGTTCACCAACAAAGCTGCACGTGAAATGAAGGAGAGGATCCGTGCCATACTTGGCGGTGCGTCCGAAGATATCTGGATTTCGACTTTCCACTCGATGTGTGTCCGCATTTTACGAAGGGATATTGATCGTATCGGTTTTAATAGGAACTTCTCGATATTGGATACGACGGATCAGCAATCGGTCATTAAACAAATTATGAAAGATCGCAATATGGATACGAAGAAATATGATTACCGTGCCATTTTGGGTAGCATCAGTTCAGCTAAAAATGAATTGGTCGGGCCGGAAGAGTACCTGAAGACGGCGTCTGATTACTTCACTAAAGTAACTGCCGATGTTTATACGGAATACCAAAAGCGGTTGCGGAAAAATTCAGCGCTCGATTTCGATGATTTGATCATGATGACGATTCAATTGTTCCAACTGGTACCGGAAGTGCTTGAATACTACCAGCGCAAATTTCAATACATTCATGTCGATGAGTACCAAGATACGAACAGGGCTCAATATATGCTTGTTAAACTACTGGCTTCACGCTTCCGTAATCTTTGTGTTGTCGGGGATTCCGATCAATCGATCTATCGCTGGCGCGGTGCGGATATTGCGAATATCCTTTCATTTGAAAAAGATTACCCGAATGCCAACATGATTTTCCTTGAACAGAATTACCGCTCGACGAAAAAGATTCTAGAAGCGGCGAATAAGGTCATCGATAACAATCAAAACCGAAAGCCGAAAAATCTTTGGACCGAGAATGCAGATGGTAATAAGATATTCTATTACCGTGCAGACAATGAACAAGGGGAAGCGCAATTTGTAGCCGGAAAGATAAATGAGTTAGCTCAGGCTGGCAGCAGGAAATATTCCGATATAGCAATTCTGTATAGAACAAATGCACAATCACGTGTCATGGAGGAAGTTCTGCTTAAATCCAATATAAACTACGCAATAGTCGGGGGCACTAAGTTCTACGACCGTAAAGAGATTAAGGATTTACTTGCCTATCTGCGCCTTATTGCGAATCCTGATGATGACATCAGTCTTCGCCGTGTAATCAATGTACCAAAACGCGGAATTGGTGCAACTTCAATGGACAAAGTGGCAGATTATGCAGATCAATATGATGTTTCCATTTATAAAGCACTTGAATCCGTGGAAATGGTAGGGATAAGCGGTAAGGCTACCAAAGCGGCAAGGGAATTTCATACGCTGATCACTAACTATACAAATCAGCAGGAGTACCTATCCGTGACGGAACTGGTGGAGGAAGTCATTAAGAAAACCGGTTACCGAGAGATGCTGCAGGCAGAAAAAACGATTGAATCACAAAGCCGGCTTGAAAATATAGATGAGTTTTTATCTGTAACGAAGGCATTCGAAAGTAACAGCGAGGACAAGTCATTGGTTGGCTTTTTAACTGACCTGGCGTTGGTTGCGGATATAGACCAACTTGATGAGAATTCCGAAGAAGCTACAAATACGGTAACGTTGATGACGCTGCATTCCGCGAAGGGACTGGAATATCCGGTGGTCTTTTTATTGGGCCTTGAAGAAGGGGTTTTCCCTCACAGCCGCTCGCTCATGGATGAAGAGGAGATGGAAGAAGAACGCCGTCTGGCTTATGTGGGAATTACAAGGGCTGAAAATGAGCTATTCATAAGCAATGCCCAAATGCGGACATTGTATGGACGGACGAGTATGAACCCAGTTTCACGGTTCATCAGTGAAATACCAGAGGAGCTTCTT
Source organism: Peribacillus sp. ACCC06369 (assembly GCF_030348945.1). Lineage (NCBI taxonomy): Bacteria > Bacillati > Bacillota > Bacilli > Caryophanales > Bacillaceae > Peribacillus > Peribacillus sp. ACCC06369. The sequence goes on from NZ_JAUCEN010000002.1 coordinate 436,004, forward strand.
GAAGATCTAAAACCGAAACCGGCTCCTCGAGCTAGGCAAACACCTTTCAGTTCTTCGAGAACTGGATCTCCTTCAACAGCTTCCACAAGAAAAGTCCCTGCCTTTGGAAGAGCTGTTTCTGCACCATCCGCAACGGGCGGTGAAGAGATTGGCTGGGCTGTCGGTGACCGTGCATCCCATAAAAAATGGGGGATAGGAACCGTGGTGAGCGTAAAAGGGGAAGGCGAAGGGAAGGAATTGGATATTGCTTTTCCAAGTCCAATCGGCATCAAGCGCCTACTGGCGAAATTTGCACCGGTTGAAAAAGCCTAAGCTATTAATATGCTTCTACTGGTAAAGAATAGGGATATCTGACTTTAGACACCGCTCTTCTATAAGAAGTGCGGTGGAGTCTTCTTTAGAAAGGATTGAACGTATGGACTTACAAGCTGCAGAGAAGAAAGTTCTAGAACTGCAAACTTTATTGAACCAATACAGCTATGAATATTATGTGATGGACCAGCCATCAGTACCTGATGCTGAATATGATCGGCTACTCCGTGAACTTATTGAGTATGAGGAAAAATTTCCGGAACTGCAAACGGGTGACTCTCCGACACAACGGGTCGGTGGGGCCATTTTGGATATGTTTGAAAAAGTGGAGCACACCACGCCGATGCTTAGTTTAGGCAATGCCTTCAATGAAAGTGACTTACGGGATTTCGACAGAAAGGTCAGACAATCTGTTGGTGACGATTTCTCCTATGTATGTGAATTAAAAATTGATGGACTAGCCGTCACACTTCAATATGAGAATGGATATTTCGTACGAGGGGCAACCCGTGGAGATGGAACGATCGGTGAAGATATTACAGCTAACCTGAAAACGATCAAGTCAATTCCATTGAAGATGCGGGAGCCGGTTGCGATAGAAGTGCGCGGTGAGGCATTCATGCCAAAAAAATCATTTGAATCTTTAAATGAGGCTAAGGAAGAACGTGGGGAAGAACCATTTGCTAACCCACGGAATGCAGCTGCTGGTTCGTTAAGGCAGCTTGACCCGAAACTTGCTGCTAAACGGAACTTGGATATTTTCCTTTATGCGATTGCCGATGTAGGAGAAACCGGGGTCCGTTCCCACAGTGAGGGTCTGGATTTGCTGGATAGGCTTGGCTTTAAGACGAACCGGGAAAGAAAAACATGCTCGAATATAGAGGAAGTACTAGCTTATATAGTAGAATGGACGGAACAACGTCCGAACTTGGCCTATGATATTGATGGGATTGTCGTAAAGGTGGATTCCCTTGAACAGCAGGATGAATTAGGCTTTACTGCAAAAAGTCCGCGTTGGGCAATTGCTTATAAATTCCCGGCTGAAGAAGTCATTACAACCCTACGGGATATCGAGCTGAATGTTGGCCGTACGGGTGTATTGACCCCAACTGCCGTTTTGGATCCCGTTCGGGTAGCTGGTACGACTGTGCAGCGAGCTTCACTTCATAACGAAGACTTAATCCGTGAAAAAGACATAAGGATTGGAGATCAAGTGGTCGTGAAAAAAGCTGGCGATATCATTCCAGAGGTGGTCAATGTACTGGCAGAGCGCCGTACAGGGGAAGAAGTCGAGTTTCAGATGCCGACTGAGTGCCCGGAATGCAGCAGCGAACTCGTTCGGCTGGACGGGGAGGTTGCCTTACGGTGCATCAATCCGAAGTGTCCTGCACAAATACGGGAAGGCTTGATTCATTTTGTATCCCGGACAGCAATGAACATAGACAGTCTCGGTGAAAAAGTGATTAGCTTGTTGTTTAAAGAAGAACTCATACAAGATGTGGCTGATATTTATAAGCTTACATACGATCAACTGATTGCATTGGAAAGGATGGGGGATAAATCAGTCAATAAACTCCTTCAAGCAATCGAAGCTTCGAAAACCAATTCATTGGAAAAATTACTATTCGGGCTAGGCATTCGCCATGTCGGTTCGAAAGCCGCCAAAACACTTGCACGGGAGTTCGGGACAATGGAAGCCTTAAGCAAGGCGAGCCGTGAAGAACTAACGTCCATTAATGAAATAGGGGAAAAGATGGCGGATTCCATCGTAGCTTATTTTGAATTGGAAGAAGTTCATGCGTTACTGAATGAGTTGGAGGCAGCCGGTGTGAATCTTACTTTTAAAGGGCCAAGGGCTGTTCCCATTGAAGAAATCGATTCCGTTTTTGCCGGTAAAACAGTCGTTTTAACGGGTAAATTGCATCAGCTAACACGTAATGAAGCAAAAGAAAAATTAGAGGCGCTGGGAGCTAACGTTGCTGGAAGTGTCAGCAAGAAAACCGATTTGGTCGTAGCTGGCGAAGATGCCGGTTCCAAACTGGAAAAAGCGGAAAGCCTGGGCGTCATGGTATGGGATGAAGAGAGACTGATTGAGGAACTAAAAAAATAAGAGGTGTAGCTATGAGGAAACACTCTATTTTGGGGATGATTCTTATACTGCTTCTTGCTGGTTGTGCGCCTAGTTTTGAGGATAAGCAAGAGGTAGTTCAAGACTCCAAAGACAAAAAAGAGACGGCAATTATTCCGAAGTACAAAATTTCGGAAGAATATTATCAAACGATCCTACCGTTTGAACCATCAAAAGCACGCGGTTTGGTCGTATCTAATCTAAATACCCGATATGATATTGAAGAATTCGAAAATGGATTGATGCGGTTGGCCCAAACCCAATTCGACCCGGAAGAATACCTATTTCAAGAGGGGCAAACGCTTGATAGTTCCAAAATATCTTCCTGGCTGAACAGAAAATATACCAATAGTCAGTTGAAAGAAAAGAAGAAGAAAGCATCAGACAACGTCGGCTTGAATCCGGTTGATCCAGGTAAAGGGGACATCGATAAGCGGAATAAAGACAATCCAATCTATCTTGCTCATATTTTAGAACATAATTACTTAGTCAAAACAAAAGATAATTCAGTGAGCCTAGGCGGGGTTGTAATAGGTCTTGCGTTGAATTCAGTGCATTACTATCAAAAAGAGGCATACGGTGCCACCTATGAAAAGACAATCGATAGTAAAAAGGTAAAGCAAGAAGGGGAGAAAATTGCTGCAGAAGTCTTAAAGAGGCTACGTAAAATGGACAAGCTGAAAAATGTTCCGATTACGATTGCCTTATTCGAGCAAAATGAAAAATCCTCAGTAGTTCCTGGGAATTTCATTTCCTATACGAATATTGATAAAAACTCTGACAATATTGGAAAGTGGACGAACTTGGACGAAGAGTATTTCCTATTTCCTTCTGCTGGTGCTGAAAAAAAATACCGTGATGACGTCAATACTTTCACGAACTTTAAAGAAGATGTCGAAGAATTTTTCCCTAACTTTAACGGAGTCATTGGCAGGGCGTTCTATATGGATGATCAATTACAAAGTCTGAACATCGATATCCCCATTCAATTTTATGGGAACTCGGAAGCGATTGGCTTTACCCAATATGTTGCTGGGCTTGTAATGGAACGTTTCCCTAACTATATTGCCGTACAAGTATCCATTACCTCTGTAAATGGACCTGAAGCTCTCATTGTCCGAGAAGCAAATCAGGACGAACCAACCGTGCATATATATGAATGAAAAAAGATGAAGCTTAACGGCTTCATCTTTTTTTGCGACAATCTCTGAAATCCACTTTTCATAAGTTATTCTTCCGGAGATAAGGTGAATTTCAAAATAACCTTTAAGTAGGAACAGACACATATAGTAGAAAGTAGACCCTTCCAAATAAGGAAGTGAATATTAAAAAGGGGAACATATGTCGAATATTAAAGGCTTTCTTGTCATTTCCCCGGAAATTCCGACAACTTTCCCATATTTCCCGGAAAATATCTCTTTTTCCTTGAGAAATAATTGAATTTCGACATTGTTTCTCTAGTTGCTTTACTGTGTAATAGTTTGATATGATTTAAACGATGATTTTATGGAGAATAGCGACGGAATTCAGTCGATTTGGATATTTTTTCGGAGGTGAAGAGAATGTCACGTATTTCTATGGAACAAGTTAAACACGTTGCCCATTTGGCTCGTTTGGCAATTACGGAAGATGAAGCACAACAGTTTCAACATCAGCTTGACCAAATGATTTCATTTGCGGAGCAGTTGAATGAGCTTGATACGGATCAAGTAAACCCGACTTCTCACGTTTTAGATATGAAAAATGTTATGCGCGAAGATGTCGCAAAACCAGGATTGCCAGTAGAAGAAGTAGTGAAAAATGCACCGGATAGCAAAGAAGGATATATCCGTGTACCATCTATAATTGAATAAGGGGGGACAATGATGTCGTTGTTCGAACAAAAGGTTTCTGAGCTTCATGAACGCTTACATAAGAAAGAGATCAGTGTCACTGATCTTGTAAACGAATCGTATGAGCGCATTGGACAGGTAGAGGACAAGGTGAAGGCATTTTTGACACTTGATGAAGAAAACGCCCGCAATCAAGCAAAACGATTGGATGATCAATTGGTAAAAGGCGAGAACGAAGGCGCTTTATTTGGTATGCCAATCGGAGTGAAGGATAATATTGTCACTAAAAATTTACGAACGACTTGTGCAAGCAAGATCTTGGAGAACTTTGATCCAATTTATGATGCAACCGTCGTTCAAAAGCTGCAGCAGGCAGAAACGGTGACGATCGGGAAATTGAATATGGATGAATTTGCGATGGGTTCATCAAATGAGAACTCTGCATTTCAGGCGACACGCAACCCGTGGAATACGGATTATGTACCAGGCGGTTCTTCAGGTGGTTCGGCTGCGTCCGTCGCTTCCGGAGAAGTCCTATTCTCTTTAGGTTCCGATACGGGTGGATCGATCCGCCAACCAGCGGCATATTGTGGTGTTGTCGGCTTAAAACCTACATATGGACGGGTTTCCCGTTTCGGACTTGTAGCGTTTGCTTCTTCATTGGACCAAATCGGTCCGGTTACAAGAACGGTCGAAGATAATGCCTATTTGCTTGAAGCGATCTCAGGAGTAGATCCAATGGATTCGACTTCTGCAAACGTTGATGTGCCGAATTTTGTGAATTCGTTAACAGGCGATGTTAGAGGATTGAAAATAGCTGTGCCTAAAGAATATCTTGGTGAAGGTGTTGGCGAAGAGGCACGTAATTCCGTTCTTGAAGCGTTAAAGGTATTAGAAGGACTTGGAGCTGAATGGGAAGAGGTATCCTTGCCGCATTCCAAATATGCCTTAGCTGCCTATTATCTGCTATCTTCATCGGAAGCTTCGGCTAACCTTTCGCGTTTTGACGGTGTGCGTTACGGACATCGTACAGATAATGCAGAAACTCTTATAGAAATGTATAAGCAAACTCGTGCAGAAGGATTCGGTGACGAAGTGAAACGCCGTATCATGCTTGGAACTTTCTCCTTAAGTTCAGGTTATTATGATGCTTATTATAAAAAGGCTCAAAAAGTCCGTACTTTAATCAAAAAAGACTTTGAAGATGTCTTTGAAAAATATGATGTCATCGTTGGGCCGACTACACCTACACCTGCATTTAAAATTGGTGAAAAAGTCGACGATCCATTAACGATGTATGCGAATGATATCTTAACGATTCCAGTCAATCTTGCTGGTGTACCAGGTATATCCGTGCCATGTGGATTCGCAGCGAATGGGCTTCCGCTTGGACTTCAAATGATTGGAAAGCATTTTGATGAAAGCACTATTTACCGCGCAGCTCACGCTTTTGAGCAAGCAACAGATTTTCATAAACAATTTCCTAAGCTGTAAGGGGTGAAATAAATGGACTTTGAAACGGTGATTGGTCTAGAAGTACACGTAGAATTAAAAACGGATTCTAAAATTTTCTCTGCGAGCCCAAATCATTTTGGTGCCGCTCCAAATAGTAACACGACTGTAATTGACCTAGGCTACCCAGGCGTATTGCCTGTCGTCAATAAAAAGGCTGTTGATTTTGCAATGAAGGCTGCAATTGCCCTAAATTGCGAAGTGGCAGAAATTACGAAATTCGACCGGAAAAACTATTTTTACCCGGACAATCCTAAAGCATACCAAATTTCACAGTTCGATCAACCGATCGGTGAGCATGGCTGGATTGAAATCGAAGTCGGTGGCAACAAAAAGAAGATTGGCATTACCCGCATTCATATGGAAGAGGATGCTGGAAAGCTGACACATAAAGGGAACTATTCTCTTTGTGATTATAACCGCCAAGGTACGCCACTTGTTGAAATCGTATCCGAACCGGATATCACTTCCCCGGAAGAAGCATATGCTTATCTGGAAAAGTTGAAATCCATCATTCAGTACACAGGCGTTTCCGATTGTAAAATGGAAGAAGGCTCACTTCGCTGTGATGCTAACATTTCCTTGAAACCTGTCGGCCAAAAAGAATTCGGTACGAAGACCGAATTGAAAAACTTGAACTCATTCAACTTCGTTCGCAAAGGGTTGGAGCATGAAGAAATCCGACAAGCGGAAATCTTGAATGAAGGCGGCGTAATCGAACAGGAAACTCGCCGGTTCGATGATGCTACAGGCAGAACGGTACTAATGCGAATTAAAGAAGGTTCCGATGATTACCGTTACTTCCCAGAGCCGGACTTATTGACAATCCATATCGATGAAGAATGGAAAGCACGCATCGCTGCCGAGATCCCAGAACTTCCGGATGCCCGGAAAAAACGCTATGTCGAAGAATTCGGCTTACCGGAATATGATGCAGCCGTTTTAACGGTAACGAAGGAAAGTGCTGATTTCTTTGAAGCGACAGTGGCTTCAGGTGCGGATGCGAAACTAGCATCTAACTGGATCATGGGTGAGGTTTCTGCTTTCTTGAATGCAGAAGGAAAAGAGCTGCATGAAGTCAAATTGACTGCCGAATCGTTGGCTGGAATGATCAAGCTGATCGAAGATGGTACGATTTCTTCTAAAATAGCTAAAAAAGTTTTCAAAGAATTGATTGAAAACGGTGGAGACGCTGAAACGATCGTCAAGGAGAAGGGACTAGTCCAAATTTCCGATGAAGGCGCGTTGCGTACAGCAGTTGAAGAAGCATTGAATAATAATCCTCAATCAATTGAAGATTTTAAAGCCGGTAAACAAAAAGCAATCGGCTTCCTTGTCGGACAGATTATGAAAGCGACAAAAGGACAAGCCAATCCACAGCTTGTTAATAAAATTTTGGTGGAAGAAATCAATAAACGTTAATATTAACCGTATCACTTTTAAAGTGGTACGGTTTTCTCTTGATTAAGGAAAGAGTTTACTGAGAGAAATAACGGAAAATAATTTTTGATTTTTTTTTTGAGTTATCTGTAGGGGTAACTCCTTTTTGTGTCGTCTATTACATGAATGTTTAACAGGAAAGGAGGAAGAGAAGTGACCGATGAGTTAGTTGAGAAGGTAAGGGCAGGGAATGATCATGCATTCCGAATAATAATTGAAACTTATAAACAGACGATTTATAGAACCGTCTATTCCGTCTTGCGGAATCAAAAGGATGCAGAAGATGTTACCCAGGAAGTCTTTATCAAAATCTATACTTCTCTTCCTCAATATAAGAACCAAGGTTTCAAGACTTGGATTACCCGAATTGCGGTCAATCATGCAATCGATTTAAAGAGAAAGAGGGAACGCCAAAAGGAAGAATTGCAGGACGAACATTCATCGGAAGCTAATTTGGGCTTAACTGATGATGTCGAGGCAGTATTTTTTCGGAATGAAAGGCGAAAGCAAGTATTAAGGAAGCTGAATGACCTTCCAGAGGGATACCGGGACGTTGTATATGGCTATTACATAAAGGAAAAGACATTCAAGCAAATTGCAGAGGAGCAGCAGATTCAAGTGAAATCTGTGGAGGTTAAGCTATATCGGGCAAGAAATTGGATGAGAAAACATTGGAAAGAGGAGGATTTTTCATGAATCATGTTCCAGAAGCAGAATGGGTTGAATATTTGGCAGATGAAATACCAGAGGCTCTAAAAATTGAATATGAAAATCATCTATACTCCTGTGACAAGTGTTTATCCGCCTATATGGAAGCGATGGAAAAAGAAGAATCCAGACTGGACATTGAAGGATTTGATATTGCGGGTCCTGTCATGGACTCGATTAGCCGATTGAAAGGCGGGTCTGTTGAAGAGGCTAAGCAACTCCGAAAAGAGAAATCCCTTCGGACCATCACGAGACATTACCTGATCGCGGCCGGATTTACGATCCTATTAATGGCAGGCGGAGTATTTCAATCATTGACAGAATACGTGGATTCTGTGGAATCCAGCAGTGTAAAGGAAACTCAGTCCTTAACCGAAGGGCTTATTGATAAAACATTTAATTGGATGGACACAATCGAAAAGAAAAATAAGGAGGGGTTTAGAAATGAATAAAAGTCCGGTATTGGCTTTTTTATTATCGTTTTTGCCAGGTTTTGGACATTTTTACCTAGGAAGGAAATATAAAGGTTTATTTTATTTTCTTGCCGCAGCTGGACTGGGACTTGGAGGTCTTTTTCTTTCATTGATCAGTCAAGCGGATGAATTTCTGGCTTTTTCCATTATTGGAATGGTGTTTTATTTCATCAGTATATTTGATTTGGTGGTCACCTCACTGAGGAATCCTAAAAGTGAAGAGAATTTAGAGGGGATGGCAGATCAGCCGGAAGCGGAAAGATTCTATGTAATCATCCTTTCATTCGTTCCAGGATTAGGGCATTTTCAGTTGGGCCTCATGAATCGGGGACTCATTTTTCTGATCGGCTTTTTAGGCCTTGGCATTATGGTGGTATTCATCAGTGTAATGACACATATGGAAGGTCTGTTAATATTCATGGCACTATTGCCTGTTATCTGGATTTACAGTTTTTTTGATTCCGTTCAACAGCTGAATAAAAAGCAAAGAGGTGAGGAGCTTATCGATCGGACCGTTTTGGAAGATTTCGAGGAGAGGCGGGAATCCGGGAAGAAGAGTAAATCGGTCGCGACTTTATTCGCCATTTTCCCTGGAGCGGGTCACTTATATTTGGGGCTGCAAAAACGTGGGATTCAATTGATGGCTGGCTTTTTATTCGCCATTTACATTTTGGATTTACTTCGTTTAGGTTTCTTCTTTTTCCTTATTCCGATCATCTGGTTTTATAGTTTTTTTGATGGATTGCAAAAAGCCTCGAAAATGGAAGAGGGTCCTGTTGAAGATACGCCCATCATTTCGGGAATCGTCAATAACCAAAAATGGGTAGGATTTGGGTTGGTGGGGCTTGGAATCTATTTCTTGGCTAGTAATATAATCGTCCCTGCAATTGCACCTCATTTAGATGAATGGATTGGAAGCAACTTGGAATATTGGTTTAGAGATTATTTTCAAAAAGGACTGGTATGCATCCTACTTATAGGTGGGGGAATCAAATTGCTGTCGGGCAGTAAAAAAGGGAGAGTCAAGGAGGAGACAAAATGAGAACATGGAGAGTCGGAACGATTTCAATGGGTATCTCCCTGGTTGGTTTGGGTTTGGTTTTACTGGTTTCTCAAATTACGGATATGAATTTGACGACGATTATGCTATCTTGGTGGCCGTTGCTGTTCATTATCTTGGGTGTGGAGATTCTCTGCTATATTTATTTTTCCAGAAAAGAAAGTTCTTTTGTAAAATATGATATTCTTAGCATTCTTTTCGTAGGATTGCTAGGAACGACAGGGATTGTTTTAATTCTGCTAACATCAAGCGGATTGATGGATCAAGTTAGGGCTGCCGTGAATAGTGAAGAAAAAACGGTCAATTTGCCTGGTTTCAATGAAAAGGCCGGGAAAGACATACAGAGAGTTGTTCTGGACTCTGGCTCATACCCATTGACGATTGAAAGTGGCAAGGATGGGGAAGTATCCATTTTTGGAACATATGGTGAGCGGGTAATGGAAGATGCTGATTCTGTGTTGAAGAAGGCGGAAGATTATCTAATGGTTGAGAGAAATGGTGATACACTTTATATAAGCTTCAAGGATTTGCCGATTCAAAATGGAATTTTGGACAGTGGTATGATGAATCTTAAGGCCACTCTTATAATCCCTGCTGAGTTGGCATTGGAAATAGACGGACAAAGTACCGATCTTGTCTTGAAGCCTAGAAAGCTATTGAATGATTGGAGTGTGAAGGATAGTGGGAATCTTAGTGTATTCCTTCAGGATAATAGCGATATCAAGATAGATGCCAGAGGGGTCGAGGAACTGGAAGGTCCTGAGAATAGCTGGAAGATGACTGAAGTGAAAGAAGAAACAAGTGATGAAGGCATTGTAAAAAAGAATGGGACATTCAATACTGGTAAAGGCAATCATACTTTAACCGTTACCGATACATTTAACGTGAATGTACAATATCCATGATTGAAATCATTTACTAGAATAAAATTGTAAAAAGCATTATAATTTCCCTGATAAGTTTTCTTGTAAAATGCATAAAAGATATGGACCGAAATACGGTCCTCTTTTTTTCGAATATTGCTTTTCATGCAACGAAGGATTAAGATGTAAATTATGGAATCAATATGTGTAAGGATGATGGGAAATGAAAAGAGCAAGGTTGATTTACAACCCGACTTCGGGCCGGGAAGCCATTAAGAAGAGCCTGCCAGGTGTGCTAGCAAAACTTGAAGAAGCTGGTTATGAAGCTTCTGCACATGCGACGACTGGTGCTGGGGATGCAACGAAAGCGGCTAAGATAGCGATTGAACGCGGCTATGATATAGTTATTGCAGCAGGGGGCGACGGTACGATTTATGAGGTTGTTAATGGACTGGCCACTGCAGAGAAACGTCCGAAACTAGGAATCATTCCGACGGGAACGACCAATGATTTCGCGCGGGCGCTGCATTTACCGAAGTCAATTGAAGGGGCAGCCGAAATTATTGCCGGTGGGCATACGATGCCGGTCGATATTGGGAAAATGAACGATAAGTATTTCATCAATATTGCTGGCGGGGGCAGATTGACCGAATTGACCTATGACGTGCCGATCAAGCTGAAAACCATGCTTGGTCAGCTAGCGTACTATATTAAAGGGATTGAAATGCTTCCTTCAATTAAGCCGACGGAAGTTTCAATTGAATATGATGGGAAGCTTTTTGAAGGGGAGATCATGCTTTTCTTGGTGGCTAACACGAATTCGGTCGGTGGCTTCGAGAAACTGGCTCCTGACGCCTCTCTGAATGATGGTATGTTCACGTTGCTTATTTTGAAAAAGGCCAACCTGGCTGATATTGTCCGTGTCGCAACATTGGCAATGCGCGGTGAACATATCCATGATAAAAACGTCATTTATGAAAAAGCCAATCGAATTAAAGTACAGGCCAAAAATGACATGATGCTTAACTTGGATGGGGAATTTGGCGGGATGGCCCCAGCTGAATTCGTAAATCAGTACCGCCATTTTGATGTATTCATCCCACAAGGAATACTGCCGGACGATCCGGCAAATAAATAGGGTGAAAAGGCCACTGAATCTGGTGGCCTTTTCATTTTAATAGATCAAGGAGTATGTATAAACATGTATATCAGGAAAGCGACACCGGAAGATGCGGACAAGGCAGCCGTTTTGACCCGGTTAGCGATTAAGGAAATTGCAGAGGTTTTGACAGGTGAAACGGAAGAAGAAAGAATCCTAACCGTTCTATCCGAGTTGTTCAGAAAAAGTGGAAATCGGATCAGTTTTGAAAATACGTTCGTAAGTGAACATGATGGACAAGTATCTGGATTGATCATTGCTTACCATGGTAAGGATGCAGAAAGCTTGGATGAACCGATAGTGAAACAATTAAGGATGAAAATGAAAGACCCAAGCGTTACGCTCGATAAAGAAGCGGAAATGAAAGACTTTTATTTGGATACATTATGCGTTGACCCGTATTTTCAAGGAAAAGGAATTGGTAGTGCACTGATTCAGTATGTTGAGGGATACGCTAAACATAAGGGATATCCAAGGGTTTCTTTAGTCGTTGAAAATGAAAATGAAGGGGCGAATCGTCTCTATAGAAGATTAGGTTATAAAGAAATGAAAACCATTACGATTGGCGGCCATGAATTTGGCTATATGGTAAAGGAAATAGAAGAACCTCCTGTTTAACAGGGGGTCCTTTTTATTGATTTGAAATTTTGCAATGTATGCGATTACATTTGCTGCCCATTCATGGCGGCCCAATCAGAGTAATCACCGGTACCATTACAGCCAGGACAGTCGTGTATATCGGAAAAATGATATTCCGTAGGTACGAAGGAGCTATATCCTCGTCCGTAACAATCCGGACAGAGGCCTTTTTCCTCCATACTTGCTCGATGTTTTTCTAACCTTGTAGCGTTCCAGGCTGATATAGAGTTAAATAAACCCATTTCCTCACCTCTTCTTTTTTCCTTATTTTTCTTTTTTTATTGAACTTTTATACATGGAACTATGAAAAATCCGTAATTCCTTCCACTATATTTTTATGAAAACCAATGTAAATTGGTGAGTGGTTTTGTGGCGAGGCCTCGATTGTGGTAAAATACAGGCTAGCATAAAAAAGAAAAGAGAAGATGATATGAAAAAAACAGCACCAGTTGCTAAAAATGATATTATAGAGGTTTTATTTGAAGATTTAACACATGAAGGAGCTGGAGTGGCTAAAGTTGATGGCTACCCGATCTTTGTTCAGAACGCCCTTCCTGGTGAAAAGGCAAAAATTAAAGTGATGAAGGCTAATAAAGGTTATGGCTTCGGACGCTTGATGGAAATTATAGAAAATAGTCCATACCGGGTTGAGGTCACGACTGAAGATTTCCATAAATACGGTGGTTGTCAGCTGCAGCATATGAGCTATGAAGGACAGTTGAAATTCAAGGAAAAGCAAGTACGTGAAGTGATGACACGCATCGGGAAGCTTGAGGATGTAAAGGTTCACCCGATCATCGGGATGGAGAATCCAACCCATTATCGCAATAAAGCGCAAGTGCCTGTTGGTGAAAAGGATGGCAAGCTAATAGCGGGATTCTTCAAACCGCGGACACATGAAATTGTTGAAACGAAAGAAAGCATAATCCAAAATGAAGTGATCAGTGAAGCCGTTCAGGTTGTTAAAGAGATCTTCAGTAAACTTGGTATCCCTGCTTACAATGAAGAGGCACATAAAGGTGTATTGCGGCACATCATGGCCCGTTATGGCAAGCAAACAGGTGAATTGATGATTGTTCTCGTTACAAGAACGAATAGTATCCCTTTCATCGAAACCATCGTTAAAGAAATCGTTGAACGTCTTCCACAAGTGAAATCCATTGTTCAAAATGTGAATTCCAAGAAAACGAACGTTATCTTAGGCGATAAAATGACTTTACTGTGGGGCGACGAAGTTATCCATGATATGATCGGTGATGTGAAATTTGCGATTTCAGCAAAGTCCTTCTACCAAATCAATCCAGACCAAACGAAAGTCCTTTATGATAAAGCCCTTGACTATGCAGGGCTAACGGGTGAAGAGACGGTGATAGATGCCTATTGCGGCATTGGAACCATATCTTTATTCTTAGCTAAAAAAGCGAAAAAAGTAATCGGTGTCGAAGTAGTGGAAGAAGCGATAGAAGACGCACGCCGCAACGCTGAATTGAATGAAATCTCCAATGCCGAATTCATTGTTGGCGATGCAGGTAACGTTATTGCTGAATGGTATCAAAAGGGTAACACTGCGGATGTCATCGTAGTGGATCCGCCTCGCAAAGGTTGTGAAGAATCCCTTCTGAATACGATCATCGAGATGAAACCTAACAAAGTCGTATACGTATCATGCAACCCAGGCACTCTAGCGCGTGATCTTCATATCTTGGAAGAAGGCGGATATAAAGCAGTTGATATCCAACCTGTCGATATGTTCCCAATGACTACACATGTTGAAAATGTAGTGTTATTAGAGTTGAAATAAGGAAATGGGGCCCGGTCTAAATGACCGGGCCTACAGTTTTTTTAGGGCTTGTACAATTTGGACATTGATTTCCGCTTCAGGCACTCGCTTTCCGCCTGTGTCTTCCTAGACGGGCTTTTCCCGCAGGAGTCTCGTACCTTTCTCTCCAATCAACTTTGATATAACGATTAGATAGAATCCGTTCCTGAGGAGTTGAAGGGGTTGCTTTGGGTCAGTTTGTTCGGGAATAATGAAAGATATGTTTTCCGAACCCCTGTCTACAAACTGTAGGCCTCGGTCTGAATGACCGGAGCCTTTTTCACGTAGTTAAATTGAAGTAAAGTGAGGGGTTTTTTTTTTGCATGTATATTCTTGACGCTCTGACTTGGACATATATTAAGGAATATATGATTGGGAGGTAAGGTGATTTTATTAATTTTCAAAAAGCAGTGGCTGTAATTGTTGGTAGCTTTTTGGTGGCTATTGGAATCAATGGTTTTTTAGTGCCTCATCATTTAATAGATGGCGGCGTTATTGGAATTGCACTCATTCTTCATTATTTCTTTGGTTTTCAAACAGGGCTATCCATGTTGATCCTAAGTATTCCTATATTTTTATATGCCTGGTACTATGAAAGGTCCTTTTTCTATAGCAGCATTCACGGTTTACTTTTGACATCCCTTTTTATGGATTGGCTAAATCCATTGAAAAAAGTCTTATCCCTTTCGATACTAACTAGCTCTTTGATTGGCGGAGCCATCATTGGGATGGGCATAGGGCTCATGCTTCGATATGAGACAAGCAGCGGTGGAACGGATATGTTAGCCAAAATCATCTCCAAATCTTCCTACATAGATATTGCTTTGGCCATTATCATCATAGATACACTCATCATTTCAGCTGCAGCATTCACTTTAGGTATCGAAATTTTTCTTTTTTCATGTGTGACGATCGTCATCATTGGACTGATCACTTCGCTTATGAAAGTGAGGAAATGAATATATAATCAGTTCCGTAAGATATGGGCTACGTCATCTATTGCCTTTTGCAGCTTTTCGCTATTTTTGCTAAACATCTCTTTAGCTTCCTTTGATTCAGTTCCAAGTGCAAACAACTCTAAGTCCGCTTGGCATTTTTTCAAGGTCGCGAGCATGAGAGGTTTTTCTTGAGGAGAAGGAACTTTAAGTTTATCATCAAAAAGGTCCACAGTTAATTCCCCGTTGGAATTAGCTTGACCAAGAAAAACATTCTCGAGGATTACCCCTAACTTATCCAGTTCAGTATGAAGCCAATTTCGGTTCAGTCCAATCGTGGAAAGTGGTTCATCGAGTATGCTGCCGTCCATAATGATGGTTTGTGGCTCCTTTACTGCAGCCACTGACAGGTTAAGGTCCTTAGCTGTTACAGGTTGATTTTGCTTCTTTAACATTACGGAAAAATCCCCGTTGGCTTCCAATAAGGCAAACTCAACTTCAGAAATATCGAAGACATCCTTTTTTCGGAGCAACCCTAACAATTCATCAATGGTATATTTCTCTTTTTTTAAATTATCTTCCATGACTTTCCCATCTTTGATGAAAACCGATGCTTTTCCTTCCACAAGATCACGGAAAGTTTTACTTTTTAGGGATATTGATCCTGCAATAAAAGGTGCTATGGCAAAAACAAGAATGGACAGTACACCATGTATAATATTGCCCTCAACTTTTGTAGCTAATTCTGCCCCAACATTACCGATGGTTATACCCGTTACATATTCAAAAAAGGAGAGCTGGGACAATTGTTTTTTTCCTAACACTTTTGTGATCACAAAGAGAACAATTAAAAAGAATAATGAACGCAAAACAATTTCTATCCAACCCGGCATTACCAAACACCTCCTGCTTGATCAGTATATTTAAAAACCTTTATATTGTGGTTCTTCCCGTTCTAATTCTCCCACACGCTTCTGTACATCCTTCATAACTTCATTCACCACCAGCATCGTTTCATGCAAGATGCGTTTAGATTCATCATCTTGAGTCCGGAGTGCTAAGCTGGATAAACCTGCTTCAACTCCTTTAAGGCTAGAGACACATTGTTTTACATTTGAAGCTATCGTCATACAAGGGATCCTCCTTATCCTTTGGATCTAAATATAATGGCTTGTAATACTCCGAGGCTGTTTTTCCTGGCACTGGTTACTTCAATCGTGCCAGTGACAACAACCGATCAATCCATGCTTTTCCGCATCCGTTAACGCTCCCGAAAACAATGTCCGCAGCCGCGAATGTTCATCCGAATGAGCAGGCACTTCAACCCTTATATGACCAGATTACACGAGTGAATCATGGTTGTCATTCACTCATATTCAATCGATACGGCATGGGCAATGCATGGAATCGTCTCACTTTGTTGAAAGGATAGGGGAGATAACAAGGCACCGGTAGCCACGACGAGCAATCGTTTTATCTCTCCCTTTTTCATGCGATTTAACAAATGACCATAAACAACAGTTGCGGAACATCCAGGGCCACTTGCCCCGGACAGGACAGGTTGACCATCCCTGTATATCATTAAACCGCAATCTTTATATTGCTCCTCTTTAATCGGAGTACCATGTTTCTTAAATAATTCCAGAGAAACTTCATGTCCAATCTTTCCTAAATCCCCGGTCACTATTAAATCATAATAGGATGGGTCTAGGTTCCGTTCTCTTAAATGGGCTTCAATCGTATCCACAGCGGCCGGGGCCATGGCGCCTCCCATATTGAAAGGGTCAGTCAATCCCATATCGATGACACGGCCTATCGTAGCTGAAGTGACCCTTGGGCCTTCCCCGGCGCTACTTAATAATGCCACTCCTGCCCCTGTAACGGTCCATTGGGCTGTTGGAGGTTTTTGCCCTCCGTATTCAGTTGGGTAGCGAAATTGCTTTTCTACTGCGGCGTTATGACTTGATGCTCCTGTCAATAAGTAATCTGCCCCTTTGGTATTGACAAGGTATGCACCAAGAGCCAGTCCCTCCATGGAGGTGGAGCAAGCACCAAATAAGCCAAGATAAGGTGTTCCCAGTGTACGACAGGCAAAACTCGTAGGGGTTATTTGATTGATAAGGTCGCCTCCAAGGAAAAATTGAATCTGTTCCTTCTGAAGACCCGCCTTTTCGATTGCTTTTGTACTCGCTTCTTCCAATAAGACTTTATGTGCCTTTTCATAAGTATCTTGATTTATCCATAAATCGGAATGGAGAAGATCGAAATCATCCGCAAGCAAACCGTCTGCTTCAAATGGACCGCCAACGGTTCCTGTGGAGACGATGACAGGCTTTTGATCAAACACCCAAGTGCGATGCCCCGTAAGCATTATAAACCACCCCATTGTATGAGTATTGTCAGTACCAGTGCTGTGATTAAACCAAGGAATAACATTTAAAAACGATGGTATAGAAAAAGAAATGAAAATTTATTCCCCTTATGGATTGAAAGATATAAAAAAAGGCTGGTTGTTTTAACCAACCTTTTTTATATGAATGATTATTGTTTATATTGAGGTTCCTCGTTTTGAATCTCTTCAATGCGAGGGGTGATGCTGTCCACAATCGTTTGTGTTTGTTGGGCAGCTTGTTGGTATAGTTGTTTGGCTTGCTCATTATCTGTGGAAAGGGCGAAGGTTTCAAAGCTCGCTTGAGCGCTTTTCAGCCCTGCTATAGTTGTTTTGACATCGTTTATTACTGTCATATATGAACCTCCTAGTTTGTAACTGCCCTATTAGAGTAAGGAAAAAATGAGTATCTATACCTTCCAAATTTCTCTAGGAAATGAAGCGCATTAAATTCTTTTTCAAATCAAGAGTTTAACTAGCTCATTCAATTAATCAAACGTTTGATTAATTGAAAGGGAACAGGCAAAAGCATTGTAAAAATCATGTAGTACAAATCGTTTTTATTGATTAATTATTGACTGAATTCAGAATTATTAATATAATTATAGAAAACATAACGCAATTACGTGAGGTGATATGACATTTATATTAGGGACGATTTGTATAGTAGAGTTGTTTTTGAAATTTCATCTGAAGAAGTGATAAAAGGACTGCTATTTCATAAAAGCAAACAGGAATCGGAAATTGAAGCGATCAAAAGTAAAATACATAAATATGAGCAAAAACGAAGAGCTGAGGAAGCTTGGTATCAATCCCTATCACCATTTAAACGTTTTTTTACAGGGCGTGCTCCAAGTCATCACCAGGCCGTTGAGCATTTGGTGAATGTTAAAGATAGATATAAAAAAATTGAGATGATAAAACAGAAGGTCGCCTTTTTAAATGAAGTGATCCGTTTACTTGAAGAAGAACCGGAAAAACGGGAATTGAATTTACCATCAGACATCATTAACGAAATAATGGCCTGGCAGAAAGTGGAGGGAACACCAAGATGACACTTGAAACGTTAAACGCTGGCTTGGATACGATATGGGTGGTACTTACAGCAGCCATGATTCTCTTAATGGAGGGCGGGTTTGCCTTATTGGAGGCAGGGTTCGTCCGTACGAAGAATAATGTGAATATCATCATGAAGGTTTTTGCCGATATCACGATCGGAACGCTTTGCTATTTCGTCGTTGGTTTTGGCTTAATGTATGGAATGGATGTTTTTGGAATCATCGGAGCCAGCGGCTTTCTGCTAAAAGGTGATTTATCGCACATTGACCTTACGATTTCCATGGATGCATTTTGGTTATTTCAAGGGGCATTCGTCATCGCCGTTATTTCCATCGTTTCGGGAGCAGTTGCGGAAAGGATTAATTTTCGGGCGTATCTTATTTTTGTGGTAATGATGACGGCATTCATCTATCCGATTGCTGGTCACTGGGTATGGGGTGGTGGCTGGTTAAGCCGGTTGGGCATGCAGGACTTCGCAGGGTCGGCGGTCATTCATGCGCTAGGCGGTTTTTCTGCACTTGCAGCTGCCATTGTAATCGGGCCGAGAGCAGGTAAATTCACTGCACGGGGGGTCAGTTCCATTTCGCTGCCAAGTAATCTCCCGTTGGCATCCGTTGGGGCATTCCTTTTATGGTTTGGCTGGTTTGGGTTTAATGCAGGAAGCACCTTGCAGGCTACAGATGGACGAATTGGCCATATTGCCATTGTCACGATGCTCTCAGCTGCATCAGGGGGAGCGGCGACCTTGCTTTATACACTATTTAGATATGGACGCTCGGATGCACCTTCCGTCATCAATGGTTCACTTGCAGGTCTTGTCGGGATTACAGCAGGCTGTGCATTCGTTAGTGATTTGGCGGCGATACTGATTGGAGCAGTTTCTGGAATGCTTATGTTAGCTGCGACAAATTGGTTGGAAGCCCGAAAAATCGATGATCCGGTTGGCGCCTTTCCTGTTCATGCGGCATCAGGCATGTGGGGTACGATAGCGGTAGGGATTTTCTCCACTGAAAACGGATTGTTTGCAGGTGGGGGATGGCATTTGCTCGGTGTTCAAACATTAGGATTAGTGGTGTTATGCATCTGGGGCTTTTCATTAACATGGCTTGTTTTTAAAGTTATAAATGTTTGGCTTCCTATAAGGTCCACTGAAGAAGAAGAAGAACTCGGGTTGGATATCAGTTATCATGGCATCATGGCCACACATACCTCGCCGGAGTTCATCAAGGTAGAGGACTACTATAAGCAGGATGAAGAATTGAAAAGGTAATGTCTATAATACTCATGGTAGAATCAAGTGAGAGGTGAATTTTATATGGGTACATGCAATCTTAATCATTCGAAGCAAGATGTCAGGTTGAAATTCGAGAGTCAACAGGCATTTTTACCAACGGTTTTGAGTCAAACATTAGATCGTTATCTGGAAAAAGCGAATTCGCAGGAAACACTGAATGAACTTTTTCATCTATTGAAGAAGTATGACTTATCTACCTCTGAGGAACAGGAATCAAGAAACGAAAAGTTGAAAGAGATAATGTTGTAATCGAGAAAGAACGGGAGTGGAAGCTTACTCCCGTTCTTTTTTTTGTTTTTTTCATAATGGAATATCTGTCTCTTAAAACGGCAGGGAGGCGCACTATTTATTTAAGGGATTTTTGTGATACTATCTCATGAATCATTTACATACTTATACAGAGGGCGTAAGGAAACTTACGCGTAGTTGGTTGATCTATAAGGCTAACAATGAATGGATTGAGGTGAGAAATTGAAAAACTGATATTCAAAATTGTCAGAAAAGAAGAGGTTTGGTGTAAAAACCTAGGTTTTTCAAGGAACGTGATTTTTTCGTGGTTGTACTTATTTAATGCATGTAAAAGGTGTAACGAGTAACAAAAGGGAGAGACATAAAAAATGAAAAATTGTAAATCTTGTGGCAATCCTTTGAACGAGGACTCTCGATTTTGCCCATCATGTGGCGCTCCTGTTGTGGGTGAAGAACAAATAACAAAAAAGGAACCCGCTGCTTCCGAGGTGAGGCAAGAACTATTCGAGGAAAGGTCTACCAAAAGGCAATTCAAGCAAAGAACGTTAATCATTACTGCAATATTGGCCTTTATCATGTTTTCGAGTGCAGCCGCAGCTATTATTCTTCATAAATCCCCGAAAGAGCTGTATCTTCTTTCTGAATATAAAACATATCAGAGTTCCAAAGAAGGGTGGGTCGATAAATATGGCGATACAATTGAATTCCAAGAGAAAATGATGAAGGAACCTTCAAGTTCGGAGATGACTCTAAGCGGAAAAGTCGAAATGGATTCATTATCGAATGAACAAGACCTGGAAATGATTCAAGAATCATTTAACCAGGCATCTCTTACTGCCAAAACAGAACAGGATCCAATAAGCAATCAAGGTTATTATAAATTAGCTTTGAATGTCGATAAGGAAAGGGCATTGGATGTAGAAATGTTCCAAACCAAGGATCGACTCGGTTTGAAGGTGCCGATCTTATATGAGAAATTCTTATATTTAAATATTGATGAATATGGTGAGTTCATGCGGATGATCGATCCATCATATGCTGGCACTGAAACCTTGGAAGTATCCGATCTTGAATGGCAAGACTTGAAATTGACGGAGAAAGAACAGGAATACATCCAAAAACGATATGGGGCGTTCCTGTTGGACAATTTGGATGGTGAAAACTTTAAGATGAAAAAAGGGGTGGAGTTTAAACGTGAAGGCGAAACGATGAAGGTAAGGGAAGTGACGCTTAAACTATCTTCTTCGGAAACTAAAAACCTAGTAAATGATTTCATGGACCATTTAATAAAAGATGAAAAGCTTCATAACATGATAGTCACTAGGGTACAAAAGGTGTCAAAGGCTGGGAGTCCTGATGCTAAAGAATTGAAACGGCAATTGTTGGACGGTTTAAAAGCTGCTAAGCAAGAAACGAAGGGTTTCCGTTTTTCTAAAGGATTTTCTTCTACATTGATTATTAATAAGGATGAGCAAATAATCGATCGTAAAGTAACAACTGCTTTTGGAGGCAGTAAGAACCAAGTCAACATGAAATTGAGGAGCAAAAACGTTCCATATGGCAAAGATCGGAAAACCGAAGAATTTAGCGTGGCACTTACTCCAGAAAAAGATGAGGAACCAAAGCTTATGTTCCGGATTACAAATGATGTGACCATTAAAAAAGATACTCGGAAAGAGAATCTTAATGCCTCTTATAAGTTAGAAGAGTATGAGGAGCTTGTGGAAATCAAGTTTTCGATGAAGAGTGATATTGCCGGAGAACAGGGTGGTAAGCAAAAAATCAAAAGAGATTTCAATCTTAACTTCGTCGGCGGCGACTTCACGAATATGCCTTCCGCTTTTAAAGGGACCTTTAAACAAACGAATGACCTTAACTTAAAGAAAGACTATTCTAACGGCAAATTCGAATTAAAGCTTGGTTTAGCAGATGAATGGGACTCAGGTACGGTCACATTAAAGGTGGATTACAAAACGAAACTAAAAGACAAACTGGAAATGCCGGATTTGAAACCTGATTCTGGAGGAGGCTTAAGCTTAGTGAACATTACTGAAGATGAAATGTATCGAATTCAGGAAGAAGTAGGAATCAATTTGATGGAGCTAGGTGTTAAATACGGACTGGTGCCAGAAGATGTTTATCAGTTCGATATCTATGATGAGGCTAGTTATGATGGTTATTATGATTTAGAAGATGAAGATACGAAAGATAAGTTGTAGACAGGGTGTTTTTACTTCCTTTTATTTAAAAGTACTAGTGGGAAATAGGAAAGCAGCCGCAGGAATGTGGCTGTTTCCTATTTTCTTTTTATTGGGCTCATCAGTAATTCGTAACTACGTTTTTAAAGAAGAAAGCAAGGTTCTCCCATATAATGTGGCGGTCATTCCAAGGAAAGGCTTATGGAGTTATGTGATGCAGTTCAGCTCCAGGTTATCTAGCTTTTGGGGAAGAAAGGTAAACTTAATATCGCGGTTTCTTGATACATGAAGCTGATATCCTTTTGTTCGACTAACCGACCGTGGGTATCGATCCTCAATCCAAACTTTAAATTAATCAATATGTAAAAAGGAATTGCAAGGCAAGGAAATGCAATTCTGTATATGACACATGATATGAGTGAAATCATAAAACTCTATGACCGAATCGGTATTCTTCAAAATGGTGTACTGAAATTCAAGGGTACACGCGCTTTCGTAAAAATGGCTTTTATAGCGGCTATTAAAACTTATAGCCATGGAGGATGTGGGTAGGGCTGTTAAGGGAAACCGAGGATGGTTTTGAGGAGTGATTAATCAGTTTAAGTAATTTAGAAAAGGGTGTTTATTGAACCTTTAAAAATCTAATCAATCGTTTGATTAAATCTCATGTACTGGATTTTACTGATTAAAACAGGCTTTGATAAAAGCATTGCGCATAAAAAAAGCGGGAGCCCATAATGAGCTCCTGCCATTTCCTCCATTAAAAACCATCATCTGTTGCAGAGAAGGGGATGTTTAGGTTTCTTTCCACTGCCCGAAGTCTTTGATTAAGCCTGTTTAACCTATTCGTATGTCGCTGGTCCGCTTGACTTAGCCTGGTGATTTCCTGGTTAACGCGGTTCACTTCCCTATTTATCCGCGTAATTTCTTGGTTCTGCCGACTGAGTTCCCTCGTTTGACGCTCATTTTGCCGCTCAAGTTCCCGGACCCTTCTTTCGAGTTGTTGAGGCTGCCTTTCAACATCGAACTGGTCAGGCACTTGGCCATATGAATTTTCTTGAACCTGCTGAAGGTCCCAATCTTGCTGTGGCACATATTCAAATCGTTCAGGCTGTTGGAAATATGGGTTATAATTAGACTGAAAGTACTGGTGATTTCCATTTTGGTGTGGAAAAGGATAAAATCCGTATGAATTCATAGTCAACTCTCCTTTTTAAAATCGGGATGGATACGTTATAACTTATGTAAGTTCCGGTGAAGTGAATAGGCGTTAGCCCATAACAGTGGGAAGAAGAGGTAGTCTGCAGAAAAAATTTCAATAAATTTGCAGAAACCATCCTGTTCCTATATCGTTTAGGATAGGAGAAATTCTTTTATCCATCTTGAAACCAATCTCAATGATAATCCGTATATATAGAAAAGAGTGTAAGTCAGGAGTGTAATGATAATGAATCGATTTCTTGCTGATACTGTTCCGATATTGATTGCATTTCCAATGGTTTTTCCGGTTTGGTTGATTAGCTATTTCGTATTGAATCAACCGTTTGTCCTGTCTGTTGTCATATCTTTAGCAGGAGGGGTGCTTGCATACTGGCTAAGTTCCGTTTATTTTTCCTCGCGATTCCTAAAAAAACATGAATTGACGAGAAAAGAATACCAATATATAAAGAAAAATTTAATTGAGGCAAAACCAAAGATATGGCGGGTGCAAAAGGCACTCATCTCGGTCAGGCATATCTCTTCTTTTAAACAGAGGAAGGATATGATTAAAATGATCAGGAAAATATATAGTCTGACGAAAAAAGAACCGAAGCGGTTTTACCAGGCGGAGCAATTTTATTACTCGCATCTGGATTCGGCTACGGAACTCGCAGAGAAATATGTTTTTTTATCACAGCAGCCAAAAAAGAATAAGGAACTCGAACTTTCCTTAACGGAAACTCGTAAAACCTTAAAGGAACTCACTAAAACGATAGAAAAAGATTTATATAAAGTGATTGCCGATGATATCGATAACCTTAACTTCGAATTGGATGTTGCTAAGCAATCCATTAACACTGGAAAAGAGTCACAAGTAATTGATGAAAGCAGGAGGTTAAAATGAATAACAATGATCCAAACCTGTTGAATAAAACGAATAATGCCAGTTTGATCGATGATCTTTTAGCCAATCCATTTGATGGGGTGCAGGAGCTGGAGAAAGTATCTTCCCAGGAAGCGAAACCAGTAAAACTGATTGATGTCATTCCTGAAGAGAACAGGGCAAAGGCTTATCAGCTTGCCGAACAAATCGACCCAACGAATCATCAGGCAATGATATCCTACGGTACACCCGCCCAATCAAAACTCCTGACCTTTTCTAATTCCATGCTTGAGCATGTCCAGAAAAAAGATGTGGGTGAAGTAGGCAACATTATCAGTGATTTAATGAAGAAGTTAAACGAGCTGAGTCCGGATGAGCTTAAACCGGATAAGCCCTCTTTTTTTGCGCGTATGTTCGGGAAGCTCTCGGGATCTGTACAGGAGGTGCTCTCCAAGTATCAGAAAACTGGGGCCCAGATTGATCGAATCAGTGTAAAACTAGATCGGAGCAAGAATATCCTGTTATCGGATATCGTAATCCTTGAAAAGCTATATGAAACGAATAAGGAATATTTTCAGGCGTTGAATGTCTATATTGCAGCAGGGGAAATAAAACTCGAAGAAATCCATGAGAAAACGATTCCGGAGCTAAGGAAGTCCGCTGAATTAAGCAATGATCAAATGAAGTTTCAAGAAGTCAATGATATGCGCCAATTTGCTGAACGGTTGGATAAAAGGCTTCATGATTTGAAATTGAGTCGTGAAATCACGATTCAAAGCGCACCGCAAATCAGGCTGATTCAAAACACGAATCAGGCACTAGTCGAGAAAATACAATCTTCGATCATGACGGCCATTCCTCTTTGGAAAAATCAGGTTGCGATTGCACTGACCCTAATCAGGCAAAGGCATGCTGTAGAAGCGCAAAAGCAGGTTTCCAAGACTACAAATGACTTGTTACTGAAGAACTCTGAGATGCTGAAAACGAATACCATTGAAACGGCTAAAGAAAATGAGCGGGGACTTGTCGATATCGAAACATTAAAAAATACTCAAGCCAACTTGATTTCCACGCTTGAGGAAACCATGCGGATTCAGGAAGAAGGCAGGCATAAACGCCGACAAGCCGAGCAGGAATTGGCGTCAATGGAAAATGAACTGAAACAGAAACTATTGGAGATAAAGGGATAAGGGGAGATAACGTGGAAACTATCGAGGCTATAAAAACGAGAAGAAGCATTGGAATCGTTAAGCAAGATCCGATACCGAAAGAAATGATCGAACAAATCATCGAAGCTGGAACATATGCACCTAATCATCACCGAACGGAGCCTTGGCGCTTTTTTGTATTGACAGGAGAAGGAAGAAATAAACTTGGGCAGGTCTTCGAAGAAATAACAAGAATCGAAAATGCTGATGATACTCCGGAAAGTCTAATCAGCAAGCTCGAAAGACAAAAAAAGAATCCCTTAAGGGCTCCAGTCATCATTGCAGTGGGCATAGAGCCTAGTGATAAGAATAATGTCCTCGTTTCAGAGGAATATGCGGCAGTGAACAGTGCCATCCAAAACATGCTTCTAGCTGCACATTCCCTAGGTTTGGGTGCAGTATGGAGAACGGGGAAAATAACATATCATGAAAAGGTCCGGGAATTTTTCAAATTATCCTCAAAGGGAGAAGTATTGGCCTTCATATATTTGGGCTATCCTGACATGGAGCCGAAACCTGCTAAGAAAACACCGATTGATGAATTGACCACATGGATCGGGTGAAAAATTAAGGGGGCAGTTGCAGCAGTGCAAACACACTGCTGCAACTGTTTTTTTTGCCTTCAATAAGATTTCTTATATCTGTTTTAACGAATGGGATTTGTCCTAGGCAGACTTCGTTTCAAGTGACGATTGATGAATTAGGTTGTACAATACATAGGAAGAATAAATTTTGATGAATTAGGATGTGTCTATAGATGAGGACGATTGATCCATTTGAGATACTCGATGGAAAAGCGATTAAATATTTGGATGTTTTTGGCGTTGAGGATGGAATTGCATTAAAGAGTAAGTATGAAGATAAAACATATTGGATATATGATTATTATTGCATGCATCAGACTTGTGATTGCCAGGAAGTATACCTTGAATTCGTAGAGGAGCTCAAGAGCAATAAACAGGCAGGACAGCATTTTGGAGTGAGGGTTTCTTTCAGGGATAATCAATTTGCCCTGGAGGATTATAATATTTCCAAGCAAAAGGCAATGGATATCGCGGAAGATACGTTAAAGTACAGTAAAGATGTAATGGAGTTATTTAAACAGCGCTATCAGCAAATGAAGGAAAAAGGCACGCAAATTATCATGGAAAGTGCGAAGGCAGCTAAAATGCCGCATGTCCATACGGAACCGGTAATCGGAAGAAACGAACCTTGTCCATGCGGAAGCGGGAAAAAATACAAAAAATGCTGCGGTGCAGCTTAACATTCATGGAAGCTGACTCGATTAAGAGTCGCTTCTTTTTTTATTTGAACAAGCGCTAAGCTGAGAAATGAATTGTGCAATAATTAAAAAAATGTGGAAATATAGGAACACTTGTTCTATAATAAGGGTACCAGATAGTAACTGAAAAAGAAATAAAAAGTAGTTATTTAGACGGAATTTTCAGAAAACTTCTTTTTTATTTTCAAAAATCTGGTATATATAAGAGAGAAGAGTTTTTTGATCTCATCTCTTTCAACGGTAGACGGCAGCCAGACGGGATGCAAATCCCCACACTGATGGCAGTTTAACTTTGAACGAAGGAAGGGGTAATCAAATGACAAGAGAAAAAAGATTAATACCTTACAAAGTTCTAGAAGTAATGGATGCGGTGAAAGAGAAGATTCCTGAGGGTGTCGAGCTTGTGAAAGCCCCGGCAATTTGGGAAAAAAGCAATTATGGTGAGGGCGTGGTAATTGCCGTCATCGATACAGGCATTGATAAGGGGCATCCAGACCTCAAAGAAAGAATCATCGGTGGAAAGGATTTTACCAATACCGGGGATTTTCAAGATGATAACGGACATGGGACACACGTGAGCGGTACGGTTTTGGCTGCCATTAATAATGCTGGTGTAGTGGGAGTGGCTCCGAAAGCAAGCATATTAGCGTTAAAGGCATTAAATGGTCAGGGACAAGGCGAAATAGATTGGATTAATGGAGCTTTAGAGTATGCAATCAATTGGCGGGGACCTAATGAAGAAAAGGTTTCAGTTATTTCACTTTCACTTGGCGGTCCTCCGGATGAGGCTGAACATAAACTCATTCAAAAGGCCCTTCAGAACGATATCCTTGTTGTTTGCGCAGCTGGAAATAGTGGTGATGGGCGTCATGAAACGGATGAATTGGATTATCCAGGAGCATATCCCGAAGTAGTGGAAGTCGGAGCTGTGGATTTAAGCAGGAATTTAGCGGATTTTTCAAATACAAATGATGAGATTGACTTGGTGGCGCCAGGGGTCGATATTCTCTCTACGTATCCAGGGAATAAGTATGCGAGGCTGAGCGGAACGTCAATGGCTACGCCTCATGTAAGCGGTGCAGCAGCGCTCTTGAAAGTGATTGCTGAAAAGGAGTTTGACCGTAAGTTAACTGAAGCGGAATTATACGCACAGTTAGTGAAAAATACCGAAGATCTGGGAATCAGCAAAAAAGCACAGGGAAATGGAATGCTTAACTTAACGATAGGGGAACAAAGAATTGAAAAATCCATTAAGATTACCATAGAATCAGAAAACCTTAAGTTACCGAGTAAATCGGTGGTCATGGAATATTAGAAGTGAAAAAAGGTGCCCCGGGAGAAATATGGGGCACCTTCCATCATGTAATGATTATTTTTTGTTTTTCCTTAGAGCTGCAAAAAGCGCTACAATGGAAAGAATTAGTGATATGACAGCCAGAGTGATGATTAGCGTTTGATTGCTATCATCTTCTGTTGTTACGGAATCCTTTGAATTGTCAGTTGTCTTGGAATCATTAGTGTCATCTGCATCTTTGTGACCATGGTCCGTAGATTCTGCATCTGCCTTTGGCGCAACTGAAATTTCCGTTACAGAATGCGGGAGTTCTGAGCCTTCATCACCACTCCATTCGACAATTTCACCATCTTCGTAATATTGAAATGCATCCCAGGCCACATTCGTTTCTTCTTTGGGATTTTGGGCAACGAATGAGAACTGCTGGAATTGTCCAGCGGATATTCCTGCATCAGTTGCTGCCCAAGTTACCGTTTTTACATGCCCATCTTTGTCACCTTCGGTTGTCACTTTCCATCCTGGTACAGGCTGATAGCTTTCAAAAGTAATCCCTTCAGGTACTTTTAAAGTCACCTTTGTAGTGGCAGTTTCTTTTTCAACGGGCACTTTGAGTGTATAAGTTTCCCATGCCTCAGGTGCAGATGAACTAGGTTTGACTGTAACGTGTGCATTCGCCGAACCGGAGAAAATGAATAATGCAGCAAATGTGGATATAAGTAGCTTTGAAATGTTTTTCATTTTTATAAATCCCTCCTGTTATGAATTCCCTATTAAAATTGTAAAATCAACATTGATTGAATCCAGGCTTTCGGTTAATCCGTGAACATGGATATTCCACTTTCCTGGCATGGTTAATATAGACTTTGATGTAAATGTACCTTTATTTTTTTCCTGCATTTGCAGCTTTATTTCACCGCCTGGCGTATCGACTGGCTGCATGGTGATTGTAAGCTGTTCTATTTCAGCAATCGGCTTGCCGCCATTGGATAGATCTACTTGAATTAGGTTATCCCCGACTTCATTGGGAGTCACCATTAATGTGATCTCATTATTTTCGTCAGTCTGTAAGGTTTTCTCTATTGGCCCGGGAGAAGACATGGCAGTTTGGACATTTGTCAATAGAGCTGCAACGAGAAGTATGATGATTCCTAAACCAAACTCCATTCCCACACTATAACCAAGTTTTTTCGTTTGCTTTTTCCCTCTGAGAAAATGAAAGCCCCCGAAAACGATCATGACCAACATGAGACCAATTTTCGCAAGTAACAATTGTCCATATGTCGTGTTTATCAATGAATG
The DNA here is from genome assembly GCF_030348945.1 of Peribacillus sp. ACCC06369. Classification (NCBI taxonomy): domain Bacteria; kingdom Bacillati; phylum Bacillota; class Bacilli; order Caryophanales; family Bacillaceae; genus Peribacillus; species Peribacillus sp. ACCC06369. The sequence goes on from NZ_JAUCEN010000002.1 coordinate 465,239, forward strand.
GATAGTCGGCACATGCTGTAAGCTGCTATATATCCCGCTAACAATCAGTATGATTACAAACAGGAACGACCATCTGGAAAACCTTTGAATGATTGACCAGTAATATGTTTTCTTATCTTCTTGGACTGGCTGCCGATCAGCAAGCCCAGGTAAAATCACCAATAAGGCCATAAGTCCGCCGAGCCATAAAGCCATGGACAATAAATGGAGGAAGTCCATCAAAACGGCCAGAACCTGATTAGGGACGGCTGCCGTATGTCCAGTTAAAGCCTTACAAACCATCAAGCCGGCTATTATTATGATAGTAACGAAAGGGAGTGATTTAATCAGTGAGTTTTCGAGCATGAAATAAATCACTAAAAACAGAAGAAGCAACATTAGAATTTCAACGATCCAGATGGTTCCAAAGTTTGTAGCATTCAATACTTCTTTTATATAACTCACATTAAATGCATCGGTCCAACCTACGCCAGCGTCAATCGTCACCTTTAAAGGCAGACTGAAGAAAATGGAAAATGCTAAACCTGCATATGAAAGCCAAAGGTATAGACTGGCTCTTCGGCTGGCTTCAAAAAGGCGGGAATCCTTCATTAACGATAATTGGAAAAAAAGGATTCCGGTTAGGGCTGCGAAGCATATGTATTGAAGACTTTGCAGGAAAACGTTGATGAAATTCGGAAAACCTGCATTCACATCGGAATTTTCTTGGTCTGATAGACCCGCTGATTCTCCGAATTGAAAGGGAATTGTCCCTTCAATGGGGTGACCATCACTAGAAACCACTCTCCATTTTATGTAGTAAATCCCTTCATCGATAGTGCCTTTCCACTTAGCTACCAGTATTTTTTCACTTTGTTCCGAGATTGTACTGTCTTGAATTTTAATTTTATCCCCATCTTGGCTGAATACCTCAAGCGAATGGAAAGCTGGTTGTATATTTTCACTGAATTGAATGCTGATCTTTTCAGGAAGAGTATCCATCGCTTCATTCGGGCTGGGATTAGAGCTTATTACAGTAGCATGACCAGAAGCCATTGCTGGATATAAAAGCAAACTGAATAGGCTGAATACCAGCCATAAATAATTTTTCATCGTGGTGTGCCATCACCCTTTCATCAGGTTATGTAAGCTTATTATAAAAGGAAAATGTGAAAAAACAGTGAAAATAAATTAGTTATCTAAAGGCAATTTAAGAGGTTCGCAAGAAAAGTGATAACAATAAGGTTAGATTGGTCTGGCTTCCACCATAATAGCCATTAAAATAATCGGTGGTAAAAATTGGTATGTAACCCCTTCAGTTTTTACCTAAAGAATCAAGCTATATACCCCATTAAGAAATAATTAAGATTTATTTGGTAACCTGACCCTATCATGTTTACAGGAATTATAGGGGGGATAGGCTTTGCTAAATAAGGGGTTAAAAGAAAAAAGTGTGAAGGCGATTTTGGTTGGTTCCCTTGTGGGGATAGGAGCATCCACTTATATGCCCGTGGTAGAGGCTGCGGAGGGTCCTTCTGTTCTGCAGGAAGAGGCCCAAACGGTAAATATTCTTTCAAAGTTAGAAATAGAAGGTTTGGTACTGGATCAAAAATTTTCAGAGAGTATACACGACTATAGTTCAACAGTGGGGAATGATGTGGAAAAGATTACCTTGATTGCAGAGAGTTACAATGAGAATGCAGCCATATATGTGAATGGCGTCAAACTGACAAATGGTGAGGTGAAGGACTTAACTCTTCAAACCGGCATGAATACTTTTGAAATCACCGTGAGTGATGGAATAAATGAAACGGTTGCATATACCGTCAAGATCGAAAAACTTGAAAGTGATGATAACCTTTTAACTTCGATTGGATTATCAAAAGGCTCGTTAACATTCGATTCTAATGTGACAGCTTATAATGCTTCAGTTGAAAATGAAGTCAAGTCCGTTACGGTGGCCCCGACATTGAGTGACAGTACCGCAAAAGTAAAGGTGAATGGAAAGGATGCAACCAGCGCAGGTGTAAAGGTTACCCTTCCGATCGGTAGGACGACAGTGAGGATTATCGTTACAGCGGAAAATGGAGATGAAAAAACATATACGCTCACGATTACACGGGCCGCAGCCAAGATAACTGAATCGAAGGATAAAGATGCCCCTAAAGATGATGAAGTTCAAAAGGAGCCCACAAAAGGAGCAAGTGAGGCTCTGCCTTCCTCCGACAAGGGGAATAAATCATCTTTAACTTCTACTGCTGAATCCTCCAATAATCCAAAACCAAGCAGTGGCAGCCAAGTACCGAAAGCACAGCAGCTTGAAAGTATTTCAACACAGAAACCGAAAACGGATTCTGTAGAGAAGGTACCGTCAACCGATTCTTTAAGTCAAGAAGGCAATAACGCCCCAGTGTTGAACAATTTGACAGTATCATCCGGAGTATGGAACAAACCTTTTGATTCGAATGAGCATACATATCATATCGAGGTCGATAATGATATTGCTTCAGTCGAAATGAATGCAACGACAAGTGCTAGCGGAGCCAAGATTGAATATGACGGTGAGAGCAGTAAAAAAGTGAAGATCAAGGATAAAGCGAAGACGGCCATTTCAGTTACAGTTTCAAAGGATGGGGAACGCCGTACTTATGTCCTTGTTTTCGAAAAGGATATGGATTTGGAGATGGATGAGGAAGAAACCGTAGATGATATCAAAACAAAAGAGGCGGAAGTTGAGGCAACGCAAATGAGTACAGCTGGAAAAGAGGATACAGTTACTTCCAATAAGATTGGAGGTCCGAGAATAATTGGGAACCAACCTGATGAGTCCGTGTCATTCTGGGGGAAAATCAAGGATTTCTTCACCTCTCTATTTTAATTTTATCAAGGGATGGTTCTGAATCGTAAAAAAAGGACAAGATTAAGGCTTGTCCTCCGATTTATATTTATATGGGCAAAAGAATTTGGACCTCGGTTCCATGGCTTGGTTCGCTGTTAAAGTGGACCTTTCCCCGATGCGCCTCAATGATTCGGCAGCTGACTGTCAATCCTAACCCTGTTCCTTTTTCTTTAGAGGAATAGAAAGGTTCTCCAAGATGCTTTAACCGTTTTTTTTCTATTCCGCTTCCATTATCTTTGATGGTAATGGAAAGGTTATTGTCCTTGCGCTCAAAATCAATCCAAATGTGATCGGCGGATGCCTCCATTGAATTCTTGAGCATGTTTATGAATACTTGTTTTAATTGGTTTCCCTCACATAATAGAAGCGGTATTTCGTTTTTTACAGATATTGATATTTGGGTGGGGTACGAGTCCGCCTCTGGTTTCAACAAGGTTTTGACATCATTCATCAGTTCGATGATTTGATGCTTGCTGAATGGAAGTTCCTGTGGTTTTGCCAGAACGAGTAACTCGCTTACAATAAGATTGATCCGGTCCAATTCACTTAACATAATCGTGTAGTATTGTTCATAGGGATGGTCGCTCTTTTTAAGTAGCTGGACAAAACCCTTTAAAGAAGTCAACGGGTTTCGTACTTCGTGGGCTACACTTGCGGCAAGTTCGCCGACTATCGACAATTTTTCTGTTCTTCTTAAGCGTGCTTCGGTTTCTCGAATTTGAGTGACTTCTTTAGCATAAGTGATGATCCCGACCAAATCCTCGCCAACCATCATCGGGACAAACGTACAAGAAAGTAAGATGGACTTCCCGTACTTCGTTAGGAATTCTATATCTTTCCCTTTCTTAATCCCCTTATGGTTTTCGATGACATATTGGCAAGATGTACGGATCAGTTCCGCATCTTCTGTAGTAAAGTTCAATTTAATGAATGAGGCTCCATGTATTTCTTCCTGTTGAAAGCCTGTTACCGTTTCAAACCTTGGATTTACGGTCGTGATCATTCCATTTAAATCAAGCATCAGCATCGGATAAGGGTTGTGTTCAAACAATGATTTATAGCGTTGTTCACTATCGAATAATTGATTCTCAGCGACAACCCTTTCAGAAATATCCCTGCCGATGACTACTAAGCCTTTTCGTGAACCATCCTCATTGAACAGGGGAACTTTAATCGTATCAAAGGTCTTGTGATTGCCGTCGGGAAGAGGGATGATTTCCTCACACCTTGTAATTTCCCCTTTTACCCACGTTTCTTCATCGGAACCTTCACAGTAGATCAACGACTCTTTATAAAATTCGGAGTATTCTGCGAGTTCGCTGTCTTTTTTTCCCTTATAATCTACATGCTCCAACTGAAATAATTGTAGCCCGAAGGTATTGGACTCAAGCCATCGGCCATCACCATCCTTGAAGTTAACGAAATCCACCATTGAATTGATGAGTGTGCGCCGGCGTTGTTCCGCTTCTTTTAATTGTTTGAATTCTTCCCTTTTAGCTAAATAAAGAAATAATATCAAGCCTATTGATAAAAGGAAAACAATGCCTTCCACTCTCTGAAGTTGAATGAAGACCTCTTTGTTATGGATATTTGTAGTTAAAAAAAAGTCGAACACGACTAGTGTAAGAATCCCGGATAGGATATATATTGCTAAGATGGAGCGTTTGGACATGGAGATTCTCCCTGATTTTAAGACATTTCAAAGGTAAAATTACATACACATTTTAACAAACTATCGGAAAAAAATATATGCAGAATCCTAAATAAAAAAACAGGGACCAATGTGGGTCACCTATTTTTTCTGAATAAGGTTAGGTTCTTTTTCTTTTTTGCACGCTTATAGATAATGAAAAATAATAAGAAGAGGAGTGCGAGTGCAACTAGCGTGTATTGGTTCATTTCAACAGATAGGAGTCCATATGGAATTAACGATAGGAAGAAAAAGTATATCAGGTTGCCAAGTGCCGTCGCTAATAAAAAATCCTTGAAAGTGACGGTGCTGACTCCAGCAGCCAAGTTAATTAAACTTGTTGGGATAAGTGGGAAAATCCTGCCTGTAAACACGTACATGAAGCCATGCTCCACAACAGTTTTTTGCCATTTTTCCCCCATCTTCTTTAAGAGAAGTTCCTGAAACCAATTTCTTGCAGCATAAAAAATGAATCCTGAAGCAACGACACTTGTAAACCAACTCCATAGGTAGCCATATATGAATCCGAATATCGTTACATTGATAGTCAGAAGCAAAATTAAGGGGATGATTGTAAATGAATTTTGGACAAACATCAATACGAATGTCACAATAAAAGTGAGCAAAAGGTTTTCCTTCAATATGCTAATAACTGAATCCAAGTCACTTTTCCAAATCAAAGTAAATAATTCTGCATTTGAAAAAATAAATAATGCAATTACCAGTAGACCGGTTAAGGTCAGGACTTTTTTCAAAGGGTCACCACCATTCTGACTAATAGTTTATCATTTTTAAGTTAATTGGTGAAAAAAGAGCTGTCGCATGATGCAGACAGCTCTTTTACATTATAGTGGGTTCATGAAGCGAAGATTCCTTTAAAGCCACTTTTCAAACTGAATTCTTTTGTTCATTCCATAAATGATTGGCGCGCCAATCAAGAGGACAACGAATTCACCGACAGCCGTGGTCATCCAGCTTAACCAGAATGGTAAGCCAAAGGCAAGGTTCAGTTCAATGGCAATTAAAAACATTGTGAACGTGAAAAAGATGATCGTGGCGATCATCCGCCCTTTAATGCCTTTTATGAACCGCGAAACAAAAATGACAAGCAGCAAGGCGAGTACGGATTGCCCCACCCCAAAAATTAAATCATATGGAACCATCGGTGAAAAGAGCAGATTCGATATGAAGACGCCGCCGACAATACCATAGATATATTTTTTATTGAATACAATAAGATGGTTCAACATTTCCGGTACACGAAATTGGAACATCTCAAAAGCTATTGGTTTAAACACCAATGAGACCGCCACATACAAGGCAGCCAATAACCCGTTTATCACGAGTGTACGAACATTCATTTTACTCTCTCCCTAGTTTTTTATCGTGGGATGGTTACGAACCACGTATAGGCGTTTGCCCGATGATTAATAGTATCCCAAGTAAGCTTGTTTCGTCAATTTGTAAAGAATGGTTTTAATTTATAGGTTTTCAAGCATCCATAGGATTTTGATTTATGGCAATGAAGGATGATATTATTTTTATATGTACTTCAAAGGAGTGAATATAATATGTCTATCGCGAGTGTCAAAAGCCATTTTAAACAATGGGATCGGGAAGGCGATGTAATGGAGTTCGAAACATCGAGCGCTACGGTGAGTGAGGCTGCAGAAACCATCGGCGTTATCCCAGCGAGGATCGCTAAAACTCTTTCCTTTAGGGGGGAAGGTCATGATGCGATTTTGGTTGTAGCGGCTGGGGACGCAAAAGTGGATAATAAGAAATTTCGGCAGATGTTCGGTTTCAAGGCACGGATGCTGTCACCCGAGGAAGTGTTTGAGCAGACCGGCCATGCCATCGGAGGAGTTTGTCCGTTTGGTCTGGCTAACGATCTAGCTGTTTTTCTTGATGTATCAATGAAGCGCTTTGAGTCATTGTTCCCGGCATGCGGCAGTACGAACTCTGCAATAGAACTTACACCCACGGAATTATTTGAATATTCAGGAGCAAAGGATTGGGTGGATGTTTGCAAGGCTTGGAATGAAGAGGGGAATGAGGAAACGGCAGCAGGTAATGCAGTGGAAGGCTTTTGATTAATGGTACCAAAAAGATCCACATGAATGGGATAAAGTCCACTTGGGTGGACTTTATTTGTGGGGGCCGTATGCATTATATCGGTCAATAATTTTAAAGCGGAAAATCGTGCAGAAAGTGTTCCTGAGCGGAGGGTGAAAGATGTTAAATGGAAGCCAAAGAAAAAGCAATAGCAGCTATCTTAGTCTTAAAACTCTTTATGAAGAAAATATCACGGTTAAGAGCATAGCCCAGGAGCTTGAGTTTTGCCATACAAACGATCTGGCGCTGGATATTCGGAAAGCATTGGAAAAAAAGAATTTTGATATATTGGCAGTGCAAGATCAAGGGGAAATCATCGGATATATCGAAAGGGAAGAACTGGGTGAAGGGAGCATTTCGGAATATTTGAGAAACTTTTCACCAAGGGAAATGGTTTCGGATTCAACCCCTTTAATCCAGCTGCTCCATATTTTCAAGAATAAAACAAGGGTCTTCGTATTAGAGAATAATTCAATTAAAAAGTTGATTACCCATGCCGACCTTCAAAAGCCTCCAATTAGGATGCTGATATTCGGATACATTACCTTATTGGAAATGAGGATGAGCGATATCATCATGGATAGATTCGGCGACGGAAGCTGGCATCCAATGATCAGCGAAGACCGTTTAGAAAAGGCAACCGAATTATATAGGAGGAGAATCGATAAAAATGAGGATATCAATTTAATAGAGTGCCTGCAAATCAGTGATAAATTCGATATCATACATAAGGATGAAGAATTGAGGTGCTTCTTCCAAATCCCTTCGAAAAGTAAAGGGAAGAAGGATGCGAATGCCATCCGGAAATTACGGGATAAGATTTCCCATGCAAATGAACTGGGACTGGACATGTCGTGGATGGAAATCATTGAGGTTGTCGAGTCCTGTGGGCAACTGCTCGAAATCTCTGAATCCTATCAGTATGAAAAATAAGGATCCGGCTATCATGCTGGTTCTTTTTAATGTTTAACTCCAGACAGAAAAAAACTGCCCATATCAGGCAGTTTCCCCGAAAACTCAAAACTCCGGCAGTTGATCCAGGTTATTTTCTTTTATCCCATCAGGCTCACTCCGCAATATATCACGTCCATATTTATGAAAGACGTCAACATTGGCCAGGATGCCTGCTTTGGCTTCCGAAAGGGCAGTGGGGTAGTCGAGTTCGCGGCCGGAGTTGGTCTTGATGGCGATAATATTGTCCTCTTCATTTTTCCTTACGGCGATGATTTCTTCTTTTCCTGCTGAATCAAGTTGGTTTGCTTGCGGTGTTCCCTGCTGTTTATAGGATTCATAAGCTTTTTCAAATTGGTCCATGTTTTGGACACCTCCCATTTATAGGGTGAGCTATTTTTTCTGCAATATACAAACCGGATTTCGTCCAACTTGGGCCGTTAATTCGTCCAAATGGGCCGAATTTTCGGCACTTTTTTAAATTGGATGCTGTCGTCTTGGCCTTTTTGCATTGGCATGGCACTTGCATCTTGTATAAGTGGAGTAAGAAATATAAGTGGAGTAAGAAATAATATCCACTTAATTAAGGGAGGAATATGAATCATGAATGTAAAACAAGGGGCTAGCACTGTAAATGCAAAACAACAGGTCAAGACAATGAAGGCAGCGGTCGTCAATGAATTTAACCAAAAACTTGAGATAAAAGAAGTACCCATCCCGGAATTGGATTATGGTGAGATATTAGTGAAAATTAAAGCATGTGGCGTGTGTCATACCGATTTACATGCGGTACATGGCGATTGGCCGGTAAAGCCCAAGCTTCCGCTTATCCCAGGACATGAAGGTGTAGGCATCATAGAAAAGGTGGCAGAAGGCGTAACTTCCTTGAAGGTCGGTGACCGCGTTGGGATCCCATGGCTTTACTCGGCCTGTGGCGATTGTGAGTATTGTTTGACTGGAAGGGAAACGCTTTGCTTGGATCAATTGAATGCAGGCTACTCCGTGGACGGGGGGTATGCGGAATACTGTAAAGCACCTGCCAAATATGTGGTGAAGGTTCCTGAAGGGCTTGACTTTGCGGAAGTTTCACCGATTTTCTGTGCAGGCGTAACGACTTATAAAGCGCTTAAGGTATCAGAAGCAAAACCTGGTGATTGGGTAGCGGTTTATGGAATTGGCGGATTGGGACATGTTGCCCTTCAATACGCGAAAGCGATGGGCTTTAATGTCATTGCTGTCGATATTCAAGATGATAAGCTTGATCTGGCGGCGGAACTGGGGGCGGATTTCACGGTTAATGGGCTTAAGACTGATCCTGTACAAGCCATTAAGGATAAAGTTGGCGGTGTGCAGGCAGCCATTTCTGTAGCGGTTACGAAAAAAGCATTCGAACAGGCTTACAGTTCAGTCAAGAGGGGCGGGACACTGGTCGTAGTCGGATTGCCGAATGATGAACTTCCGATCCCGATTTTTGATACGGTACTAAATGGGGTAACTGTAAAAGGGTCAATCGTCGGGACGAGAAAAGATTTACAGGAAGCCGTTCAATTTGCGGCTGAGGGTAAAGTCAGAACGAATATAGAGACGAGGAAGCTTGATGAAATCAATGATGTGTTTTCAATGATGGAAAAGGGAGAAATCAATGGACGCATCGTATTGACGCTAGAATAGTAACAGAGGAGGATGCCCTGGAACGGGGCATCCCCCTTTTTTTATGTCTGGTTCTTCTCATTTAATATATAGCGTAATTTCCTTATGGATATTTGCAAGCGTTTGGCTGCTTCATTCCGGTTGCCGTAGGTTTTTTGCAGTGCCTGCATGACGAGTTCCTTTCCAATTGTGGATTGAAGCTGTTTGATTTCCGTAAGGATTTCTTCTAGCATCAGTTCATCTTTCTCATTAAAGTCGGCCACCAGCTTTTTTCGCCACTCTTCAAGAAGGTTTTCAGTTGTCTGAATCTCATTCGGACGCTCCTTCTTCTTCGGAGTGACCTGGCTGTTAGATAGCGAGATATCATTGGCTGTTATTTCAGACTTATGGTCTGCAAGAGTTAGCGTGCGCATGACCACATTAGATAGTTCGCGTATGTTGCCTGGCCAGTTGTATTGTTGTAATTTTTCAATGGCTTCATTGGAAAAAGAGATATCTCCATGACCATTTCTCTCAATCAAGTGACGGACAAGCAAGGGAATATCCTCTTTTCGGTTGCGCAAAGGCGGGATATCCAGAGTCACGACGTTCAGTCGGTAAAATAGGTCTTCCCGGAATTTATTTTTGTCCACTGCCTGTTGCAGGTTTTCATTGGAGGCCGCCACTAACCGGGCGTTCGTCCGTAATGTCCCGCTGCTGCCAACCCGCATGAATTCCCGTGTTTCCAACACTCGTAGCAATTTGACTTGAATGGCGGGACTCGCATCCGCAATTTCATCAAGGAAAAGCGTACCATTCCCTGCAATTTCGAAAAAACCCTTTCGCAACTGGGTAGCTCCGGTGAAAGCCCCCTTTTCATGGCCGAATAATTCGCTTTCAAGCAGGGATTCAGAGATCGCTCCACAATTGATGCCGATAAAAGGTTCATGGTTTCGGGGGCTGGCTATGTGGATGAAACGTGAAAGCACTTCTTTGCCGCTGCCGGTTTCTCCTTCAATTAATACATTGACTGATTTTTGGGCAACCTTGAATGCCGTTTCAATCAAACTCTTCATTAAAGTACTTTCACCGACAATCAATCCTGATTCCTCGGCTAGCTTATGGATGAAATGTTGATTCAAATCTTCATTTTCATTCAATAGGTTGTCAATTTGCTTTTCCAATACTTCAATATCCACAAAGGGTTTTTCCATATAATCACTCGCGCCAAGTTTCATTGCATCAACAGCGGTCTTGACGGTGCTGTATCCGGTCATGATCAGTACCTTGCAACGCGGCTGTAGTTGTTTTAGATGTTGCAGAAGGGAAAGGCCATCACAATCCGGAAGCTTCAGGTCTATCATTGCTACATCAAAACGCTGCTGATTCCAATCGATTTCATGAAAATCCTTTCCGCTATTCACAACTTGTACGAGGTAACCTTTCATCGTAAAAAGGCGGGATAGAAAAGTCCCAACTTCTTTCTCATCGTCTACCACAAGTAAATTGATCAACTTATCATCGCCTTTCCTCTTCTGCTTGCAAGGGAAGCCTCAGGAAAAAAGTGCTTCCTTGTCCTGATTTACTCAAAACGTCGATCTTGCCACCATGGTCTTTGGCGATTCCAAGGCTTACGGACAGCCCCAAACCTGTACCTTTTTCACGGTCTTTAGTTGTATGAAAGGGATGGAATATGAAGGGCAGGCGTTCTTTTTCAATCCCCGTTCCATTATCAGTCACCTGTACCACCATGAACTTGTCTTCTGAATAGGTAGTGATTGAAATCGATTTTTCCGATGGAGAGGACTCATCCAATGCGTCCTTGGCATTCAATAACAAGTTGATGATGATCTGTTCTATTTGAGGTTGGCTGCCCTTTATGAAGGGAAGGTCTTCCTGAAGGGAAAGATGAAGGGAAATTTGCTTCTTCCCCAGTTGAAACTTCAAAAGGTTCAGAACCTGATGAATGGCTTCGTTAATAGAGTAATAGTTGAATCTATACTCATCCTGCCTCGAAAAGGTAAGCAGGCTTTTCACTATTTGCCTGCATCGGTCCCCACAAATCTTAATATCGTTCAAAAGCATATAGTCCAGATTGTCCTGGGGAGTTTTCCGTAATAAAATCTGGGAGTTACCAAGAATGGCCGTTAAGGGGCTATTCAATTCATGGGCAATCCCTGCTGCCATTTCACCGATCGCCCCAAGTTTACCGGCATGCAATAGCTGGACCTCCATCTGTCTTCTTTCGGTGACATTTTTATAATAAGCAATGACCCCATAGACTTGATGCTCCTCATTCTGAATCGGGTAGGCATGCATTTCCAAGATGGTATCATGCTGAAGGAGAATTTCTTGAAATCCTGGCTTATTGAATGAAAAGGTATATTGAATCAGATTTTGAGATTTTTCAATTAAAGGAACCAGGTCGGAAAAGTCCCTTGCAGAATCATTGGATTGATAGACGGTTCCTTTGTGATCAAAAACGATAATCATATCTTCAACTGCCTTGAACGTATCCTCCCACTCCTGCTTGGAATGAAGGACTTCCTTATAAAGCTGGGCATTCTCCAAAGTTAGTGCAAGCTGATTTGATAGTTGCTCAAGAAAATCCAGTTCATCTTTATGCCATGTTTTCTTATTCTTCCTGCCGAAAGTCCATATTCCGATTTTTTTACTTTTTCCGTACAAAGGAACCAATAGAAGTGCTTCGATCTCAAGGGATAATAGTCGTTCTTTTTCTGGGAAGTCCGGTAACCGTTTAACTTCCACCTGAATGGGCTGCTTATCTTTCAGAGCAGACGAGAAACCCTGAAATGGGTGTAACGGGTTATTGGAATCAATTTCAAGTTCAAGTTCGCAGTGACCATTGGGGCAGATGTGAAGCAGGGCAGGTTCTTCCTCATACAATATGACAAAGTGACTGTCATCGAAGGTAATTAGCTGCTTGAGCTTTGCAATAACATTTCGGAGAATCTCTTGGATGTCGATGTCCATATTCATATTTTTAGTGATGTCATTCATAATTTCGAGCTGCATATTCTTCTTCTTCAGCTGATCCACAGTTTTCTTAAGTTCCGTGTAATACGTTTTTTTTGAAGATTTTACACCTGTCATTAAATCTATCAATTCAAGTTTGTTCATGTTTTCACCTCTTATAGGGCTGTAAGAAGCAGATGATTAATCTGTTCTAATGACATATCACGAGGATTTGTGATCATGCAGGCATCCTCAAGGGCAGTCATCCCTATGGGATCTATCATTTCCTTTGTAATGCCGACATCACTTAAACTCTTGGGAGCCCCTATATCCTGGGATAATTCCCTTACGAAGTGAATGGCCGCCATTCCAGCTTGCTGCTCGGTCAATGCACGTGTATCGATGCCCATGATGTCTGCAATCTCACTGAATCGACTTGGTGAGGCAATTCGATTGAACTCCATAACATGGGGAAGGAGTATCGCATTGATTTCACCATGCGGAAGGAGGTACTTGCCGCCGATGGCATGTGAAATGGCATGGGCCGCTCCCAAAATGGCATTGGAAAAAGCTAGTCCTGCCTGCAGGCTTGCCATCGCCATCGCTTTTTTTGCTTCCTCATTATGCCTGGATGCAACAGAGGGGCGTAAGTGACGGGAAACGATGGAAAGCGCATTTTTAGCTTGGACATCTGTCAATGGTGTGGCAGCGATTGAAACGTAGGATTCAATGGCGTGGGTTAAAACATCCATTCCCGTAGCCGCGGTCAAATCCGGACCCAAGGTGGTTAAGGTACCGGGATCGACTATTGCAATATCAGGGACGAGTGATTTTGAAATGATCGTCATTTTTTTCTCGCGGAATGAATCGACAATCACCGAAAACTGGGAGACCTCTGATCCCGATCCGGCCGTAGTCATGATCATCACCATGGGTGGGAGGGGGGAGTGGACTTTATCAACGCCTTCATAATCACTGATGATGCCGCCATTCGTAGCTAAAAGGGCTACCCCTTTGGCGACATCCAAAGCACTGCCTCCTCCTAAACCAATGATGGCATCGCATTCTTGTTCATTAAATGTCAAACAGCCGGCTTCAATCTCCCTGTCTTTCGGGTTGGTCGTCATATCAATGAAGGTAGCAAAAGCAAGACCAGCATCTTGGCAGGATTTAATGACTTTATCTAACCAGCCAGCATTGGCCACACCAGAGTCGCTGACTATAAGCGCCTTTTTGGCACCCAACCGCAAGCAGGCCTCACCGGCTTGTTCAATCGAACCTTTTCCAAAAATCACTTCCGGCATCACAAATTTAGTTATCGACATCTTTGCGCCTTCTCCCTGTAAAAATTCAATCTCTTCTGTATTATTTTCCCGAAAAAGAGCGAAAATCCTGTTTGGATTCCAGGTATTTTTATATAATATGACAAAATATCAAATGGTAGAGAACTTTCGGCACGTGTCAAACGGCCTTCTTTTTTCTTTAATTTGTAAATTCGTTACTTTAGACATGCATTAATAGGGATAAACCTACCTAGTTAGTATTATCTATATATTGTAAAATTATGGAGGTAATCTATTAAACTGGGAGGCAATCTATGAAAAAACAATTTCTATCGATAACATTAATCGCAGCATTGACACTCGGGACAACTACCGCTTTAGCGACGCCGCATTCATCACAGGTGCAACAGGCGCCATCCACGGACAAGAAAGTCGTTAAGAAAATTGATGTCGACAAAATCTACAAGAATATTGAATACCTCTCACAAACACCTCGGGTGGCCGGTACGGATTCTGAGTATAAGGCCGTCCAATTCATCAAAAAGCAATTCAATTCTTATGGCTATGAAGCCGACATCGAAGAGTTCAATTTTTTATCTTATACAGACCCAAATCTGGTCAAACTGTCCGTTGCTGGATTTGATGGGGAAATCCAAGCGAACCATCTAACCTATTCAGTTAATGGGAATTTATCCGGTGAAGTGGTATACGCCGGTTTAGGAACGAAAGAAGAACTTGAGGAAACCGATGTTAAAGGGAAGATTGCCCTTATACAAAGAGGCAGCCTCACTTTTGCAGAGAAAGTATTGAATGCAGCAGAAAAAGGGGCAGCGGGAGTCATCCTGTTCAATAATGCCGATGGGGAATTAAACGGGACACTCGGAGGGGCTAATGACAAGTATATTCCATCTGTCACGATAACCAAAAAGGATGGAGAAGCCCTGCTGGAGAAATTAAATGCTGGAGCTAAATTGACAGCATCATTAAAAATTGAAGGAGCTTATTCCGGAGAGAAAACCTCTTATAATGTAGTGGCAACGAAAAAAGCAACCAAGAACATAAAAGCAAAAAAGAGCGATATCATTTATATTACTGGACATCATGATTCCGTCGCTGGAGCACCCGGAGCGAATGATGATGCATCAGGAACATCCGTCACCCTTGAACTTGCACGTGTGCTGAAGAATCTTCCTACAGATACGGAAATTCGCTTCGTCACCTTTGGGGCTGAGGAAAATGGACTTCTAGGTTCACAGCATTATGTGGACAATCTCTCTGATGATGATATCAAGCGGACGCTTGCCAACTTCAATCTGGATATGGTAGGAAGCCGGGAAGCAGGAGATTTGGTCATTTTAACTAATGATGGAGAAATGAATCTTGTAACCGAGCTGGCTCAGACATCAAGTGCAAGACTGAATGGCGAGCCGACTCCATATGGACAAGGCGGTAGAAGTGACCATGTATCTTTCGCAGAGGCTGGGATTCCCGCTGCATTATTCATCCATAGTCCATCAGAACCTTGGTATCATACTCCTGATGATACCATTGATAAAATCTCAAAAGAAAAGCTTCAAGATGTTGCTGAAATTGTCGGCACCGCTGTCTATGACCAAGCTAAAATCGAACCTGAAAAACCTGATCTCAATCATAAAAAAGGGAAAAAGGTGAAAGTTCCGCATTTATTTGACGAAAAGGAATTTAAATAATGCAGTAAATATTTAGAGGGTGCAGCCTGCACTCTCTTTTTATGTTTGAAAATGGAAATAAAGAGGTAAAAAGTCTATTCTGGAATTGGTGCGTGTGGGATGAATTCCCTAAACACCTAGCATAAATAGCTTATTTATCCCTATTTAACTCTAAGACTATAATCCTTATAATGAAAATTATGAAAAATATGACAGTCTGCATAATGAGAATAGTATGTTTGAGGTGATTTTTTTAAGTGTATGCAAATTCATTGAGTGAAATTCACTCTGCCCTATCCAGTAAAATGTCCGATGTGAATGAAAAAATTAATCGTTTGGAGCAGGCAAAAAGACAAATAAAAGACGAACAGAACGCTTGTCTGGGGGAAATTGCTAAAATTAAAAATCCAGACTTGGCAAAAAGCTGGACGGGAAACCGTGCAGAAGACTTTCAAGATGCCCGCAGTGATGCATACAAGGCAATGTCAACGATCATTCATGATGATTATGACGACTATCAAGAGAAAATCGACGGTAAAATCATGATGCTTAATATAGAGAAAAAGGCTCTGAGTGCAGCAGGCACCATAGCTCATGAAGCGGATGTACTTATAGGTAAAGGAGAAGCCGTCATAGATCAACTGGAAAGTAAAATATCATATTTAAAAGGGTGGTTGTTTTAATGACGACGATCAAACTGAATCATCCTGCCGTAATGAAGCAAGTCGATCAGGTGAAGACGGCGCTTGGTACAGTCACGCTTGGAAATCAGCCGGCAGGCGAACTTGGCAGCAATAAATTGGAATTCACCTCGAAATGGATTGACCGGGAAACGAACCTGGAGAAGGTCTTCGAGCAATATATCAAAATCGTCCAGAAAAATGTGGAAGATACCCGTGCCAACATTGACTTATTAAAAGAACAGGATGAAGCCATCGCCCATACGTCTTCACATGGGTACCAGCCGCGATGAAAATATATGAAGCCAAGACATTGACGGCCGCAACCAAGTCGCGGGCCAAGCAATATGAAGAACTAAAGAAGGAAGTCACAGCCCTGAAAAAGGAATTTCAGGGCATCGTCGGCCTGGATAACGAGTTTCAAGGGGCCGGTGCCGCAGCCATCAAAAGCTTTTATGAAGCACAAATCGAGGTGGCCGACGCCTGGATGGAACTATTCACTACCCAGATCAGTTTTTTGGAAGGCATTCCAGCCAGTCTGGAAGAGGCGGACCTATCCGGAAATACGGTGGTCGAGGTTCCCTTTTTAGATGGCGAAGTCTCGACCGGCATTAACCGAGCGAAGTCGCTTGTCGATGAACAAGCGAACGATCTCCAAAGGATCCTGAATAGCATTGACGATATCCTGCCTCTTGATATGTTCAACCAAAAGGACTTTAATGAAAAAATCACGCTGGCCGGACAAAGGCTGGACGACACCGTGACAAAGGTCGAGAATGTCGACCGGCAATTGGTCGAGGAATATGATGTGTCCGTCGGGCAGGAAAACGTGGCCGTTGGCCTCTTCCGCGCCTTGCTTGATGCCACCAAACAGGACGGCAACGTTTCGCCGATGACGTTCAACCAATCGGCATTTAAGAATAGTGACGTCTATCAAGTGAAGGATGAAGTCGCCGGTCAGATGAAAGACTATCAGACCTTCAAAAAGCAACAAGCCGAAGCCCAGAAAATCGAACGTGAAATGGAAGAACTCGAAAACCGCCCGTGGTATGAAAAAGCCTGGGATACCACAAAAACCTTTACAGGGGAATTCACGGGATATTATGATTCAATCAGGGCCTCAACCGGAGTCGATCCAGTAACGGGCCGCAAGCTGTCCGATGCTGAAAGAATCGCAGCCGGCGCCATGGCGGCCGCTGGATTCATCCCCGTCGTCGGCTGGGCCGGCCGGGCAATCAAGGGCGGCAGCGCCATCTACAAAACGGCCAAAGGACTCAACGCGGCGAACCACGCGCTCGATGCCTATAAAACAACAAAAGGCTTTAGCCTCCTCCAGAAAACCGAATACGGGATATACGGACTCCTCGCAGCCAACGGCCTCGGCGAAGCAGTCACCGGCAAGGACATGTTCGGCAACCAGCTAACCGAGGAACAGCGCCAGAACGGGCTGTTGATGGCAATTGGCATCGGCGGTGTGGCAGGTGCGGCTAAGTATGTGGATAGTCGACAGCTTAAAAATATTAGTGAACAAACAACTAACGGTAGAAAAGTTAAAACCCAATTTGACTCAAAAAAATTAAAGGACCTACAAGGCTTTAATATTAAAATAGATGATGTACTCAAAAATGTGGGCATGACCTCGTCAGAGTTTAAAGAATTAAAATTAAAATCGCATGATGAGTTAACGGATTTGGAAGTAGAAAAATTAAAAACAATTAGAGAAGCTGTTCCACCTATTACAAGGACAACTATTTTACAGAAAACCATTCCAGGGCAGGATATAGAAAAATACTTAGATGGCACATATTCTGAAATTGGAGGTTACGTTGCAAAAGCCGAAGATGTTCATGATATAAAGCTTTATGATGATTTCGTTGAAAGTTTGAGGTTAGATTATACGGATTGGAATGGGAAAAGACCATTTCCAGAAGGAGGAAGTACCTACGGTGTTATAAAATTTATGACACAAAAAGTAGATAATGTATATGTTCCATATGGGGAGAAATTTGGGGGCTTAAATACAGATGGTCCTCCATGTACACTAAACGGTTTTACGGGGTCTAGAAATGATAAAGTAATACCTGAATTTAAATTTGAAGGTAGATTCCTACCGAAAAATGGCGCAGAATTATATAAAGTTGAAAATGGCGAAGAAATATTAGTCGGGATTTTTGATGGTAGAGAGAAGAAGTTTACATCTGTAATATAAAACTAAGTAATGGAGGATATAAATGATAAGAAAAGGTGAGTATACTATATATAATGGGAAAGAATATAGGTTTATAGAATCAGATAAAGTAGAGTTCATTGAATTAATAAGCAATGATAAAAAGGATATGGACAATGGATTTACTCATTATAAGAATAATATTTACACAAAAATGGTTCATATAAATCAGGTTAATGAATTATTTTCTATAAATCCTTATGCCAAATATAAGGGGGAGATGTTTCCAGCATCTGAAGATGGAAAAACAGGTAAAGTGCTGTTGGATACAACCAACACTGAACTTGCCAAAAAAATGGATTTTGAAAGAACAGATAAATATATGTACTCCAAATATGTAGAATGGGATGAAGTTGAAATAATTGAGGAGAGGAAGCCCTATTCATTAGATTGATTCCTCGTTTAAAATGCCTTTAATATTTATTGAACTGTTCCCCTAATATGGACAATAGTAAAAGCCCCTTATTAGGGGCTTTTCTATATCTTATAACTAGAATCCAATTTTATAATCAATTCAATTTTTAGCTCCACTTTGCAACCAGCTAACCGAGGAACAGCGCCAGAACGGGCTGTTGATGGCAATTGGCATCGGCGGTGTGGCAGGTGCGGCTAAAGTCGCTGATAAAGTAGCAAGTGGTACAAAGTTCGTCCCTTACAGCAAGGAATTTGCGCAAAAGCAGGTACAGAAGGTTCAAGCTACAATAACAGACATAGCGAGATCAGGAAAAACCACGTTAAAAAATATAGGTGAAGCAATCGGTAAAAAAGAAATCCCTAAACGGATAAGTATGGAACAAGTATCCCTCGCAGGAGGACCAACCCTTCGCCAAGTTATGATGGAAAAGCAGACAATTAAAGAAGCCTATCAGAAATTCACGGTGAAGGATAGCAAAGTAGAGGGTGTTTCAGGGGAGAGTATTTCTAAGGGTACGGATGATCTTAAGTTTAATAATGTTGGGGAGTATTTTAATAGTATCAATAATATTGGAAAACGAGATGATTTAACGAGTGAACAGAAGCTTGTAAAGATTCACGAAGCATATGCCGCATTAGAAATAAAAGGTGATGTTACTGTTGTTAAAGGCACAAAATTCCTTCGTCCAGAAGGGTTTGGTCGAAATGGTAGAATGATTGTGGATTGGCCAGATAAAATGGGGTTTGTAGAAGAATCCATCCAGCCAATTGATAGAAATAGTCCGTTACCAGAAAGATGGGATAGAGTAGGTGGAAAAGGTGGAGAGAATTTCACCACTTTACCTCATAATGGTATTCCATACACATATGATCAACGTGCAATACCGTATATAGAAAACCCTGCTGCAAGGCACGTTGGGCATTTTAATAATGAATCTTATTTTGAATCTATTGATGCAGTCAAAAGTGGAAATCTTGAAGAGCTAAATCGAATTGTAGTGGCCAATGGAAGAACAGCAATTTCTGATTCAGAATTTGCTGATTTTAAGGCTTATTATGACGATTTCCAAGATAGAGTACAAAAATTTATTGGAAATACAGATACTACTTACGGAGTGAAAGGTACTGCTGCTTCCTGGACTAGTAGCTCTACAGGTGAGAAGTTAATGAATGGTGGAGCAGAACAAATTGTAACGCCATTAAATGGTGAGATGCTAGAGATTATAGGAATTATACCTAAATACTAGGAGGGCTAGACGTGACAAAACAAGAGTTCTTAAATAGATATGAAGCTGAAAAACTAAATATTGGTGAATATATTATGGTACTAGATACTATAACGGATGAGTCGCTAGTAATAGGATGTGCACATGATCAAGGAGTGTGGAAAGTTTATAAAACAAGAGAGAGAGGAGGTCACTATATAATTAAAGAAATTGCTAGTGAAAATGAAGCATTTGATTTTCTTTATGAGTTAATATTAAGTAGACATAACAGAATTAATAATTAAAATTTGCATTAGATGGGAAAGTGTAAAAACACCACTTATTATTCAATTTATATTTTGCATACAGGAATGACCGAACTTGTAGCAAAACATGTACAGGTAATTGAAAAACAAAGCATATTTGAAGTGTACAAAAAAAGAAAAGGCCATTTTCAAGAATCGACTCCATGATGGTTGTACCATCATAAGCTAGTGTTTACACCCCCATATCTCGACAAGATAAAATAAGACACACGAGCTTAGGCGAGATGACATTTTATTGTATGGGGGGTACAAAGTACAGGGAATGTATAGTAAACTAACGAATGCACACAAGCTCGTACGTTTTAAAGGTATTACTTGTCACGAGACACAAAAGCTGTCATATTGTTTTTACAATGCAATGAAACCTACAAACTTAAAACGAACATAGAAACTTAGAAAATATACAAACTTAAAGCACTTGATTGTCACTTATGGCAACGAGTGCTTTTTTGCGTTTTGATTTAGAAACAAGTAGGTACACGTATAATTTTATAAGTGTACTAAGTGTTAAATTTATACACTGTAATTGGCTTTATACAGTGTACGACACTACTAGAGAAAAAACGATATAAAAATTAAGGGTTGTATTATTTTTTGAAGTCATCATACAGTACGTTTTAACGGATTTACGTTACGAACACGTTATCCGTACTCCAAATATGTGGAATGGGATGAAGTGGAGATAATCGAAGAGAGGAAGCCCTATATATTAGATTAATATCCCCGTTAAAAAGCCCTTGAGGTTAAGGGCCTTTTTTATGAGGGGTATCAAACTAAAGGCAACGAATCAGCCCCAGTTGATTCAGTAATGACAGTATTCTTCCGTTACCATATCGAAGGTGCCAGAATTATAATAGCTTAAGTAGAGCCTGTGCACCTGTTAGGATAAGCCCTATTATAAAACCACAGACCGCTCCGTTCACACGAATCCATTGTAAGTCTTTTCCTACACCATTTTCCATCATATCAATCAGCGTTTCATTGTCTAGCTTATCTAAATTTTCTTGTACAAGATTGCCGATCTGCGTATGATTGTTTTCAATGAGAACAGTAATTTGTTTCTGTATCCATTGATCGATGTGGGTGCTATTTTCTTTAATATTGTCCAGTATGTGATGAATCATTGGAGTCAGATACGTATCCAAGAAATGTTCATCTTCGACGAAATCCAAAGCTTCTTGTTGAATTTGTTGTAGACTTCCCTTTATTGTCGCTTCAGGCTCCCATTTTGTCAGAAGTTGATTTTTCCATTTTTCAACTCCTTCTAACAGTTCCCGGTTATGGTTAATGCCTTGTATCTCTTTCCTGATATATAAGATTAAAGCCTCTCTATTCGGTTCGTCCTCGTTTTGTAAATTATTTACGACACTTAATAACAGGTTTTGTATGATATTCCCAAGTTTCTCTTCGTTAAGTAGGCTTTGAATGGATTTAACGGCAAACTGAAGCATACCTTCCAGTTCAATCTTGCTGAGTACATCCATGGAAACAGTGCCAAGACGGTGACTGGTTTGTTTTTTTCCTAACCAATCTTCAGCTTTTTTCAAAACATGATCCAAAGCCTTCTTATCAAACTCTTCGTTAAGTAACTGTGAACTTACTAAATGTAGAATCTTACTCATGTCTATGTTAGAAAGTGATGCTTTAATTTTTTTTGCAACGAAAGGTGTAATCTTTTCAATATCTAAATAACCAATCATTTGCTTGATAAGTTTAATCAGGACTTTTCTAAAAGTATCACTTTGTATCTCTTTTACTAAAATAGGGATCAATTTCTCAGTAAAAGAAATATGTTTTACTTTGTCCTGAATACTTTCCTTAGAAAGCCAGTCGTTTTTTAACATCGAAACAAGTGCATTTGTCATTCTTTTACGATTGTTGGGCAAAAGCGCTGTATGGGGGATTGGTAATCCAAGCGGATGGCGGAATAATGCAGTGACTGCAAACCAATCTGCCAATCCTCCAACTAGACCTGCTTCAAACCCTCCATGTAATAAATCCAACGGTAAAGAACCTTGAAATGGAGTGGTTGCAATATAACCCGCCCCCATGATAATTAGTGAATACCTAGCAATTTTTCTAGACGATTTTATTTTTGGTGACATTATATTCTCTCATCCTTAAAATGAAATTCAATTACTATTAACGAATCATCAATATGTTTAATGTCTTACTTTTATTTAGTAGTATAGCAGGTAGTTCAAAAAAATACTCCCAACAAGGGTAGTAAGTTCATTTATTGGGAAATGGGGAAATCACTTATAAGACCACAATCATTGATATTTTCCTTTGAATTTCGAAGATGCGGATGGTTGATTCACAATAAAAAAAGCCGATTTAGTCAATCGGCTTTTTTATTCATTTAATGAAAAGAGTTTTTGGTTCATCTCCAAAAGATTATGATGCGTCTGCTTTTATCGAATTATTTTTAACGGTCCTTACATTTTTCTTATCTTTCATACGACTGAAGATATAGGCTAGAACGGAACCTGATATATTATGCCAAACACTGAAAATGGCACTAGGTACAGCGGCCAAAGGCGAGAAGTGGGCTGTTGCTATAGCTACACCCAAACCAGAGTTTTGCATACCAACCTCCATTGCAACAGCTTTCTGTTTAGCTAAATCCATCCCGCATAAACGAGCAAAGAAAAAGCCGAGTAAAAAACCAAGAACATTATGAAGAACGACTACTGCAAAAATAAGCAAACCTGTTTTAGCCAGCTGAGCTTGGCTGCCAGCTACTACGGCTGATACGATCAGAACGATAGAAATGACAGATACTAGAGGTAAAGCCTTTGCACCTGCCTCTGCCTGTTTACCGAAAAACTTTTTAACAATGAATCCAAGCATCAGTGGGATAATCACCACTTGAATTATGGAAATGAATAATGACCCAATACTGATATTGACCCATTTACTTGCCAAGAGCAGAATAAGCAGGGGAGTTACGATAGGCGCTAGAATAGTGGAAACAGAAGCAATGGCAACTGCAAGCGCAACATTTCCTCTCGCAAGAAACACCATGACATTTGAAGCTGTTCCACTAGGGCAACATCCTACCAAAATAACACCAACAGCCACTTCTTTGGGCAAATCGAACCCTATTGCTAATACAAATGCCAATAATGGCATAATGATAAAATGTCCTGCTACCCCTAGTGCCACTTCTTTCGGACGTCGGAAAACTTCTTTGAAATCCGATGTTGATAATGTAAGTCCCATGCCAAACATGACAATTCCTAATAATGGAACAATATAGTCTCCAATCCATACAAAATGATTAGGTAAGATATACGCAATAACTGCAAATATAATGACCCATAAGGTAAATGTTTTACCAGCAAATCCGCTGATTTTCTCTACTACTCCCATAGTGACCTCCTAGATGTTTTAAAATAATCCCATTATAGTTTATATTCAGAATATTTAAAACCCTTTTAGGCGATAAAAAAATATCAATACGTTTCTAACCAGCTTTTTGGGTAGTTTCATTATGGACAGTCACATTGAAAAAAGTGATTTTTTGAACTGTAATTCTCTAGCGGTTGTTAACAAAGAAAAAGGTTTTAGAAATTCTGTTCACTTTTATCCTTTTTCTTTTTTTGAAAAATAAGAGAGGTGCAAATTATTGGCATACTAATTATATGGAAAGTAGCTACGGGTTTTCTAGAGTAGGAAATAGTATTTGTTGTTTTACATGTTTAATTATTGCTATGGTATGTTTAGCCAGTGCTATAAAAGAAGTGGAGATGTGGTTTCTTTGATACATATATTAATTGCGGATGATGATCGGCATATTCGGGAGTTGCTTAAATTTCACTTGGAAAAGGAAGGGTACATGGTATCTGAAGCGAAGGACGGGAATGAAGCTTCCATGATACTGGAGAAGGAACGGATCCATCTTGCCGTTGTTGATATTATGATGCCGTTTAAAAACGGACTGGATCTTTGTAAGGAAATCCGGGATCAATATGATCTGCCGGTCATTTTATTGACAGCTAAAGATCAACTTATCGATAAGGAAAAGGGGTACTTTGCGGGTACGGATGATTACCTCGTAAAGCCATTTGAGCCACGGGAACTTCTATTTCGGATAAAAGCGCTATTGCGAAGGTACCGTATGGTGAATTCTGAATCCATTTCATTGAATCAAACGGTCATTGACCGTAAAAGTTATGAGGTACGACTAAATGGGAGTACGCTGCTCCTACCGCTTAAGGAATTTGAGCTGCTGGCTCAGCTGGGGAGTTTTCCTGATCAGGTCTTTACGCGTGAGCAGCTTATTGAATTGGTGTGGGGTGCTGATTTTGAAGGGGATGATCGGACGGTTGATGTCCATATTAAACGGTTAAGAGAACGTTTTGCCGGGCGGACCAATGATTTTGTTATAACGACAGTCCGTGGCTTAGGTTATAAACTGGAGGTCAACAAGAAGTGAAAACACTCTATTTCAGGATAGTTATTCAAACCATTTTGATCATGGTGCTTGCCAGTGTCATCGCCTTTTTGATTTCCAATGTCTATTATCATCAGGTTCAAAAACCCAACAATGGTGAGAAGATAAAGAAAGTTGCAAGTGATATCGTCTCCTTATATGAGGAAAATCCTGATCAGGATATTGATGCGTATTTAAATCATATTGCAGGATTGCACTATCAAATGTATCTATTTAATGAGCAGGGTGAAGGAACTTTATATGGTGAGCCGTTTCGGGAAACTGGTTTGGATCGAGATACGATTTCCGGTGTTTTGAACGGGAAGACCTATCAAGGGATTGCCAATTATAATAATGGGTTGTTTATTACCGGATTTTTTGAAGATGTACTGATTAATAGCATTGGGGTCCCGATGAACGTCAATGGCGAAAAACATGCATTGTTTGTAAGGCCGAATATAGAGCTGCAGTTTGGTGAATTCCGCTTTTTTCTTGCAGTTTTGCTTGTTCTCACGCTCCTTCTCAGCTTTTTATTTGTGATCATTAACACGCGTTTCATCGTTAAGCCAATTACGAAATTAACGGAAGCTACAAAGAGGATTGCCGATGGAGATTATAGTAGTGAATTGAACGTTACCCGTAGTGATGAAATTGGAGATTTGGCTCAAAATTTCTCGAAAATGACTCAAAGCATACAGCGGTTAGATGATATGAGGCAGGAGTTCGTATCGAATGTATCTCATGAAATTCAATCTCCGCTTGCATCCATCCAAGGTTTTTCTCAAACCCTCCAATCGGAAGAATTAACAAAGGAACGAAGAAATCAGTACTTGTCCATTATTGAAAAAGAAAGCAGGCGTATGTCGTTGTTAAGCAAACAGCTGCTCCTGCTTGCTTCGTTGGATAAAGAAGAAGATCCGCTGCAACGGTCCAATTTCGATTTAGCGCAACAAATACGGCAAGTGTTGTTCATGCTTGAATGGAATTGGCGGGAAAAGGATATGGTGATCGAAATGGATTTGCCTTCAACCCTCATTTCTGCAGATGAGAAACTTTTAAATCAAGTATGGACGAATTTGATAACCAATAGCATTAAATACTCGGAAAACGGCAGTTCGATTGATATTCGGGTTAAAAGAATAGGCAGTGCTGTTGAAGTGATGATCGCGGATACGGGCATGGGAATTCCAGTAGAAGACCTCCCTTATATCTTTGATCGCTTTTATAAAGTCGACAAAGTGAGGAACAGGAGTGAAACAAGCAGCGGATTAGGACTTTCGATTATGAAAAAGACGGTTGAACTTCATGGGGGAACGATCGAAGTTCAAAGCGAACTTGGTAAAGGGACCACTTTTTATATACAGTTGCCCCTTATGTAATCAGTTGTTCATCTTCCATTCATATTGATTGTTTACAATCGGGTTATACCGATTCAGGTAGGACTTTATCGGTAAACAAAAGGAATGGGAGCTGAAATGATGTTTTTGGCATTACGTGAACTAAAGCATTCAAAGTTACGTTATCTGCTGATTGGACTGATCATGGTATTGGTCGCTTTGCTTGTCTTTATCATTTCCGGATTAGCTAATGGACTTTCTTCAGATAATGCTTCATCCATACAAAACATGAAGGCCGACTATTTCGTTATGGAGCATGAGTCTAAAAATAAATTGAACCGATCCATCATATCCATGGAAAAGCTAGATGAAATCCGTGCCTCGTCGGATGTTAAAGCAGCCGAAGGGCTAGGGCAAATGATGATCACATTGAATAAAATCGGCTCATCGGAGAAAACGGATGTCACCATTTTTGCGACCGATGCTAGTGGAATTTTAGCACCGAAGGTCATAGAAGGAACCAACTATGACAATAAGAAACAAGGTGAAGTCGTTGCAGATCGTTCTTTAAAAGAAGTGGGTTATAAATTGGGTGATTCACTTAAAGATGACCTATCAGGTAAGGTTTTCACCATTGTTGGTTTTACTGAAAAGCAATCTTACAGCCATTCACCGGTAGTTTACATGAATGTTAAGGGGTGGCAGGAGATTAATCCTGCATTGAAAAATCAAGAGAAAGATTCAATCAGCACAATAGCTGTGCAAATGGCTTCGAAGGCAGAAGGAAATGTACGTGAATCATTGCCTGAAGGCGTAACGCTCATTTCGAAAGAAGAATCACTTCAGAGTATACCAGGCTTCAAAGAGGAACAGGGTACATTGACGATGATGATTGCCTTCTTGTTTGTCATAGCAGCTTTCGTTTTGGCTGTATTCTTTTATGTGATTACCTTGCAGAAGACGAATCAATTTGGAGTCCTTAAAGCACTCGGGGCCAATACCGGCTACCTGGCAAAAAGTATCGTTGGTCAAGTAATGCTGCTTGCCGTGACATGTATAGCCATCAGTGTTGCACTGACATATGGCGTCACTTTAATCATGCCAGAAGGAATGCCATTTGAATTGAGTACAGATTTGGTCATTAAATATTCCGTGTTACTTTTGGTTGTATCCGTATTGGGTTCGCTGCTATCACTATACCGAGTATCGAAGATAGATGCGATTGAAGCAATAGGGAGGGTATCATGATGGGGGATAAGCTTTTTTTTGAAAACGTCAGTAAGATTTATGGGGAAGGCGATAATAAGGTGACAGCCCTTGATAATATTTCGCTGAATGTGAGAGCGGGGGAATTCGTCGCCATCGTGGGTCCTTCAGGCTCAGGGAAAAGTACTTTTCTTTCAATAGCAGGTGCGTTACTTTCCCCGAGCAAAGGTCGCTTACTGCTGAATGATGAGGATATTACAACATTATCCCCAAAGGAATTGACTAGAGTACGCCTTGAAAAGATCGGATTTGTATTCCAATCGTCGAATCTTGTGCCATATCTCACCGTACGAGATCAGCTTCTGCTACTTTCTGAACTGATTGGCAGGCGGGATAAAAAAATTGTGAAAAAAGCGGACGAATTGCTTAGCCACCTTGGACTTGGACATCGGGCAGGTCACTTGCCAGAAGAACTGTCGGGCGGTGAGAGGCAGCGTGTAGCCATCGCCCGTTCGCTGATGAATGATCCAGAAATCATTTTAGCGGATGAACCAACCGCAAGTCTTGATTCCAAAAGAGGCAGGGATGTTGTTGAAATGCTTGCACATGAGGTGAAATCAAGAAATAAAGCGGCCATCATGGTAACGCACGATGAAAGAATGTTAGATTTATGTGATCGAGTGGTCAATATTACAGATGGCAAGGTATTTGAATGAAGTTATACGTAAAACACACTCTCATGAGTTGAGTCATTACAATAAGCGGTAAATAGGCCGCCGTTTCTCCAAAGGAATTAGGGGAGGCGGCGACCTGAATCGCTTGAAGAACCTGGTTAATCGACAGTAAGCAGTTGAAATACTAGTCGTTACTTTATATAAACGGCCTGCAATTATGTATTATATTTTGCTTGGATCTCAGATGGTTATCTTCGGATTAACCATGTTTTTTAATTTTAAAGAACAAACAGTGATAGGTTGCTTTCACACCTGATTCATCTCGGTATTCTGTGTCGTATATGTTGATCAACTCTCGAAAAAAGGAAGGGCGCTGGCAGTAGTTTTCTTTGTTGCTGTTAGCTGCACCAATCTTTTTAATTGAAGTGAAAAATTCACGTACTGTCTGAAAGTACTCTAGTTCAAGCTTTTCTTTTTTTGTTATCTCGATTGGAAATGCTGGTGAAAAGGGGAGTGCTTCTTCACAAACTTGAGATAATTCTTCTAGAGTGTAAAACATTTGGCCTGGTGAACTATCAATGGAAAGTTGAAGCTTTTCTTTCGCATGTTCATATGACCTATGAAGCTCTTGAAAGGTATCAATTCCAAACGTTGAAAATATCAGGCTCCCTTCAGCCGTTAATCGTGTACACAGTTTTTCAAGGGTTGCAGGAAGATTATTCAGCCATTGAAACGTTGCATTAGAGATAATCATATCGTAATTTTCATTAAGCGCCATTTCTTCGATATCAGCACATAAAAAAGTAACACGGTCATCCTTTGTCATTCCTTTTGCCACTTCAACCATTCCTGGTGCTAAATCAACAGCGGTAATAGTGGCATTAGGGAATGTTTTGACTAGTAACCTGGTTAAGTAACCAGTGCCGCAGCCGATTTCAAGAATATTGATTTTATGATTGGTGTTTTTTTGAGGAAGCAAATCCACTAATTGTTTTGCCATGTTTTTTTGAACATTGGCGTACGCATCATATGTTTTCGCGTGTTCACTGAACCGCTTACTTAACAATCGTTTATCAATCATGAATGTACTCCTTTTGAATAAATGTTTTGATATGCTGCACACATTCCTGTGGTTTTGTGAAAAATGGAATATGACCTGCACCTTCCATAATATGAAACTCTGATTTCCCACCCAGATTTTCTTTAATGAAAGATGAGGCTTCGAGTGGACAAATTTTGTCTTCCCTCCCATGAATCAATAAAAAGGGGGTTTCAATCCTGTCTAGATTTACTCTAGCATCTTTCTGAAGTAAATAATCCAAACCTATAGAAAGAGAAAACACCTCATCTCCATGAAATTCACGTTGAATTGTCGCGTTGAATTGATGATAAAAACCTTCTTCTTTTTCAGCTTCGGAAAACATTGCTTCATAAAAGGAAGTCAAAGTCTTCTCTTTATTACGCTGTAGTTGTTTCTTCATGCGCTCGACAATAAGTCGATCCCAGCCAAATGAATAATTTTCTCCTGTGGTAAACCGACTTGTTGCGCCAAAAAGTATAAAACCTTTTATTTTTTCTCGATACGTACTTGCAAGTTCCAGTGATATTAGTGATCCTAATGACCAGCTCAGTAAATAAATAGGACCATCGATGGATGCGATTGTGTCTATGACTCTTTCTTCAAAGTCATTTAGTGTTTTCATATCTCTCCATTCTATAAATGAAAGGTTAAATACTTCAGACAACGGTTGAATTAACGGTTGAAACGCCCCTTTTTCCATTCCCCAGCCTGGAAGCATGACTAAATTCGGCATTTTCATTCAATAACACCCATTTCTTTTCCAATAATCGAAATTTTTTCAACTGCCCACTCAAGATCTTTTTTATCGTGGAGAGCTGTCATGGTAAACCGGATTCTCGCCTCATTTTCAGGAACGGTCGGCGGCCTGACAGCGATAGCTGCAATTCCTTCTTTCCGCAAACGTTTGGCAAATTTCATCGTTTTTTCGTTTTCTCCGATGACAATGGGAACAATTTGTGATTGACTTCCACAAATATTAAACCCGTAATATGTGAGTTTTTCTCTAAAGTATTCCGAATTCATTTGGAGTAGTGTGCGGCGCTCTGGCTCTTCTTGCACAAGTTCAATCGCTGTTTTTATAGCACCAAGTATGGCTGGGGGAAGTGCAGTTGAATAAATGAATCCGCGCATGCGATTTTTTAAATAGTCGATAAGCCATTTTTTCCCGACAACATAGGCTCCGAATGAACCGAGCGCTTTGCTGAAAGTACCCATTTGGATATCTATTTTTTTTTGAAGGTGGAGATGACAGGCATAACCTTCACCGTTCTTACCGTAGATGCCGCTTCCGTGTGCTTCATCAGTCATTAATATTGCATTATAACGTTCTTTTAACCGAACAAGATCCTCAAGGTAAGCAAAGTCACCGTCCATGCTGAAGATTGTATCCGTCACGATTAATTTACGTGCTTCAATTGATGACTTTTTCAATAATGCTTCTAAATGATCTAAATCATTATGCTGATATCGCAAATGTTTCGCACGGCTCAAAAGAGTGCCATCGACAATGCTTGCATGATTCAATTTATCGCTATAAATTAAATCGTTACGAGACACCAGGGCGGAGATAATTCCAAGGTTTGCGTTATAGCCACTGTTGATAATGAGTCCTGCTTCTGCTTTCTTCCAATTGACAAGAGCTTGTTCTGCTTGCTCGTAAAGAGGATGATTGCCAATAATTAACCGTGAAGCCGTTGCTCCTGCACCATATGTATGTACTGCATCAACCATGGCTTTTTTCAACCTTTCATCTCCTGCATATCCTAAATAGTTATTAGAAGCTAGATTTAGCATCCTGCACCCGTCGATCATAAGCCATGGCTGCTCGGCAAATTCCGTTGTTACGAGTTCACGCTTTTGTGATATCTCTTCTAAATAAGCAAGTTCTTTCTTTATTTTTTCTTCCCAAGATAATTGTTTTTCACTGTGCATGGTCATTCTCCTTTTTATATGTTAACTAAATTATTAATTAGTTAACATATAAAACATTCTAATCATGACTCAATGAAACTGTCAAGCTTTGAAATGGAACCGGATTAGGAATTATTTATCGAAAAATCAGGAGATATCAAGAGGCGAAAGAAGACAACTATCACCAACATGCTGGTTGGTAATTTTGTGATTTGAACCAAGCCGGGCGGATGATGAGTAAACTAGCATTTGTCGATAATAATAAGGAGGAATAATGACTGCACTATGTGAAGGGAGAAATGAGGGCCATCATAGGTGCATCCAGGTTGGGTAATCACAAAGACTGGCTGCGTTTTCCTTTGGCAGGGGCTTTGTTGAGCTAATGGCTAAAAGAGCTTAATGAAAGTTCATTGAAGATAATTTAACTCCCAAGGTAGTCTTTTTGTTAAACCTTCAAATCTTTGAAGGATTAAATGGAAATCCATGTTACTATAGAGCAGTGAAATTAACCTATCTCTTTTCACATTAACCATTACTTAAAGGAAGGTATTAAATATGAAAAAGATTTCTTTAGATGTTTTCTTTATATTAATAGGAG
Organism: Peribacillus sp. ACCC06369; assembly: GCF_030348945.1. Classification (NCBI taxonomy): domain Bacteria; kingdom Bacillati; phylum Bacillota; class Bacilli; order Caryophanales; family Bacillaceae; genus Peribacillus; species Peribacillus sp. ACCC06369. Next base: position 496,546 of record NZ_JAUCEN010000002.1, read on the forward strand.
CTTTTATTTTCGCTTTGGCAATAAATCTTTTCGTTATTCCCAATGAACTTGGTGAGGGAGGAGTCACAGGGATAACCATCATTTTATTTTATCTTTTTGAATGGTCACCAGGGCTGTTAAGTTTGATCATTAACGCTTTCCTGCTCATTGTCGGTTATAAATATTTGTCGAAAATGACAACGGTTTATACAATTATTGCCGTTGCATTTAATTCGCTTTTCCTCCATTTAACCGAAAGTTGGAGTATATCTTCAGATGAATTGGTCATCAATGCTATATTTGGCGGGGTTTTTGCAGGAGCAGGTATTGGCATAATCATTCGTGTTGGAGGTACAACTGCCGGTACAACGATCCTAGCCCGAATTACGAATAAATATTTGGGGTGGAGCTTAAGCTATGGACTTCTGTTTTTCGATTTAATCGTTGCGTTCTCATCTTATTTCATCATTGGTGCAGAAGGTCTGATGCTTACTATTCTCATGCTTTATATTGGTACAAAAACGATGGAATTCATCATTGAGGGATTGAACCCGAAAAAAGCGATTACCATCATTTCAAAAGAAGCGGACCAGATTGCAAAGCAAGTAACAGAATTGATGGACCGAGGGGTCACTGTTTTTAGCGGTCATGGATACTATACAAAAGAATCAAAGGATATTTTGTATATCGTTATAAGTAAGCAAGAGGTACTCAAGTTAAAGAGAATTGTTCAGTCAACTGATAGCAATGCTTTTATAGCCATACATGATGTTCGGGATGTATTTGGTGAAGGATTCCTGGATATTTCGAAGTCCTGAAGCTATTTGGCAGAAGGAGGATATCGTAAGTTCGAAATGAAAAGGCCTAATAGGCTTTTTTATTTTGCACTGTAAAAAAAACTGTGAATTCGGAATAATTTGTTATATTATGTAAGTAAGAAACCACACACCCTGAGGAGTGCAGCCATTAATTGTGGAGGTGTCCAAGATGATCCTTTTAAAAGTGGATGACAGAAAGTTTGGGAAAAGCAATATCAAGTACAGTGTCGTTGATAAGGAAACGAATGAATTGATCATTAGTGGTGTGTTTAAAGAATTTGGACAAGCAAGCGATAAATATTATGAATTGAAGGATGAATATGGTCCTTCAAATGTGAAAATGGTATTGAAGTGAAAAGAGGGGGACCGTTGGGTTTCCCTTTTTCGTATAGTAGAAAAAGGCCCGTACAATAAATTAGATTTTATAATCGGATAAAGGAATAATCAAAGGTTTCTGAATCATATAATTAGGTTGAGAAGGTTTTTAACATCCTTTTTTTACAATATACTACAATTTTATTGTAAAGTATGGAATTAGGTGGTAATATAAAGCCCATAAATGTAAACGTTTGCAAAGTAATTTTGTGAGGAGGTGATGTAAAAGAAGTACGATAGACTATGATTATCGCAGAATGAAAGGCTTTTATTTTACAATTTTATGCAAACGTTTTCTTAAAATTGCGTGAATCTTATGAAAAAGGGAGAGTCGGTAGGCATGAAGCGAAAAAAATGGTACGGGGGAATCTTTTCTGTTTTATTAATTTTTAGTGTGATTTTGGCAGGATGCTCTTCATCTACTGGCGGAAATAGCGACTCTAAGGATAAAGTGACGCTGGATATATTTCAGTTCAAGGTAGAATTCAAGTCGCAATTCGAGACATTGGCAAAACAATATGAAAAAGAAAATCCAGATGTGAAGATCAAGGTATCGACAGTTGGCGGTGGAAATGATTATAAATCAGCTATTACGGCAAAGTTCGCTTCCGGTGAGGAGCCAGCAGTTTTTAACATTGGCGGACCGGTAGATGTCGAGCAATATAAAGATAGATTAACAGATTTAAAGGACACGAAAGCTGCAGCAGCAGCACTTGATGGTACTTTGGATGGCGTGGAAGAGGACGGGCAAGTTCTTGGACTTCCATTTAACCAGGAAGGTTACGGCTTGATTTATAACAAACGGATATTTAAAGAAGCCGGAATTAATCCTGATGAAATTACAAATTATGAAGCCCTGGAGGCGGCAGTTAAGAAAATGGATTCACAGAAAGATAAATTGAAAATCGATGCAGTTTTTGCGTATCCGGTTAAAGAGAAGTGGGTGACAGGAAACCATTTATCAAATGTATTCTTATCTCCGGAGTTTGATGGGAATGTGTTGGAAGCAAGCAAGGCCCCAACGGTTAAATTTACTGATGGTGACAAGTTTAAACAAATGGTCGATATCCAAAATGAATATTCTGTCCAGCCGACAGCAAGCCTCGATTACTCCCAACAAGTGGAAGAGCTGTTCTCACTTGAAAAGGTTGCAATCATTCAGCAAGGTAACTGGGTATATAACACAGTGTATGATATGGACCCTGAGTTAGCGGAAAAAGGCATTGGCATCATTCCGATTCCTAATGGAGACTCTGCGGGCATGCCAGTCGGCGTACCGAACTATTGGGCAGTGAACAAGAAATCGGATGAAAAGGTGCAGGAAGAAGCGAAGAAGTTCCTCGACTGGATGTATACATCTGAAGAAGGGAAAAAAGCCGTTTTAGAGGATTTTAAATTCATTCCTGCTTATGAAGGATATGATGTAGAAAAAATAGCCGATCCAATTTCAAAAGAAATTTATAAATACTCCCAAGAAGGAAATACGATTGGCTGGGTGTTCAATGGATATCCGGTTGGTTGGAATGATGACCTTGGTGCAAGTGTCCAAAAATACGTAACTGGTAAATTGACGTGGGAGGAATTTGTACAACAGAACATTGAAAATTGGGAGAAGATTCATAGCAAATAGTGTTTGGAATGGCAAATGACCAATCGGCATGAAAAATAGTGTGCCGATTGGTTGTTCCTTGTTACAAGAAAGTCTCTAAGGGAATTTGCCGCAACAAGATTTTCATTAACTAACTTAGTCATGATCGATGATTTTTCTATAATTTAAAACCCGTTATCTATTAAATCATTTCAAGGAGGTCGGTTTCGTTGAGGAATCGGGATGCCGCATATTGGCTGTTTTTAACACCTGTTCTTGCTGCACTCATTTTGGTGGTGATCGTGCCACTCATCTACGGATTTTATTATTCCTTTACGAATTGGAACGGTCTAGGGACACCAGATTTCATCGGTCTAAAGAATTATATGGACTTGTTTACTGATAAAGGGTTCCTTGATACATTTTGGTTCACCATTAAATTTTCCGTAGCTGCAATTGTGGTAATCAATATCATCGGATTAAGTTTGGCTCTAATCGTGACATCGAAAATTAAATCAAGCAACATCCTGCGGACAGTATTCTTCATGCCCAATTTAATTGGCGGCTTGATTCTCGGTTTTATTTGGCAGTTCATTTTCATTAAAGTCTTCGGTGCGATTGGTGATCTGACTGGGATCGAAGCATTTAATGGATGGTTATCAACGACAGATACAGGCTTTTGGGGATTGATCATATTAACGTCTTGGCAAATGGCCGGATATATCATGATCATTTATATTGCATATCTGCAGGCTGTTCCTGAAGACTTGATCGAAGCGGCAAAAATTGATGGGGCTAACAGCTTCCAGCGTTTTCGCCATATTACCTTTCCGCTTGTGGCACCTGCTTTTACCGTCAGCTTGTTTTTGACGTTGTCACACTCGTTCAAGATTTATGATCAAAATCTTTCTTTGACGAACGGAGCTCCCTATAATTCAACCGAAATGGTCGCGATGAACATCGTAAAATCCGCTTTCACTGAAAATGATATGGCATATGCACAGGCAAAGGCCGTTATCTTTTTCGTAATTGTGGCGGTAGTTTCACTGACACAAGTCTATATCAATAAAAAGCGGGAGGTTGAGCTGTAATGAGGGAAAAATGGAAATTGTGGCTTATTGGATTCGTCGGATTCATTTTGGCCATATTATGGCTCTCTCCGTTTTATTTAATGATTGTCAATGCTTTTAAAATGAAGCGGGATATATTTGCCGATACACTGGGACTGCCTGAAACCTGGACATTCGAAAACTTCTATCAAGCATTCGAGCAATTGGATTTCCTCCGGACTTTATTCAATTCTTTATTGATATCGGGCGTCAGTGTAGTCATCATCATCATCTTTTCTGCGATGGCGGCATATGCGCTTTCCCGTAACAAAAGTAAAATAAGTTCCTTGCTTTTCTTTGCGTTTGTAGCAGCCATGTTGATTCCGTTTCAGTCTGTGATGATACCGCTTGTTGCCCAATTCGGACAGTTTGGGATGTTGAACAAGGCGGGGCTGATTTTCATGTATTTAGGTTTTGGCTGCAGCCTTTCCATATTCCTATATCATGGTACTTTAAAAGGGATTCCCATCTCACTTGATGAGGCTGCAAAAATTGATGGTGCAAACCGGTTTCAAATATTTTGGCATATCATATTTCCATTATTAAAACCGATGTCCATTACAGTTGGGATCTTAAATGTCATTTGGATATGGAATGACTATTTGTTGCCATCCCTTGTTATTGGTGGCGCAGGATCTGAGACCATCCCACTTAAATTATTCTTCTTTTTCGGACAATATACGAAACAATGGCATCTAGCCTTGGCTGGACTTACTTTATCCATCATTCCAGTCATCATTGCGTATTTTTTTGCTCAGAGGCAAATTATCAAAGGAATTGCAGATGGAGCCGTTAAATAACTATTTAAATATAGGGAATATTAAACCATGTGCGGTGAACGGGAAGTGGTGATGAATATGTCTGTTACAATAAAGGACGTTGCCAAAAAGGCTAATGTCGCTCCATCAACGGTATCGCGTGTAATCCATAACAGCCCGACAATCAGTGAAAAGACAAAGCGTAAAGTACGCAAGGTATTAAAGGAAATGGGCTATCATATGAATGAAAATGCCCGGAACTTAGTCACGAAGTCCACTAAGGCCATTGGGATCGTCATGAAAAGTTCCGCAAGGGAATCACTTTATAATCCCTTTTTTCCAGAAGTGATTCGGGGCATTGGGGATTTCTGTAATAAAGAGGGGTACAGTCTTTCTCTGACAACCGGCGAGACGGAGGATGCCATCTTTGAGGATGTCGTGAAAATGGTTCAGGGCAGAAGAGTTGATGGCATGATTGTTTTATACTCTAAAAAGGACGATAAAGTCGTGCCATATTTATTAAAGCAGGGCTTCCCGTTTGTTCTGATAGGGAAGCCAAGTACGAACATGAGCGGCATTACATTCATTGATAATGATAATGTTCAAGCGGCCAGGGAAGTATCGGAGTTTGTGATCAGTCTTGGGCATGAGCGAATCGCCTTTTTAGGAGGCAGTCCAGAGTTTGAGGTGATTCAAGCCCGCATGGCAGGTTTTCAACAAGCGATGGAACAGGCCGGGTTGGATGTGCCACAGGAATATATCAAATTGATCCCTTTAAATCGAACGGATGGAATAAAGGCTATTGACGAATTGCTGGAATTGAGGGAGGCTCCAACCGCTTTTTTGGTTATGGATCTTTTATTGGGTGTTCTTTTGCTAGGAGTGCTAGCTGAAAAGAACTTGAAAGTACCAGAGCAAATTAGCGTCGTCTGTTTTAACCATTCAGAATTCATAGAATTTTTAAGCACTCCACTGACAACGGTTGATATCCATACGTATCAGTTAGGGTATGAGGCGGCAAAATGCGTATTCGACCTTATTGCAAATCCTGAAATGATGGAAAAGAGCATTAGGATTCCTACGAAAATCATAAAGCGGGAGTCGCATTTTGTAGCCGAAAAGGAAATTAAATGAAAAATGTAGAAATGTTTTACCAATTAAAGCTTGATTTTTGCTAACATAAATTTACAATATAGATTATCACTATTATTTTTGAAAATTCATACTTTCTTGAGTCATTAAGTATGTTCTTATAACCGGCTGAGATTTGATCATGCCTAACGCAAACGTTTGCGTTAAGAATAAAGAGGTAATAGTTAAACATGCAGAGCAAGTTGCCGACAAATTAATATGGAATGGAGGAGATTGTTTGAGAGTCCTAGTATGGAATGAGTTTCGCCACGAGAAAACAAAGCCTGAAGTAGCCGAAGTATATCCAGATGGAATCCACGGGGCAATTGCCAGCTTTTTGCAAAGTGAGCAGGTCGAGGTGAGAACGGCTACTCTCGATGAAGAAGAGCATGGATTAACCGAAGAAGCACTGAAACGAACCGATGTACTTCTATGGTGGGGGCATGTTGCACATGATGAAGTCCAGGATGAAATCATTGCGAGGGTTCACAAGCGAGTACTCGAGGGAATGGGTCTCATCGTCCTCCATTCCGGTCATTTCTCAAAAATCTTCAAACAATTAATGGGCACGACTTGCGATTTGAAATGGCGGGTGGCTGATGAAAGGGAACGGCTTTGGGTTGTCGATCCCAGTCATCCTATCGTTGATGGAATCGGAGAATATATAGAGCTTGAGAAGGAAGAGATGTACGGGGAACATTTTGATATTCCTGCACCAGATCAATTAATATTCGTCAGTTGGTTTGAAGGCGGGGAGATATTCAGAAGCGGTTGCACGTATCTGCGGGGAAAAGGGAAGATTTTCTATTTCCGACCAGGTCATGAAACATATCCGACCTACCATAATCCAGAGATTCAACGGGTAATTAAGAATGCAGTTGATTGGGTCAAGCCGGAATTTGGAATGGTAACGAACTATGGGAAAGCCGAACCGTTGGAATCCATCTCGACAAAGAGCTGAAGTGAAGGAGAGAACAGAATGGGTAAAGTGAAGGTAGGGGTCATTGGATGCGGGAGTATCGCAAAAAATAGGCATTTTCCGGAGTACGATTCACATCAGGTAACTGAAATCATTGCCGTTTGTGATATTGTGCCAGACCGGGCGAATGCAGCAGCACAAAGGTATGGCGCGCAAGCATATACTGATTATATAGAACTTTTGAAGAATGAGGAGATAGAAGCGATCAGTGTATGTACACCGAATTACCTGCATGCACGCATCACAATTGCGGCCTTGGAAGCAGGTAAGCATGTCCTTTGTGAAAAACCGATGGCCACTTCTTTAAATGACGCTGAAGAAATGAATGAAGCAGCAGTTAAAAGCGGGAAAATACTAATGATTGGTCATAATCAGCGTTTTGTTCCCTCACATCAAAAAGCGAAACAGCTTATTGAGAGTGGTGAACTTGGAAAGGTCTATAGCTTCCGGACGGCTTTTGGACATTCCGGGCCAGAAACATGGAGCGTGGACGGACGGGAAAGCTGGTTTTTTAAAAAGGATCAGGCAGTCATTGGTGCAATGGGTGATTTAGGCGTTCATAAAGCTGATTTATTAAGGTATATCCTTGGAGAAGAATTTGTTGAAGTGGGAGCCTTTGTGGAGACGACTGCCAAGAAAAACACAGATGTTGATGACAGTGCTGCCTGTATCCTACGGACGGAGAGCGGTATCATCGGTACTCTTACCGCCAGCTGGTCTTATGCAAAAGAAGACAATGCGACGGTCATTTATGCGGAAAAAGCCGTGTTGCGTCTTGAAGACGATCCGAAATACTCACTGATCATCCATCATGATAATGGAAAGACAGAAACCATCCAATTGGGAAGCATCCAGACAAATGACTCTGAAGGACAGCATGATTCCGAAGTAATCAGCCACTTTGTAAAATGTGTGGTGGACAATGAGGAGCCTCTTGTCACAGGAGTAGAAGGATTAAAATCATTAAAAGTCATTCTTGGCGCGATGGAATCAAATGCATCCCGAAAAATCATCCGCTTATAAAGGGGTTAATAGTCATCATGTACAAATTAAAAATGGGTATTATCGGTGCTGGCGGAATTGCCCAAAAAAGGCATATCCCAGCTTTTCAAAAATTTCAAGATAAAGTAGTTTTATACGCCATTCATGATATAGATGAAATGAAGGCGCGAGAAGTTGCACGTGAATTTCATATCGAGAAAGTTTTCACCAATTATGAAGAAATGTTTGCTGAAGTGGATGCTGTAACGATTGCAACGCCAAACAAGTTCCATGCGGAGATTTCCATTGCCGCTCTGCAAGCGGGTGTGCATGTGTTATGCGAAAAGCCAATGGCGATCACTACTGAGGAATGTAAGGCAATAACCGAGGCTGCAAACATATCGGGTAAAGTGTTATCGACAGCATATCATTACCGCTTCATGAAGGAAGCCCAGGCTGCAAAGAAAATGATTCAGGCCGGTGAAATCGGTGAGCCTTATGTAGCGCGTGTACAGGCAATCAGACGCCGCAAAGTTCCTGGCTGGGGAGTGTTTACAAGCAAGGAATTGCAAGGCGGGGGAAGCGTAATCGACTACGGCTGCCATTTGCTTGATTTGGCTTTATGGCTGATGGATGACCCAGAACCGATTGAAATCGTAGGTTCGACATATAATTATGTCAGTAAGGGTGTCGATCAGGTCAATCTATGGGGGAACTTCGATGCCTCGGTATTTGAAGTGGATGATCATGCCACGGCATATATCAAATTTGCCAACGGAGCATCTTTATTATTCGAAACATCTTGGGCTGCGAATATCCGTGAAGAAGCAACTGTTTTGAGTTTATCCGGAACGCAGGGCGGACTTGATGTGTTCCCGCTAGTCTTGAATCAGGCTAAGCACGGCATGCTTTTGAATAGTGAGGCAGTGTGGATGCCAGGGGAGGATACACCAGACCTGCAGCAGGCAGAAAACTTTATTGATAGCTGCCTAGGGTTGGTGGAACCATTGGTAAAACCATCGGAAGCCATGAAAGTTTCGAAAATAATCGAAGCCATTTATCAAAGCTCGGCAAGTGGGAAGGTCATGAGCATAAATTAAAGAAAAGGTGAGGTGGGGCTTGTGAAATTAGGGATTTTTACAGTGTTATTTGCTCAAAAATCATTCGAGGATATGCTTGATTATGTGGCAGATTCCGGTTTAAAAACAGTTGAAATCGGTACAGGCGGGTATCCAGGCAATATCCACTGTCCACTTGATGAACTGCTGGAAAGTGAAGAAAAGCGCCAAAAATACTTGGAATCCGTTCAAACAAGAGGATTGACGATCAGTGCATTCAGCTGCCACGGCAATCCAATCTCTCCAGATGAAGCATTCGCTAAAGAAAGTGATGAAACACTGATTAAAACAATCAAGCTTGCATCCTTACTGAACGTCCCGGTCGTCAATACCTTTTCAGGTACAGCCGGTGATCACGAAGGAGCTAAATATCCAAACTGGCCTGTCGCCCCATGGCCGAATGAATATACAGATGTGCTAAAATGGCAATGGGAAGAAAAATTGATCCCCTATTGGAAAAAAGTAGCCGCCATTGCCGATGAACACAATATAAAAATCGGACTTGAACTGCATGGGGGGTTTCTCGTTCACACCCCCTACACCTTGTTAAAACTACGGGAAGCTACATCGGATGCAATAGGCGCCAACCTTGATCCAAGCCATCTTTGGTGGCAGGGCATCGAGCCAGTCGGTGCCATCAAAATCCTAGGAAAAGCGGGAGCAATCTACCACTTCCATGCAAAAGACACATACTTGGATCAGGATAACATCAATATGTATGGATTAACCGACATGCAGCCATATGGTAATGTCCAAAGCCGTGCCTGGAACTTTCGCTCTGTCGGATGCGGTCACAGCCTGCAAGAGTGGTCCGACATCATGAGCGCCCTTCGCACATACGGCTACGATTACGTCGTCAGCATCGAACACGAAGATCCGCTGATGTCTGTAGAAGAAGGATTTCAACGGGCGGTATCCAACCTTAAAACTGTTCTAATCAATGAAAGCCCGACTGATTTATGGTGGATATAATTTATAGCCGATAACGAGCAGCCTATAGCAGGTTGCTTTTTATTTTTGACCTAAAAAAGTAGAATTCACGAGTAAAAGAGTGAAACTCACGAGTAAAAGCGCAGAATAAAAGAGTGAAATTCACGAGTAAAGGTGTGAAACTCACGAGTAAAAGCGTGGAATTCACGAGTAACAGCGCGAAATTCACGAGTAAAAGCGCGGAAATCACGAGAAAAAGCGTGAAATTCACGAGTAAAGTGGAATTCACGAGTAAAAGCGCAAAATTCACGAGTAAAAGCGTGGAATTCACGAGTAAAAGCGTGAAACTCACGAGTAAAAGTGTGAAACTCACGAGTAAAAGCGTGGAATTCACGAGTAAAGGTGTGAAACTCACGAGTAAAAGCGTGGAATTCACGAGTAACAGCGTGAAACTCACGAGTAAAAGCGTGGAATTCACGAGTAAAGGTGTGAAACTCACGAGTAAAAGCGTGGAATTCACGAGTAACAGCGCGAAATTCACGAGTAAAAGCGCAGAATTCACGAGTAAAAGCGCAGAATTCACAAGTAAAAGCGTGGAATTCACGAGTAAAAGCGTGGAAATCACGAGAAAAAGCGTGGAATTCACGAGTTAGTGAAAATTATTGCTGAAAACTCTTCTAAAATAAAAAAAACGATGCCCCCGGTATTCTGGGGGCATCTCAATTATCATCTCTGCCTTGGAGTATAATCCAATTCCTTAAATAGTTCTGTCAATTCATCCTTGGTCAGGTCGCGCCATTGTCCTAGCGCCAGTCCGTCCAAATGGATGTTCATGATCCGAATTCGATGTAAATCACGGACTTCATAGCCTAGTGCTGAGCACATACGGCGGATTTGTCTGTTCAGTCCTTGCATCAAAGTGATGTTGAATGTATATTTGGTCAACTGCTCAACCTTACAAGGAAGTGTTTTCGTATCCAAAATCTCCACGCCGGATGACATATCTTGAATGAAGGAAGCGGTAAGAGGTTTATCCACGGTTACGATATATTCTTTTTCATGTTTGTTTTCTGCACGAAGGATTTCGTTTACAATGTCTCCGTCATTTGTAAGCAGGATCAGACCGCTTGAGTCTTTGTCCAGCCGTCCGATATGAAAAATGCGAAGCGGATGATTTACAAAATCAACAATATTTCCTTTAATGTGTTTTTCCGTCGTACTTGTAATCCCTATCGGTTTATTCAGTGCAATATAGACATTTTGCTGTTCCACTTTAATGGGCTTGCCATCTACACGAACATCATCGCCGGGTTCAGCTTGACTGCCAAGCTCAGCAACAGTGCCATTAATCGTCACGCGGCCCTCGGCTATCCATTTATCTGCGCCTCGTCTCGAGGTAATTCCGGATTCACTGATATATTTATTGATCCTCAACTAAAGCACACCTTTACATTCAGATTTTCTTCTTTAAAGGATAACGTAAATCATGCTGCGTAGACAAGGGGAAAAGACAAGAAAGCGTTCGTTGATTTGGATTTCTGGACATTTTTTACATGTGCCTTGTGACAGCGGCCGGATATTCTTTTTTCTTTTTACTTGTCAGGTAGACACCAATGAAGACAAGGAGACCACCCAGGAGTTGGACGATAGTAATCGGTTGCCCTAAAATCAGGCTAAGAATGGCGGTAAAAACAGCAATCAGATTTAAATAAACTCCAGCCTGGCTGACATTGATATGGCGAAGGGAAATATTCCAGAAAATAAAGGAGCCGACAGATGGGAAGATTCCAATGTATATGAGTCCCGTGATTGCTTTACTGCTTAAATCAAGGTTCAATCCTGAGCCAATGGCAAACGGAGCGACGAGAATCAATCCGAGAAATACGGAAACGGCAGTTGCTGAGATGATCGGAATGTTTTTCAGTCTTTTACCGATTATCGAATAGAAGGTCCAAACGATAATCGCCAGGATCATCAATAGGTCGCCTTTATTAAAAGTGAGATGGAAAATATCCAGAAGATGTCCCTTTGTTAAGACCAATAAAACGCCGAATAAAGAAATGATAAGCCCGAGTGCATGGTGGGATGAAATTTTCTCCTTCAACAGCAAAGCCGAAAAAAGAACAATTATGGCAGGGTTAATTGAATTGACAAGAGCTGCATTCATGGAAGTCGTATAGGTCAGAGCCCAATAAAGGAAAAAATTATAACTGATGATACCGAGCACACCCATGACTAATAGTAATTTCCAGGCCTTCCATACACTCTTCCAGTTTGGCCTTTCAATCCATTGTGCTAGAGGAAATAATAAGAAAACGGCAATTAGCCAACGCGTAAATGTTAGTTGGATCGGGGAAAGTTCGGTAACAACGTATTTACCGAAAATGTAATTACCGGCCCAGAATAAATTTGCTAAGAAAAGAAATGAAATGACAACGGATTTTTTCATCAGGACGCCTCTCCTAAAATGATGGAATATTCACTAAATATAGCAAAGTAGAAGACTCTAAGCAATATATAAGGAAAACGTAATGGGCCTAGGGGTATCAGTCTTTATGCATGATAACCAAGAAAGGATTAAACCACAGAGCAGGAAAAATGAAGAAAGGCCGTTCAACTTGAGCTGAAGAGCCTTTTCTTATTTATATTAAGCGAAAATGGCACTGATTTCGGCTATTTCATCCATGGTTAGACTGACAGCCAATGCTTGTAAGTTGCGTGAGACCTGTTCTGGCTTTTTCGCTCCGGGAATCAGGACATCTATCGAGTGGCGAGTTAAATACCAAGCTAGTACCACATCGGCGACATCGGCATGCTTCCTGTTGGCGATCGCCCGTACTTCTTCCACTTTTTGCAGATTGCTTACAAAGGCTTGTCCTTGGAAAAGCGGACTTTTTGCCCGGCCGTCCTCGAATGTTGATTCCTGATTATATTTGCCGCCTAGTAGACCGGAAGCAAGGGGGAAATAAGGAATGAAGGAGATATTATTCTCGGCCGTATAGGGCAGTAAGTCTTGTTCCGCCTCCCGTTTGAATAGATTGTACTCGGATTGCAGGACATCGACATAGCCGTCTTTATTCGCTTCTTTCAATTGTTCGAATGAAAAGTTCGAAACACCGATGGACTTGATTTTGCCTGCGTCCTTCAATTCCTTTAAGGCACCTACTGCTTCATCTTTAGGAGTACCTTCATCAGGGAAATGGATATAATATAAGTCGATGTAATCTGTTTGGAGCCTTTTTAGACTCGAGTCCACGGCATTTTTCAGAAAAGCCGGGGAGTTATCAAAGACGATGTTGCCATCGACAAACTTATGTGCCCCCTTAGTGGCAAGGACTATATCCTCGCGTTTGCGGGTCTCTTTAAGGATTTCACCGATAAGTTCTTCTGAACGCTCAGGACCGTAAATGTAAGCTGTATCCCAAAAGTTAATTCCCTCTTCCAATGCCGTTCTCAAAACATCCCTTCCTGTATCCTCGCTTAGATTAGGGAATAGGTTATGTCCGCCAATGGCATTTGTGCCAAGGCCAATCGGATTTACATACAGATCTGTTTTACCAATACGGGTTTGTTTAGACATATTACTTATCATCTCCTTTATCCCATCATAACAAAAAGTGGATGTCGGTTTCCAAGATAATGCAATGCAGGGCGTCCCAAAAATAAGCAGATGATCTGTAAAATCATCTGCTTCCTTCATTATTATAATGTTTCGATTTCCAACTCCTCAGCTGGAGCAGTCTGTCCGGTTTGACTGAGCAAAAGGCCAAGGGCAGTACCGGCGAGAGCAGGGATGATCCATTCCATACCGTAGGCAGAAAGGGGAAGGACATCACTCAATGTTTGCACGGGTCCTAATTGTAATCCGAATGCATTCAGTCCATCTATCAAGGCGAAAACTCCTGTGAAGGTCATTGCACTACGATATACTTTCTTCGGGTTTTTGAAATGAGGGCTGAAGAATGTCAGGGCAATCAGGACGATCGTTAACGGATAAGCCATCACAAGGAATGGAACCGATACTTTCAAAATTTGATTCAGACCCATGTTAGAAAGGATGAAACCGACGATTGTTACGATCAGGATGACGGTTTTGTAGTTCAGCTTGGGAAAAAGTTTCGAGAAATACTGTCCGCAAGCAGTCGTCAATCCGACGACGGTGGTGAAACATGCTAAAGTGAAAATGATGCCAAGAAGGACCTTCCCGCCAGTTCCAAGTAAAAGGGTGGATGCGACAGTAAGGATATCCGTTCCGTTTTCGAATGATCCATCCGCTGCCATGCGTGCTCCCATTACACCTAAGGAGATATAGACTAAAGAAAGCAATACACCGGCGATGAGTCCCGCTTTTACTGTATATCTCGTCAATTGTTTTCGTTCGGAAATCCCTCTTTGTTGGATTGAAGTAAGGATGACGATCCCAAAAGCCAGGGCAGCTAGAGCATCCATCGTGTTGTAGCCTTCAATGAACCCTTTCGAAAATGCTCCTGCTGCATATGCTTCTGTTGGGGCTTGGAATGGAGCATCAAGCTTTACGAACCCGACTACACAGAGAACGACCATGGACAAAAGTAGAACAGGTGTAATCCAGCGTCCCATGAAGGTTTCCATTTTTTCTGGATTCAATGAAATGGCATAAACGATGATGAAAAATAGGGTTGTGAATATGAATAGGAATAGTGATTGATTCATTGAGTCGCCAAGATATGGCTTGAAGCCCATTTCATAGGCAACATTCGCATTCCGTGGAATGGCTAGAAAAGGCCCGATGCTTAAATAAATGACTACCATGAACAACGTGCTGAATAGAGGATGTACACGTGCCCCGATAGTTTGTGCCCCGCCTTTAACAAGTGAGACGGCCAGAAGCACCAATATTGGCAGTCCGACTCCGGTAACGACAAAGCCGGCAATGGCTGGCCAGAAAGAAGTTCCCGAAGATGCACCTAAAAATGGGGGGAATATAAGATTCCCCGCTCCGAAGAACATTGAGAAAAGCATAAGGCCGATAAATAATGTGTCTGTTTTTTTCATGGTGATTTCTCCTTTTCTAAAAATGATGACTTCCGCCGACTGGCCTGAAAAAGGCTGTTTTAAGTGTTTTGTGCAAATAAAAAAACTCGCCCCTGAAAATCAGGGACGAGTTTGTGCTCGCGTTACCACCCATATTCCGCACTTCATTAAGAAGCTGCGGCACTCAGTCAACGTACGAATTCATACGTGATCCATTGTAACGGCGGAAACCCGTCAAAGCCTACTGCATTTTCAGCTTTGCATCTCAGAGATGATTTTCGGATAGGCCTTGGACATCGACTTCCACCACATGTCGACTCTCTGTGGAACAGGGTTCTCATCTTACTCTTTCTCTTCATAGATTTTATAATATAAAGATAATTTAGCAAATTCTGATTATGAAGTCAATATAATTTATCATCATTTCGTTATTTAAGGAGCAGGAAATTAGTCCCTCGTTGGCGAAACTTCCTTTATTCAGAGGTATTTTTTGCAAAAAGAATCGGATATAACTCCCTATTATCTTTCTAACCGCAACTATATTATAATAGAAGCAGAACACTAAAGGAGACAACATTATGTCTGAAAATAAAAAGTTAAGCCTGGCGGATGCAGTCAAACAAAAACTGGCTCAAAAGCAAGCAGGTTCAAGTAAAGATAAACTGGAAACCGGCGTTGTGAAGAAAACGAAACAGCTTAAAAGCCAGTTGACCAAAAAGCCGAATAACCAACGTAAGCGTACAGGGGTATAATCCTAATTTGTCAAAGGACAACGACTGTTCGGAGCTTATCAGAGAGCAGTTACCTTTCATGAATGAAGGTACTGCTTTTTTATATGAACGTTCAAATGGGATATTAGTAATGAGTGAAAGGTTCTAGTGTGACTTCATATATTTACCGTTTATTAGGTGGTTGGTAAGCTGGACTCCTGGTAATTCAGTGGTATAAAGAATGCTTCGCCCACTTCTTCAAAAGTCGGTAAAGCTAAAAAAACATTTTTTCTCGAATATGGGAATGACATCTCTGTATCTGTTTATTAAAATCATTACAGTTCCACTTGTTTCTGTTTTAAAATTGTAAGAGTGGTGACATGTTGTTACCATATTGTTTTGTTAAAATAATATTTTAAGGTTTTGTAAATAATTTTCTTAACTAAAGGAACCTCTAAAATTGCATGGAAGGTCTTCTGGAAGGCTTATCAAATCGGTGATTATCCTTTAATTGAAAATATGAAATATATCGGGGGAATAAAGATGGACGAACGGCTGATCGGGAAAAAATATTATGAAACGATGATTGAGGATACAAGGAAGCATCCCATTCAAGCTTTGGGTGAAATGTTTCTCGTGGAACAAAAAAAGGAAAGGGCGGATTTAACCGCAATTCGCTTTGCTCAAGGTGAAGTATACTTTCAGCACCATGATTATGAGGCAGCCATTTTCAAATGGGAAAACATAGAAGGTGAGCTTGGTTCATGGGCGAAGAAAAACATCGCCGATGCTTATTTTGAACTGGAAATGTATTCAACCGCGGAGGATATTTATAAATCCGTCGATACGAATGAAGCGGTTTTGAAAACGGAGGTTCTATTGCAACTGTTTTCCCTGTACATAGTGGAATCTAGAAATGATTTGGCTTCCAAAGTCGTGAAAGAAGCAGTCGAGTTTCAACCGGACTACCCGAATGTCACGGAAATAGCACGCGCCTTTTTTGAAGAACAAAAGGATTGGAACAGTGCAGTGGTATTAGCGGCAAATGAAAGTATCCGGACAGAATCAATGGGCTGGTTCGATGTGCTTAAAACGTATATCCAGCAGGGTGTTGCCCAATCGATGGATCCGGATTATTTTTCAACTGTCCTTGGTTCGCTATACACACTGGACCAGGATCGTTTCGAAAAAGTGACGGTTGCACTTTGGAAAAATTATAAATATACGGATTCTTATTTTGAATGGCTAAGAGTGATTAATAACTTGATAGATACCATCGAATTAAACCAAGGGGATGTATGGGATGAGCTTTCCGTCTATTATAGGGATGCATATGCAGGTCTATTAGAAGGAACGCACCTAATCAAAGATTTAAGCCCCGTCGTGCCAAGGTTGCTGGAAAACTGGCTGAAAATCGCAGATGGGGAGCTTTCGCTGTTTGCAGCGGCATCCGCGTTGTCCTGGAATGAAATCTTCCCGGATACGATTAATGCGCTTGTCATTCAGGATGCAGAAAGCCTGTTGGCAAAATCGCCTAAATTGGGAGGCGGACTGGAAGCGGGAGAGAAACTGTTCAATTCCATTATCCAATGGGCTGAAGAGAATGATTTAAGGGTTGGCAATAAGCTTAAATGGATGGTCGAAGGGCTTAAGGATACTAATAATTTCAATCTTCTTCTTGTGGGAAGTACAGGAAATGGCAAGACATCCTTCATTCAGTCAATTGTTGGCGAGAGCATTGCTGCCGAAGATCATTCATCCCTAGTCAGTGTCAAAGACGGGGATGATTTGGAAATCCTAGAGATTACAGATACAGATAGCAAAGTGGTCATGGAGCTGGCTGAATTGGATGAAACACGCCGTCAGCGCGGGACTATTGTCGATGTGACGATTATCAGTGACTACCTTAGAAATAATGGTCTGCGATTATTGGATACACCGGGGTTCAATGGGGAGAAAAGCGTGGAATCCGATTTCCAAGCCTATTTACATGGCAGTGATGGCCTGATGTTCGTTCTTGATGCCCGGGCGCCTTTCACCGGCAGTGAACGAGATCTATTATTGGAAATTCAAATGATGGCTCCGAAACTGCCTATCCATTTCTTATTGAATAAAATGGATACGATATATAGTGATCAAGTCGCAGTCCGGATGGAAGACGAAACATGGGATAAAGTGAATGCATATTTTCCGAATGCAAAAGTATTCGCTTTCTCCAAACTTTATGACAGCAAGCAGCAGTTGAAGGACCTTTCAGCATTCCTTCAATCGAATTATCAAGATGATAATTGGAAAGAAAGAAGATCTGAAAAAATCCTAGCGTTCATTCGTAAAACTTTATCTTATCTGTTAGAAAAACGGGCAGCCAATGAACGGAAATGCGAGCATTCCATCTCTTGGAATGAACAGATGGAGGTTAAACTGAATGGTGCGGTCAATCAACTGGCTGATTTGGAAAAAGAAAAAAGTGAAAATATCATAAGGTCTTATAGTTCGCTTAAGGATGAAGTGAAAAATCAGCTTTCATCTAAAATTCCTGAATTGCTGAGGGATTGCTCTAAATCGTTAACGGAAAGCAGTGATTTCAGTCAGGTCCATGTACAGTTAAACCAGGAAATGAATGAGCGGATTCAAGCATTCATTTCTGACAAGATCATGCCTCAATATTACCGTTCTCTTCAAGATTGGATTGCCAGTTCCCAAATGGAGTTCTCACAAAGCCAGCAGTTTATGGATGAAATGAGTGCCGGGTTCAATGAATTATACAAAGAAGAACGGATCACGCTGGCAGGTGACTTTAGGGTATTGGATGACTGGCGCCGTGATGCCGACCGGATGACAAGCAGTATCCGCATCGAAAACGTTAATATCCTTTTGCGCAGAACTCCATCACAATTGCTGCTTAAAGGAGCAGGGAAGCTGTTTGGGGCGATACCGCAAAATAAAGCCAATATGTACAATCGTTATAAGAAATACCTGGAAAGTGAAGATTACCTAGATGTTGCCGAAATGATCACGGAACGTTTCCTTACCCAATTTGGATTGTTTGAAAAATCTTTGGATCGGGACATCTCACTTTTCTATCGCAGTTCCTTTGCGTTACTTCAAAAAACGATAGAGCAAACGCAGACAGAAATCAAAGACTACCAGGCTGCATTGGAGCATATGAAAGAAAATCCGGAAGTTTACCGTGACCCGATCACTTTGTTCGAAGTGAAATTACGTCAGTTGGAGAGACTTGAAAAAATCGAGAAAAAGCGTCTAGCCCAGCTGCAAAGAAAATGAAAAATAACGGGGAACATTTCAAATATTCGAAAAACTATTGACTTTACGACTATATCCCTATAAAGTGATAATTACGAAAAACGTAACACAATATATTCTCTTATCAAGAGTGGCGGAGGGACTGGCCCTAAGATGCCCAGCAACCGTTCCATTAGGAATTGGTGCTAAATCCTGCAAAACAGAAATGTTTTGACAGATAAGAGAGGGATAAGTCTGCAGAACAGCTGATTAAACCTCTCTATATTAATAGAGAGGTTTTTGTTTTGGGACTTACACCAACTTAACTGATAAGACTAATAAGAAAATATGGAGGGGAACAAGATGAGAAGGTCTATTAAAGGGATATTCATTTCAGCCATCGCTTCGGCTTTGCTTTTAACGGGTTGCTCTACAGGGCAGAGTTCCACAGAATCGAAGAAAGAAGAAAAAGTATCATTTGAAAATGTCCCGGAAAGATTTGCTAATGGGGAAGGAGCCAAAATCAAAGTGATCCGTAAAATTGGCGGTGATGATCATACGGCCCAATACTTAGCAGGAGCGAAGGAAGAAGGAGAAGCACTGGGGTTTCAAGTGGATACATATACAGCCAATGGTGATACGGCTAAATTTCATGATGCGATCGCACAGGCTTTGCAGGAAGATTATGACGGCTATATCATCTCCCATGGTGATGATGCAGCAACAGTGAATGACGTTCAAAAGTTGGTTGATGCAGGCAAAAGCGTTGTTACATTCGATTCAATAAGCGATCTAACTAAAATAGAAGGCGTAACATTAACATCACAGGATGATGAAGCGTTGGCAACACTGGCTCTTGATAAACTGATAGAAGAACAGAAAGGTGAAGCGGCAATTGCGTATCTTTGGGTGGATGGTTTCCCTCCAATGGTGAGAAGAAATGCTGTTTATCAGGAGAAATTAAAAGAAAACCCTGGAATTAAAGAAGTCGAAAGATTCGGAGTGGCGTCTGCAGATACTTCGGTTCAAACACAAAATGCTGTAGCCGCAATGCTGAATAAATACCCTAAAGGTAAATTGGATGCCATTTTCGCAACATGGGATGCCTTCGCTATCGGTGCCGCCCGGGCAATTAAAGAAGCGGGACGCGATGAAGTGAAGATATACGGAATTGATGTGTCGAATGCAGACCTTCAGGAAATTCAATCAGCTGGCAGCTCATGGTCCTACACGGCAGCAGTCGATCCCAAGTTGATCGGTGCAGTGAATATGAGGATATTGGCGAAAAAATTAGCGGGCGAAGAAACGCCGCAAACCTATGACTTAGAGGCTTCACTTATTTCACAAAAGGAAATCCAAGCTTCAAAAGAAGCGGTAAATATGGCAAATCTGTCTGGTATTGTCGAAGGATGGGGTGTATCAGCGGAATTTGAAGAAGATTGGATGAAAGTTTTGAAAGATCATTATAAAAAGTAAAAGGGGACACTCTCTTTCCAGTGAAGGGAGTGTCTGTTCAATAAGGGGGAATGGACATGGGCACGCAACTAGAAATGAAGAAAATCTCGATTGAATTTCCGGGGGTGAAGGCGCTTAGTGAAGTTGATTTTTCTGTACAATCAGGGAAAGCCCACGCATTGGTCGGTGCTAACGGAGCAGGGAAATCGACGTTAATGAAAGTTTTATCGGGAGCCCATGTTCATTATTCAGGTGACATATTCATTGATGGGGTGAAGCAGGATATCCGCTCACCAAAAGAGGCGCAGGAACAAGGCATTCAAATTGTTTATCAGGAAGTGGATACGGCCCTCATCCCTTATTTAACCGTTGGGGAAAATGTGATGTTGAATGATATTGTCCAAAACATGGGAAAAAAACAGATGGTCCAATGGAAAGAGCTGCACAATAAAGCCTCTTGTATTCTTGAAGATATGAAAATTCGTGTCCCTTCGAAAAAGCTGGTAAGAGACCTTACCTTGGCTGAAAAACAGATGGTCCTGATAGCAAGAGCCGTTTCGACAGAATGCAAATTCCTGATTCTCGACGAACCAACTGCTCCGTTAAGTCATACGGAGACGACAGAGCTTTTTCGAATTGTAAATGAATTGAAGCAAAAAGGCGTGGGAATCATTTTCATTTCACATCGTCTGCCCGAGATTTTTGAAATATGTGAGGAAATTACGGTCATGAGGAATGGGGAGCGTGTCACTTGTCGAAAAATGGAAGACATCACCCGTAACGAAGTGGTAGAGAATATGCTCGGGAAAACCATGGAGGAACAGTTCCCTGAAGTGAATTCTTCGATTGGCGACGTTATTCTTGAAGTGAAGGGATTGTCAGATGCAGAGAAAGTTAAAAATGTTAGTCTCCATATTAAAGCAGGAGAGATAATAGGCTTGGCGGGGTTGGTCGGGGCTGGGAAAACGGAGCTGTGTAAAACCCTTTTCGGTCATACTTCGATCACAGCGGGTGAGGTCATCCTGAATGGCCGAAAGCTTTCTTTGAAATCACCGCACCATGCAGTAAAAAGCGGCATGGCACTTGTACCTGAGGAACGCAGGAAAGAAGGGATCCTTGTTCAGGAATCGGTCGCGGCGAACTTGACTGCAGCCAGTATCGGCAAATTCTGCAGAACATTTGGTTTCGTGGATCGTAAGGCGGAAAAGGAAAAGGCGAAAGAAATGATCGCCAGTATCGGAATTAAAACTCCTTCCGGGGAAGTGAAAGTCGAAAACCTTTCAGGTGGTAACCAGCAAAAGGTTGCCATTGGAAAATGGCTTATTGCCGATGCGGATGTATACATATTCGATGAACCGACGAAAGGGGTCGATGTTGGAGCCAAGAAGGATATTTTCGAATTGATTGCTAAGCTTGCGAGGAATGGAAAAGCGATCATTTATGCCTCATCCGAGCTTTCCGAAATCATTGGCATTACCAAACGGACATATGTGTTATATGACGGGAGCACTGTCATCGAATTCGAAACGAACAAAACGAATGAAGAAGAACTACTATTCTATTCAACAGGAGGGAAATAGGATGAGCGTACCCATTCCTGTTACACAGACAGTGAAAGCAAAGAAAAAGGTGGAGCTATTCGACTTTTTCTATAAATACGGCACAATATTGACGATTATCATTCTGATTGGAATTTTTGCCGTGTCCAATCCATCTTTCATTCAAACTACTAATCTGATCAACATCCTGCGTTCCATTTCAATCGTGACCATCATTGCGATCGGCATTACGATATCCCTTACGGTGGATGGCTTCGACCTTTCCGTCGGTTCCGTCGCATCATTGGCCAATGCCATCGTCATATCAATGTTTGTCTGGTTTTCGCAGGATACATTTATCGCCATATTAGCTGCGATCGGTGCCTCACTTGTCGTAGGGGCTTTAAATTCGTTCATGATCGTTAAATTGAGAATTCCCGACATGCTGATGACATTGGCCACCATGTTCATTATCCAGGGAATTGCCCTAACCTATACAAAAGGGGCCACGGTTTCGCAAAATATGGTCATGCCCGATGGGACCTTCGCAACAGGTCTGATCAGCCCCCTTTTCGCCAAAATTGGCCAGGTACCATGGATAATCCTGATCATGGCAACCATTGTGATAGCGACCCATATCTTTTTGACTTATACGAAGCATGGTCGTTATATGTACATTATTGGCGGAAATAAGGAAGCGGCAAGACTTTCCGGGATATCGGTTAATAAATACAAAGTTCTTGCCTATCTGCTTTCGGCTCTATTAGCTGCAATTGGGGGGATTGTCCTTGCTTCAAGGGTCATGACATCGGAAATCAATTCAGGGTCCCCTTATTTAATGGATGCCGTTGCAGCAGCCTTCATTGGTTCCTCCGTTTTAGGAGCGGGAAAACCGAATGCCTTTGGAACCTTCGTCGGTGCAGTCCTGATCGGAATCCTTCAAAATGGGCTCATCATGATGTCAGTTCCGTATTATGCGATGGATATCGTCAAAGGAACAGTGCTGGCCCTTGCGCTCGCGGTAACCTATTACAAACAAAAACACTAAAGTGAATCCGTCACGTTAATATGACTATATGATAAGTTGCATGTGGATGATATAAGAGAATGGCAACTCGTGGTGAGTTTTAACGAAAGAATAAGAAGATAGGGGAAGAGGGTTCTTTTTAACCCTCTTTCCACACTAATTTCCAATATCCAAATTTTTAAAAAGTAATTACACTCACTATATTTTGTTTTTATAAATGACTTTGTTAACATCGTGTCTTACTGTTTTGTGACCCTCTTTAATTCCTTTCCCCATGGCAATAAGCATAACATCTAAATACCTATCAGAAATTTTTAAGGCTGACTTTAATTGTTCGGAATCATACCCGGACATTGTAATGGTTTCAAGACCTGCCTCGTTCGCCAATAAAACTAACGACATTGACGCCAGGCTTGCGTCTCTTATTAATTCAACCTTTAAATCTTCTTTTGATTTATTTAGATAATAATTGATTGCCGCGTTTGTTAGATAATCTCTTACTGATGCGTCAAAATAACCTTTTTGAAACTCATCCTCATGTATCATTATGATATTTTCTTTTTCAAATGCTTGATAATCACCTAATATAACAATCAGTACTGATGCTTCAATTACCTGTTGCTGATTAAAAGCAATGGGCAGTAACAAATTCTTTAAATATGGTTCATCTATAACCAGGTATCGTGTTGCTTGAATATTGTTTCCGTTAGGCGATTTACTGGCTCCTTCAATAAATGTCGCCAACGTTTCTGGACTAATTTTATAATGGGGATCATACTGCCTTACGGAACGTCTTTTTTCTATGATCTCTCTTACACTCATCCTGTTCACTCCCAATGTTATATTTGCTTCATAATCAGAGTATAATGGACCATGATGTAGTAGAAAATAACGCACAATAAAGTGGAATAGCCACCTTTATGTGCCTATTCAGGAGGAATGAGTAATGAAGAGTCTAAATACTGGAATAAATATTTTCATGAATACTGTAGGAGGAAAGTGGAAATGCTTAATCCTCTTTTTTCTGAGTCAAAAACCAATGAGGACGAAGGAGTTTTATATTCTAATACCGGCCATTACCCAGAAAGTCTTAACCGACCAATTAAAGCAGTTGGAAAGAGATGGGCTTGTCCGAAGAGAAGTATATAAAGTAGTACCACCAAAAGTGGAATACAGTTTAACTGAGTTGGGTCAATCCTTTGTACCTGTATTAAATACAATGTGTGAATGGGGCACTACATATGCAGCCGAACAAAACCTCGAAAGACAAGAACAAATCTGTCGTCATCATAAATAAGTAAGAACTGCCTCAACTAGGAGAATGGCTTTTTTTTTGACAAGATCAGTGATGGGAAGCAGGATTTATTCAAGCTCTCAGTATAATTGTAAGAAATACGTTATTAGAGGAAATGTTTTGAAGATGAACTTTTTGGCAGTCTCTCTAGAGATTGTATTAAACTAACAGGTGCTTTACTTTAAAGTAGTTGCTTTGCCCCGCTCTTTTTCTTATGGGTTTAAAGGTAACGGTTAGTTGCATAAGATTTTTTTTGCTTTATAATTAGTACCAGGTATTAATATCAAGTTACAAAATTGATGCAATTCATAAACACGAGGTGGCTATTCTATGTTCAAATCCAAAGCACGTATTACTGCGATAGGGTCGTATGTTCCAGAAAAAAGGTTAACAAATAAAGACTTAGAAAAAACGGTTGAAACCAATGATGAATGGATTGTTAAACGTACTGGTATTAAAGAACGAAGAATTGCACATGAAGAAGAGTTTGCTAGTGATATAAGTTATAAAGCTGTAAAGGATTTAATGGAACGGTATGATAAATCTGTCGAAGATGTTGATATGATCATTGTCTGTACCTTTACACCTGATTTCAACACGCCAAGTGTAGCTTCTTTAGTCCAAGCAAAGCTAGGTATTAAGAATACTGGAGCTATTGATTTAAATGCTGCTTGTGCAGGATTTACTTATGGGTTGCATGTAGCTAATGGATTAGTAACATCTGGTTTAAACAAGAAAGTTCTGGTTATTGGAGCGGATACTTTATCTAAAATTATGGACTATGAAGATCGAGCAACTTGTATTTTATTTGGAGATGGTGGAGGAGCAGTTCTTGTAGAATATGATGAACAGCAACCAAGTTTCATTTCTTCACATTTATATTCGGAAGGAGAAGGCGGAAAAAATTTATATAGTACAAACCTATCGACACGTATAAATGGTGAAGACTTGAATAATAGTGGTAACCTTGTACAAAATGGACGTGAAGTTTATAAATGGGCTGTTACTACTGTTCCAAAAGGAATGCAAACAGTGATGAAAAATACTGAATTTCAATTGAATGATGTTGATTGGTTTGTTCCGCATAGTGCAAATTTAAGAATGATTGAGTCGATATGTGAAAGAAGCGGCTTTCCTATTGAGCGTACTTTATATAGCTTAGTGGAGTATGGAAATACTTCTTCAGCAACAATACCATTAGCTTTAGATATTGGAATAAGAGAAGGGAAGCTCCGTAATGGTGAGAAGGTTTTATTATATGGTTTCGGTGGTGGTTTAGCACAAGCAGGATTGCTTATCGATTGGACGCTATAACTCAGCAAGACCTCCATTTTAATTTTAGGAGAATTATGATGGTGTAAAACTTGAGGTGATTCCCATGAGGAAATGGCTTCTTTTATAAAAACCGTTTGCGTTTTCTATAGTGTTATTAAATTCAATTTGTAGTTTTATGATTACCATAATTTTAAAACAAGACTTGGTTGTACTCCATGATTTTTATCATTTATATGGGATGAAATCAATTGGAACGTTTTTTAAAAGAAAAAAAGCAAACTGCTTCTTCTAATTTGCCTTCTGTCTGTGAGTGGCTGCACTTTTTGTTATTTCCAAAGTCGCCACCATTTTCGTGTTAACTGGCGAAATTTTTTTTAAAAATTTTAACTTTCTACAGCAGTTCCCTAAAATTCAACGGATTCCCTTGATAGATCAAGGTTTTCTACGTTGTCACTCATAAGTTGCATAGTAATGCGCTTATTACTATCTTTACTTTGCATAATTCCTCTCACAATACTAGGACTAGGAAAGGCGATGAACTCATTATGATTTTTAGCGAACGATTAAAAAAAGAACGTGAAAAAAGAAATTGGTCACAAAATGATCTTGCAGAGAAGATTCATGTGAGTCGCCAATCTGTGTCCAAATGGGAAACGGGAAAAAATTATCCAAGTATTGAAGTACTCATTAATTTAAGTGATTTATTTCAAATTACGGTAGATGAATTATTAAGGAGTGACGAGGAATTGAAAGAAAAAATAATACGGGAAAGTAAGCAGTTGGCATTTCCGAAAAGGAAATTGTTTTTTGATATCGTGTTATTAATAGGAGCATTTTTGTTAGTGTCTAAATTAATTATTTTTGGCCTTAACAAATTTGTTGGCACAGATATTACAATTTTAAAAAGTATGCCAGTTGTATTTAGGTTTTTACCATTTGCATTGATGGTCATTGGTGGTATTGGTTCAGATTATTTGAAAGATAAATATGTAGATTAAAAATAACTCTACCTAAAATAGCGATAATTGTAATTTCTTTTAAAGGAAATGCCCTTACAAACTTTAGGGATACCAGAGGAAAGAGATTGATCATTTTATAAAAAACTGTACATTAAAACACAAAAAAAGAATCCATCTTTTTTCAAAATGGATTCTTTTTATTTTTCCTTATATAGGGAGAGGGAAATCTTTTGAGCAAACTTAGTTTCAATGCCAGAGGTATAGCCCGATATCTCCTTTAGGAGTCTTATCTTAAAGAAACAGTACCTTTGAATTTTAGGTTCTGTTCATTTTCTATTTGAACTTTTGCACTTCTTCATTTCCCTCGAATTTGTTGTCTTTCAAAATGCCGATTTCTTCAATATGGTTTCGCGCCGTTTCATCGCCAAATTTATAAATGAGGGCATAAAGCTTTTTCATGGCTGCATCGTATTTATCATTTGCCCGGTCATGATGATAGAGAAGGTATGGCACATGTGAACGGGCGTATGCCTCCAGGTCATCTGTCCGGTGTTCCTCCAAGCATTGTTTCAATTCTGCAAGTTCCTCATCAGTTGCGTGTACAGTGAAGCTCGGGTTCTCTTCAAGTTTTTGTCCGAGTACATCGCCGCTGACCAAATCGACATGATAGGTCTGTTTTTCCTGCATCATTCTGCTCATCATCCTTTCAAGCGTTTATCTATTCTGTACCACTATTTGTAAAAAGTTAATCATAAAAGTAAACATTTCCTTAATGAAAATGATAGGAAATAGAGGTATCGGATTTCATATCAAATGGTTTAAGATGGATGTATAGAATGATATGGAAGAGTAACTTTGAGGAGTGATATTGTGAAGAGGTCAATCATGGTTATTTTTATGGTGTTGATTGCTTCAGGCTGCGTAACAAGGAATTATGATTCCAATATGGATTTAGGGAAAAGTCAGTTGAATGAGGAAAATTATTTAGAAGCCCACGAGGCATTTGAATTAGCTTATAAAGAATCAGAAACACCGGAAGCAAGAGAGTTAATGGATCTTTCAGGTTTTCTGGCGAGTGGAATGAAGAAATACGACGAACAGGATTTTGATTCGGCAAAAAGAGATTTTGAAGAAGCAACCGCATATAAAGCAAAATATCGGGATGGGAAACTAATGGTTTTAAAGGCGGTGGAAATGCACCCGGTATCAGACTCCACCACGTTAGAAACAGTAGAGGGAAATGAAGAAGTGGAACCGGTGGAGGAAACAAGTGAGGACGGGACCATTAGATCCAAAGTAGATGATAAGGCGGCAACGGATTCAAAAGGAAAAGTAGAAATGGTAAAAAGCAAAGAAGGGAGTAAGGATTCGGCTAGTCCCTTAAGTAAATCTCAGGCGGAGAAGCTAGTGAAGGATTACGTGGACATGAAAAACTTTCCACATTTGCAAATCGAATATGATCATGATGCCGAAAAGGGAGATTACATTTTTCAAGTGTTCGAAGTAGATGCAGGCAGTCAGAAAAATGGCCACAAAGCTACTTGGGGCTGGTATGGTGTGAATAAGAAGACAAAAGAAGTGTATGAAGTCATGTAAGGCTATAATGTCGAATTGAGAGGGGCCCCTGTGGAGGCCTTTTTATTTTGTCGTACTGCAAAATATCATAGCTGGATTCGATAATTTTTTTTGTGAAAATGTGGCCTTATTCTTTATTTCTTAAGAATTTTTTAATATTTACTGTTTATGATTGAGCCAAGTAAAGGACAATCATAGGAGGGATAATGATGGAGAATAATAATGGCGATGAGCAAGTCAGAGTGAAGACAGAACGGAAAAAGGGCAAGTCTATTTGGCTAACTGGCCTTGTTTCCGGAACGGTTGCTTCTATGGTTACATCAACTGTATTTTTATTTGGCGGGGACTTTATAGATCAAGGGAAAAGTTCAGTGAATGAGTCAAGTCAAACGGCAGGTGTAGAGCAAACGGAAAGTGGTGAAAAGGATGGGAGTGTCACGGCAGAAAAGTTATCGACTAGTATGGATTCTAATGATAGGGCAGAGATGGTTGAATCAGCATCCAAATCGATAGTAGGGGTCGTGAATTTACAGGAGATTCAAAACCGGTACCCATACCAGCAGCAAAGCACGGGGAGCGAAACGGTTGAGAGCGGCACTGGTTCAGGGGTCATTTATAAAAAAGCTAATGGGAAGGCCTATATCATCACGAACAATCACGTTATTGAAGGAGCTAAGGAAGTCGAAATTTCCTTGTATGATGGGAAAAAGGCAACGGCAGTGGTTGTCGGGGCTGATGCATTGACGGACTTAGCGGTTTTGACAATTGATGCCTCGATAGCACCTGAGGGAATTAAATTCGGGAATTCTGATAGCATGCGTCCAGGTGAAGAAGTATTAGCGATCGGTAACCCTCTTGGACTTGATTTTTCACGTTCCGTTACACAAGGGATCGTCAGTGCTACCGGACGCTCCATTTCAGTCGATACATCGGAGGGGGAGTGGGAACTTGATGTCCTTCAAACAGATGCAGCGATCAACCCTGGCAATAGCGGCGGCGCATTGATCAACACCGCTGGGGAAGTGATCGGCATAAACAGCTTGAAGATTTCCGAAAGCGGTGTGGAAGGCTTAGGGTTTGCCATACCAAGTAATGATGTGATTCCGATTGTTACGGAACTGATTGAAAACGGAAAAATCACGCGACCGTATTTAGGAGTAAGCTTGGCCAGCATAGAAGAACTGCCACAGTATTATCTTCAAAATGTTCCTGAAGCTGCAAAGTCGGGTGTCATGGTTACGAGTATAGAAGCGGGGTCGGCAGCGGCGAATGGAGGGCTTAAGCAGCAGGATATCATTGTGGAGATTGATGGAACGAAAATAAAAACGACAGCAGAATTAAGGAAAATTTTATACACAGATAAGAAAATCGGCGATAAAGTAAAGGTTAAAGTCTATCGGGGGACTGAAGAGAAAACGGTAACGATAACCTTGCAAAACTCATAGATAGAAGGAAGGCCTCTGATTGATCATCAGGGGTCTTTTATTTGAAAATGTAGTTAAAAAGTTTTTAATAGTATTGAAAGTGATGATATCGGAAAAAATGATAGTGTATTTATACTGTT
This sequence comes from Peribacillus sp. ACCC06369, assembly GCF_030348945.1. Lineage (NCBI taxonomy): Bacteria > Bacillati > Bacillota > Bacilli > Caryophanales > Bacillaceae > Peribacillus > Peribacillus sp. ACCC06369. The sequence goes on from NZ_JAUCEN010000002.1 coordinate 525,965, forward strand.
TATCAGATTTTTCATATAGTCTCGAATACCTAAAAGTGAATAGCGGCGTATTCTATTTGTCAAGGTTTACATTATGGATATGTTAAAAAATAGAAAAGATTTGACAAATTTGTGAAATGTCATAAAATAGAAAGAAAGGGGATGAAATTATGGAAGCTAATCAGAAGATGTTGGATGCAGTGAAATGGGTATCGGGCACAGGTTGCGTAATCGGAATTATTATTTTTGCTTTAAGTTTTTTTGTAAGCGATTACAATAAGGATTATATATTTACCGCTGTTGGAATCGCCATCACACTAAGCGCAGCTGCCATTTTTCTAGTTGGTATATTTTTTGTCCTGACAGAAGAAATGGTAATGAATACACATAAAGGCAAAAGAATTGAATCGGAAACGACTAAAATCATAAAAATGAAATCAAAGGCTAAAACTCAAACAAAAAGAAGTACAGAATTCAGTAACTAAAACGAGGAATTTAGCGTAATAAACTGGCTTTCTATCATCAGATTCACTTGTATGGATGAACAAAACGAGTTGTTCGTTGGCTTGCAGAATCTGAGCCAATTTAACCCCAAGTATTGAATGCGCTTTCATCCTGTGTGTTGCTTGTACATCCAAACCAAACTGCCTGCACGCCAGGAAGTTCTCACCTTGAATTTTGAACTATATCCACGAGAAAAGGACACTTTTAAAAAGTCCTTTTTTCGTGGGTTTTTTTATGTGTTTTTACCTGAAGATACAAAAGGGAAGCACGTATCAATATGGGGGTATTGAGTAAAGAGTTTCCAAAAGGTGGAGTTGATTGAACACCAAATGTACTTATTAAAAAATGGTTTTTGTCCTGTCCTCTGACTGATAAACTTGAACAGTTGCAACAGGTTGATTGACCCCTGAATTACTTCACCCCACGACTACTGCTAAACGGCTGTTTAGGAATACTGACAGGGCAATAAAATAAGTATTGCGAGGAGAAAGAACCCAATTACATTTCACGCTCGTTGTTTCCTTATATATATATAATAATGACCTGTGTTGGATCATTAGGGTATTGAAGCATGGATGCAAGATCGTGTACAATGCGGCTACCATTTAAAAACTTCCATGGCCGAGTGAAAAAAATCCGCTTTAAATCATGTTTTCCAACGATAGATACCTAATTAACAAGATAGGTAATATAATTCATAATCTTTATAAGTCTTGAGGAAATAAACGCGGTGAATATAATGTGAAAATTTTATTTCATTATATTAGAGTAATATTAAACGGAAAGTGGATCAGTTCTATCTGCAATCCTGTACTGATAAGTGAAGTTTCCGTAGGTAAGTTATTAAACATTTATTATATTTCATTTGCTGAAGATTTTCGAACATTTCAGTTCATTTACCATCTTCTTACTGCTCTTTAATGAACTTTATGTGACAGATGTCACTTTATATTGTCTTTTTTTACACTTGGGATTAATATTGGTATGTCGGGGTTTGTGAACATGGTAACACTTTGTCCGAATAATTACCAATAGGAATTTTAATATGTAAGAAAGGGGTAGTACTATGAAAATAAAATGGGCTCTATTAACTATACTTTTTACAATTGCCACTGTGCTAACCGGTTGCGATAACCCATTAATGGTCTTGGACCCTAAAGGGCCAGTAGCTGCAACACAAGCAGATGTTATTATGATTTCGATATGGACAATGGCCTTTGTCGTCCTTGTCGTTATGGTACTGTATATCTTCATGATAATGAAATATCGTGCTTCCAAACAGCGTGATGATTATGAACCACCTCATATTGAAGGAAGTAAGGTTCTTGAAATAATTTGGGTAGCGATCCCAATTTTAATCGTCGCTTTCCTATCCGTTGTTACTGTTAAAACAACAAATGAAGTTGAGGCAACACCTAAAGGATACGGAGATCAAGAACCTTTAATTATTTACGCTTCATCTTCCAACTGGAAGTGGCATTTTAGTTATCCGGAAGAAGATATCGAAACAGTTAACTATCTGTTTTTACCGACTAACCGACCAATTGAATTTAAACTTTATTCTTATGGTCCAATCTCGAGTTTCTGGATTCCACAACTTGGAGGACAAAAATACGCGATGTCGAACATGGTTAATACGTTGCACTTAGCAGCTGATGTGCCAGGAGAGTATATGGGTCGAAATTCAAACTTCAGTGGTTCAGGTTTTGCTCAGCAAACGTTTAACGTTAATGTACTGTCTGCAAAAGAATACGATAAGTGGGTAGATGAAATTAAAGCTACTGCTGAACCGATTACTGAGAAAAAATTCAATGAATTATTAGAACCTGGTCATGTGGGACAATCCACATACACTGGAACTCACTTAGAGTTTTCTCCAGCTCCTGAAGGGGAACATGCTGGTCATGGTAACCACGGATCTTCTGATACTGAAGAAAGTGATTCCAAGGATTCACACGAGGAACATTCAGAACACAGCAACATGAATCATGATCACTAAGAATTAATTTCGTTCGATAAAACATCTAAGTTTACAAGATAAGGAATATTTTCCTGAAAGGAGTCACAAAAGTATGGATTACTTTGATCGATTTGCCGTACCTCATCCAAGTCCTGCGATTTATGCATCCATGGTTGCCATTGGCTTAACCATGATTGCGGTTGTTGCCGGAATTACCTATTTTAAAAAATGGGGTTACTTATGGCGTGAGTGGTTAACAACGGTTGACCATAAACGTATTGGTATCATGTACATCTTGGCAGCACTGCTTATGCTCTTCCGTGGTGGCGTTGATGCTCTCATGATGCGTGCTCAAACGGCTATTCCAGATAACGGTCTTTTGGATGGGCAGCATTATAATGAGGTATTTACAACACATGGGGTTGTCATGATCCTGTTCATGGCTATGCCATTTATCATTGGGTTAATGAACATTGTCACACCATTACAAATTGGAGCGCGTGACGTAGCATTCCCACGTCTAAACGCAGTAAGCTTCTGGTTATTCTTCATGGGGGCAATGCTATTTAACATCTCTTTCGTAGTTGGTGGTTCTCCTGATGCAGGTTGGACATCTTACTTCCCGCTGGCAAGTAATGATTTCAGTGAATCAGTTGGTTCGAACTATTACGCGATTGCAATTCAAATAGCTGGTATCGGTACATTACTGACTGGTATCAACTTTATCGTAACAATCTTGAAAATGAGAGCACCTGGCATGAACTTAATGAAAATGCCAATGTTCACATGGTCTATCTTGATCACAAACTTCATTATCGTTTTCGCTTTCCCTGTATTGACAGTGGCACTTGCGTTGATGACAATGGATCGTCTATTCGGAACTCAATTCTTTACGATGGCCAATGGCGGTAGCGATATGCTTTGGGCGAACTTGTTCTGGGTTTGGGGACATCCTGAAGTTTATATAGTAATACTTCCAGCTTTCGGTATTTACAGTGAAATCATTTCGACATTTGCACGTCGTAACCTGTACGGATATAATTCGATGGTTATCTCCATGGTAGCTATTTCTACTCTATCTTTCATTGTATGGGCTCACCATTTCTATACAATGGGTCACGGTGCAATGGTTAATGGTATCTTCTCGATTACCACAATGGCAATTGCCGTTCCGACCGGTGTTAAGATTTTCAACTGGTTGTTCACACTTTGGAAAGGTAAAATCGTTTTTACCGTCCCAATGTTATACTCGTTAGCTTTCATTCCGATTTTCACTCTCGGTGGGGTAACTGGGGTTATGCTTGCAATGGCGAGTGCTGACTACCAATACCACAATACAATGTTCTTAGTAGCTCACTTCCATTACGTTTTAATCCCTGGTACTGTATTTGCCGTACTTGCTGGTTTTACGTACTGGTGGCCAAAAATGTTTGGCTTCATGTTGAGCGAAAAAATTGGGAAATGGTCGTTCTGGTTCATTACAATCGGCTTTAATGTAACATTCTTCCCGATGTTCATCACTGGTTTAGATGGGCAGGCACGTCGTATGTATACGTACTCTGAATCAACGGGCTATGGTCCATTGAATATGCTTTCTTTCGTTGGAGCAATTGGCTTAGCAATAGGTTTTGCACTTATTGTGTACAATATCTATTGGAGCACTCGTTATGCATCAAGAAATATTTCAAACGATCCATGGGATGCACGTTCTCTAGAGTGGGCTACCCATACACCAATTCCAGAATATAACTTTGCAATTGTGCCTACAGTTGATTCTACAGAAGCATTCTGGGATTCTAAGAAAAAGGGCTTTAAATTATTTGGTGGTAAAGTAGAAAAGATTCATATGCCAAATAACAGTGGCGTGCCGTTTATCATGAGCTGTATCTTCTTCGTTTGGGGCTTTGCAATGGTATTCAGCATGTGGATCATTGCAATCATTGCAACGGTCGGTATCTTTGCTTGTATGATTCACCGTTCATTCGAAAAAGATCACGGACGTTATATCTCTGTTGAAGAGATCGAAGAAACTGAAAATAAATTGCGAGGTGCTAAGTAATGAAAATAGATAACTCGCTGCCACTAGAATATAGCACGGAAGAAAATCGCTTAAAGATTTTTGGATTTTGGATTTTCCTTGGGGCAGAAATAGCTCTTTTCGCTACACTGTTCGCCACTTATTTTGTATTGGTTGATGGAACTGGAAATGGTCCAACAGGGGAACATCTTTTTAAAGTCCCAACCTTAATGTTTCAAACAATCTTTCTTTTAACTAGTAGTTTTACCATAGGTCTTGGAATCAATGCAATGAGACTTGGCAGGCAGAAAGCAACGATTGGTTTCTTCATTATCACCCTTATTCTTGGTTTAGGCTTCTTGGGAGTCGAAATTTATGAATTCGTTGAGTATGTACATGAAGGAGCAACCATTCAAACAAGTGCTTTCTTATCTAGTTTGTTTACATTACTAGGTACGCATGGAGCTCACGTTACACTTGGTTTATTCTGGGGAACCTTCATCGTCTTGCAGATTAAAAAGCGCGGTATGACTCCAGAAACAACAAACAAGGCTTTCATCTTTTCACTTTACTGGCATTTCTTGGACGTTGTCTGGATCTTCATCTTCAGTTTCGTCTACCTGAAAGGAATGATGTAATATGAAAGAATTATTCCCACGGGGCCAAGTTATGGGATTTGCCTTCTCACTAGTCCTGACTGTGGTCGCACTATCAGTTATTGTGTTTGATCTCTCACTTAAAATGGGTGTGATCATCCTGCTTGTTACAGCTTTCATGCAAGCTGCACTGCAATTGGTTATGTTCATGCACGCAGGTGAGTCTGAAGATAAAGCATCGATTTACACAAATGTTTATTACGGATTGTTCGTAGCATTGGTTACAATTTTCGGTACAATGCTAACAATGATTTGGGGATATCAATAATCGATTGAAAAGCTGGGCGTCTTGATGACGCCCAGTTTTTTTGTATTTAATAAGTAGAAATTCATATACCACTCTAATCACTTCGTTCATAGAAATTAGTTAAGAAGGGTGTGGATGAAACCATTTTGTTTAGTATAACCATTTCGGAACATTATATTTATAAGGGCAAAATTTACTCTTTTTGAAGCGCTTCCGTGCGTTTAAGTGCAATGTTTTACTAAAGTAAAACGTTAATATAACAGACACATTTTCTAAGAAAAACTATCTGATTCTTTGATATAATAATCTATATAAGAAATTAATATATGACGTAGCGGAGATGATGAAATATGACATTGCCGGTTTTGATTTTGACAATTCTATTAAGTTTGCTTAAATTATTAGTTACCTGCCTTCCAACCGATGCAGTGAATTGGATTATCAGCAAATTTAAAATACATTCAGAACTTAGTGACGAGAATGCAATCGTAACCTTTGACGGAAGACGTTTGGAAAGTGAAGATAAAATAAAAGTTATTAATTATTTTAATAAGGCTAAATTTTTGAAAAAGAACCATATATTCCCTGGTAATGAGCAATTGTTTTTACATCCAGAGAACAGTGGGACTCCATTAGTCATTGATACTAAAAGAGGTAAAAAAGATGTTAGGTTATTTGTGTACATGTACAACGACCGTGTGGATGTAGTTAAGCAGTATAGGAAGAAATTAGTTTCGTATAGTCTGCTTTCCGATAGCCTCCAAGAACGCTCTATGCCATTAAGTTTAAATTAAAAGAACATTAAAAATGGCGATCTTTAAAAATGAACATTTCAGACTGTAGGCAAACTCGAAAGAAAAGCGAATTTGCCTACAGTTTTTTTATTTAAAAAAGGTTCCAGTTGTTTTCAGACTCTCCCTTTCCGCCGACTGTCTGCAAAGCCACCTCGCCGCATGCGTCTTTGGTGACTCGGTAAGCTGGTTTTTCGGCAGGAGTGTCGCGAATTTCTTCAATCCAGTGAGGTTTCATCCCATATTCAAGAGAAAAGTATCTTGGAGTATACCCTGTCTGTTTTAAAAAGATCGTAATGCTTCCCTCGGTAATCGCGATAGGGATACGGGATTAGGCCATTCCGTATCCCATTTTTTCGACAAACTGAGGCGTTCTTTAAAAAGATCGTCTTAATTTCTAAATTACTTGTTATTCAAATTGATTGTTGTAACGTAAAAACGTCTTAAAATTATTGTGACAAGAAAAAACAATTATGTGGATTATATGGGAAAATCGCTATCGAGGGTTCTTTAGAGAATACAAATGAAATACAGAAATCAGGATTGAAAAGGGTTTTAATTGTTAATTTATATAAAAACAAAGTGCATAGTGATTTTGGTGAGTTATATCTAAAAAGGTAATAAAAAAAAGCAGGTATCTAAATCGATGCCTGCTTTTTTATGCTTTCCATTGTTTTTCCACTTGTTGAAGGGCTTGTTGTAAAATTTCTTCTTGATTAGTACCCGGTTTAGTAAGTACGTTAGTTTGATAAGATTTTCCTTGGAAATCAACTGTTACTGTAACTTTTTCCATTATGCATCGTTCCTTTCTAGTATTAAATGGGATGGTTGTACTACTTCTTTTATACCCGTGGGAGGAGATTTTTCAAACATTGCGGAATTAGCAAAAGTTGAGATTTAATATTCAAAATTATCTGATATTTATTGAGAGATGTCAATACTTTTTTTTGAACCGCTAAATAAAGACGACCTGGCATGTGTGATTATTACAGCCAGGTTGTTTTTTAAAATTAACTATATTCATATTTTGGTTAAGATAATACCGATTAATGCTGCAAGAACGCCGGCAATTTGATAGGATTTTAGTTTTTCTTTGAATAAATAACATCCTGCGAAAACGACAACTAAACAATTTAGGCTGACGACAGGGAAGATGATGCTTGCGATGCCGGTATTCAACGCATAGAAATAACATCCATAGGCTATGATGCTTAAAAAACCTACGATGGAACCAATTTTGACTTCCTGTAGCTTGATTTTTTCTTTCTTAAAGGATAGAACTGAAAGCAGATAAAGAGTTCCGCCCCCATACATTGATACAAGGATGTCGAGGGAGTTTAAATGAAGCCGTGTTGATGTCGTCATCAGAATGCCGAGTACACCAAAAGATAATATGGAAAATAATGTGTGCATCATCCAAGGTAAATATTGGTGGTTGCCCTTGGCGTTAGGTGTATACTGAATGACAAGGGTTGCAAGCAGCATGCAGATGATTCCGGTCCACTGCAGCGAAGAAATATGCTCATGAAAAATTAATGCAGCACATAGGATGGGAAATATTGCATTCGCTGCGATTAATGGTGATGTTAAACTTGCCGGCCCTTTTTCAAAGGCACTTGCCATCTGGATATTACCATTAGCGTTCAGGACACCAATTGCTGCACCAAGCATGATAGACAGCAAGTTCAGGTTCAAACCATCCATAAGTACTCCATAAAATATGGACAAAATGAAAGCTACAAAATAAAAGAAAAATTGGATAGGTACCTTTGAGTAACCCTTTCCGCTACTCCATTTAAAAATGCTGTTATTGATTCCGAAACATAAACTGGTGATGAGTGCTGCAAAAATCCACATTGTTTAAATCTCTTCCTTCATGTAGGATAAACTTCTTCTACATTTTAAGCCGAATACATGTGGGAATCAAACTAAAATTAAAAAGTATGATTGACAGATTAGATTTTTTTTTCTATATTTACTATGACAATTTTAAAATATTTCCCGATAAACGGGAGAGGTTCATAGCATCACCCTCTTAAAAAAACTATGGCTTTGATTTTTTTCACGAATCAACCATATCTTTGATGAGATATGGTTTTTGTTATATAGAGGCCCATTTTATGAATCTCCCCTGACAAACGTGGATGAGGAGGACTTTTTATGTCTGGAAGAAAAGAAGAAGAATTAAAGGAAATTACACTGCTTGGGAATCAAGGGACAAAATATACATTCGACTATGCGCCTGAAATTCTTGAGTCATTCGATAACAAACATCCTAACCGTGATTATTTCGTCAAATTCAATTGCCCGGAATTCACTAGCTTATGTCCGATAACCGGCCAGCCAGACTTTGCAACCATTTACATCAGCTATATTCCCAGTGTGAAGATGGTCGAAAGCAAGTCTTTGAAACTTTATTTATTCAGCTTCCGTAATCATGGTGATTTCCATGAAGACTGCATGAATATCATCATGAACGATTTAATCGAGTTGATGGATCCTAAATATATTGAAGTATGGGGCAAGTTCACGCCTAGGGGCGGGATTTCTATTGATCCATACACAAACTACGGGAAACCAGGGACGAAGTATGAGGAAATGGCGGATTACCGCTTGATGAATCATGATTTATACCCTGAAACTGTGGATAATCGCTAAAGATTGGAAAGGCAACTGGCTTATGCCGTTGTCTTTTTTTGCCTTTTACTATTCCCTTTCAATAATCACATTATTTTGTCCTCTTTAAAAATACAAATGTCCTCCTATAGTGGAATTTTTACTTGATTGTTTAGAGAAAAAACGTAATAATAGGGAGAGTTGATTTTGACAGAATATTATTTAAAATAGGGGATGTCGAGATGAAAGTTGCGAAGTTTGGCGGAAGTTCACTTGCGTCAGGTGAACAGTTGAGAAAGGTATTCGAAATTGTGGTTGCTGATTCAGAGAGGAAGTTTGTAGTCGTTTCGGCTCCAGGGAAACGCAATTCCGATGATATAAAGGTGACGGATTTATTGATTGAGGCTGCGGAACAGCAGCTGCGCGGCGATAACGGGGAGCATTTGATCGAAGACGTGGTATCCCGCTATGCGAGCATTGCTGAAGAGTTGGATATATCCGAGGAGGTCATCACAGGGATTCATGAAAATTTAAAAGCACTGTTGCATGCTGACCAATCTAACCAGAAGCGCTATTTGGATGCTTTAAAGGCCAGTGGCGAAGATAATAATGCGAAGCTGGTCGCAGGTTATTTTCAAAGCCGTGGGGTAGAGGCAAAGTATATAAATCCAAAGAAGGCTGGCTTAATCGTTACGGATGTAGATGGATTTACCCAGGTTCAGCCAGAGTCATATGATCGGTTGTATGCTCTGCGTGAAGAGCCTGGAATCGTAGTATTTCCAGGGTTCTTCGGATATACGTTAGATGGTGATATTTTAACCTTCTCAAGAAGCGGTTCCGATATTACGGGTTCGATTCTTGCAAATGGGGTCAAAGCCGATTTGTATGAGAACTTTACGGACGTGGATGCCGTTTATGCGGTAAATCCAAATGTGGTTTCCAATCCGAAGGGAATCCGGGAGTTAACCTATCGTGAAATGCGGGAGCTTTCTTATGCCGGTTTTTCGGTATTTCATGATGAAGCGCTGATTCCTGCATTCCGTGCGGGAATACCTGTCCATATCCAAAATACGAACAATCCGACGGCACAAGGGACCCGCATTGTGAACACGCGGGATAATACGAATGGTCCGGTTATTGGGATTGCAAGTGATAAAGGGTTTTGCAGTATTTACATTAGCAAATATTTGATGAACCGGGAAGTTGGTTTTGGCCGGAAACTGCTGCATATCCTTGAAGATTACGGAGTTTCATATGAGCATATTCCATCAGGCATTGATGATGTGACGCTTATTCTAAGGCAGGACCAGTTGAAGGGTGAAGCCGAGAAGAAAATTATTTCACGAATCAAGAAAGAGCTTCATGCCGATGAAGTGAATGTGGAGCATGATCTTGCCTTAATCATGGTTGTAGGTGAAGGAATGCGTCATAATGTAGGTACAACGGCTAGAGCGTCAAAAGCGTTAGCCGAAGCAAAGGTGAATATTGAAATGATCAATCAGGGCTCTTCGGAGGTTAGCATGATGTTCGGTGTGAAAGGGCACAACGAAGAGACGGCAATTCAGGCATTATATCACGAGTTCTTTTGAGAATGAGAAATTAGAGACCTCCTTGAAAAAGGAGGTTTTTGGTTATCGGGGATATTCCCTTTTGTTCATAGGGGTCGAAATGGTGGGCGCAATATGGGAGAAGTTTCTTGATGCTGAAGAATCAGCATGAGCAAATGGAAGAAGAACGGATGCAAATCAATGAAACCTATAGGGGGCCGCGGACAACGCCATGATTTCCTCAAGCGCGTGTCGGATCGAACATGATGAGGGGGCAGAGTATAGGAATAGATGAATGGATTGATAGCTGGGTTTGAAGAAGAAGCGAATTTATTGATTAAAGGTGAAAAAAGGGGTAGTTGCCGGGATGCCTCATTAAATGTACCGGAGGGATCTTTCAGTGATTATGATAGATGAATTGAACGTTTGCCCTCATTCCCCAAATAAAAAAGGAAAGCCTCCAAGATTGGAGGCTTTCCTTTTTGTTAGTCCATAATTGTCAGGAGTTGATCGATCTCTTTCCTGGGGCGTGGGGCAGGGATCATGTCGGGATAGCCGACATGAAGGCTGCCTACGATTTTCTCGCCAGGTTTAACGCCTAAAGCTTCACGAAACTCCATGCTGTGGATCATGCCGTATGTTTCCCATATCATCCCGATTCCTTGTTCCCAGGCAAGCAGGCTGAAATTTTGGATCAAGGCACTTGTAGCTGCATAATCTTCTTCACGTGTCATTGGATTCGGATTCTCTTCCATGATCACTGCGATGAACATCGGGACATCTATAAGTTTATTATATCCTCGCTGTCCGGCTGCGTTTTTCTTTTCAGGGTCCTTCTCTTTGCCTGCCATAAAAGCACGGGTTGCTTCTGCGAGTTTTAAACGGCTTTCGCCATGTACCACGACGAAGCGCCAAGGCTGGGTCATTTTATGGTTCGGTGCCCATGTCGACGTTTCCAATAATGATTGGATGGTATCAATAGGAACAGGAATGTCCTTAAATCGCTTAATGCTGCGCCGTTCTTTAATGATATCTTCAAGTTTCATGATCATCCTGCTCCTTTAATCATATATGTAAGTTCATTAGTTTTTTTATAAAAAATAGTCCCCGGCTGCCTAATATGCTTCCAACGTGAATAAATTACTTGAATAAAGAGGGGGCAATATTCCAGTGACTTGCATTCGCTAATGAGCATATAATTTTTACTAGGCACAGAGAAGCCGGGGCGACATTGTATCTATGTACAATATCAAAAGGGTACGATAAGAGATTATCGTAATTGCTTATCAAATTTCAGAGATCAATAATGAAATTGAAAATCATTATCAATTAGAATTTTCGCTTATTTCCTGTTATTTGTCAAGAGTATTTATTAAAAAAAAATCAAGTTATTTACTAATCCTTTGAATCAGTTAAAATCTTTTAAAAAATCTGTATAAAAATGTATAATGAGAGGATGAAAAGATGCTATCTACATATGAAGAATCGAAGGGTGTCATAGATGAAAAAACTGGCCTCATTTCTTAAGCCGTACTGGCTCTTGATCATTCTTGCTTTAATCTTAATGATTGTCGAGCTCGGTGTAGAACTGTTACAACCTCTATTTATAGCAAAAATAATTGATGATGGCATTTTACAGAAAGATTTATCGGTGGTGATTAAATGGGGAAGCGTCATGGTTGGACTTTCCATTTTTTCATTTATTGGCGGGATCGTTAATTCCTTTACGGCATCACATGTAAGTCAGAGTTTTGGACATGATGTCAGGAAAAGCCTTTTTGGTAAGATACAGGCGTTTTCTTTTGCGAATTTGAATAATATCCCGACTTCCTCGTTGATCACAAGGATGACGAATGATGTGACCCAACTTCAAAATACGGTTTTTATGGGCCTGCGTATCATGGCAAGGGCGCCATTGATCGTAATCGGCGGGGCGATAATGGCCATTGCGGTAGATTTTAAACTCTCCCTTGTTTTGGTCATTTCGATTCCGGTTCTTGTTTTTTTTCTTGGCTGGGTTATGAAACGAGCGGCTATTCTATTTAAGCTCGTACAGAAAAAGCTCGATAATGTCAACGGTGTCATGAGGGAAAACCTGATAGGCATGCGCTTGATCAAAGCCTTTCTTCGTAAGGAGCATGAAATTGGACGGTTTGACGATGCAAATGACGAGTTGAAAAGAAAGACTATGTCTTCCCTTCGTTTAATTGAAACGACCATGCCTGTACTGATGCTGGTCATGAATGTGGCAATTCTGATCATTCTCTGGCTTGGAAGCGAATTTATTACAACGGGAGATATACAGGTAGGGGAAGTTGTGGCGATTGTAAACTATGCCACAAGGATTGCGGCATCACTTTCCGTTTTTTCATGGCTGATCATGGTCATTTCCCGTGCGAAGGCTTCCGCGGAACGTGTGACGGAAATATTTGAAACCCCGATAGATATTGATGAGGGTAAGTTGGAAAGCAAGAGTGAGGCCGTCAATGGGGGAGGCATAAAGTTCCTGGATGTATCTTTCCGCTACCCTGGAACAGATGCACCGGTATTGAAAAACTTGAACTTTTCTATCGATCTGGGAGAATCGCTTGCCATCATAGGAGCGACGGGATCAGGGAAAACATCCTTGTTCCAGCTGATTCCGAGATTATACGAAGTTGAAAGCGGCTCCATTCAAATAGATGGCCAGGATGTGAAAGATATTCCCTTGAATTCGCTGCGGAAAAGGATTGGCTATGTACCGCAGGAAGCCCTTCTTTTTTCAGGAACCATAAAAAGTAATGTTGCCTGGGGAAAAGAAGGGGCATCAATGGAGGAAATCATGGCAGCAGCCATGCATGCCCAGGTTCATGAAACCATCATGAAACTCCCGAAACAATATGAAACGCAGTTAGGGCAAAAAGGAGTGAATCTGTCCGGAGGGCAAAAACAGCGGTTATCGATTGCGAGAGCATTGGTGCGCAAACCGAAGATTCTCATTCTGGATGATAGTACGAGTGCGCTGGATTTGAAAACGGAAAGTAGATTACTCGCCGCTTTAAAGGCCTATACATGCACAACGCTCATCATTACACAAAAAATCAGCACAGCCATGGAGGCGGACAAAATCTTGTTACTGGAAAATGGTCAAGTGCTTGCACTAGGGAAACATCAGGATTTGATTCAATCAAGTGATCTTTATCGAAAAATCGTTCACTCACAGTTTGGGGAGGAGGGAGTTTCTCTTGAGTCCAAGAATATCTCCCGTTAAGGCAAAGTCAAAACCGGTCTATTCATGGAATACGATAAAAAGGATCATCCCCTACTTAGCAACGAATAAAAGCCTGCTATTTTGTGTCCTTTTCATGGTACTGGTAAGCTCCGTTTTAGGATTGCTCGGCCCCTTTCTTGTTGGGATGGCGATCGATGATTATATTGTTACAAAGGATAGCGAGGGGCTGTTCAGCCTTCTTATCGGGCTTCTCGGAGTCTATCTATTCTATTCCCTATCCATGTGGCTTCAGAATTATTGGATGATCGGAATCGCGCAGGATACGGTTTATGCGATGCGCAATCAATTGTTCAAGAAGCTTCACCAGTTATCCATTCCCTTTTTTGACCGGCGTCAGCATGGGGAATTGATGAGTAGGGTCACGAATGATATAGAAAACGTCAGTTCCACTTTGAATAGTTCCGTGATCCAGATTTTTTCAAGTGTGCTGACACTGGTCGGGACGATTGGAGTGATGTTGTATTTAAGCCCTCTATTGACTGTTTTAACCTTATTCATCGTTCCTCTTATGTTCTTCGGGCTGAGGTGGATAACGAACCGGACGGGAAAGCTTTTTAAAGAACAGCAGAAGAACCTTGGAGAACTGAATGGGTTTATAGAAGAAACGATTTCGGGACAACGGATCGTAAAGGCTTTTTCGCAGGAAGATAAAGTGATCCGTGATTTTATCACCCGGAGTGAAAACTTAAAGAAAGCCGGATTTCTATCACAATCATACTCCGGGCTGATTCCAAAACTGATGAATTTACTCAACAACTTAAGTTTTACGGTAATTGCCGCAGTCGGCGGGTTTTTGGCGTTGAGTGGCATAGGCACGGTTTCCATCGGGGGCATTGTTATTTTCACCGAGTATTCAAGGCAATTCACCCGTCCGCTCAATGACCTGGCTAATCAATTCAATACACTCCTCTCAGCTGTTGCTGGTGCTGAGCGGGTTTTCACCATACTTGATGAAAAAGAAGAAGAAGTGGATGAGAAACAGGCTTCTGAACTTCGGGATGTCTGTGGTGAGGTGGACTTTGAGGGTGTTACATTTTCATACAATGATGAGGACCAAACGATATATGATGTTAGTTTTCATGCAGAAAAAGGGGAGACCATCGCGCTTGTAGGTCCCACTGGGGCCGGTAAGACAACGATCATTAATCTTCTTGCCCGTTTTTACGAGCCAAACAACGGCCGGATCTTGATTGATGGCCAGAATATCCAGCAGGTGACCAGATCAAGTCTCCGCAAGCATATGGGTTTTGTTTTACAGGATTCCTTTTTATTTCAGGGTACGATTCGTGAAAATATCCGCTACGGTCGACTGGAGGCGGGAGATGAAGAAGTGGTGGATGCAGCCAAGCTTGCCAATGCCCATTCCTTTATCATGAAAATGCCAGAACGATATGATACCATCTTGAATCAGGATGGCGGTGGAATCAGTCAGGGACAGCGCCAGCTTTTATCGATTGCCAGGGCCATTTTAGCCGATCCCGTTCTATTGATTTTGGATGAAGCGACAAGTAGCATAGATACGATTACCGAGCTTAAAATCCAGGAAGCATTACACCGTTTGATGGAGGGGAGGACAAGTTTTGTCATTGCCCATCGATTGAATACGATCCAGCAAAGTGATCAAATCCTGGTGCTTGATGAAGGAAAGGTCATTGAAAAGGGATCACATGATGAATTGTTGAAGCAAAGGGGTTTTTATTACGATCTCTATCGCAGTTCATTAAAGGAAAATCAGACCGGATGAAAAAAATGTGTGCCGTCAGGCGCACATTTTTTGCGTTGTCCTGTAAAACACGAACTTAAACTTGGGGGTTGCATTTCGTCTCATTGTTTTCCGCTTCCTCTATGCTCGCAAACGTCTGTTGTTGTTGATGGAGGAGCAATTCTTTGAAGGATTTTTTATCCAATACGGTTTTTATATCATCCAAAGAGACCGAAAGGCTTTTGAGTAGACAGATTTTCTCGAGCCTTTTCAGGTCTTTTTCCGTATAATACCTGCGGCCATTTGTATTGTGGGGAAAGAGGTAAATATCGACAAAATAATGGAAAATACTTTACAATTTGACTAAATTACTATTGCTAAAAAACCTTATGATAACATATAATTCAGAATATATATAAAATTCTTTAAATTTAACGTCACGAGGCGGAATATAGCCCTAACACCCTGTAAAATGAAGATTTTTTTATAGTTGATCACTAGTTTAATAGAGAGGAGATGGAAAAAATGAAAGCGCTTAAGTCGGTTATTCTTTGGGGGATCATATCAGCAGTGGGTGCGGTGAGTTTTGGTGTCGTCGCGCTAAACCGAGGGGAAAGCATCAATGCCATGTGGATTGTCACTGCAGCACTCTGTGTTTATTCAATTGCCTATCGCTTTTATAGTAAATTCATTGCACAGAAAGTGTTTGAGCTAGATGATAATCGCCAGACTCCATCTGAAGCGAATAATGATGGGAAGGACTACGTGCCTACAAATAAATGGGTGCTGTTTGGCCACCATTTTGCAGCAATTGCAGGAGCTGGCCCTCTTGTAGGCCCCATCCTTGCAGCGCAAATGGGATATTTGCCAGGGACGCTTTGGCTTGTAGTCGGAGTTGTATTAGCTGGTGCCGTTCAGGATTTCATCATTCTCTTTGGTTCGATGCGCCGTAACGGCAAGTCATTGGGAGAAATGATCAAAGAGGAAATTGGTCCGATTACAGGTTTGATAGCAATGATCGGTATCCTGGGTATCATGATTATTTTATTAGCGGTACTTGCCCTGGTTGTCGTTAAAGCGCTGGTGGGCAGTCCATGGGGGATGTTCACGATTGCCTCGACCATACCGATTGCAGTCCTTATGGGCATCTATATGCGCTATATACGGCCGGGACGGGTTGGTGAAGGATCGATTATTGGAATCGTACTATTGATGCTTGCGTTATATTTCGGCCGCTTTGTATCCGAAAGCGCTACGTTGGCGCCAATGTTCACTTTCAGTGGGGAAACGATCGCCATCATGTTGATTGTATACGGATTCGTTGCCTCCGTTTTGCCGGTATGGATGCTATTGGCACCGCGTGATTACTTAAGCACATTCTTGAAAATCGGTACGATCATCGGACTTGCACTAGGAATCTTTATAGTCATGCCGAGCCTTGAAATGCCTGCCGTCACTCAATTCATTGATGGAACAGGACCCGTATTTTCCGGAAATTTATTCCCGTTCCTATTCATTACGATCGCTTGTGGAGCGGTATCTGGATTCCATGCACTCGTTTCATCGGGTACAACTCCTAAAATGATTGAACGCGAATCCCATTCACGTCCAATCGGGTACGGGGCGATGTTGACTGAATCTTTTGTAGCCATCATGGCGATGATAGCAGCCTGTGTACTGACGCCAGGGATCTATTTTGCCATTAATAGCCCGGGGGCCGTTATAGGTACGGAGCCGGCTCAAGTGGCTGCTACGATATCCGATTGGGGTTTCATTTTGACACCTGAAATGATTACTGGCCTTGCGGATGATGTTGGGGAAGAGACCATTCTATCCCGAACTGGAGGGGCTCCAACCTTTGCAATCGGTATGGCCCATATCTTCTCGCAAGTGATTGGTGGAGCGTCCCTGATGGCGTTCTGGTATCATTTTGCAATCCTGTTCGAGGCATTGTTCATATTGACCACCATTGATGCGGGAACAAGGGTAGGGCGTTTTATGATACAGGATATTATCGGCACCTTTTACAAGCCATTTGCCGAAACGAATAAATGGCTGCCCAATATTATTGCAACTGCCATTTGTGTAATCGGTTGGGGATACTTCCTTTATCAAGGGGTCATAGATCCTCTTGGCGGGATCAATACCCTTTGGCCATTGTTTGGAATTGCGAATCAGATGCTTTCCGCCATTGCATTGCTGCTTGGGACGACAGTCCTTTTCAAAATGGGCAAAAAAGCGTACACATGGGTCACACTCGTCCCTACTACATTCTTATTGATAGTGACCATGACAGCTGGATGGCAAAAGCTGTTCCACGAAAACCCGGCGATAGGCTTTTTAGCGCATAAGGATAAATTTAAAGCGGCCTATGATAGTGGGGAAGTTCTTGCTCCGGCAGCAAATCTAGCCGAGATGAAACGGGTTATCGTCAATGATTATGTGGATGCAGCCCTTTGTGCCATCTTCATGATCGTTGTGATCACTGTCCTGATTTCTGCCATTAGGTTATGGATAAAAGTCTTGAAGAACCAGAAAATAGATTTACATGAATCGCCTTATGTATCAAGAAGGACATCATAAGGGAGGAATGGCCATGTTGAAAAGATTAGTTAAGATTCTCAGCTACAGAAAGCAATTCGTCAGTTTGCTTGTCGGCGTTCCAAGTTATGATACCTATGTGGCACATATGAGCGTGCACCATCCTGATGATCCTGTAAAAACCAGGAAAGAATTTTTCTGCGAAGCCCAGGATGAACGGTATAACGCAAAGGGTGGCAAGGTGTCTCGTTGCTGTTAACTGAATATATTTTGAAGGGCCCTCAAATAAGAGGGCCCTTTTTTAGTTGAATCTTATGAAGTGGGACATAAGTAGAGGGGGAAATGTAACGGTGATGGACTGAAAAAATCTTGAAAAGTACCAAAAAATGAAATTTTACGGTTCTTTATTCATGGGAGATGTTATATAACCTTACATTTTTTAATGAAATACAAAAAATCAGTTGAATTATTAGAAAATTAAGTATATGATAAAAAACATAACATAATATTGTTAATAAACATAACATATACAAAAAACAAGGGGGAAAACAATATGCAAATGGCAGATTCGGTATTCATGTTTTTGGCGACGATGATGGTTTGGCTAATGACACCAGGGATTGCCCTGTTTTATGGAGGGATGGTAAAAAGTAAAAATGTCCTGAATACGGCGATGCATAGTTACATGCCGCTGGCAGTCATTTCGATTCTTTGGGTACTGATTGGGTATTCATTATCGTTTTCACCTGGAAATACACTCCTGGGCGGCTTGGACTGGGTTGGTTTAAAAGATGTAGGCTTCGAACCTGGTCCATACAGCGAAACAATTCCTCATAGTTTATTCATGTTATTCCAAATGACTTTTGCCGTTTTAACAGTCTCGATCATTGCAGGTGGCATTGCCGAGCGGATGAAGTTTTCTGCATTCTTGATTTTTACGATCCTTTGGTCTTTATTCGTATACGCTCCTGTTGCTCACTGGGTATGGGGTGGGGGCTGGTTAGCGGAGATGGGTACACTTGACTTTGCAGGCGGCAACGTTGTTCATATATCTTCCGGGGTTGCCGGTCTGGTATTAGCAATCATGTTAGGTAAAAGGAAAGAGTCAGGGGACAGTGCGCCACATAATCTTCCTTTAACATTCCTTGGCGGATCACTAATTTGGTTCGGTTGGTATGGCTTCAATGTCGGTAGCGCACTGACAATCAATGAAGTGGCCATGAATGTATTCGTTAATACAGCCGTTGCAGCAGCAGCTGGTATCATAGGCTGGCTGATCGTCGAGTATATGGCTAATAAGAAGGCAACGTTGCTTGGTGCAGTATCAGGAGCTATTTCAGGGTTGGTTGCGATTACACCTGCTTGTGGATTCGTAACGCCCGCTTCTTCCATCATCATCGGGGTCGTCGGCGGTGCTGTATGTTTCTGGGGTGTATTCTTCCTGAAGAATAAACTGGGATACGATGATGCTCTGGATGCTTTCGGATTACATGGGATCGGTGGTACATGGGGTGGCATCGCTACAGGTTTATTCGCGACCACTTCCGTCAACGAAAACGGGGCAAATGGTTTATTCTATGGAGATTTCAACTTATTGTGGAAGCAGCTTGTAGCAATCGTTGCGACTTATATTTTCGTTGCCGTGGTCACTTATGTCATTGCTAAAGTCATTAACCTGTTCGTTCCGTTACGTGTCAGTGAGGAAGATGAGTCAATGGGGCTTGATCTTACACTTCATGGAGAAAAGGCCTATCATGAATCAATTTAAAAGGGGGTTGATCATATGTCCGAGGTTTTAACGAAAATAGAAATCATTACACGTCCTATCAAGTTTGAACAATTCAAAGCGGAACTTGCAAAAATAGGGGTAAGCGGAATGACTGTATCGGAAGTAAAAGGAACGGGTCTTCAGAAAAGTTATGTGGAAACATATAGAGGCAGAAACCGGGAAATGTCATTGCATGACCGGATGAAAATCGAAATTGTCGTGTGTGAAGTGCCAGTTCAGGATGTTGTGGATGTAGCAAGAAAATTCTTAAGCACCGGTAAACCGGGTGACGGTAAAATCTTCATTTATGAATTGGCGAATGTTGTGAATATCCGTACCGGAAAAGAAGGTCATGATGCGTTAAAGAATGAAATCTAATGCAGTGATAACTCCGACCGAATGTGCCGGAGCCAATAGATTAAGAAAGGGAGCTGAAAATGGGGAGACTGGTCCGAATTGTTAATGCAAAAAAACAGAAGATCGTTAATACGCTCATTTCAGAGGATGTATATCAACCTGATGACCGACCCTTTTTATTGGAATTACCACTGAAAAATCTAGAAGAAATTTTATGCCTTCGAATGAAATCCGCGTTTCGAAATTCCCGTTTTAAAAAATAACCTTTCAGCCGTTATCCTATCTGCAGGAGAACGGCTTTCTTTATGCTTTTGATGCCCGCCCTCAGTAGTGGCATTTAAAATTATAGCTTCAAAATGAATTTTGCTATATAAGGAAACTTTTTTCTTGAATCCCCCATGGAAATTGGGGGTGTTTCCAACTATAATGGATAAGGATATAAATTTAAATTCAATTTTATTGCATTTTTTGACACTTTTCGCTTAGTTAATTCATTTTTTCTTTATTTTGCGAGAAATTAAATTCAAAAAAATGTAAGTGCTCCAAAAATCTATGAATCATTTTGCTATTGCCCTGTTTGATGATGGGGAAATTATTAATATGTTCTTTTAAGAGGTGAAGGGAAATGGATCAATTTACGGTCGAATCCGTTTTAAATATCATCAGGGAGTTTGTACCGAAGGATGCTTCAATTTCTGTTGCTGATTCCGAAAAATACATCTATTATCAACCGAGCAAACAAGTTGACCTTAGAATAAAACCGGGTGATCGAATTAGTGAAAACACGGCGACATATAAAGCGTTGAGTGTTCGTAAAAAAATTGGGGTGCAAGTGGAAAGTAATGTGTTTGGTGTACCTTACTATGGGTTGAGTGTGCCTATCATGGACGAGGGCAATCCTTTAGGCGCGGTAACAGCCATTTTGCCAACAAAGCCATTAATTTTACCGACATCATTCTTGACCATTAAAATAGATGGTCACTGGATACCGCTTCCATATGATCAAATTATGTATTTGGAAGCTCAAAATAGGAAAACTAAAATTCAGTCCGAACGCGTGAGTGGATTTCATAAAATGAACCTAAGTGAATTGGAATTCATTTTACCTAATGATTTATTCATTCGTGTACATCGTTCGTACATCGTCAATATCAACTATATACAAGAGATCCTTCCTGATTTTCATTCTACATTTTTACTAATAATGAAGGACAATTCCAAAATTCAAGTCAGTCAAACATATGCAAGTCAATTTAGAAGAGCTTTGGGATTTTAGTGTTTCTCCTTAGTGTGAAAAAAATGCTGGTTTATGCTCTATTTAAGGCTTTTCATTCGAAAATGAATGTGACAATTACACAGGATTGGTAAAATTAAGTGTAAGAAAAGCGAAAATGGGGGTCTTTTGTATGAACGAAAGCGTTTTCAAAAAAATTCGCAACGAACAATTTAAGGGGAAAGTAGTTACAGCGGAAGAAGCAGCTTCCTGGATTAAAGATGGGATGAAACTCGGTATGAGTGGATTTACCCGTGCTGGTGATGCTAAGGTCATTCCGATGGCTCTAGTTGAAAGGGCTAAAACTGAAAAATTCAAAGTTGACGTTTATACTGGTGCTTCATTAGGACCGGAAGTCGACCAACATATGGCGGAAGCCGGTATCATAAACAAACGTTTGCCGTTCCAAGCGGATAAAGGCATTCGCAATAAAATCAATGCTGATGAAGTCACTTATGTGGATCAGCATTTATCTCATACAGCTGAACAAGTTCGTCAAGGCATTGTCGGACCTATAGATATTGCTATCATCGAAGCATTGGCGATTACGGAAGAAGGATTAATCATCCCGACAACTTCTGTAGGTAACTCAGCCATATTCGTTCAAGAAGCTAAACATGTAATCATTGAAATGAACGTGTCCCATCCAGAAGGATTGGAAGGGATGCATGATATATATACACCAGCTAAACAAGGGGAACGCGAACCGATTCCTATGACTAGCGTAAGCGATCGCCTGGGATCGATTGGAATTCCGGTTGACCCTGAAAAAGTAATGGGGATCGTCGTTTCTACAGATCTTGATGCACCTTCTACAATCGTGCCGCCGGATGCAGAAACTGCAACGATCGCTAACCACCTCATAAACTTCCTTCGTGGAGAAATCAAGGCTGGCCGTTTAACTGAAAGCCTTGCTCCGCTTCAGTCAGGTGTAGGTTCCGTGGCAAATGCAGTATTCGCTGGCTTTCTTGATTCTGAATTTAAAGAATTGGAAGTGTATTCAGAAGTACTGCAAGATGCTGTATTCGATTTAATCGATGCTGGAAAAGTTAAATTCGCTTCAGGGTGTTCGATTACATTAGCTGAAGAAAAAGGAAAACAAGTATACGGTGAGCTTGATAAATACCGTGATAAACTAGTTCTTCGTCCACAAGAAATATCTAACCATCCTGAAATCATCCGTCGTCTTGGTTTGATTTCAATCAATACAGCGTTAGAGTGCGATATCTACGGTAACGTAAACTCGACACATGTTTCTGGGACAAGAATGATGAATGGAATCGGTGGATCAGGAGATTTTGCCCGTAATTCACGCCTAGGCATTTTCGTTACGAAATCATATGCAAAAGGCGGCAACATTTCCAGTATCGTTCCTTTCGTTTCTCATGTGGATCATACTGAACATGATGTGGATGTATTAGTGACAGAGCAAGGGATCGCTGATTTACGTGGTTTGGCACCAAAAGAGCGCGTAGAGCTAATCATCGAAAACTGTGCACATCCTGACTACCGTCAACAGCTTCGTGCATATTTCACTGAAGCTGTCGCGCAAACTGGAGGACATCAAACTCCACATATTCTTGAAAAAGCATTCTCATGGCATACAAACCTGGCTAAAAACGGTACGATGCTTGAAACAGTGCTTCAAGATCAAAAATAAGAGACAAAACCCCGCCCTTCAGCGGGGTTTTTTTATTTGTGTTCGCCTTGCACTATGCCCCTTTTGATGTCTGGGTGGAAAATAATGAAACTTTCGTCACTCGAATGGAATATTGAAAGGGAAGTGGATTATTCTTCTAAGTAATTTGTATGATGTTTCCAATTTGTTCTTTTTCCTTCAACACATAACTGATTTAAAGTGTAAAATGAAGCTTAACCATCAAAAAGATAGGGAACTGTATCATTAGGGTTTTTTATTGTTTTTGTATATAATTATTCATTCAAGTTATAGAAATATGGTAAACTGCTAACAATGAAAGATTATTATACATAGGATTTTTCGTATTTAAGATGTTGTTTCCTTAGAAATGGGGAGTTAAATAGAATGGTTATAGTGGAGGAGATAATTTGTTCAAGACAAAACTGCATTTTTGGACGTTAGAGTTATTACTATTGTCTTTACTTTTTTATGTTGGTACAAAGATTTCTTTTCTTTTTGAACCAATAGTTATTTTTACATCTACATTGTTCTTTCCGATCTTGATTTCAGGTTTTCTCTACTTTTTGTTCAACCCCACTGTTGATTTCCTGGTAAAAAGAAAAGTACCAAGGGGATTGGCGATATTACTGCTTTATGTGTTTTTCCTGGGATTGATTAGTTTGTTGGTCGGTCTGGTAGGCCCGTCACTTTCAAAACAGGTTACGGATTTACTCAATAACCTCCCTGATTATTTCAATCAAGTAAGGAAGTTCATTGAAGATTCAGCTGAGTCAAAATGGTTTTTGTGGACCATGGAACAAGATTATGTTTCCTTGAAAGAAGTGGGAGACTCGCTTCAGAAATATTTGACTGATTTACCTAGTAATATAACGAACAGTTTATCTTCTGTTTTCAGCGTAGTGACGAATATTACATTAGTGGTCGTAACGGTTCCTTTCATCCTATTCTATATGTTGAAGGATGGGGATAAGCTACCGAGCGCCATCATGAAATTCGTACCGGTTCGCTATAGAAAACCAGCTTTGACAGTACTTCAGGAAACTGGTGGGACGCTTACTACATACATACAAGGACAGATGCTTGTTTGTATGTTTGTCGGGATTGGAACGTTCATCGGATATCTAATCATTGGTTTGCCTTACGCGTTCTTATTTGCGCTGATTGGTGCTGTGACCAATATCATTCCATATGTAGGCCCGTTTATCGGAGCGGCTCCTGCGGTCATTGTGGCATTGATTCATTCACCGACCGAAGCGCTATTGGTCATTCTTGTTGTAACGGTCATCCAGCAACTTGATGGTAATTTCATTTCACCGTTAGTCATCGGGAAAAAATTGAACACACATCCGCTTACCATCATCATCCTATTGCTCGTCGCGGGAAACATTGCCGGTATCATCGGTATGATTTTGGCCGTTCCAACTTATTCCGTTGTTAAAACGATTGTATTGAATATCGTAAAATTCATCAGGATCCGGAAAGAGGAAAAGCTTGAAGAAGATATATTGGAATGAAAAAACGGGCCCGACTCATTAGAGTCGGGCCCGTTTTCTTAAGTTATGGAACGAAAGCAAATAAATAGATTACAAACCCAAGGAAATATATTTAACTTCCAGGAATTCTTCGATGCCTTGGTGTCCGCCTTCACGTCCAAGTCCGCTTTGCTTGAATCCGCCAAATGGAGCTTGTGGCACGGAAGGAAGCCCGTCGTTCAAGCCTACAATACCGAATTCAAGTGCCTCGGTGAATTTGATGCCTTTGGTGATATTTTCAGTGAAGACGTAAGCTGCCAAACCAAAGATGGAGTCATTTGCCCTTTTGATTGCCTCTTCATCAGTCTTAAATGAGGTAATTGGAGCTAGTGGACCAAATGTTTCTTCCTTCATGCAGAGCATGCTGTCGTCAATGTTGGACAGTACGGTTGGTTCAAGAAAAAGGCCGCCGAGCGA
Source organism: Peribacillus sp. ACCC06369 (assembly GCF_030348945.1). Lineage (NCBI taxonomy): Bacteria > Bacillati > Bacillota > Bacilli > Caryophanales > Bacillaceae > Peribacillus > Peribacillus sp. ACCC06369. The sequence continues at coordinate 550,803 of NZ_JAUCEN010000002.1, forward strand.
TTTTCCGCCAGCTTCGAGCTTAGCTCCGCTGCTAATTGCTTCATCAATTTGTTTTTGAACTTTATCCACTGCATCTTGATCTATAAGCGGACCGATATCGACGCCATCTTCCATTCCGTTTCCTACTTTTAGTTCTTTGACCTTGGCTACGAGCTTTTCGATAAAGGCTTCTTGAATGGTTTCGTGGACATATATGCGATTTGAGCAGACGCATGTTTGTCCAGCGTTACGGAATTTTGAACTGATGATGCCATCAACCGCTTTATTAAGGTCGGCATCTTCAAGAACGATTGCGGGTGCGTGACCTCCGAGTTCAAGAGAAATTTTCTTAACCGTGTCAGCTGAGCCCCTCATTAGGGTTTTACCGACTTCTGTAGAACCGGTGAACGTCAATTTACGGACCCTTGTATCCTGAAGCCAAGTTTCACCGATTTCTGATGATTTTCCTGTCACGACATTGATGACTCCTTTCGGAATGCCAGCTTCTTCCGCTAATTCAGCCATTTTTAGCGCTGTTATGGGAGTCAGGTTTGCGGGTTTAATGACGACTGTACAGCCGACGGCAAGGGCTGGTGCCACTTTTCTAGTAATCATGGCTGCTGGAAAGTTCCAAGGCGTAATGACAGCTACAACTCCGACAGGCTGTTTAGTCACGAAAAGCCGCTTATTGGACACGGAAGCGGGAATCGTTTCTCCGTACACCCGTTTTCCTTCTTCGGCAAACCAAGATAAAAAGCCATTTGCATATGTCATTTCACCAAGTGCCTCTTTAAAGGGCTTGCCTTGTTCTTCAGTCATGATTTTGGCTAGTTCTTCTTTATTATCATCAATCAATCGATGCCATTTCCAAATTAGTTCAGCACGTTCGTAGACTGAGAGTGCTGCCCAATCCGTGAAGGCCTCATAAGCAGCATCTGCTGCCTTTGCTGCTTCAGTTGCACCGCCTTTAGGAACGGTTGCAACTATTTCATCCGTTGCCGGGTTTTTCACTTCAATTTTATCCAATCCATAATCCGACCACTCACCGTTAATAAATAATCCGTAATCTTTCATGATAAAACCTCCTAATTTGGTTAAATCCATCAAACTACTAAACTTTATACTTTTACCTGTTACATAAAAGTATAAACACTTTTCGGTGATTCTGAAATTTATTTGACTGGCTATTTTTTGAAACCCGGAGATTCATTGAAAGATGAGGAGGGAAAAAATAAAAAAAGAGGTGCAAGTTGCACACCTCTTCATTTAAGGTTCGATTATTTTTCCGATGAGACGGCCACTTCACCCATATCACCCGAGATGGCTTGATTTGGATTGAATTCACCTTCGGATTTAGAAATGACCACTGTAGCAACACTGTTACCAATTAGATTAGTGATTGCACGTGCTTCAGACATGAAGCGGTCTACTCCCAGCAGTAGTGCCATTCCTTCAACTGGAATCATTGGGAAGGCAGCTAATGTGGCAGCAAGTGTAATGAAACCGGACCCCGTCACACCGGCAGCGCCTTTGGATGTTAACATCAAGATCCCCAGAAGGGTCAATTCCTGCCAGATGCTTAGATCGACACCATAGGCTTGGGCAATGAAAATCGCTGCCATGGATAAGTAGATGGATGTGCCATCAAGGTTGAAAGAATAACCAGTTGGGACAACCAAACCGACTACCGATTTTGAGCAACCGTATTTTTCTAGTTTTTTCATTACGCTTGGTAGAGCGGATTCCGATGAAGATGTACCTAATACTAATAGGATTTCCTCTTTTATATAAGCGATGAATTTAAAAATATTAAAGCCGTAGATTTTTGCGATCGTACCAAGGACAAGGAAGATGAATAGAGCCATTGTGATATATACGCTACCCATCAATTGTCCTAACGAACTTAAAGAGCCAAGACCAAACTTACCGATTGTATAAGCCATTGCCCCAAATGCCGCCAATGGAGATACTTTCATGATCATGCCGACGATGCCGAAGAAAATATCGGCAATATGCTGAAAGAAAGAAACGACTGGCTGCACTTTCGGTCCTATTGCTGCCATTGATAATCCGAATAATACGGCAAAGAATAAAATGGGGAGTAAGTCTCCGCCAGCCAGTGCGGCAACGGCATTATCAGGAATGATATTCGAAATGAAGGCAACTGCGCCATGTTCCGTTTCGGAAGCGGCTGTTGTATATTGTGATACATCTCCGCCTTCGACTGAATCGATGTTAAAACCTTTACCAGGTCCCAACAGATTGACTACGATGATTCCGATTGCAAGTGCGAAAGTGGTAACGATTTCAAAATAGAGCAGGGCCTTTCCGCCGATGCGGCCAACCTTTTTCATATCGCCCATACCGCCAATTCCGATTACGACGGTTAAGAAGATAATTGGTGCAATGACCATTTTAATCATTTTAATAAATAAATCTGCCAATATCTTCAGTTGTTCACCGAAAGCAGGGAAGAAGAAACCGACTGTTATACCCAGAATGATACCGATGATGACCTGAACTGTTAGATTTTTTAATATTTTCAAGGGGCATTCTCCTTTGTTATATGATAGCGCTTTCTTAACTTGATAATAGTGTAACAGAAGAAAGAATCAGAATATTCTTTTGGTGATATTGTTTTCTTTTTGTTCTTTTTGGTCTTTGAGAATTTCTAATAACTGAAGGGTGGAAGAGGAATCAAAAGTTACTACTATGATATAGATAGACTGCTAAACTGCAATAAAAAATACCGGCGGAGAGCCGGTATTGGGGAAAATCAATTTTCAAAGGGTTTTATGAGTGCATATAGGGTTCCGATCACAGGAAGTTTCAAACCAACCCTGTCGGCAAGGCGCAGCGCACCGCCCTGTAAATGCTCCACTTCGAGGGTTAGTCCCTTCCGGCGGTCTTGGTGCATGGAAGAGGTGGATTCATCAGGTAAACCTGCCATGTTTTCCAACGCCTGAGCAATATTCTCCACAGTAATTCCGACGTCATAAGCATTTGCAAGCTCCTTCATTTCAACAAGGACCTTTTCTAGCAATCCATTGGTTTCCGGGAATTTCCGTATCGTGCCGATAGGGAGGTTGGAGGCTGTTGTCACACCGGAAAAAGCGGTGATGAACATATATTTGATCCACATCCTGATCAATATGTTCTCCGTTCTGCTTACCTTCATGATAGCTAATCCGGCCGCCTGTTCGAAATCATCACAAATCTTTTTTTGTGAAGGATGGAGCGGGCCATAAATTAAATCGTGATTATCATTGGAGTGAATGACATGACCTTTTTCATCAAGGGTGGCAATGATGAAGGCGCTTCCTCCCAATACGGCTTCATCGCCCAGTTCGTCCTGTAATATGGATACATGTTCCAATCCATTCAAAAGCGGGAGGACCTTTGCGCCCTTTTCAACAAGGACCTTTAAATCTGTAAGGGTGCCTTGCAGATGCTGTCCTTTTACGGCGAGAATCACGAGGTCGACCTTTTCTATATCATTTACATTCTCTGTGATATGAAGTTCGTTAAATTGGTAGTTTCCATGTGGGCTGGTTATGCTGATCCCGTTTTCTTTCAATTGTTTGGCACGGTTTTTTCGGACAAGGTATTGAACATCCTGCCCGGCCTGTTGCAACCTGCCTCCAAAGTAGGAGCCGAGTGCCCCGGCCCCTATAATGACAATATTCAAAGTGCACACCTCTCTTTTGATTAAGATATACTAATCATAACATTGGCGGAATTTTCAGTAAACGGTTATCGTTTTAAGTAAACTTGATGTTTAGGAGTGTGTAAGAATGGGGGAAAAACAAAAGACCAGCCTGAAAGGTTTCAGGCTGGTGCTTATTATTCATTATTTATAGATTTTAACTTTAACGGTCTTTCTGCCCCAATTGGTAGCTTTTGAGTGTGAAGAGTAAAAGACGTCAATTTTATTCCCTTTGATTGCGCCGCCTTTATCTGCCGCAATGGCATCCCCGTATCCTTCTACATGAACTTTCGTTCCAAGTGGAATGACCTTAGGGTCGACTGAGATGGCTTTTACGTTAGGGTTTTTCTTTAAGTTAAGACCCGATGCTGTAATACCGCTGCAACCTTTGCAGTTCGCTGTGTAAGCTGTTGCCTTCACCGTGATCGTTTTATATTTTGATGATGATGATGATGTTTTAGCTTTAGGTTTAGCGGAGGTCGATGTTTTCTTGACCTTTAAAACTTGTTTTGGATGGATGTTATCTTTTTTCAGGTTGTTCCAACTTTTGAGTTGATTGACTGTTATATTATGTTTATTGGCGATACCCCATAGTGTGTCGCCGCTTTTAACTTTGTATGTAGTAGTAGCAGCCGATGAAACTCCGGAAAAACTAAATACCAAAAAGAAAGCAGTGAATAGTGGAAGTAGTATTTTTTTCAAAATGAATAGTCTCCTTTGTTTTAAATCGTAGACTTAGAATAACAGGTCTATGTGACAATAATGTTTCGGTGGAATAGTAATTGTGTTACAAAATGGTTTCCTTTGAAAAATAAATGTAATATAAACTAGGACAAAAGTACTTATCTGTTAAATGTAAATATATTATTTATTATGTCAGTATAAGCGTTTTATTGTTAAAAAGTGTTGATACAATGGCATATTATGTTTATTGAGAAAGAATGTGGATATGTAATGCTTGGTTTCATAGTCCTGTATATTTTGTAAAAAAACAAACGCAATAATAGACAATTAAGCGCTGTATATTTTAGTAGGAGAGGATATTTAGAACATGAAAAAAGCCGGCATTTATGTAATGTCGGCTTTTTTCATGAAATGGATTAAGATAAAACAAATTCAGAAGCGAAATCGACTAGCATTTTTTGATATACTGCTACAGATTCAAGATTAACGCATTCCCTATCTCCATGCCAGTTCTCGCCTTTTGGTCCGAATTCAATGGCTGGGATATCATATGCAGCAAAAAAGACGGTATCTGCGGAGCCATGTTGTCCAAAAATGACTGCATCCCGATTGGTGTTCTTTTCGATAATCGGACGAAGCAATGTTATGAATGGGTCTGACTCTTCTGTTTTTACAGGTTTACTGTACATATTAAGGTGGATATTCTTTCCTGTCACACTTTCGATCTGTGCAATGATATCTTCCATTGTTTGTGTAGGGAGATAGCGGATATCAAGACTGAGCAAACAGGCATCCGGTACCTTATTATAGACATCCCCGCCTTTTATTTTTGCTAGGTTAAGTGAAGGGGAAGAGTAAAGGGGAGTATGATCCCGGGTGAAAGGAAGTTCCTTTATTTTTTGATAGAGATCATATGCCTTTTCAATTGCATTCACCCCTTCCCATGGTCGGCTTCCGTGTGCGGATTTGCCGGATACTTCAATATCGAGGCGAAGGGCACCCTTTGCCTGAAGTCCGATTCCCAATTGCGTCGGTTCAGCACAGATTACAAAATCCCCTCTATAACCATGTTTCGCTAAATATCCAGAACAGTTCAACCCACCAGTTTCTTCATCTGATACAATCTGCAGCTGGATTTTCAAACCTAAGTCCTTATCCTTCAGTTCGTTAAATGCACACATCATCCCTGCAACCCCAGCTTTCATGTCGGCTGTCCCGCGTCCATATAAATTTCCTTCATGAACCTCAGGGAAAAATTGATCCGGCGTCCCGCTGACAACATCGACATGGCCATTCCAAATGACGGTCTTATCTCCGCTGCCAATTTCGCTAACAAGCATTTTATAACCGTTATTAACGATCACATTCACGGTAAGTCCCTGATTTTTTAGCCAGTTCGCACAGTACTCAACTGCTTGGTTAGCTCCTTCTTTCGATGAACTTTCGATAGATACTAAATCTTTAAGTAACTCGATAAGCAAAAAGAAAACCTCCTAAAAATATGCATACTATTATTATATATACCCTTTCTTAGTAAGGGTTAACTCAAAAATATTTTCCTGTTAAATAACGTTTAGCCCTTTCATTCCCAGGGGTATGTAAAGGGGGAGCGACAATTTACATTCTTTAAGGAGGATGATAGATATGGATAAGCGTATAATTGGTGTATATGAAACTGGAGAAGAAGCAATTAAGGCTGTTGAGTCATTACAGGCTCAAGGATATAATCGTGAAGATATTTCAGTGGTAGCTAAAGATAAAGAAGAATTAAAGTCAGTGAATGAAGAAACGGGTACAAAAGTTGAAGAGGGGCTTGCAGCTGGTGCAGCGACCGGAGGTATTTTGGGAGGTGCTGCCGGATTATTAGCAGGTGTAGGTGCGTTGGCAATTCCGGGAATCGGACCAGTACTGGCAGCTGGACCGCTTGCTGCAACATTAGCCGGGGCGGCTGTAGGTGCTGGTACAGGCGGATTGGCCGGTACCTTAATCGGTATGGGTATACCTGAAGAAGAGGCGAACCGTTATGAAGCGGATGTAAAGAGTGGCAAGCTGCTAGTGTTAGTCGATTCGAATGCGAGTAAATCCAATTCTTCTTACTCAGGAATTACTGAAACAGACGAAACGCTATCGAACAGTAGACGACTCCTATAAATCGTAAGTTTAAAAAGGATGGATCCCTTAGGATCCGTCCTTTTTTTGATTAGAATGTGAATTTCCGTATTTCTTTGTGCATTTCCTGGGATAAGGCATCCAATTCACTAGCAAGGGCGTTTAATTGTTCCATGGAAGCATTCGTTTGTTCTACTGATGCAGATACTTCTTCTGTTCCTGCCGCAGTTTCCTGACTGATCGAGTTTAATTGTTCTGCGTTACTCGCCATCCGTGTGACCTCGGATACCATATCGTTCATCATCTTTTTCATTTCGTCAAAATTGCTGAATGTGTTCGCGATAATCGACGCAATGTGACTGAAGGCATTTTCCGTATCCGTTACAGAAGTATCCTGATGGTGGATTTTTTGATTGACTTGGTCAATCAAATGAACGGTATTGGTTGTGTCGCTTTGCATGGCTTGAATGATTTCAGAGATTTCTTTCAAGGAGTTTTCCGTCTGCGCGGCTAATTTCTTCACTTCATCGGCAACAACTGCAAACCCTTTTCCGTGCTCGCCAGCCCTGGCCGCTTCGATGGCAGCATTCAGGGCGAGTAAATTAGTCTGTCCGGCAATTCCGCTTATGGTCTTTACGATCGCACTAATATCTTTGGACCGTGCATCCAAAGATTTGACTGCTGTACTCATCTTACTGGATATCAGGGACGTTTCATTGAATTGCTGTTTTAGGCCTTGCATTTGAGTTATTCCGTTTTCGGAAGCCTTGAACATATTTTCGGATTCCGTGGCCATTTTGCTCGTTTGCGCTTCAAGATCATTGATTTTGTCAGCCAATAGCTTTACAGCGATTTCGTTATTCTGCCCGACTTCGATTTGGTCGATGGCACCGGCCGCTATTTGTTCTATCGTCATGGCCACCTCGTTAGCTGCAGCTGAATTCTCATCTGCACTAGCCACTAACGTCATGGAGGAATCTGATACTTTATCGGAAAGGTTGTTGACCTGCCCTAGCATATGGCTCATATTTCTGGTCATTAAGTTAGTGTCTTCTGCAAGCTGCCCAATCTCATCTTTCCTGGAAATGAAATTCTTGGATGTGAAATCGCCGTCAGCCATTTTCCGTATGGATTCCTGCAGCTTTTTAATGGGAGTCGTTAAAGAACGGGTGATGAAGATTGCAGATAGTGCAGTCACAGTAAAGACAATCAACAGTGTGATGATATTATCGAATATCATCGGGCTTGCACGGACGAGTACTTCATGTTCATCCATTAGCCCTGCTATTCTCCATCCCGTGTTTGGATTGGTAGCGTATCCGATGAGTCGGCTTTGCCCGTCATATTCCTCGATCATTGATCCGGATTCACTTTTCATTTTTTTGAAAATATTTTCCTTTGATATATCCTTTTGAATTTTTTTCTTGTCTGGATGCGTAACGAATGACCCGTTCTTATCCAGCAAAACCGTATAGCCTGTTTCGCCGAATTTCGTTTGATTAACCATCGTGACCAAAGTATCGATCGAGATGTCGACACCGAGCACTCCTATTAATTCATTACCATCATATAAGGCTTTTGCTGCCGTAATGACAAGTTCATTCGTAGCCTGATCGGTATAAGGTTCCGTCCAAATGGTCTTGTTTTTTTGTTTCAATGCGGATTGATACCAATCCCTTTGTCTTGGATCGTAGTTTGCCGGCAATTCAGTTTTTGGGAATATAAATGCTTTTCCATCCTTCTCAGTGCCGAGATATATACCATTTATTTCCGAGTTGCTGGATTGCGTATAAGAAAATTCATCCATTATGGATTCGAGGTTCTTATCATAAGTACTCATGATAGGATATTTGCCGATCCTATCCAATTGATTTTCCGTTTTTTGAAAGAAGATTTCGAAAGAATCGTTCATTGACTTGACTTGTTCTTCAGTCGTTCCGGTAAGTTCCTGGGTCGTCAAATCGATGCTATTTTTATAGCTCATGTAGGAGATGGCCATTCCGCTTATCATGATCAAAGCTAAAAAGGGAATCAATATTTGTTTTTTTAGCGAATTAAAATACCAGGCTGTCAGTCTTCTCATATGGACAATCCCCCTTCTAATTAATTTTGGCTTCTATTTGATATTTCGGTCTTCTTTCGCTTTTTTGAAGTGACAAGTTAGAAAATTCCAATATTAATTTTGTCGTGAAGTGCGAAGGTGGGAAGGGAGTGGAAAAGGATGAAAAAAAAAGCTGACTGCAATAGTCAACTCTCCAAACATTGAATCTTATTCGACTTGGATATTTTTTGTCCTGCCCGTATACCATGTGTAAAATTCGTCAGCATATTCAACGGATACATCTTGGAGCTTTGTATGGTGTACAGGCTTGGAGCGGTTGATCGTTTCAATTGAAGCAAGCCCGAAAAACTTTTGCAGCTTCGAACGTTCCACCTCAATTTGAATGACCTTGCTTCTTTTGGTAATGAATAGTGATGTTTCCAAACTTCCGGATTTAAACTGAATGAACTCATCATTTAACAAGTAACGGCTATTATTGTAATCCATTATTCTCAATGTATAAATGAGAACGAGTAGGATAAGTGATATATACCATAGGGAGGGTTTGAAATAATAGATTGCCACTGTTGTGAGAATCCAGAAAAAGCTTGGCCGCAGCATTCGGATTTTGAAGGCCTGCTTCGATAACGACTCCATTGACCGTTCCACTTTGTAAGCGGGTAAAATCTCTTCTACCATCCCATATGCCCGTTCAACGGATAAAAAAGGATAGAGAGTATTCGTTTCCAGTTCTTCATCACCTGTACTTCCTGCGCTAATCAGTTTCACTTCTGCCAATCCTAGCAATCTTTTAATGATTGATTGGGTGATTTCGACAGCTTGTACTTTTTCTTTCTGAATGGAAAAAGCAGATTCGTCCAGTACACCTTTCTTGATATATATACGCTCGTGATCGGATGAAATTTCATATTTTCCATATTTAACGAATGTGGAAACGATTCCGAAGGCAACGGCTACACATATGAGACAGACGAGAACGATGGTTATGATCCACCATGTATCAAATAACTTGGCAAAAAAACCTTCTGCATTCTCCAAATTGAAAAAATCATCGAGTGTATTATATAACGTAGCCACAACCGGGATAAGAGCCAAAAAGCTGAGTGATGTAAAGGAAGCCTTTAGAACGTCTTGTTTGGTGGGTGTGAAATGAATCGTCTTTTCATTGAATGGTTCCATATTCTCCGCAATTCGTTCTTCGTGAATATCCACTTCGATAACCGAAAGTTCTTGTTTTGAAGAATATTCCCCCTCAAGCCGTTCTGCTTCTTTTCGGGAAATCACCTCGAAAGACACGGTACCCTGATCACCAGTCATCCCCGTTTCGAATGTTAATGAGGTTAAGCGGAAAATCTTATGGAATAATGTCGTACGTTGTTGAACATTCTGTACTTTATGAAGCGGGACCGTTCGATACGATTTCGAGACAAGCCCTGAAGTAATATAGATGGTTCCTTCTTTTATTTGATATTTATAAGTAAACCATTTAAGGATGACAGAAATGACTTTCCAAATCAGATAAACTAGAAAACCGATTTGGAGTACCTTCATATACATCTTTTCAGAACCGAAGTTCAGGACATAAAGCATAATTATGAAAAATACATTCCCTTTCAGCAATTTCCATAATTCGAAGGGGATTTTGAAAGGGTGTAATCGTTTTGCATGTTCTTCCATCGTTAATCCACTTCCTTTATTTTTGCGAAATGGGCAATTTTATCTCTTAATTCATACGCCTCTTTCTTCGGGATGGCGGGAATGTCATGAGAGTTTCCCATTGTTCCGATACTTAGTGAATAAAGGTTATATTTTCTTAAAAACGGGCCTTGGTTCAATTTGACGGACTGAACCTTCGTCATCGGAATGAGTTCATGCGTTTCACTCCAGGCTCCACGTTTTGTTTGAATGAATTCTTCGTTCACGTCGTAACGCCAATACTTTTGCAACAAGATCGGTTCAATGAAGATGGACCAGATTGCATGGAAAAAAGATAATGTGATAAGTCCGTATAAAATCCATCCAATCCATTCTGTCCAAGCGAAATGATCATCAACATATAATAGGATGCCAAGGACGGTGAGGATAATGAGATTGGTAATGGCTTCAGTCATCCGCCAAACTTTCACGGATTCTTTGGAAATTTTCTTCGTTGGTGGCTGTATCTTTGAATACATATATTCACTCCTTACTATGTCTTCATACTTATACGGATTATCAATCAAAAAAGTTCCCTGTAATCGTACATGTAAATGAATCATGAAGTTGGGATTGCCTAATGAATCCCATTGAATGGGGCCGAATAATCCTGCAGTTTCATGAGTATGTATAAATAGGGAGGTTCTAGTGGATCTTTTCTTTTTATATGACCGTAAAATGGACAAGATAGAAGTGGTGAGTTATGAGAGTGGGAGTGATAGGTTTGACATATAAAAGGAAGTTGAGTTTTATATTCTTCCTGTTTTTGATTTGTTTTTTTAATGGAGAATCGATGCAGGCAGCGAATGATGATGGAAACCTAGGACAGAAGATCCAACAAATATTGGACGATTCACCAGGATTGGCAGGGGCGTTAATGGGAATTTCCATCCGTTCAGCTAAAACAGGAGAAATGATTTATGAACGAGGGGCGCAAACAAGATTGCGGCCTGCTTCGAACCTTAAGCTTTTGACCGCAGCAGCAGCTTTAGAAACATTAGGGGAAGATCATGTTTTTCAAACCGAACTATACATAAATGGAGTGCAGGTTGGCCATGTTCTGCAGGGAGATGTGTACCTGAAGGGAAAAGGAGATCCCACATTATTGGAAAAGGATTTTGATGAGCTGGCAGCCTCGCTGAAGCAAAGGCGAGTTAAGCTCGTTCATGGAGATCTTATAGGTGATGATTCTTGGTATGATGATGTTCGTTATTCCCAAGACTTAGTTTGGAGCGATGAACAGGAATATTACGGAGCAGCTGTTTCAGCTTTAACCGCTTCCCCTAATGAGGACTACGATACCGGCACAATCATCGTGGAGGTAACACCCGGGGAAAAGCCTGGAAAAATGGCAACGGTGAAGCTGAAGCCGGAAACGGATTATGTGAAGGTCATCAACAAAACGAAAACGGAATCTGTAGACGGCAATAAGGAAATTGAAGTTGAACGGTCCCATGGCACAGATGTCATTACTGTGACGGGGACCATTCCCGAGCATGCCGGGGTGACCAAAGAGTGGATCTCGGTGAAAGATCCTACAGAATATGCCCTGAGCTTATTTAAAAAATCAATGAGGAAACATGGAATTAAAGTGTCGGGAGAAAGGAAAAAAGGGAAAACGCCAGTAGGGGCGGACTTGATCGCCACTCATCAGTCCATGCCGCTTTCACAACTGCTTATACCTTTCATGAAATTGAGCAATAACGGTCATGCCGAGGTTTTGGTGAAAGAAATGGGCAAAGAAGCAGAAGAGGAGGGAAGCTGGAAAGATGGTTTGAAGGTTGCTCGAAATCTGATGAATTGTATGGGTCTCGATATGCAAACGATCATAATGCGTGATGGGTCCGGCATTTCCCAAGTCAATATGGTTCCAGCGAATGAAATAACGAAGCTGCTATATGCCGTACAGGAAAAAACGTGGTTTCCTGCTTACTTGAATGCATTGCCAATTGCGGGAGATGAAAATCGGATGGTGGGCGGTACGCTAAGAAAAAGAATGAAAGGGACAAATGCAGCTGGAAATGTCCGTGCGAAAACAGGGACCATTTCAGGAACGAGCTCCTTATCAGGTTATGTGACGACCAAAAGAGGGGAAAAAATCATATTTTCGATCATTGTGAATAATTTTGTTGAAGAAAAAGGCATCACGGCAATCCAGGATAGGATAGCCGTAATGCTTGCAGAACAGGAAAACCTATTGGGGAGTGGCCTTTAGTATCCATTTGGAAAGGTATATTTGAAGTTCAGGAAAATCTGCGATGAACAGATCTGCATCAGCCAATTCATTTTCTTCGGCAAATCCGAATTGGCAGCCTACAGCCGTTAAGCCATTTTCCTTTGCTGCCTCGATGTCGGACTTTCGATCCCCAATCAGAATGGCGCTTTCAATTCGATAGTCTCTCAATAACATTTGCACCAAGTCGGTCTTCGATCCTTTCGAAGACCTTTCCACGCTATATATGTCGGTAATAAATTCATGTAACCCAAAATAAGAACAAATTTCTTCCAAGTAATTTTCTAGACCATTGCTAGCAATGAAAATGGAAATTCCAAGCTGTTTGATCGTTGACAAAGTCTCCATGACGAGAGGGAAAAGCGAACCTTTTCCTTCTTTGATTTCTTGTATCAAACACTCTAAAAAAAGTTGATCAGCTTGCCGGCGAATATGCGCGGGTTGCTTTGGTAACAGAGTTTCCCAAACGACTGTTAGTGGGACGCCCATAATCCTTTGGTACGTGGCAAGCGGGGTATTTCCTATCCAGCTCCCTTCTGATCGAAGGATCTCAAATGTTTTTTCAAGTGAAGAACCTAATATCTTGTTAGTTTGAAACAAGGTACCGTCCATATCGAAAATGGCGGCAAATTGGATGTTATTCAATACTTGCACCTTCTTCATAGTTTTTTTCATTTTATCCTCTCAAGGAAGGGATATAAGAGAGGACGATGAATAAGTAGTATAGGAGGAATGCTAATGACCTTTCCAACACTTAATGGACAGTATACGATTAAAAGTCTTATAACTGATGTTCTCGAAATTTCAAAAAAAACGATCTCCATATATAATGGCCATAGATGGTCGGGTGGGTCTGGAAAAGTACACTCGCCTCCCGTTTCCAAGCAGAATGTCGAGGTAGTGCGGTCATTCATATAGACGATTTTCATTTGCCATCATCGAAAAGGATCCAACTGCCCCCAGCCCAAAAACAGATTGGTGCGGTCTGTGATTGAGGACCGCTTTTTAACCAAATCATGAAACCGCTTACTGAGGGGAAAGAAGCAAGGTATCAAATGTATGAGTGAGAAACGGACTCTACGGCCAAATGGCATATGGTACCTGCTTGGGTCAATATTGAAGGAACGTATTCTATGCGTAAAGAAATGGAAGGGTCCCATGATTTCACAATTTGGGTGGAATGTCCCCGTGATACGTGGCCTTGAGAGGGATGGTGAAGATGCGCGTCAAATGTGGAAGGATAATATAACTGGATGGTTCATGAAGATTGCTATGTTGACGCACAAAGGCCTCAGGAAAGAGCGAATCTTGTGTTGACGGAACAAGCTGAATCAAGGGATATCTGGAAAGTCACTGTTAATTGTAAGGGTTTACCTGTAAAATTCATATTGAATTTTTAGATAAAGTTCTGGGGAACCGGAATCATGGGGGGAAACTATGTTTACTAATGAAGAACAAGCCGCAGTATATAAAGCCATTTATAACCGAAGGGATATCAGGAGTTTTTTGCCTAAGCCCATTTCAAAGGATGTACTCCGCAGAATTTTGGATGCTGCACATCATGCGCCGTCTGTAGGATTCATGCAACCTTGGAGTTTTATTGTAATTTCATCTCAGGAAACCAAGAACAGATTGGCATGGGCAGCGGATAAAGAAAGACGGGCACTCGCTATTCATTATGAAGGCGGTAAAGAAAATAAGTTTCTTAGTTTGAAAGTGGAAGGGTTAAAAGAAGCACCATACACAATTTGTGTAACATGTGACCCGACACGGGGAGGCTCCCATGTTTTGGGGAGGAACTCCATTCCGGAAACGGATATCCTATCCACAGCCTGTGCGATTCAAAATATGTGGCTGGCTGCCTGTGCGGAAGGATTGGCAATGGGATGGGTAAGCTTTTATAAGAAAAATGATATTCGTGATATTTTGGAAATTCCGCCGCATGTGGAACCCATTGCACTCATGTCGATTGGCTATACCGATCAATATCCGGATAAACCCATTCTTGAACTTGCCAATTGGGAAAAAAGAAGACCAATGGATGAACTTATTTTCGAGGATAAATGGGGTAATAAATAAAACTCGAATAATAAAGAATGACATTAGGATACTAAGTCCTCTTTCAGTGAATTGGGGGAGGACTTAAGACAACCGTTACACAGGTATTTGGAAAGTTTGAATTAATAAGTGTATGGAGCCCCTGGTTCAGGGGTTTTTTGTTTATGTGGCATTCACTAGACCTTTAACAGAATCAACGGAAGTATGGAAGATTCTTTTAAAATTCCCCATCTATCCATTTTAAAAGAATCTTCCAAATAAATGTATTTGAAAGAGTCATAGCTAGTTTTTTTGATTTTAATATCTGCGGCGTTTGGAAGATCCCGGTATACCTAGGACTTCACGGTATTTAGCAATGGTGCGGCGAGAAATTTTCGTCCCTTCATTTTCGAATATCTGACAAATTTTCTGATCTGAAAAAGGCTTTATCTTATCCTCATCGGCAATCAAGACCTTTATTTTTTCTTTGATGGTCGCCGTGGATTCGGTCGCTTGGCTGTTCACTCGGTTTAAGCCTCTAGTAAAGAAGTTCTTTAATTTAAATAGGCCATGCGGTGTCTGAATATATTTATTGCTTGTCGCCCTGCTGATTGTTGATTCATGAAGTTGGAGTTTTTCCGAAATGTCTTTCAGTGTCATAGGTTTTAAACCAGCGATTCCCTTCATGAAAAATTCTTGTTGCTCCTCCACTATTGTAGCTGTCACTTTGTAAAGTGTCATTTGTCTTTGTTCAAGCCCCTTTAATAGTAATTGGGCATCATTTATGTGACCTTTGACATAATCTTTTACCTTATTACCAGGATTCATAGCGAGGTGGTTCTTATAGTAAGGATTGATGGAAAGTTTAGGTGTGTAGCTGTCATTGACCGTTATCAGGAACCCTTCTTTTTCTTTTTCCACATATACGTCCGGAACGATGTAATGAGTCATATCTTTGGAAAAGTGACTGACGGGACGAGGGTTTAACGTCCGGATGAAATCAGAGGCCTCTTGTACTTCCTGAACGGTCACGTTGTAAAGGCCCGCAATTTTTCTGTAGCGTTTTTCTGCTAAATCCGTTATGTGCTTTTTAACGATCTTATACGCCAATTCATTGTAATCGTCATGCTCACGCAGCTGAATGAGTAAACAATCGGTCAGATCTTTAGCCCCGACTCCAATGGGGTCAAGGGATTGCAATACTTGAATCATATCTTCTATTTCTTCCACGGACACGGAAAAATGCGAGGCTGTCCAATTTCCATCCAATTCAAGGTATCCATATTCATTTAAATTCCCAATTAAAAATTGGAGAATCTTCCTTTCGATGGATCTCAATGACCTTAACATACTCATTTGTTCCAATAAGTGGTTTTCCAGTGTTTCTGTGTTGACGGAATAATTATTGATCGGGTTGTAATCATTTTCTCCGTTGAAACTTTTAGAGGAAGATCCCCGTAACTGAGAATTAATTTTATGTGTACGAATGAAAGATTCAGAGGATCCGGGGGGCTCTTTAAATGTTTCGCTTATTTCGAGTACGGGATTTTCGTTTGCCTGTCGATGTAGGAAATCTATTAGTTCATAGGTGGAATATTGAAGGATATTGATCGATTGCTGTAATTCAGGGGTTAATGATAATTTCATGGTTTGTTTTTGGAGCAGTTCAAAACCTGCCTGCATATATATCAACTTCTTTCGTTTAGATTAACCTAGCGGCAAAAAAAGAATGAAAAGTATTAACACGATAATAATACAAATCTTCCGAAAATTCAATATATTATGTAAGGTTATGTAACATCTGTTGGAGAATGACGGTGGAATTCAACATACTGCCTGTAAATTAGTACTCTTCTAAATGAATGGGGGGCTAGTGATTTGAATATGAATCGAGTGATTTATATATGAATCAATATTCACTCGTATTGATTTGATTATGAATCATTTTAACTTGAATACCTTTAATATAAGGCTCATATAATTTGGCATGCATCTTGCTATATCTATAAATATATATAAATAAAATAGTTTAGCAAAAAAATACATTACATGAGAAGGGTGTTTTTTACATGATTAAAGAGGAGACGGGTATTCAGGAATTAATCGATTTGGATAAAAAGCATTTTATTCATCCTACTACTGCAATCGAACAACAGCAGACAGATGGTCCAAGTTTCATTTTTACTGAAGGTAAGGGAATATATCTTACGGATGTCAAGGGCAGGACTGTCATTGATGGCATGGCTTCACTTTGGAATGTGAATATTGGACATGGACAAGAAGAGTTGGCTGATGTGGCGAAGGAACAAATGGCGAAGTTAGCTTTCACCTCTAGTTTCGCCACTTTCAGCAATGAGCCGGCAATCCGGTTAGCGGCCAAAATCGCTTCCATCGCTCCTGGGGATTTGAATGCAGTTTTCTTCACTTCAGGTGGATCGGAGTCGAATGATACGGCCATCAAACTAGCTCGTCATTACTGGATTTTGAAAGGTCAGCCTAATCGACAAAAAATCATTTCCCGCTCGAAATCCTATCATGGGGTGGCAATGGGAGCTACAAGTGCGACTGGTCTGAAACCGTTCCGGGACTTCACGAATTCAACCGCACCGGATTTTTACCATGTGGAAGGTTCCTCCATTGAGGAGTTGCGTAAGGTCATTGTACAGGAAGGACCTGAAACGATTGCGGCATTTATGGCTGAACCGATTCAAGGAGCAGGTGGCGTGAACCTTCCTCCTGAAGGCTATTTTAAGGAAGTAAGGGAGATTTGTAATGAATACGGCATTTTAATGGTGACGGATGAAGTCATTACAGGTTTCGGTAGAACAGGGACTTATTTTGGAATTGAGCACTTTGGCGTTGTACCGGATATGATGTGCTTTGCAAAAGGTGTTACGAGTGGATATGCACAGTTAGGCGGGGTCGTCCTGAATGATAAGATGCATCAAGATTTCATAGCCCTTTCAAAAGGCACGCTTTTACATGGCTACACATACAGTGGTCACCCTATGGCTTGTGCGGTTGCTTTGAAAAATATTGAAATAATTGAACGTGAAAACCTGATAGAAAACTCGAAACAGCGTGGTGAAGAGTTGCTTGCTGGCTTTAAGAAGCTTCAAAGCAAACACCCGATTGTTGGTGATGTTAGGGCACTTGGACTAATTGGGGGCATCTCCATCGTAAAGGACAAACAAACGGGGGAAGGCTTTGAGACACAGCTTGCTCCAAGATTGGTTGCTGAAGCCGCAAAGAATGGTTTGATTTGTCGGTCTGTTACGTTTGACCAAGATACACTGGTATTCGCACCGCCTTTAATCATTACTAAATCGGAAGTAGAAAGAATAATTGAAATCCTTGATAAGACATTTACTGCTGTAGAAAAAGAAATTTTATAAGAGGTGAAAAGGATGGTCATGACGGAAACGCTGAAGAAGAAATTATTCATTAATGGTAAATGGCAAGAAGCAGAAAAGTTCACGACACTAAAGTCTCCCTATAGCGGGGAAGTACTTGCGGAGATTCCTTCAGCAAGCCTGGAAGATGTCGAATCGGCGATAGAATCAGCCTATCAAGCTAGAAAAACAATGGCCGCTTTACCTAGCCATAAACGGGCTGCCATACTTGAAAAACTTGCGAGTCTTTTGGAAAGCCGAAAAGATGAAGCAGCTGAAATCATTGCTAAAGAGGCAGCGAAACCGATTAAAACGGCTATGGGGGAAGTAACCCGGACGATCGCCACTTATAAATTTGCAGCAGAGGAAGCAAAAAGGATTCATGGCGAAACATTGACGATGGATGCTACAGCTGACGGGGAAGGAAGGATTGGCTACACCGTCCGTGAGCCGATTGGAGTTGTGGGTGCGATTACGCCTTTTAATTTTCCGATGAACCTTGTTGCTCATAAAGTAGGGCCGGCCATTGCTGCAGGAAATACGCTTGTCTTGAAACCTGCGAGCCAAACACCGCTATCTTCGCTATTTCTTGCTGAGCTGTTAGCAGAAACGGATTTGCCGGCAGGTGCGTTTAATTTAGTTACCGGAAGCGGTTCGGTAATTGGTGATAAATTAGTCACTGATTCAAGGGTGAAGAGCATTTCATTCACTGGAAGTCCTGCTGTAGGAATCGGGATTCGTAATAAGGCAGGGTTAAAGAAAGTGAGTCTTGAACTTGGTTCAAATGCAGCTGTCATAGTGGATAAAGGAATAAATATCGATAAAATCATCAAGCGCTGTGTATCGGCGGCATTCGCTTTCCAAGGGCAGGTCTGTATTTCCTTACAGCGCGCATATGTTCATGAAGAGATATATGATGAGTTCGTCAAAAAATTCACTGAAGCAACGAAGGACTTGAAGCTTGGTGATTCCATGGATCCCGCAGTGGATATCTCGGCATTAATCAGCCCTGGCGATGTACAGCGAAGCCTGGACTGGATTGGTGAAGCTAAACAACACGGTGCTGTTGTTGCAGCGGGAGGTAAATCTGAAGGGAATATCCTGCATCCCACCGTGTTGCTGGAAGTGGATGCAGGGCTTAAGGTATCTTGTCAGGAAGTCTTTGCTCCCATTGTTTTGATCAATAAAGTTTCGTCCGTTGAGGAAGCGATTGATATGGTCAATGATTCCGAATTCGGATTGCAGGCCGGGATTTACACAGAAAATATCAATTTGGCACTTTCTGCCGCAGAAAAATTGGAAGTCGGCGGTGTTATCATTAATGATATCCCAACTTACCGTGTCGACAACATGCCATATGGCGGAATCAAAAAAAGCGGGACGGGTCGCGAAGGGTTAAAATATGCCATTGAAGAGATGACGGAAATGAAATTGGTCATTTTTAACCGAAATTAATGTATTAAGAGATGAGCAGCTGCTCATCTCTTTTTTTGAGCAGCTGATTTTACTATTTTTCTATGAATTTATAAAAGAGCTGTGGCGAAAGTTGTAAATGTTTTATGCAGAATTGAATAGGGAATTCATGATTGAATTTAAATGGTACAGGAAAGGGCAAGAAAATGTGATTTCCCTAATATTTCAGACTGGCATGAATCTTGCTCATATCTTATATAGGTAGATAACTTAAAACCGAGGAGGAATTTATATGCAGGAAACTTTACAAAATAACACGAAAAAAGAAGGAACGGGAGCACTGGACTTAAAGATGTACATCAATGGGGAATGGGTGAATTCGACTTCAGGTGAGAAGAGGGATGTATTGAATCCGGCCACGGGAGAAGTTATTGCTACAGCTGCAGAAGGCACACAGGAAGACGTGGATGCAGCTGTCGAGGCAGCGAAATATGCTTTCTATGAAGGTGGATGGTGGGGAACTCCGGCAGTGGAGCGAGCTCGCATTTTATTCAAAATTGCCGATAAAATAGAAGAAAAAGCTGAAGAACTTGCTGCGTTGGAAACATTGGATAATGGGAAGCCATTGCGTGAGGCTCGTTATGACATAGATGATTCAGCAGCCTGTTTTAGATATTATGCAGGATTGGCTACAAAACCGACAGGTCAGACTTATGAAGTTCCTGATGGTCAGCAAGCGATGGTCGTAAGGGAACCGATTGGTGTATGCGGGCAGATTGTTCCTTGGAATTTCCCTCTAATGATGTCAGCCTGGAAACTAGCCCCGGCACTGGCTGCAGGAAATTCCGTTGTGTTCAAACCATCGGAGGTTACTCCCGTGACAGCTGTCAAACTATTTGAAATCATGGATGAGGTCGGATTGCCTAAAGGTGTCGCAAACCTAGTGTTAGGAGCGGGGCCAATTGTCGGACAGGCGATTGCCGAACATGAAGAAATAGATAAAGTAGCCTTTACGGGAGGAACGGCCACAGGACGTAAGATCATGGAGGCTTCACTAGGTAACCTAAAGAAAGTGACATTGGAGCTAGGTGGGAAATCGCCTAATATCGTATTTGCGGACTCTGACTTCGAGACTGCAGTTGATTATGCTCTCTACGGGATTTTCTGTAATCAAGGACAAGTTTGTTCAGCGGGCTCCCGGTTACTTTTGGAGGAGTCCATTTACGATCAGTTCATTGCAAGCCTTACTGCTAAGGCGAAAAAGATCAAAGTAGGCTCAGGTTCCGATGAAAAAAGCCAAATGGGTCCTATCGTTTCAGAGGCCCATATGAACAAGATATTATCGTATATCCAAATTGGAAAAGAAGAAGGAGCCAAATTAATCGTCGGTGGAAACCGAATTAAAGAAGAAGGCTTGGATAAAGGTTACTTTGTCGAACCTACTATTTTTGTTGATACGACACCGGACATGCGGATTGTGCAGGAAGAAATTTTTGGACCGGTGCTTGTCGTTCAAAAGTTCAAGGATGAAGCGGAAGCTCTTCGACTTGCCAATGATACGAAATATGGTTTAGCGGGAGCGGTGTTCACGAATGATATCGCAAAAGCGTACCGTGTCATTAAAAAAGTACGTGCCGGCATCACGTGGATAAACTCATATCACCCGACTTATAATGAAGCTCCTTGGGGAGGATTCAAGCAAAGTGGAAATGGACGCGAACTGGGCACTTTCGGTTATGAGGCATATACGGAAGTAAAGCAAATCAATAACAACTTGGATATTCAGCCAACTGGTTGGTTTGATGAAGAGTAAATAGCTAGACGAAAAGGCTGTTCCTTGTGGAACAGCCTTTTTTATGTTGATATGCAAAAAAACGGAAATCGCCGATATAATCCGGAAATGGGACGATAAAATCTGGAAATCGCAGAAATAATTCCAGAATCGCCCATATAATCCGAGAATCGGCGAAATTACTCCAGAATCGCCGATATATTTATAGATTCGTGGACTTATGTTGGACTTTTTCAAGATCCACCCGTCCTGAAAAGAAAACGGCGCCATTGCCCATATCTGAGAGGCGATCTGGAGTAAGGGCATTGATGAGTTGTTTCGTTTCAGGTGCATTCTGCCACAAGCCTTGGCTGACAAGTACGCCGGGTAACACATTTTCACCGGGAGCGGCGGTAAGCAAGCATTCACCGCGGCCGTTCCAGATTTTAACCATATCTCCGGAAGCTATCCCTAACGTTTTGGCATCAGCTGCATTGATGTGCAGCTTAGGTTCCTTTTCCAAGGAGATATGTTTGGCATTATTTGAAAAGGTTGAATTCAAGAAGTTATGATTAGGTGCCGGTATGAATAAAAATGGCAGTTCGCTGTCTTTTATGATTGGTGTATATGTTGGTAGAGGCTGATATCCATCGCGCTTCATCCGTTCTGAATAAAGTTCGATTTTACCGCTTGGTGTCGGTAGCTTGCCTGGGAACATCCGGTGCATCTTGGCTTTGACAAATTGATTCCTTGAAAGGGAGTCATAGGTGATGCCTTCCAAATGCGGATTATCGGGAAAATCAAGCGCCTGCCGTATCATATCTTCTTCTGAATCTTTAAAAGCTTGTTCCTCAAAGCCCATTCCATCAGCTAAAAGTTTGAACAATTCAACATTCGATTTCGACTCGCCATATTTATCGACTACAGGTTTCTGTATTTGGACGTAATTATGCCAGTATGAATTATAAAAATCCTCCGTTTCATAAGATGATGTGGCAGGGAGGACGAGGTCAGCAAACATGGCCGTTTCGGTCAAGAATAGATCATGCACCACTGTGAATAGATCTTCCCGCATTAGACCTTCCTGCACCTTATTTGCATTCGGAGCGACAAGTGCTGGGTTGGAGCCGTATACAAACATGGAGCGAATCGGGTTTTCTTTTTCCAATAGAGCTTGACCGATTTGGTTCATATTAATGGTCCGAGTAGATTTATTGTGCAATAAATCAGGGCGTCTTAAGGCATTTGTATTAAAAGCCAGATATCCTGAATTCCCTTTGATGGCCCCGCCGCCTTCCGTCATCCATTGGCCGGTAAGTGCAGGCAGGCAGGCAATGGTGCGTACTGCCATGCCGCCATTATCATGGTGCTGCAGCCCATTGCCTATTCGGACGAATGATGGAGTGGTAGTGCCATACATCCTGGCTAATTCATATAAGTCACCCATTGGAACGCTGGTGATCGCGGAGACGGTTGCAGGGTCATATTGGCGGACGTGTTCGCGCAATTCAGCAGCACCCACTGTGTATTCATCAAGAAAAGGCTGATCGACTAGATTCTCGGCAAATAGAATATGCATTAAACCGAGGGCAAGGGCACTATCGGTACCAGGCAGAATCGGTATGAACCAATCTGCCCACTTACCGGTTTGGTTTTTATGTACGTCAATGACAACTACTTTGGCCCCGTTTTTTCGGGCTTGCTGTGCAAGCGTAACTTGGTGCATATTTGTGCTCACCGCATTAATGCCCCACATGATGAAAAGCTTTGTATGAATCGTTTCTTCAGGGTCGATGCCGAAAGAACCACCCATTGTATAGTTGTATCCGACTGAGCCGGCCGCGTTACAAATGGATCGCTCAAGCATGCTTGCACCGAGTTTGTGAAAAAAACGGCGATCCATGCCCTCTGCGCTTAGGTTACCCATGTTTCCATAAAAGCTGTAGGGAAGTATGCTTTCAGGGCCATGCATTTCGAGCAGATCATTCCATTTGAAAGTAATTGTGTCAATGGCCTCTTCCCAACTGATTGGAGCGAATTTCCCTTCTCCTTTCGGGCCGATGCGCTTTAATGGCTGCTTTAAGCGATTGGGGTCATATAGGCGGGCAGTCATGTTCCGGACCTTGTTGCAAATATTCCCTTTGGTGACTGGATGATCAGGGTCCCCCTGAACTTTAATGATTTTCCCGTCCTTTTTGTGCAGCAGTAGACCGCATTGATCAGGACAGTCAAGAGAGCAAACAGAGGGAAAGACTCCATCTGGCTGATTGATATAGGATTGCATGGGCGTATTCCTCCTAATAATTTAATCTAATAAAATGAATTTTCTTAATTATATTGAAAGTGAAATCGTTGATAGGTGCAAGAACTTCTTAACATATGTTTTTTTTTCTGATAAGCTTACAAGATGAAAATTAACCTATAAATAGGAGGATTCATTTTTGGAATATGGAATTATAATATCAATTGGAATATACATGGCAGGCATGCTGTTAATTGGTTATTTGGCCTATCGGAGAACGGCCAACTTAACGGATTACATGCTTGGCGGCCGGAACTTGGGCCCAGCTGTAACTGCATTGAGTGCAGGTGCTTCCGATATGAGCGGCTGGCTGTTGATGGGTCTTCCCGGTGCAATGTACATAAGCGGGTTAAGTGCTGGCTGGATTGTCATCGGCCTGTGTGCAGGATCTTATTTAAACTGGTTATTCGTGGCACCAAGACTTCGGACATATACGGAAGTGGCCGGCAATTCGATTACGATTCCCGACTTTTTGGGAAATCGGTTTAAAGATGGATCACGGATTTTGAAAGTTGTATCAGCATCGGTCATTTTAATCTTCTTCACCTTTTACACCTCTTCAGGTATGGTAGCAGGCGGTGAGCTTTTCCGCTCCGCTTTCAATTTGGATTACCGGTGGGGCATCTGGCTGACGGCGAGCGTTGTTATTCTTTACACATTATTTGGCGGATTCCTGGCTGTTAGCTGGACGGACTTCGTACAAGGTACGATTATGTTCATTGCCTTAATTCTAGTACCAGTTGTCACGATTGTAAATATTGGTGGCTGGGATCCTACCTTCAATGAAATAAAATCGATTAACCCGAATTTATTGCATGCTTTCGAAGGAACATCAACCATTGGCATCATATCTCTTCTGGCATGGGGACTTGGTTATTTCGGGCAGCCTCATATAATCGTTCGATTCATGGCGGTTTCATCTGTTAAGGAATTGAAAAGTGCACGGAGAATCGGTATGGGCTGGATGATTTTTGCTATCGTGGGAGCGATGTTCACCGGATTGGTAGGGATTGCTTATTTTAATCTGACAAGCAGTCCTTTAGGGGAAAAAAGTGCAGAGTCTGTCTTCATCATTTTAGCTAAAGAACTGTTTCCTTCTTTAATTACAGGCTTCTTGTTGGCGGCGATTTTGGCAGCGGTCATGAGTACGATTGCGTCTCAGCTGTTAGTTTCTGCAAGTGCCCTGACGGATGATTTCTATAAGCAGTTCATTCGGCCGAATGCATCGGATAAGGAATTAGTGCTAGTGGGCCGGTTTGGAGTTTTGGCAATTTCTGCCATCGCTCTCATTTTAGCTTTTAATCCAAGTGGTACGATCCTTAAATTGGTGGGTTATGCATGGGCCGGTTTTGGAGCGGCCTTCGGTCCGGTCATTTTGTTAAGCCTGTACTGGAAGCGAATGACGAAATGGGGAGCCCTGGCGGGAATGATTGTCGGTACCTCAACAGTAATCGTTTGGGAAATGATCGAAGAGTTAGCTGAAGTATACGAAATCATTCCTGGTTTCATCGCTGGAACAATAGCGGTCGTTGTTTTCAGCTTACTATCGGCCAAGCCTTCAAAAGTTATAGAAGAGGAATTCAATCAAGCCATCAAAAACCTCTCTTGATCATTTAACCCAGTTGTTTTTTAGATATAAACAATGAACGCCATAGATATGGTACAATATCCAAAGAGTCCTTATGTGGAAAACATGAGGGCTTTTTTTGAGTGATTTGGGAATAATAAACCAAAAAACATTACAAAGGATAAAACATGAACCAATCTCATAAAATTGCATGTAAAGTGGCTATTATATATATAATCATTGGGGTCTTATGGATTATCGTTACGGATTACATCTCTATGACACAGGCAAAGGCGGATGTTCAGATATATGCAATGTTTCAACATTCCAAAGGATGGATGTTCATTTTCATAACCGGGCTTTTCTTATACTTCATAATCAGGTATTGGACGGGGAAAATGTTGAGGTCCCAACAGGAATTCAATCTAAAGGATGAACAGTATCAGTCGCTGTTCAAGCATAACCCCGATTGTGTCCTTGAACTGAATCTTGAAGGAAATGTCGTTTCAATTAACCCGGAAGCTGAAAAGCTGTTAGGTCATCACAGTGACAATTTGAAAGGCAAGAATGCGAATCATCTCATCAACTGGAATGAAAAGGAAAAAGTATCTGTTTTCTTTATACAGTCCCTTCAAGGCGAAGCCGTAAAATTCGAAACGACCATCCAGAATAAGAGTGATGAAAAGCGGATAATCCGTGTAACCTTTCTACCGATCATCGTTCAAGCGGAAATGCTTGGAGTATATGCAATCGTAAGGGATATTACTGAATTGCGGCGCGAAGAGGAATTGATGGTCATGTCGGAAAAGCTATCTGTAATCGGACATCTGGCTGCTGCCGTCGCACATGAGATAAGAAATCCGCTGACATCTTTAAAAGGATTCGTACAATTAATGGACATGACACAGGAGGTCAACCCGCTGCATTCTGATATCATGTTGAAGGAAATTGACCGAATTAATATTATCTCAAGTGAACTGTTGGTTCTCGGAAAGAAACAGGATGTCGCATTCCGAAGGATAGATCTTGCCGACAGTTTACAACAGGTATTCACGTTGATGCAAGCAGAGACGAATTTGAATAATATCGAAATGGGGTTTAGGGTTAAAACCGCTGAACCGATTTATATTATGGCTGATTCAATTGAACTTAAACAGTTGATAATCAATGTTGTCAAGAATAGCATTGAAGCGATAGAGGATAATGGGAAAATTGATCTGTCGCTGCAAATCCTCGATGATCAAGCTGTAGTCAGCGTGAGTGATAATGGCATAGGAATGATGCCCGAGCGCCTTGAAAGGATTGGTGAGCCTTTTTATTCGACGAAGGAAAAGGGCACAGGGATCGGACTTGCAATTTGCCGGAAGGTCGTTCATCGCCTTGACGGGGAAATGCATTTTGAAAGTGAGATAAACAAAGGGACGACGGTTACAATTCGTATTCCGTTGGCTACTGGACAAGAATAAGTGGTACTATGAAAGATAGGAAAAGTTTTATATTAAAGGAGAACGATATGAGCGAATTACCTGCATTAGTGAACGATAGAAAACCATATATACAAGAGGTCTGGAAAAAGTCCGGATTCGGACAACTTACCCCGATTCAAACTAAAGCGATTCCCGTGATTGTTGAGGGAAAAGACATCATGGCTGAATCACCGACTGGAACCGGAAAAACTTTAGCTTATTTACTTCCAGTGTTAGAAAAGGTAGATCCTGAAAAAAAATCGCCGCAAGCTTTGATTTTGGCATCATCCCGAGAACTGGTCATGCAAATCAATGAAGAAATTCGCATTTGGTCAGAGGGAAGCGGCATAACGGGTGCAGCATTCATCGGCGGTGCTAATGTGAAAAGGCAGTTGGACAAACTGAAGAAGCATCCACAGGTAATTGCCGGAACACCGGGTAGGATTTATGAATTGATTGCCCAAAAGAAATTGAAGATGCATGAAGTTAAGACGATTGTACTTGATGAAGGTGACCAATTGATCACTCCAGAGCATATGGGTACGATCAATAATATTATCAAAACAACCCTTAAAGACAGGCAAATAATGGTATTCTCGGCAACTCTGCCAGAGGAAACTGAAAAAGCGGCCCGAGGATTCATGAATGAACCCGAAATGATAAAGGTCGATAAGCATGAAAAAATGGAATCGAAAGTGGATCATCTGTACTTTGTTGTAGAGAGACGGGAAAAATCCAAGATTCTTGAGAAAATCACAAGACTTAAAGATGTGAAGGCCCTTGCCTTCCTGAATGATATAGCAGAACTGAGCGTCTTACATGAAAAGCTGAGCTATAAAGGTGTTGAAATGGGCGTGCTTCACGGGGAATCCAATAAAGTCGACCGGGAGAAAGCGCTGCGCAAGCTTCGTTCCGGAAAATCCCCGATGTTGATAGCAACGGATGTAGCGGCTAGGGGGCTTGATATTAAAGGTCTTACTGCGGTCGTTCATATTGATATGGCTGATAACATCGATCAATATATCCATAGATCAGGGAGAACTGGGCGTGCAGGTGCAGACGGCACTGTTATTTCAATCGTAACGGAAAGAGAAGAGCGAGAGTTGAAAAAAATGGCTCGTGAACTGGAGATTCCATTAACAAGAGTAACCTTCTATGGTGGAAACATCGTAGTCGATGAATGATTTGGAAAAGGGATGGCCGTGGCGGCTGTCTCTTTTTTTTTACAAACACGATTAGGATTTAAGCAGGGAACATATACCATCCGACCAATTCTTAAAACTCCTCCTTTTCTTTAAAAATTAAGTGGATGCTCAATTTGAATTCGCTCTACAGGACCTTTCACTGTCTTAAAATGGTGGGATTCCCAGTTAACCAAAAATATGCGGATGAAAATGAGTGAACCTCCAACTGCAACGTACCAGTGAACAGGGTCATCCAGCAAGAGGAATAACGGGTTCATGAATGTCAAGATCGACAATTCCCCGGCTGAATTGGTCCTTAAACCTATAAAGAAGCATCCCCTGACACCAGCTGTCTGGAAAAAAAGATGATACTCCATTTGGACCAATTCTTGATCTTTTTGAGTGCGGGCGTTTGATGAGCTTAACGACTATGGCCATGCTGAAATCTGCTAGGATGAACCGAAACACTGCCAGTAACTTAGGGTGAAGTACGCAAAGCCAATTTGTCCTATAGCGAATGAAGAACCCATTAAAGCAGTCGTTAATATAACCAGAAAACCAAAAATGAATTTGTTCATCTTGCGCCCTGCCAAAATCTTTATCTATAAATTCTGATTGTGAAATTAAATTATATATACTGAATTCTGGAGTTTATTGATGGGGATATTCATGCATGAAAACGCTTCCTTTATATGGATTTTTGACATATGATAGCAATAGATATAGGTTAGGAGGAGACGATATGACAGGGAAGTATAAAAAGTTTGAAACGGCAGTCATACATGAAGGATATGACTCGAAGAAGCATTTAGGAAGCTTGGCAACACCCTTATTCCAAACCTCAACATTCACTTTCGAAACGGCCGAGCAAGGGGAACGGCGTTTTGCCGGTATAGAAGATGGATATATTTATTCTCGCCTTGGAAATCCCACGGTACAAGTGCTTGAAGAAAAGATTGCCGCTTTGGAAGGGGGGGAAGCTGGCCTTGCTTTCGGATCGGGTATGGCAGCGGTTTCAGCAGTGCTTTTTGCGTTAACTAAAACGGATGACCACATCCTGTGTTCACAGGGGCTATATGGATGTACATTCGGGCTTCTGCAGTTAATGAAAAATAAATACCGAATCACTCATGATTTTTGTGAAATGGATACAGAAGAACAAGTAAGGAAAATGATTCGGCCGGAAACGACCTGCATATATGTAGAAACCCCAATCAATCCGACGATGAAAATGATTGATTTAGAGATGGTAGTGAGAGTTGCGAAGGAATATAATGTAACGGTCGTAGTCGATAATACGTTTTCGACTCCCTACTTACAGAGACCGCTTGAATATGGATGTGATATCGTCCTTCATAGTGCGACAAAATATCTTTGCGGGCATGGGGATGTCGTTGCGGGCCTTGTTGTCGGCAAGAAGGAGTTTATGAAAAAGGTAGCTGGAACTACACAGAAGGATATCGGTGGAATCATTTCACCATTCGATGCCTGGTTACTATTGCGGGGGGTAAAGACCTTGCCTGTCAGGATGGACCGTCACTCGGCCAATGCAATGGAGATCTTTCATGAACTTAAGAAACATCCAAAGGTGAAAAAGGTATATTATCCAGGTGATGAAGCCTCACCGGATCATTATATAATGCAAAAACAGATGAAACATGGCGGCGGCATTATCTCTTTCGAATTGCATGGCACAAAAAAGGATGCGCAGGAATTCCTCAATAAATTGGAACTTATCAAAATTGCCGTCAGTCTAGGGGATGCCGAAACATTGATCCAGCATCCCGCCACCATGACGCACTCTGCCATTCCTGAAGATTCGCGGGAACAAATGGGCATCAGTGACCAACTAGTCCGTCTCTCAGTTGGCCTTGAAGCTTGGCAGGACGTATGGCATGATCTTCAGCAGGCATTTTAGGCAGCCATATTTCCTTTTCAGCTCCTTCTATTTTTGATGAAGATTGTGATGGACACGATAAAGATGAGAGCAGCCAGAATATAAGAAATGTCTGAGGTTACCGGGGAGGCGGCACCATTTCGGATCCCGATGCCTATGAACGCCCAAACGAATACGAGAGGATAGCACCAATCCCGGTTTTTACCTGCAAAGACAAAGGCCAGGATTGTTGCTGCAATCAGCAAAATGATTGTCCAAGCTACACTGGAAATCCCATAACCTTCCCATTTAATATAGGTAAGGTAATAAGAAATGTCAGCGATGGCAGCAACACTCACCCAGCCTGTATAAACGGAAAACGGAAATAGATCGAAAGCAGTATGCTCCACTTTTTTTATGCTTATATAAATGACCATTAATGTAGCCAAAAGAGCGATGATAATGAATACGGATAACAAAAAGTGTTCGTAATGCCAAGCCAAAAGCCAGGAACCATTCAGTACACAGCTTAAAGCGAACCAAGGGGAGGATGCCTTATAAACAGGGCTGTTAAGGTGGTTACCTAAAAACTGCCTGATTACCCAAATGGCCAGCAGAAAGTAGATAAAGCCCCATATGGAAAATACATAACCGGCAGGAGTGAAAAGGACATCCAATTTATCAGAGACCTCTCCTGATGTTTGGCCGTTCAATGGCAGGAAATTGGCTAGAAAATTCATTGTTACGACGAATAGAAAGAAAATCAAATTGGTGATGGCAATAAGCATGAGCTTCCTCCTTGTATGAATTGTGACTCCTATAACTTATTCCACCATTTAGGCATGTTTAATCTTTTTGGAGCACATCGGAGGTACTCGGAAATGAATTTCATTTTTCCATATAGAAAGGGATTTCCTGTAACTAATGAACCATTTAAGTTTAGAAATTTCAAATCTTTTTTCACTTTATGGCGTTAAAATATTCAAAAATTCATATTATTTTAGTCCTTCCGGTCGTAAGATCAAAAATAAACCGCCTAAACCTTTGTATTAAAGGGTTTGAGGCGGTTTTTATTTGTTCCATTTTAGTGTTTGGTAGGTAGGAAAGGTTGGCACAATTGAAGGGTGCATTGAATCGTATACTCCACACGAAATGCTAGCTTAAATGATAAAGCCTTAATGAGGACTTTGTAAATCGTCAAGAAGTTCCACCTGAAGAAGTAGGGAAGTAACTTTTTATTGTCTGAAAGTAATAACTGATAAAGGCTGTAATTTTTGGTTTGAATACAGAATTAGAAGACGAAAATACAAGATTGGTCTATGAGGATAAATCACAGATGTTAGATATAACCAGGCTTATGGGAGATTCATTTTATAGAACGTGGATAGATAATTTGAAATCATTAAGCATCCATAATTATGGGGGTTCCTAAATTGCCTAAACTTACAAACATCCGTTCTGTAATCGGATTCGAATACTCAAAATTTTTTTCAACATTAGAGCAAAATTCCCAAAGAAAATCTTTATAGAAAATATATAAAGAAAACCCTCTGAATTCGATTGTATAGTTATATTATCATCTATTCAATTGGGTGCTTTTTATCTTGGAGAAAGAAGATGTCAATATATTCATTAATGGGGACAAGCACAAGCGTAAATTTAGTAAATCCATATTATATAACAATACATGATATGGGGATGATTATATGGGGAAACATAGTTGTAAGAAAAAAAAGGATAAAAAGTGTTGCAAAAAAGAGAAACACAGTTGTAAGAAGGTAAAAGATTGTTGCAAGAAAAAAGAGAAAAAGTGTTGTAAAAAAGAGAGTAAAAAGCATTATTTTGAATGGAATAGTAAAATCAAAATCAGGTGGTAAGTACATTCCGATACAATATAGTAGTTTAGTTAATGGTAAGTTGCAAAGCACTAATTGAATTTAAATAGTTTAAATATTGCACTCATTCTTTGGGTGCTTTTTATTTTGGAGAAAGAAGGTGAGGAAATAGTATGGGTAAGCAGGCTTATTACAATAAATACAAACGTGATAAAGAAGCTAAGAAGTTCTATAACTCATCTGGTTGGAAGAAGTGCAGTGCTGTTGTATTGGCAGGAGACAATCATTTATGCCAGGAATGGTGGAAGAAACGGATCACACCTGTAGACATGGTCCATCACATATAACTTGCAGCTAACTTGATTTTTAGTATGGCCGAGCTTATGGGCCAAGTCTTTATAGTATCCATTGTGTGGTCCAAACTCTTTTTATTCATTTACATAAACTAGTCATTAACATATTCGAGACTTTGAAGAGGTGAGATTAATTGGGTTTAAACAAAAAATGTAAAGATTGAACAAAAGGTAGAGTAAAACGTCGAAGTGGATGTAAACGTGCCTGCTAAGGATAAAAAAGGGAATAGGGATCTTCCCTTACACGTGGTTAAAATCGGAAGGATATACAAAGTATCCAAAATTACTTTTTTAAAATGGCTTGATGGAGAAGGGCAAGGAGATTCATTCCTTGTTCTTTTTATTTTGTCGTGGTAATATGTCATTAATTAAAAGTCAATTCAGTGGTAGTTTTTTGGTAGGATACTTGGAAGGAATGAACAATATTCAACAGAACTATAAAACATTTCAATCAATATCATAACCGTAAAAATCCTATTACATAGGCTTTTAAATAACAACATAATACTAGAAAGCGCAGCAATGTGTTGATAGTGTCCTTCGGGGTCGGGTGAAAATCCCAACCGGCGGTGATGAAGAAATTCTAAGCCCGCGAGCCTGATAAAGGCAGGATTTGGTGAGATTCCAAAGCCGACAGTACAGTCTGGATGGGAGAAGGACGTGTGGAACCCAAGTGTATACGTACGCCTAATTTTTCAAAAAAGAAAATATTAGGCTTTTTAGGTATACAGTTTTTTTCACTCATTTCTCCTGCTAACTCCTTAGGTCTTCCTAAGGGGTTTTTTATATTTTATAAAAGGGGGAAAAACATGTTTACGGGAATCATTGAGGATATCGGTACCGTCCATTCCTTGAAAAAAGGAAAAAGCAGTATGGAGCTGTCGATTCGTTCTGAAAAAATCCTTGAAGATGTTCATCTGGGGGATAGTATTTCAGTCAACGGGGTCTGCTTAACGGTAACGTCCTTCACGAAAAGTTTGTTTACGGTCGATGTGATGCCGGAAACGGTCAAAGCTTCCTCGATCCGGACGTTAAAGTTGGGATCACCTGTGAATCTCGAACGAGCCATGAGTGCACAGGGAAGGTTTGGCGGTCATTTTGTTTCAGGTCATATCGACGGAACCGGAACAATCATAAAAAAAGAACGAAAAGAAAATGCCGTATATTATGTAATCCAATTGGAAGAAGGGCTCAGTACCTTTTGCATTCCAAAAGGATCTGTAGCCATTGATGGAACGAGCTTGACGATATTTGGAATCGAACGAAACCTTTTGACTGTATCACTGATTCCATTGACTCATCAGGACACCGTATTGGGGCAAAAAGCGGCTGGCGATATAGTTAACATCGAAAATGACATGATAGGGAAATATATTATACATCAAATGAAAAATGGTGATTCAAAACCAGGGTTGAATTTAGAGTTTTTGGCAGAGCACGGATTCTAATAAAAGGGCGGTGTAATGATGTTCCATACAATTGAAGAAGCGATCGAAGATTTGAAAGCTGGCAAGATAGTAATCGTATCTGATGATGAAGACCGTGAAAATGAAGGGGATTTTGTCTTGTTGGCCGAAAAGGCGACGCCGGAAGCGATTAATTTCATGGCGACTCATGGACGAGGTTTGATTTGTACAACCATTACTGAAGAATTGGCAGGAAAATTGAACCTGCATCCTATGGTAGGAGAAAATACCGATCATCATGGTACTGCTTTTACTGTTAGTGTCGATCATAAAAGCACTTCCACAGGAATCAGTGCTTTTGAACGGTCATTGACGATACTTGAGCTTCTTAAAGAGGATTCGGTCGCTGAAGATTTTCAAAGGCCTGGTCACACTTTTCCGATAGTCGCTAAAGAAGGCGGCGTACTGAGGAGGGCAGGACATACGGAAGCTTCGGTGGATTTGGCAAAGTTATGCGGTGCCGCTCCAGCTGGTGTCATTTGCGAGATCATGAATGAAGATGGATCGATGGCACGCGTATCCGATTTGGAAGTCATCGCTGAGAAATTCAACCTGAAATTCATCACGATAGCCGATTTGATTCGGTTTCTTCAACAAAGTGATATAATCGGGAAACAAGAATTTGAACTGAACATCCCGAATGCTTAAGGAGTTTAGCGCATTTAAATGAACAAAAAATGATATCTGTATAATAATTAGGAGGAATTGGACATGGGGAAAATTATTGAAGCACAATTAATCGGATCAGGATTGAAAGTAGGAATCGTTGTAGGAAGATTTAATGAGTTTATCACAAGCAAGCTTTTAGGAGGGGCATTGGATGGCCTTAAGCGTCATGGTGTTGATGAGAATGATGTTGACATCGCATGGGTCCCGGGTGCTTTTGAACTTCCGTTAATTGCGAAGAAACTTGTAAATACAGGTAAATATGATGCGGTAATCGGTCTTGGGACGGTAATCAGGGGTGCCACTTCACATTATGATTATGTGTGCAATGAAGCAGCTAAAGGCATGGCATCCGTTTCCTTGGACACAGGTGTACCGGTTATCTTCGGATTGTTGACAACTGAGAATATTGAACAAGCCATTGAACGTGCCGGAACTAAATCAGGTAACAAAGGCTATGAAGCTGCCGTTAGTGCCATTGAAATGGCCAACCTTGGAAAATTGATAGAACAGTGATTTCACATAAGGAGGCCGCAGGGATTAACATTTCCTGCGGTTTTTTTTTGATGTAATGGATTTTAGGTTATGTTACTCAGGTTCTGTTGAATGTGATTTGTGGCATGACGGCTATTTTAGTTTTTTTTTATATCTATTAAGGCAATAACGATTTCCTCAGATTTCCCCCTGTTATTTGGACAATTCTGAAATGGCCATAAGGGCCACTTGTTGGCGGGGTGCCTAGAAATATGGATAGAATGAGGCATAAAGTGATCATTGAATACATGATCATGATATCTTGAAGCATTAATGGTTTGTTGTTTTCCCCTGTCTGTTTTAAGGGAGTACATGGAAATGCCACGATTTCAAAGTAATGTGTTTTCATTATATATTGGTATAAATTCTGGAAAATAAAGAATCATAAGTGGGTTTTTCAAAAAAAAAAAGAACAAAAGCATCGCGTAATGGTAGCATGGTAAATTATGCGGATATGATTATGCTACAATTGTAAAGATTGCAATTGAAATTCATGTCTTTAGGGAAAAGTAAATTTATTAGTTATTAGGAGGGGTTTGTGTGTACCATCTCTTTACACATAATGATTTAGATGGAGTCGGTTGCGGCATTGTAGCTAAGCTGGCATTCGGAGAAGAAGTAGTTGTTAGTTATAATTCAATCGGTCGCCTTAATCAGAATGTAGGAGCATTTCTTGAGCAGGCTAAGATTGAAGATACATTGATTGTTACTGATTTATCGGTTGATGAAGATAACGAAAAAATGATTACTCAGTTTGTGGAAGATGGAGGTAAAGCGCTGCTGATCGATCATCATAAGTCAGCATTGCATTTGAATGAACATGATTGGGCATCTGTAACTGTCGAACAGGAAGACGGTAAACAGACGGCAGCAACTTCATTATTCTATCAGTATGCTGTTGAAAATAAATTTCTGGAACCTTCAAGCATTATCGCTGAATTCGTTGAATTGGTCCGTCAATACGATACGTGGGAATGGGAAGTCAATAAAAATTCAACGGCAAAACGGCTGAATGACCTGTTTTTCATGATTCCGATTGAGGAATTCGAAATGAAAATCGCAAAAAAGTTGTCGACGGCTGAAAGTTTTACTTTTGACGAAGTGGAGCAAACGCTTCTGAATGTTGAGGAGAGTCGGGTTGATCGGTACATAAACAGGAAAAAAAGAGAAGTTTATCAGGCTACGGTCGGTCCCCATACAGCTGGGGTGGTCCATGCAGAGTCATACCACTCAGAATTGGGAAATGAACTGTCGAAAGAGTTCTCGCATCTGGATTATATCGCCATCCTGATGGTAGGGAGTAAAAGAATCAGCTTCCGGACAATCCACGATGACATAGATGTTTCTGAGGTTGCTGGAAAGTACGATGGTGGCGGCCATCAAAAAGCCGCCGGTTGTACCATGTCCGAAAAGGCTTATAGTCAATATGTCGAAAAGACATTCTTTGCCGAGCCCCTTAAACGCGATGCACATAAAAATCAATTGAATGTAAAGGAATCCCCAGAGGGTTGCCTATATTCAACGAGAGATAAAAAGGACATATTCATCTATGAAGATGAAGAAGAAGAATGGATTGTTGAAATCAACGGAAAACAACAGAAAAAAACATTCGATACATTTGGGGAAGCTGAAAAATACATGAAGCGGAAATACTCGGCATGGCTGGCCCATGATGAAAGATATGAAGAGTTTGTCAATAAAGGGTGAATAGGAAAGCGGCTGTCCGAATGGGACAGCCGCTTTTGAATTAATTCCATCTAGTTCCGTAATTCATGATTTTACCTTTTAAGCGGGACAGGATGTACGATAGTGCGTGACTGTTTTTTTGGAATGGTATTTTGGCGATGAAGAATTGCATTGATTTCTCCGCCGA
Organism: Peribacillus sp. ACCC06369; assembly: GCF_030348945.1. Taxonomy (NCBI): domain Bacteria; kingdom Bacillati; phylum Bacillota; class Bacilli; order Caryophanales; family Bacillaceae; genus Peribacillus; species Peribacillus sp. ACCC06369. Next base: position 587,006 of record NZ_JAUCEN010000002.1, read on the forward strand.
TCACAAAGATCAGACCACTCAAATATAGCCAGATCATCAAGATGATGACGCCTCCTAAACTGCCATAAGTGGAAGAATAGTTGGCAAAGTTACTGATATAGAATGAAAATCCAAGTGATATTCCCAGCCAAAGTACAGTTGCGGTCACTGCCCCAGGGATGACGTGTTTAATGGGGAAACTTTTGTTCGGTGCAAAACGATATAGAAAGGCCAGGACGAGTGAGATGACCACAACCGCGATAACCCACCGTAACAAGCTGAATAAAATTTGCATTTCTTCAGGGATCGGGATGACTTGCTGTAGTAAATCGATGATGACTTTTCCGAAGACGGGGAGACCTAACATGACGATGAATGCAACAACCAAGCCTAATGTTAATACAATGGAGATGAAGCGGGCTTTAATGAAATTCCTTGTTTCTTCAACATCATAAGCGATATTCATGGAATGAATGAACGCATTCATTCCGTTTGAAGCGGACCATATGGTGCCAAGGAAACCAAAAGTCAGTAAGCCGCCGTTCCGCTCAGATAATATGTTGATGATATTTTTCTCAATGACTTCCATCGTCTCCGCAGGCATGAAGGTTTTTATCGTGTCCAGTGCTGTCTGAATATCAATATTCAGATAAGGTAATATGGACAGAAGTAAAATGAGCAAAGGGAATAGGGCGAGTAAATAGTAATAAGCTTGTTCAGCTGCCAGCCCCGTCACGCGATCCTCCTTTATTTCTTTAATCAGTTTCTTTGAAAATTTTATCGACTTATTCATCCGGGCATCACTCCTGAATAGTTACTTAGGTTATCTGCTTCTTTTCCCTCTGTTCATGCAAGCTAATCCTCAAATGAAAAGAAATTGAAAGGGGCTTCCTAAAAAAGAAGTCCCTTTCATGTTAATCCTCGCGCTTGTATAAGCTTGTGACAATGATATAACCTGCAATTACTCCAATGATCGCATTTAATGTGGTTGATTCATTTTCTCCGAAGTAACCAAAAACAAATTTGGAGAGAGGCAAATCTTTAAATAATCCAGTAAAGTACAAAATCGGAATGATGGAGAGGTAAAGGAATGGCAAGCCAAGAATGATTAGCCTTAACCAACTCACTTTCCAATGCCCCTTTTTAGAAAACCTTTGCAGAATTCGGGGAATGGCGAGTACCATGCCCAGGAAAATCGGGAATGAAGATCCGAACAGCAAGTATCCCTTAATCTCGTAAGTTTCGCGACTAACTGTAAATAGGTGCTGTTGGTACTTCAAGCCTATGAATAATACGCCCAATACTACCACTAGGCAGATTAAATATCTAATGGCTCTTTTTAAAGAAAGACTCATTATTCCACGCCCCTTTTATAACAATTATATTAATGTTAGGGTAATTATGGAAGTTATTCCGGATGGGCTATTGAAGGTTAACAGAAAAAAGGCCAGATAACATGTCTGGCCTTTTTGTCTATTGTACTTCTTTTCCTTGTTCCTTTTGAACCTTCGGGGGGGTCCATTTGAAGACTTTATTTAGGATATTATAGATGTGTTTGGATTCTTTTGTAAGGATCGGCCCAAGAATGGCTAAGGTCAAAACATAAAGTGCCGCAAACGGGGTTAGTATAGGCATTAAACCGCCAGCAATGCCTAGGTTGGCTAAAATGATGGAGAATTCGCCACGTGAAACAATCGTTAAACCGATGTTTGCGGAAGCTCTGTGAGATAAACCGGATTTGCGTCCGGCAATCATACCAGCGACAAAGTTACCGATTATAGTGATGATGACGGCTCCAAGAACCATCCAGACAGCTCCGCCAAGGGTCGTCGGATCGATGCTCAAGCCAAAGCTGAAGAAGAATATGGCCCCGAAGAAGTCCCTAAAGGGAATGACAAGTTTCTCAATCCTGTCGCTATGTTCCGTCTCAGAAAAGACTAGGCCGAGCAGTAATGCACCAATGGCTTCCGCAACATGAATCGTTTCCGAGAAACCTGCAATAAAGAACAGTAATGCAAACACGACGATGATAAAAATCTCATCTGATGTAATATTGAATAATTTGTTAAGGATCCCAGATGCTTTCCGGGCGATAACAAAAAATACAAGCATATACCCAATTGCGATTAAAGTAGAAAGTAACGTTCCCCAAATGGAACCAGAGGAGCTTAATACCAATCCGGATACGACTGAAAGATAAACAGCGAGGAAGATATCTTCAAACATGATGATACCAAGGATTAGCTCCGTTTCATTGTTCCCGGTCCTTTTAAGGTCAACAAGTACCTTTGCTACAATGGCACTTGAAGAAAAACTGATGATCCCGGTTAATATCAGAACCTCTTTTAATGGAAGTCCGAGCAGGAAACCATATACAAAGGCCATTCCGGCGTTGATCACAATGTAATACGTTCCGCCTGTCACGATATTTTTCCCGGACTTCATAAGTTTTTTTACGGAAAATTCCAGACCTAAGTAAAACAGGAGGAATAAGATACCGACACGTCCGAGGAACGCTATGATTTCATCACTTTCAATGAAACGCAGGTCAATTAATCCGAATTGTGGGGCATGGGGACCAACGAGCATCCCGATGATAATTAATAGTGGAACATTTGAGATTTTGAATTTACCTGCAACGAGAGCAGCTAATGCTACTAGAAGTAGGGCAGTTCCCACTTCAAAGACTAAATGGTCCATATGAGCTTAGTCACTCCTTTCGTCGGTCAATAATTCTCTTGTCAGGTTACGGATATCTTTTCTTTCACCAGATATCACAAGGGTATCGCCTGTTTCGATGATAGAGTCAGGACCAGGATTATTCAGTTGTTTTTTTCCTTTTTTCGAATGGGCGATGACGGTTACATTATAATTGCTCCTTATATCAATCGCACCGATCGTTTGATTGATGGCCTTAGAACCTGGTTCCACTTTGAACCATTCAATCACTAAGTCACCCAATGACATTTCAATCGTTTCAAGTGCTTGTGGTTTATAAACCATGCCGCCTATGATGGAAGCCATTTGCCGGGATTCCTGATCGTTAAGGGTGATGCTCGAAATGACGTCTTCATGTTCATTATCAAAATGGTACAATTCCCGACGGCCGTCATCGTGAATGACAATTACTAACTTTTCATCATTTCTCGTTATGATTTCGAACTTTTGGCCAATACCAGGAAGTTCACTTTCTCTAATTCTCACTGGAATTCCTCCTTAAAATGTTGGTAGAGTTAATAGAAGATAGCAGAATGTTTATAAGTTAACGTCAATATTCGTCTTGAATTTCTTCTCCTTGGATATGCCGATGTATTTTAATGTCTCCGATGGACTGGAATGATGGTAATGCTTCTGTATCAAGGCCAGTGACACTCCTTGTTTATAGGCATGGTAGCCAAAAGTTTTACGCATCGAACTTGCTCCGAATTTGCCTGTCAGACCTGCACCTTCCACAGCATCATGGATGATTCGGTGTGCCTGTTGACGTGTAATCGGCTTTTTTGTCTTAGGGGAAAGAAATAAAAATTGACCTTCGATAACCTTCGAGCCTTTAAGGTGTTCTTGTAAGGCGGTACGGACTTTCAGGTTCAAATAAATTTGGTTGACCTCATCATTTTCCATCCGTTGCTCATAAAATTCCTTGATTTTTCCAGTTTCATCAAGAACGTTGGCGACGGTTATTTCGAGCATTTCATTTATCTTCATACCTGTATTGATGCCGAGTACAAACAATAAATAATCCCGACTGGAGTGAGCTCGTAAATAGGTTTTTATTTTGCTGATTTGATTGATATCCTTAAAGGCTTCTACATATTCCATAAATCTTCTCCTCTTACCAATGTAACATAATTATACTATATCACAACTTATGTAACATTGCATGCGTTTAGTCCTGCAGGAATGATCCTTCTTCAAAAAAGCAACGCATACTGTCGAACGTAAAAACCCTTTTCCTTATTCTCTACTCAAACGAGGTAAAATATATCAGTGAAGTTATTTAACTTTAAAACGTGGAGATTGCTGCTTGCACCCTGGGAACATAAGGCTGGATAGATAAAAAAAAGAAACCCCAAGTTGGGATTCCTTCATCTTTTTAGTATACGGCTTTTTGTAATTTGTGAATGACCTCAAGTGAAAGCCCGGTTCCGATGGCGACTGATTCAAGCGGATTATCTGCAAGTTTGACTGGGACGACAATTTCATTCGTCAGCCATTCTTGTATCCCGTTGAGAAGTGCACCCCCGCCGGATAAGATGACACCTTGATCGACGATATCCCCGCTCAATTCAGGTGGACAGTCTTCCAAAGTGGCCCTGATTGCTTCCAATATATGAAGAAGCGATTCCTGGATGGCTTCCTGGACATCAGTGGATGATATTGTAATCGGCTTTGGAAGACCCGTTACAAGATCGCGGCCCCTGACTTCCATGGTGATCACGGGATGTTCAACTAGTGCGTAGCCGATTTCTTTTTTTATTTCCTCGGCTGTTCTTTCCCCGATCAGCACATTATGTTTTTTTCTAACATATTGGCTGATATCTTCATCCAATTGATCTCCGCCAATTCTTATTGAATTGCAAGAAACTACGCCGCCGTAAGATATGATCGCGACCTCAGTCGTGCCCCCGCCGATATCAACGATGACATTTGCAACCGGCTCTTCGACAGGCAGGCCTGCACCTATTGCTGCTGCTACTGGTTCCTCGATAAGGTGGACCTGTTTGGCTCCGCAGCTTTTGACTGCATCCTGAATGGCCCTTCTCTCAACTGATGTGGAACCTGATGGTGTACAGACCACCACACTAGGTTTTCGAATCGAAAAGCCTAGGGCCTTACTTGCTTTTTTCATGATTTCCCGAAGCATTTGCGCCGTTACTTCAAAATCCGCAATGACACCGTCCTTAAGCGGACGGATTGCCACGATATTTCCAGGTGTTTTCCCGATCATGTTTTTTGCATCCACACCAACTGCCAATACTTTATTAGTCTCTATATCAATGGCCACCACTGATGGCTCATTAAATACGATTCCTTTATTTTTACTGTAAACTAGCGTATTTGCAGTTCCTAAGTCAATGCCTATTTCTGTATTTGATAACATTTAGTCACCCCTCCATAAGAGTTTGACCCCTATATACTCATTCTACCTTTTGTAGCGAGTTTGTGGGGGTGGGAAATCTAGTAAATAGTGGAAGTGCATTGCTGTTTCTTTTAATGGAGCGAATATATCATGAAATATAAAAATGCACTGACGATGGCGAGCACGCCAAGAACGTGAAGTGTTGTGACCAATTCATCCTGACATCAATGGCTACTGGCACCAACATTCTGCCTATTGTAAACAGTAAGCTTGATGCCGCGAAATATTGTCCCAGCATAAGCTTGGATGCGAATCCTTGCTGAATGCCTGCTTTAAAAGCTCCGCCATTGAAACAGTACAATGGCAATGAATAATCTTTAAACCCATTGTGACGATCCAAATAAAATGAAGGAAAGGCAGTAGGTAATCGAGGAGTCGATGAATACACTTCGTTCTTTATAGGCGGACGATCATTTTGGTACTGAAATGGTAAAGAGTATGACGAATACTCCTCGCTTCAACGAAAACAAGTATGTAAGGAAACTTTGAATCAGCTTATTTTATGTTAAGATATAGATGAAAATTCGCTTAGGTAAAGAAGGTAATTTTGTGAGTGCAAATTTAATCGAGAGTAAGAGTTTTAGAGTCATTTTTACATCTTTTTTGGCTTTCCTGGGTGGATATGCGTTTGATTGCCTTGGAATATACTTACCATGGATGCTGGGACCATTATTCGTGGTGATGATTGCGAAAGTGAAGTTAGGGAAGTACATGTTATGGTCTAAAACCTTTAGAAGCACAGGATTGGTCATTCTTGGTTTACAACTGGGCAGTTCATTCACTAAACAATCGTTAAATGAGATGATTGAATATTTGCCGGTTATGCTTTTTACGACAATCGCAATCATTTTATTTACAGTTTTGACTGGCTGGTTTGTCGGAAAACGGATGGACCTATCTCTGAGCACATCCATGCTTGGCAGTTTTCCGGGAGGCCTTTCCCAGATGGTGGTCTTAAGTGAGGAGATGAAGGATAGTGATGAAACCGTTGTAGGTTTCATGCAAACACTTCGTGTCATCCTGGTGATCTCCATTGTTCCTTGGCTTGTGACCCATGTAATGTCAGTTGAACCAGGTGCTGTGATGGCTATATCGGAGCGGCCGTTTTTCTTATTTGAATATGATGGGGTATTAGCCATCATGATGTTGGCAACCTTGCTAATACTCATCATAATCACAAAGAAAGCGAATTTCCCGCTGCCTTTTTTACTAGGACCTCTCATGGCCGCAGCCTTATTTAATCTAGTAGGCCCAGGTGCCCCGCAAATTCCTGACTTTTGGTTGAACTTGTCACAATTGTTGATTGGCGCCCATTTAGGGTACACACTGAAGGTTGATAACCCCCGACTCTTCAGAAAGATGTTCGGGGCAGTATTCGTAAGTAACATCCTGTTAATTGGATTTTGCTATTTTCTTTCCATTCAGTTTGCTCCTGTCCTATCCTTGCAGGCAAACGAATTATTTTTGAGCATGGCGCCAGGCGGCGTCGCCGAAATGGCAGTCACAGCCATGTCTGTGCATGTGGATTTATCCGTTGTCACAAGCTTTCATTTATTCAGGATCTTATTCATCTTATTTTTTTTATCGCCCATCATAAAATGGCTCGGTGGAAGAAGCCGATGGAAACAGGAACAAGGACAAAGCTGACAGGCTTTGTCCTTTTTTTGATAAATGTCCAAATTTCGAAACTTACGAGTAAAAGCGTGAAACTTACGAGTAAAAGCGTGAAACTCACGAGTAAAGCACCGAAACTCACGAGTAAAAGCGTGAAACTCACGAATAAAGCACCAAAACTACGAATAAAAGCGTGAAACTCACGAGTAAAAGCGTGAAACTCACGAGTAAAGCGTGAACTCACGAGTAAAAGCGTGAAACTCACGAGTAAAGCACCAAAACTCACGAGTAAAGCATCGAAACTTACGAGTAAAAGCGTGGAACTCACGAGTAAAGCACCGAAACTCACGAGTAAAGCGTGAACTCACGAGTAAAAGCGTGAAACTCACGAGTAAAGCACCAAAACTCACGAGTAAAGCACCGAAACTCACGAGTAAAAGCGTGAAACTCACGAGTAAAGGCGTGAAACTCACGAGTAAAGCACCAAAATTCACGAGTAAAGCACCGAAACTCACGAGTAAAAGCGTGAAACTCACGAGTAAAAGCGTGGAACTCACGAGTAAAAGCGTGGAACTCACGAGTAAAGCACCGAAACTCACGAGTAAAAGCGTGAAACTCACGAGTAAAGCACCAAAACTCACGAGTAAAGCACCAAAACTCACGAGTAAAGCACCGAAACTCACGAGTAAAAGCGTGAACTCACGAGTAAAAGCGTGGAACTCACGAGTAAAAGCGTGGAACTCACGAGTAAAAGCGTGAAACTCACGAGTAAAAGCGTGGAACTCACGAGTAAAGCACCGAAACTCACGAGTAAAAGCGTGAAACTCACGAGTAAAGCACCGAAACTCACGAGTAAAAGCGTGAAACTCACGAGTAAAGCGCCGAAACTCACGAGTAAAGACCGAAACTCACGAGTAAAGGCGTGAAACTCACGAGTAAAGCACCAAAATTCACGAGTAAAAGCGTGAAACTCACGAGTAAAAGCGTGAAACTCACGAGTAAAGCACCAAAACTCACGAGTAAAGCATCGAAACTTACGAGTAAAAGCACCAAAACTCACGGGTAAAAGCACCAAACCCCAAGTGAAATTACATTCCCGGCGGAAATTTTACCCGACCTGTTGATATATGCTTTTAATTCCGCCCTTGGCAAGGAGTGAGTGGATTTTGTGATGATTTAATGAAAATTAAAATGGAATAGAAAAATAATCCTCACTTTTTTTAAACTTCATCCGATATAAGGAGGAGACGAGAAATTAAATGATTGGGTGAGTATTATGGATATAACATCAGTTTTGGGCGTAGTTCTTGGTATTGTGGCCATCTTAGTCGGGATGGTGTTGAAAGGCGTTAGTGTAACAGCATTGATTAACCCGGCGGCTATTCTGATCATTATTGTAGGGACGATAGCTGCTGTCGTAACGGCTTTCCCTTTGTCGGAATTAAAACGACTACCTAAAATTTTCAAGATTTTATTCTTGGAACAAAAATTGACAAAGCCTGAAGAATTAATAAAAACATTTTCGGAATGGGCGGTCATTGCAAGGAAAGAAGGCTTACTGGCATTGGAAAGCATTTCGGACCAAGTGGATAATGCTTTTTTGAAAAATGGCTTGAATCTTGCAGTAGAAGGTCAGAGTGCCGATTATATTCGTGATATTTTAGCAGAGGAAATAGACGCGATGGAAGAGCGTCACCTAAGCGCGGCAGCGATTTTCAGTCAAGCCGGAACATACGCACCGACACTTGGCGTATTGGGTGCTGTAATCGGGCTGATAGCTGCATTGGGCAATATGGCTGACACGGAGGCATTGGGGCATGCCATATCTGCCGCCTTTGTCGCAACCTTGATGGGAATTTACACAGGGTATGTGTTATGGCATCCATTTGCCAATAAGCTCAAACGGAAATCGCAGCAGGAAGTCCGGATCAAAGAAATGATGATAGAAGGGATTTTATCGATCATCGAAGGGGAAGCGCCAAGAACGATTGAACAGAAATTAACATCATATTTGCCTGCTGGAGATCGTAAAAAGTGGTTAGAAGGCGATGTGAGAGAAGATGGCTAGGCGCAAAAGGAAACAAAGGCATGAAGAGCATATCGATGAATCATGGTTGGTTCCCTATGCCGATATCTTAACATTGCTTCTTGCGCTTTTTATCGTCTTATTCGCTTCAAGTTCGGTTGATGCAGTAAGGTTCCAGCAGTTGTCCAATGTATTTAACCAGGTATTTACGAGCGGAACGGGTTTTATGGATTTCCCAAGTGATTCCCCCAGCAATGAGCCGACATCACCAGAACAAAGATCAGGGGCTGATGACCTTAAGAAGTTAGGGGAAAACGAGCAAGAAGAACTTACGGAAGTTCAGGAGCGTGTAAATGCCTATATCCAAAAGAATGGTTTAACGGATAGATTGCAAACGAACCTTACGGATGAAGGCATGTTGATTTCAATTAGGGAGAACGTGTTGTTTGAATCGGGAGTGGCTGAGGTGAGAAGTGAAAATCAAAAAATCGCAAAGGAAATCTCAAATTTACTGGTCATGGACTTACCCAGAAACATTATCGTAAGCGGACATACCGATAATATTCCAATTAAAAATTATCAGTATGAATCCAACTGGGATCTGAGCGTGATGCGATCCGTGAATTTCATGAAACTTCTTCTCGAAAATAAAGAGTTGGATCCCGAAATGTTCAGTGCTAAAGGGCATGGTGAATTCAAGCCGGTTGCTTCTAATGAAACGAAAAAAGGAAGAGCTGAAAACCGGAGAGTTGAAATCCTGATTGTCCCACGGACGGCAATAAATGAGTGAAAACCTGTCTGGAATGACGGGTTTTTCTTTTTGAAGGAGAATTTATGGATAGAGAACATACAAATGTTATGGAAGAGATCGTTGTGACATGGGTGCAGGTTTTAATGTCCGGTATGGAATACCAAACATTTTGCTCTTGCAGCAAATGTAAAAATGACATCATCACATTATCACTGAATAACCTGCCTAATTACTATGTAACCACTGAAGAAGGGCGGAAAAGGATGTTTGAAAATTTGAATATAGAAGAAAATAGGAAATGGATCAACAAAAGAATCATCAATGCCATACACGTTGTTGGCCAGTATCCTAAACATTGATCAGCTTTTGGAAAAGATAAAAGGTCAGGGACCCCTTTTCTTTTGATATTGGGAGCAACCGCCGAAAGGGATTTCGCTCATAAACGAAAGGTAATAGTTTTGGGAACATTGTGTTTTATTTATAGTGCAGTAGGGAACATAAATAAAGTACAAGGATAGGTTCATTCGATCAAAAATTGAGGAGATGAATTTTTATGGGTAAAAATATCGCATGTGTTGTAACGAATATGTTTGAGGACTCGGAGTACAGTGAACCGGCAAAAGCATTTGAAGAAGCTGGTCATACGGTAACGACGATTGAAATGGAAAAAGGGAAAACCGTAAAAGGAAAACAAGGGGAAGTAGGAGTCAAGGTTGATGAAAGCATCGATTCAGTGAAACCGGAAGATTTCGATGCTTTGTTCATCCCCGGAGGGTTCTCACCTGATCAACTACGTGCTGACGAACGCTTCGTATCGTTCGCCAAATCGTTCATGGATGATAAAAAACCTGTATTTGCGATCTGTCATGGACCGCAGTTGCTAATTACAGCCAAAACACTTGAAGGACGCCACGCAACAGGATATACATCCATTAAAGTCGATATGGAGTATGCAGGTGCCACATATTTGGACAAAGAGGTTGTAGTTTGCGGCGACCAGCTTGTAACCAGCAGGACACCAGAAGATCTTCGGGCATTTAACCGGGAATCGCTTAATCTATTGAAATAATAAAAAATCCCGGCAGCTGCCGGGATTTTTTATTTAATGAGATTTAAAGGATTCATATACTTCCATCTTTGCAGTAAAATAAAAGGAGAGACGAATTAAAAAAGGAAGTGTCACGATTGATCGTATTAAAATCTGCACGTGAAATTCAAGCGATGCATGAATCGGGTAAAATTTTGGCAGCTTGTCATAGGGAGATTGCAAAGTTGATTGTTCCTGGTGTGACAACATGGGAAATAGAAGAATTTGTCGAAGGATTCTTAAAAAAGCATGGTGCGAAGCCGGAACAAAAAGGTTACAAGGGATATGAGTATGCGACATGTGCCAGCATAAATGAAGAAATCTGTCACGGTTTCCCTCGAAAGACCTCTTTGAAAAATGGAGATATCGTAACGATTGACATGGTCGTCAATTATAACGGAGCCCTTGCCGACTCTGCTTGGACGTATACGGTAGGTAAGGTTTCAAAGGAAACGGAACATTTAGTGCATGTGACGAAGGAATCTTTATATAAGGCGATTGAAGTGTGTGTGGAAGGAAACCGGATTGGTGATATTGGTCATGCCATTCAAACATATGTCGAGGCTGAAGGCTTCTCGGTCGTTCGTGATTTCATCGGACACGGGATAGGAAATGTCATTCATGAAGAGCCGCAGGTTCCGCATTATGGGCTGCCGAATAAAGGTCCGCGTCTTAAGGAAGGCATGGTATTCACTATCGAGCCAATGGTCAACGTAGGTACATACAAAGCCAGCCGGGATGCGAATGGATGGACGGCTTCCACCGCAGATGGGAAATACTCGGCTCAATATGAGCATACGATTGCCATCACGAAGAACGGTCCGCTAATTCTTACCGAACAATGAACGAAAAAACAGCATCAATTATGATGCTGTTTTTTGATCTTAATCAATCGGTCGTTCCAATGAATACAAATCTTCTTCGATATTTCCTAATCTGTCCTCAATCACTTTTTTAGCATCTTTAATGCCTTCATTATAAATAAAGGGAGCAATGTTTTCGAAAATGAATTGCAAGTGATTTTCAGCAGCGATTTCACCGATTTCCTTGCCATGTTCCTGATACACATATTCTTGGATACGTTCGATCATCTTACGGCGTTTCTCTAAGGGAAATTGAATGAACATTGTGCCCTCCTTCATATTTGTTTTAAGAACCATGGAATGAAATCGTCCGAATTCAAAGGGAAGACTGGTACTGAAGCATGATTCCTGGTGCGTTCCAGACATTCGGGCCAAGCCACCGCTGCTTTGACATTAGTAAGCCGTTCCAATAACAGGAGGTCGCTTTCTTCTTTGATTAAAATGACCTTAGGATAGTCCTCTTGCTTATAACCTTCAATTAAAATCACATCGGGGAGGAATAGACCCAATAATTGAATCAGCTCAGTGATAGGGGCTCCCCCCTTGAAATTGCCGAGCAATTCTATTGTCCCGTCTCCTTCAACAAGTGAAGCGGCTGCTCCAGCCTGAAAGTGTTTATTGGAATCCTTCATGCCTGTGACATCTGGTTTTCCGCCATGTCCATGGTGTTTTAAAACGGCTGTCTCTAATTTTGCTGCGCGAAGCTTTTCGATAATATTCGTTATGAAAGTCGTTTTTCCTCTATTTTGGTAGCCAACCACCTGAAAAATAAAAGGCTTCACCAAGGCCATTTGCATCCTTCTTGATCATCGAGAAGCAGGATGTCCACAAAATCTCCCGTTTGAAAACCACGGGTCCCCCCAGGTAAGACGGTCAGTGAATTGGCACCTGCCAAGCTTGTCGTAATATTGGATTTATCAACTCCGCTGGGAATTACTTTCAACTGGCCGGATTCGTAAAATAATCGGGTTCGAAGCAGACGTGAGAATGGATTGGGCTTTAAGAAATCTTCTGCCAATTGAGCCGTCTCTTTTCGTAAATGCGGATATTCCGAAAACAGCATGGTGCGGATGATCGGTCTTGCAAATAGTTCAAAGCCGACATAACTGGCGGATGGATTGCCGGATAAACCGAATAAAAATTTGTTATTAAATACGGCTACCGTCGTCACGCTGCCCGGGCGCATGGCCACTTTGTTGAATAAGACATCAGCTCCAATTTGTTGATAAATATCTGGGAGAAGATCAAAATCACCGACGGAAACGCCTCCCGTTGTGATTAGCAGATCGACTTCCTCCAAGGCCGTAGAAATGGCCTCGTAGCTTAATTCGAGTTCATCTTTAAGTTTTCCATAAAAACGGACTTCTCCTCCAGCCCTCCGAATTTGGGCGGAGATGGCATGAGAATTACTGTTGCGAATCTTACCAGGCTGCAAGGGTTCATTAACATCAAGAAGTTCCGAACCTGTAGCGAATAATCCGACGACAGGCTTCTTGGCAACAGGGACTTCAGCATAACCGAATGTTGCCAATAAGCCGATGATCCCTGGGTTGATCGCTGTTCCTTTTTTTACAAGAACTTCTCCTTTCTTTGCGTCCTCACCTTGAAAAGAAACGTTTTCCCCTTCCTTTAGTGAGCGTTTAAATGATATGTACTTCTTTCCGTCCTTTTCGAAATCCTTCGTGAGCTCGAGCATGATTACGGCATCACACTCAGCAGGCATCTGAGCTCCAGTCATGATTCTTGCCACTTGGTTTTTTTGTACGGGAATAGTCGATACCATACCAGCAGCTAATTCTTCAACCACTTCGAACTCGAGAGGGTTATTTATGGAACCGTCAACGGTATCCTTGGACCTGAGGGCGAATCCATCATATGGCGAGCGATTAAAATGCGGAACATCATTTGTAGCTGTAATATCTTGAGCCAAAAAACGGTCTTGGCTTTCCTCGAGGGGAATCAGTTCCATATGTCCGTTTAATTTATGCTTCATCACTTTTTCCACTGCTTCTGCAATACTGATGGGCGTTCTTCTTTCTACCATGCTTACAACCCCTGTCTGTTTTTAAAATCTCTATAACAAATGTAGCAGGATTTTTAAAAAAATGAAAAAAATCCTCACCGTATGGGAGGATCTAAATGTTACTTATTACGCAGTCTTCCAAGTTCTTCGGCGATTGCTTCCATTTCACGGACACTGAAATTCGTTTTTTTCATCACCATTATATAGATATCGTGCAGTTCTTCGTACATTTCGATATCAAAATGGGTTGATTTGATTGCACCGAAGTTCATCACTTTTAATTTATCCTTAATTGCTTCGACCATAAACTCTACACTTTCGGCTGTGTTTTGTGTTAAATCCATATTCCTCATCCTTTCTTACGTTCCTAAATTATTTTCATCTTTGCATGATTATCCCTAGAAGTCAATGGATATTCGGGTGGAAAGCGAAGCTTGATCCCCAATTCACTTTGTCATCTCCACGTTTTAAAGTGAGAGAGTTTGGGAAAAGATAGGAAAAAACTTTTTTAAACATTGTATAATGGAGATAGCTACCATTATCCATGAACCAATATATGACGAGGAGGAGAATATATGAGCAACATTCGAGAAGAATATAAGTGTGCCAAGAAAAGTAAATTTATGCAAGCGGTCTTTATTGGGGCGTTAGCAGGGGCTGCAGTAAGCCTTTTTGATAAGAATACACGTTATTCTGTATTGGAAAACAGCAAAAGTTGCATGAGTAATATGAAAGAATTCGTGAAGAATCCCAATGGGGTGCTTACACAAGTACGTGAAACATCATCTAAGGTACGTTCCACTGTTGAAAAAATCTCCGATGATGTATCCTTCATTTCCCAAAAGGTGGAGGAAATGAAAGATATTCCTTCGCAAGTTGCCCAAGTGGTGATGGAGACGAAGGAAGTCTTTGCTGCAGAGCAGGAAGAGTCATCTTCAATTCAGGATCCACAAGAACGGGTCTCCTTAAATTAGAAAATGAGGTGGAGGTATGGCCAATAAAAAAGAATGGCTGAAAGGCTCATTCTTCAAGACTTTCATAAAACGGTTACATATGGATGATGTGTCGGGACTTGCCGCACAGCTGTCTTATTTCTTCTTACTTTCCCTGTTTCCGTTACTTATTTTTTTGTTCACTTTATTGGCCTATCTGCCATTTTCCCAGGAAGATATTTTAAATACCATCCGTACATATGCACCTGAAGATTCGATGAATATCATTGAGGCTAACCTATCGGAAGTGATGGAAGCGAATGGTACTTTATTGTCGTTTGGTGTCATCGGGACGATATGGTCGGCATCAAATGGGATGAATGCAATCATTAAAGCATTTAACCATGCATATGGTGTAAAAGAAAGTCGAACTTTCTTTATTTCCCGGGGAATGTCGATTCTTCTCACTTTAGCGATGATATTTGTTTTTATTGTCGTTTTATTGCTTCCGATATTCGGAAAACAAATCGGAGTATTCCTATTTGCCGAGATTGGGCAATCCGATGAGTTTCTAACGATTTGGAACCAACTGCGCTGGGTGATCAGTACGCTGGTATTTTTGATTGTGTTCACGATCCTTTATTGGATTGCGCCCAACAAAAGACTGAAATGCATAACAGTATTGCCCGGTTCTATCTTTGCAACGGTAGGATGGAGTATCGTTTCCTTTTTGTTTTCTTTTTATGTGGAGAACTTCGCTAATTATTCCGCGACTTATGGAAGCCTTGGAGGAATAATCGTATTAATGGTCTGGTTTTATTTATCGGGGCTAATCATCATACTGGGCGGGGAAATAAATGCCCTAATAAGTGTAAAGGAAAATCCAGAATGTGAATGAGCTTCCTGGAGTTACCTTAGTAGCGGACTTTAATTCTGCAGATACTATTCAAGAAATGACAACTTTTGTAGAGGAGGAGTTCTTTCATGAGTAAAAAGGATGGCAGCACAAAGCAAAAAGGAAAAAATAAAGGTTCGAACCATAAAACATCAGGTTCTGCAAACGGTAAGAACGGATATCACTAACTGAAACGAACATAAAAAAAGGGAGCCTTTAGGGGCTCCTTATTCATGTTTAGTTTCTCAAAAGTCTTAAGCTATTCAGTATAACGAGAATTGTGCTTCCTTCATGGCCAATGACGCCATATGGAAGGTCGAGAAATTGAAGGAAATTAGATGCTATCAGGATCATGATGACCGAAATCGAGAAAATGACGTTTTGTTTGATGATTCGATTCATTTTCTTGGATAATTTGACGGCTTCGGCGATACGTGGCAGGTCATTCTTCATCAGAACAACATCCGCTGTCTCCAAGGCAACATCCGTGCCTTCACCCATTGCGATCCCAACAGAAGCTGTTGCTAGTGCAGGTGCATCATTGATGCCATCCCCAACCATTGCTACAGTGCCAAAATGTTCTTTCAGCTTTTTCACTTCATTCACTTTGGTTTCAGGGAGGCATTCGGCAATATATGCATCAATGTGACTCTCCGACGCAATTGCTTTAGCGGTTTTTTCACCATCGCCTGTCAGCATGACAGTATGGATACCCTCATTTTTCAAAGCTTCGATGGCAGCAATCGTTTCTTCGCGTACGACATCTTTCAAAGTGAGTATACCGGCAATCCCTTGATCATCTTTTGCAAAAACTATTGTCTTACCTTGTTCAGCCAATGTCAGCGCAATGCCATTTTGGAATCGTTCAGCTTCACTGCGACCGACGAAATCAGCTTTTCCAACTTGCCAAAGCACGCCATTGAAATAAGCTTGAACCCCATTACCTGAAATATCTTCCATGTTATCCGGTTTAATGATGTCCTTCTTTTGCAATTTCGTTTTAGCATAACGTACGATCGATGTTGCCAAAGGGTGGTTTGAATAATTTTCAACAGATGCAATATGAAATAAGAAATCTTCTTCGTTTAAATCTTCGCGGATAATGACATCCGTGACCTCTGGTTTTCCTTTTGTTAATGTTCCGGTTTTATCTAAGGCAATCGCCTGCAGGTTTCCTAGATTCTCAAGATGTATGCCACCTTTAAATAAAATGCCATGACGTGCACCATTTGATATGGCAGAAAGTGTAGCTGGCATAATGGAGGCTACAAGGGCACAAGGAGAAGCGACAACGAGCAGGATCATTGCTCTGTAGAACGTTTCGGTCCAACTCCAGCCCAATAAGAAATGGGGCACGAACATCATTAAGCCGACAACTGACAATACCACTTTTACATAAGTCCCCTCAAACTGTTCAATGAACAGCTGGGAGGGTGACTTTTCGCTTTGTGCAGATTGAACGAGAGTGATTATCTTTTGAAATAATGTTTCATTTGCTGGTTTTGTAATTTCCACGGTAATCGTTCCACGGAGATTAACCGTTCCCGCAAATACTTCATCATCCAAGGCTTTACTGACTGGCATGGATTCGCCAGTGATTGCCGCTTCATCGATATTGGTACGGCCATCCGTGATTTTTCCATCTGAAGGAACTCGCTCACCTGGTTTCACTAATATGAGATCCCCGATACGCAGCTGGGAAACGGATACGGTTTCTTCATATCCGTTAGTGATGCGCAACGCTTCTTCAGGCTGTAAGTCCATAAGTGCCGAAATTTCTTTATGGCTTTTATTCATCGTGTATGTCTCAAGCGCACCGCTTAAAGCAAAGATGAAAATCAATATGGCGCCTTCAGTCCAGTATCCGATGATCGCTGAACCGATGGCGGCAAAAATCATCAGCATCTCAACATTCAATTCCCGGTCGGCGATTGTATCTTCTATGCCTTCTTTTGCCTTGGCATATCCGCCAATCAGGAAAGAGGCTAAGTATATGACTATGGAAGTGGACTCCATTCCGTTCTTTGAAAAAGCCCAGCCCAAAACTATTAATAATCCGCTGAATAAGGCAGCAATAAGTTCTAAATGAGGTTTTGCTTTTTCCAACCAAGAGGTTTTGCATGTAGCCGGTTGGGTTAAATGTTTAGTATCTGTAGTCATAAGATTCCCTCCCACATTCTTCTCTATTTTTGTGTAAATGATATAGATTATCATTTGTTTAATACCTAATTGAGAAAGATAATCAACGTCATTTCTCTGGATAAAATATGAAAGCTGCCATCGTAATTGCGATGACAGCAATGTTTTCAAAGGTTTATTAACGTGATGTCCCTTTTGTTAATATTATATTACCACATATCCTATTCAGAAATAAAGAAGAATGATTCTAATCTAGTAAAAAATATAAAGTGCATTTACAGGCACTATTGCTAAATACCATGCAAATTGAATAATAAATGGAGTTGTCCAGATAATAAAATATACTACATAACTGAAGCAGGCATTTTCTCCTTAAACAAGGCCAATGAAATGAAGACAAGCAAAAGCATGATACTGATCATATAGAAAAAATTCCCACCCTGAACGTGTTCAATGACCAGGCCGCCAAAGAATGGACCGCCGATGCTGCCGAGACTAAAGAAAATGCTGCATAATAAATTTCCTGCGGGTAAAAGGTTTCGAGGCAAAAGATCTGCCATATAACTGATACCCAGCGAGAAAGTCGAACCGACCATCATTCCGCCAATCATAAAGCAGATGAATAGGCCAAGAACTGAATAGGAATAAATCCCTGCCAGAGTGAATGTGGCAAAGCCTGAAAAAAGAATCGTCAACAAGGTCTTTCGCCGGCCAAAGCGGTCACTGATCATCCCCAGGGGAATCTGTGTAAGCAGGGTCCCGGCGGAAAATGCCGGAATGATGATGGATACTGCGGTTAAATCGATTCCGGAGCGCAAGGCGAATACTGGAAAGTTGCTATTCAATGATGCTTCGAGCACGCCAAAGGTGAACGGAAGTAAAAAAGCGACCCAAGCTATGCGGCTCACCTTTGAAAACCTTTTGAGTGTTCCAAGGAATGATGTGTTTTCAGAGTCATCCTGTTCAGGAAGCTCATTTCTAATAAGGAAAACAGTTAACCAAGTAAGAAGGCTAAGTATGGATGTCATGATGAAAGGCAAAGACTGATTAATCTCGAGAAGCTTCGTCATTAGCGGGCCGACCATGAAGCCAAGACTGAAGAAAAGTCCATAAATGGCAAGATTCCTTCCTCGTTTTGCTATTGGTGAAATAGCAGTGATCCATGTCTGGGTAGCAAAGTGGAGTGTATGATCGCCGATTCCAATGAAGAAACGGAGTACGAACCAAAACCAGAATGATTTCCAAACCGGGAATAAGGCAAGCGATAGAATGACGGTTATCCCGCCAAATAATATCAATGGCTTATACCCGTATTTACGGAGTGGCGCTTCCATAAAAGGAGAAATCAACAGAATCCCAATATAAAGGGAGGCTGAATGGAACCCGTTTAAGGATGAACTGATTCCGTCATTTTCAAAAATGATGGCGATGATCGGCAGAAGCATCCCTTGAGAAAACCCTGATATGCCGACAATAATGATTAGAACACTTAAAAGCAGTTTATTATTCATAAGGTCATGTCTCCTAAGAAATGTATACCTTTTTGATGTTACATCTTAGTAAGAGGATTAAGCAATAGAAATTTGGGTAATTGACAAGAAGCGAAGGGATGATAAAATTTTCCTTTGTCATCGCCCGGAAATTATGTATGATAGTTTTTGTTACATAAAAGAACTATAGGATTGTGAGGAGAAGTATCGTGAATAAAATATTTTTGGGGCTTGTCCTGTTAGGTGTCCCCTTATCTGTCATTGGGTCTTTATTGCATTGGCCGAGCGTAATCATGTTCATAGTATATTGCTTAACAATCGTCGCGCTTGCAGGCTTCATGGGCCGGGCGACTGAAAGCTTAGCGATAGTTATGGGACCAAGGATTGGCGGACTATTGAATGCAACCTTTGGTAATGCAGTAGAATTGATCATATCCATCTTTTCATTAAAAGCGGGACTAGTGGGTGTCGTATTGGCGTCTTTGACTGGTTCCGTTTTAGGAAACTTATTGTTGGTGGCAGGACTATCATTCTTTATCGGAGGGACCAAATATAAACGGCAGAAATTTAGTGTATTCGATGCGAGGCATAATGCCGGCCTGTTAATTTTTGCTGTTATTGTAGCCTTCGTCATACCGGAAGTATTCACACAAAACATGAGTGAATCAAGCACGATGTCGTTAAGTGTCGGAATTTCCATCATTTTGATCTTATTATACCTTGCTGCATTATTCTTTAAATTGGTTACTCACCGAGGGGTATATCAGCATACGGAGCAAACCGAGGAACATGAAGAGGAAGAACCGGAGTGGAGCAAGAAAAAGGCAATTATAATACTTGCTGCCGCTACATTGGCTGTTGCGTTCGTATCGGAGAAACTTGTCCATACGTTCAGCGAAGTGGGGGAAACCTTCGGATGGACGGAGTTATTCATCGGAGTCATTATCGTTGCGATCGTGGGTAACGCGGCAGAACATGCTTCCGCCGTCATAATGGCCTATAAAAATAAAATGGATGTCGCTGTGGAGATTGCCGTTGGTTCCACACTTCAAGTTGCGATGTTCGTAGCACCTGTACTCGTACTGATTTCGTTAATGTATCCAACACATATGCCGCTTGTTTTTACATGGCCAGAACTGATATCAATGGTTACAGCAGTCTTTCTGATGATCATGATTTCGAATGACGGGGAAACGAACTGGTTTGAAGGCCTTACCCTATTGGCTGCTTACTTCATTATGGGGATTGGATTTTACTTATTATAAGAATGCTGGCCTTCCGATGCGGAAGGTCTCTTTTTTATAAATAAAAATAAAAATGACTCTGCTCAGGTTAGATTTAGCAGAGTCATTTCTATATTAGTAAATTACCATCCATAAGTTAATCCAAAATTTTTCATCATGCTTTTGTAAAAGTTGAGAAAATATTCTAGAGTGTCACACCATCCTTTTACATCAGATTTAAGTATAGGCAAATTCGTTTTCTGTCATCTTTTAAAAGGGTGTCGTGGATTGTTCGATAAGCATACCTCCTGAAAGATTTATAGGTATGAACGATTTCGCCTCCTTTTTATAATGTAAATTAAGTATAACCGATTTGAATAGAAAAGTAAATATTCTGAACTTTACAAATATATTACAAAATCGACATCAGATTGAAATGTATAGAATGTCGGCTAAAAACAAAATCTATAAACAAATGATTGAACCCCTCAAAAGGAGTGCGACAGCATGAGAAGAATTATTTTTATTACGATGTTTGCCCTATTTGCCTTCATTCAGGCTAATGTAGGTTTTGCAGCAGATATACCAGGAGATATAGCAACTCCGAATAAGGTGAAAATCCCACCTTCCGTATTGAATATTGCAAAGGAGAATACGTATCCGAACTCGACTCAAGATCTGCCAATGCTACAGCCGAGTAAGTTTGCCGAACAATTGATTGATTCGTCGGATATAAAGATTGAAAATCCAGAACTCATTCATATGTTGAATGAATCAGCAATTGCAAAGGCTCCGCTTGCTTTTGGATACAGGGCGACCATTTACCTTGGCCATTGGGCATTGAATTATGAGTCTTCGGAAACTGCCCCAAACTGGGAATACCAAAAGATCAATATGAATTACTATGATAATCGCGGCGGTGAAGTTCCATACAGGATCCGTTACGTCCAGGAAAGTCAGAAGGCAATAAGTGGCGGTCTGACCGCCAAAATCCCTAAGGCTGAGGATGTTCAAAAGATGATGCTTTTAAAAGCCACGGAAAAAACCAATTTGCCATTGGCTTTCGAAACGATCATCGGAGCTGGTACGAAAAAAGATCAAGTATACAATGTTGCTTCAAATAGGATTGGTTATTTATCCAGTTATGCTTCCGCCGTCAATGAAAAAGGAAAGGTCACATATGGGGAAGTATATTTGAATCTAAAAGGAAATAAAAGAACCATAACGATCAAGAACATCACTTCACAAGGAATCGGGGCATGGATACCGGTTCAGGACCATGTTTCCTTCAGCTTTACAGTCTCGCAGCAACCCAGGTAAAATGAAAAAACTCGCCGGATTGGCGAGTTTTTTCTTCATATGGTTGACTTCCTGATCCTAAAGTCTTCCTTTGGGTAGTAGGCATTCTTGACGAGAACATTTGGGCCGAGACATTTGACTGCCGGGCAGTGGCAGTTCAATTCATTGGCCAGTTTTGAATTCATCCATGTGTCATACGATTCGGTCAATGGCCGATCAATGATATTTCCCAATGTAGGTGCATCACCGAAGTCGGTCACTATAACTTCCCCGGTGAAAATATTAACGTTCAACCGGGAACGTCCATCAGGGTCATTTCGAACAGTCACTTTATGTGAATCATAAAGGCGTTGAAGCAGCTCAATATCCTCTTTACCGTTATTGCAAGGATAAAATGGCAGGGTACCGAAAAGCATCCATACATTTTCATCACGGATATCAAGCAAATGATGAATCGCATCACGCATATTCTCCAATGATAACGTTTCAAGTGCTGAAGCGAAGTCGCTTGGATACATCGGATGAATTTCATGCCTTTGACATCCCATTTCATCGACGATCTGTCTGTGAATATGTTCAAGATGGGGCAAAGTGCGTTTATTAAGCATCGTTTCTGCTGAAACCAGCACACCAGCCTTTGTCAGGGCACGGGAATTTTCGATCATTTTATCAAATAATTTCTTTCGCTGTTCCCACGATGGTTTTCGGTCCATCATGGCGAAGCCGATATCAATGAATTCATCTATCGTTCCCCAGTTATGGGAAATGTGCAGGACATCAAAATAGGGAATGATTTCCTCATACCATTCCAAGTCAAGGGTCAAATTGGAATTGATTTGTGTCCGTACCCCGCGGCTACGGGCATATTTCAATAGAGGCAAAACATAATTCTTCAC
The DNA here is from genome assembly GCF_030348945.1 of Peribacillus sp. ACCC06369. Classification (NCBI taxonomy): domain Bacteria; kingdom Bacillati; phylum Bacillota; class Bacilli; order Caryophanales; family Bacillaceae; genus Peribacillus; species Peribacillus sp. ACCC06369. The sequence continues at coordinate 609,363 of NZ_JAUCEN010000002.1, forward strand.
TTGTTTTCTTGATAGCATCGGTTCTCCGCCAGTGATGCTGAGCGAGCGAAGCAAAGGAATCTCATCAAGGCGCTGAATCAGTAATTCCAGTGGCAGAGCATCGGGATCCTTGGGCTGAAGTGTGTAACCGACAGCACAATGCTCACAACGCATATTGCAAAGTGTGGTGGTTGTGAACTCCACGTTGGTCAGGCTGAGCTTTCCATATTGTTCAACGTCCATATATGCTTCCCAAGGATCATACTTGGGTGTAATTGGTGTTAAAAGGTCTTGCTTGATTATTGACATGTTTAAAACTCCTTACGTAATAATGCACTAACCCATTATGAACAATGGGGACAAAAATTGTCAAATGGCGGAGAGCTGCATTTATAGCTTGCCATTGCACTTTCAAGCAGATTTCGTTACGATGAAAGAAGAATGGAAGGAGAGTGCCTCATGGGAAAATCCATTACAGGTAAAAACGAACAATTAACATACTTAAAAGAACGCCTAACGATGTTCATGGAGGTTCTTGATCATATCGAACCTGAAAATACTGAACTGGAAGATATAGACCGCTTAATCGACATGTTAGATGATTTGGAAGGCAAAGTTGAACAATTCAAAACCAGGGAAGAATAATATCTGTTTCGATAGTATGATTTTTTCAATGTTAATATTCATGAAGGGATGACGTGCAACCTGCGTCATCCCTTTTTTATAAATAATGATGAATAGCGTTCATAACAAATAGGAAATGTTTGGTGATGAAAATTTAGTCATGGGCTATTCTTGGCGCTTTGAAGATTCCTCACCAATTTGCTTTTCATTAAGAAAAATAATTACTTGTTTTCGAAAGATTATGTTAGATGTATAATAAAACGGGTGTTGTATCATTCGCTATTTATAGAGAAGCAGGGAAATGATTAAATCTAGGGGAAATAAGAGGGGGAAGAGAAATTTGGATATTCAAAAATTCCAAGAAAGTATGTACAGTCTTATCGTTGAAACTTCAACGAATCTTCCAAAGGATGTTCGTCGTGCGGTCAAAAGTGCAAAACAACGTGAAAATGCAGGTACTCGTTCTGCATTGAGCTTGGCCACCATCACGAATAATATTACAATGGCTGACGACAATGTATCACCGATTTGTCAGGATACGGGTCTGCCGACTTTCAAAATAAAAACTCCAGTTGGCGTGAACCAACTTGAAATAAAAGAAGCAATCCGAAATGCAATCATTTTAGCAACAAAGGGCGGAAAACTTCGTCCAAACGCCGTTGACTCTTTATCGGGTGAAAATAGCGGGGATAACCTTGGGGAAGGTCTTCCTGTCATGAAGTTCGATCAATGGGAAAAAGACTACATTGATGTTCGTCTCATCTTAAAAGGCGGCGGCTGTGAAAACAAAAACATCCAATACAGTCTTCCTATGGAGCTTGAAGGATTGGGGAAAGCGGGCCGTGACTTGGACGGAATCCGTAAATGTGTCCTTCACTCTGTTTACCAAGCACAAGGACAAGGCTGCAGTGCCGGCTTCATCGGCGTTGGTATCGGCGGTGACCGTTCATCCGGATATGATCTGGCTAAGGCTCAACTTTTCCGCAGTAATGAAGATGTGAATCCGAATGAAGATCTTCGTAAACTTGAAGATTACATCATGAAGACAGCTAATGAATTGGGAATCGGCACGATGGGCTTTGGCGGCGAAACTACACTGCTTGGATGTAAAATCGGTGTCATGCACCGTATTCCTGCAAGCTTTTTCGTATCCGTGGCTTATAACTGCTGGGCTTTCCGCCGTTTAGGAGTGAAAGTTAATCCGGAAACAGGCGAAATCAATGAGTGGTTATATCAAGAAGGAGAGAAAATCGACTTCGCTCTAGAAGCAGAAAAAGAAGCGAAGGAAGAAGTGGCAGCCGCTGTAGAACCCGACGTTGAAGCTTCCCGTGAAATCACCCTGCAAGCACCTATCACGGAAGAGCAAATCCGTGAATTGAAAGTTGGTGACGTAGTTCATATTAACGGCAGAATGTATACGGGCCGTGACGCTATCCACAAACATTTATCTGAAAATCCTGCTCCAATCGACCTGGATGGACAAATCATCTATCACTGTGGACCAGTAATGCTGAAGGACGAAGAAGGTAAATGGCATGTGAAGGCTGCGGGACCAACAACAAGTATTCGTGAAGAACCATACCAAGGTGATATCATGAAACGATTTGGCATCCGTGCAGTTATCGGTAAAGGCGGAATGGGACCAAAAACACTTGAGGCACTAAGTGAACACGGCGGCGTTTATCTAAACGCAATCGGCGGAGCTGCTCAATATTATGCAGACTGCATCAAATCCGTAGAAGGCGTGAACTTCACTGAATTTGGTATTCCTGAAGCAATGTGGCATCTGAATGTTGAAGGATTTACAGCCGTTGTTACCATGGATTCACATGGTAACAGCTTGCATAAAGATGTTCAGCAATCTTCATTGGAAAAATTGGCACAATTCAAAGAACCAGTTTTTAAATAAATGTATGGCAAAAGACGCTCACCAATCGGTTGAGCGTCTTTTGCTATCTTACTCTTCTATTTCCGGCAGTGGATCGACCCTCGAAGAATCCTCTAAATTCAATCCACTTTTCACAAAATGAATAAACACTCCACCACCTAAACCAAGACAACCAACAAAGCCTAACGTGATAACCCATTCCAGCATTTCATTCCCCCCTTGCTAAATGTATATGAAAAAAAAGGCGATAATTACCTTAGAAAAGTACAATCTTTTGGAACGGTCGCACATACATTAGAAGAGAAAGGGGGGATTTTCATGCAGAATAGCTACATCTTATTCTTTATCGCCATGTTAACCGGTTTTGCTTTCATCAAACTTCCTGTGGCAAACACGATCTTCTCCGGTCTTGAAACATTCCTGGACGTAGTCGGAATTGTAACAGTTCTCATTTTCGCTATCGCCATTATTTGGAAAGCGGCACAAGCGTTATTTAAAGGATAAACCAATATGGAGGGGCCAATCCTTTTCGGAGGAAAGGCCTTTTTTGCGTGGGATTAAGATTTTGTTGAGAGGAATCGTCCCACAATTCGATAATTCGTTCTAAAGCGGGAATAATTCGACCCCCAACCCGATAATCCGCCCTAAAGCGAGGATAATTCGATCCCCAACCCGATAATCCCGCCCTAAAGCGAGAATAATTCGACCCCAACCCGATAAATTCGACCCACAATTCGATAATTCGACCTTCACAATATCATGCATATAAATCTCTATGTTCCAAACACTAAGAAAAAAGAACATGGGGGATATTCCAATGAAAAAAATGGTGATTTTTTCCGCTTTTATATGCTTGATATGCTCTTTGGCAAGTCCAGCTTTTGCGGAATCCTATAACTGGGGTTTCAATAAAGGAAGAAATGGGACACCTGCCGATGCCGGTAAAAAATTCAATGAAATGCTGCCTAAATATGAAGCGATTTATAAAGGGGATACAAAGAAAAAAGACGTTTATTTAACATTTGATAACGGTTATGAAAATGGTTATACGGCACAGATTTTAGATGTTCTGAAGAAACATAAGGCTCCGGGAGCTTTTTTTGTCACGGGTCATTATTTAAAAACGGCGCCTGAGCTTGTTATCCGTATGGCTAATGAAGGGCATATCGTGGGGAACCATTCATGGAACCATCCGGATATGACCAGCGTGACGGACGATGTCATTCGCACTGAGCTCGAGCGGGTAAAAAAAGCGACGGAAAAATTAACCGGGCAACAGGGAATGAATTACTTAAGGCCGCCTCGTGGGGTATTTAATGAAAGAACAATGAAAATCGCAAAAAGAGAAGGGTATTACCACATCTTTTGGTCACTGGCATATAGAGACTGGATTGTCGATCAACAAAAGGGTGCCGCGTTTGCACACGATGAGGTGCTTAAGCAGATACATCCCGGCGCGATATTATTACTGCATACAGTATCGAGGGATAATGCGGAAGCACTTGACTCGATACTGACGGATCTTGAAAAACAGGGATACACATTCAGCAGCCTTGATGATTTAATGATTGAGAAACAATTGCCAAACCGAATGCTTTATTAAAATTAAAAGCGGGTCCTGTAGTGATGATTCAGGTCCCGCTTTTATCCATTCTCCTCTATTTCAAGTAATATTTCTGGAAACATGCTATAATACGTGGAAAACTGCTAAAGGATGGATCGATTGTGTGGACAGAAAAATTACAGGTTCAAGGACCCTATAATTTCGATCTAGTTCTCGAACGATTATCGTTAGACCCACTTCAGGTAGTTGATTTTACTAACAGGACGGTAAAAGTTCCGCTATATATAGAAAAAGAACCAATCGTTTTGCAGGTTCAGGCAATTGGGAATATCGAAGAACCATTTTTTATCATCAAAGGTCATTCAGAAGAGGACAAGTCTAAAGCAATCGAACGGTTAAAAAAGGTTTTTCATTGGCATCAGCCATTAGAAGGCGTTTCCCAGCATTTTCGGGAATCCGATTTGCGGGAAATCTTCGAGGAGCACCGCGGTACAGCCATAGTCTTGGACTTCGATTACTACAGTTGCCTCGTCAAATGCATCATACATCAGCAATTAAACCTATCTTTTGCTCATACGCTCACGGAACGATTCGTTAAAACATTCGGCTACCAGATAGAAGGTGCCTGGTTTTATCCGACACCGGAAACAACCGCCCAACTTCAAGTTGAGCAATTAAGGGCCATTCAATTCAGTGGCCGGAAAGCGGAATACGTCATCGGGCTTTCCGAGCAAATCATTCAGGGCCATCTCAATCTTGGTATAATGGATAAGCTTTCCGATCAAGAGGTTATGGATACACTAATAAAAATACGCGGTATCGGTAGATGGACGGCTGAAAACTTCCTGCTTTTTGGACTCGGCCGGCAGAACCTATTTCCCAAAGCCGATATTGGCATTCAAAATGCCTTGAAAATATTATATGGCTTACCGCAAAAGCCAACCCAAGAAGAAATGGAATCCTATAGTGTGAACTGGGCTCCATATCTAAGCTACGCTTCCCTCTATTTGTGGAGAAGCATCGAAAAACGGAGTGAAAAGAAATGACAAACATTCAAGATACAAAACTGGAAGTGAATCAAACCCTTCCCCTTACCATTAAACGGCTTGGCATTAACGGAGAGGGAGTCGGTTATTTTAAAAAGAAAGTCGTCTTCGTCCCTGGAGCATTACCAGGTGAAGAAATTGTAGCTTTGGTCACAAAAGTACAGCCAAACTTTACCGAAGCGAAAATTAAAACCATCCGGAAAGAATCGCCACATCGGATTGCAGCACCATGTCCGGTTTACGCAGAGTGCGGCGGATGTCAGTTACAGCATTTAAGCTATGACCAGCAGCTTGTAGAAAAACGCGATATCGTCATTCAAGCGATGGAACGTCATTCGGAATTCCCAGTTTCTTCATTAAATATAAAAGAAACGATCGGCATGGAAGATCCATGGAATTATCGCAATAAAAGTCAGTACCAAGTAGGCCAAAAAGATGGCAAATTGATTGCTGGTCTTTACGGTTTGAATTCCCATACACTGATCGATATCCCGAATTGCCTTGTACAGCATAAGGCAACCAATAAAGTAACACGTACGGTGAAAAAGATACTAAAGAACCTGAATATCTCGATTTATAACGAAAGAAAAAGAAAAGGTGTAATCCGTACGGTCATTACTCGGGTAGGCTTTGAAACAGGTGAAGTGCAGGTTGTCCTTGTCACAGGAGCGGAAGAAATTCCACAAAAGGATCAGCTGCTTAAACAAATTCGTGACCAACTGCCAGAAGTGAAATCGGTCGTTCAAAACATCAACAACCAAAACACCTCACTTATCTTTGGGGAAAAAACGATTCATTTGGCAGGCGAAAAAGTCATCAACGAAACATTGGGTGACATATCATACGAACTATCAGCGCGTACATTCTTCCAGCTTAACCCGGTCCAAACTGTTCGCTTATATGATGAAGTGAAAAAAGCAGCAGCTTTAACCGGCACGGAAAAAGTCGTTGACGCTTATTGCGGCGTAGGGACCATTGGACTATGGCTGTCTGAAAATGCCAAAGAAGTCCGAGGAATGGACGTCATTAAAGAATCCATTGAGGACGCCAAGAAAAATGCAAAAAAACATAATCGTAACAATGTATACTATGAAACAGGCAAAGCCGAGAATATCCTGCCACGCTGGACCAAAGAAGGCTGGAAACCGGATGTACTCGTCGTCGATCCGCCAAGATCAGGCTGTGATCAATCCCTACTGCAAACAATCTTGAAAGTTAAACCGAAAACCATTGTGTACGTATCATGTAACCCATCCACATTGGCGAAGGACTTACAAGAACTAAGCAGTTCATATAGCGTTGAAACCATGCAGCCGGTGGACATGTTCCCGCAGACGAGTCATGTTGAAGTAGTTACCTCGTTGAAGCTGATTAAAGAATAAGCAGAAGGATCCGGGAATCTGTAAAAGGTTCTCGGATTTTCCTCTGCGTTTATTTCCATCCATTTGTGAAATAATGAAGGTACTGTGAAAATTGAGAAATACATAGGAGGTTATTAGATGCATAATCATGATATATTAATTCGATTAAGATACGCGCTGGATATAAAAAATAACGATATGGTAGAGATATTTAAACTTGGGGACATTGAAGTGACAAGAGAAGAAGTCATGCAGATGCTCACAAAACCAAAAGATGATTACTATGATGAATACGACGATGATATAGATGAAGATGAAGAAGGGATAAACTGCAATAACATGATGTTAGAGTCCTTTTTAAATGGCTTGATCATTTTTAAAAGAGGGAGACAAGAGCCAAAACCTGGTCAGCCTCAAAGCCAGGCACCGGCTGTAAAGAATAAGGAAAGTGTGAATAATATCCTTCTGAAGAAACTGAAAATAGCATTGACATTAACCAGTGAGGATATGATTGATATCTTGGAGGAAGCAGGAGTCATGATAACCAAAGGAGAACTAAGCGCTATTTTAAGAAAAGTTGGCCATAGGAATTATAAAGAGTGCGGAGATCGATACGCCAGGAATTTCTTAAAAGGATTAGCTTTGAAATATAGGGGATAAGGGTTCAGGAAATAGCAACTATTTTAATCAAGTACATCATATTAGGCACTGGTTTCGGGAAAAACATTTCCGATTTCAGGGTCTATTTCTTTTCGTTTGATTTTATTGAAGACACTAGAAAGTGTGAAATGGGAAAAAAAGCAGAAGGTGTCCCTAAGGCACCTTCTGCTCATTTAGACAAGTTCATTAACCTTTTAAAAAGTCTGGCTTTGTGAAATTGGGATGGGGATATTCATAGTCATTCTCCTTTTTCCCTTTGGATATCTCTTCTTGTTAATTATTTCACTTATGCTGAAAATAGATGTAGGAATAAACTCAAGCCTAACTTGAAGGAGAAGATCTAGTTGGTATCCTTATTGTTTATCAAGAAAAGGAGCGGTATATGTACAATCTTCAAAGAATGCCGATATCTTTTCCACCAATGAACATACTTTCAAGTGACATGCGGTATATATGTTTATATATCGGTGTTGTAATTGGATCAAATCCCAAACGGAGTTTACTTTGTGATTGAGTTATTGTTAAAAAAAACCAATAATTATTATGGTTAATTTGACCTATTAGATGACGAATTTTGTAATAGGGGAAAACAAAAATTCAGAGGGTCCTTTACTTAAAAAGATGAACCCGTAATGTAAATTCGAAGTCGGCATCAAAGAAAGGAACTGGCTTCAATTTTAGCTGTGCATAAGGTGTGGATAATGGAAGGGGGAAATGGGAAAAATCCTAATTCCTCCTGATCATGTGCATAACATTTTTTAATTTTCTTGTACGTGAAATTTACCTCAACTTTCAGGAGCTGGTCATCAGCTTTTTTTATGGAACTAAATGGAAGTTTGGATGGGCCCTTTGTTGTGTATTTGACTCAAACTGTCCATTTGAACCATGGAAAACGATAAAAAAAGAGGATAATTAAATCCTCTTAGATTACTTGTCTTCCTTTATTTGGTCATCGGATTTTTGAACGATTTCTTTTAATTCTCCTATGTCACCTTTTGCATTGATAATTTCAAAAATCTCATTTAAGCCTTCTGAGGTTTTTTCATCTTCTGTTTTCACTTTATAACCCTCCTTATTTGTGATCATTTGTTAAGGTCTCCAAAAAACCAGAAGATAAAACATAGGTTAACTTGGAAAATTGATGATGATATTCTCTTTGAATTTACCCCGATTTAAACACATTTTTGAGCGATCTTTATTACAAAACTACAAAAATTCCGATTTTTTTGTCCACACAATATGGACAACCTTAAAATTTTCTATTATTATGATTGATATAACTATTAGTATAAAGGGATTTAGGTTACTTCCCTATGTGTTTATGGAGAGGACACGTGTATTTTTAGAAAAAAAGAGTAAATTTCAGTATTCTTGAAATTGGGGTAAAACATATAATAATCCTGCACTTATTCCAACCATCAATGAGGGGGTATATTAAATGTCTAGTGAAATATTAAATAAATTTTTGAAAGAAAATTTGGAAGATTTAAAAGAAAAAGGCCTTTACAACGTTATTGATCCTGTAGAAGGTCCAAACGGTCCGGTAATCACCATTGCAGGCAGAGAGTTAATTAATTTATCATCAAATAACTATTTAGGTTTAGCGACAGATCGACGATTGATAGAGGCTTGCATAGAAGCAACGAAAACATATGGTGTCGGAGCTGGTGCCGTTCGTACGATCAACGGAACATTGGATATTCATGTCAAATTAGAAGAAAAGCTTGCTGAATTTAAACATACAGAAGCGGCGATTGCTTATCAATCGGGCTTCAATTGTAATATGGCAGCGATTTCAGGAGTGATGGATAAACATGATGCCATTCTTTCGGATGAATTGAATCATGCTTCTATCATTGATGGATGCCGATTATCCAAAGCAAAGATTATTCCCTTCATTCATTCGGACATGGACGATTTACGAGCGAAAGCACGTCAAGCAAAAGAGTCCGGATTGTATAACAAGGTCATGATCATTACTGATGGCGTTTTCTCGATGGATGGGGATATTGCCAAGCTCCCTGAAATTGTTGAGATTGCAGAAGAGTTTGATTTAATTACTTATGTTGATGATGCACATGGCTCAGGGGTATTGGGTAATGGTGCTGGAACGGTAAAACACTTCGGGTTATCGGATAGAGTGGATTTCCAAATTGGAACTTTATCCAAAGCGATAGGTGTTGTAGGTGGCTATGTAGCAGGAAAGAAAGATTTAATTGATTGGTTAAAAGTGAGAAGTCGTCCATTTTTATTTTCAACTGCTGTCACACCGGGAGCAGTTGCAGCTAGTATAGAAGCCATTGATATTTTGATGAATAGCTCAGATCTTCAAAATAAGCTATGGGAAAATAGCGAGTACTTGAAAAAGGGCCTAAAAGAATTAGGGTTTGATATCGGGGAGAGCGAAACACCGATTACGCCTTGCATTATAGGAGATGAAGCAAAAACGCAGCAATTCAGTAAGAGACTGAATGAAGAAGGCGTGTATGCTAAATCCATCGTATTTCCTACCGTTCCAAAGGGAACAGGAAGAGTGAGGAATATGCCTACAGCTGCTCATACAAAAGAGATGCTGGATAGTGCACTAGCCATTTATGAAAAAGTAGGAAAAGAGATGTCGATCATTTAAGGGAATTGCTTGCTGCAGAGAGAAAAAGGGGAGGGATTTTGATGAAAAAGGTCTTGGTAACGGGGGCTTTAGGTCAAATAGGTTCAGAACTTACGCTGAAAATGAGAGAGATTTATGGATCTGATAATATCATTGCAACAGATATTCGGAAAACGGACAGCGATGTTGTCCAATCAGGTCCATTCGAGACTTTAGATGTTACAGATGAAAAAGCGATGTTTAATATGGCAAAAAAACATGAAGTGGATACGATCATACATTTAGCTGCTTTATTGTCAGCAACAGCTGAAAAGAAGCCTCTATTAGCTTGGCATTTAAACATGGGCGGATTGGTCAATGCTTTGGAATCGGCACGGGAACTTGATTGCCAATTATTTACACCGAGTTCAATTGGTGCGTTTGGTCCAAGCACACCTAAGGATTGTACACCGCAAGACATCATTCAAAGACCGAATACGATGTACGGAGTTAATAAGGTATCAGGGGAGTTATTATGTGATTATTACCATCATAAATTTGGGGTTGATACGAGGGGTCTTCGATTCCCGGGATTGATTTCATATGTTACACCTCCCGGCGGGGGAACAACCGATTATGCAGTTGAAATTTACTACGAATCGATTAAAAACAAGCGATATACTTCTTACATTGATAAGGGAACGTATATGGATATGATGTATATGCCTGACGCATTAGCTGCCATCATTAACCTAATGGAGGCCGATGCCTCAAAATTAAAACATCGGAATTCTTTCAATGTGTCTGCAATGAGCTTTGATCCGGAGCAAATTGCAGCCGAGATAAAAAGGCATATTCCGGAATTTGTCATGAATTATGACGTAGATCCAGTAAGACAATCCATTGCCGATAGTTGGCCAAATACAATAGATTCAACCTGTGCAAAAGAAGAGTGGGGATTTAAGGCGGAATATGATTTGGAAAAAATGACGAATGATATGTTGGTGAAGCTGAAATTAAGGTCACTTTTAGTAACAGCATAAATATATCTGCTAGTAGCCGAATAAAAGAGTTGTAATACTCTTTTATTCGAGTTACTATATTCAGATAACGTTTAAGGATTTCACTTTTAAAACCAATAAAAAGTAAGCGCTTTCCATGCGAGTGGGTGATTAGGTTAAATGCTTGGTTCAAAGTTCTTATGATACTTGATACAGCATTAACTTGAAATCCACGATCTGGAATTACGTTATAATTTTTAAGAATCTTATTAACTGTCAGGATTGCTTAAATTAGAAGTGAAGAATGATTTTATGGGGCAGCTTTATGATAGTGAAAAGTGGAGCCTGCTATATCATTTCTGTACTAAATAGGGAGAGCAATAAACATCTTGCATCAGAATCGACTATTAGTAGTGTAGGGGGAAATGGAATGGCAAACAAAGATTTGAATAGGGAGTTAAAAGGCCGTCATATTCAGATGATCGCTTTGGGCGGTACGATTGGTGTTGGTTTATTCATGGGTTCAGCCAGCACGATTCAATGGACAGGTCCTTCTGTAATGTTAGCTTATGCAATCTCAGGGTTATTTATATTTTTAATTATGCGTGCAATGGGGGAAATGTTGTATTTAGAACCAAGTACAGGCTCGTTTGCAACATTTGGCTATAAGTACATTCATCCATTGGCAGGGTATATGACTGCATGGAGTAACTGGTTCCAGTGGGTTATTGTCGGGATGGCTGAAATAATTGCAGTTGGGACATACATGCAGTATTGGTTCCCTGATCTTCCTGCGTGGATACCAGGTTTAATCGCAATGGTGATTCTTGGAGCAGCGAACTTAATTTCAGTTAAATCCTTTGGTGAAATTGAATTTTGGTTTGCACTGATTAAAATCATAACGATTATATTAATGATCGTTGCAGGATTTGGACTTATTTTCTTTGGCATCGGTAACGGAGGAGAAGCATTAGGGTTATCGAATCTTTGGGAACATGGTGGATGGTTTACGGGCGGTTGGAAAGGGTTCTTCTTTGCTCTTTCATTAGTCGTTGCAGCTTATCAAGGTGTAGAACTAATTGGGATTACAGCGGGTGAAGCAAAAAATCCGCAAGAAACGATAACCAAAGCGATTCAAAGTACCATTTGGCGTATCTTAATCTTCTATATCGGTGCGATTTTCATTATTGTAACCGTTTACCCTTGGGATCAATTAAGCGCGATCGGCAGCCCATTTGTTGCGACTTTTGCGAAAGTTGGTATTACAGCAGCAGCTGGAATTATTAATTTTGTCGTAATCACGGCTGCTATGTCTGGCTGCAATAGTGGTATTTACAGTGCAGGCCGTATGCTTTATACATTAGGTATGAATGGACAAGCGCCAAAATTCTTTGCGAAAGTATCTAATAGTGGTGTCCCATTATTCGGTACGTTCGGAGTGATAGTCGGGTTAGCGATTGGCGTTGTTTTGAGTTATATTGCACCAGAAAATTTATTCGTGCATGTATACAGTGCGAGTGTACTTCCTGGTATGATTCCGTGGTTTGTCATTCTGATCAGCCAAATTAAATTCAGAAAAGTAAAAAAAGCCGAGATGGACAATCATCCATTCAAAATGCCATTTGCACCTGTTACAAACTACCTGACCATCGCTTTCTTGATTATGGTGTTAATCGGCATGTGGTTTAATGATGACACACGGATGTCGCTTATGGTAGGAATAGGATTTCTAGGTATCGTTGTAATTAGTTATTTCGCTTTTGGAATAGGTAAACGTGGACAAGCTGATACTCAGACAGATACTCAGACGGAAGATAAAGTGATTAACCTATAATTCACTTTTGATTTTTCTAAGCGAAGTTTGTTTTGTTGCATTGATAAGAAAATCCAAGTAAAAAATGAGGGTTGCTGCGGCAGCCCTTTTCTAATGGATTAATTAGTCCTTAACCCAATTTGATTTGTTTGGTTATTTATCAAACAAACAGATTCGTAGCTTTATTTAGTTATGGTCTTCAGTTTTTTTCCTATTTTGATATTTGTTTTATGACAAAAGGGTACATTCCGATGTAATTGTTGCTGCATGTTTTAACTCCATCAAGCACTTTATAGAAGCAACGGGGGAACTTTTACTATAATAAGAATTAAAGATAGTGAAAGGACAAGAATTTGAAGATATTAAAGGTGGGAAATGACATGGCAAGAAAATACCGATTATATCAAATTGATTCATTTACGAAAGAAAAATTATCAGGTAATCCGGCTGGTGTAATAACAAATGCAGATGGATTATCTTCGGGTGAGATGCAGAGGATTGCAAGAGAGCTTAACAATTCGGAAACGGCATTTATCTTTAAATCAGACAATAGTGAATATGATGTACAGATTCGTTTTTTTACACCTACACATGAGGTTCCCATCTGTGGACATGCGACGATTGCGGCCCACTATGCTCGTGCAGTTGAAAATAGTATAAATACAGTTAAAGTTTATCATAAAACCGGTGCCGGCATTTTACCAGTCGATGTGATTAATGAAGATAATGATTACAAAATTATAATGACGCAGGGTAGTATTAGTTTTGAAACGGTGATTGATGGTGTAGCTTTGGAAAACATATTAACGGCTCTCAATATTAGTGAAAATGATTTATTAGAAGATTGTCCAGTACAAATCGTTTCTACCGGGCATTCCAAGGTGATGATTGGAATTAAGAGTTCGGAACTTCTTCACCAATTAAACCCTAATATGGATCTACTTACAAAAGTCAGTGGATTAATTAATTGCAATGGTTTCTATGTTTTTACGATGAATGCTCCCGACTCGGAAATTTTAATTCATGGAAGAATGTTTGCTCCTGCAATTGGTATTAACGAAGACCCTGTTACGGGTAATGCGAACGGTCCTTTAGGCGCATATTTAATACACCATGGACTTGTCAAACATGATAATTCTTTATTCAGTTTTAAAGCAGTGCAGGGCGAAGCTATAAAACGGGCGGGTATCATTGATGTTCAAGTGAAAATTTGTAATCAGGAGCCAGAGGAAGTAAGAATTGCGGGAAATGCTGTAATCGTGTTTAAGTCCGAGTTATTACTTGATTAGCCATTCAAGGTGCAGTAGCTTAAGTTCGAAGTTGTCGTTAAATGGTTCAGGTTAGCTTTACCTGAACCATTTAAATATTATTGAAGCGTGTTTAGATTTTGTGTCCTTAATAAACTTACAACTACCTCTCCAATTTGTCTGCCTAAACTTAAGCCTTCATTGTTATCTACGTTAAAATGTACGCCAGCGTACAAACGGGATTGGGCACTTTCTTCCATTACTTTTTTTATTTCGGATGACTCTCGAGGGAAAATATAACATAATATTACCTCTGCAGATCCCGCCACAGTAGCATGTGCAGAAGGATAAGCTGGAAAACGAGGGGTAATCAACACAGTAGTAAGATTTCTGTCATATTGATTTGGACGCGCAACATCCCAATGATATTTAAAAAACCAGGTTATAACAAATGTATCATTTAAAGCAGCGTTTAAATATCCTAGCACCCTGGCAACATTCGGTGATCCCAGCTTATACTTTCCAGCTAAACTGAAAAGTATGGTGTTGATTTTCTCGGTTAATTCACCTGTTCCCCAATATTGGGCGATTTGTATTTTCTGAGGAGTCAATGAATTTAATGTCTGCTCTACAATCAATAACTCAGTTTCCCAATCAATACCTTCAGGATTTTTAATTCTCCAATTAATACGTTGATGAAAAGGGTCTAGGAAAACATTATCTCTTCCCCTTGAAATAAAAAACATCGGCCAAAATCCTGCCTCTGGAGAACCTTTAGGTGGGATACTCTCCCCTGTATAAGGATACTCTGTCCATCTTCTGTAATTTATCCGCATAAAGACCACCCCTTAATAAAAGTTCTCCTTGTTCCTTATGATTAAGAGTAATTAAATATGACCATTTATTGCCCTCATATCTATTAGAGGAAAATTTCAAAAACATATATTTATTAAGACAACCAGTTATAGGTCCGTTATTTGAAGATTCTTATGGGATTTTAATTGATACTAAGACAAAAAAGGTTGATGAATAATACGTTGTTACAATTAATTTTCTTCCTTCATTAAGCTTTAAAAAGGAAGGTGGCTTTCTTATGGAGCTAACGGGGCAGAATGGTTCATAAAATCATCTTAAAAAGGATTATTAAGTTCAGGACAATTTTTTATAATTGAAGAGCCGACACCTTCAGGATATTGGTGTCGGCTATAAACTGATGCACTGGTTTACAAGATTTATTGAATTTTTGAATCAGTCGAGATACTGTTTTAATATTTCTAATCCTATTTTTAACTCATCAAATGAGTTTGTAGAAGAAAGTGCAATACGCAAGTACTGATCGGGCGTGGTCTGCCCGCTTAGAAAACGATCAGAATGAAAAACCCGAATGCCGTGCCTTTTCAAATCCGTTTCCAGCTGTAACGCATCGTTAGGCCCTTGAATAGGAAGCCAACGATAAAAACTATGAGGATGTCCAACATTCTTTCTTATAGGAAAATACTCTGAAAAAATATCATTTGCAGTTTGTGCAAGCTGTTTCTTTTGAGAAACAATTTCATGAGCCTTTCCTGATAGGATAAGCTCTGTGATAACCTCAGCATCAAAAGAAGAGGTTTTTACATTGATGTTAAAAATGGCCTGCAAAATTTTCTCGCGTAAGGCATCCCCATAGACCATATAGGCAACTCTTAATCCAGAACATATTGACTTAGAGGTGCCACAAATATAAACGCTTTGTTCCGGAAGCAAATGGAACATCGGCTGCTGGTAATCGGAGATAATACCAGCCGACAAAAATGCGTGAATATCATCCTCAATCAAAATTAAACGATGCTTACGGATGACCGCAGCTAATTCTTGCTTTCTAAAATCTGAAATCATGACTGTGGTTGGATTGTTACAAGAGGGCATCAGAAAAACGCCGTGAATATTTGTTTGGCAACACTGCTTTTCAAGTTCGTCTGCCAGCATCCCAAACTGGTCTCCGGGAATGGGTACTAACTGAATATGTAACATCTTTGCCAACTCGATAAAGTTTGAATAAGTGTATAAGTCGGTTGCAATGCGATTACCAGGCTCAAACAACGCAGTCAAAGCAATTGCCAACGCATTTTGTGCGCCGGAAACAATCGCTATATGTTCTTGGTCTACTTGAATACCGAAAGATTTCATCCAGTTTAGCCCTGCAGTCTTTTGATGTGGAATACCGGTCGGATCATTGTAATTCAGTAGCTGCTCCAAATATTTTTTATCCACAACCTTTTGGATAACCTCTGTTACAATACCATTCGTTTGCTCAAAAGAGGCTACTAAACCAAAATCAATAATGTTTGTGATTTTATCATTGGAAATGGTAATTGAACGAGCAGCGTTAGGAGCGACAAAGGTTCCACTTCCGGTGACTGCATAAATCAGCCCTTTTACCTCGCAGACTTTATAGGCACGGGTAATAGTGGTAAAGTTTAAGTCAAGAAAATCTGCCAATTCTCGTTGCGGAGGTAACTTTGTTCCAGGTGCTAAAAAACCATTTGTTATATCTTGTTCAAGTAATGATGCAAGAGATTTATAAAAAGGACGCTTTAATGCTTTCTTATCAGGTTTCCAAGACATTGGATAATTGTCAAATGAATTTACTGGCATACTGCACCTCTACTATCGTATTCCATACAATAATATCATTATTGTACGGAATTATAATGATAAAATGTATGGTTTGAAATATGTGAATCTAGAAGAGTCCATATTGCATAAAGAAGAAGTAGAACAAATAAAGCCTCCATTTCATCAAAATAGGGGCTTTTATTAATTTGAAGATAATTGTAATCCATACAATTATCTTATTTTTTGTATGGATTTTGTATGTTAAATTTAGTATCAAATCAGTAGTTCAGGATGTGGATCATATGAAAAAAAGAAAACAAATATGGATGGCATTTCGTTCGGCTTTTCCATATACAGTCCCCATTTTTGCAGGGTTTCTATTTTTGGGAATAGCTTATGGAATCTATATGAATTCATTAGGTTTCAGTGCGATTTATCCAATCTTGATGAGTCTAACAATATTTGCAGGATCAATGGAGTTTATTGCAGCCAATTTATTGCTTGTCGCATTCAATCCGATTAACGCCCTTTTTCTAACTTTAATGGTGAATGCACGACATTTGTTTTATGGCATTTCCATGCTTGATAAGTATAGAGGGACCGGGAAGAAAAAGCTGTATCTGATTTATGGGCTTTGCGATGAGTCTTTTTCCATCAATTGTACGGTTGATGTTCCGCAGAATGTAGACAAGGGCTGGTTTATGACATTTGTAACACTGCTTAATCATGTCTATTGGGTCATAGGAGCAGCGATAGGTGGCATCTTTGGATCACTTGTTAAGTTCAACACAGAAGGACTCGATTTTGTTATGACGGCTCTCTTTGTTGTCATTTTCATTGAACAATGGATGAAAGAGAAAAACCATCATAGTGCTCTCGCAGGGCTTGGGCTGTCAGCTGTCTGCCTTATTATTTTTGGTGGAAACAATTTCATCATCCCTGCTATGTTTGCAATTTTAGGGGTACTCACCTTACTTAGAAAGCCATTAGAGAAAGTTGAGGTCAAGGCCATATGACAATGGATTTAACACAGCAAATCATTACAATTGCGATGGTTGTTTTAGGCACAATGCTTACAAGGTTTCTTCCATTCATCGTTTTCCCATCCGGTAAACCCACACCGAAGTATGTTCAGTATCTCGGTAAAATACTGCCATCCGCGGTAATTGGGCTTTTGGTCATTTATTGTTTAAAGGATGTGAGCATACAATCCGGAAGTCACGGCATCCCTGAATTTATTGCGGTGGCTATAGTTGCTCTGCTTCACTTTTGGAAGAAAATGATGCTCCTTTCCATAGCAGGGGGAACGATTGTCTACATGATGTTGGTTCAATTGGTTTTTTGAAAATTATATTGGTACTGACTTGTTCCATCTCGTATTTCCATTTCTTATTTCAATGGTGGGGGAGTAAAATATTCAATCAAAGGGGCAGGTAATAGTGAAAAAGAAAATTGATGAGTATCAAATTTATGAAAAACACTATGAACAAATTCATGAGCAAGTAAAAAACGATCCGTATGCTCAGTCTTTAGGCATTCAGTTAACAAAATTCGAGGCAGGTTCTGCAGAAGCAACATTAGAAGTGCAAAGCCATATGGTAAATGCATATGGAACTGTACACGGGGCAGTTATTTATGCTTTAGCAGATCATGCTTTTTCGGTAGCCTGTAATGCATATGGAAAAACATCCTTAGGACTCTCGACAACAATCCAGTTTATTGAATCAGCTAAACCCGGAGATAAGATAGTAGCCCGTGCAACGGAAGTTAAACGAAACTATCGGACAGGATTTTATCGAATAGACGTTTTGCATGAGCAAAACCTGATAGCAACCATGGAGGCAGTGTCATATCGTAAGGATCATTATTTTATTGAACTTGATGAACAAGATTAAGTAGTCTAATAGTTATTGATCAGAGCTGTCTTTAAGGCAGCTTTTTCTTTATGAAACTATCGGGGAGTTAGTTAAGAAGGACAAATGAAATTCATGTAGAAATAAATTAAGTGAGAATTCAATTAATTGTAAAGGAGGTATAACAATGACTGTTTCATTAAACCCCATTTCCAATGATGAAAAGCATATTCTTCAGAATTTATATTCCCTTTATTTACATGACCTTTCAGAGTATACCGATGGTTTAGACATATCAACAGATGGTTCATTTGAATTTGATTCATTTGAATTAATTTGGAAGGAAGAAGGGTTAACACCATATTATTTAAAAAAAGATAAGACAATTGTAGGGTTTTTATTACTTTTAGAAAGGCCATTTTTAAAAAAGGACTTTGATTACAGTATTAATGATATTTTTATGTTGAAAAAATATAGAAGAAAAGGTATTGCAATTTCATTATTAAAGGAATTGTTTAAACAAAAAAAGGGTAGTTACTATATTGTTGAATTAGCTAAGAATATTCCTGCTGTTATATTTTGGAGAAGGGTTTTTAGTGCGCTGAATATAGAGTTTGAAGAAAAAAAGAAAATTGTCGATGATGAAGAATGTTTGGTTCAATCCTTCCGAATTTAAATGAGATTATTAAACTATCGGAGCTGTTTTAAAGTCAGCTCTTTCTTTATGCAAATAACGGGGCAGGTTAATTCAAGAAGAAAAAGGGAAGTTACTAATCAATGATGTTGAATCAATTAGACTTCCTCTTTACGTTATAAGGGAATAGAATATAAATAAAAAGGTGATTACAATTAAAAAGGTAAAAAGTATCCTATTTTTTCTTCTTGGATCCATATCTCTTGTGATTGGTATTGCAGGGACTGTGTTACCTGTTCTGCCGGGCGGTCCGTTTTACTTATTTGCTGCTTTTTGTTTTGCTAAAAGTTCCAAGTCGATTGAAAACTGGTTCAAAAGCACCTCATTATATGAAAAATACGTTGAAGCATTCCTGCAAAAAAAAGGTATGACTCGAAAAGAGAAAATCAGAATCAATTTAATTGCCGACTTCTTCATCGTAATTTCTGTATTTTATGTGGACATCCTATTAGTGAAAATCTTATTGGTAGTGCTCGCCCTCTACAAACATTATTATTTCATTAAAAAAATTAAGACAATTGACCGAAAAAGTAAGAAACAAAGCGCTTTTTAAGTAACGGGTCCTTACATCAAGAGAGTTGCTGCGGCAGCTCTTTTTCTATGGTGCTAAAATGGGGCAGGATAGTTGAACAATAAAAATAAAAAGCATTCTATATTGAATGCTTCAGACTGTAGACAAACTCGATGAAAATCGAGTTTGTCTATTTTTTATGAGTTGTACAATTTGGCCGTTGATTTTCCACTCCAGGCACTCGCTTTCCGCGGGCGGTCGGGGAGCCTCCTCGGCTTTCGCCTGCGGGGTCTCCCCTAGACGCGCTTTTCCCGCAGGAGTCTCGTACCTTCCGTTCCAATCAACTTTGTCTTACCTTTTAGATAAACACTTTTGCCTGGAGTCATTTTTGTTTTAAAATAGAAGTATTAAAACTTGAGGTGATGAGGATGCTTTCTAAACATGATTCTATTCAGCGAGATCAACTTGAAATGATTACGTTAGATCAACTGGTGCCACTGAACCATTTGGTTCGTAAAATGGAGGCTGCCATTGACTTCACTTTCATTTATGACTTGGTGAAAGAGATGTATTCAGAGGTAGGACGCCCAAGTATTGATCCAGTTATTTTAGTTAAACTGACATTCATTCAATATACCTTCGGTATTCGTTCCATGCGTAAAACGATTGAAGAAGTTGAAACCAATATGGCTTACCGTTGGTTCTTAGGCTATGGTTTCCATGATAAAGTACCTCATTTCTCTACGTTCGGGAAAAATTATGAGCGACGCTTTAAAGATACAGACCTGTTTGAACAGATTTTCTATCGCATTTTAATGACAGCTGCTAATAAAAAGTTAATAAGTGCTGAACACGTTTTCGTGGATTCCACACATGTGAAAGCCAGTGCGAATAAAAGGAAATTTGAAAAGAAAATCGTTCGTAAAGAAACACGAGCGTATCAAGGGCGTCTTCAAGAAGAAATCAATCAAGATCGTGAAAAACATGGAAAGAAGCCTTTTCCATCAGATAAATTTGATAAAGAAGAGACCAAAGAGATTAAAGAAAGTACAACGGATTCTGAGAGTGGCTACTATGTGAAAGATGAACGAACAAAACAGTTTGCCTATTCATTCCATGCGGCCGCAGACCGCAACGGTTTTGTATTGGGAACGATTGTAACACCTGGAAATATACATGACAGTCAGATCTTAGAGCCACTAGTTGAACAAGTGATTGAGAAAGTTGGAAAACCGGAAGCCGTTGCCGCAGATGCAGCTTATAAAACACCAGCGATTACAAGCTACCTATTTAACAAAGAAATCATACCGGCTTTACCTTATACACGTCCTCGCACCAAAGAAGGATTTTTCCGCAAACAGGACTATGTATACGATGAACATTTTGATTGTTACCTTTGTCCTTCGGGAGAGCTATTAAAGTACTCAACAACCAATAAAGAGGGCTATCGCGAGTATAAATCACCCAAACACACTTGTGCGACATGCTCATTTTTATCTCAGTGTACAGAAAGCAAAGACCATCAAAAAGTGGTGACACGGCATATTTGGCAAACACATGTGGAAGAAGCAGATCATCTGCGTCATCATCAAGATGTAAAAACTATATATGCGAAACGTAAAGAAACGATTGAGCGTGTATTCGCAGATGCAAAAGAAAAGCATGGTATGCGTTGGACAACTTTAAGGGGACTTAAAAAATTGTCGATGCAGGCGATGCTTACTTTCGCTGCCATTAATTTAAAGAAGATGGCCAATTGGACATGGCGAGGTCCAAAAATGGCCTAACATAGTGGGCTCGTAGAGCCCCAATCTCCTAACTTCAGGCAAAAATTCAAAGGGAATCTCAAAAAGGGGTTCGGAATTTTTTAATTCCGAACCCCTTTTGTCTACAAACTGAAGCATTCTATATTGAATGCTTTTTATTTTTATCATAATTTGGTGATGTATTAGAGTGTGTTAATATCCGGTCTAATACTTTTTCAGTAAATGACATAAAGTAATTAAGTATAAGCCCCCCTAAACAAACGGTTAATAAAGTTCCAATGCCAATTGGTCCATTTAAAATCATTGCCATTATCAAGAATACGAGGTAAATGAATGTTCTCGAAAAAAATATATTTGTTCTAGTTAATTCTTGGATGATTAAAGTTAACCGGTCAACTGGAATCGGTGCAAAATTTGTGTGTAAATATGTTGCAGTTCCTAATCCTACAAGAACTAAGCCGATTCCAAAACAAACAACTTTGCTGTACCATAGTTCAGGTGTTATCAAATTGTGCAATAAAAAAAGCCACGTATCAATACCAATACCTGTTATAAATGCTGTTAACAACCCCAAAACTTCTGGTCTTTGTCTTTTTAAAAATGAATTACTACATATCAATATTAATGCTATTATTATTTCCCAACTACCCACAGTAAGCCCCACATTTATGGACAGTCCTACTAAAAGTGCATCAAAAGGGGAAGTTCCAAGGTCTGATTGTATAGTGAAAGAGATACCAAGCGTTAATATTAAAATTCCTAATACATAAAAAACATACTTCACTTTACTCGACCCCTTTATCATTATTTTTTTGTTGCAAACGCAACAAAGTTAAGTTAAATTTAATATATGTCTATTTTATTGCATTTGCAACAAAAATATGTACTAAGGAGTTAATTATGAAGGAAATTCTTCGAGAAATAGGAATGATTGCAAGGGCATTGGATTCTTTAAGTAATATAGAATTTAAAGAGCATGACCTTACAAAAGGGCAGTATTTGTACCTTGTGCGAATATGTGAAAACCCGGGAATCATTCAAGAAAAGTTAGCTGAGATGATAAAAGTAGATCGAACAACAGCAGCTCGTGCAATAAAAAAACTTGAAATTAATGGCTTTATTGAAAAGAAAGAAGATAAACATAACAAAAAAATTAAAAAACTCTCTCCTACAGAGAAAGGGAAAAATGTTTATCCTTTTATAAAAAGAGAAAATGATTATTCCAATATTGTTGCATTAGAGGGACTTTCCGAAAGAGAAATCGAAACCATTTTCAATCTTCTTCAAAGAGTAAGAAAAAATATAGAAAAAGACTGGGAATTTGTAAAAAAGGGAAACAAGAGAAATTATTGATTATATAAAGGAGTGACATATTTAAATGACTTTAAATATAAAAAAATGTACCCTTGAAGATTCACGCAAACTTCAACTAATTAGTTATGAAACATTTAATGAGACATTTAAGCATCAGAATTCACCCGAAAATATGAATGCCTATTTGGAAAGGGCATTTAACTTAAAACAATTAGAAAATGAATTATCCAATATTTCTTCGCAATTCTATTTTGTTTATTTTAATAATGAAGTCGCTGGATATTTAAAGGTCAATACCGATGATGCTCAGTCTGAAGAAATGGGTGCTGAATCACTTGAAATCGAGAGGGTTTATATAAAGAAAAAATTTCAAAAACATGGGCTTGGTAAATATCTGCTAAATAAAGCTATTGAAATCGCGATGGACCGTAATAAAAAGAAAATCTGGTTAGGTGTATGGGAAAAAAACGAAAATGCTATTGCTTTTTATAAGAAACTGGGGTTTGTTCAAACTGGAGCCCACTCCTTTTATATGGGAGATGAAGAACAAATGGACCTTATAATGACCAAAACACTCACATAACTTTTGAAGGGTGGATTATTATGTATATTCCAAAATATTATAAAGTCAAAAATGTTGATGAAATTTGGGATTTTGTTAAAAAAAACTCTTTTGGCACGATTGTCACAACAGAACAAGGGAAACCGATTGCCACTCATTTGCCTTTGGGGTTAAATAAAAAAGGTGATGATTACTATATTACTGGGCATTTGGCTTATGGAAATCCTCAGTGGAGAACATTTGAAACCTGTGAAGATGTGCTTGTAATGTTTCAGGGATCAAACGCTTACATTTCTTCTTCTTGGTATGGGCATGAAGAAGTTCCAACATGGAATTATCAAGCCGTCCATGTATATGGTAAAGCAAGCATTTTAGGGAAAGATGAATTAATAGAAGAATTAACAATAATGCTGGAAAAATATGAAGAAAATCGTGAAAATCCTGTTTTATGGGATAAACTTTCTCCTCATCTCTTAGAAAGTGAACTGAAAGGCATAGTTGGATTTAAGATTAAGGTGGGAGACATTCAGGCTGCATATAAATTAAGTCAGAACCGAACTGAAACGGATTATATTAACATCATTGATAAGCTACAAAATGAGGAAAATCCAAATTCGAAACAAATGGCAGAACTGATGGAAAAGAGATTGAAAAATCACATATAAGCCCAATTTTTATTTAACCCTCAGATGCAAGAATTAAAGAACGGAACGGAGCTGTCATATTGGCAACTTCTCTTCATTTATGAAAGATTGTACTTAAAGTAAGAGTGCGTTAGTTCAATTCGTTTGGGGCTGCTTATCGGCAGCTCCTTTTTTGATTGCAGCAGGTGTTGCAAGCTCTAAAGTGAATTTTTTAAATTGGCCAAACTAGTGGTATCGATAGATCCTTCAAAGTTTATTTAAAAAAAGTTGACAAAGTCCACTAATCACACTAAAGTATTAGTGGATAAAGTCCACTAAAAAGGAAGTCTACAATGAATATAAATAAAAATACCATTGCTGATATACGGCAATTCAATAGATTTTATACGAATATACTTGGTGTATTGGATAAGCATATTTTGGATACCGGATATTCTTTCACTGAGGCACGGGTAATTTTAGAAATCGGTTTGATGGAGCAGTGTATAGCAAATAATTTAGTTGATAAACTGGAAATTGATCGCAGCTATATGAGCAGAATAATTAACAAGTTAAGTAAAGATGGACTTGTTATGAAGGAAAACTCGACCTTGGATAACAGAACTAGCCTGATTCAGTTGACTCCTGAAGGGATGACACTTTTTAACCAGCTTAATGAAAAATCCGATGAACAAATAGTGAGGTTATTCCAAGGATTATCACAAAATGATATAAAAGAAATCCATGCTTCTATGATGTTCATTCAGAAGAAATTGGATAGTTTGGGGAGGATATAGGATGATACGTTTTGAAAATGATTATACAGAAGGTGCTCATAAGCGAATTCTTAAACGATTAATAGAAACCAATGAAGAACAAACACCCGGGTATGGAGTGGATGAACACTGTGAAAAAGCGAGAGCTTACATTCGAAAAGAGTGTGATGCTGCGAATGCCGATATACACTTTTTAGTAGGAGGAACACAAACGAATACAACTATCATCGCTTCAATTTTGCGGCCGCATCAAGGTGCAGTGGCTGCAATTACCGGTCATATCGCAGTACATGAAACAGGAGCTATTGAAGCCACTGGTCATAAAATACTTACTTTACCGAGTGATGATGGGAAAATTGAAGCTGAACAGGTGAAAGAATTATATGATGCTCACTGGAATGATGTTACTCATGAGCATATGGTACAGCCAGGCTTGGTTTATATTTCTAACCCTACAGAAAATGGAACGACTTATAGTAAAGCCGAATTGGAAGCATTAAGTAAAGTTTGCCGCGAATGTGGTTTGCCATTGGTATTGGATGGCGCTAGATTAGGGTATGGTTTGGCTTCAATAGACAGCGATTTAACCTTGGCGGATATTGCAAGGCTTTGTGATGTGTTCTATATAGGGGGGACGAAAATTGGTGCAATGTTTGGTGAAGCGGTAGTCATCATGAATGATGCCCTGAAAAAGGATTTCCGATATTTCATTAAGCAAAAGGGAGGATTACTGGCTAAAGGAAGACTTTTGGGAATCCAGTTTGAAACCTTATTTGAAGATGGCTTATACTATGAAATTTCTAATCATGCCGTGGAAATGTCAATCATGATTCGAGAAGCGTTTGTTGAAAATGGATTTTCATTACGATATGATTCTACATCGAATCAGCAGTTTCCCATTTTACCGGAAGATGTAATTTTGGAATTAGGCAAAAAGTATTCATTCTCCTTCTGGGAAAAAGTCGATGCTACACACAGTGCTGTGAGATTTTGTACTAGTTGGGCTACGAAAAAAGAACATGTTGAAATGCTGGTAGAGGATATCAAAGCAACTAAAGGAGAAAAAAATGGCCTCGATAGAGTTATATTTAGAGAATAGTTATCTAAAAGAATGTTCGGCAAATATTGTTTCCATACAAGATCGATTTGTTGTGTTTAATCAAACGATTTTTTATCCAGGTGGCGGTGGGCAGCCTTGTGACCGAGGGTTTATTAAACAAGGTGATGAAACCTATAAAATAGTAACAGTCAAAAAAATAGATGGTGAAATAATTCATGAACTAGAACGTCCATTACAGGAAATTAATCAAACAGTAGAGATGCAAATTGACTGGTCCTGGCGGTTTCAGAATATGAAGTACCACACATTATTGCATGTCATTTCAG
This sequence comes from Peribacillus sp. ACCC06369, assembly GCF_030348945.1. Taxonomy (NCBI): domain Bacteria; kingdom Bacillati; phylum Bacillota; class Bacilli; order Caryophanales; family Bacillaceae; genus Peribacillus; species Peribacillus sp. ACCC06369. The sequence goes on from NZ_JAUCEN010000002.1 coordinate 635,216, forward strand.
GTTATTTATTTCAACATTACAATGCTTTAGCTACAAGCAGTCAAATTGAAAAAGATCATGCGAGATTAGAGCTGTCTTTTTCTCCTGAAATAATGGAAGAAATACCATTTGAATCATTAGAACAATCGATAAAGAAGATACTGGCACACCCCCATAATGTTTACGCGAAAACAATTAGCAGGACTGAAGCAGAGCAAAAAGAAGGGTTCATTAAAACGGTCATTAATTTACTTCCAGCCTCTCTTAACCAAATTCGAATCGTTCAAATAAATGATATTGATGAGCAAGCATGTGGCGGAACCCATGTTAACAACACAAATGAAATTAAAGACTTTTCCATTATGAAGATTCAACAAAAAGGTCCCACGAAAAAAAGGATTAAAATTAAACTATTGGATTAAGTTCCACTATCCCTTCTTTTTATCGGAAATTTACTAATATAAACATATTTAAGCACCGGACAGGGTATTTTCATTAACTGGTGCTCAATCTAATAATGAAGGTTATGCAAAAGTCGTGGCAGAGGTTAGCTGTTTAATTAAAATGAATTGTTTGTTAATATATAAGCTAAATGAAAAAGAGTATACAATTCGTGACGAATGAATTGTGCAATAGAATTATTCTTAATAGAATTTGGTCTTAAACCGACGAGGGTAAAAGGGAATTGGAGCAGGTTGACGAAAGTATGGCTGGGAAATTTCTTGAGAGAAAAGGAGACATTAATAATGACAATTTCAAAAAAAACTTTAAGGACTTGCGACGAAGGACACAAATACTATAAATCCAGCGACTGTCCGACCTGCCCGGTTTGTGAGCAAGAACGCAATCCTGAAGACGGATTTCTTTCATTACTCTCGGCACCAGCCAGACGAGCATTGGAACACAATGGGGTAACCTCTTTACAACAGCTAACAAAATATAGTGAAAAAGAGATATTGAAATTTCATGGTATGGGACCAGCTTCTTTACCAAAACTAAGGGCTGCTTTGGAGACAAATGGGTTATCATTCAAAAATTAAACACAAGAATGAGTAAACTTACAGGAATGCATTTGAGCATATTTCAAGTTCTTCCTCAAGTCACAGGGGCATTACGTCAATAAGGGATTAGGAACATCGATCATTCCTGAATTTTATGGACACCCTCCTTGTTAAAACTCTAAAAAGTGAGGTAATGAAAAATCATGAGTTCCTATACTCCCTATTTTGAATTCAATCGAAAAAAGTGGGCATCTTTACGAAACCATACTCCTCTTCCTTTAACTGAAGAAGAATTGGATAACTTAAAAGGAATAAATGAAGAAATATCCATTCAGGAAGTGGAAGAGGTTTATTTGCCCTTGACCCGTTTAATTAATTTATATGTCGAAGCTTCTCAGCAGCTTAACACGGCTACATCTTCCTTTCTGAAAACTAATGCAAAAAAAGTACCGTATATCATTGGAATTGCAGGGAGTGTTGCTGTAGGAAAGAGTACGACAGCAAGGTTACTTCAGACATTATTATCTAGATGGGATAATCATAGAAACGTAGGTCTTGTCACTACAGATGGTTTTTTGTACTCAAATGATTTCTTAGAAGAAAAAGGACTGATGAAACGAAAAGGGTTTCCTGAAAGTTATGATACTCAAAAACTAATTAATGTTATCGGAGATGTAAAAGTAGGAAAAAATAAAGTGGAAGTTCCAATCTACTCACATTTGACGTACGATATTTTGCCAAATGAAATCCAGACCATCTGTAATCCTGATATTTTAATAGTGGAAGGTGTTAATGTTCTTCAAGTTGACAAAGAAAATCAAGTATTCGTCAGTGACCTTTTTGATTTTTCACTCTATGTTGATGCAGACGTACCCGACATTGAACGGTGGTATGTTGAAAGGTTTCTTCTACTTCAAAAGACAGCGTTCCAAAGGCCCGAATCGTACTTTCATCGTTACACTAATTTGTCTAAAGAAGATACCATTAAATTAGCGACTCAAATTTGGGAAGAAATTAATTTGAAAAATTTACATGAAAATATACTTCCGACAAAAGGACGGGCCAATCTAGTTTTAAAAAAAGGATCAGATCATAAGGTTGAAAATATACATTTGCGAAAATGATAATTTTAGTTAATAATCAAGTCGATGCTATATCAATGAATAAGGAAACAGGTATTTGTACCGTAATTATAAATTAAAGAACAAATACGAAATAACTGTGAAGAGTTACTGGAACAAGCTTCTTCTTGACATACTCTATAGTGTTAATTAAATATAGATATAGATTGTGAAGAAATGTACTTAAAGTAAAGAGTGCTTAAGTTGAAGACGGAGTTGCGACGCAGCTCTTTTTTCACGTAAAAGAACAGACATGTTACTATAGTAGAGGAGAGCCTGATTTTATATTATCTGAGGTAAGCATATCTTATTCATCAAAGGAGTTTATTCATCATGCATGTACTACAAAAAACACAAAAAATAGTTCGCTATCAAAATCAACAGGGCAATATACATTACGGTATTGTTGAGGATGAGATAATATTACAACTGTCTAGCAGTTTTGCTGAACTTGTCAACAAGGAAATAAAGTATGACGGGGTAGAGCTGAAATATAGTGACGTGAAAATTTTGGAACCTGTAAAACCTTCTAAAGTGGTTAATTTCGGCTGGACATATGCAGGTCATGCGAAGGAAACAGGGGGAGAGGCAAACCTTGTAGAACCATTTCTATTTTTAAAGCCATTATCTTCGCTTATTTCAGACAAGGAGAATATTATACTTCCTCCAAACGAGCTAACCAACCAAGTGGAGCTTGAAGGGGAAGTGGCCCTGGTCATTGGAAAGCGCGGAAAGAACATTAAAGAAGAAGATGCGCTTGATTATGTGTTTGGTTGCACAATATTTAATGACGTCACAGCAAGAGATCTTACAAAAAAAGATCCACAGTTTACTCGGGGCAAAGGATTTGATACGTTCGGACCTTTAGGGCCGTGCATCGTTACCGGGGTAGATCCTACCAATTTGCGGATTGTGACCACTTTAAACGGCCGCGTTGTCCAAGACGGGAATACCAATGAAATGTCTCTAAGCATTCCGTATTTAATCAGCTGGCTTTCGCAGGTAATGACTCTGGAGCCAGGTGACATTTTGGCCACGGGTTCACCATCTGGCAGCTGCCCGATCAAGTCGGGGGATGAGGTCGTTGTTGAAGTCGAGAATATCGGTCGGTTGTGTAATGGTGTCCAGTAGGGCGTGCCTGCATTCTTAATAACCAAAAAAGAAAATAGTCATAAATAGATGAGCCGACTTATGTAAATTATACAGGGGCATCATCTCGCTTTGTTTGTTATTAAGATGACTCTCATGTGCAAAGTCTTATTAAACAAATTGGTGCATTAGCGAAGATCAAAGCTGTCTCTAAGGCAGCTTTTTCTTTATGCAACTATCGGGGCAGTTTTTTGGAACAAGGAATTTCAATAAAAATTAAAAATCAAAACATCTTAAATATTTTTCACAACAGGTCTAATCTTCATCATAGGATATCTTATTTTGAATGATTTAGTAGATAAATATCTTCCTAGTGAAGAATATGGTGATTCATATAACAATTAAAGGATTAAAAAAAGATCAATAACTCTCTTCAATAATTATTTTTAGGATGCGATTCTTTAATTAGGAATCGCCTTTTTTATTGAACTAACAAGGGCAGGTTTGTTGAAGAAGAAGGTTTATTTAGAAGGACGTTGAAGTAGTAATCAAACATAATAAAAAAATATATAGAAGGGAACAAAAACTAATGAAATACGAATGGAGAAAACAAGAGAAGAATTTATATATCCCAAAACAAAAATCTGAACTTGTAAAAATTCCAGAACAGAAATTTTTTATGATAAAGGGAAAAGGAAATCCAAATGAACACGAATTCGCTGAAAAGATAGGTGTTCTTTATTCATTGGCTTATGCTGTCAAAATGATGCCGAAGCAAGGATACACTCCAGATGGATATTTTGAATATACTGTATATCCATTAGAAGGAATATGGGATTTAACAGAAGAGGGAAAGAAATTAGATACATTAAATAAAGATGAATTATTATATACTATCATGATTAGACAACCAGATTTTGTAACAAAAGAAATAGTAGAGAGAGCATTTGAAAATGTAGAAAAAAAGAAACCACATCCATTTCTAAATGATGTAAAATTCGGTGCATTACAAGATGGTTTATCTGTCCAGATACTTCATATAGGCCCGTATGATGATGAATCTCAAAGTTTTAAATTAATGAATGAATTCATAAAAAATAATAATCTTGAAAGAACTTCATTACAACATAGAGAAATATATCTTTCGGATTTTAGCAAAGTTGAACCTGCAAATTTAAAAACTGTTTTGAGATATAAGGTTAGGCCAATAGAATAGCATACTCTCTTAACTCCTAACGTGCATATTAATGTAGCAAAGATTGTGAAGGAGTGTACTTAAAGTAAAGGGTGGGCTTTGCTTCATTATCAGGAGCTGATCAGTAGCTCCTTTTCTTTTGCAACTAAAGGGGCAGGTTAGTGCAACAAGGATTTCATTGTCAATAGTGAATTTAATAAAGAGGTAATGTCAGATTATGATTAGAGGTGAAATTTATGAAAGTACATTTGAAATGTGTTACGAGAGAAAATTGGGAAAAGGCACTAGCACTAAAAGTTAAGAAACAGCAAAGTAACTTTGTACCACCAGTAGCCGTTTCACTTGCCAAAGTTTATATTAAACCAGACGGGGATAACATTGTTTATTTGCCCTTTGCCATATATGACAAAGAGATAATGGTCGGTTTTATCATGCATGCTTACGATGAAAATACGACGAATATGTATTGGATTAACGGATTCATAATTGATGAGAGTTATCAGGGTAAAGGATATGGTAGGGCGGCACTGTCTGAGATGGTTCATTGGATAGCAAATAGGTTTACCATTTGTAAAGAAATTCGTCTAACCGTATTTAAAGATAACGAAAATGCTCGTGAATTATATAAACGTTTTGGCTTTCTTCCCACAGGAGATGTCTATGGAGAAGAAGATGTGTGGTTTCTTCCTATAAAATAACTATGTTTCTTAAGGAACTACCAAGTGCGTTGGTATAAAATCAGTGCTGTCTTTAAGGCAGTTTTTTCTTTAGGAACTAAAGGGTCAGGTTATTTGAAGAAGACGTCTGGGAAATGAAGTATAATTTAAATAGTCAAATTAAGGAATGAGTGATGATGAAGTGGATTTGACTGAATTGATGCAAGATAAAGGATATAGTTATTTGGAAAAAATAATAGAATCCAAAGAAAATTCATTACAATTGCTTATTAATAGAAGCACGTTCAACATCGATTTACCTTTGGTGCAATTAGAATTTGAATCATATATTTGATATTCTGTTATCGATGAATGTTTTTCATATTCTATAGATAATTCTGAAATATCAAAGGGAGAGCTATTTCGGTTATATACCAAGTCAAGGTACTTGGATTATATAAAAATAGCCACGAATGAACGAGAAGATATATGTCCCTCTGAAAATTACATTCATTATCAGTTTCTCTGCTTAAATCACACGATTGATGTTATTTCTTGTGAAGAACCAAAAATAACCGTGGTAACAGGTTAAACTAATCTATGAAATCCTTTTCTTGTTGAACTAACAGGTGCATTAATTCAAGAAAATAAAAAAAAGAAGACCACAATAATGAAGTGAACCCAAAAAGTTAGACACTTTATTTAATTAGGCAGCCCTGAGGGCATGAACCCGGTAATCTACTGGGCTCATGCCTTTTAATTTCACTTTGATTCGTCGGTGATTATAATAATGGATATAATCCTCAAGTTCTTGTTTGAAATGCTCCATGCTTTCGAACTTCTGTAAATAAAGTAATTCAGATTTTAGTAAGCCAAAGAAGTTTTCAATGACCGCATTGTCTAAACAATTTCCTTTTCGGGACATACTTTGAGTAAGACCATGTGTTTTCAGGGCTTGTGAATAAGATTTCATTTGGTAATGCCAGCATTGATCCGAATGAAGAATGGGGGAATCTTTTGATTCCAATCGAATAAAGGCTTGGTCCAGCATCTTGGAGACTAAGGGATAAATAGGACGTGATTCGATATTGTAAGCAATGATCTCTCCATTAAATAAGTCGAGAATAGGTGATAAATACAACTTCTCACCGTATAAATGAAACTCAGTTACGTCCGTGACCCATTTTTGATTGGGCTTTGTTGCTTTAAAATTGCGATTGAGAATATTGGGAGCAACCTTTCCAATCTTGCCTTTGTATGAACGGTATTTCTTCATACGGACCAGACACTTTAGCCCCAACTCCTTCATTAATCGAAGAACCGTTTTATGGTTCATTTGAATCCCTCTATTACGTAATTCCAATGTAATGCGTCGATACCCGTATCTCCCTTTATTCGTATGAAATATCTCTTTGATAACTGGCTTTATTTCTTCGTATTTATCCTGACGCCCGAAGGTGTTTATCCAATAATAATAGGTACTCCGTGCGAGATTTGCGACGGACAGAAGTAGCTTTAAATTAAAATCTCCCCTTAGTTCATGTACTACTTTCGCTTTTTGCGTTCGGACGCTTCGCTTTCTTGAACTAAGGCTCTCAACTTTTTTAAATATGCATTCTCTGCACGTAATCGTTCATTTTCTGCCTGTAACGCCTCAAATGACCCTTCTACTGGCTTTTTCTTCGTTTCTTTTTTCATGGATGGACGCCCCTTTTTATTCGTTTCAAGAGCGTCAACCCCGTTCTCCTCCAATTGCTTTATCCACTTATTAATAGTAGAAGGAGAAGCAATGTTATACACAGCAGCTGCATGGGTACTAGACACTCCAAAATCGTTCATATAGTTTAGTACATCCATCTTAAAGCTAATATCATAATTTGTATAGGTAGACATTAGCCCTTCTATACCATGTTCTTTATAATGCGCCACCCAATGCTTTAAAGGAGTCGAACTGGTATTAAATTGTTTGGCGACAGTTCTAAATGAGTCAGCTCCTTCTAAATAAGCAAGGACAGCTTTTAATTTCAACTCTAATGAATATTTTGTCATAAAAAATAGCACCCCAATTGTTAGATGGTGTCTAACAATTGGGGTGCAGTTCACAAGAGGTCTTCTTTTTTTGTGCAAAAATCAACATTAATGTTTTAAAAAAGTTCTATAAAAAGAAAAAAAAAACATAAATTGATTAATTCTGTATAGTTTAAAGTGATTTATTAATTATATAAAGTTATGTATCTAAATGAACTCCCTCAGTTTAATAGATAATGCTCACGAATACTCGCTTATTCGCAGGATTTCATACCACATGGTATAGGTTGCTTTAGATGAACGAAAGAGATAGGACCGTTTTGATAAGATGAGGGCAGATTGAAATAGGGGATCCATTGAAAATCCCATATTATTACATATTCTGCACGCATTTTCCACGTTGCCCCTGGAGGCTTTCCCTCCCATGTCTCAACGGGTCATAATCATATGCCCTTTCATTCCTTCGTCATACCTATCCAAGGGGTGGAGGCCGGTTTTGCTAACGGAACGGGTCATTGCCCTTTTGTTCATTACATCCAGTACTTCGTGCTTTCTGTGAAATCCTACGAATAAGCCAACTTTCGTTAATAACAATGTGAATGTAAATTTACGCTGCTAGTTGTTCAAGAGGGAAGACCATTTCCGGTTTATAGGCAGAGCCATTACGAGCTATCCCTACTAGAACACGGGCAAGTTTTCCACATAGTTTCATGATGGATTTCATTTTCTTAATCTTCTTCACTTTAACATTGTTCGAGTGTAGGGCTTTAAACTCAGGGTTATTCATCACCAGACTCATGGTCGCAAGGAAAAGGTAACGCCGCAGGCGTGATCTTCCACGTTTGGAAAGAACAATTTGGCCTTTCCACTTCCCAGAGCTTGCTTCAGCTAGATGCAATCCTGCATGACGAAGGAGCGCATTCCCGTGAGCGAACCCACTTAGATCTCCAGCTTCTCCTAAGATGCCCGCTAGTGAAATCTCGCTAATTCCTTTAATGGCAAGTAATGGCTTAACGAATGGAATCTGTTCCAAGACGTTTGTGACTTCTTGCGTCACTCTTTCGAGTTGGGATGAAGCGAGATCATATTCCTCTAATAACTGTCCCAAGTGAAGTTTATACGCATCAAGGGCTTGTTTCGTACCAATTGAACGCTTGGCCAACGCATGCAGGGCATGGGCTTTTTTATGCCCGGAATGTCGCTTCATACATGATTTCCACCCGGTTACGATATCTTGAGGCTGTAAGGAACATAATTCCGCTGGGGTAGGAAAGAGGCGTAGGGTTGCGATTGCCCCTTTACATGATACGTCTTTAAACACTTCCCGGAACTCGGGAAAGACAACATCCACCCAGCGATTAATTTGGTTGATGGAGCTAACAAGACGCTTAACGATCACATCTCGGTTAGCCATAAGGACACGAAGTTTTTCAAATGATTCTGAAGTGGAACCAACGATGGCATAGTAGCCATTCTTCACCATATCAGCGATGACAAGGGCATCTTTTTTATCACTTTTGGATTGCGTATTATCACGATTTTCTTTGTTTCTTTTGACATGGTGAGGATTGACCGTGACAACATCCATGTTTTGTTTGACTAGCCACTTTGAAAGGTTTATCCAATAATGACCGGTAGGTTCCATTCCGACTATCGTGGTGTCTAAGTTTTTCAAGTGTTTTAGTTCCTTGATCCAGTTTAGTAAGCTAGTAAAACCTTCTTCGTTATTTTGAAAAGACAAAGGTTTTCCGACCACAATGCCCCGATAATTTACAGCACGGGCCACGTGTACGTGTTGGGCAATATCCACACCAACAACTAGATGTTGATCCGTAATTCTCTCAATTAGTTGATTTTGTTTGTTTTGCATTTTAAAATTCATAGTAGGGCTTCCTCCTTAAGGTTTTGAGTTAGATTGGTCTCTATACTCGTATCTTACTGAGGGGCTCTATTTTTTTCAAACCTGATATTTAACGATCTACAGGAATGCTAACAGGTGCTTTACTTCAATAAGGGAGGTTGCTGAAGCAGCCTTTATTGATGAACCAATACACAATAAATGTGGGGTAAATTATACTTGAAGTCATCATTACAAGACGGTCAATGGGTATTCATTAAATAGTTTCATTGTTTGTGCAAAGTGAAAAGTTCCTCATTTGAAGAAATGCTTTTTGGTATTTGTATGATTGTGAAGGTATGTACTTCAACTATGGAGTTCAAGATCCAGAGCTGCCGAATTGGTTGCTTTTTTGCTTACTGAATAAAGGGGCAGGATAATTGAACAAATCTTTTTATATATTATTGCTTTGATTATTGAAAACAAAGTATTAAATTTAGAACCATAGAATAAGTATTAGAAGTGAAAAGGAGCTTGCCTAGTTATTTTTTTCTTCTTGTTTTCGTTTTTATCTCCAACTTTCTTCCTTTTTATTATTAGGGGAAAAGACGTTTTTTCGAAAAAAGGAAATTACAATCTCATGAACTTCTTTTAAAAAGACATCAATTTTCTTTCCTGCTTATAATAATAATCGAAGGTGAGTGAACGTGAAAAATAGAATAAAAACAAAAATGATAAAAATACTCAGTGGTAACAGGGAAACTAGATTAACCGTTCAAGTTGCAGATACTCATAGAAAAAGAGAAAAGGGCTTAATGTTTGTTAGAAAATTACCCGAAAATGAGGGTATGTTATTTGTTTATTCGGAAAAAATATTTGGTGGCTTTTGGATGAAAAACACATTCATTCCTTTATCTATTGCTTTTCTTGATTCAGATGGGGAAATTCTAAAAATACTTGATATGGAGCCTTGTAAAGTGGATATATGTCCTACCTATGATCCGGAACTTTCTTATCGTTATGCAATTGAAGTGAATCTTGGATGGTTTGAAAAGAATCAAATCAAAGAAGGGGATTATGTAAAGTTTGATTAAATTCAAATCACCTCACCTCTAGTTCTTAGAGGTGAGGTGATTTTTTAATGGATATTTATGTTAATATTTCTAGGGAGATTGTGAGATTAACCTTCTTATAAAAGAATCATTCAATTGAATAGTGAAGAGTATGTTTAGAATTATCTTTTAGTCAGGACATGCTCTTTCTATTTATTCATTTATCAAGGTATTTTTGTATTAATTTTATCAAACGTTGTTTTCAAAGATACATAACGATTCCTTCTTACTAAAAATTCGAAACTATTTACTAAAAAACTATTTTGCGTGATTAAAATTGTAAACTTTTCTTTACCTTATACGTCTAGTTGGCAGGAGGACGATGATGAATGACATAAATAAGAATAACGAGCTTAATTCAGAGCTTAATATCGTATATAGATATTTGCGAAAATTGGGTATTTCACAAGCTGATGCAGAGGATGTTGTTCAGGAAACGGCTTATAAGTATCTGCTTTATTACGATACGATTCAGACTTCTAGGATAAGGAGTTGGCTGATACGTGTATCATTAAATTTTCATTATGATCAGTGCCGGAAGCAACGGCGGTATGACCTCAATTTAAATGAAGGACTTTTAGAGACGGATATGAATGAGCTTCCAGAGGTGATTTTTCTTGAAAAAGAGAGGATTAGAGAGGTTGGGTATGCACTATCAAAGTTAAAGCCGCACTTTCAAGAACTTTTGTTATTGAAGTATCAATCAGGATTATCGTACGAAGAGATATCCAAGTTATTAGAGAAACCTATCAGTTCTATTAAGACGAATTTATTCAGGGCCAGGAAACAGTTAGCGAAGATTTATAAGGAGGCAAACCATGAGCGGTAATCACGAATCTAAAAAAGAGGAAGAAATCGATTTTATCAGCAAACCTTCCTTGCAAAAGGCCCTCAAAAAAACGAAAAGGTGGCAAACAATCAAGTATGTAATCATTGCTGTACTTACAACTACCATCCTGTTGACCACTCTTTTCACAGGCAGTCAATACATTCTCAATAAACGGCTAGAGCATCAGGATAGTATATATGAGATGGTCCATGGGGCAAATATATCTTTTGGGGATAGCAGCCATGATTACAATTTATTTAGTGTAACAAGAGAAACTACATATCGTAAAAGCATTGGTGACCGTTCAATAGTATGGGATAAAAAGATCGAGAAAATCCCATTGTTCGGAAGGATAGACACCATTGAACGTGGAAGTGGAATGGTTGAAGTCAATGTTTTTAACGAAAAGGAGCAACGGACAGTCCGTTATAATGATTTCAATAATGAAAGAAAAATCGATTTTTATTATCCAGGTTTGTCCTATGACTATTTACCGGATGAACTTGATACTGCCGTTGGTTTGGACAAAAATACGTTAATCGAGGTTGCCCTTTCCTTTAAGGAGCCAATGACTTTAGCAGAGATGGGGAAGCAGCTTGGCTATGAAAATGTAAATTGGCTATGGGTCGATACAACAACTGTCGCTCAAATGGACAGAATGACAAAGGAGCTGGATTCTGATAGCTTAAAAACTAAGGGCGGTGGAGGTGCCTTTGGATTTGATGTCAGCCAAGAAGTTCCTTATTCTGGGGAAAGTGGGCAGGGGTTCATTCACACGTTGGAGCAACTGAGTAAAACAGACAGTCATAAAAGCTCTATTAAAGAAGCTCTGAAGGGAATCAAGGAAAATACCCAATCTTCAAAAGGGGAAGTCCGTTTTAACGGGGCCGTCGTGACAGGTACGGCAGAGGAGTTTAGACGTTTCCAAAAACTAGATTTCATTCGCGCCTCCGTCATTGGCGCAACGATTGATAAGTATTGAAAGCAGGTAAATACTAAATGAACTTATCGATTAAAAAACCAGGAAAAATATAATAATTGAAGATCAGGCTGCCATTTGGCAGTTTTTTTTCTTATGTAACGAACAGGTGCTTTACTTCATTGTCAGGAGCTGAACAGCAGCTCTTTTTCTTATGCAATAAACAGTGAATGAACAATTCCAGTTCTGCTGCATGGAAAGGGATTGATACTTGATATTATTACTGTTTTAATAATAGCCCATTCCTCACTTGATTTTCTCACATAAAATAATCATACGCCTATGGATAGTAAAGGAGGTGATTACTTGGAAGAAAAAACATCTTCTAATAACCATTCTAAATATTTTGAACCATTCATAAGTCCCAACCCAATTACTTCATTTAATCCCGTTCAGCGCTTTCCTAAAATTGATAAAACAGCATTTGTAAGTCAGTTTTCCAGTGTCATAGGTGATGTTACCATTAGGAACAATGTTTATGTAGCTCCTAATGTAAGTATACGTGCGGATGAAGGAACCCCATTTTATATAGGTTTTAATACAAATATCCAGGACGGAGTAATTTTACATGGTTTTAAATAAAAGGATTTCAGTTGGAACAAAAAAGTATTCAATATTCATTGGAAATGAAGTGACCATTACTCATGGTGCCCTTGTTCATGGTCCTTGTTATATCGCAGACAAGGTATTTGTTGGTTTTAATTCCATTGTTTATACGGCAATTGTAGGGAAAGGCGCATTTATTTCTTATAATGCAGTAGTAACAAATGGCGTTCGAATTCCACCTGATAGGTTCGTACCACCTGGAGCTAATATTGATTCTCAAGAAAAAGCGGATGCACTTTCGCCAGTACCAAAGGATGGTAATGAATTTGCAAATGCAGTTCAACGAGTCAATCAGGAATTTCCCGCATCTTATCACCTGCTATTTGGGATAAACCGTTGCTCCTGCGGATTTGCCTATGACCAACTTTAAACGTGAAATGGATGCTGGATCAGATCCTTTTCGCAAAGGACTCTTTATAGAAACCCGAAGCTGTCATCTTGGCAGTTTTTTTTATTGTAATTGGTGCAGTCCGGTTCACTGAATTGTGAGTTTGTGATGATTTGTACTTAAAGTAATGGACGCTTTACTTTAATAAGGAAGGTTGCTGTCTCAGCCTTTTTCTTATAGAATTAACGGGGCAGATAGTTTAATGATTGTACAACTGGTAAACTCCCAGTAATTCCCATACAGGAGAATTAGAAAATAGGCTAAAATAGATTTAGACAAGCCTTAAGAACTGAAATGGAGGTTTTGGTGTTGAAACCACATATTTAGGGAAATGGTTACTTTACCTTTGATTTTGTCGATCTATGTTTATTTCATTACTGATTCCGGATATATTAATATATTTTCACTAACAGTTTCTTACTTCAATAAGGATGGTTGCTGGAGCAACTTATTTGTTATACTACGATTGGGGAAATTAGTTTAAGTTCATTTTTTCACAGAAACTATATTTTAACAAAAAGTAATAGTAGAATACTTTAATCTATAAATAATTATAATAGACTATGATATAGTTATAATGAGACAGAAAAGGTGTGTTCCTAGGTCGCGCCTGGCTTTTTGTGAGACCTAAGCAGGAGCGCCTACATCTTTTTTGCAAATATAGCGGATAAGGAAGGTTATAATGAGCAACATACAGAATAAAACAGACGTTATCTTAATTGGTGGCGGAGTCATGAGCGCGACTTTGGGATCATTACTGAAAGAAATAGCACCGGAATGGGAAATCAAAGTGTTCGAGAAGCTCGCAAACGCAGGAGAAGAAAGCTCTAACGAATGGAATAATGCGGGTACGGGACATTCTGCACTGTGTGAGCTTAACTATACATCCGAAAAATCTGACGGATCTATAGATATTAGCAAAGCTATCAATATTAATGAACAGTTCCAAGTTTCAATGCAGTTTTGGTCTTATCTTGTAAACAGTAAGCTGATTAATAATCCGCAAGACTTTATCATGCCATTGCCTCATATGAGTATGGTACAAGGGGATAAAAATGTAGAGTTTTTAAAGAACCGCTTTAAAGCGCTATCAAACAATCCTCTATTCAAAGGTATGGAGTATTCCGATGACCCAGCCAAACTGATGGAATGGATACCGCTTATCATGCAAGACCGCCTATCGAATGAACCTATTGCGGCCACGAAAATAGACTCTGGTACAGATGTTAACTTTGGTGCTTTAACACGCATGATGTTTGATCACTTAAAGACTAAAAACGTCGATATCAAATACAAACATAGTGTTGATAATCTTAAACGTACTAGTGATGGCTCATGGGAATTAAAAGTGCGTAATGTCGATAACGGTAGCGTAGAACACCATACTGCTAAATTCGTCTTTATTGGAGGCGGGGGCGGAAGCCTGCACTTACTGCAAAAATCCGGTATTCCTGAAGGGAAACACATTGGCGGATTCCCAGTAAGCGGGTTTTTCATGGTGTGTAATAATCCGGACGTCGTTGCACAACATCATGCAAAAGTATACGGAAAAGCTAAAGTTGGTGCTCCACCAATGTCTGTTCCGCATCTTGATACACGATATATCAATAATGAAAAATCGTTGCTATTTGGACCATTTGCCGGATTCTCACCGAAGTTCTTAAAAACAGGTTCAATGTTAGATTTAATAACTTCCGTAAAACCGAATAATGTCTTGACTATGTTGGCGGCAGGCGCAAAAGAGATGTCATTGACAAAATACCTGATCCAGCAAGTCATGTTATCGAAAGAACAGCGCATGGAAGAGCTACGTGAGTTTATCCCGAACGCTAAGACCGAGGAATGGGATTTAGTAGTAGCTGGCCAACGTGTACAAGTAATCAAAGATACTGCTGAAGGCGGCAAAGGTACGCTTCAATTTGGAACGGAAGTTGTAAGTGCCTCTGATGGCTCGATTGCAGCATTACTAGGTGCTTCTCCAGGTGCTTCTACTGCTGTTCACGTTATGCTTGAGGTAATTAATAAATGCTTCCCGCAACGTATGAAAGAGTGGGAACCAAAAATTAAAGAAATGATTCCTTCCTATGGCGAGTCATTAATGGAAAATCCAGAGCTTCTGAAAGAAATTCACTCTTCAACAGCAGAGACGCTTGGTCTAAGTAAAAAAAAAGAGCTAGTTTATAGTTGATTTTGATTTTTACACAGGAACCTTTGATCTATCTATGGATTGAAGGTTCTTTTTTTTGTCATAAAGAGTAATTTCCTAATTCAATTAACCGATGCATTACTTCGATAAGGAAGGTTGCTGTTTGGATCTAGTATGAACGAAATGTAAAACAATGTAAGTGTCTATCGCCTACGAAGTAGTTTGGTTTAATAAGATGCATTCCATCTGTTTAATTGAGTGCCAGCTCATGTTATAATGGATAACCTAAGATAAATACTACTTTTACTTATAATTGAACGGATGCCAAGAAAAGCCTCCGCATAGCGATAAAATATGGAGGTGTAAGAGAATGAATAAACAATGGACAATTGGCAAAATTAAAGAATTTGTTGAGAACAATTCGGAAAGTAAGTTGCTAACGACTGAATATCACGGTTTTTCTCAAAAGTTACTATTTAAATGTGCATGTGGTAGCAACTTTGAAAAAACATTTACGAAATTTAAAAATAAAAACCAACGTAAATGTGACGTGTGCCAACCGCCTAAAGCGTCACGATAACGTATAGCGAATAAACGAAGTGCCCATTTCTATTAAAGAGAAGTTGGCACTATTTTTATTAGTTCATTAAGGAAGTATGAAGCACGGTCAAACTATATTTCTAAGTTACATGCTCAAAGGCACAAAGCAGGGTTAACCCTGAAAAAACTAAAATATTTCTAGTACATAGGTTCGAAATACCTCTGCAGATGGCCGATCACTTCGTTTATCACGTATCGAAAACTCAATTTTATTAGAAAGGTAAGGATAAATCATTCAACTGATCTATCCTTCTTTTTTTTTATCAAAATTCTAGTACTACTTTCTTACCTTTAAGAATTATGATTGTACGATAACAAAAAACCGGATACACATAGTATCCAGTCGACCTACATACATGTAATGTTAAAGAAAAGTGAAAGTTATAGTTTAACTTTGCGTGCCGTTACAGAGCTCATGGTGTAAAAATCGAGTGCTATTATAAGACCTAACGAGGACAATTAAAAAAAAGCAAAAATAAAAGCCTAACGAAGATTAGGCTTTTATTTTTTGGCTTTTATTTGATTCATTTCTGCCAGAATTTCTTTAGCACGCTGCTCAGCACGTTCATAATTTCTTTCCTCAACTTCGATGAGCTTTCCATCAATTATAAAATTATAATGGTATTTCATTGAACAATTCCTCCTTCTTTGTTGTTCCATAATATAACATATTTTTATATGTTTTTTCCTTTGAAAATGTAAAGATTAGATTTTTAAAGTTCACGGTCAAACCGCGTTTTGGGTCCTGTAGTGTGAACGACACTTCACACGTTATTATAGGTAAAAAAGTGATTTTTTATGAAAGTGGTAGGGCGTACCTTTAAGTCTTTCCTCGAACTCATTTGGATCCCTGCGGATTTGTAACTGAATCTTCTATCAATGGAGGGTAAACATTGTTTACCTTGACCTGCTTGATATGCTTCTCTTCTTGTGCTCTCTATGTTGTATCCATCATCGATTGAACTACCTATCATCATAACGTCATGCTCCTTGCTTACTCATAGCATGATACATCAACCATCATAAGCATAACGAAATAACGCATTAGCCATATCATCTATCATTGGTAGGGATACACAACAGACTGCACCTCACAGTCACTGCTGGTTCACTCATTGAAAAGCATACTGATAGAACATATGATTCACCATCACTGTACCTGTAGCAACCTACCTTCATTACCTTATATAGGGGGAGCATCAGGATAATGCTTATTTACAACGATAAGCATTCTGATACAAGTCATATGGACATTATGAACTCTATTTTGTAGGTGATTGGATTGTGTCTAAAAAGGCTCTACACTATTGAGATTGTGAAAAAATGTACTTAAACTAAAGGGGCAGGATAGTTCCATAAGGAATACTAATATTAGATCTAACGAGGAACTTATTTTAAGGAGGAAAACATGAGCTTTTAGCATGATTTTCATCTTATTTCTAAGACAACTAATATAAACGTCAGTTCTATAAAAGAACGAAAAAATCTCTAATCTAAACTTTTAGAGATTTTTTTAATGTAAAAACACAACTTTTATTTAGTTAATACGTCTAAGTATTGAACATTCAAGAAAAGGAGGGTTGGTAACTTGTCGAAGTACAGAAAAGAAGAAATTGCAGATTGGTATGACCAACATAGTAAATCCATTTTAAGTTTTATTTTATTGATGGTTAAGGATTATCAACAAGCAGAGGATTTGACCCATGATACCTTTGTAAAAGCGTATTTATATCATAATTTATTTAATCAGCATTCCAGTGAAAAAACATGGCTATTCAGTATCGCTCACAATTTAACGGTTGATTTTTTAAGAAAACGCAAACCCAGCAGGTTCTTTAAAGAAGTATTTCTTTTGCAAAAGGACAATAACTCATTGCCTGAAGAAATGATTCAAATAAAAGAGGAATCATTTGAACTATATAAAGCGTTAGGGGAAATCAAAGATACATATCGAAAGGTGATCATTTTAAGAAAGATCAAAGGTTTTTCTATTGAGGATACGGCAAAGATATTGAACTGGTCTGAGAGTAAAGTTAAATCGACTCTTTTTAGAGCTATTCCAGCATTGAAAAAACAATTAATAAAGGAGGGGTATTTGGATGAAAAAGCAATATGAAGATACTGATTTTGATAGTTCCTTAAAGAAATTAAATTCCGATTTAATGTGGAAGACGAAACAAAAACAAGATCTCAAAAACCGAATTAGTACTGATATTGAAAAGTTGGAATCCCAAGAGAAAAATAAGAACCCTATCCTATCAACTGGTATCAAAAAAGTAAGTTTGATTCGTAAGTTAGCATACTCTAGTATCGCGCTGATCATATTATTCGGTTTATTTATTGGCTCTACATTTGTCTCTCCAGCTATGGCAGAAGTGGTCTCAAAGATTCCTTTTTTAAACTCCATTATTAATGAAAAATCGGTTGGCGTCATGATTAAAGAAGCGTTAAAGAAAGAGGGCTACAACTTTAGTGGTACTACTATTGACTATACCAAAAAGGAAATCACCATAACTGTAGAAGGTAATAAACAGTATTATAAAAGTGTTAAAGATGAGATTGAGAGTATTGTGAAGGATGTATTACAATCAAAGAAATATGATGCTTATAAAATTAAAGTAGAAAGATACAAGGAATACGTCGATGTCCTTAGCGAGAAAGATAAAATACAGAAAGAAAAACAGGCTAAGGAGGACATGGAACTTTGGAAGGCTCTTGATAAAGTGTTTGAAAAGTATCACATCTTACAATATGGTGTGAATCCCTCTTATAAGACAGTAGAAATAGACTTACCGGACACCGAGACAAATACAGATGAAATTAAAAAAGAAGTTAGTAAAATAGTACAGACAATAACAAACGAACAATACACAGTTAAAATTAAAAAAATTGATATGAAAAAAGAAGATCAAGATGAAAGATGGCGGAAAATTTTAGATTCTGTTACTGATGAATTAATCGGTAAAAAAGGTTATAAAGTTACGTTGACTGGATATTCAATTAACCCAGAACCTAGGATTGATATATGGACTTCTATAAAAAGCTCGGATTCTGATTCAAGGGAACATGGAGATACTATCGAAAAGGTCCTTAAAGAATATATAAATTCTAAAGAAATGCAACCATTGGTTAAAAATGATTCATACAAAATTAATGTATACAGTAAGGATAAAAAGAAAATAAATTAAATAAAAAGACCCCAATTGGTGGCCTTTTTAATGTACAATTCTTACAATTATGTATGCACTTAAACTCCCATGAAAATTAAAAAAGCACAAAATCTAGAAAAAACCACAACAAAATAGACTCAGTAAAAACGCTTTTTAAAAAAGGCTGAGCCTTATGAGTAATCTGATTGAGTTTGGTAAATCGTTAAACAAAAACCTCCAATCATACTTAAATTAGGTAGAGGCTAGCGCGACGACCAAAAAAGGATTAATCTCCCATGAGTGCTACCCATAAAGGGCGCGACAGTCGGTGGTACACCGTGGTCGTCGGAGTCAGACTAACGGATGGGCTCAAAGGCACCATAGTTCAACGACCTTCTTCGCCAGCCATTAAAACATTATCGACATAGAGACCAATTTTCATTCTCTGTGGTGAAGCGTTGATTTTTGCGCTTCATGGATGGCTAACGGGTGCGTTAGTTGATTAAGGATCACAAAAATAATCTATCTTTTTTATAAAATAATCAAGAAGATTAAAAATATATGTTGTTCGAAAAAGGGGAGGGTATAGATTGCCTTCCCCTTTGTGTATACAGATAAATTTATATGACTGTATTGTTTATAATGTACTCGATTTTGTATCTCAAAACAGTTTAGAGATTGAATTGGTGCGGTTTTGAGTGGATTAATAACTCTATGTACTCAAATTCATGTCCCCAATGTACTTATCTTTGTGTCTTCGTACAATTGGAAAAGCCCTTCTCTGGAACAGGCATTTTTTTCTACCTTTCATAAGAACATTAGTTCGTATATGATAAATAAAAAGGAGGGATCTTTCTGATGAGTACAATTCGTGATAGAGGGCTCGTTAAATGGCAAGCAGCGCTGATTATGCCAGAACATAAAGCTTTAAATAAAAAAATGGGTGTGATTACTTCCTAAATAAAAAACCTGTCCTAGATGAATACCAGGTTGAAGAATTTGAAAACAACATTCATTATGCGATGGAATATCATTTACCGATAAGTTTTAGATTGCATAACGATGGAAATCCAATTGAACTGCATGGATACTGTGTGTATATTGATCCTGTCACGAAAGTGTTAAGTATTCAGAAGAAAGATAGTTTCTTTGAGAAAATTAAATTTAATGAAATTATTAATGTAATCGTTGAGGATTAAAACATTATTTGTACATATTCTGTAGTGCGTCATGAACACAAAAAAGCTTCACACAATTAAGTGTGAAGCTTGATGTAATAGCGATTCTTCGCTATTGGTGATACCGGTGGCCGGGGTCGAACCGGCACTCCAGAGGAACACGATTTTGAGTCGGGCTAAAAAATGTTAAATTCCCCATTTGCGGAAACCGATATCCCTTAAAAACCATCATATTTCTCCCTCTTTTTGAACCGCGCAATGGGGAAACAAGCAAAAATTAGTCTCATAACTATGAAAAACCACCAAAAAAACAGTAAATTCCTAATCAAATGGCAACCCCAAAGAGAACCACAAGCATAGAATTTCCAGATTCAGTGCCACTATGGTTTGATACTTATATCTTTCCGCTAAACTCCCACAGCCCAAGCTGCCCTTTTGCAGGAATATATTCATCGAGCATCCGCATGTCCTCAATTTCCCAGGCATAGCCGCCAACTCTGTAATCCCCTAAAAACAAGTCGTTCCCTGAAATAACCCGACTATCTTCTAAGACCGCCCAGTTTCCATTGTTTTCTTCTATTTTCAAACAGTTTTTCAGCTTGCAGACTCCAATTATCATTCCGGTCGGCAGATTATCTTCTGTATACCCATGCTTAGCCAGCAGCTCGGCAACTCCATCCAGTCTACAGGCGGGCTTATCTACTTTTTTGCTCGTATGAATAGCAAGAGGACCCCGATGATGCGTTCTCCAAGTCCTTGTTTCATATTCGGCTTCCCTAAGGACAAATAAGCTTGCCCAAGGCTGGATCATCGACAGTACTTTCATTATTAATCCCCCTGCTCCTGACATCATTAAGTTAATTGGTTATATAGTTCCCTTGAATAAGGATAATATAGACTGTATCTAGATTTAATGTTCTCTTTTGCCATAAAAAAGACAGCTAACCAAAATGTACGCTGTCCTCGTGGTCCTAACTATATTTTGTTGCAACACTAAGTGCATGTGGACATAATAGATGCTAGTGCATTATTTTGGCAGTTCTACAGTAAACGGTTCTAACTTTTCACTGTCGATAAAGCTAGAAAAATCGAATTGTAGAACAGTTTTCTCCTGCTTAAAATCAGCTATTTTTTCCTTTGTTTTGTCTATTAACTTGTGCTTAACGGCAGCTCACAAGGGAATACCCTAAAAAAGGCAATACTAAAGACACCTTGCAACATCGAATTTTTTTCCATACTATAAGGGTAAGGAAATTCCATATTTAGTTTTATAGGATTATTGATTTAAAATGTTTGGAGGCAGGGTATTGCGAGTACCTTGTCTCTTTTTTTTCATTCGACTTAATTTCGTACCCTTTTTTTATTTATATTTTCAATCGGTGAAAACTCTTTGTGCTTTCTGATAACGTCATCAGAAAACAAATTTACATAGTGCTTTACCATTTCCATTGATGTATGTCCTAAAATTGCTTGAAGTTCAAAGATACCAGCAGATGCTTCTACAGATAATCGAGCAAAAGTATGTCTGAATTTATGACAAGTAGCTTGGATATTTATCGCTTTACCGTATCTTGATATTTGCGATTGCATCTGTCTTTTAGTTAATGGATCATTGTCGATATTTACAAATAGAAAATCATGTTCTAATACTCTCTAATCGAGAGGTATCTTTGGAGTTGTTCTTTCATCCTGTTCTGAATCGGTACGAAGCGTTGTTTGTATCCCTTTGTGTTTTGAATCAGTATTCTTGAGCGCGAGTAATCAATGTCTTTTATATTGATTCCTATACATTCAGATGCCCTTATACCTGTTTCAAGCAGCATCATAATAGTTAAGTCTCTGATGCCTGTAAATTTTCTGTGATTAGGTTGTTTAAAGAGAAGGTCAAGTTCATCATTTGTATATGTTGGAACAGCGCACTTCCTATCTTTTACCAGCTTTATTTCACTCATTGGATTTTGTTTCTTCGTTATTAGCCGTTCTCTAACGAGGAAATTAAAGAAAGCTCTTATCTCCCTTAAACGCGTGTTAATAGTTACGGTCTTACAATTCTTGCTTTTCATATAACGAATGTCGCTTCGATTCAATGGTTCGAGAATTAGATAAGAAAAAAAGGATATACTGGAATAAAAGGGATTTAATTTGAATTTTTTACCATTACACCTTCTATGAGACAGGTAATTTTGTAGTAAGTGTAGAATTAACTGAGGAAGAAATTAAAGAACTCGGGTTCAATGAGAAGGAGGAAGAAGAGTAATGAATAAAGACAACCTATTTATATATATTCATTCATCCTGCATCTACAAAGACTGATGTTGATTTCTTTGGATATGATCATGAGGACACCAAATTTGAAGCACCTACACTGGCTAAATTAGAAAAATTTGATGATCTTTCTAGTTGGCTTCATAAAATGCCTGAGGGCTCAAAAGTTCATTTAGCTGATATAACTTTAACTGTTTCAAATAACACTATTGAACTTAAGGATGAAGAATACACAAAAAAAGGCACAGAGATTTAGGAGTAATAAATGAAGATTCAAATTGAGGTTCAATTGTTTGCGAACGGTGCTAATTTCTTACAGTCTGGTAGTTGTTCAGTAATAACAACTGACTTTAGAGAAGAACCGGAATGGACTGCTGCTGTATCAGCATATGAGTGGATACAAAAGATAAAAAACACTGTTCGCTATCCAGACGACTTTCAAATTGTTAGAGTTGTTTACAACGGAGAAAATGACATTACAGATTTAGTAAGAAAAGTACGCCCTATAATAAAAGATGATTTACCTTTTTTAAAAAAATCAACTAATATTTTGGATTGGACAACCCTTAAACCAAAGAATTTAGAGGGCTGTTTTTATTTGTATCAATTTCTATTCTTTTTTTACATGCGATAATAAGGAAAAAAAGCTAATTTCGGGGGAGAGATATGTTTTTAATCGGAGCAGCAGTTCAAAGTTCAGGGTTACCACCCAGTTTTTATGGTTCATTAATCGGTTCATTTATATCAGGTTCGGTAGCAGTAGGCATATTGATTTACAACAACTGGAAAAAGAACAAGGAATTTAATTTTCGTTGCTATGGCACAATGAAAGTTATTAATGATCATTTGGTTTATCTATCTCAATGGGAACAATTGACATTGAAAGTATTAAGAGAAATGATAGATAAAGAAGGTTATAGAAACGAAGGACTTTTAAAAATTCTTAAAAACAGCAAAGGTTTTTTCGAAGAACAACATACATTATTAGAAAAAGAGCGAGCAAATATTCCTTATGACTTTACAACCAGATACTTCACAATCGTAAGTGCCATCCATTCGGTCACTGTTGCATATGATCAGCTCATCGAGGAACCCGGCGATCCTGATAGATATGAAACTCTTGTTAATCAGATGAGTTATTGTAACAAGATTATAAAAGTATTTAATAAGAATACCACTCAATACCTGAAAAACGTGGAAAAGAAATATAAAATAAAGGATTTTTATTAATACACTAACCGGGAGGATGTAAATGAAAAATTTACTTAAATTATCTTTGATTCTTGCCTGTGCCTATTTTTTGATTCCGGCATCCGAAGATTGGATGACTTGGAAACCATCCCTTTACCTTTTCGATGAAAATGGAAAATTAGTCGATAAATTAGAAGATATACCTAAACATCCTCCAATTAATTTGGCAGATTTTTTTCCTTAAATCAAATAGATAAATTAGTAGATACACCTTAATGAATCTCTTTAGAGGTTCTTTTTTTTATTTTAGTAGCAGATAAATATCAAAGGACATTTTCAAAGTTTGGGAAAGTGTCTTTTTATTTACACTTTTTAATTGTGTTATTGTGTTATTGCGTTTTTGTGTTATGAAATCATTAAATGACTCTAGTGTGTATTTTTATTTGGTCAACTAACGGTGCATACATTGATAAGAAAGGTTGCTAAAGCAGCCTTTTTCTTATTGAACTATCGGGGAGGTTAGTTGCAGGATATTGTGAAACATTTCCATATAGAAGAATAGAAAAATAAGCTAATATAGGTTAAGGTAAGCCTTCAAGAACAGAACAGGAGGTTTTGATGTTGAAACCACATACTCAAGGTTTTATCGCCTGTCTTATAGCAGTCATTTTAGCTGCGTTAACTATTAGGTTTAAGACTGGAACAGTTAATATAGAACTTATAATATTTTTTATATCTTGCCTCTATGGTACTTATCTTCTCATTTCTTTTTATTATAGTCGAAATAGTAAAAACTAGATTCGTTCTTCAACGCGTCGCATTAGTTAAAGAACGTAGATTGATTGGGGCAGTTTACAGCTTTTTTTTATGGAGCTAAAGGGTCAGGTTAGTTAATAAGGAATGCTATAATAACCTTAATTTCAAAACGATTTTAAGGAGTTAAACTCTTATGATTATAAAAATTGACTTTGGTGACGATTTTATTCAATACATTTCTTGTTCAACAAAAGTAGGCAGGAAGATGAACAGTATTCAGGAGGACTTTCTAAATTGGATTTTTGACGAGGAAAAGAATACAGAATATTGGGCTTTAGAAAAAGGGGAAAGAATTCACCCTAATTATGATGCAAAAGCAATTGTTGAATGGTTAAACAATGTAAGATTAAAGCGAGGAATAGCGAAAGCTAAATTAATCACGAATCCTCAATTATGTGTTAAAAAAGTAATTATATTTTTAGAGTGTTTCTTAAATGTTTAATGTTCAAACCATAAGATCGTGAAAAAATGTACTTAAACTCCCATGAAAATTAAAAAAGCACAAAATCTAGAAAAAACCACAACAAAATAGACTCAGTAAAAACGCTTTTTAAAAAAGGCTGAGCCTTATGAGTGATCTGATTGAGTTTGGTAAATCGTTAAACAAAAACCTCCAATCATACTTAAATTAGGTAGAGGCTAGCGCGACGACCAAAAAAGGATTAATCTCCCATGAGTGCTACCCATAAAGGGCGCGACAGTCGGTGGTACACCGTGGTCGTCGGAGTCAGACTAACGGATGGGCTCAAAGGCACCATAGTTCAACGACCTTCTTCGCCAGCCATTAAAACATTATCGACATAGAGACTAATTTTCATTCTCTGTGGTGAAGCGCTGATTTTTGCGCTTCATGGATGGCTAACGGGTGCGTTCGTATCATAAGGTTGACCAGTAAAAATTACTGGTTGACCTTTTTTTAATAGAATCTATTATATCAGTAGCCAGGGTAGGACGTACGGGTGCGTGGGACTTGATCCCGTGAACTAAACTGTTCGCCCCCTACTTGTAGAAACATGTTTGAGGCTGGTTGGGACGTGGATCTCGTATAACAAGCGAAGCTATGACACTACATGGAGGACTAGGGGTACTGGTAAATAAGTGGAGGAGGAAAAAAGCAATGAATCCAGTTGTTGGTCTGGATGTAGCAAAAGGAGAGAGCCAAGTTCAGGCATTTTTAGATCAATCTAAACCGTATGGGAAGAGCTTTTCAATGAAGCATATCAAAGAGGAATTAGATCATTTATTAGACTTTTTAAAAGAGATTGAAGTGGTGACAGGGCAGATGCCTATGGTCATTTTAGAATCTACAGGGCATTACCATACTCCTGTTATTCAATACTTGGAGGAACAAGGGATTCTATATATCTTACTAAATCCGATTATTTCTTATCAGGCAAAGAAGACCAGTTTACGAAAGGTAAAAACAGACGCAATCGATGCGTACCAGTTGTGTGTGCTGTATTACAAAGAGGATTTTGAACCTCATAAAATTAGAGGAATTCAGCTTTTAGACCTTCGGAATTTGTCCAGACAACAGGAAATCGTAACGAATATGTATGTGGAAGCTAAACTTCAGTTTCACACCATTTTAGATCAAGTGTTTCCTGAATATCGGAAGGTTTTTGGGGATCTGTATTCGAAGGTTTCTTTATTGATGTTAAAGGAATATCCTACTTCAGAGGCTGTATTAACAGCCGGAGAAAGTAGACTAGCAGAGAGTGTTATAGAGTTCTGTTCTAGCCGATCCGGTCAATGGGCATGGGGAAAAGCAAAAAAAATAATGGACTCCGTATCTCGGAATCCATTTCAAAAAAACGTGTATGAAAGTCACGTAATTAATCTTCGTATGTACATTGAGTTGCTTTTTCATTACCAGGGGCACCTTTCTGATTTGGAAGATCGTATAGTGGCCCTGGCAAATGAACTGGAAGAATATAAGATCATCCAATCGATACCCGGTATCGGTGAAAAAATCAAAGCCACGATTATCTCTGAAATTGGTGAAATCGATCGGTTTAATCATCCGAAAAAACTGGTTGCCTTCGCTGGAGTAGATCCAAGTGTTCACTCATCGGGTAAGTTTACAGCAACCATTAATCGTATGACAAAAAGAGGTTCGAGCAGACTACGTCATTCTCTGTATCTTGCCGTACTATGCGGCATAAGAAGTTCAAGGAACAAAAAGCTTAAAGCATTCTATGATAAGAAAAAATCAGAAGGAAAACCTGCCAAAGTGTCAATCGTTGCCTGTGTGAATAAGTTGCTTCATTGGATTTATGCTTTATTAAAGAGAAAAGAAACGTTCCTAGATTTAGCCTATTAACGGTTTTGTGTAACAGAGAAAAATCCTTCCAAAAGGTTTTGGAGGGTTATTTGGCGTGGCCAAAAATAGTATATCATAAGGGAAATGAAAATTTTAGAGAAAGATATTGACATCCTATTAGCTGGTTTAGTTCACTAAAAGAAAAAAGGAGAGTATATTATACATGGCTAAAATGTACTCTCGTTTATTTATTAAGTTTTTTTATAATTAGGTCTAGATAACTTAAGTCACTAATTTGTCCATCCGTGAGGTAGATAATGTATATTGAAGAATACTTTAAAAATGATAAAATCTTCAGTTTAGTGCATCCCAGTTAATTATTATAGAAGAAACACGTACAGTGGTTTTTTGTATTCATTAACAAGATGGTTCAAGAGGGAAGTGTTAGTACAGATTCTCATTTTACGAATTAAATATTGACACTAAAGAAAAATAGAAGTATGATAATGAAGTCGCCTAATTAACGAGCGATATTAACAAAATATTTTCTTCGTAGAAGTTGACAACTATTCAACGTTATGTTAAGATGAATAAGTTGAAACAAACCAGTAACAATTGCTCTTTGAAAACTGAACAAAACAAAGCGCCAACGTTAAATTTTAAGTGAGCACACACTATCAAAAAAGCAAATGAGCAAGTCAAACATTTCTTCGGAGAGTTTGATCCTGGCTCAGGACGAACGCTGGCGGCGTGCCTAATACATGCAAGTCGAGCGAATCGATGGGAGCTTGCTCCCTGAGATTAGCGGCGGACGGGTGAGTAACACGTGGGCAACCTGCCTATAAGACTGGGATAACTTCGGGAAACCGGAGCTAATACCGGATACGTTCTTTTCTCGCATGAGAGAAGATGGAAAGACGGTTTACGCTGTCACTTATAGATGGGCCCGCGGCGCATTAGCTAGTTGGTGAGGTAATGGCTCACCAAGGCGACGATGCGTAGCCGACCTGAGAGGGTGATCGGCCACACTGGGACTGAGACACGGCCCAGACTCCTACGGGAGGCAGCAGTAGGGAATCTTCCGCAATGGACGAAAGTCTGACGGAGCAACGCCGCGTGAACGAAGAAGGCCTTCGGGTCGTAAAGTTCTGTTGTTAGGGAAGAACAAGTACCAGAGTAACTGCTGGTACCTTGACGGTACCTAACCAGAAAGCCACGGCTAACTACGTGCCAGCAGCCGCGGTAATACGTAGGTGGCAAGCGTTGTCCGGAATTATTGGGCGTAAAGCGCGCGCAGGTGGTTCTTTAAGTCTGATGTGAAAGCCCACGGCTCAACCGTGGAGGGTCATTGGAAACTGGGGAACTTGAGTACAGAAGAGGAAAGTGGAATTCCAAGTGTAGCGGTGAAATGCGTAGAGATTTGGAGGAACACCAGTGGCGAAGGCGACTTT
Organism: Peribacillus sp. ACCC06369; assembly: GCF_030348945.1. Taxonomy (NCBI): domain Bacteria; kingdom Bacillati; phylum Bacillota; class Bacilli; order Caryophanales; family Bacillaceae; genus Peribacillus; species Peribacillus sp. ACCC06369. Next base: position 663,095 of record NZ_JAUCEN010000002.1, read on the forward strand.
CTGGTCTGTAACTGACACTGAGGCGCGAAAGCGTGGGGAGCAAACAGGATTAGATACCCTGGTAGTCCACGCCGTAAACGATGAGTGCTAAGTGTTAGAGGGTTTCCGCCCTTTAGTGCTGCAGCTAACGCATTAAGCACTCCGCCTGGGGAGTACGGCCGCAAGGCTGAAACTCAAAGGAATTGACGGGGGCCCGCACAAGCGGTGGAGCATGTGGTTTAATTCGAAGCAACGCGAAGAACCTTACCAGGTCTTGACATCCTCTGACAACCCTAGAGATAGGGCTTTCCCCTTCGGGGGACAGAGTGACAGGTGGTGCATGGTTGTCGTCAGCTCGTGTCGTGAGATGTTGGGTTAAGTCCCGCAACGAGCGCAACCCTTGATCTTAGTTGCCAGCATTCAGTTGGGCACTCTAAGGTGACTGCCGGTGACAAACCGGAGGAAGGTGGGGATGACGTCAAATCATCATGCCCCTTATGACCTGGGCTACACACGTGCTACAATGGATGGTACAAAGGGCTGCAAACCTGCGAAGGTAAGCGAATCCCATAAAGCCATTCTCAGTTCGGATTGTAGGCTGCAACTCGCCTACATGAAGCCGGAATCGCTAGTAATCGCGGATCAGCATGCCGCGGTGAATACGTTCCCGGGCCTTGTACACACCGCCCGTCACACCACGAGAGTTTGTAACACCCGAAGTCGGTGAGGTAACCTTTATGGAGCCAGCCGCCTAAGGTGGGACAGATGATTGGGGTGAAGTCGTAACAAGGTAGCCGTATCGGAAGGTGCGGCTGGATCACCTCCTTTCTAAGGATAATTACGAGAGCGCTTTTGTTTTGTTCAGTTTTGAATGAGTAATTCATTCAGATAGGGAAGAAAAACATCACGATGTGATGGATTCTTTCTGCTTTGTTCCTTGAAAACTAGATAATAGATAGAAGGCAATTAATTTTTTTCAAAGCATCTGTAAGATCTTTTTAACGGTTAAGTTAGAAAGGGCGCACGGTGGATGCCTTGGCACTAGGAGCCGATGAAGGACGGGACTAACACCGATATGCTTCGGGGAGCTGTAAGTAAGCTTTGATCCGGAGATTTCCGAATGGGGAAACCCACTGTTCGTAATGGAACAGTATCTTTACCTGAATACATAGGGTACTGAAGGCAGACCCGGGGAACTGAAACATCTAAGTACCCGGAGGAAGAGAAAGCAAATGCGATTTCCTGAGTAGCGGCGAGCGAAACGGAATTAGCCCAAACCAAGAGGCTTGCCTCTTGGGGTTGTAGGACACTCAACATGGAGTTACAAAGGAACGGGGTAAATGAAGTGACCTGGAAAGGTCCGTCAAAGAAGGTAAAAACCCTGTAGTTGAAACTTCGTTCCCTCCTGAGTGGATCCTGAGTACGGCGGGACACGAGAAATCCCGTCGGAAGCAGGGAGGACCATCTCCCAAGGCTAAATACTCCCTAGTGACCGATAGTGAACCAGTACCGTGAGGGAAAGGTGAAAAGCACCCCGGAAGGGGAGTGAAATAGATCCTGAAACCGTGTGCCTACAAGTAGTCAAAGCCCGTTAATGGGTAATGGCGTGCCTTTTGTAGAATGAACCGGCGAGTTACGATTTCATGCGAGGTTAAGTTGATAAGACGGAGCCGCAGCGAAAGCGAGTCTGAATAGGGCGAATGAGTATGAGGTCGTAGACCCGAAACCAGGTGATCTACCCATGTCCAGGGTGAAGTTCAGGTAACACTGAATGGAGGCCCGAACCCACGCACGTTGAAAAGTGCGGGGATGAGGTGTGGGTAGCGGAGAAATTCCAATCGAACCTGGAGATAGCTGGTTCTCTCCGAAATAGCTTTAGGGCTAGCCTCAAGATGAGAGTATTGGAGGTAGAGCACTGATTGGACTAGGGGCCCCCAACGGGTTACCGAATTCAGTCAAACTCCGAATGCCAAATACTTATTCTTGGGAGTCAGACTGCGAGTGATAAGATCCGTAGTCGAAAGGGAAACAGCCCAGACCACCAGCTAAGGTCCCAAAGTATACGTTAAGTGGAAAAGGATGTGGAGTTGCTTAGACAACCAGGATGTTGGCTCAGAAGCAGCCACCATTTAAAGAGTGCGTAATAGCTCACTGGTCGAGTGACTCCGCGCCGAAAATGTACCGGGGCTAAACGTATCACCGAAGCTGTGGATTGACACCATTAGGTGTCGATGGTAGGAGAGCGTTCTAAGGGCGTTGAAGTCAGACCGGAAGGACTGGTGGAGCGCTTAGAAGTGAGAATGCCGGTATGAGTAGCGAAAGAAGGGTGAGAATCCCTTCCACCGAATGCCTAAGGTTTCCTGAGGAAGGCTCGTCCGCTCAGGGTTAGTCGGGACCTAAGCCGAGGCCGAAAGGCGTAGGCGATGGACAACAGGTTGATATTCCTGTACCACCTATACATCGTTTGAACGATGGGGGGACGCAGAAGGATAGGGTAAGCGCGCTGTTGGATATGCGCGTCCAAGCAGTTAGGCCGGAAACGAGGCAAATCCCGTTTCCATTAAGGCGGAGCTGTGATGGCGAGGGAAATATAGTACCGAAGTTCCTGATTCCACGCTGCCAAGAAAAGCCTCTAGTGAGATGTAAGGTGCCCGTACCGCAAACCGACACAGGTAGGCGAGGAGAGAATCCTAAGGTGTGCGAGAGAACTCTCGTTAAGGAACTCGGCAAAATGACCCCGTAACTTCGGGAGAAGGGGTGCTTTTTAGGGTGAATAGCCCGGAAAAGCCGCAGTGAATAGGCCCAGGCGACTGTTTAGCAAAAACACAGGTCTCTGCGAAGCCGCAAGGCGAAGTATAGGGGCTGACACCTGCCCGGTGCTGGAAGGTTAAGGGGAGAGGTTAGCGCAAGCGAAGCTTTGAACCGAAGCCCCAGTAAACGGCGGCCGTAACTATAACGGTCCTAAGGTAGCGAAATTCCTTGTCGGGTAAGTTCCGACCCGCACGAAAGGTGTAACGATCTGGGCACTGTCTCAACGAGAGACTCGGTGAAATTATAGTACCTGTGAAGATGCAGGTTACCCGCGACAGGACGGAAAGACCCCGTGGAGCTTTACTGCAGCCTGATATTGAATTTTGGTACAGCTTGTACAGGATAGGTAGGAGCCTGAGAAGCCGGAGCGCTAGCTTCGGTGGAGGCGTTGGTGGGATACTACCCTGGCTGTATTGAAATTCTAACCCGCGCCCCTTATCGGGGTGGGAGACAGTGTCAGGTGGGCAGTTTGACTGGGGCGGTCGCCTCCTAAAGAGTAACGGAGGCGCCCAAAGGTTCCCTCAGAATGGTTGGAAATCATTCGTAGAGTGTAAAGGCACAAGGGAGCTTGACTGCGAGACCTACAAGTCGAGCAGGGACGAAAGTCGGGCTTAGTGATCCGGTGGTTCCGCATGGAAGGGCCATCGCTCAACGGATAAAAGCTACCCCGGGGATAACAGGCTTATCTCCCCCAAGAGTCCACATCGACGGGGAGGTTTGGCACCTCGATGTCGGCTCATCGCATCCTGGGGCTGTAGTCGGTCCCAAGGGTTGGGCTGTTCGCCCATTAAAGCGGTACGCGAGCTGGGTTCAGAACGTCGTGAGACAGTTCGGTCCCTATCCGTCGCGGGCGCAGGAAATTTGAGAGGAGCTGTCCTTAGTACGAGAGGACCGGGATGGACGCACCGCTGGTGTACCAGTTGTCTTGCCAAAGGCATAGCTGGGTAGCTACGTGCGGACGGGATAAGTGCTGAAAGCATCTAAGCATGAAGCCCCCCTCAAGATGAGATTTCCCATGGCGCAAGCTAGTAAGATCCCTGAAAGATGATCAGGTTGATAGGTCAGAGGTGGAAGCGTGGCGACATGTGGAGCTGACTGATACTAATAGATCGAGGACTTAACCAACGCTTTTTAAAAAATGAAATACCTTCTTATTATCTAGTTTTGAAGGAACAACGTTCCTGATATGTTTGGTGGCGATAGCGAAGAGGTCACACCCGTTCCCATTCCGAACACGGCAGTTAAGCTCTTCAGCGCCGATGGTAGTTGGGGGTTTCCCCCTGTGAGAGTAGGACGCCGCCAAGCAAAGTTTATCACATCAAATAGGATTCATAAACCCGTATAAACAGGTTCAAATCCTATCTTAGCATTCTAAACCTTAGGATTCTCCTAAGGTTTTTTTGTATAAATTCAACTTTTCGTTGGAAAGGCTTATTAATAGCATGATTTTGGTAGGGGGCCTCTCGATGACCAGTAAAGAAGAAAACCTGGACAATAAACAAATTCTTCATTCTTTTGCCGAATGGTTAATGGGTCAAAATAAATCCGATGGTACGATTAAAACCTATGTGGGAGTCATCTCCCAGTTTCTTCAATGGTTTAAAGAAGAAGCGGAAGAGATTGAAAAATCCCACGTGCAAACCTATATAGACGATATGGAACAGTCAAACAAGAGTGGAGGAACGATTGAAAAACATTATTCAGCCATTACCATGTTTTCCAGGTTCCTTGATAAACCCGAGATCGTCCTCAACATTGATCGTAAAGCAAAGGAAAAGAAAGAAGATCCGCCAAAAGCCCTGAACATGCTTGAGCAAGCTGCTCTCCTAAAAGAAATCGAGGCCTCTGGTCATTTCAGGAATATTGCTATAGTCTACACAATGATACATACGGGTATCCGGGTGTCCGAACTTTGTGATTTGAACCATAGCGACATTCAAAAAGAGGGAGAAAGGCAATATATCCTCATCCGGGATTCAAAAGGTGATATAGACAGGAAGATTCCACTGTCCATAACTGCTAGTGAAAAGATCAAGGCATACAAGGAATTTTTAAATATGGAAACGGAAGCCATCTTCATATCCAGTGTGAATCAGCGCATCACGCCAAGGTCCGTGCAATATATGCTGACTAAATATAATGCGACTCCCCATAAGCTGCGGAGTACGTTTTGCCAAAAACTAATCGATAAGGGGATAGACCTTCAAACCGTTTCAAAATTGATGGGGCATAAAGATTTGAACATGACCAAACGTTATATAGGAGAAGGAAAAGAAGAATTGGAATTAGCCATTGAAAATACTTTTGATAATTTATAAGGGCCCTTTGGTAAAATCCTTTTCTTATGGTATTTCCTCTTTAGAGGATAATAAAAAAGACACTGCTCCCAATAAAGATTAAGGGAAACAGTGTCTTTTTTATTGTGTCCAAATAGAAGAAAGAAACAATTTAAGATGTGCCCGCCTTTTTTTAATTGTTCAAATCACTCAAGCCGGGGCTATGTTCATTTGGCATATCCGGCATTTCGGGAACCGGGAATCCTTTTGGCGGCTCGGTATAAGGTTTCCACCATTTCGGCTCGGTGTCTCCCCTTGGGAAATTTCGCTGATTTGAGTTTGATCCAATCTGAAGTTGAATTGGGCATTATGGTAGCCTAAATCCACATATTTGCGGCATTCGGGATATTTGTTCAAATCATAATTGGGTACAGGGAAGATTTTTCCCCAGTCGACACCAAGCGTTTCCAATGCCTTGGCAAATGCATTTTGGTGCGCATTGTCGCAAACTATTAAAAATGCCAGTGTTTCACGCATTGTTTTATTGGAACTCATTTCATAAATCCTGGACTTTTGCAGGACACCAGTAGATTCAAGCATGACAATGTTCAAAAGGTTAGCTTAGCGTATGGATAGTGCTATCCGTCCTCTTTATTTATTTAGCAATAAAAAAAGAGAACGGGAATCCATCATAGTTCAAGCTCATTACCTATGCAAATTGTATTGTGAATAATTTTGCCTGAGATTAATGGACTTTTCCCTTCAAATGTGTTCCTTAGCCTTACGCCTTACGTATATTCTATTCGATTTCATCATCAAGCAGGTGCAGGATATCTTCTACGACACCCGCATGATCACCTTTTCGAAATTTATCAATAAAGTCTATATAAAGAAGCTCAAACACCTTTTCTAGTGTGTAGCCATGTTCAGGTTGAACTTCCTCCATATCGGCAAGCAACACCTCTCCACGTAAGGCGTATTTCCTTCTCATGCGTAAATTCAAAGTTTTTAATTCTTGGTTCTATTCTTTATGAATTAATTTAAAAGCAGATTCACCATACTTTTCAAGTCTTGAATCTTTACCAGCATACTGATCCAATGAGGTAAGCAATTTAATATGATAGCAAGTAATTTTGGACCACAGTTACTCGTTGAAGGGTTTGGCCTATCATTAACACAAGCTTCAAGATATGGGAAGTTAGAGGATTATCTTTTAGAAGAACAAATAAGATCAGAACGTGATTTTATTATGGAAAATGGGACTTAACTGTTTTTAATTAAGAGGTGATCTAGTTAATGGGGAAATAACCCTGAGTAGGTCGTTTATATTCTATTTTTTTATAATGTAGGATTTTTTCTTATTTAGCAATCGGGCCATTTAATGGAATAATGGAGTTAGTATAGTTTCATGGACACATTTTAGTTAAGTCCTTACAATGATTTTTGAGAGGATGTGTCCGTCTTGGAACGTAAGAATACAGGTAAAAAATACAATAATGAATTCAAGAAGACTATTGTAGATCTTTATCACTCGGGTAATTCGGTCAAAGAATTAAGCGGCGAATATGGCGTATCAGAAGTTACCATTTATAAATGGGTTAAAGAATTTACTCCAATCGGTTTAGGGGAAGAGTCCATGACTCCAAAGGAATTAGCCGCCATTCAAAAGGAAAACCTTCGGTTAAAGCAAGAAGTTGAAATCTTAAAAAAGGCTATGGCCATATTCGCGAAAAAGTAACCGAAACAGATCTTACCGAATTTATTGAGGAACACAAGAAACAATATCCCGTACAGAAGATGTGTGAAATACTAGAAATCCCAAGAAGCAGCCATTATCAGTCCCTTCAAATAGTCGTATCAAATCGCGAACAGGAAAACCAAGAAATCACGAAGGAAATTCATCTCATTTACCTGGAAAGCAAGGGACGATATGGGGCTCCAAAGATTCATGAAAGCTTATTAACCAAAGGGTTTTCCCTAAGTCTAAAGCGTGTTCAACGCTTAATGAGCAAGGCGAGAATTCGTTCTATTACTAAGAAAAAATACCGTCCCTATCCATCTAAAGAAAAGGTTATTCAATTGGATAATTTGTTAAAACGAGACTTCACTACTCAGACCATTAATGAGAAATGGGTAGCAGATATTACGTATATCCATACGTTAAAAGACGGATGGTGTTATTTAGCTTCGGTATTAGACCTTCATTCTAAGAAAATAGTAGGGTATTCATTTTCTCGTTCAATGACGACAGAACTGGTCATAAAAGCTTTCAATAACGCACACCTATCACAAAAGCCCTCGGAGGGCTTAGTTCTTCATACCGATCTTGGCTCACAATATACAAGCAGTGAGTTTACTCAACATATCCAAAACCATCATATTAAGCAATCCTTTAGTCAGAAAGGTTGCCCGTACGATAATGCCTGTATTGAATCCTTTCATGCCCTATTAAAGAAGGAAGAAGTCAACCACGTACAATATCTAGACTATCAAACAGCTAAATTAGCGATGTTCCAATTTATTGAAGGTTGGTATAACCGAAAAAGAATTCACAGCAGCTTGGGTTATCAAACCCCACAAGCCATTGAAGATCGAATTAGGAATACAGCTTAAGATTTAACTTTTTAGTGTCCAAAATATTGACTCAAATCCATTAAAGTTGTTTATGTTATTCCATTAAAGGGCCATATTGCGGAAGAAGAAATTGTAATCCAATCGAAGTAATTAAGTGAAAATAATTTGTGGTACAGGTACTGGTAAAAGTACTTTGCCAAATATAAAGGAAAAAATAAGTATGATTTAGAAAGTAGGTAAATAAATGATTCCATTAGTATATGATCAAATTAATAGCTGGGGTAAAGACGATGAATTCTTCTTAGCACTGTTAAAGAAGGTAAATGTTAAAAAAATAGCTGATTTGGGTTGTGGAACTGGAAGATTGACAACGCATTTTGCGAAAGTAGGCTATCATATTACAGCTATTGACCCGAATGAAGAAGCAATCGAATATGCGGAAAACAAAGCGTATCCAGGCGAAGTGACTTGGATTGTTGGTGATAGCTCAAAATTACAAACAAGTGGGTTTGATGCCGTTATAATGACAGCGAATGTTGCGCAAGTATTTCTTACAGATGAAAGTTGGCAACACGTCATTTCAGATGCATATCGAGCATTAAAGCCTGGAGGACATTTTATCTTTGATACACGTAACCCATTAGCAAAGGCGTGGGAACAGTGGAAAAAGGATATGACACCTGATATTGCAACGAATCAGATGACTGGTGATACACTTGAAATATGGACAGAATACGAGGGATTTATAGAAGATGTTTTTACATTTTATGAAACTGTGAAAAATGCACGTACAGAAGAAGTAGTAATTCATAAAAAGATGCAATTAAAATTCCGAACACAAGATGAAATCCATGAATCATTACAACAAGTAGGCTTTTCACAATTCCAAGTTTATGGAGATTGGGAGTTTAAACAAGCAACTTCAGAAACCAAATCTTTTATTTTTCACAGTGTAAAATAAATAAGGGATTTCTTTGACGATTTGCTTATCTACTTTGACAATTTCATTATTAGAAACGAAAGAATGAAAGAGAGACAATTATTATATTCAGCAATCGGGCGCGATTCTTTAATAAGAATCGCTTTTCTTAATGAACTCCCATGAAAATTAAAAAAGCACAAAATCTAGAAAAAACCACAACAAAATAGACCCAGTAAAAACGCTTTTAAAAAAGGCTGAGCCTTATGAGTGATCTGATTGAGTTTGGTAAATCGTTAAACAAAAACCTCCAATCATACTTAAATTAGGTAGAGGCTAGCGCGACGACCAAAAAAGGATTAATCTCCCATGAGTGCTACCCATAAAGGGCGCGACAGTCGGTGGTACACCGTGGTCGTCGGAGTCAGACTAACGGATGGGCTCAAAGGCACCATAGTTCAACGACCTTCTTCGCCAGCCATTAAAACATTATCGACATAGAGACCAATTTTCATTCTCTGTGGTGAAGCGCTGATTTTTGCGCTTCATGGATGGCTAACGGGTGCTTTAGTTCAATAACAGGGGTTGCTGCGGCAGCCTTTTTCTTATGCAACTAAAGGGGCAGGTTTGTTCAATAAGCGATTTTGTAGAATCACGACACCTTTGAGTTGCAGAATACACTCAACAAATTCAAAAGCTATCAAAAAAAGCAACAGTTTAAAGAAGCAGAAATCGCAAAGTGGTTTCTGTTTATTTTGTTAAACTTAGGTTTTTATTTGCATGTTATGCTTTTTCTAAAAATACTTTAACTTTTTGAAACTTTTTCTAAAGATATATTCCACTAATAGTTGAAAGGAGTTGAGAGAGAGAGAGATGGAGTTTGAGAATGATAAGATGGTTAAAAAAGCAATCAGGGGAAATAAAAAAGCCTTTGAACAACTCATAAAGCAGCACTATGAACGAATCTACCGGACTGCTTATCTTTATGTACATAACGAAGAGGATGCATTGGATGTCGTTCAAGAGACGACATATCAAGCTTATAAGAGTATTCACTCGTTAAAGCATCCAGATTACTTTATGACTTGGCTTACCAGGATCATTATCCGATGTGCTGGTCATATTCTCAAAAGAAGAAATAATATTGTGCCACTAACAGACGAAGTATTGTCTGATTTATCGGTAACCTATCATTCAGGTCATGACGAAGCAATAGATCTATTAAATGCGATCGGACAGTTAAAAGGGAATTATAGATCCGCCATTATTTTGTTTTACTACTATGATTATTCTATTAAAACCATTAGTGAAATCATGGAGATCCCCGAAGGGACTGTAAAAACTTATTTAAGCAGGGGGAAAGCCGAATTAAAAAAGTCCTATAAAGATGAGGAGGGCAAATGCAATGGATAACAAAGAAGTAAAAAGTGCTATTGAAAAAATAGTTGTACCAAAAGAAAAAGTGTTTGGCGCTATTGATAAAGGCTTAAAAATGTCAGGGCAAGGTAGGAAAATAAAGAAAAAGAAAGTTCTTGCAGGTTCATCTGCTGCAGCTGCTCTTCTTGGAATCACCATTGCTTCTGGATTTGTTAATCCTACAATGAATAAAGTATTGGCTAATACCCCTTTAATAGGCGGTATTTTTCAAGAATTCAATGATTCAATGGGTGTTGAACTTGCGAATCAAGATGCAGTTACAGAATTAAATCAATCCTTAACTAAAAATGGAGTGACTGTAAAACTCACCAGCGCTTATTTTGATGGCAATGTGATATCAATTACAGGATTTGTAGATGAAGAGGTTGAAAAAGGGCATAACGAAAAAGGGGAAGTAAGCTTTGATATGAATTTTGAACACAACAAAGGGGATAATGACCCTTGGTTGAATGGAAAGTCGACAGACATTAGGAAGGTCAAGGGGGGATACAATTTCCAATGGAAAATGGAATATCCATATAAATCATTTAAGAAGAATTCTACTCTCCCTATAACTATTCATAATATTAACGGGATAAAAGGTGAATGGAATTTTGATATCCCAATTCAGCAAGAAAAAAACAGTACACTTGTTATTGATCAGGAGCAAGGGTACCCGGATGATGAGGTCAAAATCCGTATTAAAGAGGTCCTCACCGCAAGGGCGTCATCTTCGCTTATTTATGAGACGGTGGAAAAATATAAAGATGATGAAATTTATATACTAAAAGCAATTGATAATAAAGGAAAGGTATATAGGTTTGGAAACGGAACATCTCTAGAGGAGGCAGCACTAGAGGATGGATATCATAGTACTGCTCGAACAAAAATGACCAAGCTGAACTCAAATACTACTTCACTTACTTTTTATCCGCAGCTATCTGTTGCAGACCCAAAAGTACAACAGCTATTGGACAAAAAATCATTTACGTTAAAAAGCAAACGGCTCAATTTAGGCCTTCAGGTAAATGATATAACTAAAAAGGGTAGTAAACTAGTAATCGATTATCAATTTACAGGGCTCTCCAAGGAATTGAGTAAACACCAGCTTGATTTATTTGAAAATAATTTGAAATATGAATCATTGTTGGTAGATAAGGAATATATAGGGGAAATAGATCCTGAAAATCCAGTGCCACCTAAAAATCATAGCATTCGCATGAATAAAGTGAAAACTATCGATAAAAAGACAGCGCACTTCCAATCTACATTCGATTTAAATGGAGAAGAAAAAATCATGAACTTTAAACTGGAAAATACAATTTTGCAATTCAATTTTTCAAACTTTATCCCAGCTAAGGAATTACAACCATTTACTGTTGTACTTCCAGTGGGGAATGAATAAACAATTAAAGTAGCTCATTTTAGGGACCATATAGTTGACGAGTGGGATTCTACTAGTGCATTGAATAATTAGTAATATAGGGGCGATGATTTATGTAAGTCACCGTCTTTTTTATTAGTTAGAAGTTTGTGAAAATATCTACTTAAACCAATGGGTGCGTTAGCTGAAAATCGGAGCTGTCTTAAAGACAGCTTTTTCGTGCGCCCGGCATGGGTGCAATCTATAGGGTGAAAGTCCCGAACCATGAAGGCAGTAGTAGTGGTTAGCTTAATGCAAGGGTGTCCACGGTGACGTGGAATCTGAAGGAAGCAAGCGGCAAACCTCCGGTCTGAGGAACACGAACTTCATATAAGGCTAGGTATCATTGGATGAGTTTGCGAAACAAAACAAAGTCCTTACTGCCGAAGGTGGTACAGAGTAAATGAAGCAGATAGATGGAGGGAAAGATTGCACTCTTACCCGGGGAGGTCTGATGACAGCCAAGTACACTTGGTAACCTGTCCAGTGATGGACAGCTGAATCATCAGAAGTCAGCAGAGGTCATAGTACTTGTCTACTCGAGAAGATAAGGAAGGACCGAACAGATTAAGGAGGATGAATACTAGGCGTTCGTTATCTGCGAAGAAGCAAACAATTCCTAACGGAACTTATTTGAAGGAAGAAGTGGTGAATACACGGGGAACTTCAAAAGGGTGGAGCAGATAAAGGCACAAATAGACCATTTATCCACGTAGAAAGGATATCAACGATGTTAATGGAACAGATACTAGAGAGGGAAAACTTAATACAGGCATTGAAGCGTGTAGAAAGAAATAAGGGAAGCCATGGTGTAGATGGAATGCCGGTTCAAAACCTGAGACCGCACCTCGCAACTGAATGGTACAACATGAAAACTGCCCTTTTACAGGGTACCTATCAACCGCAGCCCGTCCGTCGTATCGAAATCCCGAAACCAAACGGCGGAGTTCGGCTATTGGGTATTCCAACCGTTCTAGACCGTTTCATTCAACAAGCCATTGCCCAAATATTGACCAAGATATATGACTCAACCTTTTCGGAGAATAGCTATGGATTTCGCCCTAACAAACAAGGGCACCAGGCGGTTCGAAAGGCAAAGTCCTATATAACCGAAGGTTATAAATGGGTAGTGGATATGGACTTGGAGAAGTTCTTCGATAAAGTGAATCATGACAAGCTCATGGGAATGTTAGAGCGGAAAATTGAAGATAAACGAATTCTCAAACTGATTCGTAAATTCCTTCAAGCAGGCATTATGATAGGCGGACTTTTTCATAAAAGTGAGGAGGGAACTCCGCAAGGAGGCCTGTTAAGTCCTTTATTATCTAATATAATGTTAGACGATTTAGATAAAGAACTAGAGAAACGCAATCTTCGATTCGTAAGGTATGCGGATGACAGTACTATCTTTGTGAAGACACGAAAAGCCGCCAAACGTGCAATGGGAAATATCTCAAGCTTCATTGAAAATAAACTGAAGCTAAAGGTCAACTACGAGAAGTCGAAGTATGATCGCCCTTGGAACAGAACGTTTCTCGGTTTTAGTTTCACGAAGTCAAAGAAGAACCCGAAGGTTCTACTGGCTAAACAAACGGTGAAGAGAGTAAAGAAACGAATCAGGGAAATGACCTCGAGAAAATTACCGAAACCCATGAAACTCCGAATAAATAAGTTAAAGCAATACCTTAGAGGTTGGATGGGTTATTTCGCCCTCATTGATACTCCGAACGTTTTGAAGAATTTAGATTCATGGATTCGAAGAAGACTCAGGATGTGCCTATGGAAGCAATGGAAATTGCCAAGAACGAGAGTGAGGAAACTCAAAGGATTAGGCGCCCCATTTGGAAAAGCGTATGAATGGGGAAATAGCAGAAAGGGTTATTGGCGCATAGCGCATAGTCCTATTCTAGACAAAACCCTTAATAATGTTTATTGGCACCACCAAGGGTTAGTAAATCTATATGAACGATATACAAAACTACGTCAGACTTAAACTGAACCGCCGTATACCGAACGGTATGTACGGTGGTGTGAGAGGTCGGAGGCTAGGCGCCTCCTCCTACTCGATTTTATGGAACTAAAGGGACAGTTTAGTTGAAGTAGTGATAAAATAAAGGGGAAATTAGATAATATGAAAGAAGTGAAGGTTTTGATTAAATATAAATGCCTCCATCATGTAAGTCTTACTGTGACAGATTTGGAAAGAGCAAAAGAATTTTATGGTAAAACTCTATGTTTAAAAGAAATACAGCGTCCTGATTTTGATTTTCCAGGTGCCTGGTATGAAATAGAGGGACATCAACTGCACTTGATAGTCGATCCCTCTTCACAGACGATTCGTAAGGATAAAAGCATATCCAGCAGAGAAGGTCACTTTGCCCTTAGAGTCGATAACTACTATGACACTCTTAAATGGTTAAAGCAGAATGAAGTTGAAATCCTTGAAAAACCATACGGAAAAAGTGGATTCGCACAAATTTTCTGTGCTGACCCAGACGGTAATTTGATTGAACTAAATGTTAATCAAAACAATCTATGAGTAAGCTAAGATAAAGGCTGCCATTACTGGGTCTTTTCTTATTGAAGAAACGGGGCAGGATAGTGGAACAAAATGCCTTTTTTGAGGATGGAGGATAATGGGAACCAATAATGTAGAATCCATAAAAATTAGATCAATAATGATAGAGGATTAAAATTTTTAAAAAATAGACTTTGCCTTATTAAAGATAATAATAATAATAATAATAATGAAAGGAGGAACTAAATTGGGAGGAACTGAATTTGAATATGTTTTAGATCACGTTGGAATTGCTGTTAGAAGTATTGATGATGCTCTTCCCTTTTATCTTAATGTATTAAATGGAGTATTAGAGGACCGTTATACAAGCGATACACCTGGTGTCGAAGTACACGTTGCTGTTGTTAGAACTAATGATAAAGTAATTGAATTATTGGCACCAACCAACAAGAACTCTCCAATGGCTCGGTTTATAAAGCAACGAGGAAAGGGGGTACATCATATTGCATATCGAGTTGACGATTTGGACAAAGCAATACTCGAGGCAAGTACAAATGGAGTTCGTTTTCTAGAGGACACACTACGTACAAACACACGTGGAAGAAGGCTCATTTATGTTAATCCCGCATCAACTGATGGAACTTTGATTGAACTTTGTAGCTATCCAAATAATTAAAGAAAAATTTTTATCTTAATTGGTAGAGGAAATTCAAAGCAACAATTGGGGAATTAACGTGAACTTTAAATAATCTATTACGCTGTTCAACTAACAGGTACGTTAACTTAAGATCAGAACTGTCTATAAGGCAGCTTTTTCATAGTCTACTATTAGGGCAGGATAGTTCCTTAAGAATGAAAAAACCTAAAATCACCCTAACGAAGACTTATTTTTAGGGGGAAAAACATGAGCCTTAATCATGGTTTTATCTTATTTCCAAGACACCTGAAATAAAAGATTTTTGGATGTAGAGAGAAAGAAAAAACAGTGTCATCGGCAGTGTTGTGATACATGATGATTTGACTCATTAAAATGGATTCTAAGTAAAAAAACATCATTGCGATGGACTCCAAGTGGCTGAGGTATTAACTATCATGGAGTAACCCTTAAACGAATAGCAAAACCAGTTGAAATGGATGAAAGCATACCTTTTCTTTCATCCAATGTTTCGAATTACATATTGGGCGAAATCATCAATGTTAGTGGCGGAAGATGGCTTCTGATAATTGGGAGTTTTTCCGAATGCGTTATTATGCAAGCTGTAAAAAAGAGACCAAAATAAAGTGGTCTCTTTTATTTGTTCAAATATCATTAAAAAAGGTCTGTCCGGAAAAGTCGAATTCAGCCGAAATTGGGCCAGTCCTTTCGATCTTAATGCAGTGTTTTCACTTCTTCATATCCAGTTGTGAAAAGTACGAGAGCAGGTGATGAATTGCTATCTGCATCTTTTCTACCTGTTGTATCGATTATAAGTTGTGTAAGCTTCCAATAATCCTATCGGTCCTTGGACCCTATGGGGTGTGTCCTATTAGGGATACCTGAATGTCCCTTTATGATAGCAGCTCGAAAGGATCAAATACGCAGTTTCATACTTATTTTATATTTACCATCACTTAAACAATATTAGGAAAAACATCCATAATTATTATTCAAAGAAAATAATATTTATTCTAAAAATTCATATTATAATACTTTATTCTTATGCTATATTATAGGGAGAAATATTTATTATCACGTATAATCTAAGAAGTGGAGTGATTTGAATGAAGAAACTTGGTTTACTTAGTATGTTTTTGATTTTATCTATCTTTATCTCGGCTTGTGGAACCAGTGATGAAAAAAATGCAGGTGAGGAAAAGAAACCTGAAAAGGTATATAAAGTTGGTGTTGATACAACTTATCCTCCTTTTGAATTTAAAGAGGGGAACGACTATAAAGGTATTGATATTGAGTTAATCAATGCAATAGCGAAAGACCAGGATTTTAAAATCAAATTGTCTCCTATGGATTTCGGTGGAATCATTCCAGCGATGCAAGCCAATCAGCTTGATGTGGCCATTGCGGGAATGAGTATCACGGAGGAAAGAAAAAAGGTAGTAGATTTCTCAACACCGTATTTTGATGCAGGATTAACAATAGTTGTTAAAAAAGATAATACAAGTACTAAAACGGTTAAAGATCTTAAAGGAAAGACCATAGCAGTGAAAAAAGGGACAACAGGTGCTAAATATGCACAGGATAATGCTACGAAACTAGGAATTAAAGTTGTTCAATTTAATGATAGTCCAGCAATGTTCCAGGAAGTGGCCAACGGTAATGCGGATGCTCTTATAGAAGATTACCCGGTTATCTCCTATGCAATCGCCCAAAAAGATCTTGGGCTGAAGATCGTAGGTGACCGTTTGAATGGTGATCAGTATGGGATTGCTGTATTGAAGGGGCAAAACAAGGATTTATTGAAGAAAATAAATGATGGTCTTGCCAATATTAAAAAAGACGGCACGTATGATGAGATTATAAAAACGTATCTTGGTGAATAAATTCATGATCAATAGGCGCGCATAAAGCGCGCTTTCTTTTTCAAAGGGGTGAAAGGAATGGATATAATTGTTGCGGCATTGCCTATTTTATTAAAAGGACTTCAGGTGACACTTTATATCTTTGTGATTGCCATTATCCTAGGTTTTTTGATTGGTTTAGTGGTGGCCTTGCTGCGACTTGCCCCGATCAAGATCTTGAACTGGATTGCAAAGGTTTATGTGGATGCTATACGGGGGACACCGTTCATTGTGCAGTTGTTTTTTATCTATTTTGGTGTAAATTCTTTAAATTTGATTTCTTTGAACAGTACAACAGCAGGAATTATTACCGTTGCAATCAATGCAGGGGCATATTTTGCTGAAATAATAAGGGCAGGAATACAATCCATCGATAAAGGACAAACGGAAGCGGCAAGATCCATCGGGTTCACGGGTACTCAAACAATGAGATATGTCGTGCTGCCGCAAGCCTTTAGAAGGATGCTCCCTACCATTACGAACCAATCGATCATCAGCTTGAAAGATACTTCTCTATTATCCGTCATTGGTATAGCGGATTTAACTCAGCAAGGTCAGATTCAAGCTTCGGCAACCTTTGAAGCATTCAAGGTTTGGCTGGCTGTAGGTGTGATTTACTTTATCATCATCTATTTGTTAACCCTTATTGC
This sequence comes from Peribacillus sp. ACCC06369, assembly GCF_030348945.1. Classification (NCBI taxonomy): domain Bacteria; kingdom Bacillati; phylum Bacillota; class Bacilli; order Caryophanales; family Bacillaceae; genus Peribacillus; species Peribacillus sp. ACCC06369. The sequence continues at coordinate 680,217 of NZ_JAUCEN010000002.1, forward strand.
TAATTTCATTGAAAGGAGGGTACAAGTTCGATGAGCATCATTACTGTAAAAAACCTGAGAAAATCATTTGGAACTGTCGAGGTTTTAAAAGATATTAATGCAGAAGTGCAAGAAAAGGAAGTAATTTGCGTAATAGGCCCTTCCGGATCTGGAAAGAGTACATTCCTGCGTTGCCTGAATCTCCTTGAGGAGGTTACGGGCGGTGAGGTGGTCATTAACGGACATGATATAACCGATCCTAAACGGAAAATCAATATTAACAAGGTCCGGCAAGAAGTTGGAATGGTTTTTCAACATTTCAATCTATTTCCTCATAAAACGGTGATGGAAAACATAACGTTGGGCCCTATTAAAATTCGTGCCACCGATAAAGCGGAAGCGGGAAGATTAGCGCTTGAGTTATTGGATAAGGTTGGTCTCAAGGAAAAAGCAAATAGCTATCCAGGGGAACTTTCCGGTGGACAAAAGCAACGGGTTGCCATCGCAAGGGCATTAGCGATGAATCCGAAAATCATGCTATTTGACGAACCGACTTCGGCACTTGACCCTGAAATGGTCGGGGATGTTTTAGAGGTAATGAAACAACTTGCTAAAGAAGGCATGACAATGGTCGTGGTTACGCATGAAATGGGCTTTGCCCGCGAAGTCGGGGACCGGGTCATATTCATGGATGGAGGGTATATTGTCGAAGAAAATGAACCGAATCAACTATTCGGTAACCCTCAGCACGAGAGAACCAAGGCATTCTTGAGTAAAGTGCTTTAACGGAATGCGAGTGTGGGATTGCCTGTAATAAATTAGTATAAGTATTGCCGGCATTGAAGTGGATTATGAAAGAAGTTGTGCATAAAGTGTGGATAAAGAAATGCGGGAAAACCCAAACGCATAAGCCTTTCCCTTATCTTTGTGCATAACTTTTTTTAGAGTAAAATAAGAAAAGAAACCTATGCAATCAACACCTGCATAGGTTTCTTTTTTATTTACTTGGAACCGTAACTAATCAGGTTCGTCATGATTCGATATCCGCCTGGAACCTGACCTTGAATTTGCCTGTATAGGACCAGGTTAGTGTAGAGGTAGGTGCCTTTACCGTATTTAGCCATGAGGATTCCGCCATCAAATGGTTCTTCATTCGGATCAGCCATGGAAATGAATGTTTCAAACCGTTCGTCCCATTTCATTGGGAAGTACAATCCTCTTTCTTGAACCCAATTGTTCCAATCGTCCGTTGTTATTTTGTTTGGATAGTTAAAAAGCGCTGATTCTGGTTTAGACACGTTGACCGTGGCATTTTCATCGGTTACCCGCCAGCGAATGGAAGGATTCCCGAGGGTAAGTGGATATGGGGCAGTTTTCTGGGCATCCCATCCATCACCCGGTTTATGGTACTGAACGACGAGATGACCGCCGTTTTCCACATATTCAAGTAAGCGCGCGTTATTTGCCTTTAGATCTTCCCTGGATAGATAGGCACGTATGCCTGTAACGATCGTGTCGTATTGGCTTAAATCACCTTCAGCTAAATCAGCTGCAGTTAACTTTGTGATGTTAAGGCCAGCGTTGCTTAAGTAATCTGCCACTTTATCAAATCCACTCTCAATGTAACCCACTTTTAATGAAGCTGGCATCAAAAGCTCAAATGCAACGGTATTGATTGCAGCTGGATATCGGTAATAGAAGGTTCCGATATGGTCATAGGAAATCTCCTGAATGGTTGAATCAAAGGTTTTTCCATTGACCGTGGCAACTGCCTTAACCTGAAATTCACCATTTTGAATTGCCTTCGGTGGTGTTAGAGTGAACTTCACTTGTTTTTCTTCTGATTTTTCATTAAATGATACGGTGGTTTTTTTGGGATGAACTTCCCAATTTTCAGGAATTTTTAAAGCGACCTTTGCTGCTGTTTTTCCTTTTGTATAATTTTTCAAGGTTACGGTCACTGGTATTTTTTCTTTTACATCTGATGTATTTACCACGATATCTTCAGGGGATAGGTTAAGACCAACGTCAGGAAGGACAGCAATCGTTCCATCCAATTCTTCCATGATGGCGGTTTTGGTGCTGCCGTATTTATAAGAAATGCTGGTTGTAATTGTTGATTCATCATAAGCATGATAATAGGCTGCATCTTCAGGGACTTCGACCTGGTAGGTTATTGTCGTTGATTTATTTGGTGCTAGATTGACTTCTTTAGCTTTTGTTTTAGCCTTCCATCCTTTAGGTACGTTCAATGCAGCAGCGACTTTTTTCAATGTTTGTTTCCCGTTATTCCTCACCGTTATGGTTACGTTCGTATTCTGGCCTTTTGTAAGGATCATTGACGCTGCTTTAGCTTGAACATCCAGTCCTGAAGAGACATAACTGACATTTTGTAATTGCTCTTCTTTTAATGAGAGCTTATGAAGTAAGTCGTTTTTCATGGCAGGGCTTAGCTTTGCCTTTTTGATTTGCGCAGTAATTGAACGAACATTGGCGAGAGCCGTTTGGGAAGTTGAAAAAACCCGTTTATCATTTGGATAAGCTTCAATAACAGCATCTAAATTCCTTTGTAGATATTTAAATTCACCTTTTAATTTTGATGCTGAGCGAGGGAGTTTTTCAGCCCATTCAGTAAAATCATAAGGTATGCCTGCAAATAGGTCCGACTGGCTTTTTGTATCAACGGCGCTTTGCTTCAAATCTAGATGGACCTGGCGCGGTGCTGCAGGGATATCAGAGCCCATGCCTTGGCTTTTATGCAGATACCGGGATTGTTCTCCAAGCTGTGGGTAAGTCATACCGTATATTGGATCATATTTACCGATTTCAATCGAAGTGGTTGCTTGATCTGCGGAGGAAACAGGTAAATATAACTTTTTCACTTGCCATACCGATAGACCTTGTTTCAATTGTTTTGGAAAAACAGTAGGATCAGCGGCATCCTTAAAGGCACGTTCGCTTAAGATTGTCATTGTTCGATGATGTCCATGCTGGGTATCATCATTTTGGAAGGATGGCATCAATATATCAGGCTGATACGTCCTAATAAAGCGGATAAGCCGTTCATACGTGAGTTCCTCGCCCCATTTTCCCAATGTTTCCTCTGGTGTTTTAGAGAATCCGAAATCATAGATGGGATCAGAGGTTGTTTCACTTAGATGATAGGCCTTAACTCCGGTGATTTTTGCAGCTTCTATCATTTCCCTTGAACGGATGATTCCAAGAGCATTGTCCAGTTCATCCCCAATTTCATTTTGTCCTCCTTCACCCCGGTTTGCAATCAGGCTGGATGTCTTCACCCCTAACCCTCTCGATAGATAAGCGAGAAAGTCACTGCGCTCATCATCAGGATGGGCACCGCTGTTTAAGAATGTCACGGTCGTCTCGAGTGGCTTGACAGCATTCCATAACTCAACTTTGGCTTCCTCCGGATTTGCAGCGGAACCTCCAAACGGCAATAATGCAAGAACTAGCAAAAGGGAAAGCAACGATAAAAAAGCTTTTTTCATTTTCTTTTAACCCCCTTCAACCTTAATAAAATACCCAAGCTTTTGTGAAGAAAAAAATGTAGGTTAGTAATATTTTCTAACTAACCAGATGAAAAAACTTATCTAATAAATAGCACTAATGGTTATAAATGTAAATAATTCGAAGTAACTATTAAAAGGTGAGTATTTAAAATATTCAGAATTATAACTTGTGCACAGAATGTATTTAAGTTATATTTTTACTTAATTAGGAAGATTTACTAACTAAATGATGTAAGGCCGTGATGTGATGAGTTTTAAAAGAACACCCAGTCATCAAAAATACGTTAATAAAAAAAGAATCATTCAATGCATCCAAGAATGTTCACCCATATCGAGAGCTGAAATCGCCGTTAAGCTTAAGCTAAGTAAACCGACCGTTTCCCTGGCCGTGGATGAACTTATACAGGAGAAATGGGTATTTGAGAAAGGGATAGGAGAATCCTCTTCTCAAGGTGGAAGGAGGCCTATCCAGCTCTTTTTCAATGAGAAGGCTGCCTATATCATAGGGGTTGATATTGGCGGGACGAAAGTGAAAATCGTTTTATGTGATTTAATTGGCAACATCCTTGCAGAAGCTAGTTTTTCAACAAGCACTTATTTACATTCAGGTCTTCTTAAACAAATGGCGATTGAAACGGAACGGTTAATTGCAAAGAAGCAGATTGGAAACGACAGGATATTAGGGATGGGAGTCGGGATTCCTGGTATAACGCAAACGGCAAGCGGATTAGTCATAGAGGCACCGAGTTTAGGGTGGGTACAGTATCCGTTTATAGCCGAAGCGAAAAGGTATTTTGATTTCCCCATTTTTCTCGACAATGATGTAAACGCGGCTGCGCTTGGAGAACAATGGCTGGGTAATGCACAAAATAAGCGGAATTTACTGTTCATTGCGGTTGGCACGGGGATAGGAAGCGGCATAATCTTGAATAATCAGTTATACAGAGGGGCATCCAGTGCAGCTGGGGAAATGGGATATATGGTAACTGATAAAGAGGATATGAAGCGTGAATTCAAGCCGGTTTTCCATAGGTACGGCTATTTGGAAAGTGTCGCAGGTGGAAAATCGATTGGCGGTCAATTTACCAGAGCTGTTCTTAAGGATCCTCATCATTTTTTATTCGAACGGGCCCAATCTTTCGAACTATCGGGGGAAGATGCTTTTTTGTCCGCAAAAAAAGGAGACACGACAGCGATGGCAGTCATTAATGAAGCCATCGAACATTTAGCCTGCGGAATTGTCAATGCGGCTAGTTTGCTAAATCCAGAGGTGATTATTTTAGGAGGTGGTGTATTAAATTCATCTGAATACATTTTACCTAGAATTCGGGAGATCGTTGATCGATATCTTCCAAGTTTAGTAGAAATGAAAACTTCTCAATTGGGAGAAAACGCAGGAGTATTAGGGGCGGTTTCCCTATTCTTAAGGGAACATGATGGCATTTTGAATTTTCGTGATGAGGGGGATTATTTATGAAATATAGGAAAAAGTCGCTTGTTTCAGTTCTGGTCTTATCGGCAGCACTATTGATTTCAGGATGTAATGGTTCAGATACGAAAACGAATTCGGAGTCTGGCGGTTCCAAGGGAGAAAAAGGTGAGTTGGAAGATAAAATCGTCGTTTATTCTCCGCATGGCAAAGATATTTTATCGAAGTTCGAAAAGCAGTTCGAAGATAAATATGGTATTGATGTTGAGTGGCTTGATATGGGGTCCCAGGAAATCCTTGACCGTGTTCGATCAGAGAAAAATAATCCGCAGGCAGACGTTTGGTGGGGAGCACCTTCCACGAACTTCAATCAAGCAAAGGATGATGGGCTGCTTTCTGCTTATAAGCCTACCTATTCCGATAGTCTCGAAGAAGGATTCCACGATCCGGAATGGTATTGGACGGGAACGAGCCAGACACCGGAAGTCATCATGTATAACAGCAAAGAACTGTCAAAAGACGAAGTGCCGAAAGATTGGGATGAGCTGCTTGATCCGAAATGGAAAGATGAAATCATCATCCGCTATCCGTTGGCCTCCGGAACGATGAGGACAATTTTTTCTGCGATGATCTATCGTACGTATAAGGATACGAATGATCCCCAAGAAGGATATGACTGGTTAAAGAGGCTCGACCAGAACACGAAAGAATATTCAGCGAACCCGGAAATGATGTATAACAAGGTAGCTAAAGGTGAGGGATCCCTTTCCGTTTGGGCAATGCCGGATGTTGTCATGCTGAAAGAAAATAAAAATTATCCGTTTGAGTTCGTCATTCCAGAAAGCGGAACGCCCGTATTGACAGAAGGTATCGCCATCGTTGAAGGTGCCAAGCATCCAAAAGCGGCTGAAGCCTTTTATGAGTTTGTCAATTCACCAGAAGCCGCAAAAACTTTGGCAGAAGAATTTTACAGGATTCCAACCAGAAGTGATGTGAAGGATTTACCGGAATGGATCACGGAAACCGAAATCAAAGCCATGGATATCGATTGGAATGCATTCCAAAAAAATGGTGATGAGTGGATGAAATATTGGGACGAAAATATAAAAAGTGGAGATAAAGAAATTAAAGAATAAGGAAGTGTCGTTGGATGGCGTCAATAAAAATGGAGAATGTCCAAAAAGCCTTCGGGAAAACGATAGCTGTTGACCATTTAAATCTGGAAATCAAAGAAGGAGAGTTTTTTACCTTTCTTGGTCCAAGTGGCTGCGGTAAAACGACAACGCTTCGAATGATTGCCGGTTTTTATTATCCAACAAAAGGTATCGTCCGATTTGGCGACAAAGATATGACGCGTGTACCTCCGGAGAAAAGAAATACAGGCATGGTATTTCAAAACTATGCCCTCTTTCCCCACATGACTGTTTTTGATAATGTTGCATTTGGTTTGCGTGTGAGAAAAGTTTCTGCAGCTGACTTAAAGAGGAGAGTGCTGGATGCCCTCCAAAAGGTCAGGCTGGAGAGCTACTCGAATCGTCAAGTGAGCCAGTTGAGCGGAGGACAGCAGCAGCGTGTTGCCCTTGCAAGAGCACTGGTCATTGAACCGGAAATATTGCTGTTGGATGAGCCCTTAAGTAATCTGGATGCCAAGCTTCGTGATGAAATGAGGGTAGAAATCTTAAGACTGCAGCGTGATTACGTCCACCCTTAATAACACGTTTTGAACATCCACCATGACATTTACAACAGATCCAAAGAATTGGACAGAATGGATTTTACCTTTAAAGATATTCATTCCCTCTTCGGCCACATCCCATTTAATACTCATGAATTTGGATACTTTTATCAAGGGAAGGAAGTGCATGTCCAACTACCTGAGAAACAGCTGCGCCTTCTCCCTGTCATTAGCGGTGATGCACCATGATTAAAAATCGTGACACCAGATTGACGATTTGGCTCCTTATTCCAGTTGTATTGGTGCTCGTAGCTTATGTACTCTACCCATCATTGAGAACCTTTATAGAAAGTTTGCAAAAAGACGGATCGATATCCCTCGGAAATTATCAGGACTTCTTCGTACAGGAATCGAAAACGAACTTAGAGGCTCTATGGAATTCCGTTTATATATCCGTATTGAGTGTATTGGTCAGTGCCTTGATTGGCATTCCTCTCGCAATCATTTTTAACCGTTATGATTTTCCAGGGAGAAGCTTCTTTTCATCAGCAGCGATATTGCCGATTGTCCTTCCGTCGTTGGTGGGGGTTATGGCGTTTATGTTTTTATATGGAGAATCGGGATTAATCCCAAATGCCATCAAGGATCTGTTCGGTCTTGATAAAGTTCCATTTAAAATTGGCGGGGTATCGGGAATACTGATCGTGCATGCCTATACGATGTATGTATATTTTTATATGACCGTATCCGCTGCAATCAATAAAATTGATCCGTCCCTAGAAGAAGCTGCTTATAACTTAGGCGCAAATAAATTTAAGGTATTTTGGAAGGTGACATTTCCATTATTGACACCTGCCATCGTGGCCGCCTCTTTACTTGTTTTCATGATATCGATGGCTTCATTCAGCGCCCCGTTTTTATTGGCTGGGGGGTACAGGGTATTGAGCTTGCAAATTTATTTTTCGAAGATTAATGGAGATATGGAAATTGCCGCCACTCAATCCGTCATTCTATCCATTGTTTCGATTTCATTTCTATTATTCATGCGTTGGTATCAGAATAGGAAAGATTACCGCATGGCTTCCAAAGGAATTGGGGCACACAGGAATGAAGTGGAAAATCCGTTTATGAAATGGGTGATGGTCGTAACGGGTATCATCGGCGTAATTATTCTGCTTTTACCGCACTTTACGATTCTATTGCTTTCACTTGTGCCGGATGGAACCTGGACATTCCAAACGTACCCAACAGTATTTAATGTGGAAAATTACCGGCTATTGTTTGAAGATCCCAATATCTTTAAACCGTTACGGAATAGTTTACTGATGGCCGTAATTGCCACACTGGCAAATCTGGTGTTTGGGGTCATCGCGTCCTATGTTCTTGTCAAACGGAAATTCGTAGGGAAAAGCTTTGTTGATATTCTAGTCATGATTCCTTGGGCGTTGCCTGCAACGGTCATAGGGATGAACTTGATTTTCGCATTCAATGAACCTAGCGTTTTTTCTTTCGGTCAAATATTGGTAGGAACATTTTGGATTTTGCCACTTGCCTATTTCATCAGACATATTCCACTCGTTGTCCGCTCGACTAACGCCGTTCTGGAGCAGCTCGATGACTCGATTGAGGAAGCGGCCAGAAACTTGGGGGCAAAGTGGTTTTATACCTTCAGAAAGGTCATTTTACCGATTATCATGCCTGGTGTTTTATCAGGGACATTATTGGCATTCATCGAGTCTGTAGGAGAATTTCCAACGTCAGTCTTGTTGTATACGATTTCAAACAGACCCATATCCATTGAAATCATGAATCAGCTTCGGATGTTCAATATGGGGCAGGCAGCTGCCTATGGGATGATTCAAATCACGCTTATTGTTATCGTTCTCTTTATTTCGAACAAGTTTTTTGGAATCAAAGCGGAAAAAGCTTTATAAATCGGAGGTTTAAAGATGAGTAAGCTTGAAGAATTTATCAAAAATGAAGGTAGTGTTTTTCCCGGTAAAACATATGCGGAAGAGCTTCTAATGCCAGTTTTTAATGATCAAAGAGATTACTTATTTCATGTGATGTTCGATATTCATCGAGCACATGTCATTATGCTTTCGGAACAAAAGATCATTAAAGAAGAAGAGGCGAAAACCATGCTGGATGGGATTCGGAAAGTGGCCCAAACAGATCTCACCAAGCTGACCTATCAGCCTCAATTCGAAGACTTATTTTTCATGATGGAGGCAAAGGTCGGTGAGGAAATTGGTCATGAGCTTGCAGGGAAAATTCATATCGGGCGTAGCCGTAATGATATGGGAGTTGCGATGTACCGGCTAGTTTTGAGAGGTCATCTGCTCCAATTGATTGGTTATGCAAACCAATTGAGTGAGGCATTCTTGGTGCAGGCAGAAAAACATACAGAAACATATATTACTGGTTACACACATACCCAACCGGCTCAGCCGACTACATTAGGCCATTACTTTTTAGCCATTTATGATGTTCTCCAAAGGGATATTGGCCGGTTATGGGCAGCCTTTGAAACAGTGAACCAATCCCCTCTGGGCGCGGCTGCGTTAACGACTACTGGTTTTCCAATCAGCCGGAACCGTACCGCAGAACTGCTTGGGTTCGATTCGGTTATTGAAAATTCCTATGACTCGATAGGTGGGGCCGATTATTTATTGGAAACCGCAACTGCCATCATGACGTGCATGGTCAACACTGGAAGGTGGATTCAAGATTTCCTGCAGCATGTGACAAGGGAGTTTGGTACATTTCATGTGGCAGATCCTTATGTTCAAGTGAGCAGCATCATGCCGCAAAAAAGAAACCCAGTATCAATTGAACATTCCCGTTCGATTGCAAGCAGTGCGTATGGTGACGCACTTGCTGCCATGAACATGATCCACAACACACCATTTGGTGATATCGTCGATACGGAAGATGATTTACAGCCGCATTTATATCGAGCCTTTTCGAATGCGGGCCGTGTCATGAAACTGATGTATGCCGTCATATCAACTTTGAAAGTGAATGAAGAACATACAAAGAAAATGGCAGCAAAATCTAGTATAACGGTTACTGAATTAGCGGATACCCTATCAAGAGATTACGAGATATCATTTAGAAAAGCCCATTCCATAGCCAGCCATATTGCAAAACGGTCGATAAGTGAAGGGAAAGAGTTATATGATTGGGACACACAAGACATAAACAAGATGATAAATGAATTCGTTTCAGTGAATATAGCAGAAGATGAATGGAAAAAAATAATCTCTCCCGAATACTTTGTGGAGATTAGAAGCATTCAAGGCGGGCCCAGCCCGAAAGAGGTTTCGAGGATGATTGTATATAGAAAACAAAAACTGGAACAAGAGTTACAGGAATATAAGGAAATGGTCAAAGCATTGAATGATGGAAGGAAGGCTTTAGTGGATTACTGAAGTTATCAGGTAAAAAGGAAGGGAGTTTTATTAACGGGCATGGAACTCACGAGTATTTGCTCCAAACTCACGAGTAAAAGCGTGGAACTCACGAGTATTTGCTCCAAATTCACGAGTATTTGCTCCAAACTCACGAGTATTTGCTCCAAATTCACGAGTAAATGCGTGAAACTCACGAGTAAATGCTCCGAATTCACGAGTAAAAGCGTAAAACTCACGAGTAAAAGCGTGGAACTCACGAGTATTTGCTCCAAATTCACGAGTAAAAGCGTAAAACTCACGAGTATTTGCTCCAAATTCACGAGTAAGTGCGTGAAACTCACGAGTATTTGCTCCAAATCACGAGTAAATGCATGGAACTCATGAGTATTTGCTCCAAATTCACGAGTAAATGCGTAAAACTCACGAGTAAAAGCCCGAATCTCCTGAAAAGAGTATTTTTTTGTTGTCTTGGAAGCAATACGAAGCATTTTATCTGCTAACTGCGAACCTAATATAAGGCGGAATGTTAATGTCAAATAGATTTCAGTTCGGTTTCATCCTGATTTTAATAGCTTTCTTAATATCGATTACTTTTAGCTTTAACCCTAAATTATTAATACCTAAAGGATATGATTTAGCTACTGATGGTCTGGTAGTAGCCAGAACCTTGATGATTATTTTTTCGTTGTATTTATTAGTTAAAATAGGGGATTTGATTATAAACAAAAAAGAGTAGTAGTCTAAAATGAGACTTCCTATAATCAATCTTGAGAAAAAGGACATTATGCTTTGGATGTCGATTATAAAGGAAGGCTCAGTCTTTTGACTGAGCCTTCCGATGCTCTTCTAATGTTTCTTTATCCAAAATAAACAGCCAATGAGCGCTTCATATATCGTTAACGGATTTAGGTTCCAACTGAACCGCGTACTTCCTGTAAGCAAGACTTACTGTTATCATCACAAGGAAATTGATTGCCAAGGCAATGATTCCGACATTCAAATCTTTTGCTGCTTGTGGCAAGGATGGAAACAAGGTCCCTATTGTTGAATGACTGAGTGTAATGCAGATTACGATGGCTAATCCGGTGACGATGCCGGCGATTGCGCCATATTTATTGATTGGATTATTCTTCTTCAGACTAAAGAGAAGGGAAGGGAATAGCTGTGTAATGAGACTGTATCCCATGAGAATTAATGCTGACATCGTTTCGCCGCCGTTTAAGGTGAAGTAGACAGCTATAAGGGCAATGATGGGAACAAGGAACTTTGCCAATCTTACAACGTGCCGATCGGATACTGTAGGTACGAATTCCTTATAGACATTTTTCGCGAGCAGTGTAGCGACGCTCATCAAAAGCATGGATCCAGGCACCAATGCGGTCAGCAATCCAGCTCCGCCGATTATGCCTATGAACCATGGATCAAAGGTCTCGATCGAAAGGCGCAGCAATGAGAGGTCTGCATCTGCCCCAACGAGTCCAGGCACTTTCAATATAGCTGTAAACCCTACAAAAAAGACGAATAACAGCATGAGTGTATATAAAGGGCTGATGATGGCATTTTTTCGAAATACCTTCCCGCTGCGCGCTGAATAAACAGCGCTGAAAACTTGGGGCCACATATAGAAACCGAATACGAGCAATATTACCGTGGAGATAAACCATGAAACGCTAAGTCCCTGCTCAGGGAACTTTAGAAAACCGGGTTTTGCCGCATCAATCGCTTCAAACATCGGCTGAAATCCACCAAAGTAATGAATGGGCAGATAAATCCCTAAGAATCCTATAATGGCAATCATCATGATATCTTTTATGACTGCTGTCCAAACTGAACCGTGTATACCGGATATCATCACATAAATGGTAAGGCTGATCGCCCCCATCCAAACCGCCGCGGACATTGAGATGGCACCATAAGAAGCTTCTGAGACAATGATCCCCAAACCTTTCAGCTGCACGACGATCACTGGAATCATCGACACCACACCGACAAGCGCAGCCAAAATTCCTAAACTAGGACTCTTATATTTGCTTACAAAGAAATCGGATTGAGACATCAGTTTATTTTCTTTGGCATATTTCCATATTTCCGGAAGGAGCCAATAGGATAATACGTAAGACAAAGTAATGTAAATAAGAACATATAGAGCGGGTGCGCCCTTGCCATAAGCCCAGCCGCTGCCGCCAAGGAAGGAGAAGGTCGTATAGATTTCCCCAGCCATCAGCAGAAAGACGAATATTGCACCAAAACCACGTCCGCCCACCGTCCATTGTTCCAAGTCCATATCTTTTCCTTTTGAAGAGCGAATGCCTAAAAATATCGACAGAAGTAAAAATGCTAAAATGATTAAGAGAGCAATATTCATTCCTGGTCACCTTCCCGATTCCTGGGATCCAGCTTATACATGATGCCCAAGATGCCAGAGGTAAGGACCACCCACATAGCCATCCAGAACATATTGAAAGGCATCCCTAATACATAAGGTTCTATTCTATTAACAAAAGGTAGAAATCCTAGTATGCCTATGAAAGGAACTAGAGTAAGGATATATATAATCTTCATTAAACAAACCCCTCCGTATTAAATAAAGTGAAACGTCCACCAATGGGGTTTTTCTTCAATGCCACTGATGGATGGGTGAACCAAACGGGGAAGGGAAATTCATACATGATTGATTTCCCTTCTTTTACAAGTTCCGATGATATATATTAGCTTACACTATTTCGATATAAAATTTAATGTGGTTGCTTGATATATTTTTAGCAACCGAGTCCACTGATGGAAAGTTGAAGTGTTTGTTGAAATGGATAAAGCCTTGAATTCATATTGAGTTCAAGGCTTTATCCGTTTTCTATCTTTTTTTCTGGTAGTTATATAGTATCACCAAGAGTATGAACCAGATTGGCGTCATGAGCAGTGATAGCCGTGTAGCTTCAGCGAATAGCATAACGATAAGGATGAACAGGAATAATCCTAAAATGACGTAATTGATAAAGGGTGTAAAAGGAGCCTTGAAAGTTGATGCGGCTCTTAGGTCAGGCCTTGTTTTCGAATATTTGATATGGGAGATCAAGATTATGCTCCATACCCATATGAAACAGATGGCACTGATGGTCGTCACAACGGTAAATGCCTGTTCCGGTATCAGTTTGCTTAATAATGCCCCAAGTGATACAACGATTGTTGATGTAAACAAGGCATTGCTTGGAACAGCCTGTTTATTTAATTTTTCCAGTTTAGCAGGGGCTTCGCCACTCCTGCTTAACGTATAGAGTATTCGGCTTGTTGAAAATAAACCGCTGTTGCATGCAGAAGCAGCAGATGTCAAAACGACGAAGTTGATGATCCCTGCAGCTACAGGAATGCCGATTAACGCAAAGACCTCTACAAATGGGCTGCTCGTGGAATCCAGTTGAGTCCATGGGTTGACGCAGAGAATGACGAATATGGCACCCACATAGAAAAGTAAAATCCGGACAGGGATTTTATTGATGGCAGACGGAATGTTCTTTCTCGGGTTCGCCGTTTCTGCTGCGGAAACCCCGACCAATTCGACACCTACAAAGGAGAAGACGACCAACTGTAAAGATAACAGGAATCCGGAAATGCCATTGGGGAACATGCCTCCATGATTCCATAGGTTCGTTAGGGAAACCGTTCCGGTATTGGTATTGAAGCCGATGATCAATAAGATGATACCTACGATGATCAAGGCGATGATCGTGATTACTTTAATGATGGCAAACCAGAATTCCAATTCGCCAAATAACTTAACGGTCAATAGGTTCAATCCTAACAGGGTGACCAGGCATATTAGAGCCGGAATCCATTGAGGGATATCGAACCAGTATTGTATATAGACACCGACAGCTATGATATCGGCCATTGCGGTCATGATCCAACAGAACCAATAGGTCCAACCGGTCACGAAGCCAGCCCATGGACCGACATATTCGGTTGCGAATTCAGTGAATGACGTATACCCTGCATTGGATAAGAGCAATTCGCCTAGGGCCCTCATCACAAAAAACAAAGCAATCCCTATTATCAGATAGGAGAAGATGATGGATGGACCTGCCAATTGTATGGCTTTTCCGGATCCTAAAAATAAACCGGTACCAATTGTTCCTCCTATTGCAATCAGTTGTACATGACGATTTTTTAAATCTCTTTTTAATTCCTGTTTAGCCAATTTGTACGCCCCCGTCTTTTATGGTCTTGATAGTGAATGATTTCAAACCTGCTTGGTCTTGGAGAGAGGGACGTGATTTTTCGCCCAGCTTGCATTTCCCAATGGTTTTTTTCACGAGTGTTGTTTCCGCCAATCACAAAGTGGACAATAAAAAAAGAGATTGGATAATACCAATCTCTTAAAGGGTTCAGAATAACAATTTATCATTCGTTACTCTTCTGTCCTTTTGCCTGAGATTGTGAATCCTTCGGCGCTGCATCTTGTACAGTCTCTCCAGAAGCTGCTCCTGCTATAGTGTCATCCATAGCGTTCATCGCTTGCTTGTATGCGGTTGTGTGAAAATGTCAGTCAGTGATAATCTTCCACTGCTAAATCATTCATTATACTTATAAAATAATATTGGAATTCTATCATTTATTTTTTCGGAGGTCAACAAATTTTTGCATTTACAACACTTCTTGAAATGGTTTAAATTTTTATAAACATTCACTTGCGAAGGTTTGAATGGGCTCCAATCAGAAGTGATTGTTTCCTGCTCTTTTTGTACTATCACTATTATAAAATACTGATCATCACTTTTTTAAAATGATAATTTTTGATTGGGAATATCAACAAGATATTTTTGGCAACTGTTTATTTGAAAAATACATTTGTATTTTTACAGAATATTTACTATTATAAGATAAGAAAACAAAATTAAAGTGTTATGCAAATGATTAGGATAAAGCATTTTTAACCGCAATAATAATAGAGAGTCGATTGGTGGAAAGGATATTAATATCATTGCCGCTAATATTGCATCTGGGGGAGTTAAACATGTCAAATAAGGAATTAAAGAGAGGGCTGGAGGCACGTCATATTCAAATGATAGCCTTGGGCGGAACCATCGGGGTTGGGTTATTCATGGGATCGGCGAGCACGATCAAATGGACTGGGCCCTCTGTCATGCTCGCTTATGCCATCGCAGGTATATTTATATTTTTCATCATGCGCTCTATGGGGGAGATGCTATATTTAGAACCGACTACAGGTTCTTTTGCAACCTTTGCGAGCAGCTATATACATCCTTTGGCTGGTTATATGACTGCTTGGAGCAATTGGTTTCAATGGGTAATCGTCGGAATGTCCGAAATCATCGCCGTTGGAATGTATATGCAGTATTGGTTCCCGGAGTTACCAGCTTGGATACCAGGTGTGGTCGCCATGATCATCTTGGGGGCGGCAAACCTCATTTCCGTAAAATCTTTCGGGGAATTTGAGTTTTGGTTTGCGCTTATAAAAATAATTACGATTGTATTGATGATCATTGCCGGTTTTGGCCTTATTTTCTTTGGCATAGGGAATGGGGGGGATGCGATTGGATTATCGAATCTTTGGGCAAATGGCGGCTTCTTTACGGGAGGTTGGACAGGATTCTTCTTTGCGCTTTCCCTTGTCGTGGCTTCCTATCAAGGCGTTGAGCTTATCGGCATCACAGCCGGAGAAGCGAAAGATCCAACAAAGACCGTAACAAAAGCGATCCAATCAATCATATGGCGCATTCTAATTTTCTATATTGGCGCTATCTTCGTCATCGTGACGGTTTATCCTTGGGATAAACTGGATGACATCGGAAGTCCATTCGTTTCAACCTTTGCTAAAATCGGTATCACTGCAGCGGCAGGCATCATTAACTTTGTCGTAATCACTGCCGCAATGTCTGGATGCAACAGTGGGATTTTCAGTGCAGGGCGTATGCTTTACACTCTAGCATTGAATGGCCAAGCTCCTAAAATCTTTGCAAAAGTATCTAAAAATGGAGTGCCGGCATATTGTACGATAGCTGTATTATTAGGATTGGGCATCGGGGTTATCCTGAATTACCTTGCACCCCCGCAATTATTCCTTTATGTGTACAGTGCGAGTGTTTTACCCGGGATGATTCCATGGTTTGTCTTACTTATCAGTGAGCTTAAATTCAGAAAGGTAAATGCTGTTGAAATGGAAAAACATCCGTTCAAAATGCCGTTGGCCCCTTACAGTAACTATGCGACAATTGCCTTTTTACTGATGGTGCTGGTTGGTATGTGGGTCAATCCGAGTACCCGGATTTCCTTGATTGTCGGGATCGTTTTCCTAGTCTTGGTCGCAGCGAGTTATTACCTGCTGAAAATGGATAAACGAACTCCATTGGAAGTTAAATCCGATGATGAGATTTCTGGATAAGGTACGAAAGCATAAAGCGTTAAAATACTTTTTAAAAAGCCCTTCTCTTGATCGAGAGGGGCTTTTTTTTTGCCTTTGTGGATCAATTGTTGGAAATCACGAGTAAATGCGTGGAAATCACGAGTGAACCTGCGATGAAGCATTTTCTAGAAAATACTCCAAATGAAAATGCAGCAATTTGGCACCAATCCATAGGGGTCGCTGGTCGTTCGGACCCAAATGAAACGGCTTTTTATTATCGGGATGCCATCATCGCCCGGGAGTATCTGGCTACATGGACCAATCCAGAAGAAGAGCGTGAAAACATCCAGTGGATCAAGGAACTTAAATGCGCTTTGGCTTCATATACTACCGGTGACTACGTGAATTGGCCGGATACTCTCATCAAAAATTGGCCAACTGCGTACTATGGAGAAAAATTCAAACGGCTTCGAGAAGTGAAAACGAGGTATGTAAGATCCATACAATACGTTTAAGTTCCCTCAAAGCATACCCCCATTAAATAAGTGGTGTTGAAAAGGCTTGGTTGGACCAAAAACATCCGTTATAAAAAGGCCTATTCCTAAATTTGGATATAGGCCTCTTTCATCTTGTTTTGAATCAATTAATCGAGATAATACCCAAAATCACTCTGCTTGCGGAGCTTGTACTGTACTGTAAACCTGATTTACGGAAGATTGGGCTTGTGCGATTTCTTGAGCAGCTTGTTTAATGGCTTCTTGTGCCAAAGTTGGATCAGAGGAAGATTTTTCTATTGCTTGTGAAAGTAAGGTTTGCGTAAGGGTAACGTTTGCTTTTGCTTGATTTAATTGATTGATATCAATTTGTTGTTGAGGCATGTAGTTTCTCTCCTTATGTCATAATTTGAATTACTCCATTAGGATGACCCTTCTTTTCTTTTTTATAAGGAGAAAAAATATATAACGTAGACAGGAAGGACTGAAACTGCCAAGTCCATTGGGATAAACAATTTAAATAAACTATGCAAAATTTATCGCGCAATCGGGAAAAAAGATACACCCTTAGGATTGAAAAACGGGAAGAAAGAGAATGAAATTATTAGTTTTATTTACTTAGAATCCTTAAATTTTCATCTTTATAAATAGTATTATGTTCCTTGAATATCATATTGTATGAAATCGCAATAAATATATCGTGACTTGTTGGTTGTACAGTTAATTAAATTACACTTTACTTATTGGTTTTATAAGATTAAAATCGGAGAAAGAATTATTATAAAAGATGAGCTGATTGGACAACCAAAAGCTCCTGAACGCGATAAGCGAACAGGAGCTTTTTGCGTTCATTTTGGAAAAAGGAGTTGGGGAGATGAATATTGATCATATTGAAGCTTTTATGTATGTTGTTCATTTTAATAGTTTTCATAAAGCAGCAGAGGCACTGTTTTTATCACAGCCGACGGTTTCGGCAAGAATTAAGACGCTTGAGAGTGAACTCGATTCAGAACTATTTGAGAGGCAAGGGAGAGGGATTATTTTAACGGAAAAAGGGAAAGCGTTCATTCCATTTGCGGAACAAATTATTCGTACCTTTCAACAGGGGAAAAAACAGTTGAAAACAGGAAGCGATCTGGAGGAAATAACGATAGGGGCTAATATCATTACATCGCAATACTTTATTCCATTTGCTCTTCCTCTATGGAAAAAGGAAAACCCTAATTTACGCTTTAAATTTATTTCAGCAACAAATGATGCATTAATTGATAAGTTGCTTCAGAAAAAGGTTGATATAGCATTTATGAAGGATGTTACACATAGTGGTCTGCAAAATCACAAGACCCTTGATAATTCGATACGTTTAGTAGTGTATCCAGGACATCCATTTCAAGTTGAAACAGAGCTAACGGTGCAAGTATTAGCAATGGAGCCGTTGGTATTTTTTGAGTGTGGTGCGTTTGACTGGAACCACGTTAATAAAATTTTTGAAGTGTCAAATGTAGAGCCGCGTATTGAATTTCAGGTTGATCACTTGGAAGTGGCGAAATCGCTAATTCTTAGCAGAAGCTGTATCGGATTTTTACCGTATTTATGTATTAAAAAAGAGTTAGAACAGGGAACTTTGGTTGAAGTTGATGTGTCACATTTAATCAAGATAAAGCAGCACATCTATCTGACTCATTTAAATCACGGGATGGAAGCACCCTTACTATGGAATGACATTCTTTTATCAATACGGAAATTTGAACAAGACCATCATCAATCACAGACACAATCTAATTGATAGATATTTTCTATCAATACAATATTTTTTCCTATTAGTTAAACCATTGCCATTAACATGCTTTAGGTGTTAGGATAAATCAAAATTATTAAATTGTTATTATTCATATCAGTATACTTTGAATTGAAGCGGAGGAGAGAATATGAGTTATAAGCTTGGCATTTTAGACCAGAGCCCGATATTTCCAGGAACTTCAGCCTTTGATGCACTACAGCAAACCATTAAGCTGGCGAGACATGCAGAAGAGTGGGGATATACCCGTTTCTGGCTATCAGAACATCATCATGCCGAAAAGCTAGCGGGATCTTCCCCGGAAGTATTGGTATCATATTTATTAGCCCAAACAAAATCTATTCGGGTAGGGTCCGGAGGTGTTATGCTTCAGCATTATAGTCCATATAAAGTGGCGGAAAATTTTCACGTGTTATCAAATCTTTCGCCTGGCAGAGTTGACCTTGGCATTGGAAAGGCACCGGGTGGTCTCCCCTTATCAACGAAGGCGCTACAATTTGGTACTGTTAATGATGGAAAAGATTTCGAAGAGCGGTTATCTTTTTTACAAAAAATAATTGAAAATTCGATTAATGATAATCACCCGCTTTCAGGTATTCAAGCGACGCCACTCCCTTCAAAAAAGCCAAAAATGTTTCTGCTTGGTGCAAGTGCTGACAGTGCCAGGCTAGCAGCCAATCTGGGTATAGCTTATGTATTTGCTCGATTTATCAACAGTAATGAGACTGTATTCGAAGATGCTGTACGCATTTACCGAAGTATCTATCCAACTGGGAGCTTTAAGGTATCAGTTTCAGTGATTGCTGCTCCTTCACAACAAGAAGCAGAACAGCTAGCAGGTGACCAAAGGATAGTGAAAGTTCATCTCCAAAGCGGTCGTTCTGTTACGGTCCAAACCTTAGTGCAAGCAGAATTATTTGGGAAGCAGTCTGGGGAGTCTTACGAAATAGAAGAACAAGATTCCAATATTATTGCTGGAACTCCCTCTTACGTAAAGGAAGTCCTAACAAATTTACATGAAAAATATGGGGTAGATGAGTTTATCCTACATACACCGGTAGTAAAAGAAGCAGAAAGATTCCGATCTTTTCAATTGTTGAGTCCGCTTCAATTAGCCTTACCTGGCGAAAAGAACTTTGTGAGCCAAAATTAAGAAGTCAGCAAGCTAAAAACCGATTAATTAAAGGAGGAGTATTGATGTCTGAGCAGAGAAAGTTGAAATTTGGAGCGCTTATTCATGGAGTTGGAGGGAGTATATCTGGTTGGAGGCATCCTGACATTCAAACCGATGCCAGTGTTAGTCTTGAATTTTATAAGGAGCAGGCCCAGAAGGCAGAAGAGGGAAAGTTCGATTTACTTTTCATTGCTGACGGTTTATTCATCAATGAGAAATCCATTCCGCATTTTTTAAATCGATTTGAGCCACTTACCATTTTATCCGCACTTGCTGCTTTCACATCACGAATAGGGCTTGTCGGAACTGTTTCCACCTCATACAGTGAACCATTTACCGTAGCTCGGCAATTTGCTTCACTTGATCACATTAGTCATGGTCGTGGCGGATGGAACCTTGTTACTACACCTCTTGAGAGTACCGCCTTGAACTATAACAAAACGATCGAAGAACACCCTGATCATGCCAAACGCTATCGGATAGCATCAGAATATATACAAGTTACCAAAGGGCTTTGGGATTCATGGGAGGATGACGCGTTTACTCGGGATAAAGAGTCCGGTGAGTTTTTTGATCCTTCTAAAATACATCAATTAAATCATATAGGAGAATTTTTCTCCGTGCAAGGACCACTCAACATTGCTAGATCTAAACAGGGGCGGCCTGTCATTTTTCAAGCAGGTTCATCAGAAGCTGGCAAAAATCTGGCGGCTAAAGAAGCGGATGCAATCTTTACAGGTCAACCAACATTAGAAGATGCAAAGAATTTTTATCAAGATGTAAAAAACAGGGCTATTGCAGTCGGGAGAAATCCTGATGAAATTGTTATTCTGCCAGGTATAGCGCCAATCATTGGTGCTACTGAGGAAGAGGCAGAGCACAAATATCAAGAACTCGCTAACCTAGTATCTATAGATAAGGCGCTTGACTATTTGGGACGATACTTCGATCATCATGATTTTTCTCAATATGAACTGGATGCGCCTTTCCCAGACCTCGGAGACATCGGAAAAAACAGTTTCCGAAGTACGACTGATCGCATTAAAGAGGAAGCCAAGGAGAAACAGTTAACGCTCCGTCAGGTAGCACTTAAGGAGACTACACCTCGGACTTCTTTTATTGGAACTCCAGAGAAAGTAGCGGATTTGATTCAGCGATGGTTCGAAGAGAAGGGTGCGGACGGGTTTATCTTTACTTCAAGTGTTCCAAATGCTTTAAGTGATTTTGTATCTTATGTGATTCCTATACTTCAGAAAAGGGGAATATATCGTACTGAATATGAAGCAGAAACATTAAGAGGCAACTTGGGGCTTCCATTCCCGGAAAATCGTTATGCGAAAGAAAAGATTAATCAATAATTGAAGAATCATTTAAAAAATAAGGAGGAATACGAAATGGAAGAAGCGTTATCTGTCGTCGTTTGGTCAAAACAAGGATGTCACTATTGCGAAGAAGTTAAACAATACTTAAAAGAAAAGGAGATCGCTTATCAAACGGTGGATGTTACCAATCATGATGAACGGCGAGATATTTTAGAAATCAAATATGGTGTTCGGTATGTGCCTATTATTGAAATTGGGCGAGGTAACGTATATGAGAGTGTTACGGAAATTGGCATACCTTATCTTGAAAAAGTACTCGAACGATTACAATAAAAAAAGACGCGTGTTAATCCGAGTATATAAGTAGAAATAGCTGATTAAAAAAAATTGACAGTTTTTATGACTTATTCTTCAATCCTGAGAACTGGAGGATGTTAGTAAAGTATGAATAAATGAAAAATTGCTGATTTAAATCCGACTATTCTTGTGTAAATAATATGTTATGGAAATGAGGAGTTAATCATGACACAGATAATCCGTCTTGCTACTGTAAAGGATGCTCCAGAAGTGCTAAACGTCACACTTCGGGCTTATGAACCAATTAGAGAATTGAATATTAACTTTCTGGCTGCGACAGCTGATTTGCAGCTAGTGACGAATAATATTAGGCGGAATCTCACTTATGTTTTAGAACAGGAGGGTCAAATTGTTTCAACTGTGACAGTTCGTCATCCATGGAATGATCCTGATCATTTTAGTCCGTACCCATTCATTTGGTGGTTTGCAGTTGACCCCCTATACAAACAAAAAGGTATAGGCTCAACTTTGTTAACCTGGGTGGAAGAAAATGTACTTCGGAAACAGGTGAAAGCGCCGGCCGTCTATTTGGCGACAGCTGATCGTCATCCTTGGCTTGTTTCCATTTATGAAAGAAGAGGCTATGAGATTTTTGCTGAACGAGATCACGATGGAGAAAAAATTGTGTATCTTCGTAAAATTCTAGATGAAACGCTGTATCGCATTATTGAAAATAAAGAACCAATTGTTAGTAATTAAAAACGTCGGGGGAATTTGAGATGAAAAAAACATTATTTATTGTTATGGCACTGCTACTTACTTTTTTGGGAGCTTGCTCTTCGAAAGAAACAGCAAGTACTGCTAAATCAAGTTCTGGAGATTCAAAAAATAACAAAGTTCAGAAAATCATTGTCGGAACAGGGACGCAATTCCCGAATATTTGCTTTTTGGATAAGAATGGTAAGCTGACAGGTTATGATGTCGAGTTGGTTCGTCAAATCGATGAAAAGCTGCCAGAATATGAATTTGAATTTAAAACGATGGAATTTTCTAATCTATTATTAAGTTTAGAAACGAACAAAATAGATTTTGTTGCTCACCAAATGGAGGTGAATGATGAACGAAAAGAAAAATTTCTATTTAATAAAGAACCATATAATGTCTTTCCCCTTCAAGTTACAGTTCATCAGGACAACAATGATATTCACTCCATTAAAGATCTAAAAGGAAAAAAAGCGATCGTGAGTGCAACGAGCAATTCTGCTGTTTTTCTTGAAAAGTATAATAAAGAAAACAATGCCGGGATTGAAATTGTCTATTCTGGCCAAGGCGTAGATGATACGAAGAATCAAATCAAAACTGGTCGGGCGGATGCTACCATTACTACACCATTTGCAGTCGACTTCTTAAATAAACAAGCAGATGCACAGCAAAAGGTTGTGGGTGAGCCACTTCTTAATTCAAAAGTATACTTTTTGCTAAGAAAAGACGAAACGCCTTTACAGAAGAGAATTGATGAAGCACTTGTGGAGCTGAAAAAAGATGGGGTAGTTAGCGAACTAAGTAAAAAGTGGCTGGGCGCAGACTATTCAGTAGGATTTTAATTAGATAGTAGTAAGCGCGGAGGTGCTAAAGCATGGGGAAAGCATTTGATCCTTCATTAATCGTCGATTTCATTCCGACGTTAATATATTATCTTGGAGTAACATTGCAAATTCTGGCAGCATCCGTTTTATTAGGAATGGTCATCGGGATAGCGGCAGCCATCCTGAGATTATTTCGTATCCCTGTTTTGAATCAATTTGTCATTTTGTATATTTCATTCATTCGGGGAACGCCTATTTTAATACAATTATTTCTAGTTTTTTATGGACTGCCTGCAATCCTTTTATTCATTAATATTGATATTTCAAGAATGGATGCTCTGTATTTTGTCATTATTACTTATGCATTAAGTAATGGGGCGCATTTCGCAGAAATATTCCGAGGAGCGATTAAGGCTGTCGATTATGGGCAAACGGAAGCAGCCTATTCTGTTGGTATGAATAATAGTCAAAGTTTTTTTCGGATTGTGCTTCCTCAGGCAATACGGATTGCTTTTCCGAATATCGCAAACTCTATTATCGGATCCTTGAAGGATACCTCACTTGCCTTTACCATCGGCGTAATGGATATGATGGGTAGGGGAGAGACATTAATTGCTGCAACTGCACATGCTCTCGAAGTCTATCTCTCATTAGCTGTTATCTATTATGCAGTCGTGCTATTGTTTGAGAAAATATTCAGACTTTATGAAAACCGCATTAATCGGCATCAAACTGTTGATGTGTCTGTTACTGGATAACAAAGGGAGGAGGGAAGGACTTGACGATTGATATTCTATTTATTTGGACTGCTTTTAAGGAGATTATTAAAGCACTTCCGGTCACACTTATCTTAACGATGCTTCCTCTTCTTGCAGGTTTTATTATCGGTCTCGCTGTTGCCTTAATTAGGATATATAAAGTGAAATTTCTATGTAGAGTTGCAAATGGTTATGTTTCCTTCTTTAGAGGAACACCGATTATCATGCACATAATGCTTATTTATTTCGGTTTTCCATTATTAATCGATCAAATTTCTAAGAAATTTGATTTGGGTATACAATCTAATTCCATTCCAATTATTTTATTTGTCTTAACCGCCTTATCGTTGAGTGCGGGTGCTTATTTATCAGAAATATTCAGATCGGGAATTATCAGTGTCTCCAATGGCCAAATGGAGGCAGCCTATTCCGTGGGTATGAATTCGTTTCAAGCCATGACACGAATTGTTTTGCCACAGGCCATTGCTCAGTCCATCCCGAATTTCACGAATATTTTCATTGGATTTCTGCATACGTCATCCATTGCTTTCATTGTATCGCAAAAAGAAATGACAGGAGCAGCTAATATTGTTGCATCCACCAATTTGAAATTTTTGGAGTCTTTTATCGCTGCTGGTTTAATTTATTGGGGTCTCACAATCATTGCAGAAGGTCTTTCGTTTTTAATTGAGAAAAAGGCCACTGCCTATAATCGAGGAGGAGTACAATGATTTATTTAAAAGATATAAAAAAATCATTTAACCAGCAGCCCGTTTTAAAAGGTATTAATTTGAAAATAGCCAAGGGAGAAGTAGTTACCATTCTTGGGCCAAGTGGTTCTGGGAAAACAACCTTGCTTAGATGCTTGAATTTTCTGGAGAAACCAGATGAGGGAATGGTTCAAGTAGGAGATATACAGGTGAAGTCTAAGAAGGCGACAAAAAGGGAAATCTTGTCCCTTAGAAGACAATCGGCGATGGTTTTTCAGCATTATAACCTATTTGCTCATAAAACTGTTTTGGAAAATGTAATGGAAGGCTTAATTGTTACAAGAAAATATAAGAAAGCTCAAGCGAAACGGGAAAGTGAGCTGTTGTTGGAAAAAGTAGGTTTGGGAGATAAGCATAATTATTTTCCTTCGCAATTGTCAGGAGGTCAACAGCAACGTGTTGGAATTGCTAGGGCACTTGCTTTAAATCCGGAAGTCATTCTTTTTGACGAGCCAACGTCGGCACTTGACCCTGAATTGGTTGGGGAGGTGCTTTCTGTCATAAAAGCAATTGCACAGGAAGGCATCACGATGGTAATTGTAACCCATGAAATGAGTTTTGCTAAAGAGGTGTCGGATCGTGTTCTATTCATGGATGGCGGGGTCATTGTAGAAGAAGGGTCACCATTGGAGATTTTCAATGCTCCAAAGAAAGATCGAACACGACAATTTTTAAACCGGATATCAAGAGATTTTTCCTTATCGTTTTTAGAAGAAAAGGTCAATTAAAGGAAGGGGCCAAAGGAGAACGTATGATTAATACAATCGTAGTCGATGAATTGATTGAAGAAGATAAAGAGACGGTGCGCCGCTTATTGGTAGAAAGTTATCAACAATATGAACATGAATATTCGAACCCGGAAGCTTGGGAAGGATATTTAAATAATATTGAATCCTCGGTGGATAATCCACATGTTGATAAGGTGTTGGTTGCAAAGTGCAATCAGGATATCCTTGGTACATTACAGCTTTTTCAGTCATCTGAAAAAGCATATGAAAAGCCGGAACTTGGGATTTTTTCACCAATCATTCGGTTGTTGGCTGTTCATCCCGAATCAAGGGGACGCGGTATCGCACAGGAATTATTAAAAGCTAGTGTAAATTATGCAAAATCGCAAGGTGCGTCCAGTTTGTATCTACATTCTACTGATAAGATGCATAAAGCCATTAAACTATATGAATGGTTTGGCTTTAAGCGGGATCGAACGAAAGAATTTCAAAATCATGATATTTTGGTAAAATGCTATCGCTTAGATTTATAGAAGGAGGCGACTGTATGAGTCGAGAGCTGGAAAAGCGCTTAATATCGATACGGCGCCATTTACATCAATATCCGGAGTTATCAAATGAAGAATTCGAAACGACAAAATCGATTCAAAAGTGGCTCGGGGAAGAGGGTATTGAGATCCGTAATACAGGATTGAAAACAGGTGTTTTTGCAGATATAAAGGGTGGTAAACCCGGACCTACCGTTGCCATAAGAGCGGATATCGATGCTCTTCCGATTGAGGAAGAAACTGGGCTTCCATTTGCTTCGAAAGTAAAAGGAGTAATGCATGCGTGCGGCCATGATTTCCATACCGCAGCCGTTATTGGCGCTGCTTACCTTTTAAAAGAATGTCAATCAGAGCTGAACGGGACAGTGCGATTGCTTTTTCAACCCGCAGAAGAATTAGGTGGCGGAGCGGTGCATGTTATAAAAGATGGTCAAATTGACGATGTAGCGGCTGTTATTGGGCTGCACAATAAACCCAATTTGCCTGTAGGCACCATTGGGATAAAAGATGGTCCGTTAATGGCGGCAGTGGACCGTTTTCATATTGTTCTTCAAGGAAAGGGGAGCCACGCGGCCATCCCTCAAAACGGAAAAGATCCAATAGCGGCAGCGGCCCAGCTTATTACCGCTCTTCAAACTATCGTCAGCCGGAATGTATCCCCATTAGAGAGTGCTGTGGTGAGTGTTACGAGAATAACAGGTGGAAACACTTGGAATGTAATTCCGGGTGACGTAATACTGGAAGGAACGATTCGAACCTTTGAATCAACAATCCGCGAAGAAGTAAAGGATAAGTTTTATTCGATTGTGAATCATATTGCAGCTGCTTTTTCACAGGAATCTGAGATTGGTTGGTTTCCTGGACCGCCCGCGCTTCTTAATCATCCGGCAGTCACAGAGATGGCACGCAGGTCTGCTTTGGAGCAATCATTACATGTAATCAATCCTGAACCTTCAATGGGTGGTGAAGATTTCGCTTATTACCTTCAACATATCCCCGGTACCTTTGCCTTTTTTGGTACAAACGGAAACGAAGATTGGCATCATCCAGCTTTTACTGTTGATGAAAAATCCATTATTAAAGCCGCTCATTTTTTATCTGAAAGTGCCAAGGATTTATTATATAACCATGGTAAGTGGTGAACATACATGACAAAGGTGCCAGACACGATTTCGTGCCTAGCACCTTTGTTGTTATAATTCCAAAGGCTTGGTTCCAACTTGATTTCAAGCGTAGTCATGATGCGAACATTCCCCCCATTTTACCTACCATACATAGCCACTCTTCATTCTTCCTCTCATTGATGAATCCTATTCTGATAGCGGTAAGAAGAATAGATCTCAAACCATGATAGGCGGGAGCTTGGTTAATTATTAGGCAAAGGCATTTCAAATTCATAAGCAATTGATAGAATTTTTTTATCAATTAAATAAATTTTTCTATCAAATAAGGTGTTGTCAAGTGCTTGTTTACAATGTTAGGATGAATTTCAATTACATTAAAACAACTAATTCGATTTGTTAACTCGGTATTAATGATTGGAGAGAAAGTCATATGAGTTTTAAGCTTGGAATATTAGATCAAAGCCCCATTTTTCCTGGGAATTCGGCAGTTGATGCACTTAAGCAAACCATAAACCTAGCTCAAAAAGCTGAAGAATGGGGATATAGCCGTTTTTGGGTATCGGAACATCATCATATGGAACAAGTTGCTGGATCTTCACCGGAAGTATTAATTTCTTATTTATTATCGAAAACCACATCCATTCGAGTAGGTTCGGGAGGTGTCATGCTTCAGCACTACAGTCCATATAAAGTCGCTGAAAATTTTCATGTTTTATCCACTCTTGCCCCGGGCAGGGTAGATCTTGGCATTGGTAAAGCACCAGGTGGATTTCCTTTATCAACAAAGGCGTTACAATTTGGAACTGTGAATGATGGAAAAGATTTTGGGGAACGTGCATCCTTATTGCAAAAGATAATTGAAAATTCAATCGATGATGATCACTTGCTCTCTGGTATTCAAGCAACACCGATACCTCCTGAAAAGCCAGAAACCTTTCTGCTAGGTGCAAGTTCAGACAGCGCTCAACTAGCCGCTAACCTCGGAATGGATTTTGTATTCGCCAGATTTATTAATAGTGATGATACCATGCTGTATGAAGCGTCTTCTGCTTACCGAAGCAAGTACCCAGAAGGTCGCTTTATCGTATCAGTAGCGGTTGTGGCAGCTCCTACCCAACAAAAAGCAGAGGAGCTGGCAAGCGAACACAAACTATTTAAAGTTCATCTACAAAGTGGACGGACGCTGACAGTTCAATCACGTGAGCAGGCTGAGTCATTTGAGAAGCAGGCTGGTGAAGCTTACGAAATAGAAGAGCAGACCGCCAGTGTTATTGCTGGGAGTCCAGGATATGTTAACGGGATTTTAAAGGAACTTCAGAAAGTTTTTCAAGTGGATGAATTTATGTTGCATACACCGCTTCGAAGAGAAGCAGAACGGATCCAATCCTTTCAGTTGTTGAGTCCGCTTCTCTTAGGGGAAGAGACTATCATATAGAAGGAAAAGAAAAGATCCAGAGGGCATGAAGCAGCTGATAAATATTTGTTATTCCAATATAAAAGGATAAAAAAAGGAGCGAGAAACATTGAAGAAAATTAAATGGCTGTCCGTAACGGTTTTAACAGTAGTATTGCTGATATTGGGTGCTTGTGGAAGTAATGAGCAAACATCATCGGAGAGTAAAGGAGACAAGAATGAGGAAGTGACTTTGAAAATTAGTGCAGCCTCAATACCACATGCAGAAATTTTAGAGTTTATTGCACCGGATTTAGAAAAACAAGGCGTGAAACTGGATGTAGTTATTTCTACGGATGGTATTCAAACGAATCAACAAACAGCAGACAAAGAATTGGATGCAAACTTCTTTCAACATACCCCTTACTTAGAGCAAGTAAATAAAGATAGTGGTCTGAATTTGGTTAATGTGAAGGGTGTACATATTGAACCATTTGGTGTCTATTCCAAAAAAATTAAGTCTATAGGTGAATTGTCAGACGGAGCGAAAGTAGCCGTACCGAAAGATCCAGTAAACTTTTCGCGATCGTTACAGCTTTTTGCGGCAAATAATATCATTGAGTTGGAAGCTTCCAAGTCAGGTGATTATACGATTGAGGACATTACAAAAAATGCTAAAAAAATAGAATTCATTCCAGTCGATTCCCCTCTTTTAGTTCACTCGCTAGATGATGTGGAAGCATCGGCCATTAACACAAACTATGCTCTGGAAGGAGGGTTAAAACCTCTCGATGATGCACTGATAATTGAAGGGAAGGATTCACCATATGTTAACATTTTAGTTGCTCGTCCAGACAATAAGGACGATAAAGCGATCCAAAAGCTTGCGAATGCATTAACGACGGAAAAGGTCAAAGAATTTATTTTAGATCAATATGAAGGAGCCGTCGTGCCCGCGTTTTAAGGGTGGCTTCTATACCAAGCTAATTAAAAAGAGGAGGTGGCCACTTTGATAGAATTTCGTCGGGTTTCAAAAGTTTTTGATGACGGGGAGAAGAAAATTGAAGCGTTAAAGGAGATTAATATAACCGTTGAAAAAGGGGATATATTCGGGGTTATCGGTTTTAGTGGAGCCGGAAAAAGTACACTCATCCGAACTGTGAATCTACTGGAATATCCTACTTCAGGTGAAGTGATTGTAGAAGGAAAAAATCTTGCCAAGATGTCTGAAAAAGATTTGCGTGAAGCTAAGAAAAATATTGGCATGATTTTTCAGCATTTTAATTTACTTAATTCCAAAACAGTCTTTGATAATGTGGCGATGCCATTATTGTTAAGTAAAAAAAAGAAAAAAGAGATTGAAGAACGAGTTAATGAGATTCTCCGCTTTGTTGGTCTAGAAGACAAAGCAATGAACTATCCAAATCAGCTTTCAGGTGGACAAAAGCAGCGTGTCGGGATTGCCCGTGCTTTGGCCACAAACCCTTCGATTTTATTATGTGATGAAGCAACATCGGCATTGGATCCACAAACAACAAAATCAATCCTGAATCTGTTGAAACGGATAAATGAAGAATATAAAATTACCATTCTAATTATCACGCACGAAATGGAAGTGATTAAAGAAATTTGTAATCGGGTTGCAGTGATGGAGGATGGGAGCGTGATTGAATCAGGAAATGTGATCGATATTTTTGCCCGTCCGCGAACAGAAACAACTCGTAACTTCATTCGATCGGTTGTTCGCGATGAAGTGCCATCAAGTGTTTATGGATTGCTCAATGAGGATGCCTATTTCAGCCGGATTTTTAAAATTGATTTTTTGGGATTGAGCTCTGGGCAGCCTATCGTTTCAAAAACAGCGAAGAGGTTTAATGTGGAAATAAACGTTCTGTTCGGCAATATTACTGAGTTACAAGGCATCCCATTTGGTAATTTAATTGTTGAAATAATAGGAAATGAAGATGAAATTGATCGGGCATTACAGTTTATAAAGAGTCAAAATGTCAAAGTGAAGGAGGTGACGAACGATGGAAGTAAGCCAAGAGCTCATTTTAAACGCCTTGTGGGAAACGCTGTACATGGTTAGTATTTCACTTTTTTTTGGAAGCATCATTGGAATATTCTTAGGCATTTTATTGGTTGTAACAAGAAAAGGTCATATTTATGAAAATAGATTTATTTTTTCTATAGTGAATCCGATTGTAAACATTTTCCGGTCGATTCCGTTTATTATCTTGCTTGTGGCGATTATTCCATTTACAAGACTAATTGTTGGTACGTCGATTGGTACGACAGCAGCAATTGTGCCACTAGTGCTTCATATTGGCCCATATATCTCAAGACTTGTGGAGAATTCATTATTGGAAGTGGATGAAGGCATTATTGAAGCCGCGAAAGCCATGGGAGCAACGCCGTTACAAATTATTTTCAAGTTTTTAATGCCTGAAGCTTTTGCGTCATTAATTCTAAGTATAACAACTGCAACAATTGGTTTAGTGGGCGCTACAGCAATGGCAGGAGCTATAGGTGGCGGTGGACTTGGAGATGTAGCGATAACATATGGTTATCAACGCTTTAGCACTATTACGATATTCGTCACCGTTGTAATTCTAGTAATTGTTGTTCAGGGAGTACAAAGTTTAGGAAATGTTTTCGAACGGAAAATTAGAAGAGTGTAGTTGCGGTAGTATACAGAGGGAGAGTGGAATGAATGATGAAGAAATGTATTTTACCTATACTGCTTATCTTGGGGGTGTTATTGGCAGGTTGCTCAAGTGATTCAACGAATGCAGGAGGGAAACAAACGAAAGTGAAGGTAGGGATTAGAAATTCTGAACTTCGAACATGGGAATTTTTAAAGGAACAGGCTGAAAAAGAAGGGGTGGAAATTGAAATTGTTAATTTCTCATCGGCTTATGATCCGAACGAAGCGCTGGCAGAAGGGGATATTGATATCAACGCCTTTCAACATGTTGCCTATTTAGATTCATTTAATGCGAATAATAATACAGACATCGTTCCAATTGGGACTACAATTATTGCTCCTCTCGGTTTGTATTCAAGCAAATATAAATCGGTGGAAGAGATCCCAAATGGTGCACAAATTGCTGTACCCAATGACCAAGCTAACTGGGGAAGAGCTTTATTGTTATTACAAGAAGCAAAACTCTTAAAGGTTGTTGAAGACTTTGACGGGAATGGTGGACAGGACAAAATAAAGGAAAATCCGAAGAAAATCAAAATTGTGCCTGTCGATGGTGCCAGTGCCCCACGTGTGATGGAAGATACAGCTGGTTCGGTGATTAATAATGGAGTTGCGGTAGAAGCGGGACTAAATTTAAAAGATGCTCTTATTTATGAAAGTAGTACTGCAAAGCCTTATATTAATATCATAGCGGCTAGGAGTGAAGATCAAGACAATGAAATTTACCGAAAATTAGTTGATCTCTATCAATCAGAGAAAACGGCTAAATTTATAGAAGAAACTTACAATGGAAACTATATTCCAACATTCATTTCCTTGAAAGAATTGAGCAGTTATAAAGAGATATATTCTAATAAATAAGGAAGGAGAGATTAGAATGGCTCAAGACAGAAAGATGAAGTTAGCTGCTTATCTGATTGGAACAGGTATGCATGTTGCGTCGTGGCGGCATCCGGCATCAAATCCGAATGCAAGTATTGATGTGAAAGCTTTGCAAAGACTCTCAAAAATTGCGGAAAAAGGGAAATTTGACCTTGCCTTTGTGGCAGATAGTTTGGCCATTAATCATGAATCGCATCCTCAAATACTTAATCGATTTGATCCGATTGTACTAATTACAGCATTAGCTGCAGCGACAGAAAAAATCGGCATTGGGGCGACAGCTTCTACAACGTACAGTGAACCATATGTACTCGCTCGCCAATTTGCTTCTGTTGATCATATAAGCGGCGGACGGGTGGGATGGAATGTTGTTACTACAGCTGATGCGACCGGAGAGACGGCCTTGAATTTCAGTCGTGATAAACATTGGGCACACGATCATCGTTATGAACGAGCGGAGGAGTTCCTCGACGTTGTCCAAGGGTTATGGGATTCGTGGGAAGATGATGCGTTTGTGCATAACAAAGAAACTGGACAATTTTTTAATCCTGATAAAGTGCATGAGCTTCGGTATAAAGGCAACTATTTTTCGGTAAAAGGTCCGTTGAATATTGCACGTTCGGCGCAGGGGCAGCCGGTTATCATTCAAGCGGGTGCGTCAATACCAGGGCAGCGATTAGCCGCTCGAACAGCAGAAGTCGTTTTCACACATTGGGATAACATTGAAGAATCCAAACGATATTATCAAGAATTAAAATCGTCTTTAATGGATTTTGGAAGAAGTGTGGAAGAGCTCCACATCCTTCACGGCATTTCCCCTATTATCGGAGAAACCGAGGAAATAGCCATTCAAAAATACAATAAACTCCAAAGTCTCGTCGACCCTTATGAGAGTTTGAAATTCGTTTCTGGTTATATGGGCAACGTAGATTTTTCAAAATATTCTTTAGATACACCAGCGAAGGATGTTGAATTTCCATCAGTAAATAGCATACAAAGTAACTTTAATGAAATGAAGAAAATTATTGGTGAAGAAGACATAAAAGTGGGTGAATTATATGCGAGATTTTTCAGTCCTGCCAGACGAGATAGATTTGTCGGTACACCAAGTCAAGTAGCTGATGAAATGGAGGTATGGTTTACTGAAAAAGCTGCAGATGGCTTTATGATTCAATTTCCACTGTTACCAGGCGACTTAGAGGATTTCGTCGAGAAGGTTGTTCCAATTTTACAGGAGAGGGGTTTGTTCCGTTTGGACTATGAAGGAGACACTCTCCGTGATCACCTTGGATTAAAGAATCCAAAAAATCGGTTTGTTTATGAAGAAAATAGGTAATTAACGGGAATAAGGGATTAGATTAGTCGTATTTTCATCATTAGAATCCATCAAATAAAGACATAAGGGGATGACAAAGGAATGAGGGACATAGGAGAAATCCTAGTCCCTCAAATTCTTTTCTCCTATCCATATAGCTAAGTTAAGATCAGCCTTTTCCTGCTTGGAATCCTGGATATTTGGTCATTCCGCCGTCAGCATATAAGGTCATGCCCGTTACGTAGCTTGATTCAGCGGAAGCTAACCAAGCAGCACAAGCGGCAATTTGTTCCGGTTTTCCGATATATCCCATCGGTATCAGGTCGATGACTTCTTGTTTAGCTTTTGGGTCATTGAACTTTTCGGCATTGATTGGTGTGTCGATTGCGCCAGGAGAAATATTATTAATGCGAATCCCTTTAGGGGCATATTCAAGTGCAAGGGTTTCTGTCATCATCTTCACTCCGCCCTTACTTGCTGCATAGTGGACAAAATGAGGCCAAGGAATCCGGTCATGAACGGAAGACATGTTAATGATATTCCCCTTAATACCATGATCAAGCATATAACTGATGGCTTCCCTGCTAGCCAGGAACATACCCGTTAGATTTACATCGATGACTTTCTGCCAATCTTCAAGTGTCAATTTTTCACTTGGCACTTCATTTTCAATACCGGCATTGTTGATCATGATGTCGATTGTACCAAAGGTGTCCACAGCGAATGAAAGCAATTTCTTCACATCCGCTTCCTTTGAAACGTCTCCTTGAATGGCTGCGGCTTTCCCGCCGGCAGCTTCAATCGTCTTGATGATTTCCTTATGGTCGCCATTTTCAGTGTGATAATTCAATACGACATGTGCTTTTTCTTTACCGAACCTTTCGGCCATGGCTTTTCCTAACCCTTTTGCCGCCCCAGTGATCACGACTACTTTTTTCTCTAAATCTTCATACATCAATTATCTCTCCTTTGACTATTCTTTTGTAAAGCCGATCATGATTCCGCCAGTAATTACGAGTACACATCCGATGATGACGAAGGCCATTTGTTTTTTGGACTTTTTCTCTCCTAAAAGAAAGATGCCGCCTAAAGTCGAAATGACGATTCCCATTTGGGAAAATGAGAAAGCGATGGCAACGCCCACTTTTGGATTAGCGAGCAGGAGACCGATATTGCCGATTGCCCACATGATTCCGGTTAGAATATTTCGTCCGGCATACTTATTAAACGGTTTATGTCTGATGGAAAGGAGCAGGGCAGCTAGGAACATGCCAATTGCTTGAGGCAGGATCGCCGACCATCCGTCAACTTCATTCCATCTGACTACAATGACATATGTAACATAACCCACTGTTGAAATGGCAAGATAAAAAATCCCTTTTTTCATGCTACCTGCTTTTTTGTTATCACCATCGCCGTAGCTCGTCAGCAAGACACCTGTAATCAAACAGATTATTGCAACAATGCCGATGATGACTGTAATCCTGTCATTCCATTCCCTGAAAATGATAACCGCAAAGAATGTATTTCCTAGAATTTGCAGTCCTGTTGAGATTGGAACGGTTTTCGATACCCCGATTTCCTTGACGCTATTGAATTGAAATAACTGCCCGAATGCCCAGCCTATCCCGGAAATGATGCCGACAATCCACACTAGACTGTTCCATTCCGGCGGATTGATGAAAGACATCATGATGGCGAACAGTAATGACCCGATTGTAATGCCAAGCGTTTGATTATAAGAGTTGCCTCCGAGTTTTTCGGAAACAAGCACTAAGCTGCCCCATGTCAATGCAGGGAGTAGCGCAAAGAGAAAACCTTCCACAAAATTTCATCTCCTAAACTAAAAAACAATGTTTTAATAAATATAAAATAGGTAGTTACCAAGCTATTGGATGTATTTAGAGTTTTCCCTCTACACGGGAAAGAAAACATGGTTTTAATTTACCAATTTGTTATTTTATTTTTCAGTGTGGAAACAATGAAATAATAATTGGTTTATGGTACTTTTAATGTAAAAATAGATAGGAGAAATAGTATGACGACACTGAATGAATGGTTTGAAAAGGGGATTCCTGCTAAAGAATTTGTATCTTCGATGAAAGTTCATAAAGAAAACGTACAATCGATTCAGGAGGGCTTTTCCATTTCTGCAGAGGACCAAGGGTTCTTTGATGCATTAAAGACGAAGGAACTTAGAGCCATTGTCATTACTGAAGACTGGTGCGGAGACGCGATGATGAATATTCCTATATTGCTGAATATATCTGAAGCGGCAAATATTGAAACTCGCATGGTTTTACGAGATCAAAATCTTGAACTGATGGATCAATACTTAACGAATGGAACAGCGCGTTCGATCCCCATCTTTATATTAATTGATAAGAATGGGGAAGAAAAAGCTGTTTGGGGACCTCGTGCACCAAAGGTACAAGAGTATGTAATGGAGTTGAGGTCTGACCTGCCTGCCAAGGATGATGAACGTTTCGAGGCAGAGCAAAAAGAAGTTATTAAAAAGATAACAGCGGCTTTTTCCGAAGAAAAGCATCTATGGGACGAAGTATACAGCAGTATCAAGGAAGCTTTGGGGGGAATTTGAATTTTAAGGATGACTCTTGCTGCTGCCAACGGATAGCTTCATTTTTGACCTGATAATTGCCGTCAAGCAGATAAAAAATGTAGGGTTTCTTCCATAATGAAGGAGCTGTTCCAAGGTCATGGCACCATGGTTTTGGAACAGCCTTTTTCATTTGTTTATGATTCTGGAATAATCGTAACGCCGATTGTTCGAATAGGAGAGTCTTGTTTAGCACTTTGATTCGTAGCTTTGTAGTATTTTAACATTAAATCGTTCAATTCATTTTGGAAGTTAATAAAGCTTTCATCATCAAGCTTTAGTTCTAAAAGGGAAAAGGTTGAACCATCCTCTGCGCAGTCTCTTTCTTCTAATTTATTAAGATAGTTTTGATATTGAGTCATAAGGGATAATTGATAATAAGAAAAATAATTCACCTTTTTCTCATTAGAAGATTTTTTCCATTCTTCCCCGCTAAGTCGCGCTTCTTCTTCATTTAAAACATAGTATTTTTCGGAAACGGATCTCACCTTTTTCTCTTTTACAATGCGAATGACCCCTGAATCCAACAGAACCTGTATATGTCTATATAATGTTGCTTGGGGTACATCTTTAATGACTTTTAACATTTCCAATGGTGTTAAGCCATTTTCCCTGTTTCTCATTAAAGCTTGGGTAATCT
The DNA here is from genome assembly GCF_030348945.1 of Peribacillus sp. ACCC06369. Classification (NCBI taxonomy): domain Bacteria; kingdom Bacillati; phylum Bacillota; class Bacilli; order Caryophanales; family Bacillaceae; genus Peribacillus; species Peribacillus sp. ACCC06369. The sequence continues at coordinate 716,757 of NZ_JAUCEN010000002.1, forward strand.
TTATTCTTACAGGATGCATTAAAATTTCAGCTTTATTAATCATCTTATTCTCCTCACATTGGAAATTATAACTGGATAAGTTTCAATCAATTTTAATGTTGACCATGAATAATAAGTTTAATTCATCATATATTGTAATGTTTGAATCATTTTCATTTATAAAAATGACACGGTTTGAAAAATAATAGTACAGAAATATTTTTTCGAAGTAAATAATAAGGCTTTTCAAATAAGTGTAAAAAAATAATGTCTTCATGAAAAAAAATTAATAAATAACACTATATTTTTATTATTATTCATTGTGATAATATTATCATTATAAATAACAATAAAAACTAAAACAATATTTTATTAAAGAAAAAAATAGGTGCAAAATTCCATTTTTAATGTTATCATTATCGATAATGATAATAATATTTCGTTTTCAAAGGAGTGGTATATATGGAATTGCATTATGGATGGAACGAATTGAAAGATATTGATTTCATGTCTATTCTGCCGATTATTTTACCGGTAATTGCTATTGGAATGATTTTAGTGCTTATAGCATTAATTGATTTATACAGAAATCGAAAGACGAGGAAAAATGTTTTATTGTGGACACTCATCATTATTTTTGCAAATACTATCGGTCCAATTCTGTACTTCGTTATTGGTAGAAAGGACAGTGAAAGAATATGAAATTAGAGATTAAAAATGTTACAAAAAAATTCAAAGAAAAAACAGCGGTCAATAATTTTTCAATGGAACTGCAATCAGGGGAATGTGTTGGATTGATAGGGCCAAATGGGGCTGGTAAATCGACACTAATAAAAGTGATTTCAGATATTATAGATCCAAGTATGGGAGAAGTATTGCTTGATGGTAAGAAAATTTCAAAAATGAAAAAGGAAATAGGCTATTTACCACAATACCCAAACTTCTTTCAATGGATGACTGCCAAAGAAACCCTCACTTTCATGGGGCAGCTCTCAGGTATCAAGAAGGAAGAATTATTAAGGGGCATTCCAGAGATAATGTCGAAAGTGGGGTTGAGCGGGGAAGAGAATTCAAAGGTGAGAACTTTTTCAGGAGGTATGAAACAGAGGCTTGGAATTGCACAAGCGTTGTTACATAAACCAGCATTGATTGTCATGGATGAACCTGTTTCGGCATTAGATCCAATCGGCCGGAGAGAAGTGTTAAATATAATAAAAGAAATAAAGAAAGATACGACAATTTTATTATCGACACATATATTAAGCGATGCAGAAGAAATATGTGAGAGATTTGTCATTATAAAGAGTGGGGAAAAAATTGAAGATACAACAATGTCAGAATTACTAAACAGGAATAGCGGAAACAAAATTAATGTCGACATAACCTCTAAAAGTCAAAAATGGATTGAAAACGTTAAAAGCTTGAACTTTGTAAAAAGTGTAGAGGTAATGGGAAATAAATTGAAGATAGAAGTGGAAAATATTGAGTCAAACAAGAATATGTTACTGGCGAATGCGCTGGAGCATAATGTTGATCTTGTAAGGTTCGAAATAGATAACGATACATTGGAAGAGATATTTTTAAAATTGGTGGTAGAAGAATGAATAATTTTACCGTTTTAGCGAAAAAGGAATTTGTTCAGATGGTACGTGAATTTAAAGTAATTTGGCTTCCACTTGCATTTATTTTTTTAGGGATAACTCAACCGGTTGTAAGCTATTATTTACCTTCAATATTAGAAGCTCTGGGTGGGGGCCAAGGTATCACCATTGATCCAAGCATGGCTGCCCAAACAGGCGGCGAAGTTCTTGCTAGTACATTAGGGTCTCAATTTGATCAGCTCGGAGTCATGATCATCATCGTTTCCATGATGGGGGTCGTACAATCTGATAAAGCAAATGGGATGCTGGCTTTCATTCTTACAAGGCCCGTGACGGTTGTATCTTATATAAGTGGGAAAATCATTTCCAATTATCTGTTTGTTGCCTGCAGTGTAGCATTAGGATACTTGGTTTCATATCTGTATGCAGTTTTTTTGTTTACGAGTGTTGATTTTGTGAATTTAATAGTGGCTTTGTTGTTCTATCTGCTGTGGATTTTATTTATCGTTTCATTCACGACGATGATCAGTACCATTTTTAATAGTCAGGGCATCATTGCATTAATTTCGATAGTATTTCTTCTCGGCTGCAGAATGATAGTTGGTTTAAGCCCGGTTATAGATAATGTGAATCCAGCAAGCATGAGTAAATATGCGATGGAAGTATTGATTTTAGGTACCGTCAATACACAGGCGATTTGGGGTGCATTAGCGGCACTTGAATTGACGGCACTAACGATATTGGTAACGAACATATGGATTTCAAAAAAGAAATTCCATAACGAATAAGTTAGGGTATGAAAGAAAAATATATCGACGAAATCTACAGTTATATCTCCGAAAATAAAAATATATCGACGAAATCTACAGTTATATCGACGATTGAAATGAAAAAGGACTGATTTTTAATTCAGTCCTTTTTAAATATGGGAATGTGGAAATTTCAATCCGTTCCGTGAGTCCATACATATCGGACAGAATCATTAAATGAGAAACATCGCGACTATCGTAGTGACTGTTAAACCAATGGTTACCGGCAGCAAATTCCTTCGAGCAAGTTCAAAGGGACTGACGTTACAGATTGCAGCGGCTGGTATCAGTGCCCATGGAATCAGGGTACCTCCGCCGACCCAAATCGCGGTTATTTGCCCAAGTGCGGTCAATGTGGCGGTTCCGCTTCCGATTGCCGTTCCAAATAGTTTGGCGACCGATCCGGCTAAAGAAATGCCTGAGAATCCCGATCCATCCAATCCAGTGATGGCACCAATTCCCGTTAATGTGACAGCGGCTATTTCTTTCGTTAAAGGAACGGAGGCCGCTAATGCGGCACCGAGGTCATTGACGATGCCGAGGGATGTTTTTGGTAAATAGTCCCCGATGATCTGATTGAATCCAGAATCACCTAAATAGAAGAATGCAGCGATTGGTATGACTGGTCCGAATACTTTGAAGCCAAATTGAAAACCCTGAATTAAATAGGCCGTTGATTTTTCAAGTCCTTGTTGTTTATGTGCGGCAAGGGATAAAATCAGCAAAATGAAAACGGCTGTACCGCCAACCAACGCCGTTGCATCTCCGCCTTGGAGCTTCAAAATCGACAATGCCACAACATCCAACAGAAAGGCGATCGGAATGAAAACGGCAAAAAACTTCTTTTGTCCCAGTGTGAGCAGATCTTCACTGATTGTTTGATCTTGGACGATTCCCTCATTATCCGCCGCCTTGATTCTTCCAAGTTTCATATCCCGCTTTAAAAGGAGAAAGGCGGAAAGGGTGGTAACGACCCCCATTGTAATGACAAGGGGAATACTCGCGGCGATGACATCACCGACTGGTATTGAAGCGGCATCCGCAGTTAGTTTAGGTGCAGCTTGAATGATGAAGTCCCCTGATAATGCTATTCCGTGACCAAAAAGGTTCATCGCCATCGCTACGCCTAACGCAGGTAAACCAGCCCGTAATGCAACAGGGAGCAAAACAGCCCCGAGTAAGGCAACGGCCGGTGATGGCCAGAAAAACCAGGATATGATCATCATGACGATCCCGATTACCCAAAAGGCAAGTGTAGGATTTTTAATGAATTTAGCAAACGGTGCAATCATGACATCATTAATGCCGGACTTCGTTAAAACCGTGCTCATGGCAACTATGATGGAAATGATTAATATCGTGGACATTAATTCCGTGATTGCGAAAATGAAGCTGTTGAATATCCCGCTTATGGAGGATGCTAAACTGCCTGTAGCCACTAAAGCCAAAAGGAAAATACCAATTATGCAGATGAGGGTAGTATCACGACGTTTTACCATAAACCCGATTATCAATGCAATGAATACAACATAAATCCAATGGAGTGCCGTTAATTCCATCTCCATGATCCGTCCCCCTCATATATATGCCTAGTTACAGATTATGAAGGAGGTACGGGGTGGTGAGTTGTTTCATGAATTTAAAGGCTTATCTTTTTTTTAGATGTCACGAAATCATTAGCGGAATCTACTAAAATAAAAGAGGACGGAATAAAACCGTTCCTCTTTTATTTGTCATCAGATAAGTTGATTATTGACTAGAAAAAGCTTGAAAAGGAGCAAAGCGTACTCAACAGTCATATCTTCTTCTTTTATATGATATTCTCCCACTATAAGACCGAACTCTCCGGATTTCTGGTAATTCTCCTCGTCTATTTGTAAGTTGTAAAAAATTTCCAAGAAACATCCACCACCACCCGAACCCTCTAATATGTAGGATTAAGATGCTAGTTGAAAGGGGCTTTTAGTTTTCTAATCTACATTTTTGTATTGTTGTTTTTCGATACAAAACAAAATACGGCTATTAATAATAGGATGACTGGAAAAGTAAAAAAGCTTCCATTATATTTTATTGAATGATCGACTTTTAAACCATACAAATAAATGAATAGTATAAAAGAAACAGACAATGCTATAGTGCCAGTTAAAAATTTCATAAAAATACTCCTTTTGTACCAATTTGTATTTAAAAAAATGTATACTTGAATTATACAGAATATTATGGAAAAAGGGGAGGTTGTTAAAAATGATAATTAATAACCGAAAGTTTTACTTCCAACTTCTTAGTATTTTGAGTCTGTTTATTTTATTGATTAGTTCTGCGAATTTATCCAAGGTTACAGCAGACTCTGAAGAGATTCTAATGTTGAATTAGAAGGAGCGAATGTAGAATTAACAGTGGACACACCGTACAACTTAACAAAAGATGATGGGACATTAATTTTTTTTGATACAGAAGAAGATTACAGTGAATATTTAAATTTTAAGAATCAAAATATCGTTTCTAGGTGCGCAACATGTAATAAAACTACAACAACAACAATTACTACTAATACAGTAAAAGAGAAAAATGGGTAAACTACCACCCTCTAACAAATGCTTGGGTTAAAGCAAGTAGTTATACCATTTCCCGTGGAAAATCCTATACTATTTCTGGTTCTTATAGTTATGGTGGGTTTAATGTGGGCGTTAGCATATCACATAACACTTCAGTTTCTGCAACAATCTCAGCTAATTCAAAAAAATATAGTAGATTAGGTGTATGGTCAGATATTACTTTCAAGAGATTTAAACACGTAGTAAAAAATCCTACTGGAAAGATTATAAATACTTATTATTCTAATACGCATATGGTGTAGGTGCTCCTTATATAAAAGTTAAATATAAATAAGATATAATCAATTAAGTTTAATCTACTTTAAATTCTAGAGATGCCCTTTAATTGAAAAGATTCTTTTGCATGCAATCCCCACGCCCAAGCCAGTTAAACCGGCCCGTAAAACAACGGGAAGAGAGAACAGGCCAAAGTGAGTTGTTTCATGAATTTAAAGGCTTATCTTCTTTATTTTCAACATTACTTCAAGTATTCTTAATTTGAATAGTAACTACTGTAAATGAGGGATAAGCCGTGAAGCAAATATATAGTGATGTCATACAATTTCGGGGTACACATTATGAGTTTGGATACATGCAAGGGGAGGAATTAAAAGATTCACTAACGGTAAAAAATCGTGAAGATCAGTGGAAGATCAGGCAGCCTCGGTTTACGGTTGAAGAGGAAGAGGTCAAGAAGGCGATTACACAATTCGCCCCTGGAGTTTGGGAGGAATTACTGGGGTTGCAAGATGCGCTTAAATGGCCAATTGAACGCGTGTTGCAGGAGTTCGGGGGATACCGTTTGGATTATGTTCGGTCGGGGTGCTCCATCATGACAGGCGATGATTATCTGATTCGCAATTATGATTACCATCCAAAGACATATGAAGGGCGCTATGTCTTATTCCAGCCAAGCGATCGAGGGTATTCAAGCATCGGCCCGAGTCAGCGAGGGACTGGCCGGATGGATGGAATGAACGAAAAAGGTTTGGTGATAGGCTATAACTTCATGAATCGCAAGAACCCTGGTGATGGGTTCATTTGTTGCATGATTGGCAGGCTGATTGTTGAATCTTGTGCGAACGTTCAGGAAGCGGTCGCGATGTTGAAGGAAATCCCGCATCGTCATTCTTTCACTTACGTCGTCTATGATAAAAGCGGAAGTACCTATATTGTGGAAACCTCTCCGAGAAATGTAGAGGTGCGCACGTCAAATGCCTGTACCAATCATTTTGAAATCATGAAACATGAAAATCGTAACCATCTTATCGATTCGAAACGCCGATTGGAAATTATACAAGATCATGAAGGGAACCTTTCATCTGCCTACGATGCTTATAGGTTGTTTAATGATACCAATCAAGGCGTCTTCTCGGATTTATATAGCAGCTGGGCGGGAACGATTCATACATCCGCTTATTTACCTAAGGAGATGAAAGCTTGGATCGCTTTGGGTGGGAACCAGGAGCCGACTTCAATAGATTTTGCGAAATGGCTCGAAGGGGAAGATGTTGAGTTAGAACGAATCAAAGGTGTAATTGATACGGATATTCCCTTCGTGCACATGGATGAGGGAGCGAATTGGTTTCGGAATTGAACGTCTTTAAGTAAAGTTGAACCCCTTACGTTGTTAACAGGCCCAATCCTTGGATTGGGCTTTTGCAAGTTTAATTTTAGGAAACGGTTCCTGGTACTATTTATTAGTGGATCTTCCAGTAATATAATATGATAGAGTAACATATTTTGGATTGGGGACAAGAAGCTGGAAGTCTGTTTGTGTGTCGTTCTTGTACAATGAATAAGGGGATGAGCGAATGTTTTCGACAGCTATTGGTTGGTTTCGGTTTATTACAATAATTGAGGGAATTTCATATGTTCTATTGCTTGCCATTGGTATGCCCATTAAGTACATATTGGATATTGGGGAAGCAACACTCATTTTGGGCAGCATCCATGGTTTCTTATTTGTCGTGTTTGGGCTTTTACTGCTCTATGTGAGCATTATATCAAAATGGTCCTTTTTAAAAATGGCGTTGATCTTCATCGTTTCATTCATCCCGTTTGGGAATTTTGTAATCGATCGCAGGCTATTGAAGCAAAGTTAAATGATAAGGGGCATACTCTAATATCGTAATTATTAAGTCCTTTGATGGTGTTTGAAAAATTCATAATGAAAAAACGTCTTCTTTTCAAAAGAAGGCGTTTTTTTATGGATTTAAGCTTGCTGTAAGGTTGGCATAACCATGCTGTAAGGATGGGCATGTAAAGTATAAGTATCAACAAAATTAAGAGGTGAAACAAATGGAACCATTATTAAAAGTGGATAATATAAAAAAAACTTATGGGAAATCAAGTGCTGCCTACACAGCGTTGGAAAATATATCTTTTGATATTCATGCAGGAGAGTTTGTAGGGATCATGGGACCTTCTGGGGCAGGGAAATCGACGTTGCTTAATATGTTAGCAACTATTGACTCGCCAACTGAAGGGGAAATTTATATGAATGATACGAGCATTCACGATATGAAGGGAGCTGACTTAACAGATTTCAGACGTGATAATCTCGGTTTCATCTTCCAGGACTACAATTTGCTCGACTCTTTGACTGTGAAGGAAAATATATTATTACCACTGGCGATTGCGAAAATTCCAGCGAAAGAAATTACTATCTTAGTGAATCGCATTGCAAAAGTATTTGGGATTGAGGATTTATTAGCTAAATATCCATACCAAATTTCCGGTGGCCAGAAGCAAAGAACAGCTGCAGCCAGAGCACTGGTGACAGAGCCGGCACTGATCCTGGCAGATGAGCCAACAGGTGCACTTGACTCAAAATCTGCGACAGGTCTGCTCGAAAGTTTAAGTGAACTGAATGAAAATAATAATTCCACCATTATGATGGTGACGCATGATGCTTATGCCGCAAGCTTCTGCAGGCGCATTATTTTCATCAAGGATGGTACGCTTTCAACAGAAATTTACCGTCGTGGCAAAACACGTAAAGCTTTCTTCCAAGAGATTTTGGATGTTCTTGCAACAATTGGAGGTGAGGTAGATGACGTTATTTAGTCTAGCGAGAAAAAATATTGCACGAAACCTCTCCCAATATTTTTTATATATCGCATCGATGGTTTTTAGCATTATCATCTACTTCACATTTGTAACATTAAAATATAGCGACACAGTTGCAGAACAAACGGCTTCATCACAAAAATTAGGTTCATTAATGAGTGGTGCGGCAGTCATCCTGATTTTCTTCGTTGCCATTTTCATTGCCTATTCAAATTCATTCTTTATGAAAAAACGTAAAAAAGAAGTGGCATTATATGCATTGCTTGGCGTACGTAATCGTCAAATTGGTTTTATGCTCTTCTTTGAAAACCTATTGCTTGGTTTGGTTTCATTAGTTGTCGGGATTTTCCTTGGATTCCTTTGTTCAAAAGGATTCATGACGATTTTGATTTATTTAATGGGCTATGATGTCATAGCACCATTTACTTTTTCGGGATCTGCAGCATTGAACACCTCAATTGTATTTCTTATTATTTTCTTGGTGACATCATTCCAGGGTTATCGTTTAATTTATCAATTTAAACTAATTGATCTCTTCCATGCATCGAAAAAAGGGGAAGCAGCCCCGAAGCCATCAATGATTGTAGCCATTCTGGGAATTTTCCTGATTGTCATGGGTTATTGGTTGGCGATGCAAGATCTTTTTACTTCTAAAGTGTGGGAAAAGGTCGGGTTTTTAATGACAGCACTCATTATATTGACAACAGTTATTGTCGGTACGTTTCTCTTGTTTCATAGCGTGACAGGCTTTGTGCTAGCCGTGATTAAGAAAAATGAAAAATGGCTATGGAAAGGCCTTCATTTAATGACGATCTCGCAACTGCTGTATCGCATTCGGGGTAATGCACGTACATTGACCGTAATTGCGGTGTTAAGTGCTACAACGGTAACGGCCGGCGGTGCGGTTTATGGTCTTTATTACAATGCAAATGACCAAGTTATGACCGTTGATCCGAATACCTTCATGTATCAGCTATCGGATGCAAAAAGCGATCAACAAGTGAGCGCTGTATTGTCAGATACAAAGTATGATGAAAATATTGAAGCGCTATCTGTCACATTTAATACGAAAGAATTAAACATGCCATCAGCATTCGATAGCTCTGATAAAAGGATTTACACGGTTATCGACGAAAAAACATATAACAAATTAGCGGAAGTTCAAGGCAAGGAAGCACTGCTTGTGAATAATGACAATGCAGTCATTTTGGATATTGGATATGACAAAAGGTTCTCACCTATATATAAGGACAAGACCATCACGACAGAAAACAACACGGCAATCACATTCCAAAGTATTAAGACACAAACAGTTTTAAATGCCGGAACAGCAGGCATTGCAGTGGTAGTATCGAATGATCAATTTAAATCATTGCAAAAAGAAGGGGAATCCCTAAAATATCGTGTTATCGGTGTTGAACAAGCTTCGAAGGATTTATCAGAAAAAATTGCAAAACAATTACCTGAAGAAGCGCTATTTTCCAGTGCCCCTCAAGATTTCCAAACAAGTATCGAGGGTGTGGGCTCATTGCTCTTTATCGGAAGTTTTCTTGGTCTGGTTTTTTTAGCTGCAACAGGCAGTATCATTTACTTTAAAGTTCTAACTGAAGCAGAGGAAGATAAATCGCAATACAATATGCTTCATAAAATGGGCGTTAACGCAAAAGAAATGCGGAAATCCATTGCATCACAAGTATTCGTAATCTTTTTCGTACCACTGACAGTGGGGTTATTACACAGTGCAGTTGCTTTAAAAGCCTTCTCGGGCTTATTGATGATGGACCTGGCAAAACCTGTGTTGATCTGGATGATTGCTTATACGGTTATCTACGGTCTGTATTATTTCTTAACAGTAGCTTCCTATAATCGTATTATCACACAAAATAATAAAACAGAAGGATGATCGAGATGAAGAAATTTCTTATGGTAGTTGGCATTTTGTTTATACTGGGAGCGGCAGGAGTCTTCGCGCTTACTAAAATAGACTTTAACCGTATGAATGCCGATAATTATTATTTGCAAATTATAGAGGATGGGGTAAAACATGAAACCAAACTTGATGATGGTTCAGTGATGACCTACTATTCTTATAAACTGGACGCAAAGAATGCAGATGGTGAAACAATACCACTAGAATTCACGGCACAAAAAAATCTTCGGAAAGATGCTTACTTGAAGATGTACGTGAAAAATGGTGATGAAGTTTCGTCATATGATGAAGTGAAATTTGAGGAAATTCCAAAAAAGGCACAAACAAAATAAATAGGGAAGTAGGGCTGTCTCCAATAAGTAAGAGGAGTACAGCCCTTTTCCTGTTAAGTAAAATGTGCATTATAAAAGGATGGTAATGGTGATTCCCTTATTTTCAACGCTAGTCAAATCAAGTTTTCCATTATGAGCCAGAATGATGTCTCTTGCAATGGCCATACCTAGTCCAGTCCCATGTGTACTGGCAGTATTCGTCCCTCGATAATAGCGTTCAAAAACCTGTTCTAAATCTTCGGAGGGAATACCGCGGCCATTATCGGCAATGGTAATTTTGGTATGAAGTTCCGATTCTAGACGAATATCATCAATTTGTATTTTCACAATGACATTTTCCTCATTGTGCACGAGTGCGTTGTAGATAAAGTTAAAAATTGCCCGCTTCAGTAATTTTTTATCCACTTTATGTTTTGCCATGTCCACATTTGCCTCAAATTCAACCTGTCGATCACCAAGTTGTGAATCATTTAAAAGCTCGATCGTCATTTCCCGAATAAACCCCACGATTTCTACATCTTCAAATTGCAAGGGGAGTCTTTGATTCCGCAAACGCATCGTTAAATTTAGGTCATCTAACAAATCTTTCATATAAGTGGACTGTCTATTAATAATGGATGAAAACTCATACAATTCCTGTGGTGTTAAATCTGTGGCGTTGTCTTTCATCAATTCTGTATACCCATGGATGGAAGCAAGTGGTGTCTTCATGTCATGTGAAACATTGCTAATCCATTCCTCACGCATTTTGTCGAGAAGATCACGTTCTTTCTCATACTGATCTAGCTTTACAGACAGTTCATTCATATTGTGAAATACATCTTCATAAACGCCTTTTGGTATGCTCATCTTTTTAAAACGTCTTTCACGAAGCTGCTGAATTCCTTCTATTAAAGTGTTAAGTGGTGTCGTTAATCTTTTACCAAATAATAGTCCAATGACTAGGGCAATAATGATATCCACGGTTAAAAACAGTAAAAGTATGATGTTGATGTAATTTAAAATGTGAACATAATTATAGGACAGTACATATCGGCCTATTCCTCGATCTTTAACCCCTACAAAATAGCTGAAATCATGAGCTTCGCCGGCAAAAACAGTCGTCTCTGCATCAATTTCTTTATACTTATACATTTGGACGATTTCAACAGGGGAATATACGGTTGGCAATTTTTGAGGTGTGTAATAGGCTGCGACTTGTTCACCCTTATCATTCAAAAATTGTATCCAGGCGTTTGTGTTCCGCAGTTTTTCCAGTCCTTCTTCATTTACCATTGGTTTGCCATCTATTAGCTCTACATATTGTGAAAAAGATCGGCTAAAGTTTTCCGCAGATTCCTCTTCCGTGTCGAAATGAACAAAGAGTAAGCTTAAGAGTAAAATTGTATTTACAATCCCTACGATTACAACTATTGTCACAACGGATCCTAAAAAGCGCCGTGTCAATTTCCACTTCATCTTGTTTCACCCCTTGGTTTGTAATTTATAACCAAGCCCTTTAACGGTTATTAAAAACAAAGGCTTTGAAGGATCCACCTCGATTTTTTCGCGTAAACGGCGAATATGTACCATCACTGTATTATCAGAGCCAAAGAAATCATCACCCCACACATGTTCAAACAAAGTCTCCTTGCTCAAGATCTGATTCGGGTGATGCATAAAACAGCTCATCAGCCCGATTTCTTTAGCTGTGAGCTCGATTGTGTTGCCATCCTTTTTCACTTCATTTTCATTGGCACTAAGCTCAAAAGGACCAACTTGTAATTTTTTCGGAGCCGCTTTGTCCTCTGAAAAGCCAGCACGTCTCAGCTGTGCCTTTACTCGATAGGCAACTTCTTTCGGACTGAAAGGTTTGGTAATATAATCATCCCCGCCTATTGCCAATCCTAAAAGCTTATCAATTTCCTCATCCTTTGCGGACAAAAATAAAATCGGAACATTGGACACTTCACGAATTTGCTTGCATAAATCATATCCTTCACCATCTGGAAGCATAATATCTAGCAAGACTAGTGCAGGATTGAATTCCTGAAACTTTGCCCATCCATCCGCAATCGTCCCTGCCGTAATAATATTTGGAATACCTTCCTTATGTAAAACTGTCTCCATGAGACGTGCTAAATCTTCTTCATCGTCAATAATTAAAATACACTGACCATTTGACATTCTTCTACCTCCCAAACATCAATCATACCCTACATTATAGAGTACCCTTCAGCAAAAAATAAGGGAAAGTGAAAGATATTTCTTATAAGTAATAGAATTTTGGCATCCATTCCATAAGTTTCACGAAACACGTAAATGAAAATGTACTGTAAGGATCAGGGACCCCGATGCCTGATCTCTATTTAGTTTAGGAGGTTTCTTTTCATTTGGGGAGAAAGAAGATGGCGCTTCATACTGATTTGGTAAAGGTTGTATGATAAACTGTTTAAAGTATTGCTAGGCAGTTCATGCTAAGTATTATGATTCAGGACGTCGTTCCTGTACTTTAAAACAAAAACTTTCTAAAAAATGTACTCAACGAATGTGGAAGAATAAAAGGAGAAAAAAATAATGGAAACAAAAAAGGTGTTACCCGTTCTTTTTTTAGTGATGTTTTTAGTCATGGTCGGATTTGGGATCATCATTCCCGTCATTCCGTTCCTCGCTGAAAAGGTTGGCGGCAGTCCTACTGAGCTTGGTCTTTTAATGGCTGTTTATTCGTTAATGCAATTATTTTTTGCCCCGATGTGGGGACGTATATCTGATCGGATAGGACGTAAGCCTGTCATGATAATCGGGATTGCTGGATTGGCCCTTTCATTTTTCATCATGGCCTCGGCAGATTCTTTATGGGTATTATTTGTAGCCAGGATCGTTGGCGGGATTTTGTCATCGGCAAACATGCCAACCGCAATGGCGTATGTGGCTGATATCACGACGCCGGAAGATCGGGGAAAAGGGATGGGAATCATCGGTGCTGCTACAGGGCTAGGGTTCATCTTTGGTCCGGCGATTGGTGGGATATTCTCCAAATCAAGTTTGAATTTACCTTTTTACATTGCTGGAATTTCCTCTTTGATCACACTAATCTTAGTGATTGCGATACTGAAGGAATCACATACGGTTGAAAAGAGGGCCCAACAGTCTAAAAATAAAGAGTCCATGTGGACAGCCTTTAAAGGGCCACTTACCACCATGTTCATCCTACAATTGATCGTCACGCTTTCAATGGCGGGACTCGAAACGACTTTTGCCTATTTTGCAGCAAAAAAAGCTGATATCACTCTTGTTCAATTAGGCTATATCTTTATGATCATGGGATTTGGCAGTGCGATTGTTCAAGGTGGATTAGTGGGTAGGATGACTAAGAAATACGGGGAAGGCGCGGTTATCCGAGTAGGAATAATCGTATCGGCAGTTGGTTTCATTCTCATCCTGTTTTCTACCGGTTTCTGGACATCTGCGGTCTTCCTAACGATTTTCGGAGTGGGTAATGGGTTCATCCGACCTGCAATTTCGGCCTTGCTGACCAAAAGTTCCATGTCGGGGCATGGAAGTGTCACTGGACTGCTTTCTTCCTTCGACTCGTTCGGCAGGATTGCAGGCCCTCCGATAGGCGGTTGGTTATTTTCGATTTCAATAGATTTGCCATTTATATCTGGAGCGATCCTTTCCGTTTTTGCTTTGATTCTTTTTCAGCTTTACCATGCACGGACAAGGACTAAACAGGTCCAAGCCTCTCATTAATCTAATGAAGAAAAACCCCCCATTTTCCAAAAAAAATGGGGGGCAGGGACGGTGCTTGAAAAAGCATCGTTTTTTTTATTGAATCATATTGAGGAACTTGCGTGTACGTGCTTCTTTAGGGTTTGTGAAAATTTGTTCGGGTGTTCCCCGTTCCATTATTTTTCCTTCATCCATGAAAATGACTTCGTCGGCGACCTCACGGGCGAAACGCATTTCATGGGTTACTACGATCATTGTCATGCCTTCTTCTTTCGCCAGGTCTTTCATCACCTGTAACACGTCTCCAACTAGTTCAGGATCTAGAGCGGAAGTGGGTTCATCGAATAGCATGACCTTAGGTTCCATGGCCAGCGCCCTTGCAATGCCGACTCGTTGCTGCTGTCCGCCGGACAATTGAAAAGGATAAAAATCGATTTTTTCACCTAAGCCCACTTTTGTAAGCAGGGCAGCAGCCGTTTCTTTCGCTTCATGTTTGGCTATATTTTTTACGATGATGGGGCCTTCCATTACATTTTCCACAGCTGTCTTGTGGGGGAAGAGATTATAGCTTTGGAAAACCATCCCTGTCAAGCCGCGAAAAGATGTAATCGATTTTTTTCTAACGGTTTTTTTGAAGTCCATTACGGTTTGATCGATTTCAATCGTCCCGTCCGTTGGCACCTCAAGGAGATTCAAACACCGAAGAAAGGTTGTTTTACCTGAACCCGAAGGACCGATCAATACAATGACTTTACCTTGCTCCACTTCCAAATCGATGCCCTTTAAAACTTCAAGGTCACCAAACGATTTATGAAGATTCTTAATGTTGATCATTTTAAAATCCCCTTTAACTACTGCGGTTCTTATTTTGCTACATAACGATTGAGTCTGTCTTCTAAACTTCCTTGAATGAAGGATAAAATGGTACACAAAATCCAATATAAAGCAGCCGCTTCCATGTAAAGTAGTAGAAATTCATAGTTTTTTGCAGCGATCTCCTGAGCTTTACGGAATAATTCCGTTACAAGAATGAGTGATGCAAGCGATGTATCTTTTAAAAGGCTAATGAACGTGTTTGATAATGGGGGAACGGATACACGCGCTGCTTGCGGCAAGACGATCCGCTTTAAAGCTTGGGTATATGACATCCCGATCGAATAGCCCGCTTCCCATTGTCCTTTAGGTATGGATAAAATGGCCGCTCTTATAATTTCAGAAGCGTATGCTCCAACACTTAATGAGAATCCGATAATAGCCGATATAAAAGGACTGATGGTTACACCTAAATTTGGAAGTCCATAGAAAATGATAAATAATTGCACAAGTAATGGTGTCCCGCGGATGATTGACACATATACTCGCGCAATTATTTGAAAGATCCTAATGGAAGATAATCTAGCTAATGCTGTGAGTACAGCGAGAATAAGGCCGAGAACAAATGAAATTAGCGTTAGTGGAATTGTATATTGAATAGCTCCCTCTATCATCGGATAGAGGGAGGTTTGAGCGATGGAAACAAGCTGGTCCATACGCTCGGGGTCGGTGAAAATATTACTTAGGAGAAACATCTTCACCAAACCATTTATCCGAGATTTTTGCGTACGTGCCGTCGTCTTTCATTGCTTTTAATGCTTTGTTTACTTCTTCCACTAATTTGTCGCTGTCTTTTCTGAACATTAAACCACTGGCGACTCCGCTTTCTTCCTCATCAGCGACTTTGATAGGTGCATCAGGGTGTTGCTTTTTATAATCAAGGTACGACAATTTGTCATTGATTGTCGCATCTACACGTTTAGAACCAATAAGCTGTACAGATTGAGAAAATCCTTCAATACCGGTAACTTCAGCACCATGTGATTTGGCTAGATCATTGTAGTTACTCGTTAAAGATTGTGCAGAGGTCTTACCTTTCAAATCATCAAAGGATTTAATATCCGAATTGTCTTTGTGTACAAGCAATACGGCTCCGGATTGAATATATGGGTCAGAGAAATCATATTTTTTTTGACGGTCTTCATCGATGCCCACTTGGTTTGCGATCATATCAAAACGTTTAGCATCCAATCCTGCAAACATGCCGTCCCATTGTGTTTCCTTGAATTCAGCTTTCACTCCAAGGCGTTTTGCCACTTCTTTAGCAATTTCAACATCAAACCCCGTTAGTTTATCTGAATCATCGTGGAATGTGAAAGGAGGGTATGTACCTTCTGTTCCAACTGTTAATACGCCATCGTTTTTAACTTTATCATATAGATTTTCTTGTGAAGAAGATTTATTGTCGGTATCGTTTGCCTCATTTTTTGTATTGGTACCACAAGCGGTAAGTACAACCGTGAAAGCTAACAATATCGATAAAAGTGCAACCATTTTTTTCATTTGGGTAAACCTCCTAGTAATCTGATAGGGATTGATACTCTGTGATACTATACAAGAAAAGGAAAAAAGTCAATGAAAATAACTTATATGATTAGTGTTAATGAAACTTGGTGAATTATACGGATTTTCACGCATTGAAGTGAAATAATACTAAAAGAAAGATATTCGTTATCCGAGGAAGGGTTTTAAAGAAAGGGAAGGGATCATTAAGAATCTAAGGGGACAAAAAGCCCCTCAGCCACTTCGATTATTAACTAAGTGGATGAGAGGCTTTTTTTGGACCGTCCAGAACTATTGCAGAATATTAATTAACTTAGTGTTTATCATGATTTTTATCCTCTACGCTGACGAAAATAGGGTTCGAATAGAACCAAAGGTCTTTATAGTTACGTTTGTTTATTTCTGAAAAACGCGTTTCGTTATCCTCGATTTCAGTCTTTGTATCAATCAGCGGTTCACCGTCAATCGTTTCTCCAGAGACATTTACCCCTAGATTCGTCCCTCGCAAACGGAAATATTGATTCTTATTCGCTTTGACTTTGTAAGTGATGGCATGAAAACCGTCGCCATCGGTTTTCCAGTCTTTACTTGTAAAGCGTTTAACCACTTTTGTCGTATCATTGGTAGCTTTATTATAAGCAGGTGTTCCAGGCATTGCTTTTCCAGTTACTTCCCCGGAAATTAAATCCACGTGATCCACCTTAACGGGGTCCCCGTTGTTGTTCTTTTTGGGGCTCTTAAATCGGATGGTAATCTTGACCTTCTGTCCTTCCTTCACTTTAAGTTCCCCGCCCATATCTGCCTTGTTGTTTCCGTTTTCAGCTTGGAAATCAAGGGCATCGATCAAGTCACCAAAAACGGAGAAGGATTTTCCAGATCGCATTCCATTAAGGACGGATTGCATCGATGAACCATTTACCCATGTATAATTCTTCGAATATTCTCCTGGCCAGTAACCGCTGGAGTATAGCCGGTTTTCACTGATTTCAAAATGGGAGTCCGAATTGGAAAAGGTCCAGAACTTACGACCTTCCCCAAGAAGCGCATCCCATGCCCCTCCTACCTTAGCTAGCATGTAATCGGAACCGCCATAGGTCCGATTTTCGGGTGTTGTCAGATTTAAACCGCCTCTATCTGGCTCCATCTGGTTACCTGGCATACCTTCAAATCCGAACATGACATTCGGGGCGATATTGTTGAAGTCGCGAAAATCAGATATGTTGTACACCTTTTTTCTTGATGGGTGGTTCAATATAGCATAACTTGTATTCTTATAATTTTTCTCAAGCCATGCCAATGCTGTTCGAGCATCCCCGGGTGTCTTATTGGCTCTTTGATCCTGTGCTTTCCAGACGTCTACATCCACAGGATCAAACATCTTTTCATCCTGGTTGGTGAACAGATATTCAAATTGATTGCCAGCTTTCAGACTTTTAGGTGATCCCGGCTGATCTCCCAAAATGCCTATGCCGACGTGCTCGTATGTGGGCATGTCCCATTCAAAGCCTGAAAAGATGACTTTATTTTTAAATTTTCCCTCTTTTTGAAGTTGTTCCATTTTCGGGGCTTGATATTGAATGATTCCCTGAGATAGCGGTATCGGCCCGCCCGGAATCAAATTTCCCTCATCATCCCTTGAAGACATCCTCAAGTGGTCGGAAATTCCCATCCAATCCATGCCGTACTTTTCAAATGCGTTATTTAGCAAGCTTTCAAGGCTCTGTGATCCCTCGGCATCATCTGACTGAGTGGTATGGGCATGATATTCGCCCTTTATCCATCTGCCTCCAGGTTGATTGTCTTCTGAATCTTTTGCAGCAACCGCGGGAAGACCTTGAAAAAGGATGGCTATGCTTACAACCGATACTGTGAATGCCCTGAACTTATTAATCATCTTTCCGACATCTCCTAATATTGAAATAATATTGAACAAGCTAATTTTATTGTAAAAATATTAAGAACTCGTTTGGGGGGAGTATGGTTTTTGTAAATGGAATGATCGGTTCTGATTCCATTCTGTATTTTGGGAGGTTGAAAGTGATAGAAGGTTAGGGGCTGGAAACAAAAAAGGCTGTAGAGAAAAAATTCCTTCTCTACAATCTGCAACGACTATTTTGCCGTAAATATTATTTAGCTTCGAGTAAATTGATATGATCTACAGTTTGATCTTCACCGACAATGAATTGTAGTTCATAATTTCCTGTCTTGTAAATATAGTTGATTTCATTCGTTCTGGAAATATGGCGTATTTCGTCAGCGCTGCCGAGTTGTTTCCCTATAACTTTAGGTGTGATGTTTCCTAGATTATGGTCCCGTTCTACATTTGTCCCAAAATATCGGATTTGTGAGATGGTCTTGTCATCGTTATAGGCAAATGCAAATCCTGGGTGTCCCATCTCTGCATGGTAATAGTCAAATGTTTCATCAGTGTTACCTGGTTCTGGGGGGGAACCAAATTTCTCATATACTTCTTTTTGGGTGTTTTCACTAATTTTCAAACCCTTGGCAGTATAAGGCATCTCTCCTGAAAAAGCTTTGTTGTAGATTTCATGTAAGGTGGTAAGAGCGTGTTCCTTAGCTATGCCAGAAGTGGAATCCATAGTGGAAGCAGCCTCAATCGGTTCTGTTGAAAATGAAGCACCTGCCCCTAAAAGAGTACTGGTTAGAATAACCGCGCTAACCATTCTGACCGCTGGTTTTTTAGATAACATTTCTTATCCCTCCTATATCATTTATTTTCCACAATTTCCTAATCGTGAAACATTCTCTTGGTGATCTATTGGATTGTTTGATTATGGTGTAGCATCAGGGAATTTATAAGTTGCATCTGCTTCCGGTTTTCCAACTTTCTCAATCACTTGTTCAACAAGTGGCTCTAAGATTTGACTCTCATGTTTATTTCCAGGTGTTACTATCTTTTCCGATATAAAACTTTTGCGGTCTGCGGCACCAGTTGATTTAAAGTAATCATTTCAATTTGATCTCGCTGATTAGAATCATGTTTAGCAAGCATCCTCATCACCTCAAGTTCAAATAATTCTATTTTAAAACAATAAAGACTTTAGGCAAAAGGGTTCTATCTAAAAGTTAAAACTAAGTAAATTGGAGCGGAAGGTGCGAGACTCCTGCGGGAAAAGCGCGTCCAGGGGGAGACCCCGCAGGCGCAAAGGCGCCGAGGAGGCTCCCGGACCGCCCGCGGAAAGCGAGTGCCTGGAGCGGAAATCAACGTCCAAATTGTACAAGCAATAAAAAAACTGTAGGCAAACTCGATTTTCATTGAGTTTGCCTACAGTCTGGGTGCTTCACCATGTGAAACACCCTTTGAAGATGATGCTGTTAATCCCAAACACTAATTCTAGGAACTCCAGCAGTTCTTAAATAGTCCAATAATTGACCAGTATGTACAGACTCATGATAAGCGATTCTTAGCAACATGTCTCCTAAATCCCTGATATATCCTACATTAGAGCGATCAATTTTAATATTGGATAAGTCGTCTTCGCTAAAGGATACTATTGTTTCCAAAAAATCACGCCTGTAAGGTTCGGCAAAGTTTAATTCCGCTTCTACAGAGATAAGTGGCTGTTTTTCAAATGGTGATTCGTAAACTGGTAAGCTACCTTGATTTTTAATAGATAAATGATAGTAATGCTCACTATCAAGGACATGTCTAACCATTTCTAAACAGCTCATTGCCTTGTCGTCTGGTTTCCAATGGAGTGTGTCTTTAGGTATTGAAGTCCATAGTTTAATGTTTCTTCTTCTAACCTCTTCCATATTTAAGATGATTAGTTCTATCGATTTCATAATTATCTCCCCTTTAAGCAGGTATACAATCACTATACACGAATGAGTGCTGAAGATATGGGGTGATTTTGAAAATATAGAAAAAAATTTACATTCTGTTGAGGTATAAAATCATTGCGTATTTCTTCTAATATGTGCAGCACCGCTCCTGTTTTATTCAATGAAGATAAACGTATGATATGGTTAACCAGCTTTTACTGGTTGACCTTTTTAATGGGAACTCAAATATCAAGACAAGGTAAGACATACGGGCGGATGGTTTCATTCTATTGAATTGTACGTGACTACATGTAGAAAAGGGCAGTTCAATGAAGCAACCTAGAGAGGGTCAGATCATGATAGGGTATTAAATGGTCGAAGAGACTACAGGGAAAATGCCTATGAATCCATGTAGAATTTACAGGCGATTTCTTTCCGTAGTTTTTCATTGCAGGGAATAACAAAAGATTCATATATTCGGGGTAATCTTCTATTCCTTATTAGTACCAGACAGAGAATTCCAGTTAATGAATGGTAAAACAGAATGTATTTTAATCGATTTTTCTTCTTATTTACGCTATAAGGGGCAGTAGGCCCTTTTTAAATCAGGGATTGAATTAGAATGTCATCATGATAAATTAAAATCGGTTTAAATCCAAGGCCTTTAAACTTTTGCAATGCTTCAGGGTTATTTTTGTTCACAAAACCGGACACTACAAGGATTCCTTTTTTTCTCACATATGCTACTAATTCTGGTAAAAGGGATTGCAGAATTCCCTTTCCTCTATATTTCTTGTCAAGGATTACATAATTAATATGAGCAACTTTATATAAATAAAGATTATAACAAAGAAACCCCACTACTTTACCTTTATCATTACAAATCACAAGTACCTTGTGTGACTTTTGCAAAATTTCATTCGCTTTATCGGACGAAACCCGAAAATTTTTTACCGTAATATCAGTTAATTTCTTTATATCTTTTTTAGGTTTCCAGTCTCGAAAAAAATACATCATAACTTCTCCTTATCTCTATTAGATATAACAGTTATTCACTAGAAATATATAGCTGGTACATGTAAATACATAACCAAAAATCAGAAAACAGTATTTTAACAGGGAATCCCTTTAGAATAGTCCAAAGGGATTCCCTATTAATTTCAAAAAAGCATCCTTCTAATCCCTTTCAAATTCCTTGATAGAAGTGGGTTCCTTGATTGAAGTACCTCTATTATTGTTTAAAAAATTTTCTAAGACTCTTCTCAAGGCAGTCCTACGGCTGCTATTGCCAGTTCCAGAATTACCAGTTCCGGAATTACCAGTTCTTCTTAGTTTTTTGTTTGACACTGAAATCATCCCTTTGTTTTATAATTTTCCACATTACTAATTTATGTGTAATTTTCCCTTTTGCTTGGACAAGTTCATCAATTATTGCTCAGCGGTATGTTATGTATTCGTGCTACCATTCAATGTAATAATATGGTATAATCTTTGTGAATTAATTCACAAAAAAGGGTGTCACTGGTTATTATTCGTACTATTAACTCATAAGAGAAAGTGGGTTGGTTATATGCTGAAGAAAGTGGTTTTAGCGGGCGGGACTGGTTTTGTCGGTCAATACTTTGAAAGGCATTTCAGGAATTTGGGGTATGAGGTAAGGATCATCTCCAGGCAAACCCCTCATATTGGCTGGGAAGATAAAGAAGGAATAAGGGAAACGATCGATAATTCGGATATGTTAATCAACTTAGCAGGAAAAACGGTCAATTGCCGCTATAATGTCAAGAATAAGCAAGAAATATTGGATTCACGAACTGATACGACTGAAGTGCTCGGACAGGCGATCGAACAATGTGAAAATCCACCTTCACTATGGATAAACTCAAGTACGGCAACGATATACAGGCATGCTGAAGATAAACCAATGACGGAAGAGGATGGTGTGATCGGTTCAGGCTTTTCCGTTGATGTAGCTAAAGCATGGGAGCGCTCATTTTTCGATTTCCAATTACCCAAGACGAGACAAATTGCTTTACGGATCGCCATTGTATTGGGCGATGGGGGAGTGATGACCCCTTATAGGAATTTGGTTAAATTCGGCCTGGGAGGCCATCAAGGATCAGGAAATCAGAAATTCAGTTGGATACATATAGAAGATTTATTTAATATTGTCCTTTTTTTGAGAAAGAATGAGGAATTGAGCGGGGTATTCAATTGTTCTTCACCGCATCCAGTTACAAATCGCGAATTAATGGCCCATTTGAGAAAAATCATGAATAAAAAGATAGGAATGCCATGCCCAACACCCATGCTTGAAATGGGGGCTTTCTTTATGGGGACCGAAACGGAATTGATATTAAAAAGCCGCTGGGTCATACCTGAGAGGTTGGAAAAGGAAGGGTATGCATTTAAATTCCATCATCTTGAAGAAGCACTTGAACAGATACTGAGGAGCACTAATTAAGGGTATAAAATACCGGAGATTGATTGCTATAATGATAGATATAAGATCAATAATGGAGGGGAATCATAAATGAATATGACTCCATCTGAAAAAGTCGGAAGATTCACAACAGGGATATTTTCAGAGTTGGCTACCCGCAAGCAGGAAGCAATGAAAAGAGGGATGGATGTTATCGATTTGAGTGTAGGAAGTCCGGATTTACCACCGCCTGATTTTGTAGTGGAAACGCTTGTGAAATATGCGAAGGATCCAAATTCCTACGGGTATACGTTAAAAGGTACTCCTGAGTTCCATGAAGCAGTCCGTTATTTTTATCAGCAGCGGTATGGAGTGGAGCTGGATGCAGAAAAGGAAGTCCTTCAACTGATGGGATCCCAGGATGGACTTGCACACTTGGCAACGGCGATGATAAACCCGGGAGATTATGTGCTGGTGCCAGATCCGGGATATCCAATTTATGAAGCGAGTGTAGAGCTTGCCGGCGGAATCATTCATCCGATGCCGCTTACTGCCGATAACGGATTCCTCCCCCAGCTCAACGAAATTCCGGATGAAATAGTGCAAAAAACGAAAATGATGATCATCAGTTATCCAGGAAATCCTGTCACCTCCCTTGCTGATGAAGTTTTCTTTTCAGAAGTCATATCGTTTGCGGAAAAGAATGAAATCTTGGTGGTTCACGATTTTGCTTATTCTGAGTTGATTTTTGATAATCATCCACAAATTAGTTTTATGTCCATTCCGGGTGCCAAGGAAGTAGGAATTGAATTTAATTCACTTTCCAAAACATTTAATATGGCCGGATGCCGCATTGGGTATGCGGTCGGCAATCGCGATGCGCTGAACATTCTGGGAACTTTGAAATCACACATCGATTATGGGGTCTTTTATCCTATCCAAAAAGCTGCCGAAATGGCGCTTACTTCCAACCTTTCGCTGCTATCCGATCAGGTTAAGGAATACGAGTCCCGTCGAGATGCCTTGATATCAGGCCTTGCCGATGGGGGATGGCATGTCCCGAAAACCTCAGCCACGATGTTTATTTGGGCCCAAATTCCAGCTGGGTGGAAATCACGCGATTTTTCCTATGCATTGATCGAAAAAGCAGGGGTTACAGTCGTCCCCGGAGATGCTTTCGGGAAGCAGGGTGAAGGGTATGTCCGGATGGCTTTGGTCCAACCGGTTGAGAGATTGACGGAAGCTGCTGAACGGATTCGATGGTTTTTGAAGGGGAATTGAGTGGAATTCTAGCAGTTGAAAGGAAAAGTGAAGGTTCGAGTATTAAATAACTCTAAGGATTTAATCTCATTCAAATATGAAAAGCATCTATCATGCCTATCGTTTTATTTACATTCATTCAATATGTTCAGGATATAAGAACGCTCGATCACGGATCGAACGTTCTTTCTTTTTGTTTTCTCCCGCTTAAATATTTTTTCGTGATTTTATTTAAAATGAAATTAGCTGATGTAGCAGAGATTGCAGCAAGTATCATTAAAGGCATTTGCGAACGTTGAACAAAAATGACCTCATGGGATAATGTACCGCCGATCTGACCTGTTCCCGAAAAATCCGGGTCATAAGCAGCAGCTAGAATCAGTCCGGTTAATACTTGCAATATCATGAATATCAATAAGAAACAAATCGTGAAAAGTAGATACTTTTTCATCCTTACTTTACACCTCCTCAATCATTTATGGATTCCCTGTTTGGGAGTTCCTGCTATTTACACTTTCCGTAATTAAAATGGGTTTCTCTCAATCTCTCTCATACCTTTTCATTCTGACTTTCGAAAGAGGGTGTTCCTATATCCAGTTTAACTTCACTTGAAAGATCTTGTTTATGGTTGCGAATTGGATATCTTTAACATATACTGTGTATATAGATATAAACACTATAACAATTTGAAAGGAGCATGCGTACATGGATACGTGGAAAGACGCTTTCTGGTTAGCAAAAATGGAATGGAAAAAATCTTGGATCGGGATCCTCAGTTTGCTTTTGATACTTATTGCGATTGCATTTATGTATACGGTTGTGTGGAAAGATGGAGATAAACTACCCTCTATCTTCATTGATATTGCTTTCCTGCTGTTATTTGGTTTGGTTCCATATACGATTAGATCGAAAGAATTACAGTATCAAAAGGTGGATGGGGAAATCTGGGGTTCGCCATTTTTCATGATGTTAAATACCCTGCCTATAGAAAAAGAAGTGTTGATGAAGAGTCGCTTAGTTCAAGCACTGTTTCCCAGCCTGCCTTTTCAACTATTGTTCTTGATCTTATTTTCTCCTAGGTTTCTCGAAACGATGAGCATTATTGAATACCTTGCGTTTATGCTCATCTGGCTGGTTTTTGGGATATCATCTGCCTTCACGTTCGCGGCAAGCGATGTAGGAGACAGGATCACTCCAATGATGCTGTTAATGTGGGGTGTCATCATATATGGGGGAGTCACGTTAATTCTCGTATGGCTTTACGTGAAAACTGATACAGGGATCGTTGGCTTATCGATGGAAGCAGCGAAGGTTTTCCCTATTTGGTCAATGGCTGTTTCAGCAGTGATAACGGTCAGCGGTTATTATTACTGTAAGCATTACATGGTAAAGCAAATGAAAAAAATAGATTATTTAAAATAAGATATCCGGGGAGGAAAAGAAAAGTGGAGCTTCCGGTTCATTTATCAAAAGAATCAAGAGTCCCCATTTATCATCAGATAGCTGGTCAGGTTCAAGCCATGATAGCAAGTGGACAACTGGCTCCAGGTGCCCCCTTGCCTTCAATAAGAACGCTATCGAAGGATCTGGAAATCAGTGCAATTACCACTAGGAGAGCCTATCAGGATTTGGAACTGGAAGGTTTCATCACTACCATCCAGGGAAAAGGGACCTTCGTTGCAAAAGTGGAGGAAAGTCTCATTCGGAGTGTGAAAATCAAATCCGTCCAGCAAGCGATGGAGAAAAGCATTGAATCAGCACTTCAACAAAATTACACATTTGAAGAAATCGAGAGGATTTTTGCAGAACTGATTGACGAGCTTAAAATGAAAAAGGGAGGGGAAGGTTGATGACGACATCACTTGAAGTTCTTTCCGTTGAAAAGAAAATCGAGGATTTCTTGTTAGGACCGATTAACCTTACGCTTGAATCGGGTACAGTTACGGCTTTGGTCGGGAATAATGGTGCAGGGAAAAGTACACTGCTGAAAACGATCATGCAGCTGGCGAGACAGGATATGGGTGATATTATCGTTTTTGGATCGAATACGAACCAAGATGATGAAAGTTGGAAAAATAAAATAGCTTACCAGCCTCAAACTCTGATGGGCTGTGACTCTTTTACGGGAAATGAATTAATGGTCTTATTCTCTAAATGGTATCCGACTTGGGATGATACTAGGTTTGCGAGTATGGTGAAAACCTTCGAGATACCTATGAATAAGAAGTATGGAAAATTATCACAGGGTAATCAACAGAAGTTACTAGCATCCTTGATTTTGTCCAGAAATGTCCAATTATTGATTCTGGATGAACCGACCGCACATATGGATATCGTCTCAAAACGGAAGTACACGGACTTTTTGATTGAGTGGATGGAAAGGGGAGAAAAGACGATATTTATTTCCACTCATCAAATGGAGGATATCCGCAGGCTTGCCGATTACCTCATATTTATAAACCGGGGGCAAATGATAGGTGAATTCGAAAAGGATAAATTGGCTCAGCAGTATAAACGGTTCTGGATGGCAGAGGATTTGCCGCCAGTATCCATTCCGGGGGAGATTGAGAGAAAAGGTTTGCGGACGGTGACTTCCAATTCGCCTATAGAGGCAGAAGCTTATTTTCTGAAGGAAGGAATCAACTGGCACGCTGAGGAGTATTTAGACCTTGAGGAGGTTGTTACTTACTTGTTAAAGTAAGGCGCTCTCTAGCTTTTTTTAAAACTACTTTTATGTTTAAGAGAAGGTCCATCCTCGGATGGGCTTTTTTATGTTTATGGGAAACTAGCGAGATAGATTATTAATGGAATATCCGAACGTAAAAAGGACAAGCCGCATAATATATAGCAAGTCCGTAACTATCTTCAATGAAGTGGGCTTAATATGATAGAGAGGGGGGAAAAGCAATGATCAACTGGAGAGTCCGTCTTAAGAACCCGACGTTTATATTCACGGTACTCCTTCCTGGGCTTTTAATATTGGCGCAGATGGTTGCCGCATTCATAAACAATTTCATTACTCCTATAGGCTTTACCATTACTGATGATGCATTGAACGGGGCTTTGGGCATCATTAACTTCATAGCGCTTACATTCTTTGGGGTCGGCGGTGTGGTCGATCATACCACGAAAGGCATAAGTGACAGTGAGAATGCTAGAAAATACGAGGAGCCTAAATAATGGGCCTCGATTCTTTCATCTACTGAAGAGTAGAATCCACCAGAGAACACCGGACTAGTTACACACCGGCGATCTCTGGTTATTTGTTTTTTGCAAAGATTATGATGAACGAATTAAAAAATGATTTTTGGTCTGAAAACCGAAAGGCAACATACATTTAAAATTGTGGTTCATTTTCAGTTTAGGGAGGAAAAAGGATGAGTTATAGTTTACCAGTTTCAAAATGGCTTGCAGCCATAGTATTAATTGGAGCATTGATGGCGGCATTCATATTCAGTCCGGCTAATGCTTCAGCCTCTATCAATTATGGTGATGAAGTTGCCGCTTTGGCAAAGAAGCAGGTGGGGAGCAAATATAAATATGGGGGGACGACACCAAAAGGATTTGATGCTAGCGGTCTTACCCAGTATGTATATAAAAATGCCGCGACAGAAATGAAGATTCCAAGAACGAGTGCCGAACAGTATAAAATAGGAAAGGCTTTGAAACAAAAAGACTTAAAAGCGGGTGATTTGGTCTTCTATGCCACCGGTAAGAAAGGGCAGGTCTCTTTTGTAGGAATCTATTATGGAAATGGTACATTTGTCGGGACCACCACCAAAGGGGTCAAGGTGGTCAAAATGAGTGATAAGTATTGGAAAGAAAAATATATAGGGGCAAAACGAGTCATTAAGTAACAAGCTGAATTTCATATGAAAAAAGTCGAGCAAAAAAAAAGGGCATCGAAAATCCGATGCTCTTTTTGCTAGTCATATCCGGGGGGCATTCATTCAATGATGATATCCGTTAAAACAACATTGCCATTACGGACCTTTACCACGGCCACTGAAGGATTGGCCAATGCGTCCTTCTCCATCTCTTTTGCCTTTTCTTCGGATGCGAAATAATTGTCCAGACCGTATCTGATCTGTATGGTTTCCGCATTTTGAAGCTCATATGGGATTTCCAATTCCCCTTTTAGGTAAACGCCTTTGGCGGGTTTTTCTTTCGTTACGTAATCAACATCGTATAGTCCATCAGAGTTTTGTTTTAAACGTACATATACCTTTTTATAATCACCCATCTTCCTTGTATTGAACTCGGTTTTAATCGAGTCATCGACTTGGGATGGTTTAACGGATTCAATTTCGTATTTCAAAGCCACATAGCTTCCCCTAAATAAGTCAGTCGGATCAACCGGGGCTGTTTTGATTTTGATTACATCTCCTGTCATTGTTGTCCAGACCGGAGGAATCGCCAAGACTAACAGAATCAAGACTGGAATGGAAAATATGAAGAGTGGACGGAATGATGGATTATTCATTGAGTTCCCCTCCCTTTTTTCGTTGATTTTCAAAGAAGAAGCCAAAACCGATAAGCATGATTCCACCGATAATGAATGTAAGCGATTTTGGCAGGAAGTCAAAGGAGTAGATGTAATATCTGAAAATCAGTGCACATATTATCACGATGCTGGTCAAACTGCCTTTTAGAATGAGATAAAGCAGAAAAACGAAATAAGCTAAAGGGAACCAGATTGAAAAATCAAAGGTTAGGAAGAGTGCCGTAATACCATGTAAGATATGCCCTTGTATGTGGGTGATGTTTTGTAATTTGGCTCTTACAGGAATATAGGCAAGCACGATTCCCAGTACAAACAGAATAGAAAGCACAATCGTATTCGAATTTTCAACATCCAGCTTCGGCACGAATTCCATAAGAAATAAGGCAATTGTATTGATGGCTAAAGCGTTAATGAAAAAGGTCAGATATTTAGGGTAATCGAATTTCTTTAACAAAATGTATAAAGCCGGTAGAAATATAAGAATGGCAAGCGGATAAGACGTTTCATCAGCGAATATACTTCCGTTAATATAAATGAAAAGCAGGAAAGATGTAAAAAGGAGGATGAAGACATCCTTCAAATAGTATCCAATGAATGCCGTTCCAATCGCCCATAATAAAAAGGAACTGTTGAAATTGATGGTAATATTAAACATCTGCTCGATTAGAAAAATTCCTGCACCAAAAATCAGAATACCTGCATAATGCAGACTTCGTGACGTTTTGGGAAAGCGTACCTGCACCTTCACGCCAGCAAAATTCACTCCGATGAGGCATGCAATGATAAGCAGGAATTTAACCGCTTTACTTAAATAGATCCAGTTACTGGCTACGAAGGTCAATATGCCTAAACCTAAAAGAAGTGCCCCAATGGATAATAGAATAGTGATGAAGCTCAAATTACCTTTTATATCATAGGAACCTAACATCCTCACTTTCTCTTGCTGGGAGATGACTCCTTCCTTTTCAAGGTAATTAAATTCATGTTCAAGAAACTCGAATTGCTTTTTCGTTATTTCTTTGTTGGCCAAAGTAACTCCTCCTTCCACATTTTACTATTATACATCGTATTCTCTTACAGCTTTGAATATAATGTTAATTTTCTTCTACCCTAATTGGAATGCATGTAAGACCAAAAAAATATTTTCAGTACCTTGCAATAAACAATACCGTGTGGTAAATTATTTACATAAGATGTATTGTTCGGTGTTCAGTACTGTCTATTGAACTATACTAAAAGACTCTTGGAAGGAGTGATGGTGCTTTGAATGTACAATTTAAAAAGGGTGTCCTGGAACTGTGTGTCCTGGCCTTATTGGATAAGCAGGATCGTTATGGTTATGAACTTGTACAGAAGATTTCGGATCAAATTGAAATATCGGAAGGGTCGGTATATCCACTTTTGCGACGATTGACGAAGGAAGAGTATTTTACGACTTATTTGCAAGAATCAACAGAAGGGCCTCCGCGCAAGTATTATAAGTTAACCGACAAAGGCCGGAGATACCTTCAAGAGCTGCTGATGGAATGGAATGAATTTTCCAATGGGGTCAACCAATTAATCAAGGAAGGTGTGAACCAATGAATAAAGAACAGTTTTTAAAACAATTGAATGCCTCTTTAACCAGACTTTCCTTAGAGGAACGGGAAGATATCCTCCAAGATTACGAAGAGTATTTCGCAATTGGAATGGAAAAAGGGAAGTCAGAGCAGGAAATCTCCACCTCCCTTGGGAATCCTAAACAGATTTCCAAGGAGCTGATGGCATCCTATCATCTTGGCCAGGTCGAACAAACGACTTCTGCCGGTAATGTAATGCGGGCAGTTTGGGCAGTCATTGGTTTGGGATTCTTTAATTTAGTGATCGTTTTGGGACCTTTTATAGCATTGGTTGGAGTTGTCATTGCAGGCTGGACTTCGGCGATAGCATTCATTCTTGCTCCGTTTGGCGCTCTTTTCAACCTTGCGATAGGTAACTTTCAGTTTTTCGACCTGTTCTTCGCATTGGGACTAAGCGGGATTGGCATTTTCATTGCCATGGGAATGTTTGTTGCTACGAGTGCTTTAACCAAAGGGTTCATTCGCTATTTAAAATTTAACGCTTCCCTTGTGAAAGGCGGTTTGAAAAATGATTAATGCTAAAAAATTATCGATTATTGCACTTGTATTGTTATTGGTCGGAGTGATAGGAAGTCTGTTTACGTTTTCCCAGGTTATGGACCAGAAGGCGACTACAGAGGAAAAAACGATTTCAGAAATCGTGACGGATGTTCAAATCGACACTGACAATGCAGTTGTAGAGATTCTTCCAACGAAGGATAAGGAGACCCGGATTGAGTTGGTTTCAAAAGGGGTGAATGTTTCCAAGTTGGATTTCACTGCAGATGTGGAAGGAAAGAAGCTTTCGGTAAAATTAGAAGACCGAAGTACCTTTAGCTTTGGTTTTCATATACAATCCTTACATTTAAAAGTATTTGTACCTGATAAATCTTATAAATCCTTTGTCGTCGAGTCTGATAATGGAAAAATGCAAATATCAGGATTGAAAAGTGAAAATCTAATGGTTGAATCTCAAAATGGCCGGGTTGAACTGAATGATATAGTAACCGAAAAAGTCGAAGTGAAATCTGCTAATGGGAAACTAGATCTTAATAATGTAGAGGGAAAACTGGTTGGGTCATCGAATAATGGTAAAATCACATTGGTCACGAAAGACTTGGATAGGATGATCGATCTCGAATGTAATAACGGTAAAATCATGATTAAAACGGAGAATGAACCAACAAATACAACTTTCGATGTTCATGTCGACAATGGGAAAGTAGATATCCTTGGTAAGCATGAGGGAAATACTGTCATTGGCAAAGGTGAAAACTTAGTGAAATTGGAAGCGAATAATGGGAAAATCGAGATAACGAAATAGTCGTGAAGCATGAAAAAGCCGACCCAATTGGGATCGGCTTTTTCAATTATGCGGCCATTTTTTTTTCATAAACAGAAGCTAATATTTGTTGGAACAAAGTACTGATCGGCTAGAGAGGAATTGACGAGTTTCCAATAATAGAGAAGATGCTAGTGGTTTTTCATTTTATAATAGCGTGGGTAATTTGCTAGAAGTGGTCCCCCTTCTAAGGAAATAATGAAAAACATTTTAATGTTTTTACTTTTCTAAGTGTTTATAAGGTTCTCCTTCTTCATTACTATACGAATCTCTTCATGCTGTTTCTCAGTCTTATGTAATAATTGTCCCGTAAAGAAATTGTTGGGATAATGCGCCGCTGGAAAGTCTTTTGGCAACTTTAAGGTTTTGGCGGAATAAAAAAATATACTAATTTAATGGATGTTACGGGAGAAGTTTCGAAGAAGAATATAATGTTCATCGTTATCAATCGGGATTTTTACAAAACCGGGACCAATTATTAGCCGCTTAAGCACTTTTTATAATGTTCGTAGAATGGAGCCCAGTGTCATACTGGGCTTTTATTTATATATATATATTTAGGTGCACGAAATAAATCATTCGCTTATTTTAACCAATTTTAGTAAACTGGCAATGACTATTTTAATTAGAAGGTGAAGGGATATGAGGGAAACCTTAGTGGATGAACGGGTAAGAGGGTCTGATAAAATCTGGACACGTGATTTCATCATGATCTGTTTGGCAAATATGTGCATCTTCATGGGGTTTCAAATGACGATGCCGACCCTCCCGCTGTTTGTTGAGCAGCTTGGTGGTGACGACCGCCTGGTGGGGGCTGTTCTTGGAATCTTCACTTTTTCGGCCTTGCTTGTTCGGCCAATTGCCGGCAGATTATTGGAGACGAAGGGAAGACGCATCGTTTTTCTTATTGGGTTAGCCATTTTCGCATTGTCAGTGGGTTCCTTCGGTTTTATGGGGAGCATCGGCTTGTTATTCATGATGCGGATTGTACAGGGCGTCGGCTGGGGATTTTCTTCAACGGCTTCAGGAACGATTGCTTCCGATATCATCCCTGCGAAACGACGTGGTGAGGGGATGGGTTATTACGGATTATCGGGTAACTTAGCACTGGCATTCGGGCCATCATTAGGTCTTTTTCTAGTTACGGTCCTTCCGTTTCAAGAGTTGTTTCTGATTTGTTCATTATTAGGCTTGTTTGCCATCATTACTGCATCACTTATTCGATATCAAAAAGTGGAAAGTGATCCATCGACGGCAGTGGCAGCCAAAAGGTTTGATATATATGAAAAAAGTGCCCTTCAGCCATCTTTGCTCATTTTCTTCATTTCCGTTACATTTGGTGGAATTGCAACCTTCCTGCCCCTTTATACAGCGGAAAAAGGTGTAGATGGGATCCAGTGGTACTTTTTGGTATATGCAATGGCCCTCATGGTCACGAGATTATTTGCGGGCCGATTATATGACCGAAGGGGACATCGTGCAGTATTTGTGCCCTCAACATTACTCATCATGACTGGGATGCTACTGCTCGCGTGGATGCCTAATGAAGCAGTCCTTTACACCGCTGCAGTGCTTTATGGATTTGGATTCGGTTCTGTTCAGCCGGCGCTGCAGGCATGGTCGATTGAAAAGACGGCACCTAATCGGAAGGCGATGGCGAATGCAACATACTTTTCATTTTTCGATCTTGGAGTGGGTATAGGTGCTATCGTGTTCGGGCAGATAGGCTTCCTCTTCGGCTATAGAAGCATCTATATCACGGCAGCCGCCTCGATTTTCATTTCAATGATCGTTTATCTATGCATTATCAGGAGCGAGGATAAAGTAAAATCAATGGAAAGACGCTGAATGGCTTCAATGGAAGTCATTCTTTTTTTTGAGTCAGGAGGAACACCACTGGCTTCGTTGTTTCATATACGTATCATCCTGAATATTTAAAAAATGGAAAAACTTTGTTATTATCGAAAAGAGAATATACATAAGATGATAGAAGGTCTATTTGAAGGAAGGGGAATCTTGGGATGAATGATTCTTCAAATGAAGAAATGACATTAGAAAGAAGGAAGCGTATTTTCCAAGAAGAGCTGGATGTTTTATGGGAAAGGCGGCTCATCCCTAAATCAGAATATATCCGGATTAGCAGGGCATACAATCGGCATTTCCAATTAGCCCTCCATAAACAAAAGCGCTTAGAGCATGAAAAAAAGAAATCCATCCAAGGACCTGAGAAGGTTATCGGTGATAGTCCCGAGATGAAGGTTCAAGATAGCCTGATTGAGGAGTCTTCATTGGAATTACTGAAATCTGATGGATTGAACGAATCGATAATGAAAGGTGAGAATTCCGGGTATGAACCTAATAAATCAGTTTCGGAGGATAGTCTTGAACCTGTCAAGGAGATCACTGATAGGAAACCGGTTATTCAACAGCAGGCAATCAAGCTGGAGAAACCAGTAAAACCGGCAAAGCTGAAGAAAACACCTGAGCAAATCAGGGAACGGAATATCTCTGTCATCCTGCTTACTGGGGTCATATTACTTCTGTTCGGCGGATTGATTTTAGCAACCTCTTCATGGGGGAATTTGAATGCGGTCCTGAAAGTTTTCTTCATAGGAATGGTTTCCGTCATTTTTGCGGGGATGGCCTTCATCGCTTCGAAGCTGAAAATTAAACAGACGGCTTTTGCATTCTTGACGCTAGCGGGTTTATTCATTCCGATTACGATTTTATCAGCTTCATATTATCGGATTTTTGGAGAGTACCTTTCACTTAATGGTGGGGGGCGGGGGCTTCTGGGGTTTCTTGGAGGATTACTCTGCTTAGCCATTTATTTTAAGATTGCTGACTACTTTAAGTCGAAAATATTCATTTTCATTTCCATATTCACGTTCGGTATTACCTGTTATTTCGGTTTAGCCTTTGTGACGCCGACAATCGAGTGGATGTTTTTGGCCATTGGCATTCTTAATTTAATTCTATTATGGAATATTGAGCAATTGAAAAATCAAAAAGCATTAACGTTATTCAAACCATTCATTTTTCAATTCATCCAGTTTAAGATCATCGTTGAAGCCTTTGTAATCTTGACGTTATTTTCTAGTAACTTGGTGTATTCACTAACGTTGATGTTCTTTTCTGTTTTGTTTTTAATTTTTGCCGTAAAATTTCAAAAAAAATATTATGAAATGGCTTTTAGTGCCGTTTTTACGTATGGATATATCCATTTTGTTTCTAATTCATTATTAAGTGAATACATGGTCATTGCTTTTGCACTTGTACCAATCATTTTTACCGCTCTTTCAAAATATCTGGCCAAATTCAAAATGACTAAGCTTTCGAAGAATTTCATGTTTACAAGTTTGATTGAGAGCGGGATCGTTTTCTTATATATAAACGCGATGGCTTACCAGGAAGTCTATGCGCAAATATTCATCGCGCTCATGATAGTATCCGCACAGCTTGTCTATGTTTCCGTTCAATCGAGAAAATCAAGCTTCACGTACCCTGCTGTTGTTGTTTTCAACTTAGCGTTCGTATATCTTTTCTTTGCTTTACCAGTCACTTTTTCTACCGGTTTGAATTTGATTTTTGTTCTTCAGGTCATTCAATATCTTGGATTATATTTATATAACCGTCACCCGAAGTACAGCCTGTTTAAGCGGAGTATCTTACTTATCTCCCCAATGACCATGTTAGTGATACTGACCAGTAAATTCAGCGAAATGGATTGGCTTGCAGTTAGCGTAGCCCTTGCCATGATCTCTGGACTTTTCTTCATCACATATATTAAAGACGATAGTAAGCATATGAAGGAAAACGCCATATACGGATTTCCAATCACTTTCGTTTTGGCTTTGGTTGCTTTCTATCCATATTTGTTGGAAGGTTTAGAGTGGGTCCGTTCATATATCCCGGTCAGCCTCTATTTAATGGGGGTTTCGCTGATTTCAATAGGTGCAGCTTATACATTTAAAAAGGAATATCATAAATTCTTTCCTGTTTTTGCATATAGTGGACAGATTCTTTCCTTCCTTTCCTTGATATGGATCTCATTCGATTCACTGAATCCTTTGGAGGCAAGCGGAGTGATTGCTGTAGCTACTGCAATAAATGGTTGGTCCGTCCATATCCATCGGAAGCACATATTCTGGGTGCCTGTCGTAATTACAAGTGCCAGCTTATATGCTTCACTCTACGATGTTTTTGATTTTGGTTCAATGGTGTTGAAGATTGCGTTCGTGTTGATCGGCCCCATTATCTTTTTCCTATTAGGAGAATGGCTTGGGAAATACTCAAAAAATGGGAAACTGTACTTCTTTTACGCAAGTCACCTTGCCAATTTACTGGCGATTCCTGTTGGATATATGCTCATTGCCCAAACGGAAAGTTCGCCGTTCCTATATGTTGCGCAACTGTTGATTTATATTTTGAGTGCTTTTAGGGCGCATGTGAAATGGGGAGTATACGTTTTTACGTACCTAGGGTTTTCAGTCCTTTTCCTACAGGTCCATTTATTTGTGGTAAACATGGAGCAAATGGTATTCATTACATCAATATGCATGATGATAACAGCAGGACTCATAACCATTCTGTGGGCGTTATCCAATAAGAATTGGAAAGGAATCATGGAGTATTACTTTATTCCATTCATTCATTTAGGGATAAGCATATCCATCTTGGAAACGGCAATCCGGGACTTTCCGCTTAACCGCGAGTTGGTCTGGGTAGGGGTGATGACTGGACAGTTCTTGTTTGCCTGGTATCTGCTCATGCAAAGGAATTGGCGGAACTATGTTGTGATTCCTCTGACCCTGGCGTTCATTTTCTACAATATGTATGCAAATACATTACCTCTGGTTTTTGCGATAATCGTATTGTTTGTATGCATGGCTGTGATGGTGTTTGCCAGCAGTCGCCATTTCAAAGGATTGGTCAACCAAGTGGGAACGAAAAGAGTCATTGATTATTATCGGATTTATGGCTTGTTATATCTCTGTACTCTTAATCTGGAAGTGTTTATGGGCGATACAGGTTCTGCGATTTTGGGGATTTTTGTTTCCCTGCTGTTGCCTAGCTACTTCATCCTGATGAGAAGATTCACGATCTATAAGAAAGAAAGAAGCATTTACTCAGGAATAGCGGCTATCATCGGACTTTTCCCTTTCATTAATATCATAGACTATGCCCATACACTCCCAATCGTCACGAGTTTGGCTGTTCTTTTCGGCTGTATGGCAGGAATGTTGTTGCTAAGCAGGCTGTATTCCAGCGGGTTACTCAAGAAAAACGGATCAGGCATCATCAGCTTTGATCCTTTCAGAATCTATGGTTTATTCTTTGTGATCGATATGAATGCGGAGGTTTTTCATGATACTGATCAACAGTTACTCCAAGTCTTTGTATCGCTCTTGTTAACCGCTTATTTCATTTTCCTGAGAAGCTTAACAACGGAAAAGCAAGAAAGGAAAATCTATACCAATATTGCTGCTCTAGTCAGTCTATATCCTTTCCTAATCATCGTCGACTATGCCGAAAGCCTATCGGTTGTAATGGGATTGATGGTCCTTTTCAGCTGTATGTTAGGAATGCTGCTTTTAAGCCGACGTTATTTCAATGGCTTAATCAAAAAGGAAGATACAGGTATTACTATCGATGGATACAGGATATATGGCCTGTTATTTTTACTGGCCATGAATAGGGGAATTCCAGTAACTGAAACATCAAGCCAGTTACTCGAAGTTTTTGTCTCACTCTTGATCACGGTTTACTTCATCTTGATTGGAAGTTTCACAAAGGATGTAAAAGAAAAGGGCATCTACGTTTGGCTGACGGGAATTATCAGTTTGTATCCGTATTGGACCATCATCATGTATACGGACACATTACGGCATTTGGTTGGTATGACAGTCCTTTTTGGGTGTGCGGCCATAATGGTACTGCTTAGCAGGAAATTCTTTAAAGGCCTGCTGACTAAAGGCGGGGCAGGACTTCAATTGGACTTTTACAGAGTCTATGGCTTGCTGTTTCTTCTTGCCATGAACATGGATGTTTTGACGGGGGGACCAGCACATTTCCTTCTGCAAATCATCGTGGCACTGTTGATTCCAATCTATTTCATTTTGATGAGAAGCACGACGACAGGAATGATGGAAAGAAAAACCCAATTAGCTGCAGCGATATTATTCAGTCTCTATCCGTATTGGGTCATCACGGGTCAATTCACGATACCAGCTGTACTTGAGGAGGAGGTAAATATACTGCCGCTGTTCATTGTCAGCACCATTCTGCTGAGGAAAATCTTTGTTAAAGGCAAAATCACACAATATATCGAGATGGGTATTGTATTCCTCCTGTTTTTAGTCTTGATCATTGATGCAATGGTGGGCAACACTTTATACGATGCGCTCATTATCGGAACGGTGTCATTGGCAGCAATGCTCGTTGGCTTCATGATGAAATACAAATCCTATTTCATCGCTGGAACTGGCACCATTTTATTCAATGTCTATATGAATACCAATTCGATGTGGAGCGAGATGCCATGGTGGCTGTATTTAATCATTGGCGGAGGGCTGCTTATCGGAATTGCCTCTTTCTTTGAATGGAAAAAACAAAAAGACAACCGGACATCGAAGGAGGTTCTCGAGAAAAATAAACAAAGGATCAAGAATTGGTTCAATCGGTGGAATTAATGAAGAAGGAAATAGACGCCTTAAAAAATTTCCGATGAAGGCGATGCTTACCTATAATTTGAAGGAGATAGCCACTTGGACATGGCAATGTCTAATAATGGCCTAAAAGAGTGGCTTGCACAGCCCCAATCTCTTAACCTTGGACGAAAATTCAAAGGGAATCTCAAAAGGGGTTCGGAATTTATAAATTCCGAACCCCTTTTGTCTACAAACTGAGAGCACTTAAAAGCTCTCTTTCTCTTTTTCTTTTTTTTTATTTCCTCTTGCCAATCATGAATTTCTATTTCCCACTCATCTAGATTAGTTTGCAAAACATTAATTAAAAATGGTGAAAGGGCATTTCTATACTTTTTTAATTCTTTAATTAATTTCACTCGATCTTCAGTTAAACCTTGTACTAATTTTTTCTTATTTTCCAAATTTGCAGATACAAAAACTGGTCTGAATTTCCGTATCTCTTTATCATCCATATCAGTTGTAACTCCTTGGAGCAATAGTGGAAAACATTAAAATCGTTGCTAAAATTGCTAAAAAATGTTTTTTCATTTTTTCTTCTCCTTTTAATTAATAATC
This sequence comes from Peribacillus sp. ACCC06369, assembly GCF_030348945.1. Lineage (NCBI taxonomy): Bacteria > Bacillati > Bacillota > Bacilli > Caryophanales > Bacillaceae > Peribacillus > Peribacillus sp. ACCC06369. Next base: position 755,338 of record NZ_JAUCEN010000002.1, read on the forward strand.
TAAAAGCTATAAATTAAATTCTATAAAAATTAATAGAGGACATTGTTCCAATTTTGGTTAATATCTTTTCAATTTTGAATGATCCTCTGAAAAAACCAAACTCATAGTAGAATCTATCTAACTTTTCATGGAGCTGGTTTTGAAGACTTTCAAAACATCTGAGATAAAGTTTGTGAAGAATTAGTAGAAATCCATTATGAGAACATCATCAAAATCATAAAAAACCACTCTGAAAGCATACAGAGTGGTTTTTTCGCGTTTATTCAAATGTTTTTCCAAGCGAAAAGCTCATGACGAACAAGAACTGCATGAAGAACAGCTAGAAGAGGAATCAGAACTGCTGTCATGGGAACTGTTATGATCGCCACCATGGCCGGATCCAGAGGAAACTGTGTTCGATTCATTCCCGAAAATATCTTTAAATTCGCTGTCAAAATCATCGGTACTTGCATAAGTGAAATAGGCAGGAGCTGCGTAGTCCGTCTGGTCGTACGTTTTCCGCCAATTCAATTCTGTCATGGGGCGATTTTCTTTAAATTGGGAAGTGAAAGATTCAAAGGTCCGTTCCGCTTGTATACTTGTCGGTTTCCTCATATATTTCTCTTTTAACTGCTCCAGCTCCAACGTTTCAAAATCGCGGAGAAGTGTTTGCCCTTTATCATGTTTGAAAAATTTGCCCCATTTTTGAATGGAATGGGAATCCACCGTAAATAGCTGTACATAGTAAAAGTCAAAAAGAGTACGCTCTTCGGGTTTGAAAACAGGTTCTGAATGCGGATGGTGTTGAATGGTCCTACCGATGAAAGCCTGGCAAAACTCATCATATTCCTGTCTATATTTCAGCATGATGTGCCATAACTCATCGATGACTGAATTAAACATTTCAACTTTTCCAAACACTGCAGCCATAATCAAATAGCGTTTCAATTCACGCCAAGCCTGATTGACCTTTATCTGTGAGTCACGTGGATGCTTCAGTCGGAATTCAGCATTGACCTTTTCCATATAATTGAAATCCAGTGCTTTATTAAGCTTTTCTATCAATGCTTCTGAAACGATTTCCGTTGAATGCAGGTCTAGAGTTTCCGCATGGTATTTACGGAATTCATTTTGATAGCGTTCTAATTTAGCCGGTTCACTTAGCCGTTTCAAGAAATTGACCAGGATAACAGCAAAAATTGCCGCAAGAATGACATAAAAGAAGGTCATTTTTGTCCACTCCTCTTAATCTATGTATATTGTACTTTAACATTATCTTACATGTTATTGGAAGGGATTGTAAGTTATTGTTTGGAATTCCGTCCAAAATGTTCTATTTACTGTAATCGATTAAGCTGGGTAGGTAACATGCCAAAAACCCCTGAATCCGGTTTCGTCCTTTCCTTGGAATTGAAGGGATTTTCAATCAAAGATCAAGCACTTCAAATAATGCCCCCAATCTAGTATAGTTAGTATGGAAAAGGGGTGAAGGCATGTACTTGACAATTAAAGAGACTGCGGAATATTTATCGATGCCGGAATCTTATATAGAAAGTTTGATCGTTCAAAATAAAATTCGCACCGTTCATGACGGTGAGCAGCATTTGATTTTTAAAGAGCAGTTTAATATGCATCTTGAACAGATGGAAAAATATAAGAAGCAATTGGCGGATTATTATAACGAACCCATTCCCGAAGATATCGATGTGAAGGATGAAGATTAGCATCTGCCCATTTGGCAGATGTTTTTTCATGCATGAATGACAGTGGAATTATGGAATCGGATGTTCTAAAAAGCTCTCAACTAACGTCTGCATCATGGGGATTACTGATCATTCAAAAAATTTTGTTGTCAATGGAAGGTAATTGTAGTAGAATCCCTCAATTCCGTGTAAAATAATAAGTAGAAGGAATTATCAAGGCAGAATGGTAGTTAGGAGATAGGTAAGTGGTAAAAGAGTATTTGCAAAGCGAAGGTTTTTCAAGGTTAATTACATTAATTGTGTTAGTCCTCTTTTTAATAAGCATCGGAAGTATGGTTAATATCGTGTTATTCACATTTGTTTTCACTTTCCTGATGGGAAGGCTGGAGCAATTTATCATGATTCGGCTGGATAAAGTGATGCATATCAATTCTAAGGTTGTTATAAGTTTTTTATATGCAGTCGTCATTTCTAGTTTAGCCATCGTTCTTTATAAATATCTACCGGTCATTACGCTACAATTCACGGAATTAGTCACACAGATCGTTTTCTTCTTTCAACATCCACCAGATAGCAGGGTCATTCAATATGCCATTAACTTAATGAACGAGCTGGAATCGCCGCTCGATCTTCAAAAACAGATGAATACACTCTATCTTTATATATCCGATTTCGGTAAACTGGCATTTCAAATTTTCATTTCCATGTTGCTTAGTCTATTTTTCTTATTGGAAAAAGATAAAATCATTCGCTTTACATCAAAATTCAAGCGTGCCAAATTTAAATCTTTCTTCATAAACCTAGGACACTTTGGCGTCAAATTCATCAATTCATTTGGAAAGGTGATTGAGGTCCAATTCTTGATAGCCATTACGAATGCTGTCCTATCGGTAACTTTCTTATGGATACTTGGCTTCCCTCAGTTGCTCGGTCTAGGAATCATGATTTTCTTCCTGGGTTTGATTCCGGTTGCAGGGGTCATCATCTCCCTCATTCCACTTAGCATGATAGCCTATAGTATCGGCGGCATGCCAAAAGTGATTGCTGTGCTCATCATGATTGTTGTGATCCACGCAATTGAAAGCTATATTTTAAATCCGAAATTCATGTCGGCAAAAACAAATCTTCCAACATTTTTCACCTTCATCATCCTCTTGTTTTCCGAGCATTTCCTAGGGATATGGGGATTGATCATCGGGATACCGATCTTCATCTTCCTTTTGGATATGTTAGATATTGAAGAGGGCAATAAGGAAGTTCCATAATAATCATTTAAGCAGCCGCCACGCTAATTTGGCCGCTGCTTATTTTTATTCTATTAAACCTTTTGAAAGTTTCACTTACTGTTTTCAATATAATATCCATTAATTCGAGAAAAGGGAAAAAGTCTGCCCGTTTCCCCATTAGAGAATATTTGCACTTTTGATTTACCGAGTTAATTGATTAAACTTTTATTTTACTAAAGTTATTTGTCGATTTTTTATTGAATAAAAAAACAAATAAACGTATAATATTCTTAAAAGAATATACTGAATGTTCTCTAAAGTTAGATTTATCTGTTTTTTTTAAAAAAGAGAGTTTACGAGAGAGAAGAGGGGATTATTTTGAAAAAGGTTTCTTTTTTAGTGTTTGCCATGGTAGCTTCTTTGTTACTAGTCATGACAGGATGCGGAAAGGATAAAGAAGTCTCGACAACTAGTAAAGAAGAAGAGTCCAATGGAAAAACACTCAGAATCGTGACTGACGCCAATTATGCTCCATTTGAATTTCTTGAAGGCGATAAGATTGTAGGATTCGATGTTGATTTCATCAACGCCGTTGCTGAAGAAGCAGGTTATGAAGTTAAACTTGAAAGTGTTGGGTGGGACCCGATTTTTGTTGAAATCGAATCTAAGAGAGCGGATGTCGCAATTTCTGCGATTACAGTGAATGACGAAAGAAAACAATCTTATGATTTCTCGGTTCCATACTTTTTATCAACTAACAAGATTCTCGTTCCTGAGAAAAGTGATATAAAATCAGGAAGTGAATTGAAAGGGAAGGTCATTGCCGTTCAGACTGGTACAACTGGACAGGAAGCGGTAGAGAAACTCCTTGGAAAAAATCATAAGGACATCAAAAAGTTCGAAAACAATAACCTGGCCATTCAGGAATTACTGAAAGGTGGAGCTTCGGCTGTCGTAGCTGATAATACGGTTGTTGAGGAATATGTGAAAAATAACCCCGATCAAAAACTGAAAGTCGTTGAAGATAGCAAAAGTTTCAATGAGGAATTTTATGGTCTTATGTTCCCGAAAGGCAGTGAATTGAAATCGGAGTTCGATAAAGCTGTGAATGCCATTTATGAAAATGGAAAATATGCAGAAATTTATAAAGACTGGTTTGGTACTGATCCAGATATCGAAACATTGAAAGCACAACAATAAAAACAAGTGGATAGTAAAAGATTGCGTAACTTTACGTGTGAAGTTACGCAGTTTTTTTGGTCTTTAGGAGGGAAACGGAATGAGTTTTCGCTGGGATATTATTTTTGAATATGCTCCTTTCTTATTAAAAGGAACACTGCTTACTATAGGGCTGTCGGTTTCCTCCATCCTCATCGGAACCTTCTTGGGGTTATTGATCGGTTTAGGGAAAATCATGAGAAACAAAGTGCTGGCCTTTCCATTTTACTGTTATGTCACGGTTTTTCGCGGAACACCGCTTTTAGTTCAAATCTTTTTAATCCATTTTGGAATTGTGCCCTTTTTTACCGGTGAAACGAATGCAGTAACCGCCGGGGTCATTGCTTTATCTTTAAATGCAGCCGCATATATTGCAGAAATTTTCCGTGCGGGCATTCAATCCATCGATAAAGGGCAAATGGAAGGATCACGTTCATTGGGGATGACCCATACCCAAACAATGATTCATGTTGTATTGCCTCAAGCTTTCAAACGAATGATCCCTCCTTTAGGAAATGAATTCATTGTATTATTGAAGGATTCGTCCCTGCTTTGTGTCATTGCAGCCCCGGAATTAATGTATTGGGGAAAGGCGATGGGGAGTCAGTACTTTAAAGTGTGGGAGCCATATTTGGCGTGTGCCTTCATCTATTTATTCCTTACGCTCATTTTAAGTTTCGTATTAAGTAGACTCGAAAGAAGGTTGAAAACAGAATGATCAAGGTCGAGAATCTAAAGAAGTCATTTGGGGAAAATGAAGTATTGAAAAATATCAATGCAATCGTTTCCCCTCAGGAAGTAGTCGTTGTAATCGGGCCTTCTGGATCGGGTAAATCCACTTTCCTCAGGTGTATCAATCAACTTGAAACGATAACAGGAGGGCATATTTTCATCGAAGGACTTGATACGACAGACAAGAAGGTCAATATCAATAAAGTCCGAACGGAAGTTGGCATGGTATTTCAGCATTTTAACTTATTTCCACATAAGACTGTTCTTGATAATATTATGCTTGCGCCTCTAAAGGTCCGCAAGATTTCCAAAGAACAGGCTTCCCAAAGAGGGATGGAACTGCTTAAGAAAGTGGGGCTTGCCGAGAAAGCGAACGCATACCCGGATTCATTATCGGGGGGGCAAAAGCAACGCGTCGCAATAGCCAGGGCTTTGGCGATGGAACCAAAAATCATGTTATTCGACGAGCCGACTTCCGCTCTAGATCCGGAAATGGTCGGTGAAGTTCTTGAGGTCATGAAGCAACTTGCTAAGGAAGGTATGACCATGGTAGTGGTGACCCATGAGATGGGATTTGCAAAAGAAGTTGGTGATCGCGTCATTTTCATGGACGAAGGCTATATTATTGAAGAAAACACCCCCAGTGAGATTTTTGATAATCCCCAGCAGGAAAGAACCAAAGCCTTTTTGAGCAAAGTGCTTTAATAACGTGTTAAAGAAAAAAACCTTCCGTTAATGGAGGGTTTTTTTGGGAGCATATCAGGGGTGGTTCATTTGATGGATGAAGCACCTAAAAGCGATTCAGGGCTTTTACCGAGCACAAGCATACTGATTTTGGCATATCCAATATTTTTATTTTGGGAGAAGGTTTGAAGTAATACCTGGATATTCGGATCATCCTTTAACTTTTGAACTTCCTCTATATATAATCTGATAACGGAGGGCATAACGAATTCAGGGGTGTATTCGTTTGGGTTTTCATCCATGATTAAAGTGCCCATAAATTGATATTTAAATTGAAAAGTCCGTGTTAAGGCAACGACATGGAGCAGTTTATTAAATAGTTCGGGGTATGAATATTTAATTTTCTCCAGAGCTGCTTTTGTTTCGTGTAACTCATCGACACTGGATAAAGTGATCATGAATATCTCCTTTCAGAAAAAATGGAAACCATCAGCAGTTACCGTGCTTTTTACTCATACCAAGTCTAACCCCGCCGTTACGTATTGTAAAATGGTTAGATGTTATCAAATGCATAACCAAAATCTATGATAGTGCTTACATCCCATCAGGCAGATTAAAATTCACTCGTTACGAGATAACGATTCCCTCGTATATTTCAGCCATTCTTTTGCAGCGTATGAAAGGTAATGGTCCTTACTCCAAATGAATCCCAAATTCCAACTAATGGAGGGGTTTTTAACCTTGATTGACTTCACGCGTTCATCATGACGGCATAAACTTTCAGGTAATAGAGCAACGCCAAGTTTACAGTAAACCATTTCCTCAATGAAATCCCAGCGTGAGCTTTCAATAACGGTATGTGGAGAAAAACCGGCTTCATTACAGGATGAAATGATGAGATCTCGAAGGACGTAATCCTTATTGAATAAGATGAAAGACTCGTTTTCCAAATCGGCCAAATCGATTTCTTCCAGACAAGAATCTGGATGGGAGGGATGAACAATCAAGTTAATGTCTTCTTCTAAAAAAGCAAAATGATGAAAAAGTGCGGTGTTGGTTGGCAGGACAATAACGCCTATATCAATTAAGTCATTTTGGACGGATTCTTCAATCTTTTTTGAACCATCCTCTACTAATTGAAAGGTAATATTGGGATATTCCTCATGAAAACGGCTAAGAATTCGGGGGAAGAAAGAAGCGTCGATGATCGGCGGCAGGCCGATGCGTATATGTCCCTTTTTCAAACCTAATAAATTGTCCATTTCCGTTTCTAAATTGTGAAAGGCCTTATCTATCAATTTTGCCTGCTCCAAGACAACCCTGCCTGCATCGGTCAAGATCAGTTGCTTACGCGACCGATCAAAAAGCTCAACACCTAGCTCGGTTTCCAGGTTTTTAATCATCTTGCTGATGGTCGGCTGGGTAATGAATAAATGGTCGGCAGCCCGAGTGAAGCTATTGAAATTGGTTACCTCTATAAAGTATTGCAAATGCTTAATATCCATTGCGTCACCTGTTATCCTCGTTTAAAATTAGTTTCATTTTACCCGTAAACGGAAGTGTTTGTAAAACACGATAAGTTTTGATGGGGTTTCATGCACGCATAAAGAAGCTGGATTCCAAAGGGAAACCCAGCTATGAAAGGGCCGGCATGAATATTTGCAGTAAATTTTATTTGACCAACAAGACGGGCACTGGGGAATGTTGAACGATATAGTGGCTCACGCTGCCTAGGAATTCCTTGAAACCACTCAATCCGCGGCTGCCCATGATGATAAGGTCACAATTACGGGATTTTGCATGTTCCAATAAAGTCGTGATGGCTGAACCCTCTACGACAAATGTTTGGGATTCATTCGGGATTTCTGATAATAACGCTTCCGCTTTTTTTATCACTTCATTTCCATAATTGAGCATGGATTCTTCAATTTCCTGAAAGGCATTGCCATATATATTTGGTTTGATTGGCAACGTTACAGCGTGAAGCACCTGGATTTCGATGGTGGGATCCAACTTGGCTAATTCAATCGCTTTTTCTAAAGATTTAAGTGCCAATTCAGATTCATCGTAAGCAACTAATATTTTTGAGCATAGCATTGATCGATCATTCCCTTCTTTAAAAGAATATACCCATAGTATATCAATTTAAATCTTTCATGCAGTTTCATATATTATAAATTTTGTGAATATTTATTGAAGTTTACGTTAACGTCAATGTTAAAATAAAGGTAAATAATCCCTTTGCAAAGTGTGGTTTTTACATGTACACCATTTCTGAGTTAGCAAAAGAATTCGAATTGACGACAAGGACCCTCCGATATTATGAGGAACTGGGTATGCTTAGTCCAAAACGTACCGAAACGGGAAAAAGAGTATATGGAAAGAAAGAATACGCACAGCTTAAAATCATAATGCGCGGTAAGAAGTATGGTTTTTCGTTAGTGGAAATAAAGGATATAGTCCTGTTATTCGATAAGGATAGGACAGGCATTAAGCAATTGGAAAAAACGATTGAAATGGCAGGACAGAAATTAAACGAAATTAATGAACGCATTCAAGAGCTGGATGGATTGAAACAGGATTTTGAACAGGTAATCAAAGGCTTCACCGTAACCCTTCATGACTTGAAGGTGAACGATAAAACAGGCAAGCGGTGAAATTAATATTGAAAATAGGTATTGATGATAGTGAAAGATGAATATATATTCTAGAAACAAATGAGGTGAGGATTTGGATATTCAAGAAACCATTGCAGTTGTGACAGGCGGGGCTTCAGGTCTGGGAGCGGCGACAGTAAGAAACATCATTAAAAAAGGTGGAAAGGCAGTCATATTTGACCTCTCGGAAGAAAATGGCGCTAAGATGGCTCATGAATTGGGAGATTCAGTCCTGTTCATTAAAACGGATGTAACAAGTGAAGATAGCGTATTGGGAGCGTTGGAAGAAGGAATTGAAAAATTCGGGAGCATCAATACGGTCATCAACTGTGCTGGTATTGCAATTGCAGAGAAGGTCATAGGCAGAAAAGGTACACATGAATTGAAAGCGTTCTCAAATGTGGTGACAATCAATTTGGTCGGTACATTTAATGTCATCCGACTTGCGGCTGAAAAAATGGTCAAAAATGAGCCGAACCAAGAGGGGGAGCGTGGTGTCATTATCAATACGGCTTCGGTAGCTGCCTTTGAAGGACAAATCGGACAAGCCGCATATAGTGCTTCTAAGGGGGGCATTGTTGGGATGACCCTGCCGATTGCAAGGGAGCTTGCCACAAAAGGGATACGTGTCGTATCTATCGCACCGGGTCTATTCCATACTCCGATGTTCGATTCATTGCCTGATGAAGCGAGGATGTCATTAGGTAAAACCGTTCCATTCCCATCAAGGCTCGGATATCCCGAAGAGTACGCTAAGCTAACGGAGAGCATCATAACGAATCCAATGCTGAATGGGGAAACCATCAGGCTGGATGGGGCCATTCGAATGTCACCCAGGTAAGTGTGAATTCCTTTTGGAAAAGATGATCCAATCCATTATAGATCGATCTTGAAAAGAGCCTTAGACAAAGCCATGCAGAGGAGATAAAAACAGATGAAACATCCATATCTAAGTGAAGATCATGACATTTTCCGTAAGTCATTCCGAAAGTTTTTAGAGAAAGAAGCAGTTCCCCACTATGAAAGATGGGAAGAAGAGAGGATCATTCCCCGGTCATTTTGGGTGAAAATGGGGGAACAGGGTTTTCTCTGCCCGAATCTTGGAGAAGATTATGGGGGTTCCGGGGTAGATTGGGGCTTTGCAGTCATAATTAATGAGGAATTGGAAAGAGTAGGTTCTGGTTTCATTGGTTTCGGACTCCATAGTGACATCACTGTTCCGTATATTGCCGCATACGGAAGTGAGGCGCAGAAAGAGCGCTGGCTTCCTAAATGCACAACAGGGGAAATCATTACAGCAATCGCCATGACAGAGCCTGGAACAGGTTCGGATTTAGCCAATATAAAAACCACTGCTATTTTGGATGGAGAACATTACATATTAAATGGCCAAAAGACATTCATCACAAATGGCATTCATTCGGATTTGGTCATCGTTGCGTGTAAAACGGATCCAAATGCCGTTCCAAAGCATAAAGGCGTTAGCTTAGTCGTGGTAGAAAGGGATACTCCTGGATTTTCCAGGGGGCGAAAACTGAAGAAACTTGGTTTGCACAGTCAGGATACAGCAGAGCTGATCTTCGAGGATTGTCGTGTTCCAAAGGAAAACCTGCTTGGTGAAGAAGGAAAGGGTTTTGCTTATTTAATGGAGAAATTGCAGCAGGAACGCCTTGTAGTGGCAATTTGTGCTCAAACGGCATCAGAGGATATGCTGGCCGATACCATTGAGTACGTGAAAAGCAGGGAAGCGTTCGGAAAATCCGTGAGTCAGTTTCAAAATACTCAATTCAAAATCGCGGAAATGGCAACGGAAATCAAAATGGGGCGTGTTTTCCTAGATCAATTGATCGCCAATCATATGGCGGGAGAACAGGTGGTCACAGAGGTTTCGATGGCAAAATGGCGTTTGACGGAGACTGCGAGAAAAATATCGATTGAGTGCATGCAACTTCATGGCGGCTATGGATATATGGAAGAATACAAGATTGCCAGAAGGTATCGGGATGTCCCGGTAGCAAGCATCTATGCCGGGACAAATGAAATCATGAAGAAAATCATCGCTAAGAATCTGGGCCTTTAATATAAACAGGATGAGAAGGGGAGAGAGTATATGCGGGAAGTGGTAATCGTTGAAGGGATTCGAACCCCAGTAGGGAAAAGGAACGGTGCCTTGAAAGACGTTCGCCCAGATGATCTAGCAGGGGAAGTATTGAAAAAGCTGATTGAGAAGGCGGGCATCGATCCGGCTATTGTCGATGATGTCATACTAGGTTGTGTTTCACAGGTTGGTGAACAAGCAGGTGACATAGCAAGAATTGCTGCACTGATTGCAGGATTTCCGATCGAAGTGCCGGGAACGACGATTGATCGTCAATGCGGGTCAAGTCAGCAGGCTGTCCATTTCGCTTCCCAAGCCATTTTGTCGGGAGATATGGATGTTGTAGTAGCCGGAGGAGTGGAAAACATGTCCCGAGTCCCCATGGGGTCTAATAATCAAGGTGCTGTAACCAGCCAAAAGTATTTAGACAGGTATGAGGTGATTAACCAAGGTTTATCAGCTGAGAGAATCGCCGATAAGTGGGGAATAACACGTGAAGAATGTGATCTGTTTTCCGTTGAGAGTCATGCCAAAGCAATACGTGCTCAAAAAGAAGGGCATTTTGACCGTGAAATGATTTCAGTAACGGGTACTGATAAAGAAGGAAATCATATGGAAGTTACGGAAGATCAAGGTCCAAGGGCTGGAACTACCATGGAAATACTGGCTGGGTTGAAAACGGTTTTCCAAGAAGACGGTTTAATCCATGCCGGGAACTCAAGCCAGATAAGTGACGGTGCTGCCGCTTTATTATTGATGGAACGCAGTAAAGCGGAAGAACTTGGATTGAAACCACGTTTTAAAGTGCATACACGGGTTGTAGTCGGATCAGATCCCACCCTGATGCTTACTGGGCCGATTCCCGCCACTCAAAAAGCTTTGGAAAAAGCCGGCCTTTCCATCGATGATATCGATGTCTTCGAAGTGAATGAGGCTTTCGCTCCTGTACCTATTGCCTGGCTAAAAGAAACGGGGGCAGATCCCAAGAAGCTGAATCCAAATGGCGGGGCGATTGCCTTAGGTCATCCTCTTGGCGGCAGTGGGGCCCGATTGATGGTGTCAATGATCCATGAGTTGGAAAGGACAGGCGGCCGTTATGGGCTGCAAACAATGTGTGAGGGCCACGGAATGGCGAATGCCACCATCATTGAAAGATTGGACTGAAACGGGACTATACGGTTATGAACATTCGTAATTCGCACGAAAGTAAAAGCTGAAAAAGTGATGAAGCCTACCATCGGCAGGGCTGGCCTGAACTCTCCCCGTTGATGGTGGGTTTACTTGAGGAGGAAAATGATATGTCAGTGACGATTAAAAATATCTTTGATCAGACGGTTCAGAAATTCCCCATTAAAGAAGCTATCTACGACGTGAGAAGAAATATCCGCTATACGTACATTCAATGGAATGAGCAGGTGAATAGGTTGGCGGCGGCCCTTCAAGCGGAAGGAGTGCGAAAAGGCGACAGGGTCTCTACATACCTTTACAACAATGAAGAGCTTGCCACCGCACTCTTTGCCTGTGCAAAAATCGGCGCAATCTTTAATCCAATCAACTTCCGCTTAATGCCAGAGGAGTTGGCTTACATCTTAAATGACGCTGCTCCAAAGGTCGTTTTATTCGAGCACGAATTGGAATCGAGCGTTGCCGCGGTTGAGAAGCGATTTCCGGAAACTGCTTTCTGGTATATTGATGATAATGTTCCGAGATATGCCAAAGGTTACCGTCAAAAAATGGCAAGTATCTCATCAAATCCGGATGAAGTGGACGTTCACGAGGATGATGTTTATGCCATCATGTATACGAGCGGGACAACCGGACGACCAAAAGGGGTCATTCACCTTCATAAAGATATGGTCAAACAAGCAGAGATTTTAATAGAGGCCATGAAGTACGAACGCTCTGACATCGGGTTGATTACTGCACCGATGTTTCATTGTGCTGAATTGCACTGTTCCTTTTTACCTCGCGTACAGGCTGGTGCCACAAATGTCATATTACATCAGTTTAATCCCAAAAAGGTTATGGAACTGATTGAATCCGAGGGGATCACTAAGTTATTTGCTGCACCAACGATGTGGAACATGCTACTTCAGGAAAACTTGGATGAATATAAATTCCAGAGTTTGAAGCTGGGGCTTTATGGAGCAGCCCCTATGGCACCATCACTTGTACGTGCCTGTCAGGAGAAACTTGGCATCCAGTTCATCCAAGCTTATGGTATGACTGAAATGGGTCCCGCCATCACTCTCTTATTGGAGGATGATCAAATTAGGAAAGCGGGTTCTGCCGGCAAAGCATGTTCCGATCATGAAATCATCATTGCCCGTCCGAATGACGAAGGGCCATCAGATCCCGATGATATTCTGGAACCTGGGGAAACAGGGGAAATTCTTGTGAAAGGTCCATGTATCATGAAGGGTTACTTCCAAAAAGGTGGAGAGACCGAAAAAGGGCTTTACAAAGGCTGGTACCATTCCGGTGACATCGGTTTCCTGGATGAAGATGGATATCTGTGGGTCAAGGACCGAGTGGACGACATGATTATCTCAGGAGGGGAAAATATATATCCACGTGAAGTGGAAGACACACTTTATGAGCATCAAGGAGTTCTCGACTGTGCAGTACTGGGTCAGCCTGATGATCAATGGGGGGAAATGGTAACGGCTTTCATCGTTGCCAAAGACCTTACGTTACAGGAAAGCGATTTAGAAACCTGGTGTAAGAACAGTGATACACTGGCGAACTATAAACGTCCAAGAAGATATATCTTCTGTAATGAGCTGCCTCGAAATGCAAGTGGGAAGATACAAAAATTCTTGCTTCGTAAACAGTTGGAAGAAAGTGCGGATGACAAAAGTATGGGGAACCTCCTTTAATGCCGGGGTTAGCGGCCGGAAAAAATACTGACAAATTAGTTAGCAATCATATGGGGGAATGGTTGGAAAAGTCGCTTGGCATGCGATGATAATTGGAAGGAGGAAGTTTAACAATCTAGATGAATTATTATATAAATAATATTCCTGTTTAACAATTCAAGGAAACTGAATAGTTATCCACAATGAAAATGCAGAGTGATCAGTGGAACATTCCCTTTATCCACATAATCCACAGGGTTATCCAGAAATAACATTATTTTCATGTTAGTAAGGCAGTCATTGTACCTATTGTTTGTCAGTATTTTCAGAATATATCCACAATATATACAGGGTTGTGGATAAACTATGTGAATAAAGTAAATATAAGGGGCTGATTACAGCCCCTTGGTTTGGTTCGTCCTATTTATTAGCGGCGATTATGAGCACGGCGGTCAGCTGCATTTGCCCGGGCTTGTGCCTCGATATCTTCCTGGTCAGCCAGTTCGGAAGAATATTCAACGTCAAGTCCGTCACTTTTCAGGTTTTTAGGAACCTGCGGAAGTTTCTGTTTGTTCTTGTCTCGATTATGGTGTATGTTATTGCGTCCCATGCTAGCGCCCCCTAAAAATTAAAATAAATAAGCTAGAGATGATTATTCAACTTATCATCTCTAGCTTATTTTGTGTTGAATGGATGTTCAAAATGTACGGGAAAATACTCCAGACTTAACGACGGGATTTCCTCTCGTTAAAACCACCTGCTCGATCTGCATTTTTAAATTCCCGAGCATAAATAACCGCTTGCGTACTAGTTAAGTTACTTTTTACTTTTTCGTGTTTTTTGGACAATTAGATCATCTCCATTTCACTTAATATCCCTATTTTTTCCTAAAATGATCCTTTCATACGTGAGAATCCTCTTTTAAGATATTTTGTAAAGCGTTTTTGAGGGTTGGGAAAGAAAAGAGGAATCCTTCCTCTTTAAGTTTAATGGGTAGGACATTTTGTCCTTCAAGCACAAGTACACTCATTTCCCCAAGCATGGTCTTGAGGAAGAAGGGAGGTACGGGTAACCAATGGGGCCGGTGCATGACAGTTCCTATTGTTTTCCCGAATGTATCCATCTGAACGGGATTAGGTGCCGTAAAGTTGACTGGACCTTCAATCCGCTGATCGTTCATGCAAAAGATGATTGCACGGACCACGTCATGAATATGGATCCAGGAAAGCCACTGATTCCCTTTGCCCATCTTTCCTCCGCCGAAAAGTTTATAAGGCATGACCATCATTGGCAGTGCTCCTTCCTTTTCCCCCAGAATCACGCCGAATCTTGTTAAGACGAATCTTTCACTGTAAGTGCGGGATTTAGCGGCTTCTTTTTCCCATAGCTTAACAGTACGGGCCAAAAAATCATCACCGATGGATTCGGAGGTTTCGGTAAAGGTTTCATGTTCCGAAATACCATAATATCCGATTGCACTTGCATTGATTATGACAGATACTTTTTCGGGCAGTTTGGAAATGATACGGTTCATCTCTTTGGAAGCTTCGACCCTGCTTTCGACAATCCGGCGTTTTCGTTCAGGAGTCCAACGCCCGCTGTTTAAAGATTCACCAGCAAGGTTAATGAAAACATCGAGCCCTTCCAAATGCATTTCCGGCTTTGCGTCTTTGGTCAGCCAGCCGATATATGTCGGATTTTCCTGTTTTTTGAATTTTTCGGGATGACGGGTCAAGATATATATATCATGATTCTCTTTTAATATTTCATCGATAAGGGCTGTGCCGACAAAACCGCTTCCACCAGCAATGGCTATTTTCATGAAAACCACTTCCTTTCCCTTTCTTTCCTTCACTTTAACATGACCATGTCCTTTTTTCATTTTTAGACATGCTATATATAGAAATGGTACACGTAAAGGGGTAAAGTAGGGGTGGGGGTGGATATTATGCCAAACATAACAAAAATAACAACCCAAAAAAAACGTAAAGATCGTTATAACATTTTCGTTGATGAAAAATATGCTTTCAGTGTGGACGAAGAAGTGCTATTGAAGTTTCAATTGAAAAAGGGTACGGCACTTGATGACCTGCTGCTAGCTGAAATACAATTCCATGATGAAATCCAAAAAGCATTTACCGATGCACTTAATTATTTATCATACCGGATGCGTTCTGAATCGGAAATTCGCCTTTATTTAAAAAAGAAGGAAACGGAAGAGCCGATTATAAAGGAAGCGATACATAAGCTAAACAGCTTTAACTATTTAGACGACCTAGAATTTGCCAAGGCATACGTACGGACCCATGTTAACGGAGGCAATAAAGGTCCCACTACCCTTAAGCTCGAGCTTAAGGAAAAAGGGGTACAAGAAAAGTTGGTTGTCGAGGCATTGAAGGAATACCCCTATGATATTCAAATTGAACATGCAAGGAAACTTGCTGGAAAATCGGTCAAAAAGGAAAAAAACATATCAGAACGGGCATTAAGGCTGAAAGTTGAACAAACCTTGTTACGGAAAGGTTTCCCGAGAGATGTCATCCTTGAAGCGCTTGAAGATGTGACGGTTGAAAAGGATGAAGATGAACAATGGGATTCTCTTTGCCACCATGCTGAAAAAATGGAACGCCGATATAAAAACCATGAAGGCTTCGAATATGAACAAAAAATGAAGCAGGCATTATACCGAAAAGGTTTTCCAATAGAATTGATTGAGCGTTATCTTTCCAATCCTGATATGGATTAAGTGCATCGATAGCCAAATCATAAAATTTTGTTTAATATAGAAGTAAATTAATTTCATTTAAGGAGCCATATATATGAGCGACGTAAGGTACAGCAAGTTGTCGGCCTATGAACTACAACAGGAAATTGCAGCGTTGACTGAAAAAGCGAGAAAAGCAGAGCAATTGGGAATGGTTAATGAATTTTCAGTATTGGAACGTAAAGTGACGATGGCCAAGGCTTATTTGTTAAATCCGGATGATTTCAAAAAAGGTGAAATATACCAAATTGACGGCGATCCCGGTGTCTATTTCAAAATTGATTATATGAACGGCGTATTCGCCTGGGGTTATCGTTTAGGTGGAAGCGGAAAGGAAGAGGCACTGCCAATTTCAATGTTGAAATAAAAAGGAACCGGGGAAGACCCGATTCCTTTTGAGGTACCTTTTAATTCGATCGCTCGTTTGATGCTTTCATTCGTTCTTGAGGGTGTGTATTAATACTGCCATCTGCACGCTTTGATGCATATCTTGCTTTTGCACGAGGCTCGCCTTGGAATTTATTATTGTTTTGGTTGGGGAATCCTTTTTGTTTATTTCGCAAGTTTTTCTCCTCCAAGCATCAGATTAAAGAAAAGAAGCGTTTCCGCTTACCACTAGTATGGGTAAGGGACAGTATAGTTCATTCTGTAAAAATATTGGCAATGAGGTGGTTCAAATGAATGATTACCATGAAAGATTAACCAAGATACTGCTTGAGAAAAATGACCACATCACGTATGAGCAAGCTTTGACTTGGGTGGAATTATTATGGGAAGATTTCGAAGCGACCTATGCAAAGGCTGGACATGAATATGCCGGGGAAGAAATGACATCGCGTGTTGTAAGGACCTGGATTGATAACTACGGTGAGCAGTTCCACGAATTCATTGCAAAAAATCCTAAATATAAACAGTTATTAAATCAGCAGAATCGATTTCATTAAAAAGCTGATTCCAGAGGGGTTCCCTGGGATCAGCCTTTTTTCAATATGCAGCGACTACAAAATAATATTCAATTTCTTCTGCAGCTTCGCTTCGCTAAAGATCCAGCCGGTATAAGAATTCAATATATTCAATTCGCTGTCTAAATGGACTACTGCCACAAACGGGTAATACCCATTGCTGCGATATCTTAAATCGATGAAACGGACTTCATAATAATCTTTTATCTGTTCGATTTCAAATCGGTAAACCGGAGAAAAGGACAGAAAGGCTGCCAAGTTGATGTCCTTCTTTGCGGCTTCGAGAATTTCACTTTCTGGCAATGGCACTCGATCAAATGTATCAAGAATCGTCACATACCCATTATCGGCTCGTGCCACATAATAATTCTTTTCGGTAATTACCGCGATTTTCCAGCGGTGAAAACGCATGGTCGGTGATAAAATAATTTTTCTTGCTCCGGGAATTTGCTGCTTAACAGCTCTTTTTATAAACGCCTGTTCCCTGAATCTGGAGATATAATAGACAACGAGTATTCCGTAAATCGAGAGAAATAAATAGCCTGGAGGAAATCCAAAGCCCCATAATATCAGACCTGCAACATGTATTCCAAAAATGAACGGGTCGAATGTATTGATGACCCCTAAAGCTACCCAATTTGACGAAATTGGCCTAAGAGCCTGGGTCCCATAAGCATTGAATATATCCACGAATACATGAAGGAATACGGCTAAAAACGTCCAAAGCCAAAGATGAAGGTAATTTGCTTCAGGTATGATGGCGAAAAGTGCTCCGCTGATAATCAAGGGCCAAAGTAAAACAGCGGGAATGGAATGCGTGATTCCACGGTGGTTTCGTATATATACAGCGTTATTCCTTAATTTTAAAACGGTGTCAATGTCTGGAGCTTGTGATCCCAATATCGTACCTGCTATTACTGCACTTGCAGTGACTGGGTTCTGCGCAATGACAGGATCTAACGTGGCAAGACCTCCAAGAGCAATTCCCATGACAAAGTGAGTACCTGTATCCAAAAAACTAACCTCCCTGCCACAATTTGAAAAAAATGGTCTTCTCTCATCATACCGTATTTATATATTAACCATCAAATGAATATAATTCAGACTTATTTCCGTGACCAATTACAAATAACTGGATATGAACATGATATTAAAAAAGAATGACCTACTATAGGTATTCCCATTTTTGATAAGAGTGTAACATCTTTGGAGGAACTGATGTGAAAGAAATAACGATCCCGACAATAGAAAAAATAAAAATCGATGATTTTCAAAAAGATTTGGTTTCCTGGTTTCTCAAAGAACAAAGAGAATTGCCATGGAGGGAAAATAAGGACCCGTACCGTGTTTGGGTTTCAGAAATAATGTTGCAGCAAACGAGGGTGGACACGGTGATTCCCTATTTTAACCGGTTTGTGGAATGGTTCCCCACACTCGAGGATTTTGCCAATGCCGATGAAGAGAAAATCCTAAAAGCTTGGGAAGGGCTAGGGTATTACTCACGTGTAAGGAATCTGCATAGTGCCGTTCAGGAAGTGAAGGCTTCCTACAATGGGATTGTACCGGATGATCCCGAGGAAATTTCCAAATTGAAAGGCGTGGGTCCTTATACAGCTGGTGCGATTCTAAGTATCGCCTATGGCAAGCCGGAGCCAGCTGTCGATGGAAACGTCATGCGTGTATTATCAAGGATATTGATGATATATGAAGATATTGCCAAGCCAAAGACTAGAAAAACATTCGAAGCTGCCGTCAGAAAGCTGATCGATCATGAACATACCTCTGCATTTAATCAAGCCTTGATGGAACTGGGGGCATTAATCTGCACACCAGGTAAGCCTGCCTGTCTATTATGTCCCGTTCAAAGTCATTGTATTGCATTTGAAGCAGGGGTTCAATCGGAACTGCCTGTAAAAGTCCAAAAGAAAAAAACGCGGGATGTACCAATTGTGGCTGCTGTTTTAACGAATGAAAAAGGTGAATTTTTAATTCACAAGCGAGCATCTGAAGGGTTGCTGGCAAATCTTTGGGAATATCCGAACTTCGAGAACCATTCATCCCTTCAGCATAAGAGGGAGTTCTTCGAGAATCGGTTTGAGGAAATGTATGGTGTCAAACCGGAAATCACGGAATCACTTGTGAGAATTGAACATGTTTTCTCACATCTTGTTTGGAAAGTGGACACGTATAAGGGAATAGTCAAAGAAGCCATCAGTGAAGAGACATTAAGAGAAAACCAACTCAAGTGGGTGAATGAAGAAGAAATGGAGGATTTCGCATTTCCGGTTTCCCACCAAAAAATGATGAAGGCCTATAAAGAAAAAAAGCGGATTGAATAAAGGCAGTATTGTAATTAAGGGTCACCTTGGGGATGGTTTCTATCTACATTTTAAAACAGAGTTGATTGGAACGGAAGGTGAGAGACTCGCGGAAAAAGCGTGTCAAAGGGAGACTCCGCAGGAGCAAAGACGCCAGAGGAAGCTCCCGGACCGCCCGCCGAAAGCGAGTGCCCTACATTCTCCAATCAGCGTTCAAATTATACAACTCTAAAAAAACAGAAGGCAAACTCGATTTTCATCGAGTTTGCCTTCTGTCTAAAAAGGATATCCGCTAAGATATCCTCTTCTTTTTGTTGATTTACAATGTCATATCCGTATAAAATCAATCGTAAATGGTTTTCGTTCCATGGGTATAATTGGCTTCCTGCCTATTAAGTCCGCCTCTATTTTCAATTTCTTTGACGATTTCGCTATGGATACTCTGTCCTTCTTGGTTTAAATAAGGTACCATTTGTTGAAGGGAGTGATGAAAATAGGCAAGTTCGCTATTTTCCCAATCCGATTTTTTCATCATCGACAACTCTGTCATATCACGTCCAACATACATAACAGTAACACTCCTTTTAAAAATGATTTTTATTACTCGGTGTTTACTCAGAAAGGATGAATAAACGTATGGAACAAAAAGTGGCACTCGTTACAGGTAGCAGTAAAGGTTTAGGTAGAAGCACGGCAATAAGGCTTGCAGAGGAAGGATACGACCTCGTTATTAATTATGCCCGGAGCAAGTCGAAAGCATTAGAAGTGGCAGCTGAAATTGAAGCTTTGGGGCGTAAAGCCCTTGTAGTTAAGGCAAATGTCGGTGACGTTGCGAAAGTGAAAAGCATGTTCGAGGAAATCGATGCTTATTATGGGCGTTTGGATATCTTCATTAATAATGCTGCTTCAGGAGTGCAGCGTCCTTTGATGGAGCTTGAAGAATCGCATTGGAACTGGACCATGGACATCAATACAAAAGCCCTCCTTTTCTGCGCACAGGAAGCGGCGAAATTGATGGAGAGGAACGGCGGAGGGAAAATCGTCAGCATCAGTTCACTAGGGTCCATTCGCTATTTGAAAAATTATACAGCTGTCGGTGTTTCCAAAGCTGCGCTTGAAGCCCTGACAAGATATTTAGCGGTCGAACTGGCTGCGAAAAACATTTGTGTCAATGCCGTTTCCGGTGGTGTTATCGATACGGATGCCCTGAAGTCTTTCCCGAATCGGGATGAAATGCTTGCTGAGGCGGCAGAACAAACTCCTGCTGGACGGATGGTCGAGGTGGAAGATATGGTGAATACCATCCTGTTTTTAATTTCCGATGGAGCCAGTATGATTCGTGGACAAACCATTATAGTTGATGGTGGGATTTCATTGCTTGTTTAATGTAACTGGAAAAATTTAAATGTTATTAGTTGGATAACACTCCTTGATATTGGTTATCTTATTATCGTGGAGGTGATATCAATGGCTAATAACAATAATAAATCACAAGCAGGTACTAACGCTCAACAAGTAAGACAACAAAACGCGCAATCTCAGCAAGGTCAAGGTCAATTCGGTACTGAGTTTGCTTCTGAAACAAACGTTCAAGAAGTGAGACAACAAAACGCACAATCTCAGCAAAAAAAGGGTCAAGGTCAAGCTCAAGGCCAATTCGGTACTGAGTTCGCTTCTGAAACAAACGTCCAAGAAGTGAAACAGCAAAACCAAAAATCCCAAAGCAATAAAAACCAAGGCTAATTGCCGTTTTAAAAACGAAAGGCATCCTTCTTTTGAAGGATGCTTTTTTTTGCCTTTCATTTGATTCGACAAATGTTTTGATGTGTTTACATTTTATGTCAAAGGAAAAGCTGGATAAAAACTAGAATATACATACTATAGAAAAAATACACATTAGGAAGGTGCATTCATGGAGGAATTTAACCGGCTAATAAACAACCAGTTGAAAACGATGGATAAGCTTTTACTTTTACAATCCGAAATCGAAAGATGCCAAGATATAGAGAAGCAACTCCTTGCCCTGCAAGAGGAGAATGAAGCGGTCACCATTCATGAAGAGATCCAACTTAAAAAGCAGGAATTGAAAAGTATCCATGATATGTTCGAGAAGCAAACGGAAGAAGTCATCCGTTATTATCAGCAAGGACAAGCTGCAATACAATGAATAACCGGCTAATTTCTAAGTTAAAATGGGGTGGATGGTCAGACTTTTTCGACTTATTTACACATTTTCACTGGGAGATTAGCCACTTTTGTTTTAAATTTATGAATAAATCGCTATAATATAGGAATATAGGGTAAATGGAAAAAAGTATATATTTTAAATACACACAACAACTGCAAACGGAATAGGGCACAGTACGCTGTCAGGGTGTCTATAGAAAGTAGGGAGAGATAAATGGGGATTGTTCCTGCCGAAGGAGGAAAAATCCAAATTCATAGCTATAAACATAATGGACATATCCATCGTATCTGGGAAGAGACAACTGTTTTAAAAGGGACCCAAAATCTGGTGATAGCAGCCAATGACCGTACTATGGTAACGGAATCAGATGGAAGGACCTGGATTACGAGAGAGCCGGCGATTTGCTATTTTCATTCAAAGTATTGGTTTAATGTTATTGGTATGTTGAGAGAGGACGGAGTTTATTATTATTGCAATATCAGTTCTCCGTTCACATACGATTCGGGAGCATTGAAATACATTGATTATGACCTGGACATTAAGGTATTCCCAGATATGACGTTTAATTTGCTGGATGAGGATGAATATGAAAGGCATCGGAAAGAAATGAATTACCCGGATGCCATCGATTCAATATTGAAACAGAACGTAGACTATTTAATTTATATGATACGCCAGCGAAAAGGACCATTCTCCGCAGAGTTTATTGATAGTTGGTATGAACGCTTTTTAACCTATCGATGATAGAAAAGGCCTGCTGCTTAATTAGCAGGCTTTTTCATTGTGTAACGTACCTACCCACTGATCTTTCAAGCAGGAACGATTTTTGAATAACAGCAAATCTTTAACCCCTTGCCTCCTATAAATGTGTATGAAAGATATTGAATGAAATCCTTTTGATAGTTAATCTTCGAAAAGGAAAATATAATTGAAAAGTGCATATATGATTCCAAATTGAACGTTAGGGACTTTTTTTAGCATTTTGATTTAATGAATCAGAAAAGGAGGGATTCCGTGGAGAGCATTAAGAGGTATTTGCAATTCGTTAAACCATATAAATGGCAGATAATCGGGACGGTATTGATTGGATTGCTGAAGTTCGCAATTCCGCTTTTGCTTCCATTGCTCAGTAAGTACATAGTGGATGACATCATCGGAAATGGTGACCTGTCCAAAGCTGTGAAGTCTGAACGCCTTTTATGGGCAATGGGCATCATGATGTTCATTTTTGTTGCGGTTAGACCGCCGATTGAGTATTATCGACAGTATTTCGCTCAATGGACCGGAACGAAAATCCTATATGATATTCGTAATGATTTATTCACTCATATACAGAAACTGAGCTTTAAATATTATTCCAATACAAGAGTGGGCGAGGTCATCTCAAGGATGATCACGGATGTGGAACAAACGAAGAACTTTGTCATCACGGGTTTGATGAATCTTTGGCTGGATATCGCAACGATCGTCATAGTGATAGCCATCATGTTTACGATGGACGTGAAGTTAACCATTGTATCCATCATCATGCTTCCATTTTATGCGTTTTCGATTAAGCATTTCTTTGGCAAGTTGAGAACCTATACAAGGATTCGCTCCCAAGCGTTAGCGGATGTACAGAGTCACCTTCATGAAAGGGTTTCAGGGATGTCAGTCATCAAAAGCTTTGCGATAGAAGACAGGGAACAGGAACTGTTTGCGAAGCAGAACAAGAATTTCCTGGAAAAGGCCCTAAAGCATACGAGTTGGAATGCTAAGTCATTTGCTGTCGTGAATACGATTACGGATATTGCCCCCCTGCTCGTGATAGGCTTTGCCGGTTATCAAGTCATTCACGAACAATTGTCGCTGGGTACCATGGTTGCTTTCGTCGGTTTCATAGACCGGCTATATAATCCCCTCAGACGATTAGTTAACTCTTCGACAACAATGACCCAGACATTGGCGTCCATGGACAGGGTTTTTGAGTTTGTGGATGAGAAGTATGATATCGATGACGAACCAGGGGCGAAAGAGCTTAAGCATGTAGATGGCCGAATTACCTTTCAGGATGTTTCGTTTGCTTATGACGAGAAAGAGGCACCCGTTTTAAAACATATAAATTTGGATGTTACACCAGGAGAAACCATTGCACTTGTCGGGATGAGCGGCGGAGGGAAATCCTCGATCGTCAGTTTAATTTCCCGTTTCTATGATGTGACGGAGGGAAGGGTATTATTGGATGGAACGGATATCCGTAAATATCAAGTCCGCAGCCTAAGAGATAAAATCGGGATGGTGCTACAGGATAATATCTTATTTAGTGAATCGGTTAAGGCTAACATCCTTATGGGACGGCCTGATGCAAGTGATGAAGAAGTATTTGAAGCGGCAAGGGCGGCGAATGCCCATGACTTCATTATGGGTCTAAAAGAGGGGTATGAAACGAAAGTCGGGGAGCGGGGAGTTAAATTATCCGGAGGCCAAAAGCAACGGGTTGCCATTGCGAGGGTATTTTTGAAAAACCCACCTATCCTTGTGCTGGATGAAGCTACATCCGCATTGGATTTAGAGAGTGAACACTATATCCAGGAGGCACTTGATATTTTGGCGAAAAACCGGACCACCATCATCGTGGCCCATCGCTTATCAACCATCACCCATGCCAACCGGATCGTTCATATCGATAATGGGGAAATTACGGAAATGGGAACACACGAAGAACTTATGAAAAAGCAAGGGCATTACTACAGCCTATTTCAAGTACAACAATTGGATTCCTAAGGGAAAAGGAAAACCATATGATTCCCGCCAAAGTAATATACATAAGAAAGACCATTCCGCTAACGGGAATGGTCTTTCTTATTATAATGATGAACCTGTTAGGAAATTCTTTTTTCATGCAGCGTTTTTTTTCTGTCAGGAAGGAATTGAGGAAGATGCTTTATTCCCTCAGGCAAGGCGATACCGACAATGATCAAGGACATCCCGAACCATTGCAGTGACGTAACCTGTTCATTCAAGAAGATGACGGATACGACCATCGCTGATGGCAATTCCGCTGCACAAAGGATCGTTCCAAGCCCGACTCCCACTTTCGGCAGACTGACAGCAAAGAAAAAGAAAGGAACAAGAACACCCAAAGTACCGAGCAACAAACCGTAGTACCATAGGTTCGTTTGGACAAGATTCGTAACAAGTGTAACGGGGTTAGTTGTGAATACAGCAGTCAGCATACCACCCGTTGCAATGAAAAACAGCCGTTTCATTGAAGATTCCCCAACTGCGAATTGAGAGTTGCAATACATATATAGCGCAAAAAGCACCGCAGACAATAGTCCGAACAATACGCCTTTTAGGCTTAGGGCAGATAGAGGCTGACCAAAAATCGCCCCTGCCAATAATGTTCCGATGAAGAGAACGAAAATAGCAATGAGTTTATTTTTATCCGGGCGTCTTTTATTTATGAAACTTTCAATGAGGACGCCTATCCAGGTAAATTGAAATAAAAAGACAACGGCAATCGAAGCGGGAAGCTCGGATACGGAAACGGCATATGCCTTTCCGACGAAAGTGGACATCATGCCCGTGATTAAAAGTAATCCGGCACTCTTCCATGAAACTTTATATTTAAACGAAAAAAGAAATAAAACGGAGACAATCAGCCAACCGACAAGATATTGACTGCCGACCAGTTCTCCAGATGAATGGCCATCCATAAATCCAAACTTGATCATGGTGGATAATGTGCCATATGAGATCGAACCAATTAAGACCATTATGGAATACTTCAAAAGTTGCATATTTTTCACCCCTGTAAAAATAAAAATCGCCACCTGCCAAAAAGGCAAGTGACGAACGAAAAAAGGAAATCCTTTTAAAATTCCGTCTCTCAACAAAAGCTGAGTTTAAAAAAATGTTTGTGTTGCATTAATTTAGCTTAAAGTCTTTGTGAATATTTGTCAACCAGAAAAAAAAGTAAAACCTGCATGTCGATCCCTAAGTTTGAAGGTGGTTGCAGAGGTAAGAGAAGATCCTTTCATGGCATATAAAACAAAACCCCCAAAAGGCAAATATGCCGAATGAGGGGGCGTGTTTCAATCGCCATTTTGCTGGAAGTCTTCCAATTTACCACGATATTCTTCGTCTTTCATTTTGCGGAGATTAGGCTTTTTTTCTGCAGTTGGCTCATCGTCAGGCTTTTGGTTGTGAAGCTTGGAAAGTGCCGAACGATAATCCTGATCTTTCATTTTCAATTCATCATTGTCTGTTGGGACGATGATTTCGGTAACGGGATCATCATCCGAAGAAGAAGCGGACTCTTCCGACGAGTTCTCTTTCTCGAGAACCGGCTTATCTTCAGGTGATAAAGCTTTGATATTGAATGTGATCAAGCCCGAAACCGCTAAAATGGCAACGATGATAATTAGAATTATGCCCATTGAATCAAGCCTCCTAGAGCTCGTTTGTGAATGAACGGGTGACATGGGCTACCCGTTTTCCTAATGCTTCTCCAAGCTGCAAGTCGTTCTTGGTTATGTTGTCATCCACCCCGGGCGGGCAGCTTATTCCTACACCATAGTAGGAACCATATAAGGCGTTTTCCGGGACAGTGCCGGGTAAGCCGACAATGATCATGCCTTGATGAAGCATTGGGGTGATTAAGTTAAGCATGGTAGCCTCGAGTCCTCCATGTATGGTGGCAGTCGTACAGAAAACAGCACCCACTTTATTGATCAGCGCTCCTTCCGCCCATAGATACCCAAGTTTATCAATCCATGTTTTCAAACTCGAACTGATGGTGCCGAAGTGACCCGGACATCCCCAAATGATGGCATCCATTTCCTGAAGCTTATAAACATCCGCTTCGTTTACATGGTCAATTAGAACCTCAGCCCCTGGAACCCCAGCGGCTCCGTGAGCTATTGATTCGGCAAGTGCCTTCGTATGGTTACCTTCACTGTCGTATACAACATAGATTTTCATATTAAATCCCCCATTTAATTAAACCGATTTTTTTACTGGTGAAGGAAGCAAAGGTACATCCAATTTTTTCTGTTTAGCTTGTTTCATTGCTTTGTCCTTCCGAACGTCACGCAAAAACAATGAGAGAACTATACCGGCAATTGCGAAACCTGTTGCCCAAAAGAATGCATCATTGATTCCCATCACATTTGCTTGACCCTGGATTTGTGAAGAAATCAGCGACATAGCAGTTTCCTGTGCCTGTTCTCTCGTTTGATTCATCGAACTCATGATGGATTGAACGATTGTTTGGAAATTCTGAACAAAACCGGGATCACTCGTACTCATTTCCGAACCTAAGGAAGTTCCATGGAAAGAAGCACGGGTTGTATAAATGGTCGTCACGAAGCTCGTACCAATTGCTCCAGTTACTTGTTTCAGCGTATTGCTCATTGCCGTACCATGTGTATTCAAATGCTTAGGAAGCTGATTCATCCCAGCTGTCATGATCGGCATCATAAGTAAAGACATTCCAAGTGAGCGGATGGCGTAGATGACGACCAAAGTCGAATAGGTAGTTTCCGTAGTCAATTTAGCGAATTCGAAGGTTGTGATAGCAGTAATCGCTAAACCGACAAGTGCTAATGGACGAGGTCCGATTTTGTCGAATAATGCTCCTGAAATGGGTGACATCACCATCATCACAAGGGCTCCGGGTAACATCAACAGACCGGACTGAACGGGTGTGAATCCTCTTAGAGTCTGTAAATAGATAGGCAATAAGAATATCCCGGTAAACATGGCCACTGTGACTATGGCGGAAATGATATTCGATAATACGAACATGTCATACTTAAATACACGGAAGTCGAGCATAGGTGCTTCCGATTTTAACTGTTGAACCACAAATAGGCTCAGAAGGATAAGCCCGATGATGATCGTTCCCAGAACGATGGAATCCGTCCAGCCTTTGGAGCCTGCTTCACTGACACCGTATAGTAATGATGCAACACCTATCAAGGATAGAGAGGCGCCCAACAAATCCAATTTTATTTTCTTGGGTTCTGCTACATTACGCATACTTATAAAGGCAAGTGTCATGATAATCATGCCTAATGGCACCATTGCGTAGAACATGACCCGCCAGCTATATTCCTGAATGACCCAACCAGATAAAGTCGGACCGATGGCAGGGGCGAACATAATGGCCAGACCAAAGATTCCCATTCCTTTCCCGCGCATTTCTGGAGGGAAGATGAAAAGAATGATTGTCATGACCAATGGCTGCAAGATCCCGCCGCCCGCAGCCTGGATCAGCCGGCCAGTAAGGATGACGGGGAAATTTGGTGCGATGCCGCAGATGAATGTCCCTACAGTGAATAGAAACATGGCAGCGAGGAATAAAATGCGCGTGCCGAACCGTTCTATTAAAAAAGCGGACAGTGGAATCAAAGCTCCATTCACGAGCATGAATCCAGTTGACAACCATTGAATCGTTGTCGCAGCTACATTAAATTCGGCCATCATCCTCGGCATGGCGACACTAAGCAGGGTTTGATTCAAAATGACCATGAACAAACCTAGCATTAAGATAATTAACATGGGGGCAAACTGTTTCATTCCCTTGTTTTCATTTACTGAGATGGTTTGAGAAGCCATTTAAGGTAAGCCTCCTTTCTGTATAACTGTATTGACGGTTTATTTAGTTGAAATTTTCACTTCTGCGTTCATTCCAGGCAGAACTTTATCGGATGGTGCTTTAATGGAAATTTTCACTGGTACTTTTTGAGTGACTTTCGTATAGTTTCCGCTGCTGTTTTGATTGCCCATCACTGAAAAGACAGACGTTGTCGCATAACCGATCTGTTCCAATGTACCTTCGAAGACAGTATCGGGATCTCCATCGATGATAATATCGACGCTGTCACCTTTTTCAATATCCTTCAATTTATTTTCTTCAATGTTAGCCGTTATGGATAGATCATCCATATTGATGGTCTGAGCAAGCGTTTGACCCGCTTGAACCAGCTGCTCATCATGTACTTGTGTTTTAACGATTGTCCCTTGCGCTGCCGTTTTTACTGCTTCTTTTACATCTGATGTGGTTACATTAGCAACTTTGTCATTTTTACTTACACTGTCTCCTTCGTGTAAGTCCCAATCTGCTAATTTTCCGGTTGCGGGGGCAACGATGGTATAAAGGTCACCCGACACTTTCGCTTCATCCGTTTTAATGAAATTCGTGCTTTCATAATAGTAATAAGCCCCACCGGCCACTACCGCCAATATAATAACCAAACCAATGATATTGATTAAAACTAAACGTCCTCTATTCACTTGTTTCGCCTCCAAAAAAATATTGATGATCGGTTTTTGAATCAGTTTCATTAAATGACTTGACCTATATTTGACAACGCCTCCCATATCAATGTTTATTTGTTAATTTTAATAAATATTAATTTTTATAAGTATTAATATTATTAACTAAAGAGTTTACCAGTTTAATTATTTTTTGTCATGTAATTTATTCGGAATGGAAGTAGGAAATAAATACAGTTAAATGGGGAAAATTTGAATTTTTTTTAGTTTTAAGGATATATGGAAAGTAAATTTGACAATGGTATGTCATTTAATTAAATTTAAGAGGTAGGATTGTCCTATATAAGGGGTGAGAAGGCTGGATTTTAAATGGGAAGTAACTAATAGTATAGAAATGCAGATTTTTCGGATTAGGAAGAAGCTTAGGGCCATCGTAGCAAAAAATCTTCAGCCTTATGGATTAACGTCGCCTCAGTTTTTCATATTATTGATATTGAAAAAAGAGGGGTCGATCAAATCGACCCAGCTGGCTGACTTCTTAACCGTAAAGCCAAGTGCAATTACCGTATTTGTAGATAAGCTGGTCGAAATGGATTATGTGAAACGGCAGCCCTCTGAAAAGGATCGCAGGGTCATCAATCTTGAATTGAAAGAGGCAGGGGTAGCGATTTTGGGGAGAGTCCTTGCGGAGCATAACCAATTGATGGGCAAGAACTTCAACTCATTCTCAGAAGATGAGCTGCAGGATCTTTTGAAGAAATTGGATACGATTGAAAAGGCTGCTGATAAGAACCTTTTGGATGATTGAATGAGGAGCATGCTCTAAATAGAGACGAAAAAAGACGGTTCCCGGGGAACCGTCTTTTTTAATCTTCTTCATACTGGACAGATATTTCGTTATCTTCCTTATGGAAGGACTGGAAGCTGACGATCAGCTTTTCAAGATGTTCCAATTGTTCGTCATATTCTATGACTGCAGAAATCAATGGTACAAGACGGGCAGAGAGATGGCCTAGATTATCATGCATTTCGTCCACTTGATTCTGCTGTTCGAAAAAGTGGGCGAGCAGCTCTTTACGACTTAAACAATCCTGGTCCCAATCTTCAATCTCCCCAATCGACTTGATTTTTTCGATATGCAGTAATATCAACTGTTCATGCTTGCGAATCAAGGAATCAAGCTGTTGTAAGATACTCCGTTGGAAATCTTCAGGCATTTGATATACTTCATTCTCGAATTTATGGATTCTCTTCAAGGTTTCAAACGCTTTTTTTGTTGTTATGATCATCTGCCGATAAACGACAAGCTTTCTTGCTTTAGCTACACTGTTCTTCTTGAAATATTCTCGTTCCTCTTTGTACATGGAATAGATATGTTCGAGATCGAGTAATTCCGCCTTTAATCGGCTGATGTCTTTCTTCAATAAAGTGTGTTCTGTAGCATGTCTTGTGCTGATTCTGATCCATTTTAAGATGTCTTCCGTCACATCTGTAATGCGTGTATAAAGTTTTGCTTCATATTTTGGAGGAATGAAAACCAGATTCACGATAAAAGAAGAAACGATTCCCAGCAAAACGGATGAAAGACGTATAAAGGCAAAATTAAGGAATTCCCCTTCCTGGTTTTCCATGATGGCAATGACCGTCACGATGGAAAGGACAATCGTTTTATCCATTTTCAATTTTAAATTGATGGTTATGACAACCATTACGGCAAGACCGATTATAAAAATATCATTTCCGAACAACAAAACGAAGGAGACAGCAACCAACGCGCCAATGATATTTCCTTGAATTTGCTCCAACACCGTTTGATACGAACGGTAAATGGTCGGCTGTATTGCAAAAATTGCAGCAATCCCAGAAAGGACAGGAGCAGGAAGGTTAAGCAGTTCCGATAGATAAAGCGCTAAAACAATTGCTATTCCTGTTTTGAGAATGCGGGCACCAAACTTCATATATAGGTTAATCCTTTCTTTGTGATGTAATGGAACATGGTAAGAAAAATGCTCTATTTATATATAGGCTTTTGCTTAAAATTGTATTCTAACTTATTTGTTAGTACTTTACACTAAAATAAGAGGATGTAAACAAAAAGTAATATACAGGATTTTCCTTAGAGTTACAATAGGTAAAATCAAGTTTAATATATAAAGAAAATATAGGCAATTTCTTGGCTGCTTTTCAAGTGCGTTTTTCCTTCGTTTAAAAGACTACCCCAGAGGTAAATGACTGGAAAAGGCTGATGCTCGAATTGAAGAGCATCAGCTTTTTTAATGAACGATTCTCGATTAAATTTGTTTTCGGAATCACTCTGTGGATACAGCAGGATCCGCTTGTTCTTTCACAGGAACGACCTGAAGGAAGTGCTCTCCAGGATTTTGAAGCAGAGCCTCCAAGGAGGCTGCTTCTTCCGTTTGGCCATGATCCTTCAAGAGTGCCGTGTACTTGCCAAGAAGTTCGGCCACGTCCTGCAGGCCTTTTGCAGACAGGGACTCAATGGAAATCTTTGCCCCTTTTGCAACCCGTTTTTTAATGACATCTTTGGTTAATCCAAATTCAGGCTGTTGCCGTAAATAAACGACACCGCCTGTCATCCCTGCGCAAATCCATGGACCCGGATCACCCAGAACCAAACCTCTTCCATTTGTCATGTATTCAAAAGCGAATCCCTTAATATTGGAAGTAACCGCAATATTACCGGTTTCCTTTTCAGGAAGTGGTTGTTTCAATAATCCTCCAATGATCATATCTGCTCCGGAAAGCCGGATTCCCGCTCTGGCATCGGCATCACCTTGGGCAATGAGGAGACCATGCTGTGCACCATATCCAAAGCCCTTACCGACAGAGCCATTGTAGAACTTTCCGTCTTTTCCGGGAGATTTAAAGATGGCAATATTACCGCCAATCGATGTTTTGCCAATCCCATCCTGGGCGCCGCCATTCACACTGATCGTAATTCCCTCCGTATTGTATGCCCCAAGTCCATTACCCGGGATGGAACCATCCTGATAGGATAGGTGAACGGGAGGAAGTTTTTTGTATGAACCATCCAATCTGCCCCTAACGCGATGACAGGACACCCTGCTGCCTAGTACACGCTGCTCGGAAGTGATCGAGCTATAGTTGCGGGATTGCTGCAGATCATCTACATGTGAATCCAGATATTCAGCGCCAACGGCAACCTGCATGGAGCCTTCATTCAAATATGCCGCCGTTTCTTTATGTGAGAACGGTGTTATATCCAAATTTTTCAATAAATAGGTTAAATCCATTGATTGTTGACCTTTACTTTGCTGAAGCAAATCAGAACGTCCGACGATATCCTGAAGATTCTTCACCCCGAGTGATCCGGTCAGCGCTTTGAGTTCTTTGGCAAATGCACTGAACATATTCGTTAATCCTTGAACGGCTAAATCAAATTTTCGCGGAACAAAACGGCGTAGCCCATGTTCTTTCGCTTGTGCTTCCGATTCGATTTGAGTGGCGATGCCCACATGGCAGGTATCAAGGTGACAACCGCGGCACGTTGTACAGCCGACGGCAATCATCGAAAGTGTCCCAAAACCTACACGGTTTGCCCCGAGCAGCATTAATTTCAATACATCCATCGAGCTTTTTAACCCACCATCAGCCCATATTTCAACATTCTGACGAATACCTGACTCAAGTAAAGCATTATGGGCCGCTTTCACACCAATCTCGACTGGCAGACCAACATGTGCGAGTGCATGGATCCTGGCAGCACCTGTTCCGCCATCAAAACCGGAAAGCGTAATGATATCGGCCCCTGCTTTGGCGACGCCGACCGCGATCGTACCAATGTTTGGAACGACCGGAACCTTGACGGCAACTTTTGCTTTATCGTTTGCCGTTTTTAGTTCATGGATCATTTGGGCCAAATCTTCAATTGAGTATATATCATGGTTATTGGAAGGGGAGATCAAGTCGGAACCGATTGTTGCATTCCGGGCTTCTGCGATTTTCGCTGTGACCTTGGAACCGGGAAGGTGTCCGCCTTCACCAGGTTTTGCCCCTTGCCCAATTTTAATTTCCAATAGATTTGAAGAGTTCAAGAGTTCTGCGTTGACACCGAAACGGCCGGAAGCGATTTGCTGACCGCGGGATTTCGGGTACTTGCCCAGCATATCCTTGATTTCCCCGCCTTCACCATTCATGCTGATCATGCCTAACCGCTCGGCAGCTTCTGCATAAGCCCGGAAAGCAATTTCATTTTGTGATCCAAAGGACATGGAGGCTATGACGAACGGCAAATCCTGTTCGCCGACCGAAAGACTGACCTCTTCAGAAGGGATTGAAGAATCTGAAGCTTTTAATGATGTCAAGTGTCGGATCGTCGTAGGATTGGATTCTTCCTGTTCGGTGATCTTTTCGCGATAAGCGTCATAGTCACCGGTTGAAGCCACTTCCCCGATCGACTTCCAAACCCTAGGGAATAAATGGAAGGTCTTTCCCATCCGTTCTTTTTCATTGCAGTAATCTTCCGCACGCTGGATGGCGTCAGCCTTGATTTTATCAAAATTGTAATCCAGATCATTGGAACCGAAGAAGTTAGCCACATTTAAATATTTTGCGATTTCCTCATGTAAACCGATGCTAGAGAAAAGTCTTCCATATCCCCGCAGCTCATGAATGCCGATGGTGGAGATAACTTTCTCAAGTCCTTTCGTCAAGGAGTTATATAGATTGGTAACCCCCTTAAGGTCCTCTGAAGATAAGGATAGGAACATATAATACGGGCTGATTAAGTTGGCTCCAAGACCATAAGAAACGATGATATCATGCAGTGACCTTAGCGATGCGGAACGTAAAAGGATGGAACAATCCCGGCGCTTGCCTGTGCGGACCAATGCTTGATCGACGGCTGAAGTGACAAGGTGGGGATCAAGCCAAAGGTTGCCGTTTTGATGGGCAAGGGCGTCATCCAGAACGAGCAGCGTTTTTCCTTTATCCACTGCATTGACACTTTCATCCGTAATCCTGGTTAAAGCATCCGTGATGCTTTCATCCTCTTTGAACGTGCTTGAAATGAAATGCACGAGTTTTTGATCTTGGTTATATTTAATGAACTGATCATAGCTTGGCTGCGATACGATGGATGAACACTCATAACCCGTCAATCCTTCAATCAATAAAGGAGTCAGCAGCTCCATAACCTTTCCAGCCTTATTGGCTTCGAATAGGGAAGGTCGTTTTCCGATGATGGTCCTTGTTGAGAAGTGCTCGGTTTCCCGATCCCGATCTATCGCTGGGTTGGTTACGACAGCCACACTTTCCTTAATGAAATCCGCAATGTTGGTCCGTTGGGGATTAAGTGCAGCCAGAGGAGCATCATGACCAAGTGAACGAATGGGCTCAGCGCCTTTTTCGGCCATCTGTTCCACTAATTGAACATGCTCCCTTTCCCAACCGAAAGCTTTATACTGACCATTATGAATGGCTTGCGTGTTTGTCATGGAGACAACCTTTTCAAAAACTTGGGGCTGCAAGCGGACTCGGTCATTGGAAAGAACGAAACGATTATTGAAGAGTTCAAATACTTTATCCTGGTAATCCTTGTAGGTGTACAACTCAATACGGTCACCATTCCATTTCAAACCCACTTTTTCCCCAGGTCCCATCGGTTTAGGATCTCCGGTATATTCACTTGAAGGGATGATTCCTGGTTCGGAAGTGAACATATAGGATGATTCCGTTTCAATATTCCATAGCGGGCGCAGACCTAAAGAGTCGACAGAAAACACGGCCTCATCGCCGAAACGTGAGATGATTCCTGCTGGACCTTGTGCAAAGTGACCCCAAGCCTCCCGTAAATACGTATATAAGTCTTGTAAGTGCTCTGGATATTCCTTGATTTCATTAATGATTGGCGGGAACATAAGGTCGACAGCTTCAAATAAAGAGTAGCCATGGCGGCAGATGAAAGTTTCGATCGTCTTGTTTAAATCCTGTGAATCACTTCCGTCTTTAGCGATGGGAACACCGATCATTTTCGCTTCATCACGCAATTTGGCAATGGTATTGATCTCGCCATTATGACCAAGTACACTGAAAGGCTGGACCCGGAAGAAGCTTGATAGAGTATTAGTGGAGAAACGGTTATGTCCCAGTGTCATGGTGGAGGCAGCTAAAGGGTCTGCAAGATCAAGATAATATGCAGGGAGGGTATCCCCCGCACCCATCACTTTGTAGACAGCATGATGCTGGCTTAAGGATGCAACATGGACGAAATCACTTTTTTCGATGTCGGAAGTCAGCTCAAAAAGAAGATTTGAGAGCTCCTGGTTGTTTTTGATGGTGGAGGAACAGGCGAATTGCCAGAACATTGGGTCTTCCTGAATGGCAATCGGTCCCAAGGCCTCAGAACGGTATGCTTTATCTGTTTCATATATCAAAGAGAGACCATGTTGAAGCAGTTTCTCCTTTATTTCGATTTTTAAGTCGTTCGCATCTGTTTTTTTGCTTAAAAATAAGTGGCCGACTATGAAGGAATCTTCATCGACGATGCTTGGATCGATATTTACCGCTTCCAGCTTCTTTTTCCAAAGAGCCCGGGGAATATCGATATGGATGCCGGCGCCATCACCCTCGCCATTGATGAAGCCGCAGCGATGGTTCATTTTAACCAGGGCGTCGATACAGGCAAAGATGTTTTCGTTAGTAGGGATCTTCTTTTTTTCGATTCGGGAAACGATTCCGCAGGCATCATGTTCTTCCTTGTAAAATTCTTTGAATGTAGCAGGTGTCCATTGTTGGGTCATATGTGTGGCTTGAATAAGGCTGCCCTTATTCTTAGCCTTTCACCTCCTGTAGCATTTGTTTAATGGGGGAAATATTAGTAAACCCGAACAATCGTCCAAGTTTTTTTATAGATTGAAAGAAAGTGTATAAATGTATATAAATGTATCCATATCATATCATTTAAATATTCAGAAATCAATTTTTTATACAATGGATTGGATGCTGTGGTTGATGGAATTTTTGTGGAGAATTGCTCCAAAGGCTAATTTAAAAGATTTATTACACGGAAATAAGAAACCCCCAAGATTGATGTACATCTTGGGGGTGTATAAAAAATGCATAATTATGCTGTTTCGTTTTATTAAATTAGGTTTTTGAATGCATGTTCAACCGCTTTTAGAGTATAAGCGATATCATCGTCCGTGTGAGCTATTGTCAAGAACCATGCTTCATATTTAGAAGGCGCCAAATTGATGCCTTGGTTGAGCATGAGTTTGAAGAACTTAGCGAACATTTCGCCATCAGTATTTTCCGCCTGCTCATAGTTTTCAATTTTTTCTGTCGTGAAATAGATCGTCAATGCCCCTTTTAGGCGGTTGATGGTGATCGGGACATTATATTGGCGAGCGGCTTTCAGGATACCTTCTTCAAGAATTTTTCCCAGCCGGTCAAGCTCGTCGTACAGACCCTCTTCTTTTAGTACTTCTAAGCAAGCTATCCCGGAAAGCATGGAAGCCGGATTTCCTGCCATCGTACCTGCTTGATAGGCTGGTCCTAACGGTGCGACAGTTTCCATGATCTCTTTTTTGCCGCCATAGGCACCAATCGGAAGTCCGCCCCCGATGATTTTTCCAAGCGCCGTCAAATCGGGCTGAATGCCCAAGAAGTCCTGTGCCCCTCCATACATGAAGCGGAAAGCTGTGATGACTTCGTCGAAAATGACGAGTGATCCGGCTTCGTGAGATAATGAAATGACTTCTTCCAAGAAGCCTGGGCTTGGTTCTACGATTCCAAAGTTACCGACGATCGGTTCAACAAGTACGGCTGCAATTTCATTGCCCCATTTATTCAGTGCTTCTTTAAAAGGCTCGATATCATTGAAAGGCACCGTGATGACTTCTTGTGCGATACTTTTGGGCACGCCGGCTGAGTCCGGTGTGCCTAGGGTGGACGGGCCTGAACCAGCAGCTACTAGAACAAGGTCCGAGTGACCATGGTAACAGCCGGCAAACTTGATGATCTTATCGCGTCCGGTGTAAGCGCGGGCCACACGGATGGTGGACATGACAGACTCAGTGCCTGAATTGGTGAAGCGGACTTTATCCATGGATGGAATGGCATCTTTCAACATTTTGGCAAATTTCACTTCATGTTTTGTTGGTGTGCCGTATAAAACGCCGGTTTCTGCCGCTTTAACGATTGCCTCCGTAATATGTGGATGGGCATGCCCTGTGATGATCGGGCCATATGCAGCTAAATAATCGATATATTTATTGCCATCTACATCCCAGAAATAAGCCCCTTTGGCATGATCCATTGCAACTGGTGAACCGCCGCCTACAGCTTTGTAAGAACGGGATGGGCTGTTAACCCCACCAACTATATGTTCTAATGCCTCTTTATGTAAAAGCTCCGAATTACTAAAATCCAATCTTAAAACCTCCTAAAAATATAAACATATTTCACCTTAATCATAGCACTTTTCCGTCCGTAAATCTGTGGTGGAAGGCTAGGAAATGTGATCCGGCCTCTGTTGGAATGATGCAGCCTTAGAGCAGCAGCATTCCTGGGCCTTCATTTTGTTTGGGAAATGGGGTCGGACCCCAAAACTCCGGATATGAAAGATAAAATGTCCAAGATGGTGGCAGGGTTTTCGATGTCGAAGGATTGGCGGTTCATTTCGCCCTGGGCTTGGTAATAGATAAGTTGGCCGGTTCCTTTTTCTTCATTAATAGGAATGTGGAAACTTATGGGGGTGCTTTCAATCGATCCGCTGGAATCCCTTTGGATGACCTGGCATAATAATTCTCCGTATTCATCTTCATAAAGGAAGTCATATCGAAGGTCGATTACGACCTTTTCGATTTGGGATAGTAAAAATTCTTTAATATTCATGGCATGATCGTCTCCTTTATATATGTATCTGGTACAACGTTCGGATTCGCCCTGAAAATGGTAGATGGCATCCAAGCATTTTTATTGTCTAAAAGGGTTAGGTTGGATAAACTAATTCATTAGGACAAGAGATTACGGAGGATGTAACAGGATGAGTGATGCAATTCAAGTGAAACAGCTTCGGAAGGAATTTAAGTCGGCATCAAGCCGTTCAGGCTTAAAAGGTGCCTTCCGGGATTTACTTACAAGAAATTATAAAATCGTCCCTGCCGTCAATGATATCAATTTTACTGTAAAAAAGGGTGAGATGGTAGCTTATATTGGGGAAAATGGTGCAGGAAAATCGACCACTATCAAAATGCTGACAGGTATTTTGGAACCGACAGCGGGTGAAATCACGGTCAATGGCATGAATCCACATAAGGAAAGGGAAAAGTTCACTCAAACAATCGGAGTCGTATTTGGTCAGCGCTCACAGCTATGGTGGGATATTGCGGTTCAGGAATCCTTTAGGCTGCTAAAAAAGGTCTATAAAGTAACGGATGAACATTATAACGATCATATGGAACATGTCATCAAGACGCTCGATATCGGTCCTTTGCTGGACAAACCAGTGCGTAAACTCTCACTTGGTCAGCGAATGCGCTGCGAGCTTGCGGCAGCACTGATTCACAATCCGCCTTTGCTGTTCCTTGATGAGCCGACAATAGGCCTTGACGTACTCGTGAAGATGAAAATTCGCGAGTTCCTGAAAGAAATCAATGAGAAATATAATACGACAATCCTTTTGACTACCCATGATTTAGGTGACATTGAGGCATTGTGTGAGCGCGTAATCATGCTTGATGAAGGACAAATCATATATGATGGGGAATTGCAGAGTTTGAAAGATAACTGGGCTGAGGAAAAACAGATCCATTTTCAATTCATCGAGCCGATTGAATTGAAGGAATTGCAATCCTTACCACTCCCATTTACTGCTAACTGGGTTTATGATGAGAAAAATCAAACTTACATTGCCTTGTTGAAAGAAGAAAGTGATCATATTTCACAGCTTGTTTCAGCTGTCGTGTCACATTTTAAAATAAAGGACATCAAAATCCATGAAACGTCCATTGAAGAGATTGTTCGCAATATTTATGAAGAAGGCACTGTCTGACTCTCTAATCATTAAGAAACAACGTGTCTATCAAGAAGGGGGAGGGCAATGGGGAAGTATATTGCAATGATTCGCATGCGTTTTTTGATGATGCTTGCGTATCGAACGGATTATTATACCGGCATTTTAATTTATAGCATTAATATCGGTGCTTATTATTTCTTATGGAATGCGATATATGGAGAGAAAAGCTCCATCGAAGGACTTTCAAGTATGCAGATGACAACCTACGTCGCTGTTGCATGGATGGCGCGTGCTTTTTATTTCAATAATATTGACCGCGAAATCGCCACTGAAATTAAGGACGGCAAGGTCGCCATTGAAATGATCCGTCCTTATAACTATTTAGGCATGAAAACGATGCAAGGACTTGGGGAGGGGATATTCCGTTTCTTCTTCTTCTCGATTCCGGGAATGCTGCTGGTAGCTTTCATTTTTCCTATTGAATTGCCACACGAGCCGGCTACGTGGGGGATATTCGGCATTTCCTTGCTGTTCAGCTTCATCATCAATACACAAATTAACTTATTGACAGGAATCACTACCTTTTTCTTATATAATAATGCCGGATTGATCCGGGCTAAAAGGGTTATCATTGATTTATTTTCCGGTCTGCTGCTGCCCATCAGTTTCTATCCGATATGGGCGCAGGAAGTGATGAAATATTTGCCCTTTCAAGGGATCAGCTATGTACCAAGCATGATTTTTACGAACGGGTACAGTTCAGGCGAAATTGGCATGGCGCTTTTACAGCAGTTAATTTGGTGCATCATTCTTATAATACCGATTCAGCTTTTATGGATAGTCGCAAAAAAACAGCTGATTATTCAAGGAGGTTGACGGGATGTTTTATGTATCGATGTTTTTTCAATATGTGAGTCAGTATATGAAAACAAGATTGCAGTATAGAGCCGATTTCTTCATGGAAATCCTATCTGACCTGCTGAATCAGGTCGTGAATCTGGTATTTATCTTAGTCGTTTTTGGACATACCCAATTTTTAAGCGGGTGGAGCCGTGAAGAAATCATATTCATTTATGGATTCTTCCTTATCCCATTCGCCCTTTTTTCAGCCTTTTTCAACATCTGGGATTTTAATGATCGCTATATCGTCAAAGGTGAGATGGATCGGATATTAACAAGACCGATACATAGCCTCTTTCAAGTCATCTTAGAAAGAATCGAGCTAGAATCGTTATTTGGCGTTGTGACCGGTTTGATCATTATATTCTATTCGGGGGCTTCATTGGATCTGGAGCTTGCGTGGTATGACCCGATTCTTTTCATCATTTTTGCAATAGGAGGGGCCCTTGCTTATGCAGCCATATTCGTAGCGATAGCAAGCATTGGGTTCTGGTCGGATGCGAAAACATCCATCATGCCAATGATGTACAATATCGGGAACTACGGTCGCTATCCTGTTGATATTTATAATAAGGTCATTCGTTTTATCCTTACATGGGTGCTGCCATTCGCGTTTGTTGGTGTTTATCCGGCATCTTATTTCCTTAGAAAAGAAGAGTGGTATGCGTATGCATTTGCCACACCTGTAATCGGGGTTGCCTTTTTCATGATATCCGTTTTCATATGGAATCAAGGAGTGAAGAGGTACCGTGGGGCAGGAAACTAAAAAAACCCCTTCAACAGCATTCATGTTGAAGGGGTTTTTGTTTATTTGCGTTTATTCTTTCTTTCAATATATCTTGCTTGTGCTTGAACATATTGCTGCTTTTCATCTTCCGTTTCCGGAATGACCTGAGGTACGATTGTCGGCTTACCGTTTTCGTCAATGGCCAGCATCGTTAAAAAAGCGCGTGCCGTAAGCTGCTTTTCACCTGTTAATAAGTTCTCACGCTCCACTTTCACGAATACCTCCATTGATGTGCGATGGGCACAAGTGACATAAGCTTCAAGGTTAATTGCGTCCCCTGTCTTGATGGGGGCCAAAAAATCAAAAGAGTCGCTTGAAGCAGTCACAACGGGTTTTCGGCAATGGCGCATAGCTGAAATACAGGCTATTTTATCAACATAAGCCATTACTTTCCCGCCAAAGATGGTATTATGATGGTTCGTATCCGGTGGAAAAACAAGGTCGGTTAGGAAAGTCCGTGACTGCTGTGTTGGATGGGCATTTGATAAGCCGCTTTCCTTTTCAATCATTTGCCTGTTGTTTGGGCTAACAGATTTTCACGGACGATTATTGCTGCTTCGACCATGTTTTTCAGGGAAGCGACGGTTTCCGGGATACCCCTTGTTTTCAGGCCGCAGTCGGGATTGATCCAAAACTGGTCTTTATCTAATATCTTGATGCCCCGTTCAATCATATCGACCATTTCTTCCACTGCTGGAACTCGGGGACTGTGAATATCATACACACCCAGGCCAATACCTTTTTCATAAGTTTTTTCCTCGAATGCGGAAGCAAGCTCTCCATGGCTACGGGATGTTTCGATGGAAATTACATCGGCATCCAAGGAAGAAATGACATCCATGAAACTGTTGAAGTCGCAATAGCACATATGCGTGTGAATTTGCGTTGTATCCTCCACGCTTGATGTGGATATCAAGAACGAATTCACAGCCCAGTTCAAATACTCATCGCGATCGCTTTTTTTCAATGGTAGACCTTCCCTAAGTGCAGGTTCATCAACTTGGATCATTTTGATTCCTGCCGATTCCAATGCAATGACTTCTTTTTCCAAAGCAAGTGCCAGCTGGTAGCATACATTCTCCCTGGAAATATCATCACGGACAAATGACCAGTTCAAAATCGTGACAGGACCTGTAAGCATTCCCTTTACGGTCTTCTTCGTAAGTGATTGTGCGTATACACTTTCCCTGACTGTCATCGGTTCGATGAAATGGATGTCGCCATAAATGACTGGTGGTTTTACGCAGCGAGACCCATAGGATTGTACCCAGCCCTTTTCTAGAAAGACAAATCCGCCTAACTTATGACCGAAGTATTCAACCATATCCGTCCGTTCGAATTCCCCGTGTACGAGAACGTCCAAGCCGATTTCTTCTTGAATGTCGATCCACCTGCCGATTTCTTCGTTAATGAATGTTTCATATTGCGCAGCGCTCCATTCTCCTTTTTTGAATTTCCCGCGTGCTTGCTTAACTTCAAATGTCTGGGGAAAACTACCGATCGTTGTTGAAGGTAGAAAAGGCAATTTGAAAAATTCCTGTTGTTTTTGGTAACGTTCTTTAAATGGCAGCTGACGTCCAACATGCTCTGATTTAGCCTTTTCGACACTGGATTGTACACTCTTATGATTCCGTGCATTTGAACTAGCTAACGTCTGAACCGTTAATTTATTAGCATCGACCTTATCGGCGATTGCTTCAAAGCCCTGATTATTCCCTTTGACCAAGAGTGTTATTTCTTCAAGTTTCTCATCGGCGAAAGCAAGGGTTTCTTTCACTTCTTTTGAAACGGCGGTTTCATTACGAACGGTCACTGGAACATGAAGCAGGGAACAAGAGGGTTGAAGCCAGATTCGGTCTTCGGCTACTTTTTTCTTTAGAGTGTCGATCAATTGAATCTTTTTCGATAAATCAGAAAGCCAAATGTTTTTTCCATCAATCACACCTGCACCAAGCACTTTGTCCTTCGGGAAGCCGGATGCTTCAAGATTACTTAGATTCCTTCCTTTATCATGTACAAAATCAAGACTGATTCCCTGAACTGGTAATTCGATGACTTCTTGGTAGTGTTCCACGGCATCAAAGTATGTTTGCAGCATGATGTTTAGGTTTGGTGCTGCTTCATTCAGTTTTTCATAAAGGTAAG
Organism: Peribacillus sp. ACCC06369; assembly: GCF_030348945.1. Lineage (NCBI taxonomy): Bacteria > Bacillati > Bacillota > Bacilli > Caryophanales > Bacillaceae > Peribacillus > Peribacillus sp. ACCC06369. The sequence goes on from NZ_JAUCEN010000002.1 coordinate 797,820, forward strand.
TAACAGTTTGCATATCATCTTTGGAAATGGATGAAACAAGAGAAGGCTCGTCCATTTGAATCCACTTCACGCCTTCTTGCTCCAACTCCTGCAGGATTTGCGTATATAGAGGAAGCAGGCGCAGGATTATGCCAGGGATATCTTGTTTTTTGAAGCCTTTGGAAAGGGAGATGAAAGTATAAGGTCCGATTAACACGGGCTTCGTTTCAATCCCTAGCTTTTCCTTGGCTTCCCGATATGCTACAAGTGGTTTATTTTCTGTTAAAGTCAGCTGTGGCAGTTTTAATTCAGGGACGATATAGTGATAGTTCGTATTGAACCATTTCGTCATTTCGGAAGCGACCTCATCATTGTTCCCGCGAGCCATTGAATAATAAACGGAAAGGGGAACGCTTCCGCCTTCATAGGCAGAGTAACGTTCAGGAACAAGACCGAACATGACGGACATATCGAGCATTTGATCATAGAAAGTGAAGTCGTTGACAGGAATGATATCAATGCCTTGATCTTTTTGTTTTTGTAAGTTGCCTAAACGGATGGCTTTTAGTTGTGCCGTAAATTTTGGTTCATCGATTTTCCCAGACCAATATGCTTCCAATGTACGTTTCCATTCACGATCTTCCCCGATTCGCGGGTACCCCAAATTACTGCTTTTCAAAATTCTCATCCTCCTACTTTCCTTTGATTTGTTTAAAAACAATAAAAAAAGCACCCCTAACTGTCAATAAGAGAAAGTTAGAAATGCTTAAAATAAAGAGACATGCAGAATGCCCCTTATAATTATAAGGTCCCTAACACCTCCCTATCTCCCGTAGGTTAAAACAGTGTTGTCGAAATAGGCAGGTCTCCTGACTTAGGGAATATCATTAGCAGCGAGCCTTCCCGATCCGTAGATCAGTGGCATATTGGATGGCGCTAACATTCCCATTACAGTGGCGGGACCGTGCCGGAATCAAACCGGGCTTCCCTTTTAATCCTAATGAAAATTAGGAACCTATTTCCACATATGAAATTTCACTAAACCTGCTGATAAACTGATTGCAGGTACCAAATATTTATAAAATAAAAACTATTATAAAAATTTAGATAATCTTAACATATCCGACCAAAAGGGTCAACATGAAAAAAATCGGGAAACGTTCCCGACATTTTGACAAATGCCTTTAGGGTGTGTGAGTGATAAGGCTGAAGTCTGTTCCTAAAAAAGAATATATTGTTAGGACAGGGAGTATGTATAAAGGAAGTGGCGTTTTGAAATGGGGCGTAGGGGATGACTTTCTACATCTTGATTGCAGGAATCATTTTTTGCATGGTGATGAGCATTCGGACGTTATTTCTTGTTGAGTCGGGAGGAAAGAAGTTTTCTCTGGAGGATATGCTGTGGCTTGGCAATTTATATGCGACGATATTAGTTGGATTTGCACTGATTTATTTATTATACGAGCTTCAGAATCATTCGGTGATTCTTGATATGGGCAATCGATTGGATGGCACATTCTATGAACAGTTGAAGACTTCTTTTTATTTTAGCGCGATGACCATGTTTTCTGTAGGGTATGGAGATATAGCCCCAATTGGAATGGGCAGGATGATAGCTACCATTCAGGCTTTCATCGGGTACACACTCCCGGCAGCGTTCGTGATTCGGACGGTGATCGATCTGGAGCATAAAGATAGGAAGGATAAATGAAAGTTGTGTTTCTTTCGATTATTGGGTACTCTTACCATAATGAAGGAAATGGAGGATTCAATATGACTGTTAAAATTGGAGAAAAAGCACCTGATTTTCAACTCCCTGCAAACAATGGTGAAATGGTTTCCCTATCGGATTTTAAAGGGAAATACATCGTTTTATATTTTTATCCAAAAGACATGACGCCAGGATGCACGACGGAGGCCTGTGATTTCCGGGACCACAATGAACAATTCGAGGAATTGAACGCTGTCATTATTGGTATAAGCCCAGATCCGGCGGCACGTCATGAAAAATTCATCGAAAAACATGGATTGCCTTTTCTGCTGCTAGCTGACGAAAACCATGAAGCGGCTGAATCATTTGATGTGTGGCAATTGAAAAAGAATTTCGGCAAGGAATATATGGGCATTGAACGTTCAACTTTCCTGATTGATAAGGCAGGTAAAATAGTCAAGGAATGGCGTAAAGTAAAAGTCAAAGGCCACGTCGAAGAAGCGCTTGAAACTCTTCGAGACCTAGAAAAATAAGGGACAGGCAGATGAAGGATGAACGAATAACGAAGCTTGCGGCCAGGCTGATTCATCATTCGATACAATTACAGCCAAAAGAGAGAATCCTCATCCGGGGCCATATCAACACGAAACCATTGTTGAAAGAGCTGATTGATGAAATATACAGGGTGGGTGCTTATCCATATATAGAACTCGAAGACGATGAGATTAGCCGACATCTGTTACAAGGGAATGTGAAGGAACAACTTGATACATCGTCGCAATGGGCTTTGAAGAAGTATACGGATATCGATGCGGTCATCATCATCACCAGTGAAGAAAACGACGTGGAAATGACTGATGTTCCCATCGAGAGGCAACGTATTCAAGGGGAAGCTATGAATTCTCCCACTCTTTTCTATGTAAACAACCGACGGTGGGTCTTACTTAAATATCCCACCAACGCATCAGCGCAAAAAGCCGGCATGAACTTCGACAGGTACCAAGACTTCCTTTTCAAAGTATGCACTATGGATTACGGGAAAATGGAGGCGGCATTTAAACCGTTAAAGCAATTGATGGAACGGACTGACAAAGTCAGGATCGTTTCACCGGGGACAGATCTGACTTTTTCCATCAAAGGTATGCCGGCCATCATATGTGCCGGCAAAAAGAATTTACCTGATGGGGAAGTGTTTACGGCACCCATAAAAGAAAGCGTCAATGGAAGGATATCCTTCAACGCACCCACAACCTATGAAGGAATCACCTTTAGTGACATGGAATTAAACATTGAAAAGGGGAAAATCATTAAAGCCATTTCCAATCAACCTGCCAAAATGAACCGGATTCTGGATATCGATGAAGGGTCCCGTTTTATCGGGGAGTTCGCAATTGGAATCAATCCATACATATTGGAACCTATGGACGATACATTGTTCGATGAGAAAATAAGCGGGAGTCTGCACTTGGCTCTGGGACTTGCCTATGGAGAAGCGGATAATGGAAACCGTTCATCTATACACTGGGATATGGTCTTGATCCAGCGTCCTGAATATGGCGGTGGTGACATCTACTTTGACGATGTGCTGATCAGAAGGGATGGAAATTTCATATTGCCTGAATTACATGCATTAAACCCAAATTCATTAAAACAAAGCCTTTTTTATTAAGGCTAAGGCTTTTGTCCAACTCAAAAAGGGGACACCTGAATATGCTTTATTAAGGGAATACCTCCTCAGAGAAAGTTGCACGGGACACACAGAGCCCGTGTTTTTTTATGTTAATTAAAAGGGAGAGATAAACATGTTAATACTTTCAACAATCATTCCGAATGAAAGCATCCAAACGAAGATGATGGACGCATTTCCTGATTTGAACTTCATTTATCAAGAAGGATGGACGGATGAGCCACTTAATGAAGCGGAAATCTTGATTACATACGGTGAGGATTTAAATGAAGAAATCATTGGGAAAGCGGCGAACTTAAAATGGATAATGGTCATGAGTGCAGGATTGGAATTAATGCCTTTTAAAGCCATTGAGGAACGCGGCATTTTGGTGACGAACGCAAGAGGCATTCATAAAATCCCAATGGCCGAGTATACGATAGGGATGCTTTTACAATATGAAAAGAAACTGAAACTGCTTATGAAGAATGAAAGGGAAGAACTGTGGCATAGAAAGATTGAAGTAGGGGAATTGAATGGCAAAACGATGCTCGTTCTTGGTGCCGGTGCAATTGGAGGAGAAGTGGCCCGTTTGGGGAAAGCCTTTAGGATGACGACTATGGGGGTGAACCGCAGCGGGAAGCCAGTGGATTCCATCGATCGCCTTTATACACTGGATAATATATTGGAAGCCGTACCGGAAGCCGATTACATCGTATCCGTCCTGCCAAGTACTGATGAAACCAAGGGCCTTCTGCAAAAAGAACACTTTAAAGCAATGAAAGAAACCTCCGTATTCGTGAATATTGGCCGCGGTGATCTTATTAACGATGAAGTGTTGATCGAAGCATTGGAAGCAGGGGAATTGGCTCATGCCATCTTGGATGTATTTGATCCGGAACCTTTAGGAAAAGGGCATCCATTTTGGAAGATGGAAAACGTTACGGTCACACCGCATCTTTCAAGTAAAAGCGGAGAATATTTACCAAGAACCTTTGCTATATTCGAAAAAAACATGCGTGAATACCTGAAAGCTGGAAAAGACTTCATCAACGTAATCGACTTATCGAGGGGATACTAAAATACAATACGAAAATGGGAAAGATTCAAAGCGGTGATGAATAAAATAAAAAAGAATGGTAAAACCATCGAATTATTGACAAATTCAACGAATAAAAGGTACACTAATTATAAATATTACAATTTAAGAATTCATACTTAATGAGAAAACGAGGTGGATGACGGTGTCTGAAGTTCAGTTAAAAGAAGCATTGGATTCCCTAAAAGATACCGGTGTAAGAATAACTCCTCAACGCCATGCGATACTTGAGTATTTGATAAGCTCCATGTCCCACCCTACCGCGGATGATATATATAAAGCGCTGGAAGGCAAGTTTCCAAATATGAGCGTGGCGACAGTTTATAATAACCTGCGTGTTTTCCGGGAGGTAGGCTTGGTAAAAGAACTTACTTATGGTGATTCTTCAGCCAGGTTTGATTTCGTAACGACGAATCATTATCATGTAATCTGTCAAACCTGTGGGAAAATTGTGGATTTCGACTATCCTGCATTGGATGAAGTCGAGCATTTCGCGGCACAAGTCACCGGTTTCAATGTCAGTCACCATCGGATGGAAATCTACGGCGACTGTACGGATTGTGCGAAAAAAGAAACGCATTAAAAAAAGTTCCTCCACTTGGTTGGAACTTTTTTTCATGTCTCGAAGAAATGATACAATTGTTAAGGTCTCATGATAGGTAAATCAGCAAGCTGGAATCCCTCTAATCATGCAGGCTTTTGCGATTATATTTTTCGTTAAATTCTTCGCCTTCCAACTTTTTGTCAAGGGTCAAGGGTTCTTCACAATGCATGCAAATATCTACACGCCCTAATATTTTTGTAGGTTTGCTGCAGTTAGGACAGACAACCTGGATCGTTTTTGTAGAAAGCATTCCAATCCAAAAATAAACCCCGGTGCTTGCGATTATGAATAAAAGGCCAAGCCCCATGAAAAGTGTCATGACAACTGGATGTGATTTGAAGAAAAGCCCGATATACATTACGATAAAGCCGATGAAAATCAAACTCAAAGCAAATGTACGTATTTTATTGATTTTGCTAGAATGTTTAGCCATGGATTGTCCCTCCTAAAATATAACTTTAACTATAACATAAACAATGGATGGAACAAAAAAGAAATAAAGGATACTTATTACTTTTGAATTGAAATGGTTTGGGGTAAGGGAAATAAGCAGGAAAATGAAGAGTTTTGTCGAAAGTTAAAAAAAAAAGGTTTTGGAGGAATTTATGATGGAAGATATCCTTCGCCCGATTTATCAAGAGCGAGCAAGCTTAAAATCTACACTTGGAATCTTGTTAATAGAAAAAAGAGAAGATAATAGCCCGATTACCGATACATTTGATTACATCCTATTTGTGATTGCAGACGAAGCCCAGGAGGCCGTGTTTTTAAAACACTACACTTATCAGGATAAAAAGGCAGCCTTACATATCGTAAAGGAAGACCAGTTAAAAGAATGGCTCCTATTAGGGACGAACCGCAAAGTGGTTGACTGGATCTATAATGGGAAGGTCCTTTTTGACCGGAATGAATATTTGGACCGTTTGAAAACCGAAATCCGGGAGTTCCCCTTCTATGGAAGGAAGTTAAAGATGGGGATGGAGTTTGCGAAGTTAATTCGCAGGTACATGGATGGGAAAAGCTTTTTTGAAAAAGGTCATTATCTTGAGGCATACAACCATATCGTTCATTCCCTACATCACTTGGCACGTTTGGAAATAATAGAACAAGGCTTTTATCCGGAGGTTACGGTCTGGAACCAAGTGAAGCAAATGGAACCTGAGATCTACAAGTTGTATAAAGAATTGATCAGCAGTGAGGAAACTCTTGAAAAAAGATTGGAGCTTCTATTCCTTGCGAGTGAATTTCTTATTTATTCGAGGACGAATGCAGGTTCACAGCATTTGGTAGAAATAATGGGGACGAAAGAAGATCCGTGGACGATTGCGGAGCTTATGGAGCATCCGGAAGTTAAGTTTTATTCAGTCGACCTAGGTGTTCTGTTGGAATATTTGATAGAGAAGAAGGTAATCGATGTCATCAAAGCGGAGACAAAAGGACACGAGGTTTATCATCGGTTTTATCGAGTTTCAAAAAACTTTTAAAAAAATGTGTTTTTATTGTTGACCAATAATAATATAGGTGTTATATTAATACATGTCGCTGCGGGACATCAGCTTTCGCAGCTTCATCAAAACAAAGAAAATAAAAAAACATGTTGACAACAGAGTTGATAACATGATAAGATGTAAAAGTCGCTTGCGAAGTAAACGACAACGAAATTGCTCTTTGAAAACTGAACAAAACAAAGCGCCAACGTTAAATTTTAAGTGAGCACACACTATTAAAAAAGCAAAATGAGCAAGTCAAACATTTCTTCGGAGAGTTTGATCCTGGCTCAGGACGAACGCTGGCGGCGTGCCTAATACATGCAAGTCGAGCGAATCGATGGGAGCTTGCTCCCTGAGATTAGCGGCGGACGGGTGAGTAACACGTGGGCAACCTGCCTATAAGACTGGGATAACTTCGGGAAACCGGAGCTAATACCGGATACGTTCTTTTCTCGCATGAGAGAAGATGGAAAGACGGTTTCGGCTGTCACTTATAGATGGGCCCGCGGCGCATTAGCTAGTTGGTGAGGTAATGGCTCACCAAGGCGACGATGCGTAGCCGACCTGAGAGGGTGATCGGCCACACTGGGACTGAGACACGGCCCAGACTCCTACGGGAGGCAGCAGTAGGGAATCTTCCGCAATGGACGAAAGTCTGACGGAGCAACGCCGCGTGAACGAAGAAGGCCTTCGGGTCGTAAAGTTCTGTTGTTAGGGAAGAACAAGTACCAGAGTAACTGCTGGTACCTTGACGGTACCTAACCAGAAAGCCACGGCTAACTACGTGCCAGCAGCCGCGGTAATACGTAGGTGGCAAGCGTTGTCCGGAATTATTGGGCGTAAAGCGCGCGCAGGTGGTTCTTTAAGTCTGATGTGAAAGCCCACGGCTCAACCGTGGAGGGTCATTGGAAACTGGGGAACTTGAGTGCAGAAGAGGAAAGTGGAATTCCAAGTGTAGCGGTGAAATGCGTAGAGATTTGGAGGAACACCAGTGGCGAAGGCGACTTTCTGGTCTGTAACTGACACTGAGGCGCGAAAGCGTGGGGAGCAAACAGGATTAGATACCCTGGTAGTCCACGCCGTAAACGATGAGTGCTAAGTGTTAGAGGGTTTCCGCCCTTTAGTGCTGCAGCTAACGCATTAAGCACTCCGCCTGGGGAGTACGGCCGCAAGGCTGAAACTCAAAGGAATTGACGGGGGCCCGCACAAGCGGTGGAGCATGTGGTTTAATTCGAAGCAACGCGAAGAACCTTACCAGGTCTTGACATCCTCTGACAACCCTAGAGATAGGGCTTTCCCCTTCGGGGGACAGAGTGACAGGTGGTGCATGGTTGTCGTCAGCTCGTGTCGTGAGATGTTGGGTTAAGTCCCGCAACGAGCGCAACCCTTGATCTTAGTTGCCAGCATTCAGTTGGGCACTCTAAGGTGACTGCCGGTGACAAACCGGAGGAAGGTGGGGATGACGTCAAATCATCATGCCCCTTATGACCTGGGCTACACACGTGCTACAATGGATGGTACAAAGGGCTGCAAACCTGCGAAGGTAAGCGAATCCCATAAAGCCATTCTCAGTTCGGATTGTAGGCTGCAACTCGCCTACATGAAGCCGGAATCGCTAGTAATCGCGGATCAGCATGCCGCGGTGAATACGTTCCCGGGCCTTGTACACACCGCCCGTCACACCACGAGAGTTTGTAACACCCGAAGTCGGTGAGGTAACCTTTATGGAGCCAGCCGCCTAAGGTGGGACAGATGATTGGGGTGAAGTCGTAACAAGGTAGCCGTATCGGAAGGTGCGGCTGGATCACCTCCTTTCTAAGGATAATTACGAGAGCGCTTTTGTTTTGTTCAGTTTTGAATGAGTAATTCATTCAGATAGGGAAGAAAAACATCACGATGTGATGGATTCTTTCTGCTTTGTTCCTTGAAAACTAGATAATAGATAGAAGGCAATTAATTTTTTTCAAAGCATCTGTAAGATCTTTTTAACGGTTAAGTTAGAAAGGGCGCACGGTGGATGCCTTGGCACTAGGAGCCGATGAAGGACGGGACTAACACCGATATGCTTCGGGGAGCTGTAAGTAAGCTTTGATCCGGAGATTTCCGAATGGGGAAACCCACTGTTCGTAATGGAACAGTATCTTTACCTGAATACATAGGGTACTGAAGGCAGACCCGGGGAACTGAAACATCTAAGTACCCGGAGGAAGAGAAAGCAAATGCGATTTCCTGAGTAGCGGCGAGCGAAACGGAATTAGCCCAAACCAAGAGGCTTGCCTCTTGGGGTTGTAGGACACTCAACATGGAGTTACAAAGGAACGGGGTAAATGAAGTGACCTGGAAAGGTCCGTCAAAGAAGGTAAAAACCCTGTAGTTGAAACTTCGTTCCCTCCTGAGTGGATCCTGAGTACGGCGGGACACGAGAAATCCCGTCGGAAGCAGGGAGGACCATCTCCCAAGGCTAAATACTCCCTAGTGACCGATAGTGAACCAGTACCGTGAGGGAAAGGTGAAAAGCACCCCGGAAGGGGAGTGAAATAGATCCTGAAACCGTGTGCCTACAAGTAGTCAAAGCCCGTTAATGGGTAATGGCGTGCCTTTTGTAGAATGAACCGGCGAGTTACGATTTCATGCGAGGTTAAGTTGATAAGACGGAGCCGCAGCGAAAGCGAGTCTGAATAGGGCGAATGAGTATGAGGTCGTAGACCCGAAACCAGGTGATCTACCCATGTCCAGGGTGAAGTTCAGGTAACACTGAATGGAGGCCCGAACCCACGCACGTTGAAAAGTGCGGGGATGAGGTGTGGGTAGCGGAGAAATTCCAATCGAACCTGGAGATAGCTGGTTCTCTCCGAAATAGCTTTAGGGCTAGCCTCAAGATGAGAGTATTGGAGGTAGAGCACTGATTGGACTAGGGGCCCCCAACGGGTTACCGAATTCAGTCAAACTCCGAATGCCAAATACTTATTCTTGGGAGTCAGACTGCGAGTGATAAGATCCGTAGTCGAAAGGGAAACAGCCCAGACCACCAGCTAAGGTCCCAAAGTATACGTTAAGTGGAAAAGGATGTGGAGTTGCTTAGACAACCAGGATGTTGGCTCAGAAGCAGCCACCATTTAAAGAGTGCGTAATAGCTCACTGGTCGAGTGACTCCGCGCCGAAAATGTACCGGGGCTAAACGTATCACCGAAGCTGTGGATTGACACCATTAGGTGTCGATGGTAGGAGAGCGTTCTAAGGGCGTTGAAGTCAGACCGGAAGGACTGGTGGAGCGCTTAGAAGTGAGAATGCCGGTATGAGTAGCGAAAGAAGGGTGAGAATCCCTTCCACCGAATGCCTAAGGTTTCCTGAGGAAGGCTCGTCCGCTCAGGGTTAGTCGGGACCTAAGCCGAGGCCGAAAGGCGTAGGCGATGGACAACAGGTTGATATTCCTGTACCACCTATACATCGTTTGAACGATGGGGGGACGCAGAAGGATAGGGTAAGCGCGCTGTTGGATATGCGCGTCCAAGCAGTTAGGCCGGAAACGAGGCAAATCCCGTTTCCATTAAGGCGGAGCTGTGATGGCGAGGGAAATATAGTACCGAAGTTCCTGATTCCACGCTGCCAAGAAAAGCCTCTAGTGAGATGTAAGGTGCCCGTACCGCAAACCGACACAGGTAGGCGAGGAGAGAATCCTAAGGTGTGCGAGAGAACTCTCGTTAAGGAACTCGGCAAAATGACCCCGTAACTTCGGGAGAAGGGGTGCTTTTTAGGGTGAATAGCCCGGAAAAGCCGCAGTGAATAGGCCCAGGCGACTGTTTAGCAAAAACACAGGTCTCTGCGAAGCCGCAAGGCGAAGTATAGGGGCTGACACCTGCCCGGTGCTGGAAGGTTAAGGGGAGAGGTTAGCGCAAGCGAAGCTTTGAACCGAAGCCCCAGTAAACGGCGGCCGTAACTATAACGGTCCTAAGGTAGCGAAATTCCTTGTCGGGTAAGTTCCGACCCGCACGAAAGGTGTAACGATCTGGGCACTGTCTCAACGAGAGACTCGGTGAAATTATAGTACCTGTGAAGATGCAGGTTACCCGCGACAGGACGGAAAGACCCCGTGGAGCTTTACTGCAGCCTGATATTGAATTTTGGTACAGCTTGTACAGGATAGGTAGGAGCCTGAGAAGCCGGAGCGCTAGCTTCGGTGGAGGCGTTGGTGGGATACTACCCTGGCTGTATTGAAATTCTAACCCGCGCCCCTTATCGGGGTGGGAGACAGTGTCAGGTGGGCAGTTTGACTGGGGCGGTCGCCTCCTAAAGAGTAACGGAGGCGCCCAAAGGTTCCCTCAGAATGGTTGGAAATCATTCGTAGAGTGTAAAGGCACAAGGGAGCTTGACTGCGAGACCTACAAGTCGAGCAGGGACGAAAGTCGGGCTTAGTGATCCGGTGGTTCCGCATGGAAGGGCCATCGCTCAACGGATAAAAGCTACCCCGGGGATAACAGGCTTATCTCCCCCAAGAGTCCACATCGACGGGGAGGTTTGGCACCTCGATGTCGGCTCATCGCATCCTGGGGCTGTAGTCGGTCCCAAGGGTTGGGCTGTTCGCCCATTAAAGCGGTACGCGAGCTGGGTTCAGAACGTCGTGAGACAGTTCGGTCCCTATCCGTCGCGGGCGCAGGAAATTTGAGAGGAGCTGTCCTTAGTACGAGAGGACCGGGATGGACGCACCGCTGGTGTACCAGTTGTCTTGCCAAAGGCATAGCTGGGTAGCTACGTGCGGACGGGATAAGTGCTGAAAGCATCTAAGCATGAAGCCCCCCTCAAGATGAGATTTCCCATGGCGCAAGCTAGTAAGATCCCTGAAAGATGATCAGGTTGATAGGTCAGAGGTGGAAGCGTGGCGACATGTGGAGCTGACTGATACTAATAGATCGAGGACTTAACCAACGCTTTTTAAAAAATGAAATACCTTCTTATTATCTAGTTTTGAAGGAATGAAAATTTCTTCTTGCATTTTTTCGAAAAGACGTTATAATAATATATGTCTTGAAAAAATGTTAACAATGTTTGGTGACGATAGCGAAGAGGTCACACCCGTTCCCATTCCGAACACGGCAGTTAAGCTCTTCAGCGCCGATGGTAGTTGGGGGTTTCCCCCTGTGAGAGTAGGACGTCGCCAAGCTTATATTGTTCCGCAGTAGCTCAGTGGTAGAGCATTCGGCTGTTAACCGAACGGTCGTAGGTTCGAGTCCTACCTGCGGAGCCATTATTGGAGAGCTGTCCGAGTGGCCGAAGGAGCACGATTGGAAATCGTGTAGACGGGTAACCCTGTCTCAAGGGTTCAAATCCCTTGCTCTCCGCCATTTTATACCTGGCCCGTTGGTCAAGCGGTTAAGACACCGCCCTTTCACGGCGGTAACACGGGTTCGAATCCCGTACGGGTCACCATTTAGATAACATATTGGAGGATTAGCTCAGCTGGGAGAGCATCTGCCTTACAAGCAGAGGGTCGGCGGTTCGATCCCGTCATCCTCCACCATTTTCAATAAGATCAGGTTGTTTCTGCATTGAAACGTTCAACACGAAAATCTGATGCATAATAGCAACATTATTAACGTCGCGGGGTGGAGCAGTCCGGTAGCTCGTCGGGCTCATAACCCGAAGGTCGCAGGTTCAAATCCTGTCCCCGCAATCTATGGTCCCGTGGTGTAGCGGTTAACATGCCTGCCTGTCACGCAGGAGATCGCGGGTTCGATTCCCGTCGGGACCGCCATTTTTATTGTTTGGCTCAGTAGCTCAGTCGGTAGAGCAAAGGACTGAAAATCCTTGTGTCGGCGGTTCGATTCCGTCCTGAGCCACCATAGTAGTGCCGGTGTAGCTCAACTGGTAGAGCAACTGACTTGTAATCAGTAGGTTGGGGGTTCAAGTCCTCTTGCCGGCACCATGTTTCATCCATATGCGGAGGGGTAGCGAAGTGGCTAAACGCGGCGGACTGTAAATCCGCTCCTTCGGGTTCGGCAGTTCGAATCTGCCCCCCTCCACCATCTTTCTAACAGGGGTATAGTTTAAAGGTAGAACAGAGGTCTCCAAAACCTCCAGTGTGGGTTCGAGTCCTACTACCCCTGCCAATTTAAATCCTATAATGGCGGTTGTGGCGAAGTGGTTAACGCACCTGATTGTGGTTCAGGCATTCGTGGGTTCGATTCCCATCAGTCGCCCCATTTTTTATTAAATCATGGTATAATGAATACAACGTTAATGGGCTATAGCCAAGCGGTAAGGCAACGGATTTTGATTCCGTCATGCGAAGGTTCGATCCCTTCTAGCCCAGCCATATGCGAAAGTAGTTCAGTGGTAGAATACAACCTTGCCAAGGTTGGGGTCGCGGGTTCGAATCCCGTCTTTCGCTCCAAAAACGTTGGCGGCATAGCCAAGCGGTAAGGCAGAGGTCTGCAAAACCTTTACCACCGGTTCGATTCCGGTTGCCGCCTCCAACATACATGCCGGTGTGGCGGAATTGGCAGACGCGCACGACTCAAAATCGTGTTCCTCTGGAGTGCCGGTTCGACCCCGGCCACCGGTATCAAATAGTCGAAATATGATTAAAGAAAAAAGGTCTCAACTTAAATGTTGAGGCCTTTTTTCTTTGTCTTTAATACTACAAAAATAATCCAGAATCGTGTGCGGCGAATCGTGTGCTTAGGAGGTCGTAATGAGAAGACGTAAAGAATTAACAGAAGATGAACTAAGAATTATTAAGAATAAGATTTCAGATGAAGAAGCATATGAAGCCTTTTTTAGGACTGCTATTTAAGAAACTTAAGACCAGCGACGATTGAATACTACAAAAATGAATTTCATGGAGCAAAGAGGATTATTAATAAGCAGCTCGTTGAATGGGTACAAAAGGACGTAGAAAGCTTAATTCTCCAGAGTAAGGAACTAATGAAAGTTACTACTATTAATACCCGATTGAGAGCTCTAAGAGCATTCTATAACTTTTTATGTAAGAGCAAACTTATCGATAGGAACCCAATGAAGAACATCAAATTATTAAGGGATAGACAAAAGACAATTGATACATTGGACAATAAAGAAATTGAAAAACTTATAAGGACAATTAGAAAAGAAAAAACGTTTATATCCTTTAGAGATGAAGTAATCATACTTGTTTTCCTAGATACTGGAGTCAGATTGTCTGAACTTGTAAGCATTGAAGTAAATGATGTTAGAGGGAACATTATCATTATTAGAAGAACAAAGAATCTCTTTGAAAGAACGGTTTACTTATCTGAAACGACACAAGAGCAGCTAAGCAGATATATAAAGATAAGAGGAGACGTTGAGACAACCAAACTGTTCATAAGCCAGGATAATAAACAATTAAATCGACATAGCATTCAAACTAGGCTTACTAAGTATGGGAAGGAAGCAATGATAAATAAGCGAGTTAGTCCTCATATATTTAGACATACGATGGCTAAGAGGATGATTGTTTCAGGTGTGGATGCATTCTCTTTAATGCATTTACTTGGTCATACAGATATCACTGTTACTAAAAGATATGTGAATTTATGGGGACAAGATCTGGAGCAAAAGCATAAGTTGCACGGAGCATTAAAAGGATTAAAGATATAGGTAATATATCCCAACTTATATTTTACGAACAAGAGTTCGATATATTATAATAATAAAAGAGATGGCAAATGAGTTTGGCGGCTCTACCATCTCTAAACAAAAAACAGAAGAATTAACTTCTAATTAAATTTTAGCAAGTTTCTTTTTCTGTGTCAAAAGGGGAAATTTTATGAAACTCATGTCACTTTTAAGTGGAAAAGGATTTGTCATGTTTAACAAAGAATTAGCTCATGAAGTATCAGTCAACAGAGCAATTATTTTTGGGCAGTTATGTTCAAGCTATGAAAGTTTTGGAAGTAAGAAAATGCTAACTGTACGAGATGGTAAAGAGTACTTCTATTTAACTAGTGGAGTTTTGGAAGAAGAAACAGCTTTATCATACAGGCAGCAATTGAAAGCAATTAAGGATTTAGAAGATGCAGGATATATCGAATCGGTAATCATGGGTTCGCCATCTAAGAAGTACTTTCACATCACAGATAAAATAGTGCAGCATTTACTTCCAAAAGTTGCTGTCAGCTCTGACAAAAACGCAGACCTAAACGAGGAAAATGAAAAAGGAACTTCAGTACAGAAACAGTCTGAAGATTTTTTGAGCCATGACAAAAATGTAACCCTAGCAATAACAAAAGAGCAATCCAAGCCTGTACAAAAGTTACCAGCTTATAAAAAGAAAAATAAAAAAGAACAATATAAAAATATTAATAATTATTTTGTTAACAAAGAATTGGTTAACAAGGATGAAATAATAAATAAATTAATTTATGAATATCGATTAAAAGGATTGAGTAAAGAAGTTTGTTATAGGGTCTTAAAAGAGGTAGAAGCAAATCCTGATATAGATAACTTTGGAGCTTACTTTAGAACTTGCTTAGAAAACACCTTATATAAAAGCCAATTGAAGCATGGACAAATTGATCCCTATGAGATATTTGAAGGAAGATTAAATGATTCCAATGTTCAATTAATTAACTGGTAAGATTTATATAATCCCTAGAAGTCTCAGGATGCTCTGTATTGGTTTCCAATAAAATTTATTTAGAATTTATATAGGGAATAGTTTAATGGCCAATACAGAGTGATTATTAACCCCATCTAATCAATTTAGATTTAGATGATTTTGAGGATTGGAGTTAGTATAGTTTCATGGACACATTTTAGTTAAGTCCTTACAATGATTTTTGAGAGGATGTGTCCGTCTTGGAACGTAAGAATACAGGTAAAAAATACAATAATGAATTCAAGAAGACTATTGTAGATCTTTATCACTCGGGTAATTCGGTCAAAGAATTAAGCGGCGAATATGGCGTATCAGAAGTTACCATTTATAAATGGGTTAAAGAATTTACTCCAATCGGTTTAGGGGAAGAGTCCATGACTCCAAAGGAATTAGCCGCCATTCAAAAGGAAAACCTTCGGTTAAAGCAAGAAGTTGAAATCTTAAAAAAGGCTATGGCCATATTCGCGAAAAAGTAACCGAAACAGATCTTACCGAATTTATTGAGGAACACAAGAAACAATATCCCGTACAGAAGATGTGTGAAATACTAGAAATCCCAAGAAGCAGCCATTATCAGTCCCTTCAAATAGTCGTATCAAATCGCGAACAGGAAAACCAAGAAATCACGAAGGAAATTCATCTCATTTACCTGGAAAGCAAGGGACGATATGGGGCTCCAAAGATTCATGAAAGCTTATTAACCAAAGGGTTTTCCCTAAGTCTAAAGCGTGTTCAACGCTTAATGAGCAAGGCGAGAATTCGTTCTATTACTAAGAAAAAATACCGTCCCTATCCATCTAAAGAAAAGGTTATTCAATTGGATAATTTGTTAAAACGAGACTTCACTACTCAGACCATTAATGAGAAATGGGTAGCAGATATTACGTATATCCATACGTTAAAAGACGGATGGTGTTATTTAGCTTCGGTATTAGACCTTCATTCTAAGAAAATAGTAGGGTATTCATTTTCTCGTTCAATGACGACAGAACTGGTCATAAAAGCTTTCAATAACGCACACCTATCACAAAAGCCCTCGGAGGGCTTAGTTCTTCATACCGATCTTGGCTCACAATATACAAGCAGTGAGTTTACTCAACATATCCAAAACCATCATATTAAGCAATCCTTTAGTCAGAAAGGTTGCCCGTACGATAATGCCTGTATTGAATCCTTTCATGCCCTATTAAAGAAGGAAGAAGTCAACCACGTACAATATCTAGACTATCAAACAGCTAAATTAGCGATGTTCCAATTTATTGAAGGTTGGTATAACCGAAAAAGAATTCACAGCAGCTTGGGTTATCAAACCCCACAAGCCATTGAAGATCGAATTAGGAATACAGCTTAAGATTTAACTTTTTAGTGTCCAAAATATTGACTCAAATCCAGATTAATAACTTATGCTCAATTTTTTTATTATAAGATAAAAATTTTATATCTATCTATATGGTTACTTAATAGTTTAAGATTATTTGTTAATAGTTTATGTTAATATAATAATGGTTAGCTTATCCATAAAAGGATGTAACTGAAATGAGTGATAATCGAACTATGACTCGGAGGAACTTACAATGAACAAATTTAGATGGTCAATGGTTGGACTTATAGCAGCTGCAGCAGTAATTTCAGTGGTAATGACTATTTATCAGAATGCTAAAAATTATGAAGAGAGGCGGGAAGCTAAAAGTACTCCTGTGGAAATTTTGAATAAGGATGATGAAGAAGCAGAAATGGAAGAACAAACTGCAGCAATTGGCGGAGTTGAAGATTCAACTGGTCTTAGCGCTACTTCAACTCAAGATGAAGTCATTGAGGTTATGCATCACATGACACATCAAAAAGTTATTTCTGAAGACAAATGGGGATCAGTTCAGATGAATCCTGAAAACATTAACGAAGTTTACGAAATAGTGAAAGATAGCGAATTCTCTCTTAAACGTCATTTGTTAAGAATCGTAACTGGCTGGAAAGAAGGAAACTTTGAAAACGTTGATCAAGATCATAACTTCTTTTGGGAATATCAAGGTGGAACTGTTGGAAAAGCTACTGGAGTCCTTAACTCGGATGAAGAAGCAGAATTTATCGATAATAACTTTTAACAAAAAACGAGCCCATCAAGGCTTATTTTTTATTTTAAAATCAATATTTTAAAAGGACCATATAGGTCCTTTAAAACTAAAGTCCACGTTACTTCAAAAAGAATAGTTATTCTTTTTGAAGACATTTTAACGAAAACATGTGAACTGCTATTTCTTATTTAAAAAGTATAACGCTAAATTACTGCGATCTTGTAATTCTTTTAGTTCCTTATGTTCTTGAATGTTAAAATTACTATCAACAAAAATAACATGATTTTTTTGCACATGGGGATCATGCCAGAACTCTTTATTTTTAGATATTGATTCGAACGTACTGCTTAAATATTGTATTATTACTTCGTTAGTATAATCTTGAAGATAAAATTCCGTCTTAGCAGCAGGATTATATTTGCTTCGAATTTCTTCAAAAAATTCAGTTTCTCCCTCAAATTTATTAATATAGACATATATAACTCCATACTCAATCTTTAGTTTATATTTCTAACCCTAATAAAGATTTAATACATAATATTGTTAAACAAGAAAACGTTCAACAGGATAAAATCATTTTTGATACATATTTAAAATTTAATAAACAAGGAATCACCAAATCATTATTTAATAAAGTTTTAGCTCAAGTGCAAAAAAATAAGGAAATACGTAACTTCGGTAAATATTTAACAGGAGCTTTGAAAAAAGTAGTCGGATATAAGGAATCGAATTATGATGCGGAATTTGCCGAGGAATCAAGAACTAAAGTGGATACGAGTAAGATTCCATTTTATTATGATTGGATTGATGGATAACGTCATTTGCTTGTGTCAAAGTCATAGATTTATTTATTTTTATTTTCTAATTCCTCAACTTTCCTTTCCATGTTCTTTATTTTTTTGATTGAGTGAAGGGCGAGCCCTAAAGCTATTCCACCTAAAGTGAATGCTGGAAAAACAAAAAAAGTAAACCATTCCATCTTTTAACACCCCCTGAAAGCATTGTGTATAAATTGCAATCCTATAGGGTTTATTATGAAGAGAATTAACCCCCATTCTTAATTGTTCTGATGGTATAGTATATGTAAACATTAAACATAAAAATATACCTAAATTAGAAATTACTATTGAGTTAAATGACATAATTGGGAACGAATATAAACATGAATATATATTTAGTCCTCAATCGTATAACATTCAAAGTAAGACTTCTAATCGCAGTAAATTTGAACACAAATCTGTACCATTATAATAATTGATGGGGTACTCACCGAGTACTCCTCATTTTTTTGTATTTATAAAACAGATATTTTACCAGATCTTGAGTCTTGATGGTTCTATACAACCATATTTCAAGTGCTTCACATTTCCACTCAGTTTATTGGAGTTTTTTTTGATTCAATTCAAAACGCTACATCTTTTAAATCGTTAATATAAGAGTTATGAGTATTAACGATTTACATCTTGTAGCGTATTTATTCATTCTCAAGGAACGATGTAACTTTTACCGTTAGCATACAATCCTTTGTATCCACAGCGAGCGTGGGCTCTCATTCCGAAAGTTCGATTTTTTGATAATAGGAAAGCTGATGAAATTGAACTTGCTTTATGTGGGTTGAGATTTACCGATGCTGAAATTATTGAGAGTGACATAGTATTTGAGGAGTGGAAAAAATCTCAAAATCACTGCCAATAATTTTAAAAGGAGGAATTGCCATGTGGGGACGGTATCTATGGAAGCTCCGACTCTTATTGACCATTCCATATTTGCTATTATTTGCGATATTAATGTTTGAGCTCATTGATAACCGAGGTTATTATTGGCTACTACTGGTGGTCTATATGCTGTTTTCTTCAATCATTCTGCACAAAATGGAAAAGAAGGAAAAGGAATGAGCGAAAAGCGATGTCGCAATGAAAAGGAGGTGATAACGTGACCGATTTTTATAAAATGGAACCATTCGACCCTAAAAAGTATATTGCTGAAAATGTGCTTTTAACATCCGAAGCAATGGAAATTTCGGGAGTGACACGACCAAGGATAGCTTCATTAATCAAAACGGGTAAGATTGTTCCGATTAAAAAAACAGGAGCAACTAGCTTGTTCTTACGTGAAGAAATAGAGGCAAAACGAGATGAATTGATTTCTTTGAGAAAATAGTACCGCCCATATGAATATTAAAGGGATTTCACAACGTGAAAGTCCTGACCAATTACATAACATAACAGGAGGTATGCTACCAATGAAAAAATACATTAATATAACTCAAGCGTTGGGCTTAATGTGTTGATTATGGCAATGCCCTTCTTCTACACCGCCATATTCTTTGGCAGTTTTTTCTTGGACACAACACCGCATACGAATCCTCAGCCTGGCCATGAAGACCACAATGCAACAAAAATTTGGGAAGGTATGTCAAAAGAGGAATATCAGAAAATTAAATACGTAGAAGAACATAAATATAAATATGAAAATGAAGAACCTGCATTCAACCTAGATGAATCATCAAGTTTCAACCTTTTTGAAGTTGAAAATAAAAACGATGAATATTAAAAAGGACAACTCGATTATGAGCTGTCCTTTTCTTTTATCTACAAAGATACTGTTTAATGACTTCCAGAGGATAATAAAATCAATATTTATTAATGAATTTTTACCATTATAAAGGGCAGTTGATTGAACTAACGTTCCCTGTTAGCGGAACGAAGCTGCCGATTGATCTCCGTGGCAACCTCGCGGTGTAGTGTATTCGATAAGAGTCTAGCGACTCTCCCATTGCTCTAAAATGAAAAATATTTCCTGGAAATTTATTAATAAAAAAGCCGCGACAACTTCATGTACAACTGAATAATTTAATTTATGACATCAAAAGGAGGTGGTTGTATGAGTAAAAAACTGCCAGATGTAGTCATTATAGTTAGAGATGAAAAGAACTTTGAGAATATTGCTAAATTTGAAATAATCGGAAGCGCATCCCCGTGTAGAAAGTTCCTACGGGTAGGTGCTCCTATAAGTGATGTTGTATTATGTATGGTTAGGAATGGGTTTGTAAACGCTCAAGCAGAAAATGCTGTCATATTTTTCCGCACTAGGTAATATCTGACTTGGACTTGATGTTATCCTCTCAGGTAGACCGTCAAAAAAGTGGACAAGGTATGATGTTCATAATAGTCGACTTGGAAGGGAGTTTTTTAGGAGAAACCCAAGAGGTATATGGGCTTCCCTTATACTTAATTGATATTTTTAATGATGTAGAACAAACAAAAGAAATAGACGCTTCCCACGCGGACGGCGTCTTATTTTTGTTTATTCTTATTATTGAGTTTCTAAATACTAGTGTTCGAGAGGGTGATATTCTATCATTTCCCGAATATCCGTCCATTCGAAGCTACATAGGAAAACAATAACTTACAAACGTTCAAGCGGTGAACACGTTGAAAATGAATCTTACGAATACAACCGAATAGTGTGACGTCATTCACGCTTTATATTGTCGATATATCAACGGATAAGGGTTCGTTTCCATTTCGAAATTGCCCGAAGCACGACTCAAAATCGTGTTCCTCTGGAGTGCCGGTTCGACCCCGGCCACCGGTATCACCAATAGCGAAGGATCGCTATTACATCAAGCTTCACACTTAATTGTGTGAAGCTTTTTTGTGTTTATCAGCACTATAAAATATGTACAAATAATTTGTATAGGGGTAGTGTGAAATGAATATGCAGGGAAGTAGATTAAAAGTAACGACCATTATTTCAAGACGCGATTGATAAGGAGTTTCTTTTATTTTCTCCATAGATCAAAAACATAAAAATGATCCAATGGTGAATGTAATTTTATTTGCCACAGATATTGCAGGGAGTCATAAAAGATATAGTTTAAAGAACCGTTGCTCTTACAAAAAAAAACGAATGGGTCAAAGAGCACTAACTCTACCATTCGTTCCGAAAACAATGATTTCAGATTTCAATATTCATAGCAGTTAGCTCTGCTTCCGTATAGCCAGCAGAGGAAAGTGCAATTTCAATTTCTTCAGCAGCCTTATAATCAAATAATTTAAATTTAGACATTAATGCGAAAGCATTTTGTTTTTCAATTGCCAGAGCAACAGCTTCCACGTCTTGTAGTAACTTCAGGTCTTCAATGTAGAATTGAGCGGTCCTCATCGCTAAATACTCATTCAGTGTAGTTGAACTGTAGAAAAGTCTTGTTAAAGTAGCGATTGCGTTAGGAACGAAAATCTTATTCATAATTATCCCTCCATTATTCTCAATATTCTGTCATTTAAGTCACTATAAGTATGAGTCACGATTAAAATGTTGTCAATCTTTATCTTTTGAGCAATTTTACTCACTAGATGAAAGTACATTTGTACTCAAATCGGGTAAATAGAAAATAGGCGACATTACCAATGGTAAAAAACATTTCACCGATGAGTACGAAGTAAGCAAATGTATGTTGCTGTAGTTTACGAAGCGAATCAAATTACATGAGACATGTTGATTCAAGCTCGATTGCTCGGCTACATATAAAAAGACCCTGAAGGCAAGAGTCTCAGGCTCGATCATAACAAGTTGGATAGAAGAGATACATATTATTCACTTTCTTCCATTTACTTTATTTAACAAATAGGAATGGTCGACCATGGGCCAAAAGTTTGGCAAGGCATGAGTAAAGAAGAATACCAATAAATAAAAATATTTAGAGGAGCATAAATACTAAAAAGACAACTCGATTTTGAGCTGTCTTTTTTTAAAAAAACGAGAAAAAAGCCAGTGCCACAAGTGACACGATTAAGCCGAATGTTTTAGATTTCTTAATTCTTTCATTGATGAGATCCTTTCTGTGTTCGGTAATTTCAAAGAGCTTATGATAAAACAAATCCTTAGTAACTGTGAAGAAGTCGGGCTTCCACATTACGCAGCTCTCCAGATGAAACACTATCAGCCACAATTATCTGCAAGGTTCTCGTAGCTGTCATTCGTTTGTCTGGATGTTTCAATTGTAGATGCTGTTGTATCGATTGGAAAAGTTCATTATTTTCTGGCCGGTTGGCGTTATAGATTTCTTGTAAACTCTTCGCTTTTTCCATGGCTTTTCCTACTTTCCATCAATTGTAAAATACATATGATAGCTTATGCGCTAATATCCGTATAGTCTATATTTCCGTCTGAGGGCTTTTATTTCCTTCTTTTTAGTCAATTAAATCTTCTTTTAAGAAAAGTGAAGTTTATCCCGATTTTTTAAAAGGAGTTAGCTTACCCGTCTTACGGCTTGACCGTTGCCGTATATATTTTCTTTTTTCTTTGTCTTAACACCACAAAAGTAATTCAGAACCTTGTGCCTTTATATTAGGGAAGTATGGTAAGACGTGTGACCTTACAAAGGATGAATTAAAATCAGTAAACGAAAATGATAGATGAAGAAAGCATTTGAAAATTTCTTTAGAGAAAGTTATTTAAGAAATCTAAGGCCAAGGAAAGCAGCTCCTGTAACCTTACCCGCTTCGTAGTTTTTTAAATAATATCGATGAAATATGGTAATAAATAATAAAACCACTAGCTAAGAATACTTCACATAACAAATTTTCTAAGGGGCGGCAAATTGTGAACAATATGGGATGTCAATGCAGGTCCAACAACGAATTACAGCAACTGGTTGATGAGGCAAAAAAATATACAAATAAGGGAACAGTGGCAGACTATATACCGGCTCTTGAAAAGGCTAACCCTGGGGATTTATCTGTTGCTATTTACTATCCTGACGGAAAAGGATATTGTGCGGGGGATGTAAGTGGTAAAATGACCCTGCAAAGCATATCGAAAGTTTTGACACTTGCTCTGGTATTAATGGAAAAAGGGGAGGAATATGTCTTTTCCTATATAGGAAAAGAACCCACCGGTGACCCATTTAATTCGATTGCCAAGCTAGAGACAAACAAGCCATCCAAGCCATTAAACCCGATGATCAATGCAGGAGCATTGACTGTGACCCACATGGTTGCAGGTGAAAGTGTAAATGAGCGATTTCAGCGTATTTTACATTTTATCCGGGAGTTGACGCAAAATCCTACTATCGGGTTTAATGAAGAAGTTGCCCGGTCAGAATACAATACAGCAGATTTAAATAGGTCGTTAAGCTATTTTTTAAAGCAGCATAATGTAATAAATGGGGATGTGGAGGACTTAATCGAATTGTATTCAAAGCAGTGTGCCATTGAAATGGACAGCCAGGATTTGGCGAGGATTGGCTGTGTGCTGGCCATGAATGGGAAAGATTTGTTGACGGGAAGGCAAATCATCCCCGGGGACATTGCCCGTATTTGCAAGACATTCATGGTTACCTGCGGCATGTATAACGCATCAGGTGAATTTGCCATTAATGTAGGCATACCGGCTAAAAGCGGTGTATCAGGGGGAATCATGGGGGCCGTACCCGGAAAATGTGGAATTGGAATTTATGGTGCAGCGCTGGATGAGAAGGGGAATAGCGTTGCCGGGATAAAAATCTTGGAAATGATGGCGAAGAAGTATTCCTTAAGCATGTTTAATTTGTAAACATTGACACTATTACCGATGAGTCGGATGATATTAATCATTTTTATACGAAAGTGTCTGGAGTTAAAGATTGTTTCGTTATCATACGGCTTATGAGAGTCTGAGAAGAGAGAGAATGAAGCTTGGAGTAGAGCTTTTTCGTTATGTTAGGGGTCTTTCTGGAAAGGGAAATGCCTGCCAGATGCGATTGGAACAGTGGCATTTTTAAGTGAGGTTCAGTCTAAATCCTTACAGAAGCAAAGCATTTACTTTCACGGCAAAAAAAGACCTTTGCACATAAGGGCAAGGTCTTAAAATGTTTATAACAAGTTGGAGAAAAGAGATACTTTTTTATATAAAGCATTTACCTCTTTATTTCGATGTTCCCCGATTTCATTTCTTAGCTGGCCTTCCATATCTGTCATTAAATCAGCTAATTTCAATGCCTTTTGTCTGTCGGAAATATTGCTGCGAATGATATATTCATATTTTGCATTGTATTCAGTCAGTGACATTTCTTCCGTCCTTCCATAGTACAAAGTCATTTAAGCTGTCATCTGTTCCTCCATCAGCAATCCCAATGTACTTAAGTGTAATGTCAGGGTGTGAATGGTTAAGGATCATTTGTAAATCAGTAAGGTCCTTACTTCGTTTATAGAACCAGTACCCGAATGTTTTCCGCATGGTATGGGTACCGACGTTCTCGATGTCTACCATGTCTGCTGCTTTATTAAGTTGCCTGTAGGCTTGTATCTTACTTATAGGCTTATCGCCCTTGCGTGAGGGGAATAGCCATTCACCATCAATGGTGGCTATATAGGCGGCCAATTCATTGCATACATTATTAAGCTGTATGATTCTTGGTTTCTTTGTTTTGCCTTCCTTGATGGTGACCTCCATCTTGCCTTTAATATCCTTTATCTTCAACGATAATAGATCAGACACACGCATGCCGGTATTGATGCCTAACAAGAACAATATGTAGTCTCTCTCGCTGCAATGTCTTTTCAATGACCATTTCATATCATCTAATTTTTCCAATGATCTGATTGGTTGGACGTCAATTAAATGTTCTTTTGGCAAATGTGATCACCCTTATTTCACGCTAATGGAATCAGTGTTTTGAATGTATACTTTTTTATTAATTTAAGAGTAACACTGAAAAAGGATGGAAGTCAATGTGAAGAGTATATTGATGGCAATGTATTCGGTGGTGTAGGGGGAGGTTAAGATATCGGGACGAATAGAGATAAAAAAACGCGGTCTCCTCTTAAAGAAAGGGCCGCGTTTTTAGGTAAGTGCAAACTTCATTATTCATAGAACATTCCCTAGATTTAATGAAGATGGTATAGAGTTCTTCGATATAGTCATGAAAGGCCTTGCCTATTCATATTAAGGCTGAATTTTAAGTGTGGATAGCTATAAAAACTCCTGAAACTTGATATAATGAATCAATAGTAATATTTTTCTAAACTAGTGTTATTATTGGATATTTGGATAGGTCAATCAAAAGAAAACGGTTAGGGTCATTCCAAAAGAATGTTTTTTTGATATTTATTATGCTTTTAGGATTGGGGAAACCACCATGAAGAGATTTTTAGCTATATTGAAAAATAAGTTAATGCCGGCAAAGTCAAGGTTGATTACAATGGCAATTATGATTGCGGTCTTTTACTGCATGTTCATGTTCGCAGACCTGGAGAATGAAAGGATATCTGACAGCGAAAGGCATTACGAGCGATCAGTGAATATTGAAGAGATGAGCGATCAAGAATCGGAAGAGATGCCTGCCAGTTCTTTAGTGAACTATTGTAAAGATAGGGCTAATGAAAGTCGCGCCTCCAGTTGGGTTGGTATTGAATCCGACGTGATGGAACCCAGTGAATACACGGTTGAATGCATTGAACACTTGGAATAGTAGCCTAAGTTCCTATGGAAACTCAGGATTCACGACAAGGACATCAAGGACGTCACATCCAAAGATTTGGCTGGTTGGCTTAATGGAACGGAGTGAAATGCACGGATTTTAAGTGTTTTAGAAAATAGGGGCTCGCTGAAATGATTGGTGACGAATCGGGGGTGGCTGGGGAAAAGTCTATTTGGTTGCATACAGAACCTTGAAATTAACCTGTTTGGATCATAACCAAACAGGTTTTTAGTATGAAAGGAAATCCAATGGAAAAAATGGAATAGAATATGGAGAATGAAGAAAAAAATTTCACCCCCATATCTTTTTCTCTTTCTGAAACGTTTATAGGATAGAGGGTGTTGAAGGAGTGAGAAAAATGATAAATAAGTTGAGGGAAGATATTTTTGAAGGGAAGGATAACGGCAAGATTTTGCGTGAAGTCTATCCAGAATTGCTTCGTTTTTGCCGATTCCTGACCCAAAATAATTGGGATGGGGATGATTTGGCACAGGAAACGATATTGAAGGCAATGCAGGGCTATGGAAAGAAAACGGAGATAACAACGGCTTTATTGAAGACGATTGCCCGCCATTCCTGGATTGATACGATACGAAAAAGAAAAAAGGAATCTTTAGAAGAGTTGGATACCGAACAGCAGGGATCAATTGGGGAAAATGCCTTTGAAACGGTTGAATATATTATAAAATCCCTTACCCCGAAACAAGCTGTAGTGTTCATATTAAAGGAAGGATTCCTCTATCGCTCCAAAGAAATCTCAGATTATTTGAACACGACGGAAACGGCGGTAAAGGCCATCTTGAACCGTGTGAAAAAGCGTTTTGACAATGGCGTCGAAGAGCGTAAGTTGTCCTGCGCGGAAGATTGGCAAGACGATGAGGAACAAAGGCTCATGTCCCTGATGACAAAGGCTTTAAAAGCCCAAGATCCTGATATCCTCATTAGAAGCATCCCATCTTTCAAATCCCTGAACAGTGAATCGATGGTTCCTAAACTGATGAATCGTTCGATACATTCAAAAGCATGCTTCACTCCTTCAAACACACTCTCAATGGCTGCATAGCCAATAATTTTGTTAGGAGGAAGAAGAGATATGACTACCATTCCATATGTAATTGAGCAATCCAGTAAGGGTGAACGCTCATACGATATTTATTCCAGACTTTTAAAGGACCGAATCATCATGATTGGGGAAGAGGTCACCGATCATTTAGCCAATAGTGTGGTTGCTCAATTGTTATTCTTGGCAGCAGATGCACCTGATAAAGAAATTACCATCTTCATAAATAGTCCAGGGGGATCGACTAGTGCCGGTTTCGCCATTTATGATACGATGCAATATATTAAGCCTGATATCCGAACTGTATGTACGGGGATGGCTGCATCATTCGGTGCCATGCTTTTATTGGCAGGTACCAAAGGAAAAAGGTGCGCATTGCCAAATAGTGAGATCATGCTTCATCAACCGCTTGGTGGGGCAAGGGGGCAAGCCACGGAAATTGAAATTTCTGCCCGAAGGATTTTGAAGCTAAAGGATCATATCAATCAGATCATCTCGGAAAGAACTGGGCAGCCTATCGAAAAGGTGGCGAAGGATACAGATCGTGATTACTTCTTAAGCGCAAGTGAGGCGAAGGAATACGGTATAATCGATGAAATAATCCTTCAGGTTAATTAACTGGATTAAAGCGTCATCCAAAAGCAAAAAATAAGCTAAATGAAAACGAAAAGAAACTATCGATATTAGTATATCGGCAGTTTCTTTTTTTACCCTCTTTCATGATAATTCAACATTACTCCATATATTTATCCACAAAACCCCATACTTTGTTCCAATACTTTTCCGGATCCACTAGTTCAGCTTCACCATGCCCGGCCCCCGGTATTATCAATTTATCTTTGTCTACGTTCGCTGCATTGTATACGTCATCCAGCATGGAATAAGGGACGAATGTATCATCTTCCCCATGGATGAATAACATTGGTGTTTTACTTTTGAGCACTTGTTTGACAGCTGATGCTTCATTTAAATCATAGCCTGCACGGAGCTGGGTCACTGTGTTGGCTGCATTCATTACTGGGAATTTTGGCAATCCAAACAAATCATCAAGTTGATAGGTGAATACGTCCATTACCGATGAATAACCGCAATCCTCTACAATAACTTTAACATTGGTAGGCAGCTTTTCCCCAGAGGTCATCATGACGGTTGCCCCTCCCATGGATATCCCGAATAATGCAATGTCTGCCTGTGGATCTTTGTCGGTAATTTGCTTGATCCATAAAAGCATATCTTTCCGATCGTCCCAGCCCATTCCAATGTATTCTCCTTCGCTTTTTCCATGTCCACGAAGATCAGGTGCCAACACATTGTATCCATTTTCGTGAAAATTGCGTATCAACCGAATCATTTGTGTATTATTGCCGGTATAACCGTGAACGACAATAGCCCATTTATGGTCTTGGTTATTATTTTCATAAAGTTTAGCACTTAGTTTTAGTTGGTCTGAAGAAACAATGCCCATCTCATCCGGTTGATGCTCTTTGGAAAATTCCGCATCAGCCAATTTACTGGATTCAGCGACTTCAACAGAAACGGCTTCAGATTGGGCAAGATGGGGGTTATTGCTTAAAAAGTCTTTTTCCTTATTCGGGTTTAAGGCGATATTGTAAAAAAAGTTTCCTGCCACTCCATATGTAACGACTAGAATTACAAGAATACTTGTCGCAGCGATACTGAATTTCTTCACTCAAGACCCTCCAAAAAACGAACCATTATTTTTTAATAGTACAATATTTTGAGGTGATTGTGAAAATCCGAAACTACAAAAATTGTTTTGAATATGGATGAGCCGGAGGAATTTGAACATATTCCTTTTCTGGATAGTCCATCCAGTTAGTATGTTAAAATAAGTATTATCTAACATAACAATATCTTGGGGGAAGTCTTTATGAAAAAAAGCAAAAGGTTTTACTTATAAGTGGAATCTCTGTTGTTGCATTATCCGGGTTAGGAATTGCTTCCTTTAAAACATGGAAAACGCAAATGAGTACGAAAAAGCCCAGCTAGTAATCGAAGCAAGGGAAACCAAGGATCAAATTGAAAGGGAAAGAGAGGATGTAAAAATCAAAGCCCAAAGGGAAGCAAAAGCTAAAGCGGATGAGCTTGAAGCGAAAACAGCGATATATGATGGGATTGAGTTTGAGACAGGACTTGATGAAGAATCGACCGAAATGGAAGTCATGGATGTCATGCATAAAATGACTCATCAAAAGGTTCGATCGCAAGATAAATGGGGAGCTATACCAATGTCCCCTAAGATTATTGAAGAAGTTTATTATATAATCAATACAAGTGATTGTGGTTCGGATTTGGTGAACTATCAAAAGTGCTGCTTATTGCATTAGGTGCTTTTTTTCCACTATATTTACAAACATTTTTGGGCCTTCGGAATGTGGATAAAAAACTATACGATGTTGCCCGAATCTTAGAGTTCAACCGTCTGGAACAAATAACGAAGCTCATGATTCCGGCAGCTTTACCAAATATATTACTTGGTATCCGTTTAGCCTTAAGTGCTGCTTGGATGTGCTTGGTCGTCGCTGAATTGCTGGGCGCCGATAGAGGGGTGGGCTTCATGATCCAGGATGCCGTTCATTCATGCAAACAGACGTCGTATTCGTAGGCATCATCCTTTTTGCCCTCGCTGGTAAAATCTCCGACTCGTTTGTCCGCTTTTTAGAAAACCATTTGCTGAAATGGCAAGATAGTTTTAAAGCCTAATTGAAAAGGATGACCGCCCGTTGATGGAAGGTCATCCTTTTTCTTGTTTGAAAGGTGTTTTTATACTATTTCTTTAAATAAGGGCAAATAAATGGTGAAAGATGTTCCCTTGTTCAATTCGCTTTGCACCACGATTTTCCCTTTGTATTTTTGAACGATGGAATAACAAACGGTCAGGCCGATACCAGTTCCCTTATCCTTAAGCGAATAAAATGGAGTGCCGAGTATTGCAAGCTGGTCTTTGGAAAGACCTATTCCTGTATCCGTTATTCGTATTTTTGCCATAGTGCGTTCCTGCTCTGTTTCCACCTTGATGAATCCAGGATTGTTCATTGACTCAATTCCATTTTTCATGATATTGACCAGTATCTGCTTAAGCTCGATGGGATTCATATTAATATGTAGGTTGTCACGGAAATCCAGGATAAAGCCTATGTTGCGATTATTGGCGAAACTGGTTAATAGATCGGAAATCTTTTGGATTTCATAATTTAAAGGAATGACCTGTATATTATCCGTTTGCGGTTTTGCCAAAGACAAATAGTCATTGATAATCACTTGTGTATATTCAAGTTCTGTAAGCATGGTCTGTACATAAAATTTTTCCGTTTCATTCAGTTCCTTCTCTTGATCTAATAACTGGGCAAACCCTTTTACGACTGTAATGGGATTCCGTATCTCATGTGCAATGGTGGCAGCGAGCTGTCCGACTGAGTTCAATTGCTTGGCCTGCTGAATTTCCTTATGGAATGCATTAGTGGATTCCATCCTATTATTGGTTCCAATGAATACGAATACCAATATGATTTGTATAGCGATGAAATTAAGCGTATTGCCGAAACTATCCAAAGCGACATATTCATAAGTGTATTGAAGGTCCGTTTGCGAAATGGTCAAGATGGAAGCAGGACCTAATATGATATTTAAAGTGGAGACAATATAAAATCCAATTTTATCAAAGAGAAAAATGGGAATCAAGGGTGCTATAGCAAATAAAGCCAGCATAATTGCAGTGTCTGGGAATATCCAAAATTTGCCATATAAATAAACAGTAATTAAGAAAATGAATAGGGTTTTATAGAAATTGACTTCTGTTTTTAAGAAAAATAACAGAGAAATTATCATCCCCGATATTAAAATGACCTGTAATGTCATCTCGTAAGGATTATCTTTCCAACTTATAGGTGATACAGAAATCCCCACCAAAAGTAAAAAAGATATCATTGCCATGAATGCCTTCAGGATAAATCGGTGTTTGTTTTGATAATATTGATAATTTTTTAACATAATTCCCCTTAATATTAATATTCTGTTTGCTTAATAGTAATATGATACTAGTTTTTTGTAAATCAGAAAAAGATAGATTTTGTCATCGATAGTCTCTCTTTCTATTTCTAAAAAGGGCTGTTCTCTACGAATGGTTCAGTTGGAATTTGAGAAAATCCTTTCAAAAAGTCTTCACCCTGGTTAGGCTAGGGCTCTCAGCTTCATATTTGCTTTTAAAGGTGTTTTGTTTTTTTCTATATGAATTAAACTTAAGGACAACTATAAAAGCGTATAGAAGTGGATTCTAAAGGCCGTCAAATGTACCAGTAATACCAACTCTGCCCAGGCCCTCTTGGTATGTCAACATTGACACACATGATCTCATATCTGGAATTTGTAAGCTATAGATTTAGTTTATTATGGATTTGGAAAACTATTAAATTGTAGAGAAAGGATGATGGATTATGAAACTAGCCAAGTTTATGTTCATTTTAACTGCACTTGTACTGATCATTAGTTCTATTGGTCCAAGTTCTGCGAAATCTAAGTCGACTCATGACATAAATAAAGAAATTACAGATGTAACATCACTTGAAAATGCAGAAGAAACTTCCTTCGATAATCTTGAGGATGTTAAAATTACAAAAAAAACTGAAAAATTGGCATCTGAAATTGAATTGGATAATTATTATTATCTAATGAATTCGATTTAGAATAAGTCGCTAATAATCAATCCTTCCGAAATGACTAGTGAAGAAAAAGCAGAAAAAACTATGATTCTGAATCCAATTCTTTTTTTGAGGATTCTGCTTCAATATCCACAAACTCAAAATTGATAGCTTTGGCGTTCAAACAGCGAAGTAAGGAGTTTAGTAATGAAGAGAATGTGGAAATATTTAGTAATAGGTATATAGGTTACTGTTTTTTCTACTATTTCAATATCTACATGCCAAGAAACTTTTTATATTTTCTTATTGGATTACCAGTATCCATGTTTAGCACATTTTTTATTTATAACTTTTTCAGTAAAAGAGGCTTTTAGTGGGTTCCTACTCCGACTCTCTTCACGGGACTTTCTTGTATCAACTAGAGTGAAGAAAATGCATGATGGGGAGACGAATGCTTTTTGGTTAGGTACAACAAACTAAATGAATGCTCTGTGGGTAATTTATTAGATAGGTTATTTTACCCAATTAAACCAATTTATTATTTCTTTACACTATATTTGCTGTAGATTCACATTCCCCTTCTAAAATGATGGTAACAATAGGAGGGAGAGAGGGAAAATGAAAACGAATATAAAGAAATTCGGTTTATGTATGATGAGTGCGGCCTTTATATTGCAGGCTACTTCTATGGGGGCTTCAGCAGCAAATGAAAATCATTCGAATTCATCTATTTATGAGAAGAAAATCGTGAATGTCGCACATCGCGGAGCTTCCGGTTATGCACCTGAACATACCATTCCCGCTTATCAATTGGGAGAACAAATGGAAGGCGACTACATAGAAATCGATCTTCAGATGACCAAGGATGGAAGATTGATAGCGATGCATGATGAAAAGGTTGATCGTACAACGAATGGTACAGGTCTGGTGAAGGATTTAACTCTGGCAGAAGTCAAAAAACTGGATGCCGGTACATGGTTCAATGAAAAATATCCGCAATTGGCAAAAAAGAAATATGAAGGGTTAACGGTACCCACTCTTGAAGAAGTCTTTAAGAAATTCGGCAGGCAGGCCAATTACTACATTGAAACAAAGTCCCCTGATGTATATCCAGGAATGGAAGAAGAACTTCTGAAGGTTTTGAAAGATTATAAAATGGTAGATTCAAAGGGCCGTACCAAAAATGTACTTATACAATCGTTCAGTCAAGAAAGCCTTTTGAAGGTTCATGACATGAATCCAAAGTTACCGCTTGTGCAACTTTTTTCTTATAAGAACCAAGCAACCATTTCTGATGAAGAATTGGAATCGATTAAGGAATATGCCATTGGAGTTGGCCCGAACTTCAGTAAGGTTGACGGACAATATGTGAAGATGGTTCGAGACCATGGCCTTCAATTCCATCCATATACAGTAAATGAAAGAGCGGACATGAAAAAGGCTCTGGAATGGGGTGCAACGGGGCTGTTTACGAATTATCCCGATGTATTTAACGAGGTACTAAGAGAGTATAAGCACAATAACAATGGGAATTTATAAGTTTACTAAATAGGTGTTTCATAGGTGAGTCCCGGTTTTCCGGGGCTTTTTTTGTATGATCCGGATTCAACTTAAGAAGGTTATTTATTTCTTGGGAAAATCAGGTGTTGCTAGGCTTAGTAGTCTTTTTTGGCGGGTATATCAATTGTATTAAGAATATTTTAGGAGGTTGATTATGAAGGCTGTAACTTTCCAAGGTGCAAAAGATATTCAGGTAAAACAAGTTGAAGATCCGAAACTTCAGCAAAAGGATGATATCATCGTCCGAGTGACTTCAACGGCGATTTGCGGGTCCGATCTCCATATATATCAGGGCGCTTTGCCTACGCATAAAGATTATGTCATTGGTCATGAACCG
Organism: Peribacillus sp. ACCC06369; assembly: GCF_030348945.1. NCBI lineage: Bacteria > Bacillati > Bacillota > Bacilli > Caryophanales > Bacillaceae > Peribacillus > Peribacillus sp. ACCC06369. Next base: position 831,134 of record NZ_JAUCEN010000002.1, read on the forward strand.
ATGGGAATCGTTGAAGAAGTGGGTCCGGAAGTATCGAAAGTGAAAAAAGGGGACAGGGTTGTCCTGCCTTTCAACATTTCTTGTGGACATTGTTATTATTGTGAACATGATATGGAGAGTCAATGTGACAATTCCAACCCCAATGAAGCGGTGGATACTGGAGGATACTTTGGTTTTACGGAACGATATGGGAACTATCCAGGAGGACAGGCGGAATATTTAAGGGTCCCTTATGGGAACTTCATGCCGTTTGTCATCCCAGAGTCATGTGAACTTGAAGATGAGGCGCTTCTGTTCATGTCCGATGTGCTGCCAACCGCTTATTGGAGTGTAGAGAACGCAGGCGTCAAGAAAGATGATACGGTAGCGGTACTGGGCTGTGGGCCAATTGGCTTGATGGCCCAGAAGTTCGCTTGGATGAAGGGCGCAAAAAGGGTCATTGCCATCGACAATCTTCCTTATCGGCTCAATAAGGCAAAACAGATGAATCAGGTTGAAGCGTATAACTTCGATGAGTATAACGATATGGGCGGCTATATTAAGGAAATCACTTCAGGCGGGGCGGATGTCATCATTGATTGTGTGGGAATGGATGGCAAGAAATCGAAGATTGAGGCGATTGAGCAAAAGTTGAAACTTCAGGGTGGAACGTTAAGTGCGATCGAAATTGCCATTAACGCCGTGCGTAAATTCGGCACGATCCAACTGACTGGCGTATATGGGTCCAAATATAATATGTTCCCGTTAGGCAATTTATTTGAAAGGAACATTAATATAAAAATGGGACAAGCACCGGTCATACACTATATGCCAAAGCTTTTTGATAAAATCACAGCTGGAGATTTCGACCCGACGGAAATCATATCCCATAGAGTTCCTCTCGAAAAAGCGAGTGAAGCATATCAAATCTTTAATGATCACGAAGATGAATGTATTAAAGTGGTGCTAAAGCCATAATAAGAAGTTGGCGAAATCCAATGCATGGAGCTGCATTGGATTTCTTTGTTAGGTTCGTATAGGAAAAAGAAGCGTTGGCATTCAAAACGAACTACGATGCCAAGTGATCTTGAATAAGGGTTTTTGGTAAGGAAATGTAGGATTTATATTATATAATGATAGTGACAAAAGGAGGATGTTCAGATGGTATATAATTCGGCAGCGGAACTTTGTGAAGGGTTTGGGTATCCGCCCGTTTACGTTAAAATGACAATAGAGATCATAGATAAGAGATTGGGACCTGTAAAGGCGGAAGCAGAGATTGACATCAAGCCTGTTAAGTCAAAGGAATATCTAGAAGTATTGGTGGAAGAACTTGAATCGGAGCATATCTTTGCTGAAGAAAATGGCAGTATCTATGGCAGCTTCGGCATCGATCAAAGCATCCAGATTTATGATGAAGTCCTGACTACCATACCATTCGATGAGTTAATAGAAAATGAAAATTGGAAAGAGACAGTGGAGGAATCCATCACTGTGGATAAGCTAAAGGAACAATTGGGAAAATCCCTCAATGATTATCAATTCAGTGATTTAAGCGGGAAATATAAATTCAGGAAGAGATGTACGATAACAGAACTTCAATTCATAGGGTAACGACATATGGAGAAGGCAAAATGCTTTCTCTTTTTTTTGATAATTTCAGATAGAGTCTGGCCATGAAATTTTTCCCTTTAATAATTGCTACTACTTCTGTAACATCTTCCATGATCTCGTTAGGGAAAGTCGTTTCTTGTATTTTTACGTTTGTTGGTTAAAGTGAAGAAAGGGTATTAAAAAAGCATAGGGATAAACGCTTGGTTATAGCATGTGACGGGACCACTTCTGCAGGACCATTTTCAGCAGTGACCCAATCTGTAAGATTGTTAAAAACACATACTCGCAAGTGCAATTCAGTAAGGTTTTTAATGGTTTTCATATACCTGTTTTTGTATAATTTTACATAACTATTGAAAAGCCAAAAAGAAACTTATATTTAAAAAGATAAAAAGGAGAATATATGAAAATTGGTTTGGTACGGCATTTTAAGGTGGCACATGAATTTCCTACTGGGAAATCTGTGACGGCGGATGATATGAAGCAATGGTTTGAGGACTATGATGCAGCGGATATTATTTATGGAACGACTTTATTTGGCATGGAGGAATGGCAGGAATGTTATTGCAGTGATATGTCGAGAGCTGTCAAGACAGCGGAACATATCTATCCAGGTAAGGTTCATCGAATGGAGGAGCTGCGGGAAATACCTTCTCCCCCTCTTAAAGGAAAAGTGAAGCTGCCGTTCATCCTATGGGCCATCTGGATTCGATGCTGCTCGATGTTCAACAGGCAGACAAGGGCGGAAATTAAGATCGCTGAACAAAGGATCAATAAGGTATTGGATGAAATCTTTACAAAGGGGGATAGGGATGTTCTGATCGTGAGTCATGCCGCCCTCATGATATATATGAGAAAAGAGCTGATCCGACGGGGGTTCACCGGTCCAAAATTCAAGATTGCAAGTAATGGAAAGCTGTATGTATTCGAAAGATGATAAGTGAAGAAATATAGGGTTTTCCATCAGAGAAGGTAAGTCTGATGTCCATCGTACATTTTGCTGATTTTAAGAAAGATGCAGGGATTTTCTGAATAATTATTCTTTTTCCATTGGTTGTGGTTTATTATTGTAATAGTGTAATTTTTACGATTTCAATAATAGGGAAAGAGGGTGGACATTTTGGTGAAGGCAGTTTTTTTTGATTTAGATGATACATTACTATGGGATCAGAAAAGTGTAAAAGAGGCTTTTGTGGCTACATGCGAAGTGGCTAAGGAGAAGTATGATTTGAATGTCGACGAGTTTGAAGAAGCTGTGCGGAAGGAAGCGCGTGAGCTTTATTCTTCTTACGATACATATGCATTTACTCAAATGATCGGTATCAACCCATTTGAGGGGCTATGGGGAAATTTTCAGGATGATCATGATGAATTCCGGAAGATGGCCGGGATTGCACCGGCTTATCGGAAAGAAGCGTGGACGAGAGGCTTGAAGGCATTAGGGATCGATGACCCGGAATTTGGGCTTGAACTGGCAGAACGTTTCCCTGCCGAGAGACGCAAAAAGCCATTTATCTATGAAGAATCATTCCGTGTGTTAGATGAATTAAAAGGGAAGTACAAATTGCTATTGCTTACGAACGGGTCTCCTGAACTGCAAAACACCAAACTTGAAATTACGCCTGAACTAGTTCCTTATTTCGACCAAATCGTCATTTCTGGTGCGTTTGGAAGAGGTAAACCGGATGCCTCCATTTTTGAGCATGCTTTGGAAATCATGGAGCTTGATAAGGATGAAGTATTGATGGTCGGCGATAATTTAATGACGGATATCCTTGGAGCGTCCCGGGTAGGCATAAAGTCGGTTTGGATAAATCGCCATGATAAGGAACGGAATGAAGTGCTTCCAACCTATGAAATCAAGCATTTAGAGGAGCTTTTCCCAATCCTTGAGAGCCTGTAATATTACTCTTCAAGTAACGAATTTTGGAGAGGTTGAAATAAAATATTAGGTCTTTCAAATTATTTACAGAGTGAAAAGGGTGATATATAGTTACCCTGTAATCAATTAAATTATTTAGACTAGGGGTGTCCAATAAAAGTTGGGCTGAGAGAGAAGCGCTTAAGCTTCTTAACCCTCAGGACCTGATCTGGTTCATACCAGCGTGGGGAAGTTAGAATCTACTAAACAATGACCATTTCAATTGGTCATTTCTGTAGCCATACTAACGTTAGCCGGGTCTTAAATATGAGACCTGGCTTTTTCGTGCGAAATGGATTGGATTTTGTCCTTTTTAAATGAACTTAAAAAGGAGAAATGAAATCATGAGTAATTCAGTAAATGACATGAACGTTTCAATTATGTCCAGTTTTGCTGGGAGTAAAAAGGTGTATGTTGAGGGATCTAGACCTGATATTAAAGTACCTATGCGTGAAATTAAGCTAAGTCCGACTACAGGGGCATTCGGCGAAGAGGAGAATCCGCCTTTACGAGTTTATGACACAAGCGGTTTCTATACGGATTCAGAATATCCCATTGATATTCATAAAGGTCTTGCCCCGATTAGACGCAACTGGGTCCTGGAACGGGAAGACGTTGAAGAGTATGAAGGACGTGAAATAAAACCAGAAGATAATGGGTATAGAAAAGTGGATTCACAATCCAAAGTAGAAATTTTTCCGGGATTGAAAAGAAAACCATTGCGAGCGATGGAAGGGCAAAACGTAACCCAGCTCCATTATGCCCGTAAAGGTATCATTACCCCAGAAATGGAATTCATTTCGATCAGGGAAAATGTTGCCCCTGAGTTTGTAAGAGAAGAGGTAGCTAGCGGACGGGCGATCATTCCGGCAAATATTAACCACCCTGAAAGTGAGCCTATGATCATCGGACGAAAATTTCATGTGAAAATAAATGCGAATATCGGAAACTCAGCTGTTAGTTCATCGATCGAAGATGAAGTGGAGAAAATGACTTGGGCTACACGATGGGGAGCCGACAATATAATGGATCTTTCCACCGGAAAGAATATTCACACCACCCGGGAATGGATTATCAGGAATTCGCCTGTGCCAGTTGGAACTGTTCCGATATATCAAGCATTGGAAAAAGTGAATGGAGTCGCGGAAGATTTAAATTGGGAAGTTTTTAGGGATACATTAATCGAGCAGGCCGAGCAAGGTGTCGATTACTTCACTATACACGCTGGTGTGCTTTTGCGATATATCCCTTTAACAGCGAAGCGAGTTACGGGAATTGTTTCCCGAGGGGGCTCCATCATGGCACAATGGTGCTTGGCCCACCACCAAGAAAGCTTTCTCTATACTCACTTTGAAGAGATTTGTGAAATCATGAAGGCATATGATGTCTCTTTCTCATTAGGCGACGGCCTCCGTCCTGGATCCATTGCAGATGCAAACGATGAGGCTCAATTTGCTGAATTGGAAACATTGGGGGAACTGACGAAGATTGCATGGAAGCACGATGTTCAAGTCATGGTTGAGGGACCCGGTCACGTACCTATGCATTTAATTAAAGAAAATATGGATAAGCAGCTGGAAGTGTGTCAAGAAGCACCATTCTATACCCTAGGACCATTAACAACGGATATAGCACCTGGGTACGATCATATTACTTCTGCAATTGGTGCTGCCATGATTGGATGGTTTGGAACTGCCATGCTTTGTTATGTGACACCGAAAGAGCATCTGGGACTTCCGAATAAAGAGGATGTTCGAGTAGGGGTCATTACCTATAAAATTGCAGCCCACGCAGCTGACCTTGCAAAAGGCCATCCGCATGCACAAAAACGGGATGATGCCCTTTCTAAGGCTAGATTCGAATTTCGTTGGAGAGATCAGTTCAATCTTTCTCTCGACCCTGAAAGGGCGGTTGAATATCACGATGAAACTCTACCAGCTGAAGGTGCCAAAACAGCCCATTTCTGTTCAATGTGCGGACCTAAATTCTGTAGTATGAGAATCTCACAGGACATCCGTGATTTGGCAAAAGAAAAGGGTCTGGGCTTTGAGTCGGTAATCGATGAAGGGCTTAAAGAAAAAGCCAATGAATTTAGGAAAACGGACGGAAAAATCTATCAATGATTCGGACGAGAGGGAGAATTCGATGAATCGGGTAATCCAGATAAAAGTTGAAATGAAACAGTTGGAAACTCAATTGGAACAGCTGAAAAGAGAGCTGAACATTTTTCGGGAGAATTGTAATCATGAATTTATAAAAAATGATTATAGTCAAGAATGCACAAAGTGCCACTTAATCGAAAGTCTGCAATGGTAGTGATTCATTAATCTTCCTTTCATACGGAAATCAATCCCTTAATCATGTTGGAGATTCAGCCAACATGATTAAGGGGATATTTCATCCATGTTTTACGAACTTGTTTTATTAATATGAAGAGGAGGAGGGACCAGCCATCCTTTTTCCTTATTTAATCTTAGGAAATCAGCACTCAATGCCGCTTTTTTTGTGTGGAATTGTGCAAACATTTCCGCAATATCTTCGTGGATGCATTGACCATGATCTGGCTGCAAGCAACTAATCCTGCACTAATATCAATGGATACTGAAGCGGAGATTTCAGGATCTTGAAGTCTTGCCCCCACGGGAATATCCTCTAAATTAGCTATAGGCCTTTCAGGTGGTGATGGAGGCAGTCCTACGTTATTTTCTTTTAATGATAATTCAATGGTCATTTCCTGTTTACCTTGATTGATCACTTCTACAAGGAATTTATGTAGGGTCCTTATCAGTCCTTATCACCAGAATGATTAAGCATGGTTTGATGACATGCAATCAACCCTTTTGTTGTTGCTTGAAATGCCCATGTTCCAAGTACGTAACCATAATGCATAGGCTATTCTTTCGGATTTACGCTTAAAATTCCATAAATCATTATATATTTGTACTGTGTGAAACGAATTTAAGTTGCCCTATACTTAATCATTTTTGAGATTATTTGAGGGCTTTTTATACTAACCTTTTATTCCTTGCAGCCATTCTTGATAACATTCATCACAAAGCATTTCATTTCTATCCGTGTCAGTAACTTGAAACGTTACAACATGGATTTTTTTTTCTTCTGTGTCGTCAGTACAATAGAAGCATTTATGTGTCATTAGAAATCCTCCCATACATATTAAAGGTGTTTATAGTTTAAAACGTCTCGGTTTTTTTATACAGACAAACAGACAACATGATGGAGGTAGCTTAATTGGTCTTCATGGAAGAGTTTAGGTTGAATAATCCTGTTGGGGTTTAACATACTAAACTTGTTCGCATGATTGATAAAACGAGGAGGGAAATACAATGCAAAATCAAAATCAATATCAACAAGGTCAAGTACACCAGAACATGCAAACGGGTGCTATTCCTCCACAAATGAATCACGGAGGTCACGAAGTATTCGATGTACATGAAGTGTTATCGGGAACGATTGGTACATTAAACACTTATATGCTTTTGCGTCAGCATGTACAGGATCAGGAATTGCTGGATATTTTGGATCGTCAATATCAGTTCATCCAAGATGAATATAATATTACATTGGAGTGCTTCCAAACGGGCCAGGATCCTTCTAAACCGACCCAGAGCTACAAAATGAATCAAGGTAACGATTTTATATATGGATTGACTCCAACACAGCCAAAGAAACCTTTGCAATCCGTCTCGGAAATTACGGATGAATGCATTTCAGGTATGATGCTTGGAGCTGTTAAGTCTGCAGCATCCTTGAAAGCGATGTCAGCGCTTGAAATAACGAATCCGGTGGTTCGCCGCGTATTTGCAGATTCCGTTCCGAACTGCATTGAAATGGCATACGAGATTTCGTTATATCAAAACAAACATCATTACTACCAAGTTCCACAGCTTGCACAGCAGGATATGCAACAGATGATGAATTCATATGCACCCGCACAAAGAAATAACAACATAAGTCATTAAAAGCTATATGTGACAGTTATTTTTGCTAGTCAAGAACATAAAGAAGGGGTAGGACTAAATGTCCTATCCCTTCTTTATTACTGTTTCATCTGATTGATTTCCTGGATGCATTCCTGGACAAGGGTTACTGCCTGACTCATGGTAGCTCCTCCGCCAAATGCTGCGGTCACTCCAATGGCTTCCAGAATTTCTTGTTCCGCACACCCTTGATCAAGACATCCTTTTGTATGATAGATAATACAGTATTCATCTTGTGAATATAAGCTTATCCCTAGTGCGATAAGCTGTTTTTCTTTCTTGGATAATTGACCTTCTTTGAAGCACTCTTCCGTAAAGGCATTGAATTTCTCAGCGAGGTCTGGCATTTTATGCGTAAAGGCACCGATTCCAGCTTTATAATCACGAAGAGCATTTTCAGTAGAATTGTTAGCTTCAAATTCCATTTTCCATTCAGCTCCATCCTAAATTTTTTTCATCAAAAATTAGTATGAGCTAAATGTTGAACGATTAAACAGAAACACAGGAGTTTACTGAAGTAATCATTTAACCGTTCCTGTTACAAGGCAAGTGATTCCTTAGGAAGGGTGGCCTTGAACCATTGATAGAAAAGGATACAGATAAGTGCAAGGTCAATGGCATCACCGGCATAGTACATTATCATGCCTCCACTTTCCGCTTGTTCCTTAGTGACTCCGCTTGGCGGATGGGCATAAATATATTTAGAAAGGATATCATGGCCTGCCAGTGAAATGGCAAATACGATAGCTCGAAACATGAAGCTGAACCGATGGGGTGTCGGGTCCATATAAATCATCGAGGCAGTGAATAGATAACCCGCAATGAACACGTGAAAATGAACCAATGCATGCAGAAGGACATTCTGTTGCATCACCCCATATAACCCAGTCGTATATAGTATCCAAAGCCCCCCAATATTAAGTGCGGAGGCCAGGATTGGATTGCTTAATATGCACAACGGCCAACTTTTCAACACCTTTGAAAGACGTCTTGCAGATGGCACATCCAGTGTTCGAAGTGCAAGAGAAATGGGAGCAGCAAGCACCAGTAGGATGGGTGCAATCATTCCAAGCAGTAAATGACCAACCATATGTGCCGTGAAGTCCATATGAGCGCGATTGGCTATTGGACCAATGATTGCAAAAGCGGCACAGATGATGCCAAGAATCCAAAAGAACGTACGGTATAAGGGCCATTTTTTATAGCGGCGGTTCGAAACTACGCCAGCTGCGATATACATTACAATAACAAGCGCGAATAGAATCCATAAAATCGGCTCAATGCCAGCTCCATTTTCATGAATATGTCCATTACTGTGCACTTCTGCCGTCTTCTTTCATTATAATTAAGCTGCGCCTTGTTCGAATGATGAGGGTAATGCCGATCAAGATCATGACAGTGGCAGCAATGTTCCAAATCAAGTCGTATGGGAGAATATCGACATTGTAACGAATCTGATGGAGTCGCATGAGCTTGTGCTGGATGATCCCGTCGTATAACTGAAATGAACCTGCCCCGAGTAAAACTCCTCCTATCCACCTTTTCAGCCATAATCCCTTTCGACGACGAAGGTCAGCGTACATGAATAAAGAACCGACCGTCGCGAACCAGCTTAGGGCATGAAATAAACCATCCGAGACTAGCCCGATATTGGATGTGGACTTGTCATAGAAGTGGTGCCAATGTAATAGTTGATGAAAGATGGCCTCATCGATGAATGCGACCAGTCCGATTCCGAATAGAAAACCGGACCATAGATTACGAGCGGAATAAGTATAACGTATTTCCGAAATGGATTGATCTTTTTGATTTCTGGGCTTGAAATCCAATTTTCATCCTCCTTTTGGGTTTCTTTGAAATGGATTTTTTTTCTATATATGGTTCTCCTTACTTTACCCTGTATTGTAAAGTTATAGACAGGTAAATGGACCTTTATATCACTTATTTATTGAGTCGTTCATAGCCCTAAGATAATCCTTGGCTTTACGTTTAGTCGCCATTATTAACTGTCTGTAAATTTTTTCTAATTAATGTTCATTATAACGTAATTCATGTTTCAAGGATGGACAAGCGGGTAATAAAAAACCGTAGATCATAAAAATAAACCTATAATAGAAGGAGGAGTTAATATGTTTCGTCATCAAAAAGAATTGCAATTTGAAGTGAAGGTAGATCGACCAGATCCAATGCTTGCCCGTCAAATCCAGGAAGTGTTAGGTGGACAGTTTGGGGAAATGACTGTCATGATGCAATATCTTTTTCAAGGTTTTAACTGCCGTGGAGAAGAAAAATACAAAGATATGCTGATGGATATTGGTACAGAGGAAATTGGACATGTAGAAATGCTTTGTTCGCTCATTAGTCAATTGCTTGATGGCGCTTCTCCGGAAGATCAGGCAGAAGCCGAAAAAGACCCTGCTACAGCAGCGATCATGGGTGGGATCAACCCCCAGCATTTGCTCGTGAGCGGACTTGGCGGACTGCCAACCAACTCGAATGGGGTGCCTTGGAACGGATCTTATATTGTAGCGAGCGGAAATTTACTAGCGGACATGCGGTCGAATCTGCATGCTGAAAGTCAAGGACGTCTTCAAGTTGCCCGTTTATATCATATGACAAAAGATGAAGGGGTTCGTGCTACGTTCCGTAAAATGTTAGCCCGTGACCGTTACCACCAATATCAATGGATGGCAGCAATTGCGGAACTTGAAGAGAAAAATGGCGTGGTCGTTCCTGCGTCATTTCCACCGGAAGCGGAAATGGAATCTCAACCTGAAGCGTACGAATTCTGGAACTTGTCGGAAGGTAATGAATCAGGAGACGGCCTGTGGGCAACAGGAAGCGCCCCAGATGGAACAGGGGATTTTGTTTATGTAGCAGAACCAGTTGCAAAAGGGCAGATTCCTAACCCTAAGGTTCCGGCAGCAGAGTTGCATCATGACCTCGATAGAAATCAAGCACTTAATAAAAGGTAAAGAGATAGTACCCTTAAAGAAAAGCTCGATGGACCCAAAAGGGACATCGGCTTTTTTTATTCGACTAGGTTTCCCGCATTTATCACTATCCTTCTATATGATCAAAACCTAATTATTTGCTTATGGATATTTATTGGAGTAGCATAGTTTCCATCTTCAAGACAAACCATTTTAAAGGGCGGTCACTAATATAATTTGTAAGGAGTGTGACAAATGAAAGCAGTAGTGGTTAAAGAACCGGGTGGTGCTGAACAATTACTATTTAAGGATTTTTCGAAGCCCATGCTGGGAAAAGGGGAAATTTTAATTAAGGTGAAAGCCTCTGCAATAAATAGAACGGATATTGTTTCACGTGAAGGAAAATCCGGTTATATGACCAATCCAATATTAGGGATTGAAGTTTCTGGGGAAGTGGTGGAAACAGGGGAAGGTGCGAATATAGAATTAGGGACAAGGGTGATGGGCCTTGTAAATGGCGGCGGTTATGCTGAATATGCCGTGATGCCAGCTGATAGAGCGATGAAGATACCGGATAACCTGTCATTTGAAGAAGCAGCAGCGATTCCTGAAGTTTTCTTGACTGCGTATCAAACCTTATTTTGGTTAGGTGAATTGACAGATCATGATACGGTATTGATTCATGCTGGCGGAAGCGGTGTAGGCACTGCAGCCATCCAACTGGCAAAAAAATTGACAAAAGCGAAAATCATCACTACAGCCGGCTCAAAGGGAAAATTGGATTTCTGTCACTCTCTAGGAGCGGATATCTGTATCAACTATAAAGAACAATCTTTCGATGAGGAAGTACTGAAAGCTACAAATAATCAAGGAGTGGATGTCATTCTGGATTTCATCGGTGCTTCTTACTGGGAGAAAAACCTTAAAAGCATAAAGACTGATGGAAGATGGGTACTGATAGGTATTCTAGGAGGAACTGTAGTCGAGAAGGTGAACTTGATGGAACTTCTATTAAAAAGAGTTCAATTAAAAGGCACTCTATTAACTCCTCGGAGTGATGAATATAAAAAAGAGTTAACGGAAGAATTTGTTGCAAAGTCGATGCCGTTATTCCTCCAAAATGAAATCAGGGCAATCGTGGATCGTGTCTTTCCTTTTGAAGAAGTACAAAGGGCGCATGAACATATGGAAGCCAATAAGAACTTAGGTAAAATCATCTTACAGGTAAATGAATGATTAAAGAAAGCTTCTTTGGTGCATAAATGGAAGAAGTTGCCCAGAAATAATACATTATTGGGCGACCTCTTTTTATGAGGAAGGAGTAATGTCGATTTTTGTTAATGGCGATTGATTGATGAATGAAATATGGGCAAAGTATAATGAATATAAATAGAGGTTTAGATACTCTTCATCGGTAATGGACTTAAGGGGGGAATCGTGATGAATGAACTGAATGCATTATTCAGGAAAAGAATAGGGTTCCAGGAAGATGTGAAACTGACTTTTGATAAATTAGATGAAATTCTTGAAAAGACAGCGCAAACCATTCCTTTTGAAAACTTTTCAATCATGGCATCCCATCTGAGTGATATCAACAAAGAGAATATCAAGAAAAAAGTCCTCGTGAGGAATGAGGGGGGATTATGCTATGAATTGAATACAGCCCTTTACTTTTTCCTAATGGAAAATGACTTTGATGTATTCGTGGTTCGGGGCGTCATCTATAAAGAGGGGTGGATGACCATAGGAAGGACCCATGTCACCATTCTTTTGAACCATGAGGGCCAAACCTATTTAGTCGATACGGGATTTGGTGGGAATCTGCCATTAAAACCAGTTCCGTTAAATGGAAAAACGGTCGTTTCACCAAATGGTGAATTCAGGATAAAAAAAGAAAGTACCGACCATGGAGATCATATCCTAGAATTAAAGCTGAAACATAAAGATCCCGATTGGAAAATAGGGTATGCATTCGATTCGTCAAAACCCGTAGGAAATGTAGCGGAACTTAATGAGATCCAAACGATCATCAGGGAAAATCCCCAATCGCCATTTAATAAGCATCCATTAATCACTCGTCTGACAAACAGCGGGAACATCACTTTAACTGATACATCCTTTACACAGTGGGACGATGGGAAAATGACGAAAGAAGAAATAGATGGCACACGATTTAAAGAGTTATTGAAAAAACACTTTGATAGATAAGTGAATAGGTCTGAATATCAAAGGCGTGCTGGATAGTATTTTATGAGTGGTATGTTCACTTTCATGGGACCTCATTTGATTTATGAGACGATCTAATTTTTTTGAAAGCAGGACAATTGTCATTCCTTGTCGAATTAAGTAGTTGAAAAGAGGCTGATGAAAATGAGTAATGCAAAATATAAATTTTATTATGTGAATGGTGAGACAGAAGAGTTAGAGACGAATGAACAATATTCTGATGAAGCGAATAGTATCCTGAAATTGCAATTAATCCAAAATGCGACGTGGCTGCAAGCCGGTGGCAAACATATCAATTTGGCTAATGTAATTAGTATTGAATATACAGGAGAAAAAAGTAATCTTAAACCGGATTCAATCAAGTTCAGACCTAATAAGTAAAAACATCCATTATGGATGTTTTTTCCCATTTATCAATAGAATCGAATTAAGAGGGGTGAAAAGAATATGGAGAGGAAGAATCGGTTGGTTTTTACCAGATCGAATGCTGGTACTAAACGAAAATTCGATGAAGCAATCACCATTTTGGAATATAGCTTAATGCTTGTCGAATTTTTTGAATTAGAAGAATTCAATAATATAATTGCCGGCCAGTTAAAGCTGATTCTATGTGAAACGAAAAATACGCGTATAAAGCGGGAAAAGGTCACCATTGATCATTCCTTAATAAAGAAAATCAATCCTAATCCGAAATTGTATCCCATTAAAGACTCAATTCAATTGAGCAATGTTGATATTCCCGAAGTCATTTTCGATTACACTAAGCAGAGGATCGAGTTAAAGCTTTGGAGAAATCAAATTATCTATAAAACCAATATCGAAGGAAAAATCCATGAAATTAAAATCATTGATTTTATTAAGGAAACAGCTAATAAGATTGGTGGGGCGCAAGCAGAATCAAGTCTTCCTAATAAATCCATTATTGCGGATGCACATACCAAAATCATGTTAAGAGGTATAGCGAAAGGATTATTCAAATCCATCGGCAGGGATTATAACGAGCATATTTCCATGAACCTTTCACATATCATCCAAAAAATAGAACAATCAAAAGCCACGGAATAGGTGCTTATAAAATGGTGGCTGTCATTTTGGCAAGTAGACAAAGAAAAAGAAGGACTTTTGGCCAAGTCCTTCTTGCTTGATTTTCAATTAATCCCCGACAGACCTCTTTCAATAAACCTTCTCTTTTTCTCCGCTAGAACTACAATCGGTGATATGGCATTCACTGTTATTACTTGTTATTAAATGATTGGCTTAACTAAAAGAAAGACGATTTTTTCTATCTGCGGCAGAAAAGTTCGTCAACTTTACATACCTTTAATTATCTTATAGGACATTAGGTGGGATGCTGTCAGGTACATTCATAATAAGGGCAGGATTTTGCAATATAAGCTCCGTTCTTTGATCATTCAGTGTACTCCACAATTTCTGCATATTTGATTGGTAAGATGGATGTAAATCTTAAAGGAGGTTTTTCCATGTTGAAAAAAAGAACAAAAATGCCAATCATTTTATCATTATTGGTAGCCCTGTTTTTAGCCCTCGGCGCATGCTCCAACAGCGAAGATCGAAACAAAGAAAATAAAGAAGAAAAGGAACATAGTGGAATGGACATGAACCATTCTAGTTCAGGAGAAGTTCCTAAAGGATTAAAAACTGCTGAAAATCCAACCTATCAAGTTGGAAGCCAAGCGATTATCGAATCAGGTCATATGGAAGGTATGAAGGGGACAAAAGCAACTATAGTGGGTGCCTATGATACGACTGTCTATGCTATTTCGTATACGCCTGCAACTGGCGGAGAAAAAGTGGAAAATCATAAATGGATCATTCACGAAGAAATCAAAGACGCGGGTGAGAAAACGTATGAACCCGGAGCAGAGGTTACAGTAAATGCCTCTCATATGGAAGGGATGAACGGGGTAGCCGCTGAAATTGAATCTGCTGAAAAAACGACTGTTTATATGGTCGATTTCACTCCGACTACGGGAGGAGAAAAAGTGAAGAACCATAAATGGGTAACGGAAAGTGAATTATCAGAGTCTGAATGATTTAGTACAATGATTTGCAAATCGGAAGAAGAAAAAAGGAATGGCAAACAAGCCATTCCTTTTTTTGTTGTATTGGATTGTAAAACTTCAGTATCTGTTAATATGGATTTATCAGAAATATAAAAATGGGGTGCGGGTATGGTGATTGGATTAACTATTAGACCTTTTATGGAGAATGACTATGAGGCGCTGAGCAACTATTGTTTACCTATAGAACAAGCAATCTATACTTCTTTACCTTTGAAAGTTATCGAAGACTTCAGGAAAGATAACTATAACCTTCCCATGGTCATATATTTAAATGAGGATTTGATTGGTTGTTTTGCCTTATATACGGATAAAGCGGGAAATCAATATACAAGTAATGAGAAAGCCATTCTTCTAAAATCATTCTCCTTGGATTCACGCCATCAGAAAAAGGGGCTAGCTTTTAAGGCCTTAAAAGTGTTGCCTGAAATGATCAAACTAAGCCATCCTGATAAAAATGAGATTATTCTAACGGTGCATCATTCAAATATTCCAGCGATAAATTTATATAAAAAAGCTGGATTCGTTGATAAGGGATACAGATTTAACGGGGAAGACGGGGAGGAATTAATTTTCCACCTTACACTGGATTAAGGGAACTTTAGATAACTTCCGGAATGCTAAGGAAACGGGAATCTCCCATGGTACCTTGACCCGATATTAATGGAATTTAACTTAACGTCCTTAAACAGTCAGCTTAAAAATGAAAGAGTGGTTAAACGAAAAATAAGCATCTTAACGATGCTTATTTTTGGGGGGATATTCCAACCGAACCTATCATGCAGGGGAATTTTCTTAATAATTCATGATATGGATAGGGGTTAATTCAGAATTCATGGTATCCATCCTACAATTTCTAAAATCGTCAGGACAATCTCAAAGACAATGAGAATCACAATGATCCATTCAACGAAGAGGCCCCTGATCGAATGGCTGATGTTAGAAAATCCATCCATAATGTTATATAAAATTTCCGTTTTACTTTTCAAGATTTTATACCGATCATTCAATTCAAAAAAATCCAGCATGCTGTCATAAAATTCGCCGGCAATGCTGCTTGTCCATGTAATATCAGGTTTATCCAGAATCATTATATACGCTAGGGTATTATACTCGTGACGTACGATTTTTGCGGTCGTCCTCGCTAGTTCCTTGTTGCCGATTCTCAGCTTGCCCTTTTCTAGTCGGTCTATCATGGCTTCGAGCTTGTCGTGGATTTTCCCGAGTTGCTCCTCAGTTTTTTCGAGTGCCACCGATTTTGCGAGAACAGTGGAAATTAATTCAGGGTAGAAAAATTCATATTTAGGCACAACTACATATTCGTCTGTCAACTTGATGTTTTCAGTTTCACTGAAGTGAAGGCTGTAATCGTCTGTGTATCTATCTACATTTACGAGATCAATGTCTGGCTCGAAAGAACGGATATAGGCAGCAAATACCTTTATCTCATCCACGTGTGAGTAATTAATGAAGACAATGCTGCCAAAGGAAAAAACCAGTACCTGTTGAGAATCGTTTACATTCTTATTAAGGATGGAATTTAGAATATCGCCTTTAAGGATTAAAGGCTCTTCCCAGGTGAATTTTTTAGGAATGCCGCAATGAATGGCGATTTTGTTTAAATCAATTTCATTAGTGATTGCAAATGCTTTAAAGGTAATTGGTTTCATTTATATCACTCTCTTCAGCAAATTGGTCTTGTTTCGATTTTATTCTTTTCTTACAAAAACATGCTTGAAGAATTCTTGAAGGTAGAAAAAAGTTTACTGACAGATCAAGTTGATAAAGATAGTGATACTGATGATTTGATAACTAATCAAAAAATATAAAAGTGTATAAGTAAGAGGGCGATGCCGGTAAATGGATCGTCCTTCTTTATTTTGCTTGTTTATATGGCCTTCCTTCATGCCAATACTGATCCTTTCAGTTATGTCATTACTGAACCTTTACAAAACATTTAAAAGTTCATGAAAACTTTACTTTTATTTACAGAATTCTCATATTGATGTCAATATTCAGTAATACATGTTTGTTATAATCGATTGACGGTTTTAAAAGTAATTGGAAAGGG
The DNA here is from genome assembly GCF_030348945.1 of Peribacillus sp. ACCC06369. Lineage (NCBI taxonomy): Bacteria > Bacillati > Bacillota > Bacilli > Caryophanales > Bacillaceae > Peribacillus > Peribacillus sp. ACCC06369. The sequence goes on from NZ_JAUCEN010000002.1 coordinate 847,957, forward strand.
TCTTCTAAAAATCCTTCATTTACAGATAAGTAGCAAGCTGATTGAAGATGACTGAATAGTAGGAGTGAACAAAAATGGAGGAATCTATAAATCTATATGAGCTTACATTTAGTGAAAAAGATAGATATGTAATCATTACGAATGCTTATCCACATGAAGATCAGTTATATCGGAATGGGTTCATCCACCGAAGAGTAAAGGCTTATCTGGATGAGGGTTTGAAGGTTGATGTCTTTGTTTTGCATCCTGCCTATAAAAAAGCAGAAAAGTATACGTATGAAGATGTGCCTGTTTATCGAGGAACTGAACAGCATCTACGCATTTTCTTAAATCATAAAGTACATAAAAAAGCGCTCATTCATTTTGTTAATCCAAAAATGGTGCAAGCGATTAAAGAAACAAATACCGATTTACCGATTATCACCTGGATACATGGATTTGAAACGGAGGCATGGCATAGAAGATGGTTTAATTTTCTTGAAAGCCCTGAAAGCTTACGGAAGATACTTGAAATGTCGGACGACTATTATGAAGCACAGCTTTCTTTTATGAATTGGTTTTATCAAACGAATGAATTGGATACAACTTTTGTCCATATTTCCAAATGGTTCAAAGAACATATCGCGGAATGTGATGCGAGAGCAGAATCAAAAAATTCAGTGATCATTCCTAATGTAATCGATGACAACCTGTTTACCTTTATTGAGAAGCCAGTTGAGATGCGGACAAAAGTACTTTCAATCAGGCCGTACGCTTCACGAAAATACGCCAATGATTTATCGGTGAAAGCAGTGCTGGAACTATCGAAGAGACCGTATTTCGATAAATTGGAATTTGCATTTCATGGTGATGGAAAATTGTTCGATCAAACAGTTGAGCCAATCCGGAATTTTGAGAATGTTACGATTCATAAAGGTTTCCTCTCTCAGGAGCAAATAGCTTCATTACATAAGGAGTATGGAATTTTCCTTTGCCCGACCCGGTTGGATTCTCAAGGCGTTTCTATGTGTGAGGCAATGTCCAGTGGGCTAGTGCCGATTTCAACAGATATCACGGCCATCCCGGAATTCGTTAAACACGACGTTTCTGGTCTTCTTACAAAACCTGAGTCTCCTATCGAAATTGCCGATGCAATAGAGCGCTTATATTACAACTCGGACGTATTCTTGAGAGTGTCAAAACAAGCATCGCAGTCGATTCGGGATAAATGCGCCGTAGATGTTGTCATTAAAAGAGAATTGGAGATTATTCAAGGTTAATAGAGGGGAGTTTTTTCAATATGGACGAACGAAACGGATATTGGAAAACTATGTATGAGGAACTTGAATTACAAATGAAAGACATGATGTCCATGACATTGGAGCTCATAGAGGGCAATAGCACTGAAAAACAAAACATTATCGAGAAGGTTACAAAAGAAAATAATATATTGCGAGAAGAATTAGAAAAAAGTAAGGTAGCCCAACAAGAAAATATTAAGCTAAACAAAGAGATACGAAGACTTAAGTTATTGGAACACAAATTTAATGTTACATATGTTGGGAAATTCACGTTGAAATATCTTGCACTTAAATCATCAATTAAGGAACAAATAAAGAAATAAAAATTCATATCAGATTTCAGTCATTGGAGTGAAAACTTTGAATTCACATGAAATAGCAGAAAACAGAAAAATGAAGGTACTTTTATTTGGCTTTATTGACATGAATTCAATGGATGGATCTGCAGTATTTTTATCTTCCTTAGCATCGACTATTGCGTTAGACCCTAACATCGAGGTTGATTTACTTTTAGCTAGCCCGGTAAAACGCGATATCTTAATTCAACCTCTTGAGAAATTTAATAATATAACCATTCTAAATCCTTTTGTTGATCCTTTTTTTAATGCCACCGATGATGAATGGGTAAAAAAAGGTGTCATTAATTTTGATATTGCTGAAATGCTCATTTCTCATTATTGGAGTCAAAATGAATATGATTGGCTATTTGTCAGAAGCATAGAGACTGTGGAAAAAATAGCAAGGCATAAACATATCATAAATAATACCTTAGTTTATGCTACAGGCTTGACTCACATAGGGCAGGATGTTAATGAAGAAAAATTTGAGAGCATCAAAAATATATATGATCAGTGTGCGTATTTCTTATGTCAAACAGAAGAGATGTGCGAATTTGTAATTGAGATTCTTAATTTGAATAAAGAAAAAAACAAAGTTTCCCTGCTTACTCCGATGATACCAAACGTTGAATCAGCGGGAGGGGAGACCCGGTTAAAAAACAAACTTGTATATACAGGCAAATTCGACCCCGATTGGAAGACCATTCCGATCATTACTGCTTTTAAAGAATTAAAACGCGAGATTCCGAATCTATCACTTGATATTGCGGGGGATAAATTCAAATGGGTTAAAGATGATTCTCAGTTTAAGGAAGAAGCGGCATACCTCCTTAAAAATACGGAAGGACTTACATGGTACGGGGCAATGACAAGGGAGAATGCCCAACAATTAATCGTGAACAGTGATATTGGGATAACCTGGAGAAGTGAGGCAATGGACAGCAGTCTGGAACTGTCCACAAAGCTATTGGAGTACGGAATTTTAAGGAAGGCGGTAATAATGAATCCAACCAAAATGCATATTAAGCTTTTTGGCGAAGATTACCCCTTATATGCTGTTACAGAGAAGGATTTCCGTGACGCAGTCAAATTAGCGCTATGTAATAAGGATATATATGAGGTTGCGGCAAAACGGATGTATCAAGTCAGCAGGCAGTTTTTGTTTTCGGAAGCATTAAAAAAATTGCAAGGGCTATTATGGAGCGGACGTATAACAGATTATATGAATCAAAGTGGAAATAGGCATTTTTATATTGATGAAGATGACTTTGATGAACTGAATAAGCATGCACCATCAAATCAGGTGAAAAAATTGCCTGCAGATTTTAATGTTGAAGAAGTTTTCACCTATATTGTCAAAAACACACCTGAAGAATTAAAACGGGTCGGAAAAATTTTTAAACTGTCTGAATTCGGTCAAATCATTCAAGCAGAAAAAGCAGGTTGTTTTACCTTCCTCCACATCCATAAAAGTTATGGAAACTTTGAACGGAATTTTCAAAATAACATGGCATATTTAAAAACCATAGGATCTGAAACCAATGGCACTCCTAAATTAAAACCAAAGAACCTGGAAATTCCAATGATAGAACGGGTAATTGTTGAAAAAGAAAAATATGTTATGAAAGCGAAAAATAAAGAACTTGTTAAAGAAGTAAAGCAATTAAAAAAACTGAACGCCGTTCAACTTAAACAAATTACTAAGTTAGAAAAACAAAACTTGGCACTTGGACGTAAATACGATTCACTTTCGAAGTCGAAAATGGGTAAAATGACATTCAAGTATTGGGATTTAAGAAAAAGGCTTAACTTTTAAAAAGAAGGGAAAGGCTTTCCTGCAATTAAATTAGTAGACAAAAAAATACATCTGATCGATATTAGTCAAATGAAAGCCCCTGAACGCTACCTAGCGTACAGGGGCCTTTGTCATTTAAATTGTAGAAAAGGAGCAGCAATTTCACAGTCTATCATTACTAAAAAAATTAAAACATGGACGTGAACTCAATAAAGAATCAGGGAAATACAAAGAAACTAACATTTCGGATATTATCCAAATAGACCCATTATCCTTTTGGGGTGTTAAAATATTCTGAAAAAGATGGAGGAGATATGATGGAGGAGAAAGTGCTAAAAGCGATTCAAGATGATTATCCAGATGCATTTGCATGGTGTTATGGATGTGGTCGTTTAAATAAAGGTGGTCATCATTTTCGAACCGGTTGGCAAGGAGCGCACACAAAGACAATTTATACACCAAGCCCAGAACATATCGCGATTCCAGGCTTTGTTTATGGAGGCTTGATTGCATCATTAATTGATTGTCATGGAACGGGTTCGGCTTCATTGGCATTACATCGTAAAAATGGGCATGAAGTTGGGGATGGAGTGGAGCCTCCAAGGTTTGTGACAGCTTCACTGAAAGTTGAGTTCGTCAAGCCAACCCCTAATGATGTGCCATTAATAGCCGTTGGGACGATTCATGAGGTTCATCCTAAGAAATGGAGAATCGAAACAGAAGTATTTGCTTTCGATAAACTCTGCGCCCGTGGGGAGGTAATCGCTGTGGTGATGCCAAGTACTTTTACAAGCAAAGAGTGATTTTAATTAATGTAAACGTATTCAAAAGTAGAATTAAAGGGCCGTCCAATTATTTGGACGGTTATTTAGTGTATCTGAGTATCCATTTCAAGCATGTTATCACTGTAAAGTTACATGTAGCCGGAAATCACAAGCGAATTGTCAAAAATATCAATATACTTACACTATAAGCAAAGGGAGGCCACAGAGATGAAAATAAACGTAGAGATAGATGAGGAGGTCAAGGCGATAGAGGTGCTTATCCGCAATCATGAATGGAATGAGGAAGTGCAGGAACTGATGGAGCGCTTGAAGGAGAGGAAAAGACCGTATTTTGTTGGCAGGAAAGGAGAAATGCAGCATGTCTTCCGCGCAGAAGAAATTATCTGTTTGTTCACAGAGCAAGATTCCATAATGGTGCGGACGAAACAGGGGACTTTCGAAATGAAAGAAAGATTATATGAACTGGAAATGGCCCTTCCAGGTAATCAGTTTGTACGATTGTCAAAGTCAGTGATTGCCAACTTAAATGAGTTAAGCCGATTCGAAGCATCTTTCAACGGGACCTTATGTGTGTATTTCCGATCAGGGGAAAAAGAATATGTTTCTCGGCACTATGTTCAAGGGATCAAGAAAGCATTTCAATGGAAAAGGAAGGGATTATGATGAAAACACTATTATTCCGTAGCTTTGTTGGGATTTGCTTTGGAGCACTCGTGATGGTGCTGACGTGTTTTGGAGTAATCGGATTTGGGGAGGCCACTGCATTAGACAGTGAAATATTTGTGAAAAACGCGATTGGCTGCTTATTATGTGGCTGGTTCTTCAGCACGGCGACCATCTTATTTGAAATGGAAAAATGGAGTTTATTATCTCAAACCATTATGCACTTCCTGACTGTCAGCATACTTTACTTCATATTATCTTTCTTTGTTGGCTGGATTCCATTCAGCTTAAAAGGGTTAGCGATAGGCATTGGGATATTCATTCCTTTCTATGTGATCATCTGGGTTATTTTCTATCTTTATTTCCGCTATCAAGTGAAGATATTGAATGATGGATTAGATAAGCGAGGGAATTGATGGGGGATGTACAAGGGATTGATCAGTTAGATTTAAATGTTCATTTACTTAAACGACACCGCTCCCTATTTGAACGGTGTCGCTTTATATTATATTTAATCAATTTTGTATCATGAGCATTTCATCATAGATTAAGTTTTGTCTAAGCTCAGTTGCCGTTTGCATGGATATTTGCTCCTCTTCAACCATTTGCTGAATGATATCACGTTCGATTTGCATTGCAATCAACTGAAAATGACTCACCATCTCTTCGAAGCGATGTGCTTCTTTTTCACTTAATGTTCCAAATGGATTCAGATAACGATTATATCTTTGAATGACAAGCATAACTTCATGACGGTTTTCTGGTGTAGTTTGTTGTTTGATTAATGAAATAGCTTCCTTTGAAGCTTCTTTTTGTGCATTACGGAACTCCCGGATCAGATCCGCGTTTTTAACGATGGAGTTTTCTAATTTAGCTTCCCATTTTTTATCCCATTTGACATTGATCTTTTTCTTGAAAAGCATTGCCTGCAAATTAATCCAAGCTCTTTGCAACGATGATTTTTGCATATAATTTAACTTTCTTGAAATATACACTTTATAAAGCTCAAAGGCTGTTTCAGATATAGTCCCTTTTTCAACCAATCCAGAGACTACTTCCAATTCCTCAGTGGCCCCTAGCTCCACTAAATCCTGTATGGTCCGATTATCCGGTCTATTCGTTATTCCTCGTTCCAAATCAATCAGTTGTTCATTTAAATCTTCCATTACTTGATGGACCGCTTTCTGATTATCCATCGTTGCTTCTTTGCTCAACAGATGGATTGTTTTATTTAACACAATTTTATAAGCTTCCTCGGAGGTAAGGCGTTCATCTTTATATTCAGTAGGTGTCTTTACTAGTATGGGCAAAAGAACCGTAGCCAAAAAGACGCTTAACAAAATAACGCAAGCAGCGATAAACAAGACTGTATTACGCATCGGGAATAAAGTGTCATCCGGCATAAAATATGGTATGGATAAAGCGGTAGCTAGTGTAATGGTACCATGAATGCCGCCAACAGATATCAAGAAGGCATATCGTGATCTTGAAACATTCTTATCATCGTTGTCTTTGATATTTTCTGGATGAACCCTGGACATAATGAATTGCTCTAATGGATTCACTCTATTTTTAGTAAAAGTATCATGCAGAATGTATACCCAAATAAAACGAATCACCAATAATAAAAGAACAATCAATACACTTATCCCAAAAAGAGTACCCCTATTTAAGTTGGACTCAATTTCCTGATAAACGCTCGGTAACATAAATCCTAATAAAGCGAATACCAGTCCATTCAAAAGATAACTTAATACAGACCATGTATTCGATGATACAATTTGCAATTTAGTTGTGGAACTCTGAAGGCGATCCCGCTCGATGCCATGAATCACACCTGCGGCAACCACTGCTAAGATTCCGGAAACATGGAATTCTTCAGCCACCATATAAATGACAAAAGGCGTAATCAGCTCAATAACAATAGACATCGAGATTTCTTCAAGTCCGTGAACCCGTAAAAGTAATCTTAATTTAACGATTAAATACCCCAATAGGATACCTATAATGATTCCGCCTAAAGCCACAAATATAAAATGAAGCGAAGCATCTTTTATAGAAAATGCTCCAGTTAAGGCAGCTGCCAGGGCAACTTTAAAAGCAACGATTCCGGCAGCATCATTGAAAAGTGATTCACCCTCAAGGATAGGCATCATATTTCCGGGCAATTTCAATCCTTTTGTAATCGATTGTACCGCTACGGCATCCGTAGGGGTAATTGTAGCCGCTAAAGCAAAAGCAACAGCCATCGGCATATCAGGTATTAACCAGTGGATGAAAAAACCTCCTGCAAAAACGGTCACAAATACTAACCCAAAGGCCAATAACAGAATAGGCTTACGCAATTCAAGCATTTCTTTACGGGACGTATTTTTTCCTTCTGTAAAGAGTAACGGAGCAATAACACAGATCATAAATAATTCTGAATGAAAATCGAACGATAAGTGAAATGGTAATAATGAAAGTACTGCTCCCATGAATATCTGATAAATCGGAAGTGGAATACGAGGCCATATGGCATTTAATATTGTAGCAATTATTGTGGACACCAATAATCCGAGCAATGTGATTAAGAATGACATAGAATCTCCTTATCTTCTAATGTTTTAGTCTGATTGCCCATGAAACCTATATAAAAAGATAAAAAAGCAGAGGTATTTAAATCGATTAACCATTCTTTTATATTTTTTAGAAACCCTCTTATTGCACGTCGTGCATGTATCTGTACAGATACACGTACTATCCGCCAATGTGTAGCCTCGGTCTTTGATATACCCCTTTGTCATTAATTACAAACAGGATATCACATATGAATATGGTTTATTCAATATCAACCTTTAACATAGCCTCTTTTGTATTCCCCTTTAATACTGCTTAAATGAAAAATAAGTTCATGTTAAGCTCAGGATTTTCTGTATAAAATACCCTTTATGAAGAAACATAGAAAAATGGAGTTAGAGCGACCTGCAAAAAAATGGGGGTAACCAGTTTGATTCGTAATGTAGGCAAATTGTTAAGAAAAAAGAAAGAAAAAAAATCCAGTGTACAAAATAATTACCAAGATTCTAAGCCTGCAGATGCACTTGATGCGAATTTTAGTCAAAATGTAGAAACACTTCGTTCTGTTTATGATAATTGCTCGGATGTCATGTTCCGTTCGTTCTTACTTTTCGGAAAGACGAGAGCCATGCTTATTTACATTGCGGGACTCTCAGACATCGAGGCGATAGAGCAATATGTGCTATCTCCACTCATGCAAGAGTCATCAAAAGAGCCACAGCCATTAAATGAGTTTATTGAACATAAAATGCCCGTTCCTAAAGTCGTAAAAGTGAATATGTTGGCGGATTGCATTGAATCGATTTCCTCTGGAAACCCGATCCTTCTATATGAAGGGGAAAGCGATGGATTTTCTTTAGGATTGTCCAAATGGGAAAAGCGGGCGATTGAAGAACCTATGGCAGAGGGGGGAGTTAGGGGGTCACGAGAGGGATTTATTGAATCTCTAGAGGTAAATACGTCTCAATTGCGACGTATTATTAAAAGTCCTGCCCTTAAATTACAATCGATGAAGATCGGAACTTATACCAGGACGAATGTTTCGATTGCTTATATTGATGGACTTGTGGATAAAACACTGATTGAAGAGATTACAACTCGGTTGGAACGAATTAAAATAGACGGTATTTTAGAAAGCGAGTACATCGAGGAAATGATTGAGGACAATCCGTTTTCACCTTTCCCTCAGATCATGACGACAGAACGGCCGGATGTAGCCTGTTCTTGCTTGCTGGAGGGACGGGCTGTCATTCTTGTAGAAGGAACCCCTTTTACTTTAATTGCACCAATATCGTTCTTTTCTTTGATTCAATCACAAGAGGATTATGCTCAACGTTTTATGGCAGGCACTTTTATCCGTTGGTTACGTTATATTTTTATGGGATTATCTCTTTTGCTTCCGTCCCTATATGTTGCTATTTTGACGTTCCATCATGAGGCGGTCCCAACCGCACTCCTGCTAAGCAGCGCGGCATCCCGGGAATCGGTCCCTTTTCCTGCAATAGTAGAGGCATTGGCTATGGAAATTACCTTTGAAGCACTAAGAGAGGCAGGGGTTCGATTGCCGAAGCAGGTAGGTTCTGCTGTCAGCATTGTTGGAGCGCTAGTGATTGGTCAAGCTTCCGTACAAGCGGGGTTGGTTTCAGCGCCAATGGTCATTGTGGTTGCGATTACGGGAATCGCTTCTTTTATGATGCCTCGTTATATTGCCGGAATTGCTTTCCGGATGCTGCGTTTTCCAATGATGCTGCTTGCCGGTACATTAGGACTGCTTGGTATCATGATGGGGATCATTGCCATAGTCATTCACTTATGCAGCTTGCGCTCCTTCGGCGTTCCCTACTTAACGCCACTGGCACCGTTAAAAGGTCAAGGGCTGAAAGATGTGCTGTGGAGAGCTCCTTGGTGGATGATGGATACACGCCCGCGTCTCACAGGGGATTCTAATGTATACCGTCAACCCCCGGAGCAGGGACCAAATCCAAAAAGGGGAAGTGAAACGGAGTGAATAATAGTTGGAGGCGAACAAAGATATTGGAGAAAGTAAAGAGGCGTCGTTTCATGAAAAGCGTCCTTCTTTTGCTCGGTATTTGTGGAACAACCCCTTTTCTAAGCGGTTGTTGGGATCGAACAGAAATCACTGATTTGGCGATTGTCACAGCAGCCTCCATCGATAAGAAGGATAATAATCAAATCGAACTATCCGTCCAAGTCTTTATTCCAAGTTCAATAAGTAGTGGAGGCGGCGGTCAAGGAGGAGGGGCCAGTCAAGGAGGGGGTGCTGTTACGACATTGGTGAGATATGAAAAAGGCTCCAATATTTCAGATGCATTGTCTAAGCTTCAAAGCAAGCTTCCGCGAAAAGTATTTTGGGGACATTGTAAAGTATTTGTATTCGGTGAAAAGTTAGCGAAAGAAGGAATTCAAGAGCAGCTGGATTTTTTACTGCGCCATCCGCAGCCAAGAGAGAAAGCAAATGTGTATGTCAGCAAAGGGAAAGCAAAGCCTATCCTTGAATCTTTGCCACCTCTAGAAAACTATTCAGGGGAAGTGCTTAGAGAACTATCTGATTTACATATTGGGATGCTGGTCACACTACAGGATTTAGATGAAATGTTAACCGGTAAGCCTCAAGCGGCCGCACTTCCATTCATTAAAATATTGCCTCCAGGGAAAGGGCAAACGAAATTACAGGGAATCCCTTACATTGTCGGGACAGCCGTGTTCAAAAAAGATAAAATGACTGGGATGATGACGGAAAAAGAAACAAGAGGGCTATTGTGGTTAAGGGATGAAGTGGAATCATACACCGTGACCATAAAACCCAAAGGGGTGAAAGGGAAGATATCTTTAAGTCCAGTGTCAGCCAAAGTCAAGATCATTCCGCAAATTATCAATGACAAATGGAAATTATTGGTGAAGGTAAATACAGATGGAGCTGTTATACAAAATGGAACGAATTTAAACCTTTCAAATCCTAAGTCTCTAAAAGCTGCAGAACGAGCATATCAAAAAGATATAGAAAAACGCATCGAGATGGCTTTTCTGAATACTCAGGATAAGAAAGCGGACATTTTAGGGTTAGGTAAAGATTTCTATAGGAAATATCCTAAACAGTTTAATAAGGTCGAAAACCACTGGGATGAGATATTCGCGGAAATGGAAGTGGAAATCGATGTTGCGGCCCATATTCGAAGACAGGGCTATATTAACAAACCGGCGGGTTTGTCTGAGAAAGAGGTGAAGGACAAGTGAGATGGGGGGCTTTTTTGTGTACAACCGTGATCGTAGCTTTAATCATTTTGTTTGAATGGCCGAAAATGAAAAAAAATCCTAAAAAAGATAAAGTGGCATTTCTTACACTGCTCCTCACTGGCTTGGTTCTGTCCATGTTCAATCTTCCACAGATGTCAGGACCCACTCAATGGGTGGAAACTCTTTTCAGGCCATTTGGAGAGTTTATGGAAAAGTGAGTCTATTAGTGGGTGTTGCGGGATTTAATTCATTCTATTAAAGAAAGGAGGAAGCAGATGGAGAAAGGAAAAATTTCATCATTACAGATGGCATTCATGATATATCCGACGATTGTGGCAACGGCTATTCTCGGGGTTCCCAGCATTACAGCGAAATATGCCAAAACTGATTTATGGCTGTCCCCCATTTTTGCTGCGCTCATAGGGTATCTGACGGTGTATATCGCTTATAAACTGCACCAACTTTATCCAAAACAAACGGTGATCCAATTCACTGAAAAGATCATTGGTCGGATTCCGGGGAAAATTTTCGGTTTTTTACTCTTGTTTTTTTATATCCAGAACACGGGGCTAATCCTTAGAAGCTACGCAGAATTTCTTGTCGGCTCTTTTCTGGTACGTACCCCGATTAGTGTGATCATGGCATCGATGGTGCTTCTGTGTGCGTTCATCGTACGCGGGGGAATAGAAGTGTTGGGGCGAGCTGCTGAATTGTTTGTACCTGTTTTTATTTTTCCAATCTTTATCTTAATCCTTTTGCTGATTCCTGATCTCGAATTTAAGAATATATACCCGGTATTGGGGGATGGTATAATGCCCCCAATCAAGGGTGCGATTGTACCGGGGGGATGGTTCAGCGAGTTTTTCCTGATCATTTTTCTTCTTCCTTTTTTGGCAGATATGAAAAAAGGGATGAAATCCGGGATGATGTCTGTGTTTGCCGTGATGATGACGTTAATTGTGGTGAATCTTATGGTTCTATTTGTACTCGGGTCAACCACATCCACAAAACTTTACCCCCTGATGAGTGTATCTCGATACATCAGTTTGGCAGACTTTTTTGAACATGTTGAGTCCGCCGTCATGGCGGTATGGATAGTAGGGGCGTTTGTGAAAATTTCCGTTTTTTATTATGCATCTGCTTTAGGTACAGCGCAGTGGCTGAATCTCTCCGACTATCGTCCTGTTGTATGGCCGATTGGGATTTTGATTGTCATATTCAGTTTGTGGTCGTTGCCAAGCGCTATGGATGTCAGTCGTAATGATACCAACGTCTTCCCTTTACAAGGAATTTTGATGCAAACGATTATTCCTCTGTTATTGTTGGTGATTGCTGTTGTAAGGAAAAGAAATCGTAAAGGAACCGAAACCAGCTGAATGGGCGTTTTTTATGCTAAATATTCGATAAGGTGCTATCTATGTTCGTACTCGCGCAGAGGGCAGGACCAACTGAATGGATTGCATCTCTTTTTTAAGCCGTTTGAAGAGTTTATGAAAAAGTAAATCTATCAGTGGGTTGCGTGATTTCAAATTTACATACTATCAGAGAAAGGAGGAAGATGATGGAGAAAGGTAAAATTTCATCTCTACAGATGGCATTCATGATGTATCCAACGATTGTGGCAACGGCTGTTCTCGGTGTTCCAAGCATCACAGCGAAATATGCCAAAACTGATTTATGGCTGTCCCCCATTTTGGCGTCTCTCATCGGGTATGCGACGGTGTATATCACTTATAAACTGCACAAACTTTATCCGAAACAAACGGTTATCCAATTCAGTGAACAGATCATCGGTCGGATTCCGGGGAAAATTCTCGGTTTTTTATTCTTGTTTTTTTATATCCCGATCACAGGGCAAATCCTAAGAAGTTACGGAGAATATATTGTCGACTCTTTTCTGGTCAAAACCCCGATTAGCGTGATCATGGCATCAATGATACTCCTCTGTGCCTTTATCGTACGCGGAGGGATAGAGGTGTTGGGGAGAGCTGCCCAATTGTTTGTTCCCGTTTTTATCATTCCAATCCTCATCTTAATCATCTTACTGGGCCCTGATCTTGAATTTAAGAATATATTCCCGATATTGGGGAATGGAATTATGCCTCCAATCAAGGGTTCGATTGTACCGGGTGGATGGTTCAGCGAGTTTTTTCTGATGATTTTTCTCCTCCCTTTTTTAGCGGATATGAAAAAAGGAATGAAATATGGGATGATGACTGTGTTTGCCGTGATGATGACATTAGTTGTGGTGAATCTTATCGTTCTTTTTGTACTCGGATCAACAACATCCACAAAGAATTATCCGTTGATGAATGTATCTCGGTACATCAGTTTGGCCGACTTTTTTGAACATTTGGAGTCCGCCATCATGGCCGTATGGATAGTAGGAGCGTTTGTCAAGATTTCTGTGTTTTATTATGCGGCTGCTTTGGGTACCGCGCAGTGGCTGAATCTCTCTGACTATCGTCCTGTTGTATGGCCGATAGGGATTTTGATTGTAGAATTCAGCTTTTGGTCGTATCCTAGCTCTATGGATGTCAGTCGATATGATATCATCGCCTTCCCTTTTCATGGAATTTTGATGCAAACGTTGATTCCTCTGTTATTGTTGGTGATAGCTGTTGGTAAAAGAAATAGACAGAGAAAGGGAAGCAATTCAAGCTAACCTTTTCTGCCACTTGGTTTAAGAGAATTGAAAAAGTTTGGGCATGAAAGTAGGTAAAAGGAGTTCTATCTTTAATGTTAAAACAAAGTTGATTGGAACGGAAGGTGCGAGACTCCTGCGGGAAAACGCGTCCAATGGAGACCCCGTTGGCGCAAAGGTGCCCGGAGTGAAGCAACATTCAATTTAAACACACCTCAAAAGCCAACTCAATTACTATAGAGTTTGTCTACAGTCTGCAACCATTCCGTTTTCGAATGGTTTTTTTGTTGAGAAAAAAGAGAAAAGCTTAAGATCATCAGATGTATTTTGCAGCAAGTTAAAAATAATTAACAATTCTTTTTCAAACCGTTTTGAGGTTTGTCCCGTTATCTATAGTACAAAGGTTTTTTTTAGAAGGGAGAGAGGAAAAACGTGAAAAAGGTCATTTTTGTTGGGTGGATATCATTGATGGCAGTCCTGTTAGGATTTTCACCGGAAATGGGTTCGAATCGGGGGCAAGCTGTCAACGACGTCGTAAAAGTATATGGACCAGGTGGACCTCTTGGACCTATTAAGGAAGTTGCGGAACAATTCACCAAAGAAACGGGGATAAAAGTTGAAGTAACAGCGGGACCCGAAGAAAAATGGATTGATCAAGCCAAACAGGATGCGGATATCATTTACGGAGGGTCGGAATATATGCTAACTGAATTTATGCATGATCATCCGGAAGTCCTTAATGAAAAAAACCGTACAGAATTGTATACACGGTCAGCTGGAATTCTGGTTAGAAAAGGAAACCCAAAGAATATACAGTCATTGGAGGATTTAACGAAGAAGGGCGTAAAGATTGTGGATGTTAATGGAGCCGGGCAACTGGGGCTATGGGAAGATTTGGCTGGAAGAAAAGGATTGATTCCTGGAATTAGCAGGAATATTGACATTTCAGTGAAATCCAGTGCAGAAGCTATTGATCTATGGAAAGCAAATTCTACATTAGACGCCTGGGTTACCTATGAATCCTGGCATTACCGTCTGGCGGATGTGACGGACCTGGTTCAACTCCCTGAGGAAGATAAGCTCTATAGAGGAACCCCAGTAAGCATAACAAGTAAGAGTGAAAACAAGAAAAAGGCAAAACAATTCATTGATTATCTTAAAACGGAAGAATCCCATCAAGTATTTCAAAAATGGGGATGGAAGTAAATTTACGAGGAGTGAGAGTATATGAAAAAGTGGATGGTATTTTCAGTTTTTATGATGGTCCTAGTTTTGGCAGCATGCGGAAATGAAGCTAATGATTCAACACAAAATGATCAAGTGGTTAGTGGAACAGCCGATGAAAAGGCAGTAACCCTAAAATTATTGGAAAGTGAAACAACAGGCGAATACTTGGCTGATTCCAAGGGAATGACACTCTATTTTTTCAAAAATGATAAATCTAAAAAAAGCAATTGCATGGGTGAATGTCTGGAAAAATGGCCGCCGTTCATGGAAAGCGATTTTGCGGTCCCTAAAGGATTTGAGAAAAAAGACTTTGGAACCATTAAAAGGGAAGATACAGGGGAAGAGCAGGTAACGTACAAAGGATATCCACTCTACTATTTCTTGAATGATAAGGTAGCGGGAGATGTCAATGGTGAAGGTGTGAAAAATGTTTGGTATATTGTAAATAATGAGACGGCTTTTCCAAAATAAGAAAAAAGGGAACGACCACTGGGGGTCGTTCCTGTTATTCGTTTTCCAAATTTACTTGGTGAGGAGTTGCAGGTGCGATTGAAAGAAAAACCTGATAAGGAATTGATGGCATTAGTAATGAAAAAGCACCGTCCTGCTCTGGAAGAACTTTATGATCGGCATATTAAATTAATCTATGGTTATATTTTTAAATTCACAAATGGAAATGCTGAAAAAACAAAAGAGATTGTGCAGTTGGTCTTTTTAAAGCTCTGGACCACAAAAAGCACTTATAATTCCGAAAAGGGGCACTTTATAAGTTGGCTTTTGACCGTTACAAGGAATGTGTGTGTGGATTATGTCCGTAAAGACAGTGTACATATTCGTAATAACAAACAAATGGACATGAACCATCCAATTGACATCGAAGATCCGAATAATGATATAGAAAATGGGCTGTTATCCAGTGAAATTGCCAATGCAAAAAGTAAGTTAAGCAAGCCGCAAAAAAGACTGATTGATTTACTTTATTGGAAAGGGTATTCGCTAACGGAAATCGCCAAAATTGAAAACGAACCGATTGGTACAATCAAGAGCAGGCTTCATCAGTCGCTCAAACAGTTGAAAAAGTACTTGGAAGTAGGTGGTTTGTAATGAATACAGAGTGCGCTAACCTGCTTTCATTTTTATCTGGTGAACTGGGAGAAAAAGAAAAAAAGGTATTCGCGGAACACTTAATTCAATGCTCTGAATGCACTAAGGATTATGAACAAATGACGGAAGCCTGGAATTCATTGAAATGGGATTTCGAAGAGATGGAACCTTCTTCTTCTCTGAAATCAGAGGTTATGAATTTTGTTTTTGAACCTAATGATCAAGTTCCGGTACTCAAGGAAAAGAATTGGAGCAGTTTTTTCTTTAGGCAGTTTACCCCTGTAACTTCGGGTCTCTTGCTGGCAACACTAGTTTTTGCGTTTGTGCTGCTGTATTCCAATATTCAACTAAAAAAAGAACTTGCGGCTATCAATCTGCCAATGGAGGTTAAAACGTCACTATCTTTGCAGCCCGCTGATAAGACGGCTGTAAAGATGAATACGGATGGAGAAGCATACATTTTGCAGCAAGGTGAAGATAGGAGGTTAATCGTTCAGATTCAGAATTTGCCTAGCCTTAAAGAGTCCGAGGTGTATCAGGTGTGGTTGCTGAAAGATGGAAAACGGACAAATGCAGGAACTTTCAAGCCTGATGAAACCGGCACAGGATCGTTGACTTACAAACTGTCCATTAATGATCAATTCAATCAAATTGGCATCACAAGAGAACCGGATTCAAATAGTACAAAGCCGAGAGGCGAAAAAATAGTTGGATCATAAAAATAAGAGACTTTCCTGCAAAGGGGAAGTTCTGCGTATGAAGGTCTTCAAGCCGAAATAGGTCTAACGATGGGACAACAAAATAAAGATCCTGAACAAAAAGAGCCCCTTCCTGAAAAGAAGCTTTATAAAAGAGGATTGTCTCAATTGTTCGAATAATGGTCATTAATAACAAAGTGTTCATTAAGAAGTGGATCTTCATTCCGATTCTAATGATACTATTAATAGTAATACAGATGATGTTCATTATGATTATGGAGGCAGCGATGAAATACGAGATTATCTTATTTGATGTTGATGATACATTGCTAGACTTTGGAATATCGGAAAAAAAGGCACTGCATGAAGCCTTTTTAGAGTACGGTTTGCCCACAGGGGTGAAGGATTATGTAGGATGCTATCAAGAAATCAGTGAGGTATTATGGAGAGATTTGGAACAGGGGCTTATAGATTTAACAAATCTGGGAGTGGAAAGGTTCAAGCGGTTGTTCCTCAATCATGGGCTTGATATCGAGGCGGATGCATTCAGCCGTGCGTATCTGGGACATTTGGGAAAGGAAATACACCTAATGCCAGGTGCTGTAGAGGTTTGCGAGAAGCTTGGAGGATGCCGGCTGGCTATTATAACAAATGGCTTCACGACAGTGCAGACAGCAAGAATCGGGGGTTCTCCCCTTAGCAATACTTTTGAAACTTTGATAGTTTCCCAAGAGGCTGGGTTTCAGAAGCCTGATAGAGGGATTTTTGATTATGCATTTTCCAAATTAAAGATTACAGATAAATCGAAAGCGTTGATAGTGGGTGACTCCTTGACATCAGATATACAGGGCGGATTGAATTATGGAATGGATACCTGCTGGTACAATCCCCAGCAAAAGGGTAATAATCTGGGAATCAAGCCCACCTATGAAATCCGGAAGCTGACTGATCTTTTGGAGATTGTTGGAAGTAAGGGAGTTTAGAGAGTTATCCACATTCTAAAAAACAGAGGCAGCTTGTCCAAGTGATAGGACGTGCAGCCTCTGTTATTATTTTAGCTAGGGATTTAGAATTAGTTCAAATCCAGATCTTGTGGTTTGAGTGTTCGATCCTTTACGATCCTTCTGCTGAAATACGGTGATAATATACAAAGCGCCAGGGAAATTGCGAGACCTGCCATCATGAATCCGCCAAATACCAAAGGGGATGGGCCATATGATTCAGCCATGGTGGTCCAGATGAGCGGACCGAAACCTGCAATGGCTGCTGCGACCTGATAACCGACGGATAATCCAGTATAACGGACCTTTGCTGGAAAGAGCTCCGAAAATAATGTTCCTTGTGTAGAAAAAATGGCTCCCCAGATGACGCCGAGCACAACTGCCTGCATAAAGTAGAACCAGCCGACCCCTTGCCCAATCATTGTGAAATATGGGATGGCCAAGACGAAAAGGAGAATCAGTCCTCCAAAATAGATGATTTTTCGATCGATAAAATCAGAAATGTAACCAATGACAGGAATGGTAATTAGCATTGTAGCACAGCCAATGGTTAACCCGGTAAGGGCTGAATCTTGTGAATAACCAAAATACATTGTAGTAAAGACGAGAACATAGGACATGATGAATACATTGAAGAACCCGTCGCCAATTTTTAGTCCGATCACTTGCAGCACACTTCTCCAATCGTGTTTCAACGTTTCAATAATGGGGACTTTCGCAAGATCACCGCTATCTTTCTGCTGCTGGAATTCAGGCGTTTCTTCAATGCCACTCCTTACCCAGATTGCCAATGCGATCAGTACACCGCTTAAAAGGAATGGAATCCGCCAACCCCAAGATAAAAATTGGGCATCGGTTGTCAAGGAACTGATAAGGGTTAGGCTGAACGAACCGGCAACCAAACCGATGGGGACCCCTAGTTGGGGAATGGATCCATATAACCCACGGACACCCTTTGGAGCAGATTCCGTTGCCAATAGGATGGCTCCACCCCATTCACCTCCCAAAGAAATTCCTTGAATCAACCTCAGCACCACCAAGATGGCTGGGGCGGCCAACCCTACCTGGGCATATGTGGGCAGAACACCGATGAGCATTGAACTCCCTCCCATACCAATAAGGGTGAACATGAGTGCAGCCTTCCGTCCGATGCGATCACCCATATGACCGAATAGGATACTTCCGATTGGACGGGCTGCGTAACCAGCCCCGAAAGTGACAAAGGCGAGAAGAAGTGAAATGGCAGGATCATGATTTGGGAAGAATAGAGTTGTAAAAACTAGGCCCGTTGCTGTACCGTATAAATAGAAATCATACCACTCAATAACGGAACCAGCTAAACTAGCGAAAAGAACTCGACTTTTTTTCATGGAAAATGCTCCTTTAATGCAAAGTTTTTCATCAAAATTGTTTTCAACAATAAATAAAGCCGAAATGAACAAAAATGATGATTAATGAATATAAGTAAAAAAATGGATTATTTAGATTATTTTAGAGAGCTTATCCATATCGGTCAATATATTTCTGACTTTTCTGAAAAAAAAGAAGCGAATAACTTAGCTCCCATCACCTGTAGTGGAATATAATTAATTCTAAAGTAATGGAAATAAACGATTCGACCATCTCGGATAAAATGACTTAAACGAAATGAAATGGAAAAGTTTCAACTATTTTTTATGTATAGAAGAGTGGCAAAGTGGAAATCATGTGGATAAGGAAATAAAAAAGAGGAAAGGATAAGTTTTTAATAAATAATAATAATCTCCAAGTTATTTAGTATAATAGAAAAAAGGTTAAGGAGTTGGTTTCGTATGGAGAAGCAATTGCCAGGAACATCGCTTGAACCTGAAGAGATGGCTGAAATGGTTTTGAAAAAGGCCCTTAGTGATTACCGGAAAGCACAAATCGAAAAAGAGATCGATAACTCATTAAAGAATCGGGATAAGGAAGAGTTCATACGTTTAACTGAAATATTGAAGGGCATTTCCTGAAATTTTATACACTGTGAACAAGACAAGTAGTTATGATATAGAAAGTACACCTAAAAGCCAGCACAGCTTGATAATATAAATATGATGAAACTTTATTTATCTGGAACATTCTAAGTAAATAGCAATCTATGGTATTATAATATTTTACATTGTAAGCGCTTTCTTGTATAATCAAATAAAGAAACCGATGGAGAGAAGATATGTAAGTACGCTAATGGCGGGATTCACAGGTATTAGTGGCTGAAAAGTTTATGCACCGGGATTAAAAACTAAAAGGGGGAAAAGATATGAAAAAGAATGGAGTGTCGTTAGTTGAATTTGTTCAGGAGGATCGATTCGAACTCAGCTCCTACATTACTTCTTTATTTAACAAACTGAATGACTATGTTCCCAAAAGTCTTAAAGATAAAAGGTGAATGACAATAAAAAATGGATCAGGAAGGTCTGCATAACTTCTTGATTCATTTTTTATTTTGTTTTTGGGATCTAGAGTTTTAAGTAGCGCCCTTAAGTCAAAGTCTCAATAATTGACAATGAGAATCGTTATCGACTAATATGATTGATTATAAGTATATCGATTGGAGTTGTTCATATTGTTCGTTCAAATGAGAAAAACGGTGGTTAAGGAAGGTAATGCAGAACAAGTAGTAAAACGGTTCGGTGGGGAAGGGATCATAGAAAAGCAGGAAGGTTTCATCGATTTAAGTGTAATGGTGAAAAAAGTGAGACGCGGGGATGAAGAGGTCATCGTTATGATCAATTGGGAGTCGGAGGCGCATTGGAAGCAATGGGAAAAGAGTGAAGCCCATATCGCAGGCCATAAAGCAAACCTTGGGAAACTGAAACCTGAATATATCGTGAGTTCGGAAGGATCATTATATGAAGTGAAAGCTATTAAAAAGGCAGTGAAATAACAGACTATAAGCTACCTGTTTTAATTTCCTTACAATAGAAAAGATATTTCTTAAGTTACTGGGTGGAATATCCCATTTCTCAACTATCGAGGCGCATAGGGATGCGGAATGGTTGCCGTTCACATACAATAGCTTACCTTCACTAAAATTCAGGCTCCCATTATGGGTGCCTTTTTTTGTTGATGAACTCATCACGGATTAGGTTATATATTCCTATTCTGTTGATATAGTAAAATATCTTTTATTTTTTATAATGGGACATTGATGGAAATGTGAAGAAAAGGGGAGAGCAGGAAGGTCGTTTATTATGTTTATATATATGAATTTATAAGGGATGTAGTTCTAAGGATTGCTGGATTTCCTATGATAAAGTCAATCAGATTTATAAATAATAATATTCAAAAATAGTAGTTAATTTAAATAGGACCAAGACCGGCCTTAGTGGGATGTCAATTACGACGAAGAGGTATTCTCCCAGGAAATGATTTTAACTAAATATTGAAGCCCATTTCCATAGCCATCAATGTATTGAAGTGCGAAGAAGAAAGAATATTATAAAAAATCCAAAAAAAGTGTTTACAGGGAAAAAAATTCATTGTAGTATTTCCTTATAAAGTAAATGAAATCGATTTCATCCCGAAACGCGATTATCCAAGCTTTATTCAGAAATTGATGCGAATAGTGATGAACTATTTCATGTTTAAGGATGATTAGATATTCGTTATCCTGGATTGGTCTTTACCTTTTTCCTTCAAGTGGAACTCCAGAAAAAGAAATGAAATCGATTTCATTCTCTGTTTTATGATGGCTTTGATAATGGGATTGAGCTAGAAAAATTGATTGATCCTAGAAAGAAACCTGGATGGATTTTCTTTAAAGTCAAATGAAATCGATTTCATTGGCGTCGATACCTATACTTTTTAAAAATGGCTTGATGATCAAACAAATTACTTATTTTAAGGAGGAAATGACATGTCATCAGTAACACATGAGGTGAAAAAATTAAAAAATTATATAAATGGTGAGTGGATTGAATCCACTTCAAAGGAAACGGAAATCGTGTTCAACCCTGCAACTGGTGAGGCGATTGCCGAGGTGCCACTTTCAACTAGGGAAGATGTGAATCGTGCAGTTCAAGTGGCGAATGAGGCGTTTAAAAAATGGTCGCAGGTTGCCGTCCCGAAACGGGCACGGGTATTGTTCAAATATCAGCAGCTCCTTGTGGATCATTGGGAAGAACTTGCTAAACTGGTAACTATCGAAAATGGTAAAAGCTTATCGGAATCGATTGGTGAAGTTCAGCGGGGCATCGAGTGTGTCGAGTTTGCGGCTGGTGCACCTACGCTGATGATGGGCAAACAGCTTCCGGATATCGCGACAAACATTGAATCGGGTATGTACCGCTACCCAATTGGTGTAATCGGCGGTATCACCCCATTTAACTTTCCGATGATGGTCCCTTGCTGGATGTTCCCTCTTGCGATCGCATGTGGCAATACATTCGTGTTAAAGCCATCTGAACGTACACCTTTGCTTGCTGCACGCATTGTTGAACTGTTTGAGGAAGCCGGTCTTCCTAAAGGAGTACTGAACATTGTTAATGGAGCACATGACGTGGTTAATGGACTTCTGGAGCATAAAGATGTGAAAGCTATCTCCTTTGTCGGTTCACAGCCAGTGGCAGAATATGTGTATAAAACAGGCACGGCTAACTTAAAGCGCGTCCAGGCTCTTGCGGGAGCGAAGAATCACTCGATTGTCTTGAAAGATGCCAATCTTGATATGACGGCCAAGGAAATAACAAGTGCGGCTTTTGGGTCGGCCGGTGAGCGTTGCATGGCCGCTGCGGTTGTTGTTGTAGAAGAAAGTGTAGCGGACGAGTTAGTTGAAAAATTGAAACAGGCAGCTGATGCCATTACGATCGGTAATGGTCTGGATGACGGCGTTTTTCTTGGACCGGTAATCCGGGAAGGGGCTAAGAAGAGGACCATCGATTACATCGAATCAGGAATAGCTCAAGGCGCGACCCTTGTACGCGATGGTCGTAAAGACGAGGCAGCAAGCGGCAATGGATATTACCTCGGGGCTACGATTTTTGATCATGTGACGCAGGAAATGAAAATCTGGCAAGATGAAATTTTTGCACCAGTGCTCTCCGTTGTCCGCGCCAAAGATTTAACGGAATCCGTTGAGATTGCCAATGCTTCAGCATTGGCAAACGGGGCTTGCCTTTATACGGACAGTGCTGCCGATGTACGCCAATTCCGTGAAACGATTCATGCCGGGATGTTGGGCATTAACGTGGGTGTTCCTGCACCCATGGCATTCTTCCCATTCTCTGGATACAAAGATTCATTTTATGGTGATCTGCATGCAAATGGAACCGATGGTGTGGAGTTCTATACTCGTAAAAAAATGGTGACTGCACGCTACGTGAAATAAGTGAACGAAAAGACATTGCAAGATGGCCCGTTTGGATACGGGCCGGATTTTTTGAAAAACAAGGAGGTATATATGAGTAAACTGCTTCAAAAACCGGAAAAACAAGAGGTCGCTGAAGGTGTTACAGTCGTTCAAGCGGTTACGAAAGGAAATTCTCCTTTAGAATTTGTTGAATTTAAAATAGTGGAGTTGACTCCGGGTGCTGAATATTCAGAATTACTAATCAAGAAAGAATGCTGCATTGTCGCTCTTACGGGAAAAATCAATGTGGCTGTAGGCGAAGATGTATACCATGATTTGGGCACACGCGATAGTGTTTTTGATAAAGTGCCGACCGATAGCATTTACGTGTCAAATGATAGAGGTTTTGAATTGGAAGCGATAACCAAGGCCAGAGTGGCGCTGTGTTATTCACCTTCTGATAAGCAGCTTCCGACTAAATGGATTAAAGCGGGAGATGTTGACGTGGAGCACAGGGGCATTTTGAGCAATAAGCGGATGGTGCATAATATATTACCGGATTCAGCTCCGTATGCGAATAGCCTTCTGGTGGTTGAAGTATATACAGAAAGCGGAAACTGGTCGAGCTATCCTCCGCATAAACATGATCGGGATAACCTACCAAATGAGTCATTATTGGAAGAGTCCTATTATCATGAAATGAACCCGCCTCAGGGATTCGTATTTCAGCGGGTATATACAGATGATCGTTCGATCGATGAGACCATGTCCGTCGAAAACGGTGATGTCGTACTTGTACCGGCCGGTTATCATCCGGTAGGGGTGCCTGACGGTTATGAATCTTATTACTTGAATGTCATGGCCGGTCCAACAAGGACATGGAAATTCTACAATGATCCCGATCATGAGTGGATCCTGAATCGTTAAAGGAAAAGGAGCTGTTAACCGGATGAACTATACTTTTAATATCGATAAGGAATTTGACTTGATTGCCATAGGTCGTGCCTGCATCGACTTGAATGCCAATGAATATAACCGTCCGATGGAAGAGACCATGACATTCACAAAATATGTGGGCGGTTCACCTGCCAATGTTGCCATCGGATGTGCAAAATTAGGCTTGGAAGTCGGATTCATCGGTAAGCTTGCAGATGATCAGCACGGCCGTTTCATCGAGCGTTATATGCGTGAGGCAGGTGTTGATACATCGAATATGGTAATCGATCAAGAAGGGCATAAAACGGGACTCGCCTTCACGGAAATTAAAAGTCCTGAAGAATGCAGTATCCTGATGTATCGGGATAATGTAGCCGACCTTCATTTAGCACCTTCGGAAGTGGATGAAGAATATATCAAAAAATCAAAGATCCTATTGGTTTCAGGGACGGCTTTAGCAAAAAGCCCATCACGTGAGGCAGTTTTAAAAGCCGTCAGCCTTGCGAAAAGAAATGATGTAAAAGTCGTATTTGAATTGGATTACCGTCCTTATACATGGAATTCCATTGAAGAAACCTCTGTTTACTATTCGTTGGTTGCCGAGCAATCAGACATTTTGATTGGCACGCGTGATGAATATGATGTTATGGAAAATACCGAAAAAGGTACAAATGAAGAAACCGTCCGTTACTTGTTTAAACATTCCGCAGACCTGGTGGTCATCAAACATGGCGTCGAGGGTTCATATGCCTATGCCAAATCAGGCGAAGTTTTTAAAGCGAAGTCCTATAAAACGAAAGTATTGAAAACATTCGGCGCAGGGGATTCATATGCTTCCGCTTTCTTATATGCGTTAGTGAGCGGCAAAGGGATTGAAAGCGCTTTGAAGTTTGGCAGTGCTTCCGCTTCCATAGTAGTAAGCAAGCACAGCTCATCCGAGGCGATGCCCGTTGCAGAAGAAATCGAAGGTTTGATTGCCGAACGCGTGTAAGGAATTTATCTACATAGAGGGGTGAACTGAAGATGGGAACAGTGAGGTTGACTACAGCCCAGGCATTAATCAAGTTTTTAAATCAGCAGTACATTCATGTTGATGGTGAGGAGTCTCCATTTGTAGAAGGTATATTTAATGTATTCGGCCATGGGAATGTCGTTGGTATTGGTCAGGCGCTCGAACAGGACGCTGGCCACTTGAAAGTGATTCAAGGAAAGAATGAGCAAGGGATGGCACACGCAGCAATCGCCTACAGCCGGGAAATGCTGCGGCGGAAAATTTATGCCGTCACTACATCTGCCGGGCCAGGCTCGGCAAACTTGATAGCTGCGGCGGGGACTGCACTTGCCAACAATATTCCTGTCCTCTTACTTCCTGCTGATACTTTTGCGACACGTCAGCCGGATCCGGTTCTTCAGCAACTTGAGCATGAGCATAGTACGGCCATCACCACAAATGACGCTTTTCTTGCAGTATCAAGATATTGGGATCGCGTCACTCGCCCTGAGCAGCTCATGTCCAGTCTGATCCGGGCCTTCGAGGTGATGACCGATCCCGGGAAAGCCGGGCCAGCGACGATATGCATCTCACAGGATGTAGAAGGGGAAGCATTCGATTTCGATGAACATTTTTTTGAAAAACGCGTCCATTATTTAGATCGGAAAGCTCCGGTTGATCGGGAACTGCAAGGAGCGGCCGATAGAATTAGAGCAAGTAAGAAGCCGATCATCATCGTCGGTGGCGGAGCAAGATATTCCGGAGCTCGGGATATATTGATGAAGCTGGCGGAAAAGCATAACATTCCACTTGTGGAAACACAGGCAGGTAAATCGACGGTGGAATCATCTTTTCCTAAGAATTTGGGCGGAGTCGGCATTCTCGGTACGATGGCTGCCAATAAGGCTGCCCGCCAGGCAGATCTCGTAATTGGTGTCGGGACCCGCTATACTGACTTTACGACTTCTTCCAAAACTGCATTTGATTTTGAAAGGACAAAGTTTTTGAACATTAACGTCAGCCGCCTTCAAACCTATAAATTAGATGGATTTCAAGTCGTCGCCGATGCAAAAGTGGCGCTCGAGAACCTTGAAGCGTTACTAGTGGGCTATGAAACCGAATATGGGGAAATGCTTGGAGAATGGAAGGCGGAGTGGCTTTCCGAACGGACCCGTTTAAGTCAAGTCACTTTCAGCCGTGAAAATTTCATGCCTGAAATCAAAAGCCAGTTTTCACAGCAAGTCTTGAATGAATACTCGGATGCATTGAAAACTGAATTGGCCCAATCCACTGCGATGATCGCAATAAACGATACAATCGATCAGGAAAGTGTGGTGGTCGGTTCAGCCGGATCACTTCCGGGTGACTTGCAGCGACTCTGGCATTCAAACGTGCCAAACACGTACCATCTTGAATATGGATTTTCCTGTATGGGCTACGAAATTGCAGGAACATTAGGAGCTAAGCTTGCCCATCCAGACCGGGAAGTCTATGCAATGGTAGGGGACGGCAGTTTTCTGATGCTTCATTCGGAATTGATCACAGCCATCCAATATAATCATAAAATCAACATATTATTGTTTGATAATTCTGGCTTCGGCTGCATCAACAATCTGCAAATGGAGAATGGCAGCGGAACATATTGCTGTGAGTTCAGAACACATGATAACCAAATCATGAATATAGATTACGCAAAAGTGGCGGAAGGGTACGGAGCCAAAACTTACAGGGCCAATACTGTCGATGAGCTGAAAGCTGCATTGGAGGATGCAAAGAAACAATCGGCATCTACATTAATAGAAATGAAGGTTCTGCCGAAAACGATGACGGATGGTTATGACTCCTGGTGGAATGTTGGCGTGGCAGAGGTCTCGGAACGAAAAAGTATACAAAGGGCATATGAAGCGAGACAAGAGAAATTAAAAAAGGCCAAACAATATTAAAAGGGGGAAGTCTGAAAATGCAGGAGATTTCGTGGGGGATTGCCCCAATTGGCTGGCGTAATGATGACATACCGGAAATAGGGGCTGAAAACACCTTATCCCACCTTTTAAGCGATATTGTCGTGGCAGGATTTCAGGGGACCGAAGTAGGCGGTTTCTTCCCGGAACCTGCGGTACTGAATAAAGAGCTGCGGCTTCGGAACTTAAAAATAGCCGGTCAGTGGTTCAGCAGTTTCATCGTTCGTGATGGAATCAAAAAAGCAGAACGGGAATTCCATGAACATTGCAAATATTTACAGGCTGTCGATGGCGATGTAGCGGTAGTATCCGAACAGACCTACAGTATCCAAGGCGGAAGGTACGATGTATTTAAGGAAAAGCCCCACTTTACTGAAGAAGAATGGGGAATATTGTGTACGGGCCTGAATCGGCTCGGGGATATTGCTGGACTTTACAACTTAAAACTGGTGTATCACCACCACATGGGGACAGGGGTCCAGACACTGAGTGAAATTGACCGCCTTATGGAAAATACCGACAAGAAGGTGCATCTGTTATATGATACTGGACATATTTATGTATCGGATGGCGATTGCATGTCCCTTCTGCAAAAGCATATCGACCGCATTGGGCACGTTCATTTCAAGGATGTGAGGCATAACGTGATGAAGCAGTGTCGGAAAGAGGGAAAATCATTTCAAGAATCTTTTTTAGCCGGTATGTTCACAGTGCCTGGTGACGGCTGCATTGACTTTGTGGAAGCTTACCATACATTACTGGAAAATCATTATAAAGGCTGGATTGTAGTAGAAGCGGAACAAGATCCGTCCGTTGCCCATCCATTGGAATACGCATTAATCGCTCGCAAGTATATAAATGAAAGGCTGCTCCTCGTTCAAGATTAAAAACCGGAAAGAAGTGATTAATTTGAGTAATGATGGAAATCAAATGGCATTCTTACGCAAGATTATTATCATCTCGACGTTAGGCGGTCTTTTGTTCGGATATGATACAGGTGTCATTAATGGTGCCTTGCCGTTCATGTCCGAAGCGGATCAACTTAACCTCAATTCACTTACGCAAGGACTTGTTGCCAGTTCACTTCTTTTAGGCGCGGCACTTGGAGCGTTTCTGGGAGGCAGGCTTTCGGATTATGCGGGCCGCAGAAAAAACATTCTTTTTCTTTCGGTACTTTTTTTCTTTTCCACCCTTGGATGCACGTTTGCACCGAATGTTACGGTCATGATTGCTTGCCGTTTTTTACTCGGCCTTGCGGTAGGCGGGGCGTCAGTAACCGTTCCTACTTATTTGGCGGAAATGTCTCCTGCTGAACGACGCGGCCGGATCGTCACCCAAAATGAATTGATGATTGTTAGCGGACAGCTGCTTGCATTCATTTTCAATGCCATTCTAGGGACAACGATGGGTGACAGTTCACATGTTTGGCGTTACATGCTGGCAATAGCATCACTTCCAGCCATACTTCTTTTCTTTGGCATGATCAGGTTGCCTGAAAGTCCAAGGTGGCTTGTGTCCAAGAACAAAAATGAAGAGGCCCTGAAGGTTTTGAAAAGAATACGTAAAATGGATGAGGCAGAATCGGAATTTCAGGGAATCAAAGCGACATTCGATGAGGAGAACCATGTTAAAAAAGCTACATATAAAGATTTGACCGTCCCATGGATACGGAGAATAGTCTTTCTTGGTATCGGGATTGCCATCGTTCAGCAAATAACGGGCGTTAATTCTATCATGTACTATGGTACCCAAATTTTAAAGGATGCAGGGTTTGAGACAAAAGCTGCTTTGATCGGGAATATTGCAAACGGTATCATTTCTGTTTTGGCAACGTTTTTAGGTATTTGGCTGCTTGGTAAAATCGGGCGCCGGCCAATGCTCTTAACCGGTTTGATTGGGACTACGACCACATTGCTGCTGATTGGCGTCTTATCTTCCCTTCTTGAAGGGACTGCTGCCCTTCCTTATATCGTTTTGTCCTTGACAGTCACTTTCCTTGCCTTTCAGCAGGGAGCCATTTCACCGGTTACCTGGTTGATGCTTTCAGAGATCTTCCCGCTTCAAGTACGTGGGCTTGGTATGGGTGTCACCGTATTTTTTCTATGGGTCGTGAACTTTCTGATTGGCTTAACATTTCCGGTTTTACTTGATAAAGTCGGATTGTCCACAACATTCTATTTCTTTTTCGCTTTAGGCATTTTGGCTATCATCTTTGTGAAAAAATGTCTACCGGAAACAAGAGGACTTACACTTGAACAGCTTGAACAAAACTTCCGCAATCATGGAAAAGAACCTATTAAGGAAATGACAAAAATAATATAAGAGTTACAGAGAGAAAATATAGATACGTATAATAGGAGGAATATGATCATGACATTAAATTTTGGCGTAATAGGAACGGGTGCCATCGGCCGGGAGCATATTAAAAGAATTGCAAACAAATTATCCGGAGGGAGAATTGTGGCTGTAACCGATGTGAATCAAGAGGCGGCAAAGCAGGTCGTGAATCAATACGGACTTGAGGCACTTGTATATCCGGATGACCAATCACTGGTAAACTCCGAAAATGTGGATGCTGTGCTTGTTACGAGTTGGGGTCCTGCACATGAGCAAAACGTATTGAATGCGATTGAAGCTGGAAAATATGTGTTCTGTGAAAAGCCACTGGCAACAACGGCGGAAGGCTGCAGGAGAATAGCCGAAGCGGAAATGAAACACGGGAAGCGTTTGGTGCAAGTTGGTTTTATGCGACGTTATGATAGCGGTTACGTACAACTGAAAGAAGCCATTGATAGAAATGAAATTGGCGAGCCACTCATGGTCCGCTGCGTACACCGAAATCCAGAAGTGGATGAAAAATATACGACGGAAATGGCAGTCGTTGATACATTGATTCATGAGATTGATGTATTGCATTGGTTAATCAGCGATGATTACAAATCAGTTCAAGTCATTTACCCGAAGAAAACAAGCCGCGCGCACGCTAACTTAAAAGATCCCCAACTCATCATAATGGAAACGAAGAGCGGGATTGTCATTCAAGCTGAAGTATTCGTGAATTGTAAATATGGCTATGATATCCAATGTGAAGTCATTGGTGAGGACGGTGTTGCATATCTTCCTGAACCAGCGAGCATCGTGACAAGGAAAGGCGCAAAACGGAGCACGGATATCTTGGTAGATTGGAAAGACCGTTTTATGGATGCATATGACATAGAGTTGCAGGATTTCATAGATTCCATTATAAAGACAGGTCAGCCGAATGGTCCAACTTCATGGGACGGATACATCGCTTCCGTAACAGCTGATGCTTGTGTAAAAGCACAAGAGTCCGGACAGAAAGAATCCGTTGATCTAGAAGAGAAGCCCGTTTTTTATACGGGGAAAATCACTGTACAGTGAACGTACCATGCATTGAAACGAAAAATGAATTATAGGGGGAAAGACCAATGAAACTAGCTTTGGATCCTACGATGTATGCCAATTTATCATTAAAAGAAATGGTCGATAAAACAGCTGAACTAGGCTATGAATATATCGAACTGTCACCGAGGGAAGATTTTTGTCCATTCTATAAATACCCTAAAGTGGATAAGGAACAGATTAAGAATTTGAAACGCTGGTGTAGCGACGCAGGTGTGAAGATATCATCCTTGCTTCCGCTTTACTACTGGGCCGGTCCTGATGAGGAACGGCGCCAGGCCGCAGTCCGTAATTGGAAACGTGCCATTGAAGTGGCAGTGGAATTGGATGTTGACTTGATGAATAGTGAATTTAACGGATCTAAATTCAATGAAGTTATCTGTGAAGAGAAATTCATTAAATCAATGGATGAGCTCCTCCCGGTGTTTGAAAGGGAAGGCGTCAAACTGAATTTGCAGGCACACCCATTCGATTTCATTGAAACGCATGAGGGAGCGATGGATATGATCCGTGCCCTTGACCGTCCATGGATCAACCTTGTGTATTCAACCGCACATACATTTTTCTATGACGATGGCAAAGGCGATATTGCCCCTATGTTCGATTCTGCCGGGGATCGCCTGAAACATGTCTTGTTTGCAGATACATTTAATCATAAAGCATCCAACGGACTCCGTTATATCGTCAATCCTCCAGGTGTCGAGGCAACCGTCCACCAGCATTTGAACATCGGCGAAGCGGAAGTTGACTTTGATACGATCTTCAAAAAACTGAAAGAAATGAATTTTGACGGCATCGCGACAAATGCAGTATTTGCTTGGATCGACAAAGCAGACTGGTCAAGTAAACTTATGCTTCAAAAAATGAGAGACGGATTGGGTTTAGCAGAAAGAATTGGAGGCTGACAGAATGAAACTTTGTTTCAACCAAGCGACAACACTTGAAAATTCCAACTTGGTCAAAGATCTCAAATACTGTGAAAAACATGGTTACGATTATATCGAAATCCGTACCATGGATAAATTGCCTGAGTATTTGGAAGAGCACTCTATTGAAGACTTAGCCGAATTTTTTAACGCAAATCATATTAAACCACTTGCCTTCAACGCGCTCGTATTCTTTAATAACCGAGATGAAGACGGCCATAAGGCGATAATAGCCGAATTTAAAAACATGATGATCATGGCGAAGAAATTGGGTGTTAAATATGTGGTGGCGGTTCCACTTGTAACGGAAGCGAAAATATTGAAAGAAGATATTAAAAACAGCTGTGTGGAAGTATTGACGGAGCTTTCCGAAATCGCTGAACCGTTTGGCGTAAAAATTGCAGTCGAATTTGTCGGGCATCCGCAATGTACTGTGAATACATTCGGTCAGGCATACGATATTGTTGAAAAAGTCAATCGTGATAATGTTGGGTTGGTGCTGGACTGTTTTCACTTCCATGCTATGGGTTCCAGTTTGGAGGACTTGAAGAAAGCGGATGGGTCGAAAATCTTCATTTTACACATTGATGATACAGAGGATTTTCCAATCGGTTTTTTGACGGATGAAGACCGGGTGTGGCCTGGGCATGGTGCCATAGATTTAGACAGCATATTATTCATCTTGAAGGGAATTGGTTATTCTGACGTCGTATCTGTTGAATTGTTCCGTCCTGAATATTATGAACTCGATGCTGAAGAAG
Organism: Peribacillus sp. ACCC06369; assembly: GCF_030348945.1. NCBI lineage: Bacteria > Bacillati > Bacillota > Bacilli > Caryophanales > Bacillaceae > Peribacillus > Peribacillus sp. ACCC06369. Next base: position 879,612 of record NZ_JAUCEN010000002.1, read on the forward strand.
CCATTAAGACTGCAAAAGAAACGACAATTCAAGCTATCTCGAAATACTTTGTACTCCAGAATGCGTGAGTAAAAATGGTAATCTCGGGAAAATGGGGGGTGATGGAATTATGCCTTTAGTATCAATGAGAGAGATGCTTTTGAAAGCAAAAGCAGGAAGTTATGCTGTGGGTCAATATAATATTAATGGTTTGGCATTCGCCCAGTCTTTTTTACAGGCTGCCAATGAGGAACGAGCGCCAATCATACTTGCGGCATCGGACAGGCTCGTTGATTATCTTGGCGGATTTAAAACGATTGCGGCTATGGTAAAAAGCCTTATGGAAGAAATGGACATTACGGTTCCGGTTGCCCTTCATCTTGATCATGGAATGGATGTGGAACGCTGCAAGAAAGCGATCGATGCGGGTTTTACATCGGTCATGATCGATGGCTCCCATCATTCAATAGATGTAAATATTGAAATGACCAAAATGGTTGTCGACTATGCCCAAAAGAGCGGCGTTTCCGTTGAGGCGGAAGTGGGGACAGTCGGTGGGACGGAGGATGGCCTCGTCGGAGGTATTCAATATGCAAATCCCCATGAATGCACGAGGATTGTAAAAGAAACGCAAATTGATGCACTAGCGGCTGCTTTGGGTTCCGTTCATGGTCCATATCAAGGAGAACCTAAACTCGGTTTTGAGGAAATGGAATTAATTTCGAACATGACGAATGTGCCTCTCGTCTTACATGGAGGTTCAGGTATTCCGCTGCACCAAATCAAAAAAGCAATTGAACTAGGACACGCTAAAATAAATGTCAATACCGAAAACATACAAGTGTGGGCAAAAACGATTCGGGAAGTATTGGCCGTTGAAGGAAAAGTATATGAGCCTCGCGCCATCATCACACCAGCGAAAGAAGCTATCATCTCCGTCGTGAAGAGAAAAATGGCACAGTTCAATACAATTGGAAAGGCTTAAGTATGTAAAGGTGTTCCCAATTACGTTGCGGGCACCTTTTTGTATATTCAGTTTTTGAATGAGGTGCCATTGCTGAAAAATAGTTCGCTGGTCAGAGGAAGGGTTGCAATGACTTTGTTACATACCGCACGAAATAGATTTTTATTTTTAGTGCTCTCATTTATTTTTTGGTTTTCAAATTTCATTTATATACCCATTTTGTCTCCTTACCTTGAGACGATTGGAGGGGATTATACATTTATCGGCATGGTATTAGGCAGTTATGGGCTGATGCAATTTCTCTTCAGGCTTCCGTTCGGAATTTTTTCCGACCTCATAAAAGTAAGAAAACCTTTTATTATCTTTGGAATGGTCGTGAGTACGTTGAGTTGCGTGACTTTTGCTTGGGCCGATAGTTTAGGCTGGATCCTTTTGGCCCGCTCGTTAGCTGGAGTTGCCGCCGCAACATGGGTAGCGTTCACCATTTTGTTTTCCAGCTATTTTTCAGAACGTGATCTTCACCGAGCTATGGGCAGTATCTCGTTAGCAGTGGTTCTGGCACAGCTGCTTGGAATGGTGGTCAGCGGATACATTGTCGATCAATGGGGATGGCAAGCACCTTTTTGGATGGGAGGGATTATCGGTTTCGTTGGTATCGTCCTTTCACTTTTTATTTACGAATCGAACGAAGACTTTCTGAAAGAGCCTATTCAATTGAAAGAACTCGTATCAGTTATGCTTGAGCCGGCGCTTTTAAAAGTATCATTTCTATCCATTCTCGCACATGGCATCATCTTCACGACAATGTTCGGCTTCACTCCGACATTTGCTTTAAAGCTTGGTCTCCAGACTGATGAGATCAGCATGGTCATCTTTTCATTCATGATTCCTCATGCCATTGCCACCATGCTTAGCGGAAAGATATTCGTACCATTATTCGGACAATGGAGGTTACTGAAACTAGCTTTCGGACTAACGGCCATTTTCACAACATGTACGCCATTAATAGATACAAAAGAGATGCTTTTTCTGATTCAAGGGTTGAATGGATTCTCATTAGGAATTCTTTTTCCATTATTTTTAGGAATGGCGGTGGAGTCGATTCCCCTTGAAAAAAGGGCAACGGCCATGGGTGCATATCAAGCAATTTACGCGATTGGTATGTTTGCGGGACCTTTTATTGCGGGAGTATTGATTTCACATTTAGGTATTTCTGCAGGATTTTATTTTTCGGGTTCACTTGGTGCAACTGCTGTATTCTTTATGATTTTATGGAGCCGCCATAAAGGAAAGAAACCGAACAGAGAATTGACTGAGCGGCATGTACGGGATGTCTAGTTTAAATAGAGGAGGAAAACTTTATGAAGGTTGGTTTAGTTACTGATATTTTAGGCTACATGCCATTTGAAGAGATGCTGGATACGTGTGTTGATCTGGGAATAGAGACACTCGAGCTTGGATGCGGCAATTGGTCGGGGGCGCCACATCTCGATTTGAATGAACTTCTTGGAAGTCCCACAAAACGAAAGCGGTTTTTAAATGAATTAAATATAAGGGGGATGAGCATTGCAGCGTTGAATTGTTCTGGCAATCAGCTTGACCCATCAGAAGAAGGAACCATACATAAATCCGTTGTGGATAAGACCTTTCAGCTAGCAGGGCTTTTGGGTGTCGAAACGGTTGTCATGATGTCGGGATGCCCTGGCGGCGGACCAAGTGACAAGACGCCCAATTGGCTGACACATCCTATTTTGCCCTCGCATTTTGAGATGCTTGATTGGCAGTGGAATGAGGTGGCATTCCCTTATTGGGAAAAAGCGGTGACAACGGCAAAAGAACATGGAGTTCGAAAGGTTGCCATCGAAAATCTGGGCTGCAATTTAGTTTACAATCCTGAAACACTCTTTAAATTAAGGCAAGAAGTCGGTGATACGGTCGGCATGAATTTTGACCCGAGTCATTTATTTTGGATGGGCGGTGACCCCATCGCGGCTTTAAGGACATTAGGAAGCGCAGTTTATCATATTCACGCAAAAGATGTCAGGTTAGAAAGAGGGATATATGATGTCCAGGGATTGATTGATGTAAAACCAATGAACCAATACGCAGGAAGATCATGGAATTACGTTGCACTTGGATATGGTCACGACAGTGGCTGGTGGAAAGAGTTTTTTACTATCGTTAAAATGATAGGTTATGAAGGACCGATCGTTCTCGAAATGGAAGATTTAACAATGGCGCCATTAACAGGCGTGAAAAAATCCATGAATGTTTTGAAAGAAACGTTGCCTAGGGAATTCGATATTTTAACATGAAGTCTAAATTACTTTATAATGGACTTAATGAAAATGACAAAATAGAAAATAGGCAGGTGGAGATAATAGAATGAAAATGAGCGATGTGGCGAAATTGGCCAACGTATCTCCCGCAACCGTTTCAAGAGTGCTCAGACAGCCGGATTTAGTAAGTGAAGATACCAAACAAAAGGTGCTGCAGGTGATTGAAGAGATGAACTACAAGCCTCACATGATTGCCAGTCAGTTCAGGACGAAAGAGACAAAGATCATTCTGGTCGTCGTACCGGATATAACAAGACCCTTTTTTTCCGAAGTCCTTCGGGGCATTGAGCATACTGCTGTAGAAAATGGCTATCAGGTTATATTGGGAGATACCGAGAATGACATTGAACGGGAAAAGGAATACATCGATTTGCTATACAAAAAGCAGGCGGATGGAGCGGTACTCCTAACCGCTAGAATGAACAAAGAAAGCCTGGAAAATCTCTCAAATCAATTCCCGATTGTACTGGCATGTGAATACGTGGACGGACTGGACATTCCAACTGTATCGATCGACAATGTAAGCAGTGCCAGAAAAGTAACGGAACATTTAATCAAGCTTGGACATACACGAATTGCTCATATAACAGGCCCCATGAATATCATCCTTAGCCGGGATCGCTTAGGGGGGTTCCAGCAGGCAATGAAGAATCATCACTTGAAAGTCAATCAGGAATTAATCCAAGAAGGGGGGGATTATAGCATTGACTCAGGGTATGACCAGATGATGAAATTATTATCGCTGGAAAAAAGGCCTGAAGCAGTGTTTGTTTTTAATGATGAAATGGCGCTGGGAGCTGTAAAAGCGATCCAGGATCATGGGTTGAGCGTTCCCAAGGATATTGCTGTCGTAGGTTTTGATAATTTGAAAATAGCATCCATTTTTCATCCTCATATTACGACCATTGACCAGCCTAAGTACGAAATAGGGAAAAAAGCAACAAACTTATTGCTGACCTTAATGAAAGGCGGAACCGTTGAAAAGAAAAAATTCGTTATGAAGGATGAGTTAATCATCCGCGAATCTTGCGGTGCCAATTTGGAAAAAAGTTTGAATGCGTAAAAATGTTTGGCAAGATTGCTATGTTAGTAAATGAGTGGCTTCCTTTTATGGGGGCCTTTTTGTATGGTGTTTACCGTTCATGTTACTGGTCGTTATTATTTGACGTATCAAATAAATACCACCGCTGGACTTCTTGCTGGTTCGAGGTTGATTTTAAATGGTGCCACGCCTATTCCTAGCTCCATAATATCACCAGCTGTCGCGATTTCTAATTATAATAATGATGTGATTGTAAACTTATCAGCAGGTGATTCAATCTCTCTTCAGATATATTTGGTTTAATTGCCACCGTTGTCTTAACGGGGGGAGGATCTGCAGGAGCTTCACTGACGATCATTCGTTTGAGTTAATCTAAGTCCACAAATCTTAAACATTGAATATGGAACGTAAATGATATTTGTGAATCCCATTCATCTTGAATGGGGATTTTTTTGTTGATTGAATGTATTATGGATTTTTTATTGGACTTATTGTCGATAATCATCATTGGTTTCATTTCGAATTGATCATTTTTGGCGCTTGCATATATAGTTTCAAAAGCACCCTTAGCTAGAATGGCATCCATTACTAAAGGCTAAGGACCATTCATGGTTGCAAACGGGTTTTAATCCAGATGAATTTACAAGTACTTTTTGTATTTCTTTAATTTATAGATGACTGTTGGCTGGCTGATACCCATATGTTCTGCCATTTCGTAGGTTGTTTTACATTTTTTCCATGCTTTTGCAATCAGTTGCCTTTCAACCTTTTCCAGTGTCTTCTTTAAATCGAAATTCTCTTCACATTCTTGTTCGATTGCCAAGAAGGTGGAATCTTCCGGCTGTTCTATTTGCCCTGTGATGGATTGGGGAAGGTGTTCGGGAAATATATTTGGCTCTTCAATGGTCAGGATTAATCGTTCAATTAAGTTTTCTAATTCTCGTATATTTCCTGGCCAATGATAATGGGTCAAAACTTCATAAGTCGATGGATGGATTTTTTTGAATTTCTGGTATTTTTCATTGGTTTTCTGTAAGTAATGCTGTATTAAGAGAGGTATATCTTCTTTACGTTCATGTAGTGCCGGAATTTGGATGGGAATCACATTCAAACGATAAAATAAGTCCAATCTAAACTTACCTTGACTTACCATCTCCTTCAGATCTTGATTAGTTGCTGTAACCAGGCGGAAGTTAATATGGTTTTCTTTTTTTCCACCGATGCGCTTTATCTTTTTTTCCTGTAATACTTTCAGTAATTTGGCTTGCATGGCAAGTGGGAGTTCCCCGATTTCATCTAAGAACAGAGTCCCGCTGTCAGCCTGCTCAATCAGGCCCTGCCTCCCTTGTTTATCTGCTCCTGTAAATGATCCCGGCTCATAGCCGAATATTTCTGATTCAAACAAACTATCAGGTATCGTGCTGCAATTCACTTCGATAAAAGGTTCTTTCTTTCGGTTGCTTTGGTCATGAACAGCACGGGCAAAAGTGCTTTTCCCTACCCCGGAAGGTCCTAATAAGAGTATCGTGGCATCGGTTTTTGCGACATTATGGATCGTTTTTAAAATATGCTTCGTTTCGTTACTTCTAGCAATCAAATAATGGTAATCAAGTTCCTTTTCTCTTAAATCCTCGACTTCCGTTTGATAGCCTTTTACTTTTCGTTGTAATTGCTCAAATTGATCCTGCAATTGCAGGATCTCGGTTTGATCCTGACCATAGCTTATTACCCTAACGAGAAGTCCTTCCTTATTAAAAATGGGATAGCCAGTCGACATGACAACATGACCGGTTTTTGTTTCTTGCATTATCCGCTTCGCTTTCTTTTCTTTTAAAACAATCGCATTGATGGAAGGTGTGAGAAGGCCCTCACTTTCTAATTGATAGACGGAGGTACCGATATAAGAGTCACTTTCCATACCATAAATCTCCCAAAGCTTTGGGTTGGAATATAAAATGATTCCATCTTGATCGGTAATGAGTATGTTATTATTAGATGTTTCAATAATCTTATTTAGTTCTTCCTCCAGCATATCGTCGTACATAGGTCCCGCTCCTTTGGGTTTTGAGATGGTTATTAATTAAAATATAAATCAAAAAGTCGGAATAATCAAAAATTAAATCAATAAATAAGAAAATGATTAAGTTATTAATCATTTGATGAAACAGAAATAACGAAAAGCCTTATAAACCGCAGCTAAATAGTTGGCGTGAATCTTGCTTATGTAAAAGGTAAGAAGATAATTTTAAAACAAGGGTGTTATATAATTCTATTCTTCTATTAATGTATAAAAAGGTGGAAGTTTATATGGCATCGTGCAATGCCATGGAGTGAAAAATAATAGTGGAAATTTAGGAGGATGTTACATGATGAAGTATCAACCGAAAGACTCATTCAAATCACCCCGTTTTTGCGGAGTACGTACGTTTATGCGGCTTCCATTTGTTGAACAGGTAGATGAACATATGGATTTTGTCATTACGGGAATTCCTTTTGATTCCGGGCAATCATTTAGGACGGGTGCGAGATTCGGACCAGAAGCCATTCGCGATTTTTCAATCCTTTTACGTCCTTATAATCCAGAACAGGATATTAATATTTTTGATTATATATCAGGAATTGATTATGGAGATATTCCAATCATTCCTGGCTATATTTCTGAGACTTATAAAAAGATTGAAGAAGAGCTTACCCCCATCATTGATAAAGGGATCATTCCCATTTCATTAGGAGGCGATCATTCTATTACTCTAGGGGAGTTACGTGCAATCGTTAAAAAACATGGACCAGTTGCCCTGCTTCAATTCGATGCTCACTCTGATACTTGGGATAGTTATTTTGAACAAAAGTATAATCACGGAACCGTTTTTCGCCGCGCAATAGAAGAGGGCCTCATCGATGTATCGCGTTCTCTTCAAATTGGTATGAGGGGTGGTCTGTACGGACCGGAGGATCTTCAGGATGCCCGGGATTTAGGGTTGGGCGTTTATACGACGAACGATTATAAACGTATCGGGGTTGAAAAGATGCTTGGAGTCATTCATGAGCGTGTCGCGAAGGGGCCGGTGTTTTTATCTTTTGACATTGATTTTTTAGATCCCGTTTATGCACCTGGAACAGGAACCCCGGAAGTTTCAGGGGCCAGCATTGATGATGCTTTAGCCTTTGTAAGAGGTTTGACAAATATAGATTTTGTAGGATTCGATCTCGTTGAGGTTTTACCATCATACGATCACGGACAAGTCACGGCTGCCGCAGCGGCTAATATCGTCTATGAATTCATCACACTCATCGCTCTCGCAAAAAAAGGGAAACTGGAGAAAAAAGAGAGAGTTGGAGATCTGGAAACGCAGCTTAACAACTAGTTTCCTCATTTAAATGGAAGGAAGGAATGGTATACTTCCTCCTTCCCTCCCTCTATAAAGCGATAAAAACAAAACAACCCCAAAAGGAGATGTGTAAATGCATATTTTGGATATATCGATCATGACTCTATATTTTTCTGTTTTAATCATTGTGGGAGTAATCGGGTCCAAACGGGCAAAAACAGCAGATGATTTCATTGTAGCAGGGCGTAATCTGGGTCATTTTATGTATTTATCCTGTTTAGCTGCTGTGATATTAGGGGGTGCTTCTACTCTAGGAACAGCAAAGTTAGGTTATCAGTTTGGGATATCCGGTATTTGGCTAGTGGTGATGATCGGTCTCGGTATTATTGCTATCGGGTTGTTTTTAACAAATAAGATATTTGATTTAAAAGTGCTGACGATCAGTGAGATGCTTGAGAAGCGCTACAATTCTCAAACAAGATTGATCAGTGCCCTGGTCTCTGTCATCTATACATTCATGCTGACTGTAACGCAAGTGATTGGGATGGGGACGATATTACATGTTTTGGCAGGCTGGAATTTAACGGTTTCCATGATAGTCGGGGGTGGGATCGTTTTATTTTATACAATATTAGGAGGTATGTGGTCCGTCACCATGACTGATGTCGTGCAATTTGTCATCATGACGATCGGTATTTTCTTTATCATGCTTCCAATGAGCGTCTCTAAGGCAGGAGGGTGGGGCTCGCTTAAGGAAAATCTCCCTGCATCACATTTCGAGTTAGGAAATATTGGCGGAGAGACAATTTTTCAATACTTCTTATTATTTACTCTAGGGGTTGTTGTTGGACAAGATATTTGGCAGCGTCTTTTTACCGCACGAACCAAAGCGATATCTCGTGGCGGAACGGTTGGAGCAGGAATATATAGTGTTTTTTATGCGATTGCAATCAGTATAATTGGAATGTGCGCTTTTATTATCCTTCCTAATTTAGGAGATCCACAAAATGCATTTACTAGCATAGCGATGGAAACTTTACCTGCTGGTCTATTGGGGGTTGTCATTGCGAGTGTGGTATCTGCCCTAATGTCTACAGCTTCAGGAACGTTGCTTGCTTCTTCCACTTTAGTTGTTAATGACATCATAAAAAAATATATCGGTCCAGGAATGAGTGAACGACAATTTTTAAAAACATCCCGGATTACAACTTTAACGATTGGTGTATTGACCATAATCGTTTCGATATGGATTCAAGATATTTTAGTTGCATTGGATGTAGCTTACGCAATTTTATCCGGTGCTGTGTTCTTTCCGATCATCCTTGGCTTCTTTTGGAAGAGGGTCACGGCTACAGCCGCATTTTACTCCATTCTGGCCAGCATGGTCGTTATTATTGTGGGATTGGTGATTAATGGACCTTCCTCCACACAACCAATTCTGTACGGGCTTGCTACTAGTTTTGTCGTCATTACTGTACTTACTTTCTTAAGTTCCAATAAAAATAACGAGAACAAAAGTGAAGTCAAGCAAGATGGAAAGGGTAAAGCTGACATGGATACCATGGCTAATTGATTGGTCAGCAAAAAAAGGAAAAAGATCGAGGAGGAAAGAATAATGACAAAGACAATTTCCCTGCAACCCGCAACATTCAATACTATGGAAGAAGAACGTAATCACCGGAAAGAACGGTTGGCAGCTTCATTCCGTCTTTTTTCAAAGTTTGGATTCGATGAAGGGATAGCTGGCCACATTACGGTCCGTGATCCTAAATATACAGACCATTTCTGGGTCAATCCGTTTGGGATGCACTTTAGTCAAATTTCCGTTTCAGATCTGATATTGGTAAATCATAAAGGTGAAATTGTAGAGGGTGAACATTCAGTAAATGGTGCTGCCTTTGCCATTCATTCGGAAATTCATAAAGCACGACCGGATGCCATTGCAGCGGCACACGCTCATTCGGTATATGGAAAGACATGGTCTTCTTTAGGGAGACTGTTAGATCCGATTACGCAAGATGCCTGCCAATTTTACAATGACCATGCATTATTTGATGATTTTACTGGTGTGGTTTATGCATCTGAAGAAGGGAAACGCATTGCCAGGGCTCTAGGTCAATACAAAGCTGTCATCCTCCGCAACCATGGATTGTTAACGGTGGGTCAATCTGTAGATTCAGCTGCTTGGTGGTTCATAACGATGGAGCGTTCATGTCAAGCACAGATAATGGCTGAATCTGTAGGTAAGCCCATTTTTATTGAAGAAGAGTATGCAAAGCTAACGGCAGAACAAACGGGAACGGAATATGAGGGATGGTTGAGTTTTCAGCCTCTTTGGGACAGAATCAGAAAAGAGCAACCAGATTTCTTGAATTGATCATAAAGCACGCTATGGTATGATCGCATTCACATTTAACATGGGTTCTTGAGGAGGTTTTATTATGTCCGCTTCCAAGAAAAAATCACCTTCACTTTATATAAGGGTCGATATACCGGAAAAATACATCAACGAGTTTAAGGAGATTTGTTCAGAAGTTGTTGTCGAGCCATGGGAATTCGGCGAACCTGAACCACAGCCAACAGTTGATCTATCAAAGTTTGATGTCCTTTATACGCTGGGGCTTCATGATAATCTTAACATTATAAAAAATGCTCCAAGGATTAAATGGATCCATTCAGACAGTGCTGGAGTTGAGGCCATGCTGACTGAAGATATACAAAACAGCGATGTCATCATCACCAATGTCAAAGGCTGCACATCTGTCCCGATAGCCGAGCATACAATTGCGATGCTATCTTCGTTAGCAAGAGGTGTGCCGGCAATGATCAGAAATCAAATAAACAAAACTTGGGTTGAAATTCCTGTGAAAGATCTTGAAAATGCGACAGTTGGGATAATTGGGTATGGTGATATTGGCTATGAGATAGCAAAGAGATGTAAAGCACTAGGTATGACGGTTATTGGGTGCCGCCGGAATCCCGCCAAGAGGAACGACGAATATGAACCTGCTGATTTGATAATGGGCATGGATCAAGTGGATGAAGTCCTTTCTAGGTCCGATTTTGTTGTATTGGCACTCCCGTTTACGAAAGATACCTCGTATTTTTTTAATAAAGAACGCTTAAATAAAATGAAAAAAGGCAGCTATGTAATTAATGTCGGCCGGGGTAATACGATTGTGGATGAAGATTTAATCGATTCCTTGAGCAATGGGCACATAGCAGGAGCGGCGCTCGATGTGTTTGAAGTAGAACCTTTACCTGGGGATCACCCTTTTTGGCAGCTGGAAAATGTCATGGTTTCCCCACATAATGCTTATAACTCTTCCAAACACCAAGATCGTGTGATGGAGTTATTCCTGAAAAATTTAAAACTTTTTTCTGAAGGTGAACCACTAATGAACGTTGTGGAAAAAAAACTGGGTTATTAACAGGAATGGTTTATTTGAAAAGGAAGTTCTCAAGAATGGGAACTTTAGATATTTAAATGATATGACTGAAGTAGGAGGGTAGACCCTGATTGGGTTTACTCTTTTTTTGATTAAAAGTTTCTGATTCATGTTTTTCCTTGTATAGGACAATCTCCGATCAGGAAAAGCTGGATGTAAGGAGGCGATGTGAATGGGTACTTTCGAAGTTATTTCCCTGATGCTAAGCTTTGGCATGTTTGTAATTGCTATTCTTGATTTCAAAAATCATGACAAGAATCCTTGAAAAGAAAGGCCGATGTGTTTGATAATTGGAAGCGTTTAATAAATACTGGGTACAATATAGAAGGTATTGATTTCCTCTATTCTTTAAACTTGCAGAGAACACCAATATGAGGTGTTCTTTTTGTTGTAAAATTATTTCAAATGGGTTCATTAGTAATCCCATCCACTCAAAAGCTGTCATCTTTGACAAAACAATGATATGCAAGTATAGTGCTAATAGACCGGTTGATATAATTTCAAGGAGTGATCCAGCTATGGCAGAAAAACGAAACTCTAAAGACATTCTTATTGAAGCTGCTTCCCGGCTTTTTCGAATACGTGGATATTATGGTGTAGGGCTTAAGGACATTATTGAGGAAAGTGGTATCCCAAAAGGTTCGCTGTATCATTATTTTCCGAAAGGCAAAGAGGAATTGGCGATAGAGGCGATTAATCATACAAAAGAATTCGTGATAGATGAAATTCGACGGGGATTTGATGAAATAGAAGACCCTATCAAAGCCATTCAGGCTCATATTTTTCAATTATCCGAGGTTTTTGGTGATAGTGAAAATCTATTAGGACTGCCAATCGGGACGATTGCAGCGGAAACATATACTACGAGTGAGCAGATAAGAACGGCCTGTCAAGAAGCGATAGAAGATTGGCAATCCATTTATGTGAAGAAATTACTCGAGGCGGAATACAGTGAGAAACGGTCAAAGGAATTGAGTATCGTAATTAATGCTTTAATTGAAGGAGGTATCCTTTTATCCTTAACGGCGAAAAACGGGGAACCTCTCCAAGCCATTGCGGAACAGATACCATTATTGCTGATAAATAAATAATTCATCGGGAAAAATTATTATAAGCTTAGGTCGAACAGTTAGTAATTGGAGGAATCATTTTATGTCTACAGATGCAGGACAGCAACAAAACCCAGTCATTAGAACGACCCCCATTTTAATTGCATTTTTAATTGCAGGGTTCATTGGGTTATTCAGCGAGACGGCTTTAAACATGGCGCTGGGGGATTTAATACAGGAATTCAATGTCAGTCCTTCCACCGTGCAATGGCTGACAACGGGTTACTTATTGACATTGGGGATATTGGTTCCCGTTTCGGGACTCTTGATTCAGTGCTTCAATACCCGTCAATTATTCATTGCATCAATGGTGTTCTCGATCATTGGGACGCTCATTGCAGCAATTGCACCTGGGTTCGGCATCTTGATGCTAGCCCGTGTCATCCAGGCAATCGGAACGGGTCTTTTATTGCCCCTCATGTTCAATACCATTTTATTGATTTTCCCTATTCATAAAAGGGGAGCGACGATGGGATTGATGGGGCTGGTGATCATGTTTGCCCCAGCCATCGGGCCGACAGTTTCAGGTTTGATTATTGAAAATCTAAAATGGAATTACATTTTCTGGGTGTCTTTGCCGTTCTTTGTGATCGCTTTACTATTCGGTCTCAAGTATATGCAAAACGTTTCAACAATCACCAAACCTAAAATCGATGTACCATCCATTATTTTATCGACCATTGGTTTTGGTGGAATTGTTTATGGCTTTAGTATTGTTGGAGAGCAAGGGTGGAATAATGCGATAGTTCTATCCTCGATCATTGTTGGCCTTATAGCGCTGTTCCTGTTTGCTGTAAGACAATTCAACATGGATAAACCGATGATTGACTTGCGCGTTTTTAAATATCCGATGTTCACGATAGGGTTAATAACCGTCTTCATCACCTTCATGATCATCATGTCATCCATGATTCTCTTACCGTTATACTTGCAAACCGGGCTTGCATTAGCTGCGTTTTCTGCTGGGCTCGTACTTTTACCTGGTGGAGTGCTTAATGGTATCATGTCTCCGGTTACGGGGCGCATTTTTGATAAGTTCGGACCAAGGGGATTAGTGATCCCAGGCTTCATTATCATGATTGTCATGTTATGGACTTTGACGAACGTAACGACTGAAACATCGATCATTATGGTAATCGTCATGCATACTCTCCTTATGATTGGTGTTTCGATGGTCATGATGCCAGCCCAAACAAATGGCCTGAATCAACTGCCGAAAAATCTTTATCCGGATGGAACGGCTCTAATGAATACATTGCAACAAGTATCGGGGGCCATCGGTACAACCGTTGCCATTACCATCATGTCAGCATCACAAAAAAATTATATGGCAAATGCAGAAGATCCGTTCGATCCATCTGCCATTAGCGGTTCATTGACTGCAGGCGTTCAAGATGCCTTCATTTTTGGTCTTGTCCTAGCAATCATTGGCTTGATCGTATCGTTTTTTATCAGAACTGCACGAGACTAATAAGATATATTAATGGAAAAAGATAAATTAGCCAGCAGGGAAAAGATTTTCTCTGTCTGGCTTTTTTGTTTGAAAAAGGATATTGGTGCTTTAAAAGAACTTAATAATTTTTTACGCCCCATTAGTTACACTGTTTTGTATTCTATTCTTCTAAAATCCGAAACCATATTAAGGAACTTCGCATTTTCTTCTAAATAAGGGAAGTGGTTACTCTCTTCAAAGATATAAAGTTTCGAATCCATCAATCCAGCATCGATTTCTTCTGAGAAGACTAAAGGGCATTGTGCATCATGTCGTCCACAATAAACAATGGTGGGAATTCTAACTTTTGATAGTTCTTTTTGTAAATCAAAATTAGGTAGGTCATTAAAAGAAAAGTAATCTAACCTTCTATGTACTACTTTGCCACTGGAAGGTCTTTGAAAATATTCAGCTTTTTTTTCAATATTGTATAAAGACATATCTGTCCATTCTCTATTGGCAGATCTTCTTTCCTCAATAGTGGTATCCGGAGACTTCAAAATAGAGAATATCTCTTTCAACCTCTTGTTAAGTGAACTACTGGGGCTATACATACTTCCTTCGTGTTCCATATATTTTTTTGTAGCAGTTGCCCCTCCGACCATTAACTTTGAAAGGGTATTAGGAAATGATGTTACATAGACCAACCCTAACATTCCTCCAGTTGAATGTCCTGCAAAACTCCATCGCTCCAATACTAATGCTTCCCTAATAGCTTCCAAATCCATAACTGTTTGACTCATACTCATTTCTTCGTCTGACTCTGCATTACAAGAGTTTCCCGCTCCCTTTAAATTTACAAGATAAACTTTAAAATCACTTACAAAATTATCAGCAAAATAATAGCCAAGTTCATTAAATTCGCTATATAAATGAGTGATACAAACAGGTTCACCTTCTCCTTGGACAAAGACCTCGAACTTTCCACGGCTTGTTTCAACCATTTGTCGTTTCCACATAAAAACACCCCATCTTTTTTATTTTTAATAAGGTTATGTCCAGTCCTTATAAACATTCTTGTGCTATCCTGTTCCTTAATATCTAAAAGTTAACAAGAATACCATAAGGGTAAAATCGTTTTTACTGGTCTTTATTACCATATTTTATCAAAAACTATGAAGATCAGAGTGAATTATTTGAAAATTAACCACTTATCGGATAATCTTACACAATAATAGTTACTAAAAGTCAGCTCAATAAAGCGGTTAACAGGAGGAATTCAAATGAATACAATAAAAACTAAAATGTTTGAACCTGTAACAATAGGTGCATGGAACTTAAGAACAAGAACGGCAATGGCTCCTATGACACGGTCGTTTGCCGATAACGAAACCGGTGTTGTAAATGACCTGACCGTAGAATATTACCGAAAACGGGCTCAAGATGGAATCGGACTTATCATTACTGAAGGTGTAGTGATTTCACCAAGAGCAAAGGGCAATCCTGGAGTTCCCGGAATATATACACAAGAGCAAATCAACGGGTGGAAAAAAGTAACGGAAGCTGTACACGCTGAAGGCGGAACGATCATAGCGCAAATCTGGCATGTTGGCCGTGCAAGCCACCATGAAATTGCAGGAGGACTTCCTCCGCAGGCTCCTTCTCCTATCGCTGCTGAAGGAAAGGTTTCACGATTCGGAAAACCTTTTGATACTCCTGAAGAAATGACAGAGACGGATATTGAAGAAGTGGTGAACCAATATAAACAAGCTGCTAAGAATGCGATGGATGCTGGCTTTGACGGCGTTGAAATTCATGGCGCACACGGCTACTTAATAGACCAGTTCAATTCCGACACTTCCAATAAAAGGACCGATCGGTACGGTGGTAATTTAAAACAGCGTCTGACCTTTATGAAGGAAGTGCTAAACGCGGTTATTGATGCGGTTGGAGTGGATCGTACCCTTATTCGTTTCTCAGCTTTGAAAATTGACCAGCCGTCTTACATGTGGGAAGATCCTGAAACAGCGATCCAAACATTTATTGAAGCGTTTAAAGAAACAGGAGTCACAATGATCCACCCGTCCACGATGGAATTCACCAAACCGATTGCAAGAGGATTAACCATGCATGAATTGGTACGCAGCCACTGGGATGGAATAATAGTTGGAGTGGGGGGGCTTGATCCTGAAACAGCAGAAGCTTCACTGGAAAAAGGCATCATTGATGTTGCGGCAATCGGACGTCCGCTTATCGCCAACCCGGATTATCTAACACGAATTAAGCAGGATGAAAAACTTGTTGATTACGAGGCAAAGAAACATTTAGGGCAACTGATTTAATAGAGAAAAAACAAAGCCTTTCTTAAGAGGCCAGTGCACCGAAGTAACCATTCATTTTTTCTCTCAATTAACTGATGCGATTCTTCATTAAGAAGGGTCGCCTTTTCTTATGGAACTAAAAGTGGTGAATAGTGATATGTATTTGGTAAGCTTACTGGTCATTTTAATAAATAAGGTGAGGAAACGGGGATATCAATGGAATGAATCATGGTTATCGGAGTGTCCGCGGGTGTCGGAAAATCAACTTTTGCAAGAAGGCTTGGAGATAACAGATAATCTGCGGGGTGGGGGGATATGCTGAAAAAAGGACAACATTAACAAGGAGTGAAGACTCTCCAAAGCGAGATTGAATTCATATATATATTATTTGGAGTAGCATCATCATTCATAAATGAAAAGGATATTGAGGTTCTATGTTTCTAACAAAACATATTATTCTAGAGTTTCGACATTATATTGACAATAATATAGTTACTCTTTAGAATTGAAAATGATTCTCAATATGGTACTGGAGGCACCAATGTTATGTCAAAAAGAAGAAACAGCAAACAAGTGTTATTTATATCTGCCATCGTTTTAATTTTATCAACGCTTTTACTTGGATGTACAAATGAATCAAAAGAAAATTCAACTTCAAATAAAGACAGTAAAGACATGCTTACTTTTGCTTGGCCTAGAGATATAGGTGAAATGAATCCGCATGTCTATAATCCTTCTCAATTATTCGCTCAATCGATGGTATATGAACCTTTGGTTAGCTACCAAGATGGAGGCGAGCTGAAACCACATTTAGCTGAATCTTGGGAAATTTCCAAGGATGGGAAGGAATATACGTTCAACCTGCGTCAAGATGTGAAATTTTCTGACGGTACAAGCTTTAATGCTGAAATTGTGAAAAAGAACTTTGATGCTATATTGAAGAATGTTGATTTACATAGTTGGTTGGGCTTTATTCCCAAAGTGGATCAAACGGAGGTAATTGACCAAAACACGTTTAAACTAACATTAAAGGAGCCATATTATCCTACTATTCAAGAGTTAGCCGTCGTTCGTCCAGTCCGTTTCTTAGGTGATGCTGGATTCCCTAAAGATGGTGACACTTCAAAAGGCGTTACAAAACCAGTCGGTACAGGTCCATGGATTTTGGAAGAATATAAAGCAGATGAATATGCTATTTTCAAACGCAATGAAAATTATTGGGGTGAGCTCCCTAAAGTAAAGAAAATCAAAGTCAAGATCATTCCTGATGCTGAAACCCGAGTTCTTGCTTTTGAAAAAGGAGACCTAGACCTTATTTATGGTGAAGGGGTTATCAGTCTAGATTCGTTCAAACAATTAGAAACAACAGGTACCTATGAGACTAGTATTTCTGAGCCGGTTGCGACAAGACAACTAGTTATGAATACGAAGAAAGATCAGCTTTCAGATATACGTGTTCGTCAGGCGTTACAATATGGATTTAATAAAAAAGCAATGGTTGAAGGAGTTACTTCTGGGTTGGAAGAGAAGGCAGATTTTATTTTACCGACAAACTTCCCGTATACTTCAGACATTGATGTAACAGCGATTGATTATAATGTTGAAAAAGCACAAGCTTTATTAGATGAAGCAGGATGGAAGCTGCCAAAAGGAAAAAACGTTCGTGAGAAAGACGGAAAACCACTTGAAATAGAGTTAATGTACGACTCTGCAGAATCGATTCAAAAAGCAATGGCCGAAACATTACAATCTGAGTGGGCGGCACTGGGTGTTAAATTAAATATCGTTGGAGTTGAGCTTACGGTACAAATTCAAAGATTCAAAGCTAATGAATTTGAATTGAATTTCTTTAGTAACTATGGCGCACCCTATGATCCTCATACTTTCGTAAACATCGTTGGTTCAGAAGGATTTGGATTTAACGAAGCCATTTCATCTTATCCGAACAAAGATAAGTTGTTAAAACAAATTGCTGATGTTCCTAGAACAACAGATGAAAAGGAACGTCAAGAACTTTACTCGACTATTTTGGAATCACTGCAAGACCAAGGAGCTATTGTACCTATTTCTTATATTAAGAAAATAGCTGTTTATCAAAAAGATGTATCAAATTTCACATTCCCTGCTAACCGGGATGAACATCCATTCACAGGAATTAGCATCAAGTAGTAAGATACAGGAGGGCTTTCATGGGAACTTATATCTTGAAACGAATTATGGCCATCATTCCCATCTTTCTTTTGGCCACTCTTCTAACGTTTGGAATGATTCACCTTTCACCCGTGGACCCAGCTGAGGCATATTTATCTGCAGCACATATCCAATCTACAGATGAGATATTGGCTCAGAAAAGACATGAGTTTGGCTTAGATCAACCCCTCCATGTTCAATATGTAAACTCTATCATTAAGATATGCCAATTTGATTTTGGCATATCTTATGTTTCGAATAAACCTGTTTGGGACGAGGTTACATATCGAATGCCAGCGACCATTCAGTTAGCTTTAGGTAGCATTATATTAGCGGTCCTGGTCAGTGTCCCTCTTGGATTTTTGGCAGGCATAAAGAAAAACAGTGGTATTGACCATTTTAGTCGAATTCTCTCTTTTTTCGGGGCATCCATCCCTTCTTTTTGGCTTGGTTATTTATTGATTTTTTTCTTTTCTGTTAAACTCGACCTATTTCCTGTTGAAGGAATCGGAACGTTGCAACATCTGGTTCTCCCTTCCGTTACTTTAGCTTTGCCATTAATAGCCTTGTATACTCGATTGTTACGTGCCAGTGTTCTTGAAAATTTACAGGAACCTTATATCCTTTTTGCTCGTACAAGAGGGATTCATGAAAAAGTGATTATGGGAAAACATGTATTGAGAATAGCCATATCTCCTATGATTACTGGACTAGGGATGAATTTAGGAAAGCTACTGACTGGAACCATTATTGTCGAAGCGGTCTTTTCCTGGCCAGGATTTGGTCGTTATTTTATTGAAGCTATTTTTAATCGGGATGTTCCTGTCATTCAATGCTATGTGCTTTTAGCAGCGGGACTATTCATTTTTAGCAACTTGATTGTTGACCTTATTCAAATGTGCATCGACCCACGCATCTCCAGAAAAGGAGGGCAACGTCAATGATAACAAGTCTTCGCATTATGATGAGAAGTCAGAAAGTGATTGTCCTTTGTTCGATAATATTGAGTTTCCTATTTATCATAACCATCTTGGCTCCTTGGATTGCACCTAATGATCCCATTGCTGTCAATTTAGCTAATAAACTACAGCCCTCTTCCTTTGAGTATCCATTGGGAACTGATCATTTAGGGAGATGCACGTTATCACGCATCTTATATGGAGCTCGCATTTCGTTAGGATTTGCCACATTAATCTTTATTTCATCTTTAGGCATCGGTTTGATTGTTGGAACCATTGCTGGTTATAAAGGTGGATGGGTGGACCAGGTGCTAATGAGACTTTGTGATGGTGTTATGGCATTTCCGAATCTTTTGCTCATTCTTGGACTTGTTGGTATATTGGGACCTGGCCTTAAACAGGTCATCTTAGCATTGATGCTTGTGCAATGGGTGTATTATGCGAGAATTTTCCGAGGAATGGTACTTAGTCTGAAAGAACAAAACTATATTGCGGCAGCTAAAATAAGCGGTTCTTCTCAATGGAAGATAATAAAGAAACATATTGTTCCAAATGTTCTCCCACCGCTAGCTGTTATGGGTACATTGGAAATGGGTTGGGCCATCATGGATATATCCGCCATGTCGTTTCTAGGTTTAGGTGTGCAACCCCCTACTCCAGAATGGGGAGCAATGATTCATGAGGGGAAATCGTATATCCGGACGAATCCAGAATTAATGCTATATCCAGGTTTGATGATTATGCTCGTTGTCGTCACCTTCAATTTATTAGGCGAAGCGCTATCAGAACGTTTTGGAGTCAAACGTCGTTAATAAAAAGGAATGAGAAGATTGAGAACAGAACGGTCGAATGTATTAAAAGTGAGCGATCTACATGTACAGGTACAAACAAAAGATGGTGCTTCCACCCTCGTTCAGGATATTAATTTTGAACTGGAAAAAGGGAAGGTACTGGGGCTTGTTGGGGAAAGTGGGAGTGGTAAAACCGTTACGAGTATGTCCATTCTGCAGCTTCTTGATCGGAAAACAACGACGATTGAAGGAAGCATTACCCTCCAAGGACGAGAATTGAATGGTTTAGACGATAAAGAAATACGTGAAATTCGTGGCAAGGATATTGCCTTCATTATGCAAAATCCGATGAATTCATTTACGCCTGTTTTTACAATCGGCAATCAATTTATCGAAACGATTAGGTCACATACCTCATTGAATAAAAAACAAGCAAAAGAGCTTGCCATCGATGCGATGCAGAATGTAAACCTGCCAGATCCCGCGAAACTATTAAAAAGCTATCCTTTTCAATTGAGTGGAGGTATGCTTCAACGCGTGATGATTGCGGTAGCAGCATGTTTAAATCCTTCCGTTATTATTGCTGATGAGCCGACAACTGCACTCGACGTTCATAACCAATTACAAGTACTTCGCCACTTGGATAAAATTCGTTCTGAATATGGAACATCCATTTTACTCATTTCTCATGATCTGGGAGTCATTTCTGAAATGGCAGATGATGTAGTCGTTATGCAACATGGCAGAATTGTAGAAACTGCAAATGTATTTGAATTATTTGATAATCCACAGCATGAGTATACAAAGAAACTGCTAAATGCCCGCCTTATCTTAAATCATGAAGAACCTATCACCCATATGTTGTGATATATAAATTGCATTCTTTTGAGGGGTGAACAAATGAGTTTATTACAAGTAAAAGCAGTAACTCATAGCTATAATTCTCATACTTTTTTAAAATGGAAAGACCATTCAAAAAAAGTACTCACTGACATTTCCCTCTCTATTGACGAAGGAACATGTTTAGGACTACTTGGGACGAGTGGAGCTGGAAAAAGCACATTAGGAAAAGTGATTCTTGGCTTAGAACGTCCACAGCAAGGACAAGTTCTGTTTCAAGGGCATGATATTTATACTGCTGACAAGCTTATTCGAAAAAAGATACGCCGAGATCTACAAGTCGTCTTTCAAGATTCGTATTCATCTGTCAATCCACGAATGACAGCCGAGCATATTATAGGCGAGCCATTAGAAAACTATGAAAAACTAACCGTAGCCGAACAAAAAAGAACCGTTATTGAGTTATTGGAAAGAGTAGGCCTGAGTGAGAAGGATTTGAAAAAATATCCCCACCAATTTAGCGGTGGACAATTGCAAAGAATTAATATTGCTAGAGCAATCTCTCTTAAGCCAAGGCTAATCGTCTTAGACGAATCCGTAAGTAGTCTGGATATGGTTAATCAAACTATAATTTTAGAATTATTAAGTGAGTTAAAAAAAGACTTCGGCTTATCTTATCTTTTTATTACACACGATATTAAAGCGGCCTATTCAATCGCTGATACTTTGGGTGTACTGGAAAAAGGAGAATTAATCGAGCTTTACGATTCTAAAAATCAGTTTTTTTCGTCAGAACATCCTGTCGTCAAACAGATGAGGGGCTCTATCCTTGCCGAGCATCCACGTTTTCGTTCTCTTCCAACGAGGATTAACAAGACCTAGTCTAGAATTTATATTTATTGATTGGAAGGCCTCGATTTCAGTTGAAAATCGAGGCTCTTGTTTGTAGAAATGGATTATATGTGCTGGAATTCAAAAGTAGTTGTGGATCATTTGAATAGCGTATACAACGTATTTTTCCTTCATGTTGCATGATAAAATGGTATAAAAGGGAGAAGTCGGAGTAGGTGTGAATACAGCTATATATTTCATTTCTATCATACTTTTCTTTTTGCTTCTGATATGATCAAGAGTAACAAAACAACTTTTAAACAGGAATCAATACAAATTGAGCAAAAGTAGCAGAAGAATTAGCATTACACTAACATGACGTACGTTAAACTAGGATATTCTACAAAGAACAATGAATATATTACAGATGATAAAGGAAGTCGATTACTGGATGTATAAAATCGGACTAGTCGGTCTAGAAACTTCTATAGAACAAATTTTAGTTTTGGCAGAAGAATATAAACATGAGTTGGAATTCATCTCATTGCCTTATGTAAAGACCGCAGAGGTGGATAATATTGTAAAAGAATATGATTCTCACGTACATGCATGGCTTTTTTCTGGTCCACTTCCCTATGAAATTGCAAAAAAAACACTAGGTACAGATAAAATAATGGTCCATGTTCCTGCTACGGAATCAGGTTTTTATAAATCCTTTTTAGAGTTGATCTACGAACAAGGGAAAATCATTGAGCATCTAAGTATCGACACTATGTCCTCAAATAATATTAGCGAAGAAGCTTTGTCACAGTTGAATATAAAAACCAAAAAGATTTATACGAAAGTGTTTGAGACAGATGCTGATACGGATGAATTGGTTCATTTTCACTTGAATTTATGGAATGAGGGAAAGACAGAAGGCGCTTTTTCTTGTTTTCCGTCTGTGTGTGAAGTTTTAAGGGAATATGGCATTCCAGCCTACCGTATGTCGATGAGTAAGATGGAAGTGCGGCAAACGCTTCGAATTCTTTCTGAAAAAGTAAAGACTTCCTACTTTAAGGATACACAAATCGGAGTGGAGATCATTGAAGTTGAACACTTTGACAAAGTGGCAGAGGAAATGAAAACTCCTTATCATTTACAGTACTTGGAGCTTCGGCTAAAAGAGATGTTAATTAAACTTGGTGAAAAAATAAATGGTTCCTTTTCAGAGAAAGGGAATGGAAGATACATGATCTTTAGTTCTCGCGGCGCAATTGAACGAGAAATCATTACGCTCGAAGATACCATTCAAAGATTGGCTTTTGAAGCAGATACAACCGTTGCCGTTGGTATTGGCTTCGGCGAAACTGCCTATTCGGCGGAAATTAATGCTTTTCGTGCTATTCAACATTCAAAAGAGATGAAGAAGCGTGAAATTGTGATTATTCAAGATGATGGTAAGATTATCGAATCACCAGGCAAAAAGAAAGAACTGCAATATGCTGCCCGGACACATAATAAACTCCTTATCGAAAAGTTAAAAAAGGGGAATATCAGTGTTAAAACGTATAAAAAGATATCGGCTCTCGTTCAAAGAATGGGCTGGAGTGAGTTTACAACAAAGGAATTAGCGACACATCTTGAGATGACAGAGCGCAATGTACGGCGTATTGTTGCGGATATGTGCGAAGTTGATTTGGCACAATGCATTGGTGAAGAGGCTAACGCCACCCGTGGAAGGCCGAGTAAAATTTATCGATTATTATAAATTAAAGGCACCCATAATTTGGGTGCCTCAGACTGTAGACAAACTCGATGAAAATCGAGTTTGTCTATTTTTTATGAGTTGTACAATTTGGCCGTTGATTTTCCACTCCAGGCACTCGCTTTCCGCGGGCGGTCGGGGAGCCTCCTCGGCTTTCGCCTGCGGGGTCTCCCCTAGACGCGCTTTTCCCGCAGGAGTCTCGTACCTTCCGTTCCAATCAACTTTGTCTTACCTTTTAGATAAACACTTTTGCCTGGAGTCATTTTTGTTTTAAAATAGAAGTATTAAAACTTGAGGTGATGAGGATGCTTTCTAAACATGATTCTATTCAGCGAGATCAACTTGAAATGATTACGTTAGATCAACTGGTGCCACTGAACCATTTGGTTCGTAAAATGGAGGCTGCCATTGACTTCACTTTCATTTATGACTTGGTGAAAGAGATGTATTCAGAGGTAGGACGCCCAAGTATTGATCCAGTTATTTTAGTTAAACTGACATTCATTCAATATACCTTCGGTATTCGTTCCATGCGTAAAACGATTGAAGAAGTTGAAACCAATATGGCTTACCGTTGGTTCTTAGGCTATGGTTTCCATGATAAAGTACCTCATTTCTCTACGTTCGGGAAAAATTATGAGCGACGCTTTAAAGATACAGACCTGTTTGAACAGATTTTCTATCGCATTTTAATGACAGCTGCTAATAAAAAGTTAATAAGTGCTGAACACGTTTTCGTGGATTCCACACATGTGAAAGCCAGTGCGAATAAAAGGAAATTTGAAAAGAAAATCGTTCGTAAAGAAACACGAGCGTATCAAGGGCGTCTTCAAGAAGAAATCAATCAAGATCGTGAAAAACATGGAAAGAAGCCTTTTCCATCAGATAAATTTGATAAAGAAGAGACCAAAGAGATTAAAGAAAGTACAACGGATTCTGAGAGTGGCTACTATGTGAAAGATGAACGAACAAAACAGTTTGCCTATTCATTCCATGCGGCCGCAGACCGCAACGGTTTTGTATTGGGAACGATTGTAACACCTGGAAATATACATGACAGTCAGATCTTAGAGCCACTAGTTGAACAAGTGATTGAGAAAGTTGGAAAACCGGAAGCCGTTGCCGCAGATGCAGCTTATAAAACACCAGCGATTACAAGCTACCTATTTAACAAAGAAATCATACCGGCTTTACCTTATACACGTCCTCGCACCAAAGAAGGATTTTTCCGCAAACAGGACTATGTATACGATGAACATTTTGATTGTTACCTTTGTCCTTCGGGAGAGCTATTAAAGTACTCAACAACCAATAAAGAGGGCTATCGCGAGTATAAATCACCCAAACACACTTGTGCGACATGCTCATTTTTATCTCAGTGTACAGAAAGCAAAGACCATCAAAAAGTGGTGACACGGCATATTTGGCAAACACATGTGGAAGAAGCAGATCATCTGCGTCATCATCAAGATGTAAAAACTATATATGCGAAACGTAAAGAAACGATTGAGCGTGTATTCGCAGATGCAAAAGAAAAGCATGGTATGCGTTGGACAACTTTAAGGGGACTTAAAAAATTGTCGATGCAGGCGATGCTTACTTTCGCTGCCATTAATTTAAAGAAGATGGCCAATTGGACATGGCGAGGTCCAAAAATGGCCTAACATAGTGGGCTCGTAGAGCCCCAATCTCCTAACTTCAGGCAAAAATTCAAAGGGAATCTCAAAAAGGGGTTCGGAATTTTTTAATTCCGAACCCCTTTTGTCTACAAACTGAGGCACCCATAATTTGGGTGCCTTTTTATTACTTCATGTCGCATATCAAAGTATCGAAAAATTCAACAATTGGATTCAGTGCGAAAAAACGGTTTGGAATTTTCAAAAAATATTGAAATAAAAACCGCGTGAGATTATAATCTATTTAAGGAATTTTTTCCTTAAACTATCCTAAATTAATGGTTGTTATGTAAATTGAATGAAAAAGGGGTTGAAGTGGGTGTCTCAAACGATGATGTTTCATGATTTAATCGAGACTGTTAAAGATGAAGTGATTGCTTGGAGAAGATATTTACATAAGCATCCGGAGCTGTCTTTTCAGGAGGGAAAAACAGCACAATTTGTTTATGAAACGCTACAAACTTTTGGTGAATTAGAAATTTCACGTCCAACAAAAACGAGTATAATGGCTCGTTTGATTGGCCGGCAGCCTGGGAAGGTTATTGCACTGCGGGCAGATATGGATGCGCTTCCAATTGAAGAAGAGAATGATTTTGACTTTGTGTCACAGAATTCAGGAGTGATGCATGCTTGCGGACATGACGGACATACGGCGATGCTGCTTGGCACGGCAAAGATTCTTACCCAGTTAAAGGATCAAATTAAAGGGGAGGTACGTTTTTTATTTCAACATGCTGAGGAACTGCCGCCGGGTGGAGCCCGAGAGATGGTGGAGGCCGGTGTGCTTGATGGAGTAGATATGATCATTGGCACTCATCTCTTGTCGACTCTTCCTTTAGGGAAAATTGGTTTGAGTTACGGTCCGATGATGGCTGGTGCTGATACTTTTAACATTACCG
This sequence comes from Peribacillus sp. ACCC06369, assembly GCF_030348945.1. Classification (NCBI taxonomy): domain Bacteria; kingdom Bacillati; phylum Bacillota; class Bacilli; order Caryophanales; family Bacillaceae; genus Peribacillus; species Peribacillus sp. ACCC06369. Next base: position 905,509 of record NZ_JAUCEN010000002.1, read on the forward strand.
TGGTGGGTAAGGGAGGGCACGCCTCACAGCCCGAACTAACCATTGATCCCATAGCAATTGGAACTCAGGTGGTATCAAATCTCCAGCACATTGTTTCGAGATATCAAGATGCACAGGACGCTCTTGTTATTTCAGTGACTCAGTTCCATGCGGGAAGTGCAATTAATGTTATTCCAAGTAGTGTAAGCATTGGAGGCTCCGTTCGAAGCTTTAATCCGGAACTGAGGGAAAAGATTCCAACCTTTATGGAACGGATTGTAAAAGGAATTACTGAAGCGCATGGAGCTACTTATGAAATCGATTATCAGTTCGGTTATGCTCCTACCATTAATGATGAAGACGTAACTCGATTGATGGACGAAATGGTCTGTGAAGTATTTGGTGAAGAAAGTCGAGAGATTTTAAAGCCAATTATGGGAAGTGAAGACTTCTCTGCTTTTCAAAAAGTAGTTCCGGGATCTTATATTGTAATAGGAGCTCGTAATGAAGAAAAAGAGATTATTCATCCTCACCATCATCCCCAATTCACTTTCGATGAACAGGCTTTACAATATGGGGTGAAGTTATTTGTTCACGGGACTTTTAAAGTGTTAAATCTATCATACTAGGGGGTTGAGCGTATGAAAAAAATATATTGGCTCGGAATTATCCCGTTTCTTGGATTTATTGTAGGCGCTTTGTTTACAAATAAAGTGACTCCCTATGTACTTGGAATGCCATTTTTTCACTTTTGGATTGTACTCTGGTCTGTGCTAACCACAGGTATTATGGGGATTATCTATCTATTTGATCCTGCTAATCAGGAGGGAGATTCAAAATGAATATTGCCGTGTTTTTCATCCTGTTTTTTTTCGTCATTTCTGTTTTGATTGGTATTCAGGCTAAAAAAGGGAAAGAAATGAACTTAGAGCAATGGTCGGTTGGAGGACGCGGAATGGGAACCCTACTGATTTTCCTCTTGTCCGCAGGTGAAATGTATACTACCTTTACCTTTTTAGGGGCAAGTGGTTCGGCTTATGGGGAAGGGGGGTCCATCTTTAGTATCGTATCATACGGCTGCCTGGCAACAGTCATCTCCTACTGGACATTTCCTGCTATCTGGAGGTATGCAAAGAAACACCGATTAGTTTCCCAATCTGATTTTTTTGTAAAAAAATATCAATGTCCTTATCTTGGTGTGCTAGTTGCGGTTATTGGTGTTATAGCTTGTACTTGCTACTTAGTCCTGCAATTGAAGGGGTTAGGGTATATCGTTTCTGCAACATCATATGGCGCAATCTCCTCTACAGCTGCCATTTGGGTTGGAGCAATTGGTGTAACCATTTTTGTAATGGTCTCCGGTATTAACGGTTCTGCCAGGACAGCTATTTTGAAGGACATTCTGATTCTTGGCATCGTCGTATTTTTAGGAGTTTATTTCCCTCTTCATTATTATGGAGGTATTCAACCTATGTATGAGGCCATTGAAAGTGCAAAGCCGAACTATACCATACTTCCGGATAAAGGAATGAGCGTTTCGTGGTATATATCAACCGTTATATTAAGTTCGATTGGATTTTATATGTGGCCGCACGGGTTTTCTCCTATTTATGCCGCCTCTAGCGAAAAAGCTTTAAGAAAAAATGCAATCCTAATGCCAATGTACCAATTGATTTTGTTGTTTGCCTTTTTTGTCGGATTTGCAGCTATCTTACAGACGCCTGGATTAAAAGGCAGCGAAGCCGATCTTATCTTGCTGCAACTTTCTAAACAGGATTTTGATCCATGGTTTGTGGGCTTAATTGGTGGAACTGGCGTGTTAGCCGCTTTAGTGCCAAGCTCTATGCTGTTGATGTCAATATCAACATTGCTCGCAAAAAATGTATATAGCGTATTCACTCCATCAGCAACGGAAAATCAGATTGCAAAACTGGTTAAATACTTGGTTCCGCTAATTTCGCTCGTAGGGATTTACTTGACCTTTAAAGGTGGAAATTCCCTCTTTAGTCTCGCTTTAATCGCCTATAATTTTATCACACAACTTGCTCCTGCCTTTTTCGCAAGTTTGATGAGAAAGAATTTTGTAACCAAACAAGGAGCATTCGCCGGGATTATAACAGGAGGCGTGCTAGTCTCTATTATGGAACTAGGGAACATAAAAATTGGTCAACTGTTTCCTTATCTTCCTCAAGCAATTAAAGACCTGAATGTAGGAATTATCGCGCTATTTGTTAACATTGCAGTATTAGTGGTGGTTAGTCGGATGACAAAAAACATTACTTATACTCATAAGGATAATGATGTTTTGGAGACAAAAACAGTATAGCACAAGGTTTTAATACAAAATGAATCGAATAGCCAATCAACATGAATACTAACCATTCAAGAGTAATTAACATCAGATAAGTTTATGAAAACCGACCGTCCTCCACAATTTGGGGGCTGTTTTGTAGGGGTATATTTACAGTTCGGATAACGCTGATTATGTAGACTGATACAGAATGGGACTTTTTTGAAATCAAAGGGTGTCCAGTGCACATGGTAATTCAGCGAGTCTCCCTTTTTGGTGAGAATCCATGGGAACCAAATTAATCTTCAACTTGAAGGAAATAAATCATTTAGATCGCTTTCTAAACAATAACAAAGAAGATTATCTATAAATGAAACAAACCGGTCTGAATTTGGCCGGTTTGTTTCATCTAATTACTCTGTTTTAGAGCTCTGATCTTTATTTCTTTTATTTCCTTTACTGTTGTCACCACTAACAGGAACTTGTCCATGTAATTGCGGTGAATTTTGATTACGGCTGCCTTTATTAATTTTTTTTGTCATGTCTCACATCTCCTTTCTTTTTTCAAATACAGTTTGTCCCTTTTTGATGAACTTATGTTTTTCAATTGAAAAGTACATCTTTATCCAAGTGATATTCAAACCATTGTTTCAAAGATAAAAACCGAAAATTACCCTCCAGGATATGGGCATATCGTTTATGTTGATGAATTTGAACAGAGTGGCGACATTCTATGATATGTAATTTGCATCTAAAATTTTACTAAAGGGGGGTAGTAGTAAGCTGAACCAGGGGGATTTTTAAGTTATTAGTAAGCGTTGCAGGTCGTACTCAAAGAGTTAGTACAACAAGTAGAAAACATGAACCGTGAGTTGCAGTGTGGAAACACACTTCTTCCACACTGTTTCACGGCCAGTAAGCGGTAGTTCAATAGGGATGATGGATAGAATTATTTCCTGTTGAAAAAAGGGGATCAGCTGCATTTCTAGTCAGGTTGTTTAGACTAGAGTCACAGCAGGGCTTAGTCAAATTATTAAAACGCTAGTCGGATTTCCAAGCTTATTGATCTGGATCCAGCAAAGAGATTGTCTTTTCGCCCTTGAGGGATCGTACATACAAAGCGTGAAAAATGGCTGTTTTGACTGTTGAAAGTTTTGACTTTGGAGATGAAAAAAAATTATCGTTAGGGAATGTTCGGAACTAGAGGATCTTTTATCATAAGTTTATTCAAGAGGTTTTAATTACATAATTCGCTACTTTATTTTTAATAAGCTTGCAGTAGTAGTTTGTAGTTCTGAAAAAAAGAACAGTATATACAGATAAATGATTTCAAAGATACATGTAGTGTTCTTTTTTAAGGCATGTATAAACATTTGCATAATGATCTTTCCTTTCTTAATGTAATTTCATCAATTATACTAATGATTTTATACAATATCTCCCACTTTGTTAGATTACCTAACAGTGTTTTTTTGAAGTGGATTTTGTTGAAAGGGGATCGTTCGCCAAGGTGAATGTCATCATGTAAATGAAGGAGGGCTATTTTAAGTGGACAATATTTTCAACAATTACCTCGATAGAATATATTTTTATTTTGGAATGATGTGTTGCTTCGGCATTAAATGACCTGATAACAAACGGTCTGTATAGCTCACGACTACAGTCCATGAGTCCTGTTCCATTTACGGTGATCACAGCCTTGCCGAAAGAGATATCAATTTCCCCAACCTATCGGAAACTAACTGAGAAAAAATAAGTAGAAAGTCGCAATAAGCGCTTTGCTCCCAAAAATTAATAATGCTCGGGCCGAAAGGTGTATTCTTCAGTTCTCTTGGTTTTAATCATTTACTCCATAAGGTCAATAAAGGATGTTCCTTACACTCTGGAACTTCACATATTCAAAGAAGTAGAAAAAGTCGATTCCTGATTGAATTAGAAGACTTACTTAATCACATATAAAAGTAATTTAGCTCACTAATCATTTCCTTGTACTCTCTCGATATTTCTAAAAAGCCTCAGTTATTTACAAGGCATTCAATTACCATAAAGAAGGCTTCATGAAACACCAAAATAACTTTTTTGTCATTTGTCCTTTTTATTCATTGTAACAATGCCATGCCCTATGTTTAGAAAAGGACGAATAATGACATTGACCTGTTATAAAAGCATTCTTAGCTCTTTTGTGAGTGGTAATGAGTAAGAAGAATAATTCAAAAGTGGGACAGAGTATCACGGAGAAAATATAAAACAAAAGGCAGAATTACTGCCTTTTGTTTTTTTTATTTCTACATAGTTATATAAGGTTATTTAAAGTGCTTTTAACCCATTTATTAAACTAGTCAATTTTATAATATCGATATTATCCGGGAATTCTAAATGATCTTCATTTCTGTTATTAATACAAACACTTATGGGATATCCAGGGCTAAGATGATACGACTTAAAAAGATAGTTAGACATATCTGTAATTTTTACACCTAGTGTTTTTAGTTTTAAAATTTCCTCTGTTGGTATTTCTAAACTATATTGATTATTTCCATTCAAGATTGAAAAAGTATTTGGGGAAACCAAAAACCCCGTACCTATACACTTTAACCAGCTTTCCTTCAGCGTCCACATTTTAAAGAAAATATCGATTTGTTTAGCTTTGGGTAATTTAATGAAATAGCTAAATTCTTTACTGCTAAAAGTACTTTTGGTAATTTCATGGATGTTAAAATCTTTGACTTCTTCTATATCAACACCTATGGGATCCTTATGAATGCCAACAACAACCCAATCACCTGAATGGGTAATATTAAAGTGAATTCTTCCTCCTACTAGATTGGGTTTCCCATGTTTATCTAAAATAAAGTGGATATTTTGAAATGGTTTTCTTAAAATGTCACTTATGAACCACTTTGCTAATAGCTCCCCAAATAAAGAACGGTATTTATCATTTTTCTTTTGTAATTTGTGTATGCTTAATCGTCTTTGTTTAGGTAACAAATGGAGCATTTCTTCATAAGTATTTTCATTCAAATTAATTGGTAATTTTAGTGCTAAAATCTTCATTGTTGATCTCCTTATTTACCTAATACCGGAGGCACGAGGATCATTTGATTATCTTTACAATCCCTCCGGAGAGCCAATCCTCAATTATCATTTCAATGATCGTCATCATTGGAGATGTCATGTTTGTTTAAATATTCAACGATGCCATTCACCAATCCAGGGGATAATGGTAGTTCAGGATTTGTATAGGTTGCTAGATTTCCCTCTCGATCTGCAGGAGCTTCTTTCAATACATGATTCATCTTTTCGAGTATAAGTAACTCAGAATCGCCTTTTTCCTTATGTAACGCTTTTGCATTAGTTGGCGCCACTTGAATATCTCTATTACCATTTACGATTAGAACAGGGATATTCAGTTCCTTTACAAATTCGATCGGATTATATTGAATCCAAGAAATCATGTAAGGTTGAACAGAAGGACGGAATACACTTTGCAAGTCTGCACTGACAGTCTCGACTTGTTTTCCTTGTTTTAGTTTTGACAGTATATCCTTGGACTCCGTTAATAACGTCGGTGTCAGTTGCTCTTCAAGCTGTTTAATAAGTACTTGGTCAATAGGTTCGCCTGCACCAGCTAATGAAATGAATATGTCTGTCTCTGATTTCTTGGCAGCTGCCATTCCAATTAAAGAACCTTCACTATGGCCGATGATGCCGACTTTGGAAAAACGGCCATCCTTTTTGGCAAATTGAACCCAAGCAGCTGCATCATCAATATATTGTTCAAATCTCAGATCCGCTTCTTTTCCTGCCAATTGCATATTTTCGCCAATTCCGCGCTTATCATATCTAATGCTTGCGATACCTTTTTCTGCAAGACTCTCGGCTAACATTTTTAAACTATTATTTTTCCCGGGCATTGCCATGGTGTTCCCGTCTTTATCAGTCGGTCCCGAACCCGCAATTATAATCATCACAGGAAAAGGTCCTTCATTTTTGGGTGTTTCTAAAAGGCCATTAATTGTTCCATTCTGTAAGTCAGCCTGCACAATTTCACCTGATTCTTTCTCTTCAACTGCCTGATCGGATTTCTTAAGCAATTCGAAGGGGAACTCTTGCCCTTTCTGAACAAATGTTCCTGAAATCTTTTCCTTATCCACTTTCCCATCAAACGTTATTTGCTGATTTTGCATTTTCATATTAAAAAACAAGTCTGAATTACTTAACTTTACACTGGTTAAGGGGAATTCGTTCAATCCTTGTACAGGAATACTTATCGTTCCATCTTTCCCCGTGAAATGAACAATGATTGGAAGAGGTTGATTTGGAATCTTTATATCTCCTTCCCACCTACCTTCAATGGCTTTCAACGAGCTCACATCCTTCGAATTCTCATCCACTTGTTCCGTGTCCTTGGTTCTGCAGCCTGCCATCAATACAAAAGCACTTACGATAATACATATAATCGACAAAAGTCTTTTCATTTGAGCAACTTCCTTTCTTAATATAATTAGAGATAAGAAGATATTTTATTAGAGTATTTAACATGTTTTTTTGTTTCAGTCACTCATATCAGTCTTCATTATAAGTAAGTTTTAATATATAATTCCAATATTTTCCCTTAATATGGCGTTTGTTTTTCCATTGTATCTTTTTAAAGGCTATTGCGGCTGTGTAGAGGGATGTATTAAAAAAATATCGAAGAGACATTAAATCAGACCGTCTTAATCGAGAGCGTATAAGTCGGTGTTGTTTTCATGGTACCTTTTTAAAGGTAGGGATATTAGGTCAATATATAGAATGATTTATAAATCAAACATTGACATCTAATAGAAACTCTTTTAGAGTGGATGTGTAAATTAAATATCCTCGTTAGGTGAGGCTCCTGTGTAGGAGATACGCTACTGCCCAAAAATGTCGAAAGACGCCAATGGGTCAACAGAAACCATCGACATAAGGTGGTTTTTAATGTAGCTGGCTTTGTCCTATGCCACACAGTGCTAAAGCTCTACGAATGGAGGAACTGGATTTATGCTATGTATTTGTCATTCAGCCATTTACGGCTGTTTGTATTTGTCTTCCAGGCAATGTACGCATATATACCGTATTTAACACCTTCATTTGTAATGGAGGTGTTTTTATTTTTTCCTGGAGGTGAGGATTGTGGGTCATCACTCACGGGAATACTCCAAGCTTAATGAAAATTGAATGAAAACAAAGATTTTGAAGGGGAAAAATAATATTTTTTTGCTCCCCTAAAAGGAGTTGAGGGCAAAATGAAAGTCCTGACAGAAGACCAAATAACTTTACAAATCATAAAAGTTTTAAAAGAAGGAAAAAAGAAAGAATTTCAAGCAATATTAGAAGAACTCCAACCATATGACATTGCACGCATATTCGAGGGACTCCCAGAAAAACATCATACACGTTTCTTGTTGTTCCTTGATTCAGAACAAATTGCTGAACTGATTCAAGAACTTGAAAAAGTACATCAATTAAAGATTCTTAGTAAATTAGGAATTGAGAAATCCGGCCATGTAATGGATTTAATGGATAATGATGATCTAGCTTCATTGTTAGAGAACCTATCCCCTGAAAAAATTGAAGAACTTCTTTCAGGTATGAAACAAGAAGAATCTAAAATCGTTCAAAATATCATGAATTATCCCCCGGAAACGGCAGGACGAATAATGACGAACCGTTTTGTATGGATCCCCCAACATTATACGGTTCGTGAATCAGTTGAAAAGCTTAAAATCTTTGCGGAGTTTTCGGAAACGATTAACTATCTTTATGTAATAGATAACGATAAAAAATTAGTGGGTGTTGTCTCATATCGGGATTTAATAATGATGAATCTGAAAAAATTCAAGATATTATGTACAGCCGGGTTATCTCCGTATTTGCTTATGAAGATCAAGAAGAGGTAGCCGGTGTTATTGAGCGTTATGATTTTTTAGCGATTCCTGTTGTTGAAAAAAATAATGAGTTATTAGGAATTGTAACCGTTGATGACATCATTGATGTTGTCATTAAGGAAGCGAATGAAGATATTGAAAAACTGTCGGCATCTGGTAAATCCATAGATTTTGACACGAAGGCGCACGTGGCCGCATATCGTCGGCTACCCTGGCTTATTTTACTTTTATTTATCGGATTAGTGTCTGGAACCATTATAAGCGGCTTTGAAGAAACATTGTCCAAAGTTGTTGCACTTGCCTTCTTTATGCCGATGATTGCTGGGATGACTGGAAATACAGGTACTCAATCTTTAGCTGTTGTTGTAAGAGGCCTGATTACTAGTGACACGGATAAGGGAGTGGTTACCAGACTTATTATACGAGAGCTTAAAGTTGGATTGATAATAGGTGTTACCTGTGGAATTTTAATTTCCATCATAGCTTATGTTTGGCAGGGTAATCCCGTTCTGGGATTAGTGGTTGGAAGTTCATTAGTCATGACACTGATTATTGGGACTTTAGCTGGGACCATTATTCCTCTGATATTATATAAATTCAACATAGATCCTGCAGTTGCTTCGGGTCCATTAATTACAACACTAAATGACATACTCTCGTTACTTATTTACTTTGGCATTGCAACAATGTTCATTTCAAAATTGATGTAGACTATCCACGAGTTAGTTTCTTAAACCAGTTCATAAGAAGAAGGGGTGGTACCCCTGTCAAGTGTACAATAAAAAAGAGTATTTCAAGCTGCGTCCTTTTCTCAGTATTCAATAGGGAAAAGGCCGTTGAATTTTTCTTGGAAGAGATCCATGTATTGTAGAATTCCGTATATGAGAAGCAGCTCTCTATGTCATCCAAGTTTAATCAGGAATATATCCCTGACTGATCCATAATTCTTGTTTCATTTTACGGTCACTCTAAAATATGGACAGTATGTTATATAATGTAGACCAAAAATAAACGGTCTTCTTATTTGCTCAAAGGTTATTAACCATGCCTTTGTTCATTCAGCCATTATGCTCATGACCTTTATATGAATGAAAAACATGGGACATAATAGGTCATAGCAAGTTTAGGATATCCATTAAAGGCTACATAAAGAGTGTTATGGAAACAATAGACAGTTATATTCTTTGACCTGCGAACTTCATCAGTGATACGCTTCTTTTCGAAATTACGTATTCAAAACCAAGGAGGAACGAATGATGACACAAACCAAACAACAAATAATCACCCTGGCAAACCGTCCAAAAGGTATGCCTTCGAAAGGGGATTTTAACTTTGTTGAGAGTGAAGTTCCCAAACCAAAAGATAATGAGATTTTAGTACGGACGCTATATTTATCCGTCGATCCATACATGCGTGGAAGAATGCAGGAGACCAAATCATATATTGCTCCATTTGAATTGAATAAGGTCATCACGGGTGGCGTTGTTGCTGAAGTTATTGAGTCCAAATCGAGTTCCTTCAAAAAAGGGGATGTCGTTGTTGGGAATATCGACTGGGCAGAATACACAGTTGTCACCGAAAAGGAAATCCGCGTCATTGATCCCAAGGTGGCTCCGGTCACAACTCATTTAGGGATTCTTGGAATGACCGGTTTAACAGCTTACTTTGGATTGCTTGATATCGGTAAGCCACAAGAAGGTGAAACTGTAGTGGTTTCCGGGGCAGCTGGTGCTGTTGGTTCAGTAGTTGGACAAATCGCTAAGATTAAAGGTGCGAAAGTTGTTGGCATCGCAGGCTCAGATGAAAAACTTGAGTACTTAACGAAAGAGCTCGGATTTGATAGTGCCGTAAATTATAAAAAGGATAGTTTTACGGCAGATTTAGCTAATGCTGTTCCTGATGGAGTCGATGTTTATTTCGATAATGTGGGCGGCGAGGTGTCCGATGCTGTTTTCACACTGTTGAATGCGAATGCCCGAATTCCATTATGCGGAGCGATTTCCTCGTATAATGCAGAAGGGAAAGATCTAGGACCGCGTCTGCAATCCGCGATGATCAAAACGAGTGCACTTATGAAAGGTTTCACAATTGGAAATTATGCCGATAGATTCCAAGAGGGTGCGACGGATTTAGGAAAATGGCTCCAAGAAGGAAAGCTGAAGTATGAGGAAACGATTATTGAAGGGTTTGAAAACGTACCAGATGCATTTTTAGGTTTGTTTAAAGGAACGAACCTCGGTAAACAGCTTGTGAAAGTAGCGGAACCTGAATTCGCTAAACTATAAGTTTTATGGAAATACGGCAGAGGCAGGCCTTTGTTGTGATTCCTAAGCAGCTTATAATAAAAGCGGCCTTTTTTCGATATTCAATCGGGGAAAGGCCGTTTTCCTTTTCAAGTTAAAGATATAATGCCGGGTTGAGTTTCTCTGATCGGCCAGTACCTTAAGAGGGGGAGCTCGCTCAATTGCAGTAAGTTTTTGAAACCATGGCGATAACGGCAGATATAGGTCGATCAAAGAATCTCTTGAAATATCCAGGGGATTTTGGATTTTCAGAAAGCATTTTTAGCGGAGAAGCATATGGCATCAATCTTATCTATTCGAGGAGCCCTTTTTTGAACCATTCGTTAAATGGAGTGGTTCACTCTTGTGTGAAAAGGATGAAATTGGAATGTTTGTAGAAAACTCTGTAAAAATGGCAATTTTCATTATAAAATGTAAATACATAGAGAAAGGTGATGAACCATGTCAAACGTTGCTAAATTTCGTGATTTTTTAACTAGTGAGAAAATCTATATGAATGAGTTGAATGAAGATGGCACCACCTTTTTTAGAGCTGAGCAAAAGTTAAAGGACGGGTGGAAGGTCCTTTTAGTATTTGCATTCAATGAAGATGAAAATGTGGCGGACTTATTTTGCTTTAATGTCGCCGAGTTGAAGAATCCTGATAAGAAGCAGGATGTACATACACTGTTGAATGAATATAATGCTAATTTTAGGTATTCAAAGCTTTATGAAGAAAATGGGACGATTTCCATTAGGTATTCATACTCCATCGAGGGGGATATCGTACCGGATCTCGCGTTCAGGAAGTTAATCATGCTGCTTGAGACGGCACAGCAGGTTTATCCACGGTTAATGGAAGTCATATGGTCATAACATAATATAGGATGAAAAAGTTCTCTGAATCAGGGGACTTTTTAACATCTTTACTAAAGTGAATGAATATATTATCGTTACAATCCATTAATTTAAATTTTTTAAGAAGAACTATTGCATTTTTTTAGATTAAACTATATAATTAATTTTGTTGGTAATTCGACAAAGTTCTACAAGGATTATGCGGGTGTAGTTTAGTGGTAAAACCTCAGCCTTCCAAGCTGATGATGAGGGTTCGATTCCCTTCACCCGCTCCAATACATACTCATAACGTAGGGTTTCGTTACCTGGAGAACGAAGCTTTGCGTTTAAATATTATAACTAGGATTCTACTGTTTACAGTGGAATTTTTTTATTGTCCAAAATTACCTGTATCCAGAAGGGTGGCTATTTTGATGCAGCACACTCTTGTTCAAAGTGATTAACTACGGTAGTAGAATCAGTTTGAACAAGAGTGTGCTTTTTTTGTCCAAATAAACGTTTATTGAGACGGTTCTTCATTGAATAAAAGGTATTTAAGGAAATATTTGTAATGCAATTATCCAATCTTGTAGTATTGATAATGAGAGTAAATATATTTCATGTTTTCGCGTAAATCCTGATCCTTTAATGGTTAGAGGAGAATTTCGGGAAGTTTGTTCAATGGATCCATTTTGAATTGTGAATATGTAGGGGGAAGCGAAAATGTCACTACTTTTAGAACCAATAGGTTTAATCCAAAATAATAGAGTTAATTTGGAAGATGATTATTGGGGAGAAGTAATTTCCGAGATAATTATGGATGGATCCAAATTCAAAGAAGATTGCCTGTTTGGATTAGAACAATTTTCACATATTGAAGTCATATTTTATATGAATAAAGTGGACCCTGATAAAATTCAGTTCAATGCTAGGCATCCAAGAAATCGAACTGATTGGCCAAAGGTAGGTATCTTTTCTCAAAGGGCCAAAGCAAGGCCAAATCAGCTTGGTGTATCAGTATCAAGATGTGAATTGTTAAAAGTATAGGGTCTAAAGATAACTGTGAGGGCTTTGGATGCCATTGATGGAACGCCAGTATTGGATATTAAACCTTATATGTCTGAATTTGGCCCGATTGGCCAAGTGAAACAACTCAATTGGTCAAAAGAGGTAATGAAAAACTATTATAGTAATGGTTAACAAAATGAGCAGCAATAAAAAAATCGTGCATATTTTTTTATTGCTGCTCATTTTTTCTTATTTGGTAATGGTATGAAATTAATTTCAAGTAGCTATTTCAATCATTCTTATATGCTCTTCCATTCAGGAATCATAATACTCCTTTTTCGGGGACGAGAGGGTTAATAAAAGGATACTAGCTAGTTCCTTGGAAATTATGAAAAGACCCCTTCCGATTGTAGAAAGGGTTTATTTCCGTTCAATTTTGATTATCCTTCTACAATCGAGTAAGTCCCTTCACCACCGTGGATTTCAAGGAACATGTCCATCAAAGATTTCGTTAGCTGATGGGCTTCAGTGATTGGAGTCTTGGGTTGTAAATAAATGATTTGGATGGCCCTTTTCGTCTCTTCGGTGACTTTCGTTCGTTCTGAATCAACGTATGGACTTCCGAATGCTCCATCATGATCGGCTGATGTAATCATATTTTCCATGGAATTCAAGCGGCCGTTCAAACCGTCATAACCATCTGTTCCCTCGCCAATCTTAATCGAGATGTCACCCGCTAATTTATCCGCATCATAAATGCCGATAGGAACTTCATATAAAAGCGAGAAGAAGTTATTCAAATCGATGGCTGAATGGATGGGTGTCAAGTAATTCTGTTTTTTAACGCGGCGGTAAAGGGCTTCCACGGATGGGCGATACCGTGACGGGTTGGTTCCTGTGGTCTTGAAAATCTCTCGCCACTCTTTAATGCCGGAAAAGTCGGTCAACTCCTTTTCTTCAAGGTCGAAAAAAAGAGCCTCCTGAAATAAATGAAGTCTTCCTTTCACCATTTGCGGGGAGGGACCTACTTCGATGTTTTCATATGTAATGATCCCAACTTTGAATTCAGGGATTTTGCTGCTAAGATTAGCCGATATGGTAATTTCCAAGACGTTACACCTCCAAAAATGATTGGAATTAGTTTATCATAGATAGCAATGGTTTGAAATGAATACAAGCTTCGATGGGAATACTGAATGAACGTAGGTGATTAATATGGATATGAATACATTCAAGCAAGAAGTGATTTTATATAGTAAAGAGATCGGCATCGATAAAATCGGGTTTACATCGGCCACGGCGTTTACCGAATTGAAAGGTCGGCTGGTACGTCAACAGGAACTGGATTATCAGTCAGGGTTTGAAGAAGCAGATATAGAAAAAAGAGTCAGGCCTGAATTGATATTCGATAAACCGCAATCCATCATTTCGATTGCGCTTGCGTATCCTTCGAAATTGAAGGATGCTCCGCAAAGTACAAAAGGTGAGCGACGCGGGATTTTTTGTCGGGCTTCGTGGGGAACGGATTACCATACCGTCCTTCGGAATAAATTGCAGTTACTTGAGGATTTCATTAAAGATAAAGTGCCGGGGGCAGTGGCGAAGTCAATGGTTGATACGGGCGAATTATCAGATCGGGCTGTTGCTGAGCGGGCAGGAATTGGCTGGAGTGCAAAAAACAGTATGATCATCACTCCGGAATACGGGTCTTATGTCTACTTGGGAGACATGATCACCAACCTGCCATTTGAACCGGATCAACCGATGGAAGATCAATGCGGGACATGCAATAAATGTGTCGATGTTTGCCCGACAGGTGCGCTCGTTCAGGGTGGTCAGCTGAATTCCAAGCGTTGCATTGCGTTCTTAACGCAGACAAAGGGTTTCCTACCTGATGAGTTCAGGACGAAAATAGGCAATCGTTTGTATGGATGTGATACATGTCAGACCGTATGCCCCAAAAACAAAGGAATGGATTTTCATCTTCATGAAGAGATGGAACCCGACCCCGAGTTAGCGAAACCGCTGTTGAAACCTCTGCTTACGATTTCAAATCGGGAATTCAAAGAGACATACGGCCATGTATCTGGCTCTTGGCGCGGTAAAAAACCAATCCAACGAAATGCCATTTTAGCATTGGCCCACTTCAAAGATGAAACGGCATTGCCTGAATTGATCCAGGTCATGAAGGATGATCCGCGGCCCGTCATACGGGGAACGGCAGCCTGGGCAGTTGGTAAAATTGGTCGGGAGCAGGCCGTTTCCATACTGGAAGAAGCACGAATGAAGGAAACGGATGAAGAGGTACTGGCGGAAATAGAAAAAGGACTTCGGTTTACCTTGGAAACAAAATGATATGTAAGACGAAGCAGCCTCGTTAATATTAACGGGGCTGCTTTTTTGCTTAAGATATTCCGAGTTCCTTCAAGGAAACCTTCTATATATTTATAAGATTCGAAAGGGTTGAAACCCTACATTTTATGAAGTTGTGTTTTTGTCCTGCCCTTATACATACACATTAGCATAGATGGTAAGAAGGAGGGCATGAACTTGAGGAATCAATTGCAACGCCTTTTACAAGAAAGAGTGGAGTTTTATACTTCCGATAATCAGGAACGGAGTGAAAGGAAGTTACATCTGAAAAAGGATTTGATGAGGAACCGTGCTGCGGAAATTGTTCGGGTGAATGCTGCAGGCAAGGTTCATTCGAAGAGAAAGGAAGACATGGATACTGTCCTGACTTATCATGTGCACCTGCAATATTTATTGAAACAGGAGGATTCATTTTATATAGAAGAAGAAATGGAAGAACGGGAGGCTCGGTTTCGAAATGGGTATATAGTGGATGAACGTGAGCTGTTTCCCACCATTGAAACGGAAGAGGTACCGCCAGAATCTGATCCAGGTGCAGATCGTCTCGCATATAAGTACGATCGGATGAAGGCCGTCCAATATGCCGAGCGTTGGTGGAACGAATTCAATCCGGCTTATTATAAATTCACTGATGATTGTACGAATTACATTTCACAATGTTTACATGCGGGAGGAATCCCGATGTGGGGGACGCCAAACAAAAATAAGGGCTGGTGGATAAGAGGGAAAAGCTGGAGTTACACATGGACG
This sequence comes from Peribacillus sp. ACCC06369, assembly GCF_030348945.1. Lineage (NCBI taxonomy): Bacteria > Bacillati > Bacillota > Bacilli > Caryophanales > Bacillaceae > Peribacillus > Peribacillus sp. ACCC06369. The sequence continues at coordinate 920,940 of NZ_JAUCEN010000002.1, forward strand.
ACGGCCCATTCTTTATATCATCTGCTTAAAGCCGGGAATGCCATCAGGACAAAGCAGGTGAAGACGGCCAAGGAATTGAATTTGGGTGATATCCTCTGTATAGATTTCGAAGGGGATGGGCGGTTTGATCATAACTTGATCGTAACGGCGAAGGATCAGGATGGGATGCCGCTTGTGAATGCCCATACGATGAACAGCCGTCACCGGTATTGGACGTATGAAGATTCGACTAGGTATACACCGAATATCGTTTATAAATTCTTTGCGATTTTGGATGGAAGGTGATTGGTTTTTAGTCTTTTTTGTTTAATGCTATAATTAAGGTGAAGTTTAAACTAGAGGTGAAAATGAAGTGTCAATACATGTAGTTTTATATCAACCACAGATTCCAGCAAATACAGGCAATATCGCAAGAACATGTGCAGGGACGGATACGTCTTTACATCTCATTCGTCCGCTCGGTTTCTCAACGGATGACAAACAGCTCAAAAGGGCCGGTCTCGATTACTGGGAGAATGTAAAGATCCATTATTATGATTCGTTGGAAGAGTTCTATGAAAAGAATGCCGGCGGTGAATTTTATTACTTAACGAAATTCGGGGAGCAGCCGCATTCCAGCTTCGATTACAGTGATCAAGACAGTGAGATATACTTCATTTTTGGCCGTGAAACGACAGGGCTCCCGAAAGAGCTAATCCAGGAAAATATGGATAGGTGCCTAAGGATTCCAATGACGGATAAAGTACGTTCCCTTAATCTTTCGAACACGGCTGCCATCTTGGTTTATGAAGCATTGAGACAGCAAAATTACCGTGAATTGGATTTGAAAACAAAAGATTGAGTTTCATTACTGCATACTGTCATCGGGGTAGATTCAGCCCCGATGATGGTTGTTTCATTTTACATATTGAATAGGGGTGGGAGCTTTGAATCATATTATTGAGAAGATTTTAGATCACCGTTCCATTCGTTCTTTTGAGGACAAGCTATTGTCTGAGGAGCAAATCAATACGATTGTGGAATGTGCCCAGGCTGCATCGACTTCAAGTTACATTCAAGCGTATTCAATCATAGGGGTATCAGATCCGGAAAAGAAAGCCAAGCTTGCTGAACTTGCCGGACCACAATCTTATGTAGAGAAGAATGGGCATCTATTCGTCTTTTGTGCTGATTTATATCGTCAGGATATGGTTTCCGAAATGGAAAACACGGACCTGACTGAATCGATTGAAAGTACGGAGAAATTCATGGTTGCCTGTATTGATGCTGCTCTAGCGGCTCAAAATGCAGCGCTGGCCGCAGAATCGATGGATCTTGGCATTTGCTATATCGGCGGGATCCGCAATAATCTCCCGGAAGTGTCAGAGATTTTGAATATACCTCATCGGGTCATTCCGTTATTCGCCCTAGTGGTCGGATATCCGAAAAACCGTTCTGATAAAAAGCCGCGTTTGCCGCAGTCCAATATCTATCATGAAAATGGATATCAGGAGGATAAGCAGGAATACATCGGACAGCTTGAAGAGTATAATGAAACGATCTCGAGTTATTACGAGCGTCGGACTAAAGGTAAACGAAAAGACACCTGGACCGAGCAAATGGCTGCCATGCTTGGAAAGAAAAGCAGGTTATACATGAAAGATTATGTGGAGAAGCAAGGGTTTAAGAAACATTGATCGATGAAATGACCTTTTAGGAGTATTCTTTCCGTTCCCATAAGGGACATTTACCAAAATCCTGAACATGAGCCAAACAATAAAGATCCCGGAAATATTTCCGGGATCTTTATTGTTTTCATTTGTCGCTAAAAACGGGTTCAGCTCAATAATCCTATCAGAATTGCTCCTTATATACCCATGAAATAACTATTGACAATATATTTAGATAGAATTATAGTAAATAAGTAATGGATAATGATAATCATTTTCATTTGAGTTTTTACTTACCTATTTTTCAATAAATGGAGGTTAAAAAATGGTTCGCCTATATACAGAGAATTTAAATATTGGTTATGGTGAACGTTTGATTGTAAAAGATCTCAGTGTGGAAATTCCAGATAAAAAAATCACAACGATCATAGGTTCAAATGGATGTGGGAAATCCACACTTTTGAAAGCGATCACCCGGATCATTCCAAATCAATCAGGTATGGTTGTTTTAGATGGGATGAATATCTCAAAAGAGAGCACTAAGATCCTTGCAAGAAAAATGGCCATACTTCCGCAGACACCCGAGAGTGCAAGCGGATTGACAGTTGGTGAGCTCGTATCATATGGGCGCTTTCCCTATCAAAAAGGTTTTGGGCGTCTAACCCAAAAAGACTATGATGTGATTGATTGGGCACTTGAAGTGACCGGTACGAAAGACTTTAAGTTCCGTCCGGTGGATGCTCTCTCAGGAGGTCAGCGCCAGCGTGTTTGGATTGCCATGGCCCTTGCCCAGGAAACGGAAATCATCTTCCTTGATGAGCCGACCACCTATTTGGATATGGCGCATCAGCTAGAGGTTTTAGAACTCTTACAGAGGCTGAATGTAGAACAGGAACGTACGATTGTCATGGTTCTTCATGATTTAAACCAAGCTGCTCGCTTTGCCGACTATATCATTGCCTTAAAAGACGGGGAAATAGTCAAAGCGGGAGATTGTGAAGAAGTCATCACTCATGAAGTGTTAAAGGAAGTCTTCCATATTGATGCGGTTATCGGACGAGATCAACGAACGAACAAACCAATGTGCAGTACATACAATTTACTAAAAGGAGATTTGACAACAAATGAAAAAGATAATGATCCCATTTATACTGCTGTTAGTGTTAATTATTAGTGCTTGTGGTAACGAGGCAACCGAAAAAGAAAAAAGCTCCACTTCCAAAAAGGAAAAATCAGGAACCATCACTTACCAATCTGAAAATGGCCCTGTTGAAGTTCCGGCAGATCCAAAGCGTGTTGTCGTTCTATCTACTTTCGCAGGTAACGTAATGGCTTTGGATGTTAACCTTGTAGGGGTTGATTCCTGGTCTAAAATGAACCCGAATTTTAAAGAATTAAAAGATGTCGAAGAAGTGACGGACGAAAACCTGGAAAAGATCATCGAGTTGGATCCGGATTTAATCATTGGTTTATCAACGATTAAAAATGTCGATAAGTTAAGTGAAATTGCCCCAACCGTAACATATACATACGGAAAAGTGGACTATTTAACACAGCACATAGAAATTGGTAAGCTTTTGAATAAAGAAAAAGAAGCCCAAACTTGGGTGGATGATTTCAAAAAACGTGCAAAAGCGACCGGTGAAGACATTAAAGCTAAAATCGGTGAAGATACTACCGTTTCGGTATTCGAAAAGTTTGACAAACAGTTCTATGTATTTGGCGATAATTGGGGTCGTGGAACGGAAATCCTTTATCAGGAAATGAAATTGGCCATGCCTGAAAAAGTAAAAGAAGCGGCGTTGAAAGATGGTTACTTCGCTTTATCTTTAGAAGTTCTGGCAGACTATGCTGGTGATTATGTGATTTTGAGTAATAATAAAGATGAGGACAATTCATTCCAACAAACAGATACGTATAAAAACATTCCTGCTGTAAAAAACAATCAACTCTTTGAAGCTAATGCGAAAGAATTCTACTTCAATGATCCTATAACATTAGAATACCAATTAGACTTCTTTTCAAAAAGTTTTCTTGGAAAATAATACAGCGAGGGAGAGGGATACCAATTCCTCTCCTTTTATTCTATAAAAAAAGAGATGAGAGAGACAGATGACTAATGAAAATCAACGTTTCATCCCATTTATATGTAAACTGATGATAGGGATTGCTGTATTCATAGGCATGTTCATTATTTCCATGGCATTTGGTGCGGCTGATGTTACCGTAAGAGATGTCTGGCAAGCACTGACATCAAATGCTACCGGTGAAAAGATTTCAATCATTCGGGAAATCCGGTTCCCTCGTGAAGTGGGGGCAATCTTTGTTGGTGCAGCACTTGCCGTTTCTGGTGCCATCATGCAGGGGATGACTAGGAATCCACTTGCCGATCCGGGGTTGCTTGGATTGACGGCAGGAGCCAATGCGGGTCTGGCCATTACTTTGGCATTTATTCCAACAGCTAATAACTTAGGGATCATGACTGCGTGTTTTATAGGTTCCGCTGTGGGGGCAACCATGGTTTTCGGGATAGGTGCGATGAAAAAGGGAGGATTTTCTCCTTTACGGATCGTATTGGCTGGTGCAGCAGTCTCTGCATTCCTATTTGCCGTTTCGGAAGGTGTCGGGATTTATTTCAAAGTATCAAAAGATGTTTCGATGTGGACTGCAGGCGGGAATATCGGAACATCATGGAATCAGCTTCGTGTAATCGTCCCGTTCATTTTAATAGGCATCCTGATCTCCTTTCTCTTTTCCAGACAGCTCACCATACTTAGCTTAAGTGAAGAGGTGGCGGTAGGATTAGGTCAAAAGACAACACAAATAAAGGCGGTACTCTTCGTAGTCATCATTCTCCTGGCTGGTGCTGCCGTTGCGCTTGTTGGGAATATGGTATTCATCGGGTTAATGGTTCCCCATATGGTTCGGGCTATCGTGGGTACGGATTATCGATTCATCCTGCCTATGTCCGCGATTTTAGGGGCCACTTTCATGTTGCTTGCCGATACGATCGGACGTACTATCAATTCTCCATATGAAACGCCTGTGGTAGCGGTTGTTGCGATGATAGGTTTACCTTTCTTCCTCCTAATCGTGCGTAAAGGAGGTAAAGCATTTTCATGATCCAGTCAGCATTAGTCAAAAAACAGCGATGGATATTAGGTGCATTATCCGCACTCATTATCATTACGATCATTATTGGGACGTGTTCGGGATATTCGAATCTTTCTTTTGGGCGACTGATTCCTACGCTTTTCGGGCAAGGGACGTTTAAAGAGGAATTCATATTATTTTCCGTCCGATTACCAAGAATCATCATTACCCTTTTAGCAGGTATGGCCCTTGCACTGTCGGGAGCCATTCTACAGGGAATCACACGCAATGATTTAGCCGATCCCGGAATCATCGGAATCAACTCAGGAGCTGGTGTAGCCATTGCCGCTTTCTTTCTGTTTTTCCCGATTGACGCAGGTTCATTTGTTTATATGATTCCACTTGTCGCTTTTATCGGCGCGTTACTGACGGCCTGTTTAATATATATACTCTCATTTAAAAGAAGGGTCGGTCTTGAACCAGTTCGGTTAGTGCTGATCGGGGTTGGTTTTTCAATGGCGCTTTCAGGCCTGATGATTGTCCTCATTTCATCGGCAGAACGGGCAAAAGTCGATTTCATCGCAAAATGGTTGGCGGGGAATATTTGGGGCACGGATTGGCCCTTCATTTGGGCGGTTCTACCATGGTTAATCGTCCTTATCCCATTCACTTTATATAAAGCAAATCGGTTGAATCTGCTTGGTTTAAGTGAACCGGTCGCAATTGGAGTGGGTGTATCGATTGAAAAGGAACGGATCGTATTGCTAATAACTGCTGTCGCACTGGCCGCAGCTGCCGTTTCCGTTACAGGCGGAATTGCATTCATTGGACTCATGGCTCCGCATATAGCAAAATCATTGGTAGGACCTCGAAATCAATTATTCATTCCAGTTGCCATTTTAATCGGTGGATGGCTATTGTTGCTTGCCGATACGATAGGCCGTAATATAATTGAACCCGAAGGGATTCCTGCAGGTATCATGGTTGCATTGATCGGTGCTCCTTATTTCATGTATTTATTGCTGAAAAAATAAGAACGTAGCTAAAATCCCTTGAAATTTTTCAGGGGATTTTATGCTTTTTGAGTACTTCAGTGGTTTTTTTGTGAATATTCATGGATTATCTATATCTAATTATTTCATCTGGATTCAAGCGTTTCGCTTCGAAAAAGAATACTTGAATAAACTTTTTTGTATTTACTCGGGTAGGAGTAAGAACTATTGTAGAATCATTTTGCAGTTCTTTCATCTTTTGGCGAACGACTGTGAAATCAAAAAATTTAGAAGCGTAATTTTCAAACTTTGGATTTGAAAAATCCGTTAAACCGAGCGAAGCAAAATGATTCAGCGATTGGTTGATGGTTCTGCGTATTCGCTGTTCGGCAGCTTTTATTTCACGATTAATATCAGCCTGCACAGCTGATGTTCCGAGCTTTTTCTTTGTGATTTCCACAAAGATATCTTTAAGGGTCGGGAAATGCTGTTTAAAAGTAAAAGTCCGTTCATACATAAATAAATATTGAAGCATTTCCATTAAATCTTTTGCCCCATTTTCTCCAACGATTCCTAATTCCGATAAAAGAAATTCGCCCACTTCTTTTATACTGTTCTCATTGAAATTATTTGATTTAGCAACTTTTGGCTGTTCAAAACTCAATACACTATTTAAAGAGGCTTGGATATTAGTGATCGATCTTTCCAAATGGATACGTTCCATAACTTTTCGAATGACCGTTAATATTTCAATACGATTGATTGGTTTAGTAATATAATAATCAATTCCGAGCGAGTATGCTTCACCAATTAGCTCCTTGGATTCAACCTGTGAAATCATTATTATTTTTCCGTTAAATGTATTTTTTATATGACGGAGAGTCTCAATGCCATCTCGAATGGGCATTAATAAATCAATGAATAATATATCAATTTGTTTTAAATTCAAAATATGTCCTTCTAATAAACTTCCATCTTCCGCTTCCTCCACCACTTCTCCTAAATCTTCGTTCTCAATGATTTGGCTTAAGTTTGAACGTATAGCACAATCGTCATCTGTTATAAAAAAACGCATGAAATCATCCTCTCTGAATCAACTTATGAATTGGTAACTTTATTGAAAAAAGGGCCCCGTTAAGCTTATTTTCAAATAGGATGTCCCCCCCCAGTTCTTTCACGACTTCATTAACATATGAGAGTCCAATCCCTGTTGAAGGTGTTCCGTATTGATCATATTTTGAAGTGAATCCAGGTTTAAATATAACGGTCTGATATTTTTGAGGGATACCAGGTCCATTATCAGCCACTTTAAATTCTACATTGTCGCAAATTTCACACAAACTTAAACGAATGATTCCCTTTTCTTTAATTGCTTCCACTGCATTAGCGACTAAATTATTGAAAAGAGATAATACGGTATATACATGATAATGTGAATGGTTATTTCCATCCAATGAGTATTCAAATTGAATATCCTTTCCAAGTGATAAGGCATATTTTTCATTAATTCGGATAATTAAATGAAAGAGTTCAGCAGCATTCATATAATCTTTAAAACTCTCATTGGAGATCAATTTAGATAGACCAGCAAAAATTCGTTGATTATCCTTCTTAACTTCATGCATTTCACCCGCGATACGCAAAGCCTTTTGACTATATTGCTGTGCAGGAACATCAGGTTGCTTTTCCCTTTTTTCCAGTTCTTTTAAATCACGATACAAATCATACGATTTCTTTGTAATATTCTCTGCATTTTTTAATGTTTTTTTTAAATGAATCGTTTCCTCATATAAATTTGAAATGAGCATCAGCATATGTTCATTTTGTTTTCTGATTTGCTTTTCTCGTGATTGTGCTTCATAAAGTTTCATCATATTAAAAAAGCTTAAAACGATAAAACTGTGGCCGAATGCGATCACGATCATCTCATTTAGTGAACCTAACGTAATCGTTGTTTCTAATACAATATATTGAAAGAATAATTCTACAGAGTCGGACAATATTTCGATAATGAGACCAATAAACCCAATAACTAAAGATCGGTTTTGAAAGCGGTGTATTTTCACTAAAGAAAAAAGAAAGGAATAGGTGAAATAAAAGAAAAAACTAGGATATTGGACTTGGAAAGAAGAAGTCCAGGAAAAATTATCATGCATGAAAAAGTCTATTAGGATTCGAAATACCACAACCATTGTTCCTGTCAAGATGCCTGAAAAAATGGCAGGTGTTTTCTGTAATAATAGTAAAAAGAAGAAAAGTGCAGGCGGACCAAAACTTATTCGAAACGTTTCATTTAAAGGATAAAAACTCAATTCGCCTGCTAATGGTACTGTTAATAACATCAGAACAAGGATATTGACCTCTTTTTTCATTAACGTACTGAGATTCAAGTCGTCACCTCCCAATTTGTTTAAAAAATCAGTATACAGTTACATCGGCTTCAATACAACGCTTACTTTGTTCCTGATTAAACGGCTTAGTACCAATTATGGCAAAACCAATCTGTTTTTCTATCAACAAATAATGGTAACAGTTGATGTGAATTAATCACGTTTTTTTTGTGGATTTTTATTTTTTAGAATTTGTAGGTTTTCGTATGTTTATGTAGTTCCCATTTTAAAATTAAAGGTAGATAGAAATATTTTGAAAGCGCTTAACGATTTTCATTGTGTTTTCAGCAAATCCAATAAAGTAAGCACAAACAACTAATGAGGTGGAAGAATGTGATTGAAGAATTGTCAAAAGAGTATGACATTCACGTTAATAGCCAAAAGCAAGCCTGCTTAGATGAATGGGTGGCACACTACAGATCCTATGCAACAGAAGGACAAACCGCCAATTATATACCGGCATTGAGCAATATACACTTATCGCAATTAGGTATCTGCATACTAGAGCCAGGTGGAACAATGATGAAGTCAGGGGATTGTGAAGTCCCTTTCACGTTGCAAAGTATTTCAAAAGTGCTCAGCTTTATAGCCGCATGCTTGGGTTGCGGCATTTCTTATGTTTTAGAGAGGGTCGATGTGGAACCAACTGGGGATGCTTTCAATTCAATTATTCGTTTAGAAATGCATAAGCCGGGAAAACCGTTTAATCCTATGATAAATGCTGGAGCGATTACTATAGCGTCGCTTCTTCCAGGGGATTCTTCACAAAAAAAATTGGAATTTCTCTATGCATTATTTGAAAATTTGTTAGGGAAGCGCCCGACCATCAATGAGGAAGTGTATCAATCTGAGTGGCAAACCTCTCATAGAAATAGAGCTTTAGCTCACTATTTAAAAGAGGCGAATTATTTAGAATCGGATGTTGAGGAAGCTTTGGAGGTTTACCTGAAGCAATGTTCCATAGAAGTGACCACGGAAGACATAGCCCTGTTTGGATTGATTCTTGCACAAGATGGATACCATCCTATTCGTAAAGAACAAGTTCTCCCTAAAAAAGTGGCAAAACTAGCCAAAGCATTAATGCTTACTTGTGGAATGTACAATGCCTCGGGGAAATTTGCGGCTTTTGTTGGGGTGCCAGCCAAAAGTGGAGTATCTGGTGGGATTATGGCGTTAGTTCCTCCAAATGCCAGAAGCGGACTGCCTTTTCAAGATGGATGTGGTATTGGTATTTATGGACCGGCCATAGATGAATATGGGAATAGCGTAACAGGTAGTTTGTTATTGAAACAAATGGCACAAGAATGGGATCTAAGTATTTTCTGAAAGTAAAGAAAATTTTGTTCTTATAAAAAATCAATATAGGGTACCATCCTAAAGATTTCCCTATCAATTCACTAAACTATAACAAGAGGTGATGTAATGCAGTAAGAGAAATCATTAATCTTGTTACTTTTAAACGTAAGGAATAATTTTGGAAAGCATGGTGATAAACATATGAATAATTTGCAGCGAAAGATGGGAACGTTTTCGTTAACGATGGTGGGACTCGGCTCTATTATTGGCTCAGGTTGGTTATTCGGAGCTTGGAGAGCGGCACAAATTGCAGGACCAGCAGCCATTATCTCTTGGATTATCGGGATGGTCGTCATTTTATTTATCGCACTTTCTTACAGTGAATTAGGGGCAATGTTTCCTGAAGCTGGGGGAATGGTAAAGTATACGCAGTACTCTCATGGTTCGTTTTTAGGGTTTCTTGCAGGTTGGGCAAACTGGATTGCAATCGTTTCCGTAATTCCGGTTGAAGCGATTGCTTCTGTTCAATATATGAGCTCATGGCCATGGGAATGGGCACAGTGGACACATGGTTTAGTGGAAAATGGAAGTCTTACTGGGGGAGGCTTGGCAATTGCCTCTGCATTATTGATCGTCTACTTTTTATTAAATTACTGGACAGTTAGTTTGTTTTCGAAAGCTAATTCATTTATTACAGTCTTTAAGGTTATTATACCTGGACTTACGATTGGATCACTTTTATTTGCCGGTTTTCATGCATCCAATTTTACGTCTGCAGGAAGTATAGCACCTAATGGTTGGGCAAGTGTACTCACTGCTGTAGCAACCTCTGGTATTATCTTTGCATTTAACGGTTTTCAAAGTCCAATTAATATGGCAGGTGAGGCAAAGAATCCTGGACGTTCGATCCCAATTGCAGTAATTGGTTCCATATTAATTGCAACGGTCATCTACGTTTTATTACAGGTTGCGTTTATTGGAGCCGTTGATCCGTCTATGATTGTGAACGGATGGCAACATTTGAATTTCAATTCACCGTTTGCTGACTTAGCTATTGTTTTAGGCATAAACTGGTTAGTTATTTTACTATATGTGGATGCTTTTATTTCTCCTTCGGGGACGGGAATAACATACACGGCTACAACGTCACGAATGCTTTATGGAATGGAAAAGAATAAATATTTACCAAGCGTGTTTGGAAAACTACATCCTCTTTATGGTATCCCTCGTCAAGCCATGTTTTTAAATCTAGGCGTATCGTTCTTATTTTTATTCATGTTTAGAGGCTGGGGTGTACTGGCAGAGGTTATTTCGGTTGCGACTTTAGTCTCTTATATTACGGGTCCAGTTACTGTTATAACATTAAGACGCACAGGTCAGAACTTGTATAGACCATTACGTTTAAAAGGATTAAGTATTATTGCACCACTTGGCTTCGTTTTTGCTTCTTTAGTTCTATATTGGGCAAGATGGCCACTGACAGGACAAGTATTATTTATCATTATGATTGGTCTTCCCGTTTATTTCTATTATCAATCAAAAATAAAATGGAAGGGATTCCGTCAAAACTTTTCAGCAGGGCTTTGGATGGTTGTTTATTTACTCTGTATGATGACCATTTCATACTTAGGCAGTGAAAAGTTTGGCGGACTGAATGTAATTCCATTTGGTTGGGATATGGTCATCATTACATGTTTATCACTAGTGTTCTATAGTTGGGCAATAAAGAGTGGATTCCAAACAGAATATTTGGAACAAGGGCAAAAGGTAAACGACGACTTGAGATCAATGGAGAACGACATCACATCTCAAACGGAAAAAAAGAACGCTGTATAAAATATGAAGGCACTGCCATTGATTTCAGGCTTCGATAAGCGGAAATCAATGGCAGTGTTTATTTTTAATCATTTTAAAAAGATATTTAATAACGAAAGTGCTTTTTTCTATCTATATGGATTGGATGCAAAAGGGGACGGCAAATTTTAATTTGCTGTCCCCTTTTTGGAATTTAAGAAAGGCTTTTATATTCTTTATTTCACACCTGGTTTATCGTCATACCCAGCAGTGAAGATAGCGGCTAAAAATGTAATAGCGACTGCAACGATAATAACTGTGCCCATGTTGTGACCTCCCTTTACCCATATTGTCCCACTTAAGTATAGGCTTAGTATACCCTAATTTTTAGCAGGAGTGCACACAATTTTTCTTGTCAGCTGTTTTGTCATCAATTGTTCAATGAATAAGCCTTTTTAGATACAAAAAGAGTGAAGGGGGATTCGAAACAATGCCCGGCGACTTTTTAAAGTCTGACATGTTTGTCAGACTTGGTGCATAGATTTAAGTATTCTCTGAAAGTGACAGGGGGAGGTTCCTTAAATGGATATTTTAAAGAAAATCGAAAAATTTAGAGAAGATGAACAGAAGCTTAAGTGGGAAGGCACCTTCGCAGAGTACTTAGACATCTTGAAAGAAACACCATTGGTTGCACAATCTGCTCATTCACGTGTATACAACATGATCAGAGATGCGGGGATAGAGGAAGTAAATGGATCAAAGAAATACAATTTTTTCAGCGGCCAGTTGTTTGGCCTTGAAGATTCACTGGAAAGACTCATCGAGGAATATTTTCATCCGGCGGCAAAGCGGTTGGATGTACGTAAACGGATCTTGCTTTTGATGGGTCCTGTCTCAGGAGGGAAGTCTACGCTCGTTTCTTTACTGAAGCGTGGACTTGAAAATTATTCGTTAAAAGATACTGGTGCCATCTATGCAATAAAGGGATGCCCTATGCACGAAGATCCACTGCATCTCATCCCACAGTACTTACGGCAGGATTTTTATGAGGAATATGGCATCCGAATTGAAGGTAATCTTTCGCCGCTGAATGTTATGAGGTTAGAACAAGAGTATGGAAGCAGAATTGAAGATGTAATGGTCGAGCGTATTTTCCTTTCGGAGGATAAACGTGTTGGTATTGGAACATTCAGTCCTTCTGACCCTAAGTCACAGGATATTGCTGATTTGACGGGCAGCATCGATTTTTCGACGATTGCCGAATATGGATCCGAATCGGATCCGCGTGCATACCGTTTTGATGGCGAGCTGAACAAGGCGAACCGCGGGATGATGGAGTTCCAGGAGATGCTGAAATGTGATGAGAAGTTCTTATGGCATTTGCTTTCACTGACTCAGGAAGGAAATTTTAAAGCGGGACGGTTTGCATTGATCAGTGCCGATGAACTTATCGTGGCACATACGAATGAAACGGAATATAAAGCTTTCATTTCCAACAAGAAAAATGAAGCACTGCATTCCCGGATCATTGTCATGCCGATTCCATATAATCTGAAGGTTACAGAGGAAGAAAAGATTTATGAAAAGATGATTCATGAAAGTGATGTTTCCGATGTTCATATAGCCCCGCATACATTAAGGGTGGCTGCAATCTTCAGCATCATGACCCGCCTTAAGGATCCCAAAAAGGGCGATATAGATTTAGTGAAAAAGATGAGGCTTTATGATGGGGAAAACGTGGAAGGCTTTAATTCCGCTGACATCAATGAATTGAAAAAAGAATATCAGGACGAAGGCATGAGCGGAATCGATCCACGTTATGTGATTAACCGAATTTCCTCAACGATCATTCGTAAGGAAAATCCGTCCATTAATGCATTGGATGTACTTATGTCATTAAAAGCAGGTCTTGACCAACATCCATCCATTACGAACGAACTTCGGGAGCGGTATCTGAATTTCATTTCACTGGCACGTAAAGAATATGATGCCATTGCAAAAAATGAAGTGCAAAAGGCGTTTGTCTATTCATATGAAGAGTCGGCTAAGATCCTCATGGATAATTATCTGGACAATGTCGAAGCATACTGCAATAAATCAAGACTGCGCGATCCTTTGACTGGGGAAGAAATTAACCCGGATGAAAAATTGATGCGCTCGATTGAAGAGCAAATTGGAATTTCCGAGAATGCAAAAAAAGCATTCCGCGAAGAAATATTGATTCGAATTTCTGCATATGCGCGTAAAGGTAAGCGATTCGATTATAATTCACATGATCGTTTACGGGAAGCGATCCAGAAAAAACTATTTGCCGATTTGAAGGATGTAGTTAAGATCACCACTTCAACGAAGACACCAGACGAAAGGCAACTGAAGAAAGTGAACGAAGTCATCACGAGACTTATCGATGAGCACGGATATAATTCCACTTCAGCCAATGATTTGCTGCGCTACGTGGGCAGCTTGTTAAATCGGTAATCCATACTTTTTTGCCCCTGCCCCCTATCGGGCAGGGGTTTACCGACTTTTACGGAAAGTTACTTATATCCTACGAATGAAACAAACGCAACGATTCCATTATAAAAAATGATAGTGTAACAAGGTTTTCAGGAATATGTGTGAACAGTTATCTATAATCAAAGAAAAACAAGTTGCCTTAGTTAAGAAAAGGGCAGGATTTGGAGTCGATTGAATGGATTATGTTCGTGAAAAATTAATGATTACGACAGAAAGGCTCGTCCTTAGATTATTTCAAACACCCGATGCAGCAGCGGTTGCGACCCTTTGCAATAACAATAATATTTACAAAAATACATTGTACCTACCTTATCCGTATAGTTTAAATGATGCTTTATCCTGGATGGGGCACCATTACGATAATTTTATGGCTGATAAAAATTATGAGTTCGCGGTAACAGACAAGGAAACTGGCGAATTATTTGGAGCAATTGCATTATCGAACAATAAAAGTTTTAACCACGGAGAAATAGCCTATTGGATTGGCGAGCCATATTGGGGAAATGGCTATGCGACAGAGGCAGCACGAGCGATTTTGCAATTTGCTTTTGAAGAAAAGAAATTGCACAAAGTGTTTGCACGATATTTTCTATCGAACCTTGCTTCAGGTAAAGTTATGGAGAAGATTGGTATGAAAAAAGAGGGGATATTAAAGGAACATGTCATAAAAGACAGTAAATATGAGGATTTAGTATATTGCGGGATTATTAATGAAAATGATCAATAATTAACATACGAAGTTAAGAAAAGGGGGGTGAATATTACTTACTCGCCATTCGAAAAAAATTTGTATTCGATTTTCATTTCGAAAACGCTTATTAATTGAAGAAAATCAACAATCAAGTTAAACAGGGCCTAAGACAAAAAAATGCCGGGCACTTCTCAATGGAGGGGAGCCCGGAGTTTTTGTTTTCTATTTAGTTACATTCAAACCGTACTGTTCAATAAGTGTGATAAGTTGGTCAGGTGAAAGTTTTTCTTCGCTATGATCAATTTTAATTTCCCCATCATCAACATCGATGATCGCACGTTCCACACCTTCCGTTTTTAAAAGTATGGACTCTAGATTTAATATCGGCCCTTCTGATGTTGCTTCCTTTACATAAAGAGTAGTTGTTTGCATATTTCTTGCACCTCCTTAGATTGCTCATAATGTCTTATCTATACCCCATCTTTCCATCAGATATGTTACGTTTTGGATTTGGAAATATTGGGTATCAATAAGTAGAGGTGATGAAAAAATGAGTAAAGAAGAATTGAAAAAGGAGCATGTTCCGGAAAATAGCTCCATGGCGAAGGATTATGAAGAAATGAAAGAACTTGGGAAGCAGATGGAAAATCAAAGGACGAATGAAGAATTGAAACAGTGGGATAAACGCCCCGGTACAGTTCAACATGAAATAGAAGAAGATAAAGATTGACGAATATCATAACCAGAATCATTCTATCTATATAAAAGGGATGCCCAGAAAATTACTGGAGCACCCTTTTTTTGTTTTCATTGCTTTTTTTGAAATGTACTTTTATGTCTCTGCTATGCAGATTATGTACCCCAGCCAATCCAAAAAATGAAGCATACAAGAAACCGAAAAGACTGAAAAACATCAGGTCTATTCGGTTTGATGAAATACCAATTTTGCAGTAACGTTTTAAAAAAATCTTAAAAGGGCCTCTAATGTACATGTCATGACTTGTCTAGTTCGTAGGCAAACATCCATTTTGAATTTTGTTGTAAATTATCCTGCACCGCTGCATAAGATAGAGTAATACTTTTCTTTTAATCCGTTTTTTCGTACAGTATTTTTTCATTGAAAAACCGGAATGATGTGGGCTTTCTCACACTAATTTATTATATGAAGGAATGATGAAAAGCGTGCAAACATTTTTAAGGGGGGAAGAGAATGTCGGAAGAGAATAATCAACAATATGTTATCTCACAGGAAAATTGGACCCTCCATCGGAAAGGCTATGATGATCAACAACGCCATCAGGAAAAGGTGCAGGAAGCCATCAAGAATAATTTACCTGATTTAATTTCAGAAGAAAGCATCGTAATGTCCAATGGCCGGGATGTTATCAAGATTCCCATTCGCTCCTTGGATGAATACAAAATTCGTTATAACTATGATAAAAACAAACATGTAGGGCAAGGCGATGGAGATAGTAAAGTGGGGGACGTGGTTGCAAGGGATGGCTCGCCGTCCGACGCCGGGGCCGGTAAGGGCCAAGGTGCAGGTGACAAGGCCGGTGAGGATTATTATGAAGCCGAAGTGTCAATGATGGAATTGGAGGAAGCCCTGTTCAGCCAGTTGGAACTGCCTAATCTCCAGAAGAAAGAACAGGCAGAGCATACGCTTGAACATATCGAATTCAACGATATCCGCAAGACAGGCTTAATGGGAAATATCGATAAAAAGAAAA
Source organism: Peribacillus sp. ACCC06369 (assembly GCF_030348945.1). Classification (NCBI taxonomy): domain Bacteria; kingdom Bacillati; phylum Bacillota; class Bacilli; order Caryophanales; family Bacillaceae; genus Peribacillus; species Peribacillus sp. ACCC06369. Next base: position 937,092 of record NZ_JAUCEN010000002.1, read on the forward strand.
CGATGATATCTGCTTTCAAACGGAACGCTTTAAGCGGTGACCCGGGTTTTCACCCTATTTATCAGGAAGATTTTAAATTCAAAACCTGGAATGAGATCCAGAAACCTGATTCCAAAGCAGTTGTGCTGGCAATGATGGATACATCCGGTAGTATGGGATTATGGGAAAAATATATGGCTCGAAGCTTTTTCTTTTGGATGAACCGTTTCTTGCGGACAAAATATGAAACGGTAGAAATCGAGTTCATTGCTCATCATACCGAAGCGAAGGTGGTTCCGGAAGAGGATTTCTTTTCAAAAGGGGAAAGCGGCGGTACGATTTGTTCGTCCGTATACCGAAAAGCATTAGAACTTATTGATCATAAATATGACCCTGCGAAGTTTAATATCTATCCGTTTCACTTTTCAGACGGTGATAACCTCACATCTGACAACGTCCGATGCGTTAAGCTTGTTGAAGAACTCATGAAGGTTTCCAATATGTTCGGGTATGGTGAAGTCAATCAATACAATCGTCATTCGACATTAATGACAGCGTATAAGAATATCGATAATGAAAAATTCAGGTACTATATCCTTAAGCAAAAGGCAGACGTTTTCCACGCAATGAAGAGCTTTTTTAAAGACGAGGAAAGTAAGAAGTATGCATGAAAAAGGAAACGTGGAGAGTGATTTTTGTAAATCAATATAGTTGAAGGTGAAAAGGCGTGCGATTTACATTGTGCGTCTTTTTTTCGAAATATTCAGTTCCCTTCAGTATTAAGATTCATAAAGTCGAATTACATATGAAAAGGCCAATTGCTCAACAGAAGCAATGGCTTTTTCAAATCCACTATACATAGATCATTCGTTTCGTCATTTCAACAGCACGCTGTCCAAACGCTTTCCCAAGTTCTTCATCATGTTTGGTAATAAGTAGAACATTCAACTGGGTAGGATTCTTACAGTTAATACGATCCCTGTTAAACCAACAATGATACCAACCCTCAAGGACGATATAACCTTAATTGGAAAATGCAAAAAAACCAAATAATTACTGAATTGGTTGGCATTTATTTTTCAATATGATAGTATGAAAATACATATCACATATAAGATTTAAAATCACATATGTGATTTAACAAAGAGGTGAACAACAGATGTCAGTTAAATCGGCAGAACGTGTTTTGAGAGTTTTTGAATTATTAAGCCAGTATCGAGATGGTTTAACGATTAAGGAAATAAGCGAGAAGTTATCATTTCCACAGAGCAGTACATCTGGTCTGATTGGTACGTTATTTAAGGAAGGTTATCTTTCTCTGGATTCTTTTAACCAATATAAGTTAGGGCCAAAGTTGATCCAGATTGGAAGCGCTGCATTGGAGTCGTTAGATATCTCTAAACAGGCGTTACCTTATTTAAAAAGGTTGATGGAGGATGTACAAGAGACTGTATTTATGGCGTTATTGTCGGAGAAGGACTTGGTGTATGTAGCGAAGATTGATAACAATCGTTCCATTCGAACCACTGCTCAGCCGGGAAGTCATAAACCATTATATTGTACAGGACTTGGAAAAGCCTTTTTGGCATTTATGAACGAACAACAAAAAAATCAAATTCTGGACAGCACGGAATTACTTCGTATTACGGGTCACACGATTACCGATAGACAAGAGTTGGAACAGCAGCTTGATATCTTTAAGCAGTTGGGTCATTCCATCGATGATGAGGAAAATGAAGAAGGGTTATTTTGTATGGCGGCTCCGATATATGGAGCGGATAATTCCATTCAAGCAGCGATCAGTGTGGCAGGACCTAAAGAAAGAATGATCAAACAAAGGGAAACGATTGTAGAAAAATTGTTGTTCACTTCAAAAGAAGTGTCAACCAGTATTGGCTACAAGGTAGGTCAAGGTCAACCTTAATGGAAGGAGGGACAGGTATGGATGTTGTAAGTTTAGGAGAAACGATGATCTTATTTTCTCCTGAAGAAACGGGTCAATTAAGATATAACCGAAACTATTCTTCCAGGGTAGCCGGGGCAGAAACCAATACACTGATCGGCCTGGCGAAGCTTGGTTATCAAACAGGCTGGATGAGCAGAGTTGGTAAGGACGAACTTGGAAAAAGAATTATTGCAAGTGTGCGTGGTGAAGGAGTGGATACTTCTTTTGTAAAAGAAGATGAAAGCGCTCCCACTGGGCTGTTTTTAAAAGAACGAACAACTATCGATAGTTCAAAGGTTTTCTATTACCGAAAATTTTCAGCTGCCAGTAAAATGACTCCTGCTGATATGGAAGAAAGCTACATTGCGAGAGCGAAGATCTTATATATTACAGGCATAACCCCGGCGCTTAGTGATTCATGCAAAGAAACCGTCTTTCATGCGATCGAGATTGCTAGAAAAAATGGAGTGAAAATTGTTTTTGATCCAAACATACGAAAAACGTTACTAGATGAAAAAATAGGAAGAGACATGTTATTGGAAATAGTCGCTAAGGCTGATATCATCTTACCCGGTATTTCGGAAGGTGACTATTTATTTCAAACAAAGGATTGTAAGCAAATCGCGGCAGAATGTAAGTACTTAGGGGCGGAAATGGTGGTCGTGAAGCTTGGTGAAAAAGGAGCTTACTATTCAACCCCCAAAGATTCTGGCTATGTGGAGGCCTACCCGGTCAAAACTGTGCTCGATCCGATTGGGGCGGGAGATGGTTTTGCTGCCGGTGTACTGTCGGGCTTACTGGATGAGCGGTCCATTCAAGAATCGGTGAAAAGAGGCTGTGCCATTGGAGCAATCGTCACAAAGGTCAGCGGGGATATCGAGGGTCTTCCAGATAAAGAAGCACTGGAAGAATATATGAACCGTATTGACAAAGATGACGTCATCCGCTAAACAGCAAGAAGGAGGGTTCAAAAATGAATGCGCTTTCAACTATTTTAAAACACAAGGTTATTTCCATTGTCCGTGGCTCAAAGCCTGGGGATACGGTGAAAATTGCAGGAGCTTTAAGAAACGGTGGCGTTAAATTAATAGAAATCACGCTGAATTCTCCCAACGCCTTACATTCGATCGAACTCGTTTCCGAAGCGTTTGGCGATGAAATGGTGGTTGGTGCCGGTACAGTACTGGACCAGGAAACGGCACGGGCAGCGATCCTTGCTGGTGCGAAGTTTATTTTATCCCCAACGGTTAATTTGGAAACAATCAAAATGACCAAACGATATGGGGCAGTAAGTATTCCCGGTGCCTTTACACCAACAGAAATCTTAACGGCTTATGAAAACGGTGGCGATATCATCAAAGTATTCCCAGCAAGCATCGGCCCGGGTTATATAAAAGATATTCGTGGTCCTTTATCACATATCCCACTGTTGCCAACAGGAGGCGTTACGTTAGAAAATATCGCTGAATTCCAAAAAGTTGGAGCGGTCGGCTTCGGAATTGGAAGCGCGCTGCTCGACACAAAGCATGAAGTCAACGAGAAATACTTAGAGGACTTAACCCGTAAAGCAGAAGCATTTGTCTCAGCCATTCGTTCTTAGGAAAAACATAAAACTTTTAAGGAGAGATTTACTATGAAAATCACAAGCTATGAATTGTTCCAAGTACCACCACGCTGGTTATTTTTAAAAATCGAAACTGATGAAGGAATCGTTGGTTGGGGAGAACCGGTAATTGAAGGTAGAGCCGCAACGGTAAAATCCGCAGTTGATGAATTAATGGAAAACCTTATTGGAAAAGACCCGCGTAATATTGAAGATCATTGGAATGTGATGTACAGAGCAGGCTTCTATCGTGGCGGTCCTATCTTAATGAGCGCAATCTCTGGAATTGATCAAGCACTTTGGGATATTAAAGGGAAATATCATAATGCTCCAGTCCATCAACTTCTTGGAGGAAAAGCAAGAGAATCGATTAAAGTTTATTCATGGATCGGCGGGGATCGTCCGACAGAGGTCGGCGAAGCTGCCAGGGAAGTTGTTTCTAAAGGATTTACAGCGGTAAAAATGAATGGTACCGAGGAACTGCAATATGTGGATTCCTATGAAAAAATTGATCAAGTGTTAGCTCGGGTTTCAGCTGTACGTGAGGCAGTGGGACCATATGTAGGAATTGGTATTGATTTTCACGGAAGAGTGCATAAGCCAATGGCAAAAATTCTTGCAAAAGAATTGGAAGTTTTCAGACCGATGTTCATTGAAGAGCCTGTATTACCGGAAAATAATGAATCATTGCGTGAAATCGCCAATCATACAGCGATCCCGATTGCGACAGGTGAAAGAATGTTCTCCAAGTGGGATTTCAAAAAGTTATTGACTGATGGATATGCCGATATCATCCAACCCGACTTATCACATGCTGGTGGAATTACCGAATGTAAGAAAATCATATCCATGGCGGAGGCTTTCGATGTGGCAGCTGCTCCTCACTGTCCATTGGGACCGATTGCATTAGCTGCCTGCTTGCAAGTCGATGCTACTTGTCATAACGCATTTATCCAGGAACAAAGTCTAGGTATTCATTATAACCAAGGTAGTGATTTGCTAGATTACATCGTGGATAACCAAGTATTCGAATATGAGGAGGGGTTTGTAAAAATTCCAGACGGAGTCGGTCTTGGTATTGAGATTAACGAAGATCACGTGAGAAAAATGGCTGAGATTGGCCATAACTGGAGAAATCCGGTTTGGAGACATAAAGACGGAAGTGTAGCAGAGTGGTAAAAGGTCTGCGGCCTTTTGGTGGAAGAAATAACTCAAGCGAATCTGATTCTTACTAATAGTCTTAATAAGGAAATCCTTGCTCAGTCCAAGAAGGGCAGTCAAGTCATCTTCTTCGCGGAAAAGGGGGATGGTGTAAAGAATAAAGCCCATTATTCCTTCCGTCAGCTGGATATTGGGGAAAGCTGGGCCCGTGCTTCTTCAATGAATTATGTGGACACTGCTTGGTTTGAAGGGTTACCGATCCAACCTGAAATGGGATGGGAATTCGATCGATTAATTCCGGATTATGTGATTCCTTTCAAGGATTACAAAAAGGTAGGTAAAAAGCAGACCGTGAACATGTTTGGCAATCCCTTGCTTTCGGAGAATGTAGATATCACTTCTGGTTACTTCGAAGGATGGCTCGGGCAAAATGGCGGCTCCGTTATCAAACAAGACATGGGCGAAGGGTCGATCCTAACGGTTACCTGGAAACTTGTCAGTCAAATCGAGCATAACCCGATCGCTCTATTAATCTTGAATCGACTCATTGAGATAATGTGTGGAAAACACAAGGTTTCAAGCAGTAAGAGTGTCAGGTGATTGATAGGAATTAGCAATCCATTCCATTTTGGATTGCTAATTTTTTTTGTTCGTTAGGGGTGCTGCGCTTTCCCTTTAGTGGAGGTGGATGGCGGGGTCTGGTGAAAATTTCGTTCATGATACTTCGTTCCTATCCTTCTTCACCTGCCATGATCATATCTTACAGGATGAATAATATAAAAAATGATTTATCTCATTTCATTTTTGAAACGATATGATTTTGTGAATATTATAAAATGAAATAGCAGTGAGGGCCACTTCCCCAAACCCCCATTGTAAAAAGAAGGCCCAATTCTCTGAGTGTATCCATAATATTGTGCCATGGATAAACACTCAGGCAGCCTGTTCCCTTTGTTGCAAGGGGCAGGCTGTTTTAATTTCTCCTGAATTTATAATATTTTTTTGCTCCTTTTAATACATGCAGATTGAATATTAGGTGGTTTGTTCCCCAGAAGCTATTAGACTTTATTTGCGATTCCCTCTCTTCCTTTTTATATCCCCATGCCATTTCATTTAAAACTTAGTGCTTCTGTGGGAAAAGAATAATTAGCCGCTCTCACCAGCATTTTCAAAATCTATTAAATCAAACACAGTAAGATTCCATTTATGAAAAATGATCTCATTTCTTTTCTGAACGAATATTTTTACTTTATGAAATAGCGACACTCACCTATTTGTATATAATGATGCCAGAATATAAATCTAGATAAAATCAACATCATGATAAAGGAGAAAGATGATGTCGAAGCAATTTAACTTTTTTTTATTATGGGTGTCACAAACTTGGTCCACCCTATTGAAATATAAGATCTATTTTATTCAAGCCTTTTTAGTCTTATTTTTGATGTACCTATTATTAAATGAACAAGAAATAAATACGCTGAAAATCACCCTCATTTTAATAACGTCACTATCCTTTCTTAAAAGTGCCCATAGAAAAAAAGGATGAATAAAAGTAAAGGTGTATGTATGAGGATTACCGGGGAAGGTCTATGCGCGATACCGAGTCGCCACTTATGCGCTGGATTGTATACTGCTATGGATATAAATGTTCACGTAATGGCGACGGGCGTTATGAAAATGAGCTACAGATTAAAATAGAAGAAACTCTTCAGGGAATGAAAATAATAACCAAATAGGATAAATCCTTTCGAAGGAAAATGTGATAAGAGGGAACCAATGGTTTTTCTTATCACATTTTTAGTTATGTAACCATAATGATTGAAACCCCTAAAAGAAACTTTGAATTTTATAGTGTTTAAACGGTGGAGTGGATAGGAAGGTGTGCTTTTTTTATGCAGGATCATTTGTATATTACTTATTCTGTTTAACACTCATCAACATAAATGAAAATAATTACATTAAAATTGACGTTTAATGCTCTAATATGGTCCCTAAAATGATTTTTTATGAATCATTATTGGAACGAGCTACTTGTCGAAAAAAAGTAATATTAATCTTGTAATAAAAATTTATTTAGGAGGAACGTTCAATTTATGAAGAAAAATAAAATGTTAAAACCTATTAACGTTATGACAACATCATTTCTATTAGCAAGTTCTCTATTAATACCAAGTGTAGGATTTGCGGAAGAACTATCCACACCAAAGAATAAGGATATTTCGAATGCACAAGCATCCGAGGTGAAAACTCAAGAAGCGCGTACACAAACAACTGAAACACAATCACCGAGTAAAGCCGTTACAAAAATGACAGCAAACGAAACAGTCGTCAACAATTTTCAAGAGTTAAAGGTTGCTTTAGAGGCAGATAACGGAATATCGACGATTCATCTAGGTAGAGATATAGACATAAGCGGAGCGATTAAAATTCACCCGGCAAAAACGGAAATCGTGATTGAAGGAAATAATCATACACTATCGGAAACAGGAGGAGCGTTAGGAGCCGCAGATGGTATCTATGCCAATGGTAATAAACTAAGAAGTGTCCATGTAAAGAACTTGGATATTAAAGGAAAGAACTATTATGGTTTCATTACTATACATGATGGAACACAAAATGTAGAGCAAATATTCGAAAATGTAAATTACAGTGGACCACAATTAATCTGGAACCGTTTCGGGAATGCAATTTTTAAAGGAGTTAACGACATTTATATTAATGATCATACAATGCCAGGATCAGCACCTGCCCAGGAGATGGCGGAAACTGGAAGTGTAGAGATTGATGGTGAAACTCATATAAGCCATAATAATGGCTATGCTCTTATTTGGTCGATTACAGCAGAACCACAATTTAAGATTGCTCCAAATGCGAATGTAGACATTAAAACACTTCAAAGTGGTTATGGAATATTTTATGCAACAGGTGGCGATGGAGGTTTTTCCATTGGAAATAATGCAAAGGTAAAGTTTGATGGGGCAAAAGGAGTTACCGTCAATGGAAAGTTTAAGTCATTTAACGTGGATGACGGTGCAGATGTACAGATAAATAGATCTGGTACGGATTCATACCCAGTGATCTCGGTTTATGGGACAGCCAAGATCAATAATCAAGCGAAACTGCATGTAACTACAGAAGATGGTCATGCTTTGCAAGTGGAAAATAAACTATCCACCATTGATTTTACTAATCCAGAGAATGTTTTATTGTCCTCAGTAAAAAAACAAGCAATAAATAATTTAAGTACATCCCTTACGATGAGTATGAATACGGGTATGGTGAATCTTTGGACGAGTGCGACAGAAAATCCTACAAATAGTTATATGGGAAAATCAGGTGGAAATCTTACATGGAAAGCTATATATCGCTATGGCGTAGCGGAATCAATTAGTGGTAACCCAACGAATTTCATTATTGACCTTGCTAAAACAAAAAAGATCGAATTAGGAAAAAATGAAGCTGGGCAAGCAGAAAAAGACCTAGCCGATGCGAAGAAAAAAGCGGAAGATCTGTACACGGACGATAAGTTCGACACATTGAAAGAAACGACAAATCAAGCGGCGATTGACGAAGCCCAAGAAGCGGTTAATAAGCTTCCAGAAGGTGCAGAAAAAGACCGTCTGCAAGATTTACTGAACAATGCGAAAGATTTATTGAACAAAAAAGAACAAGCAGAAAAAGAACTAACCGATGCGAAGAACAAAGTGGAAGATCTGTTCACGGACGATAAGTTCGACACATTGAAAGAAACCACGAATCAAGCGGCGATTGATGAAGCCCAAGAAGCGGTTAATAAGCTTCCAGAAGGTGCAGAAAAAGACCGTCTGCAAGATTTACTGAACAATGCGAAAGATTTATTGAATAAAAAGGAACAAGCAGAAAAAGACCTAACCGATGCGAAGAACAAAGTGGAAGACCTGTTCACGGATGATAAGTTCGACACATTGAAAGGAACGACGGATCAAGGAGCGATAGATGAAGCAAAAGAAGCGGTCCGCAAATTACCAGCCGGATCTGAAAAAGACCGTCTGGAAGATTTACTGAACAAAGCCCAAGATCTATTGAATAAGAAAGAACAAGCAGAAAAGGACCTATCCGATGCAAAGAACAAAGTCGAAGATCTGTTCACAGATGATAAATTCAACACATTGAAAGACACGACGAATCAAGGAGCGATTGACGAAGCTCAAGAAGCGGTTAATAAGCTTCCAGAAGGTACGGAAAAAGACCGTCTGCAAGATTTGGTGGACAAAGCGCAAGATTTATTGAACAAAAAAGAGCAAGCAGAAAAAGACCTAAACGATGCGAAGAACAAAGTGGAAGATTTGTTCACGGACGATAAGTTCGACACATTGAAAGGAAGTACCGATCAAGGAGCGGTTGATGAAGCCCAAGACACGGTCAACAAATTACCGGAAGGTCCGGAAAAAGATCGCTTACAAGATTTGGTGGACAAAGCGCAAGATTTATTGAACAAAAAAGAACAAGCAGAAAAAGACTTAGCGGATGCAAAGGACAAAGTGGAGAATCTGTTCACGGACGATAAGTTCGATACATTGGAAGGAAGTACCGATCAAGGAGCGGTTGATGAAGCCCAAGAGGCGGTGAATAAGCTTCCAGAAGGTGCAGAAAAAGACCGTCTGCAAGATTTACTGAACAAAGCTGAAGATTTATTGGATAAAGATATAACGGCTCCGAATGCACCGAAACTAAATGAAGTTACAACAAACAGTAAAGAAGTAACAGGAAGCGGTGAACCTGAAGCAAATGTGACTGTCACCATTAATTCCAAGAAATATACTGGGGTTGTAGGTGCAGACGGGAAATTCAAGGTTGCTATTCCAAATCAACCCGTTAATACGATAATAACAGTCACCCTTACAGACGCGGCAGGAAATATCAGCGGGAGTTCATCTGTTAAGGTGGTACAGTTTATGCCGAGTGAACCTGTTAAGCTCAATACTGTGTACCAAAATGCAGAGGTTATAACAGGAACTGCACCTGAAGGGGCAACGATCGTACGCTTACTGGTAAATGGCGAAGCTCTACGTACGGCACCTATCAATGAAGATGGAACATTCAGTATATACAGTAAGTACGTAGGAGTGGACGAGAAGGGAAATAATAAAACCCTACAAGTAGGCGATGTCGTAACGGTTGACTACGGTATGCGGACTCCATCGAAATTACAAGCTCATACTACGGTAGTCAAGGAAGTTGAAAAACTACAGGTAAATGCAGTGGCTCCTAATGCGGATTATGTTACTGGCAAAGCACCTGAAGGAACTCTAAGTCTCCGTTTGTTAGTGAATGGAATGCCTCAGAGAACAGTTTCCCTAACTCAAACCGGGGCAGGTTACATTAATTCGGATGGAAGTTACCAAATTTACAGCCGATTTATCATCGATGAAAATGGAGCAAACCGGAGGCTAAAAGCAGGAGATGTCATAGAAGTTGATTATGGTCCACTAGTAGTTGGAGGAGACGTAGTAAAAACGATCGTCAAATAATCATTGTGAGAATGATGTAAGAAGGCCTCTCCTATAGGAAGTGGGTCCTTCTTACATGTTTCAAAAGCTTTTTAAAGTTTTATGAGTATTTTTTTCGTTACAAATAAATAAGGATCCAATTTTGTGTATGAGAGAGTGAGAAATATAGAGAAAAGATACTGAAGAATCTCTCTTTAAAAAGGATTTATATATTTATTAAGGGGTGACATTATGATATTAAAGAGTAGCTTCAGCAGTATTTGGATCTGTATATTAACTTTAACTATATTTTTGACGGGCTGTACGTCAGGAGAAAAGGTTGTTCAGGATGAACAGCAAAAGCAAACGAACTCTTCCACTAAGGACGAAACAGGACAAGAGAAAGCCATATCTGGCGTAAACATTCGGATTGAAAAGGCTTTGAAGCTTGAACATCCAGATCAAAAAGGAAAAGAAGTTTTACAGATACAGCTGAAGGCAACTAATAAAACGGCAGAAGAACGATTTGTAGACGTTTTTGAAATGTCGGTATGGAATAAAGAAAATAAAAAACTAAGTATCTATCCAGGAGATAATTTGGGGACACAATTATCACCTGGAAAAAGTGTTAAAGGAAATGGGTACTATGTAATAGAAGGTAAGGGGCCGTTTAAGGTGCAGTATGAAAATACTGACACTAAAGATAAGCAGGAATGGATCATTAACCAAGTGACATGACAGCTGATGCCTCTAAAAAGTAGGCAGTGTTATTATAAGCCTGGCTAAAGTGTTTGAAATCCCCCGAGTAATGGCACCGTGATAAAGGCCAATTCATCGGGGGTTTTTGTATTTCCTTAAACGATCAAGAGAATGGAGTAGTGAAAGTTTTTGATCTTTTCCTATCTGCTTGCTTGTTAATATATTTTCATTTTTTGGGGAGGGTCCGGCCTAAATTAGAAATATACTCAGCTAAAAATGCGTGTTGGCAAAGGGCAGGCTACTCTTAATCTTTACGCATAACCCAGCTGTTGGTGTAAGTTTATATATCATGAAAAAAACATGGTTATCCAGGTTATAAAGGGTAGATGAATCAAAAACAGAACGATTCATTCGAAATCTGGAACTAGGATTAAAAGTAAATATGATAATTTATTAATGCTAACGAAAAATATAATGGGAAACGAAGCTTACAAAACGGATGTTCAAGAATTTCTAGTATGTGTATCATAAATTGGTTGTACCTGGTCGGTTTTGCTTACTTATATCTTTAATATTAGAAGTTTGCCAGTTTATTCGGTGTAATGGTTTGGTTCGTGAATTGACATTATAGCGTGTTAGTTTTAATAAATCGTTAAGTTATAAATGAAATGGAGGAGTTGAATCATGATAACTGCGATAACTCATGAAAGAAAACAACAAATATATAATGCTCAATACTCGCACAAATCTAATCTGCGGAGAGAATTAAAGAACAAGACGGCTAAAGTCGGAGTGATTGGATTGGGGTATGTTGGTCTTCCAACAGCTTGTCATTATGCAGCTGAAGGATATAAGGTGACTGGATTCGATGTCTCCGAGTCAAAAGTGGAAAGTTTAAATAGCGGAATTAATTATATCAATGATGTAGATAATGACGAGCTTAGCGAATTGATAAACCAAAAGCGATTTACTGCGACAACGGATATGAAACAGGTTGGAGAGATGGATGTTCTTTTGATTTGTGTCCCGACCCCTGTCAATAATTTGAAAGAACCTGATATCTCGTATGTGAAAGATGTAGGACAAGTTATAGCTGAACATGTGAAGGAAGGAACAATGGTTATTTTAGAAAGTACAACGTATCCAGGAACGACAGAAGAATATATCTGTACACCATTAACAGATAGAGGATATGTGATTGGGGATAACCTTTTTGTAGCTTATTCGCCTGAAAGAATTGATCCAGGAAATAAGAAATTCAACTTAAGCAACACCCCAAAGGTTGTCGGGGGGATAACGGAAAACTGTACAGAATTAGCATGCATGTTTATCGGAAAGAACGCACATTGTGTTAAAGGGATCCGCGTTGCAGAATTAAGCAAAATCTTTGAAAACACATTCCGGTGGATTAACATGGCTTTGGTCAATGAATTGACAGTTTTGTGCAAAGAATTGGAAATTGATGTATGGGACACGATCAATGCAGCTTCCTCGAAACCATACGGGTTCATGAAATTTACCCCAGGTATTGGTGTAGGGGGACATTGTATACCGGTCGATCCCTACTACTTGCTCTATAAAGCAAAAGAACATGGTCAACGAACAAAAATGATTGAACTGGCAGGGGATATTAATGACGGGATGGTTCACTATTCATATAACCGCATACTTGAGCTGCTTGCAGCCAAAGACAAGCTTATGAAACACTCACATGTTGTGGTTTTAGGTGCTTCTTATAAAAGTGATATTGGTGATTTAAGGGAAAGCCCGGTCGTTCGCTTACTAGAAAGGTTACAAAATAAAGTCCAGAATCTAACTGTCATCGAACCCTATGCAAAGGAAATCCGGATCAATGATCAAATTCAACCGGTGGCAAAATACGATGCTGCCATTCTTCAAAGAGCCGATATTGTTGTCATTGGAACACCACACAATTGTTTTGACTGGAAAAGTGTCCATGATAATGCGTCATTAATATTCGATTCCAAAAATGTGATGGAGGAAAATGGTCTGCTGTCCGATAAGGTTGCAAAATTATAGGCATCAAAAACAAATATGTGAACAAACGAAAAAGGTTTAAAGATGGATTGGAGTTGATTGAATGAGTGGGACACTCAATATAAACGATATTTTTCAAATGGTAAAAAAGCGCATGGCACTCATTTTTATCATCACAACCCTTATTACGGCAATAACGGGTATCGTAAGCTTTTTTATTCTTTCACCTGTTTACCAAGCTTCTACACAAATCTTGGTCAATCAATCCAAGGAAAGTACAGAACTTTACAATATAGGTGAGATTCAAACCAATATTCAATTGATTGAGACTTACGGAGAGATCATCAAAAGTCCAATGATGTTGGAAAAAGTAAAAAATCGACTGAATCTTGACATTTCAAATACAGCGTTATCGGAACAAATCGAAATCGTCAGTAAGGGTAATTCCCAAATATTTACCATTAAAGTTGAAAGCACGGACCCTAAACTTGCTGTAAATGTCGCCAGTGCAATTACGGACATCTTCCAAGATGAAATAAAAGCGCTAATGAATGTGGATAATGTCAATGTCTTATCAAATGCAACTATAGGAGATAATTCCTCACCTATAAAACCGAATCCGATCACGAACATGATCTTCGCATGTTTTGCAGGGTTGGTAATAAGTTTAGTTCTTACATTATTGATCGAATTTTTAGACAATACAATCAAGGTTGAATCTGATATTGAAGATCATTTAAAGATGCCGATGCTAGGCATCGTTAATTTAATGGAAAATAAAAAAAAACGAAAAAAGTAGATTTATAATCACAACCTCAAGAGGTGAAAAGCTTGACACGCAATGAACGGCATAAAATGACGGAGAGTAAGAAAAGGAGCAGTATTTCTATGTTGAAATCGAAATCTCCGGTTGTGGAGCAATATAGGACGATCCGAACGAATCTTCAATTTTCCGCTGTGGAAAAAGACATAAGATCCATGATTTTCACCTCAGCAAACGCAGGTGAAGGAAAATCAACCACTTCAATTAATGTCGCAGCAGTTTTTGCACAGCAAGGGAAACGTATCCTCATCATAGATGCGGATTTGAGAAAGCCCAGTGTTCATACTAACTTTAACATGGAGAACTACCTGGGGTTAACGAATGTCATATCAAAGCAAAACAAATTACATGATGCTGTACAACCTTCCATTTACCCGAATTTAGATGTGTTGACAAGTGGACCCATTCCTCCTAACCCATCGGAATTGCTTGGGTCAAACGGAATGGTGACATTGTTGGATGAAGTAAAGATGAATTATGATTTGGTTATTCTGGATACGCCGCCTGTTAATGCTGTTACAGATGCTCAAATACTAGCGAATATGACAGATGGAGTCGTTTTAGTGGTTAGCAGCGGAAGTACTGAAATACAGCAAGCAAAAAAAGCGAAGGAATTACTTGAAAATGCAAATGCAAAGCTTTTAGGCGCAATCTTAAATAAGAAAAAACAAAAACATCCTGACGAATACTACTACTATGGTAAATAAAATAAGCAGTTTGGAATTTGATTTAACATTCGTAGTTGGCCAAAGAGGGGATACCAATGATTGATATTCATAGTCACATTTTACCCGATATCGATGATGGGGCTGGAAATATCCAGGAAAGTATAGAAATGGCGAGAAAAGCTGTAGAACAAGGAATCACCAATATCATTGCAACCCCTCATTATAATAGGGGGATATATGAAAATGATAAAGAAAAAGTGTCGGAGGAAACTAGAAAAATAAACCGAGTACTTGATGATCTGGAAATCCCGCTAAAAGTATGGCCTGGGCAGGAAATCAGGATATCCGATGAACTTATGGATGATTATGATAATAATAAAATCATGGGCTTGAATGGTTCGCAGTACATCCTTCTCGAACTGCCTTCAAACCATGTGCCAAGATATACGGAACGATTAATCTATGATCTTCAAATGAAAAGAATGACACCGATCATTGCTCATCCAGAGCGGAATTTGGAAATAATAAAAAATCCGCAACTTCTAAAAGAGCTAATTTGGAAGGGGGCGTATTCACAAATAACAGCAGGGAGCATCACAGGTAAATTCGGATGGAGAACAAAAAGATTTTCCAAATTTTTAGTTCACTCAGGTCTTACTCATTTTATTGCTTCAGATGCTCATAATGTTGGAAACAGAGGTTTTCAAATCAGGGAAGCACAAAGGATGATTGAAAAGAATTTTGGAAAAGAAGTAGTGAATGCCTTTAATGAAAATGCCGAGAATGTTTTGTACGGGATGAAAGTTAAGGAACTCTTGTTTGATTAAAAATATTTATATGAGGAGAAGTAGATTTGACATATTATAACCGGCTTTTCACATTAGTCATACTGGACGCCATGATTGTTGTGATCGCTGTATTTTCAAGTTATTGGTTATTACATCCATATGATGAAATACCGGCTTTTGCACTGAATAGTACGCTTATTTTGCTTGTGTGTCATTATTTCTTTACTGCTTATTTGAAACAGTATAAAAAGGCTTGGGAATACGCCAGTATCAGAGAAATGTTCAATATATTCAAAGTGACTGCATTTGCTATTACCATTACTACCTTCTTTCAGCTGTACTTTACCAATTTTCTATATATAAGAGAACTTTTCATTACATGGATCCTTTATATGGCCATGATTGGGTGCTCACGTTTGGCATGGAGGGTTTATTTTGATCGATACATTAAGCAATCACCGAATAAAAAAAGAACGTTGATCGTTGGAGCCGGATCTGCTGGGACGATGATAACTAGTCAGTTGTTAAAATCCAGCAATATAGAATTAGTCCCAGTTGCATTCGTTGATGATGATAAAACGAAGCTAAGTTTAGAAATCTTTAACATACCAGTAGTAGCAGTAACAAAACATATTTCTCAAGTGGTTGAGGAATATAAGATTGAGCATATCGTCATTGCGATTCCTTCTTTGAAAAGGGATGAAATAAATTCCATTTTTGCAGAATGCAATAAAACTTGTGTAAAGACTCAAATTGTCCCTAGCCTTGAAGCGATTGTTCAAGGTAAGGTTCCAATTAATGAATTGCAAGATATCCAGATGGAGGACTTATTGGGGCGCTCACCCGTTCAACTTGATGATAAAGGTATTTCGGAAAAGATTGTTGATAGTACTATTTTAGTAACAGGTGCGGGCGGTTCAATTGGATCAGAAATCTGTCGTCAAATCATGAAATATAATCCAGCTAAAATTGTATTGCTTGGACATGGTGAAAACAGCATTTACTCGATTGAGTTGGAATTGCTTGAGGCTTATGCAGATACCATTGAGATTGTGACTGAAATTGCAGATATTCAGGATCGCAGGAGGATGTTTCAGGTCATCGACCATCATCGTCCTAACATCGTCTATCATGCAGCCGCTCATAAACATGTGCCACTTATGGAGTCCAACCCTAAAGAAGCGGTGAAAAATAACATCATAGGCACGATGAATGTTGCAGAGGCATCGGAGGCTGGCATGGTGAATATTTTTGTCATGGTTTCGTCGGATAAAGCCGTAAATCCAACCAGTATAATGGGCGCCTCTAAATGTTTAGCCGAGATGATGATCCAGCATAAGAGTTTGTCGAGTCATACTAAATTTGTAACGGTCCGATTTGGAAATGTCCTTGGCAGTAATGGCAGCGTCATCCCACTCTTCAAAAAACAAATAAAAAAAGGGGGACCTTTGACAATTACTCATCCGGACATGATTCGCTATTTCATGACCATTCCCGAAGCTTCTAGATTAGTCATTCAGGCAGGGGTCCTGGCCAAAGGCGGAGAGGTATTTGTACTTGATATGGGTGAACCTGTCAAAATTGTCGATTTTGCAAAAAAGCTCATCCAATTGTCAGGTTACAATGTTGAAGACATTGGGATTACCTATACTGGAATTCGGCAAGGTGAAAAATTATACGAAGAACTACTTGGGGAAGATGAAGTTTATTTAAATCAGATCTATCCAAAAATCCATATTGGAAAACCAAGAGTGGTAAATTGGAATGCAATAAAGGATATTATCACAACATACGATGTCTTGAGCGAAGAAACGTTAAAAGAAAGAGTGTTGAATTTAGCAAATTATAGGACGAATAACAAAATTCCCGTTCCGTGACAATGACTGATATCCCGATGATTAGCAATTACTAGAGAAGGTAAGGCGGTTGTTTACATTCTAGCAACCTTGTTATCCAAAGAATGTAATAGAAGTGAAGAGAAATGAAAAATAATGAAGAATAATAGAAAAAACGATTGGAAATGCGATAAGAGTAGCAATTAAATGCTGTAAAGCTATCTGAGATTTCCTTTGTTTACTTGTAACGATCCACAATGATGATTTAGGAGGAAAAAATGAAACGGGCTTTTGAATTATTGATATCTTGTCTGGCGCTCATATCCAGTTCACTTCTTATGCTGTTTATCGTCATCCTCATCCGTTTGAAATTAGGTTCCCCTGTCATTTTTAAGCAGGAGCGCCCAGGCCTTAATGGGAAATCATTTTATCTGTACAAGTTTAGAACGATGACAGATGAAAAAGATGAAAAAGGGGATTTGGTTCCTGATGAGAAGAGATTAACCGATTTTGGGAAATTGCTTAGAAAATTAAGTTTAGATGAATTGCCACAGTTGATTAATGTTATCAAAGGCGATGTGAGTTTTGTAGGTCCACGGCCGTTATTAATGGAATATCTCCCATTATACACTGCCGAACAAGCAAGGAGGCATGATGTCCGTCCAGGAATGACAGGTTGGGCACAAGTGAATGGACGCAATACAATCTCGTGGGAGAAAAAGTTTGAGCTTGATGTCTGGTACGTAGAAAATCAATCCTTTTTACTGGATATGAAGATCATATATCTTACCTTGATTAAGGTATGTAAACAAGAAGCCATTACCCAAGAAGGGCATGTGACAACCCGAAAATTTGTTGGATAGTAGGATGAATGAAGATCATTGACCATTTACCAATATAACTCAAATGTTTTGAACTTGGAGGGAACACCAGTAAACCTCTAACTCCTGTAGATATTTATCTTAAAGAAACACTAAATTAGATGAGTGAGAAGTGATTTAAATTGAAGAAAATCGTAATAATCGGTGCAGGCGGGCACTCAAAAGTTGTGCAAGATATTATTGAAGCAACGGGTGAGTATCGGCTCATGGCTATTTTGGATGATCAATACGAAGTGCTGAAAAAAAAGGGAAATATATATCTTGGCCCCATCTTATGCTTTAAAAGCTTGTTTATCCATTTTGAATGTAAAGTAATTATTGCGATAGGCAGGAATGATTTAAGGTTAAAAATCGTAAACAAGCTGAATTTAGATGTAATGGATTATGAGACAGTCATTCACCCCACTGCTGTAGTGGGTGAAAATGTATCGATAGGAAAAGGAACAGTCATTATGCCGAATGTCGTCTTGAACGCGGACGCGAGAGTGGGGAATCACGTCATCGTTAATACGTCTTCTGTCATTGAGCACGATACTCAGCTTAATGACTTTATCCATATAGCTCCTAGTGCAACCCTGACTGGAGCTGTCATGATCGGAACTGGAACCTTGATAGGGGCTGGATCTACCGTTATACCAAACATCACGATAGGTGTATGGTGTACGATTGGGGCCGGATCGACCGTTATTAAAGACATTCCTCATGCATCTACCGCTGTTGGGTCCCCAGCAAGGATAATAAAATAAGGAGTGTGTGGGATGGAGTATAAAAGATTGTATCTTTCGCCTCCTCATATGAGTGGGAATGAACAAATGTACATTAGCCAAGCGTTCGAGACAAATTGGATTGCGCCTCTAGGACCGAACGTAAATGCTTTGGAAGAAGGATTTGCCAAATATGCAGGCACTAAAGGGGCATTGGCAGTAAGTTCAGGGACAGCAGCTATTCATTTGGCATTGCAAGTATTGGGAGTCACCAGTGGTGATACCGTATTCTGTTCTTCATTAACTTTTATAGCCAGTGCAAATCCTATCGTATATCAAGGGGCGAAGCCTGTCTTTATTGATTCTGAATCAGATACTTGGAATATGTCTCCTAAAGCATTGGAAATGGCTTTTGAAGACGCTAGGAAAAAACGGGAAATTCCAAAGGCTGTCATTTTAGTGCATCTATTTGGTCAGAGTGCAAAGCTGGATGAGATCAAGAGCATTTGCAGGAAATATAAAGTTGCTTTGATAGAGGATGCTGCAGAATCCCTTGGTAGTACGTATAAGGGGAAGCAAACAGGAGCGTTTGGTGACATAGGGATTTATTCGTTGAACGGAAATAAAATCATTTCAACTTCTGGTGGGGGCATGCTTGTTTCAAATAACGAAGATTTTTTGCATAAAGCTCTCTATCTATCTACTCAAGCACGTGACCCAGCCATTCATTACCAGCATAGCGCAATTGGATATAACTATCGTTTAAGTAACATTCTAGCTGGAATTGGCCGTGCCCAATTGGATGTATTGGATGAGCGTGTAAAAGCACGGAGAGAAATCTTTGCTCGGTATAAAAAGTCGTTGGCAAACATAGCAGGCATCACCTTCATGCCCGAGTTAAAAGATACGATGGGGAATCGCTGGATGACGGCTTTAACAATAGACGACAAAATTACTGGAGTACGCTACAGTGATGTGATTAATGCGTTAGAAGCAAGAAATATTGAATCAAGGCCTGTCTGGAAACCATTACATTTACAACCCATCTTTAAAGATGCAGCATTTTTTTCAGAAAGCGGCGATAAAAGCATTTCAACTATGTTATTTGAACAAGGTCTATGTTTACCATCCGGTTCCGGCATGACATTAGAAGATCAAGAGCGGGTTGTGAAAATCGTAAAGGAAGTAATTGAACCGTCCAAAATAGCTCGATGAATTTTTCGTCGTGTCATACGAGTCAAATCATTAGAGGACCGTGACATACATTTTACATTGATATAAACTAAGTCCGCTTTAATAGTATTTAAACTTCCTTACAATGAAAAAGGAGGCCAAACAAAATATGAGAATTACCTTTAAACAGATTTATCAAGATATCGACAAGTTAGTTTGTTTATCCAATAAACATAGGCGAAATGGTTTGAATTGCAGAGAGATTGAAAAAACAAGAAAAAGACTAGTTGAAAATATAAAAGCCATAGAGCTTCATACCATCGTTTTCAATAATGAAGATTCTGGATAAATAGTACCTGATATTACCTTTTCCTTCCGAAAAAAGGTTTCATTTTTGGAAGCCTGTTTAAATCTATAATAGAAATGAGCGTGCTTATGAAGATCGGTGATAAAGTGATTTATAAATCAAGTGAATATAAAATTATTTACATCTATAGAAATGATTTAAAAGTCGAGCTTCTTTCACTTGATTGTAAGCATGGGAAATTCGAATTGGCACATATATCTCATTTGAAGAAGACAAACCCTCATTATGCAGAGAATTCACAAAAAGTGCCCCATTATGACTATCGATGAGTAAGGGTTGTATTTTATTTTATTGTTTCTAAAATAGAATAAAAATTGACACACCACTCCGGATGTTGGTCAGGCTGTCGAGAAACTCTCCACAGTCTTTTTCTTTCCTTTGTTTATTATCTATTTACCGCTTTAATTAGACTTATTCCTATGTTATGACTTACCGCATCAACTATAAGGTCATAAAAAGACAATACATCTATCGATATTATATTAAATCTTTTTGGGAATGTATTTAACTTGGCATTCGTGTTCTTCCTCCCCAAAATAGAAGACTCCCGTGAATTTTTAACTTTTCCACCAGGAGGAAATGCATTTCTTTTAATAGTGTCTCTCTACAAATCCTCGATAAAAGAAGGATGGTTTTTTTTGTCAAGAACATACGGATGTTGCAAAATGGATGGTTTCTAAAATGAAATGCTTCATTGCTAGTTTGGAATTTTATTACTAATCCCAATTATATATAATCACTATTCGTAATAGGATATTATCATTACCTTTCTAATTCCTTAACTGTACAAAGCTTGGGATAGTTTTCGATGGTCATGCTGTTGCTCAAAAATATCTAAAAGTGAGTCAATTTTCGAGCAGGTTATCTACTGGAAAGAGTGTTTTACTGATACCTATATGGGAGTCCAAGCTCGGATAAGTTTCAAAAATTGATTTTCCTGTACCGTATATGAAACGACGCTGGAATAAAGTTGTGATAAATTTAGGTAGTAAGTAGTGTGTGTTTTCTGTTATTTTGAAAATGTGTGTGGGATTTATGAAAATTAGGTATTAATACTCAATCGTATGTATCGATAGTTATAATAAGAATATATGAAAATCAATAAAGTTAAAGGTGATTGTATGAATCGATTTAATGACCGTTATTCAAAACTGCTGTATCATTTATTTTATGAGGATAACTGGTGTAGTTTAAACGAACTATCAAAAAAAACAGGTTATTCGAAAAGCACTTTATGGCGGGATATATTACATATGAGTTCCAATCTTCCACCTCAATGGAAAATTGAAAAGAATGAAGTTCAGGGCGTAAGATTATTGAAACCTAAAAACGGCACCTTGGAGGAACTTTGGTTTCATCTTAAAAGCGAAAATACCTATTTTCAAACCTTGGAATTGATTCTTTTTAACAATGGAGTAACGATAAAATACATTACTCAAAAAGTACATATTAGTCGCTCCACAGTGTACCGCCAGTTAGAGAAAATAGAAGAAGTATTAAAAAGTGCCGAAGTTCAATTATCGAATAGTCCTTTTAAAATTGTTGGGGATGAAAAAAAGGTTAGGCGATTCATCATGCAGTATGTAGAGTATATGTCGGGCAATTTAAATGACTTTATTACATCTTTTAATCTTAAGGAGTTTCAAGACACTCTATTGGAGCTATTGAAGGAACATTCAACTTCTTTGCATATGGGTGCAATACAAAGACTAGCGATAATCCTTCATATTTCTAACATTCGCATAACACATAATAGTTTTGTGACATTCCCAAAAGTGGTAATTGATGAAAATGAAACATCCAAAGCATTTGAAATATCAAAGAAACTTTTCAAGTTCATGGAAAAATGTCCAAATAGGGAGAAACAGATTCGAGAAATTTTATTTCTTTCTTTATATCTAATGAGCGAAGAAATGTCTTTAAACCGTACCCAAGAGCTTCGGTACATTCGTTCCAAACTTAATTCGGATAGCGGTAAGCCTTTAAGTCAATTTCTAAGTAATTTATCTAAAAAAATTGGGTTGGATGTTTCTCAGGACGATATTTTCATGTATGAATTTGCGCAAACTCTTCGTGGGATCTCCTTTGATTTTCAATTAAAAACAGATACTAGAATAAATAATATTTTACAATTCGTTCCTTATTTTGAAAAAAACCCGTTATTCGGAATTATTGAAGAAATAGCAAAATATATCTCGGAAGAATTTACTATTTCTTTTGAAAATATAGAAATATTAGAAATATTCATGCTGGTCCAAGCTTCAATCTTAAGAAAAAAAAACCAGATGGTTATAGAGACAGCATTAATTTGTCGTTCATATGTAGAGAAAGATTATATTCGTGAGGTATTAAAACATCATTTTGGAAACCAGCTTAATATTTATGTAATGGATTTTTCCGATATAGATTCACTTTTCAGAAAAAATGGTTTTGATATTTTAATAACCACGGATTTAGGGCAGTTAATTAATATTGAGCACATTCCTGTTTATAAAGTTTCTTCATTTCCAACTCCTTCAGAATTAAAAGAAATCAAGATGTTCACTCGAAAGAATTTTATTGATAGGTATGGTTTAAACCCTAATATCTTATATCCATTTGAAGAAGATATTGATTGAGGTTAGTCTTCAACATTTAATTTCATCACTATGTCCTTTTACCCCTAAACAGTAATATGCAGCTAATAAACTACCTCGTCATTAAGCCTTGGTCATTCTTTTTTCTCCAAAGGGGAAGGTGAAAAGCATTACTTATCTGACAGAAGTTTAAGGGTTGATATCATTTACAATAGATAAGGGAGCACCAAATGACCAAAGCGAAAATGCCAAACATTCACTTCCCAATTTAAACCACAGATCATTCTCTTATTTTCAAAATTTTAAAACACGAATGGATACCCTTTTGATACCTTTATCACGGAAGCGATATCTGAGATCAGAAAGTGAACGAATCCAAAACATTTCCCTACTTCCCAGCTTGAATTTTGAAATGATGTTAAATGGTAAAATAAGCTCAACTATAGGCTGCATTCCTTCTTTAATTAAATATTCGGACCGAAAAGGGTTAGTGATATTTCCAACATATTTGCTAAGGTCATCCACAATTGTAATTTTGGATCAAAATACTGGGTGTCCGTTGAAAGATTGTGTCTCTTTAACGATTTGACAGCAAATCATTAACCTGTAGTGCAATGCTGTAACGGAGGAAAGAGTTTAAACCACCGCGGCTATCAGTGGCTGCTAAAGGAAATGGCCCAGGTACAATACCTGGGCCATTTCCTTTAGGAACTTTTTATGATGTTCAAATAATGTGTGACAGTTCTCTTTTTTTAAGGTTGTTTTAACAAAATTTATTGAGTTGTAACATATTCATTTTTCCCTGCACGCATTCCAACAATAAATATAAGTGCAGATATTACTACCAACATTAATAAGGGAATTGTCCAGCTGTGTGTAACGTCATGAAGCAATCCGAATAATATTGGTCCAATGGCAGATAAGAGGTACCCGAATGATTGAGCCATTCCTGATAATTCTGTAGCTTCATGGGTATTTTGTGTTCGAAGACTAAAGAACATCATGGATAAACTGAATATGGTACCGACTCCAATCCCGATCAATATCATGCATACTGGGATGAATAGAGTGCTGCCGTACAATATGCCGAATATCCCTGTAATAAGGAAGATGACAGGTGGGACCACTAACAGACGCTGACTTTGTAAGCGGCCAGCTAAAATTGGCACAATGAATGTTATAGGAATGACTGCAAGCTGCATGATGGATAGCATCCAACCAGCTTCATCAGCGTTAAGGCCTTTTTGCTCCAGGATTTCCGGCATCCAGGTAATGACTGTATAGAAGATAAAAGATTGCAATCCCATGAAAAAAGTGATCTGCCAGGCTAAACCAGAACGCCATAAGTTAATCTTTTTAAACTTTTGAGCCGTTTGTACATCTTTACCTGACTTGAATGGCCGTCTTAATTGCGGCATCCAAAAGAAAATTGTAATAATAGATAAAATCCCCCAACATCCAAGGGCACCAGCCCATCCCAATCCTGATGAAGAAGCAATGGGAATGCTGATCCCGGAACCTATTGCGCCACATAAATTCATGGACACTGCATAAGTCCCTGTCATCAAACCGATATTCCTGGCAAAGTTATGTTTAATCAGACTGGGTAACAATACATTGCCGATTGCGATGGCTAACCCGATTAAAATGGTCCCTATGAACAATGTCTGCACTCCGCCAACGGAGCGTATCCCAATCCCGATCGTTAATAATATCAAAGATAGGAAAAGGGTGAGCTCCATTCCAAAACGCCGTGCTATCCTAGGTGCAAATGGTGATAGTAATGCGAAAGAAAGCAAAGGTAATGTCGTTAATGAACCTGATAGTGTATTGGATATCCCCAAATTATCACGGATCGAAGTGACAAGGGGGCCAACCGATGTTAAGGGAGCCCTTAGATTGGCCCCAAGGAGAATGATCCCCATGATGAGTAGTCCAAATCTGGGTTTAATATCCATTTTGGTTTGTTCTAGTTGATTTGCCACTTGATGAATGCCCATAATCTCCTCCTTACTTACTCTAAAGATTTCTTGAATTGTGCAATGTATTCATTCACTGTTTCGATTGCCCGGTTCACATCTTGTTCGATGATGGCATCTACTAGGTTACAATGAATGTTCAAATGTAGGTTCGCATCAGAACTCATCTCGACTATCTGATGGATGGAATCATGCAGGGAGTCATCCATATGTTCGTATAAATCAATCAATAAATCATTATGTGATGAACCCATAATCGATTTATGTAACTGTATATCCGCTTCTTCGTAAGCCTTGATATCCTTTGCTTCAGCAGCTTCACTGCATGCATTTATATAAAACCGCAATCGTTCTATATCTTCTTGGTTCCGTCTTAATGCCGCTAACTGGGCTCCCTCTCTTTCAAGGGCATGACGGACCTCTAATGTTTCCAATAAACTTGACTGCTGAATCCTTCTTTGAAATGCAGCCCCCAAGGTACTTGATGACCTTACAAATGTCCCCTTTCCTTGTTTCGTTACTAAAAGACCAGCATAAACAAGTGATCGTACAGCTTCTCTTAATGTATTTCTGCTTACATCGAACTGTTGAATCAAATCCATTTCAGGTGGAATCTGCTTTCCAATTTGCCATTCGCCTGATTGGATTAAGGATTCAATTTGGGAAACCACTTGCTCTACAAGTGATAAGCGATTTGTTTTAGATATGGTCAATATTCACACCTCGAATTTGTAGGATGATTGGTTCATTGGTTATTTTAACATATGTATGTTGAAAATGGAGCATAGGGAGTATTTTTAACCAAGTTTATTTCCATCCTTAACTTTAGTTGCTTAAAGGACAAAAGGTCTTATTAGGGCAATAGATAAAATTCCAGTTGATTTCAGAAATCCGCTCCCTTTCCGCCGACTGTCTACCAAGCCGCATCAAAGCAAGCGCCTGCGGGGTCTCGTCTAGCCCGCGGAAAGCGAGTGCCTGTAGTTCCAATCAACGTCCAAATTGTACAAACTTTAAAAAAACTGTAGGCAAACTCGATTTCATCGAGTTTGCCTACAGTCTGAAATCCCAGATATTAAAATTCAGGGATTTTATAATATTTCTATTTTTTTTGTTTGACAATAAAAGAGAGAAGTATAAATATTCCCAAAGTTACAAGACATACAGTGGTCCCGATTATGTTTTGCTTATTAAAAATGAATGCTAAAAAGATGATGCTCAAGGCTGTGATAGCTAATATGGTTGGATATGGGTACCATTTTACCCGGAAACCTGGTTTGCCTTTGTATTGTTTACGCAGCTTCAATTGTGCGGAACAAATACTGATCCATAATAATAAAACTGTGAAGCCAGGGATGGCCATAAGGTAGCTTAATATCAGATCAGGTGTCAAATAGGATAAAAACACACCAGCCAATATACATAATGTAGTTAAAAATATACCATTAAGCGGGATTCCCTTTTTAGTTGTCCTTAAAAATGCCTTAGGGGCTTCGCCGTTCTGGGAAAGAGTAAACAGTGTCCTTGAGGTAGCGTATATCCCTGAATTTGCAGCTGATAAGACAGCTGTTAAAAGGACGAAATTCATAATATCAGCTGCTCCGGGAAGTCCTGATAAGCTGAAAACCTGTACGAAAGGACTTACTTCAGTGCTTACTTGGTTCCAAGGTATAACCCCGCAAATAATAAAAATTGGGAAGACATAAAAAAGAATCACCCGCCATACAGTTCCTTTAATGATTTTTGGTATGACTCGCTGACTATCTTTTGTTTCCGTGACTGCTACACCTATTAATTCTGCACCCCCATATGAAAACATTACAACCAAAAGTGCACTTAACATTCCGTCAATTCCATTGGGGAAAAAGCCCCCATGCTCCGTGTAATTAGAAAAAGAAGCCGAACTAGGAAAAAGTCCTAACATGATCAAAGCTCCCAAAATAATAAAAGCAATTAAAGTTATTATTTTTATACCTGCAAACCAAAACTCGAGTTCACCATAGTATTTTACTTGAAACAAATTTATTCCTATTATTACTGCAGCGCAAAGTATACTTAACAGCCATAATGGTATTGAAGGAAACCAATATTGTAGAAAGCTCCCGGCTGCGACTATTTCTACAATGATCACGATAATCCAGTTAAACCAATAGAGCCATCCGACAATGAAGGATAGTTGAAACCCAAAAGCTTTATTTATGAGATGCTGTACATTCAAATTAGGAAAAGCGGTAGCCATCTCTCCTAGTGCCGCCATTACAATAAATAACAAAAGTCCCCCTATTAAATAGGCTATCACGACACTTGGACCTGCCATATTTAATGTATCTGAACTCCCCTTAAAAATCCCTGTCCCTATCATTCCGGCTAAAGCAATAAATTGGACATGCCTAGGCAATAAACCCTTTTTTAAATCTTGATGAGTCTTTTCCATTTTATTCATGCCTTTCTTTCGCTATTTTAATAAAATGTTAATTTCAGTAAAATTAAAAGTTCTTCTGTTAATGAACGCTTTTACGTACTAAAGTACTATGTTAATATATCACGATTCGGGAAAATGTCAATTTAAGCAGGGGAACGGAAAACTATTTTTTAACAGTAAAAAAAGATTCTCCTTTATTATCTTAAAAGTACTTGGATTTTATGAAAAATTAACCTGATAGGTGATTTTTTAAGAGATGTAGGCATTTTATAAAAAAATGATCGGAAGTTAAATGGCTGAATTAAACAAGTGCCACGAGCAAACAAAATTCCCTTATATTGCATGATTACTGTCATTTTGTTTGACGGTGAATAAGATGTTTTAACCAGTTCAAGTCCTTCTATAAAAACGAATTAGGAAATGTTCATATATGTCAGGCTGTGATTGGGTTTTCGATATGGCGGAGGTTTCGCCTTTAAAGTCGTTTTGTTTATCCTTTTGGTTGCGGCGGCGATGCCCCGGGTTATGGAACATACTGCTGAATACAAAAAACCGACATTGATAGGTCGGTTTTTCTATGACATATAAGGTGTTGGAGCAGGTTAGCTAATGAGACTACCCGTTCTCATATAAAAAGGTGAGAGGAAGCGGCTGTAGGTTTTCGGTTTCTTGTACCGGGTCAATTTCCCTTAGAAATTCCAAATAACCGGTATATACCTGCGAGGCCATCCCTAAATATTGCAATTCAGTGTGGATGATACCAATCCTTGGTGAATGGAGCATATACATTTTTCATCCCTCCTTTCAAAAAAGGCCAGTCTCATAAAGGAGTTATTCCTAGGCTTTACTGATATGAATGTCTTGTTCATGGGGGATAATTCATATTCATTAGATCAAGGATGCTCCAGGTTCGAAGGATTCTGTATTTCTTTCTTCTACTACCATGCGCAACCCACTCTTAGGTCTGAGCGTAAGGGACGGAAGGGGGGTTACTTCATGATGGTCAGGTGCAATCTGAATCCTATATCGTTGAGCAATGCAGGCCAGCAAAAGCACCGCTTCCATCATGGCAAAATGATTGCCAATACAAACCCGCGGCCCTCCGCCAAAGGGAAAGTAAGCGAACGCAGGCAGGCTTTTCAAATAGTTGTTATCAAATCGTTCAGGAATAAAAGATTCAGGTTGATCAAAATACTCTGGGTTATGCTGCATCAAATAAGAACTTATTAGAATCATAGTGCCTTTTTTAAAGTGATATCCTCCTATTACAACATCGTCCGACACATCCCGGGCATCCATCAAGATTCCAAGCATGTCTTCGTGTTTTCCTGTATCGTTCTTCCGTTTTTCAATAATTCCATAAATCCTTTATCAAGTCTTTGTATCGCCTTTTTATATTCACGGTTGATTTTAGTTGGTACCCATAATGGCATACGGAAAATCGATCTCATCCTTTTGACTGCGATTCTTAAAGCTGTTTCCAGCGGTTTCCCAACAAGTTGATATATAATCCATTGTGGTATCAATCATATCCGTGGCGTAATGGCTAATATGAGTCTTTTTGAAGGAGGGTTGAATAAGCCTTCTCTAACGCATATGAAAGTCCTTTTCGCTTGTAAGTAGACCTTCACCGAGAAGTGGTTTCAATACAGTGAAGTCCTTTGATTTGACGAAGGATTTTTGTTTTGTTACGAGTATTTCTTTTATTAGATCAGGATTTAAAACGAGGTAAACATTTTGGAATGGTCCTAACCGGAATTTAGCAACCTCCCCATATTCCTTGGCCAATTGGGTAAGAAAGCCGAGGGGATCTGTTTGAAATTCCTTTGTATGTCCGGAAATCAGCCTTCCATTTGGAACTTTTGGAGAATCGCGGAAGGCACCATCAGTTTGGCTCAAGTTGTTTTCCCCCTTTCTTTAAAATAATTCCATATAATCATTCTATGAGCATAAACTAAATCGGTTTGGACAAGTCGATAAAGAAAGGGCGGATAATATAAATATGGCTATATATAGAAATGAAAAGAAGTAAACTTGCAGAAACCATAGAAAAACTCTGGAAAAATAGCGCCAGAGTTTTTTATGAGAGCTTTAGATTAAGAAGATGTTGGAATCGGTTCTCGGCAGAGTAAACTTTTTGTATTGATAGGGAGCTTAACTTCTTTCTTCATCGTTTCCATGTTGGAAATGATCATTTTTTTCATTAATGGGTCCACCAAATTGTTCATTGATTTCCTTAACCACTTGATCTAAAAATTCATCGGATATTATCGGATTTTTTGTTTTTTTGTGCATGTGATTCTCTACAATCCTTTCTGATATCATGTGTTTGGATCACTTATGAAAGATACTTATCAACATAACCTCAGTTACAATGAATTATTCTTTTTCTGTGCAAATTTTCACGGGCTTTTCCATTCATATTCATAAATCGCTTAAACCTTATGGTACGGGGTATATGTTTTTGGGTTCATTTTACAATCAATGGGGTGATCCGACAGCTACTCTCGTAACGGATATGAGAAGGGAGGTGGAGCTAATTAGACAAAGGTATCTAAGAGGACTGCTTGTGGAAGATGTCTTTTTTACGGGTGAAATCACAGGAATTCAAGAAGATGTGAAAATAGCCCAATCACTTCTTGGTAATTGGGCATGAGCTATATTAACTTCATTAAGGAAACAACTGTCTTAAATATGTTATTAGCTGATCACGAAGTTCAGGTCGTTTCATGGCGAAATCAATTGATGCTTGAAGAAAGCCAAATTTATCCCCGACGTCATATCGATGTCCCTCAATGATATACGAATATAATGGTTCCTTTTTTAGCAAAAGATCCAAAGCTTCGGTAAGCTGGATTTCCCCCTTAGGATCTGGCTGTAAGGTTTCGAGGATTTCAAAAATGGCAGGCGATAAAATATATCGGCCAATAATCGCCTGTGTTGAGGGTGCCTCCTCAACTTTTGGCTTTTCCACTAAGTTTTTTACCAGAAATAAATCCTCATATTGTTCTTGAAAATTTACAATCCCATACTTGGATACATCGGCAGGTAACACTTCCTTACACCCGATAATGCTCGCTTGAACCTTGTTATACCGTTCCATTAACTGCTTCAAGGCTGGGACCCGGCTATCCACGATATCATCACCTAACAGGACTGCAAAAGGTTCGTCTCCAATAAACGTTTTGGCACATAAAACTGCATGCCCCAGACCCAATGGTTCCTTTTGTCTTACATAGTGAATATCCACCATATTGGAAATGTTCTCCACGGTCTTTAGCAGATCATTTTGTCCTTTCTTTTGTAAAAGCATTTCAAGCTCAATGGATTTATCGAAATGATCTTCGATGGCACGTTTGTTTTTCCCTGTAATGATGATAATATCTGTAATCCCTGATTGTACCGCTTCCTCGATAATATATTGAATGGTCGGCTTATCGACAATCGGCAGCATTTCCTTTGGTTGAGCTTTCGTAGCGGGTAAAAATCGTGTTCCTAAACCGGCTGCTGGAATTACGGCTTTCTTTATCATAGCCCAGCCCCTTTTTAAGGTTCTTTTATCTCGCTTTTCGTTCTACCGTTCATTTTATGTGTTCATTGGTTGACCTATATCAAAAAAGGTTAAAATAAATCCCTGAAAAAGAATAGATTTACCATTGAAGCAAATATTATTGATATATGAATTTTGGTCAAGAGGTGTATATTTTGCCAATTGAAAATCAAGAGAGAAAACAAATCCTTTTTGCCTTACTTGTCATTGTTTTATATCTTTCCCCTTTATTCATCCTTGGAGAAAATGCGCATATTCGTGTACATGATAATTTGGATTCCAACATTGCCTGGTATAAAGTGCTTTCTGAGAGCGGTGAATTATTCGGTGCAATAGACGCCAAAATTCCACAGATTATGAATGGGCTGCCACGAAATGCGTTTGGCAGTGAATTCAGTATCATCGTGTGGCTGTATGCACTTTTCCCGACAATGGTTGCATATGCAATAAGCCAGGCATTAACAAGATTCATTGCTTTCTTTGGTATGTATATCCTATTAAAAAAACATTTGGTTACAGGGCGCCAATCAGGATGGATTAGGGTTGGAACATCCTTGGCCTTTGCCCTTACCCCATTTTGGCCATCGGGAATGCTCAGTACTCTTGGGATGCCGCTAGCCCTTTGGGCTTTTTTGAATATCCGCAGCAAGGACCATTCGTGGAAGAATTATTTGGTCCTTACACTTTTACCGCTTTATTCAAGCATCGTGCTTGGCTTTTTCTTTTTTCTTGTTGCAATGGGCTTCCTTTGGATATCGGATGTGATCAGGAAAAAAGGGTGGAATTTAAGGTTTCTACTTTCAATCGTGTATATGACGGTCATTTTTGGTCTGGTCGAGTATCGGCTGGTCGCTTCCTTCATTTTTGATTCGGAGCCGAACAGCAGAGATGAATATTTTCATGCAAGGCTGCCGCTCGAGTGGGTCATCAAGCTTACTTTCAAAAATTTCGTCCTTGGACATACGCATGTCATGACTGTACATGCGCTTATCATTCTGCCGATTACAGTCTTTGCCCTTTATATCATTTTGACCAAAAAGCTATGGAGACAGGAAAAGATATTTGTTTTTTTGTTCGGCTTGAATTTTATGCTTTCCGCGTGGTACGCATTTTGGTTTTATAAAGGCTGGC
Source organism: Peribacillus sp. ACCC06369 (assembly GCF_030348945.1). Classification (NCBI taxonomy): domain Bacteria; kingdom Bacillati; phylum Bacillota; class Bacilli; order Caryophanales; family Bacillaceae; genus Peribacillus; species Peribacillus sp. ACCC06369. The sequence goes on from NZ_JAUCEN010000002.1 coordinate 968,842, forward strand.
TTCCTTTAACGGAAAGGTTCCACACCTTGGATACCTTTAATTTTGCCAGATTTCACTTTTTAAGGCCGATGGTGATTTACTTGGGGTTTGCCCTCGCGATAAAAATCATCTGGGAGCACAGCGATTATGCCAAGAAAACCCTTTCAATATTCATAGCCGTTCAAATTATGATCTTAATGGGTTTCAATGAAGAAATCACTCACAATAAAAAACCATCTTTTAAAGAGTTCTATGCAGAAAGTCTTTTTCAAGAAATAAAAGATCATATTGGCCTTCCACAGGAAGAATATCGGGTAGCGAGCATTGGCCTACATCCTGCGATTGCCCAATTTAATGGGTTTTACACGCTTGATAGCTATAACAATTTCTATCCGCTTACTTACAAACATCAATTTCGTCAAATAATTGAAAACGAATTGGCTAAGAATAAAAACATCAAAATCTACTTTGATGAATGGGGAGGGCGTTGTTACCTATTTACCGATGAGCTTGGGAAGCATTATATGTTCAAGAAAGGCTCGAAGAAAGAGCTAGAAAATTTGGAACTTAATGTCGATGCGTATAAAGGGTTAGGTGGCAAGTATATATTTTCTGCTATACCAATCAACAATGCGAAGGAAAACGGGTTGGTACTAGAAAGGATTTTCATAAAGAAAGGAAGTATCTGGAAAATTTATTTATACAGAGTCACGTGAAAAGGGGGGAATATTGTGAATTCACCGATAGTAACGATTGTTGTACCTTGTTATAACGAAGAAAGCGTTTTGCAGGATACCATTTCCCAACTTTGTGGATTGGTGAGGGGTTTAGTCGAAGAAAACGTTGTATCCGATAAAAGTAAAATTCTATTGGTTGATGATGGAAGCAAAGATCAAACATGGAAGATCATTTATAAAGAAACGATTAACAATGAATTTGTTCGTGGGCTAAAGCTTTCCCGGAATGCAGGTCATCAAAATGCACTTCTGGCAGGAATGTTTACAGCCAATGAAGCCTCGGATTGTGTGATTTCCATTGATGCAGATTTGCAGGATGATATTCAAGTCATCCCTGAATTCATTCGGAAATTCAATGAAGGTTGTGAAATTGTATATGGTGTCCGCCAGAAAAGGGACCTTGATTCATTTTTTAAACGAACATCTGCAACTGGTTTTTATAAATTGATGAACAAGATGGGGGTTAACCTTATCTATAATCATGCCGATTTCCGGCTAATGAGCAAAAGGGCGATCGTGGAGCTGGAACAGTTTGAAGAAACGAATCTTTTTTTACGGGGAATCGTCCCGCTCATTGGGTTCAAGACGGACTCTGTTTATTATGACAGAAAAGAAAGATTGGCTGGGGAAACGAAGTATCCATTAAAGAAGATGGTTGCCTTTGCGCTTGATGGCATTACTTCTTTTTCAGTTACGCCGATCCGGCTTGTATTATGGCTAGGATGTCTTTCCTTTTTCATTAGCTTACTCTTTGGGTCATACTTTTTATGGTTAAAGTTTTATGGACAGACCGAAACGGGCTGGACCTCATTAATTACCTCCATATGGTTGATCGGTGGACTGCAGTTGATTGCTGTCGGCTTGATTGGGGAATATATCGGTAAAATATATAATGAATCCAAACGCCGGCCTAAATATATTGTTGATCTGGATCTATTTAATCCGCTCGATTTAACAAAACGGGAGCAACTAGACAATGAACGGAACAGTATTGAAAAACTATCTAAAACACACTAATTCCTTTATCCGCTTTTTATTGGTTGGAATAGTCAATACAGCGGTTGGACTTTCCATCATGCTTTTTCTCATGAATGTTCTTGATTTATCTTACTGGATCTCCACCTTTTTCGGTAATGGTACGGGAGCTGTAACGAGTTTTCTGTTGAACAGGACATTTACCTTTAAAAGCGATATAGACTTGCGGAGAGGAGTTGCCCGTTTCTTTTGCGTCATCCTGATTTGTTATTCCGCCGCTTATTCTTTAGGACAGGCCATTGCAGAATCGATGGAAGGATTCGTTCATTTATCCATACAGCAAAATGTGGCTGTACTCATTGGAACAATCTTTTATACAGTACTTAACTATATTGGCCAGAAATACTTTGTCTTTAAGAAAAGTAATTTGAGACCAATTCAAGAAGGAAGGAACTAATTAGAGTGGATCATTGGGAATAATGAATAATGCCCTCTGATTGGATGAAATTAAAGTTGACTATCCAAGCGGGGGCAGATCTGTTTAATGGGAAAGGAGAATTAGTTGATTGATTAGATAGGTATTCAGTTTCGTTCTTCGCTGTCTCCGTGGTGGCTGATGATTTTTCATTTTTGTGGACAGCCATATTGTTCATTGATCCGTTAATGCTTTGACTTGAAAATTATCATCAGATATTATTTGTTTTTTTTCTTCTTTTTTAGACATGTCATTCACCTCTTTCCTTCCTTCAATCATTTGTTTTGATGACTTATGTAGTATACGTCATGAACAAAACCTCACTAACAATAAATTATTCTTTTTCCGTGTAAAATTTTCATTTACTTTTCCATTTCACGGGAGTATGATAATCAACAGTTTCATATTTCTAAATCGCTTAAACCTAATGGTACGGGGGACCCGTTATAGGGATTGTTTTTCAATCCAAGGGGTGAATCCTTTCAAGGTAAAGGTAGGGCTACTCTTAGGTCCGAATCCGACAGCTAACCTCGTAAGCGTTATATGAGAAGGAAGGTGGAGCTTGTCAGACAAAAAAATTGATGTCTACAGGTCTATTTATCTATGACTTGTAGGCATTTTTCTATTTCGTCTTGTTTTTTGCAATAACTGGGGGAACATAAATTTATAACTAAAATATGGTGGTGAATACTTGATGTTATCTTCTATAAAGAGGTTCTTGATAGGGAGACCTTTAAAATCAAATGCACTTGGCGAGCAAAAGCTAAACAAAACTAAGGCTTTGGCCATCCTATCTTCTGATGCATTGTCTTCGGTTGCTTATGGACCGGAACAAATATTGATCGTTCTCATCACGGTCGGTGCCGCGGCATTCTGGTATTCAATCCCGATAGCAATCGGGGTATTGATCCTGTTAACGGCCTTGATCTTGTCCTATAGACAAATCATTTTTGCCTATCCCCATGGCGGGGGAGCCTATGTGGTTTCAAAAAACAATTTAGGCATCAATCCAGGGTTGATAGCTGGAGGATCCTTATTGGTCGATTATATATTAACTGTCGCTGTAAGTGTTTCTGCAGGAACGGATGCCATCACGTCCGCTTTTCCAGGCCTGCATTCATATAATGTCGGCATAGCCATCATTTTCGTCATTCTACTTACCATCCTAAATCTTAGGGGGGTTACGGAGTCGGCCTCTGTTTTGGCCTATCCGGTGTACCTATTCGTTTTAGCATTGTTCATCTTGATTGGTGTAGGAATTTACAAGATCTTGACAGGAGGAGTTTCACCGGAATTGCACGCGCCAATCGGGACCCCTGTAGCGGGCATCAGTTTATTTATACTGCTAAGAGCATTTGCATCAGGCAGCTCCGCATTGACAGGAGTCGAAGCGATTTCCAATGCGATTCCGAACTTTAAAGATCCAGCCCCGAATAATGCTGCAAAAACTTTAATAGCTATGGGGTCCTTACTAGCTGTATTATTTTCGGGAGTCGTATTCTTAGCCTATTATTTAAGCATTGTTCCCAGCGCAGAGGTCACGGTCGTCTCGCAGATTGCTGAAGAAATCTTTGGACGGAATTTCATGTATTTCTTCATTCAAGGTACGACTGCATTGATCTTGATACTGGCCGCAAATACTGGCTATTCGGCATTCCCGCTGCTTGCGGTAAATCTTGCAAAGGATAAATTCATACCAAGGGCGTTTACGATTAGAGGGGACCGATTAGGATATTCCAATGGAATTATCATACTGGGGCTTGCGTCCATCATCTTAATAGTCGCATTTAAAGGACATACAGAAAATCTAATTCCCCTTTATGCTGTAGGGGTATTTATACCATTTACGCTGTCCCAGACCGGAATGATCGTTAAATGGCTCCGCGAAAAGCCAAAAGGCTGGGTGGTTAAATTAACCATTAATTCAATTGGTGCCATTATTAGCCTGGTCGTCACGATGATATTCTTTTTAACCAAATTTACGCAGGTATGGTCTGTTTTGATTTTTTTACCAATCATCATTTTAATTTTTCATCGAATAAGAAAGCATTATGAAGCAGTTGGTGACCAACTGAGGATTACAACTTGTGAGCCCATCTTACCAATAGAAGGGAATATCATTCTTGTCCCTGTGGCGGGTATAACTCATGTGGTTGAGAATTCCTTAAATTATGCTAAATCTCTTTCAGCAAATCAGATCATTGCCGTTTATGTTGCTTTTGAAAGAGAAGATGAAAAGAAATTCGAAGAAAAATGGAAAAAGTGGCAGCCTGATGTTAGACTCGTCACACTGAACTCTTATTACAGAAGCATCATTCAGCCATTAACTAAGTTTGTGGATACAGTTGAACATAAGGCGAGTGAATCTAACTATAAAGTTACAGTGATCATCCCGCAATTCATTCCGAAGAAGGGATGGCACAATATTCTTCATAACCAATCAAGTTTACTGATCCGTGCCTACTTACTTTATAGAAGAAATGTAGTTATTACGACAGTGCCATATCATTTGAAGAAGTAATTTAAGAATAGAAGCAGACCTTGATCAGGTTTGCTCAGACTGTAGGTAAATTCGAAGAAAGCGAATTTACCTACAGTTTTTTACTTTAAAAAACGTTCCAGTTGTTTTCAGAAATCCGCTCCCTATCCCGCCGACTGTATGCCAAGCCACCTCGCCGCAAGCGTTTCTGGTGCTCGTCTAGCCAGTTATTCGGAAGGAGTGTCGCAAATTTCTTCAATCTATTGGGGGTTTCATAAAACAGTAAAGACCATTTTATTAAATCATAGTTAGGGATGAGACCATTCCGAACTCCCTTTTGTCGACAAGCTGAGCAAACCTTGATAGGGTTTGCTTCTTTTTATTTTCACCCTAGAAACTTACAGAGAGTCAAGTGTTCTGTAAGTTGGACATTGGAACGGAAGGGTGGTTTTTGAACACTTCATAAAATTACCAAGGTTCAATTCAAATAATGCGAACATATTAAAAAGAAGACTTAATGAAATTTTCGCTATAGATTGGAACTTACATATATGGGGGATGAAGATGGATATATTATTAGCTCTCTTGCCGGCATTATTCTGGGGAAGCATCGTTCTATTTAATGTGAAACTGGGGGGAGGACCTTACAGTCAAACATTAGGTACAACGATTGGCGCCTTGATTTTCTCAATTGGTGTTTATATTTTTGCCGATATTAAGTTATCCCTATTGGTATTTGGTGTCGGGGTCGTTTCTGGATTGTTTTGGGCCGTGGGACAAGCTAATCAGCTTAAGAGCATCGATTTAATGGGTGTTTCCAAAACGATGCCGATATCAACTGGATTGCAGCTCATTTCAACCACTTTATTTGGGGTCATTGTTTTTCACGAATGGTCTACAATGAAAGCGGTCATTTTAGGCGTTTTGGCATTGGTTTTCATTATTATAGGAATTGTTTTGACCTCCTTGGAAGATAAAGAATCAAAAGAAGGCAAATCGGGAAACTTGAAGAAAGGAATTGTTATTCTCCTCATCTCGACATTCGGTTATTTGGTCTATGTGGTCGTGGCCCGTCTTTTTGATGTTGATGGCTGGTCAGCGTTGTTCCCTCAAGCGATCGGGATGGTGATAGGCGGTCTATTATTGACCTTTAAACATAAGCCGTTTAACAAGTATACGATTCGCAATATCATTCCGGGACTGATATGGGCAGCAGGGAACATGTTTCTATTCATATCCCAGCCCCGTGTTGGAGTGGCTACGAGTTTTTCCCTTTCTCAAATGGGCATTGTCATATCAACTATCGGCGGGATCATCATTTTACGTGAAAAGAAAACGAAGCGCCAACTAATTGGAATCGGCATTGGAATTATCTTGATTATCATAGCTGGGATTATGCTTGGATTGGCAAAAAGTTAATTGGAGGGTGATTAAATGTATACAGATTTAGAGGGTAAGGTCGTTGTTATAACCGGTTCATCCACTGGTTTAGGAAAAGCGATGGCCATTCGCTTTGCTCAGGAAAAGGCAAAGGTAGTCGTTAACTATCGCACAAAATCAGAGGAAGCGGATAGTGTATTGGAAGAGATCAAAACCAATGGCGGGGAAGTTATCGCAGTGAAAGGCGATGTCACCGTTGAAGAAGATGTGATTAACCTGGTTCAATCAGCGATAAAGAAGTTCGGGAAACTCGATATATTCATCAATAATGCAGGTATAGAAAACCCTGTTCCATCTCACGAGATGCCGTTAAGCGACTGGAATAGGGTAATCGATACAAACTTAACCGGTAATTTCTTAGGCTGCCGTGAAGCCATCAAGTATTTTGTAGAGAACGATATTAAAGGGAATGTGATAAACATGTCCAGTGTACATGAGATGATTCCCTGGCCTTTATTCGTTCACTACGCGGCAAGCAAGGGTGGTGTGAAGTTGCTTACGGAAACCTTGGCTCTTGAATATGCACCAAAAGGGATCCGTGTGAATAGCATTGGTCCTGGAGCTATCGCCACGCCAATAAATGCCGACAAGCTTGAAGATCCCGAAAAGAAAAAGGATCTGGAAAGCATGATTCCGATGGGTTATATCGGAAAGCCTGAGGAAATTGCCGCGGTTGCTGTATGGCTTGCATCTTCAGAATCCAGTTATGTAACGGGCATCACTCTCTTCGCTGACGGCGGTATGACAAAATACCCTTCATTCCAAGCGGGAAGAGGATGAAAGTATCTGCTTGGAAAAAGCAGGATTACATCTAGCAGGAACACTGCTAGTTGATTCCCTCATTTATGAAATGATGCAACAAGAATCCCAGCAGGATTGGACCCTGCTGGGATTCTTGTTAAAAAGCATTAACGAGTATGATGATTATACCAGCTAATGAAGTTATCGACGACAGTATCTATAAACTGGACAGTCGACTCATGTGTAAGACTGCCTTCGTTATCGATTTTGTCATGAACGGCTCCAACATATACTTCATTCCCGGGAAGGAGTGGGGAGGAGATGCCTAATGCGAATAAGATGTCACGCAAATGCAATTGAGCTTTAACCGTACCTAATTGCCCCATTGATGCACCCATGATCCATGAAGGTCTGCCAATCAAGACTTTATCGACACGTGATAACCAATCGATTGCATTGCCCAATACACCTGGAATCGTACCATTGTATTCTGGTGTTACCCACAAGACTGCATCTGCTTCGGCCACTTTGCTTTTAAATTCTTTTACAACTAATGGAGGATCATTTTCAATATCTTGATCATAAAAAGGTAAATCCCGAATGTTTAAGATTTCGAGTTCAAACCGATCTTGATATCTAGTTTGAATATATTTGGCAAGCTTAAGGTTGTAAGATTCTTTACGGATACTTCCCACTATTGCAACAACTTTCATCTTCAATACCTCCAATTATAATTTGTAATGGATAATGGATAATCATGTAAATATGTTCCACTTACTTATTATAATTGGAATGTAAATGAAAGGGAAAAAGGATGCTTAGGAAATAATCATTCGGCGGATCGCCCCTCATTCACAACGTGATGGTAATGCTTCTCCATTACATAGCCAAAAAAGGAAGCAAGCATTTGTTGAAACAGCATGCCAAGTACAACGGGTACCGCGACGGCAGCAGGAAAATAGGTGGTTGCAAGAACAGCTCCTGCACTGATATTTCGCATACCGCCTGTAAATGTCAAGGTGATGATGTCCCCCTTTTCCCATTTTAAACATGCACCGACCATCCAAGAAAGGGCATAGCCTGAAGCAGCGATGAACAAAACCAAGAAGGACATGATCATTAATTTCTTGTCGAAATGGGTTAAATAGGGCGCAATTTTTGAACTGTTCAATATGACTACGATTCCAACGCTTATCTTGGAAAATGGAGCTAAGCGGGGGGATAGTATATATGGTATCTTCCCTTTTGTAATCTGATTCAAGAACATGGCAAGAAGGGACGGAAGAACGACCATCCCGATCAATCCTTTCACCATCGACCCCGAATCCATTTCGATTGAACCGCCTCCAAAAAGGGAAAAACTGTAAGGAACGATGAATGGTGAGAGAAGGGTGTCGATTAAGATGATGGTTAGGGCAAGTGCGGCATTCCCTTTATACATCGATACCCAAATCATACTAGTGACACCGGTTGGAATAACTACAGCCAGCACTAAGCCGGTAATCGTGAAAGCATCACCATGAAACACTAAATGGCCGAGACAAAAGGCCCAAATAGGCATAAGTATGTGGAGGATGATCAATACGATGAATACAGGTAAAGGGTGGGTGACTGCCCGTTGCAGAGATTTAAAGTTGGAGCCTAAACTTCCGGAAAATGTAATGAAGGCAAATATCCATGGAACAAGAAAGGTGTAATCCATTAGATGTTCGGCCAACAAGATGCCAATAACCACGCTTATCGGCGTGATGAGAGGCATAATTTTATCCATTTGTTCATTTATTAACTTCAGCATCATTCATCCACTTCCTAAGCAAAATTCTATTAAGTAAGTTTACCATATTCCAAAAAAGATATATTGTAAGACAAACAGTTTGTTTATTTATTTTTGTCTGGAATGGCGAAAACCATTATTGGAAGGGGAGGTCTAGTGGGAGATTCTTCGTTCCTATCAATATACTATCACTGCGCTGGAACTCCCATCGATCCAAAAAGAGCTGCAGGCTTGCTCAGATGAATCTTCTTTAAAAGGAGATTAGGCAGGATTGTTCGATGCAGCGTTGTATATTCATTGAAAAATAGTTTAAAGTAGAGGTGAGGTGAAAGTAATGTCAGAAAAGGTTTCCAGTATAATGTGGTTTAGTCTTGCAGTACAATCTCTGCTAATACTTGCTGATCATGATGGATTATGCAATAGTACTAAATTGGCCGATAAGCTTGATTCGGAGTCGGGTTTTCTTAGAAAAATATTAAGTAATTTAGTGAAGGCAGGGCTGATTCAAGCGAAGGAAGGCAGGGATGGAGGATATTCACTTGCCAAAAATCCCGATCAAATCATACTTGCGGATATATACTCTGCAATTAAATCCGAACCTTTTTCAAAAGGCTTCCTAGATGTAAATGATAAAAAATGCTTTCAACCATCTTCTCGTGAAGCTTTATGCGGTTTGAAAAATGAGATGGAGAGCTGGATAATACAGGGCTTGGAGAAGAAGACGATTGCTGATTTACTATCAAAATCTTAATGTGAAAAACGAAACTAACAGGGTTTCGTTTTTCTTGAACTGTATTTGACAAAAGAACAGTATGCGTTATATACTGTTTCTGTATTAAACACAGTTAAATGGAGGTCATTACAAATGACAAAAAATACAATGAGTAAAGAAGAGTACCTAAATAAATCGAAAGAATTGAATATACCGCTTGAAAAGCCGAAGGCCCTTACTGATACAGACTTCATTACGGTAGCAAAAGAACGGAGATCTGTTCGCCAATACGATGCTGAATACGTGATGACTGAAGAAGAAATTCGTGAAATCCTGGATGTTGCGATTCAAGCACCGTCTTCTTCCAACTTGCAGCCATGGAGATTCCTTGTGATTCAAGATAAGCAAACCCAACAAGAATTGCTGCCCATCGCAAATAACCAACAACAAATTGTTGATGCCTCTGCTGTCATTGCCGTTTTAGCTGATATAGAAGGGTACAAAAATGCAGAGCGGATTTATGGTGAATTAGTAAATAAGGGGATCATGAAGAATGAAATAAAAGAGCCATATGTAGCCTCAATCATGCATAATTATGGTAACTTTTCTGCTGAAAAGGCTTTAAGTGTAGCTATGATTGACGGTGGCTTGGTTTCCATGCAGATCATGTTAGCTGCAAAAGCAAAAGGTTACGATACAGTACCAATGGGAGGGTTCGATGAAGCCCAATTTGTTGATGCATTAAATGTACCGGAAAACTTCAAACCCGTCATGTTAATCTCCGTTGGGAAAGGGACAAAAGCAGGATTTGAAAAAGTCCGTTTGCCACTCGATTCTATATTGACTTGGAATAAATACTAAGGTTCATAATATAAGGTTTTTGGAGCCAGGATAGCTGAAATTCGCTATCCTTTTTTCTATAGTAGAGTTGCTCTGCGCTCCTGTTAATAAAAATGATTAATTCTCGCAAGCGATAAATGGATATGTTACAATTTTTCCAGATATTTCTTTTTGGGTATCTCCTCTATAATCACCGACCGCTCAGCATTAAGGGATTAAAAGAGCTAAAGAATGGGTCTTGACGCTGCGTGCCAATATTAGCCGTTCACAATGGATGGGAGGGAGCCATTATGAAGAAAGAAGTGAAAAGTGAAGTGTTCTCGTGGTTGAAATCTATCTTATTCGCTTTACTGATCGTGTTCATTTGCCAACAGTTTTTATTTACGCCAGTCACAGTCAAAGGTGAATCAATGGAGCCGACTTATGAAAATGATGACCGGATCGTGGTAACTAAAGTCGGAATGCCGGAACGCTTCGATATGGTCGTATTTTATGCTCCGGACGCGGATGAGAAGTATATAAAAAGGGTGATCGGTTTACCGGGTGACAGTGTTGAAATGAAAGATGATGTCCTATTTATCAATGGGAAAAAGTATACAGAACCATATTTGAAAACAAAAAAGGAGGAAATTCCACCTGACGAAAATCTGACGGAGAATTTCACCTTGAATGATTTACTTGGGAAATCCAAAGTACCTGTTGGTCATTTATTTGTCATGGGGGATAATCGAAGGAACAGCTGGGATGGAAGGAGATTTGGTTTTATTTCGGAGGAATCACTTGTGGGGAAAGTGAAGTTTCGTATCTACCCATTAAATGAAATAGGGGTGCCGAGATAAATGGATCCGAGTGAGAGAAGGCTTAGTGGATAATTATATGGACTAAGTTGTATTTATAGCAGATGATTGATAAGAACCTTTTCCGATGGTTAAGGTTTTTCATTTTTGATTAATGGAGGTTTTTAATATGACGAAGGGTTTGGCCGCGATTTCCATCCCGATGCTGGATGTAGAAATGGGACGGCAGGTAAAAGGTCATGTCGATTCCCTGACTGTTCCTCAGGGGAGCTTAGGACGGCTTGAGGAATGGATAATCGAATTGGCCAAGATGACAGGTGAGGCCTTTCCGGACATTTCGAAACCAGGGGTGATCGTGTTTGCAGCCGATCATGGAATTACTGAAGAAGGGGTTTCGGCTTATCCAAAAGAGGTGACGGAACAAATGGCGCTCAATTTCCTGAATGACGGAGCAGCCATCAATGTATTCAGCCGCGCGATAGATGCTTGCTTGGACATTGTCGATATAGGGATCGATTCAGAAATCAAAGCACCGGGGTTAACTTCGAGAAAAGTCCGCAATGGAACTAGAAACTTTTATAAAGAAGATGCGATGACAAAGGAAGAAGTAATTCAAGCGCTTGAAATTGGATATGACCGTGCACAGAAAATGATTGCCCGTGGAGTTAATTGCCTGATTCTTGGTGAAATGGGAATCGGTAATACGACATCCAGTTCTGCCATCATCTCTGTCGTAAGCGGAAAAAGTGTCGAGTCGCTAGTGGGACAGGGAACAGGATTGAAGTCTGAAGGGATTTTACATAAGCAAAGAATAATTGAAGAAGCCATTTCATTAAGAAAACCTAATCCTGATGACCCAATCAATATTTTGATGAAAATCGGTGGATTCGAAATTGCAGGTATGACAGGGGCCATGCTTGCTGCAGCGAATGACCGTATCCCCATTCTTGTTGATGGTTTCATTACAACCACGGCTGCTGTATTGGCCAACCTTTTTTCCGGACGTGCAGCCGATTATATGTTCATTGGACATCGATCTGCAGAACCAGGTCATAGAACGGCCATAGAATTGCTTGGTAAGGAGCCTATCCTTGATTTAGGAATGAGAATCGGAGAAGGAACAGGGGCCGCAGTGGCATACCCCATCCTTAAGGCAGCGACATTGGTGGTAAAAGAAATGGCAACATTTGAATCGGCAGGCGTGTCAAATAAATAAGAAATAGGAGACCTTCATGTGAAGGTCTCCTATTTCTTATATGCTCAAAAGGGGAGATTGCAGTGAAATATTCTTTTACTTAATGGGTAGTTGACCTTTATATTTCTTCATTTTCCTAACGACGGAAGGCTGGCTGATACCTAAGAATTTAGCCATTTCATATGTGGATTTACATTGTTTACTCGCTTTCATCATCATCCATTTCTCCACTTGTTCGAGAGCGGTATTGAGATCACGATCATCAACCATCATATGTTCGATCATTAGGGTATCATCTTTTTTCTCCAAAGATTTTTGTCCATGGAAATGGGAGGGGAGGAAGCCTGGGAAAATGATGGAGTCTTCCGAGGTCAAAATGAGCCGTTCAATCAGATTTTCCAATTCACGAACGTTCCCTGACCATTTATGCTGAATAAGGATTTCGTAAGTGGAAGGGTGCAATTTCTTATCTGTCTTGTATTTCTTGTTGATGATTTCGAGATTATGATTGATCAAGATGGCAATATCTTCTTTTCTTTCTCGTAAAGGCGGTATTTGGACGGGAATTACATTTAAGCGGTAATACAAATCGAGCCTGAAAGTTCCCTTTTCGACCATTTCCTCAAGGTTTTGATTGGTTGCTGTCACAAGCCGGAAATCTATCTTATGCTCTTTTTTTCCTCCCACTCTTTTAAAAGTCTTCTCTTGCAGGACATTTAATAATTTCACTTGCATATCCAGGGGTAGCTCCCCGATTTCATCCAGAAATAAGGTTCCGTTATCTGCCTGTTCAATCAGCCCTTGCTTCCCATGTTTTTGCGCACCGGTGAAGGATCCCGCCTCGTATCCAAACATTTCAGATTCAAAGAGACTTTCTGGAATGGTACTGCAGTTAACTTCGATGAATGGCTCTTTGCTGCGGTAACTCTGATTATGTAGCCGGCGGGCGAAGACGCTCTTACCCACACCCGATTCCCCAAGAAGCATGACGGTGGCATCCGTTTTGGAAACACGGAGTATCGTTTTGGCGATTTGCCGCATTTCCTTGCTGCGATAGATCAGCTCTTCCTGCTCCCTAAGTTCCTCGACCTCCGATTGATATTCTTGAATCTTTTTCTCCAATTGACCGTACTGATCCTGGAGGTTCCTGATTTCAGTTTGATCTTGAGCATAACTGACGACACGAATCAATTCACCATCATCATCAAAGATGGGATAGGCAGTCGACATGACGATTTTTCCCGTCTTCGTATGCTGCATGATCTGGACAGGTGTTTTCTCTTTCAATACCATGGCAGAAATCGAAGGTGAAAGAATTCCTTCCGTTTCTAGCTGGTAAACGGATTTTCCAAGATAATGGTCGGGTTCAATTCCATAAATCCACCAATGGTTAGGATTCGTAAATAAAATGAATCCCTTTTCATCGGTCACGGTAATATTATTATTCGATGTGCTGATGATCGTTTCCAAAACTCTTTTCACATTGTTATCACTCATCATTTTCCCCCTTGTCCGTTTTTTCGATTGATTCAAATATAAATCAAAAATAGTGGCGAAATCAAGAATTTTCAGACATTTTGATTTGGAATTGAATCATTTTTTAGAAATTGGCAATTTTAATGTATACAAACGCTCCGATGTTGTAGTTTGTTTTGGAATGGTTGATAATCATAAATTTTCTTTAACACTTTTAAAAACATCCTCTTCCCTTTGGGTGGTTACCGCCATTCCTTGTTGATTTCACTAACTTCAATCAAAGTGTCGAATAGAGTAATAGATAAGCGAAGCCCGCTCTTTTTTATACGGTTAACCTACTTATGTTTGGGTATAAATAAAGTAGTAGAGATGAATCGATTGGAGGAGTGATTGACTTGGCTGGGAACAGAACCTTGGGACAATTTTTATACGATTGCTTAAAAGCAGAGGGCATTACAGAGATTTTTGGTGTACCCGGAGACTATAATTTCTCATTGCTAGATACTTTGGAAGATTACGATGGGATTGAGTTCATTAATGGACGAAATGAACTCAATGCTGGTTATGCAGCGGATGCCTATGCCCGGGTGAAGGGCATGTCGGCACTGATCACCACTTTTGGTGTCGGTGAAATGAGCGCATGTAATGCAATCGCTGGTGCGTACAGTGAAAATGTGCCGCTCATACATATTGTCGGCTCGCCAAAGTCCATGATGCAACAGGAGAAGGAGCTTGCCCATCATACGTTAATGGATGGAGATTTTGATGTTTTCCGTAAGGTTTATGAGCATATCACCAGTTATACGGCAATTCTTACACCAGAAAACGCAGCTAGGGAGATACCGGCTGCAATCAGAATCGCGAAAGAAAAGAAAAAGCCCGTTTATTTGGTAGTGGCTATAGATCTCGTAACAAAACCGTTGCTTTCTCACAGCGAGCCTTCAGAAGATATGGCCAAAACGAATGTCGGTGCGTTGCAGTCAGCAATGGAGCATATAAAAGGAATGTTAGAACATGTAAACAAAGCGGTTCTGCTTGTCGACGTAAAAACACTTCGTTATAACCTGCAGAAACCCGTACTGCAGCTCGCTGAGCGGTTAAATGTTCCAGTTGCTTCGTTAATGCAGGGGAAAGGCGGATTTGATGAGAGTCATCCCCAGTATATTGGTGTATACGGCGGAGCTTTCGGAAGTAAGGATGTAACTCAGACTGTTGAAGAAGCGGATTTCATCATAGCCGTTGGTGCTGTTTGGTCAGACGTAAATACTTCCAAAGGGACAGCAAAGCTTAACCCGCTGAAAATGGTGGAAATTCAACCTGACACATTAAAAGTGGGAGAAGCCAGTTATATGAATGTCAGGGCTGAGGAAATTCTAAATGCCCTCCAGGACACCGGCTACCGGCAGAACGAATCTGTTGGAACCATCTCGTTTCCGTATGACACAATGGTTGAAGACCCAACAGCACAACTGGAAGCGGCTTCCTATTATCCACGGATTCAGCAAATGTTGAAGGAAAATGACATTGTGGTCACGGAAACAGGAACATTCTCTTATGGCATGTCACAGGTCAGATTGCCGAAAGGGGCGACCTATATTGCACAGGGAGGCTGGCAGAGCATCGGATATGCGACTCCCGCCGCTTTCGGGGCTTGTATAGCGGATAAAAACAGACGTGTTCTTTTGTTTACCGGTGACGGCTCGATACAGCTGACAGTACAGGAAATAAGCTCGATGCTGGAGAACGGATGCAAGCCCATCGTGTTCATCCTCAACAATAACGGCTATACGATAGAAAAATTCTTAAACGTAAAGGTCGATATAGAAAAACAGAAATACAACGAGATACCAGAGTGGGATTATACAAAACTGGCTGAAGCGTTTGGTCAAGAGGCATTCACAGCACGAGTCGAGACGAATGGTGAACTGGATGATGCCATCACAAATGCTCAGGATATGAATGCCGAGAAACTTTGCCTTATAGAATTGGTCGTGAAAAATCAAATGGATGCACCGGATTATTTGCAAAAAATAAGGCAGTATCTTGAAAAGCAAGAGAAGCAAAAGTAATGCCAAAAGGCCTTCTTTATTGAAGGCTTTTCAGTTTGCCGACAAAATGGGTTCGTAAGTGTCTCACACCACCTGATTAAGACTGGGTTATACTTTATGGGTTTTTACTGTTTTATGAAACCTCACTAGATTGAAGAAATTTGCGACACTCCTGCGGGGAAACTGGCTAACCGAGACCACACAGGCGCTTTCAGCGAGGGGGCTTGGCAGACAGTAGGTGGAAAGGGAGCGGATTTCTGAAATCAGCTGGAACTTTTTTAAAAGTAAAAAACTGTAGGCAAACCTGCTCTTCTTATTAGTCTACAGTCCGAAAGGTCTTCTGTGATGGAGGCCTTTTTTTGTTGGGAAAGTCGATACTGGAAAGTGTTTAAGAATTGAATTTTTCGAGTATAAATGAGAATTGGCAGTGAATTTCCTCTGTGGGGCTTACTATATTTACCCGTGTTTAGCCCGATCAAGGACAAGAATGGCGAGTTGTAAAAGTAAACAGAATATATCCGTCATGATAATACCAGTATTGGTCACTGGCATTTCAAAATTGAAACCAAGAATTTTTAAATTAAGAGTATTATGAAAACGTCACGAAGTAATAGGGAATATATTTTTCCTAAGTAGAGAAAACCATTCTTTTTAAAGCTGGCTATTTCTGTAGATAAGGGGGCACAAAAATGCGTAAAAATATATCATTAGTGCGGTTAATAGAGTCGAATAAAGAAAATCTCAGCAATAATCAGTTGTTCATAGATCTTATTGAAGAAAAAGTTCAAAAAAAGCAAGTGGAAATGCAGGAAAAACATCTAACAAGACAGGCAGGTGATGAGAATGTTATTAAGAAAAGCCTGGTTATTACAACAAACGATGACCTATCATAGAAAAAAGAAGGATGAAATAGCTGAACGAAAGGAATTATCAAGCTTGGAAGGAGTCCGTATCAGTAAACAACTTAATTATGCGATTATGGAGATGCAAAGGTTAATGCGCGAGTGATGATGGATTCAAAAAAGATAATGAGAAGGGTTATAAGCCATAACGCCAGTTGGCGGCTATTTGACATTATAATACGCAAAAAAGCGTGTATGATATTTTATCAATACACGCTTTTTTGCTCTTTTATCAAGGACTATAGAGTTAGTTTTATAGCCAAAAATTGTTTGTTGTCATATCGTTATTTAGTTAAGAACTCGGACTGCCTTTACAAAGCTAGGTCCCCAGTAAGAATTGTTAATGTTAGCGTAGGACACACCTTTAGATGTGGAAGCATTCAGCATCTGACCATTACCGGCATAAATTCCCACATGATTGATTACACCATCATTATTGGTATCAAAAAATACTAAATCCCCTTTTTGGAGGGATTTCGAAGATACAGTTGTACCAACGTGTGATTGTGCCACTGAATTTCGAGGTAAGGAAACACCTGCACTTTGGAATGCCCTTAATGTGAATGAAGAGCAATCAAATACGTCAGTGCGTGAAGTGCTTGCACCGTAAACATACTTGGCTCCCATGTATTTAGCGCCAGCTGCCAAAACTTGGTCCGCTTTGGTCGCTTTGGACGGTTTTTTAATTGCAGATGCCGAGGCTTTCCCAGAAACACGGATGGATTGGCCTATTCGAATACGATTTGAATTAGAAATATTAGGGTTTATTTTAAGTAATGCACTAAGGGAAAGGTTATATCTTTTAGCAATTGTTGATAAGGAATCCCCTAATTTAACCACATAAACTTCTGTTGTATTTTTACTATTATTCGGTTTGCTGGTAAGGGTATTAACCTTCAAGACTTGGCCGGGAAAAATAAGAGTACTAGTCAAATGGTTTTTAGACTTTAATTGTTGGATAGTCATATTATTGATTCTGGCAATTTTGTCCAGGGTGTCCCCGGATTTGACTGTATATGTAGCATTAGATTGACTGTTTTTAGCCGTAGAGCTGGATGCAGGTGCTTGTCCGGAAACCCGGATGGATTGGCCAATATAAATGCGATCCGAATTAGAAATATTAGTGTTTAACTTTAGCAGGGCACTAAGGGAAAGGTTATATTTTTTTGCAATTTTGGATAAAGTATCCCCGAGTTTAACCACATATTTTTCGGTTTTATCTATATTTTTAGTCTGGGTATTAAGGGTATTAACCTTCAAGACTTGGCCGGGAAAAATAAGGTTACTAGTCAAATGGTTTTGAGATTTTAATTGTTGCACAGTTGTATGATTAGCTTTAGAGATTTTATCAAGGGTGTCCCCTGATTTAACTTGATAAGAACCAGCATAAGCAGAGGTGCCGGCGATAAGGGTACCTATAATAGTTCCTGCAAGAATGAAAGAGTTTTTCGAATTGTTCATTTAGGAAAGTTCCTCCTGATGTGGTAAAAAAATATGTAGCATTTATATTATAAAGGTAAGGCATATAAAAAACATGACCCATATAAATAAAATTCAACTTTTTCGTCATTTTTCAGGTTATTTTGTAGATCTTTCACATCTAGTGGATTCAAGTGCAATTATGAAAGTGTAAATTATACTAATTACAGGTAAGTTGAGATGTGCAAAGATAGATTCAAAGATGAAGGATATGGCAGAATGAATGGATGACTATTCTTCTTGAAGAAGTTTGAGCTGGAGTAATTAAAAAGAAAGGTAAGAATAACATATCCTTACCTTTTCATGATTAATTTTTTAATATTGTCTATAAACGTAGTGATCATCAGGCTAGCTCATCTGAATTGTACGAAAACCCGGTTAACGTAATTTGTTTGCCGGAGAACTTTCCAGGAGAGTAATAGATGGCTTCTAAATCATTAAGATAGTTTTTATCGGTTAAATGAAGACTATCACGTTCAACCAAGCTTTGGAGCGAATGATCCATTAGAGTTAAATAGTCATCCTTGCCATAATAAAGACTTGTATCCGGCTGCAGAAATTGATGCTGGCTATATTCATCCGAATCATTACACCGGGAAATGAAATCCTTTTTTTTCTACGATATTGGAGTCCATTGTGGCAACAGGCAAAAAGAGGCCTGTTACCTGTTGCCTTTTATACTGCTTACTTAGAGGGGATAAGGTCACTCGGGTTTTTTCGGTCCCCCTTTATTAATTAGGTTCTTGCGAGATATGAACGGGTTGCCGGTAACCCAAAAACGCCACGGATAATCTTTTGCTTCACCGGAGTTGTCAATTCCGACGCGGGGGCCGCTGGATATGTGTTCAGGCTGCTTTCCGGCAGAAATATAAAGCGGAGGAACCGTAAAAGATTGACCATAATCATCCATGGTGATGCCTAGTGCCTTGGTTAGCTTCCCTGGTCCATCGGTCCATTTTCGTATATCGGCATTTCCGCGTCTTTCATGCATTAACTCGAGCCCTGAATAGGGTTCAATCGCCCGGATTAAAATGGCCTCCGGATTTTCAGGTCCGCCGCTTACGACATTGACCAGTGTATGTGTGTGCATGACGTATGTATATATCAAACCGGAATTTCCGAACATCACTTCCGTCCGTTTTGTCCTTCTATTTCCAAAACTATGTGCGGCCCTGTCCACAGGTCCCATATAGGCCTCTGTTTCAACAATGAATCCAGAAGCGGTTCCATCCGCTGTTTCTTTTACAATCAGGCAGCCAAGAAGGGATTTTGCCAGTTCAAGCGTGGGCTGCTGATAAAAATCCGCAGGTAAAATTGAATGGTTTATCTTGTTCATAGTATCACTCCATTTAGTCTCATACAGGTAAAATTCCCTTATCAATGAAAAAGAAACATGAAGGGATTAAAAAGGCCGGCTGATTATATCAGCCGGTCCCGAGCATATTTTTAGCCTAATTCTTTTTCCGTTTCTTGATCTCTTTTGATTCGGCCCGAACCCACGGAAAGTGCCACTAGTATCCCTGCGGAAACAAAAAAGATACCGGTGATGAAAACACTGGAGAATGCATCGATCCAAGCATTTTCAATCGTTTTTACAAGGACATTGCTGACTTCTGCCGGCATTTTAAGGTTTTCCGGATAAAGCATGATGTTGAATAACGCATCCGTTTTATCGGCTAATGCTTTCAGTGCCTCATGCAATATAGGGTCCTTTTGGCTTACAACCGCGTCATCCATATTTTGCTGGAGATTATGGTTCATGACGGCATTCAAAATCGTGATGCCCATCGTTCCCCCTATTGATCGGAAGAATGTCGAAGCCGCTGTAACCGATCCTAGCTGGGATTTTGGAAATTCGTTTTGAACGGCAATCATCAATGTCGGCATGACAAGACCCATACCTATTCCAAGGATGGCCATGAATGAGTACGCAGTGAATATAGTCGTACTGCCGTCCATCGTACTCATTAGGAAAAAGCCGAGCGTCGCAAAGGCCATTCCAAAGGTAAGCACGGTACGAAAACGGAATTTCAACAGTAACCGCCCGCCAACGACGCTGGAAAGAATCATACCGATCATCATCGGAGTCATGGTCGACCCCGCTTTTGTTGGTGAAACTCCCAGTACGCCTTGCATGAACAGCGGAACGAACATGATTGCCCCGAACATTCCGAGGCCCAGCAAGAATCCCAAAATATTCGTGGTGGCAAAAACCCTATTTTTAAAAAGGGATAAATCAAGGATCGGTTCAACTGCTTTTCTTTCAAAAATAATGAAAAGGGCAATGAAGACAAGGGTACTGCCGAAAATCAAGAGAGATTCCAGTGATAACCATTCGAACTTATCACCACCAAAGGTCAAGCCCAGCAGTAACAGGACAATACCAGGAGTCAAGGTGAAAATCCCTAAATAATCGATATTCACTTTCTCCGTTTTTCTTATGGCTTCATGTTTCAACCCTACATAAATCAATATGGCGGATAGTAAACCCGTCGGTACATTGATCAGGAAGATCCAATGCCAGCTGATATGATCAACGATCAGGCCGCCCAGAAAAGGACCAATGACAGAACTTAACCCAAAAAGGGCTCCAAATACACCCTGCCATTTAGCCCTTTGTTCCGCAGAGAATATATCGCCAATTATCGTTTGGGATAAGGGCATGATCATTCCGCCGCCGATTCCCTGCAGCCCCCTGTAGATGATCAATTGCTCCATCGAAGTGGCTGTGGCACATAAAAATGAGCCGATTGTAAAAATGATTGTACCAAGCAGATATAGGGAACGTCTGCCATATAAATCAGATAGCTTTCCAACAATCGGTACAACAGTAGTTGAGGCTATTAAATAGGCAGTCGTTACCCATGCAAAGATGGTAAAACCATTCAATTCCCCGATAATCGTCGGCATTGCCGTCCCGACTATCGTCTGTTCCAACGAACTGAAAAACATTCCAATGATCAATCCTGTTAAGACAAGCTTGGTATTGACCGCTTTTTTATCCATTTGCATACCATTTCTCCATTCTTCGAACTTAATTCCTTTACTCGATTGTGACTAATAGGTCAAAATTATAAATCCGAAATGACCATTTAGTCAACATTTTTTCTGTAAAAAATTCAATTGCATGAAGGAGTGTTTTCGAAAGGTAGATATCATATAAAATTATTAATTCGACCAGAAACCACTAAATCCTTCCTGATTAATATCCCCAGCGTGTTTCCATTTACCATATTAGTTATAATAAGAAGGAATATAGACGAACTTATGATTGGAAGTGTACGGAATGAATAAAAAAATTGGGTTTATTGGATGCGGTAAAATGGGTGAGGCAATGCTTGAGGGCATGTTGCATGCAGAGGTCATTTCACCTGATGGAATCATGGTCAGTTCAGCGAGTGTGGAAACGAAAACTAAAATCACCACGAAATATAAGGTTAAAGGCACTTTGGATAATAAAGAGGTTGCCGGTTTTGCCGATTTTCTTTTTCTAGGGATTCAACCTGCCATGCATGAGCAAGTGCTTGAAGAAGTAAAGAATCATGTGAAAGATGACGTTGTAATCATTACCATGGCTGCTGGGATCACTGTATCTCTAGTTGAGAACTGCTTCGGAAAAAGCGTGAAAGTTGTCCGGACGATGCCCAACACTCCTTCACTTGTAGGTGAAGGCATGACGGCAATGAGCATTAATGATGAAATTACCGATGCTGATATAGAGGATGTGACTGCGCTGCTGAATAGTTTCGGTAAAACGGAAATCCTCCATGAAGATCTGATGGACGCAGTACCGGCCATCAGCGGTTCGTCGCCTGCTTATGTATACATGTTCATCGAGGCGCTGGCTGATGGAGGGGTCCGTGATGGCATTCCACGAAAACAAGCATACCGAATGGCAGCACAAGCTGTAATGGGCGCTGCTAAAATGGTACTAGAAACGGAAAGACATCCTGCTGCTTTAAAGGATGATGTCTGCACGCCGGGTGGTTCAACGATAACTGCGGTAGCGTCATTAGAAGAGAACCAGCTTAGATCAAGCATTCTACAGGCAATGAAGGCCTGCACGGATAAAACGAAAGGTTTCAGTAAATGAAAAAAGATGGATTGCCTATTAGCGGGCGATCTCATCCGCTTGCCATTTTCAGAATGTTTGGTGAAAAAAAGAGGAGGCTGCATTATGAATGGTTATATAGAAGAATTAAGGAAGATTCTGACGGAAGAACAAGTAACGGTGAATGAAACATTATTGGAACAGCACAGCCATGATGAATCCTATCACACTCCTCATTTACCGGATATGGTCATATATCCAAGGGATACTGCGGAAGTCAGCTCAGTCATGCGTTATGCGAATGAGCATGAAATACCGGTCATTCCTTTTGGATTGGGATCAAGTTTGGAAGGTCATGTCGTTCCAGTCAAAGGGGGAATTTCACTGGATTTGTCCTTGATGAATCAAGTATTGGAAATCAGGGAAAATGATTTCCTTGTGAAGGTCCAACCAGGTGTGACAAGGACGCAACTCAATAAAGAATTAAAAAGGTACGGTTTGTTCTTTTCCGTCGATCCGGGTGCCGATGCTACATTGGGAGGGATGGCAGCTACGAATGCAAGTGGGACGACCTCGGTCAAATATGGGATAATGCGCGATCAAGTCAGGGATTTGGAAGTGGTTTTAGCAAACGGTGAGGTGATCCATTCCGGAAGTTTAGCGACAAAATCATCTTCAGGCATTCATTTGAATGGCTTGTTTGTCGGGTCGGAAGGTACACTAGGTGTATTTACTGAACTGACATTAAAGGTATACGGCATTCCTGAGGTAACCATGGCAGGAAGAGCCTCATTTCCAACCGTCGAACAGGCAGTATCTGCGGTTAATGGGATCATGCTTGCTGGAATCCCAATTGCACGAATTGAATTGGTTGATGCCGAGTCCATAAAAAAAGTTAATCAATTCATGGACAAATCCTATGATGTCAAACCAACTTTATTCCTGGAGTTTCATGGTAACTTTGCCGGACTTGAACAGGACGTCAAATTTGCCAAGGAAATCGTAAGTGATTTTGACTGTGGGGATATCCAGTTTGAAACTGATTCAAAAGCACGGAATGCTTTATGGGAAGCCCGCCATAATCTTGCGTACGCATTCATTCACAGTGCCCCGGGAAAGAAGCTGATGGTGACCGACGTAAGTGTGCCCCTTCATGAATTATCGGATGCCATATTGGATGCAAGAAAGAAAGTCGAACAATCAAAAGTGGAGGGGGCGATTGTAGGACATGTAGGTGACGGGAATTATCATGTATTGTTCATGATCGATCTGAAAAATCCTGAAGAAGTGAAAGAAGCGAAGTGGTTAAATGAAGAAATCGTTGAATTTGCCTTAACCAAAGGCGGTACATGTACAGGTGAACATGGGGTAGGCCTTGGAAAATCGAAGTATCAGCGAAGGGAGCATGGAGCAGCTTACGAAGTGATGAAAACGATCAAACAGGCATTGGATCCGAAAGGAATAATGAATCCCGGGAAAATTTTTATAGATTAAGAGGAATGTTTTAATTATGGTAGATTAGTAACAACCAAAAATGTACAATAAATCAATTGGTGAAAAGGCAGACTTGCTGTCCCATATAAAATGTTAGTGCAAATCATAGCCTAGATATGGGGCCAATTCAAACACTAATTTCATATCATGTAATTTAAAAAAATAAACGGATAAAATTTATTTTCGTCTTTAAACTGACCTATATTCGGAAAAATCGCCTGTTCGTGGTGATAATCCGACCCATATCGAGAAAAATCGCCTGTTTGTGGTGATAAACCGACCCATATCGAGATAATTCAATCTTCATCGGAATAAATCGACCGATGAGCGTGATAAATCGATCTTTCATCCAAATAAATCTAACCAATTCCCTTTCAAAAAAAAATAAGACTCCAGATGTCTGGAGTCTTATTTTAATATTAAGCGTTAATGTTATTTGGGTTTAAGGCGTTTTCAACACTTACGTAGTTGTAGCCTAGGTCTGTTGCAACTGCTTCAAACGTGATTTCACCGTTCGCCACATTGACGCCTTTTGCAAGTGCATCATTTTCAAGGATCGCTTTGATGGCGCCTTTGTTTGCGATTTGCAGTGCAAATGGCACTGTTACGTTAGTTAAAGCAACTGTAGAGGTTTGAGGCACTGCACCTGGCATATTTGCCACTGCGTAATGCACTACTCCATGTTTAACATAAGTAGGGTTATCATGTGTTGTTATGTGGTCAACCGTTTCGAAGATACCGCCTTGGTCGATTGCAACATCGACAATGACTGAACCTGGAGACATCGATTTAACCATTTCTTCAGTAACGAGCTTAGGAGCTTTAGCACCTGGGATCAATACAGCACCAATCACTAAATCAGCATCTTTGACTGCTTCTGCAATATTATAAGGATTGGAGATGAGTGTAGTCAGTTCATTTCCGAAAATATCATCAAGTTGACGTAGGCGGTCAGGGCTTAAGTCAAGAATTGTAACATCTGCGCCTAATCCTATAGCGATTTTAGCAGCATTCGTTCCAACCATTCCTCCGCCGACAACAGCGACTTTACCACGTTTCACTCCAGGAACTCCGCTTAAGAGGATTCCTTTACCACCGTTATTTTTTTCCAGGAACTGAGCACCGATTTGTGCAGCCATGCGTCCTGCAACTTCGCTCATTGGTGTCAATAAAGGAAGTGTGCGGTTCACTGCAACCGTTTCATAAGCAATGGCCAAGACACCGCTTTCTTTTAGGGCCTGAGCTAGTGCCGGTTCAGCCGCAAGATGCAAATATGTGAAAAGGATTAAATCTTTTCGGAAATATTTATATTCAGATGAGATAGGTTCTTTTACTTTCATGATCATTTCTGTGCTTGCCCAAACGCTAGCAGCGTCCTCGACTATTACAGCACCAGCTTCTTGATATGATTCATTTGTAAAACTGCTTCCTAGACCTGCGTTCATTTCGATTAATACTTCATGCCCTGCATTGACTAATGCTACAACCCCAGCTGGAGTGATAGCTACACGGTTTTCATTGTTTTTAATCTCTTTTGGAATTCCTATTCTCATCTTAATCCCTCCAATAATATGTTTTACTATTTGTATCACAAGTATAGTTGGAAATAGAAACAGTTAGTATGTGGAAATTAGAAAAATGAAAAAGGTGTATTTGTGGAATTCCACAAACGCAATATCAATAAACATGGACTCGTCAGGAACAAGACCCCTGATTCATATCATAAACGTTAGAAAATATAACGCTGAAGTTAATTTTTCGAAATAGGTTCTTGGATGCGCTCTAAAATCCGTCTTTTTTTATAAAGCATGATTCCCGTATCGGCCATATCGGCAATCATCGATCGATTGGTAAGGGCTCCAAAGATTATTCCAGCAACAGGAACCATTTGCAAAAGCTTTTTCCAGCCAAACTGATCGCGGTATGTATAAACGACTTCTCGCCATCCTTGCAGCTCGGATGCTATTTCCCTTTTTGATTCGGAATCAGGCAGGTGCATTTTCGACAGTTCATTTAATAGTGCTTTTTTGCCTACAACATCCGATGTTGTGAATTGCAGACATTTGACGATGAAAATACGCTCTTGACGGTCACTGGGATCGAACCCATATGTGATGGCGATATCTTGAAGTGTTTTAATCGACATGCCGAGTAGAAGGGGGATGTCGATGGCTAAGGTGAAGATTCCGCCAATACCGGTAGTGGCACCTTGAACCGTTGCCAATTTGCTGCCTGAATTTTTAATATCTTGACTCACGCTATCCATTATATGGAGGGGAATGCTTGATACATCTTCCAGGGAAGTAATTTTCAACTCGGGGTTCTTGGCCTGTAGCTGACTTAGAATTTGAGCTTCTTTCGTTAAATATTTTCCGCCATTCTGAATATAGCTGCCGATTTCATCAAGCATGACACCCAATTTTTTCTGAATGAAATCCGGTGTCAGCTTATCCAATAGTTTGAAGGGGATTCGCCCAATCCGTTCCCAAAACCATAGCCCTTTCTGATCCTTCTCCCATTTTTCAATGGTTATTAATTCCTTCTCAAGTTCTTCTTTTGTTTCAAATTTCATATGATCAGCCTTTCCACATTTCTAGTATTCCATATCAGGGAATTTATCATTAATTTTTCTTGAAAAATTTATCATATTGATCAAGTTTAATGTTAAGAAAGAGGGACATTTTTTGAATCGGGTCTTTTAACCGGATATTTCCCACCTCTGAAATCCTTTTTAATCGGTAATTCAATGTATTCACATGGATATGAAGATTTCTTGAAGCTTCATTTGGGTTGCAGTCCTTTTCTAGATAGACAGTGAGTGTCTGCAGCATTTCCGTCTGGTTTTTCATGTCATATGCTTTTAGCTTCAGGATGGAAGGATGAACATGACGTTGTTTGTTGCTTGCGAGCGATTCAATCATTTGAAACATGCCAAGTTCCTCATAATGTAAGATGAGCTTCATGTCATCAGGGAAAATAGTCTTCATTTTTAGAGTGTATTGAGCTTCATCGTAACTTGTTTTAACATCCAATAAGTTTTTATACATATGGCCAGCCGTTCCAAGGATATGCTCAACACCGAAACGCCGTTTCATTTCCAAAATGAAAAAAGGGATGAAATCATAAATCGATGATGTGAAAGAAGGGCTGTTTTCCTGGTTGGCTCCTGCAAAAAGAATGAGCTTGTTATGGTCAATCGCAAATAAGGAACTGTTTATCTTTTGCGTAGTCGTTAACATGTATGAAATGTATCGCTCTACTTCCCGATTGATCTCTTCAGGAAATTCGAATACCAATATGGAAAAAACCACCGGAACATGTAAGGAGAATTTCGTGAAATTTTCAATTATTTCCGATTCTTCTTGGTAGTGTCCAGTCAGCATGCGCCAAAGGAACTCTTGATTACCCGCTTCTTTCCTTTTCTTTTTCAATTGCAATTGCTGTAACTGGTTTTTCGCCTCTTTGGCAGCGAATTGCAGAAATTCCATATCTTCTTCGGAGAAAGGTTCATTTACTTCTAAAGCCCAAATGAATCCAAGGACTTCATTATTTTTCCGAATGGACACCGCAGCCCTGTTACCGAGACCGACATCATTGATGGCCCCGATCTTAATGGGGGCATCTTCTTTCAATAAAGCTGGGATGAAGCCATCTTTCCATAAACTGTTGATGACTTTTTCAGGGACGCGTCTTCCGATTATGGTCATGATACGAGCCTGATCCGTAGTATCATCGTGTGTGCTATAAGCAAGTAAGCGGTGATTACCGTCCTCGATTGTAATGGGGCAACCTAAAACAGAACTGATTCTATCGGCAAACTCCATCATATCTCCATAAAGGTCTTTAAAAATATCTCTATTTTTTTCTAATTCCTTCATTTTTTTGTGCCCCTCGCTTAAAAAAATTCCTTCTCCTTGAATTTTAAACGATTTCCTATTAATAAGCATAGATAAATCCATTCATAAAACAGAAAATCCCTGCCGACGGAAATCGGAAGGGATTTTTTTATTTTAGAATAGGAAATTAATCAAAAGATAAATCAAACCTGCTAATGTTGCCGAGATGGGAATGGTAATGAACCAAGTGATGATCATTCTTTTTGCCGTTCCCCATTTTACGCCTTTGACACGATGGGCGGTTCCAACTCCAAGGATTGAAGAGGAAATAACATGGGTAGTACTGACTGGCATGTGTATTACGGTCGCGCCGAAGATGATAAAGGCTCCGGTTAAATCCGCTGCAACACCATTGACCGGACGGATCTTCATAATTTTGCCGCCAACGGTTTTAATGATTTTCCATCCACCTACGGAAGTTCCAAGTCCCATTGCTAACGCACAGGAAAATTGAACCCAGAAGGGGATATCGGCATTTGATGCATAACCATTTGCAATAAGTGCCATCGTGATGATACCCATCGCTTTTTGAGCGTCATTCGTTCCGTGGGTATACGATTGAAGTGCTGCAGTAGCAATCTGTATAGTACGAAATTTTTGGTTTGTTTTTGTCAGGTTATTGTTCTTAAAGACCACTTTAAAGATGCTGTATACGATAAACCCGATTGCAAAAGCAATTAACGGGGAGAAGATCAAAGCTTGAAGAATTTTCATGAATCCTTCCCATTTAATTCCGGCGAATCCAGCTGCAGCAATGGCGGCACCTGCAATCGAACCAATCAATGCGTGGGAGGAACTGCTTGGTATTCCGTAATACCAGGTAAGAAGGTTCCATATGATCGCGGCAAGCAGAGCAGCCAAGATTACATATGAACCATTCGGAAGTGTGAACGGATCCACGATATCTTTGGTTATGGTCTTCGCTACTCCAGTAAATGTCATAGCTCCGACGAAATTCATGATAGCTGCCATGATGATGGCATGCCGAGGCTTCATGGCCTTTGTTGAAACAGCAGTGGCTATTGCATTGGCTGTATCATGGAAACCATTGATGAAGTCAAATGCTAAAGCAAAGAAAACGATTAATATTGTTAAAATTAATAAAGTATCCATTTATTGGGGTACTCCTTAGGCGTTTTTCATTATGATTGTTTCAAGTGTATTGGCCACTGCTTGACAGTGATCGGCAATCTCTTCAAGGCTTTCGTAAATTTCTTTATATTGAATGATCCTGATTGGATCTTTTTCAACTGTAAACAAGTTTTTGATTGATTGACGTTGGATCCCGTCACAAACGGATTCAAGATCTTTAATTTTGATTGCATTTTCACGAATCATTGGTAATTTTTTAGTGGATAGTGTATCGACAGCTGTTTCAATCTCATACGTACACTGCTTGATTGCATCCACAAACTTAAGCATATACTCATCTGCATTGACTATTGAGTACATTTCAAATAATGCGGCACAGTGTTCCAAACCGTCTATGACATCATCCATTCTCATGGTTAGTTCAAGGATATCCTCGCGTTCGATAGGAGTGATAAAGGCATTGTTCAGCTCTTTAATCACGTTATGAACCATTGAATCGCCTTTATGCTCATAATCTTTCATAGTATCTGAAAATACTTTTAGATCGGAGATGTTTTTGAGTTTATAATCCGCGAAATAGTCAGCACCTTCTTTAAGGTTTTGAGCAATGTTGAAAAGCATTACTGCGAATTTGTCTTTTTTTGATTTAAAAGCCATGTTAAAGCCTCCCAATTAGTCATGCAATTTTACACACTTTTATCGTACGTTTAGTATTAACAAATTGATTGTAACGAATTCATGTAGTCTCAGGGAAGGTTTTTCGACGAAAATTTACAAAATCTTAATAAAACTTTACAAACAAAAACAAGGATAAGTAAAAAATGGGAAACAGTTGCCACTTACAAAGGCGATATTTGTAGAAAAAAGCCTTCCCGAAGTGGAAAGGCTGAAGGTTCTATAAAAATAAAGCAATTAAATAATAAATAATTCCAGCTAATGAAGCGGAAATCGGCAAGGTAATGAACCAAGTAATCAACATGCTTTTAGCAGTTCCCCATTTTACGCCTTTGATACGGTGTGCAGAACCGACACCAAGTATGGAAGAAGAAATGACATGTGTCGTACTGACCGGCATATGCAGGAATGTGGCACCGAAAATGATTGCTGCACCAGTCATATCTGCAGCCACCCCATTAACCGGCCGTATTTTCATGATTTTACCGCCAACGGTTTTGATGATTTTCCAACCTCCGATTGATGTACCAAGCGCCATGGCTATTGCGCAGGATAATTGTACCCAGAAGGGAACTTCCGAGGTAGAGGCATATCCGTTAGCGATTAAAGCCATCGTGATGATACCCATCGATTTTTGAGCGTCATTCGTTCCGTGTGTATAAGACTGGATGGCTGCCGTGAGAATTTGTATTCTCCTGAATCGCTTATTGGTCTTTCCTAAATTATTATTTTTGAATACTACCTTGAAGATACTGTATACAATGAATCCAAGCGTAAAGGCAAGGATGGGAGATAGAATCAATGCCTGGATAATTTTAGTGAATCCACTCCATTTTATTGCATCGAATCCACTAGCCACGATGGCCGCTCCTGCTATTGACCCAATGATTGCATGTGAAGAACTGCTTGGAATGCCGAAATACCAAGTGATTAAATTCCACGTTATTGCAGAGAGCAGAGCAGCAAGGATTACATAAGAGCCGTTGTTTAATGTGAACGGATCAACGATATCCTTCGTAATGGTATGCGCTACACCGGTAAAAGTCAGTGCTCCCAATAAATTCATGACCGCAGCCATGATGATTGCATGACGTGGTTTAAGCGCCTTGGTTGATACTGCTGTAGCGATGGCATTAGCCGTATCATGGAAACCATTGATAAAATCAAAGACCAAAGCAAATATAATAATTAGCGCTGTTAAGATGAATATGCTATTCATACATGGAAGACTCCCTTGATTTCAAGTATATAATGTGAATTTGGATTGTGGCCCATGATTGGGCGCAGTACAGGACAGTTTGCAACCCCTCATTATTTAAAATGGGAGTTTTTAAGGTTGATTATTTTTTAAAGATGGCACCTTCTTTATTACTTGGTTTTAAAACGAACTATTTCATTGTAACGAATTTCATATCTATAAGGATAGACGTTTGGTCATTTTTTTACAAAATATTTAACTTAGTGAAGGATTTAATGACAAATTATTCATTTAATTATATTAAAAGGATAATGGGACTTTTTAAATCCCGAGGCTTATGGTTAGAAATAGAAGTTGGGGCGATGTATAATTGGTAAATAAAAGTAAGGGGGATGAAGGATGATTTCAAATATTGCGGAAACGATCACTCTACATAACGGAGTTCAAATGCCACAGTTGGGTTTCGGTGTATTCAAAGTGAAAAATGGCAAAGAAACGGTTGAATCCGTTAAGAAAGCAATCCAAGTAGGATATCGAGCGATTGATACGGCAGCCATTTATGAAAATGAAGAAGGTGTTGGACAGGCGATTCGGGAGAGCGGAGTACCTCGTGAAGAATTGTTCATAACATCTAAAGTATGGAATACGGAACAAGGATACGAAACCACGCTTCAGGCATTTGATGATAGTTTAAATCGCCTTGGGCTGGAATATTTGGATTTATACCTGATTCACTGGCCTGGAAAAGATAAATATCTGGAAACATGGAGGGCGCTGGAAAAGCTTTATAAGGATGGAAAAGTGAAATCTATCGGTGTAAGTAATTTCCATGTTCATCATTTGGAAAATTTACTTGCAAATAGTGAAGTGAAACCGGTCGTAAATCAAATCGAATTGCATCCACTTTTGACTCAAGTCGAAATTCGTGATTACTGTGCAAAGCATGAAATAAAGGTGACATCATGGAGCCCGCTAGGCAGGGGGAACTTATTGGAAGAACCAACAATTAATCATATAGCTAAGAAGCACGGGAAAAGTTCAGCGCAAGTGTTAATTAGATGGCATCTTCAACATGATCTCGTAGTAATACCCAAATCGATTACGCCGTCCCGTATCGAGGAAAATGCACAGGTATTTGATTTTTCATTAAGCCTTAACGAAATGAACCAAATAGATGCCTTGAACAAAAATGAACGGTTCGGAAGCAATCCAGATGAACTTTTGTTCTAAATAAGAATGTTGAAAATGATAGGAGGATGTCCCGATAAAGGGGCATCCTTTTTCTTTTTTCTTTATGAACATAATTGACACAGTTACTGCTTATACTAACTATGTGACAGAGTTAAGCATATTGTATACCCGTTTATTATGACTAATAATCCTATTTCCGTTGCCAAATATTTTTAAATAAAATTAGGTTTTAGATTAGTTAAACGGGGAAAATAATGAGTACAGCGGCAAACAAAAAGAAAAACACACTAACACATTGAGGATTGTCAAATCAGTTCCTCAGGGGCTCTAGCTAGCTAATTCTACCCAATAACTAAAACATTCACATTCATTAGATATTGTGCGTAATCGGCATCATACCATTTGGATGTAAAAGTTAAAAGAACTGAAGGCATGACAATATGGAAGTGTGATGAAATTTCTTGGAGTCTGCTGTAGATAGTAAAAAATCAACTAATTAGAAGGAGGAAATATATTATGGGATTTTTATGGTCATTAATTATCGGAGGTATCATCGGTTGGTTAGCAGGTATGATCGTTGGACGTGACGTACCATTTGGAATTATCGGTAACATCATCGCTGGTTTTGTTGGTGCATGGTTAGGTTCATTAATTCTTGGGAACTGGGGACCGTCAGTAGCAGATTTCGCTATTATTCCAGCATTGATTGGTGCTATCGTGTTTGTCTTCATCTTAAGCCTTATCTTAAAAGGCATGAGAAAAGCTTCATAAATACAAAAATAAAGCTGGCCCAAGTGGCCAGCTATTTTTTTATACTGAACCGGAATTGAATTTGTCTGCGATGCGGAAAACCCGACCGTAGAGCAGTATAATTAGTCCCAGAACCAAATAATCCGTCCGTTAGTGCATTAAAAAACACCGTTCCGAAATGGAACGGTGTTTTTCAATTATCGAATATTTCAGGTTTATCCAGGAAAGGAGCTTCAATAATCAATTTTTCTTCGGAAATGGGGTGGATGAATTCGATTTTCCTTGCATGCAGGGCTTGACGTGGAAATGTCCTTCTTCCGCCATACAGGGTATCTCCAGCCAAGGGGTGATTCAAATGGCTGAAATGGACCCTGATCTGGTGGGTTCGGCCGCTTTCCAAGGTGCAGCTGACGAGCGTCAAGTTTTTCTTGGGATTACGATTGAGCACCTGATAATGGGTAACTGCCGTCTGGCCTGTAGGGGATACCCTTCGTCTCGTGGCATGGTGGCGGTCCCTGCCAATTTTTTCTTTGATTTCGCCTTCATCCTTTTTAATGTTTCCTTCAACTAATGCAAGATAAGTCCGTTTGATTTCCCTTTCTTCCAACATTCTGTCCAGCATGGACCCAATGAGGCGGTTTTTGGCAAAAAGGACCGCACCGGTGGTATCTTTATCAAGTCTATGAATATGCTTGATCATACAGTTCTGGCCAGTTTGTCGAAGGTGGTGCGCTACTCCATTGATGAGGGAGTGTGCTTCACCGGGGTGAGAAGGGTGAGTATCCATTCCAGCCGGTTTATTGGCTATCAACAACACGTCATCTTCATATAAGATGGATATTCTTAAGTCAGCCGCTTTAACCGGTTCATTTTCAACGTGATCAAGCAAGGGAATGCATATCGTATCTCCTTCAGTAAGGACAGTTGACCATGTGACGGAATGGCCATTCACTGTCACTTCTTTACTCATCCTCCATTCATGGACCAACTTCTTTGGGGCTTTCCACCGCTCCCTGAAAAGCTTTTCCAATGTTAATCCATTCCAACTTTGAAGAACTTCTATTATTAAATGTTGGTTAGTTATTTTGAAATCTTCCAATTTCATTCCTACTTTCGACTTATTTGGTTGTGGTCAAATGAAAAAAATATATAATAATTACAGATAAGTCATAAAAAAGTGATCTTGGACCTATTGTCAAGATTTCCGTGGTGGAAATTACCACATTTTTTTTACAATTTTTATGTTATTCTATGGGGAAAGAAATGGCTTGTCCTAGAATATACATATATTAGATAGGTCTAACGGATCTGAAAAAAGGTGGTTTTTTTAGTGAAGACAGTCTTTTCTTCAACGGAAGAGCAAGAGCAAGAAATAGCGAGCCTCGTTTCTCGTTTCTACGAATCTGTATTTCCGAAATACTTCACGGAAAGTGAAATCCTTCATTTTCGCGAGATTGGCGTTTTGGAGCCCAATCAAGGTTCTTTTACCTACTTTGCAACATTAAGAGATGCATTTCAAGTAATGACATGTCTTCAAGTCCTCATGTCGATATTAGACAAACAGAAGAAAGCAGATTCTATTGTGTTGGAATCTAAATCTGAAGAATTGTTCCAACATAACATCACTCTATTGAATGAATACGGAATATTCTTCCCTTTTTATTATGACCATTTTTCCTGTATAAACCATGAACTGAGTAATGATATGCAGATGATGGATATGCAGGTGGCGAATCAATATTTAGTATAAGGGATAAAAAATGAGCCGGCTATAACGGGAGAAGCATTTCCGTTAGGGCCGGCTCATTTTTTCCATCCTTAATTAATATCGTGGTCCTTGAACCATTTCTCGAAGGTTACCTCTTCATTAAAGCCAACGATCCGTTCTTGTTCTTGTCCATTTTTATAGTGAACGATGGTCGGAGTCTTTTTGATGCCATAATCGCTCCATCCTTGTTCAAATTCCTTAAGGTTGTATTGAACTAGGTCGATTCCCAACTTTTCTGCCAAAGGCGCAACGATTGGTGTGGTTTTTTGACAGTGCGTGCAAGTAGGACTATAGAAATAAACGGTCATATCTTTATTATCCTGGAGGTCCTGCTCCAATTCTTCCGGCAGTATCAAGTTTTGATAATTGGGATCATCCAGCTGATCGACAGTAGCGGGATGAAGCTTATCCTTCCCGTATGGATTTCCTTTTGATTTTTCTTCCTTTTTCATGTTTGTAAAAACGCCCAGCAGGACAAATATCGCGACGATTATCACTAAAAATATAGCCATTTTCTTCATTAAGCTGCAACCTCCTTGGATCTTGTCCATATGATGTAACTGCATATGAAAATAATGATGAATGCAGTCAAGGCTAGGAACGGGATGGTAATGAAACCAAATATGTTTATATATTGTCCTGTACATGGAACCCTTCCGCATGCAAGGGTGTGATCAGAAAAGAATGAAACCTTTTGTATCAAATAATGGTACGTGGAAATGAATGCACCGATAGCGGATAATATCATGGTATAAAAGCTGATCCAATAATCTTTTCGAATGATTGCAATTCCTAAAATGATTGTAAAAGGATACATGATGATCCGTTGATACCAACAGAGCGCACATGGTTCATATTGCTTGATTTCAGAAAAATATAAGCTTCCAAACATAGCAATGATGGAACCAGCCCAGGCTACAAATAATAAGTTTTCCACACTGCGTTTTGTATTGTTCATGGTTCCTCTTCCCCATCTCTTTTTGCTCTCATGAAAAGTATAGTATGTATGGACGGCGTCTGTAAAATATATATTCTTTTTAAGGGACATTCAGAATGGATTTTATCAATGCCTTGGGCAGGTTCAGGTGTTTTAATTTTTGAATAAGGGGTATAATTCTTATGGAAGAGATTAAAGGAGTCTGAGGAAAATGCCTAATTTGGACCTGCATAAATATGAAAAAATAATGGAAATACGTAATATGAGGCTAGGAGACATAGATGAAATAATTGCTTTGCAGTCGAGTTGCTTTCCTGGAATGGTTCCTTGGAAGCGAAATCAGCTTGAGAGCCATCTGGAAATTTTTCCGGAAGGACAGTTTGTAGCTGAATATGATGGAAAAGTGATTGGCTCATGTTCCAGCCTCATTATTAATTTTGACGAATATGATGATCGCCATACATGGGACGATGTAACAGATGGTGGGTACATCACTAACCATAATCCGGACGGTTATAATTTATATGGAATCGAGGTCATGGTCCATCCTAAATTCCGCAGGATGAAAATTGGTCAAAGACTATATGATTCTAGGAAAGAACTTGTTGCCCAATTGAATTTAAAAAGCATCATTATCGGAGGCAGGATCCCCAATTACCATAAACATGCGGAGGAACTGTTACCAAGGGAATATGTGAAAGAAGTGCAATTGCATAAAATATATGATCCGGTACTTTCGTTCCAGCTTTTAAATGGGTTCACGCTAATGAGGATCAACCCGAATTATTTGCCGGATGATCTGCAATCCAATAAGTATGCTACGCTCATGGAGTGGAATAACGTCGATTATCAGCCGAAAACAAAACGTTATTATAAAACATCTGAACCGGTACGGATTTGCGTCGTGCAATATATGCTGCGTAAAATCGATTCATTCGAAGACTTCGCTAACCAAGTCGAGTATTTCACCGACGTCGCTTCGGATGCTAATGCGGATTTTGCCGTATTCCCTGAATTGTTCACCACCCAGCTGATGTCTTTCCTAAATGAAAGATCACCAAGCTTGGCTGTACGGAAACTGTCCGACTTCACGGAGCAGTACATTGAATTATTTACCACTTTAGCTGTGAGGTATAACATAAATATCATCGGCGGATCCCATTTCGTAAAAGAAGATGATGACAACATCTATAATATCGCTTATTT
Source organism: Peribacillus sp. ACCC06369 (assembly GCF_030348945.1). Lineage (NCBI taxonomy): Bacteria > Bacillati > Bacillota > Bacilli > Caryophanales > Bacillaceae > Peribacillus > Peribacillus sp. ACCC06369. The sequence goes on from NZ_JAUCEN010000002.1 coordinate 1,005,149, forward strand.
ATTCCGTCGTGACGGGACGATTGAAAAGCAATATAAAATTCACATTACACCGAATGAAAGAAAATGGTGGGGCATCAACGCAGGTGACCGCGTTCGTGTCTTTGATACAGACTGTGGAAAGATTGCCATACAAATTTGTTATGATATTGAGTTTCCGGAACTTGCCCGGATTGCTACCGACATGGGAGCCAAAATCATATTCACTCCATTTTGTACAGAAGACAGGCAAGGCTATCTGCGCGTTCGTTATTGTGCCCAGGCCCGTGCTGTGGAAAATCAAATCTATACAGTCATTTCCGGAACGGTCGGGAATCTTCCGCAAACGGAAAATATGGATATCCAATATGCTCAATCCGGAATTTTCGCTCCATCGGATTTCGAATTTGCACGTGACGGCATAGTCGGGGAAACCAGTCCGAACCTAGAGATGGTCCTGATTGGTGATGTTGATTTGGAAATCTTACGCCGGGAGCGGCAGTCCGGTACTGTAACGCAATTGAAAGATCGCCGCCATGATATTTACAAACTGCATTATCAAAAAGGCGAAAAATAAAGCGAAAAAAGGGCTCGTGATGTGAAGAACGCTGGATGCGGTTCTGTTCATTACGAGCCTTTACTTCATTTATTGGAATAAATGTGATAATTTTGTATATGTAAGCTGATACATAATAATTACAAATCAGGCGTTTGGGAGGAGATGTTGGAGATGAACTGGAAATCTTTATACACCACTTGGGCAGAGTACCATAATTTAAATGGGGAATTACGTGTCCTCCTTGAGGAAATGCAGCGGGATGAAGCAAAACTCGAAGATGCCTTTTATAAGAATTTAGAATTTGGAACAGGCGGAATGCGTGGGGAAATTGGAGTCGGAACGAACCGGATGAATCTTTATACTGTAAGGAAGGCAACGGTTGGGTTGGCTCATTTTATCTCATCGTTTGGGGAAGAGGCAAAAGGAAGAGGGGCCGTGATTGCTTATGATTCACGACATAAGTCCCCGGAGTTTGCACTCGAAGCAGCTAAAACCTTGGCAACTTTCGGGATAAAGGCTTATTTATTCGATGAATTGCGTCCGACACCAGAATTATCATTTGCGGTTCGCGAGCTTAATGCTTTTGCTGGAATCGTCATCACGGCAAGCCATAATCCGCCTGAATATAATGGTTACAAGGTTTATGGACCAGATGGGGCCCAATTGCCACCTGAAGGAGCGGATCAAGTGATCGGCTACGTGAATGCCATTGAAAGTGAGCTTGAAATTCAGATTGAAGAAGCAGAAGTCCTTAAAGGGCGGGGCCTCATTGAAATGATTGGGGAGGAATTGGATGCAGCGTATAACCGGGAGTTGCTCACAGTTCCCGAGAACCCACAGCTTGCCGAGGAAATTGATGTGTCAATCGTCTTTACACCTCTTCATGGAACGGCAAATAAATCCGTCAGAAGGGCACTGCAAAGCTTAGGGTATCAAAATGTGCATATCGTTAGGGAACAGGAACTTCCAGATCCGGATTTTTCGACTGTCAAGTCTCCAAATCCTGAGGAACCGGCTGCATTTGAAATGGCGATAGAGCTTGGAAACAAAGTGGAAGCCGACTTATTGATAGCAACGGATCCGGATGCCGATCGACTTGGGATTGCCGTGAAAAACGAGATGGGCCAATATGTTGTCCTGACTGGAAATCAAACAGGTGCCCTTTTCCTGGATTATTTACTGTCCCAGAAAAAAGAAAAAGGGAAGATTCCTGAAAATGGAGTCGTCTTAAAAACAATCGTCACATCAGAAATCGGTCGGACGATTGCGAAGTCGTATGGCTTGCAGACGGTTGATGTGCTTACCGGGTTTAAGTTCATCGCCGAGAAAATAAATCAATATGATGAAAGCGGGGAAAATAGCTTTCTGTTCGGATATGAAGAAAGCTACGGTTATCTGATAAAAGACTTTGCACGTGATAAGGATGCCATTCAAGCGGCAGTGCTGGCTGTCGAGGTCTGTGCTCATTATAAAAAACAGGGATTGACACTATATGAAGGGTTACTGAATGTGTTTGAAAAGTACGGCTTCTACTTGGAAGGATTGCGTTCATTAACTTTAAAGGGCATTGAGGGAGCGAAACAGATTCAAGGAATATTGAATGAATTCCGTCAAAATCCTCCTGCTCGAATAGCAGGCATCCCGGTAGTCGTTGAAGAAGATTATCAAAGCAGCAAAAAGCGTACATTACTTTCAAATGGTGAAGAACAGATCGAGCTTCCGAAATCAAACGTATTGAAGTATTTCCTTGAAGATGGTACATGGGTTTGCCTCCGTCCTTCAGGCACTGAACCAAAAATTAAATTCTATTTCGGTGTCCAAGGTGAATCAATGCAAGAAGCTGAGTCCAAGTTATCTGGAGTCATGACAGATTTCATGAGCAAGATTGAAGCATTAGTTTAAATGGATGAAAAGATAAACGAAAGACTTAGGTCTTTCGTTTTTTTCGGGTAAAGTGAATGAAAGTTGACTCTGGGAATTTCCAGTAGCATGAATAATCAAAATTCTAGGAATTTCCGTTTCAGTTTTGGTATACTGTATTGGCGAGTGATCTCGGAAAACATCGATTAATTATTGTATTTAGAGTGAACAGCATATAGGAATAATGGAGGTATATATTCATGAAATTAGTAATCATTAATGGTTCACCACGTAAACAAGGGCGTACAGGTATAGCCTCACGCTACATTTCCAAGAAATACGGAGCGGAACTTATTGATTTAAGCAATAGTGAGATCCCTTTATATTCAGGTGAAGGTGAGCAATATCAATTGGACGTGATTCAAGGTCTTCGCAAAAGCATCGGGGAAGCGGATGGCGTGATCCTGGCCACTCCGGAATATCACGGTTTAATGAGTGGAGCTTTGAAAAATGCCTTGGATTTTCTTAGCAATGAACAATTCACGCATAAGCCAGTCGCTTTATTAGCCGTCTCCGGCGGAGGAAAAGGCGGGATCAACGCCTTGAATTCCATGAGGACAGTGGGCCGCAGTCTGTATGCAAATGTGATTGCCAAACAACTGGTTTTGGATCCACATTGCTTCGATTATGAAAGTGATGGTTTATTTGAAGAATCTGCCGTACTTGTTGAAGGTTTAATTGAAGATCTTAAAATGTATGCAACTGCATATGCAACAATGAAAAAATAATGAAATGAGGGTCAGGTATTTAATACCTGACCCTTCCATATTTTTATAGGGTTTCACCAGCCAAAGTTAAATCCCCGAAAATCAATCTTCTTGTATAAATTTTCCCGTTTAGCAAAAACTATAGTTGATTTTAGCTTGGAAGTTCACTTAAATAATCACTTGTTTTTTCTGCCGCATGATCCAGATAACGAAGCAGAGCATACAACTGGGATTGAATGATTTGATAATCATGCTCAAACCGGTAAGCGTGCAAAAAATGTTCTATTTTTTTCGAAAGAAAGTGATCTTTCGTTCGAACCATCAATACTAACAAGCTGTCCCAATCGGAACGGTGTGTGTGAAACAATGCCTGATCATAATCCGCAATCCTCATGTAGTTCTCCCCCTTAATAAGGAGCTATTTGTATTTTGTTCAGATCGGACAGAATATCTCCTTACAATAAGTGGCGATGTATTTGGACCGCGGTTGTTGCTTTTTACCTGAATAAAAATAAAAGGTGAGTACATGAGAAAACTAATGGTAATTGGAATATTGGTCCTGCTTTTTTTTCCTGAAACCACACTGGCACAAGAAGTGTATTCCCCTGAACAGATGGAAATGGATCTTCAAGGGATCCAAAACAAGTATGAATTGGACGTTCAAATAATCGGACAAACAGAAAAGGGGAAAAATATAAAGGCAGTCAAGTTAGGAAAAGGAAAAAAAACGATTATGCTTGTTGGATCACATCATGGTCGGGAATGGCTCAGCTCCAAAATTCTGATGAGCATGCTTGAAGACTATGCAGCCGCCTATCGAGCGGGCAAACCTGTTGAAGGATATCCGTCAAGATCATTGGATGAAGTTAGCATCTGGTTTATCCCGATGCTGAATCCAGATGGAGTCAGCATCCAGCAAGGTGATTTATCAAACTTAAATATACTTGAAAAGGCAGCAGTATGGAAAATGAATCGATATAGCAAGAATTGGTCGCGATGGAAAGCTAATGCCAAAGGCATTGATTTAAATAGGCAGTATCCGGCTGGGTGGAAAGAAGTCATGAGTCATGAAACAAAGCCAACTTATCAATTTTATAAGGGCGAACAACCACTTGAAGCAGCTGAAGTGAAGGCGCTTGCGGAGTTCACAAGGGAAATCGATCCCCTTATTGCCGTTTCCTATCATACTTCAGGAAGGGAAATCTTTTGGCATTACAAAAATAAACGGGAAAATATGGCGAGGGATTATGGGATTGCCAAAAAAACTTCGGAATTGACTGGGTATGAACTGACCTTTCCGGAAAAGGAAGCGGTAGGAAGCGGATTTACGGATTGGTTCATAACGGAATTCAGCCGCCCGGGAATGACAATCGAACTTAGTTATTTAGTGGATGAAACCAATCCTCCATTGACTGTATTTCCTGAGGAATGGAAGAGGAATCGATTAGTTGGAATCATGCTTGTAAAAGAAGCGATGCAGGTGCATAACAAATGAACAATTTTACATAATAATATCAAGAGGAAAGTATGAGGAGGAAAAGATTTTGAAAAAAGTCATCGTGATGTTAATGGGGATTTTTTTGATTATACAAGCAGGGTCCATTTCAGCACAAGCCCAAAAACCAGATTACGAAAAATACGGAAAGATTGCGATCACCGTAGTGCAGGCTGATTATCCTGAAGTTGAGATTACCGATTATGCCTATAAGGGGAGAAAAACTGTAGCGAAAAATCTTGTCGAAGACGATTTCAGATTTTTAGTCGAGGATAAAGGAAATCAGTTCACTGTAATCGTGACCGTACAACATGATTTGAAAAATGAAAAATTACTTAGTTTAAAGGTCACCGAGCAAAAAGGAAAGTGATTTAAGAACAAACGGAAAATCAAAGGTTTGTATCCTGTTCAACATCTTCACTTCGAGAAGATGTTTTTTTCTGATTTGATTAAAAGAATGTCCAAAAAATGGTAGATCTCGGATGAGTTGCCAGTGGGAAGTGATACTATCCGTTCCTTGATATATGCTGCCATGAAGTTTTCATTGCATTTATGAGCAGCTAACCAGTATAGTTAGTATCAGATTGAAACAATAAGCTTGATAGTAGGGGTATTAGAAAATGAGAAAGTTTAAGAAAGTTTATGTGGAAATTACTAATATATGTAACCTGAAGTGTAATTTCTGTCCAAGCTCCAGCTTGCAAAGGACGCTGAAATTCATGGATCCTGAAGGGTTTACGCGTGTAATCGAGAAAATCAAACCACACACCGATCATATTTACTTTCATTTGATGGGTGAACCATTTTTAAATAAAAATTTGGGTACATTCCTGGATATCAGTGCTGAAAATGACCTGCAGGTGAATATAACAACGAACGGCACTTTGATTCAAAAGGTCAAAGATAAGCTGCTCTCCAAAAAAGCCCTTCGTCAGGTGAATATTTCACTTCATAGCTTCGAGGCAAACGATACGAGCAACAGTCTTGACTCATATGTCAGCAATATTGCCGATTTCATAAATGAAGCAAATGAAAAAAGTGAAATGATTTGTGCCATTCGATTATGGAATATGGATACGGATGAACTAAAAGCGAGTAATGGCCTGAACGACGATATTCTCAGCATGTTGGAAGAAAAGCTTTCATTGGACGTTCGCTTAAGTGAAGCCCTTCAGCAAAAGAATAATATTAAGTTGAAGGACCGTGTATATATAAACATGGCTGAAAAATTCGAGTGGCCGGAATTGGACCGTGACATTATAGATGAGAATATTTTCTGCTATGCTCTTAGAGATCAGTTAGGCATCTTGGTGGATGGTACAGTCGTACCTTGTTGTTTGGATAGTGAAGGGAAAATTCCACTGGGTAATATATTTGAAACGTCACTTGAAGACATTTTAAATGGTGAACGGGCTAAAAATATGTATGACGGCTTTTCAAGAAGATGTGCAGTTGAAGAATTATGTAAACGATGTGGCTATGCAAAGCGTCATAAAAAATAAATGAAGGAAAACCAAGGAGTCCATCTTCGTGGTTTCAGACTGCAGACAAACTTGATGAAAACTCAGTTTGCCTGCAGTTTTTTATTTAACAAGTTCAGTTGATTTCAGAAATCCGCTCCCTTTCCGCCGACTGTCTGCCAGGCCCCCTCGGTGCAAGCGCCTTTGGTGTCTCGGCTAGCCAGTAATTCGGCAGGAGTGTCGCAAATTTCTTCAATCCAATGAGGATTACAGTAAAAAACCATAAAGACCGGAGCACTTTATTCGTCCCGCTTTACTGTCTTGGGCCGTTGACGCAGTTTATCGACCAAAACCACACTTTATTCAGCCGTTCACGCACTGTATTCGACCTACCCCGCACATTATTCGGCCGTTGAAGCACGATATTCGACTGTTCACGAATTTTTTTTTGACCTTCATCTCACTATTCGGACTCCGAACACCATTTTGTCGCCAAGCTGAAATTACGGAGTTCATCTTCGTGGTTTTTTTGCGATTTAAGGACAGTAACCACCTTCTTGTTAAAAATTCTGAATATTATTGTTTTATTGAAAATCCCATGATAAAATACTCTTTATTATTGACGAAGCGAAAACTTCATATTGGAATATTTAAAGTTTTGGATTCATATCTTGCAATAGAGGGGATGTTTTATGGATTTACAGCAAAAAGTTAAAGAGGTGTTCCCTGATTTATCAACTGGCCAAAAAAAGGTAGCAAAATACTTGTTAGTACATTCACATACATTTGCAGTCACTTCAGCTCAAAAGCTCGGAAAAGATATAGGCGTGAGTGAAACGACCATCATCCGCTTTTGTTATTCATTGGGGTTAAGCGGATTTGCGGAACTTCAAAAACTTATTCGCAATCAGTTGATATTCGAGAGCAGCAGTTTGAATGAATATCATTCTTCAAAACTTGAAGCTGCGAATCAGCCAAACTTCATGGCTCAAGTGATGGGGCAGGATATCGTCAGCATCGAAAAGACAATCAAAAATTTATCAAATGAAGATTTCTCCAAAACAATTGATAAATTGGCGGCAGCAGACAATGTATTGGTATCAGGACATCGATTATCATTTTCGGCAGCACATTGGTTAACCTTTACGCTTAGGCTAGTAAGGGAAGAGGTCCATTTATATAGGCCGGATACAGATGATATTTTTTTATTGCTGAATAAAATGACTGAAAATTCCGTTTTTGTGGCCATTTCATTTCACCGTTATGTGAAAGAGACTGTGAAAATCACGGAAATGGCCAAACAAGCCGGGGCATTTGTTATTGGCGTTACGGATTCTGAACTGGCTCCAATTGCTGACTTCACTGACATTTTATTGCCCATTTCAACACCTAGGACTTCCACTATCGATACGGCACCGGTTTTATTCTCATTATTGAATAGTTTAGTAGCAGGTGTATCGATTAAAGATGAACAGGGTTTTAAAGAGAGAAAAGCTATATATGACGCGTTCAATCAAGACAATTATTTCTTTTGAGATAAACATCAGTTCGAGATGCAAACCGATTAACCGGGATATAAGGGGGAGACATAAATGGATATCACACAATCAATCGAAAAATTAAGGCCGCGTATCATCGATATCTTCGACCATTTACACGCACATCCTGAAACGAGTTGGAATGAGGTGAATACGACAGCTTTCATTTCAAATATTTTAAGGGAAAATCAGTCTACGGTAAAAACATTCGAAGACTGTACAGGAGTGATTGGGGAAATCGGGGATGGGAATTTCACAGTCGGGTTACGATCGGATATCGATGCACTTTGGCAGGAGGTACATGGGACGTTTCAGGCCAATCATTCCTGTGGACACGATGGGCATATGACCTTGGCCCTTGGAGTATTCCTGGTATTGAAGGAAATGGACTTTCGACCAAGAGGTAAGCTGAAATTCATTTTTCAACCTGCTGAAGAAAAAGGTACAGGTGCCTTGAAGATGATTGAAGAAAAAGTTTTGGATGATGTGGATTTCCTTTATGGGGTGCACTTAAGGCCAGTCGAGGAAGTGAAGGATGGGCAGGCTGCACCAGCGATTGTACATGGAGCCGCCCGGTTCATTAAAGGAGAAATAGTGGGAACGGATGCACATGGAGCCAGACCGCATCAAGGACAAAATGCCATCGAGATAGGAGCGGCATTCATCACTTTGTTAAATGGGATCCATCTCAATCCATCCATCCCTTATTCAGTAAAAATGACGCAGTTTTTTGCTGGTGGTGAAAGTTCCAATATCATCCCGGGGAGAGCCACATTTTCATTGGATTTACGGGCTCAGGATAATGCAGTGATGGAAGAGCTCACCCGAAAAGTGGAAAAGGTTGCAGAATCTTTGGCCATTGTCCATGGAGTTGATGTGAAACTCGAACCGGGGACTAAAGTTGCTGCAGCAACCGTGAACGATCAAGCCCAGGAAATAATGGCTGAAGCGATAGCCGATACACTTGGGGAAGAAAATCTGGTAGCGCCAGTCATTACAACAGGAGGAGAAGATTTTCATTTTTATACGTTGAAAAGACCTGAAATCAAAGCGACGATGCTTGGATTGGGCTGTGATTTGACACCAGGGCTCCATCATCCGAACATGACGTTCAACAAAGATGCTTTGTTATCGGGAATTGAAATCCTGACAAAGGCCATCATTCTTACTTTCGAGAAATATGGAGAGGGGGTCCACTTACATGACTGATGAATTAATCATTAAATCCCTATCGACACTAGAGGATTTACAAGAAGTGCAGCGACTTGAAATCCTTGTATGGGGCATGGATTGCGTTCCTACCCATCAGACGATTACCGCAGTCAAAAACGGAGGGCTCGTTTTAGGTGGTTACATCAATGGCCAGTTAGTGGGATTTCAATACAGTTTCCCAGGATTTAAGGATGGAAGGGTGTTTCTTTGTTCACATATGTTAGCCATCCATCCGGATCATCAAAAGAAGGGCTACGGTAGATTGCTTAAACTGGCACAACAAGAAGAAGCACTCAAAAAAGGCTACGACTTAATCACATGGACGTATGATCCATTGGAAAGTGTGAACGCAAACTTGAATATCGGTAAACTAAAAGCGGTTTGTTCAACATATATGGAAGATTGTTATGGAGATATGAAGGATGCCCTCAATGAAGGATTGTCGACTGATCGGTTCATGGTGGAATGGAATATACGGCAGGAAGCAAATGAAGAGCCCCCACTTCCTGATAAAGCCACACATATCGTAACCACTGGAATGAATGACCAAGGCTTTCCTTACATCAAGGATTATCATTTGGAAACCAATGCCGATGTGGTCGCCATTCCCATTCCGACGGATATTCAAAAAATCAAAAAAGGTGATCTCAGCCTTGCGATAGATTGGCGGTCGAAAACGGGTGAATTATTCAAAACGCTTTTTGCCAATGGGTATGTTGCAGTCGGAATAGCTCGGGAACAAGGTGAAGACATTCAAAACTACTTATTAAAAAAACAAGAATAAAGGGGGAATCCAGATGAAAATAAAAGAAGTGCGTTTACGCCATCTAAATATGGATTTGATAGCTCCATTTACAACAAGCTTTGGAACATTTGTAGATAAGGAATTCATACTTGTGGAAGTGAAAAATGGAGAGGGGCTTTCAGGTTGGGCTGAATCAGTGGCGTTTTCAGCACCTTGGTATAACGAAGAAACCATAAAAACCAATTGGACCATGCTGGAGGATTTCTTGATTCCGCTTGTATTGGATAAAGATATAGAACATCCTCGTGATGTATCGGATATGTTCTCGCACATACGGAAAAATAATATGGCAAAATCGGCAATCGAGGGAGCTATCTGGGATTTATATGCAAAAGAAAAGAATGTTCCATTAAGTATGGCTTTAGGCGGGGAACTGGAAAAAATCGATGTTGGAATCAGTATCGGCATCCAAAAAACGGTCCCCGAATTATTGAAGAAGATAGAAGATGGATTGAAGGATGGGTATAAAAGAATCAAAATAAAGATTCAACCAGGTTGGGATGTTGATGTAATCAGGGAAGTGCGCAATCGATATCCCGATGTACCGATCATGGCAGATGCAAACTCCGCTTATCGGATGAAAGACATCGAATTACTGAAACAACTTGATCAATTTGATTTAATGATGATTGAGCAGCCTTTGTCATCAGATGATATTGTCGATCATGCCACATTACAAGCGGAAATCAAAACACCGATTTGTTTGGATGAAAGTATACATTCCGTGGAAGATGCAAGAAAAGCCCTTGAATTGGGAAGCTGTAAAATCATTAATATCAAGATCGGCAGGGTAGGCGGTTTAACGGAAGCGAAGAAAATACATGATTTATGTAAAGAAAGAAATGTTCCGGTTTGGTGCGGGGGGATGTTGGAATCCGGTGTGGGACGTGCCCATAATATCGCATTGACAACACTTGATAACTTCACGATGCCTGGTGATACGGCGGCATCTGCGAATTATTGGCATAAGGACATCATTAAACCAGAGGTTACAGTGAAAGATGGAGTCATAACTGTTCCAAAGGCGGCAGGCATCGGCTATGAAGTCGATTACGCTGCGGTCGATGAATTCACTTCCTATAGTAAAAGATATACAAATTGATAAAAGAACAAGGTTGGAATAGTAACTCTACCCAGCTTCATGGGCGATGGCTCGTTAAAATTAATGAAGCTGGGAAGCTATTACGGAACAGTGATGAGAGGAAGATATTTTTTTAACTCAAATTGTCAGAATAATCATTTAATTGAAGGTGGAATTGGATATGAAAAACAGTATAAATCTTGCAGGTGCATATATTGGAATCATCATTGGAGCAGGCTTCGCCTCAGGACAAGAAGTATTACAATTCTTCACGAGCTTTGGAATCTACAGTGTATTGGGAATTGTGGTGGCGACAGCTTTATTCTCGTTTTTAGGCATGCAAGTTACACAATTGGGGAGCACCCTCAAAACACGCTCCCATAAAAACATCATCGATCATATTTGTGGCCGCTATTTAGGCAGGGTGGTCGATATTATTATCACATTTTTTTTGTTTGGAGTTACAGTCATCATGATTGCTGGTTCCGGAACGATTTTTGAAGAACAATTCGGGGTACCCAGTATAGCTGGTGCAATTCTCATGACTGTGCTGACGATAGGTACGCTTTTACTTAATGTTAATAAAATAATGTCCATCATTAGTGCTGTAACACCATTTTTATTTGTTATCATGATTATTATTTCAGGTTATTCATTTTTCACCTCCAATCTAAATTTCAATGAAATCATATCTTCTTCTAGTAAAGGGAATGCTGCAACCGGAAATTGGATGATGGGTTCATTACTTTATGTTTCATATAATATGACGGCCGGAATTGCCATGCTAGCCGTAATGGGAGGGACCATTAAGAATAAGAAGGAGGCTGGTATGGGAGGCCTTCTAGGAGGTATTGGATTGGGGATCTTGCTATTCTTGATCAATATGGGGATGATGTCCGACTTGAAGGGCATAGAAGGCTCAGGGATGCCTACCCTTCATTTAGCGAATCAGATTTCTCCATGGTTGGGATATATCCTATCAATCATCCTTTTAGGGATGATTTATAATACCTCGGTCGGGATGCTGTATGCATTTACAGCCAGGATGGTGCCTGCCGACACGAAACGCTTCAAGATATCCGTGATTATGGTGGGAATCCTCGCATTCCTTGCAAGTTTCGTTGGCTTCATTAAATTGGTTGGAACAGTATATCCAGTCACAGGATATTTAGGATTTGTAATCATTGCTGCGCTTATCATATCCTGGATCCGTTCAAAAGCGAAAAAAGGGGCAGTGACTATGGAACTCGCGAAATTATAATAGGGAAGGGGAATTTAAGGATTAGAGTTTAAAACTGCATGGATCTTTGACCTGACATCTTCTTCATGGAGGTGTTTTTTTTCTGTTATCGAGGACCTTTACTCATGATCACGGCATTTTTCCTCCTTTTTTTCATACATTAGTTTAAAGGCGGAAGACAAGGGGGATATCGGATGAATGGAGCGGAGCAAAAGGCTCTGGAATATGCCATTAGTGAAATTACAGAAATAGCAACTGGGTTCGGGTTGGATTTTTACCCGATGCGTTATGAAATTTGCCCTTCAGAAATCATTTATACATTTGGTGCCTATGGGATGCCGACCCGTTTTTCTCATTGGAGTTTTGGGAAGCAGTTTCATAAAATGAAGCTGCAGTATGACTTTGGATTAAGTAAGATCTACGAACTGGTCATTAACTCTAATCCTTGTTACGCTTTTCTGTTGGACTCCAATTCACTTGTACAAAATAAATTGATTGTTGCCCACGTTTTGGCGCATTGTGATTTCTTTAAGAATAATATACGTTTTAATAATACTAAGAGAGATATGGTGGAAAGTATGTCGGCCACGGCAGAAAGAATCCGTGAATATGAAATCCTGCATGGCAAAAAGGAAGTGGAAACTTTCCTCGATGCACTATTAGCCATTGAAGAACATATCGATCCGTCGTTGATGAGACCGAAGCTTGCCTGGACGATGGAAGATGAGGAAGAAGAAGAGGAAATAAAACCGACAGCCACACAATACGATGATTTATGGAATCTTGAAAATAAGGATAAACCGAAGAAATCCACCGTGAAAAAAAGAAAAAAATTCCCGCCAAGGCCTGAAAAGGATATTATGCTTTTCATAGAACAGTACAGCAGGGATCTAACAGATTGGCAACGGGATATCATGACGATGATCAGGGAAGAGATGCTGTATTTCTGGCCGCAGCTGGAAACGAAAATCATGAATGAAGGCTGGGCATCCTACTGGCATCAACGCATAATCCGTGAATTGGATTTATCCTCAGGGGAAGCGATTGAATTCGCTAAACTGAACGCAGGTGTCGTTCAGCCATCAAAGACCAGCATCAACCCTTATTATCTTGGATTAAAAGTGTTTGAAGATATTGAAGAACGCTATGATAATCCAACTGAAGAGATGATCAGGCTTGGCGTCATGCCCGGATCTGGACGGGAAAAGATGTTCGAAGTTAGGGAAATCGAATCTGACATTTCCTTTATCCGTAATTATTTGACGAAAGATCTGGTCATGCGTGAAGATATGTATTTATTCCAAAAGCAGGGCAAGGATTATAAAATCGTCGATAAAGCATGGGAACAGGTTCGTGACCAACTCGTCAGTATGAGGGTTAACGGCGGATTCCCCTATATCACAGTAAATGATGGAGACTTCATGCGTAATGGCGAACTTTATCTGAAACATTGGTATGAAGATATTGAACTGGATCTGAAATATCTTGAGAAAGTCATGCCATATATCCATCAGCTTTGGGGACGCTCCGTGCATATGGAATCAGTCATGGAAGGAAAAGAAGTCCTGTTTTCCTATGATGGAAAAGGTATTCACCGGAAATATTTATAAAGAGGAAGAAAACTGCCGGTCACTCGGCAGTTTTCTTGTTTCATCCAATACTTGCGATTTGCAAGTATTGGTGTTATATATAATATAGAATATTTTGAATGAACTCATTTGGTAGCGAAAGGAGCAGGGGAAAGATATGATCATTCGTGAAGCGATGGAAACGGACATAGATTCCGTCAAAGAAATTTACAATCAAGGAATTGAGGATAGGGTTGCCACGTTAGAAACGGAACCGAAGGATCAAGCCTACATGAAGGATTGGTTTGCCAAGCACATGGGACGATATAAGGTAATCGTCGCCGAGCAAGAAGGGGAAGTCGTTGGATGGGCTTCCTTGAATCCATATAACAATCGCTGTGCTTATAAAGGGGTTGCTGATTTATCCGTTTATATCTCAAGAGATCATCGAGGAAAAGGGATTGGCGGTTTATTGCTTCAATCAATCGAAAAGATCGCAGAAGGAAATGACTTCAATAAAATTGTGTTATTCACATTTCCTTTTAACCAGGTTGGTCAAGGATTGTACAAAAAAAGGGGTTATCGTGAAGTGGGTGTGTTTAAGAACCAGGGAATATTAGATGGGGAATATGTCGATGTTATGGCTATGGAGAAATTACTGTAAACAAATAGGGGGTAGGAGGGGATGACTGTTAACCATTCAAGCGTATTGTCTGTTGATTATTTTGATGCCTATTTCAAGTTGGTTTTAGCTTCTCGTGAACCTAGGGTGGAAAAGGCAAAAGAATTCATCGAAACAAACTTTTTTAAAGGCAAAGCTTGCTATTATGGCGAGCAAACTCACCGAAATTTCATTACGGCTTTTAACAAGCTATAAGGATAAATTAAAAATAGTTGATTTAAATAGTTGCAATATGCAAATAATGTGAGTATAAATATAGTGAGGTGAAAGTAATGGAAAATGAAAACCTTAGAGGTCTCTTCCAACTCTTAACTAGACGTTTTGGATTATTGAATAAAAATTGCTGCAGCGCAGATGGAATTGAGATATCACTTGTTCAAAGTCATATTCTATATGAAATAAACCGACAGAATAACGCTTCCATCCAGCAAATTGCAGAAACACTGGGAACGGATATTACGACGTTCAGCCGACAAATCCAATCCCTAATAAAATTGAATTTAGTCACAAAAACCCCTCATGCGGAAGATCGGAGAATTTCTATCCTTTCTCTGACCGATGAAGGAGTGAAAGTCAATCAAACAATCGATCAGCAAATGAATGATTACTTGAATGAGATCTTCAAGACGATGAATGAGTTTGAAAAGGAATCCGTCGTGCGTGCTCTGACATTGCTTAATGATCGAATGTTGAAGTCTTCCGTATGTTGTACTACTCCTTGGGGGTAGTATAATTTTTCAAGAATACTTGCAAATTACAACTTTTTTGAAATGAAAATATAGGAGGGAATAATGATGGTTCAATTTGATAAAAGTGCATTACCCGTAGCAATTATAGGTGGGGGTCCTGTGGGGCTGGCCGCTGCCGCTCATTTACAAAAAAAAGGAGAGAAGTTTATTGTATTGGAAGTAGGCGACTCGGTTGGTTCCAGCATGTTGGAGTGGGGACACGTTCGAATGTTTTCTCCGTGGCAATATAACATCGATAAAGCAGCAAAGGAACTGCTGGAGAACTCTGGTTGGATGTCACCTGACGGAAATGCTTTGCCAACAGGTCGCGAACTGGTAGTAGAGTACCTTCTTCCGTTGAGTAACCTTCCAGAAATAAAAGAAAAGATCATCTTACAAGCAAAAGTAGTCGGTGTTGCCAAAAAGGCTCATGATAAATTAAAAACAGGAAAACGGGACACGGTTCCCTTTCAACTGTATGTAGAAGTGAATGGTGACACACAAGTCATTGAAGCGAAAGCTGTGATTGATTCCTCAGGTACTTGGACCAATCCAAACCCAATCCTTTCAAATGGAATTTGGACGAATGCCGAGAGAAAATTACACAATCAAATCCACTATGGCATTCCTAACGTCGAACAACTAGAAAACAGATATCAAAATAAAACCACCGTGGTGATCGGAAGTGGCCATTCTGCCATAAATGCTCTATTGGATCTGGCCACCTTACAGCAGAAATTTACGGATACAAAGATCTACTGGGTTCTTCGTAAAAAACAAATCAAAGAAGTGTACGGCGGGCAAGAAAACGACGGCTTGGCCGCTCGTGGAGAATTGGGCATTAGAATTCAGCACTTAGTGGAGTCTGGACGCATAGTAATACTCACTCCCTTTCATATTAACGGAGTTTATCCAACAAACGATAAAATCACTGTGGTGGGAGAACTTAACGGCGAAGAATTCACACTCGGTGATATCGATGAAATCGTTGTGAGTACGGGTTTCAGACCAGATACATCCTTTTTAAATGAAATTAGGATAAACCTTGATTCAGCTGTGGAAAGTATAGAAGCGCTTGCTCCGTTAATTGATCCCAATATTCATAGTTGTGGAACCGTGCGGCCGCATGGTGAACAAGAGTTACGGCACCCTGAAAAGGACTTCTACATTGTTGGCATGAAGAGCTACGGAAGAGCACCTACCTTCTTACTGGCGACAGGCTACGAACAAGTCCGTTCCGTGGTGGCTTATCTTACTGGCGATGTAGAGGGAGCAAAAGAAGTACACTTGGAACTCCCTGAAACAGGGGTGTGCAGTGTTAATATAACTTCTAGTTCCTGCGATTCTGATATTCCTGAAACTGAAACAAAGGATGGTTCTTGCTGTGGCGTCCCCGTTCTAGCGAGGTTGGAAATTAAAAATAATTCTTGTTGTAAATAAAACAGAAGACGAGTCTGGTGATACGAGACTGGTCTTTTTATAGACATTGGTAAACATAATCTCTCGGGCACTAAGGAACTAACTCACCTTTAAGTTTAAGTACAATATTTCACAATCTTGCTTTCTTGATAACTATTACTAAAGGTTTGATATAAAAAAAGGGAACACCTGCTAACCAGGAAGTTCCCTTTTCATTTCGTGAGTTAAAAATACACTAAAACAACGGTTGAAAAAATAGGCTGGGGATTCAAGCTTCTTTAACAGACAACCGTTACATTACCAACAGGAGTTGTATTGAATGAATGTGGTTGGCTATCAGCACCTACGACTAAAAGATTTTGTATTCGCGGAACCGAAAAGAAAAATTACAATAAAACTCCAGAATTAATAAGAGCTCCTAGACAACCTAACCGGAATAAACACTTTCACATGTTCCAGGCTTTGGTTCATAATAACAATGATTTTTATATTGTCCAGCAAAAGGTTGACCGTACCATGTTGGTGGGCATGGAGCATATGGATTAAAATACCAAAGAGCGTATTTCCCTGGGTGTTGCCTCCAATAATCCAAATTCTGTTTCGCTAATCTTTTTTCAGCAGTTCTCGCTCTTTGATAAAATACATTACCTTTTTGAACAGCTTCAAAAGAATAATTTCCTCCTTGAACTTGATAAACGACTTGTGGAATTGTTCTTAAATCTTTAAAGTCTATACAATTTGCTTTAAGACGATTTACAATTACATTGCCAACATATAACATTCCTTGTAATCCTTCACCTTCAGCTTCTGCTCTCATCATCCTTGCCATTAAGTCAACGTCTGAACTTCGGTAATTTACTCTTGGCATTTTTTCACCCCAATAATATAGTATGAAAAAAGCCTACATTAATGTCATTGTTTATAAAATAAGAATGCTTAGTTTTTAAAGCTTACAGCTTTTAAGTAAGAAGTAAACTATGGCATTCTTTTTTATAACTTTATGTAACTATCCTGTCCCGTTAGGTCAATAAGAAAATCAACAACCCCTTTAACCGAGCCTTTGGATAAGATTTCCCAATGCTAGTGAAGTGCGGGCGTAGGCAAAGTTCGCCTTAGTCGGAATTATTTCGAAACATCTTTTAGCAGACTAAAATTAAAAAATTATATTGTTGAATATTTAATTATTGATTAAATAAGAATATACTTATACAATTATCCTGAATAATCACATAAGCATATGATTATTTATTTGATTAGACTAGGAGGGATTAAATGCAAACGAATGAAGCTTTGGATATAGAAGGAACTGCAAACGTTCTTAAACTTCTAGGTGATAAAACTCGTTTGACTATGATTAAAATCATGTATGATCATGAATGTTGTGTCTGTGAATTTGTGGACCTGTTCGAAATGAGCCAACCTGCCATCAGCCAACATTTACGGAAAATGAAAGATAGTGGAATCGTGAAAGAATCGAGAAGGGGGCAATGGGTCTTTTATTCGTTAAACCAGTCTTCTTCCTATTACTCATTTATTCAGACGGTCATCAAGGATTTGCCAAGTCAAAACTTTAAATTAGAAGAATTATCAGCACAAGGAAAACGGATTTGTTGTGACTAACTAGGAGGTACTATTTCAGTGGGACCAGTTATTTTGGCAGTTATCATCTTTTTATTAACACTCATTCTCGTCATCTGGCAGCCAAAGGGATTGTCGATCGGTTGGTCAGCTTGTGGCGGTGCGGTTTTGGCCTTACTTGTTGGTGTGGTGGATTTTACTGATGTCATAGACGTGACATCCATAGTCTGGAACGCTACACTGGCCTTCATCGCCATCATCATCATCTCGCTTATTTTGGATGAGATAGGATTTTTTGAATGGGCAGCACTGCATATGGCTAGGGCAGCCAAGGGAAATGGAGTAAGGATGTTTGTTTATGTAAGTATCCTCGGTGCTCTTGTAGCTGCTTTTTTTGCAAATGACGGAGCTGCTCTAATCCTTACCCCGATTGTATTAGCAATGGTTCGTGCCCTAAAGTTTAATGATAAAATGATATTCCCATTCATCATCGCCAGTGGGTTTATTGCGGACACAACCTCATTGCCTTTAGTGGTGAGTAATCTTGTAAACATTGTTTCTGCAGATTTTTTCAATATCAGTTTTGCCGAGTTTGCATCAAGAATGATCGTACCAGATCTTTTTGCATTGGTAGCAAGCATCTTGGTTTTATATCTGTTTTTCCGTAAAAGCATACCGGAAAATTATGATGTATCCCAACTTAAAAAACCAGTGGAAGCCATTCGGGACCAAAGAATGTTCCGGTTGTCCTGGATAGTATTAGGAATATTGCTGGTAGGTTATTTTGCCAGTGAATTTATTGGAGTGCCTGTATCCATCATTGCAGGCATTGTGGCTATTTTCTTCCTCATGATGGCTAGAAGGAGTCCAGCAGTCAATACGAAAACAGTTATTAAAGGAGCACCATGGGCAATCGTCTTTTTCTCTATAGGCATGTATGTTGTTGTGTACAGCCTGCGGAATGTTGGATTGACGAATGTATTGACGGATTTAATCCAAGTTACATCCAATCAAGGATTATTTACAGCAACGATGGGGATGGGCTTCATAGCCGCCATTCTTTCATCGTTTATGAATAACATGCCAACCGTGATGATTGATGCCCTTGCCATTTCCGATACCAATACTACAGGCGTGATCAGGGAAGCCCTTATATATGCAAATGTCATTGGTTCGGACTTGGGACCGAAAATCACTCCGATTGGTTCTTTGGCAACGTTATTGTGGCTGCATGTCCTATCATTAAAAGGCGTGAAAATCTCATGGGGAACCTATTTTAAAACTGGAATCATCTTAACCATCCCAACATTGTTCATCACATTAGTTGGCTTATATATATGGTTACAAATTATTCATTAAACACTTACATTATTCATGAAGGAGAAACAGCATGGCTAAAAAAACATTATACTTCTTATGTACTGGTAACTCTTGCAGAAGCCAAATGGCGGAGGCTTGGGGGAAGAAATATTTAGGTGACGAATGGCAAGTGCTTAGTGCAGGAATCGAAGCACATGGGTTAAATCCAAAAGCTGTACAAGCAATGAATGAAGTTGGATTGGACATCTCCAATCAAACATCGGATATCATCGACCCTGACATATTGAATAATGCCGATTTTGTCGTTACGTTATGTGGCGATGCGGCAGACAAATGTCCAATGACACCACCGCATGTTAAACGCGAACACTGGGGCTTTGATGACCCGGCAAAAGCGGAAGGAACAGATGAAGAAAAATGGGCTACCTTCCAACGTGTTCGTGATGAAATAGGAGAAAGAATCGAACGTTACTCTAAAACGGGCGTATAAAAAATGTAAAGCCGTGGTATAAGTAAATGATTGTGTTTTAGTTAGTAGGCGAACCAAAGACCATTAAGAAAGAGCTGCCAATTTTGGCAGCTCTTAAATGCATTAAATCTTAATATCGACCTTAGCATTTTTCTGAAGTTCTTCCACATGTTTCACAAGCTTTTCTTGTTTCTTTTGCTGCTCTAGTTGTTTCTTGATTTGCGGCTTCATTTCTTCGAGTTTCTGTACCGGTTGCCCGCTTGTTTTAGCTTGCTCCGCAACCTGGTCGTAGTACTTTTGAATTTCTTCATCAGTTGCTTCTTCCACTTTAATCTCTTTTTCAACGTACTTAGTATATGGAATATTCTCTGCAATCTGAGTATTCAACATTTCCGAATTCAGACCTGCTTGTTTCATCGCTTCCTTGAATTTCTCTTCACTTTCATATTCGTCTTTGATTTCGGCAAGTTGCTTTTCGATTTCAGCCTTGGTGGCTGTGTAGCCCTTTTTATCAGCAGCTTGAAGCAGCAATGTTTGTCCCACTAAAGAGTTGAGCGTTTGCTCTTTAATTTGTTTGGCTCCCTCTTTGGATGTTGGGTCTTGTCCGAATTGCTGCATTTGCATTTGTGTCGTGGACAACACTGTATTATATTCCGCACCTGAAATTTTTTCGTCATTGACGATGGCCACCGTTTTCTTTTCATCTACCTTTTGTTTATCCAGTTCCTTCTGCATTTCTTCCATCTTTTTTTGCTGTTCCTCAGTTGCTTTAGCCGTTTCTTTCTCCTCAGTTGTTTTAGTTTCTTTTTCGTCATTTTTTTTATCAGCTTCATCGTTCGAACCACAAGCTGTTAGAACAACTGCCAATAATCCAATAACGATTGGGTACAATAGTTTCTTCATATTCAGTCTCCTCTCTTATTCGGTGCTAAAAAAATCATCTAATGCGCATTATAAAGGAATGTCCCATAGAAACACAATATATTCATTCTTTTTTTCCAGAAAACAGGAAGATAGTATAGGCATTATCTCATTATATAGGTGAAGCATTCGTGGAAATGAACCAATTTACCCTTCGTTAATCGTGTTAAAGCTCTAATCGTTATAGATTAAATAGCGAAGAGAGGAATTTCCGATAGCGGCCAGGCCGTGTTGATTGTTTTCCACCGTATTGCTGACTCGGGGGATTCCTTCAAGGTAATATCAAATTAACTTTCTTTTAGGTCGTATCTGCCGAGTTTAATAAAGAAGCCTTTTTTTTCTACATTCCTTTTTTCTTGTTTCTTTTAAAGTAATAAATGACTGCAATTACCAGAATCAACAGCACCAAAACAATCCTCACATCGTCTGATGCCTTCAATACTTGTGTCACCGAATAGGCCTCGACAAGGAGGGCAGGCAGTTTTCCGATGGATGTGGCGAAGAAGAATATCATCAAGCCCGTCTTGCTTAATGCTGCTGTAAGGTTAATCACGCCGGATGGTATAAAAGGAAGGAGCCTAAGCATCAGGATCATCCAAAATGCATGAAACCCTTGTGACTTTTGCAGCTGCATGACCCATCGGTTCCTCATGAATTTGGGTTTGAATGTTTGAATGCCCTTTCGATATAACCAAAAGCTGACCACTGCTCCTGCAATTTCCCCCAAGTAAGAAAGAGTCAATCCCTTTTCAAATCCAAATACGGTGATATTGGCAGCCGTGATGAATACGCTTGGAATAAAACCAAGCACGCTAATCAATATGTTCAATACTAAACTTATAGCAATGGAAAAAGGTCCGCTGGATGCTAATGCCTCAGAAATGAAATTCATATCAACCCACAGAACTCCATTTATATCCGATGCCCCATACCGTTTTCAAATGTTGATCAACTGGAAAACCGGCATGACGCAATTTCTCTCTAATATTTCGAATATGGGAATCGATTGTCCGATCTTCCGTATCCGTTTTAAATCCCCATATGGTCGAAAGCAGGTGATCTCTGGAATACACTTGATCTGGTGATTTTAAAAACAGGCACAACATGGAAAACTCTTTTGGGGTTAATGGGATGGTATTGGAATCATAATGCGCTTCATAAGCGGATTCATTTAATTTTATCCCCCTAAAGATCACACCTTGATGATTATGTATTCGCCGCGTCACCGCTTCGATTCTGGCTAGTAAAACATCTTCATTAAAGGGTTTCGTTACATAATCGTCGGCGCCCTTTTTCAGCCCTTTGACCATTTCTTCTGCAGCATCCCGTGCGGTGAGCATGATTATGGGAATATTGGAAAACGCCCGGATCCTTTCGCACGTTTCCCACCCATCCATCTCAGGCATCATTACATCAAGAAGGACCATGTCAGCTTGTTTATGCTCTAAGAACTGTATGGCATCATTTCCGGAATTCATCTTTATGCATGTAAACCCGTGAGGTATAAGGTATAGCTCTATAAGATCAAGCATTCTCTGTTCATCATCAACCAGAACTACTGTCTTCATTTTTTATCTCCTTAAATGTGATAGTGAAGCACGTTCCTTGCTCCAACTTGCTTTTAACTGAAATGGTTCCTCCTTGAACCTCCACTAATTGCCTGACGATGGACAGCCCCAATCCGAATCCACCGGTATCTCTAGCCCGTGATTTCTCGACACGATATAAACGATCAAAGATATGCGGGATATCTTCACTTGGAATGCCCACCCCTTGATCGATTATGGAGATCGAGATTCCGTCAGGTGATTCAGTGGCTTTGATGGCGGTGACTGTATGTTCGTTCGAGTACTTCAGTGAATTATCCAGCAGGTTAAGAATAACTTGCTCAAACCGTGTGGGATCTAAATCTATAAATAAATGATCCTTACATTCCAGATTCAATTGAATTTTTTCATTTGTAAAAGCTGGTAGCACTTTTTCATGAATGGTTTGCAGGAATGAAGAGAGCTGAATGGTTTCTTTTGATATGGTGAATGTATGTACATCCATTCTAGCCATATTGAATAGTTCGTCCAATAATCTGTTTAATCGTTGGGATTCATCATGGATGATCTCCAAGTATCGTGATCTTTCGTACGCATTCAAATCTTTCCGGCGGGCTATATCAGCGTATCCCTTGATATAAGTTAGCGGCGTGCGCAGTTCATGAGAGATACTTGCCAAAAATTCATTGCGTTCCTTCTTTAAATAGTTCAATTCATTAGCCAAGCTTTGAATGGATTGGGCAAGTTCCCCAAGTTCATCTTGTGATCGTACTGGTACAGCCACTGAAAAATTCCCTTTGCTAAGTTTGGTGGTCGCTTCTTTCATCGCAATAAGCGGTCTAGTCAAAGCTTTTGATAAGAAATAAATGGTGATAAGCATGAAGAAAAGGAGCATTACAGTTGCAAAGAGGAAATGCCTATTCAATTGAGCGATTAAATCTTCAACATCCCTGGTATCTTTGAACATGTATACATAGCCTTCATTTTCTTTATCACTGATAAATGGTGTAACGGTGGCTATATACCTTTCATCCTTCCAACTTGATTGGATGATCAGACCTTTTCGGGATAACGGTGAGAGATTTTTTCCTAAAATTTTTTTCATTCCCCCATTAACCTTTTCGGAAGATATCAGGATATCTCCTCTTCTATTCGTTATCACGACATCTGTATCGGTATGTGATTCCATCAGGGCGATATGCTGAAGAGTTGAGTCAGAATAAGTGATTTCCAACACATCACGATGACTATTACCCCGGGCCTTCAGTGATTCCAATTCTTGATTGATACGGGAGTGGATCACTTTATTATGTAAGTAAACCATGGAAACGGTTTCCATCAAAAAAATGCAAACAAATATACACAGTCCCAGCTTAAAGGAGATTTTCAAAATATTCACCTTCTTATTCAATGGAGTCAGTATAGCGAAAAAGTATGTAGAAAGTATGCAGTTTTTTTTCAATTCCGTCGCATCTTCTTAAACAACGATAATCCGAATGATGACTGGTTGCAAGAATGGGCAGTTTTTTTATTTTAGTCTATACAAAATGTTTGCTCGCAGGAAACATTTTGTCGCAAATGAATACTATGTAAAAAGGAGCTGATCCATATGAATTGTACAAACCGTACCCAAAAAAAAATAATGGCTTATTCTGCATTATTCAAAAAAATGGGCATTCTCAATGACGAGGAATATAAAAGTATCGCGAAAACTTTACAAACAAGGGATTGAGGAAGGGTCCATTGGATACTCATAAACTTTTATCCTACTTTAAACAGGCTGTAAAACCCCCACCTTCAATTTCCGAATAAGGAGGGGGATTGAAGTCTGATAAATACTAATTTGTGCCCTTTAATTACAAAGAAGGGGATATATGGAATTCTAGGAAGATTCATATATATATAGGGTAAAGTCGGTTAAAAGGAGAGTATTAGATAGAATGAATGGATTGTTTGATGCAGAAAAATATATGCATGCACCCTCTTTAATTTTTATAGCATTAAGTTACATGCTGATTGCGATAGCTTTTGCCATTATTTATAGAAGACAAGAGGATTCACCTAAGGTATGGAAGGCTTCAGTTGTCTTGGTACTTGGAATGATCGCTTTTAATTTTTCTTTTAATCTATCAGATGAGGTTGTTAGTGTACCCATTGTCCCTTTAGGGGTGGCTCTTTTATCATGGTTATTGAGAAGGAAAGGAAATGAAGGGCGGTGGCAGCGATTCCGTCGATTTGCCTGGCTCGGATTCCTATCGAATTTCATCTTTTTGACAGCTTCACTTTTAGCCATGCCTCTGGATGGAATTATATATCCTAAGTCTGAAACAACTACATATATGATGGACGTTAACAAGGCTTCGCTGATAGCGACCCATTCGAATTCCAAAGAAGTCACTTTGAATAAAGAAGAACTGCAAAGACAAATGAACAAGATGAAACAAAAAAAGATCGAGAGCGAATCTTGGTATTATGGGATCAATGAAGAGAGCGGGTATAAAGAAACGTTCCCTTATATTCTGACAGGGTCAGTTCCTAAAAAAGGAAGTGGTCTTGAAACACTCATTTTCATTGAAGAAGATGGCAAGGGTCTGCTGATTACACCAAATAAGGGGCACCAGGTCTACTTCAGGTTAGAAGAGTCCATTTTAACCGGAGGTGTGTTGGAAGAATGACTAAAAAAGCAAAAATGAGTGTTTTAATTACAGCTGCCATCTTGATAGGAGGTATTCTTTTATTTGTACTATTCCAAAAAGAGCCGGAACCCTTTCTATCGGAAAAGCAAATCATTAAACGAATAAACTCAATCTTCCCTGAAGCACAACCAAAGTCCATTCAGAATAAAATCTTTTTAGATGATACACATGTGTTTGTCCCCTTTATCAGCGAAGAAAGTGGATATGGGATGAGCTTTTGGGTCTGGAAGGGTAACAAATGGAAAGCTGCTTCCGTGAACATGGGCGGTCAGCCACAGGTTTGGAATGGAGAAGAAAAATCATTGATCATGTGGAATATGAATCCAAAAGATGACGTATCCGAAATCGGGGTTTTTATGAAGGGTGATAGGGATTTTTTGGTATCGGATGGAATAGCCACATATCAACCAGGTATAGAAATGATGCACAGCATTGCGCTTAAGGGGAAAACGTACGGAGTCGAGAGGTTTCCTGACAATTGGCGGGAACTTATGAAACAGTATGTAAAACTACAGGCAGAAGATGGACAGAATGACTTCCCTGATTTTAACGACCCGATACGGTTGGTCACTAATTTTCATGATAAAGAAGGGGAGGAGATAATCCCTGAGCACTCCTTTAACGGAAATAGCTATACGACTGGATATAATTTCGTGGATGTTCCTTTCCTGGTTACTGTGCAAGAGGAAGAGTTGGAGGGGGCTTATTGAAAAGGGGCTGTCAAAACTTGAAGGCCTTCATTCATTACTCAATCGGTTTATTTTGTTTGGGTATTGCTTAAATTCTGCCGTTTCTTGGAGGGTAAATTTGAAAGTGAAAAGGAAGAATGTTGTGATCCGGTGGTGTTCTCTGCGATAATGGAATTAAGAAATCGAAAAGGAGTTACATAGGATGGCAGAGGACTTTAAGATTCCCAGCTTGAAAGTTGATGAGATCGATAAGAAAATCATATCGGTTTTACATGAAGATGCGCGAATTTCGTATACCGACTTAGCGAAGAAAGTGGAACTCTCCAGAGTTGCGGTTCAAATGAGAATTAATCATCTTGTTGAAAACGGCGTGATCGAGAGATTCACTGCGGTCATAAATCCAGCTAAGGTCGGCATCCATGTCTCGGCTTTTTTTAACGTTGAGGTTGAGCCTAAATATTTGGAATCGGTCGCCCAGCAATTAGAAAGTGAACCGGCTGTAACGAGCTTATATCATATGACTGGTCCGAGTAAACTCCATATGCACGGAATCTTTACTGATAATCAGGAGATGGAACGCTTTCTCAATGAGAAGCTATATGCGGTAGTAGGTGTTGTCAGCGTTGATTGCCAAATTCTCATTAAACGTTATAAAAGCCGGATGGGCATGAAGCTTTAAATGAAAAAATCCCCCTATATAGGGGGATTCAGTTTGTAGACAAAAGGGGTTCGGAATTAAAAAATTCCGAACCCCTTTTTGAGATTCCCTTTGAATTTTTGCCTGAAGTTAGGAGATTGGGGCTCTACGAGCCCACTATGTTAGGCCATTTTTGGACCTCGCCATGTCCAATTGGCCATCTTCTTTAAATTAATGGCAGCGAAAGTAAGCATCGCCTGCATCGACAATTTTTTAAGTCCCCTTAAAGTTGTCCAACGCATACCATGCTTTTCTTTTGCATCTGCGAATACACGCTCAATCGTTTCTTTACGTTTCGCATATATAGTTTTTACATCTTGATGATGACGCAGATGATCTGCTTCTTCCACATGTGTTTGCCAAATATGCCGTGTCACCACTTTTTGATGGTCTTTGCTTTCTGTACACTGAGATAAAAATGAGCATGTCGCACAAGTGTGTTTGGGTGATTTATACTCGCGATAGCCCTCTTTATTGGTTGTTGAGTACTTTAATAGCTCTCCCGAAGGACAAAGGTAACAATCAAAATGTTCATCGTATACATAGTCCTGTTTGCGGAAAAATCCTTCTTTGGTGCGAGGACGTGTATAAGGTAAAGCCGGTATGATTTCTTTGTTAAATAGGTAGCTTGTAATCGCTGGTGTTTTATAAGCTGCATCTGCGGCAACGGCTTCCGGTTTTCCAACTTTCTCAATCACTTGTTCAACTAGTGGCTCTAAGATCTGACTGTCATGTATATTTCCAGGTGTTACAATCGTTCCCAATACAAAACCGTTGCGGTCTGCGGCCGCATGGAATGAATAGGCAAACTGTTTTGTTCGTTCATCTTTCACATAGTAGCCACTCTCAGAATCCGTTGTACTTTCTTTAATCTCTTTGGTCTCTTCTTTATCAAATTTATCTGATGGAAAAGGCTTCTTTCCATGTTTTTCACGATCTTGATTGATTTCTTCTTGAAGACGCCCTTGATACGCTCGTGTTTCTTTACGAACGATTTTCTTTTCAAATTTCCTTTTATTCGCACTGGCTTTCACATGTGTGGAATCCACGAAAACGTGTTCAGCACTTATTAACTTTTTATTAGCAGCTGTCATTAAAATGCGATAGAAAATCTGTTCAAACAGGTCTGTATCTTTAAAGCGTCGCTCATAATTTTTCCCGAACGTAGAGAAATGAGGTACTTTATCATGGAAACCATAGCCTAAGAACCAACGGTAAGCCATATTGGTTTCAACTTCTTCAATCGTTTTACGCATGGAACGAATACCGAAGGTATATTGAATGAATGTCAGTTTAACTAAAATAACTGGATCAATACTTGGGCGTCCTACCTCTGAATACATCTCTTTCACCAAGTCATAAATGAAAGTGAAGTCAATGGCAGCCTCCATTTTACGAACCAAATGGTTCAGTGGCACCAGTTGATCTAACGTAATCATTTCAAGTTGATCTCGCTGAATAGAATCATGTTTAGAAAGCATCCTCATCACCTCAAGTTTTAATACTTCTATTTTAAAACAAAAATGACTCCAGGCAAAAGTGTTTATCTAAAAGGTAAGACAAAGTTGATTGGAACGGAAGGTACGAGACTCCTGCGGGAAAAGCGCGTCTAGGGGAGACCCCGCAGGCGAAAGCCGAGGAGGCTCCCCGACCGCCCGCGGAAAGCGAGTGCCTGGAGTGGAAAATCAACGGCCAAATTGTACAACTCATAAAAAATAGACAAACTCGATTTTCATCGAGTTTGTCTACAGTCTGAATCCCCCTATATAGGGGGATTTTTTTTTATTATGTGAGTGGGATGATAAAGCCGCCATACGCAAAAGCAAGAATGATTACGAATGCGGGGTGAATCTTGAATTTACCTAAAGCCAAGAATGCCAAACCAGCGATGACGATTGAATGGATGTAGCCGATGGAACCGACGGCATCAGCGGCCATATTCCAAGTGAGCAATAACATCATGATCGCAATCACGGGCTGCACAAGCAGGGACATGCCTTTTACGATAGGCGATTGCTTGTATTTTCGCAGGATTTTTAATAAATATATCAAAGCCACTGCTGAAGGGATGACGGTGCCCGCCAATGCAGCTAAAAATCCTGGCCACCCATATACATCATATCCGACATATGCGGCTATTTTGGTGGCGATCGGCCCTGGGAGTGAATTCCCTAACGCAAGCATTTGTGAAAACTCGGTATTATCAAGCCAACCGTACCGGGTGACGATTTGATCATACATAAGCGGAATCGAGGCTGGGCCTCCGCCGTAACCAAGGATATTGGCTATGAAAAACGCTAGAAAAACAGCGACTCCAATTGGGATTATAAGACCCATTAAGCGGATTCCTCCTTCCTATCAACCTTTTTATTTTTCAATCTATCTTTTAATTTAAAATGGAACGCCCCATATAAAAGGAAAATCATTATGACGATACCCGGATGCAGGGAAATGACCTGCAGAAGCAAAAAGGAAATCGCAAAAAAGATGATTCCGAGCACCTTCCCTAAACCTTTTACCGCCTTTTCGCCAAACTCGTAAGCCATTTGGCCAAGCATGACGGCAACAACTGGCATGACAGCAGCGATCATATTGCTGATCATTGCTGAATTACTTAAAACATTAATGAACGCAATTAAGAAAACCATCGCAAAGCATGAAGGTAAAACGTGAGCGGCCACACTTACGAGGGCTCCCGGCCAGCCTTTTAATTTATAACCAAGATATGCTGCCATCTTAGTGGCAATCGGTCCTGGGAGTGTATTGGCGATCGCTAAAGTGTCCCCGAATTCATCATCGTCGAGCCAGTGATAACGGGAAACGGCTTCGTGGCGGATGAGCGGGATGACTGATGGCCCGCCGCCGAAACCTAAAATCCCCGTTCTCATCATCCCAACCGTTAATTCCGTATATGGATTTTTCAAAACGATTCCTCCTTTGTTTTAAATTTAGAATTCATTTCCATGATTATGAATTAATGATAACAAAAATTCTTTCAAAATGTATATAAAATTTTAATGATTATTACGTAATGAACGAATAATTGGTATTTTTAAATAAAATAGGCTTATAAAAGTGATGAAAAAACAACTTTTTGTTTTGAGGAATGAAATTTGGATTACGTAAGAAAAACATACAAGTTATAATACAATCATCATTATTTTTGAAAAATCAAATAATTAACAAGGAGTAGATTTATGACCCAATCGATAATTGGAACGAAAAGTATGGTGGGCGCACGTTCCATACATTGATGCGAGCAATAGCCTGCAAAGATGGAAAACAGAGCATTTTATATGGTACTCAGGGTGGGGAAGGCCAGCCGCAAACACAGACTGTGATCATTACCAGGATGATAGATTACGAATGGACCCACAAGCGGCAATCAATGAACCGTGATTCGTCTGGGGAAGAACCTGGGGTCAAGATAGTGAGTCGTTAAAATTAGAAAGCCGTGTCAAAAAGGTTGCGATAGAGGAACTAAAGGCAAGGGGACATCATGTCGAAGTGGGTAGAAGAATTCGATGGGGTGATGGGCCATGCACAAGCCATTCGGATTGATGAGCATAACTTCCTCAAAGGCGGGGGCGATTCCCGTGGGGACGGTGGGGCGGTCTGTTCTTGAAGATTCCCCCTTCTTAATAACATAAATGGGAATAAATTAAGGAAATGACACTCCCAAAAACGTATAAATAATTAATACGAACCTATCTAATATAAAATTGGGAGCTATATTGTCCCTTCTTCAGATATAAAATAAAAGAATTAAGAACACATTTTGCATACTAAAGAAGATACCTCATTTCTGTTATCTGATAGCACCTTAATTATTTCTCTGTAAATATCTTTCCCTTAATCCCCCTTTCTAAAAA
Source organism: Peribacillus sp. ACCC06369 (assembly GCF_030348945.1). Taxonomy (NCBI): domain Bacteria; kingdom Bacillati; phylum Bacillota; class Bacilli; order Caryophanales; family Bacillaceae; genus Peribacillus; species Peribacillus sp. ACCC06369. Next base: position 1,035,328 of record NZ_JAUCEN010000002.1, read on the forward strand.
AGTACCCTATAGGCAGACTTTTTTAAAAGTCTCTATAGGGTACTTTTTAATATAAAACACCATTCAACGTTTTTATTACGGTTATTCTTCCCGAATGACTATTAACACACCAATAAAAATTAATATTGTACCTATCCAAAAAGACAAGCCGATTTGCTCACCTAGTAATAACCAGCCTAAAAACGTACCGACTATAGGTTGTAAAAAGAAAAATAATCCACCACTTGAAGCGGTAAGCATTTGCAGTCCGCGATTCCACAGTAAAAAGGCACATGCTGTCGAAATAACGCCTAAGTATAAAAGGCCGCCCCATATGGATGGATGCATTATTGCTTGGAAATCGAGCTCATCCAATCGACTAATTGTAAAAGGTGTTAAAAAGACAATTGCCACAAGCACAGCATAGGTAGTTACAACCAGTTGTGAATATTGCCCAGGTACACGTTTAATTAGAACTGACATAAGTGCCCAAGTTAATGCAGCAATAAGCAGTGATACGCCCCCAAGTTGGTGAGATGAACCGATATGGGCATTTCCGACAATGATACCGACACCGATTGTCGCTAAAATAACCGAAATTGATTTTTTAAAAGTAATCTTTTCTTTTAAAATGATACGTGCAAATATCACCATAAATGCAGGTGTAGTTGAAGTAATGATGGCTCCCATTTGTGCAGTAGAAAGTAGCGTACCGACTTCCTGGGTTACGATGGAGATTGTGTTTCCAACAAGTCCCATAATGAGAATTAATAGCCAGTCCCGTTTTTCAATCCGCCAAGATTGTTTTGTTATTAAACCAATGGTTAGCAATGCTAAAATCGCAATTACATATCGTAATAAAACTAATTCAAGTGGTGGAACAACGTCTACCACAACTTTTACCACCACGTACATTCCGCCCCAAATGCTAGCAGCGAGTGATAAATATAAAGAACCTAATAAAGTGTTTTTCATTTTGTACCCTCCGTTTTAACTAGATCTTTCCAGTCCTTAACGGAGTTGCAAGTTTTCTACCGTTAAGGAAGAATGACTGCAGGTACATCATTTTCGAATAGCGGTGACCACATCATAAGCTTTCAGCTCACTTTCAAAATATTTATTTTATCATATCATACAATGGTTTTAGTTAATTGTGTAAAAAAACAGTTCCGAGATTCTACTAATCATTCGATTCAAAAATCAGTAAGCAATAACTACATACTCATTTAAATAAACAAAAAAATGTTTTATTGTCACTTTAATTATGTGAAAAATACCATCTTCGCTATTGAAGGCCAATTATCCAATTAAATTTGTGTCAGTCTCTTTTTTGTTAAGTGTTACGGTTAGCGAAGAACAATTGGGGTAATACTAAAGGTAATATGAGTTATTTCTAAATTTTCAGAAAATTACATTGACATGGGAATAACTCTGTTATATATTGATTTTAAGTTAAATTAATTGTTATATAACAGAAAGGGGAGCAAGATGATGAACACTTATGATAAAGCTTATGAAAGTTATTTAAAGATTTGTGAAAGGTATGGAATGGAGTCGATAAATATCGATCACTTCATCAAAAATTTAACCAAAGATCAGTTGGATGAATACAGTAAATTAGCTGTTTAAATGAAAGGGCGTGATTACACAAGATGGACCTCCCGGTTGATGTAGATGTAGAAGGCAAATAGAAACCCCACCAGTTGTTAATAACAGGTGGGGTTTTGTCATGTGTATGAAGAGTTTATTTTTAATTAGTATTGCAAAAAACATTTTTCAAAAGTGGATTTTCAGTTGGAATAATAAAGAGGTTATTTGTAGGGAAGGCAAAGAACAAATGGAACTTGGTCAAATGTGGTATCGGAAATGATCGATATTATATAGTAATGTTTAGTGTTGGAAAGAAAACGTGGACTAGGAAAGATTGGATATTACTTTGGTATTAATAGGCTCTTAGGGAGTTTTTTTTATCCTAATCCACAATAATAGTCAAAGTTGGTACATGCCTTTCTAGAAATATCACAATTTGGTATATTTCCTTTCAATTTTCCTGAATTCATTTGAAAGTTCAAATAAGGTGTGTAAAACGGCTGTTTGAATATATAGATTCATATAATTATCATTGCTCTTCTTTTGAAAAGATAAATCATGTTTTTCATCAATTACTCGATTTATACAATCATGAATTTCGCTCCACATTTCTTTCGTTCCTTCTTTAGTTTTAGTCTCCATAATCTCCCACTCCTTTTTTATTAGTTTATCCACTCTATTACATTCTTATACTTTGTTTTTTTATAAATATTAAATACAGTTGGTGATTAGCTCTTGATTTTGGGAGAGCGAAGCGAATATAGTATCCGGACACAATTATTTTTTGGTATAAATTACCTGATAAAAGTATAATGACTTTTCCTGTCATTTCCAAAGCATGGGGATTTGAATAAATCGTAATGGCTATGGGAATTCCAGCGTCTCAAAATAAAGTTGCCGAAAGGGGAATTTTGTAGGAGGGCTTTGTTTCACTTCGTCTCTATAGTTGCTTAATTGGGCCATATTCTTGAGTGACGTATTGTACAAAAGGCAGGAGTTTGGAATAATTAGTATTAGATGCTAAAACGCAGGTTAAACCTTTATCGATTCTGTCCATGAATAGGAGATTGTTATGTTTAAAATTAACTTCATATTTCCACTTCGTTAGTGTATCAGCCACTATTTTTCTAATCTTTTCATCATCTTCAATTATCATTCATATTCAGTAAGTTCACCTTTGAATCCCTCCCATGGCACTCTGGATGTGAAGGATTCGATCAAAGAAGTCACTTTGACTTTGGTCACCTTTATAAAGCTCGTTTACGATTCCTCCATCAAGCAAGAAGATAACTCGTTTACAGAAGCTTGCTGCATACGAATCGTGCGTAATCATAAGGATAGTTGTTTGAAAGGTTACATTTAAGGTAGCTAACTGTTCCAATAATTGTGTTGCTGAACTGGAATCAAGCGCACCTGTAGGTTCATCTGCAAAGACAATCGCAGGATTTGTAATGATGGCACGTGCAGATGATGCCCTTTGTTTCTGACCACCAGAAACTTCCGTAGGGTATTTATCCTGAACTTCTTCAATATTCAATGCCTGAATGACTGGTCTCAGCAGTCTTTCCATCTCATCTATAGAAAATTTCCTTAATGAAAGGGGCAGAAGAATGTTTTCTTTGATCGTTAAAGTATCAAGCAAGTTGTAATCTTGAAAGATGAAACCCATTCGTTCTTGGCGAAATGTACGTAATGCCTTTTTGTTTAAATCTAACAGCGCCTGTTCTTCAAGCCAGACCTCCCCGCCAGAAAATTTATCAATCGTCGATAGCACATTCATCAGTGTTGTTTTTCCTGAACCAGAAGGCCCCATAATAGCTGTGAATTCACCCGAAGTTATTGTCAGATCAATATTCTTTAAAACCTGTGTCTTTCCATAGGATTTAGATAAGTTTTTAGTTTGTAATACTTTTTTCAACGTAAATCCCCTCCTCATGTTACATACTATAAAATTCATCCTATTCTCCACCATAGATGTAACAGGAAGTTAGATTACAATTTTGTCACATTCCACTTTGAATATGTAAAATAAGTAATGAACAGTGAATGTAATAAAGAATTCCCCAAATCAATTATGCATTCTCAACATCTTGGTAGCAACAAGCTGAAATAGATGAGGGATAAATGGATAACCGAGTTCAACTCCAACAATAGGGCACGTTTAATTAGAATAGGCTTTTCCTAATGACTGACAGGCGCTTTACTTCATTAAAGGAGTTGCTATGGCAGACTTTTTCTTATCGATTTTAATAGACATAGTTACATAAGGTGCTTTTTTCGATTAAAGGGATTAAATAATAGATAAGGAATAAAAACAAATTTTCTGCAGAGAATACTTCTATTAATTAAAAAGTAGGAGTGTATATATGGAACAAACACTTTATGAAAAAGTTGGCGGAGAAGAAGCGATTGCAAAAGTTGTGGACTATTTTTACTCTGAGTTGGTTCTTAAGGATGATACAGTTAATCATTTTTTTGAAAAAACGGATATGGAAAAACAACGCGGTCATCAGACAAAGTTTATAAGTTTTGCATTAGGTGGCCCAAAACAATATTCTGGACAATCCATGGCAAAAGCTCACCAAGGAATGGATCTGCAACCATCCCATTTTAATGCTATTGTAAATCATCTTAGCGATGCACTTGCTCATTTTGGAGTGAATGAAGCTGACATAGATACAGCTTTAACTAAAGTTGCTTCACTAAGAGATGATATTTTGTATAAATAACTGATATTGAATTAACAGGTGCTTTACCAGGAGTTGCTTTGGCAGCTCCTTTTCTTATGGAACCCTTCTTTAACGACTAATTATGCAATCTTAAATAATTGATGTAAAATTGCATAAAACTATCAATTTATTGAAGATTCTATATATTGTAATTATTGGGAAGATGACTTTAATTCAAGCTCTAAATAATCATCCCTCACTTGGTATGATATTTGCATATAAGTTAATTAAGTACGATTAAGGGTGGAGTGATACATGGAGAATGCAAAATTAAGACGTTCGTTAACAGTATTTCCTTTAGTGCTATTTGGATTGGCTTATATGGCACCTACAACAGTTTTTTCTACTTATGGGGTTGTTGCGGAAATAACGAAAGGGATGGTACCTGCCGCTTATATTATAGCTTTAGTTGGTATGTTGTTTACAGCCTATAGTTATGGTCAAATGGTTAAGGCCTATCCTGTTGCCGGTTCTGCATATACATTTACTCAAAAGGCTCTTAATCCTCATATTGGATTCTTAGTAGGCTGGGTTATACTATTAGACTATTTATTTTTGCCAATGATTAATGGATTACTAATCGCTATTTACTTAAACGCATATTTTCCATCCGTTCCTTTTTCCGTCTGGTTAATTGGTTTTGTAATTTTAATCACCACTGTAAATATAATCGGAGTGAAAATAGCAACAAAGATAAATCTTTTATTAGTTGCCTGTCAGTTCTTAATAATAGTTATATTTACATTCCTCTCAATTAAAGGGTTACTAAACGGAATGGGTTCAGGGACATTATTTATGGGTTCTCCATTTGTGAATGGAGATATACCACTATCCTTAGTATTAGCAGGATCCTCTATTTTATGTTTATCTTTTTTAGGATTTGATGCTGTCACTACATTTTCAGAGGAGACCATTAATCCTAAAAAAATAATACCAAAGGCAATTTTCCTCGTAGCATTAATAGGAGGAGGTCTGTTTATCGCCATCTCATACATCAGTCACCTTGTTTACCCAAATTTCCAATCCTTTAAAGATCCAGATTCTGCTGCCTTAGAAATTGCTATATACATCGGGGGTAATTTATTTCAATCTATTTTTCTAGCAGGATACATTACAGGGGGGCTAGCATCTGGTTTATCAGCTCACGCAAGTGTATCGCGACTTTTGTATGCGATGGGAAGAGATGGAGTTCTTCCTAAGAAAATATTTGGTCATATTCATCCAAAATTTCAAACTCCAACACACAACATTATCTTAGTGGGAATTTTTGCTTTATCTGCTTTATTTGTTGATTTAGTGACAGCATCATCCTTTATTAACTTTGGAGCACTCGTTGCATTTACATTTGTTAATCTTTCGGTTATTTCTCATTATTTTATTAGGGAGAAACAGCGAAACGGAATTAACAAACTAAAATACCTAATATTGCCTCTGATTGGAACCAGTTTCACAATTTGGTTATGGACTAGTCTTGATTCAAAGGCACTTTTACTCGGACTAGGATGGTTTGGAATAGGTTTCATCATGCTCCTTTCCAATACGAAAATGTTTAGTGAACGGCCACCAGAGCTTTCTATTGAAAGTGCGAAGGAAAATGAAATTCAAGCATAAAAGCTAGATTTATCAAGGAGGACAAAAATGATAAAGGCAGACATCATTCTTTCTGGTCAACAAGTTTTTACTGGGCTACAAGATGAGCCAATAAAAGCAGCTATCGCTATTAAAGATAATAAAATTGTTGAGATCGGTCCTAAAGAAGAAATATGGTCATTCATTGGGGATCGAACTAAGGTGTATGACATGGAAGAGGGACTAATTATTCCGGGATTTCATGATTTTCATATGCACATAATGATGGGAAGCATTTTACAGAAGGATAGTGCCAAATTATTTGATGCTACTTCAGAAGAAGAGGTAGCTAAACTAGTAGGTGAATTTGCAGAAACAAGACCAAATGATGAGTGGATATTTGGTATTGGCTGGGATCATACCAATTGGAAAAAGAAAGTGCTACCACATAGAACAACATTAGATAAATATATTTTTGATCGTCCCGTTTTATTATTCAATGCAGAAGTGCATTACGCATGGATCAATAGTAAAGCAATAGAAATGATTCAATTAACGAAGGATACCCCAGACCCGGAATATGGAGAAATTGGAAAAGATGAAAATGGGGAACTGACAGGCCTTCTTTTTGAACAGGCTATTGGGTATGCATCGGAACATGCATATAAATTACCGAAAGAAAAACGTGTAAAACTATTCCAAGGTTTTCTCGATGAAACAAAAAGATTGGGAATCACATCCGTTAATGATTTATACGGAGCTAAAATTGCGCCAAACCCATTAGACGATCTTGAAATTTTTAAGGAATTTGATAGAGAAGGGTTACTTACAACTAGAATTCACTTTTCTCCGGAGTTAAAAATGGATTTAGCTGTCGCGAAGGTATTACAAAAAAATTATCAGTCAGACAAGCTTACCTTTTCTGGATTAAAACAATTTATAGATGGTGTTGTGACAAGTCATACTGCTTTTTTATTGGATCATTACAAAGACCGTCCTGAAACAAAAGGTGGAACCACTTATCCATCTGAAACAATTAAACAATTAGTAAAAAAGGCAGATAAGGAAAAATTCCAAATTCGTTTCCATGCTATTGGTAACGGTGCTGTCCGCTTAGCATTGGATGCATTTGAAGAAGCAAGAAACGTAAATGGAGAAAGAGATGCCAGACATGTCATTGAACATGTGGAGGTATTGCATCCAAACGATGTCCATCGCTTTAAGGAATTAGGTGTAATCGCTTCCTTTCAACCCAAACATATTGAATTAATGGAAAGTGAGGCTTATACAGCTAGAATTAGTGAAAAACAACAACCTCTCTATTATCCTATCAAAACAATAGAAGATACTGGTGCTGAAATTGCCTTTGGTACAGATTTTCCAGTAGTACCCCTAAATCCTATGATGGGTATTTATCAGGCAATCACCAGAAAAGATTTAACCGGGAAGGCGTGGCAGGAGTCGGAAGGAGTTACTTTAGCACAAGCATTAAAATACTACACGGCTACACCGGCATACGGATCTTTTAGAGAAAAAGAATTAGGTACATTGGAAGCAGGAAAGATAGCGGATATCGCAGTATTGAATAAAAATTTATTTAGCATATCAACAGAGGAAATTCTTGAAACTGAAGTGAAGATGACGATTATGGATGGAAAGGTTGTATATGAAAACCAGGTCGTCCCAACTGTATAAGATAAAAAAATAAAAAAGTCAGGTAGTGAGAAAATGTCAAAAGTAAAAGTTGGTCTTATTCAAATTCATTGCGGGGAATTCATTGAGGAAAATATTCAAAAAACGATAGAGAAAATAAAAGAAACAGTAAATAAAGGTGCGCAAATCGTTTGCTTACAAGAATTATTTTCTTCGCAATATTTTCCACAAAATGTTAGTGTGGAAAATTATGATTTAGCTGAAGATGTAGATAGCGGTGCATTATCCGAAATGGGTGAATTAGCAAAGGAATTAGGAATCGTCTTGATTGTTCCTTTTTACGAAAGAGCAGGTGCTGGTATTTATTTTAATAGTGCAGCTGTATTTGATGCAGATGGAGAATGTTTAGGGATTACAAGAAAAAATCATATTCCGGATGGTCCCCAGTATCATGAAAAATATTATTTCGTTCCAGGCAATACCGGGTATCCTGTCTATGAAACTGCTTATGGAAAAATAGGTGTCGGGATTTGTTGGGACGAGTGGTTTCCAGAAGTTGCCCGAATTTTGAGCTTACAAGGTGCGGAGATATTATTCTATCCTTCTGCCATAGGTTCAGAGCCAGATCATCCTGAGATATCAACAAGACCATCCTGGGAAAAGGCAATTTCTGCTCATGGCATTTCTAATGGTGTATTCGTTGCTGCAACAAATCGAGTAGGCCAGGAAAAAGACATGAATTTTTACGGTGGTTCATTCATTAGCGATACATTAGGGAATATTTTAGCTTCACTTGATGATGAAGAAGGAATTATTGTAAAAGAGATTGATTTAAAAGAAATAGAAAAGACTAGAAACATTCTACAATTCTTTAGAGACCGTCGTGTCGATACATACGACCCTATATTACAAAAGGAAATACTCCCAACCCCACCCCCTTCAAAAAACAAACAAAGGATTATCGTGCAGTAATGAGAATCAACTGCAGTGGAAAAAAAGTAGTATGGCATCAACATGAACGGAACGCCCTTGCCGAAGCATTATAAGCTTATACTGGCGGCTTGGCCATTGGTACATTCGGGGAGCGTGAATTAGGTAGGGAAGCTTGCTGATATCGTTGTCCTCGACCGTGATCTTCTTGCGGTTCCGCTTGAGGAGATACCTAGCATCTACGTTTCAAAACTCTATTCTTGAAGTATCCCAGATATCGCAATCTATAATAGATCTTTATTACTCGGATTAATAGTGGAACGGTCCTGACTATAATCAATCAAACAAGAAACTGCCGGAGAAGGAGGGAATCTTCTCCGGCAGTTTCTTTAACTTCCACGATATACTTGATAGCCCCATGGGGAAACGAGCAAGGGCACATGATAATGAGAGGATGGGGAAGATAGTCCGAATCGGACGGGAACCAGGTCCAAAAAGGGCGGATCAGGGAGTTCGATGGATTTATTCCGGAAGTAATCCCCGATATGAAAAACGATTTCGTAGTTTCCCGTTTTGGTGTTATCTGCTTTCAGCAGCGGGACATCGAGCCTCCCGTCTGGATTTGTGACAGCTGACTGGAGCAGCTGCCAGCTAGCGGTGGATGATTCGGAAAAGTATAATTCAATCGTCACGTTTTCGGCTGGCTGGCCATGCATTAAATCCAATATATGTGTTGTTATACCAGGCATATATACTCCTTAACCGATGTTTTCTTCAGCGGCAGCCAGGATTTTGTTGTTTTCGAGATTTTCTTTTTTAACGGTGAAGACCTGAAAACCATATGGCGGGCGCGGCTCGGTATATACTTTTCCTTTGGAGTCCGGTATTTCGGAAACAACTGTATCCCATGTGTGGTTTTGGGATTCGAATGTAACTTCAAGAAGCTGAGGGAATCTAGTTAAAATGCGGCAGCCGATTTCATAAATCAGATTTTGGATCGAAGGAGTTTCCATTTCATGAAAAACGGATGTAGCAATATCGATTACCTGTTCGGCAGCTACGTATTTAGAGGGATCCATGCCGAATGCATCCTTTTGATCCTCATAGACCCAATGGAGATTCAAATAGATGAAAAGCGGCCGATTTCCATCTTCGGGAAGCGTCGTATACTCATCACGGACAAAACCGACAAAAGAGTTCCCGCTTACTTTGATTAATTGAAGGTCGAGGATGGAACTGCTTTGCTGAACGATCTCGTTGCCAGTTTCCCCACGGATGATTTCGACGGCAGCCTTGGCCCGTTCATTGCGGGACTTTTTGAATACAAGGTCACTCGGTTTCAATTGGGGGTCCGTTGCTTCAGTCACTGCTTCGAAAGGGATATCTTCAGCAATCAACTTAACAGTATCGATTTGAGGATATTTGTTTAGGAAGGCTTCTGATACATATGAAGCAAATCCTTCTAATGTTGCGCCTTTGAATGTAGCTAAATGCCTTTGGATGAAGTTTTTCATCGAATCAGTCGCGACGACCATGGAATTGTCTCCTTCCGTGAATGAGGGAAGAAAAGAGGAGCCGCCAACGGAAACTTTTACATTCGTGCCAAAAATGATATGACCTCTTCCTGAAAAAGTGGATTCTGGAATTTGCTTGATTCCGGTTAAAGGATTCGAATAGGTCCTATAGGCAAAAACATTCCCTTTTCCATAACTAAGTGTTTGTGCGGCTGATTTATTTTTCATTAAATTCTCTCCTTCAATTTTAATTTTATCCTGTAAACGAAATAGGGCTATTTGATAGATTTCAGTTAAGGCCTTATCGAACTCGGCTGCTTCTGCATGGTGAATCCTTGTATTCATCGATTGATATATGTCATTTTTATCTTTGCCTCGCACAGCCAGGATAAATGGAAAGTCAAACTTATCCATATATTTCCGGTTCAATGATATGAAATCTTCATATTCATCGGACGTAAGGTCCTTTAAACCGGCGCCATGCTGTTCCTTAATCGAATCATCACTCATTTCAACTTTGTCCCCAAGGTTCGGATGCTTCCTGATTAACGATAACTTATCTTCCTTTGACGAATTGCCTACAATGTCCACCATGCATCGATGCAGGTGGATTATTGAAGAAAAGGGCTTATTGCCTGCCGATTTTTCTGCAATCCAAGGTGAATGTTCGAAAGTATCCCCAAGGAACTTCGTAAATTCCTTTTCGGTTAGTGCATTTAATGAAGTAAGAGTAATCATCTCCAGTCTCCTTCTTATATACTTTTTGCCATTAGATCTGAATCGGGGATGGTACTATCGGCGGCTTTTTTCTTGCGTGGAGTCAAGATCAAATTCAGGATGATGGCTGTCAGGCTTCCTGTTATGATTCCATCACCGACAACGATACGGATTGCTTCCGGCAGGCTCGAGAATAACTCGGGAACGACGGTGGCGCCCAGTCCGAGTGAGACTGAACAAGCAATGACCAATAAATTGGCATTATCCGAGAAATCGACGTCATTCAACATTTTAATTCCTGATGAAACAACCATTCCGAACATGACGACGGTAGCACCCCCGAGGACGGCAGTAGGAATCAGTGTAGCGAGAGCTGCGATTTTCGGAACCAGTCCAAGCCCGATTAAAATGAAGCCGGCTACAATGGTGATCGTTCTTTTTTTCACTCCGGATAATTGAACGAGACCTACATTCTGCGCGAATGTACTATAAGGGAAGGCATTGAAAATGCCACCTAAAGTGAATGCCAGGCCTTCTGCGCGGTAGCCTTTGACAATATCTTTTTCACTCAATTCCCTATCTGTTATTTTTCCGAGAGCAAGGAATGCGCCAGTGGATTCGATAAGGATGACTGTGCCAACCAATATCATCGTAAGAATGGGAGTTATTTCAAAGGTGGGTGTACCAAAGTAGAAAGGTGCAGGGATATGGAACCAAGAAGCCTCGACAACCGTGGAAAAGTTCATTTTCCCAAAAAATGTTGAAGCGATCGTTCCTGCGATGATGCCAATCAGAACGGAAATGGCGCGTATGAATCCTGTGAAATAGCGATTAATTAACAGAATGACAGCGAGGACACCGAAAGAAAGCATTAAGTTTTCGGCTGAACCGAAGTCTTGGCTGCCAGAACCGCCAGCCATATTCTTTATGCCGGTGGGCACTAAGGATAATCCAATGATGATGACGACGGTACCGGTCACGACAGGCGGAAATAATTTAAGTAGTTTACCAAATATGTTGGAGAATAAAATGATGAATAACCCAGCGGCGATGATTGATCCATATATAGCGGAAATGCCATAATTGCTGCCAATGGATATCATGGGGGTGACTGCCACGAAAGAAGTTCCCAATACTATCGGGAGGCCAATGCCAAAATATTTATTTTTCCAGGATTGCAATAATGTAGCGATTCCGCAGGTTAATAGATCAATGGCAATAAGGTAGGCGAGCTGTTGGGAAGTGAACCCCAATGCTCCGCCGACGATGATCGGTACCAAGATGGCACCAGCATACATGGCAAGAACGTGCTGAAGACCTAACGAGAAGGCCTTGGACTTATTAATTCTTTCATTCATAAAAAAACTCCCTCCTCTAATTGGTTGTCATATTATATCACACGAATTCGTTATGATTAATACCATCATAATGAATAATCAGAAAATTGTCATTAGTTAGATTAGACAATTTTTGGTTGTTGATATAGACAACTTGCATAAAGTGAAGGGGGAAGAGGTTGGGTTTTATATATTAAGTAAGGATTTAATGCGAAGGGCAAGTCGTATCTGTAGTGTGGTCTCTGAATCTTTTAAGCTCTTGCCGAGCAGCTCTTCACATTTCTCGAGTCTGTATACAACGGTGTTACGGTGAACGAATAATCTTTTGGCAGTTTCGGATATTTGGCAATGCGTTTCGAGATAGACTGATAATGTCTGTAATAAGGATTGCTCCTCCTCGGTGAAAATCTTTGAAAATCCCTGTAATGCGAAAAGGTAAAAATTCATTAGGTCTTCTTCGGGGATGATTCTCAATAATTCCATAATATCCTTCGTCCGGAATATCTGGATGTAATCTGTCCTTTTCGAAAGGCCTCCTTCCAGAAGGGAGTCGTTCGCCTCTTTGTAAGCGTTCTTGGTCTGTAAAAAGTTCGGTCTCATATGGCTCACTCCGAAAGATATCGTGCAGTCGAATTGGCTGGCTGTTATCTTTTGCAATGATTTTAGCGAGGTTTCGACATATTGAAGAACATCGCCAGAGACTTCGTTCACTTCGTATAAAAGAATGCATTTCTTACCTTTTGTAAAGAGGTGAATGGGATTAGGTGATAGGCGAAGCTCATCTTCCAAAAACTCGTATATCGAATCAGCCCTTCGTTGTAGCTGTGTGTAACTTTTGGCCAATTCGGATTCATCGATTTTTCCGACTGCGCATATATAGGCTTGTTCATTATGTAAGGAAAACTCTTTTGCTCGGTTTATGATTTCCTCTTGTGAAGAGAAACTCCCATCCAGGAAATGAAGGAAGAAATCATTTCGGATATTCCGATCATGCTGTTTAAGGGCATGTTCTTTCATCAAGGCAAAAGAAATGACATTAGTTGCCTGCTCTATCGTCAGTGTTATCAGGTTATCGCTATTCTTGATTTCTCCTGATATTGTCAAATAGCCAAATTTTTCTTCATTCATATAGATGGGGAATACGGTATAGGTTTGTTTATTGGATAGAGATGAAAATGAAAAGAACGAAGCTATGGTTTTATGAAATCTGTATCCTTCACTGTTCATTTTTTTGATTATTGGAATAATTCCGGATGTTGAGGTTGGATGGAATATCGGTTTAAGGTACCGGTCAACTAATAAAATGGGGTATCCAATCATATTCGATAAATGATCAAGCAGTTTTTGAATCCCTTTACCCCGCATGATTAAGTTTGTGAATTGCTTATGTGTTTCCATGGCGAAAGTCAATTCAGCTGCCCGTTGATCCAAAATCGCCCGGAATGTATGGTTGATGATTTCCCCAAGTGACAATTCTGCTGGAAGATCAATGATTGGTAAGGATAATTCATTGGCTAGAACCAGTACTTCCTCGGGTATTTCTTTTAGGAATCTACGTGTCTTTATCCCTAGGGCTGCGCAGCCTTGATTTGCCATCGCTTCGACAAGTGATAACAAAAGGTGTGGCTTGTCCTTTACGTGATAAGCTGTGGTTACAAGGAATTCATTTGGTTTTAAAAAGTTGATGATATCTGGAGCATCCATCATATTGACAGTCTTGACTTCGCGTTCGAGCCCTGTTCCTCCGGCAATTAAATGCATGCCGGTTAATGCGGGCAATGTTAAAAGTTCGGTTACCTTCATCTGATACACCTCATTCTGGAAAATTAGATTATTGAAGTGATTTTATAATTAAAGCTGTATATGAATCCAGGGAATTGATCGGTTTTAAATTAGTGCATGTAACTGATATTTATCTGAATCCCTCCGTTCACTCACATGCTTTGCAGATTTTCATTATCATATCATACAATTCCTTTGGTATATCTTACAAATTTCATTGTTTGGGTTGTTGAGGTATACAAAAATGGGTTTGTGTGTAAGGTTTTATAACATTGTTAGTGACATAATATCTGAATTTTGTTAATATTTATAAAAATAAAATAACGTGGGAATAAGGGAGACGATAAAATGAATGAAGGCACAGTTGCTTCAAGTAAGAAAAAAAGAGTCACGCCGTTTCCAAAAGAATGCACATTCAGCAAAGCGGACTGGGATGTATTATCGCAATATTGGTTTCCTGTGGCAGCAGTCGAGGAAGTGTCGGAAAAACCGATAGGCATTAAGCTTCTCGATGTGCACCTTGTCCTTTATCGGGCTAGTGGGAAGATCATCGTTGCGAGGGACCTTTGTCTGCATCGTGGTGTGCCATTAAGTATGGGGTGGGTGGAAGATGATAATATCGTATGCCCTTACCACGGTTTTAGATATGGCCCTGAAGGTAATTGTACTGGGATTCCTGCACATCCCAATGCTAAAATATCCCCGCGTCTTTGTATTAATATTTATCCCACGGTAGAACGCTACGGTTTGGTTTGGACATCGATTGCGAGCGATAAAGAGGATATTCCGAAGTTACCGGCATGGGATGATGATGAATATTTGAACATCCTGCCTCCATCCATTGACATTGCTGGTTCAGCCGGTCGGCAGATGGAAGGCTTTTTGGATGTGTCCCACTTTGCTTGGGTACATTCAGAAAGCTTCGCTGATCGTAACAATCCTATCGTTCCTAGTTATAAAGTGGAAAAAACGGAGTATGGCCTGCACGTGGAATACTTAAGTTCCGTCAGTAATTATGGCAAAAGCATGCAGCATTTAGAACCTGCCAACTTTGAATGGCTCCGTGTTTTTGATATCTATCCACCGCTTGCGGCCAGGCTGACTGTCCACTTCCCGGAGGACGGAAAACTTCATATCCTGAACTGTGCCAGTCCAGTTTCTGCACGTAAGACAAGAATGTTTTCGCCGATGGCCCGTAACTTTGATTTAGATGCTCCGATAGAAGATACCTATGAATTCAATTTACAGATCTTCAATGAAGATAAGGAAATGGTTGAAAATCAAAAGCCGGAGGAGCTGCCTCTAGATTTACAAGCGGAAGCGCATATCGTCGCAGATAAGACGTCGATTGCGTATCGTCAGCTATTAAGGGAATTGGGCTTAGGTTCGAATTATACAAGTTGAGAAGAAGAGGGTGTCCATGTTTAGTGGGCACTCTCTTCTTCTTTTACAGGCATTATTGGATTGGATTTTAGTTGGTTATTTTGCACAAAAAAACACCAAAATACTAACAGAATTGCCAATGAAGTTATATGCGAAAAGAAGTAAAATAGTAGATAACATATATTTGTGAATATTCATAACATGAATGGATATTGAGAAGGGAAGCGAAGTGATGGCAATTCAAATCGAAAAATTCATAGATGAAAAGGATGATGTTGCTTCGATGATTGAATGGTTAGCATCTTTCGGGGCAACTGAGAGTAATGGGGTGACCCGTTTATTATATTCCAAGGAATGGATGAGAGCTCAGCATGCAATGAAAGCAAAGATGGAAAAAGAAAGCCTGATTACATATTTTGATAGTGTAGGCAACTTGTTTGGCAGGCTTGAGGGGACCGATTCCACCGATGAAACCATTCTGACCGGCTCTCATATAGATACGGTCAAGGATGGGGGGAAATATGACGGTGCATATGGGGTCATCGCTAGTTTCCTGGCAGTTAAGAGGTTGTTTAAAGCCTATGGGCAGCCTCGGAGGACGATTGAAGTCGTTTCTTTTTGTGAGGAAGAAGGAAGCAGATTTCCCTTGACGTTTTGGGGATCGAGGAATATCAAAGGAGTCTATGGTCTTGAGAACGTAAAGCATTTAAAAGATACAGAGGGAATTTCTTTTTTGGAAGCCATGAAAAAATCAGGGTTTGAACCTGAAGCCTATATGACCCCCGTCCGCGATGATATTGACCGATTCGTTGAAATTCATATAGAACAGGGGATGGTGCTTGAAAAGAATGAGAATACGATCGGGGTCGTCAGCCATATTGTCGGGCAGCGCCGTTATACGGTGAAAATCATTGGTGAAAGCAATCATGCGGGCACCACTCCTATGTCTTACAGGAAGGATGCAGTCAGTGCAGCTGCGGAATTCATTTCTTTTTTAACGAAAAAAGCGAAGGGGATGGACTCGGATTTAGTTGCGACGGTTGGCAGAATGGATGTTGAACCTAATGTTCCGAATGTCATTGCTGGTGAAGTGGAATTCAGTCTCGATATCAGGCATCACGAGGAAGTGATTCTTGATAGGTTTTGTAAGGAAATCTTTTCGGCTTTCGATGCCTTGGCGAAAGAAGCGGATATGAAGATGGAGATTTCACAATGGATGGATGTCAAACCTGTTGCCATGGATCGGGAAATGAATCGCCTTGTCCGCAAAATTGCTGAAGATAAAAATATACCTTATCAGGATATGGTCAGCGGAGCCGGGCATGATGCGCAAGTGTTTGGTTCATTTTGTCCGACGTGCCTGCTGTTCGTCCCAAGTAAGGACGGAGTCAGCCATTCGCCTAAGGAGTTTACGAGTGTTCCGGATTTGGAAAGGGGAATCGATGTTTTAAGCGAAATACTATATAAATTAGCCTATTGAAGGAGTTGGGTAAAATGTCATATTCAGAATTGAATGCACCGATGAGAACGATCATGACGCCAGGTCCAGTCGAAGTGGACCCGCGTGTTTTAAGAGCGATGAGCACACCGATATTAGGTCAATTCGATCCTGCATTCACTAATATCATGAATGAAGTGATGGAAATGTTGCGTTTGGTTTTTCAAACGAAAAATAAATGGGCGTTCCCGATAGATGGCACTTCAAGATCAGGAAATGAAGCGATTCTATGCAGCATCATTGAGCCGGGAGATAAAGTTCTGGTTCCCATCTTCGGAAGATTCGGTCATTTATTGGTGGAAATTTGTGAGCGATACGGAGCTGATGTTCATACGATCGAATGTCCTTGGGGAGAGGTGTTCGACCCGCAAGCAGTCATTGCGGAAATCAAGAAAGTCTCACCTAAAATAACGGCAATCGTCCATGGGGAAACTTCCACGGGATGTATGCAGCCATTGAAGGAAATCGGGTTGGCCTGCCGTGAAATGGGTGTCCTGCTTGTGGTGGATGCGGTTGCGTCCATCGGGGGAACGGATGTAAAGGTGGATGAATGGTGCATTGATGGATTGATAGGAGGGACGCAAAAATGCTTGTCCGTTCCTTCGGGTATGGCGCCGATTACGTATAATGAGCGAATAGAAGAAATCATCCAGTTCCGCAAAAAGGTGGAACGTGGTATTGCGACAGATGAAGACAACCAAAAGATTTCAATCCGCCGTCCCATCACCAGTAATTATTTCGATTTAAGCATGCTGCAGGATTATTGGGGACCGCGCCGTTTGAATCACCACACAGAAGCGACTTCAATGCTTTATGCGTTACGTGAAGGTTTGCGCCTGGTAATTGAGGAAGGTCTGGAAGCCCGATTTGCCCGTCATGAACTCCACGAAGCTGCTCTCGTTGAAGGGGTTAAGGCGATGGGACTAACGTTATTCGGGAATGGGAAAAACAAACTTCCGTGTGTAACTTGCATCGAAATTCCACAAGGAATCGACGGGGAAGCCGTTCGAGCAATGCTGTTGAATGAATTCGGTATCGAGATTGCCTCCTCGTTTGGTCCGCTTCACGGAAAAATATGGAGAATCGGCACAATGGGATTCAGTTGTAGGAAAGAAAACATCCTCTTTGTATTGGCCTCCTTGGAAGCTGTCCTTTTGCGCCAGGGGTTTCAAGTGAATCGGGGAGAGGCTTTGCAGGCTGCACTCGATGTGTATGTGGGAAAAACGGAGAAAGTGTCTGCATCCAGGGGATCTCTTTGATTCTATAAAAATATTTTGGAGGAGTGGTCTGTATGTCAATATATGATCTTATTATCCGCAATGGGTATGTAGTTTTTCCAGATGAAGTGAAGAAAGCTGATCTTGCAATCAGAGATGGGGTGATTGTTAAGATTGGGGATCGTCTGAGTGGTAAAGCGGATGAAGAGTATGATGCGGATGGCCAACATATCTTTCCGGGTATGATTGATGTCCATGTACATTTTAGCGAACCTGGCCGCGCTCATTGGGAAGGCTTTGAAACAGGATCGCAAATGATGGCAGCGGGAGGTTGCACCACATATTTCGATATGCCATTGAATGGAATCCCTTCAACCATCGATCGAAAGGCTCTCCTTGAAAAGGGCAAGATCGGTGAAGGGAAATCAGTTATAGACTTTGGATTATGGGGAGGGCTGGTCCCGGGAAATATTGATGAATTAGAGGAGCTATCAAAATCTGGAGTCATCGGTTTTAAAGCTTTTCTCTCAGAGACGGGAAATGATGAGTTTGAGCGTGCGGATGATTTCACCCTTTTACATGGTATGAAGAAAATTGCAGAATTGGGCAAGGTCTTGGCCCTTCATGCGGAAAGTGATTCGATCACTCAATGGCTGAAGCAAGAAAAAGAGAAGGATGGACTATTCAGTGCGAATGATTATGCAGCCACAAGACCTGTGCAAGCAGAAGCGGAGGCTGTGGAACGTGCCATCGCATATTCCGAGTTAACAGGCTGTCCCCTGCACTTTGTCCATATTAGTAGTGGCTTGGCCATTGAAAAAATTGAATCGGCCAAACAAAAGGGACTGGATGTAACGGTTGAAACGTGTCCACATTATTTATTATTCAATCAGGGTGATTTAATAGAAAAAGGTGCGGTTGCAAAATGTGCTCCCCCACTAAGGGAAAGAGAAGAACAAGAAAGATTGATAGCCTGTTTAATGGAAGGGAAATTCGATATGATTTCTTCCGACCACTCACCATGTCCTTATGAGTTGAAAGACCCTGGCGTACATAATATTTTCGAAGCGTGGGGTGGAATAAGCGGGGGGCAATTTTCACTGATGTCGATGATAGAATTGGCTGTATTGCACGATATCCCACTTCACAAAGTCGCTGAGTGGACAGCTTCAGCCCCGGCAAATAGATTTGGTCTCTCTTCCAGAAAAGGACAAATTAAGGATGGAATGGATGCAGATCTTGCCATCGTTTCCCTTGATGTTCCGCATGAAGCTTCGGAAACGAATTTTTTCGCGAAACATAAGCAAAGCCTTTATATGGGCCATTCCTTTCCTTGCCGAATCACCGCTACCTTTAATAGAGGGAAAATAGTTTATAAAAATAATGTAATAAGTGAAAGGGAGCGTGGGGAGTGGTTAAAAGTGATAGATTCCAGTATTGCGGTCAATAAATAGGAAGAACGCTTAGATTATCCATTATAAGGGGTGATTCCAAATCGGGAATCACCCCTTTACCTGCTCTACATATTTATGAACAGTACTTCAGGAAAATTGTTTTCCTAATATTTTAATACGTTTTTAAAACGAGTGTTTGATAAAATGATATATCATTGTTAAAATTAAGATAGTCTGAAAATTTAGTAAATTGTTTTTTTGTCTATTCGGCCATTTTGCTTAATTCAAAAAAACATTATTGACAACGTAGAAATGACGTATTAATCTTAAAATCAAGCATAACAATTATATAATATCCGTTTTATTACCGTTATATATGGAGAATCGGATGGGACACGAGCAAAATTAAGGGGGGACTGAAACGATGTACAATCCGGAAGTTGAAACGGCTACGCGTGCTGAAATGGAAAGTTTACAGATGGCACGCCTCAAAAAAACGATAAGCCGTGTATATGAAAATGTACCTTATTACAGAAGGAAATTTGAAGAGATGGGCCTTGATCCAGGAGATATTCAAAATCTGAACGATGTGTCAAAGCTTCCTTTTACAAAAAAACAGACTCTTCGTGATCAGTATCCATTCGGTTTATTCGCCGTTCCAATGGAGGATGTAACACGCATTCATGGTTCATCCGGAACAAGTGGAAAGCCTACCATTGTCGGGTATACGAAAAACGATTTGGAAAACTGGGCAACGATCGTCGCACGTGGAATTGTAGCTGCAGGAGGCCGGAAGTCGGATATTTTCCATAATGCATATGGATATGGCCTGTTTACAGGCGGATTGGGTCTCCATTACGGAGCAGAAAAGCTAGGAGTTGCCACAGTACCCATTTCAGGTGGAAATACCGATCGCCAGATTACGATCATCAATGATTTTAAACCTCGCGGTATTTGCGGAACCCCTACTTATATTTTGAATATCGCTGAAAAGATGGAAGAAATGGGGATTGACCCTGCTGATAATGGGCTAGAGTATGGGATTTTCGGAGCTGAGCCGTGGTCTGAGGAAATGAGAGCTACACTTGAGAGAAAACTGAATTTGAAAGCAATCGATATTTACGGACTAAGTGAAATCATGGGTCCAGGAGTTGCGATAGAATGCCAGGAAGCGCAGGAAGGACTGCATATCGCAGAAGACCATTTCCTTGTTGAGGTCATTAACCCTGACACACTTGAGCCAGTTGAGGACGGCGAAGATGGGGAACTGGTCTTTACCAGCCTTACCAAGGAAGCGCTGCCAATCATTCGTTATCGTACTGGTGATATCGCATCCATTACCCATGAACCGTGTAAATGCGGACGGACCACAACAAGAATGTCCCGCGTTAAAGGCAGAACGGATGATATGATCATAATCAGGGGAGTGAATGTATTTCCTTCTGAAATTGAGCGTGTTTTATTCCAAATGGAGGGAATAGTGCCTCATTATCAGATTCATCTCGTTAAGAAGGGGAAAATGGACGGTGTTGAACTGCACATTGAAATTGAAAGCGGTTTCTATAAGGAGATTGAAGAAGACTTAACGCATGGAGATGTAGAGATATTAAAGAAAACGATTCAGCATCATATGAAATCCGCATGTCTTGTAACGATGGATATTGTTGTCAACGTTCCAAAAAGCATTCCGCGTTCAGAAGGAAAAGCCATTCGTGTCGTTGATAAACGGAAAGATGAAGTGACAAGTTGATAACTGGATGGAGATGCGTTGGATGACCTGGATTCGTTCATGGAAATGGATGTTCCTTGTTGGCGATTCTGCCGTTGATGGAGCTTTAATGCTCGAGCCTATCGTAAATTCGCAGTGAAAAACCTTATGAACTCTGACGATCAAATAAAAAGTGCAGCCCCTTCATAGAATAGGTTTAATCAGAAGAGAAGAAAGAACCAATTTGAAATAGGGAAGGAGGCATCATGGTGATTAAAAATATCATGAAATCTCCTATTGATTTCCTTTTATTTCAAAAAAAGTCGGAATAGTCTTGCATTAAATATAACTGTAAAATATAATAACGTTATATAAACGTTATATAATAAAAAGAGAGGTGATTTGAATGAACGTTCAATTAAATGATATGGCTGAACAAGAAAAGCTAAATCAATTCATTGCCAGAATCGAAGCAGGAGAAAAGATAGAAGCCGATGATTGGATGCCGGACGATTACCGGGGCACTTTAATCAAGTTAATATCGATGCATGGCATCAGTGAAATCATGGGGGCGCTTCCCGAAAAAGAATGGGTTCCTAAAGCCCCGACCTTAAATAGAAAACTTGGAATCATGGCTAAGGTGCAGGATGAAATGGGACATGGACAATTATTGCTTCGAGTCGCCGAGGATTTGCTAAAGCCGTACAGCAAAAAACGGGATGACCTTATGCAAGATTTATTTAATGGAGATTTAAAGTTTCATAATGTCTTCCACATGGAAGCCAAATCTTGGGGTGATGCAGGATTGATTGGCTGGCTTGTTGATGGGGCAGCCATCATCTCCCAGACGAACATGCTTGGGGCTTCATACGGACCTTATGCCCGAGCTTTACTGAGGATTTGCGCGGAAGAAGTTTTTCATGCACAGCATGGTGAAGCGATAATCATGGCTTTGGCTGAAGGAACGGAAGAACAAAGGAAATTGGTTCAAGACTCCATCAATTATTGGTGGGAATCTTTATTACTCTTTTTTGGACCTCCCAGTAAGAATGAAGTGGGCTCATCCAAACAGGATATAACGATTAAGTACAGAATCAGAACCAGTACGAATGAAGAGCTTCGCCAAGCCTTTTTTTCTAAATATGTGAAGCGGATCCTTTCACTCGGCTTTACCATTCCTGATGAAACACTTAGGTTTGATAAAAATTCTGAAATCTGGATTTACAAACAACCTGATTGGGGGAAATTGAAGGTGTTCGCAAGGAATGAAGGGCCCCTTTCGCAGGATCGTTTACGTCTTCGAAGAACTTCTTATGAAAATAATAAATGGGTACGTGAGGCGTTAGCGCCAAAGGTCATCTAAGGTAGGGGGAAGGATGATATGGAAACTAGACAAAACACTTACTTTGAAGAATTTGAAGTATTTAGCCGTAAAACTCAATCTTCACCCGTTCAATACCATTATAGCCTGTTGGCTCCCAATGAGGATATCGCCATCATGATGGCGCAAGAAAATTTCATGAGACGGGAAGCAGTTGATGATATCTGGGTAGTGAAAAGACAGAATATACGGAAAATGACGATTGAGGAAAAGAAAACGCTTCAACGTATTGATAATAAAGATTACAGGACCACAAAAGGGTATGGGTATTTAAAGAAAAAGTGGCGGAAGTATGAGCAGGGAATGCTCGATGAAAAAGAGATAATGTCTTGGGGTGGAGGCGTGAAGAATGAGGAATGAATCATTGGAGAACATCGCTATCAAAGAATTGCTGCTTCAACTGGCGGACGATGATTTCATCCATTCATACCGAGGTTCGGAATGGCTTGGACTCGCACCGCATATCGAAGAAGATGTTGCATCGGCTTCGATATCTCAAGACACGATGGGGCATGCAGCCATATATTATAAATTACTGGATGAACTAGGTGAAGGGGACGCAGATAAGCTGGCTCACGACCGTCCCGCCAAGGAACGGCGTAATGCGATCATTCTCGAATTGGTCAACGGTCCTGGATACTATATGAAAGACCCGGATTATGATTGGGCGTTTGCGGTAGTTCGGAATTATTTTTATACCCAAGCCAAAGCGATTAAGATTCAATCCCTTCAATCAAGTTCATATGAACCGCTTGCTGAAGTGGCACAAAAGGTACAGATGGAACTTTATTATCATTTGATGCACTGGAAAACATGGTTCGTCCAATTGCTGGGTTCTGGTCACGAAGAGGCGGTTTCGAGAATGAATGCAGCGATTGAGAAAACGATGCCGGATTTTGCTGGAGTATTTTCACTTGGCCAATATGGAGAAGAAATGGTCGAGCTTGGCTTGATAGAAAGCGAAGCTGCCTTACAGAAGAAATGGATCGAGGCTGTCACCCCAATTTTTGAAAGTGTGGGCTTGGCAACGACTCTTGAAATAGGAATGGCCCAAGGTGATGGACGTAGTGGCCAGCATTCGGAAGATTTGGAAAAGGCGATAGAAACGTTAAGTGAAGTGTACGCAACCGATAAATCAGCTTCATGGTGAACCAATAGAAAAAGGGGAGGGGCATCATGTCGACCGTACTGTTAACCGCAGAAGAAATATATAAACTCCTGGAAGACGTTAAAGATCCCGAAATCGATACAGTAAGTATTTTGGATTTAGGGATGGTTGAAGACGTGACGGTTTCGGGCCGGGACGTTTCGGTGAAAATGCTGCCAACTTTTCTAGGGTGCCCGGCATTGTCAATCATTCAAAAAAATGTGGAAACAGCCATTAAACAGCTGCCTGCCGTAAAAAAAGTAAGCGTGGAATTTTTACGTTCCCCTTCCTGGACATCTGATCGAATCACGGAAAAGGGGAAAGCTGGATTGAAGGTTTTCGGGATCTCCCCTCCTCCTCGACAAATGAAAAAAGATGGATCATGGCATGTGGATTGCCCGTATTGTGAATCTACTTATGTCACGATGGAAAATATATTCGGTCCAACGGCCTGCCGCAGCATTTTATATTGTAAAGCATGTAAAAATCCGTTCGAATCGATGAAACCGATGATAAAAATGATCTAATAAAATGGAGGTTTTCTAAAATGGTAAAGTTAATCGCCCTATATAAACAACCTGAAAACAAGGAAGAATTCGATGAGCATTATTTCAATGTACATGGTCCGATAACGGAAAAAATTCCAGGTCTTCAAAAAATGGAGGTCACTAAAATAGTAGGCACCCCAATGGGCAAAGACTCTGAGTATTACATTCTATGTGAAATGTATTATGAAGACCACGATGCACTGCAACAAGGAATGCGTTCCCCGGAAGGAAAAGCATCAGGGAAAGACCTAATGGGATTTGCCGGGAAACTCGTAACGATGATGATCGGGGAAGAAATAAAATGAATGCGCTTCAATTCATTGAAACGTCAATCGGGGATGGCATTGGTTATATCTTTTTAAATCGGCCGAAGCAGCTGAATGCCATTAACAGGAAAATGGTCAGGGAAATAGTTTCAACCATGGAAGAATTCGACCGGGACCCACAAGTGAAGGTGATCTTGATAACGGGCAATGGAAAGGCATTTTCCGCTGGAGCTGATATTGACGAGATGATGGACGACAATCCAATAAGTCTGGAGTTAACCAACCAATTTGCCGATTGGGACCGAATGAGCCTAGTCAAGAAGCCTGTGATCGGTGCTGTGAAGAGTTTTGTATTCGGTGGTGGTTTTGAACTTGCCTTATCCTGCGATTTCCTGATTGCCGCCAGCGATACCCAGTTTTCCTTTCCGGAAGTGACACTGGGAGTCATGCCTGGTGCAGGAGGAACACAAAGGTTGACAAAATTGGTGGGAAAGACGAAGGCACTCGAATGGATATTGACGGCTGAAAGGATAAATGCAAAGACAGCTCTGCAATATGGTTTCATTAATAAGATCGTTGCCCCTGAATTGCTAATGGAAGAAACGGTCGATTTCGCTAGAAAGATAGCAAAGCAACCCCCGTTAGCTGTAAGGCTGATTAAAGAATCCGTCAATAAAGCCGTTGATTACCCCTTATATGAGGGAATGCAATTCGAACGGAAGAACTTCTATATTCTTTTTGCATCAGAGGACCAAAAAGAAGGCATGAAAGCATTTGTTGAAAAAAGGGAGCCTAATTTTACAGGCGGATAAGGAGTGCTCTATGTACGAAACGATCAAATATAGGGTTGAAAGCGGAGTGGCTTGGCTTACTTTGAACCGTCCTGATAAACTTAATGCCTTTACGTCCCAAATGAATAAGGAAATACAGAAGGCGATCAAGATATCTGCGGGGTCCGATGAAGTGCGGGCCATTATCATTACAGGGGAAGGCAGGGCCTTTTGTTCAGGGCAAGATTTATCGGATGTTGATGGAAGCATGAATTTAGGCCAGGTGCTGCGTGATCACTACGGTCCGATGATGCAGCAAATAGCAAGCTGTGAAAAACCGATCATTGCAGCAGTTAATGGAGTGGCTGCAGGGGCTGGCTTCAGCCTTGCTCTTGCATGCGATTTCCGGCTTGTTTCTGAAAAAGCCAGTTTTTTAAATGCCTTTGTCAATATCGGGTTGATTCCTGATTCAGGGAATCTATATTACCTTTCACGGATCGTTGGGCATGCGAAAGCCTTGGAAATATCCTTATTGGGGGAAAAGGTCCCTGCTAGCGAGGCGAAAAATGTCGGGCTCGCTACAAAAGTGATCGGTGTGGAAGAATGGAACGAGCAATTGAAAGCCTTTGCGGCGAATATCGCAAACAAACCAACGAAAGCGATCGGCTTAATCAAAAGATACTTAGAGGCATCCTACCACCTTTCATTGGAAGAATACTTAAAAGAAGAAGCGGAGGGTCAGCGAATTGCTGGCTTAACGATGGATTATGCTGAAGGTGTGGCAGCATTCACTGAAAAAAGGAAAGCTAAATTCATAGGCAAGTAATATAGAAAAGGGAGTGGGATTACATGGTTGGAGTTCAAGCGGCAGCATTTGAAAAAGCGGAAATGAAGCGTGATTATTATCATCTGATTATTAATGGCGAAAGAGTGGAAAGCTCTAATGGATCCACGATTGATGCGTACAACCCTGCGAATGGTGAAATCATTGCCAAAGTTGCAAAGGCGACTAAGGAAGATGCAGAAAGAGCTGTTCAAGCTGCACGTGAGGCATTTGATAATGGGAAATGGAAGAAAACTCCGATTAATAAACGGTCTCGAGTTTTGAACAAAATTGCAGCAATCATGCGTTCACGCTTTAATGAATTGGTTGAATTGGAGGTTCTGAACAGCGGCAAATCCATTTCTGCAGCGCAAGGCCAAGTCATGCAGGCGATAGAAGATTTCGAGTTTTATGCAGGTGCTATAGTCGGACACCGCGGAACTGTCAATAATGTACCTGGTCAATTCCATAACTACACGGAAAAAGAGCCAGTAGGTGTTTGTGCTCAAATCATTCCTTGGAATTATCCTATGATGATGGCAGCATGGAAAATTGCACCTGCGATCGCAGTTGGCTGTTCAGTCATTGTTAAGCCAGCTTCGTTAACACCGCTGACTGCAATCGTATTAGGGGAAATCTGTTTAGAAGCTGGTGTTCCTTCAGGAGTTGTCAATATCATTCCAGGTCCTGGATCGGACGTAGGGAATTACCTTGTCGAGCATCCGAAAGTGAATAAGGTGGCTTTTACAGGTTCTACGCCAATCGGCAGGGATCTTATGGGCAAAGCTTCACAGACATTAAAAAGGGTGACATTGGAGCTTGGCGGAAAGTCCCCTAATATTGTCTTCGAAGATGCGGACCTTGAAGCAGCTATCGATGGATCATTATATGGAATTTTCTACAATACTGGGCAATCTTGCGAAGCTAGATCCCGTTTATACGTTCACGAAGACATATATGATGAGTTCGTTGCCAGATTCGTGGAAAAAACGAAAAAATTGAAATTGGGCAATCCACTCGACAAAGAAACGCATGTCGGTGCAGTCATAGATCAAGGGCAATTGGATGTCATCGACAATTATGTACAATCTGCCATTGCTGATGGAGCGGAAATCCTGACAGGAGGAAAGCCAGCGGTTATAGAAAGTTTCGAGAACGGATATTGGTATGAGCCGACAGTCATAGCGAATGTCAATCATGAAATGAATGTAGTGAAAGAGGAAATATTCGGACCGGTCGTTGTCATTATGAAATTCAAAGATGAAAAAGAAGCCGTGCGACTCGCGAATGATACGGAATTCGGTTTGGGTTCAGCTCTTTGGACAAAGGATGGCGGCCGTGCGACTCGAGTGGCCAATCAAATTGAAGCGGGAATCGTCATGGTGAATTGCCCATTCTCCGCATTTCCTGGAACACCTTTCGGAGGCTATAAACAGTCAGGATTCGGCCGGGAACTTTGTATTGAGACACTTGATCTATATACAGAAACGAAAAGCATCATTTCCTATCATGGAAGCCGTCCCTTAAATCCCTTTGGAATTTAATAAAAACATAAAATAGGCGGCTGGCTGAACGGTATGTCGGAGAAGTAATTCAGATATGGATGAATGCTGATCTGATTCATCGTAGCCAGCCCTATTTATTTTTAAAGGAGGAATGAACGAATGATTAGAAATCTTGTGATTGTCGGATCTGGTGTCATGGGTAGGGGAATAGCCTATGTAGGAGCAACAGGAGGCTTCAATGTAGTATTGGTGGATGTGAATCAAGATGCATTGGAAAGTGCAAGAAAAGAGATCGATACCATTTTTGAAAAGGGTGTGCGCTATCAAAAAATCACCCAGGAAGAAGTGGCAGCAGCAAAAAGCAGATTTTCGTATTCTTCCAATTTGGAAGAATCAGCAGCATATGCCGATTTAATCATAGAGGCAGTTCCGGAAAAGGCAGAAATTAAGAGGGCAGTCTTCGAAACGATGGAAGATCATGCAAAAGAAGGCTGTTACTTTGCAACCAATACTTCCACAATGAGCCCGACGGAAATTGGTTCTTACGGAAAACGTCCTGAAAAAACGATTGCCATGCATTTCTTCAATCCTGTACAAAAAATGCCGCTGGTTGAAATTGTACGTGGTCTTGAAACCAGCGATGAAACGGCAGCCATAATAAAAGAAGTAGCCGGAAAAATGGGGAAAGAAACCGTGGTCATTAATGAATTCCCTGGGTTTGTAACCAGCAGGATCAGCTGTTTGGTAGGTAATGAAGCGTTCTTCATGCTTCAAGAAGGGTTAGGAACACCGGAAGAAATCGATAAGGCGATAAAGTTAGGGCTGAATTACCCAATGGGACCATTTGAGCTAGGGGATTTGGTGGGATTGGATGCCCGATTGAATAATTTAAAATATTTACATAGTAAACTTGGTGAGAAGTATCGTCCGGCCCCCCTCCTTGAACAGTATGTTAAAGCTGGCAGGCTCGGCCGCAAGTCAGGTAAAGGGGTGTACGATTATACACAAGATGGAGAGCTGGTGAGGAAATGAAGGATGTTGTGATTATCGATGCTGTGCGAACGCCAATAGGAAGATATAAAGGTGCTTTGAAATGGGTTCGTCCGGATGACCTCGGTGCGATTGTAATCAAGGCGCTGACAGATCGCAATCCAGAGCTGCCGCCAGATCAAATTGAAGATGTCATCTTCGGGAATGCAAATCAAGCGGGAGAGGATAATCGCGATGTGGCAAGGATGTCCGCCCTTTTAGCTGGTCTTCCAGTAAACGTAGCTGGAACGACAATAAATCGTTTGTGTGGATCCGGACTGGATGCCGTTATGTATGCTGCACGTTCCATTGCTGTAGGAGAAGGCGATATTTATATCGCAGGCGGGACTGAAAGCATGACAAGGGCGCCGTACGTCATGGCCAAACCTGAAGGTGAATTTCCGCGGGGTTCAATGGAGCTTCAGGATACAACGATCGGATGGCGTTTCACGAATGAGAAACTTAAAGAAATGTATGGCACGGATTCCATGCCTCAAACGGCAGAAAACGTTGCCCAGCAGTTTTCGGTTTCAAGGGAAGACCAAGATCAATTTGCATTTCAAAGCCAGCAAAGAGCGAAAAAGGCAGTAGAAGAAGAACGTTTCATTAATGAAATCGTACCTGTTCGATATACGGATCGTAAAGGTAATGAGGTCATTTTCAAAAAGGATGAACACCCTCGTCCTGACACGACCATCGAAAAGTTGGAAAAACTCAAACCGATCTTTAAAGGTGGCACTATAACGGCGGGGAATGCTTCGGGTGTAAATGATGGAGCTTCAGCATTACTATTGATGAGTGCAGAAAAAGCACGAAACCTTGGACTAAAACCTATGGCCAAATATGTTGTAGGTGCGGTAGCCGGCTTAGAACCGTCCATTATGGGCCTGGGTCCAATTCATGCAACTAAAAAAGCATTGGGAAGGGCGAGTTTATCGATTGAAGACATCGGGTTGGTTGAATTGAATGAAGCATTCGCTTCCCAATCCGTAGAGTGCATCCGCCAATTGAAATTGGATCAGGATAAAGTGAATGTCAACGGCGGGGCGATAGCATTTGGCCATCCACTCGGTGCAAGCGGGGCACGTATTTTAACAACACTTGTTCACGAAATGAAAAAGCGGAATGTACGCTATGGTCTTGCAACGATGTGTGTCGGTGTTGGTCAGGGAATTGCCGCCATCATAGAAAATATTGGAAATGATTGATGATCGGCCCTTATTTTTCTAGTATAAGGGACATTTTCTTAAAAAAGGGGCGAGGACCCATGTCAAAGGTTATTTATAAAGTAGTAAATCAAATCGGCTATGTAACAGTGAATCGGCCTGACGTATTGAATTGCTTCGACTATGAGACACTTTCTGAACTCCAGGAAGTCATCGATGCAGTTTATACGGACGGCGATATCCGCGTCGTCATTTTCACGGGTGCAGGGGAAAAAGCATTCAGCGCGGGCGCGGATTTGAAAGAAAGGAAGGCTTTGAATGATGCGGAAGTAAGAAGGAACGTAAAAGCGATTCGCGATGTTTTTAATAGTATCGCAGGGCTTCCGCAGCCAACCATAGCTGCCGTCAATGGATATGCATTGGGGGGAGGATTTGAATGGATGCTTTCATGTGACTTCGCAATTGCTGCTGAAGGTGTTTCTTTGGGGCTCACTGAAACTAGCTGGGCCATTATTCCCGGGGCAGGCGGTACACAACGGCTGCCGAGATTGATAGGGGAAATGAAAGCGAAGGAATTAATTTTTACCGCTAAAAAATTGACTGCAGAAGAGGCATGTCAATTAGGGATCCTTTTGAAGGTCGTGTCAAGGGATCAACTTATGTCAGCTTGTGAGGGATTGGCAGCCGATATCATGAAAAATGGGCCGATTGCAGTCAAACAAGCCAAATACGCGATTACCCAAGGGATGAATACAGACTTGCAAACCGGAATGGCCATAGAGGGAAAAGCCTATGAATTGACCATCCCGACTCAAGACAGATTGGAAGCACTCCTGGCATTTAGTGAACGGAGAAAAACGCAATTTTCAGGTAAATAATATTGCGGTTTCAATTCAAAAAGATATAATAATAATTATGTCGTCCGTGTGAAAATGGTAACAATGTGAGAGTGAGGTGAGAAAAATAGGAACTAATACGCAATCGATGATTTTTACGATATACGGTGATTATATCCGTAATTACGGAAGTAAAATCTGGATAGGCAGTTTAATTCGTTTATTAAAGGAATTCGGTCATAATGAGCAGGGTGTTCGTGTAGCCGTTTCACGAATGGTCAAGCAAGGGTGGATTCAGTCAGAAAAGCACGGAAATAAAAGTTATTACTTTTTGACCGATCGCGGTGTGCAGAGAATGGATGAAGCGGCCAATCGCATATATAAGATGAAACCAAATGAATGGGACGGTAAATGGCGTATCTTGATGTACACGATCCCTGAAGATAAGCGGCAATTACGGGATGATCTACGTAAAGAATTATTATGGAGCGGGTTTGGCAGTTTTTCCAGTGGTTGCTGGATTTCCCCTAATGATTTGGAGAAACAAATTAAGCGCTTGATCGAGAAATATGACATCAATGAATATGTTGATTTTTTCATTTCGGAATACAAGGGTCCAAAAGAAAATCAATCGCTTGTCGAGAAAAGCTGGCATTTAGAAGAGATTGAAAATAAATATGAAGAATTCATTGAGAAATACAGCAAACAATTCATCGTTCATCAAAGCATCATTAGCAGGGGGGAAATGTCCGATGCTGATTGCTTTGTGGAACGAACGAACCTGGTACATGAATACCGTAAGTTTTTATTTGTCGATCCGGGCCTGCCAAAGGAACTGTTGCCTTCAAAGTGGAATGGGAATCATGCTGCTCTTTTATTTAGCCAGTATTATCAAGTTTTGGCTGAACCGGCAAGCCGTTTCTTTGAAAGCGTTTTTCAGGAAAACAATGATTTATGGCGGAAAGACGAAACCTATGACGCCAAGGATCATCCTCTTATCATTAAGTGAAAAAGAGCTTCAGCCAGTCGCTAATGACGACTTGCCGGAGCTCTTTTCTACTTTAAGTCAACTAAAGACAACGGGGAATTCCCTTTGTGATAATTAATCAAGTATCCCTTTGAAGTCCTTTCCTTTTTGAACATACGTATCAATCGAAAGTTGGATCAATTCAAGATCTTTATCATTCAATCTGCGAACCACTTTCCCCGGGGAACCGATAACCAGCGAACGTGGAGGTATGATTTTACCAGAGGAAATCAATGTATTCGCGCCGACAATGCATTCTTCGCCGATCTCTACATTATCCAATATCGTAGAGCCCATCCCGATGATGGACCGTTTTCCTATTTTACAACCATGTAGGATAACATTGTGACCAACCGTCACTTCGTCTTCAATGACAACTGGGCACCCTTCAAATAAATGAATGGTGGAGTTATCTTGAATACTGCATTTTTCTCCGATTGTAATTGAATCTTCATCACCGCGCAGAACGGAGTTAAACCAAATGGTCGATTCTTTCCCAATCGAAATATCTCCGATTAAATGGGCACCAGGTGCAACGAAAACGGATTCATCAATGGATGGCTTTTTATTATTGTACGGAATAATCATAGTCTCGCTCCTTTTGGAAAAGTCAGAATTGTTTTTCTGATGAATATAGTATAACATTAAATGGATAGGGAGGGATGAAAGTGAAATATATTTGTGAGCTTTTTTCGATAAAATATCCCATTATTCAAGGCGGCATGGGGAATATAAGCAATGCAAGTCTTGCCGCTGCAGTATCCAATGCAGGGGGCTTAGGGACAATAGGATGTGGTACCATGAATCCTGAACAGGTAGAAGCCATCATTCTCGAAACCAAAGATAAAACCAATAACAATTTTGCGTTGAACATTCCGATTAACGTTAGTCCATATACAGATGAGTTAATCAATCTTGTCCTGAAGCATGATATTCCTGTAGTTTCCTTATCTGCGGGAAATCCTGCCCCTTACATTCCACTATTGCAAAAAAAGAATATTAAAGTGATTGCCATCGTTGCATCGGTCAAGCACGCGCAAAAAGCGCAAGCTGCAGGGGCCGATGTGTTGGTAGCTGAAGGGTTTGAAGCTGCCGGCATCAATTCGAACCTGGAATTGACGACCTTTACACTCATTCCGCAAATTAGCAAGCATGTGACGCTTCCGGTTTTGGCCGCTGGCGGAATAGGCAATGGACAGGGGTTGGCCGCTGCGTTGATGCTGGGAGCGTCAGGAGTCCAGTTGGGAACCAGGCTGATCGCTACACAAGAAGCACCGTTCCATCCATCATATAAACAAAAACTAATCGAAGCGATGGGCAATGATACGTTTATATTGGGCAGATCCGTTGGCCAGGTAAGAAGAGTATTGAAGGACCGATATACGGAGAAAGTCCTGGATTTGGAAAAACAGGGACTGTCTCCTATTGATTACCGTGAAATGACCTCGGAAGTCCACCATATTAATGGTGCGA
Organism: Peribacillus sp. ACCC06369; assembly: GCF_030348945.1. Lineage (NCBI taxonomy): Bacteria > Bacillati > Bacillota > Bacilli > Caryophanales > Bacillaceae > Peribacillus > Peribacillus sp. ACCC06369. The sequence continues at coordinate 1,068,299 of NZ_JAUCEN010000002.1, forward strand.
TGAACGGTGATGTTGATAATGGTTTTATGAACAGCGGCCAGGTTGCCGGATTGATTGACGATATACCGACGGTTAAGGAATTACTTGATGGCATGATGAAAGACGCGAAAAGGCATTTGGAAGATGGATTGAGTAGGCTTTCCACCCCCTTTATGATTTGAGAACTAAGGGTATCGATTTTGTCATGTGTACATCTCAACCCATTTAGGGGCTATTCACTTGGTTAACTATATTGAATGCTTGAGGTCAATTCGTCCTCAAGTTTTTTTCGTTTCGGGACCATCGATATTCTATTATTATCGTTCTTCCTACAAGCTTAGTTCTGTAGTAAATAGCCCGATAACAAAACATGGACTCCATAAGAACATTGTTTTAGGATAACATTATGGAAAAATGCGGGTTAACTTGTGATACAATGGAAAATGTCCTTTTTGACATCATGGGTGCCCGGATTCATCTTGGAGCACCCCTTTTTATATGTAATAAAAGTTAGAAAAGGGGTAACCTCAATGGAAACTTTAATAATGGATATGATTGAAGCGTTTAAATCTTTATCTTATTTCGGTGTTTTGCTAGCTTTGACTTTTGAATTCATTCCTGCTGAAATAGTTTTGCCACTGGCAGGATACTGGGTTTATCAAGGGGATATGAATTTATACTTGACTATCCTTGCCGGTTCGCTAGGTGGGGTAACGGGACCATTGACGCTTTATGCCTTAGGCAAGTATGGCGGGAGACCGCTTGTATTAAAGTTCGGAAAATACTTTTTGATCAAAGATGAGCAGTTGAACAAAGCTGACCGCTTCTTTGAAAGGTATGGTGGGGGAATTGCCTTCTTTGGACGGTTTGTACCAGGTATTCGTACCGCCGTGTCGCTACCATGCGGAATATTGAAAATGAATATTTGGAAATTCATATTATATACCTATATGGCGATGCTTCCTGTTACAAGCGTTTATGTTTATTTAGGGTTTAAGTTAGGACCTAGCTGGGAGCAGGCGGGAGCCATCTTTTCACAATATGCGAATTTCTTGCTTATACCCATTGCACTTATAGTCATTTGGTTCATTATGAAGACTCGAAAACAAAAGCAAAGAGAAAAAATAAAAGTCAATCAATAACAAAGAAGGCGCCATGATCAGGCGCCTTTTTCATTTCTTTCATTATTAGCAGCATCCACCGAAGCCGCCGCCGCCGAATCCCCAACTGCATCCAATGATGATTAACAAGATGAATAATACGATCAGCAATGCAAATCCGTTATCGAAACCGCCGCAGCCGCCACCAACGCCACAACAATCGTTACCATTTCCACCCATTTAATTTCCTCCTCATACATTTTATGAATTACATACCTAGTAAAACATCTTTACCGGGAATACTTCATACTATGTATTCTAGGCCGAAGTGTTTGCTTATTCATAAAAAATGGGCGTTGGTAAATCAAGGGGAATAAGCCCGAATATTTTTTTGATTTCGTTTAAAATGTTATAATATACCATATGGATTATGGGGGAAGGGAGCTGAACTTAGTCATGAGAGTTGCCATTATAACGGATGTGCATGGTAATGCTTCAGCGTTAAAAGCCGTTCTTAGGGATATTGATCAAAGGGATGATATAGATCATATCTATTGTTTGGGAGACATGGTTGGGATTGGCCCGGATACAAATGAAGTCCTTGAACTTTTATTTGCAAGAAATGATTTATCGATGATAACTGGAAATCATGATGAAGCTGTCCTGGCCATCATTAACGGGGAGCCGCATCCGGACGGTCATATTCATGTAAAGGAGCATCATGAATGGATAGCTGAAAGAATGCATCGGAATTTCATAACCAAACTGGAAAAATTGCCTCGCACCATACAGCATATCATTAATGATCACTCCGTTTACTTCACCCATTATCATATGGAATCGAAGAAATTGGATGAGCACATTAGCCAAAATCCATTTAGTAAAATCGTTGAACCGAATTTAAATAACTTAGAAACGCTTTTCAAAGATGAGCATCACGATTTAATAGGATTTGGACATCATCACCCTACCCACCTTTTTAAAAATGACCGAACGATATATCTGAACCCGGGATCTCTAGGCTGTAATGGTGAACCAATTGCTCCTTATGCCATTGTGACGATTGAAAATACAGGTATACAGGTAAATCTTGAAAAAGTCCTCTATGATAATTCATCGTTTCTGTTATCGTATAAAAGCTTACTGGTTCCCGAGTATGAATTCATTATACGGGCCTTCCATGGGGGACAGCAGGTGCGTTCATAAATGATGAAATATGGGGAAATATTCAGCATAAATGTACATGCCTGTGGATACGATAATAGGCAAAACATGATGATGCTGGAGGTAGGTTATGAAGGAAAAAGATCAGGTAAATCAAGAGCAAGAAGAGATGGAACGACACAGTCTTGTCTGTAATAATGAATTGTTTAATAAAGATTTACACGCCATTGTCGATGATACGATGCAAGAGGAAAGATAAATTGGAAGGAACGCTGCAGGTAATGTCTGTAGCGTTTATTTTTAGCTTTGAAATGGTTGAAGGCAGAGTATTGATCCCCGCTAAATGGATCAGGGCATACATTTTTTCCAGCGGTGAACCCGTGAAGTGAATCATTTGAAACCATTCTGGATTTATCCCATACTATATATAAGTTTTAAATCCGAGAGGAGGGATGGCATGGGACATCATCATGGTCACTCCCATGATCATGGGCACGGACACCACCACCATCATACTAATAATAAAAAAGTGTTGTTGGCATCTTTCTTATTGATCTCCACATTTATGGTAGTTGAGGTCATTGGGGGATTCATGACAAATAGTCTGGCTTTACTGTCGGATGCAGGTCACATGCTTAGCGATGCAGCAGCTTTAGGACTTAGTTATACAGCGATAAGGTTGGGGGAAAGGAAAGCGACATCGACCAAATCGTATGGATATAAACGGTTTGAAATCATTGCTGCCTGTTTGAATGGATTGACCTTGATCGTTATATCCGTATTCATTTTCATAGAGGCAATTAAGAGGTTCGTGGATCCCCCTGAAGTGCAAAGCTTGGGAATGCTAATGATTTCAATCATTGGTTTACTGGTTAATGTCATTGCGGCATGGATATTAATGAGCGGGGATAAGGAAGACAATTTGAATGTTCGGAGTGCTTTTTTACATGTGATGGGCGATATGCTCGGATCTGTGGGAGCCATTGCTGCCGCACTTTTGATTTATTTTTTCGATTGGGGAATAGCGGATCCGATTGCGAGCGTCATAGTCGCGATTTTAATTATTATCAGCGGTATTAGGGTGGTGAGGGATTCTTTCCATATCTTGATGGAGGGCACACCCGACCAAGTCGATATGGATGACGTAAAAGCATCCTTGATGGATTTGGACAGTGTATCCGATGTCCATGATCTCCATATCTGGACGATTACTTCTGGTTTTTTGACAATGAGTTGCCATGTTGTCATTGATGAGGGGGGCAATCACGATTCAGTTCTAGCAGAAGCTCAAAAACTTCTTCACGATCAGTTTGGAATTGAACATAGCACGATTCAAGTGGAAAGGCAGGAGGCAGGCTGTCCGAATCCACACGAGACATGTAATTGAAAAGAGGCCGGCTCTAAGTTAGAGCCAGTCTCTTAAGGGTGTTATCATAAGTTTTTACAAGCGATTTCATATCCATATGACTTTATTGAACCAGTCAGATGCATCCCTGTAAAATGAGTCGAGAACACTTGTACAAAATAAGTTATGGAAAATACTAAGTGAAAACATCGGTCTGCGAACATAATCCTGACACATTCAAAGGGTAAGATTGAGGAAAAAAGCTTTGATTATTTTAATAGTTAGCATATACAAAATGATTCCACTATAATTCAGGAAGGAGGAATCCCTATATGAAGAAAATTCTTGTAGTAGAAGATGAAATTGCCATTTCGATGGTATTGAAAGCATATTTGGAGCGTGAAGGTTTTAATGTAGTCCAAGTATACGATGGACTAAAAGCCATTCCGGTTTTTGAAGATGCGAAGCCAGACCTTGTCCTGCTTGATGTCATGTTGCCTGGAAAGGAAGGCTGGGATATATTGAAGGAAATTCGGGAGGACGATACATGCCCGGTTATCATGTTGACGGCACTGAACGATGTAGATTACCGATTATCCGGATTTAAGTCAGGTGCGGATGATTACATCTCCAAACCATTTGTTGCCGAAGAAGTCGTGGCCCGGGTGCATGCCGTTTTAAGAAGGTCCTCGACAGTTGTTGCGGAAGATGAACATGTTCATGAGTTTGGGAGTTTAACCATCGATGACCAGTCTTATATGGTGCAATTGAATGGGGAAGAAATAAACTTGACTCCGCGTGATTTGTCGCTGCTCATTTTTTTCGCTAAGCACCCTAATCAAATCTTCACGAGAGAACAACTTCTCGATCAAGTATGGGGTATGGATTATGATGGCAGTGACCGTGCCGTGGACCTGGCGATCAAACGGATCAGGAAGGCGATTGATGCATGGCCTGTAACTGAGGGGGAAATAAAAACATTGCGTGGATTGGGGTATCAATTGAGTGTCTATGAAAACTAAAAAAAGAACCACTTTACAACGATATTGGACTAAGAGATACGTATTGACCTTGATTTCCGGTTTGATATTATTGTCTGTTTTTTCCTTATGGTGGATGGAAAAAACAGCTTTGGAATATAGGCTTAGCCTCCTTAAGTACTTAGCTGATGAAACATCCGACCGTGCGATAAAGGAAAATGGTCAGATTGTCGTTGGCCCGATCCTTGCGGAGATTGTTGAGGAAAGGGAGAAAATCCTTCATTTGAACCAACAGCCAATCATCTATATCGTCGACCCCGATGCCAGCATCATATATACGATGCCTCAATTGTATATCGATCCGGATGAAAATAAACTTCCGGACGTCATTATGAAAAATAAGGAGTTAATCCAGAAGGTCAAGATTTCCGACAACAAAGTATATGTCGTCAAATCCCCGATTACGTTTAATGGTGAGACGAGAGGCTGGGTGGTCATTGCACAGGAAGAAGGGGCATTGGAGGAAATCAACCAAGATCATGGCTTATTGGCAATCATGATTGGAGGCCTTCTAATTCTGGGGACGGGAGTCATTTATTTTCTTTCCAGGCAGATTTCGCGACCCATCCAAGACGTAGCTAACGCTGCTGTCCAGGTTCGTGAAGGCAACTACGATATCCATTTCAAAGAGGAAGAGGAGATCAAGGAAGAAGAAATTTATGAACTGATAGAATCTTTTAAGGAAATGACCAATCGATTGAAGGTCATGGAGAAATTGCGGGCGGAATTGCTTGCAGGCGTAACCCATGATTTGAAAACGCCAGTCACTTCCATTAGCGGACTCATACAAGCGGTTAAGGATGAGGTCGTTACGGGAGAGCAAAGTAAGGAATTCCTCGATATTTCCTTAAAGGAAACTCAACGTCTGCAAGATATGATAGAGGATTTACTTAATTATAATGCCATATCGGCAGGAGCTTTTAAAATTCGGGTGCAAAAAGAAAATATCAATATATTCATCCAGGAAATCGCTTATCGCTGGCAAGTGACCCAGGATGATGATCAAGCTTTCGCTTTTGAGATAAAAGTACCTGATGAACCGGTCTTTGGTCAAATTGATTCATTGCGGATGCAGCAAATCGTCATTAACCTTTTGAATAATGCCAGGCATGCACTTGATGGCAACGGGAAAATTGCGATTCACCTTTATGAAAAGGATGAAGAACGAATCTTCATTGATGTACTGGACAGTGGCCGGGGAATCCCAAAACATGAACAACAATTTGTGTTCGAACCATTTTATCGGGGGGAAAACAAAAAGTTGAAAGTACGTGGTTTAGGTTTGGGACTGCCATTCAGTAAAATGCTCGCAAAAGCGCAAAAGGGAGATCTTGTTCTTAAGGATAGCAATGAAAAAGGTACCACCTTCACGATCATTATAGAGAAAGTGAATCAGATATAAAAAAAGGGTTGTCCGATTTTAATGGACAACCCTTCTTTTATGCAACTGCACGTAACATGCTAACTAATTATGCCAATTGGCTGATTGCACGCCATAATTGTACATGACGGACCTTCCTTGGAAGGAAGCGTCCCATTTCTTCTTCATTATATCCAGCATGCAAGTTCTTATGGTCGAAAATGATCGGCCTGCGGAGTAGATCAGGGTTATCTTGAATAAGCTTGCAAAGATCATTAAGTGGTGTATTATTTATATCGATATTCAGGCTTTTGAATTTTTTGGAACGGGTTGAGATGATTTCATCTGTTCCGCCTTCCGTTTTACGTAAAATCTCTTTTATTTCTTCTATAGAAAGAGGTTGGGAATATAGGTTGCGTTCATTGTATGAAATTTCATTTTTCTTAAGCCAAGCTTTTGCTTTACGACAGGCTAAACTGCTTGGAGTAGTATAAATTGTTACCATTTAAAATCGACTCCTTCAAAGTTTCAAAGTTTTAAAGTTTATTGGAATGAATTTATTTTTACATTTGTGATACTCTTACTTTAACGTTTCTATGTGTCAGCAAGATGTCAAGAAAAATAAACTTAAAAGTTATTTCAAAAGAAAGGGAGAAAATGAAATGCAATCTGCCTTTAATGAAAAAAAAACCGATTCGGTGAAAATGCCGAACAAGCACCAGCATAGGCTCATAAATAAGATGGATGAGCGGATAGTATTATGACAGGGGATTTTTGGTCACCTGTCAGGCTATCGATACAGGTCGCAGGATTAGCGGGTATCCTTGTTTTCATTATCGGGATTATTCTTGCGCGTATGATGGCTAAAAAGCAATTCAGGGGAAGAGTCCTGTTGGAAACAGCATTTTTATTGCCGCTTGTTCTGCCTCCTTCTGTCGTAGGTTTTTTATTGATCGTGATTTTTGGGAATAATGGAATGCCAGGCCAATTCGTTGAAAGGGTTTTTGATCAGTCCCTGATGTTCACGTGGTGGGCGGCGGTCATTGCATCCACTGTGGTGGCTTTTCCGCTTATGTACCAATCCGCTAAAACAGGTTTTGAGGGCATTGATGAAGAAATTGAAAATGCAGCAAGGGTTGACGGTGCCGGCGAATGGAGATTGTTCCTGTTTGTATCCCTTCCATTGGCAGTCAAATCCATCGTCACAGGTGGCATATTGAGTTCTGCACGTGCGTTGGGGGAATTCGGGGCCACACTCATGTTTGCCGGAAACATTCCCGGACAGACACAAACGATACCAACGGCGATTTATATCGCCATGGACTCCGGGAATATGACATTGGCATGGCTATGGGTTGCGGTAATCATCGTCATTTCATTCATTATGCTTTTTGTCGTGACGTACATAAAATGAATGCTGTTTCTCGAAGCTGCTTATGAAAAAGAGAGGTGCGGCCTCTATGTCTTCTTTATGGGTGAAGCCGTTTTTTTCATAAAGCTTCCGCGCAGGCAGGTTCATTTTACCGGTCGATACGGATATCGTATCCCAGCCACCTTGTAATTGAAGAGCAGTCAACAGGGCATCCGCAATACCCTGCCGAAAATAATCGGGGTGGACGACCATTCGGCAAATACGCATTAGCCTATTTTCCTTTGTATAGGATATTGCTCCTGCTAAGGCATCCCCCTTTAAAAAGCATATGAACGATTCATTACATTGAATGAAATGTTCATATGTTTCCAATAATGGAGGGATATCGGCATAGCCGATCATATCCGCTTCCACCTTATAGGATGCTTTTTGAAGTTTATAAAGCTGCCGGCCATAATCGGAGTCCAAGTCCCGAATTTTCATGATCAATCAAATCACTCCCTTTCATTACATTATAATGGAAGAGGGAGATTATTGTTTCTTATCAGTCTGTGTTATAATCGACAAACAATATGAACTAATGAAATGAGGAAGAAATTTGTTAACATTTGAAGAAAAATTGAGCATCATTGAAACTTTTCCGGAATTACAGCGAAAAGACGTTTCATTGGGACGTGTGAATTTCCATTATCCGGAAAGTGTCCAGGAGAAAAAGATCGTCGTTCAGCATTTGCATCCTAATGGAAATGGATTCGTTTACGCCGGCCATATGAGAAAAAAAGATACTGACCGTAAAGGGTTCATCAATATACGTGACTATAATGAAGCGGAATTAAAAGAACTAATCAAAAAAAGCATGGAATATCTTTCTGAACCTCCTGTTGAAATCGAGGAAGAGGAAAACGAGTTCGCTAGGTTGGAAGGAACATGGATTGGACGTGAAAAGCAAGAGCTTTCACTTGAAAGGGAAGACCAACTTTGGAACGTGTATTCAGGTTCGAATCTGGAGGAGTGTTTCGAGAGTCCAGTAGAGGCGGAACGCTACTTATTGGACGAAGGCTTCCGTCAAAGCAAGAAGCGAAAAATGTAGAATTTTAGGATAATTTGTCGGTTGAATTACTGTGATAATCATGTTTTTTTTGGATTTCCCATGATATAATATTAGTAATTATTTTTGTTCGGAATAAGTTTGATAGAAGGATTTACTGTTATAGGATTCCTCTTGAAACATTATCCAGAACCAAAAATAGTAATAAAATGGATTTTTCCAAACACAGGAGGAACTATCATGGTACAAGGTAAAGTAAAATGGTTTAACGCAGAAAAAGGTTTCGGTTTCATCGAAGTTGAAGGCCAAGACGACGTATTCGTACATTTCTCAGCTATCCAAGGCGACGGCTTCAAAACGCTTGAAGAAGGCCAAGAAGTTTCTTTCGAAATCGAGCAAGGCGCTCGTGGACCACAAGCAGCTAACGTTCAAAAATAATTGAACGCATATAAAAAAAGACTCCGATTCTGGAGTCTTTTTATTTTTTTCCTTGTAAGGGAAGCCACGTTCATGCTTCTTTTTTTTCGGCCATTTCCTTCAATACTCTGTCCAATTTTTCTTCGATCCGTTTTGAACGATTAAAATGCCCTGTCAGGTAAAACACAATGAATATAACGAATACGACAAGCACTAGCATAAAAAGGATAGGCAGGAACTGAGTTATATTATCAGACATGTTTATCTCCTTTTTTCCTTCATTATACTTCATGTTCACCCTTGCTATGATACACGGAACTAAGTTTATTTTTAAAAAACTGAAAGGGATATGCGAAAATGCATATCTCCTTTCAGTCAGTTCTGGAATAGCGAGGCGAACTTTTGAAGTCTGGACAAGTCCGATTCTTGATACATTTGTTCTATCTTCAATGTCACCAATAACTGGCTCTTGGCAAATAACATGTCCCGGAAATGATCTACCGCCCCACAAAAATGATTGTAGTTGGTTTCACCAGTTCCGAATACTCCCGTTTTAAGATGAGCAATTGACAGCTGCTCCAGTTCTGTATAAAGTGCTGCTGATTTAGCAGGCAGCTCGCCGTTTCCCCATGTATAGGTACCAACGATCAATGCATCGTAATCCGGTAATGTACGTAAATCAAATTCATTCATTCGATATAGTTCAGATTTAGGTAATAGGGAAGCGATGGCTTCAGCAAGCGCTTTTGTATTGCCTCCGGCAGAATGATAGACAATGGCAACTTTATAGCTCATCGAACCCATTGCTGGCATTTACTTGACTGTATGTCCTAGACTTCTGTTCGAAGAAATCGGTTTTGGTAAGGCCGATGGATTCATCATCGAACGTTTTGATCCATGGCATCGGGTTCTCGCTATATTCTTTATACAAGTTTTCAAGGCCTAGCATGCGTAACCGTTTGTTGGCTATATATTCGATGTATTCATTGAATTCTTCCAAATCGAGATCGGCTTTGGTTTGGATATCTTCAAGCATATATTCAGACCATTCCTTTTCGAGTTCGACGGCTTTTTCAATCGTTGTATAAATGAACTTCGTGTTTTCTTCATTATTTAACTCAGGATATTCATACATCAAGATTTGAACGAGCATTCCAATGAAATCGAAATGGACCATTTCATCGCGATGAATATAGGATATCATCGTAGCCGAACCGGTCATAAGGTTCTGGCGTCCTAAATTATAATAGAAAGCGAAAGCCAAATAGAAATAGATCCCTTCGAGGTTCGTTGAATGGATCAGTGCCTCGAATAAATGCTGGGGGCTTGGATCGTCCACGAACGTTTGATAGGCATCCACGATCGGTTGATTACGCTTTATTACTTCAGGATGTTCTTTAATGCGGTCGAAAAGCTGTTTTTGCTTGCCTACTGGGATCAGGGAAGCAAGGATATAGGAATAAGATTCATTATGGATGGATTCCTGCTGGGCCATATTGGCCAGGATAGCTTTTGCCGCCGGATCTTTGATGTACCGAAGGATTTCTACTAAAGTGGGCGTTTGTAGACTGTCCATTCCAGCAATCATCGTAAGGATATCAAGAAAAGCGTCCTGGATATCTTCGTCCAATTCGCCCCACTGCTTTTTATCCTGAATCATGTTCACGCTCGATGGTTTCCAAAAGTTATTGATGAGCTGAGTATAGGTATCATAGAATTTTTCGTACTGAATATCGTTCCAAAGGAGAAAGCCTGAAGCTTCTCCTTTGAAAACACCTGTCGCTTTAGTTGGATGCGTTGGTTCCAGCATCCGGATCTTTTTGATATGATTTGTCATTCGTGAAAACTCCTTTAAGAGTAGATTACTGGGTTATGGTTGTCGTTAACTTGAACAGCTTTCGCAGGCATTGTCATATTCGGAAGAAGTTGAACGAACATAATATGTTGATTTCAACCCGGATTCCCAAGCGGTTAAATGTATATCCAATAGGACCTTGGCTTTGATTGTGTTGTGTACATACAGATTAAAGCTGATTGCTTGGTCAATATGGCGTTGGCGGGCAGCATTTTGCCTGATGCTTTCCAGTTGATCCAAATTAAATCGGGTCTTTTTATAATATTCATACGTATTTGGCGTCAAGCCTGGTGCGGTCACCTTGAATTTAAAGTTTTTCTTTTCCTCGTAAAATTCAATTTCATACAAAGGATCGATCCCATCCGTGGAATTACCGATCTTGGCGGTCGATGAATTGGGGGCAATGGCCATTAGATATCCATTACGGGTCCCGTGTTCCTGGACGTTTGCTTTTAAATCCATCCATTTTTGATCCGTATAGTCACGCAGTTCGAAATATTCCCCTGTATGCCAATCCGATCCTTCGAAATATGGGTACGTTCCTTTTTCCTTAGCCAATTCATTGGATGCCTTGATCGTTAAGTAAGCGATCTTTTCGTATAATGCATCGGCATATTCAACAGCCTCATCCGATTCCCAATAAATATTCTGTGTGGCAAGTAAATGATGCCATCCAAACGTTCCTAAACCAATTGCCCGGTAACGTTTGTTCGAGATGGATGCTTGCTTGACCGGAAGATTATTCACATCGATTACGTTATCCAGCATCCGGATCTGAATGGGAATCAACCTTTCCAAAACATCGCTGCTCACCGCACGGGGCAAGTTAATGGATGAAAGGTTGCAGACAACGAAATCGCCGCTTTTACGAACAACAACGACATCTCCATCTTCTGTTTCGTATTCATCGGTGATCGTCGAAGGGCTTAAGTTTTGAGCAATCTCGGTGCAAAGGTTAGAACAATAAATCATACCTTTATGTTTATTTGGATTCTTCCGGTTCACTTCATCGCGGTAGAACATATATGGTACGCCTTCTTCTAATTGAGAAATCATGATGCTTTTCATGATGTCCATCGCATTGATCTTTTCAAAGCTATAGTTTGGAAGCGAACCATTTTCTGCGGCCTCGACAGCAAGTGCATAATGATTCCTGAAGCTTCCTTCGCCTTTCTTCTCGTCGTAGAGGTCTTCAAGTGAGAATCCAAGGGTTTGCTTGACGGTATGCGGATCGAAAAGATACCATTCTTTTCTGTCACGTACAGCCTCCATGAATAAATCAGGAATGCATACACCCGTAAAAATATCATGGGCTTTTAATCTGTCATCCCCGTTTTGCGTCTTCAAATCAAGAAAGCTCATGATATCTTTATGCCAGGCATCCAAGTAAATCGCGATGGCACCTTTACGTTGCCCCAGTTGATCGACACTGACAGCTGTCTGGTTGAACAGTCGAATCCAAGGAGTCGTGCCGGAACTATTTCCAGAGAAACCACGGATATCGGAACCAAGCGAGCGGATCTTACCAACGTAAAGACCGACACCGCCGCCGAATTTTGATACTTTTGCGGCATCGTAGTTAGATAGGTAGATACCATCAATGGAATCTTCAATTGCGTCGATAAAGCAAGAGCTTAACTGTCCATGCGTTTTTCCTGCATTGGAGAGTGTAGGTGTCGCAACAGTCATATAAAGGTTGGACATTGCCCAGTAAGCTTCTTTGATAAGTTGCAGGCGGTGCTCCGTTTTTTCCAATCGCATGATTTCCATCGCGATGATCATGAAGCGCTCTTGGGGCAGTTCGTAGACCTTGTCCTTTTTTGGGCGGGCTAGGTAGCGATCGTTTAATAAGTAGATGCCTATGTAAGAAAATAATTTATCCTTTTCCGGGTCGATCACCGAACCCAATTCCTCAATTTCCGCTTTCGTATAAGAAGAGAGCAGTTCTGATTTATAGATGGGGTAACGCTGGCCTTCTGAAAGTTGGGAGAGTTCCGTGATCAGTTCATAGAATGGGCCATAACTCATGCCTTCATAACCTCGATTGGCTTGTGCATCCCTATACATCGCATTCAACAGTTCTGCTGCAGCAACGAACGTCCAATCGGGAGCATCGATATCGACACTTTCCAGAGCGAGCTGAATCAGTTTCTTTGATGCCTGTTCTTCGGTTGAGTCACTTTTGCGATCAAGCCATTTTGTAAAACGCTTCTTGAACTTTTCCATATCGAGACGGCCTTCAAATTCCTTCGATAACATCTCAAGCTGGATGGAATTCGTGTCGGTGTCATTTTCACTTATGGTAGAGTTATATGTTTGAGTCATTAATAATCCTCCTTGTAAACTTCCGCTAAAATAAAAAAAAACCGCCCAATGAATTGAGCGGATCAAACGATAGAATAAAAGAGCCATGAAAAAATAGCCATTATGCTATCGTTTCATCATCTCAATCCCCGAAGAATAAGAAACGTGAAAAATTCAAGGCAGGTCTCCTGACTCATGATCATCCTACTTTGAGTCCTTCCCGTATAGAGAGCTATACAGTGGTTTCTCATTTCGTCACATTTACAGTTGCGGGGACAGTTCCGGGTTCGCACCGGATTCCCTTTTCAGCCATCGCTGGCACCTTGGATTACAAAAAAATCTATATATAGTTATTGGTGTTGTTTATGTAATCAATATCTAGTATTTCTGCTTATATTATCGTAAGCCATATACGATGATAATTCAACTAATATATTTGAGAAAAACCAACCCTTATCTATTGACAAAGAGAAGGTAGAGGGTGAAAGAATGAAAGATTTTATTGGGGAATGGGTAATTCAAGCGCTGAATTTAGGGGATTTTGTGTTAAAATAAAGTGTATAGTAAAGGTGGCTCTCCTTTATTGCGATAAGGGGATTCGCGGAAAAATATTTATGAAAAAGGAGATAAAATCTTGGAAAAAGTATTAGTTTTTGGACATAAAAACCCGGATACAGACACAATCTGTTCAGCAATCGCTTATGCAGATCTGAAAAAGCAGTTAGGTATCAACGCTGAACCAGTTCGTCTGGGTGAAGTGAATGGTGAAACTCAATATGCGTTGGACCACTTCAAATTCGAAGCTCCTCGTCTTGTGGAAAAAGTGGCAGGGGAAGCTGATGGCGTGATCCTGGTCGATCACAATGAACGCCAGCAAAGTGCTGAAGATATTGACCAAGTACGTGTGTTGGAAGTTATCGACCATCACCGCATCGCTAACTTTGAAACAAGCGATCCTTTATATTACCGTGCGGAACCAGTTGGCTGTACGGCAACCATTTTAAATAAAATCTATAAAGAAAACGGCGTTGAAATCCCAAAAGCGATTGCAGGTCTTATGCTGTCTGCCATCATTTCGGATTCTTTATTGTTCAAATCGCCGACCTGCACGGAGCAAGACGTTGCAGCAGCTATGGAACTGGCTGATATTGCGGGAGTCAACGCTGAAACATATGGTTTGGAAATGTTGAAGGCGGGAGCTGACTTGAGCGACAAAACGATTGCCCAGCTTATCACTCTTGATGCAAAAGAATTCTCCATGGGCATGGCTAAAGTGGAGATAGCTCAGGTCAATGCTGTTGATCCGAACGAAGTCCTTGCTAAGCAAGCCGAACTAGAAGCAGCCATTGAATCGGTCATCGCTGTGAAGGAATTGGATTTATTCCTATTCGTAGTAACGGATATCCTGACCAATGATTCTGTTGCCTTGGCTCTTGGTAAAGCAGCCAACGCAGTGGAAAAAGCATATGACGTTTCATTAAACAATAACATCGCCGTCTTAGAGGGCGTTGTATCGCGTAAAAAACAAATCGTGCCGGTCTTAACGGGCGTATTCAGTAAATAATATAGGGAAAGGGGTGCTCATTAAAAACGTGGGCATCCTTTTTCTGTACATGCAAAAAAAGACTCAACCATCCATTTAAAGGTGTTTGAGTCTTTTTTCTTAATTCAAAGTTTCCTTTTCTTTTTCATAGGCGATGACAATCAGTTCTTTATTGGCTTCCTCGCCAAGTTTGCTTTCAAAGCTTTTCAGTTCATTCAATAAATCTGGTGACAGATTTGCTGCCGTATAATCCTGCTCGGATGTCATGCTTTTCGCTCCTTTCAAAAGGAAATATTTCATGTTATCTATTTTGTCGGTTTGAAAAGTTTCTATTCAGCAGAGTTTTACTTCTTCAAGAAATTTTACTTTCGGATGTAGCGAGTTTTTCCAGCAATAACGAACTTTCCTCATCGAGGCCTTGCACCTGGACAGGTGTACCTCGTAGCTGATATTTTAGGACAACCGTATCAACAGCACCGACTGCAGAAGCATCCCATATTTTAGAGAGGGAAAAGTCGATGATGATTGCATCGGCTTTTTCCTTGAAATCAAACTTCGAAACAAAGTCCTGGACCGAAGCGAAAAATATTTGTCCGCTAATACGATAAGTGATTTTCTTAGCATGGATGTCTTCCGTTTTCTCAACAGCCACTTTAGAAATTTTAGCTGAGAAGAAAATCATGCTCAAGAGCACTCCAGCCAATACCCCTTTTGATAAGTCATGCGTATATAGGACAATGAGGACCGTCACGATCATCACGGCTGCATCCGTCCTTGGAGCCTTATTGAGCCTCTTTAGGGAAGACCAGTCAAATGTCCCGATTGAAACCATGATCATGACTGCTGCAAGTGCAGCCATCGGTATTTTAATAAGGACGTCATTCAGTACCACGATTAATACCATAAGGAATGCGCCAGCTACAAAAGTGGAGAGTCGGCCCCTTCCTCCTGATTTAATATTGATACCGGATTGACCGATCATTGCACATCCTGCCATGCCGCCAAAACATCCGGCGATGATATTAGCAATTCCTTGGCCTTTGGCTTCCTTATTTTTATTACTGTCCGTGTCAGTCATTCCATCGACTATTTGAGCTGTCAATAACGATTCAAGCAACCCCACAAACGCCAGGGCAATGGAATATGGAAAAATGATCGCCAAAGTTTCGAAGGTCAAAGGGATGTCTGGAAGCATGAACATCGGAAGTGCTTCGGTCATTTGCCCCATATCCCCAACAGTCCGTACCGTAGCCCCCGTAGTAACTGCAACGATCGTCATGAATATGATGGCGACAAGTGGTGAAGGAATGACTTTCGAGATCAGCGGAAAAAGATAAATGATAGCTAATGAAACGGCTGTCATGACATACATGATCCATGTTTCGCCGACGAAATGGGTGAGCTGTGCCGTGAAAATCAAGATGGCTAAAGAATTCACGAAACCAGTCATGACTGGCTTTGGGATGAACTTCATTAATTTCCCGATTTTGAAAACCCCTAGTAAAATTTGGAGCAATCCCGTCAATATTGTTGCAGCAAGTAAATAGTTCAAGCCGTGATCTTTAACAAGATCGACCATGACGAGTGCCATTGCTCCAGTGGCAGCCGATATCATTCCCGGCCTTCCGCCGACAAAAGAGATGACGATGGCAATGCAGAATGAGGCATATAGACCAACCATTGGGTCTACACCAGCAATGATCGAAAAGGCAATCGCCTCTGGAATCAATGCCAAGGCAACGACAATTCCGGATAGAACATCTCCTCGAACGTTGCCAAACCATTCCTGTTTGTATGCAGATGTATTCAAAGAAACACTCCTTCTTTCTTTTACTTATGTGTGTTAATCTTCTTTTTTAACGCACTAAATTATAGCATGAGTACTTCTTTCTATCTATATGGATAATATAAACGACAAATTGAGGGCTATTCATGTCTTATCATTTACAGGCGAATGAACGGAGTATGCTCAGAAGGAAGATTTGGTGCAAGAAGTGCCAGTTCTATAATTGAGGAAACCAAGGCTGAAGAAACCTCGATCTTACTATACGATGAATCGGTAAACATTTTTTGTAAAGCACTTCGATAGGGTTTTCGAAACTGAATGAAACGATTATCCAAAAATGGGGGGATGAATTGCGGTGGGCATCCAGTTGTCGGTGAATTGGAATGATACATTTAGCCAATAAGGCAATGGACGCATTTAAATTGGGCTGTATTGAACTGGAAGTGGAGTTTATGCCTCCCCATTAAAACCTGATTGAAAGAGAGGCAGAATAAGCCTCGGAATGGGATCCTATGAAAGAACAACTGTACTTGAATATTAAGAAATCATCATGACTAAAGGGATGCTGTGATGCTTTTGATGATACCGGTCGAAAGGGAACTCGCAACTGCGTATTGGGAAGAAGCATACCATTATCTAGTGAACAGCCATTTTCAAGAAGCTTTCCTTGACGATGCATATGGAGGTGGGCGTTACCACAATTAAGCTGGAGGATTATCATTATGCCTACAAACAGGGCACGCATGCTTATAATGCCAATAGAATGGATTCCCGAAAGGATTTATATCAATGGGCATGAGGTAAAATGGATTTTTTTACCGGAACGAGATTTTCCCTTTTCAACATGCATGGAAGTGGTGAGGGGCCCTGTGTTAAGGGGCTATCCCTTTTCATTGATACTGGATTTACATTTTGGACATGTCACTTCTTTATAATGCTTGAACCTGATCTTTCGTAGATCGCTTCTGGTCAACATTGCGAATACATTATATCTTGTGCCGCAAGCACAAGTATTTTTATCTTTAACTATGTGTCTCTCATCCGTAGTAGCTGAATAAATGGTTGGAAAAAACATATATAACCCTCCTTTTTCTAATTTTAGGCAAATTAAAAAGGGGCAAGAAATAAATAATAAAGCGATCTAATTCAAGATAAATCTTGGCAGCCCGGCTGCCATGACAACTAAGTTGTTGGGTTAGGCCCGTGGCTTTGCGTCTTTTACTTTCATAAAATTTGCCTAAAATAATCTTAACATAAAATTGAAGTGCGGAAAAAATACTTATCAGTTTAATGGGTGGGGATGAAGATATTAAAGTGGTTAGCCCCAACGGTAACATTTAGCTTGTTTAATTCATTTTCTGTTGAATCCATCTTTACAAGGGTTGCATGTTATTCACTGAAAGGCTTGAAAGTGATCCGTTTCCAATCTTTTTTCTCGGTTTTCCTTCGATAATACCGCATTCACTTCAGTAACAAGATTTCCTTCTGCTATTTCCAATGATTTTTCTTCTAACTTTTTTTCGGAATCCGACCCAAACAAACCTGTTGAGAAGTAACCAGTACTACGGCTTTATGAGCATTAAGCATATAAAAGCCTGCTTTCTTCTGAAAGCAGGCCTTCGATTAATGTGATCTGGCCAACTCCGGATTGCGGTGCATCGCGAAATAGAGGACAAGTCCGGCGATGAGGAGCAAGGTGCTGGTCGTGATGAATACAGCGGAGAATCCATAGAAACCGGCGACCATTCCGCCCATTGCAGGTCCGATGATATTGCCTAAAAAGCGTAGACTCGTATTGTACCCAAGTACTTCCCCTTGCATTGTGACAGGCGCTTCCTGGCGAATGTAGGCAATCCTTACAGGGATGATGCCGCCTATGGCCATGCCGAGTAAGAACCGTACAAAAACAAGCTGCCAAAAATGATTGATGAAGGCACCAGGCAAGTAGACAAGTGCAGTCAGAAAAAGAAGCAGCACAAGAATCTTCACATGTCCATGCCGATCACCTATCTTACCCCAGTGACGCGCCATCAATAAATTCCCTAGGCCTGCTGCAGAAAAGGCGATACCTGAATAAAATCCAAGATTGGAAGTTCCATGCAGCTCGCCAACGTATAAAGAAAGAATGGGCTGGATGCTGAAGTGGGCAACTTGAACAAGGGTCGAAATGAGCATGACATTCACTAGGATCGGATTCCGTAAGATATGCGAAAGAACCTCCCTGCTTGTATAGCTCGACTTTGTTCCCTTTTGCCGTTCCATTTGATATTCCTTGGTTGCAAATACAAGAAGTCCAGAGATGAAAATGGTGATGGAGGTGAATTTAAAGGCGGTTGAATAGCCGAGTGTGTCTGCAAGAATGCCTCCAAGCAATGGCCCGAAAAGTGAACCAGTTATATTACCCGTTTGCAGTGTCCCCAGTACGCGTCCGGCAATTTCTTTCGGGGTCTGCGTTGATATGAAGGCCTGTGACATGGATATGAAGCCAGTGAAAATTCCCGTGAACATCCTTAAGACGAATAGCTGCCAAACATTTTCAACGAATCCCATCAAGAAAATGGACAGTCCCATCCCAAAGGCACAGGCAATCAAGATTTTCTTTCTGCCATACCGGTCACCAATCCGTCCCCAAATGGGGGAAAATAAAAAGGCAGTCACAAAAGTGATCCCAAATGTCCATCCGGACCAATGCTGGATGTATTGAGTCGAATAATCCCCGAATGTTCCAATGTATAAAGATATGAATGGAAGAACCATCGTCATGCTTCCGCCTATGAAGAAGTTGGCGAACCACATGATGAAAAGATTCCGTTTAGCTACTTTATGAGCATTCATTTTACATACAACACTTCTTTCCTCCGAAAAAAAACTTCGGGTTCCTAAATAATAGTATACAGAAATTAGCTGATTTTTTAAACGAATTTGATTTTTGATGATAAAAACTGGTTTTTTAATGAATGTGCAAATGGTATAATGTGAAAATATTGATTTTTCAGAAAAATTAGATAAAATGAAAAGCGTTCATTTTTCAAATTAAAGGAGTTTTCAGCATGTTAACTATTTTAGGATTTTGCATGATTTTAACGTTTCTGGTCTTAGTCATCACAAAGCGTCTATCCGTTGTCGTCGCTTTTATCTTCACGGCGATAGCTTTTGGTCTGATTGGCGGGTTTGCATCTGAAATGGGAGATATGATGGTGGCAGGTATTTTAAAGGTTACACCGACAGCAGTCATGATCGTTTTTGCTATTTTATATTTTGGTTTAATGATTGACGTTGGTTTATTCGAGCCGATGATCGCGAAAATACTGAGTTTTGTAAAAGGCGATCCGCTAAAGGTTGTCATGGCAACCGCCATTATAACCATATTGGTAGGTTTGGATGGAGACGGTTCTTCCACATTCATGATCACCGTTTCGGCCATGCTTCCGCTTTATATGAAATTAGGGATGAACAGGCTCGTACTGGCCTGTGTCGTTGGTTTAGGTGCTGGGGTCATGAATATGATTCCATGGGGCGGTCCTTTGGTGAGAGCGGCCGCTAGCCTTCAAGTTGAAGTATCGGAGTTATTCCTTCCTCTCATTCCGGTCATGATTTGCGGGCTTATATGGACTCTTTTTTCGGCATATGTACTTGGCAAAAAGGAAAGGGAGAGATTAGGAGTCAGTTCGAAGGAGACGACCATGCCACCTGGTATGAGTGAACAGGCTGCAGCTGTTGAAACCACACCTAAAGGAACATCCAAGTTATTTTGGTTTAATTGGCTCTTGACGATTTTACTGATGGTATTGTTAGTGATGGAAGTGCTGCCAATTCAAATCCTATTTGCCTCCGCCTTTGCGATTGCATTATTTGTTAACTTTCCGAACCCACAAGAACAGCAGGAAAGGATTTTAAGTCATGCCAATAGTTTCGTGATGATCTGTACGCTCATTTTCGCTGCAGGAATATTTACAGGTTTATTCACAGAAACAAAGATGATGGACTCGATGGCAGCTTCAATCGTAACCGTCATTCCGGATTGGCTTGGGGCACATTTGCCGCTTGTGGTAGCGCTAACGAGTATTCCGATGGGGTTCATATTCTCACCTGATGCCTATTACTTTGGCATTCTACCAATCATAAGTGAAACGGCATCGAACTTCGGTATTGCCCCTGTAGAAATCGGAAGGGCCGCTTTATTAGGTCATTCGACCACAGGGTTCCCATTATCGCCATTGGTGCCTGCAACATTCATATTGATTGGTCTTGTAGGCGTGGATTTTGGGGATCATCAAAAATTCCTGTTTAAATGGGCGTTTGGGTCAACGATCATCATGACAATCGCAGCCATTACTTTCGGTGTCATCACTTTGTAAAATGTGAGCCCATTAAGCTATAATGTATAATTCTTGTCTGTGTATTTAGTAAGGGGCTCACTCTCACTGATGTAATCTATTTTCCTATTTATCCCGCTTTCTGTTTATTCTTCCATAATAGTGGAAAGTAATAAGAGGAATATACATAAAGAGAGTGAGGGAATTTATCATGAATTATAAACAAAAACTCGTGCTTCCTATGTGTGCTGCCTTTTTACTGTATGGATGTAATTCTGCTGATGATTCAAATCAGGCCGACAAAAATGCCGAGGACATGAATACGATGGGACAAGGAACACAAACAGAGGTTGATCCGCAGGTTAAAGCGGAAATGAAAGATGTAGAAGGTAAAACGCTTGGTACGGTAAACTTTACCGCGGAAGAAAATGCTGTAGTGATCGAGACCGCTTTGGAAGGCCTTGAGCCAGGCTATCACGGATTCCATGTTCACGAAAACGCAGCATGTGAAGCGGATGCTAAGGATGGCCCTTTCACTACAGCGGGGGGGCACTTCAATCCAACTGATGAAACCCACTCGAATCATGCAGGGGACATGCCCCCTCTCTATGTAAATGAAGATGGGACAGCGAAGTATACGGCAACATTGGATAACATGACAGTGGACCAACTGAAGAAAGAGGAGTTGGCTGTCATCGTTCATGCAAATCCAGACAACTTTGCCAATATCCCTGACCGTTATGAAGCCAATAGAGAAAAAGGACCTGATGAAGATACCTTGAAAACTGGTGATGCAGGCGATCGACAAGCTTGCGGAATTGTTGTCAGTTCAGAGGAGAATTAAATTTAATGAAGCAAGAGCGATTCTTCTAAAGGGGAATCGCTTTTTTTCATTTAAATAAAACTAAGAAAGACTATAATTAATAAGAATAGTTGCACCCATACAAAAAATTTAATGATGAGCACAGCCCAAGTGTTCCTTCGTAAGCCAAAGTATAGAATGGTACAGAAAAAAAATAAACTCATACTGCCACGAAAAATCGGATAACTTGAATTAGTATCCACAAAAAATAGAACGATATTGACTAACGCTGTTAAGATAAATAAAAAGATGTAGGCCTTAAAAATCCTTTCTTTTCGTTGGAATTCATGTTGAAATTGATACATCGAATAATCCCCCAACTTATACCTTTTATTAAAATATAACATACACTTAGCTTACGTTTCCTCCTTGTTTCTACAAGTGTTCATGAAATAAGAATCTTTCATAAAATATAAATATGAGCCATTTTTCGGCAGTACTTGGGCTAAATTCTTTTGTTTTAAAAAGGGTTTTTCTATTTATATATAGAAGTAAGAGTAAGGATTGAATTTTAGGGTAGTTAGTTTGGAAGTTTATTGATTGCCAAAATGTATTGAAAAATTTATGAGGATATAATAAAAAACCCGAATAGGGATCATGTCCACTGATTCGGGTTTGGCTGATTATTTTGCTGTAATGGTTTCTTCAATTCGCTGTAATCTCTCAGCCACTTCTTCTTCAGAAAGGTTATGCTCGACTACATAGCGGTTACGCGGATGCACTCGGCATTCGTGGGTACAGCTACGCATATATTTGTGTTCGTTCTCTTCACTGCAAAGGATTTTCTTGTTGCATTCGGGGTTAGCGCAATTGACATAGCGTTCACAAGGCTCCCCGGAATAAATATCGCGTCCGACAATGACGTGTTCCTTTTGATTGATGGGTACGGCAATTCTTTCATCGAATACATACATTTGGCCATCCCAAAGGTCGCCTTGTACTTCTGGATCCTTCCCGTATGTCGCGATGCCGCCATGCAGCTGGCTAACATCCTCAAAGCCTTCTTCGACAAGCCAGCCGGAGAACTTCTCGCAGCGGATGCCGCCTGTGCAGTACGTAAGGATTTTTTTACCTTCGAACATTTGTTTATTTTCACGGACCCAATCCGGAAGTTCCCGGAAATTCGTGATTTCCGGCTTGATTGCACCCCTGAAATGTCCTAGATCATATTCATAGTCATTTCTGGCATCAAGGACGATAGTATTTTCATCTTGCATTTGCTCGAAGAATTCCTTCGGGCTCAAATATTGGCCTGTCGTCCGGTTCGGGTTGATGTCATCTTCCAGACGAAGAGTGACAAGTTCATTGCGTGGACGAACATGCATTTTTTTGAAAGCATGGCCATCGGCTTCATCTATTTTAAACACGATATCGGCAAAGCGGGGATCTGCTTTCATCATGTCCATATATTGGTTGGTTTGTTCGATCGTACCTGAAACAGTCCCGTTGATACCTTCTGATGCCACCAGGATACGGCCTTTCAATTCAAGTGCTTTACATGCCGCAAGATGCTCGGCTGCGAATTCTTCGTGATTCTCGATAGGTACATACAAATAATAAAGTAATACTCTATATGGTTTTGTTTCCATTTTTTATTTACCACCTATGTTTTATATTTGCAAGATATAAAGGGTGATCATTAAGACACTTTTCTCTTACAGACAATCATTATACCAAGAAAACTTAAAAATGATAAGGGCATAAAGAAAAATCAAAAGGAGTTGTGTGGAATGTTTAAAGATTTACTGAAATATCCAATCATTCAAGCACCGATGGCAGGAGGAGCCTCCACTCCAAAGCTTGCGGCTTCCGTATCCAATGCAGGAGGATTGGGCTTTCTCGCAGCTGGCTATAAGACTGCAGAAGAGATGAAGGACGAGATAGGGCAGACTCGTCAATTGACCGAACGCCCTTTTGGTGTGAATGTATTTGTGCCAGGCAACGAAGTGGTGGATGAAACGTTATTATCTGCCTATGGTGAAAAAATCAAAAAAGAGGCTGAGAGTGTAGGGGCTGAGGTTGGAAAAGCCGATAGTGATGAGGATGATTGGGGAAATAAACTAACTGCATTAATGGAGGCTCGGGTCGCTGTCGTCAGTTTTACGTTTGGCTGTCCTTCGGAAAATGTAATAAGGGAGCTACAAAGTGCAGGTTCCCATATTGCCGTGACAGTGACCAACCTACAGGAAGCAAAAAGGGCGGCAAGTGCAGGTGCCGATGTTCTATGTGTCCAGGGGATTGAGGCAGGAGGGCATCGAGCAAGCTTTGAAAACTGCTCAGAAGACGATTATGGTCTCTTAGTTCTAATACGGATGATTGAAAATGAACTGAAGTTACCGATCATTGCGGCAGGTGGACTGATGCGTGGAAAGGATATCGCTGCCGTGCTCGCAGCGGGAGCAACAGCCGCACAATTGGGAACAGCTTTCCTACGCTGTCCCGAAAGCGGGGCAAGTCCCGTTCATAAGGCAGCTCTCGGAAATCCGCGCTTTACTCATACCTCTGTTACCCGCGCCTTCAGCGGCAGGAGGGCACGCGGGCTGGTGAATCATTTTTTAATGGAATATGATAGCGTTGCACCAGCCGCCTATCCTTATGTCCATCACATGACCAAGCATATGCGAAAAGCGGCAGGACAAAAAAACAATCCTGAATTGATGGCGTTGTGGGCAGGACAGGGGTATAAATTGAGCAGGGACCTTCCGGCATCAGAATTGATGGAACTTCTTGTAGAAGAACTAAAATGAGAAGGGTTTGAATGGAAATGGAGATAAGGGAATTATTGAGGGAGGAGTCCCCGCCGATGCATTTGTTGCTTTTGGCTGATCCTTCAAGGAAATTGGTGGAAGCATACTTGGGAAGTGGGACGTGCTTTGTTGCCGAGATGGATAAGCGAATGATTGGAGTCTATGTTTTGCTGCAAAAAGGTCCTGAACTGATAGAGATAATGAACATCGCAGTGGACGAACGGCACCATGGAAAAGGAATCGGTAAACAATTGATTGGACACGCCATAAGCCATGCAAGGGAACAAGGTTATAAAACGATTGAAATCGGAACTGGGAATTCGGGGATAGGACAACTTGCCCTTTACCAAAAATGCGGTTTTAGAATAACTGGGATCGATCGCGACTTTTTTAATATAAACTATACCGAGGCCATTTATGAAAATGGGATTCAGTGTCAGGATATGATCCGCTTGTCAAAAAGTATTTGATGGGAACGGGAGACTAAGCAATGATCAATTATAGGGAATAGCTTTACAGACAAAAGTGCGGGTCGAATTGCTTAGGGGGAATGAACTTGTTCTTTGGAGATATGATTTATCTTGTTTTTGCTTTACTAATGCCGCTTTTATTTGCAATTGTCGTTTTCATATTCATTCGATCAACGAAAAGTAAAAAGGATTCTTTAGCGAGGATTGAATCGGATCATAAAGACTCACCTGAAAAATAGAGCAAGAGAAAAAGAGTGTCCAAAATGAGCGGTACTCTTTTTCTCCATCTTCATTTTTCCAAAAAAGCTTCCAAATTCTTTTTCACACAGGGCCATTCGTGCTCGAGGATGCTGTAAACCACCGTATTCCTTATCCTTCCATCTTGCAGTTTTTTCTCCATCCGTAAAATGCCTTCTTCAAGTGCGCCGAGCCTAGCTATTGCTGCACGTGATCTTTTGTTCAATTCGTCCGTCCTGAATTCAACCCGTTTCATATGCCACTTTTCAAAAGCATGCTTCAATAGCAGGTACTTACATTCTGTGTTTATGGCTGTTCGCCATTTGTCGGGATGATACCAAGTCGCACCGATTTCCAGAGATTGATTATCAAATTGAATATTTCTTAAGCTAGTGCTGCCAACTATCGCATCGTTAGCCTGATCGATTACGACAAACGGATGATGAAGTTCTTGTTCCCTAGCCCGAATTCCTTCCTTTACATAGGAAATCGCCTCTTCATATGACAAGATCTTTGTGGCGCTCCATTTCCATATTTCAGATGACAGGGAAGCGGCGTAAATCGGTTCGATATGATGATCCATCATTGGGGTGAGTATCACGTGTTTCCCGAATAATTCGATATGCTCCATAGTATCCTCCTCTTGTTTGATATCCTCATTATAAAAATAATCTGGTCCTGCAATAAGGACCAAAGCTGATATAATTTATGGAACCAGTTTTAAGGAGGACCAAATGTTTGAAATCACTCTTACCATAGATAAAACGAATAAAGATGAAGCCTTATATGTCCAATTGTATAAATACTTTAAAACGGAAATCCAGAATGGACAAATAAAGGCAGGAACGAAACTGCCTTCTAAACGTAAATTAGCCGTGCATTTAGGTATAGGCCTGAATACAGTGGATACGGCTTATCAGCAGTTGATGGCAGAAGGGTATGTGGATAGTCAATTAAGGAAAGGTTTTTATGTAGCCGATTTAGAACCGATCTCACCTTTGAATGAGCAGCGGCATGTTGCAGAGGTGATGAAAGGCCCTTTGCATGAAATGATTAAGATCAATTACAATCATGGCCGGGTGGATGTGGATGCTTTCCCGCATGCTGTGTGGAAAAAATGCTTGAATAATACGTTGTATCTACATGAAAGGGAAATGTTCATGAGCGGTGATCCTCAAGGGGAATGGGGGCTCCGGGCTGAGATCTCTTCCTATTTATTTCAATCGAGAGGAGTTCGCTGCGGCGCTGATCAAATCATCATTGGGGCAGGTACACAGTATTTCATCCATCTACTGCGGTTACTTCTTGGAAATGAGCGGATATTTGGGTTGGAAGACCCTGGCTTTCATAGGGTTAGGGAGGTACTGGGGTTGGAGGGGGCCGATATGGCATTCATTCCATTAGATGAAAGCGGAATGAGTGTGGAATCCTTGAAAGAGAGTGCAGCGAATGTTGCCTATGTCACTCCTTCCCATCAATTTCCTTCGGGTATGATCATGCCGATAACCAGAAGGGTGGAATTGTTGAATTGGGCAGTGGGGAAAAATGGTTTTATTATTGAAGATGATTATGACGGGGAATTCCGTCATGCGGGTAAACCGATTCCGTCCTTGCAGGGGTTGGACACAAATGGAAAGGTCATTTACCTAGGCACGTTTTCAAAGTCGCTAATCCCATCAATCAGAGTGGGGTATATGGTGTTACCCAAGGAGTTGGCATGCCAATATAAGGAGAAGCTAATAGGATACAAACAGACCGTTTCCAGACTGATTCAGGAAACGCTCTGTCTTTTTATGAAAAATGGACATTGGGAACGCCATCTGAATAAAATGCGAACGATTTATCGTAAAAAGAATAAGGTGTTGTTGAATGCAATTGAAGAGAGCTTCCATGATCGTGTAGCCGTAATCGGTGAAAAGTCAGGATTGCACATTCTATTAAAAGTAAAAAACGGCAGCAGTGAGTCAGAGCTCATTCAAAAGGCTGCCAGTGTTGGGGTTAAAGTCCACCCCACTTCGGTTTATCTTTCAAAGAAGGTAAAAGAGCCGACTATTTTGATTGGGTACGGTGGTTTAACCGAAAGGGAAATCGAAGAAGGAATCCGACTTTTAAAAAAGGCATGGCTATAGCGAAAGTGATCAATGGGAAGGCCCTGATTCTCACTGATTCAACAATAATATAAGATCCCCATTCAGTTTCTTATATTATTGAGGATTTTAAGGACCGTCTGGAAAAATAAGTCCTGTTCTTCTTCAGTAATGCCTTCCAGGGCTTTTCCTTCGATTTTTTCTGCAATCTTAAGGCATTTTGTATGTACCTCTTTGCCCCGCGGAGTCAGTTCGATTCGTTTTTCCTGTTCATCTTTTCCAGGGACCTGTTTAATCATATTATTCTGTTCCATGCTGTTGACCGAACGTGTGATGATGACACCATCTACATCCAGGTAATTGCAAATATCAGGTATTGTGGAATATCCACAGTTCTTTAAATAATTCAATATTGTCCACTGATTATGGTAAATTTCCAGGGCTGTAATTTGTTCATTCATTTTGCTGACTAATGATCTGGATACTTGTAAATATTGATGAAATAATTGAGTAGGGTTCGTCATATGATTCTCCTTTATAATGGTCGACCAATCCATTATATTCTTTAATTCTTAAAAGTCTATTGTAAAGAATCATTTATTTCAGTCAATGTTTATTTTTGGAAACAAAGCAGAAAAGGGAAGATAATCGCAGAATGAAAGAATTCAGGGAGAGTCCAGTCTCCCAGAATCATCAAGAAAAAAATGGGTGAAGCATATACACTATCACAAGAAGAACCTTAATATATGATGAATATATTTCAGACTATAGTCAAATTCGAGAATTCGAGTTTGACTACAGTTTTTTATGGTTTGTCCATTTGGGCGTTTATTTCCGCTCCAGGCACTCGCTTTCCGCGGGCGGTCCGGGAGCCTCCTCGGCTTGCGCCTGCGGGGTCTCCCTTGGACGCGCTTTTCCCGCAGGAGTCTCGTACCTTCCTCTCCAATCAACTTTGTTATAACATTTAGTTAGAAACTATTCCTGAGGAGTTGATGGTGTTGCTTTGGGTCAGTTGGTGCAGGAACATCATTTAATGAAAGATACGTTTTCCGAACCCCTTTTGTCTACAAACTGTAATATATGATGGCAAAAATTTATTTTTTCCTTCAATTGTCCATAAGTGCCTCCGAGAATTGGTAAAAGTCGATACGACAACTTACCTTGAAGCTGAATGCGATATATCCTGCAAACAAAAACCAGCCTCTGAGTGGGCTGGTTTTTGATTAAAACCTCTCGCTGGTGGAGCGGTGTTTTGTTTCTTTTTTATTTCGTTCTTCTTGTCGTTCATATTTAATTTCATCAATTGGTAAATCATCGATGGGCATGATTACTTGATCACGTTCCAGTTGTTTTTCCTGATTTTCCTTGAATGCCTTGGATTTATCATTACGCTCTTCAACATACTTTTCTTTATCTTTGTTATCCAATGTCAATCCCTCCATCCCTTTGTATCTCTTTTTCCCCTTATTGAGAAAATAAAACGTATTAGCGAAATATATACGACCCCGTTTCATAAATATAAGGAGAACAAGAAGTGCAAGGAGGGTTTACTTAGTGAATGCCGCTGTTTTTTTTCGCTGGTTTTGGAGGGGTATTTTCCTTTTAGGCATATTTATCGTCATTCCCTATTCATGGGCTTTGATATTAGCATTACTCACTGCCATCCTTTTGGATGGAATGGTCCGCATGATTGGTGAAACGGCAAAGCTGCATCGGATTTGGGCAGTATTGATTTCATTTGTTTTATATGTAGGCGGGCTTATGAGCGTCACTTATTTTTCCTTTTCGGTTTTAATCAAGAAGGTCATTGTCTATTCGGAAGAATTTCCTGGATTCATACGTGAAATGTATTTGACGGCGTTATTGCCGGTCATTAGGCAATGGGAACAATATTCCCAAACATTGCCGCCAAATCTCATTCAGTCCATAGAACAAACGATGGAAAAGGGAGTCATGGCTCTAGAAGGTTTCACTGAGGGTTTTGTTCAGGATATGGTTCAGTTCGTTACACTCATTCCGGGATTTTTCATTGATTTTTTAATTTATTTAATCGCTTTATTCTTAATTAGTCTTGAATTGCCTAAGTTAAGGAAAAAGGCAATCCTTTATTTGAAGACATCCACCTATCAAAAGATATCGCTAGTTTATCAAGATTTAAGTATGGCAGCAGTTGGCTTCATCAAGGCACAAATCCTGTTGAGTTTAATTACGTTCATCATGGCTTATGGAGGACTTTGGTTGTTAAATGTGAAGTATACGATCCCATTGGCACTGTTAATAGTTGTTGTGGACATTCTTCCTATCCTGGGGACGGGATCTATACTGGTTCCTTGGGCAGTAATTGTTTGGGCGCAAGGAAACCATCATCTAGGGATTGGCCTTATTATCCTGTTCCTGGTCATAACCATCATAAGAAGGACCATCGAACCAAAAATCTATTCAGCAAATATGGGGTTGAGTCCTTTGGCATCGTTGGTCAGTCTTTATTTAGGGTTTAAAATGCTTGGTTTCATTGGGCTTTTCCTTGGACCTTCGATACTGATTGTTTATGATACGTTAAAGAGGGCAGGTGTGATTAAATCAAACTTCAAAATATGAGATTATTAGAAGTGTTTTGCCTGATTTCTTAAATTGGACATATCTTTTACCGCTTTACCGTGACCGTTGCAATGATTGCAGTCCCGGGAAAAGAATTGCAAATAGCGGGTTTTCCCTTTCCCTTTGCAGTGCTGGCAGATGGTTATGAGTTTCATAATTCCTCACTCCTTCAAAAAGTATCGCTTTTCTAACAGTATGAAACAATAAAGGTAGAACTATACTTAATGTTATCATTCAATCTAAATGCAGCAGATTTTATATATTATGTGTTTATTTTATTTCATGTACCAGTTGAAAAAAAATAACCCCCGCTCCTATTGTCAATTAGGAGCGGGGGTTATTATCATGAAACGATTTCGGTTTGTGATATCATCGGGAATTCTTTTACTTCGCTTACGACTTTTGCTGGTTTATATATTTCAATATAACAAATATGGTGATCTTCCATTTCTTTTATCCTGAAGTTATAGGGACCATAAGTCAGGATATCGCCTTGTTTGGCCTCGTAATTCTCGGTAAGGATCCATCCGCCCATCGTATCAATATCTTCATCGTTGATATCCAATCCAAGTAAATCATTCACTTCACTGACTAATACCTTGGCATCGATGATATAGTGATCTTCTTTTAATTTGCGGACATCCGGCACTTCATCCAGGTCGAATTCATCGCGGATATCGCCCACGATTTCTTCAAGGATATCCTCAACGGTCACCAATCCTGATGTACCGCCGTATTCATCCATGAGGATAGCCATGTGAATGCGTTCCTTTTGCATTTTTAAAAGTAAATCGTGAATTGGGATACTGTCGATGACACGGATGATCGGACGAACATATCGGTTGATCGTTGACGCTGCCTGATTGTTTTTGTCTATCATTTCAGTGAATAGCTCTTTGATGTTGACCATTCCGATAACATGATCTTTATCACCATCGATGACAGGGTATCGTGTAAAGTTTTCTTCCGCCATAACGGTGAAAAACTGTTGGATCGTATCATCTTTGGATACCGTTGCAATCTCTGTACGTGGAACCATGATTTCTTTTGCAATCCGATCATCGAATTCAAAAATTTTATTCACATATTTAAACTCAGATTGGTTAATTTCGCCACTTTTATAGCTTTCGGAAACAATGATACGAAGCTCTTCTTCTGTATGAGCCAAATCATGTTCGGAAACTGCTTTTAATCCTAGCATTTTTGTAAGCGTCCTTGCAGAGCCATTCAGTACCCAGATGAAAGGATACATGACTTTGTTAAAACCAATTAAAGGTTTGGAAACCAATAAAGTTACTTGCTCCGCTTTTTGAATCGCCAATGTTTTCGGTGCCAGTTCTCCAACAACCACATGTATGAAGGTTATGAAAGAAAAGGCAATTGCAACTGAGAGTGCATGTGAAGCGGAATCTGGAAGATTCAATTGAATTAAGAGTGGGTGCAAAATGTTTTCAACTGTCGGTTCCCCAAGCACCCCAAGCCCAAGAGCGGTAACTGTAATTCCAAGCTGGCATGTCGAGAGGTATTCATCTAGGTTGGATATGACCTTCTTTGCTGAAATAGCATTCGGCTTTCCTTCTTCAATTAATTGATCGACCCTCGTGCTTCTCACTTTAACAATTGCAAACTCCGTAGCTACAAAAAATGCTGTTAAAGCAATTAAAATGGCAATAAGAACCAAGTTTATTATGTCCAAATAGTCTCCCTTAACTCGCCTTCGAGACGAATAAGGAGTCCACCTCCTACATTTTTAAAATATACAAGTATATTTTTTTTGCTGTGCTGAATATTTTCGGGATTTATTCAAAATAGCTGTGGTAAATAGGTTTGCAGCCGCTTGAACTCCCATTTTTTCGAGTGATGAAGAGAATAATAGTATATGCCGATTAGCGATGCGTAGACGGGAAATAGAAGAATTTCTGTATGAAGGAGTGCAGCCATTTTTCAAAAGTATGCACATATCCGTTACGCAAAGCAGCGTCCGTCCGTCAAAACGAACATTCTTTAATGCCCCATCAAATCACCTCATTTAATCAATTTAAATACTTTCATTATAGAAAGAGTTAGTCATTCAGTCAAACAGCTTAGGGCTCCTTAAATCCGGTAAATTGCTTGTAAAGGATCAATTTGAGCTAATAATTAGCGATATTTGACTGTTTTCTCTAATTTATTGCATTCTATTATAGAATATTCAGAAAACTGAGAGCCTGCTTCAAAAAAAATGGCCAATTTCATTATTTTTTGGACGGCATAAACATATTCTATAAAAACTGGACAGGTTTTAATGCAGATTAAAGGGGGTGGCAGCCATGAAAATCATGGAAAGGATGGCAGCGATCATTGCCGGCAGCATGCTTGTGGGTGTGGGGATCAATTTTTTTCTGATCCCTTATCATTTATTGGATGGGGGCATGATAGGGATTGGGCTGATCTTCCATTACTATATGGGACTTCCAACCGGCCTGGGTGTGATTTTGAGCAGCATTCCATTATATATATATGCTTGGTACTTTGAAAAAAAACTATTTCTGAACAGCTTGCATGGCTTGCTTTTTTCCTCTTTATGCATCGATATTTTTTCCGATGTCGTCACCGGATGGAATCTTCCCATTTATGTAAGTGCGATAATTGGGGGAGGGTTGATTGGACTTGGAATAGGCTTGATGCTTCGGTATGGAACCTCTACTGGCGGAACGGATATGCTGGCACAGATCATTTCCAGGAAGAGTGGGCTCAATGTCGGTTTGCTGATTTTTTTCATTGACGGATGCGTACTGTTTTGCGGACTGAGCGTTGTAGGGACTTCAATCTTTTTATATTCATTTTTAACGATCATTGCGGTAGCCATGCTGACTTCAGTCACCGTGATGCGAACTATTTGATATTGAATTATGTATAAAAATCTGAAAAAAGGAAAGGATGGGCAGTATGAAAAGGACAGATTTTTAGTCTAAATAAATAGTAAAGGGAAGTTTTTATGAAAAAATTCTATATATGTTCTGCGTTGTTATTTATGCTGGCTGGGTGTCAAGAGACTGAAATGCCAGAGGATAAAGAAGTGAACAGTGCTGTTCCGGATTCGATGGATGCTTCAATCGTCATTAAAGGGAAAGTGGAGCCTGGCAAAGAAGTCATTCTTGAAACGTCAGTAAAACAAGGAAGCCGATTGGTGAATGAAGCTGATGAGGTACTGTTTGAAGTGAGAAAGTCCGGACAGGATAAACGGGAAATGCTGGAAGCGAAGAATACTGGAAGTGGCGTGTATCAGGTGATGCATACTTTTGAAGAACAAGGCAAATATATTGTAGTTTCCCATGTAACGGCCAAAGGCCTTCATGTGATGCCTGAAAAAGAAGTTGTCGTTCCAGAACATGAAAGTGAAGGTGCATCGGTTCATCCAAGTACGGATGTATCAATCGAGTTTCAAAGTAACCCTGTAAAAGCAGGAAACAGTTCGAACTTTGAAGCAACCGTAGAATTGGATGGTAAGCCACTGACAAATGCTGATGTGAATTTCGAGGTATGGAAGGAAGGCAGCGAAGAGAGTCATTTCACCAAAGCTGAAGAAGATGGAAATGGGACATATCTAAATAAGGTATCATTCGAAGAATCGGGAACCTATAAGGTGCAGGTACATGTAGAAAAAGACGAAGTGCATGAACACCAATTGCAAACCATTCAAGTAAATTGACACCGTGTAAAATGTTTTTTTGATGGAATTGTTTAAATGGGTTTTATCCTTTCGTTAAATGGGAAGTTAAAGGATAACGATACAGCAGAAAGGGAGGGTAAGCATGAATAATCAAATAATCAACAAGTTTAAGAATCTCGGGATTCATATTGAAAAAACGAAATCACGCCGAGAGATTTTCACTAATGTTTCACAAAACGATTCATCCTTACTCACCACAGCTGTTTTTACTCAATTTTCCCAAAAAAGGGAGCTAAAAGAATATTGATGCAATGAGACCGGGGTACATATCAGCTGGTCTTTTTTTGTGCATTCCTAAAGTAATACCGGTGAAGCAGGAAATGAAAAATCGAATAGAACCTTATGAGCTGAAATAGGATAGAAGGACAAACAATTTGAAATTTAGATTTAAGGGAGTCCGATTGCATGATATCACAGCTTATAATAACGATATTGAATTGGTTTGCAGAAATGGGGTATATGGGAGTTTTATTGGGTCTGATGGTTGAAATCATCCCGAGTGAGCTTGTTCTTGGATACGGTGGTTATTTGGTCGGCCTGGGGCAAATGAATTTTTGGGGAGCTGTCTTAGCTGGTGTGGTAGGTGGGACGATGGCACAACTATTTCTCTATTGGGCTGGTTATTATGGAGGACGGCCCTTTCTTTTGAAGTATGGAAAATATATTTTCATTAAAGAAAATCATATCGTAATGGCTGAAGAGTGGTTTCAACGTTATGGGGTAGGAGTGGTTTTTACGGCACGATTCATTCCCGTTGTTCGCCATGCCATTTCGATCCCTGCCGGAATTGCAAGGATGTCCGTATGGAAGTTTATATTTTATACGATTGCCGCTGTCATACCTTGGACCATATTGTTTCTGACCTTAGGGCGGATCCTCGGCGAAAATTGGCAGCAAATCAGGGAAATAACTGCACCTTATCTTATTCCGGTAGCTGGTTTTTCCTTTCTACTTATCATGCTTTATATCATCTGGAAAAAAAAGAGTACACCTCCAATCGTAACGGTCAAAAAAATGGGACGGTTTTTCGATAAATGATTACATCAAAAAACAGCCATGTAAAATCACCTTTTACGTGGCTGTTTTTAATTATTATCCTTGGGGAAGGTCTTCTTCCAGAGGAAGCTGTACGACCTTTTTTGTCACCTCGATAGAACGAATGGCGTGATCTTCCATTTCAATCACTTTAAAGCAGAATCCGTCTTTTTCCATGATGTCCCCTACATTCACATCATAATTTTCAGTAAGGACCCATCCGCCTATAGTATCGACATCATCTTCCTCCAAGTGAATGCCAAGTAAATCATTCACTTCCTTTACAAGAAGTTTAGAGTCTAAAATATAGTGTCCATCTTTGATTTTCCTGATCGATGCGACTTCATCGATATCGAATTCATCACGAATTTCCCCAACGATTTCCTCGAGGATATCCTCAACTGTGACAAGTCCTGAAGTACCGCCGTATTCATCCATCAAAATAGCCATATGAATGTGTTCTTTTTGCATTTTCAACAGTAAATCGTGAATGGGAATATTTTCCATAACTCGAATGATCGGACGAGTGTAATTTTCAATCGCTTTGATATGGATTTCCCGATTCTTTATAAGATCCGAGAAAACCTCCTTTAAGTTCACTAAGCCGATGACATGGTCTTTATCACCTTCGACAACAGGATATCGAGTGTATTTCTCCATTTTGGCCACATCGACGAATTCCTGTACCGTTTCATCTTTGGATATCGTCATGATTTCTGTCCTTGGTACCATGATTTCTTTGGCAACACGGTCATCGAATTCAAAGATGTTGCTTACATATTTAAATTCGGACTGGTTAATCTCTCCGCTTTTATAGCTATCCGACAGGATGAAACGCAATTCTTCTTCCGTATGGGCTATTTCGCTTTCGGATGCAGGTTTGAAGCCAAATAATCCGACAACGAAACGTGAAGAATGGTTCAATACCCAGATGAAGGGAAAGGCAATCTTATGGAAAAAAATCAGCGGGCCGGCAATAGCCAAGGCCACTTGCTCAGCCTTTTGGATGGCAACCGTCTTTGGAGCCAATTCACCTACTACCACATTCAGGAACGTTATCAAGGAAAATGAAATGACAAATGTCAGAATGTTTGTGACTTCTTGAGGGAAATTCAAGGCATTGAATAAAGGTCCAACCAATTTTAGGATAGTCGGTTGTCCTAGCCACCCCAATCCAAGAGCAGTAACGGTTATTCCAAGTTGTGTGGCGG
The DNA here is from genome assembly GCF_030348945.1 of Peribacillus sp. ACCC06369. Lineage (NCBI taxonomy): Bacteria > Bacillati > Bacillota > Bacilli > Caryophanales > Bacillaceae > Peribacillus > Peribacillus sp. ACCC06369. The sequence continues at coordinate 1,103,887 of NZ_JAUCEN010000002.1, forward strand.
ATAGGTATTCATCAAGATCGGATGTAACCTTCTTGGCCGCAATCGCTTTTTTGCTTCCCTCTTCAATCAATTGATCGATCCTGGAGCTGCGGACCCTTATGATCGAAAATTCCGAAGCTACAAAAAAGGCAGTTAAAGCGATTAAAATAATGACTAATAAAAAACTTAATATGTCCAATTAGTGTGGGACTTAATTGAATCGCCTGATGTACCGAACGACTTAATTATCCCAGTCACCTCCCAAAACCAATAATAGATGAAATGATATTAATGTATAAAATTTTAGATAAAAAATAAGATCGATTATCTTGTATGAATATTATGAGGGTTTTATTTTCAATCTATAGGATCATTCACCTCGATTAGTAGTGGAACCTAACTATTAGTATAAGTAACTGGACGTCAATCAGTCAAAAATTTCACACTAAAAACCCATGGAAAAAAGGATATTTATCCATTATTTAGTTTTCAATTGTATGGAAAAGGTCGTTAGGAAATCGGTAGAGTGGCAGGATAAGGCTCCTTGATGTTTTAAAACGATTTCTTTACAGACGAATAGTCCCAATCCCGTTCCTCTTTTTTTTGTGGTGATGAATGGTTCAAAAATGTTCGGCAGGACCTCGTCAGGTATCTTCGGCCCATTGTTGGAAATATTTAAGGTAAGAATGCCGGGTGGTGACTCAGAGCCTGAAATGTATATGGATGGGGAAGGCATCCCTGCAACCACATCAAGAGCATTTAAAATAATATTAAGTAATACCTGACGGAATTCTTCTTCAGAACCGGAAATTACGGCATCATCGGCGATATTACATGTAATGGAAGCATTTACTTCCAAAATGCTTGGATATAAAAATTCAATGACCTCGTTAACTAGCTTAGCAATGGAAAATAGATCTGGTGGTGATGTTGAAGTTTCCTTTTTGGAAATATTAAGAAATTGTGTAATCCGATAATTGAGCTGATCCAATTCCTTTGAAATGATATCAAGGTATTTTATTTCCGGTTGTTCTGCCTGTAACAATTGTATGAATCCCATTATGGATGTCAGTGGATTTCGGAATTCATGGACAAAGCTCGAGGTCATTTGGCCAAGGAGTGTTAAACGGTCTTTATGGTTTGGGCTTATGAATTGATAGCGTTCTTCAAGTTCCATCGTTTTCAATTCGGTATAATGGGATAATGCAAAATGAATGAGTTTATCGAAGTAAACGTTTACATGCTTGATTCGATCGGATATTTCTTCTTTGGGTGCTTCTGAATTCAAAACGTGCTCAATGATGATGGATCTGCCGATGGTTGCAGTGGAAAAGAAATTTTCCATATCCAATTGCTTATTAACTCGATCAGACGCAATTTTTCCCCCTACGACCTTCAGTACATCGTCTATGTCAGTATCCGGTTTTCCAAGCTGATCCATTAGCAGATTAAAGATATTTTCCACTTCTCCTTTAAAATATCCCATATATCCGTCCGGTAAATGCAGCAACTCATCTTTCCATTTGGATATGATACTGCTTTTTTGAGAAGATAAAAAGTGAATGGTCATTTCTCGATTAGATACCATTTTGCCCTCCATACTGTAGGAAAATGAATTTACTTTTGACCCAGAAATTAATGTATTAGAAAAAAATTACAAAATATTAAAATAATTACATCTCGCTTTTATGATAACAGATTAGAGTTCTTTTAACATGTGTCAATTGGATAAATATTCGTCAATCAATCGATAAATACCTTTTTTTGACACAGTTTTATTACAGTGATTACATGAATTAATAATAAAAAAAGGTATCCGTAAAGTTAATGACGGTTACCTTTTTTTATGAAATGCATATGGTTCGATATGAACGATCACATGCTGGATATTATATTCCTTCAAAAGATTCTCTTCGATTTTAACCGTAATATCGTGACCTTGGATGACGGTCAAAAGAGGGTTAACATGAACGGTAGTTTCGAGCAGGATTTCACTTCCGTGCATACGGGCCTTAATTTCACTCATGTCTTTTACACCTTCTGTCAATATAATGGTTTGACCGATCTTTTGCAGGAGCTGCTCGTCGAAACCATCGGTTAAAGAGATGGAGGCATCCCGAAAGATATCCCAGGCCGTTTTGCATATGATGACCCCCACGACTGCTGCAGCTATTGCATCAAGCCAAGGGATTCCCATCTTAGTACCGATGATTCCAATGAAAGCACCAACACTGACAAGGGCATCGGAACGATTATCCTGTGCAACGGCGTAGATGGAAGAGCTGTTGATCTTTTTACTTAATGCTAAGTTATAACGGTAGATTCCGTACATGAAGATTGCAGAGAATAGGGCGACATAACCGGTAAGCATATTGGGAACGGTTGTTGAATCTTGCTGGAAGAAGGATTCTACAGCACTGAATACAACCTGCAGGCCTACGGTGATCATAATGAAGGCAGCTACCAACGAGGCTACGGTTTCCGCCCGTAAATGTCCATATGAATGATTATCATCTGGAGGTCTCTTCGAAATTTTCAAACCAATCAATACGGCTATGGAAGCGATGATATCGGTCGTATTATTTAAACCATCTGCCCAAAGTCCTTTAGAATCACCGAAATAACCAAATGACAATTTAAGGGCAGACAAGAATATGTAAGCGGCAATGCTTATGTAGGCGCCTTTTTCAGCTGAAATCGAATGTTTATCCATGTCCATTCCCTCCCCTATGTAAATTAGGTTTAATAAAGATAACAAAACAAACCTTAGTGAGTCTATAGAAAAATTGTCGTATTTAGCCATCTAACTTGTTTAATTGCAGGTGTATTGAAGGTATGTAAAGAAGTTGGTTATAAGAAAGAATATCGCCATAAAATGGGAATGACAAGTTGTTGACATATACTGTTTCTTTAGTTGTCAATTAAAGAAACTAGTAGTATATTCTAACCGAGGATCGAAAAATAAATACTTCCACAAGGGGAGCCAAAAAGGCTGAGAGTGAACGGTTGAGTTCAGACCCTATGAACCTGATAGTTAGCACTAGCGTAGGGATGTGGTTTTGGATACAAGCAATACTGGGCATCCATTACCGCCCCGGTGTTGCTTTTTTTTGCGCAAAATTGGCAGGGGGAACTCATGGACATTTTTTCGCTTTTGGAGAAAGGAGTGGCTTGATGAAAAATAAAACGTTATTCATGACAGAGGTCGCCATTTTTGCATCATTGGCTTTATTACTGGATATGGTCTCTGGATTCATTTTTTCAAGAATCTGGCCTCAAGGGGGTTCGATTTCAATAGCCATGGTACCTATTTTTCTGATGGCATATCGTTGGGGCATAAAAGGTGGGATGTTAGCCGGATTGTTACTTGGACTATTGCAGATTGTCAGTGGTACAGCATGGATCGGAACACCGATCCAAGGCTTCATTGATTATTATCTTGCCTTTATGGTTGTCGGGATATCCGGTGTATTCATGAACAAGTTTGTAAACAGCTATAAAGAGGAAAAGCGTTCCAAAGCGAAATTATACGGGATTGGCGGCATGTTTTTGGGAAGTTTCCTGAGGTTTCTATGTCATTTCACTTCTGGAATCGTGTTTTTTGGATCTGCAGCACCAAAAGGACAGCCAGTAGCGGTTTATTCATTCATTTATAATGGGACTTATATGCTGATCAGTTTTATTTTATCGGCCATTGTGGTGATGATGTTATATTCGGCAGCTTCAAATGTATTACTGAAAAAAGCCTATTAACAAAAAAGCCGGATTCTACAAGAATCCGGCTTTTTTCGGAATGATCAAACGATACGTACAGGGCGAACCGGCTCAATCTCATTTTGCAATGAATACCGAACAGGGTGCGTTTTTCGCAATTGAACTACTTGTACTTCCAAGAAAGAATTTTTCCAAACCGCTTTTAGAGCTATTGCCGACGACGATGAGGTCGGCCGCAGTTCTTTCTGCATATTCACATATGCTATCTGGCGCATGTCCTTCCAATATCTCGAATTTCCCCTTGACTTGACATTCACTTAGCAATCTCAACGTATTACTTTCTGCGTTCCGAACACTATTCTCGACGGGGGAAGGGGTGTCAATTACCTTTTGTTCTCGCTGTTCAACTTCAACGACGGGATGTGTCTGGACGGGATCGACATAAAATCCTGCAGCGGGTACAAATCCAGGAGCTGTGACGTTTCCCATGATACTCTGTTCAACCTTATCACTTAGGACATGGACTACGGTCAGCTCAGCTTCAGGAAAGGCCTGTTTGATTGTTGCTCCATATTCCACGGCCCGTGTACTCTCTTCATTTCCATCAAAAGCGACGACAATATTTTTTATGTCTTTCATAATTTCATCTCTCCCATTTATAAGTCTTTAAAGTGTTATACCCACTTTTAAATGTTTCACGCCTTTAATTGGTATATAGATCGCCAATTACGGGGAAAGGATAGATACGGGCATTGTTAAAATGGTAGGATGAAATCCTGGTCCTTCAATTAGTTGGCGTGCTTTATTTTTCATTCGGAAGGAATATCATTCAGCAAGGAAACCGGTACGCGAGTATAGTGCTAAAAGAAAAGGCGACTGAGCTGTGGCCTTTTAGTCAATCTACGAGTTTTCTTTAATAAAAAGGGTAAAATATTTTTAATGAAACATGTCGCAGATGGGAAAATGGGGGTACAAATGAGAGGGTTAGTGAAATTAGTTCTAATTATAATATTGGCGATTGTGGTTTTAGGCGCCGGTTCACTCTTGTATTTCAGGCAGGGTGCAGATATAAGCCATCTTGAAAATAATCTTCAGCAACCGACAGGAATCTATGATCTGGATGGGAATCTTGCCAGTACGATCACGGCAAATAAATCCGAAGGTGTTGCGATAGATGAAATACCGGAACATATGAAACAAGCGGTGGTTTCCATTGAGGATCACCGTTTTTATAAACATCACGGTATAGATTATCAAGGGATCTTGCGAGCCTTGGTTAAAAATGCGAAGGCTGGAAGTGTTGTTGAAGGCGGGAGCACGCTCACCCAGCAGCTTGTGAAAATCACGATGCTGGAATCGGATCGAACATTGAAGAGGAAGATAGGAGAGTTTTTTCTAGCCCAGGAAGTTGAAAATCAATATACGAAAGATGAAATTCTGGAAATGTATTTGAATCAAGTTTATTTTGGCCATGGGGCATGGGGAATCAAAAAAGCTGCAAATATTTATTTTTCCAAAGAGGTCTCTGAATTGACCGTTGCCGAGGGAGCTTTGCTGGCGGGTGTCATTAATCTACCATCCAAACTTGATCCATATAAGAATTTGGACGGAGCATTGAAGCGGCGTGATTTGGTTCTTTCCAGAATGGCGGAACATGGTTATTTGACGAAAGATGAAGAAGCAGCCGCAAAAAAAGATTCGGTGACACTTCTTATGGGGGAGAAGGAAACCGATCCATTAAGAGGTAAGTATCCTTATTATGTTGATCATGTTTTATCGGAAGCATCGAGTAAATATGGAATTAAGCTTGAGGAACTGCTTTCAAAGGGCTATAAAATTTACACTACACTGGATCAATCCATGCAGCAGGCTACAGAATCCGTGTATGCGAATGAAGCCAATTTTCCAGTTGGAACGAGTACAGAGGAAATGGTTCAAAGTGGGTCAGTCCTCCTTGATCCTGAAACGGGCGGCATAAAGGCACTAGTCGGTGGGAGAGGTGAGCATCAATTCATGGGATATAACCGGGCAACCCAGCTGTCAAGATCTCCGGGTTCATCCATTAAACCACTTGTCGTTTACACTCCAGCGGTTGAGGAGGGATACGATATCACTGACCCTTTAAAGGATGAAAAAATGAGCTTCGGTGAATATGAGCCAACAAACCTGAGCGGTGAATACAAAGGAGAAGTACCCATGTATGAAGCGGTGATGAATTCCTTGAATGTACCAACGGTTTGGCTATTGAATGAGATTGGCATAGATAAGGGGCTGGATTCACTTGAGCGGTTTGGGATTCCGTATGACAAGGATGATCGAAATCTGTCGCTAGCTCTAGGAGGGATGAGGAAAGGTGTGTCCCCGCTGCAGATGGCAGGAGCCTTTTCAGCATTTGCCAACGATGGGGAAAGGGAGGAAACTCATGCCATTGTAAGAATAGAAAATAACGATGGAAAAGAGGTAGGGGCCTGGAAAGAGAAAAGCACCAAAGTAACCTCTAAAAGCGTCGTCGATAAAATGAATGCGATGCTGCTTGGTACAGTGGAATATGGCACAGCTAAAAACGCGGCTGTTTCCGGTTATGAAATAGCAGGCAAAACAGGTTCCACACAAGTGCCCATCGAAGGGATTTCAGGGGTTAAAGATCAATGGTTCATCGGTTATTCACCTTCACTGGTCGGTGCTGTATGGGCTGGATATGATAAGACGGATGAAAAAAATTACCTAACGACACACAGCAGTCAGGGAAGTGCACTCATCTTTCAAAAAATAATGTCGAAAGCTCTACAGAATCAAGCGGCTCAATCCTTTAAAGCTCAAGATATCGGACCGCTAATAGCTGAACAACAGGCACTTATAGCTGAGCAACAGGCAAAGGAAGAAGAGGAGCAACAAACAAAGGAAGAAGAGGAGCAAAGGAAGCAATATTGGATTGATAAAGGAAAGGAAATTCGGGATGGTTTGAATAAATGGAGGGATTGGGAGGTGCCGTGGTAATTTTTCTGAAAAGGGAGTATGGAACACACGCTCTTTCCAATAAAAATCTACACAAAAAAAGACTGTCAATTATTTGACAGTCTTTCATCATTCTTAAAAAATAAGATTTGCTATTATGCCGATTACGACGATTGCGCCTATCACCATTAAAATGGTTCTCATTCTATTCACCCTCTTCTTATCCTGAAATTGTTGGAATCATTTAAATGTTAACGGTTTGGTTCGATTGGAAACCAAATGCACTTTCATCATTTTCTTTACAAATAGCCTGTACTTTTTCGAGCATGGCATGTACATTTTCGCCTTCGAGTATGACTTTCATGGTTGCACATTCTTGAAGAATGAGCACAAAGGATACAAAAGTTGAAAGTTTCTTGGCATCGACCAATTTATGGTTGCAGATAAAATATATATTCCCTTTAAATTCTTTCGTAACTTGATATAGGTTCATGATTTGTCGCATGGATAATCTTTTATTTGTTTTAATGTCAGAAGAAATCACTTTATTCATGTCGTTTACTCCTTTATGTTTTTATACTTTTGGAAAAGCATAATCAAGATGTCAATTCAGCTACAATTTTTAAAATCGAACAAGTATGTTTGGTCTTTTTTATGTAATTGTTAGCGGGTCATGTTGTATATTTACCCGTATAAATGATTTTGAAACCTATTTGAAAATTTCAATTTTTGAAGGGAGAAGGACAATGCTCACACTAATTAAAAATGGGGAGATTTATGGCCCGGAATATATGGGACCAAAAGATATCCTCTTGGTTGGAAGGCAAATTGGCTTCATTGAGGACAAGATTGATGTACCTGCCAATTTCGTTGAATTGGAAGTGATTGATGCGAGTGGTCAAGTCGTGGTTCCGGGTTTTATAGATGCTCACGTACATATTATCGGCGGAGGCGGTGAAGGAGGATTCAAGACGAGGACACCTGAAATACAATTAACGGATGCCACGTTAGCGGGTATAACGACATTGGTAGGGGTCATCGGAACAGATGGTACGACAAGGACGATGCCAGCTCTGCTTGCTAAAGCCAGGGCGCTTGAAGAAGAAGGAATTAGCTGCTTTGTTCAGACAGGTTCATATCAAGTTCCAGTCAAGACGTTAACCGGCAAGATTGAAGATGATTTGATTCTAGTGGATAAAATTATCGGTGTGGGCGAAATCGCCATTGCCGATCATCGTTCTTCGCAGCCGACTGCAGCTGAACTTGCTAAACTAGCTTCTCAGGCGCGTAATGGAGGTCTGTTGTCCGGGAAAAGCGGTATCGTCAACATTCATGTCGGCGATAGTCGAGATCATTTGCAGGTAATTGAAGAAGTTGTCGAGACAACGGAAATACCGATCACTCAGTTTTACCCTACACATATAAATCGAAATCCGCATTTATTCAAAGCGGGGATGGAATATGCAAAAAAAGGGGGGTATATTGATTTTACGACAAGTACGATCAAGAAGTTCCTTGAAGAAGGGGAGGTCAAAGCAAGTACAGCAATAAAAAGTGCACTGGAAGCAGGTGTTGAAATCGGGCAGATCACTTTAACTTCAGATGGACAAGCAAGCCTGCCAGACTTCGATGGCAGCGGTAACCTGCGCGGATTGAACATTGGTACATGCATGTCCTTATATGATTCTGTTGTCGATGCGGTCCTTGAGGATGGAGTGGCAATTGCCGATGCCGTACGAGTTGTGACGGAAAATCCGGCAAATATTTTAAAACTCTCTAAAAAGGGACAGCTTGCGGTAGGTAAAGACGCCGATCTGATAATAATGAAGAAACAAACTTTAGAAATAAATAGTGTCATCGCGATGGGACAGATCATGGTCAAAGATGGTGAAGCGGTCGTGAAAGGAACATTTGAAAAATAGATCTTTCTAATATCCGTAAGCAGGAAAAGGAAATGAAACTAAATTGGTGCGGTAATCCGCAAAAACATAATGGATTTCGCTTATGGTAGCTGCTGTTTTCCTGTGGTTGCAAGACATCCAACAATCATGAAATGAAAAAAGACCCATAAATATATAATGGGTCTTTTTGGACTGGATACTGATTTGTTGCATTTTGGATCCTCTGCAAGCGAATGGGTGACCTGAATCAATCGAAGCAAGTCCAACAATTTGTCTAACCTGGTGATTTTATATAAATTTTTTCCATTAATGGTGCTTAATTTCAAAATGAAGGTGAGGTATGAGAAAACACATTCTAAATAAAGGTAATATCCGAAAAATTCATTCTATTTAACATATTATTAAAATCTTGGATGTATTATCCTTTTATATAAGCAAATGTAGGTTATGAAACATTATATATTCACAGACATAAAAGACCAATGAAAACATTTTGGGCTGTTATTTCATGACTGTTCAAAACCTTGGTAAGTTTGCGAAACAAATCTATCTTAAGGGGAGAAGTGAAATGGAAAAGACGGGAAACCCAATAATGAAAGCGCATTCAAGTGGAGTTGAGCCGGAAATGTTTCGAGTATTGACTCCTGATGGGGAAATCATTGAAACGATAGATGGAAAAATCGATAAATCACTGATGTTAAAGATGTATGAAAGGATGCTCCTGCTCAGAACATTTGACCGAAAATCAATTAATCTCCAGCGCCAAGGCAGGATTGGAACTTATGCACCTTTCGAAGGACAGGAAGCATCCCAGGTAGGAAGCGCTTTAGCATTGTCGGCAGGGGATTGGATGTTTCCCACATACCGTGATCATGGAGCGGCAATCATTCATGGTCAGGAATTATACCGTGTTTTCCTATACTGGATGGCGCATTTTGATGGTTCGATTTGTCCAGAAGGCAAAAGGATATTGCCCCCAAGTGTTCCCATTGCCACTCAAATGGTTCATGCGGTTGGAACGGCTTGGGCAAGTAAGATTAAAGGCGAACAGAATGTTAGCATTGCTTATTTTGGTGATGGAGCCACTTCTGAAGGGGACTTTCATGAGGCACTGAATTTTGCTGGCGTTTATAAAACCCCAACAATCTTTTTCTGCCAAAATAATGGCTACGCTATCAGTGTGCCTTTTGAAAAGCAATCGGCATCTAAAACCATATCCCAAAGGGCTGCCGCTTATGACATCCATGGGGTGCGAGTGGATGGAAATGATATTTTCGCAGTATGGCTGACTGTAAAGGAGGCTGTCGAAAGAGCGCATAAAGGGGAAGGACCTACTTTAATCGAAGCTGTTACCTTTCGCTATGGCGCCCATACTACTGCAGACAATCCGAACATATATCGCGATCAGGAGGAAATTTCAACCTACTGGAGGGAGAACCGGGATCCGATAACACGTCTTAGTAAGTATTTGAATAAAGAGGGTTACTGGAATGAAGAGCAGGAAGAATTGGCGTTAAAACAATTCAACGAACTGATTGATGCTCACCTTCAAAAAGCCGAAGGGTATCCGAAATCCGACCCGCTCGAAATGTTTAACCATGTATATGCCGAGGAGTCGTGGCATCTAAAGGAACAGAAGCAGGAATTGAACCAAATCTTAAGGAAAGGCGGGAAGAAATAATGGGCAAAAATTTAACGATGCTCCAGGCTATTACGGAAGCGCTGGACCAAATGCTGGGTCATGATGATCGCGTGATGATCTTGGGTGAGGATATTGGAGTGAATGGCGGAGTTTTCCGATCGACGGAAGGGCTTTATGAGAAGTATGGAAAAGATCGAGTTGTGGATACGCCATTAGCTGAATCCGGAATCATCGGCTCTGCCATTGGTTTAGCCCTTAACGGAATGCTGCCTATAGTGGAGATCCAGTTTCTCGCCTTTATTTACCCGGGTTTCGAGCAACTCGTTTCCCATGCTGCCCGTATGAGGTATCGTACTCGTGGGCAATTTGGGGTGCCCCTCGTAATCCGTACACCATATGGTGCCGGAATCAGGGGGCCTGAACTTCATTCCGAAAGTGTCGAAACCTTCTTTGCCCATACTCCGGGTTTAAAGGTGGTTGCACCCAGTAATCCATATGACGCAAAAGGGCTGCTCATTTCAGCGCTCGAAGATCCTGATCCAGTGATTTTTTTGGAACCGACCAAATTGTATCGGGCTTTTAAGGAAGAAGTTCCCGACGAAATGTACCGAATACCAATAGGTCAAGCAAAAGTGGTCCAGGAGGGAAGTGACCTGACCATTTTTGCATGGGGGTCCATGTTGAGGGAGGCATTGAATGCCGCGAAAAAGATTGAAGATGAAAAAGGCTGGAAGTGTGAAGTGGTCGATCTTCGAACACTATACCCTTTAGATAGGGATACGATCGTGCAATCCATTAAAAAGACTGGTCGTGCATTAATCGTCCATGAAGCCCACAAGACTGCCGGATTAGGTGCGGAGATTATCTCCATCATTAATGATGAAGCCCTTATTTACCTGAAAGCTCCGATTAAGCGTGTAACAGGATTTGATGTACCGGTTCCGCCGTTTACAATAGAAGATCATTATTTACCGACTGTTGACCGTGTAAAACAAGGAATAGTCGAAACGATATCATTTTAATTGATGATTAAGGAGGAAGACGCATGTTGGAATTCAAACTTCCTGATGTAGGGGAAGGGATGCATGAAGGTGAAATTATCCAATGGCTCATCAAAGAAGGGGATGCGGTAACACAGGACCAACCCATTGTTGAAGTGCAAACGGATAAAGTCAATGCGGAGTTGACTGCTCCCGCAGCGGGAGTGGTCAAGAAGATATTTTTTTCCGAAGGGGATATAGTGGAAGTGGGAACCACCATATTCACCATTCAAGTAGAAAACGGTATGCCTGCTCCGGAAACAGACATGGGTGAAGAAGAAATCCAGGCCGCGCAATCAGGTGATGTAAAAGTAAATGCAGGACATATAACAAGCAAGCCGCATCTTGAGGCAGTGCGTGTGTTGGCTACCCCATTCGTGCGTCAAATGGCGAGGGAAATGAAGATTGATATCGAGCAGGTTAAGGGCTCCGGTCCTGCAGGGCGAATTACCGAAAGTGACTTGAAGCAGTTTAAAGAAAATCATTCGATTACACGGGAAAATGTCTATAATAACGATAACAAGATTCTTCAAGATAAGGCCACAATGAAGAATGCCGACAGGGCAAAGAGATTGGAAAATGAGTGGGAAGAGCGGATTCTGCTTAAGGGCATTCGTAAAAAAATCGCTGAACATATGGTAAAGTCGGTTTCGACCATTCCTCATGTAACCCATGTAGATGAATTGGAAATGGACCGATTGAAGGAATTTAAAAATCAATTAAAGGCGTATTCCGATGTTAAGGATATTAAATTGACTTTTTTACCATTTTTCGTTAAAGCGATTGTCATTGCCTTAAAGGAGTTTAAAACTTTAAACGCTTCAATTGATGAAAAGACCAATGAAATCATCCTGAAAAATTATTATCATATTGGGATTGCAACAAATACAAAAGAGGGTCTCATTGTTCCTGTCATAAAACATGCAGATCAAAAAACCATTTTCCAACTGGCTGATGAAATCAGGAAATTGGCAACCCAAGCCAGGGAAGGGAAGTTGAGCATAGATCAAATCACAGGCAGCACATTTACCATAAGCAATGTTGGACCGATCGGAGGGTTGCATGCCACCCCGATCATTAACTATCCGGAAGCGGCAATATTGGCGTTGCATAAAATGGAACACCGCATGGTCGTTCGCGATTTGGAAGGTGTTATCCGTTTAATGATGAATATGTCTTTATCTTTCGATCATCGTTTAATTGATGGTGTAACAGCGGTACATTTTACAAACAGGATCAAGGAACTGCTGGAAAATCCAATTCGTTTAGTTGTGGAGATGAGATAAATGGTAGTAGGGGAAGTTGCTGTAGAGACGGATATTATCATCATGGGGGGAGGTCCGGGGGGATATGCTGCGGCTATCCGTCTCGGACAGTTAGGGAAATCGGTCGTGCTGGTTGAAAGGGATAGGCTGGGCGGGGTTTGCCTAAATCGGGGCTGTATTCCTTCGAAGGCTTTAATTCACGCAGCTAATCAGTACCAAAGGCTTAACGATTTAGGGAAAATGGGTATCAGACTTTCTCAAGAAAGAACCACAATGGACTTGGGAATTTGGCAGGATTGGAAAGAGGGCATCACTTCCCAGTTGAACCAAGGTATTGCCCATTTGTGTAAAGAAAATGGAGTGACGGTGGTTAAAGGTCAAGCAACCTTTTTATCTGATGACCGCATCGGAGTCGAAACCGATGGCGATTTTGAAACCTACAAGTTTGAACAGGCAATTATTGCGACGGGGTCCAGACCTTACATTCCATCATTCATTAAGGTCGATGGAGAATATATTTTGGATTCAACAGCATCTTTGCTGCTGCAGGAAGTCCCATCCAGCTTGTCGATCATCGGCGGAGGCTATATCGGAATCGAATTGGGTATGGCCTTTGCCAAGTTAGGTACTAAAGTGACCATCATTGAGATGGCTAGCCGCATTCTCCCCCAGGTTGCCGAAAACCTGGTCAAGGAAGTTACCCGTAATGCCAAGAAGCTGGGGATGAACATTAAAACATCCTCGAAGGTAGAAAAGGCGAGTGTAGTGGATGGTCATGTACACCTTCAGATTTCCTCGAAAAAACAGGGGTCGGAAGTGGTCGTGAGCGAAAAGACCCTGGTTACGATTGGCAGGATTCCTAACACTGAAGAGATTGGCCTGAATCGGGCTGGCGTTACGGTTGGCGAAAAAGGCTATATAGCTGTAGATATGGAATGCCGTACAAATGTGCCGCATATCTTTGCCATCGGAGACATTACACCTGGTCCAGCTCTTGCCCATCGAGCGTCCAAACAGGGAATCGTGGCAGCTGAAGTAATAGGGGGGTTGCCAAGTGCGATTGACTCTCCTTATGTCCCCTATGTGATTTTCTCGGAACCACAAATAGCAGGGGTTGGTTTAAGCCGTGAAGAAGCTGAACAACAGGGATACAGCGTCAAGACCGGGAAATTCCCATTCAGTGCCAACGGAAGGGCACTTGCAATGGATGAAACAGAGGGATTTGCTGAAGTGATCGTGGATGCAGAAAGCCACATATTGCTTGGGATGCATATGGTTTGTGCAGATGCTTCCAACCTTATAGGTGAAGGGGTCCTCGCCCTTGAGCTGGCGGCTCGGGTCGAAGATATAGCCCTCAGCGTGCACCCTCATCCAACCTTGGCTGAGGGATGGATGGAAGCGGCGGAGGCAGTTTTGGGACATGCGATTCACATTGTAAATAAATAGGATAACCGGTAATTGGTGGGGATTACCGATGTAGTCCCCGATTAGATTGGTTTATTTTAATGGAGTTAGAAACCTAGTCATTGGTCCGCCCTAAGTCAAAGCAGTAATAGACTGTAATGATGATTCCTCTTGTAAAACTAATGGTATATTGATATCATTTTTACTTTGGTGAGGTATGAGAAAATTTTTCAAAAAGGCTTTGCACCCTTTCACTCCTGAACCATAACGGTTGATGAGATAATTTATCTATTCGCCATTCAACGATTGAAATGAGTTGGATTTATTATACGAGAAATTATGGAATAAAGGAGGCAAATGTAATGGAATCAAATGGCGGATCACTGCAAAAGAGATTATTGCCGCGGCATATCAGCATGATGGCAATGGGAGGGGCAATAGGTACTGGAATTTTTAAAGGAAGTTCCGAAACCATATCATTAGCAGGACCAGGAGTCATTTTCACTTATATGTTTGCAGGATTATTACTTCTTGTAGTCATGGGAGCTATAGCGGAAATGGCAATCGTCTATCCAAATACGAATATGAAAGGTTTCATTCAGAAAGCATTTGGAAAGCGAAGTTCCTTCATCATAGGTTGGATGTATTGTTTCATGTGGCTGTCCGTTTGTGTCATTGAGGTAGTGGTGGCAGGCAGCTTCTTGCAGTATTGGCTCCCGGCAATCCCACTATGGATATTAAGTTTAGGGTGTGCTGCTTTGATCATCGGGGTCAACATGATGAATGTTAAACATTATGGCGAATTCGAATTTTGGTTTGCTGGCATTAAAATTACAATGATCATCGTATTCATTATCTTGGGAGCCTGTATTTTATTTGGGGTCATCCCAAGCGGCGGATCAAATTATCTACAAAACTTCACAGGGCACGGAGGGTTTTTCCCAAATGGGTGGATGTCAATCTTTTCAGCATTACTGATCGTCATGTTCTCATATGGCGGCTCTGAGTTAATCGGGGTGACGGTAACGGAAGCGAAGGATGCAGAACGCATTTTACCGAAGGTCATTAAAAGCTATATTTGGAGAGTCGTATTATTTTTCACCTTACCGATCCTTATAATCTGCGGTCTGATTCCTTGGAACGAAATTAGCGACCAGGCAAGTCCATTCGTACAAGTATTATCAATGTCCGGTTTTCAGGGATCTGCACACATCATGAACTTCATTTTAATTACGGCCGTATTATCTGCTGCTAACTCTGGAATATATGGGTGTACTCGGATGCTGCATTCTTTAGCTGCAGAAGGGGAAGCTCCAAAGTCGTTCTCTTATGTATCGAAAAATGGAGTTCCATTGTATAGTTTAATACTAAGTGCCGTTGTATTGGTCGTCGGCTCCATGATTACCTACGTTGCCCAGGACAAGGCATTTACTCTATTAATGGCGTTTCCGGGTTTTGTGGTATCACTTGTATGGATCAGCATCTGTTTAGCGCAGCTAAAACTTCGCAATTCATACCCTAAAGCTCCGAGTTTTAAATTATGGGGCTTTCCATATGTAACATTATTTGCTGTAATCACCTTAAGCTTAATTTGTGTCATGTTCGTGTTTAGTGAACAGAACCGAATCAGTATCATTGCTTGCCTTATTGTGCTGGCTGCATTAATCTCGATTTCGATCTTCAAATTTAAAAATGGGGATGAACAGGAAACGACCATAATCGAAAAGGAATCTTGTTAAATAAATTCACGTCAAAGATACGACATGGGCAAAGGCGTCTATGTCGTATCTTTCATGTTTTAATAATTACAATCCAGCTGCAACTTCATTGATAGTTCAAGTAGTGGATATTTTATTGATTACATGTTGTAAGGAGGTTATGAATCTTTCATTTTCAAGTGGGGTGCCGATGGTCACGCGGATAGTATTTTCATAGCCTAACAAATGACCGGAACGGATGATGACACCTTGAATTAATAGCTTCTCAAAAACGTCCCTGCCAGGATGGTTCAGTTTGACCATCAAGAAGTTGGCATGTGAAGGGAAGAAAGCTAATCCCATCTCGCGTAGTTCGTTTTCTAAATATCTTCTTCCTTCTGCATTTTTACGGGCGCATTGCTCTACAAATGTATGGTCGTCGAGGGAAGCGAAGGCCGCAGCCTGTGCTAAACGATTCGTATTGAAGGGTTCTTTCACTTTAACTAGCTCTTGTATGATGGAAGCATCCATTAAACCATATCCAATCCTTAATGCAGCCAATCCATAAATCTTTGAAAAAGTGCGTAAGATGACCAGATTTAAATGATTATTTAGCAGTGGCAAAGTTTCTAAATATTCTGCATCGTCGACATACTCATAATAGGCTTCATCAACGATCAGTAAAATATGTTTCGGCACCTTCTCGATAAAAGATCTTAACTTTTCTTTTTGAACGATCGTTCCTGTCGGATTATTGGGATTACAGACAAATATCATTCTTGTCTTTTCAGTTATGGCATCGTACATACCCTGCAGGTCATGTGCACCATTAATAAGAGGTATCTTTATAGATGTGCCGCCATCTATCACTACATTCGTTTCATAGCGAGGGAAAGTAACATCAGCCATGATGACTTCATCATTTTGTTGAATGTAGGTTCTTGTTAACAAACGTATTACCTCATCAGATCCATTGCCTAAGATGATATGGTCTTGATCGATATTCAATTTCCTTGCCAACTTCTCAGTTAATGACGGTGCCATACCTTCAGGATAAAAGGAGGTTTGCTCCATTTCGATAATCATGGCTTCTTTTGCCAGAGTTGAGCAACCGAATGGATTCTCATTGGATGCCAATTTAACGATCGTTTCAAGTCCTAGTTCGCGTTGCACTTCTTCTATTGGCTTACCGGAAACATATGGGCTGATGTCTTCGATGTTTTTTCGAACCGGGATTTTCGTATAGGTCAATGCAGGTTCCTCCCTTTGGTAAATTCTGAATTTTCTTTATCTATTTGATTATTTTAATGATAGAATATTAACTGTTAAAATTACATACAAAAAAGAATGTATTTTTCGCTTTCCATACAACATTTTAAAGAAATATAAGCTTATATTCCTTCATTATGAAAGGCGGTTGCTTCATGGATGAAATAGATGTCAGGTTACTGGAACTTTTACAAATGAATGGACGCATTACGATTAGTGAACTATCGAAGAAATTGGCTCTCAGTCGACCAAGCATTTCTGAACGTATGTATCGCCTGCAAGAAAAGGGGATCATTGAGGGTTTCAGCGCAAGGGTTTCACCATTGGCAATAGGCAGAGGTGTACTTGTGTTCATTCAAGTCAGTGAACTTAAGGTTGCTGTTTCCGATTTTGAGCAATTAGTGAAAAATGATTTAGACATTATCGAATGCCATCGTGTAACAGGAACAGTTGGATATTTTTTGAAAGCGGCTTTAGCTGATATGGACAGCATGAGATTACTAATAGATCGATTAATACCTTATGGACATCTGAATACTTCCATAGTTTTGACATCTCCGGTACCTTCCCGCTCCATTCTTCCAAGGGTCAATGAAATGGAGGATCATGGTGCGAAATCATAGCTGGAATTTCAACTGATGCCGGTAAATGGGTTCGGACGGTTGAAAGGTTCATAGTTTTTTAAAAAAGGAACGAGGCGAGATGCCTGTTCCTTTTTTGGCGTTATTTTAAATCCATCAAAGCACCGAAATATTGCTGGGCCGTTGTAAAACAAATGAATGCCAATAGTTCAGAAATCTCTTCATCACTGAATGCCTCCTTCAATACTTGGAAAAACTTTTCCTCCGTTTTTTCACGTTGAATGAGGAATACTTCCGCAAAGGCGATTGCATAGCTTTCTTTCGTTTCTTCCGGCTTTAATGGAATCCCTTTGGCCTGACAGTATGAACAGCCATTACCGTATGCCAACACCCTTCTGACGTTTTCCTTTAACTTCTTCGAAAGTAACCCATCTGCAGATACGCAATCTGAGAGGTCCGACCATTTATGCGAAATAACTTCTGAATGAAATAACCTTTGAAACGGACTGGATCCAAGCGATGATTTTTTTATTCTTGTCATGAACATCTCCCCTTTGAGATAATCCTAATATAAAAAAACAGGAATATTAATTCCGTTTGTAAAGTATTTCGGTTGAATAATGAATAAATATAAAGAAAAGAAGGGGAATGATTTTAAAATGAAAATAGATGAAAAAGACCAAAGCATCCTTGCTGAATTAAGGTTGAATAGCCGGATTTCCATGATGGAGTTGGCAAAGAAAGTAAACCTCTCCGCCCCTACCGTTACAGAACGGGTACGGCAAATGGAGTCATTCGGGATCATTAAAGGGTATGTTGCCGAGATTGATCATAAAAAGATCGGTTTTCCTATTGAGTGCATCGTGGAAGCAACGATAAAAAATGGGGAATATGAGAAATTCAAAAAGTATATCTCCAAGCTACCGAATGTTGACTTTTGTTATCGAATTGCCGGGCAGGCTTGCTTTATGCTGAAAATCCACAGTGAGAGCCTTGAAGAAGTGGAGGAATTCATCAATCGGACAATCCCTTTTGCGGCAACCGTTACCCATGTGATCCTTTCACAGGTGGAGCTGGAATAGGAATGAGTATCTTTATAATGGAAGAAAAAGAGATCTGTATATACCGATCATTTTGAACCGTTCTTGAATTAATGGATAAAATCACGTGTCCATAAAGGTATACATATGTTTGCAGCACCTGGATATTTCCAGGTTTTTTTTGCAATCAAAGCTTTCGGTGATTCAAGAAAGAATAAGCTAATGGAATAAAGGGTACATGTAATAATGGATTATAATCTGAAAAGGTGGGGTGAGGTATCTTGGAGGGAACTGACGACTTTAAACCTGAACTAGCCAGGGAAGCAGTTAATGTGATTGAAGATGTAGCTGGAAAACATCCTGGTTATCGGCGTGCACATGCAAGAGGATATGTTTATGAGGGGGTTTTTACCCCAAATGGAAAAGCGTCCCCATTAACGGTGGCTTCACATCTTCAGGATGAAGCCGTGCCGGCGATCATTCGGTTTTCAAATAGCTCGCCGATTCCAAGCCATCCTGATGCCATTTCCCCTGTAAAGGGCATGGCAGTCAAGTTTCAATTGCCGAATGGAGAGGTATCAGATCTTATTACTGTGACCATTCCGTTATTTTTTGCGAAAACACCAGAAGCGTTTGTTGATATTGCTGGTTTTTTCAAATCTGCCAAAGAAGGTTTCCCCAATCTGAAAGAGCTTGCAAAAATCCTGTGGAAGTACCCTGAAAGCAAGGCAAGCCTGCAAATGCTTAAAGAAATGCGTTCTCCAGCCAGTTTCTCAACGTGTCAATATTACTCCATTCATGCATTCTATTTCATTAACGCGGAAGGAAGGCGGCAGGCCATCAAGTACGAGTGGGTACCTGATGCCGGCCTTAGTATGCTAGAAAAAAAGGATTTGGCCAAGCATTCGCCAGAGTATCTGAATGAAGAAATGGAAGAGAGGCTTAAAGAAGGTCCGGTTGGCTTTAAATTGAACATACAAATAGGAGGGGAAAATGACCCGACTGACGATCCAACCACAGCTTGGTCGGAAGATAAACAGGTAATCACGATTGGGCATTTAATGATCTCCAAAAAATCGGAAGTGTGTAAAGATACTTTATTGTTTGATCCAACCAATATTCCTGAAGGAATCGAGTGCTCGGAAGACCAAATCTTGCATTTTCGCCATAGTGCGTATGCCGTTTCATATGAACGACGGATAAATAACCAATGAATGAAATCACGAAAAGGGAACCCTGAATTAAAGGGGTTCCCTTCAGGCTGCAGGAAAACCTGCTTTCAGAAATCCACTCCCTTTCCCATTGTCAGACCAGCCTCATCAAAGAAAGCGTCTGTGGGGTTTCGGCTAGCCAGTTATTCGGCAGGAGTGTCGCAAATTTCTTCAATCCAGTGAGAATTGCAGTAAAAAAACTTAAAGGATAAGGACTTGTTTTAAATTCGGGTTACATTTTTCCGGATCTGAAAATGGTGTAGAGCATAAGTAAGAACATCAGGGTTGCAACGACAAATCCAATCTCGATAACCGGTATTTTCCATAGGATCAAGGTTTCCCCGCCTATTGCAGAGCCGATAATGAGACCGACCATGATTATACTGAATGCAAGCAGGATAATACTGAACGACAGCCGGTTCGAGATTTGATCAAGCTTATGTAAAAATACTTGAAGTTCGGGAATGTTGATATCGAGCCGCAATTTCCCTTTTTTAATGATACCTGTCACTTCCTTGATATCCTTGGGCAGTTCGGCAATGGCTTCAGCAGACTCGATGAATTGATTCCAGGCATTTTTCGCAATGTTTTTTGGATTGTAGCGTTCCTTAAAAAGCCTCTCCCCAAAAGGTTCAGCTGCCTTCATGATGCTGAAATTCGGATCCAACCCTTCGACAATGGCCTCCATGGTAAGCAGAGCCTTGCCGAGCATCGTGAATTCGGGAGGGATTTGGACTTGATGCCGATTGGCAACAGTGAACAGGTCATTGACTGCTCCGCCTAAACTGATTTGGCTCAATGGAATATCATAATATTTATTTCGCAGCTCATCAATATCCCCCCTTAATGGGGCCATATCGATTTCGTCCGTCAGGAGGCCCATATCTGAAAGTGTCTTGATCAATCCATTGGTGCTTCCGCGTTTCAGGTTGATGACTAGCGAGGCGAACTGATACTTCGTTTCCTCCTCCAGACGTCCCACCATTCCGAAATCCATGAGTGCGACGACATTTCCCGGCAAAATGATGATATTGCCAGGATGGGGATCGCCGTGGTAAAAGCCATCGATCAATATTTGCTGAAGCATGGAGTTCGCTAATCTTTCCGCGATTTGCCGGCGATCATAACCTTCATCATCAAGCTGTTTATAATGGTTGATCTTAATTCCCTGAATGAAATCCATCGTCAGGACCCTTTTTGTGGAAAACTCCCAATGGATCCTTGGTACCTTAAACCCTTGATCATCGATGAACTGCTTGGCAATTCTTTCCCCGTTTCGACCCTCGGAGTTATAATCGAGTTCTGCGCGGAGTGATTTAGCGAATTCATCAATCATTTTTCTGATTTGATAGCGTCTTGCCCAAGATATGCGAGCTTCCATAAGTCTTGCCAAATCATCGAGAATTTCCAAATCCGTTTCCACTGTCGGCAGAATATCGGGCCGCTGCACTTTGATTGCTACGACTTCCTGTGAAGGAAGGCGTGCCATATGGACCTGTCCAATTGAAGCGGTTGCCAGAGGGGTTTCATTAAATTCAAGAAAAATGTTTTCCAAAGAATCACCCAATTCGGCTTCGACAATTTTGCGAACCTTATCAAATGGAAAGGGGGTCACCTGGTCCTGTAGCTTTTCAAGTTCGCGGACGATTTCGTCGGGAACGAAATCACGCCTGGTGCTTGCAATCTGACCAAGTTTAATGAATGTTGGTCCCAAGCTTTGTAATATCTTATGCAGCCGCTCTCCGATTGAGCGGAGGTTCAGGTTTTCATCGGGTTGGAGTTTCGATCCCGCTTTGCTCTCGGATA
Source organism: Peribacillus sp. ACCC06369 (assembly GCF_030348945.1). Lineage (NCBI taxonomy): Bacteria > Bacillati > Bacillota > Bacilli > Caryophanales > Bacillaceae > Peribacillus > Peribacillus sp. ACCC06369. The sequence continues at coordinate 1,125,391 of NZ_JAUCEN010000002.1, forward strand.
ATCCCAGGCGATAGATGAAGTAACCGAAACCATTTTTCAAGAAGGCATTAATGATTTCCTGGTAACGATGTGCGTGTTTCAGTCGCTTGCGAAACATTCAAGTACCTCCTGTCACGATTGTATATTTTGGTTCTGTTTCTCCAAAATTACGATACGTCGCTCCAATTCCTGAACTTCTTCTTTAGTTGCCAAGTTTAGGCCGTTGAGCGCTTGGTTGACTTTGGCCTTGACGGAATCATCCAGCTGCTTTTGGGCTTGTTCCCCTTTTTCGACCCATTGCTTAATAAGGACTTTGGAGTCTTCTTTGCTGATATCGCCTTTTTTCACAAGAGAGTCCACCGCTTTTTCAATTTGCTCTTTTGTAGCAGCGGCAGCACCTAATCCTAAAGAAAACACATTTTTTAATAAGTCCATTTTTACATTCCTCCAATATAAATTTTTACACTGTAAGAAAGATAATAGCGGATGACTTTCACCCTGGGTTCAATCTTGTTGTTACTATCCATCATACATCACTTTAGTGCAGCTACAAAAAAATAAGGGTCCTGATGATTATTGATGATAAGGAAAAGGAATTGTTGATCAGTCAAGGGAAATTGTTTGAAGTGAAGCGAATTGGATATTATGATAGGGAAAAATACGCTGTGAAAGTGGGGATGGAATAATGGGTTTCACTAATAAAACGGTGATTGTAACAGGCGCTTCGAATGGTATAGGGAAAGGCGTGGCAAAAGGATATGCAGAAAGCGGAGCTTCAGTCGTTCTCGCAGATTTGGACGAGCGGGAAGGTCTTCTGTATGTGGAAGAGCTCAAAAGTAATGGTCATGAAGCCATGTTCGTTAAAACGGATGTTCGTAAGGAAGCAGACATCCGACATTTGATGGATGTAACTCTAAAAACATATAAGACCATTGATATATTAATCAATAATGCGGGAAAGGCATCATTCAAATCGCTTTATGATCTGACGATTGAGGAATGGGACGATATGATGAATACGAATTTGCGAAGTGTTTTCCTTTGTTCCCGGGCGGCGGCAGAATCAATGCGAAAAAATGAAACGGGGGGTGCAATCATCAATTTAGCATCAACTAGAGCAATAATGTCTGAGCCGGATTCAGAATCCTATGCAGCGACAAAAGGTGGGATCAAAGCACTGACACATGCACTTGCTGCTTCTTTAGGCAAAGAGAAAATTACGGTCAATTCGATTTCTCCGGGGTGGATTGAAACGGGTGATTATGAATCGCTGAGGGATAAAGATCATCAACAGCATTTTTCCAATCGGGTTGGCAAACCGGAAGATATTGCAAGGGCCTGTCTTTATTTGACGGCAACGGAAAATGATTTCGTTACGGGTGCGGATCTTATCGTCGATGGAGGTATGACAAGAAAAATGATATACGAGGAGTAACCTCATTTTTTTCGATAAAGATATTGCAATTCAGTTCCGAGCTCACGGTTTAGCAGCTGTTCCATTTCTTCTAGCTCTTTTATGCCGATAGGGGCATCGGCAGCTGTCCAGTGAACGGTATAAACAAAATAGTAATCTCTTATTTTTCGGAAAATAACAGGAGAATTCGGGAATTGATCAAAAATTGCCCTGATATTATAGCGTCTCATGTAAGACCACTTAACAAGCTGCATCTAGCTATCCATCCTTTTCAAAAGAGATCAATGACTGCCATGATGGGGCAGCCATTGGTCCGGTTCTTATTTATCGTTGAATAAATTGAATAAGCCTTTAGCTACGCTGCCTTCTTCGGATGATCCTCCATTTTGCGGCGCTGCAGCAAATACACGGCTGGCAAGCCGGCTGAATGGCAAAGATTGCACCCAAACGGTTCCGGGTCCTTTTAATGTTGCAAAGAATAAACCTTCGCCTCCGAATAAAGCGGTTTTCACGCCTTTTACAGTTTCAATATTATAATCTACCCCGCTGGTCATTGCTACCAAACATCCTGTATCCACACGTAAGATCTCTCCTGCAGCCAATTCTTTTTTATGGATCGTGCCACCGGCATGAACGAAGGTCATTCCATCCCCTTCTAGTTTTTGCATGATGAAGCCTTCACCGCCAAAGAAGCCTGCCCCTATTTTTCTCTGAAACTCTATTCCGACCGAAACGCCTTTTGCTGCCGCCAGGAAAGCGTCTTTTTGACAAATGATTTTCCCGCCGAGCTCGCTTAAATCCATCGGAATGATTTTACCTGGATAAGGCGAGGCGAATGAAACGTGTTTTTTATCTCGTCCTTCATTCGTAAAAGCCGTCATGAAAAGACTCTCACCAGTAAGGAGCCGTTTCCCGGCACCGAATAGCTTACCCATCATTCCGCTGTCACCATTTGAAGACCCATCACCAAAGATGGTTTCCATCTTGATTTGATCTTCCATCATCATTAAACTTCCAGCTTCGGCAATCACGGTTTCCTGAGGATCCAATTCCACTTCAACAAACTGCATGTCATCTCCATATAACTTAAAATCTATTTCATGATTATTCAATTTCCATTCCTCCTATCGACCTTAATTTCATTTTAAAAGATAAACTCTTAACCTGCCAATATTTTTCAATTTTTCAGCCGTAATTTATATATTTTTTGTTTTCACGGATATATCCTAGAATAAAGAAAGAAAAAAACAGCATGACACTTAAGCTGAAATGAATCTTAAGTGTAGGAGGAGACAACCATGGAGACCTACATATTATCATTGGATCAGGGAACGACTAGTTCCCGGGCCATTTTATTTAATAAAAGCGGGGAAGTTTTGCATATTGCCCAAAAGGAGTTCACCCAATATTTCCCGAATCCAGGATGGGTGGAGCACAATGCCAATGAAATTTGGGGTTCCATTTTATCGGTAATCGCTTCCTGTCTATCGGAAATGAATGTAAAGCCGGAACAGATTGCTGGGATCGGCATCACGAATCAACGGGAGACGACCGTGGTATGGGATAAGGAAACAGGCCAGCCGGTACATCATGCCATCGTCTGGCAATCCCGACAGACAAGCGAAATTTGCGCGCAATTGAAGGATGAGGGTCTCGATGAATTATTTTTGCAGAAAACAGGTTTGTTGATTGATGCTTATTTTTCCGGTACTAAGGTGAAGTGGATTCTCGACCATGTTGATGGGGCGCGGGAAAAAGCTGAAAACGGGGACTTATTGTTTGGTACGATCGATACATGGCTGATATGGAAACTTTCGGGTGGTAAAGCACATGTGACCGATTATTCGAATGCGTCAAGGACGCTGATGTATAACATTCATGATTTGAAGTGGGACGAAGAGCTACTGGAAATTCTTCAAGTTCCGCAATCGATGCTGCCGGATGTGCGTTCTTCATCGGAGGTATATGGGAAAACAGCGCCACACCATTTCTTTGGACACGAGATTCCGATTGCCGGGGCAGCGGGAGATCAACAGGCCGCCTTGTTCGGACAGGAATGCTTTGAAAAAGGAATGGCTAAGAATACGTACGGCACCGGATGTTTTATGCTGATGAATACAGGAGAAAAGGCAGTGAAATCAGAGCATGGTCTGTTGACCACGATTGCATGGGGGCTGAACGGTAAAGTCGAATATGCATTGGAAGGCAGTATTTTTGTTGCAGGTTCGGCAATACAATGGTTAAGGGACGGATTGAAGCTCTTGCATGACCCGAAAGACAGTGAAAAGTATGCTTTGCGGGTCACTTCAGCCGATGGCGTCTATGTAGTCCCCGCATTTGTCGGATTAGGTACCCCTTATTGGGATAGTGATGTCAGGGGAGCTGTATTCGGTCTAACAAGGGGGACATCGAAGGAGCATTTTGTCAGGGCAACATTGGAAGCATTGGCCTACCAGACAAAAGATGTCCTTAGCGCGATGGAAGTCGATTCAGGGATTAACTTGAAGGCATTGAGGGTCGATGGCGGGGTTGTCAAAAACAACTTTTTGATGGAATTTCAAAGCGGCCTCTTGAATGTACCAGTCGAAAGACCGGTTATTAGTGAAACGACAGCGTTAGGTGCAGCATATTTAGCTGGGCTTGCAGTCGGATATTGGGAAAGTCAGGAAGAGATTTCAAAGCTATGGGCAGTCGATAAGAAATTCGAACCAGAGATGGAAGAACAGGAACGGAAGGGTTTATATAATGGCTGGAAAAAGGCAGTTCAGGCGGCAAGGGTTTTTAAATAAGTTAGTAAGGGTATTAATAGAAGAGAGATAAATGCAGAACGTCCAAATTAAAAAAGGGGTGGTAATATGTTAGTTAAGGATTTCATGATAAAGGAAGTCTATGTAGCCCGTCCTGATTTTACATTAAAGGAAATTCTGCGAATCTTAATCGAAAATAAAGTGGGCGGTGTCCCGGTCGTGGATGAACATGATAAGCTATTGGGAATGGTGACGGACGGGGATATCCTTCGTTATTTGACACCTGCCGAGGAAGCCATCATGGGGTATTTCACATACATTACGGTTATTCCTGGTGAAGAATTGGATGAAAAGGTTACATCCAAGATGAATGATAAAGTCTCACAAATCGTTAAAAATAAAAGGATTACAAAGCTATCTCCCGAAGATCCGCTAGATGAATTGATAAAGGTCCTTTCCAAGCATCATTTCAAGAAAATCCCTGTCGTGGACAAAAATGATAAAGTCGTCGGCATCATCAGCAGGGGAGATGCCCTTAGGGCCCTTTATAAGGAATTCGTTCAAAAGCTGGAATAAATGGGTATCATAAAAAGGCCTGCTCGATTACGAGCAGGCCTTTTTGTAATCATCATTGAGTGCTTTCTACTGCTTTATCTGCATCAGATTCACCTTTTGCTCTTTTTTCCTTCAATTTAAAGTAGGCGTCCATTACGTCCCGCCCGATCCTTTTGTTTATATCATCAGAGGGCTTGCCTTGATACACCCATGGCACGACAACAGAAAATGCCACTTCCGGATTATTGTGAGGTGCATAACCTACAAGAGTCAAATTTATGGTTTCCAAGGGTTCACTATATTGATTTCTCCGCGGTCCGTCGTAAAAGGCCTCGGCAGTACCAGTTTTTGCTGCCGCACGGTAAGACTTCCCGCCGAAATATTTATATGCCGTCCCGCCTGGCTCCTGGGCAACCTGCCTGAATCCTTCCTGGACACGCTGCATCCAAACGTCTTTCCCGCCTAAATCGTTTAACACTTTGGGACTCATTGTTTTAAAGACGCTGCCCAATTCATTGTGTTCGTTGGATGGATTCCTGATTTCCCTGACCATATGTGGCTCAAGCCTTTTTCCGCCATTTGCAATCGTCGATGCATATTGTGCCAATTGCATTGGAGTATATGTATCATACTGCCCAATCGATAAATCCAGCAGCAATCCGTCTGTTGAAGTATCGACGCCTTTAAATCCGACAGACTCATTAGGCAGGTCGATGCCAGTACGGACACCCAATCCGAATTGAGCAAAATGATTTCGCATGATCGCATATGCTTCCCTGTTGATTCCTAACGGTCGATGAGGGATATAATGCCCGCCGGCAATTCTGATCGCCGTCATGAACATATAGACATTCGACGATTTTTTTAAAGCGGAGACATCCGTTACATACCCTAAAGGGCTATAAGATTTTTTTGGATTTGCACCAGCTAAGTAAAGTGGATGGTCATGAAACGCCGTCCCTGGTGAGATGGCTCCAGTCTGAAAGCCCGTGTAGACCGTAGCCCCTTTAACAGATGACCCCATCGTATAGGAGGTCGTAATGTTTCCAAGGGCGAAATCGTTCATTTCGGTCAATCCGGTCTTACTGTTGCGGCCGTATTGCCTGCCGGCCATCGTAAGTACCTCGCCTGTATTCGGGTCCATTAAAACGACGAAGGCACGATCCAATAAGTAGGTATTTCCCCTAGCCTTGGTTCTGCGCAATTCGCTCTCGATGATTTTTTCAACCTGTTGCTGCAGCTCCATATCAATTGTAAGGATCAAGTCTTTTCCGCTTTGCCCTTCAGTCAGGGTATTCGTATTGATGACTTCTCCTTTGCTCAGCACATTTTCAATCCGCGTCTTTTGACCACGCAGGACATCTTCATATTGTTTTTCGATATAACTTTTTCCGACCCGGTCATTCCTGGTATAGTCCCGTGCCAGATAATAGTCAATATTTTCACTGGGAATGCCTTCTTCGGAAGAAGAGACCTTGCCAAGAACCGAGCGGAGGGTCTCATCATATTTATAGGTCCTTTCCCAATCCGTCGTTACGTCCACGCCTGGCATTTCATCCAAATGTTCACTAACCCTGGCGAATTCTTTTGTGGTGACATCTTTATTCTTCACGATCGACGGTGCGAGGGCATAGCCACTATTGAATTCCCGGAAGATGGCGATCACTTCCAACTCATCCTTGGTGAATTTCTTGATATTTTCATCGGTTACCCGTTCCATTTGAAGTTTGTATAAATTTTTTTGCTCCAGTTTCTTTTCGATTACTTTCTTCCTCTCGGCTTTGGTAATCAAGGCTTCGGCTTCTTTTGGATGTTTTAAAATCCAAAAATCCTTTTTATCCGGCAGTGTTACCTTTTTTGTATCTTTTTCTATCAAGGTAGCAAGGACCTCCGCCGTCTTCACCATATCGGCCGCTTTCGTATTCGGGTATTTCGTATAAGTGATGGCGTTCCGCGGCTCATTATCAACGACCGGATTCAAGTTGCGGTCATACATCTTACCACGGGGAACGGGGGTATTGGCCACATCGTTTTCCGTTCGGTCGACTTCGCGAAGGTAATCATCCCCATACACGATTTGGACGATGCCAAGCCGGATTATTAAGCTTGAAAATAAAATGAATATTAAAAAGAACATAAAGTTCAGTCGGAAAGGAATTGGGGTTTTTTTCTTTTTTTCTTTGGCCATGATTAACATTCCTTTCTAGTAAAAGTAAAAAATAAGAAAATTCCTATCTCCAATGATATATAAAATTAACTTATTTTTCTATGCTTTATCCGTAAATTTATCTATATTTCCAAAAGATTGTTTAAGAGTTATAAAATTCCTAGTAGTCTCAAAATTGGGAAAATTGATTTAAATTTATATGACAAATGATTTGGGTGGGGTTCTAATAGATAAATAGTGGGTGAAGCAGCACGGCGGCAATCAAGAGGAGAGATGCTTTATAGAGTTGCTCATGTGAAAAAGGGATGCTCAAATCAAAGTACTTGGAGAGATGGTCATGGTAAATGAACGATCAATGACTTTAAACCTTCGAGAATTCATTCACAATGCCTTAAGTACCATGATTTTTTATTCAAGCATTAATTTGCTTCAGATTTCCTAACGGGAGTTAGAGTCGCCACACTGATAATCTCTTTGAAATATCCGCATAGCTCAAGCCATTTTTCCGGGTAAATATAGATGAAACGTTCAATCGTTTCTATAGAGTGAAGTATCAGGCAATCGATTTGATCCGTTTTTCGCTTCTGCAAATTGAATAGAAGCTCATGCGGGATGGTGTAATAAGGATGGATTTGATACGGATTCAGTATGACCGGGGAAATATTCATTTCGTCCCTATACTTGTCCGTCATGATCTTTTGGATTGTAAAGCTTTCGTTAGTATGTAAATCCCCGAATCTGTAGTTTGGATTCAATAGTACAATGCCTCTCATTTGAATCACCCATTCTTTTTGCTAACCATTCTTGCCAAATGGAGGATGGGATATTCAAAGTAAGAGGCCTGATGCTAGAAAATGGCTTTCATTCCGTTAAGGGTCTTGAGCTGCTTGACATTTTCGAGCACCTTGTTGGTCAAGTCCACCTTTTTAGTAATCGGTGAGCTTCGTAAATCTTCTATGAAGCTTTCATTCGAGAACCAATCAATGGAAGGGAGAGGAAAGACTATTTGATCTGCCCATGCATCATGAAGAGTGGGGCTGTAGACTTTAGCATCTTTTGCCGTGGTTGGGTCTGAGGTATATATATTTTTCCAGTAATCCTCTCTGGAACCCGTGTGTGGGACCTCTTTTGTAAATTGGCTAACACCGCGAAAAACAACCGGATGCTGAAAAAGAAGCCCATATAAGAATTTTCCCGTTTCTATACGCTGTTTCGGATCGGCAAAGCGTTCAACGGTCAGGCCTGTCAAGGAATGGAGTCCGTCTTGCTTGTTTTCGTAAGGGAAGATCACATTCATGAAGCCTAAGTATTCCTGAAGCTGAAAATCAAGCCTTCGGAGGATTTCACCATGGCGGGTACGTTTTAGTACCCTTTCCTGAAGCATTCTTTGTTCATTAATGATGAGGGATGTTGTCAAAAGGGGTGAATGTGGTTCTTCGATGAAAGATTCCCAAATCGGGGCCATGAATCTTGAAATGCGGAATACCTGTAAGTATTTCCTTATTGGAAGTGCTTTTTGTTTAGAAAGTTCATATAAAAGGAGCTGGGGGAAGGCATCGGCAAATATGGCCGAATTGGCGCGCTCAAGGAACAGGAAAAATTTCTGCCGTTCCGCTTTGTCAATAAGATGGGTCATGGATGAACTTTTCAAGTCAGTCATATGGTATCCTCCATTCCTCGAAACCATATGTGCTAAAAAGGCCCAATGGACCTCTGGATTACGATTGTAAAAGGCGAGATATGCTTGTGTTCTTGTGATATTGTTCCTGTTCAAGGCAGCCGTTTCGGTACGAATGCTTTTTACAAGGGCGGTTTCCTCCGGAAAAAAAACTTTTGACTCATCCAAAGGCTGAAATAGCTCTTTTTGTAAATGGGATTTTAGCGTGTCATATCTTTCAGCATCGATGATGGGTTTGGTTTTGACAGGGTTTTTGCCTAACAGCTTCTGCACATATTGGGAGAACATATGATCACCACGAAGGTTTTTCGATCATTATATGCAGAGCCGTCAAGAAAGGGGCGTTACAAATTTGCAACGCCCTTGATGGTTTTCTTTTGTCATCAGTTATTTTTCTTCTTCTTTTCCCTGTACAATAAAATATAATAAACTATCCAGAAAAGTATCACAGGAATGAAGGATAACGGTCTATATTGGACCGGTACGGCAAATAAGATGAAAATGGATGAAAGTAAAAAGGGAACCGCCAGGAGTATATATTTTCTCCAGTGCATATGCTGAACCTCCTTAGGTAAACGTCATTCTTATAAGAATAAAGGATTATCCATCAATAATCTAGAAAAGTCACAATTGACAAAAATATACACACGTAGTAATCTTTAAACATAAGTTAAAAATTACCATTAATCAATGTAAAAGGAGGCGAACGTCATGACTAAATCAGTTAAGCATATGGATGTTACAACCGAATATCATACGTCCGCCTGCCCTGAGGCTTTGTCGTTCTAGACAAAGGATTGAGAACGTGTTCATTCATCATTTAAGCGCAGGTTGTGGAATTTTCGCGGCCTGCGCTTTTATATGTGTTCTTACACATCTAAAAAAGCTTCCGCTAATTGGCGGAGGCTTTTTGGCATTTGGGATTCAGGTGCAATAGCATCCTTTCCATATAAAAGATAGGAGGAATTTTAAATGAGACAAAAGAAATTGGGAATCTTACTGCACCCCGGAGATCCAGAAAGCGGTTAGCGAAGGGAAAGGTTTGAACAAAAGGGAGGGGAATTCATGCTTGCGATTTTTAAAAAGCTGTCCTGGTTCTTTAAAGAACAGTGGCGGCGTTATACCTTGGCCATTTTATTCCTATGTCTAGTGAATATCTTGGAGGTCATCCCGCCAAAATTAGTCGGGAATGCCATCGATGATATGAACAGTGGAAGCATGACGCAGGAAGATGTCATGAAATACGTTATTTATTTGCTCCTGGTACTGAGCGGCAGCTACCTATTTGGGTACTTATGGAGTTATCTGTTATTCGGCGGCGGAAACTTGGCCGAACGAAAACTAAGGTCCGGATTTATGGGCCATTTGCTGAAAATGACGCCGACTTTTTATGAAAAAAACCGTACTGGGGATTTAATGGCAAGGGCAACCAATGATTTAAAGGCAATATCCCTCACAGCTGGTTTCGGGATATTGACGCTCGTTGATGCGGTGCTGTTCACCATTACAGTTGTGGTCATGATGGGAGCCACCATCAGCTGGCAGTTGACGATTGCGGCGGTGCTTCCACTTCCGATCATGGCAGTGATGATGCAAATCTACGTGAAAAAAATTTACAAACGTTTTACTGATGCACAAGCTGCCTTTGGTACTTTAAATGACAAGGTCCTGGAATCCATTTCAGGTATCCGTGTCATCCGGGCTTATGTCCAGGAACGGGAGGATGAAAAACGATTTGATGATATGACGGAGGATGTATATCGCAAAAATCTCGCCGTGGCAAGAATCGACGCCCTCTTTGATCCAACGATCAGCATTATCATCGGAATCAGTTATTTAATCGGTTTGGGCTATGGGGCTTATCTTGTTTTTCAACAGGCCATAACTCTTGGCGGACTGGTTTCGTTCAATGTTTACCTAGGCATGTTAATTTGGCCGATGATCGCGGTGGGTGAACTGATCAATGTCATGCAAAGGGGAAATGCTTCGCTGGATCGTGTTCAAGATACCCTTTCATATGAAGCGGATGTGAAGAACCCATTGGGTTTGGAGAGTATTCCTAATCCGGAAAATATCGAATTCAATCAAGTGTTTTTTACATACCCTTCCTCTTCAGTAGTCAATCTATCCAATATTTCCGTACAGCTTGAGCGTGGTCAAACATTGGGTATCGTCGGGAAAACAGGAAGTGGTAAAACGACATTCGTGAAGCAATTGCTACGGGAATATCCTTTAGGAACAGGAGAAATTGCTTTTGCAGGAATTCCGTTGGAGCAACTGGATCTGGAAGATATTCGTAACTGGATCGGTTACGTTCCACAGGACCATTTTTTATTCTCGAAGTCTGTTAGGGAAAATATCTTATTCGGTAAAATGGATGCAACTGAAGATGAACTGGCTGAAGCTATCCGGCTTGCGGATTTTGAGAAGGACTTAATGATGCTGCCCAACCGTCTTGAGACACTCGTCGGTGAGAAAGGTGTCGCTCTATCTGGAGGGCAAAAGCAGAGGATCTCGATTGCCAGGGCACTGATCAAAAATCCAGAAATCCTTATATTGGATGATTCCTTATCCGCTGTAGATGCGAAAACGGAAACGACCATCATCGAAAACATTCAAAATGAACGGGCAGGGAAAACGACCATCATCACAACACATCGCTTATCAGCCGTTCAGCACGCGGATAGGATTATCGTGTTGGACAGTGGAGAGATCATCGAAGAGGGGACTCACGGAGATTTACTGCAGAATAATGGCTGGTATAGGGAGCAATACGATCGACAGCAGGTTGACCAAGGGACGGAGGTGAAGGCATGAAGGTCGTAAAGAAACTTTTTAATTATGCTGCACTATATAAAAAATTAATCATTGGCGCCCTGATCATGCTGGCACTTTCGGTAGCCGCCGATTTGACGGGTCCATTCGTTGCCAAGAAAATCATCGATTCACATATCCTTGGGATCGAATCCTCCTGGTATGAAACGGTTAAAGGAAAAGATGCTGTTAAGTATGATGAAAATTGGTATAAACGGGCCGATTACTTTAATGAAGGTGAGAAGAAAGGCAGGGAAGTCCGCGTTTTGCAGGTTGGCAATCAATTTGTCTTCGTAGATGAAGCCGTGCCTATGGATGGCCGAAGAAGCTTGGAGAACCAATCGTTGATCATCAAGAAAGACGGGAAAGAGCAACGGGTGCAAGCGGTTAAATTGACGAGTCAGGAAGTGATGCGGTTTTATCAACCGGAAATTCCGCGGATCTTTAAGCTTGTGGCTTTTTATTTTGGCCTTGTCATCATTTCCTCCATTTTTCAATATGGGCAGAGTTTTTATTTGCAGAAAGCGGCAAACCGAATCATTCAAAAGATGCGAAATGATATTTTTACGCATATTTCCCGTTTACCGATACGCTATTTCGATAACATGCCAGCGGGAAAAGTGGTAGCCAGGGTAACTAATGATACGGAAGCGATCCGGGAATTATATGTAACGGTGCTCGCCAACTTCTTCTCGAGCACGATTAATATCTTCGGCGTTCTGATTGCTTTGTACATTCTGGATGCACGTGTCGGTACCATTGGCCTTTTACTCATTCCGATCATCGTTATCTGGACGACGGTATACCGTAAATTCGCCTCAAAATATAATCACATCATTCGGGAACGGGTCAGCGATATTAATGGGATGATCAATGAATCCATTTCTGGAATGAGCATCATTCAGGCATTTGGACGTGAAAAGGAGACGAAGCAATCTTTTGAAAATTTGAACCAGGAGCACTATTCCTATCAAAATAAAATGCTCCATTTGAATTCGTTGACGGGTGGAAACTTAATTGGTGTCATTAAAGTTCTGGCGCTAGTGGCATTCGTCTGGTATTTCGGGGGGATTTCCCTTACAGCGAGTTCAGCCATTTCTTTAGGGATGATGTATGCAATTGTTGATTTGATCAGCCGCCTGCTTCATCCGCTTCACGGAATCGTCAATCAGTTCGCTAACCTAGAACAGGCACTTGTTGCAGGGGAGCGGGCATTCAGTTTATTGGATGAGCAGGGATTGGCAGTCAGTGATGAAAACATATCCAGATACAAAGGAAACGTGCAATTCGAAAATGTTTCTTTTGGCTATAAGGATAATGAATATGTGTTAAGGGACATTTCCTTCTCAGCTAAGCAAGGGGAAACGATCGCTTTAGTTGGCCATACTGGATCAGGAAAAAGTTCCATAATGAATTTATTGTTCCGTTTTTATGACAGTAGTGAAGGGCAAATCAAAATTGACGGAAGAAATATTTTGGATATTCCCCATCAAACGCTTAGGGAGCATATGGGAATCGTCCTCCAGGATCCCTATTTATTTACTGGCACCATCGCTTCCAATATCAGTCTGAATCATAAAGGCATCACAAGGGAAATGGTTGAAAAATCATTAAGGGATGTAGGGGGCGACAAAGTGCTGAAGCATCTTCCTTTAGGGCTAGATGAACCTGTGATTGAAAAAGGAGGAACGTTGTCTTCTGGACAGCGGCAGCTAATCTCTTTTGCACGTGCTCTTGCATTCAATCCGGCGATATTGATTTTGGATGAAGCGACGGCAAGCATCGACACAGAAACCGAGGCAATTATCCAGAAGGGAATGGAAGTGCTGAAAAAAGGGAGAACGACCTTCATCATTGCACATAGACTCTCCACGATTAAAAATGCAGATCAAATTCTGGTACTGGATAAAGGTCGGATTGCTGAGCAAGGTACACATGAAGAATTAATGGAACTAAAAGGGAAGTACTATCAAATGTATGAGCTGCAGGCTGGGCCGCATAAAGGGATGGCCGGTTGAAATACAATTGAATAAGTAAGGATAATCAAGATTAAACTATTAATGAAGGTGCCGTAATTGGCACCTTCAAGCACAATGCTTGATAATAGTAATCATTACGCTTAACATATACCTATACTAACGATGAGGTGATAATAGTGAAACAAGAAATACATCCCGATTATCGACAAGTAGTATTCATGGATACCAACAGCGGTTATAAATTCTTGACAGGTTCCACGAAAACATCCAATGAAACGATCGAATGGGAAGACGGCCAAACGTATCCATTATTAAAAGTGGAGATCAGTTCAGATACGCACCCTTTTTATACTGGAAAGCAGAAGTTTGCTGAAAAAGGCGGACGAGTGGATCGCTTCCTGGATAAATATAATATGAAGAAATGAGAGTAAGGCCGTCGGGAAATCGTTGGCCTTTTTTTATGGATGGGTTTAACAAGAATTAAAATGATGCAAACAAAAAGGGTGCCCATAAATATGGGGCACCCATCCTTTTTTCATTTCGCAGCAATTGCTTCGCCTTTTGCAATATTTACAAGGGCCGCATCGAAGTCCTTGATTAAATCGTCCGGATTTTCAAGTCCGACAGAGAGACGAAGCAAGCTGTTCGTGATGCCCCGCTTTTCCCTTTCATCAGCAGGCATGGCAGCGTGGGACATTTTGGCCGGGTAGGATAATATCGATTCGACAGCTCCAAGGCTTACGGCAAAAACAGGAAGCTCGACAGAGTTCACGAAAGAGCGGAAGACTTCTTCGCTTTCCAATTCAAATGATAGGACCGCCCCGGCTCCAAGTGACTGGCCTTCCTGGATGGCGTGCTGTGGATGATCTGCTAGGCCGGGATAATACACTTTTTTAACCAAGGGCTGCTTCTTTAAGTAGGCGGCAATCTTTTCTGCCCCTTTTTGGGAGTGCTCCATTCTAACGGACAAGGTCTTCAGACCTCTCATTACTAGCCAGGCGTCCTGGACACCAAGAACCGCTCCAAAGGAGTTTTGGAGGGAACCGAGTCTTACTGCCAATTCAGGATCTTTCACTACAGCAAGTCCAGCTACCACATCACTATGTCCGGATAAAAACTTCGTCGCGCTATGAAGGACAACATCAGCGCCCAGATTCAGTGGTTTCTGTAATGCTGGCGTCAAGAATGTATTATCAACAAAACTTAAGGCCCCGGCTGTTTTTGCGATATCACATACGGCTTTAATATCGGTCACTTTAAGTAATGGATTTGAAGGCGTTTCGATGTATATGGCACTCGTATTTGGCTTAATGGCCGCTTTGACGCTTTCAAGGTCCGTCATGTCAACGAAAGTATGCTCAATATTGAAACGTGTCAAAACACTTGTGACCATCCTGAACGTTCCGCCATACACATCTTCGGAAATGACGATATGGTCTCCGGCAGACAACAGTAGGAAAGCTGTTGAAATGGCTGCCATACCTGATGAAAAGGCAAAACCGTGTGTACCTTCCTCAAGTTCGGCAATGATATCTTCCAGCGCTTCGCGAGTTGGGTTCCCGCTTCTGCTGTAATCATATTTACCGAATTGATCGATATCGGATTGATGGAAAGTGGAAGCGTGCTGAATGGGGACGCTCACACCGCCTGTTGCCGAATCGAATTTATGTTGATTATGGAGTAATTTGGTTTCAAAGCTAAAATCATGATCGGTCATCGTAGTGCCTCCCTTTTTACGTGTGCGAATGCTTGCTGTAAATCCTGAATCAAATCGTCGCTGTCCTCAATGCCGACAGAGAAGCGAAGCAGGCGATTACAAACCCCATTGGCCGTTCTGACTTCAAGCGGTATATCGGCATGTGTTTGTGTAGCAGGATAGGTGATGAAGCTTTCGACCCCTCCAAGGCTTTCTGCAAACGAAATTAATGAGAGTGATTGTAAAAATGGGTTGACCGCCGCTTCTTCAATGATGCGGAAGGAAATCATGCCGCCCCTACCGGGATACAATACGTCCGTAACACAATCATGTTCCGACAAGTAATCTACAAGTACCTTTGCATTCTTTTCATGACGCTCCATCCGCAATGCCAGGGTTTTCATTCCGCGCATCAACAGCCAAGAATCAAAGGGGCTCAAGACAGCACCAGTACCATTATGATGGAAGGCAAGTGCATCACATAATTCCGCGCCGCTGGCCACGATCAGTCCGGCGAGCACATCATTATGACCACCGAGATACTTGGTAGCACTGTGAATCACAATATCCGCTCCAAGCAGGATGGGTTGTTGAATAAGAGGCGTGTAAAAAGTATTATCAACGATTAACAATAAATCAAATCGTTTGGCCAATGCGGCAACGGCGCTAATATCCGTTTGCTGCATAAGAGGGTTAGTGGGAGTTTCAATGAAGATGGCTTTCGTGTGAGGAGTGATGGCTTTTTCGATATCCTCCAAACAACAAGTGTTCACATAGTCACACTGCAACCCCCATTTCTTAAAACCTTGTTCTAACAGACGATATGTACCCCCATAAAGATCTTCGCTGACAATCCATGCATCACCTGATTTAAATAAGGCCAGTATAGTAGAAATGGCTGCCATTCCTGAACTGCAGGCATATCCTTGGTCGCCTTTTTCCAGATCGGCGATGGATCGTTCCAATAGTTGGCGTGTAGGATTACCTGTCCTTGTGTAATCGAATCCAGTCGATTGACCGATTCCTTCGTGGCGAAAAGCAGTTGAAAAGTATACCGGCGGATTGACTGTTCCTGTCGCCGTTTCGCTGCGATTTCCTAATTGAGCAAGATATGTTTCAGTTTTGTACATAGTTTTCACTGCTCCTTTGAGTTATATAAAATAAAAAAAGTCTTCTTTAAGAAGAAGACTTTGATTAAGTAGGGACGAGTCATTCTTCTTATCTTCCAAGTTCACAAACTTGTGGAATTAGCACCTTTTCATTGGTTTGAAACAAATGAAGGTTGCTGAGGTGTCATCGGGCCATTCCCTATACCTCTCTCGATAAGAGTTTAGATTATTCAATTTCTTTTGAATTTACTATAAATACAAAATACTGTCAAGAACAAGTTTGATGGATTTTGCTTCGATGTTCATGACTAGGTCTATTGGAGCCTAGCGGTGTCAACACTTTACGTGTCTAAAAAAGAATATCCGGAATTTTCATGTGGTCAAGGATAATCCTGAATGATCCTGTTGAATTAATTGAATTTTTCAGAAAAAGGGGAGGCTTGGCCGGATATTTTTGCTTTAAAATAATAAAGTTTGTACAATGTAAGGAGAGAGAATAATACGACATTATTCATTTCATATACTTAAGGTCTTCGATGAATAGTGCAAACATAGGAGGAGAACACATGGATTACAGAATCGAACGAGATACGATGGGTGAAGTGAAAGTTCCTGCCGATAAATATTGGGGAGCACAGACCGAGAGAAGCCGTAACAATTTCAAAATTGGTAATGAAAAAATGCCGATTGAATTGGTTCGTGCATTTGCATACGTTAAACAAGCTGCGGCAAAGGTGAACTATGATCTCGGTGATCTTTCGGAAGTTAAAAAGAATGCCATCGTTAAGATTTGCGGCGAAATCCTTGAAGGTACGCTTGATGAACATTTCCCGCTTGTAGTTTGGCAAACGGGAAGCGGGACGCAAAGTAATATGAACGTGAATGAAGTGGTCGCTAACAAAGGGAATGAATGGTTAAAAGAAAATGGTGAATCGGAAACACTTCACCCGAATGATGATGTAAACAAGGCACAAAGCTCCAATGATACTTTCCCGACCGCCATGCATATTGCAGCCTTTATGGAGGTCGCTGAAAAGTTGGTTCCTGCCATCAAAGAACTTCGTGATACATTCGATTCAAAAGAAAAAGAGTTTTGGGATGTCGTGAAGATTGGCCGGACGCATCTTCAAGATGCAACACCACTGACATTAGGACAAGAAATTTCTGGCTGGAAAGCGATGCTTGATAAAGATTTAGCGATGATTGAGGAAAGCAGCCAAAAATTATTGAACCTGGCTCTAGGCGGAACGGCTGTAGGAACAGGAATCAATACAAAAAAAGAATTCCCGGGACTTTCAGCAAAACAAATTGCAGCGGATACAGGACATCCTTTCGTCACATCGGATAATAAGTTCCATGCATTGACAAGCCATAACGAAATCGTTTATGCACACGGTGCTTTGAAAGCATTGGCAGCAGATTTAATGAAAATTGCGAACGATGTCAGATGGCTGGCAAGTGGCCCTAGAAGCGGAATCGGCGAAATAGCCATTCCTGAAAATGAGCCAGGCAGTTCCATCATGCCGGGTAAAGTCAATCCAACACAGAGTGAAGCGCTTACCATGATTGCGACACAAATCGTGGGTAACGATGCTACAATTGGATTTGCAGCAAGCCAAGGTAACTTTGAATTGAACGTATTCAAACCAGTCATCATCTATAACTTCCTTCAAACAGTGAAATTATTGACGGAAGGCATACACTCTTTTAACATTAATTGTGCGGTTGGCATCACTGCAAATGAAGATAAGATCAAAGAAAATGTAGATCGCTCCCTTATGTTGGTAACAGCATTGAACCCGCATATTGGTTATGAAAAAGCAGCCAAGATCGCCAAAACTGCATTCAAGGACAACTCTACCTTAAAAGAAGCGGCATTGAAATTGGAGTTCCTCACGGAAGATGAATTCAAAGCATGGGTCGATCCCGCTAACATGGTTAATAAATAATTCCATAGGAGTGCCCTCCCGCCGGTATTAGGGAGGGTGTTTCCATGTGTTAAAATAATGAAAGCAACAAATACTAGATCATAAGTATCGGGAACAGGAGGAATAACAATGTCTTTATGCCCGCTTTGCAACGGTCTAAGAAAAATTCATGTAAATTGCCCGGAATGCAGCAGCAATCTTGAGGATAAAGGGAAATTCATGGATTACGCTGATGATTACAGTGCTTATATGGATATCGACACACTTAAGCTGAACGACGGATACCCCCAATCCCTTCAAAAAGGCCAGTGCCCGCATCTTATGAAATGCTCTGAATGCGGACATGATGAAGTGGTATTGGTCCAGGAATAGATTTGACCCTTATTTAATATTTGAATAAATGAAAAAAAGACCCATTCATGAACGGGTCTTTTTACGTTTAATTGGCAGATAACTTCATGCTTTCCTGCATTTGTTCGTCCTCTTCAACTAAAATGCGATGTTCGGTCCCTTTATCAAAAAAGTGTGCTTTATTCATGTCAAGGGCTAGTTTGATGTTCTCGCCTGCCTGGATAATATTCTTGGCATCTACCCGTGCGACGAAGTCCTGCCCCTCTAATGTGGAGTAAAGCATGATCTCCGCGCCCATGAGTTCGGCTACATCAATTTGGGTTGTGAATATACTGTTGGGGGACTCCGTGAAGCAATCTCCTTCGTTATGGAAATCCTCCGGACGGATGCCAAAGATCATTTCTTTTCCGACATATCCTTGATCACGCAGCATTCTCATCTTCAATTCTGGTATTTCAAAGGTTTGTTCACCAATTTTAAACATGCCTTCTTTTAATGTTCCGGTAAAGAAGTTCATGGCAGGCGATCCGATGAAGCCGCCGACGAAAACGTTTATGGGTTTCTCGTAAACGTCTTTTGGGGCACCGACCTGTTGGATGATACCATCTTTCATTACGACAAGACGTGTCGCCATGGTCATTGCCTCTGTTTGGTCATGTGTGACATATATCGTTGTGGTGTCCAGACGTTTATGTAGCTTTGCGATTTCAGCACGCATTTGAACCCGCAGCTTTGCGTCGAGATTGGATAATGGCTCATCCATCAAAAATACTTTTGCGTCCCTTACAATTGCACGGCCTAGTGCCACACGCTGGCGCTGACCACCTGAAAGGGCTTTCGGTTTTCTATTTAGCAGCTCTTCAAGTCCGAGGATCCTTGCAGCTTCATTGACCCTTTGCTTGATCTCCGCTTTTGGCGTTTTCCGGAGCTTTAATCCAAATGCCATATTGTCATAGACGGACATATGTGGATATAAGGCATAGTTCTGGAAAACCATCGCAATATCACGATCTTTAGGGGGGACATCATTGACTCGTTTGCCGTCTATAAATAAATCCCCTTGGGAAATGTCTTCCAGTCCGGCAATCATCCGTAAAGTCGTCGATTTGCCGCAGCCTGAAGGTCCCACAAAAACTATGAATTCCTTATCGGCAACACGAAGGTTGAAGTCTTTAACAGCTGTCACCTTTTTATCATAAATCTTGAATATATGATCCAATACTAACTCTGCCATGAAAAATCCCCCTTTTAAACTATTGATTACTTGTACTAATTAAATATAGTCTAAGCTATCAGTTTAGAAAAAAGTATGGGCACATTGCACAAAAAAGGATGAAAACCCCTGTTTGTAATGAAAATTAATCATTCAGTAAAAGAATCAAGTACGCAGTCAAGGCGTGACGAAAGTTCCTAATATCGAGACCAGTTCTTTCAGAGAATCTATCTATCCGGTATTGTAAGCTGTTCCGATGTATATAAAGCTGTTTGGCGGCATAGGTGGCATTGGAATTACATTCGATATACGTTTTGATCGTTTTGATAAGTTCAGTATCCTGCTTGGTCTTGCCGAGAATCTCATTGATATACCACTTTGCATTCGTAACGGAAAGGTCATTTATTAATGAGTGGGGGATGATGTCTGCTAAATCAGCCACCTTTAGATCCGGCAGATGCACTTGTGCCAAATAAAAACATTTTTTCTCCTGGTTCCTGTGATGATGAAGGTCTTGATTTACAGGGTGAAAGCGCCCGGTGAACATACGTGTCTTTACATAAAAGTCACTTTCAAGCGTGGAAGAAATGGCGATTAGTTCTTTATTTGATAAAGGTCCATCCTTGTCCGTTTCAATCAAGATTCCTGACGTTTCATTTTCCCAGACCAATGCTGCATCAGATGGAACGAAAGCGAGGAAGGCGTCTTCAAAATCGGAGTTGGAAAAATCTGCATGAGTCAGCTTGAAATGAATGAATCGAACATTCTCCCAGCTTGTTAAGGGCAATGGTGCATTCGGTTCGGATAAAAAAGTTTTCCATGATACGTCTTGATACGTATTTGGGTTATTTGGGTTTATGCAAGGAGCAAATAGCAGTTCCAATAAACTGATTTCTTCTGCGGTGATTTCTGAACGGGGAATCCCAAGTATACTTCTAGAGTCTTCGAACCAAACATATTCAGAAATTTCATCAGTATCCATTTTATTGGTAATAGCATTCGGGAATTTTTGTTTAAGATTTTCAAGCATCGTCTCCACCTTCTTTCTTCATATCCATATCATTATAGCGAAAAAGAATAAAGTGCAAAAGATTAAGAATATTACTAGTTTTTAAGAAAAACGACATGACAAGGTCAAATCATTCCGGTAAACGGAAATTCATGGTTAAAAGCGAGTTGGAATAAAAGTTGGAATTATTGTTAATTTTAGGAAAGGGTTTTGCGTATGCTTTATGGAATATCGTTTAAGAGGAGGCGATTGTATGAACATTTTAATATTGGGTGGTACACGGTTTATAGGCCGGTATTTAGTTAAAGCTGCGATTGAGAAAGGGCATGATGTCACACTTTTTAATCGTGGAAGCAACCCTGATGTTTTTGGCGAAATCGAACAATTAAGAGGGGACCGCGACGGGGATCTGGAAATGTTGAAGGAAAGACATTGGGATGCAGTCATTGACACATCGGGTTTTATCCCTCGAACTGTAGAGAAATCTTGCAGATTACTGAATCAGGTTAAACATTATACATATATTTCAAGCTGCTCAGTTTATAAGGATCCTAGCAAACCAGGCATTGATGAAAATGGAGCGGTTCATATACTAAATGATGCAAAAGTAGAAGAAATCACCCGTGGAACGGCTGGACCGATATACGGGGAATATTATGGTCCGCTAAAATCATTGAGCGAAAAAGCAGCTGAAAAAGAACTGCCGGGGAAAGTCTTGTCAATTCGTGCTGGCCAAATAGTAGGTCCTTATGATTACACTGACCGTTTGCCATACTGGCTTAAGAGAATAGCGGAAGGGGGAGAAGTTTTATCCCCGGGACGCCCTGGCCGTCCAATCCAATTTATCGATGCAAGGGACTTAGCTCAATGGATCATACAAATGATAGAAAAAGGTATGACAGGTGCATATAACGCCGTGGGACCGGATTACACTCTAACTATGGGTCGTTTACTTGAAGACTGTAAAAAGGTGACAAGAAGCAATGCTGCCTTTACATGGGTATCTGAAAAGTTCTTGATGGACAATAAAGTCGAGCCGTGGGGAGAGATGCCTTTATGGATACCGGAAGAGTTCCCTTTTCCAGGAGCCAAGGAACCTTTGAATGGATTTTTGGCTTTTGATAACAATAAAGCCATCAATAATGGACTAACATTCCGTCCGCTTTCTGAAACACTCGAAGATATTTGGGATTGGGAAAAGAATCGACCAGAGTCAGCTGATAGAAAAGCTGGTATCCACAGACAACATGAAAGTGATCTCCTTCGATTATGGAAACAGACAGTCTGATGAAAACTTCTTTTATTAGACTGAAGGATTGGCACCACATTTTGTTTAATAATAGGTACATAGAGAAAAGGGTGATTTGAAACAAGCAATGTTATGATTTGATTCCTTAATGTATTAAAAAACGATGGGGAAAAACCCCATCGTTTTTTCAGTCCATGGATGTGCTTGCGTGGGTTGTGAGGACTTCAAGGTTTTCCATGGCTGCTGTCACTTTTTCCCGGTTAATATCAGGGAAAAGAAGATGGATGCCTTCCTCTTCTTTGACAGAGTGGGCTGCAATCTCTTGAAGTTCCGCCCTATGTTCAACCGTCAGACCAATATCAAACAATGTCATAGGCAGTTTAAGCACCTGGTAGAATGGAATTAATTGTTTGATTTCTGAGAATTTCCCTTCCAACATAAGCTGGACTAAAATGCCATATGCCACTTTTTCCCCGTGAAGTAAATGATGCGTTTGCGTGATGGAAGTCATGCCATTATGAATGGAGTGGGCACCGGCAATGCGCAGGTACTGGTCACCAAAGCCGCCAACTAGACCACTGGTGATGATGTTCGTTTCAATTACACGCTTTAGTGAGTCTGTCCATTTGCCCTTTTCCAAATCCGCTAGGGCTTCCTCGCCATATGTCAATAAAACTTCCTGACATTGCCTTGCGGCCATATGTGCCAATTCAATACAAACGGACTTTGTGGCAAGTTTTTCGACCAATGCATTGCCCTCATACCATTTCGCCAATGTATCGCCGATTCCTGCCCGTAAAAAGCCAATAGGCGAATCCAATAGAATTCCCGGTTCGATAAATAACATCCAAGCGCTTTTTTCATGAATATCATAGCGGACATAGGAACCATTATCATCATAAATGACACTTAACGGTGTCCAGGCAGCGCAGGTGGAAGCCAGGGTTGGTATGAGGATGATTTCCTTTTGAAGCGAGTTTCCGGCCGATTTGGCGAGGTCGAGCAGCTTACCGCCTCCAATGCCGATTAATGCATCCACACCTTGTTCAAGAGCTGACTTCTTGACGCGTTCAATTTCCGGGTCACTGCATTCCCCGTCGTATGTGAAAAAGATCGTCTCAATATTTTCGAAAGAAGGAAAAAATGGTTCTGCAACTTTCCATGATTTTCTTCCATGAATAACGAGCACTTTACGAATGTTCGCTTTACTCAGTTTTGCTTCCAGTGTTTCAAGGACATTAGCTTTACAGGCATAATAGGCTGGGCCGCTGCGGACTTCCAGTAGGGTATTCATATTCGTTCTCCTTAATGTAAAGGCCTGTTTCCCTGAAAAGGGAAAGCAGGCCTCGATTATTTGATCATTTCATCCAATCTGGTTTTCCGAATCCGGCAAAATTGCTATCGATCACTTTTTCAAACTGGGCGGATTCCACTACTGATTTAATATCTTTGGCAAATTGAGCGTCTACATCTTTTGTATTCACTGCAACAACGTTTCGATACATATCTGGCATCTTTTCTAAAACAAGGGCATCCTGGAGGTCCATTTTCGCTGCGAGAGCGAAATTACCAGGGACAGCTGATAGGTCAACACTGTCTGTTGCGCGGGGCAATTGAGCGGATTCCAATGGCTTGAATTGGATGTTTTTTGGATTTTCCGTTACATCCTTTTCAGATATTTTTAAAGGGTCGACATCTGGGTCAACCTCAATCAATTTTTCATCCACCAGCACTTTAAGTGCACGTGCAAGGTTAACCGGATCATTTGGCAATGCAAGGGATGTACCGTCTTTAATTTCTTTCAACGATTTATATTTGTTCGAGTATATGCCCATTGGTGCTGTTGGAACTATGATAAGGTCGGAAAGCGTTAGATCATTTTCTTTAGCGAAGTTATCCATGTACACTTTATGCTGGAATAGGTTGGCGTCGATCGAGTTGTTGCCAAGCGACTTATTCGGCTGGATATAGTCGGTGAACTCTACGATCTCTATTTTGTAACCGAGATCTTCCAGACCTGGCTGGATTGCTTCTTTAACCATATCGGCGTATGGCCCGGTAGTCGCCCCGATCTTCAATTCTTTTTTGTCTTCAGTTTTTGGGGATGCATCATCGCTTCCGCAAGCTGCCAAGCCAAGGGCAAGTGCACAGACTGATAATAACGAAGCTATCTTCTTCATTTGAAATTCCTCCTGAAATATATGTATTGAATCATTGGAAAAATGACTGATTCTATCGTTTGTTAACTAAGTATGAGGCTTTGTCACCAACCATTTGAATGATTTGTACAAGGCAGATCAACACGACGATCGTCGTGATCATGACCGTGTTGTCATAACGGTAATAACCGTACCTGATGGCCAGGTCACCAATTCCCCCTCCGCCGATTGTCCCTGCCATTGCTGAGTAACCGATCAGTGAAATGGTCGTTAATGTCAGCCCCTGAATGATTCCCGGTTTTGCCTCCGGAAGAAGTACATCCTTGATGATCATCCATGGAGTGGCCCCCACGGCAATTGCAGCTTCAATCACTCCTTTGTCTATTTCACGTAATGCCGATTCCACGATCCTTGCAAAAAAAGGTATCGCGGATACGGACAGGGAAACAGAAGCCGCTCTTGGCCCTATCGTCGATCCAGTAAGCAGTTCCGTTAAAGGAAGGAGGGCGACCAAGAGAATGATGAACGGGATTGAACGGACAATATTGACTGCGAAACCGAGTGATCGATTCACGACGCTATTTTCAAAGAATAAATTCCTGGTTGTCGTAAACAGCAATACTCCAAGTGGTAAACCTATCAGAAGGGCTACCGCAAGGGAAACGCCGACCATATAAATTGTTTCAAGAAAGGCTTTATTAAGATCAGGTAAAATATTGACGATGGAATCAAGAAATGACATGTTTTAACACCTCCACAGAATTGGAACGATTTTTTATATATTCCAATGCCGAATGAATTTCAGCGGCCTCACCGATTAACTCAATGATCAAGATGCCTAAAGGGACATCCTGAATATACTCAATTTTACCGTGCAGGATATTCCCCTTTACTGAATGGGATTGGAGAGCGTCGGAGAGAATCGATTCACCGGCGGTTTGCCCTTCGAATTGAATTTTAATAATCGTTCCTTTACTTTCTTCAATCAAATGTGAGGGAAGTTCGAAATCCAATACACTGCTGATGAATTGCTTCGTTAATTCCTGCTTTGGCTGTGAAAATATTTCATAAACGGAACCTTCTTCAATTACCCGCCCATCCTGCATGACGGCGACTCGGTGGCATAGTTCTTTGACCACTTCCATTTCATGTGTAATCAACACGATGGTGATCCCGAGCTCCCTGCTTATCTTTTTTAATAACTGTAAAATCGCTTTTGTTGTTGTTGGATCAAGGGCTGAAGTCGCTTCATCACATAACAGTACGGTGGGGTCATTTGCTAAGGCCCGGGCTATGCCGACCCGTTGCTTCTGTCCACCGCTAAGCTGTGCCGGATAGACATCTTTTTTATCACTGAGACCTACGATTTCCAGCAATTCCAATACACGTAACCTGATGGCGTCCTTCGATTGATGCGCGGCCTTTAAGGCGAAAGCGACATTTTCATAAACGGTTTTTGAACTGACCAAGGAAAAGTGTTGAAATATCATTCCGATTTTTTGACGTTGTTTACGAAGCTCTTTACTTGATAAAGAGGTTAAATCAATGCCGTCAATGATGATATTTCCAGCTGTCGGACGTTCAAGCAAATTCAAGCAGCGGAGTAATGAGCTTTTTCCAGCTCCGCTGTAGCCGACAATTCCATACACTTCGCCTTTTTGAATGGTTAAAGATACGTTATCCACTCCGATAACTCGGTTTTTCTTCGTGATGTATTCCTTTCGGACTGAACGGATTTCAATCATGATCCTTCCCCCTTAAACATGAAAAACTGCCTCTATCATTCAGAAAGAGGCAGCGAAATTATATCTCGTCTTATCTTTCAGAATGCAAACATTCTGCAGGAAGTGGCACCGTTCCCGAAGGGCGGTTGCCGGACATCACAGGGCCTGATCCCTCCGTCACTCTTGATAAGTAAATTATTATTTTAGAATATTTCAAGTTTTATAATATAATCTATAATATTTGTAAAATTCCACAATGTCAATCGTTTCTGTGATTTGGTGATAGTTTTTTTTCGATAATGTTCCGTGCGGTTCATTAAAACCATTCCTGTCAAAAGGGCTCTTAGTCAATAATCCGTCTTTTACATCCAGATATTCCATTATTTCCTTGTCAAAAGGGTAAAGAGGTAATACATTTATTATAATAAAGTGAAAAAGGGAGAAAAAACTATTTTTGTACAATGATGGGGTGAAAATGGATGATAGAGATTAAGACGGTAAATGATGTGGTTTGTGTGCACGGGACTCCTGACGGTATCAAGTCGGGGATGAGTGTCTATGTTTTTTTAACGGATGGGCTATTGATAGATACTGGCGCACAGATTTTATTGGAAGGACTTGTTTCATTCTATGAGTCCGCAGACTTCGATGCAGTTGCCCTTACGCACTATCATGAAGACCATACGGGAGGCGCTGCCTGGATAAAGGAACATAAAAAGGTTCCGATATTCATTCATCCGATGTCGGTTGATGCTTGTGCGAAGGATGCTGAATATCCTGAATATCGTAAAATGTTTTGGGGAAAAAGAGACGCCTTTAAGGCTGAGCCGCTAGGCAAGGCCATTCATTCCCGCACCCAAACGTGGGAGCCGATTTTTACCCCTGGTCATGCGAAGGACCATATGGTGTATGTGAATCACAGCACTGGCATGCTCTTTTCAGGAGACCTTTTCGTAACACCAAAAACAAAGCTTATCTTACGGGAAGAGTCTGTCCCGATCATCATCGATTCCATAAAAAAATTACTCCGATATGACTTTGGGGAAGTGTTTTGCTGCCATGCTGGACATGTGCCTGACGGAAAGGAAATGTTTCGAAAAAAACTCGATTATTTGGAAAACCTCCAAGGTGAAATTTTACGCTTACATGATCAAGGGCATACAGTCCATGAAATCCAGCAAGTCGTTTTACCGAATCGCTATCCCCTTATCGAGATATCTGAACATGAATGGGATTCAGAGCATATCATAACTTCGATATTATACGAAAATGTTTTGAATGCCAGGGAGAATGGAACTATTTGAATATTAACAATAGATATTGAAAGGACGAGCTCTGATATTAATGCTTTTAGCATAATACCAAATGCCTACGGGGGATAGAATGCGGGAATTGGAAAAGGCAAGAAGACAGCATGTTGTAATATTTAGTTTGCAATCAAACAACTTCCATCCGGGAAGTTGTTTTTTTATGGAGGGGGGTGCTTTACATAAAAAAACATTTGATAGTGGGGAATATGACGCATGAACTAAAGTTCACTTTTTTTAAGTGGAGCTCCCCAAAAAGGGAGCCCACGAGTGTTTATTTATTGATATTGGGATCTGTTTCATCATAAAAATCATGTGCTTCCTCGATGTTCTGAAGGTTAGCGACTTCATACACATTTCCGCCTGCCATTCCTTCATTGATTATTCGATCGATATCGAGGAAAACGGAATCCTTGCCATCATATTCGGTATCCTTCAAAAATGTCATTTTTTCTTTATCCAAAATAAATCCCTCCTAGCCTTTTCTTTAGTTTAGGCAAAGGAGGGATTTTTATTCCGTTCAGGGGGTTAATGAATGAAAAAGGGGAAAGGGCTCATTCATATACATGGTAGACCATTAAGTCATGGATCATGCTTTTGAGTTGGGTTTCATCTGTTTCGGAAGGTGGGTTGGCTGTCCATTCGATGGAACCATCTTTATGGTATAAGGCTTTGATTGCCTCCTTTTTGAAATAAAATGAAATTTTCCATCCTGGCAGATTCTTATGCAGTGGTGCCCACTGAAAATGGGTGATCATATGTATAACCTCCATATATGCTGTCTTTCATATCATTATAATGTAAAACGGCAGCTGGAGGTGTCATTTTATTGTCAGGTTGGAAAAAGTCAATTCAATGAAAAGATTTTTTAAATGCAAAAGCCGGTTAGCTTCAATTTCCTCTTCATCGAACTGCATGGGTTTTGAGTTCACTTCGTATATGAAGAGCGAACCCGATTCATCTTCGCCTACATCAATGGAAAATTCTCCGAGAAACCCGATTTTTTTCGAAAGAGTCTCACCGCATTTTTGGGCGATATTCGCTAATTTTTGATTCAAGCTTCTTGATTGCAGGTCTTGATAAGGAAAAAGCTTACCCCCTCGGGGAGTGTGGGTGGTGATTTCCTGAGTTTGTGACATCCTTACTGCTTTGCCGGTCACTTTATAAAAACCTTTTTCATAATGGACGAGAATTCGGTAATCGTAACGATGACCAAAAATTTTTTTCGGTATGATCGCCTGTTGAGCAAGGTAGCTTCTTTTTAATAAATCCCTTTTTTTTGTTTCCCAGAATGAAGTGAAATCCGGAAAGGACTCACTATGCTTTAGGCTATTGAACAAAAGTGTCTCATCAGGATTTTTGATGATGGTATAAATGCCCTTCCCTTGGCTTCCTTTGCATGGTTTAAGGTAAATATGCCTGTGGGTTTCGAGGAAAGCATCCAAGCAATCGCTGTTCCGCAGGATCATGGTGGGGGGGAGGTGAGTGGTGAGGGCCCCGTCTTCCGTTAATGCTTCGAACATTACATATTTATCTATAAAACAAGGGTTGAAAAGGTTCATTCGATATTCTTTAAAGTGGTTGATGAGACGCTGGAATTCTTCTGAAGCCTCATAGCCCCTCGATGGGATACGGTTATAGATGATGTCAGGGAGGGGCATCTTACACTCGATCCATTTGTTTGAAGTGGAGGAAAAAACATACCCTCTCAACGACTCGGAATGCAGGGCATTTCCTGTGAAAGCATAAGTCAAAATCCCGTGTTCCAATAAATATAAGGATAGGTCCCGAAAAAGGGTCAGGTTTCCACCCAAACCTGATTCCTTTTTGGGATTGGAAACAGTCAGTATTCCGACGACAAGCATCCGGTTACCTGGAAATATGGTGATAGGAATTAGGGGGTGATTCGAATGGTCCTTTTTATAGCTGATCTCCTCTTTGGCAGACCCGGCGAAAAGATCCGCATTCTCATGAGTGTGGTGCCAATTTTCAGTGCGGATATCGTAAAAAATGTTCATCGCGGCACACTGATTGATTTCGTAATCGTCTGTTCCGTAAGGTAAATGGCATAATCAAGGCTGAGCTTTCTGGTCAGCAGTTCGAAATCCTTGAGTTTTGGATGGGAGAAGATGGAACGTCCAGGTTTGGAATTGGCTTCAAACATCCAAACCTGCCCTTTTTTATCCAATCCAAAATCAAATCCTATTTCTGCAATGATGCCGTCCAAGTTCTTTTCTATACTGTCACTTAGAATCAGTGCGGCTTCCGATAGCTTTCGTTCGACTTCTTTCGCTTCATCGTCATCTCCAAACAATTCGGCGACCGTTTTGATGACACCCCCGCTTTTAATATGGGTCGTGACGCTACCGGCACCAGCGATTTTTGCTGCAATCGCGGACACCTGCCATTTTCCATTACTGTCCTTGTTCGTATGGACCCGGAAATCCACTGGACGTTTTTCAGATCGAATTAATGGGATGCCCTGCTGCACGATAAGGTTCTCAAGCGGCCGGTCGTGAAAAATATGTTTAACAATGGCTTCCAAAGTGGAAAACTTTTGCAGTTTATTTTCTTTTGCTTCATTTGTATAGCGGCAATAGTAAACATCCTCATGCTTATCATAAAGAATTTGGTGAATCCCTAGACCGAGGCTGCCGTGAATGGGCTTTATATAAACTTGACGGTAATGGGAAAGAAGGGTTTCCACCACGGACATGGATTGAAATGGATACGTTTCCGGCAAATAAGGCAGTGCCCGCTCATCTGCGCATAACCTTTCATTTACATCCCATTTATTGAAAAAACCAGGATTATACCATGGAATGGTATATTCTTTTTGAAATTTCTGCTTCACTTCTTTGGGTCCATCGCGGTTTTCCGTCAACCGGTTTGGGAGACGGTCATAGATGACATTAGGAAAAGGAAATTCATTAATGTGCCAGTCATCGTTATCAAACACATAACCTTTGATTGTCTCCTCATCCCAATTGATTACATTCTCTCCAAAAACAAAGGGGATACAGCCTGTGGTCCTGCTAAGCGAAAGGAGCTTTGCGAAAAATTCCGTTCTCTCCCCTAATGGTTTGTTTGAAAGGCCGGTGAATCCTGAGGAAAAGATTCCGACAAGCGGTCCGATATGGATGCTCTTGCCGTATATGAATAAATGAAGGGGAATATCGGTATGATCGAATATAAGCGATTCCGCAAGACTTTCCGATAGGACGATTGATTGATTGACGGCCGGGTTTTGTTTGACGATGGCAGGACATGAATGTCGTCCGAAATAAATTAATTCAATCTCTGCCAAATCTCCAAGCTCTGAAGGATAGTAGAGAACATTGCCAGGGATAGCGGCAATTTCGGCAGGATAAGTCTTTCTCACTTTCTATTCACCTGCTTTCTGAAGATGTTCGGCTAAATACTGGCTATATTGAAACGGTGCGCGATGAATATCTTTCATTGTCTCCGGCTGAAGTGCCTGAATGATTTTCCTTCCGGGCTTCGAGTTAATATCCATTATCCATATTTGGCCTTTTTTATCGATGCCTAGATCAATCCCCAACTCGAATAACCTTTCAAAGACAGCTTCGGTTTTTACGGGCAGGGTGCGAAGGATATGCTGAATCTTTTGTTCGACAGCATTCGAAAACGTTTCCGGGTTCCTTTTGTTGAAAGTATCCAATGAAATGGCTTCCCCGCCTGTGGCAAGATTTGAGGTAATTCCATCCTTTTGTCCCGTACGAATTCCGCGTCCCCGTTCCATCCATTGATTCTTCTCGTTTTTTTGAAGTAAGATCCGTAAATCGAATGGCTCGTTATTTTGGTTGCGAAGTTCCAAATATGGCTGGCAGAGGTAACGGTATCGATTTAATAAATGCTGCAGCCATTTGTTAAGCTGAGATTTGGAGGAGAATTGGCGGTCATATTTGGTGCCCTTTTTCGTCATGGAAACCAAGGTCCCGTCTTCGGTTTTTGAAAGAAGATAGATTCCTGTACCACCTTCACCGAATTCAGGTTTGATGATGATTTTATCCAGGCGTTCCAAATGACCGGTAATATCTTCAGGTGTCGTCACTTGTACGGTCTCTGGAAAAAATGCCTGTAGGTGTGGATGGTTTTTTAGGATTTGGTACACTTCCCACTTACCAGGAAGGCCCAGCCCTAAGAAATTCGAGTTTTCTTTTAACCAATCGATTTTGTGTCGTGTTTCCGTAGACTCACGGACTAATCCGTGAAAACAGCGATCATATACAAAATCAGGTAAATCAAAAGATGTGGTGATCCAAGTTTCGTTCTCGGCATCAAAACGCTCGCCGCGCACTTTTTTCAGATCCATATCAATATTTTCCGGTGAGAATTTACAAACTTTCATATTAAATGATTTAGCGTTTTTGGCTATTTCGGTGAAGTAGTTGTTTTCATGTGTATCCGACGCGGCCATTAATCCTATTAACACGTGCTAGCAACTCCTTTTATCGATGGTTTTCGCGGTTAAGGGCAAGCATGAAATCTATGATGGATTTTACTGATGGACGAAACGTTTCATAGTTGCCATGAAATTTTTTCGAAGGTTTTGAATTCACTTCGATGATCCATGGATGGCTATCGGTATCCAGTGCTAAATCGATACCTAGCTCACCGAATGAATCGTCATGGTTTTCGACCAAGGCCTGGGCAGTGTTGTTAGCCAGCCGTACGAGCTTTTGATATATGCGGCTGGCGTCCTGAAGGTCAAATGCTTCCTTTAGAAAATCCGGCCCATTTTTCATCAATCCGCCTTGTGCAAGATTGGAAACGATAGTACCAGGGTCCCCAATCCGGGCAACCATTGATGAAACTTTCCATTCAAGCTGATCGTTCCGGTGAAGAAGTATGCGAAAATCAACTTTTCTCTGATCGGTTTCGAATAGGGAAATCCCTTTTTGAAGAATGAAGGCTTGTTTTCTGGAAAATATTTTTAAGGTTTCGTACAACTTTTCATCCGTATCAGCAAAATGTACATCTTGGAGATGCCCGGATTGCTCGATTTTCCATTTTTCAGCCACTTGCGTTAATCTGCAAATATTCCTGCCTTGGCTGCCTGATGTGGGTTTAAAGTAGATTACCGAATGCTTTTCTATAAATGTCAAGAAAGATTCCTTTTGGTTAAAAAGGATCGTCTCTGGCAAATTTGGCAACAGGTCATCTTCTAAGATTAGCAGCTCATGTACATCATGTTTGGAGAGGAACCTTCCATTGAACATCGGTATTGACCGTTCCTCCAGTTCAGTTTTAAATAGCTTGAAAGAATGCGATTCCTCAAGTTTGCGCGAGTGTATCCGGTTATAAAAAACATCAGGAATGGGGAGGGGCAAGGTTTGCCAGCCATCTTGCCCTGGCAGGTAGCCTTCCACAACTCCATCTTGAAGAGACTGCAATTTTACTAAATAGAAGGGGACGCCCTGCTGATTACAATATGATTTCATTTCCTGATAAAATTTTTCCATCTCGCCGAATGTCCCGTCTTGCAAGGGAGTCTGGTTCATGAGTGAAGCGAAGAACGGGCCTATTTTAATTGACCGTCCCTCCGCATGGTATGAGACGGAGATTGGATCGGATAAAACGGGTAAGGATAAAGTTTGGTTCATATCATATGAAAGTTTCAATGTAGGCTGGGATGACGGGAACGGCTGGACAAGTACCGGGACCGAACGGCATCCAGCCATGATCGTCAAGGGTTCTCCAAATTGAAGGCCCCATTCCTCAAATAGTTTTTCTTCGATAAACAGTAGCGCCTTCTTTCTAGTCTCTGCGGGATTTACCGTAATGAAAACTTTCTGATGGTTAAGGTTCATAATAATTCCCCGTTTGCACTAAGTTTGATATCCTTTTATAATTTAATGATGGGCAAATGTGGATAACACATTCTATGTTTTTTTAATTAGAAGGTGTCATCAAGCCTCTATTTAAGAAATAAAAGGAGAAATTTCATGGGTGAGTTTTGGGTAAAGATACTGTTTATGGTCGTCGTAGGTGCTGTAATAGGTGGCTTCACTAATTTATTAGCTATCAGAATGCTGTTCAGACCTTATAAACCAATCTATATTTTCGGGAAACAGTTGCCGTAGACACCAGGGTTGATTCCGAAGCGGCAGGATGAGTTAGCCAAACAGTTAGGCAAATTGGTGGTTGATCATTTAATCACCCTAGATAGCATTCAAAGCAAAGTCATCAATGATGCCTCTATACAGAATATGAAAATTTTTGTTCAGGCAGAAGTAAAGAAAGCATTGTCCACGGAAAAAAGTGCAACTCAATTGCTTGATCAATTGGGAATGAAGAATTCGTCATTCACGTTAGACCAGAGGTTACAAGCATTCATTCTTGGTAAATATGAAACATGGTCGGAAGAGAATCGGAGCAAGAGCCTGAAGGATATCGTCCCGTCTCACATTCAGCAAAAAGCCCTCGACTCGATTCCTGATTTGTCACGTTTCATCGTGAAAAAGGGAAAAGAGTATTTTGGCAGTGCAGAAGGCAAAAGCCGTCTTGAAGATATGTTGGATGATTTTTTCAAGGAACGGGGTAAGTAAGCTGATCAATTTAATTCAGATGTTCATTGGAAACGAAAAGTTAATTGATAAGATCCAACCGGAAATCATTAAATTCTTAGAACAATCTCGAACAATTGATACATTGTCAGTGATGATGGTGAAAGAGTGGGGAAATCTCGAGAAATGGGATGTAGAGAAAATCGAGGGAATGATTGGTAAGGAAACGATAAAACAATGGATTAAAGAAAAAACGGCAGAAATGATGCCTCTCGCTGGTATGATGAATAACCCGGTTCGTGAATTGACTGCCAATTTTTCGAACAGCATTGTGGAAAAGGGTGTCCCGATCTTCGTGGAAGAGCAAGTTTCGTCATTTTCGGTGTCCCGGCTTGAGGACATGGTCGTTTACATCACTAAAAAGGAATTGTCGATGATCACATACCTTGGGGTCTTACTTGGTGGAATCATAGGATTATTTCAAGGTTTCGTAACTGTTTTGATAGGATGACGTGTAATTCGCAATCGGATTTGTTATAGTGGAAAAGGTGTAGGAATACAATGATTACCGGGAGGGGAAATACATGAGTAACGTATATGATGCAGCGTATGAAATGGAAAAGGCGATTAGGGCAAGTAATGAATATGCGGACTTGCAACGCTTATATGATCTTGTAAATTCTGATGAAGCAACAAAAGGAATGTTTGAAAACTTCCGTAATCTTCAAATGTCATTGCAGCAAAAGCAAATGATGGGACAGGAGATTGCTCCAGAAGAGGTTGAGCAAGCACAAAAGACGGTACAGCTTGTCCAACAAAATACAACCATTTCACAATTGATGGAAGCTGAACAGCGTATGAGCATGGTCATCGCAGACCTCAATAAAATTATCATGAAGCCGCTTGAAGATTTATATGGCTTGCCTGAACAACAGCAATAAGCAGTTGGAGACTCCCTTCTATAATGGTTGGGAGTTTTTTTTGTTCCCGAAATGTACCGTATGCAAGGGGTGTGAACTACTATTTGTTCTACTCTCTAAATTTTAGTCATAAATTTTAAAGAGGATATTACAGATGGGGGAGATCAGCATGGTATATCGTCTACTTGCGGTCAATATCGACGGGACATTGCTCCAGTCAAATGGACGTTTAAATAAATCGACAAAAGAAGCAATCGATTATGTACACCAAAAAGGTGTCCATGTTGCACTTGTGACATCAAGAAACTATCACTCAGCAAAAAAAGTGGCCAAAGCCCTAAAAATAAATCCGATGATCGTTGCTCAACAAGGAGCGTTTGTCGGAGCTTCCATTGAAAAGCCCATTATGGTAAAAAGAATTTCAGAAGAACTGACTGCAGAACTCGTGCAAATGCTTGAAAAGACCACATGCCAAATTTTGCTCATTCATGAAAAATACTCGCTGGGCAATCGGGTGAACCTCCCGGAGAATTTGCTTGGCAAAACGGTTATGTATTTGAATGATCAAAATATTTATGCTCAAAATTATGTGGATGATATCAGTGAAGAGCTTATTGACAATCCGATGGCCCCGACGAAAATGGACATAATATTTTCAGAAAAAAGTGATCAAAATGAAATGCTGAAATTGATAAAGGAAATGTTCCCAGAGGTGGATGCAATCTTACATCCGGGCCATAAGCTGACAATTGTTCCAAAGGGCGTTTCCAAATGGAGCGGTGTATTGTATTTAGCTGATCATTTAGAGGTGAAAAGAACGGAAATCGTCTCGATTGGAGATGGATTGGATGATTTGGAGATGATTGCGGGTTCCGGTCTGGGTGTTGCCATGGGCAACGCGGATGAGGAAGTAAGGAAAGTGGCAAAATGGGTGACGCGCTCCAATGATCAAGATGGTGTTGCCTATATGCTTAGGGAATTTTTCCGGAAACAGCATCCAATCGATTTTCTGCAGAAGATGAATATGCTTAAGTGAATGGTGGGGCTCCTTCATATGGAAGGGGCCTCATTCACATTATGCCGCTTTGCAAGGCTGTTATTTTTCATAAATAATTCTAAGCAACTTTCCATAAACTAAAGGAAAATCAGTAATGGAAAGGAAGAATTCAATGGGTATTATCAATGCAAAAGAAGTACAAGTCGGTGACGAGGTGTTTGTAATTTATAATAATCCCCATGTTCCTACCGTTTCGAATATAAGGGCAGCGGAAATTGTCCCACATCCAAAAGATCCCAATGCAGTAGCCTTATTCCTGAACGAAACATTTCATACGATTGAGGATGATGATGCTTTGTTCTCTTCGGAAGCCGCTGCGGAAAAAGCATACAGTGATTATATTATGGATAACCACGATCAGATGTCTTGAAGTGGTGTTTACTTCGCTGTACTGGGAGAGAATGAACAAATGAAAGCCCCTGCTTTAAAGTGGGGGCTTTCATTTGTTTATTGGCTTGAAGCATCGAACACACGCAGCATTGCATGGATTTGCCCCATAAAAGCCCCGAACTCACGAGTAATGCTCAATTCACGAGTAAAAGCCCCGAACTCACGAGTAACGTTCGAAACTCATGAGTAAAAGCCCGGAACTCACGAGTAAAAGCCGGAAACTCACGAGTAAAAGCCCGGAACTCACGAGTAACGCTCGAACTCACGAGTAAAAGCCGGAACGCACGAGTAAAAGCCCGGAACTCACGAGTAAAAGCCGGAAACTCACGAGTAAAAGCCTGGAGCTCACGAGTAATGCTCAATTCACGAGTAAAAGCCCGGAACTCACGAGTAACGCTCGAAACTCACGAGTAAAAGCTCGAAACTCACGAGTAAAAGCCGGAAACTCACGAGTAATGCTCAATTCACGAGTAAAAGCCCGGAACTCACGAGTATTTGCTTCAAACTTACGAGTAAACGCACCCATACTCACATGTCAGGAAACTTTGGTGATTAAAACAACATATTTGACTGGTAAGTTGCCGACTTAAATCTAAAAAACTGTCACTCATTTTTCAAGAAAAACAGAGTGACAGCTTGTGGATAAATCAGTTAGTAGATTTTTTAATGAAGAGTTTCATTGCGTGAATTTGTCCTATATGATTGGCTTCGTGCAGGACTACGAAATTAATGAATTCTCCAACTGTTTCCATTCCGTTGAAAGGTTGTGCAGCTTTTTCTGTCAATCGTTCCTCCGGTATTTCAAGAAGACGACCAAGTTGTTCTTGCAGTTGTTGCTTTAAAACTTCAACGGATGGTACATCCCCGGTCCAGTTGGCGGGTTTTGATCCATATCCGAATAACTGGCCGTAATTCTCTGGCAAATTACTGTTGGAGTTCAATAAAAATTTTTCCGCTGCAGTAAGAACATGTCCAAGGTGCCAATGGATCGTATTATTAAAACCTTCAGGCTGCACATCCATAAATTCTGGATTGATACCCTCTATTTCTTTTAAAAGATTGCTGCGCATGGCTGTCAGCTGATTTTTCACATAATTCATTTTACATTCCCCTTTTAATCCTTTTTTTCAAAACACTATCTCATGAAATTATAGCAAGGATATTTCAATATTATCAAATTTTAGATAAGTCTTTTCAAAAGGGGAAGGCTTATCAATTTACAATTAATTTCATTTTAAGGGTTGTAATTGTCAGATAATTTATTATAATTAAAATAATGTTAGGTAAACTTACATAACTATGTAAAGTTAAGGAACGGAATGTTGGATCGGATAATGGTAATTGATTGAAACGGTGCATTGAAAGAGTTGCAGCCGAACTTAAGGGGTAGGTATTTTAACGGTATAGATTGGTAAAAGGAGAGAGGGTATGCGTTTAACAGCAAGAGAACAGGAAAAGTTATTGGTTGTAGTGGCGGCAGATTTGGCACGAAGGC
This sequence comes from Peribacillus sp. ACCC06369, assembly GCF_030348945.1. Lineage (NCBI taxonomy): Bacteria > Bacillati > Bacillota > Bacilli > Caryophanales > Bacillaceae > Peribacillus > Peribacillus sp. ACCC06369. Next base: position 1,162,861 of record NZ_JAUCEN010000002.1, read on the forward strand.
GAAAAGATCGAGGCTTGAAATTGAACTATCCTGAATCAATTGCCCTGATTACCTATGAAATTGTGGAAGGGGCCAGGGATGGGAAATCCGTATCGGAATTGATGCAATTTGGAAGGACGATTCTTTCAAGTGAAGATGTTATGGAAGGGATCCCAGAGATTATTCATGATATTCAAGTTGAGGCGACGTTCCCGGACGGTACAAAGCTTGTGACAGTTCATAATCCGATTCAGTAAAGGGGGAATTCCATGATACCAGGTGAATATATCTTGAAAAAAGAACCGGTCATATGTAACGAGGGGAAAAGTCCAACGGTCATAACTGTCATCAACAGGGGCGACCGTCCGATACAGATTGGCTCACACTTTCACTTTTATGAAGTGAATACTGGTCTGGAGTTCAATCGTGAGGATGCTTTTGGGAAAAGACTGAACATTCCTGCCGGTACAGCTGTCCGTTTTGAGCCGGGGGATGCGAAGGAAATCGAGCTGGTTCCATTCAGTGGCAAGAGGGAAGTTTATGGATTAAGCAATAAAACGAATGGTCCGCTTGATAAGGAGTGAAAATATGAGCCATGAAATGTCACGTAAGCAATATGCCGACATGTTTGGTCCGACAACAGGAGATTTAATTAGATTGGCAGATACCGAGCTTTTCATAGAAGTGGAAAAGGATTTTACAAAGTACGGTGATGAAGTGAAATTTGGCGGGGGTAAAGTAATCCGTGATGGTATGGGGCAACATCCAACCGCTACAAGAGATGAAGTGATGGATCTTGTTTTCACCAACGCGATCATCATCGATTATACCGGCGTTTATAAGGCGGATATCGGCGTGAAAGATGGAAATATTGCAGCTATCGGAAAAGCGGGAAATCCCCTATTGATGGATGGGGTGACAATGGTGATAGGAGCCGCTACCGAAATAATTGCAGCTGAAGGAAAAATCGTTACTGCCGGAGGGATTGACGCCCACATCCATTTCATTGCCCCGCAGCAAATCGAGACTGCACTATCAAGCGGGATCACGACAATGATCGGCGGGGGAACCGGACCTGCAACGGGAACGAATGCCACGACTTGTACTCCGGGAGCTTGGAATATACATAAAATGCTCGAAGCGGCAGATCATTTCCCTATGAACCTTGGTTTTTTAGGCAAAGGCAATTCTTCGGCCAAAGAACCGCTTGTTGAACAAATAGAAGCTGGTGCGATCGGGTTGAAATTACATGAAGATTGGGGTACGACGGCTGCAGCGATCGATACTAGTTTAATAGTGGCAGATGAATATGATGTTCAAGTGGCGATTCATTCCGACACGCTAAATGAAGGTGGTTTCGTCGAGGATACGATCAAAGCCATCGACGGCCGTGTCATTCATACATATCATACCGAAGGAGCGGGCGGGGGACATGCCCCTGATATCATCAAGGCGGCTAGTTACCCCAATATTCTCCCGTCCTCGACGAACCCTACCCGTCCATACACGATCAATACGTTGGAAGAGCATTTGGATATGCTGATGGTATGCCATCATTTAGATCCATCCGTTCCGGAAGATATCGCTTTTGCCGATTCCCGGATAAGAAAAGAGACGATTGCCGCTGAAGACATTCTGCATGACCTGGGCGTTTTTAGCATGATTAGCTCCGATTCCCAAGCAATGGGCCGTGTAGGTGAAGTTATCCTGCGGACATGGCAGACAGCCGATAAGATGAAAAAGCAGCGTGGCAAAATGTTAGAGGAGGCAGGGGAAGGAGACAATTTCCGTGTTAAGCGTTATGTTGCAAAATATACGATAAATCCTGCAATCACACATGGAATCTCTGATGTCGTCGGATCTGTGGAAGAAGGGAAATTCGCGGACTTGGTGCTATGGGATCCTGCCTTTTTCGGGGTTAAACCGGACATGATTCTAAAAGGGGGCATGATTGCGCACAGTATGATGGGGGATCCTAATGCCTCGATTCCAACGCCGCAACCCGTGTTATATCGCCCGATGTTTGCAAGTTTTGGAAAGGCCGTTGCGAGTACGTCGATTACGTTCCTGTCAAAAGCGTCATATGAAGCGGGAATTCATGATGACCTTGGGTTGAAAAAAATAGTGAAGACTGTCTCGAACATTCGCAATCTTACAAAAAAAGATATGAAGTTAAACGGGGAGACCCCCGTTATAGAAGTTGATCCGCAAACATATGAAGTGACGGTGGATGGTGATTTAATTACGTGTGAGCCAGCGGAAATCCTGCCGATGGCGCAACGATACTTTTTATTCTGAGGTGATGGCATGATAGTTGAAGAAGTATTGGGAAATATAGAGTTTATTGAAAAAAAGGCGAAGCATATGGAAAAGGTTTATCTGGAAAGCGATGCATTAAGAAAACGGATACTAAGGGTTAAAACGGATCATGGAAATGAAATTGGGATACGCCTTAAAGAAAACAAGGATTTGATGGATGGGGACATCCTTTATATGGATGAAAATAATATGATTGTGATCCATACGATAGATGACGATATTTTGACGATCATGCCTACAACCCTAGGGCAGATGGGCGATATAGCGCATCAATTGGGAAATCGCCACTTACCTGCCCAGTTTGATGGCGATGAAATGCTTGTTCAATATGATTACCTGGTGGAAGAGCTTTTAATGGAACTGGATATACCGTTTCGCCGTGAAAAGAGAAAGGTGAAGCAGGCATTCCGTCACATCGGCCATTCACATGATTGAACGTTTGTTTCCGTTGATCCAGCTTTGTGATTCCAATTTTCCTTCTGGGTCGTTCTCCCATTCATTCGGGATGGAGACCTACATTCAAGAAGGGAAGGTACATGATGCAGCTTCTTTAAAGGCGTTTTTGAAGGTATACATTTCAAAATCTTTAACCTATACAGATGGACTGGGGTGCCGGCTTGCATATGAATTCGTAACAAGTCATAGGGCTGAAGGAATATGGGATCTGGATGAGAAGCTTTATGCCGCATGTTCGGCCCGGGAATCCAGGGAGGCCTCGAAAAGAATTGGACAGCAGATGGCTAAACTATGCTCGAACTTATATCCGTCCGAAGAGTTATCGGCATACTTGAAGAAAATCCAAGGAAAACAATGTTATGGACATCCGGCCATTGTATTTGCGCTTGTATGTACCGAACTGAATATTACCGTAGAAATGGCCATTCATGCCTGTTTGTATGCAGGCGTATCCTCGTTGATCCAAAATGCAGTAAGAGGAATCCCTTTGGGTCAGACAGCTGGACAATCCCTCTTATTATGGACACATGATATTATCCAGACAGCTGTTGCATTCATTAAAAGTCTTCCGGAGGATGAACTCGGACGGACACTGCCGGGATTGGAAATCGCTCAAATGAGGCATGAGCAATTACATGTAAGACTATTCATGAGTTAACCAGAAAAGAGGTGACAGATTTATCTCATATGGAGGTAAATCGATATAGATGAAACAAGTAGTCAAAATAGGTGTAGGCGGCCCGGTTGGTGCAGGAAAAACGATGCTTGTCGAGAAGCTGACACGGGTAATGGAAAAGGACTTCAGCATGGCAGTTGTAACGAATGATATATATACAAAAGAAGATGCGCTGTTTTTAATGAAAAATGGTGTACTTCCTGAAAATCGCATCATCGGTGTGGAAACTGGCGGCTGTCCGCATACAGCGATACGTGAGGACGCTTCGATGAACTTTGCAGCCATTGATGAATTGATGGAACTCCATCCGGAACTGGATTTGATTTTTGTGGAGAGCGGCGGTGATAATTTAGCGGCGACCTTCAGCCCTGAACTCGTTGACTTTTCCATCTATATCATTGATGTCGCACAAGGGGAGAAAATCCCCCGGAAAGGTGGCCAGGGAATGATTAAATCGGATTTATTCATCATTAATAAAACGGACTTGGCCCCGTATGTAGGAGCAAGTCTGGAAGTGATGGAGAGGGATACATTAACGACCCGAGGGGATAAACCTTTCTTTTTTACTAACTTAAAAGACGAAAAGGGATTGACTGATGTCGTGAACTGGATAAAGTCAGAGGCATTTTTTATAGGACTTGAGCGGTGAGTTGGACAGGCAGCATTCGCTTAAAGGCGGTACTGAAAAATGATCGTACAATAGTGAAGGATACTTATTATGACGGGGCATTCAAATTGTCCCGTCCTGTGTTTCTTGATGAACTTTCACCTACCTACTTTCTCATTCATGTTGGAGGCGGCTATGTAGGTGGTGACAAGTACCATCAGCTTTTTTGTTTGGAAGAAGGGGCTACAATGACGTTGACAACACAGTCTGCGACAAAGATATACAAAACGATGGATGAGCCGGCAGTGCAGGAAACCGAGCTGGTATTAAAAAAGGGGAGTTTTCTTACCTATGTGCAGGACCCTGTAATTGCCTATGAATCTGCTCGATATATTCAGGATACGACGATACATATGGAAAGCGGGGCGGGATTGTTGCTGACGGATATATTTACACCGGGATGGTCAGAGAGTAAGACGAAATTTACATATGATTGGATCCGCTCCAAACTAAACGTGTTCCATGATGGTAAAAGGCTGATAATGGACCACTTGCTTCTGAATCCTTCAGACGAGATGGACTCTGTGCTCTTATTGGAAGGATACAGTCATTTTGGCTCATTATTATTGATACATGAAGAGGTGGATGGGGAAATCATTAACGAACTGGATGAAATGCTTTCCCCGTTAAGAAGCAATGTTAGAATAGGTTTTTCCCGGCTGCCAATACGTGGTTTCATACTGCGGATATTAGCGAATCAAACTCAACAGATAGAAAAGGTATTTTCTGTTTGTGAGGATCTATTCCGAAGGAGAGTCCTGCGGGAGGATGCAATCTTTTATCGTAAATATTAGCAAAGGGAAAGGAGGGGTTTTATGGAAATGAGTTTATTGCTGGTTTTGGCGATTGGATTTGCATTAGGCATCAAGCATGCCCTGGAGCCCGATCATATCATTGCCGTTTCTACGATTGCGAGCCAAAGCAAGAAAATATGGAAATCTTCACTTGCAGGCGTATTTTGGGGAATCGGCCATACACTTACTCTTTTGGTGTTCGGTGTCATCCTGATCCTTTTGAAAAACGAAATTCCGGAAGCTTGGGCAATGTCATTGGAATTTCTTGTGGGAATCATGTTGGTTTATTTAGGTATCACGACGATTTTTTCTTGGAAGCAAACTGAGCAGCATGACCATACAGGCCGGGCTACCTATCTGAAATCGATGTTAGTGGGAATTGTCCACGGACTTGCCGGCAGTGCTGCAATGGTCCTTCTAACTATGAGTACGATAGATGCAGCGTGGCAGGGGGCAATCTACATTATCATATTTGGTGTAGGTACTTGTATAGGCATGCTTCTGTTCACCACGATTTTAAGCATCCCCTTTGTTAGAAGTTCTTCTTCCAAAAAAGTCAATCGTTCACTCATCCGGTTGACTGGTGTGATAAGCACAGTTTTCGGTATCTATTATATGTACAATCTGGGCATCAACGAGGAACTATTTTCTGTTTGGTTTGGTTGAATGCAGGCTATCATCCCAAGGGATACCGGGGGAAGGAACTCTCAAGTCAAAAGCTTGAGGGTTTTTTTGCTGCTAATAAATCAATAAACATTGCTATAACTCTTTTGAGTGGACTAGTATAATGAAATATATTGGATAATTAATCCACTTAGGTATGAGGAGGTGGCATTTAATGAAAAGGAAACCATTCCTGCTTGCACTTAGCCTATTAGCAATAACGTTAACTGCAGGTTGTACAACAAAGCAAGAACATATTTCCATTCAAAAATATGAAGGGAAAAACTACAAATTCGAAGCATATAAAGAAAAGATAGAAATGGGGAAAACAGAAAAAACAAAAGAAATAGTAAAAAATGCTGATTGGGAAGAATTTACATTGGAAAAGGATCATTCTAAGGCGGACTTCATCTTTTATTTTAATGATGAAAAAAGCGAGGGTAAAATAGCTGTATTTTATGTTTGGGTAAATACTGATGAAAATATTGTAGAATTGACGAAGGATGAACATAGCCAGTATGTACAGTTAAATAGAAAGGATTCTGAAACTATATTAAGACTGCTGCATTAATGAAAGGAGGAGATCCGTACTTTCGAAATGCCAGACAAGCATCTTTTTATTGTATTTAGAACTCTCATGTGCCCGAATATCATCAGAGTTAGAGTTATTTAACGTAGCCGGATTTTTAAGGTGTAAACTTTAGAGGGACATATGAGGAAAATTACTTTATCTAATGGAAAAACGGTGGAAGTTGAATGTTTAAGCTGTGCTTTGACAAGTGGGGAAGTAGAAGCAGAGGGTGGTGTAATAGTCGAATCTGAATATTTTATGCTCACCAAGACGTTGCATATCCCGTTGAAGGTTTAGTTATTTTAGCATCAAAACGCCATATTAAATGCGAATTAAATGAACCAGAAAAGGTTGATTACATAAACTTAATCCAAGATTAGAAAAGCTCAAAGGGAAATATTGGGGATAGAACACGTTTATTATATTTAACCCAAAGCAATACCTTCAACTCCTCAGGTATGGTTTCTATCTGAATTTTGTAACAAAGTTGATTGGAGCGGAAGGTGCGAGACTTCCAATCAAATGTACAAGCCATAAAAAAACAGTAGGTAAACTCGATTTTGATCGAGTTTGCCTACTGTCCTGAGAAACCGGACTTCAATACAAGTCGGGTTTCTTTCGTTCTGCTCAGGCTGGGTCAGTCTTCTTATTCGTTGTCCTCAATAGTGGCATGGTGCAACAACGGAAAGAGCCACCGGACTTGATGATTTCGCTTATATCGACTTCAATGACTTCGTATCCGCGTTTACGAAGCTCACTATTTACCTGTTTATTACAAGGAAGACTGAATAATTTTTTATTCCCAATCGAAAGCACGTTTGTTCCTAATGTGAATTGTTCTTCTTTAGTCACTTCAATCATGTCATAACGTGAAGCTAATAAATCCATCTCTTTTTTTGTAAAGGACTCTGGAAAAATAAGCGCCTCTGTCGGTGATATGATATTGAAAACACAATCTAAATGAAGGAACGTTTCAATGAAAGGAACCGCGATGATATCGTATTCAGGTAATAGGGTTTGAAGATGCTTGACGGATGATTCATCCGTTCTTTCACTGATTCCAATATAGATGGTCTTTCCGTCTATAAGGACATCCCCGCCCTCAATATGATTTTTGAGAAGGTTGAAAAATGAGATACCATTCGTTTCGAGCCAGGATTTCAATATTTGTTCTTCACCCTGCCTGATACCTGTTGCCAACTCAGCAACGTAAACGGTATTGCCAAGAGTGAAACCGATATCTCTCGTAAAGACTTGTTCTGGATATGTTAATTCGGGCGGAAGTTTTATGACTTCAATCCCTTCATTTTCAAGAGCCTTTATAAATTCGGCGTGCTGCTTCAAGGCAAGTGCCTGATCGATATTTTCTTCTTGAAACTCTTTTTGAGTTTCGTTAATGATCTCCCTGATTTCCATATGACGAGGTTCACAGACGATCACCCGTGATAGCTTTGAATATTCACTCGCACAATAAGCTTCTAGTTCATCGTTTATTTTGTTTACCATAAATGAGCTCCCTCTAAATATAATTGTATCTTTACTATTTCCTCTTTTTTCTAGAAAGAAACATAAAAAATAAGTCGTGGTCTCTTTAATCTTCTTTAGAGTAGATTGCTTTTTATACTGAAATAATTTACGATTTAATTTATACCTATGCAGAAGAATCCTTACTCTATTTAAAAGAGCTTTCCATGGATCGAAGGTAAAGTCATTACAGGATTTTGTTTTTTTAGATAAGGACTAATGATGGTTTAAATTTCTAAGTCCAATGGACGAATGGATAATCGTAAAACGGAACATTGACGAGCTTCCGCATTCTAAGAAATCAGGCAAATAGAATATCAAAAAAAGGGATCTAGTTTAGATCCTTTTTTTATTTGAAATATCTTCAAGATAACCCCAAATTCAAAATAATCGTAAAACGCACCTAGGGAAAAAGGATTATTTTTTTTCTGGTCGAATATATAATGAAGACGTTTTCAATATTAGGGGGAGATTGTAATGATGGATACACCATTGATCATGACTCAAATCATTGAGAGAGCTGAAAAATATTTTCCGAAGAAAGAGGTAGTTTCGCGTACGGATGGTGGAATTCACACTTTTACATATGCAGAGATTGCTGAGCGTACAAGAAGGCTGACTAGTAACCTTGAAAAATTCGGTATTAAAACAGGTGACCGGATTGGAACACTCGCTTGGAACCATCATCGTCATTTAGAAGCTTATTTTGCGATTCCTTGTCATGGTGCTGTCCTACATACAATTAATATGCGCCTGTCCCCTCAACATGTTTCTTATATCGTCAATAGTGCGGAAGATCGATTATTACTGATAGATCCGGATGTCATCCCCCTGTTGGAAGCGATTAAAGATGAGTTAACGACGGTGGAAGGATATATCATAATGACGGATAAAGATGAGCTGCCTGAAACGACCCTTTCACCTATTTATCATTACGAAAAACTATTAGCCGAAGGGAATCCGAAACAGCCATTCATTCAAACCTTGGATGAAAATGCTCCTGCCGGCATATGTTATACTTCCGCCACGACCGGGAATCCAAAAGGGGTGGTTTATTCACATCGTGGAATTTTGTTGCATGCGATTGCACTGGGGCTTGCCGATTCTACAGCTTTAAGTGAACGTGATGTGGCCCTTCCTGTAGTGCCCATGTTTCATGTAAATGCTTGGGGCATGCCTTTTGCCAGTGTTTGGTTTGGCACTAAGATGGTTTTGCCGGGACCTTATTTCACCCCAAAGATTTTGGCTGAACTTATAGAAACGGAGAAGGTCACAATTGCAGCAGGGGTTCCGACGATATGGATGGGATTATTGAAGGAGCTAGAAGAAGGCAGCCATGATACGAGCAGCATTCGCGCTGTTTTATGCGGAGGGTCGGCTGCCCCGAAAAGCATGATTAAAACATTTGAACAAAAGTATGGGATACCATTCCTGCATGCCTATGGAATGACTGAAACAAGCCCGCTCGTTTTTGTTTCCAAACCAAAAAGCTATCAGGAAGACCTCCCTGAAGAAGAACTTTATGAGTTGAAGGCTAAGCAGGGCCTTGTCTCGCCAATGATTGAAATTAAAGTGATCGGTCAGGAAGGCGAAGTAAAGCCTGATGGAAAGGAAATGGGCGAATTACTAATCAGGGGTCCTTGGATAGCGAATGAATATTTTAAAGATGAGCGGTCAGGGGATACGTTTAAAGATGGCTGGCTGTATACCGGGGATGTTGTCACGATTGATGAAGAAGGATTCGTGAAAATCGTCGACCGGACTAAAGACTTGATTAAAAGCGGGGGTGAGTGGATTTCTTCCGTAGATATAGAGAATGCATTAATGGCCCATGAAGGAATATTTGAGGCGGCAGTAATTGCAGTGCCTCACGAAAAGTGGCAGGAACGACCGATTGCCTGTGTTGTTTTGAAGGACGCATACAAGGGACAAGTGCCTCAAGAAGAAATCATCGAATTTTTAAAGCCGCAGTTTGCAAAATGGTGGCTGCCGGATGAAGTGGTCTTTTTGGATGATATTCCGAAAACGGGTGTTGGGAAGTTTTTGAAAAGGGCTTTGCGAGATCAGCTTCAGGATAAATATATCAAGAAATAGTATGTTTGTTTAATTGTAACTTTTCGCCCTATTCTGATAACGAATGAAAAATATATAATAGAGTTATAGAAGGAAAGAGGAGGAAATAAATTGAGTATTGAATCGACATCACCTGCAGGCACTGTTTTAGTCACATATTCGGACCGGAAGGCTACTGTTGCAATGAACCGTCCAGAGGCCATGAACTCTTTGAATCCGCAAATGCTGCATGACTTTATTTATGCACTTAAGGAAGTAAGTGAGAATGAAGAAGTGGACGTCGTCATTTTAAAAGGGAATGGGAAAGCATTTTCCGCTGGCGGGGATATTAAGATGATGCTCTCGCCTGGCGAAGAAAACGCTTTCGATGACCTGATGGATGGAATCAGTGAATTGGTCACCACCTTATATTTCATGCCTAAACTGACCATCAGTGCCATTCATGGTGCAGCCGCAGGGCTTGGATTGAGTATAGCTCTTGCAACCGATCATCTTATTGCAGATTCGGATAGTAAAATTGCAATGAATTTTATCGGAATTGGATTAATTCCTGATGGCGGCGGACACTTTTTCCTTGAGCGTCGTCTTGGTGAAGTAGGTGCAAAAGAGTTGATCTGGGAAGGTAAAGTGCTAACAGCGCTCGAAGCTAAAGAAAAGGGCCTCATTCATGAAGTGGCAGACGGAACCTTGGAACATGCGGTAGAGAAGAAAGTGCAAACGTGGCTGCAAAGCCCAGTTCAAGCCATGATAAAAACGAAAAAGATCCTTAGTGAAAAAAATCGCCCACTATTAATTAAGATGCTTGAGATTGAAAAAGCCGCTCAAATGAAAATGCGTCAAACAGCGGATCACCAAGAGGGAATAAAGGCTTTCGTGGAAAAAAGGAAACCGAACTTCATCGGAAAATGAATTTGAAAGGCCGTCACTTTATTGTGACGGCCTTTCTCTAACTAGTTTAAAATGATTGCGCTCCCATTAAAAATCAGCGGTGAAAAAGTAATAGTGCACCTGAAGGTGATGTACAGCGATGTGTTTGATCTTGATAGTTTTTTTCAATCAATAGATTTTGTCCCAATTCTTTTGCTTGTTCATCATTCTCGGCTGTAAATGATTCATCCAATAGTTTTTCCCCTGACGGTTCAAAAACGGTTAATTTGTATATTCTGTTCATTTTTAAAACTCCCTTTTCAATATAATACTGTCTAAAGATAGGTACTGTTATAAAAATTTTATCATTATCTGTTAATTTTGACTATTATTATGTCAGAGCAATGTATTAACACTGAGAATATTGAAGAGTAACTGTATATCTTCAATAATGATGGAAAATAACTATACCGAACAAACTTTATAGTTTTTTTCCTTTTGAATGAGAATAAAACCTATTTATACTAGAGGAATTCTCTCTTTAATGAAAATTCATAAATGATATAATAATCTTGAGGGAAAGTGTATGGATCGAAGGGAGTTTTTTTGAATGACAGTAAGAATCGTTAATAATATCACGGAATTGATAGGAGATACACCTGTTGTCAGAATTAATCATTTAACAGCGGAGGGTGACGCGGAAGTATTTGTGAAACTTGAATATTTCAATCCGAGCCGCAGTGTAAAAGATCGGGCTGCCTTCAACTTAATTAGGCAGGCTGAATTGGATGGAATCATTCAATCAGGGGCCACGATCATAGAGCCAACATCAGGAAATACAGGCATTGGGCTTGCAATGAATGCCGCGGCAAAGGGTTATCGGGCCATTATGGTCATGCCGGATAATATGTCAAAAGAAAGAATCAATATATTAAAGGCATACGGAGCGGAAGTTGTCCTCACCCCTGCATCAGAGCGGATGCCTGGAGCCATTCGTAAAGCTGAGGAGCTCGCCGCGGAGATTCCCAATAGCTTTATTCCGCAGCAATTCGAAAACCAAGCAAACCCTGATATTCACAGAGTGACGACTGCAGTCGAGATTCTAGATCAGATGGATGGAAACCTGGATGTGTTTGTCGCTACTGCTGGAACGGGAGGAACGATAACCGGTACAGGTGAAGCATTAAAAGAACAACTGCTGGATTTAAGGGTTGTCGTTGTCGAGCCTAAGGGTTCTCCTGTTCTTTCGGGCGGAAAGCCTGGCCCTCATAAATTAGTGGGTACGAGCCCAGGTTTTATCCCAAGCATTTTAAATACAGAGGTATTTGATGAAATCGTTCAAGTGGCTGATGAAGATGCCATTTCTACCATGAAGGATATGGCTTCGAAGGAAGGTATATTGATTGGACCTTCAGGCGGTGCTTCTGTCTGGACTGCCCTGCAGGAAGCTCGTCGTCTTGGAAGTGGAAAAAGGGTATTATGCATTGCACCGGATAATGGAGAACGCTATTTAAGTATGGATATTTTTAATTAATGAAAAAGACCGAATGCCGTGCATGGAACAATGTTCACGCCATTCGGTCTTTTTCCTGTTGAATTTGCCCATACTGGATCCATGATGACGTATTAAAATAATAATAAATGGGAAAGTATGTTCTGTTCATGGTAAAATTAAATGTGAAATGTTTATAGAAATCGAGGTGATACTTTTGAGCGGCGTTAAGTTCATTCATGCGGCGGATCTCCATTTGGATAGTCCCTTCTCAGGGTTGAAGGATTTGCCTTCAACTATATTAAAGGAATTGAGGGAAAGCCCGTTTAAAGCCTTTCAAAATATCATTAATGAAGCAATTTCCCATCAGGTTGACTTTATCGTGTTATCGGGGGATCTGTTTGATGGGGAAAATCGGAGTCTCCGGACACAGGTCCGCTTTCGAAGGGAAATGGAAAAACTTCAGCGACATCAGATCCCTGCCTATATCATCCATGGTAATCATGATCATCTCAGCGGCTCATGGATTACTGTGGAGCTACCGGATAATGTCCACGTATTTTCAGGGCAAACCGAAGTGAAACTATTTGAAAAAATCGGTGGGACGACTGTCCACCTGTATGGATTCAGTTATCCACGCCGTCATGTAAGGGAGAGAATGATTGAAACCTACATAAAAGCCGAAGGGGCTGATTATCATATTGGTCTGCTTCATGGGAATTTGGAAGGCAATTCCGAACATAGCCCATACGCCCCTTTTTCATTGAAGGAACTAGCTGCTAAAGACTTTGATTACTGGGCATTAGGCCATATCCATAAGCATCAGGTGGTTTCAGAAGATCCGCTAGTGATTTACCCAGGAAACATTCAAGGCAGGAACAGAAAGGAGTCTGGAGTTAAAGGATGCCTGCTCGTCGAATTCGACGGGGACACGAAGCGCCATACCTTTATTGAAACCTCGGAAGTGATATGGGAAAGTGAAACAATTGAAATATCCGCGGATGGTGGATTTGATGCCCTGTTCAAGCAATGCAAGGAAGTAATTGAAAAGAAGAGTTTTGATGGGAGAAACTTTCTTTTGGAAATGAAGCTGGTTGTTGGGGACGCAGCAGACGCTTTCGGGGAATATCTTGAGGAATTGACCCGGATTTTGCAGGAAGAGGAGCAGGGTGAATCGTTTGTATGGGTGTATAAAATAAAAGTCATCCAGTCCATGCCAATGTTTAGGTCAAATGAAAGGATATCGCCATTTATGGCTGAGGTATCGATGCTTGCCTCTGAATTTGATGATACGGAGGCTGCTCTGGCCCCGCTTTATAATCATCCGGGTGCAAGAAGGTTTCTTGATTCAATTGAGCTGGAAGAGCAGAGGGAGCTTTTGGAAGAAGCGGAAAGATGGCTTTTGCATGTGTTTGAACCGAATAAATGATTGTAGGGAGGAGGAACGGATATGATTATTAAAGACCTCCATGTTTATGGTTACGGCAAACTCGAAAATCAGCGTTTTCCTGAATTGGGACAGCTGCAGATTTTCTTTGGGGAAAATGAATCAGGCAAGTCAACCATTATGTCCTTCATTCATAGTATGCTTTTTGGTTTTCCAACAAAGGTTCAAAATGAACCGCGTTACGAGCCTAAAATGCATGCCAAATATGGGGGAAGGCTTAGTCTCATAACAAAAAAAGATGGGGAAGTCATTATTGAACGGGTGAAGGGAAAAGCTACTGGAGATGTGAAATTGACCTTCGAATCTGGAAGGGTTGGCGGCGAGGAAGAACTGAATGAGATTCTCCATGGCGTGGATAAAAACTATTACCAATCCATTTTTTCTTTCGACCTTCAAGGTCTGCAGGGTTTACATACACTAAGTGAAGGGACTATGAGTAAATATCTGCTTTCCGCTGGGTTGATTGGAAATGATAAACTTCTTGAAGCCGAAACGAAATTGCAAAAAGAGCTGGATTTAAGGTTCAAGCCATCAGGCCAAAAACCTCAGCTGAATGTGAGAATAAAAGAACTTAAGGAATTGCAGAAAAAAGTAAAAGCTTCAGAAGAAGAACAGCAGTCGTATACGTCATTACTTCAGGAAGAGGCAAAGCTTAAGGAGGACCTTTCTGAAATCACGGAAGATATTCAAGAGATTGAAGAAACACTTGTTAACATGAGTACTTTTTTGCGAATTAAACCCTTAGTTGAAGAACGGGGGAAACTTGAAACTGAAATTGGTAAAATCAAGGGTGTGAGTTTTCCAGTTGATGGTTTAAAAAGGCTTGAACAGTTACAGGCAGTAGGAATGCCCCTGAAAGCCCAACTTGCCGCATTGACGGATAAAGTGACCAAACTTGAGGGGAATCTCACGGAAATCGAAATCAAACCGTTCATCAAGGAAAATAAAGAGCAGATTGAACATGCGATCGATCAAGGAGTATTGCTGGAGAAGCTCGAGCTGGATATAAGAAAAGCGGAACATGAAAGGCTGATGGAAGAAAAGAATATCGAAAAGGTGAAACAGGAATTATTCTTGGATGTTTCTGATGATGAAATAAGAAAACTTGATATCAGTACATTCATGAAGGAAAAGGTCAAAAGGGCGGAGCGGGAAAAGCATCGACTTCAAAATGATAAAAAACAGCTTGATGAGAAATATGGACTTCAAAAGGGAAATCTGGAAACGTCAGAAGCCCGCTTGAGGGAGATTAAGGCCCAGATAATGCCAGCAGAAAAAAGAAAAGAACTGGAAGCCTTATACACCAAGCAGCATAACACCGAATTTGAAGCAGCCAAAAGCCATATTCTTGATGAACAAATACTTGAAGTTGAAAAGCAATTGGCATTACAGAGGAAGAAGGCAGCGCATCACCGCAAACGTGCACGTATAATGAATGGCAGTTTGATGGTCCTTCTATGTGTAGGTGCGATCGGAAGTTATTTCAGTGAACAGATTTTGCTGGGAATTATACTTCTGGCCATAGCTGTTCTGTTTGCGGTTTCCAGGTCTCTCTTCAAAGGAGATGATATATTGTCCGGGTATATCCGGCAATTGGATGAGCTGAAAAGGAAAAGGGCTGCAATTGGGAGTGAAACTTATAGAGGGAGTGAAGGAGAGTCGATGGGACAGTTGCTTGAACTGGACCAACGACTTCAAAGGCGGTTTGAAAGTGAAAGGTTCAAATATGAAGAAAGGGAGGAAGCGTTTGAATCGACCATTCAGGAATATGCCGCATGGGAAGCTGGCAGGGACCGATTGGATAAGGAGGTGAGAGGCATATTAAGCGGTTGGGGCCTGTCTTATCCCGGAGTTGATTTCAATCTTGAATCTGTATTTGAACTGCTTGAGAAATGGAAGGAAGCCGTTGACAGGAAATATGAAACGATCAAGAGATACCAATTTCTATATGCTGAGTTTGAAGGTAAATCGAAGGCTTTATTCCATTTTGCACACAGCCTTGATTTTGAACCATCCACATGGCGGGAAGCGATTGGGCTTTTGAAACGGGAAATGAATAGGACGGTTGAATTCTCCGTTCAACTAGCACAATGGATGCAGGAACAAAGTCGTTTGACGAACGAAATCGAGCAGCTGACGATGGAAAAGGATTATCTTGATGCGGAAATGGAACAGCTATTTAAGTTAGCAAAGGTCAGGGATGAGGAAGAGTTCAGACATGACGCTGCCTTGTCCGAAAAGAAAGTCACTTTACAAAAACAACTTGATTTGATTACCATTCAAATTGGGCAATCCGGAATGCAGCCAGAACAAATCCAAACATACTTAAAACAAGGAATCACCACATATACATTTGAAAACTTGGAAAGGAGACGGAAGGATTCTGTAAAGGTGAAATCACTTTTATTAGAGAAGCAGTCGGATGCGAAGCATAGGATAAAACAGCTTGAAGCTTCAGGGATTCATGATGACTTACTTCATCGTTTTTATGAAGAGAAAGCTGCTTTTAACGAAGAAGCAAAGGAATGGACGAAATTGGCAATAGCCAAAAGCTTATTGAATAAGACTTTGGATCGATATAAAAGGGAACGCCTTCCGAAGGTCATCGCTGATGCGGATCGGCATTTTGCCTTTTTAACGAATGGGAGCTATCGGAAAATCATCCTTGATCAGTCGGGAGAAGGAATTTGGGTACAGCGCAGTGATGGCTTGAGTTTCAGGGTTGAAGAGGTCAGCCGCGGGACAGCAGAGCAAATATATGTTTCCCTAAGGCTTGCACTTGCTGATCATACTTTTGAAAATGATTCATTCCCTCTCATCATTGATGATAGTTTCGTCAATTTTGATGCGGAAAGGACAAAACGGATGCTTGAGTTATTGAAAAAAGTATCGGAAAAGCGGCAAATTTTCTTTTTTACTTGTCATCGATATGCAATGGAACATTTTACCGAAAATCAAGTAATTCGTCTACCCACTCCCGTATTGCGCCAAAATATGAATGATTTGATCATCCCCGAAATATAATGGGATTTATACTATAAATAAAGAGAGTGAAGTCATTGAATATGAATGAGTTTGTAAGCCACCATGATTCTTCTTTAGAGTTAATCATCGAAAAGGAGTTTCCTGATAAACGATGTGTTGGAGGGAAATATTCTGCCAAAGGACATACCATTACTTTATATAGTAGAGATATCGAAATTCAGTGTGAACGCTCCCTAGGCTCACTTGAAATGCTTGAAGAATATACATGGGTGATTCTCACACATGAGTTGGGCCACGCGCTAGACCCCGATCTTGCTGTACTTAGTGACCAGCTATACAGTACAGAAAAATCAGAAATCCTTTATCAAATAGAGGTCAATGCCTGGAACATCGCAGAAGGTTTAGTACCTTTTATCGATCAGGATTTATTTACCTTCATTAGAGATGAATCCCTGGCACATTGTACAAATCGCCTGCTGGTCGGTTAAAAGGCTCTCCAAATGGAGGGCTTTTTTATTTTCCGCTCAATCTAGTTAGGAGATTTCGACAAAGGATTTCCCGGAGGGGGAGCAAGGACAGAATCTTTTGTTGGGCAAGTTAATACACTGAACTAAATTTTTTTACATTAATGTTTCCAAAGGAAGCATCATATCTTTAATCGAATGTTCACTTTAATGAATAATTTGAGAGGAATGGGCCAAGGAGTTTTTGGTTTATATTCTTTTTTTAGATTGACAGTGAGAATCATTTTCATTAAACTGGTATTATTAGACTAAAAGGGGAGTATTTTTATGCGACCAGCTATTAACACACAGTCTTTATCGCTCGGTTATGGTGATAAATTAATAATAAATGATATGAATATAGAAATACCCGATGGGGAGATCACGGTGTTCATCGGTGCTAATGGATGTGGAAAATCAACTCTTCTAAGGTCGGTTGCCCGCTTGTTAAAACCTCAATCCGGTTCAGTTTTACTCGAAGGCAAAGCGATTTCTACCATGTCATCGAAGGATGTAGCAAGAAAGATGGCGATTCTTCCACAATCGCCGGTTGCTCCTGAAGGACTTACAGTCTATCAACTTGTTAAACAAGGAAGATATCCTTATCAAAGTTGGTTGAAACAGTGGAGTTCCGTGGATGAAGAGAAAGTTCAAAAGGCAATTGAAGCAACGAACCTGACCGAATTGAAGGATCAGGCAGTCGATGAATTATCGGGAGGCCAGAAGCAACGGGCATGGATAGCGATGACGCTGGCTCAGGATACGGACATCATTTTGTTGGATGAGCCGACTACATATCTTGATATGACCCATCAAATCGAGATTTTGGACTTATTGTTCGACTTGAATGAGTTTGAGAACAGAACGATCGTGATGGTGCTTCATGATTTGAATTTAGCTTGCCGTTATGCGGATAATCTGGTGGCACTTATAGATGGGGCGATACATGCTCAAGGTCGGCCAGAAGATATCATTACGCCTGAATTGGTGCAGCATGTATTCAGCATGGAATGTCAAATTTCTTTTGATCCAATTTTCGGCAGTCCCATGTGCATCCCGTTTGGTAAAGGCCGATACGCTCAACGTCATATGAAAGCGCTGGCTAATGCATAACCTCTCACCATCTATTGAAAAAGAGCTTCAAGGATATCGCATATCCTTTCGAGATGAAGCCAAAGTTTCCAAGACCTTCAATCATGTTGAAGACCTGATTCAGTATGCACAAGCCCGATCTGGGGCGGAAACGGCAAGAATAGCAATTTCAATGTGGTTCAGACGTTATGCTTTTTTTATCACGGCACAATTTTACATGTTCAGCAAACATCGGCTTATCTGGGAAGGCACACTTCAGGACATTGGCGTTTTGGATGATCCGGAAGATGAACATTGGCTTCCGGATTTTTTGCTGAAAAATAACAGGTGGAGCAGTGTTACGGAAATGGAAAGCTCTTCCGCCCTACATTCCATATTAAGCAGCTTTGGTGCGGATGCCATTCGCTCATTTTCTGGAACCACTAAAATATCGAAACTTGTACTTTGGGAAAATATTTGGGGCTATACAGTATGGATGTATAGTGAGTTACTGAGACAGACAGATATAAAGATGCGAGTTGAAAAGGACATTGAAAGGCTGCTTGATGATGAAGTATGGCTGAATATTGAATCGCGTTCCCCTTTTAAACGATTCATTGGGAAAAAAAGTGTTCAGGAATCCATGAATCCTTATAAACGGGTGACATGCTGTTTATATTACCGAATTGAGGGCCATGAAAAATGCGCGTATTGTCCGAACAAGAACTGTTGAGATATGTTCGATTAACCAGGCTTGTGTTCAAGCCTGGTTTTCTTGTGGAGTGATAAGTAGACGCAGCTTAGGCTTAACTTTCATTGTCCATCACTTATTAACGAAAACTAAACACACTGACGAGGTTGATATGTTATAATGTTGATATTTAATTGAACGGAGGCAGTCGCATGGGAAATGGGATCATACACTACGGAATTGGTGAAGTAGTAGATATATATATGTACATTAAAACGAGTACAAAAGCGGTTGCAAGTAATGGAAAGCCGTTTTTAACATTGATTTTGTGTGATAAAACCGGGGAGATCGAGGCAAAGCTATGGGATGTTTCCGAGGCGGATGAGACAACATACAGTGCGGAAGCTACGGTGAAAGTTCAAGGGGAAGTCCAGAATTATCGAGGACGCAGCCAATTGAAAATCCGTAATATCAGAATTACTTCAGATGCTGATGGCGTCACGAAAGCCGATTTAATTCAAACGGCCCCTTTAAGTCAGGAAGAAATGATGGAAACCATCACTCAATTCATTTTTGAAATGAGGAATCCGAATATCCAAAGGGTGACTAGGCATCTCATTAAAAAATATCAGAATGAATTCCTGACGTTTCCTGCTGCCACTAAGAACCATCATGAGTATATGTCTGGACTCGCCTATCACGTTGTATCGATGCTAGGGCTGGCTAAGGCCATTTCAACCCTATATCCTTCGCTCAATAGGGATCTTTTGTATGCAGGAGTCATTCTGCATGACCTTGGTAAGGTACATGAGCTATCTGGGCCTGTATCGACTGTTTATACAGTGGAAGGTAACTTGTTGGGGCATATCACCATCATGGTAAATGAAGTCGGTAAGGCAGCAGAGGAATTAGGCATTGAAGCAGAAGAAATCATGATTCTCAAGCACTTGATATTAAGCCACCATGGTAAAGCGGAATGGGGCAGCCCCAAACCGCCAATGGTGCGGGAAGCGGAAGTGCTGCATTATATTGATAATATGGATGCCAAGATAAATATGATGGACCGTGCCT
Organism: Peribacillus sp. ACCC06369; assembly: GCF_030348945.1. Lineage (NCBI taxonomy): Bacteria > Bacillati > Bacillota > Bacilli > Caryophanales > Bacillaceae > Peribacillus > Peribacillus sp. ACCC06369. Next base: position 1,182,710 of record NZ_JAUCEN010000002.1, read on the forward strand.
TGGAAAAAGTGAAACCGGGTGAATTTACGGAGAGAGTCTTCGCGCTTGATAACCGTTCATTCTATAAACCAACATTTTAATCAAATATGCTTCTTTCTCGATGGAGAAAGAAGCATATTTTTTTTTGTTCATGCATATTCTCTAGTAAATGAATAGTAGATTATTAGGGAGGGAATGGACATGCCAATTTGGATCTGGTTCGTGTTTATTGGAATAATTGTCAGTGCAGTCATGTCAATTTGGACAGCTAGGCAGGAACGCCTCATAGATGATGCTTGGATTGAAAAGGAAGGTCAGAAGTACATTGAACGTATGGAGGAAGAGCGCGAGAGGCGTAAAAAGGATATAAATCAGGGAGCATAGCTGTAATGATGAAAAAAAGCGACAGGCCAAAGTTGAAGTGAACCCAAAAAGTTAGACACTTTATTTAATTAGGCAGCCCTGAGGGCATGAACCCGGTAATCTACTGGGCTCATGCCTTTTAATTTCACTTTGATTCGTCGGTGATTATAATAATGGATATAATCCTCAAGTTCTTGTTTGAAATGCTCCATGCTTTCGAACTTCTGTAAATAAAGTAATTCAGATTTTAGTAAGCCAAAGAAGTTTTCAATGACCGCATTGTCTAAACAATTTCCTTTTCGGGACATACTTTGAGTAAGACCATGTGTTTTCAGGGCTTGTGAATAAGATTTCATTTGGTAATGCCAGCCTTGATCCGAATGAAGAATGGGGGAATCTTTCGATTCCAATCGAATAAAGGCTTGGTCCAGCATCTTGGAGACTAAGGGATAAATAGGACGTGATTCGATATTGTAAGCAATGATCTCTCCATTAAATAAGTCGAGAATAGGTGATAAATACAACTTCTCACCGTATAAATGAAACTCAGTTACGTCCGTGACCCATTTTTGATTGGGCTTTGTTGCTTTAAAATTGCGATTGAGAATATTGGGAGCAACCTTTCCAATCTTGCCTTTGTATGAACGGTATTTCTTCATACGGACCAGACACTTTAGCCCCAACTCCTTCATTAATCGAAGAACCGTTTTATGGTTCATTTGAATCCCTCTATTACGTAATTCCAATGTAATGCGTCGATACCCGTATCTCCCTTTATTCGTATGAAATATCTCTTTGATAACTGGCTTTATTTCTTCGTATTTATCCTGACGCCCGAAGGTGTTTATCCAATAATAATAGGTACTCCGTGCGAGATTTGCGACGGACAGAAGTAGCTTTAAATTAAAATCTCCCCTTAGTTCATGTACTACTTTCGCTTTTTGCGTTCGGACGCTTCGCTTTCTTGAACTAAGGCTCTCAACTTTTTTAAATATGCATTCTCTGCACGTAATCGTTCATTTTCTGCCTGTAACGCCTCAAATGACCCTTCTACTGGCTTTTTCTTCGTTTCTTTTTTCATGGATGGACGCCCCTTTTTATTCGTTTCAAGAGCGTCAACCCCGTTCTCCTCCAATTGCTTTAGCCACTTATTAATAGTAGAAGGAGAAGCAATGTTATACACAGCAGCTGCATGGGTACTAGACACTCCAAAATCGTTCATATAGTTTAGTACATCCATCTTAAAGCTAATATCATAATTTGTATAGGTAGACATTAGCCCTTCTATACCATGTTCTTTATAATGCGCCACCCAATGCTTTAAAGGAGTCGAACTGGTATTAAATTGTTTGGCGACAGTTCTAAATGAGTCAGCTCCTTCTAAATAAGCAAGGACAGCTTTTAATTTCAACTCTAATGAATATTTTGTCATAAAAAATAGCACCTCCAATTGTTAGATGGTGTCTAACAATTGGGGTGCAGTTCAAGTCCTGTCGCTTTTTACTATCTAATTATTTTTCAGCTTGAGTTGCGTTACCAGAAGTAAGGGCATCTTTTAGATCTTTATCTTTAATCTTCACGTCCGCTTTTTTGACTTCCGAGTTCAAAATATCTTGAACTTTTGTTTGGTCAATCTGAGCGACTTTCAAATCATATTCAAGATCTTTTTTCATATCTTTGTATGATTCTTTTTCTTTTGTATCAAGAAGTTGGATGATATGGTAGCCATAATCTGATTTAATCGGCTTGCTGATTTCATCTTTCTTCATTTTGTAAGCTTGTTCTTCAAATGCAGGAACCATTTCACCTTGACCGAACCAGCCTAGTTCTCCGCCTTTTTCAGCTGTACCTGTGTCTGTTGAATATTCTTTTGCAAGTTTAGCGAAGTCTTCGCCTTTGTCCAATTTAGCTTTAACTTCGTCAGCAGTTTTTTGGTCTTCTACTAGAATATGTCTCGCTTTGATTTGTGGTTTATAGTCTTCATAAGCTTTTTTCACATCAGCTTCTTTTACTTTAATATCAGCAACGGCTGCTTTTTCTTGAAGCATGCCGATTTTAAGTGCACGTTTAAGATCATCTTCGCTCTTATATCCGGAAGATGCCAGGGCCGTTTCGAAATTTTCACCCATTTGTGCTTTAAGCTCGTCGGTTTTAGCTTTAACTTCCTTATCCGTCACTGTATATTTTTCAGAAAGAACTTTTTCATAAACAAGTTCTTGAAGAACGGTTTCACCATAACGATCTTTCATTACATTGTAAAATTCTTCTTTGGATATATCTCCCGCTTTAGTTTCCACGACTGCTTCCTTGTCGCTGTTGCATGCTGTAAGTCCGATCAGCCCTGCAGTAACAGCAATCGATAATGCCCACTTCTTCATAAAAACAACTCCTAGTTTTAAGTTTCTGGTTTGCTATTTTTCGTATTTCCACAAAATTAACTATAACATATTCTGGTTACTTTACAAAAAATAATATATTGGTGTATGAATAAGAATTTTTTGAAAAATGGGTGAACGCCTACCCAGATAATAAACCATTACATATGCTAAATCGAGGACATCAAAAGGAGGTAGCATAATGAGTAATGGATTTAACGGAGGTTTCGCATTGTTAGTGGTGTTATTCATTTTATTAATAATTGTAGGAGCAGCCTTCTGCTAATCGGTTGCAAAATTAATAATGGAAAGAGCCCACTCCTTTTGCCGTGGAGTTGAATAGGATAGGGTAGCCGCTCAACAAAAAAGATTGAAGTGATTATCAAGCTATGAAAGGAATGGATTCCTTTTGGCGGATATAAGAGTGTGCATGAAATTACCATTACTTAAGAATGGAAAGGAGGAAGATCAATGTCTGGAGGAATAGGTGGAGGCTTTGCTCTAATTGTCGTTCTTTTCATCCTGTTAGTCATCATTGGAGCTTCTTGGTTATAAACTCATAAACAAAAGGCGAAGCAATCAGCTTCGCCCTTTTTCTTTATGTGGATAATGCGCCGGATATCACCAATGTATGTAACAAATGATGGCCATCATTTGTTGCTCATCTCTACGTATACAATATTTCAATATAGGAGGATAATAACATAATAGTAATTAATACATTAATGGTCCTGAATACTTTAGGCTGCCGGTCTTCAGCAATTTCCTTTTGAATGCATAAAGAGTTTGTCATTCTATTAATATTATAAAGGATCAAAATAGCAAAAATAATAAACCAGAACGAGATCAAAACCTAAAATCCCTCCTTGCAAAACATCATGTATAAATACGATACCAAATTATAATGAAAAAAGATACCTAAAAATCTCATCAGGCATCTTTATGAATAGATAAGAAATCATTTTTGAATAAGTATATCGTATCCTTCGAGGTGTTCCTCGATAAAAGAATGCCTTGGGGAACCAACCAGGTTTTTAATATAAATAAAATCCGATACGCATAATCCTGTGTGCAGGGATAATAAAATAGTGAAATAATGGATGTAATGTGGAAAACTAAGGGCACAACCAATCAATATGACAGACATAATGAAGAAAGGCAACACAAGAATCAAGAGATATAGGTGCTTTCGAATCGGATAATGCACATTGACTTTGCATGTTAGGACAAGATTCCACTTCAAGGACCATGAAGTTTTTACTTTTTTACACAATAATCGTAAAGGTAAATAGTGTAATAGTTTGTGAACAGGATATAATAAGAGTAATAGGCTAAAAAATACCATTGTTTGATCGCCATACAAAACAACATGGGATGAAAAGACACTTAATAATGTATAGATCAGAACAAATGACATCAATATAGTAAAAACTGAAAAGAAGATCAGGCGGCAATTCCCATATTGTTTTGCCACGTCAATTGTTTTCCACGAATTCATTTCGAAATCAGCCCTCCAAAGACCGTTGAATATACTTACATACATTACGATGAATGTGTGGAAAAAGCAATGGAATTCTTGGATTAGTTTTAAGATAAAAATCACTTTAGTGTGGAAGAATGCTAAAGGAGTTTAAGGACGGGTTTTGAACAAAGGATCAGCCGGGTCTTAAGCATGAAAATCAAATTGGTTATAAGCCTTATATGTTAAATTTGAATGATTGATTGGGGATAAATGATGTATGAAAAATATAAATGAAGAAATAGAAATACTCCGTTTTCATCAACGGCTTTTATTAAACTTGATACGCAATCCGGAGGCCAAGTTGGACTTTCTATTTGTGGAAAAAAATTTTACGAAGAAGGAAGCGGAAGAATTATTGGAAACATGTGATATCTTGAGCAAACGCTATGAAATAGAAAAAGCGGAAGGTTACATGAACTTTCGACCGCTTTTTAATCAATTTGAAAGAAAGATTAATCCCAAAATAACCATAAAGGATTGCATTGATGCATGCCTCTCACAAGGTTTATATGTATCTTTCATGAAGGAAATGGATAGAGTGTGAAATTAAACTGGCTCAGTTTCTTTCTCTATCTTTTTTTTGGTGATTTTACCCTCCACGTCAGTAAACTCCTGATCAATGTTGTCGAAGGATCGTTCAAAGATCTGCATGAAATCTTCACCGTATATATTACGGATGACAGCCATCATTTCAATCATATCCGGAAACTTCCCATAAAGCTCACGTAGTGGAAGTGCACCTGAGAAAGCGGAGTTCTTACTTGGGTCGTATGTCTCCATTAAATCAAGTAAAAGCTTTTCACCTTCAGGGGTGATTTTTATATACGTATTCCTTTTGTCATTTTCTTTCTTTGAAAATGTTAAAAACCCGCGTTCCTCTAATTTTTTTGAAAAGTTAAATGCCGTAGAAACATGCATGACCCCAAATTTTGCTACATCTGAAATGGAAGAGCCATTAAGATGGTAGGCAATCCAAAGAATATGGTGCTCATTGATATTTAAATCATAGGGCTTAATCCATTGCTGCCAATCTTTTTCAATCGATTTCCATAATGCTTTGCTTAATTGTGCAATTCGTTGACTAAAAATCATTGCTTCTTTCATAGAATAATTTTTATTCTGCATATTATGGGCTCACCTACTTATAAGATTCTATATATTTATTATGACAATAAAATAAAAATTAATAAAGATAATATTTGCGAAATTTTTAGAAAATTTTAGTTTTTTTAAGGAATTCTCCATTTTCCTCCAATAAACCATGTAATTTATTGGGAAAAATGGAGAATCAAGCTTTTGTGATGATGTCAGCTATTAATTTTTCGAAGCAGGAATGACCGTTTCCAATTCTTTTAATGAATTTTCAATTTCTTGAACGTTCTTCAATAATTCATTCTTATTGGGTTCGATTTCCTGCTTCCAGTTCTCGATGACGACCTGGACATCCGATATGAAGGTTTTTACCGTTTCTTTGCTGATTTCTGTAGCTTCCATCGTGTCATCTTTAATATTTAGCAATTTTACCTTTAATTCATCAATTATATTCTTAATTTCGTCCGTATTCGTTTTGATGCGAGTCCGTAAGTCTTTACCTGAACTTGGTGTAGAAAGTAAGGTTGCTGCACCTGCTACGACTGTCCCGGTTAAAAAGCCAATTAGTAATGATTTTGCTTTCATTAGGATCACCTCATTTTATAATATTGTTTTCGCTTTACATGGTCAGAATCCCTGCTGTAAAAATCAATTGGAAATTATGATAAATAGGGATAGAAATACTATTGATATCAAAATACCATAATTTTCATTCTTATGGAAGCATATCGACCATTTTATCTTTATATCACAAAAATATTTTTTTAAACTTATATAGTAAATATATAATATTTAAAAATAACTTGAAGCTTTATTCAAAATGCTTCATATAAAGGAAAGAGCGGCATATAGATAGTAAAAACAAGCTGTCGGAACATGGATGGCACTGGTGGGTTAATAATGAAAATCATTTTTTTATTAGGCCTTATATGCCTGTGCGGAATGGGGTATTTTCTAAGGAAGGCGAAAACTCCGGGCATCTATCCGCCAAAGAGGGTGCTCCAGGCTAGAGCCTTCGCTATGGGTCTTCCCGGGGTTTTACTGCTTTTCATTTGGTTTATGTTGATATTGATTCATTGACCCTTGGAGGATGAGTCTGACTAGAATCCCAGATTCATAAGATTGGAAAAAAAAAGCACCGGACACTCCGGTGCTTTTTTAAGTATGATGATCCAGCTGCTTAAGCATTAATGGGTATATTAGATTTTCTTACGATGCCGTTCACAATTGGATAAATAATGACCATCGCAACTGTATTTAGCAGTACGGCAGGAAGTACAACAGCGCCGAAAAGTGCAACGAAAGGACCTGGAAGGGAAACGATATAATAAGCCGAACCAAGGAAGACAGCGCCGGAAATGATTGTTCCTACGGCAGTCAAAATACTAACGGTGACAACGGATGTTGAAAACTTCTTAAGACTGATGAATAAAAGGTAAAAAAGAAAGGCTGTTGCCAATTTGTCTATGATATTTGGAATCTGTCCTCCAGGAAATGTAGTTGTCATGGCAGAGATGGCTCCAGCAGCCAAGGCAACAATGAATACATTTTTCTTCGCGGGAAACAGTGCAATCGCCAAAAACATCATCAACAGCATCATATCCGGTTTCATTCCAAGGAAGAATCCAGGAACGATAAAATGCAGGGCAGCCCCAATCCCGATTAATAGGGACAGTGACACAAGGGTTTTCGTTTTCATTTACTCATCTCTCCTATTCTCATCTCAACTAACATCTTTTCTTCAACAATGCACTATTGCCTGTTGCAAGAAGTTTAAAATAGTATATCATAAGACCTATTTTTTTAGAAGTTATATTTGATCGAATTAAAGGATTTGAGCTTCCTGCGCTTTATACGATTCCTGGAATTTCTTCATGAAATCGGCAAGGTCCTGACAATGGGATAGAGGGACAGCATTATAGATGGATGCTCTGCAGCCGCCGATGGAACGGTGACCGTTCAGTCCTACGAATCCGGCTTGCTTCACTTCTTTAAGGAATTGAACTTCAGCTTCTTCAGACGGAAGCGTAAAAGTTACATTCATTAATGAACGGCTGTCCGGTAAGGCATGGCCTTTATAAAAACCATCGCTGCCGTCGATCGCATCGTAAATGACTTTTGCCTTTTCTTCATTGATTTCAGCAATTTTTTCCACGCCGCCCTGTTCTTTTGCCCAATCCAACACAAGGGACAATAAGTAAATGGCCAATGTCGGAGGGGTGTTATATAAAGAATTATTTTTTGAATGGATAGAATAGTTCATCATGGATGGGATTGTTTCATTATCCGTTATTAAATCTTTACGGATGATAACGACTGTGATTCCCGATGGTCCTAAATTCTTTTGTGCACCTGCATATATGATGCCGAATTTACTGATATCAATTTTTTTGCTGAGAATATCACTTGACATATCAGCTACTAAAGGAACGTTGCCTGTTTCCGGAAAATCCTTCCATTGCGTTCCGTAAATCGTATTATTGCTTGTGATATGAAGATATGCAGCATCATCATTCAATTCGATGTCTTCGACTTTAGGGATGAACGTATATTTTTCATCTTTGGATGAAGCTACAACTGCCGTTTTACCTACCTTCTTGGCTTCTTTTAATGCTTTTTCCGACCAAGAACCAGTGAGTACATAATCTGCCCTTTTTCCATCATTCATAATGTTCATTGGAATCATGGAAAATTGCAGGCTTGCTCCTCCTTGCAGCAGAAGAACTTCATAATTTTCAGGAATTTCCATAAGGTCCTTTAATGATTGAATGGCATTGTTATGAATTTTTTCAAATTCCGAACTTCTATGGCTTAATTCCATGACGGACATGCCGGAATCCTCAATATTCAGCCATTCGTTTTGGGCTCTTTGTAAAACTTCTAAGGGAAGGGCGGCTGGCCCAGCGTTAAAATTGCGTGCACGTTTCAATTTTTTTCCTCCTATACGACTATGTGATAAAGTATTTGAGACTATTCATATATCCTACCAGAAAACTAAATTCAATAGGGGGAAAATTAAGAATTTTAAGTGACAATTCATTTTAATGATGGCCAAAATAAAAGGTCCTGCACATTGAGTGAGGACCAACTAGATCATTGTATTTCGTACAACCAGCGCTTGGAAAACGTTCAGTTGCTGAAATATAAAGTATATGAAAGGAAGGGGCTAAAAACCTTACTATCCCCGTCTCATTTTAAATGCTGGGCAATGGAGTCAGCGATTTGTTTCAGGTCATCAGGTGTATAGTCGCTGGTATTCGTTTTCCAAACAGCCCCAAAGCCGTCACCTTCTCCATGTCGCGGAATTAAATGCATGTGAAAATGGAAAACGGACTGTCCTGCGGCTTCACCATTATTATTTAAAAGATTCAGGCCTACAGGTTGGAATTCCTGTTTCATGGCGCGGGCAATTTCCGGCACCACTTCAAAAAGATTCTTGGCTATTTCAGGTGTTAACTCATAAAGATTTTCCTTATGTACTTTAGGAATTACCAGGGTATGGCCTTTTGTTACTTGACTGATATCGAGAAAGGCCAGTACATGTTCATTTTCGAAAACTTTGGTACTTGGAATTTCCCCATCGATTATCTTGCAAAAAATGCAATCACTCATTTAAAACGCTCCTTTTAGAAGTTAATGTATTTGGTTAATCGTACCATAGCATGAATCCTTGGGAAAAGGAAAAATCATAAAAACAGGATGCAACATTAAGTTGCACCCTGCCTGTTCGAAAAAGGGGGTTTTGCTTCAAAAATTCGCATTAGCATATAAATTCTCTGCGACAAACACCTCATCTACATTGGAGTAAAATATGGTTATTATCTGTTTAGAGATTTTCCATTCAAAGCAACCATCTCCTATATCTTTAAAGTTTCATCAACTTTCAAAGCATAATTGATAATTATTGAATGATTTTTCTGCTTTTACGTGCAAGAGAACCATCTCCTTGCTCGAAACGATTTTTTAAATGAAGCTTCTGGTTTTTAATTCAGTTATACGTCTTTAACTGACACCTCATTTACAATATGATGCGAATCATTTGTAATAAAACTTTTGGGCATTTCAGTGTAATACGTCTTTAACTGACACCTCATTTACAATATGATGTGAATCACACGTAATGACTAACCCCTTCTTCCTTATTTATGATGGCCACCAAGTGGGGAAATTATAATTAGTTATTTATGGAAATTTCAATCCAGGAACACTCGACTATATAAAAGCAGGAGAATTTGCTAAAATGGAAATAAGAACCTCTATATAGAAAGGATCGTTTATATGTCCTTATTGGAAATCAAGCAATTAGTGGGCGGATACACGAAAACGCCCGTTTTAAAAGGAATAAGTTTCGACATTCAACCAAATGAGTTAGTAGGGTTAATCGGGCTTAACGGGGCTGGGAAAAGTACGACGATTAAACATATCATCGGACTCATGGAGCCAAAAGGCGGAAGTGTCTCGATTCATGGTAAAACACTGGCCCAAGACCCGGATACATATCGTAAACAATTCACTTATGTTCCAGAAACACCAATCTTATATGATGAGCTGACACTTGAGGAGCATTTAAGGCTGACGGCCATGGCTCATGGTTTGGCGGAAGCGACCTATAAAGAAAGGATGGACGCTCTGTTAAAGGAATTCCATATGGAGAAAAGACTCAAATGGTTTCCGGCCCATTTTTCAAAAGGAATGAAGCAAAAGGTCATGATAATGTGCGCCTTTTTAGTACAGCCGTCTTTATATATCGTCGACGAACCCTTTGTGGGTCTTGATCCATTAGGCATTCAATCCTTGCTTGATTTGATGAGGAAAATGAAAGAGAGTGGAGCGGGAATTTTAATGTCCACCCACATACTGGCAACAGCCGAGCGGTATTGTGATTCCTTCATCATCCTGCATAATGGAGAGATTCGCGCAAAAGGCAATCTTGAGCAGCTTCGTGAACAATTTTCTATGCCGGGGGCAACTCTTGACGATTTATATATTCAATTGACGAAAGAAGAAATTGGACATGAATAGTCAAAATCTCTGGAAGGAAAGATATTTAGGCTATATAAATGAAACGCAAAAATATCTTCGCTATATTTTTAACGGCCATCTGGTTTTTGTCATGGTATTGGCCATTGGTGGTTTAGCTTATTATTACAGTGATTGGGTGAAGACTTTAGACCGTGATTTCCCGGCTGAATTGATCATGGCTTTTGTTTTATCGCTCCTGGTAACCAGAAGCCCGATAAATACTTTTTTGAAAGAACCTGATACGGTATTCTTGCTTCCGCTTGAAACGAAGTTGAAAAGCTATTTCAAGAATTCATTGGTATTAAGTTGGGTCATGCAGGGCTTTATCCTGTTGGTTGTCCTAATTGCATTTATACCGATGTATACAAAGGTTACGGGTGCAGGCGGTAAAGACTTTGGGATCATCCTGGTTGTTTTGCTTATTTTAAAGTTTTTGAATTTAACCATGCGCTGGCAGGTATTGAAATATCAGGATGCATCAGTGAGCCATTGGGACTCTCTCATCCGCTTTTTACTTAATGGAGTGATGCTCTATTTCATCTGTTCAAGGGCAAATATCCTGTTTGCACTTATAACCATTTTATTATTGTTAGGGCTTTACATGTATTATCGAAGCGCAACTAAAGGTTTTGTGTTGAAGTGGGAACGACTGGTTGAACTGGAAAACAAACGGATGAATTCTTTTTATCGGATAGCGAACATGTTTACTGATGTTCCCCATTTGAAAGGGAAGGTAGCAAGAAGGAAATGGATGGACTGGCTTTTATCCTTCATTCCGTATGGTGAAAAATCAACTTATACCTATCTATACGCCCGTACTTTGCTGCGATCCAATGATTATGTGGGCCTTTGTTTTCGTTTAACTATCATTGGTTCCGTGATTTTAAGTGTATTCACTAATATATGGGCACATTTGATTGTGACTTTCATGTTCCTATTCATGACAGCCCTTCAACTGCTGCCTGTTTGGAAAGCTCATGAATGGAAAGTGTGGGTCTCACTGTATCCATTGCCAGCAAAAATGAGAGAATCTGCAGTCATAAAGCTAATTTCCTATTTCCTATTATTTGAGGACCTGGTCTTTTGCGTGGTCCTGCTAGTGAAAGGGGAATGGATGTCCGCTTTAGCGGCTCTGGCAATGGGTCTTGTTTTCTTATTCGGTTTTAAAAATTATGCAACAAAGAAAATTAAAAACTTTTAATCTGGAGCTGATTTTTCAAAAAATCAGCTTTTTCTTTTAAGAAATGAAAATTGAAAATAAAAGCCTTTAAAGGGGTATATACATATTTAACGGAGGTGTTAAAAGATGGATGAATATGAGCAAAAGGCATTATTGGAACTAGTAACATGGAAAAAGAAAGTAGCTAAGAAATCGGGCAGGTTTGAGCGGATGTCCAAAAAGGCGCAAAACAAAATGAACAGTTATATTCCAGCCCGAGTGCATAAAATGATTACTGATAGTATTAAAGGGATGATAGAGGCAGTATTATCCGGTTCGAAATATATGTCTAAAGAAAAAAATGTAGTGCTTCTATCCTTGCAGCAAAAAGAAGAATGGGTTGCGGAAACTGTAACGGCATATCGGAAAACCGCCGTTATAGAAGGTGTGGGAACCGGAGCGGCAGGGCTTTTAATCGGATTGGCTGATTTTCCTTTACTGCTAAGCATCAAGATGAAGTTATTATTCGAAATATCCCGTTTATACGGTTTTGATCCAAATAATTATGAGGAACGCCTGTTCATTCTCCATATCTTCCAGATGGCGTTTTCAAGCGAGGAAAAAAAGCTGGAAACATTAAGGGTAATAGAAAAATGGGATTCGGGGAATTTACCGGAAATAGACTGGCAAGAATTTCAGCAGGAATATCGTGATCACATCGATGTCATCAAAATGTTCCAACTCGTCCCGGGATTTGGGGCGGCTGTCGGTGCATATGCAAACCATCATTTGCTGGAACAGCTTGGGGAGACTGCTGTCAATTGTTACCGAATCCGACTGCTCAAAGAGTAAGGGACGGCAAAAACCCGTCCCTTTACCATTACCGCAATAAAGATTCATTCACCTTTGGAGATGGTTGTTCCTTATTATGATAGGTTACAGCTGCCGTGCCCAAAATTTTGGCTGCAATGAGCATCGCTTTTTCATCGATGTCAAACAAAGGATGATGATGCGGATATGTATGTTCATTTTTTGGCCTGGCCCCTGTAAAGAAGAATGTACCTTTCACATTTTGTAAATAATAAGAAAAATCTTCACCTGTCATATCCGGGTCAATTTCCTCTGTAACCAGAACTTCCTCGATGGACTCAGTGCTTTCGATGAGGAATGTAGTTTCCTCATCGTGTGGGATAACAGCTGGATAACCTTGAATGTATTGATATTCATAGGTGCAGTCTGCAGCTAGGCAGGTTCCTTTAACAATACGCTCTATTTCCTCGCTTATAAATGAACGGACATCTTCCTTGAAAGTACGGACGGTCCCGATTATTCTAGCCTTATCTGCAATGACGTTAAATGCATTATCGGCTACAAAGGAACCGACGGTAATAACTGCAGAATCTATTGGGTTAAGGCGGCGGCTTACGATTTGCTGTAGTGCCATGACTAGCTGGGAGCCGACTACGATTGCATCGCGGGTTTTATGCGGCTGGGCTCCATGTCCACCCTGGCCTTGAATGATGATCTCAAATCGGTCAGCTGCAGCCATAAGAGGTCCATAAGCGTATTGGACCGTTCCGGTAGGGGCCGTAGCCCATAAATGGGTGCCGAAAATTACATCCACCCCATCAAGGCAGCCGGCCTCGATCATCGGTTTGGCGCCACCTGGAGCATATTCTTCAGCATGCTGGTGGATAAATATATATTGACCTTCGAGCTCATCCTTCAGTTCATTAAGGTTTTTTGCAAGGACGAGGAGAGTCGCTGTATGGCCATCGTGTCCACACGCATGCATTACTCCGGGTACGGAGGATTTATAGGAAACTTCTTTTTCATCTTGAATGGGCAAGGCGTCGAAATCAGCGCGCAATGCTACAGTTTTACCAGGCTTACTGCCTGTAATCTTGGCAATAACACCATTACCGCCTACATTTGTCTGATGTTCGATTCCGAGTTTTTCATAATATTCAGCGATGAAGGCCGCCGTTTGGGTTTCTTGAAAAGAAAGTTCAGGATGTTGATGAAGGTAACGCCTGATGGAAACCATTTCTTCATATGAACCATCTAGAAGTTTGTGTAATCGATGTATCATCTTGCACCTCCCAATGATTGGTTTAATTGTAAATAGTATATCATATTCAGAATAATCAAAAGTAAATTAAATACCTCGAGGAGAGTTATATCTATGATTAAATATTCCTGGGTTGTTGTGGTTTTGCTTTGCTTGTTGCTATTCTTTTTTTTGATGCATGAAGTCCAGGGTGAGAAGACTTTAGCGTTCGATACATATATTGGAGAACTTTTTGCAGTGAGTGAGAAGACTTTTTCATTCACTTTCTTCAAATTCATCACTTATCTTGGAAAATCCAAAGTCATTGGTTTTGGAAGCTTACTATGTGTTCTATATTTATGGGTAATTAAGAAGGATTATTTGACCATGGCCGTCTTCTCTATCGGAGTGTCTGGGGGCGATGTTTTAAACGGGTGGATAAAAAATCATATTCAAAGAATTCGGCCTGAAAATCAATTGATGGAGACAGGTGGCTTCAGTTTTCCAAGCGGCCACGCAATGGTCGGCCTTATTTTTTTCAGTATGGTAGCTTATTTCATAATAAAAGAAGTTAAAGGAAACTCATTGAAATGGGTAGTGGGAATAGGTTTCGTTTGTCTGGTTCTGCTGATAGGGGTCAGCCGGATCGCTATGAACGTTCATTTTCCAACTGATATCTTAGCAGGTTATGCATTAGGAGTTGCATATATTTTAACCTTGTTTAATTTGTATAAGTTACTTGGAAGGAGAGTCATTTGAAAAAGGATTCATAGATGAAATATATGTATATATCCGTTGCATTTCCCCGGAAATAAAGAAGGAATTTGTCGGATTGGGATAGGTTTATATAATTTTTGCGCTTTCCAAAATAACGATCTGGATTGCCATTATTTCAAAGAGGTCCATCCTTGAGAGGATGGACCTTTTATTGAGCAGGAATGGATCATTCTTCGGAATCCTTTACCAATGTATACTGCGTTACATAGGCTTCACCTGAAAACATCTTCTGGCTGGAATTCGTAACTGGAGCTTTGGAGTCGCTGTTATGCGCCTTTTGAAAGGAACTGGAGTTCTTCCAGTTCAGAAAATCAGCTTGTTTCTCCCAAATCGTTAAGATTACATAAGTTTCAGAGTTGATGGGCCGCAGGACACGAAGGGCGACGAAACCTGGTTCATTTTCAATGAATCCGGCCCTGTTTTTAAAACGATGTTCGAATACCGGCCGTCCTTCTTCACTGACAGGGATATTGTTCATGACTACATAGCCATGATCTTGAAGGTTTCCTTTCCCATCGACTACTTCATATTTACGTGGCGAGCTAAAGATCGTTTTACCTGATGTTTCATGTAAAAGGACTGTAGTGTCAGGGTTTTGCATAAGTAATATTTTTTCATTCGGGTGCTTATCTTTTTTGATTTTCAAAAAATCGTAAGTGCCTGATGTGATGAATACATTCATAAATTCCCCTCCAATTTCTATATAGTACCTGTATACCCATTTTACCCAATGAATCGTGCTTTTACCATTTCCAATCAAACCATTGGGCCTGGAAACCGGTAAGATTTTTATAAAAACGTCGATTTTCTGACAAATATATAGGTTGGCTATACTTCTATTATATAAAAAGCTATAGTTTAAGGAGATTCGATTTGAAATTCAACATCCTTCTGATATTCTAGGTAAGTATGAATAAAAATAGAAACGTGATTGCTTGAAAGGTGGATATTAATGTCTAAGGAAATTACGAATGATACATTTTTAAAAGCTGCGAGAGGAGAGAAAACGGATCATGTGCCTGTTTGGTATATGCGTCAGGCTGGCCGTTCACAGCCGGAATACCGTAAACTGAAGGAGAAGTACTCCCTATTCGAGATCACTCATCAGCCGGAATTATGCGCTTATGTGACTAGATTGCCAGTTGAGCAATATGATGTAGACGCTGCGATTTTATATAAAGATATAATGACACCGCTACCAGCCATTGGTGTCGATGTCGAGATTAAGTCGGGAATTGGTCCAGTAATTTCCAATCCAATCAAATCGGTGAAGGATGTTGAAAAATTGGGTGAATTGAACCCAGAGGAAGACATCCCTTATGTGTTGGACACGATTAAACTATTGACCACGGAGCAATTGTCCGTTCCTTTGATTGGTTTTTCCGGTGCACCATTCACCATTGCTTCATACATGATTGAAGGCGGCCCTTCCAAAAACTACAATAAGACGAAAGCTTTCATGTATTCCGAGCCAGTGGCCTGGTTTGCTTTAATGGATAAGTTAGCGGATATGATCATCATCTATGTCAAGTCCCAAATTAAGGCTGGCGTTAAAGCCATCCAAATTTTTGATTCATGGGTGGGTGCATTGAACGTTGAGGATTACCGCGTATTCATCAAGCCAATCATGACTCGTATCTTTTCTTCATTACGTGAAGAAAATGTACCGCTAATCATGTTCGGGGTCGGTGCTAGTCACTTGGCACTGGAATGGAATGACCTTCCGATTGATGTAGTCGGTCTGGATTGGAGACTTCCGATTACAGAAGCAAGACAAATGGGAATACAGAAAACGGTTCAAGGTAACCTTGATCCAGCACTGCTATTATCATCATGGGATGTTATAGAAGAACGGACGAAAAGGATTCTGGATCAGGGCATGGAACAGGATGGCTACATCTTTAACCTTGGACATGGGGTTTTCCCTTCCGTAAATCCGGAAACACTGAAGAGACTGACCGCTTTCATTCATGAATATTCATCAAAAATGAAGTAAGGTGAGCGAACCAGTTGCTAAAAATCCTTAATTGGATGCACAATAAAAGAACGAAATCTTTAAAAGAGGTGTAATTTCATGTCAAGAAAAAAAATGGGCCTTCTAGTCATGGCTTATGGTACTCCGTACACTGAAGCGGATATTGAAAGATATTATACACATATTCGTCATGGGAGACGACCAAGCGACGAATTGATTGCCGATCTAAGAGGCAGATATGAAGCGATCGGTGGATTATCCCCGCTTGCAAAAATAACGGCGGGACAAGCTGAGGCCCTTGAAAAGCAATTGAATTCCGTTCAGGAAGAAATTGAATTCAAGGCATATCTGGGACTGAAACATATTGAACCTTTTGTTGAAGACGCAGTGAAACAAATGCATGATAATGGAATCAAAGAAGCTGTCAGTATAGTATTGGCACCGCATTTTTCAACATTCAGCGTGAAGTCTTATAATGGACGTGCACAGGATGAAGCCGCTAAATTGGGTGACATGACCATCACTTCTGTTGAAAGCTGGTATGATGAGCCGAAATTCATTCAATATTGGGTAGATCAAGTAAAAGGTGTAATCGGGAAAATGCCCTCGGAAGAACGCGATAATTTCGCTTTGATCGTTTCTGCACATAGTCTCCCTGAGAAAATCTTGCAATCTGGAGATCCGTATCCAAATCAATTGAAAGAAACTGCAGACATGATTGCTGAAGGCGCGGGTGTCACCAATTATGCAGTAGGCTGGCAAAGCGCTGGACAAACACCTGAACCATGGCTTGGGCCGGATGTACAGGATTTAACCAGAGATCTTCATCAAGAAAAAGGGTATAAAGCTTTCATTTATATTCCTGTAGGCTTCGTGGCCGAGCATCTGGAAGTCCTTTATGATAACGATTATGAATGTAAGGTTGTGACGGAAGATATTGGTGCAGGATACTACAGGCCGGATATGCCCAATGTTAAACCTGAATTCATCGATGCTTTGGGCACAATCATTTTAAACAAATTACAGGAAAAATAGTTATATGGGACATTTAGTTTAACCATTCTTGTAATGTGCCTCTACATATTTTCAAGCTATCATCTGAATAAGCGGCACTTTTGTTTTTACTTTGGAAAATTAAATACTCCATTTTCGAAAAGGTGGCTGTCCAGTAATGAGGATGGCCATTATTTCTCTAGAAAATTTAAAATTAAATTGAAAAGACTGAATATTTTTGGTATGATATTTTGAACATAATGACTGTTTTGTCCGTTTGGTCAGGATTGAGGTGGGAAATGTCTGTTGATCGTAAAAAATTAATTTTAGAAGCCGCGACCAAGTCGTTTTCACTTTTTGGATATAAGGCAACGACGATGGATCAAGTCGCTAAAATTGCCAATGTGGGAAAAGGGACCATTTATACCTTTTATAAAAATAAAGAAGAGCTGTTTAGAGAAATCGTTCAGCGGATGATAGAGGAAATGAAATATGAGGCGGAACAATCTTTGGATGATCAGCTTTCCTTTTTTGAAAACCTGCATCGGGCCGTTTATCGAATCCTGGAGTTCAGGCAGGAGCATCAGTTATCTTTAAAGCTTTTTCAAGAAGAGCGGGAAATTGGTACGCCAGCCGTTCAGGAAATGGTTAATGAAATGGAAGAAGCTGTCGTATCTTACATTAAGGACAAACTTAAAATAGCGATTGATAAGGGTTATATAAAGCCTTGCGATCCAGAGATAACAGCTTTCCTGATGTTAAAGATGTACCTTGCCCTGATTTTTGATTGGGAAAGGAACCATGTCCCATTAGAGAAAGATGAAATTGCTGAACTAT
Organism: Peribacillus sp. ACCC06369; assembly: GCF_030348945.1. Classification (NCBI taxonomy): domain Bacteria; kingdom Bacillati; phylum Bacillota; class Bacilli; order Caryophanales; family Bacillaceae; genus Peribacillus; species Peribacillus sp. ACCC06369. The sequence goes on from NZ_JAUCEN010000002.1 coordinate 1,200,854, forward strand.
TTAAAATATATTTATTCAAAGGATTATCCGCTCCGTGATAATTCTATTTTTTTGGCTGGAATGCAATGAATCGTAAAAAACCAAAAGAAGAGATGCCGATGATCGGTATCTCTTCTTTATATTGGGTTTTCAGCTGTTAAACCGAACTTTATATGGGATCATCCTGCCGAAGAGGATGGTGAAACACATTACTACTACTCTCCAGAAAGGCAATGATCACAGTGGTTTCCATAACATTCGTGCTGTTCTTCAATTTTTTTTCCGCATTCCGTGCATTGTTTCGGAGGCAGGTTTTTAAAGAACTCAACGCTACTTTGAATCATGAACATCATCTCCTGAATTTTTTATTATTCGCTTTTCTATAACTTCATTGTATTATAACAGATATAGATTGTCAATCAATGTTTTATAACATAAGTAAAAAAGGTGAAATGAGGGAAAGAATAGTTTATATTTATGGGGAAGTCATTGAGAGAAAAAAGGAGTGCCTAAGCATGAAAATCACCGTAATTGGCTGCTGGGGCGGATATCCAGCTAAAAATGAGGCAAGTTCTGGCTATTTGCTTGAATATGAAGATTTTCGCATTCTGCTTGATTGTGGCAGTGGTGTTCTATCACAGCTGCAAAATCATATGAAGCCGGAGGACCTAGGTGCAGTTGTATTATCCCACTATCATCCGGATCATGTTGCGGATATTGGTGTCCTGCAGCACGCTGCGCTCATACAGCAGTTATTGGGCAGTGAAAAAAGGACCATACCTATTTATGGTCATGATATAGACCAAGCCGAATTTGGAAAGTTAACTTATAAAGACGTGACAAAGGGCATAGCCTACTCTGCTGATGAACCCTTAACCATAGGACCTTGTAAATTTACGTTCATGAAAACAAAACATCCAGTCCCTTGTTTTGCTATGAGGATTGAAGCTGAAAATCATTCGATTGTTTATACAGGTGACAGTTCTTATATGGATGAGTTAGCAGATTTCGCTAAAGACGCAAATGTTTTATTGTGTGAAAGTAACTTTTACAGTGATATGGATGGTTCAAAGGCGGGGCATATGACGGCTAGAGAAGCGGGCATGCTTGCATCCAAGGCCGACGTCCAGCTTTTGCTGTTAACTCATCTTCCTCATTATGGGGATCTTAATCAACTGAAAAAAGAAGCATCCGAGGTATTCAGAAGGGAAATTGCTGTAGCTAAAACCAATCTCGAATTCCAACTATAAATGAAACATTAGGGTAATGAATGGACTCTACAAGGAGGAACAACTGTGCTTTTTATTGATAATAAGGGAATTACAGATCCGAGAATTAATCTGGCAATCGAAGAGTATGCGCTTAAACATTTAAATATAGATGAAACCTATCTCCTATTTTACATAAATCGCCCTTCAATCATCATTGGAAGGAATCAAAATACGATTGAAGAAATCAATGCCGATTATGTAGAGGGAAATGGCATTACAGTAGTTCGCCGCCTTTCAGGGGGCGGGGCTGTTTATCATGACCTAGGAAATCTCAATTTCAGTTTCATTACGAAAGATGATGGAGATAGCTTCCATAATTTCAAGAAGTTCACCCAGCCTGTCGTGGAAACGCTTGAGAAACTTGGAATACATGCTGAATTAAGCGGACGTAATGATATCCTGGCCGAAGGAAAGAAAATCTCCGGCAACGCGATGTTTTCAACGAAGGGCAGAATGTTCAGTCACGGGACATTGTTGTTTCAATCAGAAATGGATCACATTGTATCCGCCTTAAAAGTGAAAAAGGATAAAATCGAGTCCAAGGGAATTAAATCGATTAGAAGCCGTGTCGGTAATATCGCTGATTTCTTAAAAGAACCGATGTCTGTTGAAGAATTCCGTTCATTCCTTCTGCAAAATATATTTAAAGATAGCGGCGAAGTTACAGAGTATGTTTTAACGGAGGCCGATTGGGAGGAGATTCATAAAATCTCGGAAGAAAGGTATCAAAACTGGGAGTGGAACTACGGGAAATCGCCTAAATTCAACTTGCAAAACTCACATAGGTTCGCGGTGGGATCTGTTGATATCCGTCTTGAAGTGAACAGGGGAATCATTGAGAATTGTAAAATCTACGGTGACTTCTTCGGGGTCGGAGAGGTTGCGGATATTGAACAAAAGCTTACTGGAATACGCTATGAAAAGGAAGCCATCAGCAGTGTACTAGATGAGATAGATGTTCGGCATTATTTTGGCAATGTAACGAAAGAAGAAATATTGGCTTTAATATATTAAGCCTGAAAAGCCGTCCCGATTTAATAGGACGGCTTTTGTGTCTAATAATGACAGTAATTGCTTGAATATGGATAAAATTGTTGCTGTAAACGCATTCTTTTAATATAATAAAAATGTATTTAGTCTTTTATAAAAATGAATGACTGTTCATTCATGCTATTTACAGGGGAGGGAGAACGATGAATTTATCTGAACAGCTTCATCAAACGGCTTTAAGAAAGGCCGATAAGCCAGCTTATTATTTTATGGATCAATCCACCTCATATGGGGAATTGGATATGGCCGTTACAAAGTTTGCAGACGAATTACATAGGCTTGGGGTTTCAAAAGGTGATAATGTTGCGCTGGTTTTAGGCAATTCTCCACATTTCATCATTTCGTTGTATGGAGCTCTGCGAGCAGGGGCGACCGTAATTCCCGTAAATCCAATTTACACACCTGATGAGATTGGTTACATCCTGAATAATGGCGATGTAAAGGTCGTTGTGGCTTTAGATAAGCTTGTACCCTTATTCGAGAAAATGAACCCGATCCTCTCAAGCGTAGAACATTATGTAATTTGTAAAACGCAGCCGGATAATGGGGATATTAACAAATTTAACATCTACCCGAAAATGAAATCGTTTGCAAAAATGGTCGAAAAGGGGCATGCCGGTTTTAAAGGTCCTGACCTGGATCCTGATGCTACGGCAATCATACTCTACACTTCAGGGACAACGGGGAAACCGAAGGGGGCCATGCTCACACATGCAAATATATTCTCCAATGCTCATGATGTTGGTGATTATTTGAAAATTACGGAAAGTGACCGTGTCATTACGACATTACCAATGTTCCACGTGTTCAGTTTAACGGTAGTTGTGAATGCCCCATTGATGAGCGGAGGTACGCTTTTAATTGTCCCGCAATTCAGTCCAAAGGAAATATTCAGGCAAATCAAAAAATATGATGCAACCGTTTTTGCTGGGGTGCCAACGATGTACAATTTTCTTTTCCAATTTCCCGATGCGAAAGAAGACGATCTGAAGTCGTTGCGCATATGCATTTCAGGTGGATCCGCCATGCCAGTGTCACTGCTTGAATCATTCGAGCGGAAATTTAATGTCAGGGTTTCGGAAGGGTATGGTTTATCCGAAGCATCTCCCGTTACCTGCTTCAACCCATTGGATCGTCCAAGGAAGGCGGGATCCATCGGAACCTCGATCCTTGGGGTGGAAAATAAAGTGGTCAATGAGCTTGGTGAAGAAGTGCCGATCAATGGGGTAGGAGAATTGATTGTCCGGGGTCCGAATGTAATGAAGGGGTATTATAAAATGCCTGAAGAGTCGGCGGCAGTCTTGAAAAATGGCTGGTTGTATACAGGCGATTTAGCGAGGATGGATGATGAAGGGTATTTTTTCATCGTAGATCGTAAAAAGGAACTAATCATCGTCGGGGGTTATAATGTCTACCCACGTGAAGTGGAGGAGGTTCTGTACGCCCATCCTGAAGTAGTTGAGGCAGCAGCCATAGGCTTACCGGATCCAAATCAGGGAGAAGTGGTTCATTGCTTTGTGGTAAAGAAAAACAATGCATTGACCGAGGAAGAATTACTTGCCTATTGCATGGAACATTTGGCTAAGTATAAGGTTCCGGCAAAAATTGAATTTTTGGATGAACTTCCAAAAAATACAACCGGTAAAATTTTACGGCGTTCCTTAAAAAAACATGTAATACAAAACTGAATTTGTTGATCATAAGGGGACCATTGCCTATAACCTGCAATGGTCCTTTTTTGTACAACCAAAGTGCATCAGGCTGCATAAAATATATCAGGAGGGGAAGCTTAAAACCTTGATTCTTGTTTCGAAAAGAGTTATGATTGTCATTAAAAATTTCCACATAATTGTAAGGAGGGGTTAGATGAGAGATGTAAAGCTTTTAGATATTTTTACACATCCCATTGCTCAAAAATACTTGAACCGTTCAGGTCTGGCTCATGCGATTGCGGTAGCATACCATTCGTTTCACCTAGCAAACGAATATAAGATAGACCCTGATATTGCAGCTAAAGCTGGACTTTTGCATGATATGGGTCATTTTACCTGGTATCGCAACGGTAAATGGGATTATGATCTGTACAAACAAAATGATATCCATCCCATTAAAGGTGCAGAACGAGCACATAAACTGTTAATCCGTTTGGGAGAGAACCCGATAAAGGCAAAGACAATTTCCCTCGCCATCTTATTTCACACCGATTCGTTTTTACCTTCAAATGATATTATTCGAACACCGCTTCAGCAGGTCGTCAAATGGGCCGACGAAAAAGATGAAGAAGAAGGTGGAAAACACCATTACCGTAAAATTGATTTTCTCCGGGCAAAGGAAAGCATCATGAAGCTTGATACACTCATAGACGAGGAACAAAGAAAAAGGCTATCATCCTGAAGGCAAACAGGTTGATAGCCTTTTTAACGTGCACTTTTTTAAAGCATATTTTACAGTTTAAATTTTGCTTTTGAATTTATTTCATTTATATTGTTATCAAGTGAATTAATGATGTAATATATAGACCAATAGAACTATTCGTGGTGGCCGCAATTATAAAAATCATCGGATTATTAACAAATAATGAAAAGAACAGGTGAAGTTATGAAGTCGATTAAGCTAATGATATATGGTGGCCAAGGGGGGCTAAAGGGAATCTTCGAAAAAGAAGAAGACATTAAGGTCATAGGAACAACGGGGAATGAAATGGAATTTCTTGATCTTGATTATACAGCATCAGTTGATGTCATTCTTCTTGATGTCCAGTCTTCAGGGAAGTATGGACAGGAAGTAATGCCAATCCTAAAGGAAAAACACCCATCCATTCCTTTCGTCATTCTTACTGCCTGTTCAGAAGACCACTATCTTATCGAAGCAATATGCCATGGTGCAGCAGGTTATGTGTTACAGGATAGTGGAATGAAACAAGTGGTGTCGGCAATCCGTCAATGTGCCAATGGTCAAATAGTCTATCCTGCCTCATTCAAATCTTTTCTAATGAAGAAGCTGCAGCAGGATGGTGTTGAAAAATCACCAGTATCATTGGATAAGGCAATTGAAAAATTAGGGGCCTTTTCTAAACGCGAGTATGAACTGCTTATTCTACTCAACGAAGGCCAGACGAATCAGCAAATTTCAAAAACACTTTTTCTATCCATCGGCACGGTAAAAAACTATATCAGCCGCATATACAGAAAACTGAATGTTAGTAATCGCCCTGAGCTTATGGCACTTTTGTATAGTTTTCAAAATAGCAGCATGAAGGGGTGACTACTTAAGCCCTTCGCTCCTTGGTCAATGAGCCTTTTCATATCTTTAACTGTTCCTCGTAATACCTCCCAGCCATCCGTTTTAACTGTCTCTGCATATGCATCCACTCCTTCCGCTGTTCTTTTCCGGATCGAATGTGATTGGGAAATTCCACGTCAGTTCATCCCTTATCTTCTGCATTTGAACATACAAAGAAGGATTAAAACCAGACAAAATAATCCTGATTGTTTGAATATTTATGGAATAAATAATATAGAAGGGAAATGCAGTTCTAACCTGTCCATTTTGGATTAAACTAATAAGAGGGAGTTTCGTTATAAGGAGGGGCATCATGGTTAGAAAATGGGCAGGAAGAGCGATTCTATTATATATCTTTTATGCAGCAGTGATGTATTGGTATATTTTTTATGGGGCAGATACTTCCATTCCCGAAGCATTGCGTGGTACTGCAGCAGACCCTGCAACATTTTTGAATGCAAGGGAACTAAAACTTAGCGAAGAGTATTCAGATATGAGGAATTTTATTTTTTTCGTTTCTACACCATATGAATGGCTGCTGTATTTCTTCATTTTATTATTTGGTTTTTCAAAAGCATTTGAAAAGTCTTCCGTGACGGTATCGAAACGGAAAGTGATCCAAACAGGCATTTACTTATTCTGGCTTTCTGTTATTTCTTACCTGGCACTATTTCCAATCAGCTTCATTGGTTACCGGATGAGTAAAAGTTACCATATCAGTACACAAAGTTTCACTTCGTGGATGAAGGATGGAGTCATCGAATTTTGGGTGAATTTTGGGTTGATGTTCATCATCGTTTCCGTCTTATATTGGTTAATGAAGAAAAGTGTGAAGAAGTGGTGGCTCTATGCTTGGATGTTGTCCATTCCATTTACCTTGTTTCTTATGTTTGTTCAGCCTGTTTTGATTGATCCGCTGTATAATGAATTCTATCCGCTCAAAAATAAAGAGCTGGAAACGGAAATATTGGCACTTGCCTCACAGGCTGAAATTCCGGCTGATCACGTATATGAAGTAAATATGGCGGAAAAGACAAATGCATTAAACGCATACGTGAACGGCATAGGTTCCAACTCAAGGATAGTCCTTTGGGATACGACCCTCAATAAACTAAAGGAAGATGAAATCCTTTTTATCATGGCACATGAAATGGCTCATTATGTTGAAAAGCACATTTATATAGGGATTGCAGGATATTTAGGAATGACTTTAATCGGCTTATGGCTGACATCGAAAATCATGAATTATATCATAAGGCGCTGGGGCCACCTGGTAAAGGTGCGTACGGTTGACAGCATCGCTTCTCTTCCATTATTTTTCTTAATAACGTCTGTGCTGCTGTTTGCTTCCAGCCCGGTGTCCAATTATGTTTCCAGATATCAAGAAACAAGGGCTGACCGTTATGCCATTGAAATGACCGGGGATAAAGAATCAGCAATCACCACTTTCCAGGAACTCACAAGGTCGGGTTTGAGTCAGGTCAATCCACCATTCCTGGTAAAATGGCTACGGTATTCCCATCCAACCATGCTCGAGCGGATTTCCACTGTTGAAAATGCAGATACAAAGGGTGATTGAAAGCCAGCTGAAAATCAGCTGGCTTTTTCCTTTACTTATATTGGGAAATTGTAAGTTTGTAAGTTGTTTTCAGAAAAAACTATTATTTTTAAAATTCTTAGGTTCTCTACTATAATAAATTAAATTCCCAGTTCGTTTTAAGGAGATCAGATATGTATAATGTACTTTTTATCACTATAGGCTCAGTGCTTGTTGCAGTAGCCTACAACTTATTTTTGATACCTCATTTAATTTTAAGCAGCGGACTTAGTGGACTTGCGATTATGTTCGGAATCATTACCCCAGTCAACACAGGGATATTGAATTTTCTCTTGAATTTGCCATTGCTGATTCTAGGATACTTGAAGTTAGGAAGACGCTTTATCACCTATACGATATTATCAGTTGTCGTGATATCCGTCAGTTTATATCTCATTCCAGTTCATGGAATATCCACTGAACCGATTTTGTCTTCTTTATTTGGCGGAATCATATCGGGATTCGGTATAGGCATCATTTTTCGTGCTTCAGGTTCTTCTGGCGGTTTCGATATCATTGCCATGCTGTTGGCTAAGAAGAGCGATTTTCCACTTGGTACATTGCTTTCAGTGATGAATGGAGTTGTGGTGGTTATCTCAGGCTTCATCTTTGGTTGGGATGCCGCATTATATACGCTGATTTCCATATATGCAGCTGGAAAGGTGATTGATACGATTCATTCCAATCACATTAAATTAACATTAATGATCGTTACGAAAAAGAGTGACGAAATGAAAACGAAGCTCCTGACCAACCTATATCGAGGAATTACAGTCATGGATGGTGAAGGTGCATACTCTGGAGAAAAGAGTAAAGTGATGATGACAGTCATTACCCGTTATCAATTAACCGATGTAAAAGTGATGATAAAAGAAGTAGATCCGAATGCTTTTGTCAATATAACAGAAACAGCCGAAGTCATGGGGATGTTTCATAAAGAGTGATGATAAATAGAAAAGCCTCCCAACATTAGGGGAGGCTTTTTTGATTATCAGGCTGTTATTTAGTCATGCATTTTAACTTCCAAACTGTTTTAGCAAAACGTTCATTTCAGAACTTAATTTTAAGAATAAAGGTTCGTTTTTCATATCCAGGGCTTCATCAATCTGTTTCGCAAGGATATTCTTCTTGGTATTAAGGACGGATTCCAGAATAATCATATCAATTAACATTTCCTGAACCACAGCATCGTTTTTCATTTCGCTCATTGATAAGGACTTCACTGACTCTGAATAAGATTTTTCATTTTTCAAAGTTACCACCCCTGACCCTTTTTATTAGTATATGGATTTGAGTGGATAAAATCAACTGAATATTTAAAAAATTTAAATCTTGATAGAAAATGTGTCGTTTAGATGACGAAATGACCACTATGTATAAGAATTTTTAACTTTCTGTGAACTTGCTTTTTATCTTTACAGGTTGTGCTATTATAGTGAGTAATTTAACATATATTTCCCATCTGACTTCACCTATTTATTGACAATGGGGAATGGGGGGTACAAACAGCAATTAAGAGTATAAGCTTTGTTAAAGTGAAAAAAGTGTTTAATGCAATGAGGAAGAGGTGGATTAATAATGAAGGAAAACAGTCAGGGAATCATCGAGGAGTATGAAATCACGCCATATACACTAATGGTTTCGCCAATCAATTATGGCAGTAAAATATATGCCCGTATCGTTGAAATGGAGGACGAATTCGTCTCGCCCTTTAAACCTTTGGAGATAGTAAAGAAAAGCTGTGAGTTCTTCGGGTCAAGTTATGAAGGACGCAAGCAAGGCACGAAACAGCTCATAAACATCACACATAAAGCACCGATCGCGATTGATCCGACGAGTTCGATCTTCTTCTTTCCAACTACATCTCCGTTGCGTCCCCAATGCATCTGGATATCACATGAGCATGTAGTATCCTATGATCGCCAGGATTCCAAACATACAACCATCACATTCAGGAATAAACAAACCGTCGATATAGAAGTATCATGCAGTTCTTTCGAAAACCAGCTGCACCGGACATCCTTTTTAAAAACGAAACTCATCCAGAGGATTGAGGAAACAAAGAGGAAATCTTTCTATCTGTTCACCGAAGCAAATGGAGTCAAGGCTTCAGAGGTAATGTCAAAGTATATACCACGTTAGAAAGGGATTCAGGCTGGGATAATCATAAATGCATGATCGGAATGAAAGTAAAGGAAGCAAGCGTATGGAATTCACTCGAAAATAATGAGAGCCCTTCTTATTAAAGAAGGGTTCCATAATTAATCTTCAAATAATTCATCCATTAGATCGTCAATTTCTTTTCTTAATTTTTCAGTGCCTCTTTGGAAATGGAAATATTATCACCATCGATAATCAGCATATCCCCTACTTTTGCTCCCTTAGGAAGAGCACTTTTAGGATAATCCTTCATGACACCACCATCGATCTCAACGACAGCAACCTTTCCTTCGAATCAATCAATAATTCCTTGTACCATTTAGTTCACCGTCTTTACAGTAATTTTCTGACCTGTAGAAGTAAAAATAATGTTACCTGATTTATCTGTGCGATAGGTTTGGGCTTTCACTGAATTCAACCGTTTTACAACTGTAGAAGTAGGGTGCCCATATCCATTTTTCCCTACACTGATTACAGCGTATTTCGGTTTTGTTTTGTTAATGAAAGCTGAACTTGTTGATGTTTTTGCACCATGATGGCCGACTTTAAGTACATCCACACTTGGTATTAGTTTTTTAGCCAGCATATCTGTCTCGGCTTTTTCTTCAGCATCACCTGTAAACAAGAATGTTTTTTTGTCGTGTTTAAGTAAAAGGACAGCACTCCAGTTATTTAAGCCAGACTTAGCATAGTCTTTAACAGGTGCAATGATTTTTAAGGAATTATCCTTAGCTTTAGTGTTGATTTCCACGCCAGTCTGCGCTTTTTTTAGTAAGCTTCTTCTGCTTAACAGCCGTTAAAAAGTCTTAGTACGCTTGGGTAATATGAGAGATTTTAGGGGCATAGACAGATTTTATATTAAGCGTTTTAATCACATAAGCCAGACCGCCCACATGATCCGCATCGGGGTGAGTGGATACTACAGCATTAAGTGTTTTTACCTTTTGTTTTTTAGGTAGGCAACAACATCGTCGCCCTTTTCTTTTCCGCCACCATCGATTAAAACATTTTCGTTACCTGTTTGAATAAGAATTGAATCTCTTTGTCCCACGTTGATGAAATGTACCCTCATATTTGAGGCTGCCTCAGTTGTTTTATGTCCAGTGAATAAAGATAAAACAAGAATAGCAACTAGTAGAATATTGATTTTCTTCTGGACTTAAATATGAAGAGGAGCTACGAGTAACATAGATAGGAGCAATCTAATAAAATACCAGTTAAAATGTCCTGTCCTGGGTATCTATGATGATTGTTTAAAGAATCCGCTGATTTTTTGAATATAAATTATGTCCAGAATTTCACAGTGAATAATAGTTTTACATAAAAGAACTATTAAAATCCGGATGAGTTCCTCAAAATCGCCAATCAGATCGGGTATGAAAACTTAGGGCTCACCCAACAGCAGTATGTTTTGCAGCTAGAAACCTGCAAGCAAACGGTAGATATTGCAAAGGGTATAGGCGTAGGCCTTTATGATGTAGGTGAAGAATATGTGAAGGGAGTTTGGAATTTTGTCACAAATTCTGGGGAATCGATTGAAATTGTGGCTAATTCTATTATTCACCCATATAAAACCCTATATATTGTTAAGTCCATCTCGGATTCTTATAACGGAATATGCTTTACATTTTCGAATTGATTATTAAAAAAAGAAAAACCATGCAGCGGTTAAACATTGCATGGTTTTTTATAAGAAAAAAGGGTTGGAGAAACTTTTAACGATCAAATAAAGGGGTATAAGTTTGTTAGTGATTCACTTCATAATATATTGGACATCCACGATGTTTCAAATATTTTGTTCAATATTTCACAAACTATTCACAAGGGTTCTTATCTTTCTGGAAGTTCTTTTTTATATCAAGAGATGGTTACTAGTAGATGGCTAGACTGGTATAGGGGCAGTATATAGACATGACTAAAAAAAAAGAGTTCTAGTTGACGTTTTTCATTTATGAATTTGTTCCAATCGAATACGGATTTATATCCATAATAAACTTTCCGCTTTTTTGTTGGTTAATTTATAAGTAGGCGATTTATTTTTATAAGCTGTCAGAGACTCTTTAATTAAAGTAATTTGGTTTTCAAAGACTTTACTCAGACAATGCCGTTAACAATCTTTTGCAAAAATGCTGTGCTGACTCTAAAATGATAGTGTTGGGGAATAGTTATGTTTATTGTACAGAATTAAAGTGGTGATTAAAATGACGATTAATTATGAGCATGCCAGCCCAACCTATTATTCGTTAAGGACAGTGGGAAAATTGAAATCCCTTATCTTTATGCCAGGAAAGATCAGATGCGATTTAATGGTCATATCTTCCTTCCCCCAGGCATCTGTATCCTTCCCGAAAGACTCCAATCACCCATCATTCATAGGCAAACAATATGGAGGATGTCTGCAATAGGGATAATCCGCTAAATTTCCCTTGAGCGGAGACTTTTTTCGAAAAAGTAATAACATAACAAGTCTTCGGTTTTATTGCGAAGGCGGGGATTGAAGTAATTATGATGTTCCTCGTATCCTTTATATAAAAAACAATACATCGTGAAGGATTCATCGCGTTTGATTTGACTTACTTTAATATTCTCCTTGCGCAAATAGCGCCGTACCTCGGCAAGATCGTCCTGGACCACCGTTAAAATATGTTCGACTAGTTCCGAATAGGGCCTTTTTAATTTAAACGGACTAATTTCGATGACCTTGAGATCCCGGTTCAAGACTGTAATAACCATAGGGAGGTAGATGGCTTTTTCAATCATATTTCGGTCATCTTCTGGAATGCGGGTCATCATGACCGCTCCTTTCTAAAGTAGCACGTTTACAATATTAATATGTATACTTAGTAAAAGTTAGAACGTTTGTTCTCATTTTTTAATCCTAATGCATTTTCAGTGCATATGCAAGCAATTTTGATAAATGATGAAATTTTTGTTAACAAGATTATGTTTTCCTGAGATAGGGAAAGTATGAAGATATATGGATAATAATTCTTGCAATTTCAGGGGAAAGTGATATATCTAAAATAAACGGTTTTTAATAAGTTTATGCTGCTTTTATAGTAGCATGTCGAGGGAGATAATTATGGATTTGGATACTATACGTGAGTGGTTTACACTTGATCATATATCGGCGCTTATTCAGCAATATCGCTCATTCGGTCCAATTCCTGGGATCTTACTGCCGATGCTGGAAGCCTTTTTGCCCTTTTTGCCCTTAGTGGTGTTCGTGCTTGCTAATGCAACGGCTTTTGGTCTCTGGTGGGGGTTTTTATTTTCTTGGATTGGTGCTGTAGCTGGTTCTTTTATGATCTTTTTTATTATTAGAAGATATGGTCAAATGAGGTTTTTTAGATTTTTGCAAAAACATAAGCAGGTACAGAGGTTGATGGTTTGGGTGGAAAGCCATGGATTCGGTCCCCTGTTCATACTGCTCTGCTTCCCTTTTACTCCATCGGCTATCGTGAATATCGTGGCAGGACTTTCAAAAGTCAGTCCTTTGCAATATGGACTTGCAGTCGTAGGAGGGAAAGCGGTGATGATTTTTACGATCAGCTTCGTAGGTTACGATTTAGTGTCCTTAATACATAAACCTGTGCGTACGATCATTATCGGGATTGTCATCTTTATCCTGTGGTATGTAGGAAAAAGACTGGAAGTCCGGTTAAATAAAAGCATGAAGAGAGAAGAAGGACAATAAATTAGTATATAAATGTAGTAGGGGTTGAACTAGATGGAAAAAACAAACAAGAATACTTTATCCGATTGGATAAAAGCAGCCATGATAGCTTTTGTTATTTACATCTTAATCCGTACTTTTTTCTTTTCAAGCTATGATGTTGAAGGAAAATCGATGCAGCCGACCCTTGAAGATGGTAATAAACTTGTCGTGAATAAAATCAATTACCAGATTCATGATATCAACCGATTTGACATTATTGTTTTTCATGCGAATTCACAAGAAGATTATGTTAAGCGAGTTATAGGGATTGCAGGTGACCGCATTCGTTATAAAGATGATTGGCTTTACGTAAATGGTGAGAAAGTGGATGAGCCTTATCTTGAGAAATATAAGGAAGGTTTTCCGGGACAGGATTTTACGGGTGATTTTACCTTAAAAGAATTGACGGACATGACCACAGTCCCGGAGGGCAAGCTTTTTGTCATGGGTGATAATCGTCTTGAAAGTGCGGACAGCCGTCACTTTGGTTATATACCTGTTGAAAATGTTATCGGTAAAGTCGATGTTCGATATTGGCCGCTCAAAGAATTCAATTATAGATTTACAGGTGAATGATTCGAAGCCCGAAAATTATGAGGGCTTTTTCTTTTGGGGAAAACGCGAACGTACGATTGGTGTTTTTTTAAGGGAAACGGTAAAATAATAGAAAGTGTGCCTAATTGGAAACAGAAACCTAGTCATAAAAAAGAAAGTATTTCTGGTATGATAGATCTAGATATTATGTTGTATAAGGGGGAAAAGAGATGTCACTCCGTTTTTTACTGGGAAGATCGGGTGCAGGGAAAACTTCGCATATATTGGACGAAATTCGCTCCAAATTGGCAGAAGATCCCGAAGGCAATCCAATTATCTACCTCGTTCCTGATCAGATGACGTTTCTATCTGAATATAAATTAATTAAAACACCAGGCCTTGCCGGAATGATCCGGACACAGGTTTTCAGTTTTAGCAGGCTGGCTTGGCGCGTTCTTCAGGAAACTGGGGGAATGAGCCGGCTACATTTGGACAGCGTTGGCGTTAATATGTTGATACGGAAGATCATGGATGATAAAAAGGAAGATTTAAAGATGTTTCGCCGCTCTGCTGATAAGCAGGGGTTCATTGCACAGATGGAACTAATGCTGGCTGAGTTCAAGCAGTATTGCATCCAACCTGATGACATTCAAAATTATTTGGCCGAAACATCACCGTCCGGCAGCGGCATTCAGGATAAACTGCATGACCTTGAATTGGTCTATCAGGCTTTTGAGGATGAAATGGTTGACAAATATTTAGATTCCGAAGACTATTTCACTTTGCTTATCGAGAAAATGTCAGAGTCTTCATATATAAGGAATGCGGATATATATATCGATGGTTTTTATAGCTTGACGCCACAGGAATTATTGATTGTGGAAGAAATGATGAAGCTGTGCAGGAGTGTAACGATCTCGCTGACGTTAGATCAGCCCTACAGGCAATATGCTCCTGATGATTTGCAATTGTTCAGGCAAACGGGGAATCTGTATCATCACCTTTATCAGGCTGGATTGAGGAACGGTATACCAATTACAGAAGATCGAATCTTAAAAGGGACTGAGAGGTTCGGAAAGAGTCCGGGGCTGAATCATCTGGAAACTTATTTTGCCATTCGTCCTGCACGGACGTTTGAGCATTCACCTGATGTAACGATTGCCCAGGCAGTTAACCGCAGGGCTGAGATTGAAGGAGTTGCCCGGGACATCTTGTCGCTGGTCAGACAAAAACAGCACCGTTTCCGTGATATTGCGATTTTAGTCCGTAATGGAGAAGCATACGCAGATATCTTACAAACCGTGTTTAGGGATTATCAAATTCCATTGTTCGTCGATTCCAAACGGACCATGCTGAATCATCCCCTGATTGAACTGATTCGTTCCACCTTGGAGATCATCAATGGCTATTGGCGTTATGAGCCGGTATTTCGTGCAATCAAGACGGAGCTTCTATTTCCTCTGCAAAAAAATCACGATAGGATGCGCGAACAGGTAGATAAGCTGGAAAACTATGTGCTCGCCCGTGGAATTAAAGGAAGCAGGTGGACGTCCAAAGATCGTTGGACCTACCGGCGCTTCCGCGGACTGGAACTCGAGGACCGGAACCAAACGGATAAGGAAATGAAGCTTGAGCAAGAGTTGAATGAGATGAAGCAATTATTTACCGAGCCCATCTTGAAGCTCTCAAAACGGGTTAAGAAGGCTGCTAATGGCAGGGAATTGTGTGAAGCCCTTTATCTATATCTTGAAGAATTGCATGTACCGGAAAAATTGGAAAAGCTTAAACTAGAGGCAGAAGAATCAGGTGATTTGGTATCGGCTAGAGAGCATGAGCAAACGTGGAACGCGGTTGTCGACCTATTGGACCAATTCGTTGAACTGCTGAGCGGGGAAGAGCTGTCCATGAAACAGTTTGCGTCAATCATTGAAGCTGGCCTGGAATCTCTTGAATTTTCTTTGGTACCGCCTGCAATTGACCAAGTCCTAGTCGCTAATCTGGATTTATCCCGCCTCGATGATGTGAAGACAGCTTTTGTTATCGGCTTGAATGAAGGGGTTTTGCCAGGGAAAGCTTTATCTGACGGGATATTTTCAGATAGTGATCGTGAAATGCTGCTGGCTGGTGGGCTTGATGTTGCTCCAAGTTCAAAAGTGCGCCTCCTTGATGAGGAGTTTACAGCGTATAAAGCTTTTACTACACCTGCTGAGGCCCTTTATCTATCATATCCGCTTGCCGACGAGGAAGGAAAGGCACTTTTACCCTCATCCTATTTGAAACGGGTAAGGGACGTATTGCCTAACGTTTCAGATGTATATTATATGAACGATCCATCCGATCTTTCTGCCGAGGAACAGGTGAAATATGCGGCGAATTATGATGTGGCACTATCATATCTGGCTGCCCAATTGCAACTGAAAAAAAGGAACTATCCAATCCATTCACTATGGTGGGATGTATATAATTCCATTATGGAGGATGAAATGGTCGGTCCGTCGGCAACCAAGGTTTTATCGAGCCTTTTTTATCAAAATAGAACGAAGAAATTATCTGAGGAAACTAGTAAGCAATTATATGGTGAGAGCATTCTTACGAGTGTATCCCGGATGGAAATGTTTAATAGCTGCCCGTTTTCCCATTATGCCGCCCATGGCTTGAAATTGAGGGAAAGGCAAATTTTCCGTTTGGATGCACCGGATATTGGCGAGATGTTTCATGGAGCATTGAAAATGATTTCCGATTACTTAAAGGAACATGAAATTCCTTGGTCTACATTGACAAAGGAACAATGCTTGGAGTTAGCTAGAATTGCTGTGGAGAGACTTGCTCCCAAACTTCAAAATCAGATTTTGTTAAGTACGAACCGCCATCACTATTTACGCAGGAAACTGGAACACGTGATTGGACGGGCCTCAATCGTATTAAGTGAACATGCAAAGGTGAGCGGTTTTGCTCCAATTGGATTAGAACTCGGATTCGGGAAAAATGGAGAGCTGCCGCCACTTTCATTCACATTAAAAAACGGTACGAAGATGGAATTGATCGGGAGAATCGACCGTGTGGATAAAGCGGAAGAAGGTGAGGGTGTCTATTTGCGTGTGCTCGATTATAAGTCGAGTGAAAAGGAACTGAACATGAGTGAAGTATATTATGGACTCGCGCTGCAAATGTTGACATACCTTGATATCGTCGTCACCCATTCCAAATCGCTTATAGGCAAGGAAGCCATTCCAGCCGGCGTTTTGTATTTTCATGTGCATAATCCAGTTGTCAAATCAAAGGGAATGCTCAGTTTGGATAAAATTGAAGAAGAAATTTATAAAAGTTTTAAAATGAATGGACTTGTTCTAGATCATTCAAATGTCATTCAAATGATGGATAATTCGCTTGATATTGAAAATTCGGGTAAGTCGGATATCATTCCAGCTGGATTTAAAAAGGATGGATCCCTCCTGGCGGCTTCCAAAGTTGCCAGCAGGGAAGAGTTTTCGCTTCTGAATCACCATGTGCGCCGCGTTTACCAGGAGGCTGGCGATCGAATGGTCGATGGTGATGTGGATATAACGCCATATAAATTAAAGGAAAAAACCCCGTGTACATTCTGTTCCTTTAAATCCGTATGCCAATTCGACCAGTCACTGGAGGAGAATCAATTTAGGAATTTAGCACAGAAGAAACAAAATGATGTTCTTGAGCTATTAAGGGGGGAGGAGGAGAGCGATGAGTAAAACGAAAATTCCTGCTTTACCAGGGGGCGTGACCTGGACGGAAGATCAATGGAAGGCGATATGGGCTAAAGATCAGGATATTCTGGTTGCGGCCGCTGCAGGTTCAGGGAAAACGGCGGTACTGGTCAATCGGATCATTCAAAAAGTCATTTCGGAAGAAGATCCAATCGATGTTGATGAACTTCTTGTCGTTACTTTCACCAATGCTTCGGCTGCCGAGATGCGCCATAGGGTAAGTGAGGCATTAGAAAGAGCGATCAATGATAATCCGCATTCACAGCATTTGCGCAAGCAGTTGAGCTTGATAAATCGCGCTTCAATTTCCACACTTCATTCCTTTTGTTTAGAGGTGATCAGGAAGTATTATTATCTGACGGAAATCGATCCGGGCTTCCGGATTGCAGATTCTACAGAGGTCCAGTTACTCCGTGATGAAGTGATGGAAGAACTTTTCGAGGAGCAGTATGGTCAAAGTGATAATGATGAGTTCTTTAATTTGGTTGATGCTTTCACAAGCGATCGAAACGATGATGCACTTCAGAATATAGTTCGATCACTGTATGATTTTTCGCAATCGAATCCTGATCCGGACCGATGGCTCAATGATGCAGCCAGCATGTATGAGTTGGCTGATGATGATGGGATTGATGATCTTTCGTTTATCGATTCATTGAAATTCGATATTGGTTTACAATTGGACACTGCCAGGGATCTATTGGAACGGTCGCTTGCGTTGACAAAAGTCCCTGGGGGGCCTGCACCAAGGGCTGAGAACTATTTAGCCGACCTTGCCCTGGTTGCTAAACTTTCGGAAGTGAAAGACCAATCCTGGAATGCACTTTATGAAGAAATCCAAAACGTGAAATTTGGAACGGCTAAACGCCTTACTGGTGCCGATTTTATCAAAGAAGTAGCGGATGAGGCTACCAAGTATCGTGATAAGGCGAAAAAAATCATCAAATTGTTACAGGAAGAGTTATTTTCCCGTCAACCGGAAAGCTACCTGCGTGATATAAGGGAACTCAAGGGTTATGTCGATACACTTGTAACGCTTGTTAAACGGTTTGACGAAAGATTCTTCGCTGCAAAAGCAGAAAAGAACTTAGTGGATTTCGCTGATTTGGAACATTATTGTCTTCGGATTTTGACAGGGGAAACTGTGGATGGTGAACGAAAACCTTCAGCCGCTGCCGTCGAATACAGGAACCAGTTCAAAGAAGTACTCGTAGATGAGTATCAGGATACGAACCTTGTTCAGGAATCCATTTTAAAACTGGTGACAGCTGACGGCGAATATAATGGGAATCTTTTTATGGTAGGCGATGTCAAGCAGTCCATTTACCGGTTCAGGCTTGCGGAACCGAATCTTTTCCTTGGAAAGTACACACGTTTCACCCATGATGGTGTTGAATCCGGACTGAAAATTGATTTAAACCGTAATTTCCGGAGCCGAAAGGAAGTTCTCGATGGGACGAACTTCTTGTTTCAACAATTGATGGGCATTACAGTCGGTGAGATTGATTATGATGAAGATGCCCAATTGAAAAAAGGTGCCCCATATCCCGAAGACGATCCAAACCCAATCGAGCTCCTTTTAATTGATGGAACAGCCGATCCAGAAGCTCAATCGGAAGAAGGGTCGGATGGCGGGTTTGAGGCCGAGGAACTTGAAAAAGCGCAGCTCGAAGCAAGACAAATGGCCAAGCTCATTAAGAAGGCTATAAGCGAAAAGCATCGGATATATGATACGAAAACCAAACAGTACCGATCTGCCACTTATCGGGACATGGTCATCCTTCTCCGTTCGATGCCATGGGCACCGCAAATCATGGAGGAATTTAAAAAGCAGGGGATTCCAGTCTATGCCAATTTGTCGACAGGGTATTTTGAAGCGACCGAAGTGGCCATCATGATTTCTTTATTGAAGGTGATTGATAATCCGCAACAGGATATCCCATTGGCTTCCGTTCTTCGTTCACCTATCGTCGGGTTGGATGAAGAAGAAATGTCACAGGTGCGTTTATTCCATACAGGGAGCTACTATGAAGCACTAGCTGATTTTTACAGAAAGAGTGACCCCGAAGAACATCCGGGACTTTATGAAAAAGCCTCAGCTTTTTATAAAAAACTAGTGAAGTGGAGGAAGCTTGCCAGGCAGGAGGCATTATCAGATTTGATCTGGCTTCTATATCGCGAAACGCAGTTCTATGATTTTGCAGGAGGGATGCCGGGTGGCAAACAGCGTCAGGCCAATTTAAGAGCGTTGTATGACAGGGCAAGGCAATATGAAGCAAGTTCGTTTCGCGGTCTGTTCCGTTTCTTGCGTTTCATAGAAAGGATGCAAGAACGTGGAGATGATTTAGGGGCCGCTCGGGCTTTAGGGGAACAGGAGGATGTAGTCCGCCTGATGACGATTCACTCGTCAAAGGGTCTTGAGTTCCCGATCGTGTTTATTGCCGGTCTTTCCAAGCAATTCAATATGATGGATTTACGCAAGCCGTATTTACTGGATAAGGATTATGGCTTTGCGGCAAAGTATGTGAATTCCGAATTACGGATTACATATCCATCCCTTCCTCAATTGGCTTTTAAGAAAAAAAAGCAGCTTGAATTGATTGCCGAGGAGATGCGTGTCCTCTACGTGGCGCTTACAAGAGCTAAGGAAAAGCTATATTTAATTGCCAGTATCAATGATGCAGAAAAAACGCAGCAGAACTGGGCAAGTAATGCGGCACATGGAGATTGGCTTTTAAAGGACTATGTACGGGCAGGTGCAAAAAGCTATCTTGATTGGATTGGTCCATCCCTTGTCCGACATCGGGATTCTCTTGGTGCTGCTGGCCAAGGCTTGGAAATGGAGTCGCATCCATCGAATTGGTCCATTTCCGTCATTCCAAGTGAAGAGCTTGCTGTTCTGGATGAGGAAGAGGCACTAGTTCAGGAACAAATACTTGATCATGTCCAGAAATCGGAGAAGGTCGGTATCGTTTCCGAGTTTTATGATGATATCAAAGAACAGCTCGAATGGGAGTACCCCGAGCATGAGGCGACGGTGTATCGTTCCAAGCAATCCGTTTCTGAACTAAAACGTCAATATGAACTTAAGGACGAGCAAAGCTCCACAGAGTTATTGCGTAAATTTAAGCGCCCCATCACGAAGCGGCCGACTTTCATGCAAGAAAAGTCACTTACTCCTGCTGAAAGGGGTACGATTACACATTTAGTCATGCAGCATATTGATCTATCTAAAGAGATTACCATTCAAACGATTCAGGAACTGATGGTTGACTTGATTCAGCGTGAGTTGTTGACAGAGGAACAGAAAGCAGCTGTGGATCCTGAGACGATCGTCGATTTCTTTGACACTGAAATCGGCCAAAGAATGCAGAGGGCCGAGAGCATTCGCCGTGAAGTGCCATTTACGATGTCGTTGCCTGCAAAGGAAGCTTACAGCGATTGGGCAGCTGGAGATGAAGAGATCCTTATCCAAGGTGTGATTGATTGTATCTTTGAAGATGAACAAGGTCTTGTGCTTCTGGATTATAAAACGGATACGATTACCGGCCGTTTTACTAACGGGTATGAAGGGGCTAAAGAGATTCTTGCCGATCGATACCGTATGCAGCTACAGCTTTATACGAGGGCTGTTGAAGGGATAATGAATAAGAAAGTAACCAGCCGTTACTTGTTTTTCTTTGACGGATCGCATTTATTGGAAGTATAACAGAGAAGGGGTGTCCCATTGATGAGGGGCGCTCCTTATTTGTATTGAATAAACAGAATAGTTTGAAAAGATATAAAAGCTTACTATATACTAGGGGAGAAAAAATACCTTTTTTAAAGGAGTAGAGTAGAGTATGACGAGTGAGATCAAGAGCAAGGGATATTTTGGTGAGTTCGGTGGAAGCTTTGTACCGGGAGAACTTCAGGAAGTAATGGATATTTTAGAAACGGAATTCTTGAAATATAAGGATGACCCGGAATTCATTGAGGAGTTTCAATACTATCTGAAAGAATATGTCGGACGTGAAAATCCGTTAACCCATGCACAGAATTTAACGAAAAAGATTGGCGGGGCAAAAATATATTTGAAGCGTGAAGATCTGAATCATACAGGTGCTCACAAAATTAATAATGCGATCGGACAAATCTTGCTCGCTAAACGGATGGGTGCTAACCGCATCATCGCAGAAACTGGCGCTGGACAGCATGGTGTAGCAACTGCGACGGCATGTGCGATGTTTGGCTTGGAGTGTGTAATCTATATGGGTAAGCTGGATACGGAGAGGCAGGCATTGAATGTCTTTCGGATGGAATTGTTGG
This sequence comes from Peribacillus sp. ACCC06369, assembly GCF_030348945.1. Taxonomy (NCBI): domain Bacteria; kingdom Bacillati; phylum Bacillota; class Bacilli; order Caryophanales; family Bacillaceae; genus Peribacillus; species Peribacillus sp. ACCC06369. The sequence goes on from NZ_JAUCEN010000002.1 coordinate 1,222,496, forward strand.
GGGCAAAAGTTGTAGCGGTCGAAAAGGGACAGGGTCGATTAAAGGATGCAGTTGATGAGGCATTGAATGATTTGGTGCAAAACTATGAAAATACTTTTTACTTGCTTGGTTCAGCAGTGGGACCACACCCCTATCCAACGATCGTTAAGCATTTCCAATCAATCATAAGTGAAGAATCAAAGCGCCAGATCCTTGAAAAGGAAGGAAAACTGCCAACTGCCATCATTGCTTGTGCAGGAGGGGGAAGTAATGCGATTGGAGCTTTTGCTCATTATATCGATGAAGAAAATGTCCGTTTAATTGGTGTAGAGCCAATTGAAGCCCCAAGTATTTCGCAAGGGGTACCGGCGGTATTGCACGGATTCAAAAGTTTGACGTTAGTGGACGAACATGGGCAGCCAAAACCGACATTTTCCATAGCAGCCGGCTTGGATTACCCTAGTGTGGGACCCGAGCATAGTTTTTTGAAAGATAGCGGGCGTGCGGAGTATGTGACGGTAAAAGGGGAAGAAGCTCTTGAGGCCTTCCAGGTATTATCCAAAACAGAGGGGATCATTCCAGCTCTCGAAAGCTCACATGCTTTAGCTTACGCCATGAAGCTGGCAAAAGAGTTAACAAGAGATGATATACTGATCGTTAATTTATCAGGCAGGGGTGACAAGGATGTCGAGCAAGTATTTAACATGATAGAAAAATAGGTGGAATTTAAAAGCCTCCCTGGAAATGGGAGGCTTTTTCTTTGACTAATTATTCCCTGTAATGGGCTGGTCGACCCCATTGACATCTAGGACATTGCTACCGTTCAGACCATTAGCCGTGAAGGTGATTGCAGCTGTGTTTCCTGAACCGGATCCGAAAACGGATTTGGAGGAAGACTTAGGGGAAATGACGGCGCAATCACCGAATAACAGGTTTCCTTGCGCGACATTAAATATTTGAACTGGGCCGATAATAGCGGGCATATGAACCCCTCCTATAATAGTTTAACTGTTGTCTGAATCCTCAATTGGTGTCTCTTCGATTTTTTTAGGAACCTCCCGAATATGTTTCACTCTTGATTCCATACGTGCATGGCCTACGTTTCCGACACCAACCACAGATGAGGATGATATCCCGATTATATTGATATTGCCGACCCGTATGAAGGGATTCGGATTTGAAAATCTTGATATGACGGGTTCATTCAATCTCGGGATATAAAAAGGTTTCTTAAAAATGTCATAGTCTTCGAAATGAACATCGACTGAACCGAAAGTTTCACTTTTCTTTTGAATCGCTAAAGCCAGGGAATTTCCGTCAATATATGAAGTATCCCCGATTTGCAGAGTGGAGCTGAATGATACCGTGTCGGATAATATAGATTTTACTTTTGATATTCTAGAAAACATGTTATTTATCCTCTTGGAGAAAGCGGCACGAATGGTCCGATGATAAGGGATTCCGGCGGGGTATCGAATGCGGAAGAAAGTTGGACCGTTTGTACATCCCCTATGAGAAATAAAGCAGAGCTTGCTACACCGGTAATTTTAATATCACCTACACAAAGCTGGTGATTGGTTACATTAAACTCCATTTGGATTTCCTCCTGTCTCGGCTTGTGAATGGGTAATGAATTGTAATAATGCAGTTTGAATATCGGATTTTACCTTCTCCCTGACCTTTTCCTTGACATTATCCCGTTGCTGCGGTGCACGTTCCGCGTAAGAAAGATTATCGAAATACATATTGATTCGTTGATGAAGCTGGCGTTCGACGTCCTGTTTAATGAAGTCATGATAAGAGGGTTCCAATGATATTTTCAGCTGGGTTTCCGCATCGTGGATCATATTTTCCAAGTCTGAAAGGATATCGTTGTGAATTTCCTGGACGACGATTTCCCTGCCTGGAAATAGGTTTGGTGCTGGTTGAACGGGTTGGTTGTTGACGGCAAATTCATCAATGTTGTTAAGGTCATTGGGATTTAAACCGATATTTAACGTTCCATCTAAAGATTCGACTTTTAACTGATCGAATTTATATTCAATTTTATCTACATGGATTGGCGGTTTATTTTTCAAATCGGCGAGTTCATCTGTCAGGCGTTTGAGTTCGTGTTCAAGTTTCATGATCCGCTTATCCTGGGCTTCAAGGAAACGCTGCATTTGTATGGAATACGAATATAAATCCTGATTCACGATTCAACACCTCACCTTCATAAAAAGATAAATTCATATATGACAGTATATGAAAAAGTTGGATATAGGTGAATGCCTATGAAGCTGTAAATGGGACGAAACTGGTTAATGGTACTACATCAGCTTCGATTTCAGGGGCAGGCTCAGTGAATCCACCGGTATTGGCCAATGTGGAATATGGTTTAATCACCCCGGCACTTCCTATTTGAAAAACGGATGAATTGGCGATGCTTTCAATTTTTATCATATTGATTTGTATAGTCTGGTGAATATTGAAGATCATGTGGACTCCTTTCTTAAAAACATTAGAGATTTAAGACCATTGGCTGATCAACACCATCTGTATCATTGGTATTTGTGGTGCTATAGGCATTATAAAGGGATATGGATTCACCTGTATTAAACGAGCCAGCACCTGCAAAAGTCTTTGAAGTTGAATATGGATTAATTTTAAAGACGTCACCAATATGGACAATTCCACTGCTACCGACGTTGATGACTTGAACGACTCCTACGATGGCCGGCAAGAAAATCACCCTTTTTTTATTCTGGTTTTCCCTTGAATATTAGGCAATGAGCCTATCACGAAGGGAGTTTCAATGTATTGTATGTTGACTCATGATTGATGTGATTCATCTGCCTATCAATATGTATTGTTATATAACAGGCATTGAATGTTGTTGAATAATTGGAAACAGATATGGTAAAATAATTACTAATTCAGAATTTTCAAATAAAATGAGGGGTGAGGAAATGAACGTACCATTAGTTTTATCGCATTTCTTAGATCGAGCAGCCTTACTATATGGCGATAAGAAAGCGATCATTGGTGATGACAGGGTTTTAACCTACTCAGAGTTGAACGGCCGTGTAAACCAGCTTTCAAATGGTTTAAGGGATCTTGGAGTCAAAAAGGGTGATAAGGTGGCATATTTGGCACCAAACTCCATTGAAATGCTTGAAGGATTTTATGGGGTATTTCAACTTGGGGCCGTAATCGTTCCATTGAATATCCGCTTGAAGCCTGCCGATTATGTATACATTTTGAACCATAGTGAGTCCAAGGTCCTTTTTGTAGATCAGGAATTGTATCATTTAATTGCTCCTATCAAGGATGAACTTGGATCGGTGGAACACATAATTGTACATTATAAAAAGGAAGAGATAAATGAAACCGATTACAATCATTGGCTGGACCTTTTTGATACCAGAAGCTTTAATCGGGAGTCGGTGGATGAAAATGATGTTTCGAGCCTCCTTTATACAAGCGGGACCACAGGAAATCCCAAAGGGGTGATGCTGACTCACCGCAACAACTATTTGCATGCCCTAGGTGCAATGCATCATTTCAGGGTCAATGACCGCGATACATATTTGCATGTACTGCCGATGTTCCACGTAAATGGTTGGGGTGCCCCATTTTATTATACGGCTAATGGTGCCACTCAAGTTTGTTTGAGGAAAACCACCCCAGAAGTGATATTTGATGCACTTGAAAAGCATAAGGTTTCCATAATGCATATGGCACCGACGGTTCTGAATTCACTGTTTCAATATTATGAACGGAATGTTCCGATAATCAAGCAGGATATCCGAATCGTTGTTGCGGGTTCCGCTCCGCCTCCAGCATTCGTTACAAGGGTAGAAAAAGAGTTAGGCTGGGAATTCATTCAAATATACGGAATGACCGAATCAACTCCGGTTAGTCTGATATCGCTGATTCGTTCTGAATTCGATGATCTTTCTGAAAAAGAAAAATACAGAATGAAGGCGAAAGCCGGATATCCCATCATAGGCAGTGAGGTAAGGGTTATCCATGACAATGGTGAGGAAGTGGTCCATGATGGCGTGGATATCGGGGAGGTCATCGTCCGCAGTCATGGAGTGATGTTAGGTTATTGGAAAAATGAAGAAGCGACCAGCCAGACACTTAGAAATGGATGGCTGCATACAGGGGATATGGCAACAATCGATGAAAATGGGAATGTTGATATCGTGGACCGCAAAAAGGATATAATCATAAGTGGTGGAGAAAATATTTCTTCCATAGAAGTGGAAGGAATCCTCTATGAACATCCGGACATTCTTGAAGCGGCAGTCATCGCCGTTCCGCATGAAAAGTGGGGGGAGACGCCGCATGCTTTCATTGTGCTAAAAACGGGTGCTGATTTAACGGAAGATGATATAAAGAACTTCACACGGGAAAATTTAGCTCATTTCAAATCAGTCACGAGCGTGTCGTTCGTCAGTGAGCTTCCAAAAACGGCATCTGGTAAAATACAAAAAATCCATCTCCGTAATGATTACTGGGACTCTAAGGGGAAAACAGGCAGATTCGTCAATTGATGCTCGTTAACGCTGTTCAGAAATGATCAGCGTTTTTTTCTGTTTGCCCGGTCGATTCGGTTTCATATTAAGCTATGAAGATAGGGAACGAAGCTAGAGAGAGGGACCTTATGTCAGGAAGCTCCATTTGACCAGGTGTCCCGTTCCGTAAATACAGCCACAGGAACTCATGCCATTGTTTGATATCAACTCATTCATTTTGACTTTTTAAGAGAAGCACTATAATTTGTTTCGATAAAAAGCTTCCTGTTTAACGATAAAGTGTTACTATTATAAAATATTTCAAATTATTATAATAATTCTTTTTAAAACTTGTTGATTCTAAGAGTTTTGGATTGTGGGGGAGAGCATTGAAACGTATTCATTATAGCTGGGTCATTTTAATCATAACATTCTTCTCGATCATTGTAGCCGGAATCGTTAGGTCATCATCGGGAGTATTCATCGTACCATTTGAAAATGAGTTCGGGTGGGACCGGTCCATCATTTCTTTAGCCTTCGCCATAAGTCTTTTTCTTTATGGATTATCGGGTCCATTCATGGCCGCCCTAATTGAAGTGCTTGGATTGAAGAAAATGATGGTATTGGCCATGTCCACTTTATTGGCAGGGATTTTCCTCACTTTTTTCATGGAGCATGAGTGGCAGCTCATTCTAATTTGGGGAATCATCATTGGATTGGGTTCTGGAGTTTTTTTAACGGTATTGAGCCCATATGTGGCAAATCGTTGGTTCGAGAAGAGGCGGGGCCTGGCGGTCGGGATACTGACGGCAAGTACGGCCACAGGTCAGCTCATTTTACTTCCGGTTTTAGCCATCATCATTGAGAATCACTCGTGGAGATGGGCGATTGGATTAATTTTGGTCCTTAGCTTGATCATGCTGGCAATCATCCTTTTATTCATGAAAAACAATCCGAAGGAAGTTGGCACTCTTCCATATGGATTAGAAGAGGAAAGTCAGGAGGCTGTTACAGTCCAAAAGAAGAACCCCATCGCCATGGCTTTTCAGTCGTTGATTGAAGCAGTGAAAGTCAAGGAATTCTGGTTATTGGCAGGAAGCTTTTTTATATGCGGACTTTCAACGAGCGGGTTGATCGGCACACATTTCATTTCTTATTGCATTAGTTTTGGATTACCGGTTGTTACGGCAGCCTCACTGCTATCTTTCATGGGGATCTTTGATTTGATTGGTACGACTGTATCCGGGTGGTTATCAGATCGTTTTGATAACCGTTGGTTGTTGTTTTGGTATTACGGTCTAAGGGGTGCTTCCCTCGTATTACTTCCTTTTGCACTAAATGAAGGCTCAATCGCCCTATTGATCATCTTCTCCGTTTTTTACGGATTGGATTGGATAGCTACTGTCCCTCCAACCATAAGCATTTCAAGACAAGTCTTTGGAATGGAGAAAAGTGGGATTGTATACGGTTGGATATTCGCGGCGCATCAGATGGGTGCAGCGGTGGCCGCGTACGGTGGAGGGCTAATTTTCAAAATATTCAACTCCTATACATGGGCATTCTTCCTTGCAGGAGTCTTTTGCTTATTGGGTAGCTTGTTTGTCATACTAATAAAAAAGCAAAAAGCTGCCATAGTGGTTAAAGATGATGAAATCAGGTTATAGAAGAGACGTTAAATCTGTATGGATGAAAGAGGTGAACCAATGAAGGGCACGATGGTACCATTGCAGGAAAGTAAACGGATCGTAAGCATCGATATTTTACGTGGATTAGCCATTTTAGGGATTTTTTTAGTGAATATGCCTTCTTTCCACTCCCCGCTTTTGTACATAGATGGTGCTGAGCGATGGTCCGGAGGATGGGACAGGATTTTGTACAGATTCAGTGATATTGTCGCACAGGCCAGCTTTTATCCGTTATTTGCATTCCTGTTCGGTTTTGGGGCCATCATACTAGCTGTAAGGAGTGAAGAAAAGGGTATTTCATTTCCTTTATTATTTACGAAAAGGCTAAGTTTCCTGCTGGTGCTTGGGTGCATTCATGCTTTTTTCATCTGGCATGGGGACATCCTCATTAATTATGCTGTATTTGGGTTTGCATTATTGTTTTTTTATAAGATGAAGGGCAGGAATCTAATTCTGCTAGGCTCGGTTTGTTATGTCCTGCCATTTGCTATATTGGGTTCACTATTTCTTATAATGGGCATATTTGATAGGGAAGGGATGGCGATAACGACTGATTCTGCGATGATGAAACAGTCTTTGGAAGTTTATCAATCTGGTACATTTACGGAAATAATGAGTCAAAGAGCACTAGATTGGTATATGGTGAACAACCTCTTTAATGCTATTATCCTTTTTTTATCGATTTTTCCGTTTTTTTTAATTGGAGCAGGCGTTGCAAAGCAAGGCTTTCTCCAAAATCCAAGTCAATATAAACGACAATTCAAAGCGATATTGATTGTAAGCTTGCTGTTGGGCATGTCAATGAAGATACTGCCATATGTGACGGTATACCATTTTGGCACGATATTCGTACAGGATTATTTTGGCGGACCGTTACTTACGATTTTTTATATCACGGCAATAACTCTTTTGGCGGAACAGGCAGGAGCTTCCCGCCTGTTCCACCCCCTTTCGTATATCGGAAGGATGTCGATGAGTAACTACTTATTCCAATCGATAGTATGCACGGTCATTTTTTATTCATATGGTCTTGGTTTATATGGATCTGTCTCCTACACGACAGGGGTTGTTTTCCTAATAGCTCTTTTTTGCATGCAAATTTTGCTTTCCTTATTGTGGATGGGTCTGTTTCATTACGGACCGGTTGAATATGTATGGCGTTTTGTAACATATGGTAAAAAGCCAGTTATGCGTCGAAGAGGACTAGATGAGAAGAAATGTAAATGATGTTCATTAAATTGTTGATTTTACCTATTCAGATAAATCCTTAGTTTTGTTATTTTGTAAAAGCCTATGATATGATTAAAAGGAAACTGAACGAGGGGGCAAAAAAATGACACATATGCATATTACAGCTTGGGTTATCGGAATCATTCTTTTCTTTGTCACATATTCGATGCTTAAAGGTGGAAATCCGAAAGCGAAAATGCTACATATGATAACACGTTTATTCTATCTATTGATTTTCCTTACTGGCGGAATGCTGATCACGGATTTTGGTGCTTACGCAGTAAAAATAATTGTCGGCATCATCGTGATTGCGGCGATGGAAATGGTGTTGGTCCGTACGAAAAAAGGTAAAAGCACAAGTGCCATGTGGATATTGTTCATCGTTGCGCTTGTATTCGTCCTTTATTTAGGGCTTTCCCTGCCACAAGGAATGGACTTTTTTTAATACAGAATTGAAAACGGGTAAATGAGGAAATCTCATTTACCCGTTTTTTTTACCCGTTATTGTGAATTCACTTTCTCAATGACGATTCTTTTTCCGGTGTTCAGGGTGAATTCAAAACGATCGTGATCCTTCTTCCCATAAGAAAAGTGGTGCTGAACGAGACATATTTGGCTCTCGTTATCAAAAGTGAAGAAATTCACGCCGGACTGGTTAGGGACAGCCCTTAAAAAAGTGAGCTGATTATAGCTATATATACAATCATAAATAGAAAAATCAAGTGAATTCAAGGTCGTTACAAATTGGAAAAAGGAATCGTCGTTCAATTCTTCCAATAAACGTTCAAAAGAGTAGAGCAGCTTTTTGCGGATCCGAATGGGCTCATTTTCCCTTAAGAAGGTGATTTCCCGGTGAAGCAGGATTTTTCCCTCTTCTTCAACAACTCCTTGCTGCCAGCGCCCACCCCTGTAAACTTCAATGATGCTATCAACATGGTCTTCGATGGAGCAGGCCTCATCTGTTTCATCATCGAAAAAAATCCATTGTTGATTGATATTTTCCACTGTTCCTTCGGTAAAAGCTCTTGTTTGCCTGTTCATTAACTTGGTTCGTTGTTGCTGACTCATACATATACCTCCAATAGTGGAATCCTCACCTACTTTTTAGTCAAAATCCAATGAAAATATAACTGTATATTTTAAAATATTATGGACAAATAACCATCTTTCCGTCTTTGCATAGGCTATGTTAAACACGGGATGCTTTGCTCAACAATTCATTATCAACGCATGGCGTTTTGGGCGGGGATCCTACGGAATTTTGCTGTTCGATACTTAAACCTTCTTTGCATGGTCTTCGAATTTACAAATAAGGGACTGTAAATCTTTTTAAAACAGGGAGCCAATATTTTTTCTGAAAGTCCGGATAGAAAGGATGAAGTGTAAAATGTGTGGGATAACAGGCTGGGTGCATTTTCAAAAAGATTTACGGAAGGAAACAAAAACAGTTGAAAATATGACAAAAACGTTGGCAAAGCGGGGGCCAGACGAGGAAAATGTTTGGAGCGAAGCCCATGTTGCCTTTGGTCATAAACGGTTAACGGTTGTCGATGCGGAAGGCGGAAAACAGCCGATGTCGAAAGATCAAAAAAACGGCAGATATACGCTTTGTTATAATGGAGAGCTATATAACACCGAAGACATTCGAAAACAGCTATTATTAAAAGGATATTCCTTTAAGGGTCATTCTGATACAGAAGTTTTACTTACTTCTTATATAGAATGGAAAGAAAAATGCATTGACTTGTTCAATGGGATTTTTGCGTTTGCAATTTGGGATGAAAAGGATCAGAAATTATTCATTGCAAGAGATCGGATGGGGGTAAAGCCACTCTTTTATGCAGAAAGGGACGGGGGATTCATTTTTGGCTCTGAATTGAAGGCGATTTTAGCCCACCCGGATGTTAAAACGGAGATCGACCGCGACGGGTTGGCTGAAGTTTTTGGTGTGGGCCCATCCCGAAAGCCAGGTTCCGGTGTTTTTCATAATATCCAAGAGTTAAGACCTGCCCATGCTCTAACATTATCAAGGCAAGGGCTCCGAATTTGGAGGTATTGGAATGTGAAAAGCGAAGAACATCGGGATACCCTCGATGAGACGGCCGAGAAGGTCCGCTTCCTTGTCGAGGATGCAGTGACTCGTCAACTTGTATCTGATGTTCCACTTTGTACCTTCTTGTCAGGAGGGCTGGACTCTAGCGCCATAACGGCCATTGCGGCAAACGCCTATCAAAAAGAAGGGAAAGGACGGCTGCATACGTATTCCATTGATTATGAAGATAATGAGCGCTATTTTAAGGCAAATGATTTTCAGCCTAACTCTGATGGACATTGGATTAAAAAGATGTCGGATACCTTTAACACGGTTCACCATTCATCGATCATCACTCAAGAACAGTTAACGGATTATTTAACGGAAGCTGTCCTTGTAAGGGACCTTCCAGGGATGGCGGATGTCGATTCCTCATTACTTTGGTTTTGTAAGGAAATCAAGCAGGATTTTGTCGTAGGCCTGTCCGGTGAGTGTGCGGACGAAATTTTTGGCGGTTATCCTTGGTTTCATCGTGAAGATGATTTAAATCGTGCTGGTTTTCCATGGATGAGATCGACCGGGGAACGGGTATCGTTATTGAAAACGGGATGGCGTGAGAAATTGAAGCTGGAGGAATTTGCGAATGAAGCCTATTTGACCACCCTTGCCGAAACTCCTAAATTGGAAGGGGAAAACGGTGTAGCAGCAAAGCGTAGAGAACTTTTCTATGTGAATTTATTATGGTTCATGACGACGCTTCTTGACCGGAAGGATCGGATGAGTATGGGGGCAAGTCTAGAGGTGCGCGTCCCATTTGCCGATCATCGACTTGTAGAATATGCATGGAACATTCCTTGGGAAATGAAAATGGAAGGCAACCGTGAAAAGGGTATTCTGAGGAAAGCGTTGGAGGGACTGTTACCGGATGAGGTATTATATCGTAAAAAAAGTCCATATCCAAAAACCCACAACCCTATATATACTGACCGTGTGCAGGCGTGGCTGAAAGACTTACTGAGTGATAAAAATTCGGTCTTGCATGAGTTTTTCGATAAACAGAAGCTAACGGATATAGTGGATTCCAAAGGAGCCGCTTTTAAAGTGCCGTGGTTCGGGCAATTGATGTCAGGTCCCCAGTTACTGGCTCACTTAGCACAAACCCATGTATGGTTCAAGGAATATGATATTCAAATAATCGATTAAAAAAAACGGGGCAGGATGATATTCCTTGCCCCGTTTTCATTGTCTCAAAGATTGAATGCGAGAATTTTATATTGATATCCACCCAATTCAAATTGGCATTCCTGTGTTGTTTCTTTTGTTCTTAAATCCGTTAGTGTACGCCCCTTCAAATCAATAGGGAGAGTGAAGGATTGCTGGACATCCGTCGGATTGATGAGGATAACGACAGAACGTTCGCCATTATATTTTTGGTAGGCCACGATATTTTCGTTTCCGTTTGTATTTAGGAATTTGAACTCTCCGTCATTGGCAAGTAATCGTTCTTCTTTTCGTAAATGGATCAATGCCTTAATTTCATTGAAAAGCTCGGTATTTTGTTTTTCTTCTTCCCAAACCATGCACTTTCGGCATCCTGGATCCATGCCTCCGGTTAAGCCGATTTCATCTCCATAGTATATACAGGGGCTGCCGTTGAAAGTAAGCAGGATTGCGTGGATGAGCTTGGCTCGATCTAAATCTTCCCCGCAATCCGTGAAAATCCGCGGTGTATCATGGCTTCCAAGGAGATTGAACGTCACGTCAAAAACATTGGTCGGGTAACTATGATAGATGGCTGTCATTTCTTCGGTGAACTCGCGTGCATTGATGGTTTGTGAAGCGACCAGGCGGAAAACTTGGTTGGTAAAAGGGTAATTCATGACAGCATCGAACTGATCACCGCGAAGCCATGGCATGGAGTCATGCCAAATTTCACCAAGAATGTAAAGGTCAGGCTTTATACTTTTCACCGTTGTTCGAAATTCACGCCAGAATGGTTGGTCGACTTCATTTGCCACATCGAGTCGCCAGGCGTCTATATCGAATTCCTTAATCCAATAGGCTGAGACTTCGAGAAGATATTCTTTCACCTCCGGATTCGCAGTATTCAATTTTGGCATCGATTCAAAAAAACCGAACGTTTCATAATTGGGCCTTTCCCCTCCTTTGAGAGGAAAGCTGTGTGGATGGAACCAATCCTTATATTTCGAATCTTCTCCTTTTTCGAGTAAATCCTGAAATGGGGGGAAATAGTAGCCGCTATGGTTAAAAACGGCATCTAGCATGACTCGGATATTCCGTTTGTGGCATTCGTTTATCAGTGTTTTCAATGTTTCCTTCGTTCCGAATTGCGGATCGATTTTCCGATAATCAATCGTATCGTATTTGTGATTGGAGTGGGCATGGAAGATTGGCGTGAAATAGATTCCGTTGATGCCGAGCTTCTCTAGGTAATCTAAATGTTCAATGATTCCTTCGAAGTCCCCACCAAAAAAATTATCCACTGCCGGGTCTTCACTTCCCCAAGGTTTAACACCTTCCGGATCGTTGTCAGGGTTTCCGTTCGCGAATCGTTCAGGAAAAATTTGATACCAAATTGTATCTTTGACCCATTCTGGTGCGCCGAATACTTCATTTTGATGTAGATAGGGAATCGCGAAATAGCATCCCGGATCTCGGGGGGGTTCTTTAAAGAAACCCTTTTCCGTGTAAATGGCACTTTCATCTTCTGAGAGGACCTTGAACCCATACCGAATTCTTCTGTAGGTAGGCTTCACATAAATATGCCAATAATCATAACGGTTATCGCTGCCTGATAAACTCATGGGAAGTTCTTCGTACTGCCATTGTCCATTATCTGAAATGTATGGGTCCCCAAAAATCAATCCAGCTGAGGAGATATCTTGTTTTTTCGTACGTAGACGGATATGTAGGGTTTCAGTGTTGATGGGATAGCCGTAATTGTCATTAGGTCTATGGTGTATGGATGAAAATTCCATTAAAACCACTCCAATTCTATAAGTATTTGGGGAAGTGAATATGAAAAAGGGAACATCAGGCTGTTATGAGGGGGTTCTCTAAGCAGTTGTAATTAGCCGTTAAGTGTTTTTTTCAATATGGTTATATACCCAATTCTAATTGAAAGAAGCACTTATTAACTAAAAAATAACAAAAAGTGTTCATCAAAACAAGGAAATAAATACGTCGAGGAAAATGTTGTAAAAACCAAAGCCGTTCATATAATGATAACAATAAGTTTGGTGCCGCTTTCATGATGGGGGATTTATTTGATTGGCTGAACTGAAAAACAGTATTATTTGGTGCTTTTGGACATGATAGAATAAACATTTTAAAAAGGAGAATGAAAGTGAAGAAGCTGATTTTTCATTTGTTCATGTCCATGTTCTTGATTTTTATTGTAAGTGCTTGTGGATCCAGTTCAGATTTGGAAAATAAAGTAGTGAAAGAAAATAAGAAAAACGAAGAAGCCAGTAATGAAGCGAAACCGAAAAAATTGATCATTTGGGAGGAAAAAGGTAAAGCGGAGGCCCTAAAGCCAGTGCTTGAAGCATTTGAAAAAGAATATGGAATCAAAGTTGAGCATGAAGAGCTGGAAATAGCTACCGAGATGTATGAACGGCTTCGTCGTGATGGGCCGATTGGAAACGGAAAAGCCCCGGATGTGGTAACTTTTTCTCATGAAAAAGTCGGGAAAATCGTAAAGGAAGGCCTAATTCAGGAAGTGAAAGTGAGTGATGAAGTATTAAATGCCTTCATTGAATCTTCAATTAGAGGCGAGATGTATCAAGATAAGGTATTTGGATTGCCGAAATCCGTAAACACTTCCGTTTTCATTTATAATAAAAAATTGATGGCTAAGCCTCCTGAAACGATGAATGATTTATATAAAATGGCGAAGGAATTAAGACAAGGTAACGTGTATGGTTATTATGCCAAATGGAATGATTTCCATGATGGGTATGGAGTAATGGCTGGAATGGGAGGTTACACATTTAAAGATAAGAATGGAAATCTAGACCCTTCGGACATTGGTTTGAATAATAAGGGTGCTGTAAAAGGAGCTGCGTATATCCAAAAATGGTATAAAGCGGATTTGATCTCAAAAGGCGACAAGGCAGCGATCGAGAAGTTGTTTAGTCAAGGGGATTTGGCTTCTTTCATGAGTGACGGTAACTCATTTTCCGAGAGAAAGGATACAGGATTTGCCCCCTTGCCCGAATTGCCAAATGGTCAGCCAATGAAAACGTTCATGGAAATCAAAGGCTGGCATGTAACAGCATTCACAAAACATCCTGATTGGTCTACGAAGTTAGTTGAATATTTGACAAACGATGATAATGCAATGCAACGTTATGAAATAACAGGGGAAATTCCTCCTAATAATTCAATCAAACACAATGCAGCAATCAAGGAAAATGAAAGGGCACAAGCCTTAAGCATACAAATACAATACGCTGAACCTGTGCCGAATATTCCGGAAATGAATAAGGTATGGGGACCGATGAATTCTGCCATGGATGATATAGCCACTGAAAAAGCAAAACCAAAAAGGGCTTTGGATAAAGCGGTTAAGACGATAAAAAAAGAACGATAATCGTCTTCTGCTTATTCCATTTCATTAACTGTATCCAGTATCCCCAATTTGTCCCTTTAGTGTAAAGTTTTTTATAATTTGGATTTGACGTTAAGGGGTCAAAAGGCTAATCTTAAAGGCGTAAAGAGATAGCTAGGAGGAGAGCGGATATGAGAAAAAGAGTGTTATCACTCGCTTTAATTCCGTTGCTTCTTTTTTACGCCATTCCAGTAGGAGCAGCTGAAAAAGAACAACGAACTTGGAAGGACGAAATCGTATATTCATTATTGGTCGACCGATTTTTCGATGGTAATACACAAAATAATGGAGATGCGAATGTGAATGACCCTTCTGCGTTTAATGGTGGGGATTTTGAAGGTGTCACGAAGAAACTGAATTATTTAAAAGATATGGGTTATACCGCTATCATCCTTTCACCAATTTTCGCTAATGATGAAAATGGCTATCATGGCGATTGGGTGACTGATTTTTATAAAACGGATACACACTTTGGGACAATTAAAGAGTTTAAAAAACTCGTAAATGAGGCACATAAACGCGATATGAAGGTGATCATTGATTTTCAAGCAAATAATGTGGGTCCTGACTCATCTTGGCTGAACGACCCTGAAAAACAAGATTGGTTCCATGAAGAAAAAAAGATTTCCAATGAAGGTAATCAAAAGGATTTGGAAACAGGCTGGGTCGATGGTCTTCCGGATTTGAATCAAGACAATGAGGAAACACGGAAATATTTACTTGATGCCGCCAAATGGTGGATTACGGAAACTGATATTGATGGGTACCGTTTAAATAAGGTTCAATACGTAGCAAAAGATTTTTGGAAGGAATTTGTAGGTGCAGTCAAATCTGAAAAATCAAATTTCTATACAATCGGCGATATACAAGGTGATGCGGATTTGATTTCAAGCTATAAGAAGACGGGTATCGATGCTTTCATGGCTTATCCGCAAAATGTTGAGCTACGGGAAGCATTTGCTGCACCTGATAAAGAATTGAAACCCGTTTTTAATTCGTTTGCGAAAAGTGAAGATGAATTTGGGGGCAATGCTCCTCAGGCATTGTTCATGGATACTCAGGGAATGCCGCGTTTTACAAAGGATGCAGCCGATCATAACGAAAACCCAGGTGCCAGATGGAGAATGGCGCTGTCATATCTATATACGATGCCAGGAGTGCCAATCGTATTCTATGGATCGGAAATTGCCTTAAATGGTGATATTGCTCCGGATAATCATAAATTGATGAATTTCAAGACAGAACAGGAATTGGTGGAATATATAACAAAGCTTTCTGATCTCAGAGACATGTACCCAGCATTGATAAAAGGGAATATGGAGCTTTTATATGAAAAAGGCGGAGCTTCGGTATTCAAACGTGTGTATGGTGATGAAACGATTGTCGTCGCCATGAACAATACGACTGAAACTCAAAAGATAAACCTTACTGAAAAGGAACTTGAAAGTAATAAAGAGTTGAGAGGTATGCTGAATGGGGATCTGGTCCGCAGTAAGGACAACAGCTACTCTATCGTAATCGACAGGGAGACGACAGAAGTTTACACACTGTCACCCAAGTCGATTATCAATATTCCTTACCTGTTAGTTATAGGATTGGTTCTTCTTATTTTTGGTATATTCATTGCTTTGGTTATTAAGCGTTCAAAACGGAACCAACCAAAATAATCATATACCTCTCGATTGTGGGTAGCTGCCAAACATTGTCCCTAGGCTTTGTGGAAAACAGGATCGGGAGGGTACAGCATGAATAAGATTTGGTGGAAAGAAGCGGTTTGCTATCAAATATACCCGCGCAGTTTCATGGATAGTAATGGTGATGGTGTAGGAGATATTAAAGGATTGATTTCAAAGCTCGATTATCTGCAGGATTTAGGGGTAGATGTCATTTGGATTTGTCCATTTTACAAATCGCCCAATGCGGATAATGGCTATGATATTAGTGATTATCAAGCAGTTTCCGATGAGTTCGGTTCAATCGAAGATATTGAACTGTTATTGGAAGATGTTCACGCACGTGGGATGAAGGTGATACTCGATCTTGTTTTGAACCATACAAGCGATGAGCACCCCTGGTTCGTTGAGTCACGTTCGTCACGCGATAATCCGAAACGGGATTGGTATATATGGAGGGATGGGCAGGACGGACGGGAGCCTAATAATTGGGAAAGTATCTTTTCCGGAAGTGCCTGGAAATTCGATGAAAGGACCAATCAATACTATTTACATTTATTTGCCGAAAAGCAGCCAGACTTAAACTGGAAAAATGAGGGTGTGCGACAGGCGTTGTATGAAATGGTGAATTGGTGGCTCGATAAGGGAATTGATGGCTTCCGGATTGATGCGATTACGCATATTCATAAACGTGAAGGCCTGCCGGATATGCCCAACCCTTATTGGCATCAGTATGTACCTGCGTTTGAAATGCATACCAATCAGGACGGGATTCTGGATTACCTTCAGGAGTTGAAGGAAGAGACTTTCTCTAAGTATGATATCATGACGGTCGGGGAGGCCAATGGGGTCAGGATTGAGCAGGCTGATGAATGGGTCGGGGAATTGAATGGGAAATTCAATATGATATTTCAATTTGAACATCTTGGACTTTGGAATAGGGGACATAATCACGATGTTGATGTTCAGGGGTTAAAACGCACCATGACCAAGTGGCAAAAGGGGCTGAAAAACAAAGGCTGGAATGCTTTGTTTTTTGAAAATCATGACCAGCCCAGAAGTGTATCGACCTGGGGAAATGATCATCAATATTGGCTGGAAAGCGCAAAAATGCTTGGGGCTCTATATTTTTTCATGCAAGGGACACCTTTTATTTATCAAGGCCAGGAAATAGGCATGACGAATGTCAAATTTGATTCGATTGATGATTATGATGATGTTGGAATGAAAAATTTTTACCGGATTGAGACCTCAAAAGGTCGTCCGCATGATGAAATAATGAACATTATATGGCATAGCGGCCGTGATAATTCACGAACGCCGATGCAATGGAATGATAAAGAAAATGGTGGGTTCACGCACGGAGCACCCTGGATGAAGGTTAATTCCAATTATCGTGCCATTAATGTAGAACAGCAGAGGAATGATCCATCATCCATTTATCATTTCTATAAAAAAATGATTGAACTTCGAAAAAAACATCAGGTCCTTGTTTATGGGGAATATGAATTATTATGGGAAGATCACCCTGAACTTTATATTTATACAAGAATTATGAATGGTGATTCAGTCAAGGTAATATGTAACTTTAGTGTGAATCACCACCAAATCGATCTTTCTCATTGGGGTGAAATGGAACTTTTACTAGCTAATTATGAGGATTGTCCTGAAGGGTCCGTTATTGATTTACGACCATATGAAACAAGGATTTATCGTTATTGATCTATAAATATCTTCCTTTGATTTGATTGGAAACTAGCTTTAAACCCTATGTAGTTAGTCGTCTGACTTCTTTCTACCCAAAAGACCTGTCGTTTTTTAGAAGCTGATCCATAATCAGCTTCTTTTTAATTTTTGAAAAATATACGAAAAAAAACGGAAAAGTGGGTATTTTCTGATAAAATGAATAAACGGCAAAAAAAGTATGGAAATAGCTATTGGGCAGAGTGTATTATTAATACATAAAAATGTATAAATATAAAATAAATATAAGAGAAGTGTTTATTGGTATTCACCTTTTTTTGAATGAAGTCAATAAAGGCTAAGAAGGGAGAGGGGAAATGCATGGCCATCACGATAAAAGATGTGGCACAGTTAGCGAATGTTGCTCCTTCAACAGTTTCTCGAGTGATTGCAAATAATCCTCGAATAAGTGAAAAAACAAAGGTACGGGTACGTAAGGCGATGAATAAATTAGGATACCATCCAAACTTCATTGCACGAAGTCTTGCTAATCAATCAACCAGGATCATTGGCTTGGTACTGCCAAGCTCGTCAAATGATTATTATCAAAATCCATTTTTTCCGACGATCCTCCAGGGTCTTAGTGAGGGGGCTCAGGAAAACCATTATTCCCTGTTGCTAAGCACGGGAAAAACAGAAGATGAAATCTACGAAGGAGTCGTAAATATGGTGCAGGGGGGAATGGTTGATGGAATAATCCTGATGTATTCTAGGATGGACGATCACATTCTGACCTATTTGAGAGCAAGGGATTTTCCATTTGTCATCATTGGGAAACCCTATGATTTTATCGAGGAGATAACATATGTAGATAACGATAATGTCTTGGCAGCCGAGCAGGCAACAGATTATCTCATTCAGCTAGGGCATGAAAGGATTGGATTCATCGGAGGTGATGTAACCCTAGTGATGACCCTCGATCGCTTATTAGGTTATGAACGAGCGTTGAAGAGTGCTGGAATCAATCGAAGGAAGGAATATACCCTGCATGAAGACTTTTTGCATGAAGGTGGACAAGCTGCTGCAAAAAGGTTACTATCCATCGATGAACCACCAACCGCTTTGGTGGTCAGTGATGATCTTATGGCACTTGGCATCGTGCATTCACTTCGCGAGATGGGAGTGCGCACTCCTGAAGAAATGTCCATCGTAAGCTTTAATAACGTTCTTTTCTCTGAACTGTCATTACCAGCCCTGACTTCTGTAGATATTAATATCTTCGATTTGGGATATCAGGCCGCTAAGGGCATCATTCAAATGCTGCAAACTGGAGATACTCCTGCTGGGTCCATCATTCCACATCATTTTGTTGAAAGGCATTCTTGCAGATCGATCAAGCAAGGTTCGATGGCCATGACTTATTAAACGAAAAGGGCATTGCGTAAAAGCAATGCCCTTTTGCTAGAAATGTACGCTGAAACTTTGAAATGTATGTACACCCGTTCCGTGTCTGACTAAGTTATTCTCTTTAAGATATTGAATGGCCGTAAGTATTTCACAAAAAATCTTTGGTTCAAGGCCGAGTTGGTTGTGTCCACCATAGATTTTGGAGACTTTCTGGATCGAAGCGATTTTTTCTAACGAATTCACAAGGTCTTCAGGGCTTGTCGAGGGATAAAATGCATAAACTGGAGTATCTGAATAAAGCAGGTCACCAGTAAATAAATAACCAGTTTCATGATCCAAAATAGAGATGTGGCCAGGTGAATGCCCAGGTGTGTGATAAATGCCTAAACTGCGGTTCCCAAGATCAATGGTGTCCCCATCCGATAAGAGTTTATCCGGGTACCCCTGGTATGGCTTGTATGTATCAGGGTCGAAAGACTTCGGTACGGGTATAGTGATATCCCGTGCCATGTCTTTTCTTATTTGTTCCAAAGACAAACCTTTAATGCCGTTGATCAGCCAATCGGCATCATCACCATGAACATAAATTGTATCATAATCCCCATGTCCGCCAATATGATCCGCATGCACATGTGTGGTCAGGACGATTATCGGAAGTTCGGTAAGCTGGTCCGTAATCCGCTTAATCGGCACGATGCCTAATCCTGTATCGATTAACGCAGCTTGGATCTCCCCAATTAGTAAAAAGGAATGAACTTTCTCCCAATGACCATATTCGCTAATTGCAAACGTCTTTGAGCCCAATTCCTGAACGGTGAACCATGGGTCTACAATATTTTTCAAATGACACCACTCCTTCCATACCCAATATTTCCGTGTTAACTGGAAATATCCTGCTTGAAAAAAGCAAAAGCAGTGGATTTCAATTTGCGACGAAATCCACTGCGTTTGAAGTTAGCCTTATCCGTTTACAACGGTACCGCCATTTACGTGGATGACTTGTCCGCTGACATAGGATGAATCATCACTAGCCAAATAAACATAGGCTGGTGCTAATTCCTCTGGCTGTCCTGCGCGGCCCATTGGAGTATCCGTACCGAATTTGGCAACATCCGCTTCACCGAATGAGGCAGGAATCAGCGGTGTCCAGATTGGACCTGGCGCAACGCCGTTCACTCTGATGCCATCTTTTGAGATGGAGTTCGATAGAGCTCTTGTGAAGGCTAGTATTGCACCTTTTGTTGAAGAGTAATCGATTAATTTTGGATTGCCCTGATAGGCTGTGATAGAGGTTGTATTAATGATGCTGCTTCCTTTTTTCAGGTGCTTCAATGCAGCTTTTGTTAAATGAAACATCGAGAAAATATTAGTGCGGAACGTTTTTTCCAATTGTTCAGCAGAAATGTCAAGGATACTTGTCTGCACATGCTGTTCTCCAGCGTTGTTGACTAGAATATCCAAACCGCCGAATTCATCCACCGTTTTTTTGACGACATCCTGGCAGAATGCTTCATCACCGATATCTCCGGAAATGAGTAAACATCTCTGGCCTTCTTTCTCGATCAATTCTTTTGTCGTTTTAGCATCTTCATGTTCATCCAAGTAGGCAACTGTCACATTAGCACCTTCTTTAGCATAATAAATGGCAACTGATTTACCGATTCCACTGTCTCCTCCAGTTATGATGGCCGTTTTCCCTTTTAATTTACCACTTCCTTTGTAGGTAGATTTAACTGAATCAGGGTTCGGTTCCATTTTTGTTTCCACTCCAGGTTGATGTTGTTGATGTTGAGGTGGAAATCCTTGTTTGTTTTGATTTTGGTTTTGACTAGTCAAGATTAAACGCCTCCTGTTTAATTATCTACGCTTTTCTATTCCTTCTTTTGGGAAAAAGAAAACATGGAAAAAATGACCAAAATGATGAGTTTGGGTTATTATTTAATCTGAGGGAACATGACTATTCTATCCATGTTCCATGAAGGAGATTCATTTGAGGGAAAAGAGGGTATTACCGCTATAGAGGCAGCTGCAACATATAAAAAAGACCCACCCAAAAAGCAGGTGAGGCCTTCTTACTTAGCGGTAATTTAAAAATTGTACATCAATGGACAGGTCAGCGCCTCGGATCGCAGAAATGATTCCTTGCAAATCATCCCGGTTTTTACCGGTAACACGGATTTGATCATCCTGGATTTGGCTTTTCACTTTAAGACCGCTATTTTTAATGATGGTATTGATTTTTTTTGCTTGTTCCTTATCGATACCTTGAATTAACTTAGCACGCTGGCGAACGGTACCGCCAGAAGCACCTTCTAATTTACCATAGTCAAGATTCTTGATGGGTACGTCACGTTTAATGAGTTTACTAATGAGGACATCCTTCAACTGTTCGAGCTTATACTCATCGTCGGACACTAAAACCAGGTCTTCTTTTTCAATGGTGACGCTGCTTATGCTACCTTTAAAATCATAGCGGGTCTGAATTTCCTTCATAGCCATGGTAACTGCATTCGTTACCTCTGAAAAGTCTACTTTCGAAACAATATCAAATGAATTTTCCTTTGCCATCACTTACCTCCAGCAGGTTTTATTTCCTTTATTATAGAGAAAGAGTGATAGGAAGACAACTATATAAACCATATGGTAAATCGGTGACTGCTTATTAAAAAAGCGAGGGCACAAGCCCCACGCTTCACTTATGGTCCGTTTTCTTCGAATAGGAGTGCTTACCTGCAGTGAGGTTTTCCTGATATGCGATATTTTTCTCGGCATTTATCGCTTGGTTATCTTTTGGCCTTTTATTGTTATCAGTTGTTTTTGACATAGTGAAAACTCCCTTCCATTATCATGATCAATATATATTGTTCACAAATATGGAGGGGAGTATGTATGTTTATGATTTCTCAGGGGTATCGTTTAAGAAGAAGAGGGCAATTGTACCAGGACCGGCATGTGCACCGATGACGGAGCCGATTGTATGGATCATGAAATCGGTTGTCCCGAATTCATTTTGAATGGCTTCCTTCCATTCCAATGCCGTGGCTTCATCATCACCATGACTGATGGCAATCGTTTGGGTTGTTAAATTTTTGCCTCTTTCATGCATTAAATCTATTACACGTTTAATCAATTTCTTTTTGCCGCGTATCTTTTCAAGCGGAACAAGCTTCCCACCTTCAACATGCAATAACGGTTTAATGTTTAATAAACCGCCAACAATGGCAGAGGTTTTGGAGATGCGACCGCCACGGGCCAAATAATCAAGATTATCAACAGTGAATAGATGCTCCATATGTCGGGTGCGGAATTCGATGTCAGCTAGGATCTCTTCTTTAGTGGCACCGTTTGCTGCTAGATCGGCAGCTTTCTTTACAATTAAACCGACCCCCATCGAAGCGCATTTCGTATTGACGATTTCGATGTCAAGGTCAGGGTACTCTTCCTTCACCTGATTGAGAATCATCACTGCCGTTTGATAAGTTCCTGATAACTCAGAGGAAAAGGCTATATAGATCCCTTGTTTTTTCTCCTTGGCAAACTGTGTGAAAAGTTCTATAAAGTATTCTGGAGAAGCTTGCGATGTTTTAGGAGCTTTTCCATCAATCATCGCCTGATAGACTTCGTGAGAATTAATGGTAAGTAAATCTTCGTAATTTTCCCCATCAAGATGGACTTGTAAAGGGATTAATGATACATTGTTTTCCTTATAGAAAGACAACGGCAAATCACATGCACTATCTGCAAGAATTGTGATAGCCATAATACACCTGCTTTCTTTTTACAATTTTTAGAAAATGAGTGGTCACTTTACTTTTTAGTGTAGCACGAAACGGTGAAAATTCAATCTCTACGTAAATAGAATAAATAATTAAGGGTAAAAAGATAATAGGATAAGGGTGAAATGGAGGTTTTTAGAATGTACAGTGGTGAAATGAAGAAAATTATCATAGTTGTGGTCGGAGCATTACTTAATGCTATTGCGATGAACTTTTTTCTTATACCGGCAAACGTATATGCAAGCGGCTTTACAGGAGTGGCCCAGCTACTATCAAGAATGATAGGTTCTTTTGCTCCTTTTAATGTATCGACAGGAATTCTATTGCTTTTATTGAACATTCCAGTAACGATCATTGCCTGGCGGAAAGTTGGAAAGTCCTTTACTTTTTATAGTTTCCTCAGCGTTGTCTTGATGTCCTTTTTTATGGAAATCATTCCGATTACACGCTGGTCACCTGACATACTATTGAATGCAGTGTTTGGCGGAGTCATAGCTGCAGTGGGTGTGGGAATCACCTTGAAATACGGTGCATCGACTGGCGGAATGGATATTATCGCTATGCTTCTATCACGGAAGAAGGATAAACCTGTAGGTACTTATTTATTTCTGCTGAATGGCGTGATCATTGTGACTGCAGGAGCTGTTTATGGACCGGAAAAAGCCTTGTATACACTTGTTACCCTTTACACATCTACCCGTGTTGTGGACGCGATACATACTCGTCATGAAAAGCTTACAGCCATGATCATTACGAAGAAAAGCGAAGAACTTAAACAGGCAATCCATGCTCAGTTAGTTCGCGGAATTACAAGGGTTCCTGCAAAAGGGGCGTTCACTAACGAAAATAAGGAAATGTTATTGATCGTCATTACAAGGTATGAACTTTATGACCTTGAACGGATCATCAAAGAAGTGGATCCACACGCTTTTACAAACATTATAGAAACTTCGGGCATTGTCGGTACCTTTCGCAGGGAATGATATTAACAGGGAAATTAAAGCCCTTACACTTCCATTACAAAAGGAAGAATTTTCGGTGTTATAAGTTTATAGCTTGTACAATACGGCTAATTCTGATAATGTAGCGCCAATTTAAAACCTTGAAGGAGTGATAAAAATGGCTAACGATGAAAAAATGAGTAGTGAAGAAGCAGGACGTAGAGGCGGGGAAGCCACTTCTAAAAATCACGACAAGGATTTTTACCGAGAAATTGGGCAAAAGGGCGGAAAAGCGACATCGAATAATCATGATAAGGACTTCTATCAAGAAATTGGACAAAAGGGCGGCGAGGCCACTTCCGATTCCCATGGTAAAGATTTTTATAAAGAAATCGGTGGAAAAGGAGGTAAGGCAAGAAATAACAATTGATGAACATAATGAAAGCCTCCAGGAATCCTGGAGGCCTTCACTTTATTTCGAGTGGTTTTCCAGCTCTTCCTGGAGTTCTCGCAGTTGTTCTTTTTCCGCCTCTGTAGTATTGGCAAAGGCTGATGAAAGAGCGTTTTTAGCGACTTCCTCTGTCTTGCGCTGGTCACCGTCATGCTCAGAGTGGAGAGCTTCTTCAACAAATTCCCTTGCCTTCTGGAATAGATTGTTTGCCATTAGAAGCCACCATAGCTTTGTTCTGACATAATTCTTAACCTGTCTTTTTCAGCCTCTTCAAACGTAGTGTGATAAGGGATTTTTTCGGCATGCCTGGCAACACTTTCTTTGCCCTGCTGTACAAATCGTTTAGATTTACTGCTTTTACCCATGCTTATCTCCTCCGATTCTGAGCGTTGTCGACAACATAAAGGAAGCTGTTGTCCTTATTAGTTTGGCTTGTAAGAGAGATATTATTAAGGTAAAAAATGACGTATTAGGGTTTAATATTGAATTTTTCTTCAAGGAAGACTGATATTCCGTCTTCTTCATTCGTCAATGTAGTCGTATTTGCAACTGTTTTTACTGGTGAGATTGCATTTCCCATAGCGACTCCGGTTCCCGCGTAATCGAGCATTTCCAAATCATTATCTTCATCCCCGAAAGCGATTATCCTGTTTTGAGGAATTTCCAGATAGTTGGATACGCGTTTTAGCCCGACGGCTTTACTTAGCCCGCTCTTAATGATTTCAATGATATGAAAAGGCTCTGCCCAGCGGCGATGATCGACCAATTCTGCATGAACATCGGATAAATGCTGGCGAATCTGGCCTACAAATTGACTATCTGTGTGAATTAGCATCGAAGTTGGGGAATCCTTAAGGAAATTGCGCAAGTCACCCGTCTTCATGTTTGGATTTCCTAAATTGAACATATCCATCAATTTTTCATCATGATAATGGACATAAACATCGTCACGGACTTCTGCGATGATGTTGTGATATTCAAACTGATCACACGCTTCAACGATCTCCTTCGCTACATTTATATCCAGTGGAGAGTGGTATACCCCCCAGCTTGTCTGTAATGGGTGATGGATGAAAGCGCCATTGAAATTAACGATTGGTGTAGTTAATCCCAATTCCCGGTAATAAAGTTCACTTGAGCGAAAGGGACGACCGGTAGCTATCATAACTTCGTGTCCATCTTCCTTAAGTTTTAGCAGTGTTTTTTTAGTTCTTGAAGAAATTGTTTTTTTATCTGTAAGTAAAGTACCATCAAGATCCAATACGATTAAATGTTTCTCCGCCATGTACACACCTTCTGTTCTTTTTGATTTCATTATATGCAAATATTGTTAAGACTATTTTAAAGTAAATGTAAATCTTTTTCATTCTTTATGCATTCCTGTATGATATTACTATATGTAGGATCATGATACTTAAAGTGATGCTCAGGTTTAAAGGAATGGAATGAGGAATGCAAAATTCTTTTTGAGAAGGTTGTTGAACTTCTTTTAGATAAAAACCGAACAAATTATTCGGAGGGGTTAACTTGATAATAATTGAAAAAGAACAAATTGGACATATTCCTGTATTACACTTAAGTGAGGAAACCACTTCCCATCAGAAATTACCGCTTATTATTTTTATACATGGTTTTCAAAGTGCAAAGGAACACAATCTTCACTATGCTTATTTATTGGCTGAGAAGGGGTTTCGTGTACTTCTTCCCGATGTGATTCATCATGGGGAAAGGGAAGCTGGTTTAAGTGATTCCCAAATGATGCCCCGTTTTTGGGAAATGGTTTTACAGACCATCCAGGATTTATCTTTGATGAAGGATGATTTAATATCCAGAAAATTAATTGATCCTGACAGAATTGGTGTAGCGGGTACCTCTATGGGGGGAATAGTGACTAATGGGGCTCTTGCTGCTTATGATTGGATATCGGCCGGAGTCAGTTTGATGGGGAACCCATCATATGTCGCGTATGCAGAGCTCCAAATGGCGGAAATTAAGAAAAGGAAAGTTGATTTCCCCGCTACTGATGAGGAAGTTGCCAAGGTGATTGAACAGCTCAAGCCATTTGATTTGAGTCTTAATCAAGATAAACTTTCCAACCGCCCGCTTCTTTTTTGGCATGGAGCTAAAGATCCAGTGGTACCATATCAGCATGCATATCGCTTTTATGAAGGGGTCAAAGCGGGTTATAATGAGGCAAATGAAAAAATCAAATTTATTCTCGACCCTAAAGCAGGACACAAGGTCAGTAGAGAAGGAGTACTTCTTACTGCAGACTGGTTCGCGAAACATTTGCTGTCAACTGTGCAAAAAGCTTAAGTACTCACCCGAAATCTGTTATGATTCTAATACGGACAATGAAGAGATTTTCCATAAAAGGAGTGATCGAAGTGGATCAAGATACAAAAGACATTATTTTAGGAGCTTTGGAGCAGGTCATTGACCCGGAGCTTGGTATAGATATCGTGAATTTAGGTTTGGTATATGATGTTGATATGGATGAGGATGGTCTGACTACAGTAACGATGACATTGACTGCAATGGGCTGCCCGATGGCTGGGACGATTGTCGATCAAGTGAAATTGGTTCTGGAAGATATTCCAGAGGTCAAGGAAACGGATGTTAAAATAGTCTGGAGTCCGCCGTGGACCAAAGACAAAATGTCCAGATATGCTAAAATTGCATTAGGAATCAAATAATAACCAGGTAATAGAAATATAAAGCCAGTCAAAAAACAGTGAATCCATTCTATGGAGCCACTTTTTATGGTCTGGTTTTTTTCTAATACTTATGGCTAGGAGTGGTTAATTGAACAGTCATATAAAAGATTCAATGGACAGGCCACTAAGGGATTTAAGGATTTCAGTCATAGATCGGTGCAACTTTCGCTGTCAGTATTGCATGCCTGCTGAAATTTTTCATGAGAATTTTCAGTTCCTGCCTAAAAGTGAGCTATTATCTTATGAGGAAATTGTAAGGCTTTCTAAAATATTTGCAAGCTTAGGGGTTAAAAAACTAAGGTTGACAGGCGGGGAACCATTACTCCGGAGAGATCTTACCACTCTGATTTCAAATCTCGTTCAAATTGATGGTATTGAAGATATCGGATTGACTACGAATGGTGTCTTCTTGAAAAAACATGCCGCGAATTTGAAGGCAGCTGGTTTGCAGAGGGTTAATATCAGCTTAGACAGTCTCGATGATGAACTTTTCAAGAAGATGAACGGCAGGGACATCGGGGTAAAGCCGGTCATTGAAGGCATAGCTGCTGCCAAAGTAGCTGGGCTTGGCGTTAAAGTCAATATGGTTGTGAAAAAAGAAACCAATGAATCCCAAATCCTGCCGATGGCCCGTTTTTGTAAAGAAGAGGGCATTCAATTACGCTATATAGAATTCATGGATGTCGGACATACAAATGGCTGGCAGTTGAAGAATGTCATTACGAAAAAAGAATTGCTCGAGATGCTCCAAACCGAATTCAATCTTGAACCGGTTGATGAAGATTATTTTGGAGAAGTGGCAAAACGCTTCCGTTATAAAGGCACTACTGCAGAAGTGGGCTTCATAACATCAGTATCCGAGTCTTTTTGTTCCAGTTGTACACGTGCACGACTTTCTGCTAATGGAAGTTTATATACATGCCTGTTTAATGGAAAGGGGCATGACTTGAAGTCATTGCTACGTTCCGACATGACAGATGAAGAATTGACAGAATTCATCATTTCACTTTGGAACCATAGGGACGACCGCTATTCAGATGAACGGGCAGCGGGAACAGTGACAAAACAGGAAAAAATCGAAATGTCATTCATTGGCGGGTAAAAAAAGTGATCCTGTCTGAATGAATATATACTAAATTAGGGGATGGCAACTATGCCATCCCCTAATTTAGTATTATATATAGTTGTTAAGGCTTTCCGATGCTTGTCATTAACTTATACGGATTTTTATGCATTTTTTATAATACTGTGAAATTATTATATCGAATCCTTTGTAATGAAAATAATTAAATGGTCCTAGGGATGAATTTGAAAACAATCATTTTAAGATCAAGTAAGACATTATGCAATCGCTGTTTTTATGGAAGGGTTTTAATCGATGGTACAGATTTCTATTGGACAGTTTTCACAGTCGATTTCCTGCTTCAAATAGTCTAAGTCAAGAATCGTAATGCGTCCCTTATTAATGGAGATGACATTGTTTTTCCTTAATTGGGCTAGCATTCGATTGACTACCTCGCGGGATGTGCCGCAAAAATTGGCGAGTTCTTGGTTTGTAAAAGGAAGATTGATAACTTTACCGTTTTCAACTTCAGTGCCATAGCTATTTGATAAACGGATGAGGGTGGAGTAAAATGCACCTTTCTTACCGTGCAGGAGCATATCGCGGAATTTAGACTGATTTTTACGGTTTTGAACGGATAACCATGTCATCATATCAACTGCAAGATGGCTATCGGAGGCGATTTTCTCTTCTAATGCTTCTTTGGAAATAACCGCAACAGTTCCATCTTCCAACATTTTTGCATTCATCATATATTTAGGATTTTGAGAAAAAAGGACTGTTTCCCCAACCAAATCATTCTCCGAACAAATGCGCATAGTTAATTCACGGCCGTCGGGAACAACCTTACTCACTTCTACTTTCCCTTTTAAAATGTAATACAAATCACTTGCTGGGGTGCTCTCCTGGAAAAGGAAGCTCCCTTTTTCCATATGTTTAACTTGCTGTTCATTATCTAAAATTGCATGCATCCGATTGGATAACGAAAATTCATTCACGTATATGACCACCTTTTAAATACCTTTATAACACAATCACTACCTTTGATTTAAACGGAAAAAACACTAGTAGTCAACAACTTTGGATAATTTTAGAAGATCATTTGGATAATTTTCCATATTAAAGTGAAGTTGCTAATTTTATAAAAATACATTTGATTTTATTTTTATTCAGTCTTATAATAATAGAATCAAAGAATGACAGGGACTTGAAATTATAGGAGATGGTTTTATGAACGTATCAATAGTAGGTGCAACGGGTTATGGAGGAGTGGAACTAATAAGGTTCCTGAATAATCATCCGCAATTTAAAATAAAATCATTGCATACTTCATCCCAATTTGGTCGGAATTTATATGAAGAAAATGCACATTTAATGCATATGAAAGATAAATTAGAAGAAATTGACCCGGAAGCGATTGCAAAAAAATCCGATATTGTATTTCTTGCAACTCCTTCTGGTGTTTCCTCGCAATTAATTTCGGAATTTTCTGACCTTGATATTAAAGTAATCGACCTTTCAGGAGACCTCAGGCTTCAAACCCCGGGTGAATACGAACACTGGTATAAAAAACCAGCCGCCCCACAGCATATTATTGAAGAAGCTGTATACGGATTGGCTGAATGGAATGCCGAAGCAATAAGAAAAGCAACGATTGTTGCGAATCCAGGGTGCTACCCAACTGCATCACTTTTAGGCCTCGCCCCTTTATTCACTGAAGGATTGGCCGGAGCAGCCGCAGAAGTGATCATCGATGCAAAATCCGGGGTTTCAGGCGCGGGTAAATCACTTTCGGCCGTTACCCATTATAGTGAAATGAATGAGAACTTTAAGATATATAAGGTAAATCAACATCAACACATACCGGAAATCGAACAACAGCTTGGACGATGGTCATCGGATTTACAACCTATTACCTTTAATACCCACCTAGTTCCAATGACAAGAGGGATTATGGCAACGATGTATATAAAGGTAAATCGGGGGACTTCAAATGTTGAATTAAAGGATTTATACGAAACAGTATACGAGAACCACCCATTTGTCCGGGTACAGCCGCTCGATCGCTTTCCATCAACGAAACAAGTATATGGATCGAACTTTTGCGATATTGGCGTCGCATATGATGAAAGGACAGGTAAGGTAACGGTGGTTTCAGTTATTGATAATTTAGTGAAGGGTGCTGCAGGGCAGGCCATTCAAAATGCAAATATATTAATGGGACTAGAAGAAACGGCAGGACTATGGAACAGTCCGCTATATCCGTAAATTTTGGAGGGAAATAATGAATACACTACAGTCAGTTGAAGAAATCAAACAAATTAAAGAAGGAAACATTTTAATGCCACAAGGGTTCAAAGCGTCAGGTGTCCATGCAGGATTGCGCTACTCCAAAAAGGATGTTGGCATCATTTTTACCGATGTACCAGCGTCAGCGGCTGCGGTTTATACACAAAATATAGTTCAAGCAGCTCCAATCAATGTAACGAAAAACAGCATTGCCGCTACTGGAAAACTTCACGGCATTGTAGTCAATAGTGCCTGTGCGAATGCTTGTACAGGAGAACAGGGTTTAAAAGATGCAAATGAAATGAGGAAGCTTGCGGCTCAAAAGTTCGGTTTGGAGGATCATTCTTTTGCAGTGGCTTCAACTGGAGTCATTGGGGAATACATGGAAATGGAAAAAGTTAAGAAAGGCATAGAGTCCTTACAGCCAGAAAATACATCTGAAGCTGCTGAAGATTTTGGTACCGCCATTTTAACAACGGATATTGTAACGAAAAGCTGCGGTTATGAAACAATGATTGACGGTAAAACCGTGAAAATGGGCGGAGCTGCGAAGGGTTCGGGAATGATTCATCCAAACATGGCCACAATGCTCGGTTTCATTACAACGGATGCTGTCATTGAACCGAATGATTTACAGCAAGCACTATCTTCCATAACCAATGATACATTCAATCAAATTACGGTTGATGGTGACTGTTCAACGAACGACATGGTGTTAGTGCTAGCGAATGGAAAAGCGAACAATGAACCTTTGACGCCTGACCATCCTGAATGGTCTGTCTTCCTGGAATTATTAAAACAAACATCCGAAAATCTGGCCAAACAAATTGCGAAAGACGGAGAAGGTGCCACAAAACTTATAGAAGTGAATGTTCATGGCATGCAGACGAAGCAAGATTCACAGATGATGGCGAAGACGATCGTTGGATCAAATCTAGTGAAAACGGCAGCTTTTGGAGCGGATGCAAACTGGGGACGAATCATTGCTGCAATGGGAAG
Organism: Peribacillus sp. ACCC06369; assembly: GCF_030348945.1. Classification (NCBI taxonomy): domain Bacteria; kingdom Bacillati; phylum Bacillota; class Bacilli; order Caryophanales; family Bacillaceae; genus Peribacillus; species Peribacillus sp. ACCC06369. The sequence goes on from NZ_JAUCEN010000002.1 coordinate 1,253,556, forward strand.
AAGCGGTGTGGGGTTCAAGCCGGATCAAACAACGATTGTTTTTGGTGATATCGTCGTACTTAAAGATGGTGAGCCAATACAGTTTTCTGAGGAAGAAGCCAAGGCTTACTTGGAAAATGAAAGTATCATCATTCATGTTTATTTGAAAGACGGTAATGAATCGGGAACGGCATGGGGCTGCGATTTAACCTATGATTATGTAAAAATAAACGGAAGCTATCGTTCGTAAGGAGGAAAGAATGAACATATTAGTCATTAAGTGCGGCGGCAGTATCATTAATGAGTTATCGGAGTCGTTTTTCAATAGTGTTAAAGAGTTACAAAACCGGGGGTATCATATTGTCTTTGTTCATGGAGGCGGCCCAGATATAAATTTGATGCTTGATAAATATGAAATTGAACCAGTCTTTGAAAATGGTTTAAGAAAAACGACCACTGAAGTGATGGAAATAGTGGAACTTATCCTGGCAGGCAAATCGAACCGCAGTCTCGTTCATAAATTAGAAGCACACGGCTTAAAGGCAGTTGGTTTAAATGGTTCTGACGGCGGAATTCTCACAGGTGAGTATATAGATGAACAGAAACTTGGAGCTGTAGGTAAGATACTAAAAGTCAATACTGAATTACTTGGACTTTTATTCGAAAATGGTTATTGTCCGGTATTGACGCCAATTGCAACTACCGAAGAAGGTACTAAATTAAATGTGAATGCTGATATGGCTGCAGGGTCAGTAGCGAAGGCACTATCAGCCGATATGTGTTTATTTGTGACCGATGTTAAAGGGGTCTTGAAGAATGAACAGAACATTGAGAAATTGACTGAAACGGAAGCAAAGGAATTGATCGAGGATGGAAGCATCCATGGAGGAATGATTCCAAAAGTCAATACAGCGCTGTCGGTTCTTAATAAAGGGGTTGAAGAAGTGATGATCGTTAGTGGAAAAGATCACTTTTATCAAGGCGGACAATTCATCGGAACGAAATTTCTTCAGGAAGAAGGGGTATTTCAATGAGTTCTTTATTTCCAACATATGCAAGGTGGAACATTGAGCCAGACACAGCGTCAGGAATGAAGATTACGAGTACAACTGGTAAAGAGTATCTGGATTTCACATCCGGAATCGGGGTTTTGAATCTTGGGCATTGTCATGAGAAGGTAAAAATGGCCGTCACGGAACAGCTTAATAAATATTGGCATGTTTCCAACATGTTTAACAGTTCCATACAGGAACGGACAGCAAAAATGCTGGCAGATGCCTCTGGTCTAAGCCAGGTGTTTTTTGCCAACAGTGGTGCCGAGGCGAATGAGGCAGCTATCAAACTTGCACGTAAAGCTACTGGGAGAAGCAAAATTGTCACATGTCAGCAGTCTTTCCACGGCCGCACGTTTGCAACGATGGCTGCAACGGGACAGGAAAAAATCAAAACTGGTTTCGGACCTATGCTAGCTTCGTTCGAATATGTTCCATTTAATGATAATGATGCCATGACAGCAGCCATTGATGAAAATACGGCGGCTGTAATGATTGAAATAGTTCAAGGTGAGGGCGGCATCCATGTTGTACAGCAATCCTATCTGGACGCGATTCAAACTAAATGTCAAGATCACGGAGCCCTTCTTATCATTGATGAAATCCAGACTGGGATAGGACGTACAGGGAAACCATTTGCATTCCAGCATTTCAATATCCAACCGGACATCATCACTTCTGCTAAGGGGCTGGGAAATGGCCTGCCAATCGGGGCGATGATTGGGAAGGAAAGGCTGTCGGAGTTCTTTAACCCTGGAAGTCATGGATCCACTTTTGGAGGTAATCCCGTTAGTGTCTCAGCAGCTGAAGCCGTTTTAATGGAAATTTTCCAATCAGGATTTTTAAAAAGTACCGTGAAAAAGGCTGAATACCTTGAAAGTGAATTGGCAAAAGCATTAAATGATTCGGAAGAAGTGATAGAGATTCGCGGACTGGGAATGATGGTCGGGATTGAATGTAAACAAGATGTTCAGGGGTTTTTAATGGAACTTCAAGAAGAGGGCTTATTAGTATTGAGTGCAGGTTCTAAGGTACTTCGTTTACTTCCATCTCTGACAGTTACTGAACCAGAGATCGATATGGCGATAAACAAAATTAAAAAAGTATTGGCAATTAAACAAACTATCTAAATTGAATGAATTTTTATAGAATAAAATGAATAATTATGCTATTCTATATATAAATATACATCATCTAAAGAGGTGAAGATCATGAAAAGCTATCTATATTTAGAGAATGGTTCCGTCTTTGAAGGGGAACTGCTGACAAAATCGACTGAAAAAGCAATCACTGGAGAGATTGTCTTTTTTACAGGAATGACCGGATATCAAGAAGTATTGACAGATCCTTCATATAAGGACCAGATTGTCATCTTCACATATCCTCTGATCGGAAATTATGGAATCAATGAATATGATTTTGAAAGTAAGAAGCCGCATGTTGCGGGTGTTATTGTATATGAAGGAAATATGGGCCATTCTCATTATCAAGCTAAATATTCACTTGGTGAATATTTAGACAAGTGGAACATTCCTCTTTTAAGCCATGTTGACACAAGAGCGGTCGTTAAGAATATAAGACTGGAAGGTTCCATGCAAGCAGTCATCACAGCGGAAGAAAAATTCACTGTCGAACCTGGTCTGAATGGTTTATCCGCCCACGTTGCTGAGGTATCCACAAAGGTGGTCGAGAGTTTTGGAGAAGGCGACAAGCACGTGGTGATGATGGATTTCGGTTATAAAAAATCCATATTGGATTCATTGGTTGAGCAAGGCTGCCGAGTTTCGGTCGTACCATTCGATACTGAATTCGAACAAATCAAGGACTTGAAGCCAGATGGTATTTTGCTTTCAAATGGGCCTGGGGATCCAAAACAGCTTGAATACCTTTTAGGAAACATAAAAAAGATCATTACGAATTTCCCGACGATGGGCATCTGTCTCGGTCATCAATTAACGGCACTAGCCTTTGGGGGAAATACAAAAAAAATGCTGTTTGGACATCGCGGAGCGAATCAGCCCGTGGTCGATTTGAAAACGAAAAAGGTGTATATGAGTTCTCAAAATCATAGTTATGAGGTTGATGAACCGAGCTTACAAGGAACATCGCTTCAAGTGAGATTCAGAAATGTGAATGATAGTACAGTTGAGGGGCTCATGCATGAAGACCTGCCAATATTCACTACCCAGTACCACCCAGAGGCAAATCCAGGGCCTATCGAGAGTTCACTACTATTCAACGACTTTTTACAAATGATAAATGATTATAGCGGGAGAGAAAAAGCTTATGCCTAAGGACGACACGATAAAGACCATATTAGTGATTGGTTCGGGGCCGATTGTCATCGGGCAGGCCGCCGAATTCGATTATGCAGGTACACAGGCCTGCCTCGCTTTAAAAGAAGAAGGATATAAAGTCATACTGGTCAACAACAATCCGGCAACGATCATGACTGATGATATGAATGCGGATGCTGTCTATTTCGAACCTTTAACCGTCGATGTACTGGAAAAGATCATTTCCAAAGAAAAGCCGGATGGCCTGCTCGCTACATTAGGAGGTCAGACAGGATTAAATCTTGCTTATCAATTGGATGATGCCGGAGTACTTGAAAAATATAAAGTCAAATTATTGGGAACTCCAATCGACTCCATCAAAAAGGGGGAGGATCGTGAACTGTTCCGTGAGCTGATGTTTGAAATAGGAGAACCAGTTCCAGACAGTACAATTGTCCATTCTCTTGAAGAAGCGCTAGCTTTTGCCGATAAAATCGGTTTTCCCATCATCGTTCGTCCTGCTTATACACTAGGAGGCACTGGCGGTGGGATTGCTGATTCACTGGATACCTTTAAGGAACTCGTACGGGGCGGACTCCAAGAAAGCCCGATTACACAATGCTTGATTGAAAGAAGCATTGCTGGATTTAAAGAAGTCGAATATGAAGTGATGCGAGATGCCAACAATACGTGCATCACCATCTGTAACATGGAAAATATCGATCCGGTAGGGATTCATACAGGTGATTCAATCGTGGTGGCGCCATCACAGACCTTATCTGACGATGAGTTTCAGATGCTGCGTGCCGCTTCCATTAAAATCATCTCTGCTTTAGGTATTATAGGCGGCTGTAACATTCAATTTGCACTTGATCCGAATAGCAAACAATATTATCTAATAGAAGTTAACCCACGCGTCAGCCGTTCGTCGGCACTAGCTTCAAAAGCAACAGGTTATCCAATAGCTCGCATAGCTGCAAAGCTTGCTGTCGGCTACCATTTATCTGAACTTATCAATCCTGTAACGAAAAGCACATATTCAAGCTTCGAACCTGCTCTTGACTATGTAGCGGTGAAGTTCCCGAGGTGGCCATTCGATAAATTTACGACCGCCAACCGCAAATTGGGAACACAGATGAAGGCCACAGGTGAAGTGATGGCTTTACACCGCAGCTTTGAGGGGGGAGTCCAAAAGGCAGTCGATTCTTTGGAATTAAAAACGAATGGACTGCAGCTAGCATCGCTGAAAAATAAAACGGTTCCTGAACTTTGGGGGAAGCTTGCCGAAAAATCTGACGAACGAATATTTGTCATTTTTGAAATGCTTAGAAAAGGCGTGACGATTGAAGAAATCCATGAAGCGACAACCATAGATTATTTCTTCCTTAAATCCTTTGCTTCATTGATCCAAAAAGAAATGGAAATCGAAGCCATGTCAATCGATCAGGTGACTAAGGAAGAATTGCAGTCATACAAGGAAAAGGGTTTCTCAGACCGCTATCTTGCTTCCGTATGGAATGTAAGTGAGATGGAACTGAGAGCACATCGGATATCACTTGGCCTTACGGCGGTCTACAAAACGGTTGATACATGTGCAGCCGAGTTCGAATCACATACTAACTATCACTATTCAACATATTTTGGTGAAAATGAACAGAAAAAGACTGATAAAAAGAAAGTCTTGATGATTGGCAGCGGTCCTATCAGGATCGGACAGGGAATAGAATTTGATTACTGTTCCGTTCACGGGGTTTATGCACTCCAAGATGAAAATGTTGAAACGATCATGATCAATAATAACCCTGAAACGGTAAGTACGGATTTTGCGACGGCAGATCGCCTTTATTTTGAGCCGTTAACCCTTGAATACGTTCTTAATGTAATAGAAGCGGAAGATATTGAAGATGTAATCGTTCAATTTGGCGGACAGACTGCGATAAATCTCGCAAAAGGCCTCGAAGATTACGGTGTCAATTTGTTGGGGACTTCATTTGATACTCTTGATCAATTAGAAGACCGTGATCGCTTTTATCAGCTTCTTCAAAAACTGGATATCCCTCATGTGCCGGGTTCAATGGCTAATGGTGAAGAACAATTAATTGAACGTGCAGAGGCAATCGGTTTTCCAGTGCTCTTACGCCCATCCTATGTAATTGGCGGCCAGGGAATGGAAATCATCCGCTCCAAGGAAAGCTTATTGAATAGAATGGAAAATGGAACGGCACTTGTATATCCCGTGCTAATCGATTCTTATATTCCGGGAAAAGAAGCCGAAATCGATTTGATTGCAGATGGAAATGATGTATATATTCCAATCATTGCTGAACATGTTGAAAAAGCTGGGGTTCATTCAGGGGATAGCATGGCATTGTTGCCGGCTCAATCCTTAACGGATGATATCAAAGATAAAATGACCCTTTATGCCAAAAAACTAGTAATGGAGCTTGGTTATAAAGGACTTATGAACATCCAATTCGTGATTGACGGAAATAGTGTATATGTATTGGAAGTGAATCCCCGTGCCAGTCGGACCATTCCAATCATCAGTAAAGTGACTGACGTATCCTTAGTGCAAATAGCGACAAAAATATTGCTCGGGAAATATTCATTGTCGAATGTGTTCGATAAAACGGGCTTGATGGAAGAAATTCCATATGCAGTCGTAAAATATCCAGTATTCTCTACATTTGCACTTAGCGGACTTGATTCGAAGGTGGGGCCGGAAATGAAATCAACAGGTGAAGGAATCGCCATCGGAGAAACGGTAAATGAAGCATTGACAAAAGTATTTCATGCTCAAAACGCAAAAAATACCTCAGGTGTATATCAATCCGAATCAGTCCAATTAAGTGAAGATTTACTTGTTCAAATCGAAGAAGCAGGTTTGACACTGGGGGATTCTGATTTTGATGAATGGTTAAATGAAGGGAATGCAGCGGTCGTATTGGCATATGGAACAACAGAAGAAGATAAGAAGCTAAGGTTACTGGCAGCAAAATATCGACTACTTGCATTTACGGAAGAAGAGACTTTTAAGGCCTATCTACAATCGTTGGAAAATGCTGATCCAGGGGTTACCTCGCTTCAGGAATGGCTTGTATCATATTCGAAAGGAGTGTCACACGTATGAGTTCAATGACGGCACCGACACAAGCGAAGATTTTAAATGGAAAAGATTTTTTGACCATGAAGGAGTCTACACCCATAGCAATTGAAGATTTGTTAAAGCTAGCGCAGACCATTAAAGGCAAATGGCAAGCTGGTGAAGAATATACACCTTTAAAAGGGAAAACGCTGGGGATGATTTTTGAAAAATCGTCTACCCGTACCCGTGTATCTTTTGAAGTTGGCATGATGCAGCTTGGCGGACACGCTTTGTTCTTGAGTGGCAATGACTTGCAAATTGGACGTGGGGAAACTATTTCCGATACTGCAAAAGTCCTTTCTGAATATATAGATGGCATCATGATTCGTACCTTCGAGCATGAAAAAATACTGGAGTTGTCAGAAAATGCCTCTATCCCAGTCATCAATGGGTTAACAGACCTTGCACATCCCTGTCAGGTGCTTGCTGACTTCTTGACGATCATCGAGATTAAAGGACAGCTAAAAGGCCTGAAGATGAGTTATATCGGAGATGGCAATAATGTTGCCAATTCATTGATGGTGGGCTGCGCAAAAATGGGAATGGACTTTTCCATTGGGTGTCCTGAGGCCTACAAACCTGACGAAAAGGTCGTTGCCTATGCTCAAAAAGTGGCAGAAGAGACTGGCAGTGAAATTGTGGTGACAACCTCAGCTTCGGAAGCTATAAAAGATGCGGATATCGTCTATTCCGATGTTTGGACCTCCATGGGGCAGGAAATCGAGAATAGCATTCGCTTAGAAGCTTTTAAAAATTATCAAATCAATGGTGAACTTGTAAATCTTGCTAAAGAAGATTATTTATTCATGCATTGCCTGCCTGCACACAGGGAAGAAGAGGTAACGGCTGAAGTCATCGATGGACCTAATTCCGTCGTTTTCCACCAAGCCGGAAATCGTCTGCATGCCCAAAAAGCGGTTCTAGTGGATTTAATGTCTTAACCAAAAAAAGCGTCTGCTCTCTGAGCAGACGCTTTTTGATTCTGCTGATTTCCTGTGTGTCCTTAATTTTTCTGACATGAAAGAAAGGAACCTGGTAATAATAACAAGGAAAGCATGTAAAGGGGTGAAATCTATGGGGCAAAATCGTCAATTCAAGCCAGGTCAGAAAGCGCCTAACAATGGGACCTACGTAGAAATCGGTGAAACTGGCAGCACGGTAGTGAATCCGAAAATGGTAAAACTTGATGCAGGGGACGCTTTTCCTGAAACATCCAATCACAACCGGATATGGACATATCAGCGAAAGCCATGAAAAATCTAAAAGCAGGAAAAAGGAATGATTTCCATCCTTTTTCCTGCTTTTCTCATTCAGCGGTGTAACCGAATATTTTCGAGATCTCCAAATAGCTCTTTCTTAAATAGTGGCTTAAGGGATCATCGTAATGATCTGGAATGCTTTCGGTGAATCCAACGGCAGTGATCGCTCCCAATAATTCTGAATTATAATTAAAAACCGGGATGGACATCGAGGAAACAGAAGGTACAAGAGGCTCTTTGGCAAAAGCGATCTTGTATTTCCGAATATCATGATATTCATTTGTTTCTTTCAGGAAAGGCCCGGTAACATTACGATCTTTTTCAATCCAGTCCGCTGTCAAGGAAGGATCCTGAAAAACAGTGAATACTTTACCTGAAGAGGATGATGGGGGAAGACGCGTACCCAACTGGGCCCCGATGTTTAAGTTTTGGTTGGAATTCCATATTTTTGCCGTGATTGGTCCATCGTATGTCCAAACGGAAAAAAGGACTGTGCAAGAGGTATTGTGACTAATTTCCTGTAAATAAGGTGTTATTCTGCTCGTGATGTCCTCATTTCCTATGGCTGCCATGCCATATTGAATCAATTTGCTCCCAAGGTGATACATACCGGTTGTCTTATCACGATATAGTAACTCCAGTTGAGTCAATGTATTCAAATACTTATATAGGTTACTTTTCGTTATGTCCGTTAATTCTTGAATATCAGAGAATCTTAACGGATTTCTTTGGGAAGCAAGTAAATCTATGATGCTCATCCCTATTTGTAATGATTGAATCGTCGAACCGGATTTTACGATTTCCATAAGTCAATCTCCCTAATCTGTTTTAATTTAGGTCTAGTATATCAGAATCTGTAAAATTTAAATGAAATTAAAGTAAGAAAAAATCAGCCACTTGAAAGCTATCAATATACTTTATTATTAATAAATGAATTTTTTGTCTATTTCATAAATTTTCCAAGTGGATTCAGAAGAACTCTTAATGGTGTAAATGATAACATTTTCACAAAATTATTTACAATACTATCTTGACAATATTCCGAAAATTAAGTTATCATTTATATAAATAGTGAACTAAGTTATCTATTAGTGAATTAATGAGATGAGCATTTATCATTCATATTCTGGTTTGTGAAGTTAATCCAGCAGAAATGGCCCACAAAAAAAGAACTAAAATCAGCTTTATAAAAAATCCAGATTAATAAAGGAGAATGAAATATGAAATTAGTAACTTTCAGCAGTCAGGGATTTAAACGTATTGGTGCAATTTACCCAGATAATGTAATAGTGGATTTGAACTATGCCTATCAAGCGCTTCTTGAAAGCGAAGGGAAACTCCGCAGTGAACAAATCGCTGAAGCGTATGTCCCTGCAACAATGGAGGCATTTTTACAGGGAGGGAATGAAAGCCTTTCCATCGCGAAAAAGGCAGCGGATTATGCATTGAACAATCGTGATTCCTTCAGACATAAAATTGTACATGAAATTGAAGATATAAAGCTTGAGGCCCCTATCCAAAAGCCAAGCAAAATTATTTGTGTCGGACATAACTACCGTGAACACATTGCTGAAATGGGTCGCGAATTGCCGCCATTCCCTGTGGTATTCGCAAAGTTCGCCAATACAGTAATCGGTCCCCAGGATGATATACCGTTTTTCCCAATCTCTGAACAACTTGATTATGAAGCGGAATTCGCTTTTGTAGTCGGACAAAGGGCACGTAATGTTTCAAAAGAAGATGCTCTTGATTATGTAGCTGGTTATACAATTGCGAATGATGTTACGTACCGTGATATCCAACGGCGTACACTTGAGTGGCTTCAAGGGAAAACGGTTGAAGGAAGTGCTCCGTTGGGGCCTTGGTTAGTCACTTCCGATGAACTATCCGATCCATCTGGCTTAAATGTCCGATTAACGGTAAATGGTGAAGAACGCCAAAAAACGAATACATCCAACTTCGTATTCGATGTGAAGTATTTAGTTGAATTCTTATCGAATTTAATGACTCTTGAACCAGGTGACATCGTACTCACAGGAACACCGGGTGGGGTAGGAGTAGCCCGTGATCCACAAGTGTTCTTAAAAGATGGTGACGTTGTCAAAATCGAAATCGACAAAATAGGTTATCTTGAAAACCGTGTGCGACTTGTCGGGGAGGGAAAATAAAATGGCTTATCAGGAAATCGGGATATCAATCCAATCGGTTCACCAATCAATCGACCACATTCTTGAGACAGTGGCAAATCTCCCGGAGGAAACGATCAGATATAAGCTTGCAGATGATGAATGGTCAATCATGCAGATACTTTCCCATTTAGCTGAGGCCATCCCTTATTGGTTAGGTGAAGTGGAAACTGTAATAGCGAAGCCTGGAGCCAAATGGGGGCGTGGCTTGCAAGATCCAGCCCGATTGGCAGCCGTTACCCATACTGACAAACTTGCTGTTGATGATGTCTTGAAACAATTGGAGGAGCTTAAATATAAAGTGGAAAGCAGGCTCGGGAATTTAGATGAAGAAACACTATCTAGAGAATCGCCACACCGAAATTTCGCAAAATTCGGAAACAAACCCGTTTCTTATATTGTGGAACACTTCATCGATGAACATATTTCAGGACACTACGATCAAATTAAGCGAAATCTTTCTAAAATCCAGTGAGAAAAGATAAAAAAAGAAAGTTGGGATTAATATGGCTGAAAAATTGGAATACATGAATAGTGCAATCGTAAAGGATTTTACAAAGGATATTCAGCAGTATAACCTTGGGCCTCTGTGGGAAGCCATTCCCGCTCTGATGGACCATGAACCTAAACCACATGCCCATGCTTATTTATGGAAAGAAGAGCTTTTGACTAAAAAGTTGATGGAAGCAGCTGAAATCTTCACACCTGATCGAGGAGGGGAGCGGAGGGCCATTTATTTTCAAAACCCAGGCTTAACTTATCGTCAGCCTTGGGGATGGGCTTCGACAACACAAACGCTTTATGCAGCGGTTCAGCTATTGTTGCCTGGTGAAGTGGCTCCTTCCCATCGTCACTCTCAAAGTGCCCTTCGTTTCATTACAAATGGTGAGGGTGCCTACACCATCGTGCAAGGAGAAAGGATATTCATGGAAGAAGGGGATTTCTTGATCACGCCAAAAAACCTATGGCATGGTCATGGTCATGTTGGAGAAAAACCGATGATTTGGATGGATGCCCTTGATATCCCAACTATCTATTCAATAGGTGGCACTTTCTTTGAACCATACCCAGACCGGGTTGAAACGCCTAAACGGCCTGATGATTTTTCAGAGCTCCGTTATCAAGGCGGAATGGTTCGTCCGATATCCGATCGTTATTCACAAGTGGCACCGCTTGCCAACTACAAATGGAAAGGCACCAAAGCAGCGATAGAAGGATTAATGAACTTCGAACCAGATCCATTTGAAGGTTTTGCTGTGGAATATATCAATCCTTCAAATGGACAAACGGCAAATCCGACGATGGGGGCATGGATGCAGAAACTGCCAAAAGGATTCCATACCAAAGCACATCGCCATACCCATTCCACAATCTATCAAGTGCACCAAGGTTCAGGCTATACGGTCATTAATGGAGTGCGTTTTGATTGGTCCAAGGGAGATTATTTCGTCGTTCCGAATTGGGCTTGGCATGAGCATGTTGCAGAAGCCGATTCTTACTTATTCTCGGTAAACGACCTACCAATAATGGAGAGATTCGATTTGGAACAGCAACAGGCATTAGACACAAACAATGGTTACCAAAAGGTTGAAAGTGAATTCAAGCCTGTTTTGGTTTGAAAATAATCGGTTGAAACTTTCAGAATGATCCTAATGAATATATAGAATGCCAGTTTAATGAAAACGCTTACTATGGTATTGGTCCACAACATTGGCTAAAAGCTACTTATATAGGGGGAATTGATGATGAACACAGAAAAAAAACCATTCATCGTTATCGGTGGGGGAATTGGCGGATTGGCAACTGCTTTAGGAATCGCAGAAACTAAACAGTATGTAAAGGTCCTTGAACAAGCTCCCGAATTTGGTGAAATTGGTGCAGGAATTCAGCTTGCCGCAAATGCAACCAACGTATTAAAGCGTTTAGGCGTCATGGAAAAAATCAATGAAATAGCAGTCTTTCCAAAAAGATTGGTACTGATGGATGCTTTTTCTGGAAAAGAGCTTTCCGCTTTGGATTTAGGTGATGTTTATAAAGAAAGATATGGAGCGCCTTATATTGTTTTGCATCGTTCCGATTTGCATAAAGTACTGGCTGAGGCCTGTGATATGAACCCGTATATTGAACTGGTAACGAACCAAACCATTATTGAAACAGTAGAAAATGAGGGTGAAGTGACGGTTACTTCTGCCAACGGGTCCCAACATTCAGGAACGGCTGTCATTGGAGCCGATGGATTATGGTCTAATGCACGGAAACTGTTTGTTGAAGATCAACCGGTCTGCTCACAATATGTTGCATACAGAGGAGCGATTCCGATGGAAGAGGTTACGAGTCATGGAGATTTAGATGATGTATATATGTGGATTGGACCAAACCTTCATCTTGTTCAATACCCGGTTAGAAGGGGAGAACTATACAACCAAGTGGTGGTCTTCAAAAGTTCTCAATACACGGAAGAAAACGAAAAAACAGATCAATGGGGTACCCCCGAAGAAATGGATCATGTATTCGCCGGAACTTGTGAGCTTGTTCAGAATGCAATTTCATTCATTCAACGGCAACGCCGCTGGCCAATGTATGACCGTTTACCAATTGATAATTGGACAAAAGGGAAGATTACGCTAACGGGCGATGCTGCACATCCGATGCTTCAATACTTGGCACAAGGGGCTTGCCAGGCTTTAGAAGATGCAGCTTATATGGCGGATATGCTTCATAAGCATGGGAATGACATTGAACAGGCATTTTTGGACTACCAAGAGGAACGGATTCCGCGTACGGCGAATGTTCAAACCAGCGCTAGAATGTGGGGGGAAATCATCCACAATGAAACCGATGCCGGAATTCTGCTCAGAGATACAATCCTTGCAGGTCGCACGGATAAGGATTTCAAATTCGTCGATGAATTTCATGGTTATAATAAAATGGCCGTGAAAGCATAAAGCTGATTCGTTTCATAAAAATCTTATGATGGGATGTAATGAATTTACAGATGGGTTTTGCCTTTCTTCTTTATGAAGAAAGGCTTTTGCCGTTCATCCTCCATAATTGCATTTTTATAACATTCCTTTACATGGGGAGAATTAGAAGTATAATGAAAATATAAAGGTCAAACTTGGTCAAATCAAGAGGGGTTTCGTTCATGAAATAGATGAATGGGAGGTTTTAAGATGGATATTAATAAAATGACGGAGAGAACCCAACAGGCAATCATTGGCGGCCAGGAGCTAGCTAAAGATAGAGGGAATCCCGAGCTGACGGAGCTTCATTTATTAAAGATTTTAATGGAACAGGATGAAAGTTTATTAATCAGGATTTTATCGGAATCTGATAAACCGATGAATCAATTTGATATAGAGCTTAATAGGGAACTGGATCGATTACCGGAAGTGAGCGGAAGTGTTTCCCAGGTTTACATGTCATCCTCCTTACAGGGAATTTTGACCGCTGCCGAAAAAGAAATGCAGATGTGGGAAGATGAATATTTATCTGTCGAACATATACTTCTTGCGTCGTTGCAGGTCAATAAAACGAATGTAAACAGGCTTTTTTCATCATATGGGATTGATTATGATAAAGCAAAACAGGTTATAAACGATATAAGGGGGAATCAACGAGTGACTAATCAAAATCCTGAAAGCACATATGAGGTACTTAAAAAATACGGCAGAGATCTCGTTGCTGAGGTTAAATCAGGGAAGGTCGATCCCGTAATCGGTCGAGATACGGAAATCCGTAACGTCATTCGGATACTATCACGTAAAACGAAAAATAATCCTGTATTAATTGGAGAACCTGGAGTTGGTAAAACAGCCATTGTCGAAGGGTTGGCACAAAGGATCGTGAGAAAGGATGTGCCGGAAGGATTAAAGGACAAGACCGTTTTTTCACTTGATATGAGTGCGCTTGTCGCAGGGGCAAAATTCCGCGGTGAATTTGAGGAAAGGCTAAAAGCGGTGTTGAATGAAATCAAGAAAAGTGACGGCAAAATCCTTTTATTCATTGATGAATTGCATACAATTGTCGGGGCCGGAAGAACGGATGGCGCGCTTGATGCCGGGAATATGTTAAAGCCGATGCTTGCACGAGGGGAGCTGCACTGTATCGGTGCAACAACCCTGGATGAATATCGACAATATATTGAAAAGGATCCGGCTCTTGAACGCCGTTTCCAACAGGTTCTGGTTCCTGAACCGGATGTGGAAGATACGATTTCAATTTTGCGTGGATTAAAGGAACGGTTTGAAATTCACCATGGCGTCAGGATACATGATCGGGCGATCGTTGCAGCCTCTGTCCTTTCGAACCGATATATAACGGAGCGATTCCTACCGGATAAAGCGATAGATCTTGTGGATGAAGCTTGTGCGATGATCCGAATGGAAATCGATTCAATGCCCTCCGAGTTGGATGAAATCACGAGAAAAGTCATGCAACTTGAAATTGAAGAAGCGGCCTTGAAGAATGAGGAGGACCCTCAAAGCAAAGCAAGGCTGGAAGTGCTTCAAAAAGAACTATCAGAACTTCAGGATCAAGCGAATAGCATGAAGTCCAAATGGCAAATGGAGAAATCAGCTCTTCAAAAGGTGCAGGATCAACGTGAAGAGCTTGAGAAACTGCGCCATGAGCTGGAACAGGCAGAGAATGACTATGACCTTAACAGGGCAGCAGAACTTCGGCACGGAAGGATTCCACAGCTTCAAAAAGAATTGGAAGCAATGGAAGATGAATTGGAAAAGGAAAAACAGGAATCACGGTTGCTTCGCCAAGAAGTGACTGAGGAGGAAATTGCCTCGATTGTTGCAAGGTGGACGGGGATTCCCGTAAGCAAGCTGGTGGAAAGTGAAAGGGAGAAGCTGCTTCGCCTTTCTGATATCCTGCATGAACGCGTAATAGGTCAGGGAGAAGCGGTGGAACTAGTATCCGATGCTGTTTTACGGGCAAGGGCTGGAATTAAGGACCCCAACAGACCGATTGGTTCATTCATTTTCCTGGGGCCGACTGGAGTAGGTAAAACTGAACTGGTAAAAGCTTTGGCAGAAACGCTATTCGATAGTGAAGAACATATGATCCGAATCGATATGTCGGAATATATGGAGAAACATTCCGTGTCCCGCCTTGTTGGTGCACCTCCTGGATATGTTGGTTTTGAGGAAGGCGGCCAACTAACGGAGGCAATTAGGAGAAACCCATACTCAGTGGTATTATTGGATGAAATTGAAAAGGCGCATCCTGAAGTCTTCAATATTTTGCTGCAAATGTTGGATGATGGTAGGATAACGGACTCCCAGGGCAGAACAATCAACTGTAAAAATACAGTGATCATCATGACTTCCAATATCGGTTCCCATTTCTTGTTGCAGTCCAACCTGATAGATGGTGGAATTGAAGACGAAATAAAAGATCAAGTCTTTAAAGAATTAAGAGGGCATTTCCGTCCGGAATTTTTGAATCGCGTAGATGACATTGTTTTATTCAAACCTCTTACGAAAACAGAGATCGTTGAAATCGTAGAAAAAATGGTTCAACAATTACAAGTAAGGTTAACTGAACAAAATATTATCCTGAACGTCACTGAAGCGGCTAAGGAATTCATTGCGGACCAGGGATATGATCCGGTATATGGGGCCAGACCATTGAAGCGATTCATCCAAAAGCATCTTGAAACGAAAATCGCCCGTAAGATCATAGCTGGGACAGTTGGACTGGAAATAACGATTGATTATGATCATGATGAATTGGTCCTCATATAAAATGTAGTTTACCCGAAAGCAAAGTACGGTATAACAAAAAGGACATCCTAAAAAGGATGTCCTCTTTTTGTTTCTTAATGTTGATGAGAGTCTTTTGCTGGCCCAGCAGGCATGATAGCAGGGATGATGCAAATCAGGATAGCAGCAGCTACTCCTAAAATCGTCCCCTGCGCAGCATCGTATGAAACTCCGATCATGGAAGAAACAACATATACAGTCATATGCACTAATAAGAATGTCCAAAAAATTGTCCAAGCATAACGCATCGAATTTCACCTCATTCCACTACATTCATTTTTATCTTACCATAATTAATATACAGTTAAAACGTGTTTTTAGTAATAACCATTAAATAATTCATTACCTTAAATCATAAGAGAAGTTTTCAGGCAGTCTAGTTGGTACCTATGGGAAAAGGGGAATTCTGGGTATTCAATAAAAAAAAACCATCCCAGCTTGGTTAATTTAAGATAAGAAGTTAGGCGTTACCACTGACCCTTTCTATTTTTCGTCATAAATTAATATAGTAGTAGTAATATTCCTTAAAGGAGTTAGACCGATGGAACAACGAACTTTTCAAATTGATGACCAATGGAATATCATCTATTATCCAGAGCGGCCCAGTGGTTTTTCCGTAATGGTAATTGGAGACCGTAGTCATTTTGTCGAAAAAGACAGCAGCTTTTGGCTGCAGCATCCTGGCAGGTTGCGGATATTGGAATATTTAAAGGAATACGGATACACGCTATTCTCATCCAATTTTCACGGAGCCAACTGGGGCAGCCCTAAAGCAATGGACCTTTCCCTTAACCTATATATCCTTTTCATGAAAAAAGAAATAGTCAATCAAAGGGTTCATATATTGGCAGAGGGGACAGGCGCGCTCCTTGCCTTAAAGCTAATGAATGAACTTGGAAATAAAATACGTTCTGTCGTATTAATCGATCCGGTTTTTTCCTTGAAAGCTCAACTGGAGAAAGAAAAGGAAAATAAGTTCTTCTATAAAAAGTGGCTGTCCGAGGTCGCTGCTGCATATGAGCTCGATCCGGCAGAATGTGAACAGCATATTCTGGACACTGATGATACAGTGATCGCTGAGAAAATCCCCATGAAAGTGATTCAGGTTTTTGGAAGCATGCGGAAAGAGCAAGCCTCCCTTTATCGGGAAATCCAACTGGCTAGGAAAGCAGACTTGCAGCTGACTTATTTATTGCCTGAAAAACGTTATAAAATCCCCTATCAAATACAGAAGTTTTTCAATGAGAATGAAGAGTCTTTATGAGAATGGATATATTTTCACAATAGTTTGCATACGATACAGCATCTAAAAAAACTAGACGTGTCGAGTGAAATGGGCTTGATGGCATACGAGGAGGCTGTATTTATGCAAACATACATTGTCATTGGCACTTATCAATTTGTGGGATTCCATGTAACTCAATATTTTTTGAACCAAGGTGAAGAAGTAATCGGAATTGATTGGGCTGATTCCGAAGCAAGTCGATATATTATGGAAGAAAAGGAACTTGAAATAGGTAGAAGTTCGAACTATATATATTTTCCGATAAATAAACTTAAATTATTGGATAGTTCACAGCAGGACACTGTTTTCATATCTTGTTACGATATTCAAAGCGGAAAAACGGGTAAAATCGATTTTCTTATAGGCGAAATCGTTTACTTCATTGAAAAATGCAAAAAAAATGGGTCTAATCAAACGCCGAATTTTGTTATTTTCATGCCAATTGAAGGAGATGTCAGTATTTTTCAGTCCATTTTAAACTCGATCGAAGGAATTGATTCTGCAAAAATCATATTTTTACCGACGATTTATGGACCTTGGCAACCGGAAGGCATGAGCTTTGAGGCTGGAATCAATCAACTTGGACAGTCAGATATCAAAGCGGCAATCGCTAACGAATATACCGGAGATGCCCTCTTCATCACTGATTTTGTGAATGATTTGGAAGCAGTGCTTACCTCCACTTCCGATAGGGCCATCCAATTGTGCAGCAGTATTGATGATCATTGGAATAAATGTGCCAAGTTAATATTTGGTGAAACTATGGATTCATTCATTTCCCAACCAAAAACTAAAATCAATAAAGGATCAATATTTGAGGTGCACAGCAAAATGGACCCGGAAGAAGGCATTGCTCTACAAAGAAAACATAATAAAAGATTAAATTTACTTAAAGAGTGGAGAAAGCGTGATTAACGGGGAGAGGACCTTAATGCTTAAATTCGAAGGAATATATAAAACCGAAAGCTTCGTTATTTGGAAAGGACAAAACTGTATATTTGCCTCTACCCTATAAGTCTTGTACTATAATGTTCAAGGATAGGAATAAACGTCAAAAGATATTCATGATTTTATATTTGCGCCCTTTACGAAAGGGACAAGTGGAATTATGATAATATTGAGCTTTATTTGGGCATCACAATGATCAATTGATGGTTATTCAAAAGATAGGGGGAAATGCAAATGAGTTCAGATAAAACTCTTGAATTTATGGGGATCGCCATGAAGTACTTCCCAGAGGCTAAAGCGAAGCTTGAAGCAAGCGGGATTCCATTCTCAATGGAGATGGCAGAGCCATTCATGGAGCTCTTTAAAAGCGTGATGCAAGAAGCTTATGAGCTTGGAAAACAAGATGCTCAGCGTTAATTGAAGGTAGGCTGTCCGGGTAAAAGGGCAGCCTTATTTTTTTATTCCTTTTTCAAGAACTTGGCGATCAATGGGTTCAGGTTAATTTTATCGATGGCCGGTTTGTATTGACTGTATAAGCAAATCAAAGTTTCAACACTCTCCATCAATTGCATGTAATCAATCTTCGATTCCTCTTGCTCAGGTTCAGCTTTCCTGCCAAACATCAAATTCGAAAAATGATCATCCTGGGTTCCCTGGTTGTTGCGATTGAAGATGTCCACAATAAATTCCTCCTATCTCCTTTTATTTATAATGTATGTCCCCAATTTCCCCTGGCATAGGCGCTTGTCCGACTTCGGAAAGAGATTTCTTTAGCTATTCAAATTGTTAACTCTTGCAAGGAAGTGTTTTTTTATATAAAATTAGTACCAGGTAATAATAGATGCTTATAATAACTCATTAAAATATAAGGGGATGGCAAGATGAATGCTGGTATACTTGGGCTTGGCCGCTACTTACCCGACAAAATCGTTACAAATGCGGATTTAGAGAAAATTATGGACACTTCCGACGAGTGGATCCGGACTAGGACGGGTATTGAGGAAAGAAGAATTGCAAATGATGATATTGATACATCAGATATGGCTTATGAAGCCGCAAAAGCTGCATTGAAAAATGCGGAAATTTCTGCTGATGAGATAGATTTAATTCTTGTAGCTACTGTTACGCCTGATCAGTCGTTTCCTTCTGTCGCTTGCATGATTCAAGAGAAATTGGGAGCGATGAAGGCAGCTGCAATGGATGTAAGTGCTGCGTGTGCCGGTTTTATGTATGCAATGATCACGGCACAGCAATTTATTAAGACAGGTGCATATAAGCATGTGTTGATCGTCGGTGTTGAAAAACTTTCGAAAGTAACCAATTGGGAAGACCGCAATACTGCTGTACTTTTTGGTGACGGTGCGGGTGCAGCTGTACTTGGACCTGTATCGGAAGGCAAAGGGGTCCTTTCCTTTGAATTAGGCGCAGATGGAACTGGCGGGAAGCACTTATTACAGGAAGGAGATTTCATTCATATGAATGGACGTGAAGTATTTAAATTTGCTGTCCGTCAGATGGGGGAATCCAGCCTGGGTGTATTGGACAAAGCTGGTTTGACAAAAGAAGATGTCGATCTGCTTGTCCCGCATCAAGCAAACATACGCATTATGGAAGCTTCAAGGGAACGCTTGGGTCTCCCGCTTGAAAAAATGACAAAAACGGTTCATAAATATGGAAATACTTCTTCAGCGTCCATTCCAATGGCCCTTGTGGAAGAAATGGAAGCAGGAAGAATCAAGGACAATGACTTAATCGTCATGGTCGGTTTTGGTGGTGGCCTTACATGGGGAGCGATCGCTCTTAGGTGGGGTAAATAAAAGAAGTAGCAAAACGTAAGAGCTTTAAAATAGGAAGGAGCCATTTTAATGACTAATCGTCGTGTAGTTGTAACAGGTATTGGAGCAATCTCACCAGTTGGTAATGATGCAGAAACTGGATGGAAGAATATAATCGAGGGGAAATCAGGAATAGGGCCTTTAACTCGTTTGAATGCTGAAGAATTCCCAGTTAAAGTGGCAGCTGAAATCAAGGACTTTGATATAGAGACTTATATTAATCGTAAAGAAGCGCGTAAGATGGACCGTTTTACCCATTATGCAATTGCAGCATCCGTTATGGCCTATAATGATAGTGAGCTGAAAATAACGGATGAAAATGCAGCACGTATCGGGGTCTGGATCGGTTCGGGTATCGGCGGGCTGGAGACTCTTGAGACACAGCATGAAAACTTTTTAAACAGAGGGTATAAACGGGTGAGCCCATTTTTCGTACCGATGATGATTCCGGACATGGCAGCTGGCCAGGTATCTATCTTACTGGGTGCTAAAGGAATCAATTCATGTACGGTAACAGCCTGCGCAACAGGAACAAATTCAATTGGTGACGCGTTTAAAGCCATTCAACGTGGCGATGCCGATGTGATGATCACAGGTGGAGCCGAAGCGCCAATAACAAAAATGTCGGTTGCAGGATTCTGTGCAAATACTGCTTTATCGACCAATCCTGATCCACAAACTGCTAGCCGTCCTTTCGATCTTAACCGTGATGGTTTCGTAATCGGCGAAGGAGCTGGAATCATCGTTCTGGAAGATCTTGAACATGCATTGAATAGAGGAGCCAAGATTTATGCCGAAATAGCTGGTTATGGATCAACTGGAGATGCCTTCCATATTACCGCTCCGGCACCAGGTGGAGAAGGCGGGGCAAGAGCGATGAAAATTGCTATTGAGGATGCAGGTTTGAATCCGGAAGACATCCAATATGTGAATGCCCACGGAACGAGTACGCCATACAACGACAAATATGAAACGATGGCAGTCAAAGAAGTCTTTGGCGACCATGCTAATAAACTTGCAATAAGTTCCACTAAATCAATGACAGGCCATATGTTAGGGGCAGCAGGCGGTGTGGAAGCAATATTCACGATTCAGGCAATCAGGGACAGCATTTTGCCTCCAACCATCAATATTGAAACACCAGACCCTGAGTGTGATTTGGACTATGTCCCGAATCAAGCAAGGAAGGGCGAAATCAATGCCGCCATCAGCAATTCACTTGGATTCGGTGGACATAACGCTACTATTCTTTTCAAGAAATATCAATAAAACAAACAGAAGGAAGAGCAGATCTTTTGAGATCTGCTCTTTTTGTGTTGAAGGGAAAATGCAGGATATAAAATGTGTCATTCAGCTTTTTTAAATCATACGATAGTCAAAAGAAGCGGAGGTGTATGGGAAATGGGGGTCATTTCAACTGATGAATGGATGAGGAAGGATTTCAACCACCCGGTCCAGATGATGGAAAGACTTAAAAGCACATTCAACAATACGCTTGATGCGGGTATGATTTATCATCATTTATTAAAGCATGGCATGTATTCGCCGAATCAAAAAACGAAACTCACATGGGAAGACTTAAAAGAAAATAATGTATGGGAAAAAACACAAAGCCTGTTCACATCTTATAAGAAACTATGGGGAGGGCCTGATGTTCCCATATTTATTTTTCCGCTCATGTCTTCTGGGATATGGAAGAAAACAGTTGAAACAAAGTCAGGGTTGGCATTTGAAGATAAACTATTCCTTTTTTACGACAAGGGTATATCTGAAAAGGAAATGGAGGCCCTGTTGATTCATGAATATCATCATGTCTGCCGATTGCATCACTTGAAAAAGGACCAAAAAGAATTTACTCTCCTTGATACGATGATCATGGAAGGGCTAGCGGAACGAACGGTGGGAAAATATTTAGGAACAAATTTTTTAGCGAAATGGACTAAGTTATATCAGGAAGATAAACTACGAGAATTTTGGAGCAAACATTTAGAGGAAAAGCACATGATAAAGCGTACAGACCCTCTTCATGATGTGCTTCTGCTTGGAACGAAAGGATACCCATATATGCTTGGATACTGTAGTGGCTATTACCTAGTGAAAAATTACGAAAAACTCTCTGTGAAAAAATCATTCATTATTCAATCTGAAAAATTCTTATCAATAAATAGCTAATATATACGTTCTTTTTTTATTAATCTGTTTTCTAGAATAGGAATAAATTGTATGGTTCCTGCCTATACTGATTGACAAACAGAAATTTGTTTAAGTGAGGGATGAATGATGTTATATCTTCATGATGTATGGGTTAACTGGTTTGAAGGAGAAGAAAACGGCTATAATATTTGTCATTTTCATGAATGGAGGAAGGATGATGGGATCGAACTTCTAGATCAAGTTCCTTTGTTGAAAGTGTCAGCAACATTGTTCCACTACATAGAAAACGACTTGTCAGAATTACCTAAGCCATTGCTGAATGACGTGTATCAAAAAGCATATGCAAGGAAAAATCATGAACGAATTCAGCTTGACTATTGTTTTATCGTGACTGATGGAAATGGAATTTTAGCTGTTGATACGATAGGGTATCATATTCCGATCAGGAAAAGCAGAATAATTCCCCGGCAGGAACAAATTGTTTATGACATGATAGAAAACCATGATGAGATGGATTACACCTTTACTGAAAAACCTACATCTGAGAAAGAATATCATATTTTGTCGCCGTCTCCCTTATTCATGAATGGGTTGACAAGAAAAGAAAGACAGCTTAAGCAATTACTATTCATGGCCATGGACCAATTATTCACGGCGAAAAATACTGCTGAAATCCGCTATTGGTATACAGAATGGGCCCCTGAAAAATATGAAAGCATTCAAGAAATGGATTTTCAGATAGCTTGGCTAGAGTTATATGAAGAAATGAAGGAAGGCTGGTCAGAGAAGCACCTTCAACTTTGTGAAAATTTGGTGAAGGGGCAGCCTTTTTTTGAAAAGCTTTGGCAAGTGGAAGCTGGCGATAGCCCATCGATATTATGAACAAAAAAAAGACGATCCGATGAGGATCGTCTTTTTTTATCTCTTTCTGCCAAGTCCCATGCCATTATACATTTTTCTGATCATTTTATTGGCTTCAATGTTGGCTTTTTCTGCACCGCGGTCCAGAATTTCATCCAATTCAGGCGAATCGATTAATTCATTAAAGCGTTCCTGGATTGGTAGGATTTCTCCAAGTACCACATCAGCCAGATCACCTTTAAAGTCGCCATAACCTTTGCCTTCATACATCTCTTCAATTTCTGAATAGGTTTTTCCACTGAAGATGGAGTAAATGGACATCAGGTTGGAAACTCCGGCTTTGTTTTCCTTATCGTAACGGACAATACCTTCGGAATCGGTAACTGCGCTCTTGATATTTTTTTCGATTTGCTTCGGATCATCCAATAAGGCAATCGTTGCCTTTTTGTTAGGATCCGATTTGCTCATTTTCTTGGTTGGTTCTTGAAGGGACATGATACGTGCCCCTTCTGTAGGAAGGCTGATTTCCGGGATTTTGAAAATATCATTGTGCTTTTTATTGAAGCGTTCAGCCAAATCGCGTGTCAATTCAAGATGCTGTCTTTGATCTTCCCCGACAGGAACGACATCCGTACCATAAAGGAGAATATCGGCAGCCATCAGCGGCGGGTAAGTAAGAAGTGCTGCTGATACCCCTTCTTTGCCAGCGGATTTGTCTTTAAATTGGGTCATTCTCTCAAGTTCACCAATATAGGATATACTCTGTAAAATCCAGCCTGCCTGAGCATGCGCAGGTACCTCTGATTGAATGAAGATGGTATTCTTTTCAGGGTCTAGACCAATGGCCAAATATAAAGCGGCCAAAGTTTTAATGCTTTTCCTTAACTTAAGGCGATCTTGTGGAACTGTAATTGCGTGCTGGTCAACAATACAAAAGAAACATTCATATTCATTTTGTAAGTTAACGAATTGTTTCATGGCTCCGATGTAATTTCCTAAAGTAACGGAACCGGATGGCTGAATGCCGGAGAAAATCCTTTTCAACTGCTAGTCACTCCTTTAAATGCGTTTATTGATAAATGGATATTCGCTCTTCATTATTGTAAGGATAAATAGAAAATGAATCCACTTTCTTTGAAAGAAATGTGCGTGAAGCCCATGAAAGGGAACGCTCATTTAAATCTTGTGGAGGGCCGTTTTGTCCAGTATCGATGCCATTCTGAGAATACGAATTGTCCACTATAACTGTATTTTAGCATTTATTCATATTAAATGTATAATCGAATCGGCAATCAAGCAAAAGTACGGATTTTCCGTTTCCTTTTTTTGATTATGGAAGAAATGAAAGACTCAAGGAAAATCAAACCGTTTACTATATTTCACTATGAGCAGATGATTTTAGGGAAGGATACATACAAGGGAATACAGTGCTGAGGAACGTATTTCCACCTATGGGTTTTAAGATATAAACTTTGTAAGGCGGAGTTTTTTAATTATTTATAATATATAGGAGTAAAATTAATTGTTTGTGGTATTAAAGAAAGGGGTTTATTATATTTGTTGAATATTGATGACTGATGGCGAATGAGGTGGAGAAAATGAAACCAATGTGTAAATGGTTGATGACAGGTATGTGCATATTCCTGATTCAACAGCCAGTTCATGCGGAAGGCATGAACGAAACCAGGCAGGTAGCATTAGAAAATAAAGATTTGCCTGTGAGCGTACCGCGTTTTGTTTTTGATTCGGGGTTGAAATTCGACTATCCGGATGCTGTGCGCGGAATATATGTGACAGGGCCTGCAGCGGGTGGCAAGAAAATGAATGAACTTATTAAATATGTAGATGAAACCGATTTGAATGCGATGGTCATTGATATTAAGGATGACTTGGGGAACGTTACTTATCAAACCGAAGATCCAGATTCTCCATATGCTGGGATTGGTAAAGACTACATAAAAAATCCAAGGGTAATGCTGAAAAAAATGGAAGATAAACAGATTTATCCGATTGCAAGGGTAGTCGTTTTTAAAGACTCCCTTCTGGCCAAAGAGAAGCCTGAATTATCTTTTTTAGATGACGAAAAGGTATGGAAGAATGGTCGAGGGGAAGCCTTCGTTAACCCATTCTTAAAAGAGGTGTGGGATTATAATGTCGGTATTGCCATTGAAGCTGCAAAGATGGGTTTTAAAGAAATTCAATTTGACTATGTCCGTTTTCCCGAAGGATTCGAAAACAAGGAAGATGATTTGAAATATGATGTCGGTGAATATGATGAAGCGAAAGTAAGTCATACAGCCAAAAGGGTTCAGGCAGTGACGGATTTCGTAAGTTATGCGAGAAAACAACTGGAGCCATATGATGTGGAAGTATCAGTGGATATTTTTGGATATGCTGCTACATTGCCTGAAGCTCCCGGAATTGGGCAAAACTTCACAAAAATCTCTGAGAATGTCGATGTAATTTCCTCCATGATCTATCCAAGTCACTGGACATCTTATTTTGGTATCGATAAGCCTGATTTGGAGCCGTATGATCTCGTTAAGGAATATGCGAAATTGGAGAACGGGAAGCTGAAGGAATTAAAAACGCCACCTACTTCTAGACCTTGGCTACAAGATTTTACTGCCTCATATTTAGGGGAGGGGAATTATCAAAGGTATGGTAAGGAAGAAGTGGAAGCCCAAATAAAAGCATTGAATGATAATGGTATTGATGAATACTTATTATGGAATGCAGCAAATCGATATACAAAGGGAGTAGACTATACCCCATGAAAAAATGGATGACCTAGGAATATCCTTCCGGTCATCCAATTTCTCTCTGAATTACCGCTTTTTATTCCCGCCAACTTGACTCCATCCTGACTGAATTCGTTTCGATTGATCGAAAATATGAGAGTGACGTTTCCCGCCAAACCATTTTTCGCCGATGCCATTCGTCACAACGCCATTCACAGCTGTAATACCAATAACGCAAGCAGCGACTAAAAAAAAGTCGATAAAGTAACTGATCATCTAAACCCCTCCTAATATTTTCAAGCTATTTAAGTTCCATTGTAGTGGATAAGAAAAAATCTGGAAAGTATAAACTAGCAAATAAGGAGATTAAATTATGAATTGGTATGAAAAATTAAACCAGTATTTCCCTATTGAAGAAATGAAGTCCAAAGAACATATAGAAGTTCTTTTAGAAGATAAGCAGGAAATATATAAAAAGGATGAAGGTCCCGACCATGTTTTATTGTATGTGGAAGGGGAAGAGTTTATATTCGTTGATTACCTATTTGTATCAAAGAATTCAAGGGGGCAGGGATTAGGAAGGAAATTGATTCAAAAATTGCAAAAAAAGCAGAAAACGATTTTGCTGGAAGTCGAACCAGTACAAGAAAATGATGATGATACATTTAAAAGGCTGAAATTTTATAAAAGGGAAGGATTCCATCATGCTTCTTCGATTTCCTATAGCAGAAAATCGCTTGCCACTAAGGAGAACACGCCTATGGAAATCTTATATTGGCCGGCAAATCCATCTGTTGATGAAGAAGACGTATTTGATTTCATGAAAGAGATTTATTCTGAAATCCATACTTATAAAGATGATGACCTTTATGGGAAATCTTATCAAGATGTAGAGGATGTACTAAGCTTGAATGCAGGTCAGGAAACGGATATTTTTAAAGAGATGGAAGTTTGAGAAAAAAGGGCCGGTTGTTTGAAGTGAACCCAAAAAGTTAGACACTTTATTTACTTAGGAAGCCTTGAGGGCATGAACCCGGTAATCTACCGGGCTCATGCCTTTTAATTTTACCTTGATTCGTTGATGATTGTAGTAATGGAAATAATCTCCTAGTTCTTGTTTGAAATGCTCCATGCTTTCAAATTCTTGAAGATAGAGTAATTCGGATTTTAATAAGCCAAAGAAGTTTTCAATGACCGCATTATCGAGACAATTTCCTTTGCGGGACATGCTTTGTGTAATGTTATGTTTTTTCAAATCATGCGAGTATTGTTTCATCTGATAATGCCAGCCCTGATCTGAATGGAGAATGGGTGAATCTTTCATTCCAAGCGATCAAAGGCTTTATCCAGCATTTTGGAAACGAGCGGATAAACAGGCCGAGATTCGAAATTATAGGCGATGATATCTCCCTTAAACAGGTCAAGAATGGCTGATAAGTATAGTTTCTCCCCAGCTAGATGGAATTCCGTGACATCTGCCACCCATTTTTCAATGGACCTTGCCGCCTTGAAATCACGTGCTAGAATGTTGGGCGCAATCTTACCGATGTTCCCTTTGTACGAACGGTATTTCTTCATGCGAATCAATGACTTTAATCCTAGTTCATTCATCAATCGGAGAACTGTTTTATGATTGATGCGAGCACCTCGGTTACGTAATTCTAGGGTAATACGCCGATACCCATAACGCCCTTTATGCGTATGGAAAATCTCTTTGATAAGGGATTTAATTTCTGTGTATTTATCCTCACGCCCGAAGGCGTTTACCCAATAATAGTACGTACTCCGTGCCATTTTAGAAATGGATAGAAGCAGTTTTAAATCAAATTGTTTCCTTAGTTCATGGACTACTTTCGCTTTTTCTTTCTTTGTAAGGCTTCCTTTTCTTGAACTAAGGCATTCAACTTTTTTAGATAGGCATTCTCTGCACGTAAGTATTCTAATTCGGCAAGAAGTGCTTCTTGAGAGCCATTAGCTTGCGATTTTTTATTAGTTTCTTTTTTCATGGATAGACGCCCCTTTTTCATTGGTTTTAGGGCGTCTATACCTCCTTCCTTAAACTGATTTACCCAATTCAAAAGTGTAGAATCGGAAGGAAGGTTATAGTGTACAGCGGTCTCGTTGATCGATGCCCCATATTCGTTCATATATTTAAGTACCTCTAGTTTAAAGGGCAGAGTGTAATTTGTATAGGATGGAACAAGTCCTTCCATCCCATGTTTTAGATAGCGAGCGACCCATCTTTTCAGAGGGGATAAACCTACATTTCTTTCTTGAGCAATGGATTTATCGATTTTTTCCCTTCTAAGTACTCTATAACTGCATTTGATTTTTCGTCTATCGTATATTTAGTCAAAAAAATACAGCTCCAATTGTTAGGTGTTGTCTAAGAATTGGGTGCAGTTCAGTTCACCGGTCCTTTTTAGTTTGTTGAAAAAAGTACGGTAAAGGAAGAAAAATTGCGTGAACGGACGAAAAAACAGCTCAGGATAACGAAAAAGTAAAAGTACTCCAGCAGAAAACAACCGGAACTATTTTTAGAAAAATTGAGAGAAACTGTCTATTCTTAGAATTTGTCGATGAAAGGAGGTCCGGAATGGTTTTACCCCGAACCATGTTTTTTTAATAGAAGACTTGGTAAACCTCCGATTTTTACTTTTTTTAGGATGTGACCCTGATATATTGAAGGAATTTGCAACACTCCTGCCGAAAAACTGGCTAGCCAAGACCCCACAGACGCTTGGCTGACAGTCGGCGTATAGGGAGCGGATTTCTGAAATTGAACTGAACGTCTTGCAAATAAAAAACTGCAGGCAAACTCGCTTTCTTATGCATTTATTGCAGGAAAATGAATATCTATAACTTCTTGGATGGTAGATTGTTCCCTTATTGCTGATTCTTTTGAATTACCTTTTTTACTTTTGGAATTATATGTGCTAAAAGAATGGTTTTTCTTGTAAAAAGGAGGAATTTGCTTTTTGTTAAAGAAAATATATTAACAAGATCTTGTTTATTGACAAGGAATGGGGGTAAATAAAAGTAACGAGCTAATTAAAAAATCATGAGGGCCGAATTGAGAGTTAAATGAGAATGATAGGTAGGTATTTTCAATTAGAAAAAGTGGATTTAATGTATTACATAAAAAAACGAAATAGCTATAGTACAGGCTAAACCAGAAGTTTAAAAGGATTTTTTCAAATATCAAAAAGGGTATTCATTTTAAATAAATTAGTGTATAATAAAGAATATGAAATACTTATTTAAAATTATTTCAAATTAGAGTGGTACTTATGAATACTAATAGTAGAT
The DNA here is from genome assembly GCF_030348945.1 of Peribacillus sp. ACCC06369. NCBI lineage: Bacteria > Bacillati > Bacillota > Bacilli > Caryophanales > Bacillaceae > Peribacillus > Peribacillus sp. ACCC06369. The sequence continues at coordinate 1,282,360 of NZ_JAUCEN010000002.1, forward strand.
TTCCCCTCATAGATCACCGATTCTATATTTAGGGAGTGTGAGTAAACATGGTAACATTATATACATCACCTAGTTGTACTTCATGCAGAAAAGCAAAAGCATGGTTAGAGGAACATGAGATTGGATATAAAGAAAGAAACATTTTTTCAGAACCGTTGACGATTGATGAGATAAAAGAAATTCTTCGAATGACAGAAGATGGCACCGATGAAATCATTTCAACACGGTCAAAAACTTTCCAAAAGTTAAATGTAAATTTAGAGAGCCTGCCTCTTCAAGAATTATATAAATTGATCAAGGAAAACCCAGGACTGTTGAGACGTCCAATTATCCTTGACGAGAAACGGCTTCAAGTTGGTTATAACGAAGATGAGATAAGACGCTTTTTACCACGTAAAGTTCGTACCTTCCAGTTACGGGAAGCACAACGTATGGTCAACTAATAAGGTCTTTCAAGCTCTGCCAGGAATTGTGCAGGGCTTTTTCTTTATACATAACCGATTTTTCACCTTAATAACCGGGCATGACCGAATCCATAGGCGACAGACGTTTGGCATCTTCAGCAAGTCCCTATGGCCGGTCATCATTTAAAGATAAAATAAGAATGCTACTCCCCAGGCCATGTATATAATAAGGCATATACTACAGTAAGATTAAATTTGAAGAAAGCATTGTGATAGTTGCATGCGGATGAATTTTTTTATAGAATGAATGGAATATTAGGCAAACAATTGTTTTTTAGATAAGTAATGTTTTTTATTTCCCTTCTTCAAGGTTTTGTCATAAAATGATGTAAAATAGTCTGTTTTAATGGCTATCATGATTTACAGTATTCACTTACGGGTAAAGAGCTTTTAAGAGCAATTTTCGCTTGGGGGTTATTATCCCTTCAAAATGAGAAAGGAAGGGAGAGGGGAATCATGGAAATCGAACGCATTAATGATGATACAGTGAAATTTTATATTTCCTATATAGATATTGAGGAAAGAGGCTTCGATCGCGAAGAAATTTGGTACAGTCGTGAGAGAAGTGAGGAGCTTTTTTGGGAAATGATGGATGAAGTGCATCAAGAAGAAGAATTCATGATTGAAGGACCTTTATGGATTCAAGTTCAAGCCCTTGAAAAAGGCTTGGAAGTTTTGGTCACAAAAGCCCAGCTTGCCAAAGATGGTCAGAAACTCGAGCTGCCTCTTTCAGATGATAAGTTAAAGGATTTTAATGTATCAGATAAGATGGATACGCTTCTTGATCAACATTTCCATGGTAAGGATGAAGAAAGCGGTATGACATTCGAAGATGGTATGATTGAATTCATCACGACATTCGATGATTTTGAGGATGTCATTTCATTAAGTAAGCGTCATGGATTGGATGACTGGACGACAAAACTTTATGTTTATCAAAATAAATATTATCTTTATATCGAATTTTCCGAGGCGGAGATTGATGAGGAAGAAATCGATAATGTACTAAGTCTTTTATTGGAATATAGTCAGGAGTCACCAATAACGGTGCACATGCTTGAAGAGTACGGGAAAATAGTTATCGAAAATGATGTATTCACAACGGTCGATAAATATTTCGCATAGACTGTTGAGGCCGATTTCTACTGAAATCGGCCTTTTCGTCCTAGAATAAATTTTTCTTACCTTAGGCAGGGAGGTTTTTTACATGTGCCTGTGTTTGTTAATTGGAGGTAGTCTAGGTGAAGAATATAGTTGGCATCGGTCTGCTTATTCTCTTGTTGGTCGGAATTTGGTATTTTCTAACAAATGACGTCAGTGGCGGGCTGATTTTTTATTCTAGCCTTATATTGACCCTTTTGTTGGTGATAATTGGTTTTATCATTTTCCTGGAAAATCGGGATCCCATACAGACCATTACATGGCTTGTTATTTTTGGCGCTTTCCCTTTCATCGGTTTCTTATTTTACTTTTTGTTTGGCCGTAATTTTCGGAAAGAAAGGATATTTCGCAAGAAGTACTTTTTGGATAAGCAAAGATTCGTGAAATTAAGCGGCGAAGCGGAATATAATGATCGAATTAAGGAAATGGGCGAGAACTCTCAGCAATTATTCACTCTTGCAAATAGGCTAGGGAATAGCCCTATTTCATTTACGACAGAAACCCGGATTTTAAGGAATGGTAAGGAGACATTTTCCAATATCATCGAAGAATTAAAAAAAGCCAGACATCATATTCATTTAGAATATTATATTGTTAGGGATGACCGCATTGGCGGTGTGCTAAAGGATGTCTTGATACAAAAAGTAAGAGAAGGGGTAAAAGTCCGTTTTCTCTATGATGCGGTTGGTTCATGGAAGTTAGCTCGCTCTTATATCGATGAACTGAAGAATGCAGGGGTCGAAATGGTTGCCTTTGGTCCGTTGCATCTCCCTTTATTAAATAATAAATTCAATTTTCGTAATCACCGTAAAATAATTGTGATAGATGGCTCTGTCGGTTTCATCGGTGGCCTCAATATTGGGGATGAATATTTGGGTCATGATCCGAAATTCGGTTCTTGGCGTGATACGCATCTTATCGTGAAAGGGGATGCGGTCAGGACTTTACAGATCATATTTCTGCAGGATTGGTATTATAGCACCAATAATAGCTTTTTAACGGATGAATATCTCTTGACTGGCGTGCCGGTGCATCATGAGCATGGTGGAGTTCAATTGATTGGCGGCGGGCCTGATAGTGAGTGGACGATCATTAAGAGCATTTTTTTTAAGATGATCACTTCTGCAGAAAAGTCCGTCTGGATTGCCTCACCCTATTTCGTTCCTGACGACGATATCTTTCAAGCATTGAAGGTAGCTGCTTTAAGTGGTTTGGATGTCAGGCTGCTGGTCCCAAAGAACCCCGATAAGCATATAGTATTTCATGCTTCGAGAACCTATTTTCCCGAATTGCTTGCTTCGGGAGTTCGTATATTCCAATATAATGAGGGCTTCATGCATAGTAAAATCATCATCGTTGATGACCAACTGGCTTCAATTGGGACAACCAATATGGATATGAGAAGCTTTCACTTGAATTTCGAAGTCAATGCCTTTCTCTACCGGACGGAAAGTACACAACAGCTTGTAAATGATTTTTTGGAAGATATAAAGGTATCCCAAGAGGTGGAAATTGTTGCATTTTCCAAACGGAATTTCGGGTTGAAAGTATTGGAATCAACTTGCCGATTGCTTTCACCCCTTCTATAGAAATTAACTTTCCTTTATGCCGATCTGGCATTTTTTTTTATTAAAAGGAAGGGATCCTTAGCGATGCAAGCGAATGTAGTGGATGAGGAGGAGATGTATGCTAACTGCGATAAAGAAAGATGGGACTTGGATGACCCTTCCTGAAAGGATATCGGCAAACGTGCTTGCTGAATGGAGAAAGTCAGCAAATTATTACTGTCCGTGCTGCAAGATGGAAATGTCCATCAAAGCAGGAAACGTCAGGATCCCGCATTTCGCCCATAAAAATAATTCTTCATGCCGTGCTTCTTCAGAACCGGAATCCGCCTATCACTTAATGGGAAAAAGAAAATTGTTTCAGTGGTTTTTATCACACGGCTATCAAGTGGATTTAGAAGCCTACTTTCCCGAAATTAAGAAAAGGGCTGATATCTTAGCTACGATAGGGGGGAATCGCTATGCAATAGAATTTCAATGCTCCGTAATCCCGGAGGTTGAATTCATTGAACGGACAAGAGCCTATCAAAGCGTGGGCATCAAGCCAATCTGGATCCTCGCTGCAAAACGCCTAAAAAGGAAAAGCATGTATGAATTCAGTTTATCCCGCTTCCAATGGCTCTTTGTCAGCGGCAGCTGGCACCATCCGTTTCTTTGGATGTATTGCCCGGAAACTAATCATTTATCAGTATTGAAGAACCTCACTCCCTTCACCCCTAGAACCGTATTTGCCGAATTGACTTCAGCTTCCTTAACACTCCTTCCCCCTAGTCGGGCATTGCCCCAAAACAGCTTTCGTTTCCCTTTTCTGCCTGCTTGGAGATATAAACGAAAAGACTGGTCCCTCCATCGTGTGAAAACTGCACGTAGAACCAATCCTTTTTTCGAAGAACTGTATTTACATCATATTACACCTGCAACAATTCCCATTGAAGTGGGTGTTCCAGTCAGAGGGATGCTTTTGATCGAAACAGCCCCGATTGAATGGCAGGCATGGTTTTACATGGATGTGTTTCAAGAGAAAAAAATAGGGGAAAAGATTTTCATGGCGAATATTATCCACTTTTTTAAGAAGCGTTCAAAAAAAGGGGAAATAAAGTTCAGGCCGTTGCCATTGCTTCATGAAAAACCACCCTTGGAGTACCCTGTAGGTCAATACATTAAGTTATTGGAGCACATGGGTTACATATCAAAGTTGGAAGAGGGGGTTTTTAAAGTTGAGAAGGAATTTTCCCTTCCCTTCAACAGTGATCAAGTTCAAATGATGGAAAAATTTTTCTATGATAAGCATAAGTTGATGCTGGAAAAGGGGAATATCCAGTATAATCAGGGAGAACATCCCTATTTATCTTGAATTCAGATGAAATGGCAGGATTATTTTTGTTATTGGAGAAATAGTAATAAGAACGAAATTTAAAAACTTTTAGAAAGCATGAATGCCGTATGCATAATTGCAGCGTTCAATCCGGTTTAATGAGTTATCTGATTGGCGAGTTTTCTATAGAATGGAGAGGAATTTTTATGGCACAGGAAACAAAAGTGAATGCATTACCCTCAAGAAGTGAAATAGCTGCAGAGGATACTTGGAGATTGGAAGATATCTTCGCCACCGAAGAAGATTGGGAAGCTGCCTTCAAAGTAGTGAAGGAAGACCTCAAGAAAGCGGAGGCACATAAAGGGACGTTGGGCGAAAGCGCAGAAAAGTTATTTGCAGCCCTTCAACTCCAAGATGAAGTATTCGAGAAGCTTGGGAAAGTTTATTCTTATTCACATATGCGCAATGACCAAGATACAACCAATCCTTTTTACCAAGGGATGGAGGATCGGGCCAAAGCTTTATACGCCCAGGCAGCAGCTGCGTTTTCATATATGGTTCCTGAGTTATTGAGTATTGACGAAAGCAAATTGGAAGGGTTTTTAGAAGAAAAAGAAGAATTGAAATTATATAAACATTCTTTAGAGGAAATTAATCTTCAGAGACCCCATATCTTATCTGCCGAGCAGGAAGAATTATTGGCACAAGCATCAGAAGTACTCGATTCATCAGGCAATACTTTCGGTATGCTTAACAATGCTGATTTGAAATTCCCGACCATCAAGGATGAAGAGGGAAATGAAGTGGAAATAACTCACGGAAGGTATATCCGTTTTCTTGAGAGTGATGATCGACGTGTACGTGAGGAGGCATTTAAAGGGGTATACAGCAAGTATGGTGAGTTCCGTAATACGTTTGCTTCAACCCTGTCAGGAGAGGTGAAAAACCATAATTTCAATGCCACAGTACGAAAATATGATTCAGCACGCCAAGCGGCGTTAAGTAGCAATAACATTCCGGAGACCGTATATGATAATCTCGTTAAAACAGTCAATGACAACTTGCCTTTACTGCACCGTTATCTTGATTTACGTAAAAAAGTACTCGAATTAGATGAACTTCATATGTATGATCTATTCACTCCTCTTGTAAAAGAAGTGAAGATGGAAGTGACATATGAGGAGGCCAAAGATTATGTCCTAAAGGGTCTTGCTCCGCTTGGTGAGGACTATTTGAATGTTTTGAAAGAGGGATTTGAAAACCGTTGGGTCGATGTACATGAAAACGTAGGGAAACGAAGCGGTGCCTATTCTTCTGGTACATACGGGACGAATCCATATATTTTAATGAACTGGCAAAATAACGTCAATAACCTATTCACGCTCGTTCATGAGTTTGGGCATTCGGTCCATAGCTACTATACGCGTAAATACCAGCCATACCCATACGGGAATTATTCGATATTTGTAGCGGAAGTTGCATCGACTTGTAATGAAAACCTGTTGAATGATTATTTACTTAATACAATCGAAGAAGAAAAGAAACGCATTTATTTATTGAATCACTATCTAGAAGGTTTCCGTGGAACATTGTTCCGCCAAACGATGTTTGCAGAGTTTGAACATACCATTCATCTTAAAGCTCAAAATGGGGAAGCATTGACAGCGGATATGCTTACTAAGGAATATTATGAGCTGAACAAGAAATACTTTGGCGAGAATGTGAGCATTGATGAAGAAATCGGTTTGGAATGGGCACGTATTCCACATTTCTATTATAATTACTATGTTTATCAATATGCGACCGGAATCAGTGCAGCAACAGCTTTAAGCAAGCAAATCCTTGAAGAAGGAGAGCCTGCTGTCAAAAGGTATCTGGAGTTCTTGAAATCTGGAAGTTCTGATTATCCGATTGAAGTACTCAAAAAGGCTGGCGTCGATATGACAAAAGCCGAGCCTGTACAAGAAGCCATGAATGTATTCGAAGAAAAATTAAATGAGTTGGAAGAGCTTTTGAATAAGTAGGATGTGAAAGGGACCCGAATGGCTTCGGGTTCCTTTTCATCTAATATGGATATCCGTTATAATCCTTTAAAGCGGTTTCTCTGATTTAAGCTGTGAAGAATAATGAAGAAAACAAAAAATAAAATAGGGGAGGTAAAATACAGAGGAATGAGGTTCATGATACCGAGTAGCTGGACGAATAGCGACCCTATCAAGAGTATAAGTAGAATAAAGCCTTTCAATTTGGCCACCTCCAACCTGGCAGCAGGATAAAAGATCATCTGCTTTTTTATTAGATTTTATGTTTCAAAATAAGCAGTATTCTAAGAATATGACAATAATGTGAAATTGCGCACAAGTTCTTGCAATTAATGTGTATAATCTGCTATAGTACAGATATAGAAGTTATCACATCCAAACATATACCCCTTTGTTTGTTCGTCGTGAAATTTCTCCCATCCCCTTTTTCGTATAAATAGATGAAAACCCCGGCAAATTTAGCGATTTGCCGGGGTTTTTCATTTGCTGATAAATTAAACGGGTTGAATTGATGCCGGTGTAACAAAAGTAGCAAGTTTAGATAATGAAAAATAAAGATATAATCAGTGTTGTGATATTTTTCACAATTAAATTCATACCATTTCAATATCATATATCAAATGCACTTATACCGTTAAAGCAAAATGAGGCTCTTATTTTGCTAGATACCAGAAGGGGTTATAATAATTGGAAAATATATATTGTGAACAATTTGTGAAAAGTTGCACATATAGTTGAAACATAAATGGGTAATCTGTTATATTATTTATTGTGAAGTGAATCACAAACAAACTTATACCCCTTTGTTTGATCGTGAAAAAATTTCTCCCATCCCCTTATTTCTTATAAAAAAACCATGCAATCGTTGATTTGCATGGTTTCAGTTTGTAGACAAAAGGGGTTCGGAATTAAAAAATTCCGAACCCCTTTTTGAGATTCCCTTTGAATTTTTGCCTGAAGTTAGGAGATTGGGGCTCTACGAGCCCACTATGTTAGGCCATTTTTGGACCTCGCCATGTCCAATTGGCCATCTTCTTTAAATTAATGGCAGCGAAAGTAAGCATCGCCTGCATCGACAATTTTTTAAGTCCCCTTAAAGTTGTCCAACGCATACCATGCTTTTCTTTTGCATCTGCGAATACACGCTCAATCGTTTCTTTACGTTTCGCATATATAGTTTTTACATCTTGATGATGACGCAGATGATCTGCTTCTTCCACATGTGTTTGCCAAATATGCCGTGTCACCACTTTTTGATGGTCTTTGCTTTCTGTACACTGAGATAAAAATGAGCATGTCGCACAAGTGTGTTTGGGTGATTTATACTCGCGATAGCCCTCTTTATTGGTTGTTGAGTACTTTAATAGCTCTCCCGAAGGACAAAGGTAACAATCAAAATGTTCATCGTATACATAGTCCTGTTTGCGGAAAAATCCTTCTTTGGTGCGAGGACGTGTATAAGGTAAAGCCGGTATGATTTCTTTGTTAAATAGGTAGCTTGTAATCGCTGGTGTTTTATAAGCTGCATCTGCGGCAACGGCTTCCGGTTTTCCAACTTTCTCAATCACTTGTTCAACTAGTGGCTCTAAGATCTGACTGTCATGTATATTTCCAGGTGTTACAATCGTTCCCAATACAAAACCGTTGCGGTCTGCGGCCGCATGGAATGAATAGGCAAACTGTTTTGTTCGTTCATCTTTCACATAGTAGCCACTCTCAGAATCCGTTGTACTTTCTTTAATCTCTTTGGTCTCTTCTTTATCAAATTTATCTGATGGAAAAGGCTTCTTTCCATGTTTTTCACGATCTTGATTGATTTCTTCTTGAAGACGCCCTTGATACGCTCGTGTTTCTTTACGAACGATTTTCTTTTCAAATTTCCTTTTATTCGCACTGGCTTTCACATGTGTGGAATCCACGAAAACGTGTTCAGCACTTATTAACTTTTTATTAGCAGCTGTCATTAAAATGCGATAGAAAATCTGTTCAAACAGGTCTGTATCTTTAAAGCGTCGCTCATAATTTTTCCCGAACGTAGAGAAATGAGGTACTTTATCATGGAAACCATAGCCTAAGAACCAACGGTAAGCCATATTGGTTTCAACTTCTTCAATCGTTTTACGCATGGAACGAATACCGAAGGTATATTGAATGAATGTCAGTTTAACTAAAATAACTGGATCAATACTTGGGCGTCCTACCTCTGAATACATCTCTTTCACCAAGTCATAAATGAAAGTGAAGTCAATGGCAGCCTCCATTTTACGAACCAAATGGTTCAGTGGCACCAGTTGATCTAACGTAATCATTTCAAGTTGATCTCGCTGAATAGAATCATGTTTAGAAAGCATCCTCATCACCTCAAGTTTTAATACTTCTATTTTAAAACAAAAATGACTCCAGGCAAAAGTGTTTATCTAAAAGGTAAGACAAAGTTGATTGGAACGGAAGGTACGAGACTCCTGCGGGAAAAGCGCGTCTAGGGGAGACCCCGCAGGCGAAAGCCGAGGAGGCTCCCCGACCGCCCGCGGAAAGCGAGTGCCTGGAGTGGAAAATCAACGGCCAAATTGTACAACTCATAAAAAATAGACAAACTCGATTTTCATCGAGTTTGTCTACAGTCTGAAACCATGCAATCGTTGATTTGCATGGTTTTTCCCTTTTTAAACAACAAAGAAGCAGTCAAATTCATGACTGCTTCTTTGTATATCTCCAAAACGTCCCATATTTAGCCGGAATTTTCTCTGCCAACTGTTTTAAAACAAGTTTCTTCATTTCCAATTCGACGTTATTCTTGTTCATATTATAAACCGTTTCGATTTCCTTTGTGGCCACTAGTTTGAAACAGCTTAAAAACTCTTCGAGGGAGGGTGGTTTGGCAGGTGCGGGAAGGCCATTCAGCATATCTTCTAAAATTTGAACATATACCTCGTAAGAATAGACACCCGAAACTTTTATTCCCTCTTCTTCAATATTTTGATTGAAAAAAACAAGGGAAGGGATTTCAGTCACTTCCATTTCACTGGTGATTTTCATGTCACATTGAAAACCCTTGGCTGCACTGGAAGAATTGATGTCAAAAAGGAATTCCTCCACATCCAATCCAACCGTCTTGGCACACTCGGTCAAGACTTCAATATTGGATATATCCCTTTTTCCTATGAATAAATATTCTTGAAGCTGCCTTAAAAAGCGAATGGCCAATTTACGGCCCTGCAATTCCGCTGCTTTTATTGCGATGGAAGCTGTATAAGGAGAAGAGATCGGGTTTTCAGACCAAAGACTTCCGTCACAGGACATTCCCGAGCGGCTGGCTGTCTTTTCCCAAACTTGAGCAAGGTTTTCATAATTTTTATTTTTCCCCATATTAAGAGAATCGATTTTACCGCTTAAAACATGGCGTAAACTGAATAATTGACCATATTCTATCTGTAATTTCCTAATAATCGGTTCTAAGCCCCAGCATTCGGGACAAAGCGGATCAACAAAAACATAAATTTCAATTGGCTTTTTTCCTATATCATAGCAATGCTGTGTCTTGATCCAATCGGAAATATTGAAAACTGGTTTATGTGCGCTCAACTGTCTTCTCCTTTCCCGTCAGTTCCGGATGTATTGATCATATGCTGTGCTGTTAAATAAAGGCGGTGATAGAAAAATTCCCTAATTTCACCCTCAAGGCCCACTTCGTCCATAGCTTGATACATGCATGAGAGCCATGCTTTCGCACGATCTGGTGTAATTTCAAAAGGTATATGTCGAGCCCGCAACATAGGATGGCCATGCTCTTCCGTATATAAAGAGGGACCACCTAAATATTGAGTCATAAATTGTTTTTGTTTACGGACCGTTTCAGTTAAATCGTCAGGGAAAATCGGCTGCAGATCCGGGTGTTGACTAACGTTGGAGTAAAACACATCAATTAACCTGTGTAATTGCCCTTCTCCAATTAATTCATATGGTGTAGGGTTCCCTTGCATCATGTTGATTACTCCTTTTAAAGAAAGATGGTTGATATTTATTCATATTTTATCAATGACGTCCTGATATAACAAATATATAGCTTGAAGAAAATTTTACATCTGTAGTATGACACAGGGGAATGTACGGGATAGACCGCTTTTTAGGTAGCTTTAACATTTTGTCCAGCGGTCTCCGAAATATGTAGACATGAAAAAACTGACCCGCCAATAATATCAGGGTCAGCTTTCATTAGCTTGAAAATGTGCCATACACTTTTTGAACATAATTCCGGGTTTCTCTAAAGGGCGGAATGCCGTTATATTTATCCACGTTTCCTGGTCCTGCATTATAAGCAGCAAGTGCAACCTTGATGTCCCCATCATAACGGGCCATCATTTGACTTAAATATTTACTCCCGCCCATGATACTTTGTTCCGGATTGCTGGGATCATCAACTCCAAGGCTCCTTGCAGTTGCCGGCATTAACTGCATGAGGCCAGTTGCACCAGCATAACTGGTGGCTTCGGGGTTAAAGTTAGATTCTTGTTTAATGACCGACTTTATCAGTTTTTCCGGGAGATTATATAAACTGGCCGCCTGGCTGATGATTTGATCGTAATTTGTGCCGGTTTCGCTGGACTCATTGTTAGTATATGCAGTGGCTATCGGGTTCGATTTCAGGCTGCCGGATTGAAGAAAGGACTTCGTTTCCGTTTCCACATTGGTTAATAAGGAACCCAATGTCTGCGAAGTGCCTTCAAGAGCATCACCCGAAACCAGTTCCGACAGCATGTCCTGGAAAATGGATCGAGATGAACCATTATTTGTGATGTTGCCATTTGTGAATTGCTGGATTGCCTGCAATTCCATAAAAGTTTTGAAATCTTGGACTTTCAAACTCTCCACCTCCGATTATGGTTCAAACAGGATTATTCCTGGAATTTGGCGCGATAAAACCTCTTAACTTTATTTTCGGGTTCCCTTTCGGGAATTTGAAGGGTTTCAAGGAGGGTCAGGAAATTTTTTTTCCCCGCTTTTGCATCCGTCACTTCGTATTCAAGTTCAAAGTCTTCCTGATTCACATACGAACTATGATCTAAAACAAGTAAACCATCTTTGTAAGGAAATTCAACACGGTCCGTCTTTAGTGTCCCAAAACAGGTAAAGTCTTTTGGATTAATTCCGCATTCAAGAATAAGATGTTGGATCTCGCCTTCAGGGAAAGTGTTATGATTCAGAAACGCATAAGCGGCCTCTTCAGGGATATCTTGATTCGTTTCCAATAATCCTTCTGTAGCAGGCTGTTTTAAAGTCAGCTCGTATCGACCATTTTTCTCCCGGATCCTTAGTGCAGAGCCCTGATTTTTCAAATGGAATTCTAATGTATCGAAGTAATGATTTTTCTGTGATTTAAAGTTCGATGCAACGATATGAAAATAATCGATCAGTTGACGAAATTCCTTTTCACTTAAGAGATTCTTAAATTCTATTTCAATATGCTGGTTCATGTTTTCCTTCCTTCCTGGCTGAATCTTAGGTTAATCATATAAGAACAATTCCAGCTGTCAAATTGAATGCAATAATTTTTTTGTATTGTACTTGAATATTTAGGAATCAATTGCAGGATATGATAAAATATAAACGTTGAACTCAAGAAATGGATTACCGTATATAGAGAAATTAATACATACTTTTTGTTTTAGAGTAAGATTGAATAGGATCCAGCGGTGAATTGCAGTAAGGCTTGGACTGCTGGATATAGGAGAGCGTTCTGCCCATACCAGAGTTGAACAGACGCTTTTTAGATAGATATAGGTGGTGTGGCAATGGAGAGTTGGGACGATTTCTTGGCGCCTTATACTCAGGCTGTCGAAGAATTAAAGGTTAAGCTTAAGGGATTAAGGAAACAGTTTGAGAGAGAGAATATTCACTCGCCGATCGAATTTGTAACAGGCAGGGTAAAGCCGATTGTCAGCATTTTGGATAAGGCGAGCCAGAAGGATATTCCCATTGATAAATTGGGAACCGAAATTCAGGATATTGCAGGACTTCGCATGATGTGCCAGTTCGTGGATGATATCGAACAGGTAGTTGAACTTTTACGGGGTCGCAATGACTTCGAGATAGTCGAAGAGAGGAATTATATTTCCCATAAAAAAGCAAGCGGCTACCGTTCTTATCATGTTGTCATCCGCTACCCGGTCCAGACGATCCATGGCGAAAAAAATATACTTGCCGAAATTCAAATCAGGACACTTGCGATGAATTTTTGGGCGACGATTGAACATTCTTTAAATTATAAATATAAAGGCATTTTCCCGGAAGATATTCAACTGCGGTTGAAACGCGCAGCGGAAGCGGCCTTCCTGCTTGATGCAGAGATGTCGCAAATCCGGACGGAAATCCAGGAAGCACAGCGTCTTTTTTCCCGGAAGAAAGATTCTTAAACTGATAAATGGAACAGGAAGAAATCTAAATTGTAAGGTGGGATAATATGAAATTTGCGATTACGTCAAAAGGAGATGCGAAATCGAATACTTTAATGCAAAGGATGCGAACGTATCTTCAGGACTTTCATTTGGAATATGACGAAGATCAGCCGGATATTGTCATTTCTGTCGGTGGTGATGGCACCTTATTATACGCTTTTCACCGTTATAAGAATCGATTGGACAAAACCGCCTTTGTTGGAGTACATACAGGACATCTTGGTTTTTATGCGGATTGGACCCCTGATGAAATTGAAAAATTGGTGATAGCGTTAGCAAAAACCCCATTTCAAATTGTGGAATATCCACTGCTCGAAACAATCGTCCGTTATCAGCATGGTGGACGGGAAACCAGATTTTTGGCTTTGAATGAATCGACAGTCAAAAGTGTTGAAGGTACGCTCGTCATGGATGTTGAAATACGCGGACAGCATTTCGAGACATTCCGTGGAGATGGTTTATGCATTGCGACACCATCCGGAAGCACGGCTTATAATAAGGCGCTTGGTGGTGCCATCGTCCATCCATCAATCGATGCCATCCAGATTACCGAATTGGCATCCATTAACAACCGGGTATTTAGGACGGTCGGATCGCCTCTTCTGCTGCCGGCTCATCATACGTGCATGTTCAGGCCGGTCAATGCAGTCAATTTTCAAATTACGATTGACCATTTGACCCTGCTTCAGGAAGATGTAAAGTCGATACAGTGCCGAGTGGCAGATGAAAAGATCCGGTTTGCCAGATTCCGCCCTTTTCCTTTCTGGAAAAGAGTGCATGATTCATTTATTGCTAACTAAGGAGATAGACTCACCTCATGTCAAATCAAAACTTTTCTTTGACCTGGTCGGTTTTTGAAGAGGATTCTGGCTCTTTATTGCGAGAGTTTCTCAGCAAATGCGATATTTCAAAACGAGCATTAACGGATATCAAGTTTAAAGGTGGCTATATCCAGTTGAACGGCGTAGAAGTAACCGTAAGGGAACGAATTGAAACTGGCGACACCGTCACCGTCATATTTCCACCGGAGCAGGGAAGTGAAGGCCTTTTGCCAGAACCCATCCCCCTGAATGTCAGGTATGAAGATGAGTTTGTATTGGTGGTGGCCAAGCCTCCTTCCATGAATACCATTCCCTCCCGGGAGCATCCCAACGGCAGTCTGGCCAATGGCTTGGCAGGTTATTATCAAAAGACGGGGATACGGGCAACGATCCATATTGTTACAAGGCTTGACCGCGACACATCGGGTCTGGTTTTAATTGCAAAGCATCGGCATATCCATCATCTTTTAAGTGAACAACAAAAATCAGGTCAGGTGAAACGGAGATACCAAGCCATAGCTGAAGGAACCGTTGACGGACCTGAAGGAGAGATAGTGGCGCCAATCGGACGAAAGTCGACCAGCATCATTGAACGGGAAGTCAGGGAGGATGGACGGTATGCCCGTACCCTATTTAAGGTATTGGCACACACTGGGTCCCATACATTCCTTAACTTGGAACTCCAAACAGGACGGACACATCAAATCAGGGTACATATGGCGCATATGGGTCACCCGCTGGCTGGTGATGATTTATATGGAGGGAGCAGGAGCAGTATCCCTCGTCAAGCCCTTCATTGTTTTGAATTGAAATTTTTACATCCTTTCACAAAGAAGATGATGTTGTTTCAAGAAGAGTTACCTGAAGATATGACCCGATTGCTCGAGGGAAGTAAGGGCTGGGATTCCTGACGTATAACCGGCTCTCATTAAACAGAATTCAGGATTATGAAAAAAATCGATAGATGCCAAAAAAACTCACCAAGATGGCGAGTTTTTTTGGTTAATCAAAGGACGTCCTGAATTTTTCCGCTATATATGGCATGGTCGAAGGCACCTCTTGAAGATCCATTTCGGGATAACGCACAGCCGTTAGTTTTCCACCGAAGACGCAGCCTGTATCAATATTGTATGTATGATTGACTCGTCTAGCTTCAGGGACTGGCGTATGTCCATACACGATCCAGGTTTCCCCTTTATAGGATTGGGCCCAGTCCTTCCTGACAGGAGACCCATCTGGATGTTTGGAGCCGTTGATATCCCCGTAGAGGACAAAGGTTTTTACCTTACTGCTGTATTGACCAATATAATCACTGCGAATTCCTGCATGGGCAATGATCAATCGCCCATCATCAATGAAATGATAGAGTGGGGACCGTTCATACAGATCCAGGAATTTTTTTCGGATTTTCTTCTGCTCCCGATTGTTTAGGTTCTCATATTCAGCTACTGTAGTCTCTAAACCATGTGATATTTGAACTTTATTGCCTGAAAAATACCGATACAATTTATTGCAGTGGTTACCTGGGGCATACCTAGCAATATTTTGGTTAATGACTAATTCATGGACAACCTCGATAACTTGAAGGGAATCTGGGCCGCGATCGGTTAAATCCCCTACAAAGCCGAGAATCCTTCCAGAGGGATGTACTGGAAACCCAGTCTCCCACGTATAGCCCATTTTTTCCGTCAGCTGCCTGAATTCGGCGAAACATCCATGAATGTCCCCTATGATATCGATGTTCATTTGACACACCCTTTGTTTGTTTTGTCTATGTTTATGGTATTAGTATAGTATTATTTTAAAAAATAAAATATAAACGAGGAAATGAAAAAATATATTTTAGGAGGTGTATGGTTATGGAGGAGATGAAGGACCAGGAGCGGGAGAGTAGTCAAATGAATAACGAGCTTTTGCTTGAAGCGCTTAAAACGGAAAATCTGGATCAGTTCCGTACGGAGTTCCTTGAAATGCATCCGTATGATCAGGCTCAATTTTACACAAGCTTGTCAGATGAATTCAGATCCGTCGTTTACACATATTTGTCACCGGAAGAAATGGCGGACCTTTTTGAAAATATAGAAATAGATGAAGAGAATTACGAAAGCCTATTGGCTGAAATGAATCCTTCTTACGCAGCCGCTATGCTTTCCCATATGTATGCGGATGATGCGGCAGACGTCCTGAATGAAATCAATGATGAGCAGGCCGTCAGCTATTTGACCATCATGGATGATGAAGCGGCAAGTGAAATCCAGGAGCTTCTGAACTATGAGGAATCTACGGCAGGAAGTATCATGACGACAGAGTTCATTGCCATTGAAGCAAACGAAACGGCTCGATCAGCCATGCAAATCTTAAAAAGGGAAGCTCCGGAAGCGGAAACGATATATTATGTGTTCGTTACCGATCAGGATAAGAAGCTGCTTGGTGTTTTATCGCTCAGGACATTGATCATAGCTGATGAAGATGCTTTAATTGGTGATTTAATGGATGACAGGGTAGTTTCCGTACCTGTATCCGAAGACCAGGAAGAGGTGGCACGAAAAATAAGGGACTATAACTTCCTTGCCGTGCCGGTCGTCGATTTCCAAAACCATTTGTTAGGGATTATTACGGTTGATGATATCATTGATGTCATGGATGAAGAGGCATCCGATGATTATTCTAAATTGGCAGGTATATCTGATCTTGATCATGTTGATAGAAGTCCCTATTCTGCTGCGAAGAAACGGTTGCCTTGGTTGATCATTCTTTTGTTTTTAGGATTATTGACCGCTAGCCTGATTGGGCGTTTTGAAGAGACACTTAGTCAAAAAGCGATCCTGGCTGTATTCATACCATTGATTGGCGGCATGGCTGGCAATACAGGAACACAAGCATTGGCAGTGGCGGTACGGGGAATTGCAACAGGGGAATTGGAGCAGGAAAGCAAGTGGAAGCTGGTCATGCGTGAGGCGGGGACTGGTCTCATCACTGGCCTGACATGTGGAATAGCCAGCATTTTAATCGTTTATATTTGGCAAAACGATCTAATGCTGGGTTTATTGGTCGGCATATCGATTTTCATAACATTAGTAGTTGCCACACTCGCAGGATCGCTTGTACCGCTCCTCATGCATAAAATGAAAATCGACCCAGCTGTAGCCTCCGGACCATTCATTACAACCATCAATGACATTATCAGCATTCTGATTTATTTCGGATTGGCTACATTATTCATGGGTTATTTACTATAAGCTAAAGAAGGCCTTCTTGGAGAAGCTATATTCCAAGGGGACTTCAGAAAACGGTGTTTTTATCAGAGGAAATTTGATATACTGTCATTAGTAGCAGGTACTAATAACTTGTATTAAAAATAGGAGGTCACATACGATGACTTTTTCATTAGAGGGAAAAACGTTTGTCATAATGGGTGTAGCGAATAAAAGAAGTATTGCATGGGGAGTTGCCCGTTCCTTACATAAAGCAGGTGCAAAGCTGATTTTCACTTACGGAAAAGACCGTACAGAAAAAAGCGTTAGGGAACTATCTTCTACATTGGAAGGGGAGCCCTCCACTATTTTACAATGTGATGTAACGAAAGACGAAAGCATTGAAAAATGTTTTGCGGCGATCAAGGAAGAAACAGATATCATTCATGGCGTGGCACACAGTATCGCATTTGCTAATAAGGAAGAGTTGGACGGTGAGTTCGTCAACACGAGCCGTGAAGGGTTTTTGCTAGCCCATAATATCAGTTCATTCTCTTTAACGGCTGTCGCTAAAGCGGCGAAAGAAATCATGCCGGAAGGTGGAAGCATTGTCACGATGACGTATCTTGGCGGTGAACGGGTCATGCCAAATTATAATGTAATGGGAGTGGCTAAGGCCTCACTTGAAGCCAATGTCCGTTACCTGTCAAGTGATCTTGGCAAAGATAACATTCGGGTGAATGCCATTTCAGCCGGACCAATCCGTACCTTATCCGCTAAAGGTGTTCGTGACTTCAATACAATTTTAAAGAAGATTGAGGAAGAAGCACCGCTCCGTCGTACAACGACTCCTGAAGAAGTAGGGGATACGGCAGTATTTTTATTAAGTGACATGTCCCGTGGAATTACCGGGGAAAATATCCATGTGGATTCTGGTTACCATATAATTGGATGACACTAAAAGAAGGGGGGCCGATATCGGTCCCCTTTTTTATTGATTTTCCACTCTGAGGGTATCTTGAATTGCTACATCCTCAATTGATATCTTTTCACCTTTTTCTCCTTCAAATGTTTTAATTTTCTTCATTAATCCCCAACATAGCCAAGGTTGGTTGATGTCTTTTTTTTAGGGAGCGGCACCATCTCCAGCATAATGAAGAGTGAATTTCATATAAATGATACATAGAGCTGATATTCATTGTTTGGGAGAATCGGCATAAACCAGCTTTCAACCCTATTCGTGAAAAAGAAGGAGGGGCATCATGGACATGAAGAAAGTTGATTTGCCTTGTATTGTTGGAAAACAAACGATACACAAAACGCTGAATAGACATATTAATTTGAATGAAAAAATTATCAGCACTTCATATACTGCCGAGGAATTGGTGGAGTTATTGTCCCGACTTCCAGCCTTTGCACCTAAGCCTGTTTGTAAGTTCATCATCAATGACCGTACACTATTCGGGAAATTGGAACAAAAGAAAGAATCCAGTTTGTTCATAAGGCATAAATTCGGGAAAAAAGTTGTCCAATATCATATGGAACAGCTGCAGTCTGTGGATATTCTGAAATATTAAGGGGGATTTTCATGTCAGAGAATAATGTCGATAAGGAATCCAAACCACTTTTATATGTCGATCAGGCAAAAATATCTGATCAGCGAGGGAATATGCAAAGTGATTTCCGAACGAAAAAAGATACACCTCAAGACAGCGTTGAGCCGGAACTTCAGGAAGCCGAGCATAAAGAAGAGAAAATCGAAAAAGTCAAACGCGAATTTGGTGTTTATGATGTCATGAAGGAAATTGAAACAGAGATTACGGGTATAAGGAAAATTACCGAACAATATGTCCCTGAGCAAACTCCGGTTGAAAAATTGGAACAGCCTGAACAAGCAGAACAGGAATTCGAAAAGCCAGTTAAGAGAAAAAGGAAAAAGGTTGAAAAAAAAGAATCTACTCGCGACATCATTTCCCGACTCTCCAATCAACAAGGTTTTCCAAAGCCATTATGTGAGGCTGTTATTAACGGAGAAACGCTTCAGTTTCATGTGTTGGGAATGAAGGGGGAATCAGTGAAGATTAAAAGAGGGAACCATATTCGTTTCGTGGGTCTGCCGGATATTATCGATGCTAAAATAATTGAAGAATCCAAATGAAGGGAGCCATATTGAATGTTTCCCCCACCAAATGAGTTCACCTTATTTCTAATATTAGGCTTGGCATCTTTCAGGCTGACACGCTTGATCGTGTTTGATAAAATCATGGAGCCGCTGCGCCGCCCCTTTTTTAAAGAGATAGAGGAAAAGAATGAAGAAGGGGATGTGGAAATATTTTTAATGCCGAAAGAAAAGGGCCTGGTTGGCTGGCTTGGTCAATTGCTAAGCTGTTTTTGGTGCGTGGGTGTCTGGATCAGCCTTTTTCTGGTTTTTCTTTATATCCAACATTGGTTTATAGGCGACGTCCTGATATTAATCCTTGCCGTAGCAGCAATAGGAGCGATCATCGAGGTCATAATCAGCAAAATTATGGACATTTGATTGGAAACAACTTGTCTCTTCATTCATATATTATGGTATAGATCTTAAAGGAGGAGTCATAAATTGAATCAGAAACCGAATCCATGGGCTTATGCCAAACCGATGAAAAAAGATCAGCCGGTCAAAATCAAGAAAGACTGTGGCTGTAATAATAACAATAAAAATAAAGGATATTGAGTAAAAAAACCTTTCCATTTTGGAAAGGTTTTTTATTTCCTTATCCTACCATTCATAAAAATACCGTTAAACAAGAAAATAACAATAGAACGATAAATTAGGATGTGATTCTATGTTCAGACAAGGAAGATATTTTAAGGGCAGCTGGCTGGTTTTTATAGTTGTTTTGTGTGTTCTTACTGCCTGCAGCAATCAGAATGATGGAAAAACGGAGCATTTAGCAATGATTAAACGTACGAATCCTGAACCGATGGATATCATTAATGGAATGGATGAGAAAGATGAAAAGGGACTGATCTCAAAGGTCAAGGAAACAATTGCTAATGAAGACACCATCTATGACGTGATCGTCGTGAAAAACGGAAAAAAGATTATCGTCGCTTATAAAGTGAAGCACTTACAACGTTTTCATATGAAGAAGATTGAAAAGACTGTGACTGAAAATTTGGAAGAAAAGTTTCCCAAGAATGATTTTATCGTTTCGAGTGATTATAAAATCTTTTTGGAATCTTTAAGATTGAACGAATTACTCAAGAAAAAAGATGTTCCAGAGAAAAAGGCAAGGGAGAAGTTCAAGGAAATTGAAGGACTTCAAAAAGAATTGATTTAGAAAGAGAGGATCAGCACTATGAGCGGCAAGGAGAAAATCACCCCCCAGCAGGATGCATATAAGGAGCTCCAAGGGAAGCATGAAATTAAAAGACCAATATTGAAGAATTGTTTGAAAGCCTTTTTAGTAGGCGGGATTTTCTGCATAGTGGGTCAAGCCATTTCTTATTTCTATATTTATTTTTTCAACTTTACAGAACAGACAGCCGGAGGTCCGACAACTGCTACCATGGTGTTTCTGTCCCTTTTGATGACCGGCTTCGGGTTTTACGACCGCATTGGCCAGTTTGGTGGGGCTGGGAGTGCCGTCCCTGTTACGGGATTCGGTAACGCAGTCATTTCGGCTGCTATCGAACATCGGACAGAAGGTTTTGTACTTGGTGTTGGATCCAATATGTTTAAATTGGCCGGTTCGGTCATTTTATTTGGAGTATTTTCAGCCTTTGTCGTGGCGTTGATAAAAACGATTTATCAAATGATTGGGGGCTAAGGTGTGTTAAAAGGAAAACAAACATGGATGTTCGCCAATAAACCGGTCATTTTGGAAACAGGGGTAACAGGCGGTCCATTTGAGGCAAATGGAGAAATCGCGGGAGATTTCGATATTCTATATGACGATTTGTGGATGGAGCAGGATTCATATGAGAAGGCTCATCGCCATTTAATGGAGAAAGCCGTTGAGCTTGCATTGGAGAAAGGTAAGATCGACAAGGGGCAGGTACAATTTTTCTTGGCGGGTGATTTAATCAATCAGGTGACACCGACAAGTTTTGCAGCCAGAACCAACGGCATTCCATACTTCGGCTTGTTTGGAGCCTGTTCCACGTCAATGGAAGGGCTAGCTCTAGCTGCCTTCATCACCAATTATGGCGGGGCTAACTATGTGTTGACAGGCGCCTCGAGCCATAATGCAGCTGTTGAAAAGCAATTTCGCTATCCAACTGAATATGGAGGGCAAAAACCACCTACAGCTCAATGGACGATAACAGGAGCAGGGGTGGCGCTGGTTGCTCCTAATGGAAGTAAGCAAGGGGAATTTCCCCATATAGTTTCGGCCACTATCGGAAAGGTCATTGACATGGGATTGAAAGATCCTTTCAATATGGGGGGAGCGATGGCCCCGGCCGCCGTCGATACGATTCTTGCCCATTTCAAAGATACTGGTTTGAGCCCGGACGATTATGATTTCATCATTACTGGTGATTTAGGACAAATAGGCAGGGAGACAGCCATGGACTTATTAAAGCAAAAGGGCTGCAATATCAATCAGGAAAAATTCAAGGATTGCGGTTTGATGATTTTTAAAAAGGATCAGCCTGTTTTGGCTGGCGGGAGTGGTGCGGGATGTTCAGCAGTGGTTTTATATGGCCATATACTAAATGAAATGATTCAGGGTAAATATAAAAAAATCCTGCTTGTTGCAACAGGAGCATTATTGTCACCGCTATCCGTCCAGCAAAAAGATTCGATTCCGTGCATTGCCCATGCGGTAGCCATTGAGTATGGGATGAATTCATGAAAAAGGAGAGATTTGGATGTTACCAATGTTTTTTTGGGCCTTTGTCATCGGTGGCTTGATCTGTGTAGTCGGCCAGCTTCTTTTCGATGTTGCTAAGCTGACACCAGCACATACGTTAAGTTTGTTCGTTGTAATAGGAGCTGTTCTTGGCGGGTTTGATTTATATGAACCGCTAGTTGACTTTGCCGGTGCAGGAGCAACCATACCAATCGTTTCCTTTGGGAACTCGCTAGTGAACGGGGCAATGATGGAATCGGAAAAACATGGTCTCGTTGGCGTACTGACAGGAATGTTTGAAATTACGAGTTCCGGTATCTCTGCAGCGATCATCTTTGGATTTATCGGAGCATTAGTATTCAGACCAAAAGGATAAAATAAGCGGAAATTAGGCTGCCTGGACTAGGACATGGCCTATACATATTTGTCCAGACCTACATATGTTATCAGTAAGCTTTAGCGAGAGCGAGGTGATTTAGTATGTTTGGTTATGGTAGCTACGGTTGTTGTGGCGGCAGCGGTTATGGATACGGCGGCGGTTATGGTGGAGGCGGTTCTACTTTCGCGATAATCGTTGTATTGTTTATCCTATTAATCATTGTAGGGGCTTCTTTCTGCTAAGGTAAAAGGAATAGGCAGAAGAAGCCTATTCCTTTTATTTTTATTTGCATGGGCCTAGCACCAATTTTCTGATATTGCCATAGGATAGGTACAGAAAAGGGAGGGGCTTAGGTATGGATAATAACTTTTTTAAAAACATAGAAGGTAAAACGGGCGTAAATATGAAAGATGTATTAGAATTGGCAAACTCTCTACAAGGAGCCAATTTTAAAGATGAAACAACTGTTAGAAACGTCATTAAGCGCGTTTCAAAAATAGCGAATAAACCGGTCAATAAAGAAACGGAAGATAAAATCGTCCATTCCATCGTAGCTGAAGGGAATAAACTGGATTTCGGAACCATTTCCAATATGATAAATAAAAAGTGACAAAGAGGCCTGCTATCGTGCAGGCCTTTTCTAGTTTATCCATCCTTTCCAAGGAGGGATAAACTCATGGTCAAAGCTTCAAGAAACGTGATGGATGGGCGGTCCGTCCGCGTCTAGTTTGCAGGATGGAAAGGTAAAGGTCCTTTTTAGCCCTGGTTGCCGCTACATAGAGCAAGCGCCTTTCCTCTTCAAGAGGAGCCAGTTCCCCTTTTCGGTATGATTCAAGTGCGAAATCATGAGGAATGCTGCCATCGACTGCAGCAAGAACATAAACGGTTTGATATTCAAGCCCTTTTGAACGGTGTATGGTGGTAAGTTGAATCGCATCCTTAAAATGTTTCGATAGCTGTTTTATCTCTTGGACCATCGCAGTCATATGATCGACATGATCAAGGAAAGCGGCGACGGTAGGAAAACGATTTGCTGCCACCTTTAGGTCACGGATGTCATCGGAACCCTTTTCCAGGTTCGCATCATTTCCGCGTTTTTTTACATATTCCTGATATCCTAAATCTTTCTCGATGATTTCTAACGCAACGAGTGGTGACATATTTTTTAAAGAGCGGATCTGCCCTGGTATCGTTTTTAATTTTCGTTCTTGAAAAGCATGTCCTGTCTTAACAAAAGCAAATGCATCGATAAAATCACAATCCTGCAGAATTGTCTGTGCTTTTAACTCCTGTAATATACTTTGCTTCAAGAATAAGGAGGAAAGGACATCCGATGCTGCCTTGCTATCATGGGGATACAAACTCAAGCGCATAAAGGCAAGCATGCCGCGAATGACCCTACGCTGATAAAACGAATCCGCATCTTTTTCAATGACAAATGGCAGGTTGGAAGCTGCGAGCCGTTCAAAAATGGCCCTGGACATCGTGTGTGTCCTGTACAAAACTGCAAATTCCCCAGGGTTTGCTCCCTTGGATATTTTTTCTTGGATATCGGATACGATCATCGTTGCTTCCAATTCCTCATCATAAGGATAAAATAATACAGGGGGATTTCCAGAATCATGCTGTGCCCGCATCTTTTTTTCCATCCGGTTCTGGTTACGCTTGATCAAGCGGTTCGCTGTAGCGACAATTTCATGGGAAGAGCGGTAATTCTCAGTCAGCTTTATAACCTGGGATCGAGGGAAATCATGATTGAAATTCAGAATATACTTCGGATCGCTTCCCCGGAATGAATAAATGGATTGATCATCATCTCCAACCGCACATACATTTTTTGATTCAGCAGAGAGTAGTTTTATCAATTCATATTGAACTTTATTGATATCCTGAAACTCATCAACCAAAAAATAGTTAAACCTTTGCTGATATTTCTTTAATGAATCCGGGTGATTTTTTAAAAATACATAACAGCCCACAAGCATATCATCAAAATCATACTTCCCTGTTTGCTGTTTATATTCTTCATATCTTTTATATAAAAATAAACAGGATTTCTCCCACTCGTCCTTCGGCTGAATATCTTCTGGAAAGGCCAATGAGTTTTTCCAAAGCCCAATTTGTTGAAGGGCTTGATCATATGCAAATTCCTTATCATCAAGTTCCATTTCCCTGCCAGCCTGTTTCAATATCTTTTCTTTTTCCCATTCCCACTTCAAAAGGAAATCCCGCTGCCATTTGGATGGTTCGTGAAAAATCAGGATTTTATAAAAGATGCTATGAAAAGTCCCGCTAACTATTTGCGAAACAAGGGAAGGAGTCATATAGGGATAGCCGAGCAGACGCTGTTGCATTTCCTTTGCAGACTTCGCCGTAAAGGTCACAAGCATGATACTTTTTGGATCAATCTTTTTCACTGTGAGCATATAGGCAGTACGTACCGTTAATACTCGGGTTTTCCCACTGCCGGCTCCTGATAGGACCAGAATTGGTCCATCGATCGTGATCACCGCTTTGAGTTGCTCTGCATCGAGAACAACCCCGGATGAGGATAATTCCTGAAAATATGGTTCCTCTGATTGTGCCAGTGCAGAAGGTTTAGCTGAATATTTCGGATTGCCAGCTATGGGCCGGCTTTTAAGGAAAGGTTCCGTAATGGTTTTTGTTTCCGTAATGGTTCGTGATGTAGGAATCCTAAATCCATTCTGTTCCATATATTCTAATGGCTTGTCCTCATTCATTGGTTCTGAGTTTGGCATTTCACAGGGTGCCTGCGATGGGTCACTATGATAAAAATAGGGTGTCTCATGAATTCCAATAAACAATTTCACTGGTTTATGACAAATGATACAAGAAAGCTGATCACGTTTTCCTTTTTCAAAGAGTGTCTGCAGCTCACCAGCTGAAACGGTATGTAAATGTACAATTTCATTGCCAGATTTTGCTTGATTCATATAAATGGATACCTCTAATCTATAAAAATATCGGCAATACTCATCATACCAGAAGATTAGGAAAAAAGAATGCGGAAATTGTGCTTAAATATCGTCCCAGACGGGTATTAAAATGACAACTTATAACGGAGGGATTACTATGGGATACATAGCACCTGTCACACAATTTGATTACATTCAATATGCCAACCGGACGCTCGAAGCTGCAGAGAAAGTAAGAATTGTTAAAGGAACGACACCCATTCAACCTATCCGTTTTGATCAGGTGTTGGAAGAGGAAAGGGGAAGCTTTGAAGGATTCGATCAAGTTCAATATCATAATCGGGAAAGGACATATGGAGCAGGCACGTATAAAAATCAAATGAGAATTAGTGAAGAACTAACGGCTGAAATGTCTGGAAAAGGTGGGTACTTCAACAAAATTGTGTAGTTTTGCATTGAAAAACAAAAGAGGACACGCGAAGTGTCCTTTTTGTGTTGATTTCTTAGAGAATGTCAATTTCCACGATTAGAGCTAACAATAGTTGTAGTAATAGTTGGATGTTAAGAGCGATTTGTGCATCAGTTGTTGTAATGTCGATATCACGGCTGTTTTCAACAATTGTTTTTTGGCGCGTGATTTGTTTAACATTAGAAGATTGGATTAATTGTTGAGTGATCTTTTCAGCATTATCAGCATCTGCAATGGAAATGCTTACGATGACCGCAATTGCTGCTTGTAGAGCTGCTTGTAGAGAAAGAGCCGCTTTAACATCTGTTGAAGTGATATTTACATTACAAGAATCTTTAATGTAAATAAGTTCTTCAGAAAGCTGAACTTGATTATTATCCTGTCTTGCATCTTGGTCAATCCGTGTGTCATCGTCGTTACAGAATCCTGACAGGGGATGTCTGGAAGCTGAATCTAGAGCTGACCATGATCTTTCAGAGTCTTCATGCGTGTTACAGTTGCTTCGATATACATTTTGGTTCATGTTGTTTTTTCCTCCTTAGGTTTTATTCCCTATTAAAATATGCTTTGATGGATAATCGGGTTGGACGAATAAACCAGTTAATTCGTCTATTTTTTAATACATAGGGAAAGTATTAGTTTGCGGGGGTTGAATAATAAAGAAGCTGGAACTTTAGGAATTAAATGTAAGTTCTGCTATGTCTTGGTATATTTATTTCTCGCCAGCAAGTAAGGTTTGATTAGGTGATATGGTGAGTCATTTATCTTTGGAATCCGTGAATTTGTTGTGAATGGTATTTGTAACTGGATTAACATCATGTTCCGTGATGTTCTTTTCTTGGTTTATGATTTTCTGTGATTGCTCTTGTAAATAGCGAACGGTTTCTTTTAAGTTGTTTTTCTCTTTTTCAGTTAGATCGACATTCCCCTTTTTGAAACCATTTTTTCTCATAGTCCTTGAAACCAGCAATTCCATTAGTCTTTTTTGAGACTCCTCCAGGTTAAATTCATTGTTACCCATAAAATTTTCCCTCCTTCTTGCTTTCTATATATAGACTATGTATTTTTGCGGAGATTGCCATTGAACGGATATGTTTTTTTTATAAAACGATAATTTAAGATCATGAACGAACAAAAAAAAGCTGTCCAATCAGAAGACTGAAAGGACAGCGTTTTTATATCATAAAATGGTTTTCTTCATCGTTTTATGTGGAATGCCAGCATCCAGAAATTCGTCGGAAACGATCTCATATCCTAATTTCGAATAAAAAGGAATCGCATGTACCTGGGCATCAAGCTTCAATTGAGGTACTTCCTGCTGGATTGCGTATTCTTCGATAGCGTTCATGATCATGGCACCGGCACCATTCTTTCGGCCCGATGACAGTACACAAATGCGCTGGACTTTACCAATGTTGTCGATGACCCTGAAGCGGCCGGCACCGATTGGCTGTTCCTGCTCATCATATAAAACGAAATGTGTAGACTCTTCTTCATATTCATCGATCTCTTCTTCAAGAGGGACATTTTGCTCTTGGACGAATACTTTTTTTCTAATCAAATAAGCATTTTCAAGCTCTTGGCTGTTCTCTGCAATTTTTACAAACACGAAATCATTCAGCTCCTAATCTAAATGTTTCATAAACGGTCCATGCCCCATCTTCAAGCTGATACAGCAAGTGAACGCGTTTCACCTCTTCTTCATGGCTAACGTCAAGCATGCTCAATTGGCCTAAAACATCAGAATGCTCATTATCGGATAAATCTTGAGCGATGGTAATATGCGGGACAAATGCATGTTCATTTTCACTTTTCATAAATTCCTCATTGTTAAGTGCATCATGCAGCTCTTGAAGCCCTTCGGATAAATCAACTTTGAAATAAATAGTATTGCTTACGGGTTGGAAAGACTTCGCTTTCGTTACGTTCATCGTAAAAGGCTTGCACTTTTTAGCAATGTCTTTTAATTGTTCAGCAATGGTTGAAATTTCCATATCCGTCGCTTCGAACGTTGGTTTAAGCGTTAGATGCGGTGGGATGAAAGCATATTTCGTATCATACCGTTTTCGATAGGAGTTAGCTAAATCTTGAAGTTTTTTTGATGGGAAAATTGCAACACCATATTTCATAAATAAAACCTCCTGATATTTTTTGATTGTTGTATTATAGTTGGAAGTGTTTTTCTTGAAACCATCTTAAAGGGATGATTTCGAGTAAGTTAGAACATTTCCAATAGTGCTCTTTTTAAATCTGCCTGCCAATATTTCCAGGTATGATTACCTTCAAATTCTTCATAGAAGCATGGAAATCCTTTTTGGTTTAGTAACTTATGCAATTCCCTGTTGGGTTCTATGAAGTTTGCCTTGTTGCCATCCGTGGTCGGAACATCCGTTTCCCCAGTCCCGATCACATGGTAAAGTTCGAGGAGATGCGGATCCTCAAAATTACGTACAGCATCCATTACGGCTTCATTGGCAAGTGGCGACTGCATGATGCATTTCCCGAATGTATGGGGGTATTGCAGGGCGGCCAATAAAGAAACTGTACCACCAAGAGAGTCACCGATCAAAGTTCGACCATGTCCCATTTGATAGGTTGGAAATTCATCATCTAAAAACGGGACAAGTTCATGGGCAAGAAAACGTATGTATGCAATGTGCTGTTCCCCGTCCGGATGATATTTGCGCCTGCGGTCAAAGCGGTCTTTATAGGGAATTCCGACAATGATGATATTCTCGATCTCATCGTTTCCTAACAGTTCATCGGCTACGCGACCAATTCGGCCCATTTGAAAATAATCACGGCCATCCTGAGCAATCACAAGTGAATATTTATACAATGGCGAAAAATTAGCAGGCAAGTAAACAAGTAGTTCCAATTCTTCTGCTAAAGCTTCGCTTTTAAACATGTACTCTTTAATTGTGCCTTTGCGTAAACTCATTCTCCCGCACCTCGATGATAATTAATAATGAAAAACAACTTACTTGATTATTTTAGCATAGCCTTGCGACTTTTTCCCGTGACAAGAAGTTAGAATAGAAAATTTTCATTATATTTTCTAAAAATTTAAATTATAAGGTGTTATAATACAAGGATATAGAAAAATAATACAATAAAAGAGGTGGCGAATAAAATGGCAGATGTACAGGTACACAGCAGGGAAGTAACAAAGGCGGCTAAACGATCATTAATAGAACGTGGTGTCAGTGTGGAAGCAATTGCAAAAATCGTTTATGAATTGCAGTTCCCGTATAAAGCTGATCTTAAGCTTGAGGAATGCATCCACAGCGTTGAGCGTGTCCTGTTGAAAAGGGAAATTCAACATGCCATTTTAGTCGGTGTGGAGCTGGATAAACTGGCAGAGCAAAAAAAGCTATCAGAACCCCTGCAATCGATTGTTGAATCTGATGAAGGTTTATTCGGAGTGGATGAAACGATTGCCTTTGGTGCAGTGCTCGGTTACGGAAGCATTGCTGTAACGACCTTTGGCCATTTGGACAAAAATAAAATAGGCGTCATTCACGAACTTGATAAGAAACAAGAAGGAATCGTGCATACCTTCCTGGATGATATCGTTGCAAGTATTGCCGCGAGTGCCGCCTCAAGGTTAGCTCATCGTCTGAGAGATGAAGAAGAATCATTAACTGAACAGGAAAAGGACATTCAGGAAGAAGAAGAGTTAATCGGTTGAATCTTAATAAACAATTTTCATCCAGACCTATCAAACCTGGCCTTAATGAGGCGGGCAGAAAGGATATTGGCCATTTTAAATGTCCGTTTTGTCTGCCTTAGAAAACAGAATGCGTGAATATGGCCTGGATAAACTTCAAGCACCTGGATTTTCCGCTGCGTAATCTTTCCTTGTTCGGAGAGATAGATTATTTCCAATGGAGCGTTTTCTTCCATATGTTTGCGAAGTATATATTTCATTCCTTGTCACTCCTTTGCTGACTTGCTTGCTTGCTATATTATATGCGAACATACGTTTTTTATGCAAGGGAAAAGGGAACGTCGGTTCTGGTTTTTAAGTGAGGTAAAATAAAAAAAGATAAAATTAAAACTTTTTTAATATAACTCGTTGACTTTTTAACAAAAAAACTTATAATAAATTATGTACTTAAGTAATTTACCAGCCAGTCTTACATACGACTTGTTAGCTCAGTGGGAGAGCACTTCCTTGACAGGGAAGGGGTCGTGGGTTCGAATCCCTCACAGGTCATCCGAACGGCGGAAGCATTGTTAAACAATGTTTTTGCCGTTTTTTATTTTAAATCACGACTGTATTATGATGGGGTCAAGTTAAACACCATGGAATGCCAACAAACCACTTCACGCTAAAATATGTGAGGTGTTTTTTTATGCTTTTAAAATTTGGAATTCAAGTGTTTCATGAAGATCGTCAATTTAAAAATCTTACCGAAAGTATTTAATGCTAGTCACAGGTCATTAACAGCCAAAGGCTTAAATCCATGATATAACAGGGATTTTGGCCCATTTTCTGTTTTCGTTTCCATCCATTTTTCCTGTGTGTTCATGCTTTGCACAAAGTTGCTCAGAAACTGCATATGACGGTGAATCGTTCGTTGCATGACGTTAGCCTCTTTGATACACTATGCAGAAGTACATTTCACTTTGATTGCTAGGATTATAAGATGTATGAACTTTACATAAATCATGGTCCTTGTAAGCTGTGGGGTGCTCCAATCGAGACCTGAAAAGGGGATCGGATTATCCTGTTACTACAGTTGCTTTAGACTTTTGAAAGAAGTAACGAAGTTCAGTTTAACCTGATATATAGGGGAATAAAGGGACAAAATACAATACAATATAATATTGTTTATAAGAAAAAATCATATGTTCCCTCATACAGCAGGAGTTGTATGGGGGCTTGTATTTTATCAAGAATTTTCTGTTTAGATGACTATACAGTAATAAAATAAGGAGGAAGAAATGAACAATTATAAATTGACGATTCAATATGATGGCGGGCGCTATAAGGGCTGGCAACGACTCGGTAATAGTGATGATACCATTCAAGGGAAAATAGAAAATGTATTAACGGAAATGGTAGGGGAAAAAATTGAAATCATCGGATGCAGCAGAACAGATGCAGGTGTACATGCTCTTGCTCAAATTGCCAATTTTAAGATCGGAGAAAATCTGACTGAATCTGAAATCATGAACTATTTGAATAGATATTTACCCCAAGATATCAGCGTTGTGGATGTTACATTAGTTCCTGATCGTTTTCATGCCCGTTATAATGCTAAGGATAAAACCTATCTGTATAAGATCTGGAACGAGCAATATACAAATCCTTTCATGCGAAAGTACAGTATGCATGTTGAGGAAAAGCTGAATATCACAAAAATGAAAAGAGCATGTCAATATTTTATAGGTGAACATGATTTTACTTCTTTTTCTAATGCAAAGTCTAAGAAAAAATCAATGGTGCGTGAAATATATTCTATTGATATAGAAGAAAATGCCGGCTTCATCAAAATTACAGTGCGAGGTGATGGATTTCTTTATAATATGGTCAGAAAAATTGTCGGAACGTTGATAGAAGTTGGGTTGGGTGAAATAGATGCTGAAAATATACCAAGTATTTTAGAGTCAAAAGAAAGAATCCAGACGGGTCGTATGGCGGAGGCAGCTGGGTTGTACTTGGTAAAGGTTGATTTTTAGACCAAATATTGATGTATCGCCTAATGCATTGTTTAAATCATTACCAATATCCCATAGGGTCTCAAAACACTTTGGACTAGTTGCAAGAAATAGGGAAGAATGGTAAAGGGGAAATAACGAAAGAAGGGGAGATTTCCATGAGGTTAGAAGGAAAGAAAATTATCAGTCTTGTGCACCACGATTTTGAAGATTTAGAGCTCTGGTATCCGATCTTACGATTGAAAGAAGAGGGAGCGATTGTTCACCTCGCTGGAGAAAAGGCGAATGAAACGTACATTGGAAAATATGGTGTACCAGCCGTATCTGATTATGAGTATGGCAGTATTAAAGCTGAAGAATATGATGCCATTCTTGTACCAGGTGGTTGGGCACCTGACAAAATTCGTCGGTTTCCTGAAGTGATATCACTTATCCAAAGCATGGAAGAAAATAAAAAACCCATCGGGCAAATTTGTCACGCTGGTTGGGTGTTGATTTCTGCCAAAATTTTATATGGGAAGAATGTAACGAGTACACCTGGCATTAAAGATGATATGGAAAATGCGGGGGCAACTTGGATAGATAAGCCCGTCGTAGTAGATGGAAACCTTGTATCAAGCAGACGCCCGCCTGATCTACCGGATTATTTAAGGGAATTGATTAACGTGATTGAAAAGCGTTAAAACATAATAGCGTGAAAAAGTGGTTTTTCCTTCTGGAAAAACCACTTTTAATTATTCCTATTTCCAATTACCAAATGCGAAATATGAAAATAAAAAGGAGTATCTTCACTCATTTAATGCAGTAACCAGTTTGATTTCTATGAAGGGGTCCCTATTCGAATTCCTCACGGGTCATCCGAACGGCAAAAGCATTGCTGTTCTTCCCGATTTTTATTTTGTCATTTTAGAAATCTTTACCTTCTGAATGCAAAGCACAAAGACTGCACAGAAACTCCATGTGAGGGTCAATTTGTCAGAGTCTTTAGGTTTAATGATGTTATTTGAAACAAAGGATTATTATCTTAATTGTTCCTTAATCAGATCAATATACAAATTTCCTTTTGTCCCTATGACGGCATATGAGATGTCAAAAACAGAAAGGTTTCTTTTTTTTAGTTCAGCCATTAACCATTCGTCATCGTAGTTGTGTTTCGATAAGTTTTCGTATAAGATCTTCCCATCATAAACCAGCTCTAACGGTACAGAACCTGCTGAGGCCAGTAGAGGTAAATCCTGCTTGGTGGTATTTTGGTATTGTTTTTTTTTTAATACAGAGAGGGAGCCATTTATCTCTAGAATTGCGCACTCCACTTCTTCTATGTTGAAGATATCTTTTCCCCGCAATGCCTGTTTAAGAGAATCCAGTGAGTACCCCATTCGCTCCATTGACTCTTCGAGAATTTGTCCTTTTTGAATTAAGGTAGCAGGTTCTCCAGCAATCCATTTCCCGAAGCGCGGATTTCGAACCGCTAGTAGATTCAGTATAAAAACGACGGTACCCATTATGATAATTGCAATGATAAAATACAGGAATTTAATTTTAATATTAAAGGCTAGATTTCCTGCAATTGTCCCCATCGTAATTGAAGCGATATAAAGGTGATAGGTCCTCTGGGCAATCGTCTGTTTACCGAGCAGCTGTACAAATACCCATAATAAAATAAACGCGGTAAAGGTTCGAAAGATGATTTCAACAGATTCTGACATGACTATTTCTCCCTTACAAAAATCCCGACAGTTCGTTTGTGATAGCATGTTCATACAGCAAGCCCTTTATTCTGTAATTAGTAAGAAGAAAGATACCGTCTTTGGATGGGAAACCCATTTGACATAAATAGATAGATTTATTCAATGGGTGTGATAGATGAAGAAGAATTAATCATAATTATGAAACGTACTTCCTTTTAAACCAAGCCTTCAAGATAAGTTAAATCTCCGGAAGCAGGTAGCTCGTTACTTGCTTCTTTTCGCTTTGAAAAATCCATGGATATGTTTACTTAGTATTGATTAAGAACATTTTTCGAATAATAGCATCAAAATACTTTTTTGCACGGGGGTATGGTTTGAGTAATATTCGGGAAATATTCATTGACGATTTAAAAAGCATTTATAAAAATTTCTTCGTTTGTATCGTTGTTGTGTTCCTTATGTTCATTCCGTCCATTTATGCGTGGTTTAATATTGTCGCATCCTGGGACCCGTATGCAAATACGGAAGGAATCCTTGTCGGTGTTTCTAATAGTGATAAAGGTGCGGATATAAATGGCGAAGCGGTGAACATAGGGAAGGAAGTAATAGAGGGGTTAAAAGGGAATAAAGATTTGGGCTGGAGATTCACAACGGAAAAAGAAGCGATAGCAAAGGTGGAAAAGGGGGATTATTACGCATCCATCATCATTCCAGAGAATTTTTCCGAGCATATTGCGACAATCATGACCGATGACCCTGTGAAAGCGGAGATTGATTACTATGTTAATGAAAAAATCAATTCCGTTGCTCCTAAAATTACGGCAGCGGGGGCCAACAGCATTGTGGATAATGTGAGCAAAAGCTTTATCAAATCAGCTAGTGGGAGTATCCTTGCAATCTTTAATGAACTGGGAATCACCTTGCAAAATGAGTTGCCGACGATTCAAAAAATGAAGAATATGGTGTATTTATTAGAGGCTGAACTGCCTGAGCTTGAACAAAATATCAAAACCGTTCAAACACATGTTAAAAAGGCTGAAGATATCATTAAGGTGGTAAATGATGGTCTGGATTCCATAGAAGGGATAACATCGCAGAAAGACAAATTGGTTTCAGACGTTTCTAGTTATGTAGATTCAACAAAGCAGGCATTTGAAGGACTCAATCCACTCTTGAAAAATGATATTGCGAATATCAGGAGCTTTAATGAATCCACTTTAGTGCTGGCGAACCGGTTAACGGGTCAGGATTTGCCTGGCAATGAGTCGGATCAGTTAATGGAACAAGGGATAACGAGGATAAATAAAGAGTTGTACCTTTTGGATAGTATGTATAATTTATTGGTGAGAGTCAATCAATTTAGTGAGAAAAGCTTGCTTCAGCCGGAAATACAGCTAGTGGAGGATTTGCGGGATAATGCTTCGAACCAACTTCACGCACTGAATAACCGATCCTTCGGCAATCTTATCGAACTTGGCGAGAACACTGATCAAGTCTTGGCAAGATTCCAGGATGTCTATTTAAAGGAAACAGCGCCAAAATTCAATGAAATATGGAATGAAACGGAATCAATATTGAATAAAGTCAGGGTTACGATGGAAGAGGGGACCAAGGTCATTCCAGAAGTGAAGACGCTTTTGGATGAGACCAATCGAACGTTGGAAACACGTTCAGGGGATATCGATAAGTTACAGAAAAAGTTCCCGGAAATCGAAACGAAAATAAAGGCCTTAGCTTCTAAAATGAGAGAAATCGATAAGTCTTATAATATGGAAGAAGTGATTGATTTCCTAAGGAATGATATTGAACAAGAAAGTGAATTTTTTTCAGAACCAGTGCTGCTCAATAAACATAGTCTCTTTCCGATTCCAAACTATGGATCAGCCATGTCTCCTTTCTTTACGGCACTATCCCTTTGGGTGGGTGGTACAATATTGATTTCCATGCTTAGCGTGGGTGTTTCTCAAAAAAATTACAGTCCGTATCAAATTTATATCGGTAGGTATCTTATATTCTTCATAATTGGGTTAATGCAGGCACTTAGTGTGTCCATAGGGAATATTCTACTGATCGATGTGTACGTAGCGGATAAATTTGAGTACATCCTGTTTTCTGTCTTGATAAGTACAGTATTTACACTCATTGTCTACACCTTCGTTTCAGTTCTTGGAAATGTTGGAAAGGGGATTAGTGTCGTCTTGATGGTCCTTCAAATTTCAAGTTCAGGAGGCACATTTCCCATTCAAGTTACGCCTCCCTTTTTTCAACATATCAACCCCTTCCTGCCATTCACCTATGCCGTTGGTTTACTTCGTGAATCTGTTGGGGGAATAACCTGGAGCGTTGCTGGTAGGGATATTTTCATCTTGTTTCTCTATATAATGATCACGCTCATCTTAGGAATCATTTTGAAAAAGCCCTTGCATGCAAGGACACAAAGGATGAAGGATAAATTGTATGGAAGCAGGATTTTTTAAGTTCTCTGAATGGGCTGGGAACTTCGTTTACCCTTATTTGAAACGAAACTGGATACTTGAAATTAACCTGAACCCTTAGAAAGGGCTCAGGTTTTTTTATTTTGGTGCATGGAAGTTGTCCAAATGGTTGTTTTGTGCAAGTTTGGAATATTTATAAATAAAATGACAGTTAAATAGAAAGATACCGATAAATTAGAATTTTTGCATTTTTATAGTTGACAAAAACCATTGGATTAATCATTATTAAGAAATAATGTTTAGTAAATCGATGCGATATAAAAGTGGGGTGACTTTATGTATTTAACAATAGATGGCATTGAAAAAAGTTTTTCGAATGAAAAGAAAGAAAGCATAAAGGTGCTCGATGAGATTAACATAGAAGTCGAGAAAGGAAGCTTCGTTTCAATCGTCGGACCTTCAGGATGTGGCAAATCGACACTTCTTTATTTAATTGCCGGCCTTGATAAGGCTGATAAAGGAGAAATACGTGTAGCTGGAAAAAAGGTGATGAAGCCAGGTCCGGAACGGGTCGTAGTGTTTCAGGAGGCCGGGTTATTTCCTTGGTTGACGGTACTTGAAAATGTTACATACGGATTGAAGTTAAAGAAAATTCCCAAAGAAGAGGCTAAATCCAAGGCATTGGACATTTTAAAAATGGTTCACCTCAGCCGCTATGTTGACTCCTATCCACATCAACTTTCGGGGGGCATGAAACAGAGGGTAGCCATCGCAAGAGCGCTGGTGATGGAACCGGATATCCTGTTGATGGATGAGCCATTTTCTGCGCTGGATGAGCAAACGAGGATGGTCTTGCATAAAGAGCTACTCGAAATCTGGAGAAAAACTAAGGTGACAATCTTCTTCGTTACCCATAATATTCGTGAGGCTGTTCAGCTTTCCGAAAAAATTATCGTCTTTGCAACCCGTCCAGGGAAAATTAAAGAGACGATTTCCGTCCCTTCCATGAAAGATGGGGTTATGCCGGATAGTGTAACTTTGCATACTGAACAAAGGGTTCTATCGATCTTGCAGGAGGAAATTGAAAAAGTGCTGAAGGAGGAAATGGGGAATGATTACAGCTTTAAGACGAATCATATTCATCGCGATGATAGCGGGGATATGGGAAGTCACATCTAGACTTTCAAGTCTTCCGGATTTCATGTTCCCAAGCCTGACGCAGGTTTTGGAAACTCTGTTTAATGGACTGGTGAGCGGACAAATAACCGAAGCCATCGGAAAAAGCCTTGGCCGTATCCTGATTGGCTTTACGATTGCCATTATAGTAGGTCTAATATTAGGATATTTCATTTGGCGCTTTAAACTGGTGGAAGATACTCTAGGATTCGTCGTGACGGCCTTACAGTCCATCCCGAGTATCGTTTGGTTCCCTCTAGCGATCATTTGGTTTGGATTGAATGATTTTTCAATTCTCTTTATCGTCACGATCGGTGCAACTTGGACGATGACTGTTAATGCAACCAGTGGATTCCGGAATGTGCCCCAATTGTATCAGCGGGTTGCCAAAACATATGGATCGACCGGGTTTCATTTTCTTCGCACCGTGATTTTACCGGCATCCGTCCCACAAATAATATCCGGTCTGCGAATTGCATGGGCATTTTCCTGGCGTGCATTGATGGCTGGTGAATTACTTGGCGGGGGAGGCGGTCTTGGACAATTGCTGGAAATGGGCAGATCACTGGGACAAATGGATTTGGTCATCTCCGTAATGATCATTATCGCAATCATCGGTACAATCGTGGATAATGTTGTCTTCTCTCGCCTGGAACGTAATGTTCAACTGAAGTGGGGCGTGAATCAACGGTAGTTTAATAGGATAATAGTTAAAAAGGAGAGAAAAATATGCTGAAAAAATCATTTTTTTCCCTTATTATGTCCGTATTGTTGATCGGAATAGTAAGCGGATGCACGCAATCCACCAGTAATGAAGAAGGAGAAGGCTCGGGGAAAAAAACTGTGAAAATTGGATATTTTCCTAACTTAACTCACAGTGCAACGATCATTGCACTTGAAAAAGGCTTTTTTGAAGAAGAGTTCGGTAAAGATGTCAAGATTGAAACCAAGACAGTGGCCAATGGCGGTTTATTCATGGAAGCAATGGCTACAAACGCCATTGATGTCGGAACGGTTGGTCCTGGTCCATTGCTTAACTTTTACGTAAAAAACCCTGAATACCACCTGATCTCTGGAGCTGTTAATGGCGGTGCCGTTCTTGTAGCTAGCGAGGGCAGCAAGGTTACTGATTTAAAGGATTTGGACGGTAAAAAGGTAGCGATTCCCGTCATTGGGAGCACACAGGATGTCATGCTTAGGAAAGCCCTTCAAGATGTTGACTTAAAACCGACTACAAATGGGGGGACAGTTGAGCTGTATGCATCAGCACCTGCTGACACAACTGCTCTTTTTGTCCAAAAATCAGTCGATGCAGCAGCTACCCAGGAACCATGGGGGTATGTATTGGAAAACCAGGCAAAAGGAAAGTTAGTGCTTGATTGGGATCAATTTGCATGGGGGAAAGATTCACCAAATACGGTTGTGGCTGCGAGCCAGAAGTTCTTGGATAAAAAGGGGCGCGCCGCTTCCTATTTGAAAGCTCACGAAAAAGCAGTGGATTTTATTCAAAACAATCCTGAAGAAAGCCAAGAACTTGTCATTAAGCATTTGAAGGAACTGACAGGAAAAGAATTAAGTAAAGAAGAAGTGGCTTCAGCATTTTCACGCCTGGAAGTGACCACTGAAGTTAATGAGCAAGTCATTCAGGAAATGGCTGACATAAGCAAAGAAGCTGGTTATATCCCAAGCAGTGATATAAAAGGTATGATCGATCTATCAACTCTTGAAGATGTATCCAAGTAAATTGAAACAAGAAGCGCCTCAGCCATCCAGGCTTTGGCGCTTTTTGGTAATCCGGTATAGGCCGGATTACTCTGTTATATGTCGAATTAATCCGTATTAATGAACCTGGATATAATCCTAAATAAACACGGCAGCAAAATGATTGCTGTCATAATATGAAGTCATGCACCTGTTAAAGACAGACTTGATCCAACGCTTGAATAACATGATCAACCTCTTCCCAGGAATGGATGGTAGCTCCTGAAGCCAGTGAATGTCCCCCTCCATTGAATTGACGTGCGACTGAAGCGATGGGAATATTTCGTGAACGAATCCTGACACGGATTTCAGAAGGATATTCTATGAAAAAAGCCCAGATTTTGTTTCCTCTGACACCTGATAGCGTATTAACTAAATTCGAAGCTTCGATTCGGTCTACACCATACATATTTAACAAATCCTCCGTAATAATGAAGTAAGCCACCCCTTTATCGGTTACCTTGAAGCTCATGAGAATGTCCTTTTGAAGTCTGGAAGCGTTTTTCGGCTTTATATTAAGGCAGTTATGGATTCTTTCTGGCTGAATATTAAAAGTTCTTAAGTGCGAAACCAATTTTAATGTCCTAGGAGTGGTATTCCCATTCATGAAATTCCCTGTATCACCAAGTATTCCTGCATAAAATGATTTAGCTGCCTCTTTATTCATGATAAAGCTTTCTGGAAATAGTAAAAATAAATCAACAAGCATTTCACTTGCAGAGCTATAGGACGGATCGACCCAAGAAAGGTCACCGAATTGTTCATATTCGGGGTGGTGGTCAATTTTGATCAGCAACTCCCCATGATCATAGCGGGAATCACTGATCCGTGAAATGTTGGCAGTATCACAAACAATCACCAAGGCCCCATTGTATTTGTTATCGGAAATGGCATCCATCTCACCAATGAATAGGAGCTTTTCCACTTCCTCGCCTACCACAAAGACTTCTTTAGAAGGGTAGGACTGCTTCAATAGTTTCTTTAAGCCAATTTGTGAGCCCAATGCATCCGGGTCCGGATTAACATGACGATGAATGATAATTGTGGGGTATTTCTTGATGGCTTCGACTATCTCTTTCTTTATATTTTCCATTTTGCCATCTCCCTTTGAATCTTTAAATGCCTTCTAAATAGGTTTGTTTTATCATATAGAGTTTGAGTATCTTAATCATCACATGTCACCTCTGTAAAGGCAATTTAAACATCCTGAAAATGAATATGGTGAGATTTTAGAGCCCACGATAAAGGATTCTTTAAAAAAAGTTTCTTTAAAGAATCCGTATTGCAACAACAAATTAATGAATCAACAATCTGGGAAGAAGAAAAACAAAAACAAAACAAACTTAAAAAGAAAGGGAAGCTTACAGACGTTTCTCTTAAAGAATTGTTCAGTGTGAAAGAAAACCGTAAAGCCTTATTCCTTTTAATCGGGATATACGGATTCTGGAATTTAGTAGCTGGAGTAATGGGGTACTTTATGCCATTATATATGAAACAGTAGGTGGCCTCACCGCTACACAAGCTAACTTATTACAAGGTACACTATGGTTATTGACTGTTGTCTCCACCTATTTTGTATTTATTAAATTAGGAGATAAAGTAAACAGAAAGGTTCTATTTGGGATTGGAGCTGCAATGGGAATCGTTGCTTGGCTCATCCTAACGTTTGGAGGAATGGGCTGGACGGAACTGCTGTTGTTTGTTTTGCTTCGGGGAACCGCAGCAGGATTTGGGGCACAATCATTTTATGCCTTATGGTCAAGTGAGCTGTTTCACACGAAGTATCGTGCAAAAGCTCAAGGTGTCATGTTTTCGATTGCCCGCATTGGTGTAGGGCTATTCTCTAATCACGACATTAGGGTTCAAGGTCGCTGGTTTGATTATGATTGCATTCCTAATCATCCATTTAGTCATTGGTCTTACCATGTCACCGGAAACTCGAGGGAAGTCTCTTAAAGAAATCCAAAAAGAACGTTATGGCGCATAACCATATAGTGTGAATTTTTGCTTTTTAAACATAAAGGATCCCAAGATTACAAGAGCAACGATTAAAGGGCTTTAAAAATTATGATCGACCA
Organism: Peribacillus sp. ACCC06369; assembly: GCF_030348945.1. Classification (NCBI taxonomy): domain Bacteria; kingdom Bacillati; phylum Bacillota; class Bacilli; order Caryophanales; family Bacillaceae; genus Peribacillus; species Peribacillus sp. ACCC06369. The sequence goes on from NZ_JAUCEN010000002.1 coordinate 1,322,807, forward strand.
ATAAACAAAATTATTGCAAAATTCAAACAATGGTTCTATACTTAATTTACCAAACCGATGACAACAAGTTACCTTGTTGCATGGCCGGCTTGTCATAAATCTGGAATTTATAAAAATTGACTTGGTTCACTTGATCTTCCTTTGCAGGAAGACAGTGCGTGGATAAGGGTCAGTGAAACGTTCAATGTAATGACATTGTTTGTTTTACTGGCTCTTTTTTGTGTATCCCGACAGTTTGAAAGGGGTGATGGTATGAATGGAGCTTTGGAAGGAGTCAGGATTATCGATGTGTCCCGTGTTTTGGCGGGTCCGTTTTGTTCAATGATTCTCGGTGATTTGGGTGCGGATGTAATTAAAATCGAGCATCATGAATCAGGTGATGAAACGAGAGGGTGGGGTCCGCCATTCGCGCAAGGAGAAAGCGCTTACTATTTATGTGCAAACCGAAATAAGCAAAGCATGACCTTGAATTTAAAGTCGGAACAAGGGAAAGAGATATTCCGGAAGTTGGTGTCTTCAGGGGATATAGTGATTCAAAACTTCAAGACGGGTACATTGGAAAAACTGGGGTTAGGTTATGAGGATTTAAAGGAATGCAACCCCAAACTGATCATGGCCTCGATTACGGGATTTGGTTTAACCGGACCATATAAAGATTTACCTGGCTATGATTATATCATTCAAGCGATGAGTGGTTTGATGAGCATCACTGGAGAAAAAGATGGGAGCCCCGTGAAGGTCGGAGTGGCCATAGCTGACATATTGACTGGCTTGTATACATGCATTGGCATTTTATCCGCTTTACATCATAGGGATAAAGCGGGGGAAGGACAGGAAATTGATATTTCGTTAATGGATTGTCAGGTTTCTTCATTGGTGAATGTCGCCAGCAACTATTTATTCAATGGTTTGACCCCTGAACGCATGGGAAACCAACATCCCAATATTGTTCCATACCAAACGTTCCGAACACGCGATGGGGAGCTTGTAGTGGCTGTAGGCAATGATGAGCAGTTCAGGAGATTCTCAACCGTTATTGGCAGAACTGATTTAGCGGAGCTAGAACAGTTTAAGCATAATGAAAAACGATTGCTGAACAAGGAAAAATTAATACCAATAATAGAGGATTCATTGAAAGAAAAAACAAAAAAAGAGTGGAAAATGCTGTTTGATGATGCAGGGATACCAAATGGTCCGATTAATGATATCGCAGAGATGTTCGAGGATCCACAGATCATCGAAAGAGGCATGTTGGTGAAAATGGAACACCCCTCAATCGAAAATCTTAGAGTGACGGGATCGCCCTTGAACCTTTCAAAAACACCGGTCACGATGAGAAAGCATCCGCCGCTGTATGGGGAACATACCGATGCCATTTTGGCTGAAATTGGATATAGTCCGGACCAAATAATCAAATTCAAGCAAAATAAAATTATTTAGGAGGAATTTTGATGATGAATTTCGAATTAACAGAAGAGCAGCAAAGCGTGAAGAAAGTGGTAAGGAAATATGTGGATAAGGAAATTATCCCATATATTCAAGAGTGGGATAGGCAAGGGGAATTTCAACCACATATTTTAAAAAGGTTAGCGGAATTGCAGTTAATGGGCGTTTGTATCCCCGAAGAGTATGGTGGAGTCGGAATGGATTATAATACCCTGGCCATCGTTTGTGAAGAGCTGGAGCGAGGCGATACGGCTTATCGAACAGCAGTTTCTGTACATACGGGGTTGAATAGCATGACCCTGCTGCAATGGGGGACGGAAGAACAAAAACAGAAATATTTAGTTCCGCAAGCAAAAGGGACAAAGATTGGCGCTTTTGGGCTGACTGAACCGAATGCAGGGTCTGACGTAGCGGCGATGAAATCAACGGCAAAACGTGTTGGGGACCATTATATCTTGAATGGATCAAAAACCTGGATTTCGCTCTGTGATTATGCAGATCATTTCCTCATTTTCGCCAAGACTGATCATGATGCTGGCTCAAGGGGAATTACCGCTTTTATTGTGGAACGGACTTTTGAGGGAGTGGAGTCGAAGGCCATTAAAGGAAAATTGGGAATTCGTGCGGGGAATACAGGCGAAGTCTTTTTAACGGATGTTAAAGTCCCGGTGGAGAATAGGCTTGGTGAAGAAGGTGAGGGCTTTAAAATTTCCATGTCGGCATTGGACAGCGGCCGGTTTACAGTGGCAGCAGGTGCTGTAGGATTAATTGAAGCAAGCCTTGAAGCAAGCTTGAAGTATTGCCATGAACGAAGTACATTCGGAAAAGAGATTGGCAGGCATCAGCTCGTTCAACAGATGATTGCCAAGATGACCGCAAATTTAGAGATTTCCAGATTGCTGGTATTTAAAGCGGGTACCTTAAAAAACCAAGGAAAAAGGAATACGAAGGAAACATCACTTGCCAAGTGGATTTCATGTAATGCTGCTAACGAAGCGGCCAATGATGCTGTTCAAATTCATGGTGCCTATGGCTACTCGGATGAATATCCAGTCGAACGTTTTCTGCGGAATTCAAAAGCTCCGGTCATTTACGAAGGCACCCGTGAGATTCATACAGTAATGCAAGGTGAATACGCACTTGGCTACAGACAAGATAAAGAGCTTCGTAAGCAATTGCCTGCATGGCCCTTCGAGCAGGTTTCCGTACATTAATTATAGATAGAGGAGATCAGATGATGAACACATACTTTATTGCAGGGCATGCAAAGCTTCCACAAGGGATGGCAGCGAGAAATATATATGATTCCATCACCATCACGGTAGAACTTGACTTTAAATATGGTGTAATAGTCGAGGCTTCCTGTACACTTGCTACAGAACATGGCAGGGAATTCATTCGTAAACTGCTGCGCGGTTATTGCCTGAAAGATGGAATCGAAGAATTGATTGATCGTGTGCAAATGCATTATCGTGGAAAGGCTGGTCAGGCCATTCAAGCAGGGCTGAAGGATGTGTATGCACAGTTCGAATTGGTCTCCGTCAAATAAGTGCAACTGGAAGGATCCTACCTTAAGTTTGAGGGTAGGGTCCTTTTTAATAGATTTGGGTACATGGCAAATAAATGATGGAGCTGTGGATTTAATGGAAATATTAGTTGAACTGATTTTAACCTGCTGCTGGTTTGGCTTTAACAAGATTATGCTAGAGTTGGTCTAACAGTTGTAGGTAAGTTTGATATTTTAGATCAATTGGATAGTGTTTCTCAATCGTTAGCAAAATTAATTGAACAGTAAATTATCATTAAATGAAATGTTCCAAGAAGAACTTAATTTATTTGTACGATAATAATATTTCCGATACTAAATTGTCCACTGTCATTATAAATGGCAGTGTTTTTTATTGTTTAAGGAACGGGACATTTTAATGGATATAACGATCGTTATAATTTTAAAAACACAAAACTCGCCCCTTTACGACGAGTTTGTGTTTTTTTATAGAAATTGGACTTAAAAGTAAAGCTTAATATCCAGTAAAAAAATATTAGTTGTACATTAAAACGGAACCATGAAACTAGAAGCACCTTTTCCGTTTATTGCGAATGTTATTGCAGCAAAGCCAACTGCAGTGGTTGGAGGAACACCGGTTTCTGTTGGAGCGCCTTTGTCTGCTGCATATGGAACACCGGTTTCTGCTAGTGCGCCTTTGCGTACTGCAAGTGGACCTCCTCCTGCTAGTGCGCCTTTGCGTGCGGCAAGTGGACCTCCTCCTGCTAGTGCGTCTTTGCGTGCTGCAAGTGGACCTTCTCCTGCTAGTGCGTCTTTGCGTGCTGCAAGTGGACCTTCTCCTGCTAGTGCAACGTTTAGTGCTTCTGCGGCGGGAAGTTCGCCTATTATTGTTGTTTTTACGTGAAGAACGGCCTTTTGAACATGGGTCATTATGCATGAAATCGCTTAACCCGAAGGAATTGGCTCTTTCCACCGCATTTTGTATATTGCGAATGATGTCAGACATATTTATATATCCCCCTTTCTATACGTTAAACTATGCCCTTGTACGTAATATGCCAGAGATAATAGCACAATTTTTAATAAAAATTTGTTTTTGGTGACACCCATCGCTTTTTTTCATAATTTAATATGAAAGTGAAAGGGAAGTGAAGGGTTTTATGAATTCTGACAAGAAGCTGCCTGTGTACCAGCTTTTTATTCCACCAGTTAATTTAATGGAACTTCGCAGAGATATATGGTGCAATGATCCTTTACCAGCAAAGTTAACACTTAACAGAAAAAAACTGGATATTGATATTGTTTACCGTGGCTCACATATCCGCGGTTTTCGCAAAAAATCCTATAATGTAGTCTTTTATAAACCTAATACTTATAAGAATGCCAAGGAAGTTCATTTAAATGCTGAATATAAGGATAAATCTTTACTAAGAAATAAATTATCTTTAGACTTTTTTGCGGATATTGGGACCTTATCGCCGAAATCCCAGTTCGTTTTCCTGAATCTGAACGGGAAGGAAGAAGGAATATACCTAGAATTGGAATCAGTGGATGAATATTTTTTGAAGAATAGGGATCTCCCTAAGGGATCGATTTTCTATGCCGTGGATGGTGATGCCAATTTCTCATTGATGAGCGATTTGGATAAAGGAATCAAAAAATCATTGGAGATGGGATATCAAAAAAAATGCGGGACAGGAAAGGATGAATTACATTTACAAGAGTTGATCATTCAAATCAACACAATTTCAAGGGTGGATTTTGAAAAGGAAATCGTAAAATATGTCGATGTGGAAAAGTACCTGCGCTGGCTGGCCGGAGTCATATTCACGCAAAACTATGATGGGTTTGTCCATAACTATGCCTTGTATCGAAATGGAGATACAGGACTCTTTGAAATAATCCCATGGGATTATGATGCGACATGGGGCAGGGATGTTAATGGGAAAGTGATGGAAGAGGATTATGTGGGAATCGAGGGATTCAACACATTGACTGCTAGAATCCTTGATGTTAGGGCATTTCGTGTTCGATACCAGAGTCTTCTAAAGAAGATTTTGAGTAATCGGTTTAACGTTGGGTATATGAAACCTATCATTCAGGAAATGCATGATCAATTAAGACCTTATGTTCCAAAAGACCCGTATATTAAGGGGGAAAAAGAAAAATTTGATAATGAGCCCGAATTTATCCTGAAATTCATTGAGGCCCGTGCAAAGTATATAAATAGCCGGCTGGTTAAATTGGATTAATAATTTTCTGATGGAAAATGGAAAAAACAGCAGGAGTGCTGAAAGAAAATCACTCCTGCTGTTTTTTCTGCACGATTCCATTTGCTTTTCTATACTATTACAGCTATGTTTGATAGAAAGATATAATCTAAAGTAAATGAAGGATGGGAATGGATTGACTAATCATAGCCGTAAACCGGCATATATATATACCTTTACATGCACCCCTGACGAACGTGAATTATCTAAAATGGAGATGCGCTCGTTCTTTGGCTTTGAGACTTCAGGAAATATTTTAAAAAGTGATATAGAAATTGAACCGAGCAGAAGTCCTTTTATGAAAGGGCGGGTCGATGTCATGTTTGAAGGGGAAAACATATCCGAAATTGTTGAGCTAGTGAAGGATATTCAATTGCCGGATTCGACGTTCAAAGTATTATTCGTAAAAATTAATGATCTGACTAAAGAAGCAAAAATAGATTATGAGGGACAGCGTGAAATTGAACGTGAAATTGGCTGGCACATTCAGGGGAATGCCGATGTACGTAATCCTGATCAGGTCTATGGAATCGTGCCCTTGGGCGGCCGTTGGTATTTTGGGAAATATGTCAAACCTGAGTCTGTTTGGTTACATCATATGAAGAAGCCGCGTGAATATTCAACTGCACTTAGCACAAGAGTGGCGAGAGCCATTGCCAACATAGCCGTTCCACATCCTGATGGAGTGAGGGCCATTGATCCATGCTGCGGAATTGGAACGGTATTGGTAGAGGCACTATCAATGGGGATAAATATTGTTGGCCGAGATATCAACCCACTTGTTACTGACGGTTCTAGAGAGAATATTGCCTATTTCGGACTCGAAGGTGATGTAACTACAGGTCCGATTTCAGAAGTCACCAGTAAATATGATGTAGCGATTATCGATATGCCTTACAATTTGTATACGCATGCAACGCCGGAGGATCAGCTATCTATCCTTAAACATGCCAGGAGCTTTGCTGACAAGGTCGTCGTCGTAACGATTGACACGATGGATCATATGATTGAAGAAGCAGGATTTGAAATTGCTGATCGCTGTGTAGCCAGGAAGGGTATTTTTTCCAGACAGGTAGTCGTGTGTGTATAAATTTCCCTGGGTAGATGAAAAGGCTGAAATCCTTAATGGGTTTCAGCTTTTTTTGATGTCATTTAGCTTGATAATGAACTACATTTTCGATGAGTTTCTTCTTGACCTTCCCCTGATATTCCAAGTAATCCAAATGGCCGATGATTTCAGACATGACGAGTGGGAATTCTGATATATACTTTTGTTTGTAAAATTCCTTTGCCAGTTCATTGCCTGTAGAAATTCCAGATTCTATCAAGGCCAGGATTTTTTGTGATTTTCTCTCGATGCTATTGAGTCTTTTTTCAATCAATGGACCAGGATGTTCAATGATGTTACCATGACCAGGAAAGATGAGATTCACCTGTAATGCTAAACATCGCTTTAATGAGTCGATATGATCCAAAAGTGTCAGCATTCTATTGCCTTTTTCATCAGGTTCGATCAAGGCGTTGCTTGAAATATGTTCAATCAATAAATCACCGGCAAGAAGCCGTTTCCCTTTTTGGTCAAGGAAAGCGATTTGATCCGGGGCATGCCCGGGAAATTCAATCACTTCAAAATTCAGCCATTGTTTTTCGGTGATTTCGATGATGTCACAATTCAGTTTTTGATCCTTATTATTATCAACCGCGTTGAATAGGTAAGCTACTTGTTTATCTCCAAGTTCACCACAGCCCATTTCAAGGTATAGCTGCTTATAAAATTCAATTCTCATACTTAAGAAGTCAGGATCCCGTTTTAAACGGGGAACGGATTTAGAATGGGCATAAACGGGAATCGGATGGAGTCCGGTAATCCGGTTGACCAAACCAACATGGTCCCCATGGTGATGGGTTAACAAAATTTCCGTGATATCCTCAACGGTAAATCCATTTTCCTTTAAAGTTTGCTGCAGTGCATCCCAGCAAACGTCATCATTCATACCAGCATCGACTAATGTTAAAGATTCATCCTGTTTAACTAAATAAAAGTTTATACTTTTTAAAGATAGAGCGCTTGGAGCTATAATTGGATAAATTTCAAATTTTGCATTAGTTTTCATGAACATCCCATTTCCTCCTGAATCGAGATAAATTTCATCTAAATTGCGATATACCTAAATAATGAAAGAATAGATTTAAAGGGTTTACTCTATGATTAGTTGAATGAAATGAAACTGTCAAGCGGAAGCTTTCAGGCAAACGAGAATTTAATGGTAATAATAATTGGGAATGAATGGTCTATTCATCTAATTTATTTTAAAATTGAATAAACAAGATGATTATTTAGCCAATATTCTTGAAATGGATTGTTGTATGTGAATATGAAATGAACACTGAATGTGTAACGCGTTCTATGAAATGAAACGGTATGGGAGGTTATGGTTTGAAGCCTAAAATTTATATTACAAGGAAATTGCCGGAACAAATCATCGATGGACTTAGTGGGAATTATGATGTCAGGATGTGGGACCAAGAGGATATACCGGTCCCTAGGAAAGTCCTTGAAGAAGAAATGAAAGAAGTCGAGGGGCTGCTTTGCTTGTTGACGGAACAAATCGATGAGTCACTGATTGAAAAGGCGGCTAATCTGAAAATCATCGCGAATATGGCAGTAGGTCATAATAATATTGATGTTCAAAGTGCAACTAAACGGGGCATCATGGTAACGAACACACCGGGGGTCTTAACGGAAACGACAGCAGATTTAACCTTCGGATTGCTGCTTGCAACGGCTAGGAGGCTGATGGAGGCAGAAGACTATTTAAGGAGTGGGAGATGGGAAACGTGGTCGCCAATGCAGCTGACCGGACAAGATGTACATGGTGCAACGCTGGGTATCATCGGGTTAGGTAGGATTGGGGAAGCCCTTGCCAAAAGAGCAAAGGGATTTGATATGAACTTAGTTTATTATAATCGAAGCCGAAAATATGGTCAGGAAAAGGAATTGGGAATCGAATACCAACCCCTTGAAAAATTGCTCCAAATCTCGGATTTCGTTTGTGTCATGCTGCCGCTCACACCGGAGACCGCTTATATGATCGGTAAGGAGCAGCTGGATTTAATGAAAGGGACGGCTGTGCTCATAAATACCGCAAGAGGCGGGATTATCGATGAAAAAGCGTTATATCAGGCGCTGAAAAACCGAGAGATTTGGGCGGCTGGATTGGATGTATTTGAAGAAGAACCCGTTCCCGTGGATCACCCGCTGCTAACATTGCCCAATGTGGTTACATTACCGCATATCGGGAGTGCAAGTATTGCCACAAGATTGAAAATGGCAACTCTTGCTGTTCAAAACTTGAAGGAAGGATTATCTGGTGATACTCCCCGTAATTTAATTTTGTTGAATAAATCAAGATGACCCTAAGATGGGGTTCGGAAGGCCTCATCCCGCATTCCTTTCACGATTTTGTCGAGGGAATATTATTACCCTGATTGGAAGACGGGACTTCGTTACACTCATGATTTTTTATATGGGATTAAAATTGAAAATTCACTGGGTTGAAGAAATTTGCGACAATCCTGCCGAATAATTGGCTAGCCAATTATTCGGCAGGATTGATTGCGGCGAGGAGGCTTGGCAGAGAGTCGGCGGATTGAAAACACTGGAACGTTTTCTTGAGGGTTTGTAAAATTGGAACGTTGCCTCCAGGCACTCGCTTTCCCCCGGGCGGTCCGGGAGCCTCCTCGGCGCTATTTGCGCATGTAGGGTCTCCTTTGGACTTAGCTTTCCCGCAGGAGTCTCGTACCTTCCGTTCCACTTAGCTGGAATGTTTTTTGGAAAAGACTGTAGGCAAACTCGCTTTCTTCGAATTTGTCCACAGTCTGAAATGACTCCAAAATGGGGTCATTTTTTAATGGGGATATTTCAATATGTGGGGAATTATTTGGACCATTAATAGTTTTCCTAGGCTCGTAGTATCGAAATCAATTATATTTCCTGATATATGATTAGTTCTTTTCAGTATAAAGATATGTAAGATATGTTTCAGAGGTTTGAAGTATAAGTGTAGAAAACACATTGAACTTAATGAGTGGTGAAAGGAAGAATCCAATTCAAGGCAAGCATACTTATCGTAAATTGTTCGGATTTTTTGTAAACTAAAGAAATCCGGGTTTTATTTAGGAAAACAATTAGTTTGAAAGTAGGGTAATAATGATTGAAATGAAGGAAACGATATCATCAGGCAACGAAATGACCAAATCCAAAAGGCTGTTGATGGCGCTTATGCTGGGGTCTTTTGCTGCGATTGGACCACTGTCACTTGATATGTATTTACCGGGTCTCCCGACACTGGCAGAGGATTTGAAAAGCAGTACGTCTTTAGCCCAGCTGAGTTTGACTGCCTGCTTGTTAGGATTAGCTTTAGGCCAAATTTATTTAGGGCCGCTAAGTGATGCAAAGGGAAGACGGACACCGTTAATCATATCATTATCCATTTATTGCATTTCATCTCTGTTATGTGCTTTTGCTCCATCCATAGAATTGCTTTTATTATTACGTTTTATCCAGGGGATTGCGGGAGCTGGAGGCATAGTCATTTCAAGGGCCATAGTTCGTGACCTTTTTTCAGGAACGGAACTGACCAAATTCTTCTCCATGTTAATGCTGGTAAATGGAGCGGCACCGATTTTGGCTCCAGTTTTTGGCGGTCAGCTTTTGCAGTTCACTTCTTGGCGGGGAGTTTTCATTGTCATTTCAGTATTAGGTATCCTTATGGTTGCGGCTGCATTTTTTGGGATAAAAGAAACTTTATCGCCTAATCTCAGGAGTGCCGGTGGAATAAACGATACAATCAAGACTTTTGGGAATTTATTGAAGGACCGAGTGTTCATGGGCTATGCTTTTTCACAAGGGTTCATTAGTGCCGCCATGTTCGCTTATATTTCCGGATCGCCTTTTGTTCTCCAGAATATTTATGGGGTTTCCCCACAGACATTCAGCCTGATTTTTGCAATAAACGGAATTGGGATCATCATTGCTTCCCAAATTTCCGGAAAGCTGGCAGGGAAGGTTAAAGAAGAAAAACTGCTTCAGATAGGACTATGTCTTGCTTTGTTTGGAGGAATATTCCTTCTTGCCTCAGTCCTTCTCGAAATCGGGTTGGCAGGAATCTTAGTCGCTTTGTTCCTCTCCGTTTCCAGCGTCGGTATTGTCGGTACAACGAGTTTTTCTTTAGCGATGCAAAATCAGAAAAAAACTGCAGGCAGTGCTTCGGCTTTAATTGGACTGCTTCCTTTTATATTAGGATCAGTAATGGCACCGCTCGTGGGCTTAGGCTCAGGTGAGTCCTCCTTGCCGATGGGAATTGTGATGGTAAGTTGTCATGTCATTGCCATGTTCGCTTATTTGATTCTTGCCCGTCGCGGGTTAAGGCGAGTTGCTTAAAAAGGAAAAAGCTGAAATCCTGAAGTGGGATTTCGGCTTTTTCTTTTAATGGGTTTATTTAAGGTCTTAAGAATGAATCATAATAGTGATTCTGCTCCATCGATATAAACTTCCGTGCCCGTAACATGGGAGGACATGTCTGATGCTAGGAACAATACGAGATCACCAGCTTGTTCGGTAGTCCCCGCTTTCTTCGCTAGGGGCTGAGAGCCTTCTGGATATTCAATGGGAATCCTGATTTTTTTTAGGTTTTCATCTTCTGGGAAGGTGTTATCATGAATATTCGTATCGATGGAGCCGGGACAAATGGTATTTACCCTGATTTTATATTTTGCCAATTCGAGTGCAGCCATTTTACCAAAAGCGACTTGGCCAGCTTTGGATGAACTATAGGCAGAAAAACCAAAATTCTTGAAATATCGGTTTCCATTTATGGAGCTGTTAATAACGATGCTGCCACCCGTTTCCTTCATATAGGGAATGGCGTATTTAATGGTGAGAAAGGTGCCTTTGAGGTTGATGGTATGAGTCTGATCCCAATCTTCTGGCTTAATATCTTCTATAGGGGCGATCACTCCGTTGATGCCTGCGTTTGCGAATACAAAATCAATTTTCCCAAAATGGTCATAGGCGACCTTGTAGGCATGTTCAACTTGCTCAGCCTTGGAAACATCCGTTTTAATGATTAAAGCCTCTCGGCCCAGGTTTTCCACTTCCGCCTTCACCTTTTCGGCATTTTCGACTGTACGGTCAAAAAAGATGATGTTCGCACCGTTTTCAGCTAATTTCAGTGCTGCACCCCGGCCAATTCCCGATCCTCCACCGGTAATGATGGCAACTTTGTTTTTCATTAAATCTGTCATAAACTTCACACGCTCCTTTTAAGTTTTTCTTTCCCGTTTAGGGAGTATGTAGAAACATCATGGCAGTGGTAATATAGAAAAATTATAAACGAATATTGCCTGAAAAATCCAATTTAAACCATTGACAGTGTTCATTATACTTTGTTTTTCAGTGAAATGTCTGTATATTGAGGACATGATAAGTTAGCTTGAAAGGGGATAGGATGTTGATACGATTAGGGGTAATAGGTACAAATTGGATCACGGAGCGATTTTTGGAGGCTGCAAAGCATGTAGAGGATTTATCGTTAACCGCCGTGTATTCACGTACAGAAGAGAAAGCCAAGGAGTTTGCCAATAAGTACGATGTACATACGATTTTTACAAATTTAGAAGAAATGGCGGCCAGCGATGATATCGACGCTGTATATATAGCCAGCCCTAACTCTCATCATTGCAGGCAAGCCGTGTTATTTTTACAAAATAAAAAACATGTATTATGTGAAAAGCCAATGGCCTCAAATGCGGCAGAAGTAAAGGAAATGATTGAGGCTGCAAAACAAAATGAAGTGCTATTGATGGAAGCGATGAAATCAACCATCATGCCGAATTTCGAAAGTATAAAGGGGAATCTGGATAAAATCGGGAAGATACGACGTTTTTCAGGAAGCTTTTGTCAATATTCATCACGTTTTGATGCGTATAAACAAGGTACTGTGCTGAATGCATTCAATCCTGAATTCTCCAGTGGTTCTTTAATGGATTTAGGGATTTACGTCCTCTATCCACTTGTTGTACTATTCGGTAAACCTAATAAGGTGCAGGCATCAGGAACGATGCTTGAATCAGGAGTTGATGGACAGGGGACGATCTTGCTTTCCTATGATGAAATGGAGGCAGTCGTCATGTTTTCCAAGATTACTGAATCCAATTTGCCAACGGAAATTCAAGGTGAGCTTGGAAGCATCCTCATTCAGAAAATTTCTGGACCTCAAGCTGTGGATATTCAGTATCGGGATGGAACCACTGAAAATATTTCGGCTAAACAGGATATGCATACGATGTATTATGAAGCGAAAGAATTTGTTGAATTGATAAAGCAGGGGAAAAAGGAATCGGATATAAATTCATATTCGAATTCACTGTTGACTATGGAAATCATGGATGAAGCAAGAAAGCAAATCGGCGTCGTCTTTCCTTCAGACCGATTATAAGCACCTAATTGGACATGGCCAAGCAAGGAAGGGTATAAATGGATGTTACTGATGCCCCTTAATTGGGTAGAATTCAGTACATGGAAATTTTTATTGTTGGAGGAATGGACATGAATTGTAAAATTAATCGTAATGCAGCAAAAGTCTTACAAAAAATGCTGAGCACTGAAGAAGCCGAAGGGAAAATGATTCGTGTATATATCACCCATATGCATGGCGATCATGCCCATTATGAGATGAAACTAGATACACCTACAGAGCATGATGAAATCGTCAAAACAGATAAAGATATCGATATTTTGCTTGATTCTCGTGAGGAATTTCTGGATGGTGTCTGGATTAAATATTTTTATGTACCTGAAGAAGGCTTTGAAATCACGAACCCTTCCAAGGAGCCGCACGGACACCATCACCATTAAGATTAAAGGGGGAGGATTGGCATGAATCAAAAATACGAAAAGATCTTTCAACCATATAAATTTCCATCAGGGGTAGAAGTGAAAAATCGTATCATGATGGCACCTATGACCACTTATTCTTCGGATGATCAAGGGTTTGTAACCGATGATGAACTGGCCTATTACGCTGAACGCTCGGCAGGTGTAGGTGCGGTTGTCACGGCATGTGCTTATGTATCTGCTGGAGGAAAGGGATTCCCAGGTCAATTAAGTGCAGATGACGATTCATTTATCCCATCTTTGAGAAAATTAGCGGAAACGATACAGTCTAACGGGTCAAAAGCGATATTGCAAATATATCATGGAGGCCGCCAAAGTCCGCCGGAATTATTGCCAGATAACCAACCTGTTTCTGCAAGTGCCATTGCTTCCAGCGAGGAAGCACCGGTACCGCGGGAAATGAGTGAAGATGAAATTCAAGGCGTAATCAAGGAATTTGGAGAAGCAACAAGAAGGGCCGTCGAAGCGGGATTTGATGGTGTGGAAATCCATGGTGCCAATACTTATTTGCTTCAACAATTCTTCTCGCCGCACTCGAACCGTCGGACGGATAACTGGGGAGGAACTCTGGGAAAACGATTGATTTTCCCGCTTACCATTGTGAATGAAGTAGAGAAATCGGTTGCTGAGCATGCGGAAAAGCCATTTATCATTGGTTACCGAATTTCTCCTGAAGAAGGCAGCGATCCTGGAATCACTTTAGATGATACGATCCAGTTTGTTGATAGATTAGCAAATCAAAACCTCGATTATCTACATATATCGGTAGGTCACTTCTGGAATGGATCATTCCGTGAGAGTGATAGGACAAAGTCGCGCATCGTTAAAATTTACGACAAAGTAGGGAATCGTATTCCGGTTGTCGGTGTAGGATCCCTGCATACACCCGATGAAGTTGCAGAAGCTATGGAAACGGGTGTCCCATTTATCGCACTTGGCCGTGAACTTCTTATGGAACCGCATTGGATTGAAAAAATCAGGTCTGGAAAAGAAGGGGAAATACGGACGACCCTTTCGAAAAAAGATCAGGATGAACTTGTCATTCCAGATCCGCTTTGGGAAAAGTTGATTCATATAAAAGGTTGGCTCCCCGTTGTGGAGTGATGAGTCAACATCTTGAATAATATGTAACCCGTCCTCTTTTTATTGGAGGGCGGGATTTTGTTTGATGTCCATAAAAGCTAAAAGAGGTCCATAACTAAAAAAACCTGCATTTGTTATTTAACAATAATAAATGCAGGTTTTTTTATGAAGTAATATAACTTAGGGTTACTCGTGAAAATGGCATGTTTAAGAAAAAAGCAGAATTCCCACCCGTTTAAAAGGTTTCAAAACCCTTTTAGGAAGACATTATGAATTTGAATAATTATATTAAGAAATAATTCAAACTTCAGCTACGGAATTTTGGATAATGTTTTCAGTCGGAATGATGGTATGCGGTATCTGATCTTGATTACCCTTTATCTTTGTAAAGAGAACCTGTATAGCTATATCCCCTAATTTTTTCACGGGGATTTCTTTACAAGTCAAAGAGGGAGAGAGAAATGGATGTAAATTTGAATTACTGTAGCCTACGATGGATAGGTCTTTTGGTATGGAGATTCCATTTTCTGCTGCCATCTTATAAATACTCATCACCTTAAGATCATCAGTTGCAAAAACAGCTGTAGGCCGGTTATCTCCCAATAGTTGTTTTGCTGATTGATGTGCGGCATCAATTGTATACCCACTGTTGATGATCCATTCATTCTTTAGTGGGAGCCCATTGTTCTTAATGCATGATTTATATCCTTCCAAGCGATCGATGGAAACATGATAATCGAGTGGAGAATGTAAGCAGGCGATATCACGATGTCCTTTATCAATCAAATACTGCGTCAAATCATAACTGTCCTTGTAGTTATTCGTGTCAACGGAAAAAACGTTTTTGTAATGACCTTCGACCTTTCCAATGACTACTATAGGGATATTAAATGGATCTATTTGTTGAAAGAAGTTCTCATTTGCTGGTGAACTTAGCATTATGATCCCTTTTATTAATTTCTCTTTTATTTTCCTTATGCACTTTTGAAGTTCATCCTGACTGTTTTTCGCAGTCTGTAATATGACATCGAAGTTTTCGTCTTCAGCATTGGTTGATATTGTATGAATGATTTCTGAGAAAAATGGGTTATTTTCGGTAGTCTTGGCAGAACGCGATAGTACCATGATCGCATCAAATCCGGAGGAAAGGGCCCGGGCTAATTTACTAGGTTGATAATTTAATTGTTCAATTGCTTTTAACACGCGCTCTCGCGATTCAACAGAGATGTTGCTTTGATTGTTTAGCACGCGTGATACGGTGGATTTTGAAACCATTGCAACACGGGCAATATCGTAGATAGTGTGTCCCAATAAAATTCTCCTCCTCCTAGTATGTTATCTGTATGATTATTTCCGAATATTAATAGGTTTTGTAAGTACCATTGAAAAAAATGAATCCTTACTGGTTGGTTTATTTTTTTATAGATTGATTTTATTTATTAATAATAAGAGCGGTTTCATAGGGTAAATTATATTGATGAATCATGATAGTGGCAATAGAAATTTTAAAAGTAGTAGGCAATCTTGCAGAGAAAGCCATTTTTGGACCCCATATAAAATTAGGTAAACCCTCTAAAATAAAAGCGTGGTTCCCCATTTGGGTTCTTGTTGACAGAGAACGCTTACTGTATTATATTTTGTTTGTGGGAGCGGTTCCACGGAAAATTATTTAACTATTAATTTATATGGAAACGGTTCCAAGAAGGGGGCGTATATGGAATATATTAAACAGAGATTATCCGTAATTTATGGAGAATCGGATACACAAAAGATTTGGACTGACCTAAAAGGTAAACTTGTAAAAGCAAAAGAAACACCCTATAAAAAAAGAAAACAAAGATGGGATGAAAAAGATATTGTCTTGATTACGTATTCTGATCAATTTCAGGAGGAAGGCAAGCCTACACTGGCGACTTTTGAGAAGGTATTTGATCGTTATTTAGCAGACAAATTTGAAATCGTTCATCTTCTGCCTTTTTATCCATATTCGTCGGATGATGGTTTTTCGGTAGTGGATTATAAGAAGGTCAATCCAATTGCAGGAGATTGGGAAGATATTGAAAAACTATCGAAAAAAACGAGAATCATGTTTGATTATGTGTGCAACCATATCTCAGCAAAAAGTGATTGGTTTAAAGAGTACATAAACGGGAATCCTGAATATTCCGGCTTTTTCACGGAGATGGATCCCAATGTAGATTTAAGTTCAGTAACAAGACCAAGATCCACACCTGTCCTCACCAGGTTTAAAATGGATGATGGATCGGAAAAGCATGTTTGGACGACGTTTAGTGAAGACCAAATTGATTTGAATTTCAAAAACCCGAAAGTTTTATTGAGAATGATTGATGTTCTATTATTTTATATTGAGCGAGGTGCGGAATATATTAGGCTAGATGCGGTAGGGTTCATGTGGAAAGAAGTCGGAGGGACTTGTATCCACCTTGAAAAAACGCACCAAATCATAAAATTGTTCCGTGATATTGTTGAGGAAGTCGCTAAAGGAACTGTCATCATCACTGAAACGAATGTACCTCATAAAGATAATATTTCATATTTCGGCAATGGAAGCGATGAGGCACATATGGTTTATCAGTTCCCTTTACCGCCGCTTGTGCTTTACTCCATTAATCGCGGAGATGGGAGCGCTCTCACAGAGTGGGCAAGAAATCTACAGCCAGCAGGGGATAATACAACATTCTTTAATTTCCTTGCTTCACACGACGGTATTGGATTGAATCCTATTCGCGGTATTATCTCAGAGGAAGAAATTCTTGATCTGGTAACGGACCTGAAAAGGGAAGGCGCAAAAGTTAACTACAAAAAAAATCCAGATGGCACGGAAAGTCCATATGAAATCAATGTGACGTACTTGGACGCGTTAAATAAACTGTCGGATGATGATGAGTTAAAGGTGAAAAGGTTTTTAGCGGCACACTCCATTTTATTATCACTTCAGGGAGTGCCAGCAGTTTATATCCAGAGTATATTAGGATCTAGTAATGATTATGAAGGTGTAGCTAAAACAGGAATGAACCGTTCAATTAACCGCCAAAAGTATAGCTTGGATAAAATTGAAACAGAACTGGAAAAATCAGGTTCTTTACGAAGCAAGATATATAGAGAGTTAACGAACATTATCAAAATTAGAAAAGCAGAAGCATTATTTCATCCAGATGTGCCTATGGAAATTTTGGATAAAGGTGAAAAATTATTTGCACTCAAAAGAGGAAATGATCCCCAAAATAGTCTATTCATTATTCACAATTTTGCAAATGAACCTGTAGATTGCCAGGCTTCAGGCAATTTTGTAAATGTAATAACGGGGGATAAAATGGCTCTCGAAGGTACCATTACACTAAATCCCTATCAATTCCTTTGGTTGAAATCAATTTAACTAGGAGGCAGAAAGATGAAATTCAAAATCCTAATTTTGGTATTTATCTTAGTTTTAAGCATGGCTTTATCAGCATGTGGTGGGAACGAAAAGGCAGGAGAAGAGGCAAAAACAACAATTGAGTTCATGCATTCCTCTGTAGAGCAAGAGCGTCTAGCCGTCGTCAACAAGCTGGTAAAAAAGTTTGAGAAAGAAAATCCCACTATTAAAATCAAGCAAGTTCCAGTTCAAGAAGATTCATATAATACAAAAATTATCACTTTAGCTAGTGCTGGGAAACTTCCTGCGGTACTTGAAGTTGGGCAAGATTATGCCAAAGTCATGGATAAAGAACAACTTATCGACAAAGAGGCAGTTAGTAATACCCTTGATAAAGCTGGTAAAAAAGACTTCTATGATGGTGCCTTAAAATTAGTAACACCAGAAGATGGGAAAGGGCACACTGGTATCCCTATCAGCGGCTGGGTTCAAGGCATTTGGTTTAATAAAGAAATGCTGGCATCCAAAGGATTCGAAGAGCCGAAAACCTGGGATGATGTAATGTCGATCGCAAAGGCATTTACTGACAGCGGCAATAAAAAGTACGGTATTGGTTTGCCGACTGTTGAAGGCGGATTTTCAGAGCAGGCATTCTCACAATTTGCTCTATCAAACAATGCGAATGTTCTTGATGGCAAAGGGCAGTTGGATTTTAATAAAAAGGCGATGAAAGAAGCGCTAACTTATTATAAAGAATTGGCCCAATATACGATGCCTGGTTCAAATGATACCACTGAGGTGAAAGATGCATTCATGAATGGCACAACACCAATGGCGGTATATTCAACTTATATCCTTCCTTCTGTATATGAAGAAGGCGATGCAGAAAATATAGGGTTTGCAATTCCGGAGCAAAAAACAAAAGCGGTGTTTGGAACGGTTTCTGCAATCACGATCTCTTCTGGATTGGATGATCCTCAAAAAGAAGCAGCACAGGAATTCACAACGTTTTTGTCCAGGCCAGAAAATATGACCGAGTGGGTATTAATGTCACCAGGCGGTGCACAACCAGTTAGTAAAGCGGTTACAGAAAATGCTGCATATCAGGCAAATGAAGTAGTAAAGTCCTTCGGAGACTTATCAACCGAAATCGCCGCATCATTTAATGAAATCCAAGTGTTTGGTTTGGTCGGTGAAAAAAACTACGTGAAAATGGGAGTGATAACGAGTTCAGGCTCTATTTCCAAATTGGTAAATGATATAACAGTCGGAGGAAAAAGCGTTGATATGGAAGTTAAAAACGCTGAACAGAAAATGAAAGATGTCTTAAAAAAATAAGGCATAAGTGAAGGTGATTAAGGCCCTCTATTTTTAGAAATAAGTCCAAGGTCTACGCCTAACAATAAAGTTAGAAAATCCCTTATTGGTTTGTACAATTTAAAAAATGTGATTATTTAGGGGGATCAAAAAATGGAAAAAAGAGGGAAATCAGATTTGAAATTGGCAGTGGTGCTACTTTTCCCAAGTGTCTTTTTAGTGCTTTTGCTGGTTGCATACCCAATGATATCTAACATAAAGATCAGCTTTTTTGATCTTCCAATTAACCCAAGGCTAAGTGCAACCTTTGTCGGGTTACAAAATTATACAGAAATACTGACGGATATCGAATTTTTAAAATCATTGGGAACTACACTTTTATACATGATTTTAGCGGTGGCGGGGAGTACAGCCTTGGGATTGGTTGTGGCAATCTTTTTTAACCGTCCATTCAAATTCCGTAAGGCTGCCCGTTCATTAATTATTCTGTCCTATGTAACCCCTTCAATTTCTTTGGTTTTTGCTTGGAAATACATGTTCAATAATGGCTATGGTGTCGTAAATTATTTAGGAGTTGACGTGTTTCATTTATTTGAAAAGGCACCTCTCTGGTTTGATAATCCTGTTAGCAGCTTCATTCTAGTCGTTCTTTTTGCAATATGGAGATACTTTCCTTATGCGTTCATCTCATTCCTGGCGATATTGCAGACAGTGGATAAAAGTTTATATGAGGCGGCAGAAATTGATGGGGCCTCCACCTGGGAAAAGTTCAAAAATGTTACCATCCCGGCAATTATGCCTGTGCTGATAACAATTATAACGCTACGTTCCATCTGGTTGTTCTATATGTTCACAGATGTATATCTGTTAACAAACAAAGTGAATATTATTGGGATTTACCTATATGAAACGGCATTTGCTTTTAATGATCTCGGTAAAGCCGCATCCATCTCTGTAATTCTTTTTATTATTCTTTCTATCGTTATAATAGCATCAAGAAAGCGGGTGAAATTAAATGGCAATGGCTAGCAGTAAAAAGAATAAAGCAGCAAGAAAGATCGGGTTTTATCTTGGGCTGATCATCCTGTTGACTATTTCCCTATTCCCATTCTTCATCATGTTGATGACTTCCTTTAAAAGTTCGAAGGAAGCGGTTGCTACTAACCCATCCTTTTTTCCAGAGGATTGGACATTCCAGCATTATGTAGATATCTTTAATCCCGATATCTTCCCCTATTTATCTTATTTTAAGAATAGTTTAATAGTGGCCCTTACTGCAGCATTGCTGTCAGTTGCAATAGGCATTTTCGGGGCTTATGCCCTTTCGAAATTGAAGTTTATCGGAAAAACTACCATAAATGCTAGTTTTTATACGGTGTATATGTTGTCTGGGATTTTACTTGTCGTTCCTTTATTTAAGATCATCTCCGGACTTGGGTTATATGATACGAAAACAGCACTGATTATCACCATGATTGTTCAAACGCTTCCAACCTCGATATTCATGTTAAAAAGTTATTTTGACACTATCCCAGAGGATCTGGAGGAAGCGGCGATGATTGATGGGTTGAACCGTGTGCAGATCATTTTCTATATTATCATTCCACTAGCCATATCAGGTATCATATCCGTTTTTGTATATTCCTTTATGGTCGCTTGGAATGATTATCTATTTGCATCCATTTTCTTGTCGGATTCTGCAAACTTCACGCTTCCAATCGGCTTAAATGCATTGTTCAGTACACCTGACTATATATGGGGCAGAATGATGGCCGCTTCGCTTATAACGGCGCTGCCTGTAGTAGGGATGTACGCAATCTCCGAGCACTTCATAAAAGGAAACTTAACTGAAGGAGGAGTGAAAGGGTAAACGGAATACAAAATAAATGAGAGAAGGTAATTTATTATGAAAAAACTAGTTGCGGTAAAACCAAGAGTAGCGGCATTGCTGGATTATGAAGAAAGTTCCATAAAGCCAAATGAGGTGAAAATAGAAGTGCAGTTTGCCTCCCCTAAACATGGCACGGAAGTTATAGACTTCCGCGGGATGACTCCTTTTATGGATGAGAACTTCTCTGAAGAATGGCGCATGTTTATGCCACGGGAAGAAGGTACAACTAAAGGGATCGTATTTGGTGAATTCCAGCTTGGAAATATGGTTGTAGGTCAAATAATTGAAGTAGGAACCGAAGTAACGGGATACCAGGTGGGGGAGACTGTTTGTACATATGGACCAATCAGGGAGACTGTTATTGTAAATGCAGTTGATAACCACCGTTTACGTAAAATGCCAGAGGGTTCAAAATGGCAAAATGCAGTTTGCTATGATCCTGCACAATTTGCAATGAGCGGTGTACGCGATGCTAATGTTCGCGCAGGTGATTACGTAGTGGTGGTTGGGCTTGGAGCAATTGGACAGCTGGCAATCCAGTTGGCTAAAAAAGCAGGTGCGAGTATCGTTGTCGGCATTGACCCACTGAACCAGCGCCGAGATATTGCGCTTCGTAACGGGGCGGATGCTTGTTTTGATCCAACTGTTTGTGATGTAGGTTTTGAAGTGAAAAAGCTGACAAACAAAATAGGGGCAGATTCAATCATTGAAACAAGTGGCAATGCTGCAGCTCTTCAGGCGGCACTAAAGGGTATTGCATATGGCGGGACTATCTCATATGTAGCCTTTGGGAAGGCTTTCCCAGAAGGGTTGAATTTTGGCCGTGAAGCTCATTTCAATAATGCTAAGATTGTGTTCTCCCGCGCAGCAAGCGAACCTAATCCAGATTATCCACGTTGGAATAGAAAGCGGATAGAGGAGACCTGTTGGGAGTTGTTAATGAACGGGTATCTGAATTGTGAAGATATCATCGAACCAATCGTTACGTTTGAAAAGAGTGCAGAAGCGTACATGGAATATGTAGATCAGCATCCTGAACTAAGTATTAAAATGGGAATCGAATATAAAAAATAATAATGAGTTTGTCCAGGTTGTAGCGGTTTCCTTACAATTTGAAAAAATGAAAATAGCGGATTTTAGTGAATTTTCCATTTTAATACATGTGTATGGGGGAGTTATTAATGAAAATTGGTACACAGGACCAGGAGTTTTTCCCTAAGAATATCAGAGAAAAATTCCTTTTTTTAAAAGAGGCTGGCTTTGAAGGATTTGAAATTGATGGCAGAATGCTAGTTGAGCATCTAGACGAAATAAAAAATGCCATAGCGGAAACTGGAATTCCGGTTACGACTGCCTGCGGAGGCTATACAGGCTGGATTGGTGACTTTGTCGAGGAACGCAGACTAAATGGATTAGTTGAAATCAAAAAAATCCTGGAAGCGTTACAAGAAGTAGGTGGGAAAGGGATCGTGGTTCCAGCTGCGTGGGGCATGTTCACTTACCGTCTGCCCCCAATGGTTTCTCCCAGAAGCCAGGAGGGTGATAAAGAGTCCATAAGCAATTCCCTGCTTTACCTGGACACAATCGCAAAAGAGACTGGGACGACAATTTTCTTAGAACCATTGAATCGCTATCAGGATCATATGATCAACACATTAGCCGACGCAAGAAGTTATATAGAAGGAAATAATTTAAACAATGTAAAAATCATTGCAGACTTCTATCATATGAATATTGAAGAAGATGATATTTCAGGGGCATTACATGCAAATCGGGACTTGATTGGGCACATTCACTTGGCAGATAATCATCGTTTTCAGCCGGGTAGCGGCTCACTGGATTTCAAGACCCCTTTTAATCAACTAAAAGAAGATGGATATGATGGTTTTTTAACACTTGAATGCCGTGTAAGAGGAAATGATCCAAAAGCGGAATATATAAAAGCATTGCGTCACCTCCAACAATCATTAGGCTTTAGAGGGGCTGAACAAGGATGAAGAAGAAAGTTGCGATAATTGGTGGAGGACAAACGGCAGAAAAAGTACATGTTCCCTACTACCATACACGTGAAGAAGTAGAAATTGTTGCAGTTGTTGGTCCGAATATTGAGCGGACAAAAAACTTTGCGAAACGTAACGGAATAGCTCGATCATATACAGATGCAGATGAAATGTTTCAGGCAGAACAGCCTGACATCGTTAGTGTCTGCACGCCAAATAGATATCATTATGAAAATGTGATAAAGGCTTTGGAATATGGCTGTCATGTAATGTGCGAGAAACCACCCGCAATATCCTCTATAGAAGCAAAGCATATGCAAGAAGTTGCTAAAGAAAACAACCTTATTCTTGCATATAATTTTCATCACCGTTTTGCTGATGATGTTAATATTTTGCGAAAAAATGTGACAGAAGGTGTGCTGGGGGATATTTATGTCGTAAAAGCAAAAGCCCTGCGCCGAAGCGGTGTACCAGGGTGGGGGAATTTTATAAATAAAGAATCGCAAGGAGGGGGGCCTCTAATAGATTTAGGTGTCCACATGCTCGATGCCGCCCTCTATGTGTTAGGCTATCCAAAAGTGGAGAAGGTAACAGCCAAGATGTTTCAAAAAATTGGCACAAAAAAATCACATGGATCTTTTGGGGAATGGGATCCAAAAAAGTATGAAGTGGAAGATTCCCTTTTTGGTTTTATTGAGCTTGAAGGCGGTTGCTTGCTGCAACTCGAGACTTCATTTGCTTTAAATATTAAAGAAACATCAATCATGAATGTGGAATTCTTTGGAGATGAGGCGGGAGCAACACTTTTTCCTGCCAATATTTATACTGATCAAAAAGGTGAATTAGTGACGATTTTGGACAGAAAGACAGCTGATCCGGATAGGGTTCAGAAAGGAATGGCTGCCTTTGTTGATAAATGTTTGGGCAAAGAAGTCATGGTGGCTAATGGAAGAGAAGGTTACTTGATCGTGCAACTTATCGAAGCTCTCTATCAATCTGCTGAAAAAGGTGAAAGTGTAACCATATGAAAAAATTAGTGGAAAATGGATTTGACCTGCGTTATATAAATAAATTTGCTAGTTTAATGACAATAGGGAATGGATACTGTGGTCTGCGTGCCACCCATGAAGAAAACTATGTAGATCAAACACGAGGTATGTATGTAGCCGGTATTTATAATAAAGCTACGGCTAATGAACCGTCCGAATTAGTCAATTTGCCAGATATGATAGGAATGAATATTGAGGTTGATGGAGAAATTTTTTCCCTGCTAACGGGAGAAGTCCTTTCATATAAACGCCAGCTAAACTTTGAAACCGGGGAATTAAACCGTGAAATACTATGGAAAAGTAATTCTGGTGCACGTTTCCGTTTTACATTTCAACGTTTTGTAGCAAAAAATGACCTTCATGTTCTAGGTACAAAATTAACCGTCATTTCTTTGGACAAAAACACACAAATAAAAATAGTAACTGGAATCAATGCGCAGCAAACTAATTTTGGAAAACAGCATCTTATTGAAGAAAAGGTTCGTGTAATTGAGGGGGACTTGATACAGGGCATCTATAAAACTACCGAATCAGGGCATACGATTGCACTTGCGGCGTGTTGTATGTGTTCAGTCGAGAGTGATATATCTTATTCAGCAAAAAATAGGCAGCTGCTATCCACCATTAAGCAGGACCTTCTGCCTGATACCCCTTTTGTTCTAGAAAGAATCGGTGCCGTTTTTACGTCACTTGATGCAGATATTATGGGGAAAAGCCCAGAAGTAGCAAGTGTTGTGGCACTAAGAAAATACTCTTCATATGGATATGACGCTTTACTTGAAAAGTCAGCAGGGAAGTGGGCGCAATTTTGGAAGCAAAAGCGCATCAAAATATCGTCAACCAGGGATTTTGATCAGCTTGCTGTTGATTTTTCTTTATATCAAATAGAAGTTATGACACCTGCACATGATGAACGATTCAGTGTCGGAGCGAAAGGTTTGACGGGGGAAGGATATAAAGGTCATGTTTTTTGGGATACTGAAATGTTCATTTTACCCTTCCATCTGTTTACAGAACCGGAAAAAGCGAGAAAACTATTGCGATACCGCTATTTAAAACTAGAACAGGCAAAAGAGAAAGCTGCATCCAATGGCTTTGAAGGTGCTTTATTCCCTTGGGAAAGTGCTTTTACCGGAGAAGAAGAAACACCTGAATTTGCGGCCATTAATATTAAAACTGGAAAGCGGCAGAAAGTGGCGTCCGCTATAGCTGAACATCATATTGTGGCAGACATTGCTTATACAGTTGTGGAATATTACAAAAATACATTAGATGATGCTTTTATGAGAAAAGAAGGGCTTGAGCTGCTTAAAGAAACGAGCCGGTTTTGGATCAGCAGGGGTGTAGAAGAAAATGGACAGTTGGTTATCAAAGATGTCATCGGGCCGGATGAATACACAGAACACGTTGATAATAATGCATTTACAAACTATATGGCTTGGTACAATGTTGATCAGGCACTATTTTTTATGGATAAGTATGGGGATTCTGATGGTTTGCTAATGGAACGAGGACAGGAATTTCTAAAGCGTTTATATTTACCTAAGGCTAATGATCATAAAATCATTCCCCAGGATGATACATTCCTCAGCAAGCCTGAAATCGACCTTTCCCGCTATAAAGAATCTCAGGGTAGTCAAGGGATTCTTATGGATTTTTCACGTCAAGAAGTAAATGAAATGCAAATTTTAAAACAAGCCGATGTCGTTATGCTGCTTTATTTATTTCCGGAGTTATTTCCAAGTGATGTAATCTCTGAAAATTTGCATTATTACGAGGAGCACACCATACACGATTCTTCACTGAGCAAAGCGATTCATGCCATAGTTGCAGCAAGAGCGGGTGAACTAGAAAAGTCATATGAATTTTTCCATGAAGCATCTTTAATCGACTTGGGCCCGAACCCACTATCTTCAGATGAAGGGCTTCATGCTGCATCCCTTGGTGCCATCTGGATGGCGACAATGTTCGGTTTTGCGAATATCTCGATCAAGGATCATCGCTTAAGCTTAAAACCTAACATGCCATCTGACTGGTCGGAACTTGCCTTTCCATTAATTTTCCGAGGGTCGCGCTTACATATCATCCTTACACATAAGCAAGCCGTAATAACGAAAGTCTCGGGTGATGATGTACTAATAGAACTAAACGGTGCTGAATATTTGCTATCGAACAAAGTTGAAGTAAGCTTTCAATAGCAGAAGAAATACTATCGCTCTTAAAAGCATTCGTACTTGCAATGTAATCATCTGAATTAGGATTTTACTTGCTTGCTTTCACGATTATTCATAAGAAGAACTCATTAGGTAACATTCAGGAGGCAGACATGAAAATTGTAATTGCACCAGATTCATTTAAAGAGAGTTTACCATCAGACCAGGTCGCAAGAGCCATTCAATCCGGTTTCATGTCCATTTTCCCGAAAGCGGAGTATCATTTGCTTCCAATTGCAGACGGCGGTGAAGGTACTGTTCAAGCTTTGGTATCCGCTCACAAGGGAAGGGTCGAAAGCATTTCTGTTACCGGTCCACTAGGATTGCCGGTTGAAGCGAAAATAGCTTTCTCGAATGATGGAGAGACAGCATTTATCGAAATGGCGGAAGCATGCGGATTGCATCTTGTTCCTATAGAGCAACGAAATCCCTTACATACTACTTCTTTTGGTGTGGGAGAGCTGATGATTCACGCTATGAACCAAGGTGCTTCCGAACTGATCATTGGAGTTGGCGGGAGTTCAACTAATGATGGAGGAGTAGGGATGGCTTCCGCTCTTGGTTATGAATTTTTTGATGGTGAAAGAAAAGCAGTAAAGGGTACCGGCAAGGATCTGTTTAATATTGTTTCTATGTCTGAAAGGAACCGTGACCGGAGATTAGATCTTGTTAATATTACGATAGCAGCAGATGTGGAAAATCCCTTAACGGGCCTTGACGGTGCAACCTATATTTATGGTCCACAAAAAGGGCTTCCTGAAGATATGCTAGATGAAATGGATAAAGCCATGGGCAGGTTTCATCAAATGGCAGGCAACTATTTAGGAATGGATGTCTCCTCCTTACCCGGGAGTGGTGCAGGTGGAGGGATGGGCGCCGGTCTGTTGTTATTCACAGGAGCTAAACTAAAAAAGGGCATTGAACTTATGATGGAGCATCTAAAGGTAAAAGAAATTTGTCAAGATGCAGATATAGTGATTGTGGGAGAAGGGAAAATAGACCATCAGACAATATATGGAAAAGCACCCTCGGGTGTAGCTAAATGCGCACCACCCAAAGCAAAAGTAATAGCGATTTGCGGAAGTGTGGGTGAGGGATCTGATGTTCTTTACGATCATGGGTTTGATGCCATATTCCCTACGATTCCTGCAATGCTGCCCATCGAAAACATTCTAGGTAGTGCATTTAAAAATATAGAGAGAACATCTCGAAATGTTGCAGCACTTCTTCGAAAAGAGAGGGACGGTTAAAATGGAAGAAAAATTTATTGATGCAGTAGTATTTGACCTTGATGGTGTCATAACCGATTCAGCGCATTATCATTTCCTGGCTTGGCGAGAACTGGCTAGTGAAATAGGAATTAGTATTAACGAGGTCTTTAACGAGAGGCTAAAGGGGGTAAGCCGAATGGATTCCCTTGAGTTGATTTTGCAAGAAGGAAATCAGCAAAATGACTTCACTTTGAGCGAAAAAGAAAAAATGGCTGAAAAAAAGAACCTTCACTACTGTGAGTTTCTGAATGAATTGACGCCTCAAGATATACTGCCAGGGATTTTGGAGCTGATTACCAACATTAAATTAGAAGGAATTTCCATTGGACTTGCTTCTGTTTCCAGAAATGCAAGCACCGTATTAAAGGCACTACAGTTAGAGGATACTTTTGATTACGTTGTAGATGCTGCAAAAGTAAAAAAATCTAAACCTGATCCGGAAATTTTCTTGACGGCATGTAAACAACTTGATGCGAATCCAAAACGATCAATCGGAATTGAAGATGCTTCTGCAGGGATTGACTCCATCAAGGCAAGCGAAATGTTTGCTGTCGGTGTGGGAAATACTCTTAATAAAGCCGATTATCAGGTACATGCAACGAAAGAACTTCAATGGGAAATGATAAAGTCTGAATATAAAAAATGGAGAGAAAGATAGTTCTCCAAGATACTGCCCAATTAAGTGGGCAGTAATACTCCAGGCAGTGCACTGTCCATAACAGAAAATGCTGATCACCGTGCAAATGAATCAATAAGAACTATTGATGACCAATGGGCTCAACGTGTAACTCCACACAAGGGATGGCCTACATAGCAATCATCAGATTTTTCATAATTGCTTCGCCACTTAAAGGGGAGTGGAAAGGACCCTGCACCATCAAATGGGCTGCTATTGCCAAATTTGTAGAATTCTATCCTTCAAAAAGGCTCAGGATGAACTTGTCATTCCAGTTCACCTATGGGAAAAGCCAGTTAAGAGGGTTGACCTTGGTCGTGGAAAGGTGAGCCAAAATCTTGAATATATGTGTAACCCGTCCTCCTTAGGTGGACGGGTTTTGTATGTGTACATACGATAGATAGGGATAAACCTAGATGGAGAAACAAGAAATATTTGAGGGGAATGCAATCAAAATGAAACCCGTCATTCGTATACAATCTACATCCGAAATCACCAAACCAGTATATTGAATACCCTATTTGTTCAAAAGGGTAAGTAAGGTTATTTCATCTTTGACTAAAAGAGAGGCATTGATTCACAGAATTAACGTCTTTTATTTTAGGTTTCTCATTGACACGGGATTTAATCATTCCTATACAGTAAATACTATCTTTAATGGTTATGTTATTACGAAGATTATATAGTCAAATATTGAATAAAATTATATAAATATTTGTGCCAATGAATAAAATATATTATTATCAATTTAATAAGCTGGTATAAAAACGGAGGGTTTATTATGAAGTTTCCACACGATTTTTTATTCGGAGCAGCTTCTGCTTCTTTTCAAATAGAAGGAGCATGGAATGAAGATGGTAAAGGTATAACGAATTGGGATGTTTTTTCAAAGATTCCGGGGAAAACATATGAAGGTACAAACGGAGATGTAGCCATAGACCATTATCATCGTTACAAAGAAGATATTAAATTAATGGCAGAGATGGGACTTGAATCGTATCGGTTTTCCATTTCATGGGCACGTATTTTGCCCACAGGTGACGGAGAAGTAAATGAAAAAGGCTTGGAATTTTATAATAATGTAATAAATGAATGCTTAAAATATGGGATAGTTCCTTTTGTTACGCTGTATCATTGGGATTTGCCTTTGACGCTTGAACAAGATGGAGGATGGACGAATAAGCGAACAGCTGAAGCATTCGTCAAGTATGCAGAAATTTGTTTTAAGGCATTCGGAGACCGCATCAAACATTGGATCACGTTTAATGAAACGGTAATGTTTTGCGGATTGGGCTATTTAAAAGGTGCGCATCCGCCTGGTATCCAAAATGATGAGAATAAATATTTTCAAGCGACACATTACGTGTTTTATGCACATGCGAAAGCAGTAGAAGTATACAAGGCACTGAATCATTACGGTGAAATTGGGATTACCCATGTTTTCTTACCAGCTTACAGCATAGATGATAAGCATGAGAATGCATTAGCTGCCCGACATGCCAATGAATATGAAACTTTTTGGTATTATGACCCAATATTAAAAGGTGAATATCCAGCTTATGTGGTTGAGCAATTAAAGGAGAAAGGCTGGACGCCAAGTTGGACCGAAGAAGAACTGGATACGTTAAAAAGAAATGCGGAAAAGAATGATTTTATTGGACTTAATTATTACCAGCCCATTCGAGTGGAAAAAAATCGGGAAGCCGTTTCATCCATGGAGCATTCAAGAGAAACATCTACTCTAGCTCCAGGGAACCCATCTTTTGATGGCTTTTATCGGACCGTGAAAATGGAAGATAAAACATATACAAAATGGGGGTGGGAAATCTCTCCTCAAGGATTTTTAGATGGGCTTCATATGTTAAATGGGCGTTATGGTGATATTAAAATGTATGTTACGGAAAACGGACTTGGTGATGAGGATCCGATTATTGATGGTGAAATAGTGGATGTTCCTCGTATTAAATATATTGAGGAACATTTAAAAGTTATTAAGCGTGCAATCAAAGAAGGCATTCACTTAAAAGGGTATTACGCTTGGTCTGTCATCGATCTATTAAGCTGGTTAAACGGGTATAAAAAGCAATACGGATTTATTTACGTGGACCATCATGATCAATTAAACCGAAAAAAGAAGCTGTCGTTTCATTGGTACAAGCATATTATCGAGACGAGAGGAGAAGAGCTGTAAATAGAAAGAAAACCTCTTGATATTAATCAAGAGGTTTTTTGTATATATAGACCAGTAAATGATTGAACGAATAATAGGGAAATTATATCGACCATAAAAGATAAGTTTGGAAAAAACGATTCTGTAGTATCGGGAATTATGATCAATATTTGTTTCAAGGCGACACCTTGAGATGAGTGGGGAATTAGTCGAAAGTTCAAACTTCCCGGTTTGTAGTCTATATCTCCGGGATCAAACTAACTAGACTGGAAGTATGGTCCCGGATTGTAATGTGTATGTAAAAATATTCAAAAAAATGTAAACAAATGTTTACATTGCTAACAATGTACAGTTTTACGTTTTACTGTATAATGTTGAAGCGTGGCCAAGAACCATGTCAAATAACTTAACAAAGGAGATTACATATGACGATTATTTATTATTTTTGAAAGGTCCCCCGTATGTTTGTAGTGAACCAATCAGTCCCGTTGAAAGAATAGTATCCTCTACAATAGTTAATATTGATATCGATTGAGTAACTCCCTCTAAAATGAAAGAATATCTTTTTCCTGATAATGGTAAATTCCAATTTTAAAAAACGACTAAGGATGTGAGTTTGAAAAGGATGATAAAAGATTCCAGATTCCAAGGATATAACATGAAGGGTTTTCAAAAGGACGTAACGGCAGGATTGGTTGTAGGTGTTGTGGCCATTCCTTTAGGATTGGCTTTTGCAATTGCTTCAGGCGTCGAACCGATATACGGATTATATACGACCATCATCGCGGGAATCCTCATATCGATTTTGGGTGGCTCCAAGTATCAAATTGGAGGACCGACCGGAGCATTTGTACCTTTATTATTTGGTATCGTTATGCAATATGGATATGAAAGTCTGCTAATTGCCGGGTTTTTAGCGGGGATGATATTAGTCTTGATGGGCCTTCTTAAGTTAGGGAATTTGATGAAGTTCATTCCCCGTCCTGTCATCATTGGATTTACTACAGGAATTGCGATAATAATCTTTTCTGGGCAGATTGCCAGCTTCTTTGGTATGAATGTGGAAAAACATGAATTTTTTATAGATAACATGAAAGAACTGGTGATTAATGCAGGCACGATCAATATATATAGTGTGATTGTTGCGATCATATGTTTCATCGTCATCCTGCTGGCACCTAGACTTCTGCCGCGAGTGCCAGCTCCACTTCTGGGGCTGCTAATATCCACAATGTCTGCCTACTTTTTATTTCCCGATAAGGTGGCTACGATTGGTTCCACTTATGGAGCGATTCCGAGAGGTTTTCCGGAATTCCAAGTGCCGGAGCTTTCAGTGGAGATCATTATCACACTCCTTCCAGTTGCTTTTACGATTGCTTTGTTGGGCGGTGTCGAGTCATTGTTATCCGCTACCGTGGCCGATAACATGGGGGGGACCAAGCATGATAGTAATAAGGAATTGGTTGCCCAAGGGATCGCGAACATCGCGACTCCATTCTTCGGTGGGATACCGGCAACAGGTGCTATTGCCAGGACAGCTACCAATATAAAAAGCGGGGCAGCCTCTCCGATGTCAGGAGTCATTCACGGAATTGTCGTTTTATTAGTCTTGCTTGTCCTTTCTCCATTTGCAGCGCATATACCTTTGGCTAGCATGGCACCCATATTGATGTTTGTTGCCTGGAATATGAGTGAAAGAAAGGAATTCGCCCATGTATTGAGAACGAAGACTGCGGATTCTGCCGTTTTGCTAGTCACCTTTCTCGTCACTGTCTTCACTGATTTAATCATGGGAGTGGGGATTGGCTTATCGATTGCATTCATCACCTTCATTGCAAAAATGAGCCAAACGTTAAAGGTTAGGGAAAGAAGTCATGAGATTACTGAGGTTGTTCCTATTGATAATTCGGATTCAAAGATCAATGTGTATAACTTGGAAGGTCCTCTCTTCTTTGGTTCGATTGATGTCCTGGAATCATCGATATTAGCGAACTTGGATAGTAAGACGAAGGTGTTGGTATTAAGCATGCGCCGGGTAACCTATATGGACACTTCAGCAGAGGCTGCACTATTGGCGATTGTTAATCGTATCGGAAAATATAAGGGGAAATTAATCATTTCTGGAATCCAGCAGCAACCAAAGGAATTGCTACTCAGCACCGGATTGTATCATAAAATAGAAAAACAGCACTTTTTTAAATCGAAGGAAGATGCTCTGTATTTTGCCAAGAAGCAGCTGAAGGGTAATTCGGATAAAGTAGTCTAATGGATTCATCCTCGAAGTCACCTTTTTGGATTGTTATGTTATAGTATCGTTAACAGTAGATTTTAAAAGAAGGTGACTGTCTGGATGAATATATATCGGATTGGCCAGCTTGCTGAACTTGCGAATGTTTCGAGGAGAACCATTGACTATTACACACAATTAGGAATGCTGAACTATGAAAAAACTGGGTCAAGATATCGATATTACACAGAAGATGCCCTAAATCGTCTTCAAATGATTAATCGGTATAAAGAACAGAATATGCCGTTGACTGAAATCAAGGAACGGTTACAAGTTTTGTCTGAAACCACTGTTGATTCGGAGCAAGTGCTCTTGTTGGTGGACAAGATATCTACAGACCTTAAAGGACTGGAGAATGAATTGCTTGAATTAAAGCCCTTACTGGAAAAGCTTGATGAACAGCAGTTAACATATGCTGCAAAACAGCTTTCCGTTCGGAGCAGCTCTTTATTGAGCATCATTGCCATGCTCACCTAAGATTTTTGCCGAGTTCAACAAAAAAAGACCTGATTGGGTCTTTTTTTTGTTGAACTCGGCAAACGATGCTTACTTAAGGATTGCATAAGATAGTGGCACTTGGCTAAATGGAGATTTTAATCTTTTTTCGATATAGATGAAGGATATAAGTGAACGGAAAAAGAAGAACTTAAGTATCTACGACTATATGAAGAGGTGAGAGTGAATGATTGGATCAATAGTTACGACAGGTAAAGGACATCTTCAAGGCACTATGGAAAACGGTATATGCGTTTGGCGTGGAGTCAGGTATGCGAAACCGCCGATAGATGCTCTGCGTTTCCGCTCGCCTGAGCCCGTTGATAAATGGAGCGGTGTCATGGATGCAGTGGATTTTGGTCCCATACCCCAACAGCCGATGGATCGGGCTGTAAGAACAGGAATGGCAGGAAATGAAAAAATGGATGAGGATTGCTTGTTCCTGAACATCTGGTCACCTAGAGCTGATGATAAAAAACGCCCGGTCATGGTGTGGATTCATGGTGGAGCATATATAACGGGAGCCGGATCCCTTGACATGTACAATGGACACTTATTGGCTAAGAATGGAGACGTAGTCGTAGTAAGCATCAACTATAGGCTGGGTGCACTGGGATATTTGGATTTTACCGATTTGGCAGTTGATGGGGAAATATTTGAAACCAATTTAGGTTTACGTGATCAAGTGGCGTCTCTGAAGTGGATTAAAGAGAATATAGAAGCTTTTGGCGGCAACCCTGAAAATGTTACGATATTTGGTGAATCAGCTGGAGGGAATGCCGTAACGACTTTACTTACCGTTCCTTCAGCGAGAGGTCTATTTAAACAAGCTATTGCAGAAAGTCCCGCTCCGACATCTGTTTACGGAAAAGGATTTGCGCGCCATTTCAGTGAAAGGTTCCTTGAGATCTTGGGCATTGAAAAGAATGAAATCCATCGGTTAAAAACACTTCCAGTTCAAGAGATTGTCGCGGCATCCTACCAACTCTTACAGGAAAACTCGCAAGACAAGCCGGGTTCCCTATCATTTGGACCTGTCGTGATGGTGACTTCCTGCCTGATTATCCACTAGATTCGATTCGATCAGGAAAAGTAAAGGGAATATCCTTGCTTATAGGAACAAATAGGGACGAAGCTACATTATTCGACCAGATGGATTCCCCGTTAATCCCGACAAATGAAGAGATGATACATAAAATGTTTGAAAATACTGATCCAGAGGCGAAAGAGCGAATTACGAATGCTTATTTGAACTACCCGAAAAAGGAAGCTATGCTAGGCATTGGCCGGGATGTGACTTTCCATATTCCTTCGGTTTGGTATGCGGAGGCATACAGTCGCATCGAAAAAACATGGATGTACCGTTTTGATTATAAAACGGCGGCAATGCGCATAAGTAAATTAGGGGCGACCCATGGTATTGAAATTCCTTTTGCCTTCCAGACTTTCGACTCGGCATTGGGCAAACGGATTACTTCATATGGTTCCAGGCCAGCTGCACTAAAGGTTTCCCAAAGG
This sequence comes from Peribacillus sp. ACCC06369, assembly GCF_030348945.1. Lineage (NCBI taxonomy): Bacteria > Bacillati > Bacillota > Bacilli > Caryophanales > Bacillaceae > Peribacillus > Peribacillus sp. ACCC06369. The sequence goes on from NZ_JAUCEN010000002.1 coordinate 1,357,333, forward strand.
ATACAGGGCCATTGGGTCAACTTTGCGAAACATGGAAACCCCAATCCCCCGGAAGGCGAAATCTGGCCGAAATATGATGAAACCAATCACTACACAATGATTTTTGATAAAAAGGATTATATTGAAAAAGATCCTAACAGAATGATAAGGTTGGCATGGGAAGGGGTAGGGATTTACAAGTGAAATATAGTGGACTCGGAAGAAAGCGAGGGGAATTTTATGTCAATGAAAGAGGATGCGAAAACTTTGGATCAGGTAGATCCATTAGTTCCTTACCGAGAGGAGTTCTACTTGAATCCCGGGATGATTTATATGGATGGAAACTCATTGGGACTTTTATCGAAGCGGGCTGAGAAAAGTTTAATGAATTCATTGGAAGATTGGAAAAGGTATGGAATTGATGGGTGGACGAAGGGTGCAGAGCCTTGGTTTTACTATTCTGAGAGATTGGGTGAATTGAGTGCCCAATTGGTTGGGGCAGCAGTGGATGAAGTGATAATGGGAGGGTCAACTACAGCTAATCTGCATCAGCTTGCGGCGACCTTTTTTGAACCGATAGCTGGCAGGAATAAGATTTTGGCGGATGACCTAACCTTTCCCAGTGATATCTATGCACTTCAAAGCCAGCTCCAATTGCATGGGCTGGACCCTTCGTCACATTTAGTCCAGGTGAAAAGCCGAGATGGTAAATTCCTTGAAGAAGATGACATCATTGCAGAGATGAAAGAGGAAATAGGGTTGATTGTACTTCCGACGGTCTTATATCGAAGCGGACAGATCCTTGAAATGGAGAGGTTAACAAAAGAAGCGCATGCGCGTGGAATCATGATAGGATTCGATGCCTGTCATTCCGTGGGTGCCATTCCGCATTGGTTTGACAAGTGGGAAGTGGATTTCGCTTTTTGGTGTAATTATAAGCATTTGAATGGCGGGCCAGGTTGTGTAGCGGGGTTATATGTGAACCGTAAGCATTTTGACAGGAAGCCCGGGTTGGCGGGATGGTTTGGCTCGCGGAAGGATAAGCAGTTCGATATGGAACATTCCTTCACTCAGGCAAATTCAGCAGGTGCCTTTCAGATTGGAACTCCCCATATTTTAAGCATGGCTCCTCTTTTAGGCTCGCTAGAAATGTTTGCGGAAGCGGGAATCGAACAAGTCCGGAATAAATCTTTGAGGATGACTCAATATCTTATGGATTTAATCGAATCGGAATTGGCGGGATTTGGATTTGAAATTGGCAGCCCAAGGGATGAATCAAAAAGGGGCGGTCATATCATCATTGAACATCAAGAAGCTGCAAGAATATGTAAAGCATTGAAACATGAGGCTATCATACCCGATTATCGTGAACCGAATATGATTCGTTTAGCACCTGTTGCTCTTTATACCACTTTTCAGGAAGTTTATGAAACGGTACAGGTCCTCAAAAAGATCATGGACGGCAGGTTATATGAAAACTATGAAAATAAAAGGGGAATCATTGCCTAGAATGGGAGCACCAAATGGAGAAAAATAAGCTGCATCGTGAATTATCATCGAATCAAATTACAATGATTGCCATGGGTTGTGCAATCGGCACAGGATTATTTTTGGGCAGTGGCCTTGCGATTTCAACGGCAGGTCCAAGTGTACTGATCAGCTATGCAATAGGTGCATTCATTGTCCTTCTCCTGATGGGATGTTTGGCGGAAATGACTGTAGCCCATCCAACATCAGGGTCCTTTGGAACCATTGCTGAAAAATATATAAGTCCATTTGCGGGTTTTGTTGTGAGGTATTCATATTGGATAGCGAATGTCCTTGCCATTGGTGTCGAAGTGAGTGCAATCTCGGTATATATGAAATATTGGTTCCCGGATGTACCTGGAAGCGTTTGGATCTTCCTTTTTGCTGCCTTGCTAATCTATGTAAATGCGACAAGTGTCAATACATTCGGGAATTTTGAGTATATATTTTCAATGATCAAAATTAGCGCCATTGTCATTTTCATTCTTTTGGGTGCCTATGTGGTGATTGGCGCCGAACCTTCAAGCGGGATCGGTGCAGAGAACTATGCCAATGATGGAGGTTTTATGCCTTTCGGGTTTTGGGGGCTTTGGGTCGCTATATTTATTTCTCTCTTCAGCTTTTTAGGAACTGAGTTGATTGCGGTGACGGCGGGAGAAGCAAAAGACCCTGATATTGCCGTCCCTAAAGCGTTGAAGGCAACTGTCTTCAGACTTGCCACTTTTTATGTACTGACAATCGGAATCATGTTAATGATCGTTCCCTGGCAATCCGCTGGTATTGAGAAAAGCCCATTTGTTAGGGTAATGGAAATCCTGAATATCCCTGGAGCATCGGGGATAATGAATTTCATTATTTTAACAGCTGCTTTATCTGCAATGAATAGCCAATTATATGCCTCCACCAGAATGATATTTTCATTATCCGAGCAAAAGCAGGCTCCATCCCTGTTTCAAAAAGTGAGCCGGAAAGGAGTCCCGATAAGAGCCCTTCTCATATCCACTTTGGGCATATTTCTTGCTGCAGGAGTAAAGGTCCTGCTTCCGGATACCTCATATGCATTCATGATGGGGATATCGATGTTCGGAGCCATTTTAACCTGGTTCATGGTGTTCATCTCCCATTTATATTTCAGAAAGGGGTGGGAGAGATCAGGGGGGCGTAAATTACCGGTCAAAATGTATGGCTTTCCGTATTTAACGATTCTTGGTGCATTACTCTTGTTTGCTTTAACGGTATCTACTTGGTTCACTGGCCCGTTTAAAATCGTTCTCCAGTTCGGTGTTCCTTGGCTGGTCTTCCTTTGCATCGTTTATTTTTTAATGTCGAAAATCAAAAGAACGTAAAGGGAAAGAGGGATGGTATGGATAATGGACCAAAGGATAAACATCGTTTGGAAGAAGGGATGGTAACTGATTTTGAGAAGGATATGTCCTATGGGGACTACCTGCATTTAAATCAAATTTTATCAAGTCAGCACCGGCTTTCCGGACATCACGATGAAATGCTGTTCATCATCATTCACCAAACCAGTGAATTATGGATGAAATTGATCCTCCATGAATTGACTGCAGCAACGGAACATATTGAGGCAGGGCACTTGGAGCCTTCCTTTAAGATGCTATCCAGAGTGGCTAGAATCCAACAGCAACTTGTTCAATCCTGGAATGTGCTTTCGACCTTAACTCCATCTGATTATATGGAATTCCGGGATAAACTAGGAAACTCTTCCGGATTTCAATCATTTCAGAACAGGTTGATAGAATTTGCATTGGGTCAAAAGAATTCGCAAATATTGGCGGTTTTCCGTCATCAGCCTGAGCTGTATGAGTCGATGATGGCTGCTTTGAATAAACCTAGTATTTATGATGCGGCGATTGGGGCTTTGGCTGCAAAAGGACTTCCCGTTGATGAATCAGTCTTGAACAGGGATTGGTCTGAAACCTATCGGGCAAATGCCAGTGTCGAAAGCGCGTGGCTGAAAGTTTACCGTGATGTGCATAAATACTGGGATTTGTATGAGTTGGCCGAAAAACTCGTTGATATTGGAAGTCAGCAACAATTCTGGAGATTCAATCATATGAGCACTGTCGAGCGGATCATCGGTAATAAGATGGGAACGGGCGGATCATCCGGTGTAAGTTATCTGAAGAAAGTGGTCGAACAGCCATTTTTTCCTGAGCTTTGGACTTTAAGGACCAAACTGTAAGCTTTGACTGGAGGGGAAATTATAGTTGAATCCATGGTTAGATATTTCTCAGCGCCTGAATGAAAGTACGCCATATTGGCCAGGAGATGCACAATATTCATATCGGCTTAATTCATCAATAGCGGAGGGTGCATCCGTGAATGTAGGGGAAATTCGGATGAGTACCCATTTAGGAACCCATATTGATGCGCCCTTTCATTTTGATGGACAGGGAAAAAAAACATCGAACTTGATATCGATTTATATATTGGAACTGCACTTGTAGTAAAGGTGGGTGCAGCTGAAAGTATTGGCATCAAAGATTTTGAAGGCGTTGAATTGACAGGAGTCCGAAGGTTGTTGCTGGGTACTGGACAATGGAAGGACCACAGCCGTTTTCCTGAATGGATTCCAGCGGTTGAACCAGGTTTAGCACCCTTCCTTGCAAATAAAGGAGTGAGGCTGCTTGGGATTGATTTACCTTCCGTTGACTTTCTCGACAGCAAAGAATTGCCTGCACATCATGCGCTGTCTGGCTGTGGGATTCATATCCTGGAAGGGCTGGTCCTTGACGGACTTGAGCCTGGGCTATACGATTTGGCTGCATTACCGCTTGCATTAGAAGCAGGGGATGGGAGTCCGGTCAGGGCCGTGGTGAAAAAGAAAGGCTGATGAGGGGGATATAAGGATGGGCAAAATTGGAGTTTATGGATCTTCCTTCGATCCAGTCACCAATGTGCATTTATGGACAGCATCCACCATTGCGCATCGTGCTAAGCTAGACAAGGTGATTTTTTTGCCTTGTGCCAATGGCCGCATCGATAAACAGATGAAAACGAGCAATGGACACCGTTGGAAAATGCTTGGTCTGGCAATAGGGGGCAACCCGTTATTCGAAGTTAGTGATTATGAAATTAATGAACGTGCTGGAACGAGTAAACAATATACTTGGTATACGATGGAATATTTTAAATCAAGATATCCTATGGATGAAGTTTATTTCATAATGGGTGCGGATTTACTTGAAGATATTGATAATCAGGAGTTACCGATCCACTTACGATGGAAATTCAGGGAAAAGTTGATTGCCAATCATAAATTCATCGTCATGGCACGGGATGGGATCGATATGTTGAAAATCATATCCAAAAGTCCATTGCTAAGGAATTATGATGATGGCAATACATTTCACCTTATAGATAAAGGTCTTTCCATGGAAATCAGTTCTACATATATAAGGGATGAATTCGCGATGGGTGGGGAACCAAGATATTTACTGCCTGATCAGTGCTATCAGTATATTGTGGACAATAAGCTGTATCAAAAAGGATCAAATTCTTAAGTGTCGGGCTCGATCTCTCCGTGGATCGAGCTCTTTCGTATGGAAAATTCATTCACCTTCGATACGTGAATGAGTTTAAATAAAAGGACATGTTTATTAATGAAAACGTAGTTGACAACTTGGTATACTATGCTTTATGTTAATGATACATAAATTCAGAATATTTGCTGATCAGAGAACTGAAGGCATACTATCTCCTTGGAAAAAAAATTAAAAGGGAAGTAGTGTGCTTTTTTTGTTGCAAAAAAACAGGGGGAATTCCATGAAAAAGTTGATGAAATTGACAAGTTTGATATTAGCCTTCGGTGTACTTGCAGGATGTAACTCGGAAAAAACGGAAGGGGACGGGACATCAAAGTCAAAGACACTTGAGCTATTGAATGTGTCATACGATCCGACACGCGAATTGTACCAGGAATTCAATGAAGCGTTTGTGAAGCACTGGAAAGAAGAATCGGGTCAGGATGTAACGATTCAACAATCCCATGGCGGATCTGGTAAACAGGGTAGGGCTGTCATTGATGGATTGGAAGCGGATGTCGTTACATTGGCATTGGCCTATGATATTGATGCCATTTATGAAGCTAGTAACCTATTAGCGGGGGATTGGCAGAAACGTCTGCCGGAAAACTCGACACCTTACACCTCAACCATTGTGTTTTTGGTAAAAAAGGATAACCCTAAAGGTATTAAAGATTGGGATGATTTAACCAAAAAGGATGTTTCCGTAATTACACCAAATCCAAAGACAAGCGGAGGGGCAAGGTGGAATTACCTGGCAGCTTGGGCTTATGCAGAGAAGAATTTCGATAATGACGAAACAAAAGTAAAGGATTTCATGAAAAAACTTTATCAGAATGTTGAAGTCCTGGATTCAGGGGCACGTGGTGCAACCACCACTTTTGTAGAAAGGGGAATTGGTGACGTACTTATCGCTTGGGAGAATGAAGCCTATTTAACACTTGAAGAATTCGGTGATGACAAATATGAAATCGTCAATCCTTCGATCAGTATATTAGCAGAGCCACCGGTAGCTGTTGTCGACGAAGTGGTAGAGAAAAAAGGAACCAAGGAAGTGGCTGAAGCCTACCTGGAATACCTATATACGGATGCAGGTCAGGAAATTGCCGCGAAAAACTTCTATCGTCCAAGGGATGAGAAGCATCTCGCTGAATATGAAGACCAATTTGCAAATATAGATATGGTGACTGTCGATGATACGTTTGGCGGGTGGAAAAAAGCCCAGGAAACACATTTCAATGACGGTGGTACATTTGACGAAATTTATCAACCGCAATAAGCATGGGGGAGAAGATGGATATTCACATCTTCTCTTTCATAAATCAGAAAAAGAGCTGGGGCGAAGCGATGAATATAGCGACAGAAGGAAAACAGAAGAAAAAGAGGACCATACCCGGTTTTGGATTGACGATGGGGTTTACGTTGCTATATCTCACCATCATCGTTTTGATCCCATTATCGATGGTTTTTCTAAACACATTTTCAATGGGATTTCAGGATTTTTGGGCGACCATAACTGAACCAAGGGTTGTCGCTTCGTATAAATTGAGTTTTTTGACAGCGTTAACTGCGGCCTTCGTGAACGCAGTTTTTGGCGTTTTAATTGCCTGGGTGCTTACACGTTATGAGTTTCCCGGCAAGCGGATCATCGATGGGCTGGTTGATTTGCCTTTTGCCCTCCCAACTGCTGTGGCAGGGATTACTTTGACGACTTTGTACTCACCGAACGGATGGATCGGGCAATTTTTCAGCTTTAAAATCGCTTTCACTCCTATCGGGATTATCATCGCACTTATATTCATCGGACTTCCATTCGTAGTGCGGATGGTTCAACCGGTGCTTGAAAATATCGAAAAAGGGATGGAAGAGGCATCTGCTTCTTTAGGGGCGAATCGAATGCAGACATTCATTAAAATTATCTTCCCGGAATTGATTCCAGCGATATTGACGGGTTTTGCACTTTCTTTTGCGAGGGCACTTGGAGAGTATGGATCCGTTGTCTTCATTGCAGGAAATATGCCGTTTAAAACGGAGATTTCCCCGCTGATCATCATGACAAAGCTCGAACAGTATGATTATGAAGGGGCAACAGCTGTTGCAGCCGTCATGCTCATTATTACATTCATAATTTTGTTCACCATCAATATCTTACAATGGTGGACCGGCAAAAGATATTCAGGGAAGTAGGAGGGGACATGTTGGAACATGATAATTCGGTGGTTGCAAAAACGAATGACCCGGTCATTATAACGAGAAACGCAACAAAAGAGCCTAAATCCATACAGTGGGTCCTTATTTCCATTGTATTGTTATTTCTGACTTTGTTTTTAGTTGTCCCATTAATCGCGATCTTTGTAAAGGCATTCGAAAAAGGTGCCGAAACATATTTTGCGGCCATTTCCCATCCTGATTCCTTGGCTGCGATTAAATTGACATTGATCGTTGTCCTCATCACTGTGCCGCTCAATGCCATATTTGGGGTAGTGGCTGCGTGGACCATAACTAAATATGATTTTAAGGGGAAAAACTTTTTAATAACGTTGATAGATTTGCCTTTTTCCGTATCCCCAGTCATAGCCGGTTTGATTTTTGTCCTTCTCTTCGGCTTGCATGGAACACTTGGTCCATTGCTGCAAACCTTTGACATTAAAGTGATCTTTTCAATACCAGGGATTGTCATTGCCTCCATTTTCATTACCTTTCCATTCATTGCGCGTGAATTGGTCCCGCTCATGCAAAGTCAGGGGACGTCTGAAGAAGAGGCATCACTAACGCTGGGGGCGGGAGGGTTTAAGACATTTTGGTACGTAACCCTTCCCAATATAAAATGGGGACTATTATATGGAGTCATACTTTGCAATGCCAGGACAATCGGGGAGTTTGGGGCTGTATCGGTCGTATCGGGCCATATACGGGGGATGACCAATACGATGCCGCTTCATATTGAAATCTTATACAATGAATATCAATTTTCAGCTGCTTTTGCCGTTGCATCCCTGATGTCCATTTTTGCAATCATAACCTTGATCATTAAAAGTTTCATAGAATGGAAAACGGACTTTAAATCAACAAAAGCGAGTTAGGGGGGGAATGAAATGAGTATCATCATTGAAAATGTTACAAAATATTACGGGTCTTATCAAGCTCTCCAAAACATTAATATGGAAATAAAAAGCGGGGAACTCGTAGCACTTCTTGGCCCGTCCGGATCTGGAAAAACGTCATTACTGCGTATCATTGCGGGTCTTGAACAGGCAGAGAACGGAAAGATCCTCTTTAATGAAGAGAATTACACGCATAAGCATGTAAAAGATCGAAATGTTGGTTTCGTCTTCCAGCATTATGCCCTTTTTCGCAATATGACCATTTTTGACAATATTGCCTATGGATTGAAGGTCCGTCCTAGAAAAATAAGGCCAAGTAAAAAAGTGATTGAACAGAAGGTTACCGAGTTGCTTCAGCTCGTCAAGCTTGAAGGATATAAAGATCGTTATCCATCCCAATTATCAGGCGGCCAACGCCAGCGTGTTGCTTTGGCAAGGGCACTTGCGGTTGAACCGAATATTCTTTTGCTTGATGAACCATTCGGGGCACTGGATGCCAAGGTTCGTAAAGAACTTCGGCGTTGGCTAAGAAGGCTTCATGATGAATTCAACGTTACGAGTGTGTTCGTGACGCATGATCAGGAAGAGGCGATGGATGTAGCTGATCGGGTCGTTATCATGAATGAAGGGAAAATTGAACAGATTGGAACTCCGGAAGAAGTTTATAATCAACCGCAAAATCCATTTGTTTATGATTTTCTCGGCAGTGTCAATCTTTTCAAAGGCAACGTTCACCAAGGGAAATTGTTAATTGGGAATGTGGAAATGAATGCCCCGGGCAGTGAAGATGGATTGGGAACGGGTTATGTAAGGGCTCATAACTTTATCATAGAAAGAGCATCATCAGAAAAGGATTCGATTGCTTCCATAGTTGACCACATTCATACTATTGGCCCCATTGTCCGGATAGAAGTCATTCGTCAGGATACAAACGAACCGCTGGAAATCGAACTGACGAAAGAACAATACTTGAATTTGGAAATAAGCAAAGGGGAAAGGGTATTCGTCCGGCCAAAAGAATTGAAAGTTTTTGTCGACTTTATGGCTGGAATTTAAGAATGGGTCGAATATTGACGGAAAAACCGCTGAAGAGCGGTTTTTTTTAGTTTTTTAATGGGGATATTAGCGAACTTTCCTGTATCAATGGTAAATAAGCTGTAATCTGATACAAAAGGGCTTCTATGCGTTCGAACAATGTGAGTTTTTACCTGCCGATAGTCTATAGTCCCTTGGTGCTAAACACTAGATAGAAAGTCTTGCATCAAAATACGAAGATGGTTTTGTAAGATATTGGTTGTATTATCACGAGGAAAAGTCGAATTCTTACGTATAATGTTAAAATTGAAATGTAATTGTAACATTATTATTACGTATTTGACAAAATCTGATGATATACTACGACTTAGGTGAAAACATAGTAGAGTATCAGAAATGTATTTAATATAATTACAACCTTAGAAGATTACATAAAGAGTAAAAAAAATAGAGAAGAGTTCCCAGCAATTTATTTTGACTAATCATTTTTCATAGAGAAAAAGAAGTAGGTCGATGGAAATGCACGGGGAGGAAAGCAGGGGAAATGAGTTTGAAGAAAAAACTTATCGTATTGAACACGACAATTATGCTAGGATTGGGAAGCGCTTTTGCCATACCATCAGTGAAAGCTGAAGAAAATATCTCGGATATTCAATCGCAACGCACAGGAATACAATCGGATATTTCAGAGGCGGAACAAGTTATTCAGGAACTGAAAAAAGAACAGTCGAAAATGAATTCCCAAATTGCCCAGATTGAAACGGCAATGAGAGAAAATGACGAAAAAATCAAAGATACTAAACAAGAAATTAAAGACACGGAAAAAGATATAGTTTCTTTAAAGAAAGAAATTAAAGCGTTGGAAGAAAGAATCGCAAAACGCGAGGAAGTCTTGAAAGAGCGCGCCCTTTCATTCCAAGAGAGCGGCGGGGACGTTGAGTACCTTGAAGTTGTTTTAGGTTCTAAAAGCTTTGGTGAATTCGTTAATCGTGTTGGAGCGGTAGCTACAATTGTGGAAGCGGACCAACAGATTCTTAGCGAGCAGGAAGCGGATAAAGCAGACTTAGAAAAAAAACAAGCAACCGTAGAGAAAAAATTGCAAAACCTAAAGGATATGGAAGTAGAACTTAAAGGTATGCAATCTCAAATTGAAGATCAAAAAGCAGAAACTGTCAATATGAAGGCAAAGATTGAAAAGAAAGAAGCGGAAACAGAGGCCCTTAAACAATCTTTAGAGAATAAAGATGCAGGTTTAGAAGCACAAATAGCATCCATTCGTGAAAATATCAAAAAAGAGGAAGAACGTAAAGCATCTGAGAAAGCTGATCTTGACCGTGCTGCTGAAGAAGTGAATTCTTCAAATTCTTCTAGTGAAGAATCATCAAGTTCTTCTAAAGGTGAAGCGTCGGAATCAGGTTCGTCTAAAGGTGAATCATCTTCATCTAAAGGTGAATCATCTTCATCTAAAGGTGAATCATCTTCATCTAAAGGTGAATCATCTTCATCTAAAGGTGAATCATCTGTATCTTCAAATTCAACTAAAAACAGTTCTGCTGATAAACCTGCAGCAAGTAAAACTGAAGCATCAAGCAAGCCAAGCAGCGCAAATACAGGCTCTGCAATTACAGCAGGTTATAAATATATCGGTAACTCCACATATAAATTTGGTGGCGGAAGAACGGCATCCGATATCGCTAACGGTCTATTCGATTGTTCAGGGTTCGTTGCATGGGCTTATAAACAAGCTGGTGTGAACCTTCCAGCCAGTACGGATGCATTGAAAAATGCAGGACGTCAAGTATCTAATAGTCAAAAACAACCTGGAGATTTAGTATTTTTCAATACCTATAAAACTGATGGGCATGTCGGTATTTATGTCGGCGGCGGCAAATTTATCGGTTCCCAAAGTTCAACAGGTGTTGCAATCGCCAATATGGAAAGTGGATATTGGGCAGGTAAATTCAACGGACGTGTCGTTCGTGTAAATTAATGGTTCCTTAATAAGCAGGGGAGTAAATGCCCCTGCTTATTTTTTTTGAAAAAATATCGAAAAAAGTGAAACTTATTTTGATATTCAACGTAAATACTATAAGATAAAACAAGGATAGGTGATGTGGACTTTCAGTTAATCTGGGAAAAGATATAATGAAACAACATTCCATACTATTAAACGGAGGCAAAAAAACATGATGAAAAAATTTATGGCTGCATTACTTACAATTACACTAGCATTCTCTCCAGTCGGCACTTATGTATTCCAAGATCATTCGGAGTCTGTCGATGCAAGGGGTTACAAGTCTGGAAAAAGAAGCTTTAACAGCAACAACAATAATAATTCGAACTTCCAAAATAAAGAAACGAAGAAATCCGATGCCACTACTACTAATAAAGCAAAAACTGATACAAAAAGTGGAAAAGCATTTACTAAAGGCGGCTTAATGAAAGGGATTATGCTAGGCGGACTGGCAGGATTACTTTTTGGTAGCCTATTCGCCAATATGGGAGCCCTTGGTTCTATACTTGGACTATTAATCAACGTGTTAGCGGTTGTTGCATTAATCGTTGTAATCCGTAAAATATTCACATATTTCAAAGATAAGAAGAAGAAAGAGGATCCAAACCCATGGAGAGGCTAAAGATTTCCGAACAAGATATCATCAATGCGGTTTGTGTTTACATTGCCCGTAAAAAGCAGGTACAACCTAATGAGGTAGAAGTGGAGTTAATGTATGATGATGATTATGGCTTTTCGGCTGAAACGTTTGTCGATGGCCGGAAACAAGTGTTAATCACCATCAACTTGATAGAAGCGCTTCGCTTATGGCTGGATGAATATTTGAATAAAGATCCATATTCGGGTATTGAACTTGTTTTGGATGATGAAGAGGGAATAGTGGCTTTAGTAAGTGAAAGTAATCGATAAGAAAAAAGGATGCCGTAAAGGCGTCCTTTTTTTATTTTTTAAGATATTCGTAAAAACTATATACATGCAATGAAAACGACTCTATCAAAAGTCGAGTTTAGGGGTAGTAGATCGGTGCAAAAGAAAGAATCTAAGATAATAGAAAGGTATTAAAGCAAACTAGGCAAAATCTTAATTACTGGCAACATGGTTAAGAAATACCGATGTTTTCTTTTGGGTGTATTTCATTCCATTTGTTGCAAAAAATGGTCGTTGGAAGTAGGATGGATATATGTTCAAGCAAAAGGAGGAGAGTAAGTGACAGGTTATATAGAGGATATCACTTTTTTAAATGAAAAGGCTATAAAGTTCGGCAATGAAAAAGTGGAAGCGATACTTGCGCCATCTTTAGGAAGCAATCTTCTTTCGTTGAAGTACAAGCGAAAGGATATTGAGGTGCTGCGAACTCCAGATAGTTTGGAAGAATTTAAAAAGGTCCCCATTTTATACGGGATGCCAATCTTGTTCCCTCCCAATCGAATTGAAGATGGCCAATTTACATATAAGGAGACTACGTATAAGTTTCCAATCAATGAAATGGAAAAATCCAATCATATTCATGGTTTTTTGCATGACAAGCCGTGGCAAGTCTGCAAAAAAGAAGTGAACGGGAATGAAATAGTCATTAATACTGAGTTTTCAAGCAGTGATTTTGCTTATCTAAAAGGCAGCTTTCCGCAAGATATTACAGTCAAAATGTCTTTGTCTTTAAGCGGTGAAACATTGGATATAAAATTGGAAATCACCAACAAGGGCATTGAACCCTTTCCGTGGGGAGCAGGTTATCATACTGTATTCAATTTTCCATTTGGGCCAGGGAGTAAGTTGGAAGATTGCAGAATATCACTCCCCGTCAATAAACAATGGGAGTTGAATGAAAGGTCATTGCCTACTGGCGAAATTCATGAAACGGACAATACATTGGAAATCCAAAACGGATTTAGCTTGGAAGGCCGGCTGTTTGATGATCTATTTGGCTATGATGAGGAAAGTTCTCTGGAAAACGAGTGTATTCTCACTGACCATGAGGCTGGCATACAAGTCATTTATCATGGCGATCAAAGTTTTAAGTTTTGGGTATTGTTCAATCAGGAGGGGTTCGTCTGTCCAGAACCATACACATGGGTAACGAATGCCCCTAATCTGGATTTATCGGAGGGATTGACTGGATTGAGGGAGTTAAGCTCAGGGGAAACGGTTCAGCTGAAAACTAGACTGGTAATGAAAGAGATTTAAAAAAACACCTTGGCACTTTTGAATGCCAAGGTGTTTTAGGTTATGCTTTCTTTTTCATCCAGAGCGGGTATAGAACGATTCCAACTACATATAAGGCAATGCCAAGTATGAATGTATTCATATCAGCTGTACCTGTCTTGATGACCCAAATCGAGTAGATTAACGCCAGGATGGTGATAATGCCATCACGAACCCTCGAACCTTTCATGATGTCATAGGTTTCCCCAGTCATGACTAATTTCAATTGATACAGAACTGATGCAAGGTAAGGAATCAAGTATGCGAGTGTAGCGACGATCATTGAGAATTTATAAGCTTCCAAAATCGTTCCCGAAATAGTGGAGAATAAGAATATCTGTGTCATGATATTTGTTATTGTCATAGAACGGACAGGCGTGCCATTTTTGTTTGCTTTTGCAAAATAGGACGGGAACAGATCTGATTTCGCTGCCTGGTAAGGAACTTCAGATGCAACGACAATCCATCCGATTGTAGAACCCAATAAGGAAATGACGGCAAGTGCGGCCATTAAATACGTACCGCTTGAACCTACTACAGCTTGTAGTGCGTCAACAAGTGGTTTTTGTGATATTTTCAAATCGTCTTGAGATATGGCACCCATCGTCAATAAGGTAATGCCGATATAAATGGCAACAGCGATAAGTAAACCTAGAATCGTGGCTTTCTTAACATCATTTTGTGACTTAGCACGGTTTGAAAGCATTACGGCAGCTTCAATACCGATGAATGCCCATAATGTTGAAATTGCAGCAGCATTCACTTGATCACCTAAAGAGATGGCTGAACCTGTCTTATCGTAAAATTCAGCACCGTTCCCCAGATTTGAGGAATCGAAAATGAATATCGTGATAATGATGAAAAATAAGAATCCAAGCACTTTTGTTACCGTAGCAAAAAGATTCAGTTTCCCAGCACTGTTGAAGCTTCTTACCAAGATTGCCTGAATTCCCCAAAGGGCAATGGAACAGACTGCAAAGGTTAGTGCTTTACCAATTTCGAGATGAAACGAACCCGCAGTATAAATCACTTTCGTACTATGCATCACCGGGAAAAAAGTTGATAGGTAACCAGCAAATGAAATGATGACAGAAGCTGTCGCCGCCCAATTTGCAGCCCAATAACCCCAAGCCATGCTATATCCTGAAACCCTTCCTTTAGCCCGGGATTTAAATAATGATTGGGCATAACTTTGGGGTCCGGCCTTCAATTCCGGTTTCCGGACTGCCAGGTTACCAAACACCAGAGCTATTAAAAATACTCCCAGTCCAGTAACCATCCATGCCAATGTTGCCCCTAATGGACTGGATACTTGTGCTAATTGAGCAGGGAGCATGAAAATTCCGCCGCCGACCATATTTCCAATTACGAATGTGGTCAAAATCAATAAACCCCATTTTTTATTTACCATATATAATCGACCCTTTCTTAAATACAAAGTGTGTGTTATATACCGACAACTTATACTAAAATAGTATATCTCAAATAGTTTAGTTTGGTAAAGTGGTAAATAAGTAAAATGTAGTACACAGACTAATCAGAAAATTGCGATGTGTGATTGACAAAAGGATTAAATTGGATTATATTAGAAAAAACCGAGTTAATAGGTAAGGATAATGCGGTTTGTTGCTTCAAATCGTATACTGGATTTTTCCATAACATTTGCAACTCCTGAATATTGCCGATTAGTCAACTAAAGGCGCCCTTACATCTAATCTGTTAGATGACGGGTGCCTTTTATTTATTATAGTGAAGGGAGGGGAATATGGAGTTCCTATGAACGGGTTATTCTTAATCGAAAGGGTTAAGTGATGAGGATATGATAGGTAACCAAGTTCCTCAAGAAAACATTGAAAGTGGGAAGAGTACGTGTAGAATTTCGTACGATCTCTTTTTAACATTAGGTATGAAACGAAGCTTTATTACCAGTATTGAAGGGGAGATAATATGGAAAAGAAAGAAGAATTGAAAATAAGGCATATCCTTTCAAGCTTGGAAGATCTTCAATATGGATCCGTCATAATAACCGTCCATGATGGAGAAATCACACAGGTGGATACAACTGAGAAGAAACGATTCCCATTAGTGAAGGGCCGGGCTGTTAAGACTAGATGAATATCAGTTTTTAAGTGAGCCTTCGATACGAAGGCTCTTTTATTTCGTTTTAATATACAAATTTATTCAATTTGGAATTTTCAAGAAGATTGTACTGCTTTTAACATGGTAGAATAAGTTAGGGTATAAGGGAGTTTTTCTAGGGACTAATGAAATCTTAAGGAGGAACAGGGGATAGATGACCTT
This sequence comes from Peribacillus sp. ACCC06369, assembly GCF_030348945.1. NCBI lineage: Bacteria > Bacillati > Bacillota > Bacilli > Caryophanales > Bacillaceae > Peribacillus > Peribacillus sp. ACCC06369. Next base: position 1,373,046 of record NZ_JAUCEN010000002.1, read on the forward strand.
ACAAACTATAGAACATGATATCTTGGAATTAGTTGAATCATTTAATGGGAAAATTGCCTATAAAATTGAAAATGAGCTAGGGGATACGATTGGATATCACGAGGATGAATCTTTTCAATCAGCGAGTTTGATCAAAATACCAATGATCATCGAAGGTTATCGTCAAAGCGAACAAAAGAAAATCTATTTGAATCAACCAGTGACCATCCCCCAAAATGAAGTGACTGGGGGATCAGGGGTCCTGCATGTCTTATCGAATAAGGTATTTTTAACTGTAGAGGATTTATTGACACTGATGATAACTGTTTCTGATAATACTTCCACGAATATGATGATGAAACTGTTGGGCTTTGAGGAAATAAATCAATGCATCAAGGAACTTGGTTTGAAAAATACCGTCCTTGAACGAAAAATGCAGGATTTTAAGGCATTAAAAGAAGGTCGGGACAATACCATCTCGGCGGAAGATACGATTACCTGCTTAAAAGCCATACATACAGGCGACTTTTTAACGAAAGAAAGCCAAGAAAGAATATTGCGAGTATTTGACAATCAGCAATTAAGGGATAAACTTCCATCTTTGATGGGAAGAGGGGTTAAGGTCGCAAGCAAAACGGGCGGAATTCGGGGAGTTGCCCATGATTGTGCAATCATTCGGTCAGAAACACAAACCGTTTATGTTGCAGTTCTTACTGAGGATATGAATTCAGAGGAAGAAAGCCGCCAAGTAATCAGTAAAATTGGAAAGGTGATTTATGATGATATGGTCGCAGATTAAATTGTCCGATTCAATATTTTTGGGATGGTCAGCAGGGTTATCACTATTATAAGAAGAAGAGCGGGAAGTCATTCATGATTTCCCGCTCTTCCATATTAGTTATAAGGGGGGATGAGAAAGAATGTTAGATAATGAAAGGAAAATGAAACGGGGGAAAACTTTAAAAAGAGCGATGAAAGTTGGTTTTATTGTGTTATTGGGTTATTTCGGTTTTTTACACATGAAAATACAAGAAAGCATTCATCAGCCAATACCGGAAAATGCCGATTACCTAATAATTCTTGGGGAAAGGGTCAAAGGTTCGGTTCCATCATTATCATTACAATACCGGATTGATAAAGCTGCAGAATATTTAAGAGCGAATAAACGTACTCTGGCCATTGTATCTGGCGGCAAAGGACCTGGAAAAGATATTTCGGAAGCAAAAGCAATGCAACAAGGGCTAATCGAGCAGGGAATTGAAGAAGCGCGTATCATGATGGAAGACAAATCTACAACAACTCATGAAAATATTGTTTTCTCGAAAGAACTCATTACTGATCCATCAGCCTCCGGATTGATTGTCAGTAATGATTTTCATATCTACCGAGCCGTTGAAATAGCCAAAAAAGAAGGTTTGGACATGAAGGGAATACCGGCAAAAACGCCAATAGTGGCATTGTTGAAATCATATTCCCGTGAATATCTGGCTATTACCAAATACTATCTGACAGAGTTGATTGGGAGGTGAATTCGAATTCTCCTAAAGATGGGGGAGGGTACTTTCATTATTCGACTTCCACGACAACATTAGGAACTTCCCGAAAATCTTTCTCTTGATATAACTCTTTAAGTGTCTTATAAACGGGATAACCGGTATAGGAAATCTCGACTCGTTCATCGGCATCCACTTCTTCCACATCTATATCATCAACAAAACCAAGTTGATCATCGATTTCCATTAAATAAAATCCAAGTGCCTCATATCCGCTATAGGCTACAATAACCTTACTGTCAATACCGCTATTAGAAACTTTGTAATATTTCATTGGTTGACCTCCCTCGTTGTTAATTCTTTAAGTGAAAATGGTACGGTTTCGTATACTCTGATATACCCGTTAATCTATAACTGAATCATTCAATTGGATAAATAAAGAAAATAAAGGAAATAGGGAAGCGGAAAAAGAATGTGCCCTGTCAAATAAATATCACTAGATAATTTGCTATATTAATCATTTCGTGTTATTCTAATAAAGAATTGTTTTTGATTGTGGAAGAAGGTACTAGTTATTTTCCAAAATGATTGAAAATAGTAATACAATGTGTGTTATGCACTAGGAGGCAACAAAAATGGAACAAGGTACAGTTAAATGGTTTAATGCAGAAAAAGGTTTTGGATTTATCGAACGTGAAAATGGAGACGACGTATTCGTACATTTCTCAGCTATCCAAAGCGAAGGCTTCAAGTCTTTAGACGAAGGTCAAAAAGTAACTTTCGACGTTGAGCAAGGTGCTCGTGGAGCTCAAGCTGCTAACGTTCAAAAAGCTTAATTTTAAAATTAAATCGTAACCTATATGAACAGACTCCCTCGATGGGAGTCTGTTTTTTATTGTGCTAAAGAATGTAAGCAAAAAAAATCCCACTCTGAGCTGAGTAGGGTTTTAGGGACGTGTTATTAAGATTTTTTTAATTCTTCTTCAAAGAAAAAAGTAGTTGGATGTTCTTTTACAGTATAAGAATATCTTTTCATGTTTTTTACATATGCCCATTTATTAATGGTTACTGATTCATTAGTATCCTGAATAGTTACTGTTTCGCCAGTATTATACTTATTGCTTTTCAATTTATGCACCCTCTTTACTAATAGTATAACATATTTGGGAATAAAAAATGTGTCCAAGATATTCCAAGGATATATTATGTGACTTCCCTTAACTGTATGGGTGGAAACATTGATACTGAAAAGGTTCCTATTAGCGTAAATTCTTTCTTTGAGGTCATGTGTCTTTTGCTCTGAACAGTGTATTCTTCACATTATGATAAACTAGATCATTGGAAATGCAAGAACAGTATCAGGTTTACTTCAGGCTTTGGTTACAATGTAAAAGTCAGTGAAAAAAGACCTGATGGTGGGACAAGGATGCCTTTGGCTTTAAGACACCGATTATAAAGGCAAGTGAAACATCGTAAATCAACTTCTGGAGGATCTGAGACTCAACAACTTCTTCGAGTGCACCCATTGATGCCAACTCATTATTTATAGCTACAGAAGGTCTTCAAAGCAATAGGGGCTTATTATTATCTCGCAGGTAATCATAAGCGGAGAGTCAACTATAAAAGCCAGTTATAAAAGCATGCTGGTTCAACGGCGAGGGGATTTGAAAAAGGAGGTGATAAAATACTGTTAAACAAAATATATACATTTGAGCAATTATCCATCTTCTGGTGATAAAATGAAAAAGAAACAGTCCAATCCATTATAAAAGGAATAGATAAGGATGAAAGAAAATTTTCAGATTAGTCCTTCTTTAGCTCAAATGATCGTGGATGCAGCAAAAGAAGTCATTGGAAAAGATATAAACTTAATACATTTAGATGGGAAAGTTGTGGCCAGTACAGACCCAGATCGAGTCGGCTCTTTTCATGCTGCCGCCCTGCAAGTGCAGAAAAAAGGAAGTGTTGTAGAAGTTACTGCGAATGAGGCGTTTAAGGGTGCAAGAAAAGGCATTAATTATCCGGTCATGATCGATCAAATAATGCTGGGTGTTATCGGGATATCCGGAGATCCGGAAGAATGTAAGTCCTTGGGGTTTTTACTGACCAAAATTACAGAAGTATTGATAAAGGAACAAATGATAAAAAGCGTCATTCATTCTTTAGACGAATTGCGCTCATCTATTGTTCGCATGCTCATTTTTGAAAATGAAAAAGAGAATACATTCATGAATGAACACTTGCAGCAGCTCCAATATGAGTTAGAAGAGAGAGCGTTTGTCGCTATTATTCATTTGCCAGGTTTGAATAATGCCTCATCACTTCCTGTTAAAATGAATGGGATATTATTAGAACAGGGAATTAAACTTTTTACTTACTTATTTCCAAACCAATACGCCTTAATAATTAACGCATCACAGTATAAATCAATACTACAAATCTTCAATTCGTATTTCCGCTCTATGAATGTAAGCTATTCGATCGGGATAGGCAGTATCGGTTATTTAGAGGAACTCGCAAAGTCCTATACGCATGCAAAACTTGCATTAAAATATGCTCTTTCAAAAAAAGTAACGGTATGCGAATATGCAAAGCTGGATTTAGAAATGATTATGGAAAACATTGATTTCCATATAAGAAAAGACTATGCAGCGAAACTCATCGGTGAACTTTCAGAAGCGGAAATAAATCTCTTACATACTTATTACAATAATAACCTTTCGCTGAAGAAGACAGCTGAAGAATTATTTATCCATAAAAATACCTTGCAGTATCGTCTTGATAAAATCGCTCAAAAAACAGCGGCAAATCCAAGGGATTACCATGATTCTGTTAAAATTTATCTTGCTCTTTTACTTCAAACTCTTTAGTTTGAGGTTTTTTGTTATATAAAACAAAATAATTATTATTTCTTTGTTACCTAGACTATTACCTTTACCTAAATACTCACCTATAATCAATGTAGATGACGGAGGTGCTAATGATGAAAGTTTTAATTGCCATTGATTCATTTAAAGGAAGTATTTCTTCTATTAAAGGCAGCGAAGCTATTTCTTTAGGTATAAGAGATATCTATCCTGAAGCGCAGATCGTAACACTTCCTTTAGCGGATGGTGGAGAAGGAACAGTGGAGACCTTGGTACAGGCAACCAATGGGAAACTAGTCAAAAAAGAAGTAATAGGGCCTTTAAAAGAAAAAGTAGAGGCAATCTATGGAATTTTGGGTGATGAGAAGACAGCTGTTATTGAAGTAGCTGCAGCTTGTGGTTTACCTCTTGTTCCTTACAACCAACGTAATCCATTCTTTACAACCACATATGGCGTTGGGGAACTCATTTCTGATGCCATAGAAAAAGGATGTCGTGAGTTTGTCATTGGGCTTGGTGGAAGCGCTACAAACGATGCAGGGATTGGCATGCTGCAAGCATTGGGCTTTCGTTTCTATAACATGAACAATGAGAAAGTAGGAGTAGACGGTCAAGCGCTCACGGATATTTGGAAAATGGATCTGGGCCATGTGAATACAAAATTGAAAGAGTGCACATTCAGGGTTGCTTGTGATGTAAAAAACCCTCTTTACGGGCCGGATGGCGCTGCGTACATTTTTGGGCCTCAAAAAGGAGCAACGCCTGAAATGGTGGGACAACTAGATAAAGGGCTTAAACACTTTGCAGAATTCGTCCTTGATAAGCTGGGTATAGACATCAACCAGATTGAGGGGGCCGGAGCTGCCGGGGGATTAGGCGCTGCTTTTTCAGGTTTCTTACATGCCCATCTCCAGTCTGGAATCGAACTAGTGTTGGAGATTATTGAAATGGAAAAGAGTATGCAAGGTATCGATTTTGTCATTACAGGTGAGGGAAAGTTAGACGGACAAACATCTATGGGAAAGGCACCCCTTGGAGTAGCACAGCTTGCCAAAAAGCATGGGATTCCCGTCCTTGCGCTCGCAGGTGGAATCACTGAAGAGACAGCAGCATTAAACAAACTTGGTGTCACTTCCTATTTTTCTATTGTGAATACGCCAATGACACTGGAAGAAGCGATGGATCCAAAAGTAACGTTCAGCAATTTACGATCAACGACAAATCAATTATTCCGGCTACTTCAAGCAGTTCGAACAGGCGTGAAAACGTAACAGGTAAACATTGGCAAGAGGATGATCATTAAATGAATGCTTTGCTGTTTTTTTGCGATGTTGAATCGGGAAAAAAGTCAGGAGTACCGTGCACAGCTTCTTCAGTATTTAGATCAAAAGCGCAGTGAGGTAAAATATTTGACAATGGACGATTTACTGAAAGCGGGGTTAGTCATTCATTGAAATACCAGAACATCCTGTTTGTATAAATTTGATCCATCATTCTCCCGGGGAACCGCTTTACATGTTCCTACTTAGGCTGTTTCTTTAGCTGATCTTATTGTTCAAGTGTCAAGAGAGGTATCGAAGTATGATAACGAATGGGCTGATGTCTGCAGCGTTGTTGATAAGAGAAGGGGCATTATAGGTGCTCTTAGATGTCGCCGTTATGGAAAGCTCATAGATACTTTTGCCGTTAGTCGAAGAGAAGCGGCTATAATCGTAAAAAATATGCAACTTAGAAATAAAAATTTTTATGTTTATTATAAAAACTTGAATAAACATTGGATATTAGCGGATATTGTGGATACAAGAATTATTCATGAAAAGGGAAGGTGTTAATAATGTTAGAAAAAAAGATTGTTGTTTGTCTCAAGAAAGGGATTCAGGTAAGAATCGCAGTTTAGTTTGTGGAATTAGGAACGTCCTTCAACAGTGAAATCATGATTATTTTTTTAAAAAATCACTATCAGCTAAAAGTATCATCGGGGTTGTGGGTGCGGCGATTAATCCTAGTGATGAAATTAAACTAATTTCAGGGGATAATGATGACAACAAGCCAATTAAGATAATACAAGATATTCTTTCAATTGAAGAAATTTATATTACTTTGTGCCTCATCGATGGTAAAAATATTCGATGAGGCTTGTTTTATAAACAAAGAGGTGAATGTTTAAGAAAAAACAGTCACAATGCAGTTGTCTAACCCTTACAATTGAATTCTACCTGGCTCTGCAGACTGTTCCCTCTAAAAGAACCTTCTGTTTCAATTGGTTTAGCTTCAATCTCTATAGTTTTTCTTTTAAATAAAGAAGCAATAATTGACAATACTTTCATCTACCTTTTTCATTTGATAGGAAATTTCTATATAATATTCTGACTTAGCATAATTGATAGTTAAACTTCATGATATCGCTTTTATCCTTTAGAAAATTGGTAATGACCCAGTTAATATATAAACAGCTAGGTATATAAATATAATTGGCCAAGCATAAATTACATATGTTTTTTGAAAATTCACAAAGTTTGTCTCCGTAGAACTAACTAACATATATAGAGCTGGGATAACTGGGGAAATTAAACGGAATGCCTGTCCCACCATGGAAGCTACAGCCGCTTCGTTAGCGGAAATTCCATATTGTCCCATGACATCTGACATAACCCCGGCAATCCCAAAGTAGAAAGCATCTTGCGGTAAAAATGTAATTGCAGGTGCTGCAATTAACGCGTAGATTGGTGCCATATGTGAGCCTAATGATTCTGGGATAATAGCTGTAATGGATGTTGCTAAAGCAGTTGACATCCCACTACCTGTTAAAACGCCAGAGAAAACCCCAGCAGCCAAAGTTGCCAAAGCTGGTGCTAAAGCATCTGCTGCTAAGTCATCCATTCGTTCATTAACAAGTTTTGCAGACTTAAAGTTTACTGTAAGGGCAATTGCTGCACCTATACCAAATAAAACACCGCCATGTGCAACATCCAACACAAGCATAACTAAAATAGCGAGGGTTAAAATCAAATTAAAAGCATAGAGTTTAGGTCTCTTTAATTCAGGGTCTTTTAGACGAATAGCGTTTAACATGCTTTCCATTTGATCAGGAGAAATATCTTTAGCAGTTTTAGGATCAAAGTTTAAGCGCTTTCGTTCTTTTATTCCGATAAAATAAGCCATGAAAATTGCATATACTTCAGCAACTAGCATTCCTGGCAATAAATTTGCGAACAATTCGCTAATACTTACACCCATTGCTGTGCTCGCTGCAATTGTTGGACCTCCCCATGGTAACTGATTGAAAATTCCAATTGGGGTAACGATAATTACAGCTAAATAAATTAGCTTAATATTCATTTGTTTATAAAGTTGAAGGAAAGCAGCAACACAAATAATAATAGTTGTAGTAGTATCACCATTCATAGTAACTACTGTCGCAGTTAAAACTGTTGCCATAGTAACTTTCAGTGGGTCACCTTTAGCCTTTTTAATAAAGAATTCGCATAAAGGGTCAAACAAGCCGACATTAAGCATTACACCAAAATACAACACCGCAAATAAGATAACAATTGCAGGTGAAATAACTCCGATGAAAACCTTCCCTGTTTCTTCATTAACACTAAATAAAATACCTTCTTTAATCCATTCAAAGAGATCCAAAAAGGAAGAGCCCGTTACAAAGGTAGCAATTGCTCCAAAAGCAAATGGAACAATTGTTAATGCCCCGAATACAGATAATTTATTTTTTGAGAGAAGTACAATGAATACAATGATCATTAATAATGCTAGGAATGTTAGCATACAAACCACCTCCCGTAAAAATTATGAAATAAAATTATTTGAAACTTTAAATAGTTAAGCGTATTACTACATTGTTAAGCTATGGATATATTAATCTTTCATTCGGAACCTCAGAAGGACCAACTTTTAATGAGGTTCTAGGCTCTTATTCATTTACTTGATGAAACTAGCTTGTTTACTGATTTCTTCATAAGCTTTTCTTTTCGTTCACTAAAAATTGTTTACTCAACTTTCTTGGACTATTAAATTTTTAAGTAACTTTACTTTATACGCCTCCTTATAACGTTAATGGGTAGTATCATTTACAACCTATTTACAACCTAAGTAGAACTTTTAGAATCCTACTTTTTAATGACCCTATGACTGGAAACGCATACAAAATTATCGCTTCGATAAGTGGTGAGCTGGAAAAAACCAAGACGTTATTAGAAACTATGAGGTTTAAAACTCCATGTCTGAAAGCGCATTCAAAAATTCCCCCTTCTTTTTCCTGTGATGGTGAAAAATGAAAAAAGTAAGTTAACCTTATTGGATTGTACATTAATGTATACATTAGTGTCAATAAATTTCTGAATACTTTGTTTTATCTAAAAATGCGAGGTGGTTTGGACAAAGGGGAACGTTCTTTGATAAAAGGAATTTAGGTTAAATTCGGCTATATTCTAATTTTTCCTTGTGTGTGTATAGAAAAAACTAAAAGAACATTCGAATTTAATAAAAAACCATTGACAATAACGTATACGTTATCTAACATAATGACTATAAGATTCACATTAAACTAAACCGCTTGAATAGGCAGGGTTAGTGGAGGAGGATATTTTAATGAGTGAAACAAAAAAAATTCGTTTAGCAGTTATTCCAGGTGATGGAATTGGTACGGAAGTAGTTGAGGCTGGTCTTCGAGTAATTAACCATTTAGCGAAAGATTCTAACGGTAAGTTCGAATTTGAAAGCGATTTCTTCCCATGGGGCTGTGAATACTATTTAGAAAACGGGAAAATGATGGATGAAGACGGAGTAGAAAAACTAAGAGATTATGATGCAATTTATTTTGGAGCTGTTGGATTTCCTGGAGTGCCAGACCATGTTAGCTTATGGGGCTTGCGCTTAGCGATCTGTCAGGGGTTTGATCAATGGGCCAATATTCGCCCTATCGAATTTCTTCCTGGTGTCCCAAGAAGACTTAATCACCCGGATGTTGATTCTCTAAACTGGGTATTGATTCGAGAAAACTCTGAGGGTGAATATTCAGGTATCGGCGGTCGCAATTTCTCCGGACGTGGACCTGGAAAAGAAGTAGCTGTGCAATCCGCTTTATTTACAGATCACGGCTGCGAACGTATTATCCGTTATGCCTTTGATCTTGCACGGACACGTAAAAAGAAGAAAGTAACAAGCATCACGAAAAGTAACGCGCAGCAGTATGGAATGGTACTTTGGGATGAAGTATTTGCTAGCGTAAGTAAAGATTATCCGGATGTAGAGACGGATCAATGGCTTGTTGATGCCGCCGCCGCACGATTTGTATTGAAACCTGAAGAACTAGAAGTTGTAGTCGCTTCTAATTTATTCGCAGACATTCTTTCTGATTTAGGTAGTGCTCTTGCAGGAAGCTTGGGATTAGCTGCCAGCGCAAACATCAATCCCGAAGGGCGTACACCAAGTATGTTCGAATCCGTTCATGGATCGGCACCTGATATTGCTGGCCAAGGAATCTCCAATCCAATTGGAGCAATTGGAAGCGCTGCACTAATGTTAGATCATTTAGGGCTAAAAGAAGAAGCAGTACTCATCAATAAAGCAATTGCAGAAACGACACGTCAGGGAATTCTTACTCGTGACCTTGGTGGAACGTATAATACAGACGAAATAACGGATGCCATTATAGAAAATCTGTCCAAAGTTAAAGCAGAAATATGAAATAGAGGGCTGGGGGGTTCCGAAAACACCCCAGTCTTTTTTTCTTTTGTAAGAGGATTTTTATCATTTGAAATAATTATAAGCAAGTAATTGTTCTATTTGGTTTGCAAACTAAAATGTATACCTTTTTTCTTTATAGATGCGTAAAATGGTACATGTTAGGTATAGGATTTATTACTAAAATAATGACTATATAAATGAAGAATGGATTAGGTGATGAAGATGAAGAAAAATAATACTAAAAATGATAATGAAAAGTTTTTTTCTCTAAACGAAACAAGTTTGGAGAAAGATGTTTTGTTCTTTATTGATAATCTCGAAGGTTTCGATGAATATCGTTTACCACTGAGGGCATATCATATTGTCCGACTAGCTATCCGTGATTTAGTTCTTCCTCCCGGGAAAACGATACTAGAGCGGGAGATGGCTGAAGCATTACAAATGAGCCGTACTCCTGTAAGGGAAGCTCTCGTGCGTTTGGAGACGGAGGGCATGGTTCGCCTTATTCCGAGACGAGGATTCATAGTTGAGCCCATCGAAAAAGAGGATCTTAAACAAATCTATGAAATAGTTGAAAAACTTGATGGACTTGCCGTAAGCCTTGCTACTGTAAAGGTGGGAGAGGGAGAGATAAATCAACTGGAATCATTGATTAAGCAGCAGGAAGAAGCACTTGAGCAAAAGAATTTAAAAAAATGGGCAATTCTAGATGATCAATTTCATCAATCAATTATTGACTACGCAAATAATAAACGTCTTAGGACGGTAATAGATAGCCACTCAGATCAATTATATAGAGCGCGATTATTTACGATTAATCACAGGCCTTTTCCTTTTCACTCCATAGTGGAACATAAAGCAATTATTGCATGTATGAAGGCTAAAGACAGTAATGCTGCAGGTGTTTTAATGCAATCACATCGAAACCGAGCACGTAATGAAATCCTTACAGCGGTTGAAAAGATTACCCAAACTGATTAGCTCATTTTGGGTAAGGAATTTTACTTTCTAGTTTCACTCACTTACTCCACCTCAACAACCTCGAAGGAATCCTACTGTTTACATTTTTGAATCTGCCAATGAATTTCCTCAATGAACTACAAGTAAAATGAGTGAACAATATATGAACGAAGCATGTATTTTAAAGGTATATATTCAGAGCAAGGTTGTCGCTGGAAATTTATTATTTGGAGGGACTTTTTTTGATCGACCTGAAAGAAGATTTGAAGATAGCAAACTCTGTGCCTTTCATGAAGCTGAAATGACCAAATAGTTCTCTTCTCTCCGGGCTGGAAGCAGCTGAGTTACTAACAGGAATACAGGTGTCGCAGACAATTTCGCAATAAAGCTAGGATTACCTACAATCTTTTTTCATGATTAAAGACATACACATGTCACGATGCTAATCAAACAAAATGTGAATGTAAAGGTCTTTTCGGAGAGGGTTGGACATACATCCATTCAAATTTCCCCTAGACAAGTATAGCCACGTGCTTCCTAGTATGCAGGAACACGTGGCTTATTAACTTGATAAATTGTTTAAAGTTAAAGATATGTGACCAATTCTGTGATCCCTCAAGGTTTTAGACCTTCAAAACCCCTCTAGATCAAAGCTTTAATTAAAAAGCCCAATCCCCATTACGGAAGACAGGTTCTGAAGTGCCGTCCTGTTTGATGCCATCGATGTTCATTTTCTCGGATCCAATCATGAAATCGACATGTGTAAGGCTTTCATTCAATCCATTTTCTTCAAGCTCTTCTGGACTCATGTTTTTTCCGCCTTCAATACAGAAAGCATAGGAGCTGCCGATTGCAAGATGGTTTGACGCATTTTCATCGAATAATGTATTGAAGAATAAAACATTCGATTGGGAAATCGGTGAGTTGAATGGAACAAGTGCAACTTCACCAAGATAGTGTGATCCTTCATCCGTTTCCACCAATTGTTTTAGAATTTCTTCCCCTTCTTCAGCTTTTACTTCAATGATTCGTCCTTCCTTAAAGGTCACTGAAAAATTATTAATGATGTTGCCGCCATAACTAAGGGGTTTCGTACTGGAAACCGTACCGTTAACACCTGTTTTCAATGGAACAGTAAATACTTCTTCAGTTGGCATGTTAGCCATGAATTCATGACCCTGTACGTTAACGCTTCCTGCTCCGACCCAAAGGTGCTTGTCAGGCAACTCGATTGTCAAGTCGGTTCCAGGAGCCGTGTAATGCAATTTTTGGTAATGCTTATCATTTAAATAATCAACCTTTTCATGCAGGGTATCATCGTGTTTTTTCCAGGCCTCCACAGGGTCCTTAACATCAACACGAACTGCCTTGAAAATGGCTTCCCATAGCATATCAACGCGTTTTCCTTCTGCCTCTTCAGGGAATACTTTATCAGCCCAAGCCTTTGAAGGGACGGCGACTATGGACCAGCTTACTTTATCGGATTGCATATACTGACGCCACTTCTTCAATGCAGTTCCGGATGCCTTTTGGAAGTTGGCTATCCTTTCAGGTTTTACACCTTTCAATAAGTCAGGGCTTGAGGAGATGACGGATAGATAGGCAGCTCCGTTTTCTGCAAGTTCGATCGTTTCTTCTGCACGCCACTTTGGATATTCGTGGAACACCTCATCTGGAGCCAGTTCATATTTGGTACGTGAAATGATATCGTCATTCCAATTAACGATGACATTACGCGCACCGTTCTCATATGCTTTCTTTACAATGAGACGGACAAGGTCAGCGCCCTCTAATGTAGTATTAACGACCAGGGTTTGATCTTGTTGGATATTAACGCCGACTTTAACGGCAAGTTCTGCATATTTTTCTAAATTCGATTGAAAATCACTCATCATTTCAAAACTCCTTTTCCATTTTCTACATTCATAATTGTACTTATTGTTCTATAAAAAAGAAACTTTTTACATCGTTGTGTGGAAAAACTTTATAGTAAATTCAATAAGGAGTTCAACCGGGAAGCAGCTGAATTCAATCTGCATCGGTTTTGATTCATCCGCTTTAGCATCAACACCAACAATCACAATCACACTCGTGTGCACACATAAGTCAGCTCAAGCTCCAGCAGCTATTTTGTCTATCTTGCATTTTACCAAAACTAAAGAAGGAAAGATTATTAAAAGGTTTGAATAATTTAATAATTCGCTTCAGTGAATCAATGTACTGAAAGAAAGAGGGCCTCTTTGAGACCCTCTTTCTTAATAGTCAAAAATCACTTACCCAAATTGATCCAGACGCTTTTTACTTCTGAATAGTTGTCAAGTGCATAAGATCCCATTTCACGTCCGATTCCGGATTGTTTGTAGCCGCCGAATGGGGAAGCTGCGTCGAACGCGTTATAACAGTTCACCCACACTGTTCCGGCACGGAGTTTTCCTGCAACATAATGGGCATTGGCTATATCGCTTGTCCATAAGCCGGCTGCCAATCCATATTCACTGGCATTTGCACGGTTGATGACATCATCTAAATCCTCGAAAGGCATTGCCGCAATAACCGGCCCGAAAATCTCTTCTTTAGCTATCGTCATATCCTCTTCGACACCAGCGAATATAGTAGGAGAAACAAAGTAACCTTGTTCACCCGGTTTATTTCCGCCGACAAGAACTTCCGCACCCTCGTTTTTCCCTTTTTCAATATAGCCCATTACCCGATTTTGCTGCTCCTGGGAAACAAGCGGTCCAATTTGTGTACTTGGATCTAATCCTGCCCCTTGTTTTATGTTTTTTGCATGGCTGGCCATATCTGCAACAACATTATCATAATGTTTCTTTTGAATATAAACCCTTGAACCGGCACAGCATACCTGCCCTTGGTTAAACATGACCCCATTCAAAGCTCCAGGGATGGCTTTTGAGAAATCTGCATCAGGTAGGATGATGTTTGGCGATTTCCCTCCAAGTTCCAATGTGACCCGTTTCAATGAATATGAAGCGGAGCGCATGATCAATTTTCCAACTTCGGTCGAACCTGTAAATGCAATTTTATTTACTTGAGGATGGTCGACAAGTGCTTGTCCAGCGGTTTCACCAAAACCGGGAACGATATTGACGACCCCATCAGGGAAACCGGCTTCAGCCAATAATTCAGCCAGGTAAAGCGCGGAAAGCGGTGTTTGCTCAGCAGGCTTTAATATGACCGTACAACCTGTAGCAAGTGCCGCTCCCAGTTTCCACATTGCCATAAGAAGCGGAAAGTTCCATGGGATGATTTGGCCGACAACACCAACAGCCTCATGTTTTGTGTAGTTAAAGTAATTTCCGCTTACCGGAATGGTCTGTCCAACAATCTTGGTGGACCAGCCAGCAAAATATCTCATATGTTCTATAGCTAAAGGAATGTCGGCATTGGTAGTTTCACTGATTGGTTTTCCATTATCCAACGTTTCCAATTGAGCAAGTTCAGTTTTATTTTCTTCCATTAAATCGGCAAGTTTATACATAAGCCTACTGCGTGCAGCCGCGCTCATCCTTGACCAAGGACCTTCATCGAATGCTTTGCGTGCAGCTTTGACGGCTAAGTCGATATCTTCTTTATCAGCTTCATAAACATCGGCAAGTTTTTGTCCTGTAGCAGGATTAGGAGTGGAGAAGGTTTTTTTTGAAGCACTTTCCACAAACTGACCATTAATATAGAGCTTTTTTGGTCCTGTTAAAAATTTTTGTAGCTTTCCACTTACTTCTAACGTTAGATTTGTCATAATTACCCTCCTGAATAAAATGATTAACTTGGGCAAAACATGATGACTTATTGATAACGCTATGATTTATGCCAATTTTTATGATAAGTGAAAAAAAGGGAATATTCAATCTATAACATTCGACAGAATATCCAAGATTTCTTTATCATTTTAAAAATGAAGTGTTTTTTTGTCATGACATGTGTAATTACTATAGCAAAAATGAAAGTTAATAGTTAAAATGAATAAGGATAAAATAACTAGAAGGTCTAAAGTTCATCAGGAGGAATATATGGGAAATAATGCGAAAACGATATCGCAGCGTAGATTACTTGGTGTTGCAGGTCTTGGATGGATGTTCGATGCACTTGATGTCGGTATGCTTTCTTTCATTATTGTTGCTTTGAAACAAGAATGGAACTTAACCAGTGAACAGGTTGGCTGGATTGGGAGCATAAACTCTATAGGGATGGCTGTTGGAGCCGTTTTCTTTGGTGCAATGGCTGACAAGGTCGGACGGAAGAATGTCTTTATCATTACTTTATTATTGTTTTCAATTGCAAGTGGCGTGTCTGCAGCAGTCAGTACACTCAGCTTGTTCTTGATATTGCGATTTTTGATTGGAATGGGACTCGGAGGAGAACTTCCTGTTGCCTCGACATTGGTCTCTGAAAGTGTTGAAGCTAGTAAAAGGGGAAGGGTGGTCGTTCTTCTTGAAAGTTTTTGGGCGGTTGGCTGGATATTGGCAGCACTCATTTCCTATTTCATCATTCCTGCTTATGGTTGGCGGGTTGCATTGTTATTGAGCGCCGTTCCCGCTTTATATGCACTGTATCTGCGCTTGAAACTGCCGGATTCACCGAAGTATACGGAGCTTGAAAAAAAGCAGAGACCATCTGTATTAAGCAATATGAAAAGTGTCTGGAAAAAGGAATACTCCCGCCAGACCCTTGTGCTATGGATTCTGTGGTTTTCCGTGGTCTTTTCTTATTATGGGATGTTTTTATGGCTGCCAAGTGTGATGGTCCTAAAAGGATTCAGTATGATTCAAAGTTTTGAATATGTTTTGATCATGACGCTTGCACAGCTTCCAGGCTATTTTTCAGCTGCATGGCTGATAGAGAAGATGGGACGTAAATTCGTTTTGATCACATACTTAATCGGAACGGCCATCAGTGCCTTTTTCTTTGGATCGGCAGAGGGGTTGGCACCACTGATAGTTTCTGGAATGTTCCTATCTTTCTTCAACCTAGGGGCATGGGGTGCGCTTTATGCGTATACACCTGAGCAGTATCCAACTGCAGTTCGTGGCACAGGTGCTGGTTTAGCTGCTGGCATCGGCAGGATTGGCGGTGTCCTGGGTCCATTGCTTGTAGGGTATTTAGTTGCTGCCGATACTCCGATTTCAACGATTTTCACCATATTTACAATTGCTATTCTAGTGGGGGCCGTTGCTGTAGCTTTTGGGAAGGAAACTAAGAATACCGTTTTGACATAAACAAAAGGGAGGGGACTGAATTCAGTCCCCTCATTTCGTCATTTAAATTCTTTTATTATTTTTAAGAGGAATTCGGAGGCAGTCTTCGGACTATCAGCATTCATGATGGCTGAAACGACTGCCGTACCGGATAGCCCGCTATCAGAAAGAGAGGATATGTTATCGGCAGTTATACCCCCGATGGCAACGGCTGGAATCGAAACGCTGCGGCAAATTTCCTCCAGATCTTCAATTGCCATTAGCGTTGCATCTTGTTTGGTCTTCGTAGGGAAAACGGAACCGACTCCGATATAATCTGCTCCATTTCGTTCGGCTTCGATTGCTTCTTCAAGAGTGGAGACTGATACCCCGATAATCATATCGTCAGGAACCATTTGTTTGATGACAGGCAGTGGAAGGTCATCTTGCCCAATATGAATTCCGTCAGCTGCAACAGCAAGTGCTATATCTACCCGGTCGTTAATGATAAGGGGAATGGATAGCTCGTTCAATAACTGTTTTAATGCAGAAGCTTTTTTATAAAAGGAAAGGGAGGAATTGTTTTTTTCTCTAAGTTGTACGATCGAGACTCCTCCTGAAACCGATTCTGTAATGATTTTGGTCAAAACTTCTATTGCTATGGACTCTTCCGTAACTAAGTATAAACTTAAATCAATTTTGGATTTCTTCATTTATTTTCACCTCATGCATCCAGGTTTCCTTATTCATTCTTGATATGGCATCGATTAATCTCACACGAAACGTGCCTGTTCCTTCATCTTCTTGAAGTTTTGCAGCAGCCAGTTCCCCTGAAATGCTCATGGTAGAGATACCGGCAACTGCAGCAGCATAGAAATCGTCCGTGACTCCGGAAAAGGTACCGATAAGAGCAGTGGCCATGCATCCGGTACCTGTAACATTTGTTAAAAGGAGGTTCCCGTTGTCGATTATGGACGTATGTTTTCCATCACTAACAGCATCCTTCGCTCCGCTGACTACGACGACACTATTCAATTTATTTGCCGCTTGTGCAGCCAGCTCAGCATTGCTAATAGCAAGTTCCCCCGAATCCACCCCCCGTGTAACGATATCCCCACCCATCAATCGATGGATCTCACTCGCATTTCCGCGAATGATTTGGAAATTAACCTTACGTAGGAGTTCTGTGACTTGCTCTGTCCGATAGGCGGTGGCACCTACTCCCACCGGGTCCAAAATGACCGGGATATCCAGGGCATTTGCCGTCTTACCGGCAATCTCCATTGCTTCCAAGGCTTTATCATCAATCGTACCGAAATTAAGGACCAATGCATCGGCTAATTTGACCATATCCGCCACTTCTCTTGGGCTCGATGTCATAACAGGCGAACCACCGATGGCAAGGGTGGCATTTGCACAGTCGTTAACCGTAACAAAGTTGGTGATTTGGTGAACGAGTGGTTTTCTTTCTCTTACCTTCACGAATAAATCGGCTGCAGAAACCTTCATATTAATTCACTCCGTTCTTTTTTTGAAAATGAATGAAAATGATGGACAGGTCCATGACCCTTACCGATTGAAAAGCTATTACGAATGGCTTCAGAAATATAGGTCTTGGCCTGTTCGATCGACTCCAGCAATGTCAGTCCATTTGCCAGGTTGGATGTAATGGCGGATGACAGGGTACAGCCTGTACCATGTGTGTTTTTTGTATGAATGCGTTCTCCCTTTATCCAGTGGAAGTCAGTCCCATCATAAAAGAGATCATTTGGATTTCCCGCTGCATGGCCCCCTTTAAGTAAAACGGCTTTAGGGCCCAGTTCTTGTATGGATATGCATGCCCTGTAAAAATCTTGTTTCGTTCGAATCGACAAGCCAGTAAGAACTTCCGCTTCTGGTACATTTGGGGTTGCAAGTGTTGCAAGCGGAAGCAATTCCGTTTTTAAGGCAGAGACGGCTTTTTCGTCCAGCAAATGGTGGCCGCTTTTGGAAATCATGACAGGATCAAGGATAACGATGTCAGGTAAGAATGTTTTAAGGGACGCAGCAACTGTTTCCACTATTTCTTTAGATCCAAGCATACCTATTTTTACTGCATTGACACGAATATCTTCAAAGATGGCTGCAATTTGATCAGAAATGATAGCTGTATCGATGGCCTGAATTGAACGCACTTCCATTGTATTTTGTGCGGTTACGGCTGTGATTGCTGACATTCCAAAGACCCCATGTGCAGAAAATGTTTTTAAATCCGCTTGTATTCCAGCACCGCCCCCTGAATCAGAGCCTGCGATGGTTAATGCTGTTTTCATAAAAAAACCCCTTCATATAATTATTTTTTAGAAGTATTTTAAGTAATATGAAAGCTAAAATCGCACCTGCGAATGAACTAAGCATAAAAGCTGGTAAAAAACCAAAAAGAGCAGCTTTTTCTCCCAATAGGAGGATTGCAAGTGGATAACAGGCTAGGGAACCGAAAATGCCGGTCCCGATCACTTCCCCTAAACAAGCGAATTTTAAGCTTTGTGTTTTTCGATATACGACGGCAGCCAAAAGTGCACCGATCATGCTGCCAGGAAAGGCGAAAATTGAACCGGTACCAGACATGTTTCTAATGATGGAAACTAAAAAAGCTTGTGTTACCGCATAAGCAGGTCCCAATAATACGGCTGTCAGGACATTTGCCAGATGTTGAATAGGAAAGACTTTCGCAAATCCGGCAGGGATGAAAATAAATGAACTGGTTAAAGTCGTTATAGCCGTAATCATGGCGGTCAATGTCAATTTCTTGATTGGATTCATCATCATATCAACGACCTACAGTGGCCAATCCTGCTCATTTTGAACCATATCCCAGAATAAATATTCATATCGGGAAGTCACCAAAAAGTGCTTTTCTAATCTAAGAAGTTCCTTTTCGGGCATGCCTTCTGTTAATTCTTCCAACAAAGCAATCAGCCACTTGTGTGCTTCACCGAATTCAGGAGATGAATATGACCTTATCCAATCAGAGTAGCGATTGTTTTCCAATGCATCACCATTTTGTTCTTTCAATAGCAAACCAATCTCATAATAATCCCAAGCACATGGCAGGAGACAGGCTATCAGGTCTGCCAAAGTGCCATGCTGAGCTGCATTTAGCATGTAACCCGTATAGGCTAGAGTGGTTGGTGTGGGTTCTGTATCTTCCAATTCCTTGGAGCTGATTCCGAATTCCGCAGCATAATGCCGATGGATATCCATTTCAACTTGAAGGGTTTCATTTAAAATACTCGCAAACTTTGCCATGGTTTCGATATTATGAGCTTTGATGACACCTAAAGCAAAGAGCTTGGAATAATCCATGAGATAGATATAGTCCTGCTTCAGGTAATAGGCAAATTTCTTTTCAGGAAGTGTGCCGTTTCCAATTGCCTGGACAAAGGGATGTGAATGGTTCCTTTTCCAAATCTCTTTTGCCCGTCCATGAAGTCTATCACTGAATGTTTCTAATTTAGTATTCTCCATTGTTCATCCTCCTTAAAATGGATCCCCCTGTATACACCCAATAAAAAAAACCCGCTCCTGAATACGGAACGGGGTAGATGGATAAAGTCTGTAAATGGACGATATCATCCACTTCCCTCCGCCGGTATGAGCCGGTTCAGGTTCAAAGGGTCCGGAACTAATTCCATCTCAGTCTTAAAAAAGACTCCCCTAGTGGTGCGAATTGTATGTAATTACTGACATCATATCAGAAAGACAAGAAAATGCAACCCGTATTTGAAAGAGGTAATCCTTTATGCCACGGGAAAAAAGGGAGATCCAGGTAATTGACATTTGATGATTATTGAGATAAAATCATGTCTACATCAATTATATATTGAATTCTTATCCAGAGAGGTGGAGGGACTTGGCCCAAAGAAACCTCGGCAGCAGACCCATTTTGGGAACTGTGCTAAATCCAACAAGCATATGCTTGGAAGATAAGAAGAGCCGTACGGACACTGTCAGCCTCTTCTTGAATTAGAAGAGGCTTTTATTTTTGCGGAATAACGTTTAGTGACATAATAAAAAAGGTATATATAATTTGGTGAAAATCAAACCAGTTAATACAGTTTAGCTCAACTAGAAGCAGGCTCTATGATGACTAGGAAAGGAGCCATTTACATGGCGGAATTATTTAAGAGGATTGAACAGAGGAAGGCAAAGCTTATTGAAGAGTTATTGGCCAATGGAGTATACAAAACCTCTGATGAAAGGCACCTTTATGATGCCCCGTTAAAAGTACTTGAAGATGAATATAAGATTGTTATAAATAGACCTAATAACGAGTCTCCTTCGGAATGGATGACATAGTAAGCGATAGACTATATTTTGGGTTCTTGGGATAGGGATATGAAGTAAGCATTCGCAATGTATCACACTTGTGGATGCTTTTTTTATTTAAGTTTATATAGTGGATGTCACAAAATATACATAATTAGAGACTAAAATAGGCTTTTTGTCACATTTAACCTATGAAATAACACATTTAATTTCTGTAAAATGGTTGATTTTAACTACGAGTTTCATTATGATGAAAGTGTAAAAATATTGAAATATTGGGAGGTGTTTATATGATTTGCCGGAAGGTAACTATAGAAAAAGTAGAAGAAAAGAGAGAGGAAATGATCAAATTGGCAGCAATTTATGGTTTTACAAGTCTTCTAACTGTTCAAGCAAGTCAAGAATTGGATGCGCTGTTAAATGCGTTGACAAATAAAAGAGAATCTGAATATTTTTCCCTCCAGAAAGTATATAGGTATTTTTAAATTCACCATTTCGTCCTCTTTTAATCAGAGAAAAAAGCTACTACACAAGGCAATAGCTTTTAAATAAATATATTTAAATATCGACACGTTTACCAAGAATGATCAAATCCCGTTCAATGCCATCCAGCTCGGCAACTTGAGGTAAATGTGCCCATTTTTCAAACCCGAATTTGGAAAAGAGCTTCAGGCTTGGGGCATTGTGGGCAAAAATGAAACCTAATAGAGTCTTCACCCCTAATTTTGGGCTCACTTCAATTGCCTTTTGAATCGAAATTTGTCCGATTCCTTTTCCCCGGAAATAATCATCAATATAAATGCTGATTTCAGCCGTGGAATTATAGGCCGGCCTCCCATAGAACGATTGAAAGCTCATCCATCCAGCAGTTTCCCCTTCTATAGTAATGATAAATAGCGGTCGACTTTCTGAATCATGTTCCTCAAACCATTTAACCCTCGATTGTACGGATATAGGTTCCGTATCTGCCGTGACCATTCTTGAAGCAATTGTCGAATTATATATTTCAACGATCCTGGGTAAGTCCGATAGTTCTGCCTCTCTAAACTCTATGTGCTCTTCCATGATTTAAACTCCTATCTATTTTCTATCTCCAGAATAAAGGGTATCGCCGCTTTTTTATTAAGGGACGGTGAATGAAACCCAATCCATTGAAAGTTTTATACTATCATACACTCTTTGCTCTTTATCTGACAATTCATTTTATATGTTAGGACTACAGATTTTTGGGTATTTAAAAGATTAAATACTTCATAGTAAATAGACAAAAGGAGAAGCAAATGAAAAAAATAGCAGGTTTATTAATTATTGTACTAATAATTTGTTTCGCTGCATATAAGTTTCAAGCCTCGGAAGCGAAAGATGTACAAAGGGTGATGGCTTTTGGAGATTCGTTAACCTATGGAAAAGGGGATAAGGACGGGGAAGGATATGTAGACGGTCTGGAGGATGAATTGAATAATCCGGAATCGGAACAAAAAGTGAGTTTTTGGAATTACGGTATAAAAGGTCAGGAAACGGATGGGGTAATGAAGCAGCTTGACGATTACCGCATTAAAACGAAACTTGATAAAGCCGATACTTTCATCGTTTATATTGGAACGAATGACTTGATCAATAGTAACGGCGGGAACTTGGAGAAAATAAGTGACCGAAAAATCGATGATGGTAAACGGGAGTATATCAACCATCTGGATAAGATTATATCAACACTGATAAAGGCAAACGATAAAGCGGATATACTGGTAGTAGGGCTATATAACCCAATTAAAGACAATGAAAAACTTGAAAAACACATTCTAGATTATAACCAAGCAATAAAGGGAATAGCGGAAAAGGATGATAGGATGGTATTCATTCCTACAAATGATCTTTTTGAAAATAAAAAGAAAACAGAGTATTTCAGTGATAAGATACATCCGAATGAAAAAGGGTATCAACTCATTACGAATCGGGTTCTGGAAAGTTATGATTTCAAATGAAAGCAAAAATGCATAAGTCGCTAGGAATTTGATATGGCCTTTAGTTGGGAAGAGAACTGCAAAGATCTGGGGTGCTTGTATCTGCTTTTGTGGCTGAATGGAGTATCCTCCAATGATGGCGATCACTCCTATTTAGAATACCCTTGATGAATTTTGATAGTCCTTTATATTAGGTGAATTTTACCTTTATGACTATCATAGAGCTGTTCAAAAAATAGACAACTTTTAATTGGTTCGTTTCTGTCAAAAAGTATTATTATTTTACACATTCATATAGGTCATGGAATAATTATAGGAGATTAGCCAGGCTTATAAGAGGAGATGCTAAGGATGAATGATAATGAAAAAATCAGGGAAGAACTTTTAAATGCGGTCAACGGACTATCGGATGAACAGCTGAACGCGCATCCTGAAGCAGGACGATGGAGCATCATTCAGGTGTTGGATCATTTATATTTAATGGAACGGGCCATAACAAAGAGTATTGCCGATAAATTGAAAAGCGACGATAGCACTCCGGCTGTTAATAAACCGATCGAGCTTACATTAAATCGTGAAGTGAAGGTTCAGGCCCCGCCATTTGTCATTCCGTCAGAATCATTTCAAACTTTGAATGAGGTTAAGGATAAGTTGTCCGAATCTCGCAAAGCTTTTATAAGAGTCGTTGATCATGCAAAAGAAAATGATCTGGAACAAAAGTCTTTTCCCCACCCTTTGTTTAAAGAATTAAGCTTGAAGCAATGGGTCCCGTTCGTGGGACTCCATGAAAAACGGCATTTAATGCAAATAGAAGAATTGAAATCAAAGTTATAATAGAAGAAAAAAACTCATCCGTCTTTGGTTGAGTTTTTGACATTCAGACAGTTATAGTAAAGGAAGGGTTTTTCAGTGAAAGCCACTTGGGTAAGGACATGTCTGATATTGGGCTTTTTCGGATTGTTGTTGGGGCTCTTGTTCAAGTATATGCTTCCGCCTGATTTAGATGAAATCAAACTGACAGACGAGCTGAATCCGATCGTCGCCGACAAAAAAGACGAGCTCATTCAATTGGCCAATGACAAAGGCATCCCGGTAATCATTACGGCAGGGTTCCGTTCTTTAGCCGAGCAAAATGAACTCTATGAAAAAGGCCGTTTAAGCACGGGGAACATCGTAACGAATGCAAAAGGTGGGGAGTCTCTTCATAATTTCGGTTTGGCGATAGATTTTGCCCTCCTAAACAAACAAGGTGAGGCCATTTGGGATATGGGTTATGACGGCAACGATAATGGAAAGTCGGATTGGATGGAAGTCGTAACCATCGCTAAAGGGTTAGGTTTTGATTGGGGCGGGGATTGGACAGGGTTTAAGGATTATCCTCATTTACAAATGACATTTGGTTTGAGCCTGCGTGAGCTGCAACAAGGCAAGCAGCCAAAAGGGCAGTGAGAGTGGGGCGCTTTATTTTAACCGAATAATTTTGACTAAAAGCAGGAAAATAAGCATGTGAATTGATTTACAGGTAATAATTCGATAAAGTGGACTAGTGAGAAATCAGACATAAAGGAGTGCAGTCACCATGGAAGAAATAAAACATTGCCGGGATTCTTTGGTCATAAAAACAAGCCTTGTCCTCCCGCCGGATACAAATAACATTGGTACGATGTTCGGAGGCAAATTAATGGCATACATTGATGATGTAGCGGCTATATCCGCCATGCGTCATGCTCGAAGCAACGTCGTTACGGCATCAACCGATTCTGTCGATTTCCTGCACCCTATTCACGAAGGAAATGCAGTTTGCCTGGAAAGCTTCGTGACCTATACGGGCAGAACATCAATGGAAATCATCGTAAAGGTGATTGCAGAGGATTTAGTTACAGGAGATCGGAATTTATGCGTCATTTCATTTTTGACCTTTGTTGCCATTAATGAAGAAGGTAAACCAATACCGGTTCCGCGTTTGGTTCCTGAAACAGAGATGGAAATGAATTTAAATGAATCGGCAAAACAACGGGCCCAAATAAGGAAAAAAAGAAGAGAAGATACACAATTCATTGCAAGTACCTTCGGTGTGAAACTGCCATGGACTGATCAATCAAATCCAGGATTATATAAATAAGATACGAAAGCCTTAAGCAGTTCTTACTTATTAATGAAGCATTGAGACCAAATTCGTGATTTGGTCTTTTATTCAATGGCATGGTTCTGAAAAATAGCATCCATTTTTGAATACATCCCTGAATTATCTTTTTACAGGAAATAACGGTGTATGGGCAAATACGTGAAAAGACACTTGGACGCTTGAATAAGTCCAAGCGCCTCAGACTGTAGACAAATTCGATAATAATTGAGTTTGTAACATGTGATTTCCTCTCCAGGCACTTGCTTTCCCCGCAGGAGCCTCGAACATTCCGTTCCAACCAACTTTGTTTTAACAGAAAGATAGAACTCTTTTTGCCTACAGTCTTTTTTGTTTTAAAATAGAAGGATTAAAACTCTAGGTCTTAAGGAGACTTAATAAACATGATTCTATTCAGCGAGATCAACTTGAAATGATTACTTTAGATCAACTGGTGCCATCGAATGTATGACTTGGTGAATGATATGTATTCAGAGGTAGGACGCCCAAGTATTGATCCAGTTATGAGCCTTTTCCACCAGTTAAATTTATCAAGGAATAAACCAAGGTGATTAAAGAAAGTTCAACTGATCCTGAGAGTGGCCACTATGTGAAAGTTGAACGAACAAAACAGTTTGCCTATTCGTTCCATGCGGCAGCAAACCGCAATGGATTTGTGTTGCAGGACGAGAGTAACATCCGGAAATATGCATGTTAGTCATATCTTAGAGCTTATTGAGAGAGTTGAAAACCAGAAGCTGTTGCCGCAGATGCAGCTTACAAAACACCAGCCTTATCCTATACACGTCCTCGAACAAAAGAAGGGTTCTTCCATAAACATGACTATGTGTACGACAAACATTTTATTGTTATCTCTGCTCATCGGACGAGATTTTAAAGTACACAACAAGAGGGCTATTGTGAGTACAAATCATCCAATCCATTTGTGCGAATTGTTCATTTTTATCAGAGTGTACAGAAATTAAAGACCACTAGAAAGTGGTCACACGCCATATTTTGCAAGAATGGTAAGGAAAACATATTTATGCGAAACGTAAAGGCAAAAGAAAGGCACGTTATGCGTTGGACTACTTAAAGGGGGATTTAAAAATTGTCGGTGCAGGCGATGCTTACTTTGCCATGAGAATGTAAAGAAGATGGCCAACTGGACTTGGCGAGGGTCAGAAATGTCCTGAATAATGACCTAGGAGAGGTCACAATTCTCTATAACTGCTTCAAATCCAATAAAAAATCAAAAAAGGTTTTGGAATGAGACCATTCCGAAACCTTTTTGTTTACAAACTGAGACGCTCGGATCAGTCCAAGCGTCATTTCTTAAGATACCTTGTTGGTTTGATCATACGCGCTTTTTAGTCATCGCTTGCCAATATACCAAAGAAACGTAAGATGTTAATGAAAAGGTTAATGAAATCTAGATACAGATTCAAGGCCATTAGCGGTACTTCTTCCGCTGTAACCCCGTAATGCTTCATTCGATTGAAATCATATAAAATATAACCACTGAAAACTAAAATCCCAATAAATGAAAAGACCAGCATGGCTGTAGAACTTAATGGAGAAAAAATGTTGAAAATGCTAATGGCCACTAAAGCAAGCAAGGCCGCAAATAACATTCCTCCCAAGAAAGAAAGGTCCCTTTTGGTGGTTGAAGCATAAATCGCCAGTCCTCCAAATACAACTGTCGTCGTCACACCGGCTAAGATCACCACATTTGCCCCTGCAGCGGCAAGGTAGTGTGCAATGATCGGATAGGTCGTAATTCCTGAAATAAATGTGAAACTATACAAGAATGTGTAACCGATAGCTTTTTTCTTCCGCATGATGAAAGCTCCAATCAACATGGCAAACTCAAGTATCGCTAAGGGAATGAACAAGAATGGCGGAACAAAAGTGCCGAGAGCCATCCCTATAACGGAAACAGCAAGAGATAAAGCGAACGTCCGCATGACGGATGGCAAATATGTTTGTACAGTTTGTGAATACATTCAATCACCTCATCATTTTTTTCTACCATTTTCTACGAATCTGTTTTAAAAAGGTTTCATTGCATTTGATAAAAATTAGGTGTTTTTTTGAAAGTATTGAAATATATATGAAATAATTACATTTTTTATGATATTCTTAAAAATAGACTAATTTTTCTGAAATATTAAAATATTACTAACCAGAATCATTCTGCGATACGTACAAAGACAAGTTAAATTTAGAGGTATGATCTATAAAAATAGTTATTTCGAAATAATAAATAAAAAAATATTGGTTCTATGCAATTAATAGGACTTCAAAACTTTACTGTATAACAGTTATAAAGGAAATGATTTTTTATTGCAGAAAATTATTCCTAAAGTTATAAAATATGAAATAAATGTGATTATTTTGCAATAAAACTATTGTATAATTGTAAAAAATTGATTAAAATTTTAAATAATTATCAGAAGATTAATTATTTTCCCGAAAAAATAGTTTAGGGGGAGCAAGGATGAAGAAAGCTATTTTGCAAATAGAGAACCTAACTACCTCATTTCGAATCGGTAACAAATATCATGCAGCAGTGGATGATGTTTCGTTTACGGTGAATGAAAATGAAATTGTAGCAGTTGTTGGAGAATCAGGTTGTGGAAAGAGTGCATTGGCTTTATCTATCATGCAATTACATAATAAGCAGAGAACGAAATCCCAAGGAAACATTAATTATAAAGGCAAAAATCTACTAAAGTTGAATGATATGCAAATGAATAAAGTCCGGGGTAAGGAATTGGGTATGATATTCCAGGAACCTCTAACGGCGTTGAACCCGCTCATGACCATAGGAAAACAGATCGAGGAGAATCTTGATTACCATACTGAACTTTCCAGTGAGGAAAAAAAGAACAGGACGATCGAACTTTTGACACAAGTAGGAATTCCTTATCCTGAACGGACGTACAAGCAATATCCGCATGAGCTCTCGGGTGGAATGCGGCAAAGGGCGATGATATCGATTGCCATTGCTTGTAACCCTGCACTGGTCATTGCCGATGAACCCACCACGGCACTGGATGTTACGATTCAAGCGCAAATACTTGATCTGCTGAAAGATATCCAAGGCAGGACAAAAATGGGAATCATCTTAATTACACATGATCTGAGCGTCGTAGCAGAGGTTACTGATAGGATCGTTGTCATGTATGCAGGTCAGGTGGTGGAAACGGGAAGCGTCAAAACGATATTCAACAATCCGCTGCATCCATATACGAGGTCGTTATTAAATTCGATTCCTTCGGCTGCAAACGAGAAAAACCGTTTGCATGTTATTGAGGGAATCGTTCCATCAATTGCGAAAATGGATAGGATAGGATGTCGTTTCCAAGATAGGATTCCTTGGATACCAAAACATGCACATGAAGAGTCGCCCCGACTTCACGATGTGGGCAACGATCATTTTGTAAGGTGTACCTGCTATAAAGAATTTTATTTTCAAGCTGAAGGAGATGCATCGACCCATGACATTACTCAAAGTAGATAATTTAAAAGTGCATTTTCCAATTAGGGGCGGTTTTTTCCGAAGGGTGGTCGATCACGTAAGGGCCGTGGACGGTGTTTCCTTTGAGTTGCAGCAAGGGGAAACATATGGTTTGGTCGGGGAATCCGGAAGCGGTAAGTCCACGACAGGCAAGGCAGTTGTCAAGCTGAATGATGTGACTTCCGGACAAATCCTGTTTGAAGGCAGGGATTTAGCATCTTTAAGTAGAAAAGAGATTAAACCATTCAGAAAAGATATCCAAATGATTTTCCAAGACCCGTATTCATCATTGAATCCCAAGAAGAGGGTACTGGACATCATTGCCGAACCGCTGAGGAATTTCGAACGGTTATCCCCTGCAGAGGAAAAGAAAATCGTTCAGGACTTCTTGGACAAAGTCGGACTCAGTCCGGAATCAATCCACAAGTATCCACATGAATTTTCAGGTGGGCAGCGCCAACGGATTGGGATTGCCAGATCTTTGACATTGAAACCTAAACTGATCATTGCCGATGAACCGGTATCAGCCCTGGATGTTTCCGTTCAGGCTCAGGTATTGAATTTCCTTCAGGATCTCCAACAGGAATTCAATTTGACTTATTTATTTGTCGGGCATGATTTAGGTGTAATCCGGCATATGTGTGACCGGATGGGCGTTATGTATCGCGGTAGATTGGTAGAGGAAGGTAAAAGTGAGGAAATCTATGAAAATCCCCAACATATATACACGAAACGCCTGATTGCTGCCATTCCAGATTTAGAGCCGGAAGTTCGCGAGGATAAAGTGCAGCTAAGAAAAAAACTCACCTCAGAATATGAGTCAACCTACTCAAGATATTTCGATGAGAATGGACGTGCTTACGATTTGAAGCCGATCTCACCGACGCATAGAGTCGCATTACAATAAGGAGGTGGAAAGAATATGTGGAAGTTTATCCTTAGACGTTTATTAGTAATGATCCCGCAGCTGTTTTTATTGAGCATCATCGTATTCATGATGGCAAAAGCAATGCCGGGAGATGCTTTGTCAGGCCAGGAAATCAACCCTAGGGCCAATCCAGCCGAGCTTGATAGGATAAGGGAGGAACTGGGTTTGAATGACCCTTGGTACCAACAATATTTAAGGTGGGCATCCAATGCTGTACAGGGGGATTTCGGTATTTCCTATACACATAAAACGCCCGTCATGGATGTTATCGAAGACAGGCTTTGGAACACGGTGTTCCTGGCGTTGGTCACTCTGATCTTTACATATATGCTTGCAATTCCATTAGGCATACTTAGCGGAAGGTATAACGATACCTGGGTGGATAAAACCGTTACGGGTTATAGCTATGTAGGGTTTGGCACACCGATTTTCATTTTTGCTTTAATCATGTTATTCGTTTTCGGATTTGCCTTGGATTGGTTCCCGTCTGGTGGCAGTGTCGATTCCAAAGTGGATGAAGGAACATTCGCCTATGTTGTAAGTAAGATCAATCATTTGATTTTACCAGCTTTAAGTACAGCTTTAATTGCAACAACAAGCACGATCCAATATTTGCGAAATGAAATCATCGATAATAAAATCAAGGATTTCGTAAGGACTGCGCGTTCGAAGGGAGTGCCTGAATCAAAAGTATATTCACGGCATATCCTTAGGAATTCCTTTTTACCGATAGCGGCATTCTTAGGTTATGAAATTACTGGATTGATCGGCGGCGCGGTCATAATCGAGACCATTTTCAGTTATCCGGGACTAGGTCAGCTTTTCCTTAGTTCAGTCAGTCTGCGGGATTTCAGCGTTGTCACGGCTATCGTCATGATGACGGGATTTGCCACTCTGCTTGGCACTCTTCTTTCGGACATCATACTTAGTGCGGTCGATCCGCGCATACGGATAGAATAGGAGCGGGGTGAATCGTATGGAAATGAAAGTGGAAACCGGAAAGAACATACAAGTGAAAGATGTGAGCCCTTCAGGAATTAAAATCATCTGGGAGGAAATCAAAAAAGACAAGCTTGCAATGGGCTCATTGATTATATTAGCAGCCATATTGCTTTTCGTTTACGGGGCGTCGCTCTTCATGGATGCCAAGGAAATAGCCAAGGTCGATTTCCTCTCCATTTATATGGAACCATCTTCAGACTATTGGCTTGGAACTGATTATGGTGGCCGGGATGTATTCGGGCAACTGATAATAGGTACCAGAAATTCATTCACGATCAGTTTATTCATTACATTATTCACGGCTATCATCGGTTTATCATTAGGGCTACTTGCTGGCTACTTTGGAGGGGCAACGGATAATGTGATCATGCGTGTTATCGATTTCGTGATTTCCCTGCCGCAATTGATGCTCATCATCGTTGTAGTCACGATAGTTCCGATCTTCAATGTATATGTTTTCATTTTAATCATGACGATGTTTTTATGGACTGGAAAAGCAAGGCTGATTCGTTCAAAGGCTTTGTCAGAGCGTGAGCTGGATTATATCCATGCCTCTCAGACACTTGGGACGCCACATTGGAAGATCATCCTTTTTCAGCTTCTGCCCAATGTCAGTTCACTGATCATCGTTAACTTCATTTTGAACCTTGCAGGCAATATTGGCCTAGAATCCAGTTTGACTTTCTTAGGGTTCGGTCTTCCGGAGAGCTCACCGAGTCTCGGGACGCTCATCAGTTATGCTCGAAATCCAGATGTTCTGGAAAACAAGTGGTGGATATGGGTACCCGCATCACTCATGATTTTAGTGTTGATGCTGAGTATAAATTTCGTTGGTCAAGCGTTAAAGCGCGCCGCCGATGCAAGACAAAGAAGAGCATAAAAAAAGGGGAGTGTATGATATGAAAATCAAAAGCTACAGTAAGGTATTAAGTGCATTGGCCATTTCGTCTCTACTGCTTGCTGCATGTTCGAACGATACGGAGAAATCGTCAACGAAAGAGAAAAAAGGGAAAGATGTCGAACAGGTCGATACCTCTAAATTCCCGACAAAGACGACAAATCAAGGAGAGCCGATTGAAGGCGGTCATTTGACATATGGATTGGTATCGGATACCCCCTTTGAAGGGATTTTGAACAAAGTTTTCTATCAAGGCGACCCTGATAACCAAGTAATCACATTCTTTGATGAGGATTTATTGGATACAGACGAAAACTATGTATACACGAATGAAGGTGCCGCTTCCTATGAAATTTCAGACGATCATAAAACGGTCACTCTGACGATTAAGGATAATGTGAAATGGCAAGATGGCAAGCCTGTGACAGGTGCGGATTTAGAATATGCATACCTTGTCATGGGAAGCAAAGAATACAAAGGTGTACGTTATGATGAACAAATGGCTTTAATCGAGGGTATGGAAGAGTATCATGAAGGGAAAGCGGATAGCATTTCAGGCATTAAAGTGGACGACAAGAAAATCACTTTCACTTTCAAGAAAGCGAACCCTTCCGTCACGACTGGATTATGGACATACCCGCTCCATAAAGAATACTTAAAAGATGTTCCAATTGCCGAGTTGGAATCTTCAGATAAAATCCGTAAAAATCCGATTGGTTTTGGACCATTTAAAGTGAAGAAAATCGTCCAAGGGGAAGCCGTCGAATTCGAAGCGAATAAAGATTATTACCGTGGTGCACCTAAATTGGACAGTGTCACATTGAAAGTCGTGAATCCGTCTATTGTCGTTAAGTCACTTGAAAATGGTGACCTCGATGTAGCAGAGGTCCTGGCTGAGCAATATGACCAGGCCAAGGAATTGGATAATGTCGAATTGTTGGGGAAAGTTGAATTGGCTTATACCTATATTGGTTTCAATTTCGGTCATTATGATAAGGAAAAAGAAGAAAATGTTATGGATGAGAATCCAAAATTTGGAGACAAACGACTTCGTCAGGCGATGGCATATGCAATCAATAATGAAGAAGTTGGCGAAAAAATGTACAAGGGCCTCCGCTTCCCTGCCAACTCGGTCATTACACCAAACTTTAAATATAACAATAAAGATGTAAAAGCATATGAATATGATCCTGAAAAAGCTAAAAAACTTTTGGATGAAGCAGGATTCGTAGATACGAATAAGGATGGCATTCGTGAAGATGCGGATGGAAAAGAGTTCAAGATCAACTTTGCTTCCATGAGTGGCTCCGATGTTTCCGAACCTCTTGCAAGGTATTATATCCAACAATGGGAACAAGTCGGATTGGATGTTGAATTGCAGGATGGAAGGCTGCATGAGTTCAATTCATTCTATGATCTACTGAAAAAGGATAATGACAAAGTTGATATTTATCAAGCTGCATGGGGAGTCGCTTCCGATCCGGATCCATCAGGCTTATGGTCCAGATCTGCAGAATTTAACTATACTCGCTGGGTGAATGAAAAAAATGATGAGCTTCTTGCTAAAGGGATTTCAGAGGAGGCCTTCGATGATCAATATAGGATCGATACCTACAATGAGTGGCAAGAATTGATCCATGAGGAGGTACCAGTCATTCCGACATTATTCCGTTATCAGTTGGCTGGAGTGAATGAACGAGTTACGGGTTATGATTTCCTTGCAGGCCGCCAATATCAGTGGCATAATGTGGGTGTAACTAAATAATTTAATTGATGAATCCAATCGGCTGCCTGTATGGGCGGCCGATTTTTTTACGTTTCAAAGGTGTGTATTAAGGTTAAATACATAATAGTAAGTAATTGGAAGGGTGATGTTGATGGAAGTGAGAAATCCTAATGAAACAAAGAGAGAGTTAGAAATATTGTTTACTGAATCGGTTGGCCGTTTACTGAAACCTCTTGAAGAGGAAATCATTGCAGACATTGTAGCCTATCCAGACGAAAAGAGAATTGCCTTCTTGGAATATATGAAGGAAATGTCCAACAAACAAAGACAGATAAAGTAAGTTGAACTTTCATCATGAAGGAGGTTTTTTTATGAGGAACGAAGATATGAGCAGATACAAAGTATGGCGCGATAAGTGGAAAAGAAAAGTGCATATGGAGAATTTAGCGTTATATGGCATTTCAACATTAATTATGGCCATCTTGCCTGTCCTGGCCCATATGAGCCAAATCGATTAAAGGACCGTCTTTTGACGGTCTTTTAATATGTTAAAAGTTTCCACGAGAAGATATAATGGAGAAAGAAGAAAGGAGCGATATGTATGAGTGTTATCGAAGAAAAGGAAATAGTATCTTACATAAAAGAATTGGTATCAATACCCAGCCCATCCGGCTTTACGGAGCAAGCCATTAAATATGCGGCCGAATTCCTGGAGAAGAGGAAGGTTCCTTACAAGATCACGAATAAAGGTGCACTACTTGCTTCATTAAAAGGCGAAGATGATGGCAAACATCGATTGCTGACTGCCCATGTCGATACCCTGGGAGCCATGGTGAAGGAAATCAAGGCGAATGGCCGCCTTAAATTGACGATGATCGGCGGTTTCCGCTGGAACTCAGTGGAAGGGGAGTATTGTAAAATCCATACAGCTGATGGGACCATTATCACCGGCACCATTTTAATCAATCAGACCTCTGTCCATGTATATAAAAATGCCGGGGATGCCAAGCGCGATGATGAGACAATTGAAGTCCGTATAGATGCTATCGTGAAAAATAAAGCGGAAACGGTGGCCATCGGTATATCTGTTGGAGATTTTGTTTCCTTTGAACCTAGAGTGGAATTGACGGATACAGGCTTTTTAAAATCAAGGCATTTGGATGATAAGGCTAGCGTTGGCATCCTCCTTCATATCATTGACCTCATTTCCGCAGGTAAGATTAAATTGGCATATACGACCCATTTCCTGATTTCCAACAATGAAGAAATCGGCTATGGAGGCAATTCCAATATCCCAGATAAAACAGTCGAATATCTAGCTGTCGATATGGGCGCGATCGGTAGTGGACAAACGACGGATGAATTCAGCGTTTCCATTTGCGCTAAAGACTCCTCGGGTCCGTATCATTATAAATTACGTCAGCATCTGGTCACACTTGCCCAAGAGAATGCTGTTGACTATCGCGTCGATATTTATCCGTATTATGGATCGGACGCTTCAGCTGCAATCCGGGCAGGATATGATGTCGTACATGGTCTGATCGGACCGGGGATTGATGCTTCCCATGCCTTCGAGAGGACACACGTCACTTCTTTAAAGCATACAGCCAATCTCATTTTGCATTATATCCAATCAGAATTGGTGTAATCGTGAAAAAAGCCCGCACTCATGTCATTGGAGTGCGGGTTTTTAACTGACTTTTATAACAAACTTTAATTTACTCGTGAGTTTCGGTCAAATACTCGTAAATTTTGCCATTTCACTCGTGAGTTTCGGTCAAATACTCGTGAGTTTTGCACATTTACTCGTGAATGCCAAATAATAATTCATTTATAATGATAATTCTTGTGGAGGTTCACCATTGTTGTTCATCAATCGGATGCTCTCGGGCTTAATTTCAAGGATTAAATAATTTGGATCTTTCGGACCGTCAAACCAATCTTTAAAAGACTCATTCCATAATTTATCCTTCTGTTCCTGTGAATCGTTAATTTTCGAGGTTCCTGAGATTTCTAAGTATGAATCGCCTAAGCCTTCATTTTCATAGCCAATCAGTATATGGACATTAGGATTCTTTTCGATTTCATCGATTTTTTCCGTATTTGCACTCGTTGGTGTGAATAAAGTTAATTCTTCGTTGAAAAATGTCATATAGCGTGAATGTGGTTTGTTATTTTCTACAGATGATAAAACTCCTATTTTATGATCACGGATGATGTTCAATACTTTTTCTTTTAATTGGTTTTGGCTCATCTTTGCACACTCCTTTTATTATTTACTCTATTACTTTTCCTCTCTTTTCATTAAGTTAAACAAAATTCTACAGTTTGCCATTTTTATGAATGAAGAATAGGACAAGTTGCCATACTAGTCATTATGTGTTCTGTATAGAGCAATTTCATGATCTTAATCCATTTGTAAAGGTGAGTATGAGGAATGAATTGTGGTGAATTACTTATCATTGGCGGGGCAGAGGATAAATGCCTTGAAGGTGAAGTATTAAATAAATTTGTCCAGCTTGCAATCCGTTCAGATGGCGGAATAGGAATATTGCCTACAGCGAGTGAAATTCCTGAAGAAGTGAGTACGGAGTATATCAAGATTTTCAGAGATTTAGGCGTGGACAGGGTGGAAGTGATCAAGCTGGATTCAAGGCAGGATGCAGACGATCCGGCGATTTGTGAACAGCTGACCTCTTTTTCTGCCATCTTCATTTCTGGAGGAAACCAAAGCCGATTGTCTGAGTTGATTGGAAAATCCAAATTCCACAATGCCCTTTCTAAAGCCTGGCATAATGGAATGGTGATAGCAGGGACAAGTGCTGGAGCTTCCATTTTAGGTAAGCATATGATCGTTGCTGCCGACACGATGCTGAATGATAATAAGTTAAAGGTTGAGATCGGGATGGGTTTCGGCTTCCTTGACGGCCTGATAATTGATCAACACTTTTCCCAGCGTGGCCGCTTTGACCGACTGTTAAGTGCGATAGCAGGGAATAAAGAAATTATGGGTATTGGAATTGATGAAAATACAGCAATTTTAGTCAAAGACGGTCATTTTGAAGTCTTAGGCCAACATCAAGTATTGGTTCTTGATGGCAGCAATAGTGATTATATCAATATCACATCTTCTGATAATGGTAGTGAAGAGTTGACTCTTTCGGGATTTAACCTTCATGCACTAACCAGGGGATACCGTTTTGACCTGCTTACCAGGAAATTGTTGATGAAAAAGGGGATCCAACAATGATAATCAATCGAGTCCGTTATTTAAAAGGACCTAATTATTTTGCTTATACACCGACGATTTGCATTGAATTGGATATAGGGGAACTGGAACAGAAACCATCTGATTCAATACCTGGATTCAATGAAAAATTGTTAAAGGCGCTCCCGAACTTGGGAAGCCATTCATGTTCAAAAGGGTATCGAGGCGGTTTCGCCGAAAGGCTGAGAAAAGGAACATGGATGGGACATATATTGGAGCATATGACGATTGAACTTCAAAACTTGGCCGGCATCGAAGCCATTCGTGGAAAAACGATAATGATGGAAAAGAAGGGTTTTTATTATGTTACCTTTGACTATCAGGAGCCTCACTCGGGTCTTCAAGCTTTTTTAGCAGCGAAAGATATCGTGGAAGCCATCCTGAATGGTGAAAAACTTATAAATGTACAATCTTATGTAAAACAAATAGAGCAGTTATATTATAGAAATAAACTGGGGCCAAGTACCGAAGCCATTTTTAAGGCTGCACAAGCAAAAAATATCCCTGTCGAGCGAATGGGTGATGAAAGTTTACTACGTTTAGGAACGGGTTCAAGGCAGAAGTATGTCCAGGCGACAATTTCTAGCCAGACATCGAATATTGCAGTTGAGAATTCATGTGATAAATCAATGACCAAATTAATATTAAGAGGGTGTGGCCTTCCTATACCTGAAGGTGAAGTTGCCCATTCCATTGAAGATATCTTTACCTCGGCGGACAAGCTGGGTTTCCCATTGGTCATAAAACCGTATAATGGGAGACAAGGGCAGGGTGTCATCACCCATATCAAAAATAAGGATGAACTATTCAATGTCATCAATTGTTTGGAGTCGCATGTGGAGAAGTACATTGTCGAACGGCATATTGAAGGACATGATTATCGGTTACTGATAGTCAATGGAGAACTTATAGCCGCTAGTTTGAGGCTTCCTCCCTATATTATTGGAAACGGTAAGGAAACAATACGCAATTTGATAGAAAAGGAAAATCGTCATGCATTGCGGGGGGAAGGTCATGAAAAGCCGATGTCAAGAATTCCGCTTACACATACCGTTACGTGTTACTTGGAAAAATCGAACCGGACGCTGAATACCATTCCGAACCAAGGGGAATTGGTTCAAGTTGTCGGCAATGCAAATCTTTCGACTGGTGGAAAGGCAATCGATGTAACGGACCAGGTCCATCCAAGCATTAGGAATATGGCGGTTGCTGCCGCGAAAGCGATTGGTTTGGATATAGCCGGAATAGATTTTATCTGTGAGGATATATCAAAACCGATCGAACATTCACGGACTGCAATTATTGAAGTGAATGCTGCACCGGGAATTCGAATGCATCATTATCCGAGTGAAGGGGAAAAAAGGGATGTAGGCAAAGCCATTGTCGATTATTTATTTCCGACTCGGGAAGAGGCAGCTATACCGATCATCGCAGTGACCGGAACAAATGGAAAGACGACAACCACCCGATTGGTTCATTATTTTCTTACTAATGAAAAAACTAAGGTAGGTATGACGAATTCTGATGGAGTATATATCGGCGATGAGGTATTGGATCAAGGTGACTGCAGTGGCCCGGTCAGTGCAAGAATGGTGTTGGGCCATCCTGAAGTTGATGTAGCCGTTTTGGAAACGGCCCGGGGAGGCATTCTGCGTGAAGGTCTGGCTTTTCGTAAATGTGATGTGGGGATCATTACTAATGTGAGTGAAGATCACCTTGGCCGTGATGGAATCGATACATTGGATGATCTGATAAAATTAAAGAGGCTGGTAGCAGAAGTTGTACTGAAAACAGGCTATTGTGTACTGAATGCAGATGATCCGAATGTAGCTGCCATGAACGCTTATACAGATGGGGAGGTCATTTATACCTCTACAGATGCCACCCAGCCTCACGTGAAGGCAGCGATAAATGGTGGTTGTAAAGTTTGGTACGTCAATGAACAAGGCATGATCTGTCATTCCTCTGATGGTGTCATCCATCAATTTATGGATTGCTCCATGATACCAATAACGATTAACGGCATGGCACGTCATAATATCGCCAACTTACTTCAGGCGTTAGCCGCAGCCGAAACACAAGGGATCTCCATGGAAGAACTAAGGAGAAAGGCTGTCACATTTATGCCTGATACCAATTTGTCTAAAGGGCGTTTCAATTTAAAAAAGTTGAAAGAGCGAACGATCATCATCGA
This sequence comes from Peribacillus sp. ACCC06369, assembly GCF_030348945.1. Lineage (NCBI taxonomy): Bacteria > Bacillati > Bacillota > Bacilli > Caryophanales > Bacillaceae > Peribacillus > Peribacillus sp. ACCC06369. Next base: position 1,411,170 of record NZ_JAUCEN010000002.1, read on the forward strand.
CTATGCCCATAATGAAGCAGGATTAAAGGCCATATTCGAAACGGTCAGTGCCTATAATAAAAATCGTCTAATTACTGTTTTGGCCGGACCGGGGGACCGTATTGATGAAGAGCTTATCAGGCTCTCCAAAATGGCGGCCATGAATTCTGATTTGTTCATCATTAAAGAAGACGAAGATTTGCGGGGAAGGGAGCCTTTCGAAGTAGCCGGGCTGCTTCAGGAAGCTGCCGTAGAAGCAGGGTTACATAAAGATCGAACATTCATCGAACCTAATGAATTGGATGCATTCGTAAAAGCCTGGGAAGCATCACAACCGGGTGACCTATTATTGTTCTTTTACACGGATTTCGAATATGTAGAGCGGTTTTTCGAAAAGGTTTCAACAAATCCATTGCCAAAGAAATAAAAAAAGTGCATTCCGCCCTGCGGAATGCACTTTTTTGTCTTTTCCTTCTGAATCACTTGGTAACTGAATATTTAAATGGAAATTTGATTGAAATCGTCCATATAAGTGATTTCTTTAAGTCCCACGGGTTTCACGTAAGGATTATTTGAAAGTACTTCAATCTCTTTTTCTGTTAAAACCTTTTTACTCATTTGATATACAAAATAGTATCCTATAGGCAGACTTTTTTTAAGTGTCTGCTCTATAGGGTACAGTTTATAGTTGGATTAGCTTTTTTTCATAACCGTTTCAGTCACAGTAGGGACATTGGCATGGTCTTTTTTATATACTTTTTGAAGCACGATGGATTGAACAATCATGAATAAACCTCCGATTGACCAATACAGTGGCAATGCAGCAGGAGCGGAGAAAGAAATGAATAAAATCATTACTGGTGAGAGCAGGCTCATCAGCTTCATTTGCTTCTGCTGTTCTTCCGGCATTTGTCTCATGGAAATGACCGATTGGAAGTAATAAATGACGCCAGCGATAATCGCCATGGCAATATTCGGCTGGCCAAGGCTGTACCAAAGGAAACTATGGGTCGCGATTTCATGGGAACCTTGAATCGCATAATAAAAACCCATTAGAATCGGCATTTGAATCAAAAGCGGCAGGCATCCCATATTTAGAGGATTGACTCCGTGTTTTTGGTAAAGCTGCATCATTTCCTGTTGAAGGGCCTTTTGTTTAGCTGGATCTTTCGTCTCTTTAATTTTCTGCTGGATTGCTGTCATTTCCGGTTTCAGCCCATTCATCTTCGTTTTCATGCTGAGCTGTGTTTTATATTGCTTGGCAGTCAGCGGAAGCAAAACTAGACGGATTAAAAATGTCATCATGATGATGCTTAAACCATAGTTACCATTAAATAAATCAGCATTAAATTCAAGCATTTTTGTCATGGGGTTAACCAATGCAGTATGAAATGGGCCGCTCGTTGCTGCAGAGCACCCTGTCAAAAGGGTCGTTGCTAGAAATAGGACGGTAAATAGAAACATGTTTTTCTTCTTCAAAATGATTCCTCCTCGAATTGTTAGTGGTTAAACAACGAGAAGGAGGCTTGGCTCATCGGAATCATCGGGTGAGTCCTTTTGCCGGATAAATGTGAAAAAGCGCTGTGCACCACGCCAATCAAAACTGCTGCCTGCATGAACAGGGGATTTACTTTTATCTGAATGAACGGAAGCTTGATATTTATCGTTCAAGAGCGATTGCTTTTTATTTAAGAAATAAAAAGCAGCCAGTGGAAAGACAAAGGTAAATAAGTAACCTGCCCATACCGCATGGCGAACGGTCTGATAATCGAATTCTAATAATAATTCCCACATAGGAATCCCTCGTTTTTTCTAAGATAAGAAAATTTAGTTCGGTTAGCCTCCAAGTAATAAAGCAAGTAACGATTTAAGGCCTTGAATGACTATTGATCTTACTGAGTTTAAATCATTAAGAACACTATATCAAATTCTAGTGGAAGAAGCTAAAAAATATAGGGGTATTTTCAAAAAAACAAACAGGGAATTTTTTCCGGAGTGTTAATTTGACGTTAAAGGTCCTTTTAGAATCCAGAGATGTAATTTGAGCGAAGATTACACACATGGTCATTCGTCTACATACGGATAAAAGGAAGTTCAATTATGAGCTGAAAAGGTATGAAACCGTAGGATTCATTTGATCAACAGAACTACCATAACGGTACTGAAAATAATTTATATCAAAATGCACATCCCCGTTACATTGAAAATGATTACTCGGCAGCGCCATTTCCTTTTGAAAATCAGATAATGGATTAAGGACTCCGCCCGGCCCGCCTGGTCCGTCCTACGGTGGGGGCGAGCCGCCGCCACGGCCGCCGCAAGGAGGAGGCCCGCCTCATATAGCTCCGCCTTTATTTATTCCACAACTTCACGATGGAATGTATAAGGCAATTGACGCTGGATCAATGAAAGGGTGCTTATACCAAAATACGTATGTTTCGCTTAAAAATGGCCGTTCATTTTGGTTTTACCCCACTTATTTCGGCTATAATTCCGTGGCAGGTTATCGATGGAGACGAAGTCAACAGCGATGGGCCTATTATGGAACGGACGCGCATGAGATACAATCATTTCAATGTTTTTTTTCATTTAAAGTTTCAATCCAAAAAATAATCAGGAAAATCGGAAATGATACCATCTAACTTCATCTTTTCAAACATGCGCATTTGTTTTTTATTGTTGACAGTCCATGTATATACTTTCATCCCGTGCTCTTGGATTCGCATTTGCAGCTTCGTATTTAAAATCGTTTGCTTTGGATTCAAAAATGATGCAAACTCTGCAATCTCTTTTAATTTTTGGTCATTAATGCGCCGTTTTATCAAAACGCCCACTTGTATGTCCGGCATTAGTTGATGAAACCTTTTCATGGATTCCATATCGAACGAATGAACCATTATCCTATTATTACCTGTTGAATATTCTTGGAATTTCCCTAATTCTTCTGCAAGTTTCTTTTCAATCCCGGGATAAGAAGATGGATGTTTTATTTCGATTAAGATTCCAACTTCTGACCCGAAATTCTCCAATACCTCACTTAGTAAAGGAATCCTTTCGTTTTTATACCGAGTATGATACCAGCTTCCTGCATCCAATTCCTTTAATTCGGCAGCCGTGTAATCACGGAGGTTCCCTTTGCCGCTTGTGGTTCGATCCAGGGTGGGATCATGATGAACCACAAGTACTTCATCTTTACTAAGATGGATATCCACTTCCAGGAAATCAGCTCCCAATTCAATTGCTTTGATATAAGATGCCATTGTATTCTCGGGGCAATATCCAGATGCACCGCGATGTCCAATTTTAAGGGGGGAATGCTGCTTTATGAAGCTTTCAGGGAAATCACTCTTTGTTCTTTTAGAGTAGAGAACGAACAAGACAAGGATGGTTACCAAGAAAATAAGAAAAAATGCGATCACCTTTCACACTCCTTTTAGACACAGTAATTAAAATTCTTCGATATCATTTACCCAAACTTAAAGAAAATAAAAGAAATTTGCAATTTGACAGCCTCATTTCATAATTTTACATGTTAGGTAGGAAAAAATCATGTTTTACACAATGAGATTATTCAGACATAAAAGGATTTATTGGAAAGGTATGGAATACATATAATTTAAGTATCAATAAGGGGGGAAAGCAGATGGAATTGCAGGTGAAACCGAAGTCTAAAAAATGGAAGGGTAATTTTGGTTTATATTTTTCCTTGCCCATTCTCTCATGGGCTTTTTACGATTTTGCCAATACGATTTTTTCCTCTAATATCAATACGATTTTCTTTCCATTCTTCCTCCAGGAACAGATTGGGGAAAATGCTGTTCTTGATCAGATTGCCAGTACCTTCATCTCGTACGCAAATGCGATTGCCAGTTTGTTTCTTGTTTTGTTTTCCCCGCTGTTCGGGGTCATGATTGATCGAACGGGAAAAATGAAAAAATACATTATGATATTCACGCTCATATCTGTTGCAAGTACATTTTTAATGGGGGTGTTTGGGGGGGTATCATTCGATGGAAAGTTTCTGGGGATTCCAATTTCCTTAGTGATCGTCATTCTTTTATTTGTGATAGCTAAGTTTTTCTATCATTCAAGTCTTGTTTTCTATGATACGATGATGAGTGATTTAGGTACGAAACAGCAATTGCCGCTTATATCAGGATTTGGAGTGGCCGTAGGATACCTTGGAACGTTGGTGGGACTGTCAATCTATCCTTTCATAAGTAAAGGTAGTTCACATGAAGCCTTTATGCCCACGGCCATTTTATTTCTGGTTTTTTCCCTTCCCTTATTCTTTTTTTTAAAAGAGACTCCAAAACAGCAAAAAGCCAAACAACCTTTTTTATCTGGTTATAAGGAAATTAAAGCAACATTTAAAGAGATGCAATCCTATCGATTGGTTTTTACATTCATGATTGCTTATTTCTTTTTAAACGATGCAATTGCGACCACTATTGGCATGATGGCCGTATATGCCAAGACTGTTGTCGGATTTTCCTCAAGCGGTTTCATTTTGCTTTACTTGGTATCTACAGTATCGAGTATTGCCGGTTCGTTTCTGTTTGGATACATCACTCAGTCGAAGGGACCGCGGCTAGCTGTGACATATGTGGGAATTCTGCTCTTGGTCGCTTTATTTATAGCGGTCTTCGCACAAACCGCTCTTTGGTTCTGGGTTGCAGGGAGTATGTTCGGCATTTCGCTGGGTTCGATGTGGGTGACATCACGGACATATATCATTGAATTGACCCCGGAGGAGAAGAGGGGACAATTTTTTGGACTATTTGCATTCTCTGGAAAAGTCTCTTCAATAATCGGTCCGCTTTTATATGGAACGATTACGTTGGTTTTCCATGATCTCGGTACATTGGCGAGCCGGATGGCATTAGGGTCACTGATTATCATGGCCGTAATAGGTCTGGGTTTTCTTTTGAAAATGAAGGGTTTGGAAGAAGTGAAATAAGGAAAAGGGAATGGACCAAAGCTTCGCTGCCGGGTCCATTCCCTTTCATAATCTTTATACCAAAATCAAGGTGACGTCGACATTCCCGCGAGTTGCTTTTGAATAGGGGCAGGTCATGTGAGCTTTTTTGGCAAAGTCTTCGGCTTCTTCCCTGCTTAGGTCAGGAATCGAAACATCCAACCTTACAGCCAATTTAAAGCCGCCGTCTTCCTCATCTTTACCGATCGTGACATTTGCTGTCACGGATGTATCGACTTTTTTCTTTTCTTTTTGCAGAACAAGATTCAAGGCACTGTCAAAACAAGCCGCATAACCGGCTGCAAATAACTGTTCAGGGTTTGTAGCGCGCTCACCCGAACCACCTAATTCCTTCGGTGACCTCACATCGAAATCCAAAATTCCGTCCTCTGACTTTACATGTCCTTCACGACCACCGTGTACGGTAACTGCTGCTGTATATAATGGTTTCAATGAAAACAACTCCTTTGTTTATTCTTACTATCATTAGTTCCCTACTATAAGTCTTATTAAACAAAATGATAGGGAGTTTATGGAGGCTATTGTTTTAAATTGGAAGAAATTGTTTTATAATAAACTGTATTAGGAAGTGTAATACACCCATTGTTCTAGGAGGGTTGATGATGTTTGAGTTGGATGTACAAAGTGGAAAGCCGATATATGAGCAATTGATGGATAAGTTTAAGGAACTAATGATCAATGAAGTTTTACAGGAACATAATCAGCTCCCATCCATTCGAATATTGAATCAGGAATTGACGGTCAATCCAAATACAATCCAAAATGCATACAAGCAGCTTGAAGCTGACGGTTATATATATACTTTACCAGGCAAAGGGAATTTCGTGGCACCTCCTAAATCTTTGAAAAATTCATTAAAAGTAGAAAAGATCAGACACGAGCTTGCAAAGGTTCTCGCTGAAGCTCTGTATATCGGAATCGAAAAACATGAAATTTATAGATTAGTAAAAGAAATCAGTCCATTGGCAAAGGGGGGAGATTCATGATTGAAATAAAACAGGTGAGTAAGTTATATGAAGGAAAAGAAGCAATCAAGGACGTCACCTTGGTCATACAAAAAGGCTCCATATTCGGGTTGTTAGGTTCCAATGGGGCGGGGAAAACGACTCTATTAAAAATGCTTTCAGGCAATCTGATACAGGATGCCGGTGAAGTTCTTATTGATCGATCATATGTGTTTGAAAACCGTGATGTGAAAAATCGTTGTTTCTTCCTCCCTGATACACCTTATTTCCTGGCTAACTATACGATCATGCAAATGGCAGGTTTTTATAGCCATATTTATAGTGATTGGAATCAAGAACGTTTCAACCAATTACAGGAGGTATTCCCGATACCCTTCCAATATAAAATACATAAACTATCAAAGGGTATGCAGAGGCAGGTTGCTTTTTGGCTCGCACTCTCGACGATGCCGGAAGTTCTCATCCTCGATGAACCTTTTGATGGGTTAGATCCGGTCATGCGTAAGAATGTGAAACAGTTATTGATTCAGGATGTCTCAGAAAGGGATATGACGATTTTAATATCCTCCCATAATCTGCGGGAAATTGAAGATTTAGCCGATCATGTAGGGATCCTACATAATGGGGAGCTTGTTATCCATAAGGATTTGGACGACTTAAAAGCGGATGTACACAAAGTGCAAATTGCCTTTAAACATAAAATTCCCCACGGTTTATACCACGGAATTCAAATTCTTAACAAGGAACGACGCGGCAGCGTGATCGTTTGCATTGTTAAAGGTAAAGAATCCAAGATTAAATCGCACTTTAATCAATTTCAGCCAGAAATATTCGATATTCTCCCCCTTACCCTAGAGGAGATATTCATTTATGAAATGGGGGATATAGGTTATGTCATCCAGAATAACCTGGTTTAATAAAGAACTGATTGTCTATATTTTCAGAAGCACTGGCTGGATTGGTTTCCTATATTTCGTCGGCCTCATATTTGCACTGCCTCTGGAAATGTTAACGATTATTTTGAATGAGAATAATAAATATGTGGAATTCGAAAACCTTTTTTCCAGTCAGCAGATGATTCAATTTGTTTTGGTCATCGTCATTCCAGTATTACTTGCCATCTTCCTGTTTCGGTTTTTACAGATGAAACAAGCTTCAGATTTTATTCATAGTTTACCGATTACTAGACGCAACATCTATTTTCATATGATAGGGACGGGGATAGGCTTCATTGGTTTGCCTATTTTATTTACAGGTTCAATAATGATATTATTCCACTCGGCAATAGATATAGAAAGGCTTTATACGATCTCGGATATTTGGTCCTGGATGGGGATTACTTTTATTTTGGAAGTTTTGATCTTTTCTGTTGCCGTTTTAATTGGAATGGTGACAGGATTATCAGCCTTGCAAGGTCTGCTCACCTATATTATTCTTGTTTTGCCGGTGGGGTTGTTTATATTGTTTGCAGCCAATCTGAAGTTTTTGGTAGCTGGATTTTCTTCAGATTATTATCTAAGTGCCAATATGAATGGCATTTCACCCTTATTAGCTGCAACGGAGATGGAGAAAATCACCCTTTTCTCGGTTGATACATTAATCTACAGTATTTTGACCGTTCTTTTTCTGTTTTGTTCTCTTTTTCTCTATGAGAGGAGAAAGCTGGAACATGTATCGCAGGCATTCGTTTTTCCGAAGATTAAGCCATTATTTAAATTCGGCCTGACAATATGCATGATGTTGTTTACAGGGCTTTATTTTAGCGAAACGACAGGAAAACCTGGGTGGATTTTCTTCGGTTATATCGTCGGTTCTTTGCTTGGATTTTATTTAGGGGAAATCGTCCTGCAAAAGACTTGGCGGATACGGGTCAACCTGAAAGGTTATGTAGCATTTATGGTGGTTATTATTATACTGGCCCTCATTTTAAAAATAGACCCCATTCAGTATAAGGGCAAGGTACCTGATGAAAAGATGATTAGCCAAATATATATTGGCAATTCACCCATATTTTTTGAGGATGGTACGTCAGATAACGCATCCACTTATCTTAAAGAGAAGGAAAATATAGACGCAATCAGGTTATTGCATCAGCAAATTATCGAAAAGGGAAAAAATGTTTCCGTTGGTGAATTGAATGACGGACAATCCGTATTTCTGATATATGAACTCAAGAATGGAAAACGGTTAGCAAGAGAGTATTATTTGCAAAACTACGACTCTTACCTGCCGCTATTGGCGAAAATTCATGAGTCGAGTGAATATAAAAAAACGGTTAATGAGTTATTGAATGTTTCCGCCAAAGACGTTTCTAAAATCAGGATAACGGCGAGCGGACAAGTGGACAAATCCGTAACGATCACGGATGGTCACCAGCTGGAAGCAGCCGTGCGGGCACTGTCTGAGGACCTGAATAATCAGTCGTTCGCCCAAATGATAACTTCTTTTGGTGATTATGCCTCCATTGACATTCATTTGAATAATAACAAAATCATTTATATGAAATGGGACTCTTCTTATACTCAGTTTTCAAAATGGATGGAAAATACCGGGCAAGCAGAAGAAGCGCGGTTAATGGCTGATGATATCTCATATATTTTGGTTGCGAAGACCAATCCGGAAATTTATAATTCGAATTCAGAGAGTGAACTTGCACAACAGATTGAACAGCAGCAAAACCGCTTGAAAATTAACACGGTTTCGGAAATCGAAACGGCTATTGATAATGCCCAAATCGGTTGGGGTGGAGAGTATTCAGCTGCCTTTTATTATAAAGATAGCAGGGATGTGGACATCAAGAGTTTTTCTGGCGAACATATACCCGGCTTCATTTTGGATCATTTTAATGAATGAGAAGCCAGGTAAACTTATATGAATGAAATATAAAGGACGCCCCCCAATATGGGGAGCATCCTTTTTCAATGCATATGACTTATGTTTATGTTTCTATACTTTAGAGTTTTACGACGTTTTTAGCTTGAGGTCCGCGGTTTCCTTCTTCAATCTCAAATTCAACCTCTTGACCTTCATCAAGGCTTTTGAACCCCTCTCCTTGAATGGCGGAAAAATGTACGAATACATCCTCTTCGTTTGGTACCTCGATGAATCCAAATCCTTTGTCGCTATTGAACCATTTTACTTTACCTGTTACTGTCATTCGATGAATCCTCCTAAAAATTTTAAAAATATTAATGGTGATGAATTCCCTTGGATGGAAAAATCAATTTCACACATTATCAAACACCATCATTCATTCAAGTTTAAATAATCATATGAAGATGCTTGATAATGTGTGAATGCCTATAGGATATATTCACCCTTTTCTAAATCTATCCTCTGAGGCAATTCCCAGTTTTTTAGTATATACCCACCTTTATAAAGGATAAAACAAATGGAAGTGATTTATACATTTTCATTTGGGAAAAATAATATTAGGGATGTTTTATGAGGGGAAGTATAACGGTAATGCTGGAAAGGATTTTCCTGGATTGAAATTTGACGGGGGTTTCCAAGTCCAAGAGGTTAAAAGTCTTGATTTCCCTTATGTTTCAAATTACAAAAACAATTGGCATTAAAGTTTTTCACGAAAATAATCGGGTATAGGATAAGAAAGAAAGGACTGATGTAAATGAAGAAATTATTAAAAAGGGCCCTTATTTTTGCTGCTCCCATCATATTCAAGGAAGTAAAGAAACGCTGGAAAAGCAAAAAAGCGATGAAAACAGCAAGATAAGTTTGGTAAACAATGAAAAAAATGAACGATGACCATATGAATTAGGATAAGGGGCGCTGATTAAGCGTCTTTTGTTTTGCTATCTGTATAAATCCTCTTATGGTGATTCATTCACCTCTACATCTTTCCTTCATATCGTGTTAAAATAGTAAGGTTGATTGAAATGAATGCCGAGTAGCCAAGGCTTAAGCCTTATGATATATTCCTTCTTACATATATTGTGTATGATCAGGATCTTGCATACAAAGAAAGGTTGCCATTCCAATGTAAAAAAAATACAATAAATCTCCTATAAATTTTTTTATTGATGACTCCAATAATGAAAGGAAAATTTTATGACTACATTAAAAGACGAGGTTCAATCCCGACGGACCTTCGCAATCATCTCTCACCCGGATGCCGGGAAAACGACTTTGACAGAAAAATTATTGCTGTTTGGTGGCGCGATCCGTGATGCCGGAACAGTTAAAGCTAGAAAAACAGGGAAGTATGCAACCAGTGACTGGATGGAGATTGAAAAGCAACGGGGAATTTCCGTTACATCTTCGGTCATGCAATTTGATTATGATGATTTCCGTGTTAATATTCTCGATACACCAGGTCACCAAGACTTCAGTGAAGACACATATCGTACACTGATGGCTGTTGATAGCGCCGTGATGATCATCGATTCGGCAAAAGGGATCGAGGACCAGACGGTTAAATTATTCAAAGTATGCCGGATGAGGGGTATCCCGATTTTCACTTTTATCAATAAAATGGACCGACAAGGTAAAATGCCGCTCGAATTGCTTGCCGAACTTGAAGAGGTATTAGGTATTGAAACATACCCGATGAACTGGCCGATTGGAATGGGAAAAGACTTCGTGGGCATTTACGATAGGTTCAATAATCGAATTGAACAGTTTAAAACTGAAGGGGATGAGCGTTTCCTTCCGTTGAATGACGAAGGTGAACTCGAAGTGGATCATAAACTTAAGGATTCCCAGTTATATGAGCAAACTTTGGAAGAAATAATGCTTTTGACGGAAGCGGGTAACCAATTCTCCGAAGAAAACATTGCGAATGGAAAACTTAGTCCCGTATTTTTTGGAAGTGCTTTAACGACATTTGGTGTTCAGACGTTTTTGGATGCTTATCTGAAGTTTGCACCAGCTCCACAAGCACGGATGACAACATCAGGTGAAATGAGTCCTGTCAGTAATGATTTTTCTGGATTCATTTTCAAGATCCAGGCGAATATGAACCCAAAACACCGTGATCGGATCGCTTTCCTTCGCATCTGCTCCGGTAAATTCGAGCGTGGAATGAGCGTCAACTTGAGCAGGACAGGAAAACCAATCAACCTTTCTTCTTCTACTCAATTCATGGCTGATGATCGCAACACCGTAAACGAAGCCGTAAGCGGAGATATCATCGGTTTATATGATACCGGGAACTACCAAATTGGCGATACGATTACAACAAGCAAAGACATGTTTCAGTTTGAAAGGCTGCCTCAGTTTACACCGGAATTATTCATGAGGGTAACAGCTAAAAACGTCATGAAACAGAAACATTTCCATAAAGGAATAAACCAACTCGTACAAGAAGGAGCAATTCAGCTCTTCAAAACGGTTCGGATGGAAGAATATCTGCTTGGTGCGGTTGGGCAACTTCAATTTGAAGTATTCGAGCATCGAATGAGGAATGAATACAATGTTGAAGTCGTGATGGAGCGCATGGGCAGTAAGATCACACGCTGGGCTGAAGATGAAAAGCTTGATGAAAATCTTCATAGCTCAAGAAGCATTCTTGTTAAAGACCGGTTTGATAAATATGCATTCTTATTTGAAAATGAGTTTGCACTACGTTGGTTCCAAGATAAAAATCCTGACGTGGAATTATATAATCCAATGGATTTGAAATAATGGAGAAGCCCGTGTTATATACACGGGCTTTTTTCATTATCTGGAGCATGAAAAGACCTTTCAAAACTATGTGGAATATTCTTCTAATGGGAAAAAGCATCAAGTTTGGATTGAAGATAAAAAATCAATCGGGCTTCTACTAAACCTGTTAAAACAAAATCAATTAGGCGGAGTATCAGCTTGGTACAATGGATCAGAAACCCCTGACATTTGGGATGTATATCATTTTAATCAATAGTTTAACTGAAAAACTTCGGATAGTGGAGGTTGTTCAGCTTGTAGAATAAGGTCCCTTTTAGGGTCTAAATCTGCAAGCTTTTTTTTGTAATCAAAAATAACAGATTCCAGATAAAAGTAATATAAACAATAAAGTCTGATGTTATAAATACATATGTAGGATTTGCATGTATTTTCGATTTATAGGTTTCAATTGCCCCGTCTACATCCGCACTGATGTCTACGATTACTGAACCTTATTTCATAATCATTAACATATCTCTAGTAATTAAATAATCTTATCTATGTTAAGGCCATTTTACACTATTGATGACTAAGTCTAAGCCTTGAGTACTTTCTTAATACTTTGTTGATTTGAAATCTGTTGAAAATGCGGGTATTTTAATCATTACCCCCTGTTTTAAACATGTGGATTTTAGATAAACGGAAACAGGGAGATATAAGATGTTAGACAGCTGTATTTTTGAAAATTAAATAGTAACTAATTGGAAAGGTTAAATAAGAAAATCGTAGTAACTTTGAGCATTGTAAGAATTGCTGGGATATTCCGCTAAACTTCTTATGAACTGAATAATACTTATAGAAAACTTGCGGCTTTAACCGTGGTGCAGGAGGAGTATAGCAAAATAACTTATATTGAACTACCGAGGTATGTAGGGGTTAATATATGAAAGGAGATTAATGACGGTGCTAGTAAGATTTTGAATATTTATATCCAAGCCTACGAAGGTATAGCCTGTTTTAATATTTGGAAAATATTATAGATGAATCAGTATTTTTAAGGATACCATTGGCAAATGGTTAGGTTATATATATCTCAACACAATGATTTAAATCACTTGGCTGGCTTTTTGGAACTTGATAAAGTACCGAAGAATTGTGTGATGTAAGCAAAATGAACATACTTAACATAAAAGTATCTTCCTTAAAGAATAGAGTTTTTAGACCAAAGAGGTGTGTAGAAGTGAAAAAAGGGAAATGGAGTCTACAGTTTACTATTATGATACTGGTGTGTGGGGTAGTAGCCCTTTCATTATTCATTACAGATATTCTTATTAGCCAAACAGTTGCGGATACTATAGAAAAGAGCCAGACTGAAAAAGCAGTAAATGTAGCACGTATGGCAGCACAAACGCCGCTTGTAATTGAAGCGTTAAGTGGAAATGAGAACAATCAGGAAGTTCAGCAATTTACCAATAGGATAAAAAAATCGACAGATGTAGAATTTGTAGTAATAATCGATAATAATGGAATCCGGAAAACTCACCCCAATCCAAGTAAAATAGGAAAAAAATTTGTTGGAGGGGATGAGAAAGATGTATTAAGAGGTAGAGAGCACATTTCTATTTCCAAAGGAACTTTAGGCAGATCTTTGCGTTCTTTCACCCCTGTTTATGATTCAGAGGATAATCAAATTGGAGCCGTGGTGGTCGGTATTTCTCTTCAAAAAGTTAATGATGCTGTTTTAAAAAGCCGTTTTAATATTTATGTAGGAACAGTTTTTGGAATATTAACCGGAATTGCCGGTGCAATACTGTTGGCAAGGTATATAAAGAAAATATTATTTGGGCTGGAACCTTTTGTTATTGCGAAGGTTTTAAAAGAGCGAAATGCCATTTTACAATCAGTTCGGGAGGGAATCATAGCGGTAGATCAGAGTTCAACCATTACTCTCGTAAACAAAGCAGCTTTAAAGATATTTAAAAACGCGGGTATTAATGAAAATCCAACGGGTAAAAAGGTAACTAGTTATATGCCTGACTCAAACCTGGATAGAATCCTAGAGACCGGAAAAGTCGAATTAGATAAAGAGCAGGATTTAAAAGATAGTGTCTTACTAGTGAATAGGGTACCAGTATTTGTGAAGGATGAAATCGTAGGGGCCGTGGCTACATTTCGTGATAAAACAGAAATACATCTGCTGGCGGAACAGCTGACTGGAGTCCGCTTATATGCTGAATCGTTAAGGGCCCAGTCGCACGAATTCATGAACAAACTTCATGTAATACTTGGTATGGTGCATATGCATTATTATGATCAGCTTGCAGCATATATTAGTGATCTTGTTGACCACAGAGAAAACGAGATTGGCTTTATTACCAAAACCGTTAAAGATCCAGTACTAGCCGGTTTTTTAATTGGAAAACTAAGTTATGCCAGGGAAGCAGGTGCTAAGTTGGCATTATCCTCTGACTTTCAATTGCCAGAACCAGAAAATGCAGCGATTACTCATGAGCTAATTACGATAATAGGAAATTTGATTGACAATGCTATAGAAGCAGTAGAAAAAAGGCCCGTTAAACGAATTGAATTAAAGTTTGATTATGCAGATGATATTTTAACTATTGAAGTTCATGATACTGGAAAGGGAATATCTGATGCCAATCTTAATCATATCCTTCTAAAAGGATATACAACAAAAGGAGAGGACAGGGGGATTGGTTTATATTTGGTTAAGGCAAGCCTAGATAAGCTAGGCGGAGATCTCAATATTAGTTCAAAAGAAGGTCAAGAAACAACGTTTGTGGTTTATATACCATACAAAGCAAGGATGATGTAGGATGATTAAGGTAATGATCGTAGAAGATGACCCGATGGTTGCAGAGTTCAATAAGCGCTATTTGAATCAAGTCGATGGCTACGAATTAGCTGCTGTCTGTTCCTCAGTGGATCAAGCTCTGAATGTATTGGAAAATCAAAGAATAGGGTTAGTTCTATTAGACATTTTCATGCCTGGGAAAAATGGACTCGATTTACTCTCACAAATTCGAGAAAGTGAAAAAGAGATAGATGTTATTGTCATTTCTGCTGCGTCGGACATTGAGAGGATTCAGAAAGCATTAAGACTAGGTGCTGTTGATTATTTAATTAAGCCGTTTGAATTTGAACGTTTTAACGCGGCCTTATCAGCATATCGGAACAAATCAGATTTTATTCAAGATAAAAATATGCTAAATCAAGAAGAATTGGATTATCGAATTTTGCATCAAGAAGAAATTCACTTACCAGAGGAACTACCGAAAGGATTAGCTCAAGATACCTTAAAGATTATATGGAATGTAATACTGGTATTAAAAAAAGCTCCCTTTTCAACAGAGGAAGTCGTAAATGTGGCGGGTATATCCAGGGTATCAGTAAGGAAATATTTAAAATTCATGAAGGATATCGGTGTCCTTGATGTTAAGGTAATCTATGGAACGGTAGGCCGACCAGTATCCCAACACAAGTTTAATGATGACAAGAGCCATATTATTCAACGTTATCTGTAAGCAGCCAAATGGCTGCTTACTTTTTTTAATTACATAATACTAAAATTAGTTAAATAAGCTAGTGTCCTCCGTAAATGACTACTAAGATATAGACTGGCGATTGAGTTATTAAAAAAATTTCTCACAAGATTGAACAAATAAGCAGTAATGAGGAAATATTTAAGTTTTTATGTGCTGTATATTTATTTTCCTTTTTACAGTTTTCTTTTAGTAATTACACTTCCCCAGGGAAGAATATACTCTATTGCCTGGTAATGATCATTTTTAAATATACATCTTTAGGAAGAGGGAACGTCTATGACAGCTTATGAAAAGACAAAAAAGGGTTTGGAAACAACTTTAAGAGGAAAAGGTGTTCTGTCAAACCCCTTTATTAATAAAGGGGTTGCTTTCACTAAGGAAGAAAGAAATGAACTAGGATTGGTAGGCTTGCTACCATCCCAGGTGCTTACTCTTGAGGAACAAGTAAAAAGAGCTTATGAACAATTCTCCACTCAACCTAGCAATATTCGGAAGAATGGAATGTTATATGATTTATTTAATAGGAATGTGGTACTGTTTTACCGTCTACTTAAAGACCATCTAAGTGAAATACTGCCGATCATTTACACACCTACTGTAGGAGAGGCCATTCAACAGTACTCCCAAGAATATCACCGTCCAGGAGGTCTATACCTTTCTATTGATAATATGGAGGGAATGGAAGATGCATTTAAAAACCTGGACCTTTCATCTGATGATATCGATTTAATCGTTGTTACAGATTCTGAAAGTATTCTTGGAATCGGGGATCAGGGAGTTGGTGGAATTAACATTGCCATTGGCAAATTGGCAGTCTACACAGCAGCTGCGGGAATTGATCCAAGCAGGGTGCTACCTATTGTCCTGGATGTTGGGACAGACAATGAAAGCCTGATTAGTGATCCACTGTATATTGGTAACAGGTTTGGGCGTGTTCGCGGTGATGAATACACCGAATTCATTGATTTATTTGTTAAAAAGTCTCAAGCCTTCTTCCCAAATGCATTACTTCACTGGGAAGACTTTGGAAATATAAATGCACGAAATATAATCGATAATTATGGCGACAAAATTCTCACTTTTAATGATGATATACAAGGTACAGGTGCAGTAACACTAGCCGCCGTAATGTCTGCCTTACAAGTAACTGGTGTTCCTTTAAAGGAACAAAGGGTTGTTGTTTTTGGTCCAGGTGCAGCAGGAATCGGTAATGCTGATCAAATGGTTGAAGCCATGATCCTAGATGGCGTTTCCAGAGAAGAGGCATATGGTCACTTTTGGGCCGTCGATTATCGTGGATTGTTGATAGATGACATTCCAGATGTTTTGAAATTCCAAAAGTCGTATTGCCGGAAAGCTGAAGAAGTCGAGGAATGGAATCGGAATGAAGTCGGAATCATTCCATTATTAGAGGTAATAAAAAAGGTTAAACCAACCATCTTAATCGGCACATCTGGTCAGACAGGGGCATTCTCAGAAGAAGTTGTAAAAGAAATGGCAAAGCACGTGGAACATCCTATTATTATGCCGATGTCAAATCCGACTCCCTTAGCGGAAGCTGTTCCTGAAGACCTAATAAAGTGGACTCAAGGTAAAGCCTTAATAGCGACAGGAAGCCCGTTTGATGATGTTGACTATAATGAGGTGATTTATACAATCGGACAATCTAATAATGCATATATTTTCCCAGGACTTGGACTTGGTGCAATTGTCGCAAAAGCAACAAAAATCTCTAAGGGCATGCTTGCAGCAGCCTCATCTGCTGTTTCAAGATTATCGGATAGCAGTAAGCATGGTGCTTCTTTACTCCCTTCAATCAAACAATTGCAAGAGGTTTCTAAATCTGTAGCCATTGAAGTGGCAAAGACAGCCATCGAAGAAGGAATTGCGAAAGCAGATATAACAGATATTGAAAAAGCAATAACAGATTCCATGTGGAAGCCGGAGTACAAAACTATTCATGGGAAATAAAGCCAGCTTATATTGTTGTCACAAAAGAAAGGGAATCCGTTTTAGGGGAATCTCCGTATAAGTCAGCCTTAGTAGAATCTTTTAAATTGGACAATTTTTTGGAAAGAGAAGTGCATCTCTAGTGAATATTGGGAATATATTTTTAACATTAATACCAATCTTTTTTACAATTATTATTGGTTATTTGGGTGGCTATTTTAAAATTTTTAATTCAGAATCCTCCAAAGGGCTTAATACGTTAGTTACAAAATTTGCTTTACCTGCACACTTATTCATTGGGATCACAACAACCTCAAAACAAACCTTAATTAATCAATGGTCATTTTTCTTAACTATGACCATAGGTGTTATTGGCTTTTACATTATCCTTTTAATAGTGGCTCGTTTGGTGTTTAAATACGATTTGACTGCAGCATCTATGTTTTCATTAAACGCAACTCAGCCAGCCTTTGCTTTTATGGGGATTTCTGTATTAGGCAGTTTGTTTGGGGCGCAAGAGATAGCTATACCTATTGCGATTACGGGTATTGTGGTGAATGCCCTTCTGGATCCATTAGCAACAATAGTTGGTACGGTCGGACAATCCAGATTGGGTAAATCTAAAGATGAAAAAACAAACATTCTGGGTATCGTTTTGCATGGTCTTAGCGAACCGCTTGCATGTATTCCTTTACTTGCTGTTGTATTAACACTATTAGGGTTCCAGGCACCGGATATCATAAAAAATGCGCTTGATCAAATTGGGTCAGTGACATCTGGGGTTGCATTATTTGCTGTAGGTGTAACCGTGGGTATCCGTAAGATTAGCTTACGGCCAATTGCTTTTGGTATTTCCATTTTAAAAGTTGTGGCTATTCCATTATATATGATGCTGGTCGCTCATCTAATTGGCCTTGATCATGCAGATACAATTAAAGCTATTTTGCTAGTATCATTTCCAGGATCTGCTGTAGCAGCAATGATTTCAACTAGATTTGATTCGTTATCAACTGAGACAGCATCTTCATTTGTAATTAGTACCATTCTATCTTTAATTACATTACCTATCTATATATCCTTGTTAATGTAGCCTTCTAAGTATCCATCCTTCTTGGATGGATACTTTTCAACGAAAGTTTGTGAAATACTTAACAAACTTATTGTATAACATTATACTTTTTTTGAAAAGAGGAGATGTTGGCCATTTTTATTTAAGGCTATGTTAAAGGTGAAGGTAAATTAATAAAATAGATAGATAGTTTAAAGGGTTTGCATGGCGTTTGATTAAAGGTGTAAGTCCAGGAAAATGCGTCGCAAATAGTATCAATTGCAAAAATTGGCTATTAATCAAAATAAGATTATAATAAAAGGATTTTTGTAATTACATATTCGAATGCAGCAGTTGATGAATTTAAAAGTCTAAATCTTCGGTGTACAGGAATCATTTTTTTACTTACAAGACGTAGTTTGTACACATTAAAAATTTTTATTAATCGCTAAGTTAAAAAGCCAAATTATCTGATGATTAGGAACGGTTTGCAGTTCATTTAGGTGGGACTGCGACATACTGAAAGGGTTGTAGGGACATCGGTATTGGATAAAGACAGGGCCTTTGGGGGCTAAGCAAAGAAGAGGATTTATATCTTAGGGTATACTAGGCCGAACCTATACGAAGCGAAGTATGGGTTTTCGTTTTGTGATAAAAAGGAAATGAAGAATCGAATCCTACTAAAATAGATTATTATTCCTTTGACAATCTCCTGAAACTCCTTTATATTTAGCTAGTAACTTTAGTGCTTAAAAGCGTTTCAGTAATTATGAGGAGTGAAAAGGTCAGATCCTTACCTCAGAGAATACACAACATGAAAGCGGGGAAATACATCATGCGTCTTGAAGATGCAAAGCTAAAACTCTCCTTACCTGAAGCAATCGGGGTTTTGGCAGTTCTTTTCTTAATCATTGCAATTGGTATCATACATTATGGACTGGCCCCCCATATTCCAATAATAGCTGCTATCCTATTTCTATTTGTTTATGGAAAGATCAAGAAGCTGCCATTTTCGATTATGGAGGCGGCTATCGTCAAAGGTGCAGTTTCTGGTATGGGAGCTATCTATATATTCTTTTTCATTGGAATGCTAATTTCGATCTGGATGGCAAGCGGGACGATCCCTACCATCATGTACTATGGGTTTGACTGGATTTCTGGTGAATATTTCTATGCGGTCACATTTCTGGTGTGTTCGCTAATTGGGCTCTGTATCGGGAGTTCACTTACAACATCAGCCACGATCGGAGTTGCTTTCATAGGTATGGCGGCGGCGATGGATTTATCGTTGGCAATTACAGCCGGTGCAATCATTTCAGGTGCATTTCTTGGGGATAAAATGTCTCCATTATCCGACTCGACCAACCTTGCTTCGGGAACGGTTGGAGTACCATTATTTGAACATATTAATAATATGCAGTGGACAACGATTCCAGGTTTTTTAATATCACTTATCATCTTTTACTTCCTTTCACCGAATGTCAAACTGGCTCGTGTTGAGGAGGTTGAAGCCATGACCAAAGCCTTGGAAATGGAAACGAACATTAGCATATTGAGTTTGATTCCGTTTGTCATCGTTCTAGTCATGGCTTTGAAAAAGGTGTCGGCGATTCCGACATTGTCAGCAGGAATCGTTTCGGCGGCTGTCATTGCTTTCATACAAACGCCAAGTTTGACCGTTGCAAAAGTAGCTGATATCTTATATGGCGGTTTTGTACTTAAGAGTGGAATGGATCAACTTGACTCAATCCTATCGCGGGGTGGCATTGAAAGTATGATGTTCTCCGTTTCGATGGTGTTGTTGGCATTGGCGATGGGCGGACTATTGTTTGAATTAGGAGTCATCCCTTCTATTTTAAATGCGGTCCAGGATTCATTGACGAGTGTAGCGAAAGTGATTTCAGCTACCGTATTTGCAGGAATCAGCGTGAATTTCCTAGTGGGGGAACAGTATTTGTCAGTTATACTGCCTGGGAAAGCCTTTCAGCAGAAATATGAAGATTTAGGCTTACAGCCAAAAACGCTTGGGAGGGTACTTGAAGATGCGGGAACGGTTGTGAATCCTCTGGTTCCTTGGGGTGTCTGCGGTGTATTCTTGACACAGGTATTGGGTGTTTCAACCCTTGAATATGCCCCATTTGCCTTCTTTTGCTTACTTTGCCCTTTGCTTAGTTTGATTTCGGGCTTTACGAAAATAGGTATCCATTATAAATGAAAAAACAGGCGGTCGTTTCGACTGCCTGTTTTTTTATATGAACTTCCATAACCTTGAGAGAAGGGAAAAACCCCCTGACATGAACTGCAAAGTCAGGGGGTAAAGAAGTTGATCGCTTATTTTGAAGACGCAATCTCATCTTTTGGGATGGACACGACCTTTTCTTTCTGTTCAAGTAAATTCATTCGCATTACGACATTTTGGAAAATGCCCATTGAAAGCATGAGTAGCAGTAAGGAAGATCCCCCATAACTGATGAATGGAAGAGTGATCCCTGTAATTGGGATAAGTCCAGTCACTCCGCCAACGTTGATGCCAACTTGAATGCCGATCATGGATGAGATGCCTATCAATAAAAGACTTCCAAATGGATCTTTGCATTTTGCTGAAAGTACATATCCCCTTAGGACGATAAAACCAAGTGTCAATAGAACGAATCCCACTCCGAATATCCCGAGCTCTTCTGCAATGACAGACATGATGAAATCAGTATGTGATTCAGGCAAGTACCCGTATTTTTGTACACTGTCACCAAGTCCCACTCCAGTAAGGCCACCGGATCCTATTGCGAATAATGAATTCACGAGTTGATACCCGCTTTCTCCTGCCGTTCCAAAAGGATCAGCAAACCCCGTAAAACGAGACACCTTATTTTCAGAGAGAATGGATGAGAAATTTCCTGTAACGAGTACTCCTAATGCAAATATGGCAACGAATATCGCAGTAATCAAAGAGAGTTTGAATATACTCTTAAAGGACATCCCGGATGAAATGATCATGGTACTTGAAATCAGGAAAATGACAGCTGCCGTTCCATAGTCAGGCTGTATACCGATTAAAAAACAGATGAATACCAGAAAGAAAATCGGGGGGATGACGGCTTTATCAATACTATTGATACGATCCTGCCTTTTTCCGTAAATGGCTGCAAGATAAATGATCATGGCTAATTTGGAAAATTCCGCAGGTTGGATCGATTTAGACCCTACCTTGAACCAACTTGTGGCATTTCCTGCTGTGTGGCCGAAGATAAATAGCAGCAAAAGGATACCGGCCATTCCAAACATCATAGACATCAAGAACATTTTGTTTTTGTACATCTTATAAGGAAGAATCATCGTGACAATCATTGCCAGGAATGAAATGAGAAAGGCCGTTTTTTGTTTCTCAAAGAAGAAATCCATGGGCTGGCCGTATCGAGCAACAGCAGTAATCATACTCGAACTGTAAATCATGACTAAACCAAACAAACAGAGTAATACGACAGCGATGAAAATAGGGAAGTCGTATGCTTTAATTATTCTTTTCACTTGTGCGCTCACCTCAAATATGTATGCGCGAAAAAATCGCCTTCTTATATAGTAACGGAAAATCGGTTATATAGATAATAATTTTTATTCGATAATATGAATTTATCCTCCATTACCCAACATTAAACACTAAAACCTGATAAACTTGTCTGCCGGATTTCTTTTTTGCTTATAGCCGAATTCGGATTCCTATACATTACCTTCGATAGCAAACGTGAATACTCCTTTTAATAAAGAAAACTTTTTACTATATATTCCATTTTTGCGGTGCTGATATGTGGAGAAGATTACTATTCAATGGTGAGAGGGATGGATTTCATGAGCATAACTACTTTTTAAAGCAGAAGAGATTCTATCGAAATAATCTCGGGATTGTTAAGAACCAAACAGGGGAAACGATTAAATTCGATGGTCCCCATTTCATCCTTGATTTTATTGATAGCCTAAGCTTCCTCCCTATTTTCCATATATCCCATCGGAGAGAGAAACGGTAGTGAACCTGGTTCCGATCAATAATATTATACAGGCTACTGTGTGTCTGGCATTATATAAAGAGGGTGCAGGGAAAACCTATCATTTAACTGATTCCACTTCTGTACGGCGAGTGCAATTTATGAACTTTTCGTTGATGAATCTGTATAAGAAAAGACCAAAAGACATATACAATGGTACTAAGCAATGGGCTCTTATCTATACGTCTTTATGGGCCTATTTAGGAGTGGAAAAAGAAACCCTTGATTATTGCACTTGAAATGGGCGTTTTGACAAGACTGCAGCCAAAAAGGATTTACTTCTGGAATGGTATGTCCTGATTTCAGGGAAGGGATTCCGGCTATGGTCGGTTAATATTCAAAGTATAAAAATGATTATGAATACCATATAAAAATAAGGTAAAAGCGAGGGGAGTAGTTATGGAAAAAATACATGACAAGTGGGAAGTGTTTTCTCCGGCAACAGGTGAGAAGATCGCGGAAATCGATCCAACGCCATTGACGTCGATACCTCATATATATAAGAAATCAAGACATGCGTTCAAAGCATGGTCGAATCTTCCCATCAAGGAAAGGCTGCACTATTTAAAACGTCTTCGTTTATTGATGGTTGAAAAAATGGATGAAATTGCGGAAGTCATTTCAAAAGATACGGGAAAAGTGAAAATTGAAGCACTGGTTGCTGACATCATGCCAACCATTGATGCAATCAAGCATATCGAGAAACATGCAGTGAAAACTCTTTCCGGACAGAAGGTAACCACTCCACTCATATTAATTGGTAAAAAATCATATGTCCATTATATGCCCCGGGGAACGATTCTCGTCATTTCCCCATGGAATTATCCGCTTCAGCTATCGATGGTCCCCATTCTTAATGCTCTAGCAGCGGGAAATACAGTCATCGCCAAGCCATCAGAAGTAACTCCATTAGTTGGGGTTTGCATCGAAAATCTGTTTCTTGAAGCAGGTTTCCCAGAGGGAACGATACAATTTGCCCATGGGGGAAAAGAATTGGGTGCAGAGTTGACTGAGCGAAAACCGGATTATATATTTTTTACTGGGTCTGTAAGGACCGGAAAAATGATTGGTGAGGTGGCAGCAAGACAACTGATCCCAACGACTCTGGAGCTTGGCGGGAAGGATCCGATGATCGTTTTGCATGATGCTAACCTGGAACGGGCAGTGAACGGGGCTCTTTGGGGGGCTTTTACGAACAGCGGGCAGGTTTGCATGAGTGTTGAAAGGGTTTATGTAGAACGTACTGTTTATAAGGAATTCCTAATGCTTCTTAAAGAAAAAACGAAGTCCATGAGGCAGGGAATGCAATTAAAGGATGATATCGGTTCAATGACTTTCCCGGCACAGGTTGATGTTGTGGCTGGACACCTGGAGGACGCACTGACTAAGGGGGCGATAATTGAAACAGGAACACCTCCGAAAGAGTGGAAAAGGGGACAGACCCATTTCATTCCGCCGACGATTCTGTCCAAAGTCGATCATTCCATGAAAATCATGAAAGAAGAAACGTTCGGACCCGTGTTGCCCGTTATGCCTTTCGACACGGAGGAGGAAGTGATCGCCCTAGCAAATGAAAGTGAATATGGACTTAATTCGAGCGTTTGGACGATGGACGGGGAAAAAGCAAGCCGGATTGCGTCACAGTTAGTAACAGGAGCGGTGACGATCAATGATGTGCTAATTACTGTTGCTAATCATCATTTACCATTTGGCGGTGCCAAACAAAGTGGCATTGGCCGCTATCATGGCGAGCATGGATTGAAGATTTTCTGTCATGAAAAAGCGGTCATGGTCGATAAAGGTAAAAAGAATTCAGAAATCCAATGGTATCCATATGAGGGGAAATACACGAGTTTTTTATCGCTGTTTCAGAACTACTTTTCTGCAAGACCGAACTGGATTCGTTTTGGCAAAGAATATTTGCAATTGATTAAATTAACCAAAGGGAAACGAAAATGAGATCCAATAATAAAAAAAGATTGTTATTTTCATAACGAGCGCGTATACTATCAATATACTTAATAACTGATTTTCCTTTTCAAAGGGGAGTAGCGTTAGGGTTCGCCCTAAAACAAAGTCGTCATTACGTGAATGGAAACATTCATCGGCTTTGTTGACATGTTTTCATGTTCAGCAAGACCTTTGCCTATACGGCAGAGGTCTTTTTATTTTGCCATTGCCGATAGGGAGGGAATAAAAACTATTGGAGGTTGAATGGATGGAAGCATCAATATTATTGGAATACGGCTGGGTCCTTCTTATCTTGGTTGGATTGGAAGGGATACTTGCTGCGGATAATGCAGTTGTCATGGCTGTCATGGTTAAGCATTTACCAAAAGAACAACAGCGAAAAGCCTTGTTTTATGGTCTGATGGGAGCTTTTGTTTTCCGCTTTGCAAGTTTATTCCTTATTTCCTTTCTTATCGACGTGTGGCAAATTCAAGCAATCGGTGCGATTTATTTACTTTTCATTGCTTTTCAGAACATTTACAAAAAATACGCTGTTAAAGGTGAGAAGGAAATCACAAAGCCTAAAAAGCAATCTGGCTTCTGGATGACCGTGGTAAAGGTTGAAGCGGCTGATATAGCTTTCGCAATCGATTCCATGTTGGCTGCCGTAGCACTGGCTGTTACACTTCCTGCAACAGGCTGGATGAAAGTCGGCGGTATAGACGGAGGGCAATTCGCTGTCATGTTCCTCGGCGGTATGATTGGTTTGATCATTATGCGATTTGCAGCAAATGCATTCGTGAAGTTGCTTCATCAGCGTCCTTCACTCGAAACGGCAGCATTTTTGATTGTGGGTTGGGTTGGAGTGAAATTGGCGGTACACACACTCGCGCACCCTTCACTGGCTGTCATCGATCATCATTTCCCTGAATCAACTCTTTGGAAATCGATTTTTTGGACCGTATTGATTGGAATTGCGGCAGGTGCATGGATCATTTCAAGCAAAAAAGAAAAAAAAGCGAAAGAAGAGAAAAAAATACAGGAAGCTTAAAAAAACAGGCGTGCTTGTCACGCCTATTTTTTTTGCTTTTTAATGTATTTATGGAGTGACCCTCAAAAGAGCAGGTAAGTTTACGAATGATATGTTAAAAGATGTGAATATTAAATTCCGGTTAGAAAAATGACAATTGTCCCATTGGATTGCAAAAAAATCCGTAAAAAGATATTTTACTGTAATTGCACTGTAATAAACGAGAAAAAACTAAGTATTTTATCATGTTGATATATTATGTGATTTCATTTATATCGCAAAAATAGTTCTTTTGGTACTGTCTTTTAGACTCCCTCCGCTTAAGATAAGTATGTTGATGCGTATTTTATGTTCAACAGGAGCGAGGTGAGCAAATGCTTGGTTTGTTGTTTACAGCATTCAAAAAAAAGCGTTCTTTAGAAGAAACCGTATTGAAAATTCAAGAAGGCGATATAAGCCTTCGTAATGATACTATAGAGTCGTTCAAACCTTTTATTGCGAAGACCGTCTCATCGGTTTGCAGACGTTACATATACGAATCAGATGATGAATTTAGTATTGGAATGATTGCTTTTAATGAGGCAATCGATAAATATTCCCCGGAAAAAGGCCGTTCTTTATTGGCATTTGCCGAAACCCTCGTTAGACGAAGGGTTATTGATTATTTAAGAAGCCAGTCGAAACGAAAAGAAGTATTATTGGATTTGACTCTGAATGATGATAATGATCAAAGCCATATATATATCGATAATGAAAATTCCATCAATGAGTACGAGAAGCAAAAGGAATCGGAAAGAAGAAAAGAAGAAATTCACCTTTATATAAGCCATCTACAGGATTTTGGTCTGTCATTTGAGGATTTAGTTGAAAACTCTCCAAAACATGCGGATGCAAGGAAGGGAGCCATCATGATCGCTAAATTGTTAATGGAAGATGACGAACTGAAAGAAATCCTGTTTGCAAAAAAGCGGCTGCCAGTAAAGCAGCTCGAAGGAAAAGTGGATGTAAGCAGAAAAACGATTGAACGGAACAGAAAGTACATCATTGCTGTTGCAATCATAATAAACGGAGATTTTTTGTACTTGAATGATTATATAAAAGGGGCTATCAATGGATGAAAAAAGGAGTTATTCTTTCAGTTAATAAGCGATTTGTAACCCTATTGACCCCCGAGGGTGAATTTCTAAAAGCCAAAAGGCAGGAACGGGCATATGAAGTGGGTGAGGAAATCACCTTTTCACCTGCTAAACAAAAGTTCACTTTAGCCTTTTCCAATTTTCATTCATCTTTCAAAAAAAAGGCCGTGCTAAGCATTGCTTCCACCTTCCTGATTCTATTTTCGATTCTTCCATCCTATTTCTCTGGGTCTGTTTCGGCATATATGACAATAGATGTGAATCCAAGCATTGAGTTGGAGCTTGACGATCATTTAGAAGTTCTCAAACTTACTGGCTTAAATGAAGACGGCAAGCTTGTGATTGGTCAGCTGAAGGATTGGAAAGGCAAGGATATTAAGACTGTTACAGTCCGAATCGTTGAAACCACGAAGCAACTCGGTTATTTGAAAGGAAATAAACAAATAGTCGTTTCCACTACATTATTGGATAAGAATAAAAAACTGGATAGGAATTTAAAAGAAGAGATAAAAGAAATAGCTGAGCAGGATAATGTTACTAAAACAAAGATGAAAGTGATTCAGGCAACAAAAAGCGATCGTGACCAAGCAAGGGAACAAGGCATATCCACAGGTAAGTATGTTGAAAAGAAGTTGAATGAAGATAAAGAAAAGGTAAAGGTCAATATGAGGGAACCTGCACCGGATAAAAAAGTCGAGGAAAAGGTTGATATTCCGAAAGTGAAGAGCGAAACGCTGAGTACAGAAAACAAATCGGATGGCGAAAAGGAAATAGAGAACAATGCAAATGCAATAAAACAAAAGCCGTCAAACGAAGTCAAACCAACTGAACGGAAAAACCTGGGAACACAAACTGCCCAAAATAAGGAACAAACTGATAGTAAAGCTGAAAATGGAAAACGGAATGAGGTAAATGGCTTCAAGGAAAGAAGCAGGGAGCCAAAAATAAAATCTGATCGCAATCAAAACAACCAATCAAAGGACAAGCATAAAAATGAAAAGTATGTTAAAAAGTTCGATAAGAAAAGAGTTCCATTGGTCAAAGAAAAGAATAATGACGATCCAGTAAAGTATGAAAAAAAAAATAAGCAAGTAAAGCAAGTAAAGCAAGTAAAGCAAGTAGAGCAAGTAAAGCAAGTAAAGCAAGTAAAGCAAGTAAAACAAGTAAAACAAGTAAAACAAGTAAAACAAGGTAAGCAAGATTGGAATAAGTCGAAAAGGGATAAGGGTAATAATGGACATGGGAATGAACGCAATAAGTAAAAAGAGTCCAGCACGCAGCTGGACTCTTAGCCATGGATATTCAATTGTGTTAGGAATTATTGACCTTTAAGTTGAGATTGTGCTTGTTGTACAAGACGTTTCGTAATTTCGCCGCCAACTGAACCATTGGCACGTGCTGAAGTATCCGAACCTAATTGTACACCAAACTCTGATGCAATTTCATATTTGATTTGTTCTAATGCTTGTTCGATTCCAGGAACAAGAAGGTTGTTACTGCTGTTAGCCATTTGAATCTCCCCTTTACTTTTTCAACGGCTTTTGCCGCTGTAATGATAGTATAAGTAGAATGAGGAGTTTTACTTATATGAGCGGCATCAAACTTATTGGTAAACCTACCTTTTTGTTGAAAGTAAGCCAGTTTTAAAAGAGAATGGAAAAAAGAATGAAAAAAGGGTAAACTAGATTATTAATGGTTATGTGTTCCACCTACATACATAATCATAAAGGAGTAAGAAAGGAAACTCTTTATGTTTGCTATCAAAAAAATATTATCAAAGTTAACACCAGCTCAGCTTATCGTCGGTTATTATTTTTTGGCCGTCAGTATCTCGACCGTACTGTTGAGTCTCCCGGTTGCTCTTAAGCCAGGCGTAGAATTTGAATTCATGGATGCTTTATTCACAGCCGTAAGTGCAGTAAGTGTAACAGGCCTAACAGTTGTTAGTTTGCCCGAAGTGTATAATGAGGTAGGCTATTTCATTCTAATGTTTGTTCTCCAATTTGGCGGTATTGGCATAATGACACTTGGTACGTTTTTCTGGTTGATTTTGGGTAAGAAAATCGGCTTGAAGGAAAGACAATTGATCATGACAGATCAAAACCAATCGAATCTTTCGGGGCTTGTTAAATTATTGATTCAAATCATTCAGATATTTGTCGTAATTGAAATGATTGGGGCTCTAGTTTTAGGCATTTACTTTCTGGATTATTTTCCAAACTGGAAAGAAGCCTTTTTAAATGGTTTATTTTTAGCCGTAAGTGCCACCACGAATGCTGGTTTTGATATTACCGGTATTTCAATGATTCCATTTAAAGACGATTATTTTGTACAGTTCATCACGATTATCCTGCTTACCCTTGGAGCCATTGGGTTTCCTGTCTTGATTGAGCTGAAAGAGTTTTTGTCCAATCGTGCCCGTACTTATAAGTTTCATTTTTCTTTGTTCACGAAGCTGACATCAGTCACTTTCTTTTCCCTTATCATTGGGGGAACGATCCTGATTTACCTGTTGGAAATGAATGGTTTATTTAAAGATAAAAGCTGGCATGAATCGTTCTTTTACTCTTTATTTATGTCTTCTAATACGCGAAGCGGCGGATTAGCAACAATGAATGTGAGCGATTTCTCGGAACCGACCCTTTTATTGATGAGCATATTGATGTTTATTGGGGCATCCCCTAGCTCAGTCGGAGGAGGTATCCGGACAACAACCCTGGCAATAATGATTCTCTTTTTATGGAATTTCATGAGGGGAAGGCGTTCCATTAAAGTGTTCAAGCGGGAGATTCATCCCGATGATATTCGAAAGGCAACTGCAGTTATGATCATGGGATCGCTCCTTTGCATAATGGCGGTCTTCATTTTATCGATTACTGAGAATTTTACTTTGATGCAAATCATTTTTGAAGTATGTTCGGCTTTTGGTTCAGTTGGCCTCTCGATGGGAATCACGCCTGAACTCAGTAATACCGGTAAAATTGTCATAATGATCATTATGTTTATTGGCCGTGTCGGGATAACATCCCTTCTGTATATCATAGGCCATAAAGAAGTTACGGAAAATTTCCATTATCCAAAGGAACGCGTCATCATTGGATAAATGAATTAAGTTGAACAGTGACCTTTCCATCGAGGAAAGGTTTTTTGTCTTGTTTGCAGGAATCATGAATAAAATGTTGAAATTTACCTATGAGTGGGTTTTTACCATTGTTATATACAGTATATGATTAATTTGCCCCCTTGCTTGCTGGAATTCGATCGGATGAAGTTTAAATCATTTTGGTAAGGAGGTGGAAGATGTGATGAAATATATTGGAAGGATTATTGTCCCTGTCCTTTTTTTTATATTGATATTGCCCTATTTAGGATGGCTGGGTCATGAAGAACGGAGGTTTTCCGCCTTTGCAGCAATATATTTAATCACCATTTTATCCATAGCTTGGTGTTTGGGTGCTATCTATGATAATAAACGGAAAACGATTGCTTTATTGCAAGATAGCGAAGGACGCTATCGCATTTTCTCCAAGTACTCTAAAGAATTGGTCAATAGCTTCAATGAGGTTATTTTCCAAACGGATGATAAAGGAAAATGGTTGTATTTAAACCCAGCATGGAAATCGATGAGTGGTGCAACCGTGAATGAGTCTCTAGGGCTTCACTTTTCTAAATATATGGATAACACTTCTTATCAAGACGTATTAAGGGTCTTTGCGGAATCCTTTCATCGAGGAAATAAATATTTTCGTGCGGACATTAAACTAAATGCGAAAAAAGGGACAAGTTGGGTTGAAGCATTCGTTAAACTAATTTACGATGATGCTGGGAAATTCATAGGGACGGCAGGCATTATTTCTGAAATTAATGAACGTAAACATGCGGAAGAGAAGCTCGTGAGCCTAAACGAACATTTGGCGATCACATCAAGCAAGTTATCAACGGCCGCCCAACTGGCGGCAGGGATTGCACATGAGGTCAGGAATCCGATGACAGCTATAATGGGTTTTGTAAAATTGATTAAAGATGGCGGTGCCGATAAACAGGAATACTATGATATTATTTTTTCGGAAATAAATCGAATCGAGCAAGTCCTGAATGAACTCTTGCTGCTGTCGAAACCTGCCGAGGCGGTTTTTCTAGAGAAGGATTTAAAGGAAAGCTGCAATCATGTCATAACCCTGTTGGAGACAAACGCCGTATTGAACAATATTCAAATTCATAAAAATTATGATACAGAACCCATTTTCATTTACTTTGATGAAAACCAAATCAAGCAAGTACTAATAAACATGATAAAAAATTCCATAGAATCGATGCCGGATGGCGGAAATATTTTTGTGAGCATATATGAAAAATATGGGGAAGTTTTTGTAAGCATTTTGGATGAAGGGGAAGGTATTCCGGAAAACTCCCTTCAAAAGGTGGGAGAACCATTTTTCACGACGAAATCATCAGGAACAGGATTGGGTCTTTCCGTTTGTTTTAAAATCATTGAAAAGCATGGAGGGAAAGTTTTTATCACAAGTGAACTAAAAAAAGGTACGAAAATCGTATGTGTATTTCCTATAGTCCAACCAAAGGAACACAGGGGAAATGAAAATGTACAAGGACTAAAGCGACATGAAAAAAAGATTTAATTATTGAAAAAATCGGAAAATTGTGTATATACTGTAAAAGAAAGAACATACTAACCGGTTAGTCAGTTTAAAAGGAGGAATTCAATTTGAACTTTGAACATACTCAAAAGGTGAAAAATTTGGAAAAGAAGTTAACGGAATTCATGGAAAAGTACGTATATCCAAATGAATCCGTATACCAAAAGCAGCTCGAAGCACAGAAGAGCCGCTGGAGTGAAATACCACCGATTTTAACTGAATTAACGGCAAAAGCAAAAGAAGAAGGATTATGGAATTTATTTTTACCTGATAGCGGTTATGGGGCGGGTTTAACAAATCTAGAATATGCACCGCTTTGTGAAATCATGGGGAGGTCGATGATAGGACCTGAAATCTTCAACTGTAACGCACCGGACACGGGCAATATGGAAGTGTTGGTGAGATACGGTTCAGATGAACATAAAGAACGCTGGCTGAAACCGTTGCTTGCTGGGGAAATCCGCTCATGCTTCTCGATGACAGAACCGGAAGTGGCGTCTTCCGATGCGACCAATATCGAGTGCAGGATTGAAAAGGCAGGTAATGAGTATGTCATAAACGGCCGGAAATGGTGGTCGTCAGGAGCAGGCGATCCCCGATGCAAGATTGCCATCGTTATGGGTAAGACAGATCCTGAAGCGTCCAAGCATGAACAACAGTCAATGATTCTTGTACCGCTGGATACACCGGGTGTGAAAATCGAGAGAATGCTCCCAGTGTTTGGTTATGATCATGCTCCGCATGGCCATGCCGAAATCAATTTTGAAAATGTGAGGGTTCCGGCATCGAATATACTATGGGGTGAAGGCAAAGGGTTTGCGATTGCCCAGGGAAGACTCGGACCTGGAAGGATACATCACTGCATGAGGCTTATCGGCGCTGCTGAAAGAGCACTTGAAGAATTATGTAAGCGTATTCAAAATCGTGTCGCTTTTGGTAAACCTTTGGCGAGACAAGGTGTGATCATGGAATGGGTGGCCGATTCACGGATTGAAATCGAACAAGCAAGACTTCTGACTTTAAAAGCTGCCTATATGATGGATACAGTCGGGAACAAGGAAGCCAAGGCGGAGATAGCCATGATAAAAGTAGTGGCACCAAATATGGCATTGAAAGTGCTGGACAGGGTCATTCAAGGATTTGGAGCTGCAGGTATTTCCGATGATTTCCCTTTTGCTGCACATTGGGCAAATGCACGGACGTTAAGGCTTGCTGATGGCCCGGATGAAGTGCACCGCTCACAAGTGGCTAAAATAGAACTTCGAAAATACCAACAAAAGCATGAGGTGAAAATATGAAAGTTACCGACCTATTCGATCTGACTGGAAAGACGGCGATCATTACCGGTGGAGGGAGAGGATTGGGAGAACAAATAGCTACCGGCTTTGCTGAAGCAGGGGCTAATGTCGTTCTTTGTTCAAGGAAGAAGGAAGCATGCGACGAAGTTGCTTCGCAAATCGAAAAGCTTGGGGTCAGGGCGCTTTCCTTCAAGTGCGATATCACCAATCCGTCGGATGTACAGGAAGTTGTTAACGAAACTTACCGGGAATTCGGTACGATAGACATTTTAGTAAACAACAGCGGGGCATCCTGGGGGGCTCCGGCCGTCGACATGCCCCTTGAAGCCTGGCAGAAGGTGATGAATGTCAATGTAACCGGAACCTTTATCATGAGCCAGACTGTAGGCAGGGTCATGATTGAGCAGGGACGGGGGAAAATCATAAACATCGCTTCCGTCGCCGGATTAGGAGGGACTGACCCGAGGGTGCTCGATACGGTCGGATATAATACGAGTAAAGGGGCGGTCATTACTTTAACAAAGGATTTAGCCGTTAAGTGGGGTCAGCATAATATCAATGTTAATGCAATCGCACCAGGATTCTTTCCGACAAAAATGACGAAAGGGGTTCTCGAGCAAGGAAAGAGTCCTATCTTGGATTCCACTCCGCTAAGAAGGTTAGGGAGTGATGATGATTTAAAAGGGGCAGCGGTTTTCCTGGCATCAAAGGCATCTGATTACGTGACTGGAAATATCTTGATTGTTGATGGGGGTTCACATGCAATGTAAAGAAAAGTAAGTAAATATGGCTGGAGGGTATGTAATGATGAAAGAAAAAAAATGGCTGTCCGTTTATCCCGATTCAATTTCAAAGGAAATAAAAGTTCCTGAGTTTCCGATGCAAAGAATCCTTCAAAATGCATGTCAGGCCTATCCAAACAATACAGCTATTACTTTTTTTGGACGAAAGATATCTTATCAGGAACTTTTTCATGCATCGCAAGCCTTTGCTTCAGCCCTGCAAAAAAAAGGCGTCCAAAAAGGTGATCGTGTCGCCATCATGCTACCTAACTGTCCCCAATACGTCATTGCATACTATGGATCTTTGACGACAGGAGCAATTATCACCCAAATCAATCCAATGCTGGTTGAAAGGGAGTTGCAGCATATCTTACAGGACTCCGGTGCCGAAACGATCGTGGTTTTGGATGGATTATATCCGAAAGTGAAAAGTGTCCAGCAGCATGCAAATGTGAAAAATATTATCGCCGTAAGCCTGCGGCCATCAGATGCAGATTTCCAGCCTGATGTTTCATTTGACCAATTCATGAAGTCAGGGGACGGAAAAATCAATCCAGTATCATTCGATCCGGAAAATGATATCGCCGTTCTTCAGTATACAGGAGGAACGACTGGCCGTTCAAAAGGAGCTATGCTGACTCACAGAAATATTCTGGCTAACGTCGTTCAATCATATGAATTCTTCAAGCATGAATTAAAATTGGGAGCTGAAAGAACGTTGTCGGTCATCCCGCTTTTCCATGTTTTTGGAATGACGTCCGCAATGAACCTATCCGTTTATATTGCTGGTGACTCAATCATGCTGCCAAGGTTTGAGATAGAAGAAGTGCTTGAAACGATAAAGCGAGAACAGCCAACCACTTTTCCTGGTGTACCGACCATGTATGTAGCGTTGACGAATCATCCAA
This sequence comes from Peribacillus sp. ACCC06369, assembly GCF_030348945.1. NCBI lineage: Bacteria > Bacillati > Bacillota > Bacilli > Caryophanales > Bacillaceae > Peribacillus > Peribacillus sp. ACCC06369. The sequence continues at coordinate 1,445,077 of NZ_JAUCEN010000002.1, forward strand.
AGGCAGAAGAATATGGAATGGGATCAATTCAGGTCTGTAACAGCGGAAGTGCACCGATGCCTGTGGAACTGCTACGTGAGTTTGAACGAAAATCAGGTGCGAAGATATTGGAAGGCTACGGTCTTACGGAAGCTTCGCCAACAACGCATTGTAACCCGGTATTTGCTGAAAGGAAGCCTGGGAGCGTCGGGATTGGTATCCCTTCGACTGAATATAAAGTGATGGACCTAGGGGACGGGACAAAAGAAGTGCCCACTGGCGAAATGGGGGAATTGGTCGTCAAAGGACCTCAAGTGATGAAAGGTTACTGGAATATGCCTGAGGAAACTGCGGTCACTCTTAGGGATGGTTGGCTTTATACGGGGGATATCGCCAAAGTTGATGAAGAAGGGTACCTCTATATTGTCGACAGGAAAAAAGATTTGATCATCGCAAGTGGGTTTAATATATATCCGCGTGATGTGGAGGAAGTTCTCTATGAACATCCTGCTGTCCAGGAAGCGGTTGTCGTCGGGGTTCCGGATGCTTACCGAGGGGAGTCGGTTAAAGCGGTGCTTGTACTTAAAAATAATAAAAAGGCAAGTGAACGGGAAATCATTGATTACTGCCGTGCAAACCTATCGGCCTATAAAGTTCCGAATTTTGTTGAATTTCGTGAAGAGTTACCGAAAACAAATGTCGGAAAGATTTTAAGGCGAGCTTTAAGGGAAGAACTTTCCAGGAAATAAGAAGGAAGTACGAAAGCGTATGATATCAATTCAGCTGAAATTTTAACAGATTGCGAGGATGCATACATGAAAGAAAAAATGACAGAACATAGCATACGCTTATTTGAAAAGAAGGGCTTTAGTGAAACGTCGATTTCTGATATCGTCGAATCGGTCGGGGTGACGAAGGGAACGTTTTATTACTACTTTACGAGCAAAGAGCAGTTGCTTATGGATATTCATCTAGCATATATAGACGAGTTGCTTAGTGAGCAGGAAATAATCATTTTGGATCCTGGGAAAAGCTGTAAGGATAAGCTTTTCGATATGGTATATATGCTCTTAAAAAGCATCAAAACCAAAAAATCCAGCGCCACGGTCTTTTTCCGTGAAATGAAAAATCTAAGTGACGAAAAACTTGCACAAGTCCTTCCTAAGAGGGATGATTTCCGTAATAAAATCGAGCAAGTGCTGATAGAAGGCATCGAGAGCGGAGAACTACGTTCCAATCTCGATGCATCCATCATCTCTTTTGCTATTTTGGGTGTGACCAATTGGAGCTATCATTGGTTTGACCCAGAAGGTGAAAAAAACGAACAGGAAGTGGCAGCCATTTTTATGGAGATGATTCTGCATGGAATTGAAGCGTGACTAGGTTACATACTAACCAGTTAGTAGAGGGGAGATGGATGGCATGACCGACAAGCAAATTCAATCAATAACCGTAATCGGGGCTGGGCAGATGGGGCATCAAATTGCGATGCTTGCTGCACTTGGAGGTTACGAAACGATTCTTCAGGATGTTCAGGAAAAAGCGTTGAATGCAGCCAAAGAAAAATTGGACGTCATTTTGACTAAATGGGTCCAAAAAGGAAAATTGTCTGAAGATCGAAAATTGGCGGCATTTAGCCGTCTTCAATATACTACCGATTTGGAGAAAGCGGCCAGTGGAGCTGATTTGATCATTGAAGCGGTTGTTGAAAAACTTGATGTGAAGCAGGAAGTTTTCGCTAAACTGGAGCAATTGGCACCAACAGAAACCATTTTTGCAACGAATAGTTCAACGATTGTCAATAGCCTGCTGTCAGGTGTGACGAATCGTCCGGATAAGTTCATTAATATGCATTTCTTCTTCCCGCCTCTAATAATGGATTGTGTTGAAATTGTAATGAGTGATCAAACTTCTGAAGAAACCGCTAAGCTTGCGATGGAAGTCACAGAGAAAATGAATAGGACAGGAGTTTTGTTGAGGAAAGAAATATCGGGATTTGTAGCCAATCGAATTTTGGGAGCGTTACAGCGTGAGGCCCTATATTTGTATGAAGAAGGAATTGTGGATTATAAGGATATCGATTTAATTTGCAGGAAAGCGTTAGGCCATCCCGTCGGTCCATTTGAACTGATGGATTTATCAGGTATTGATGTAGGATATTTTGTCATGCAGCAACGATACAATGAAACTGGAAATCCAGAAGACAAGCCAAATGCTTGTATAGAAGAAAAGGTTAACAAAGGACATTTAGGAAGGAAAACAGGAAAAGGTTGGTATGATTATCCAAATCAAGGAGTGAAGAATCGATGACACAGTTAATTAGAGTGGAAAAAGAAAATAAGCTTGCGATCATAACCATTGATAATCCTCCATTAAACGTAATCAGCAAACAGGTATTCAAAGAATTGGGAGAAATATTCACTGAACTTTCAAAGAATTCTGAAACTGTAGCAGTACTCTTAACGGGTGCAGGCAATATCGCATTTGCGGCTGGTGCTGATATAAAAGAATTCCCTAACATGATGGGAAACCCGAATATGAAAGAATTGGTAAGGGAAAGTCATGCCGTCTTAACCAAAATAGACATGTTCCCTAAACCTACGATAGCTGTATTAAATGGCCTGACTTTAGGCGGCGGATGCGAATTGGCTCTGTCCTGTGATATGCGTGTCGCTGAAACACAGGTGCAAATTGGGCTGCCGGAAGTGAAATTAGGCTTATTTCCTGGTGCTGGCGGTACACAGCGTTTGTCCAGACTTGTAGGGAACGCAAAAGCAAAGGAGATTATATTCACCGGTGATCCGCTTGATGCCAAAGAAGCGGAAAAGATCGGGCTTGTCAATAAAGTCGTCGAGCAAGGCTGCGGTTTATCGGAAGCGAAAATCTTGGCTTCAAGAATGACGAGGCACTCTTTACAAGCACTTTCAAGAATCAAGAAGGCGATTAATGAAGGAAGTGAGGCAACGCTTGAACAAGGACTAGAGCTAGAAACGAATCTTTTTGAAGAAATCTTCCAAACTGAAGATGTTAAAGAAGGGGTTTCCGCTTTTCTGGATAAGCGTAAACCTGCTTTTGTACATCGTTAAACAAGGAGGGGTAATATGCATGAATTTGAAGTCAACGTCCGTTTTTCAGAAACGGATGCTTTGGGCCACATCAATAACACAAGCTATTTCATTTACCTCGAAGAAGCCCGCATGAAATTTTTTGAAGCCTTGGGGCTAGCGACGAAAGTCGAATCGTGGAATTTTTTGTTAGCCTCCACAAAATGCGACTTTATTGCTCAGGGATATTTCAATCAACTCTTGACCATTCGTTCATCTTTGACGAAGGTGGGGACGAAAAGCTGTGAAATGGTCCATGATATTCTCTGTTCACAAACTGGTGAAGTAATTGCCAAGGGGAGTGCAGTTTTAGTCTGTTTCAATTTTTTGAATCAAAATAGTGAACCTATTCCTGAAAAGATTAAAGAAAAGCTCATCTCACATCTTGTTCATAATTAGAATGATAAAAGTCTAAAGGAGTGGAGGAACATGGTTGACGATACGATTCCTGTTCGGCCTGGAGAGGAACTGAATGTTCATTCATTAGAAGGCTTCCTAAGAAAAAATGTTTTGGACCTTCCAAATGAACCGTTAGAATTGCAACAATTTTCCACAGGTTATTCAAATTTGACCTATCAGCTGAAAATGGGGGAGTGGGAGGCAGTCCTCAGAAGGCCGCCGCTTGGTCCTGTCGCTCCAAAGGCACATGATATGAAGCGTGAACATCATATTCTGGCCTCAATCAACCCATATTTTCAAGCCGCTCCCGAGCCAATTCTATTCTCGGATGATGAGTCTATTGCTGGGGCCCCTTTTTTCCTAATGGAAAGGAAACATGGAATTGTAATAGACAATGAGTTTCCCAAAGGAATCGAGCCTACTCCTGAAAGGTGCCGACAGCTTTCTTATGTCATGGTCGATCGGCTTGCTGACCTACACTCGATCCCACATGAGAAAACGGGTTTAGTGGAAATCTCCAAACCGGAGGGATTCATTGAAAGACAAGTAAACGGTTGGATTTCCCGTTATGAGAGAGCAAAGACAGATGAAATAGAAGAAGTGCGGCCGCTTATCGAATATTTGCAACAGAATATCCCGAAACATAGCCAGACTTCAATTATCCATTATGACTATAAGATCAATAATGCCATGTTTAACCATGACCTTACAGAGATGGTAGGTTTATTTGATTGGGAAATGTCCACCGTTGGTGATCCGTTAGCCGATCTAGGAGTTGCTTTAAGCTACTGGACGGAAAGCGGTGACCCGGAACCTATCAAAATCGGTGTGGGTCAAGCGTCCGTCACGACTTTAACTGGTTTCCTGACAAGAAGGGAATTTATCGAGACGTATGCAGCAAGAAGCGGCAGGGATGTTTCCAACGTCGATTTTTATTTAACCTTTGGTTACTTTAAGTTAGCTGTCATCCTTCAGCAAATCTATTACCGATATAAAAAAGGCCAGACTAATGACCCCCGTTTTTCCAATCTCGGAAAAACGGTTAAAAGCTTAATCAGCCATGCAGCAAATGTAGCTGCGAAGGAAGTTTAATAATATGGAGTATGTACAAAACATTCATTTGTTATTAAAAAAAGAAGAGATAGATGGGGAAAAGCTTCAAGAAGGGGAAAAAGTTGCAGTCGTCCTGGATGTGTTATTAGCGACCACAACGATTATTTCAGCACTTCATGATGGAGCACGCCAGGTGATTCCTGTCATGGATCCAATTGATGCCTTAGTGAAAAGCCAGGAATTGGGCCATGGAGATACTCTAGTGGCAGGTGAACTTAAAGCAAAGCCGGTTGAAGATTTGATGTACCCAAGTCCGACGCTATTGAGTAAGTTGGTACACGGCAAAACACTAATACTGTCTACGACTAACGGAACGGTAGCGTTGAGAAATTCTGCCGCTGCCAAAAAGGTTTACATCGCTTCTTTGCTGAATAATCCGTCTGTTGCGGAAAAAATAAAAAAACATCATAAAACAGAAACGATCGTCATCGTTTGTTCGGGAAACTCAGGTGAATTCAGTCTGGAAGACTTTTATGGTGCAGGCCATTTGATAGATTGCCTGATTGCTGGATCACAAGATCCATTCATGCTCAACGATGCAGCAAAGGCTGCAATTGCGCTTTATCGCACGAATAGCGAAAATGCCCTTGATATCTTGCAATCATCATATGTCGGACAGCTGTTTGACAAACACAGCTTGATCGCCGATTTGGAATTGGCGGCCCAAAAAGGTTCGATAGATCTTGTTCCGGAGTTGGTGGATGGAAGAATCGAGGCGGAATTGAAAAGGCAGGAAACGTAGTAACAAAATCCAGATATGAGGTGAAGGGAATGAGGTTTTCACAGTCAATAGCGGTGGTGACAGGTGCAGGTTCTGGTATTGGGAAAGCTACAGCGATGCGCTTATCGGACGAAGGGGCAAAAGTGTTGTTGGTAGGGCGGACGAAAGGAAAGCTGGAGGAAGCGGCAGCTGAAATCAATGCCAGGCACACGATTCCCATGGCCGATATTTTCCCTGCGGATGTAACCGTCGAGGAAGATGTAAAAGAGCTGTCCATGTATGTGAAGGAACAATATCGTGACCTTCACATCCTAATCAATAACGCAGGTGGATCAAAGTCCTCGAAGCTTTTGGATACATCTGCAGCTGATTGGGATATGATTCAACATGTCAATTTGAAAAGTGTCTATTTAGTTTCCAAATACTTAGGGAAAGTGATGGAAGAAGGAGCGAACAGTGGAAATGAAGGTTCTATCAACAGGGCAATCGTGAATGTGGCTTCACTGTCAGGACATCAGGCAGGGGCCTTCATCCCGCATTACAGCTCTGCTAAGGCAGGGGTCATCAGTTTAACGAAATCATTGGCACTAGAACTCGCTGCAGTCGGCATTCGGGTCAATTCCGTATCTCCGGGGTTTATTGAAACGCCATTAACGGAGGATGGATTGCAGAATGAAAAATTCGTAAAGTCCATTCAGAGGAACACGGCACTGGAAAGAGTGGGGAAAGCGGAGGAAATCAGTAATGTCATTACCTTTGCTGCTTCTCCGGAGGCTTCCTATATGACTGGGACAGATATATTGGTGGATGGCGGCTGGTTGATCAAATAGAAAAAGGGGATGGGTAAATGTTAAAAGAACACTTGTTGACAGAAGTTATCGATAATGTATTGATCCTGACGTTGAATCGTCCTGAAAGCCTGAATGCATTTAGTCCTGATATGATTGCAAATTTAACGAGAACGATTAAGGATGTTAAACAAACGCCACATATAAGGGCTGTCATCATCAAAGGGGCGGGTCGGTCATTCACTGCAGGAGGAGACGTTAAGTCGATGGGGAAGGCATCTGCAGGTCAATTGTATGATCATGTTGGCAGAATGAACGAATGCATTTTGGCTCTCGATGCATCTGAGGTTCCCGTTATCGCTGCCGTCCATGGATTTGCGGCAGGGGCCGGTTTCAATTTGGCACTCGCTTGTGATTTGATAGTGGCTTCCGATGATAGTCAATTTGCCATGAGTTTTTCACAGGTAGGCCTGATTTCAGATGGAGGGGGTTCGTATTTTTTACCAAAGTTAGTAGGCCCCCACCTTGCAAAGCAGCTCTTCTTTTCAGCAGAGCCGATTTCTGCGGAACGCTTATACCAGTTAGGTGTAATTAATTATTTATATCCACTCAATCAACTTGAAGAAGAAACATTGAAACTAGCGGAAAAGCTTTCAAATGGTCCAACAAAAGCATATGGAATGATGAAAAAACTCGTTAGCCATTCATTTACGGCTACATTGGATGAAATACTCGAACAGGAGCGAATCACGCAAACCTTGATGGCTTCCACAGAAGATCATCTAGAGGGGGTGGCAGCATTCAAAGAGAAAAGAAAACCGGGATTTACGGGGAATTAATAAGGGGGGAACAATGATGAGAGCTATTCAATTTGAAGAATACGGCGGACCGGAAGTACTGAAAATGACTGAAATGGAAAGGCCCGTGCCAACTGGGCATGAAGTTCTGATTGAAATCGATTGTGTCGGCGTCAATTATGCGGATACAGCCAGGAGGGAAGGACAATATGTAGTACCTACGCCGCTTCCGTTCATTCCAGGTGCGGAAGTGGCGGGCGTAGTGGTGGAAGTTGGTGGAAAGGTGACTAAAATCAAACCTGGCACAAGGGTCGTGAGTTTAATTGAATCGGGTGGGTATTCAGAATATGCCCTATCTGATGAATTCTCTGCCATTCCGCTTCCTGATGCCATTAAGTTCCATGAAGCTGTTGCCTTACCCCTTCAAGGCCTGAGCGCCTATCATATTCTAAAGACAATGGGGCGCATGCAACAGGGGGATACGGTATTGGTCCATGCTGCAGCAGGGGGAGTGGGAACGATTGCAGTCCAGCTGGCCAAAATCTTCGGGGCTGGAAAAGTGATTGCAACTGCCAGCACAATGGAAAAGTTGGAGCTAGCTAAAGAGATGGGGGCAGATGAACTTATCGATTATACCAAAGAAGGATGGGAACTGAAAGTCCGTGAAGCCACGGGAGGAAAGGGAGTCGACGTGGCGCTGGAAATGGCTGGAGGGGATATTTTCAAGAAAACATTGAAATGTTTGGCACCATTTGGCCGTCTTGTCGTTTTTGGTAATGCCAGCCGAGAGCCTTATACGATGAACCCACAGCAATTAATGAAGCGCAATCAATCCGTCGTAGGTTTTTTCCTGCCACAGATCATGAAACACCCAGATTTGCTGTTGCCTAGCATTGAAGACCTTTTTTCTTACGTGGCGTCAGGGGAGCTTAAGCTAACTATCGGCGGCATATATCCGATTGAAAAGGCCGCGGATGTCCATGAAGAAATGAACGCCCGTCAAACGAAAGGCAAGTTGATTTTGCAGGTTAAATGATAGTAAGGGGTGTATACCTAAGCGATACACCCCTTGGCTAATAAGTGGATTTCACTTCCTTAAGAACCACTCAATCCGTTTCAACGCTAACATCTTTATCAGGATGCATAAAGAGAGGTTGCGGCGCTCTTTTAGCCTCTAACAGTTCACGGTTTTCGGTTGAATTCCAGCCTATATCATTGGTGGGGTGTATCCATTCGTCTCCAGCCATGATTTCCGGGTCGGTATCTTCGCTCCAATTTTCGAGTGGTGAGTTTTCAGATGCATATTTACTGTCTCCAATGACGACTCCGTAATCATTGACGAATGGAGCTTGTGGTTTTATGCCGGTTCCTTTAAAGCTTGGCGCGTTAATTTGGTGGGGTTGTGTATCGTCGACAATTGGTGAATCCAATTTCTTCTTCATATAGTATCTCCCTTTCCGTTTTACGGTTATTTTTCTCGTCTGTCCCTATATTATCCCTGAATAATTTTCGACTGTTTTACCCCATTCTAAAAATGTAAACTATATTAAAAGGGGTGGATGAAAATGAAACGGAAAGCCAATGTTGATGGTGCTGTCAAAGCAAGCAAAACGCCAAAAAGGAACCAAGCTGAAAATGAGTTTTCCAATGAGTTCGCATTAGGGGAAAACGCAATGAAAGGTGCTAACCGCAATTCGAAGCAAGGCAGAAAAGGAAGAAGTTAATGGATAAAGAAAAACGGAACTCACAGGAAAATATAGGGGAACATGTACGGACTGAATTTGGAATCGAATTCAGTGGCGATATGAACGCGACCAAAATTTATGAAATATTGGCAAAAGAAAATAAAAAACGTGATAATAAATAAAAAAGTAAAAAGGACGGGCCCATTACTGGGGTCCGTCCTTATCTTTAAAAAATGATGCTTCCGGATTTTGAGAGTGGGAAGACGGTTGAGCCCTTACCACTCGGATCAAAATAGGCAAGCATGATCGATGGTTTCTCGACGATTGTCCCCTCCGTTAAATACGTTTCCAGATCAAAGGGAAGTGCCTCGAGCAATGTGTGTTTGTGTATTTCTTTTTCATTAAGTGCCAAAGCGGTGAAAGAGGATCCAAGCTGATCAGGCTTATTCAGGATATCTTCATAAATCTCTTTCCGGCCATGTTTATCAAGTGAAGCTTCCCACCAAGGTTTACGTGGTTTGTATTTTTGATTCAAGAAATAATCCAATTTCATGAGTCCGATTATGTTTTTCAGTTCAACAGATTCGCGGGAAGCCAAAAACTGCTGTAAACGTCTAAATAAGTCTTCAAGCTGATGTCCGATTCGTGACCAGCCCTGTTGATCCCAATAGGTACCGAAATCTTGAAAGAAGTCGAATGGTGATTGAAATACCGTTTTGATTAGATATTCCGTGGTATGATCCATTCTATGATCGTTCCAGTATTTTTCAAGGACATCTTCAACTTGTTTAATGCGGACAATATCATCGAAGGATAATACATTATTTCCTAGGATTTCGTAGGGAGCATGATCACTATATATATATTGGTGTTCATCGGCACGTATCCTTAAGCCTGTACCACGGAGCATCTTTAAGAAGCCAAGCTGCATCTCTTCGGGTCTGAGCTCGAAGACATCATTGAAGGTCTTTCTAAAGGAATGGTAATCTTCTTCAGGCAAACCGGCAATCAGGTCTAAATGCTGATCAATTTTTTGCCCTTCTTTAACCATTGTGACTGTCCGGGTCAGTTTTTCGAAATTTTGCCTTCTCATAACCAGATCATTCGTATGGTCATTCGTTGATTGTACCCCGATTTCAAAGCGGAACAATCCTGCAGGGGCATTATCGTTCAAGAACTGGATAACTTCCGGACGCATGATGTCCGCAGTGATTTCAAACTGGAATACCACACCGGGCAGATGTTCATCAATTAGGAATTGAAACATTTCCATGGCATAGCTTCGGCTAATATTGAAGGTTCGGTCAACGAACTTAATGGTCTTTGCACCATTAGCCATAAGGTATCTGATATCTTCTTTAATCTTTTCACGATCAAAATACCTGACACCCACTTCAATCGATGAGAGACAAAATTGGCAGCTGAATGGGCACCCTCGGCTAGTTTCGATATAGGTGACACGTTTAGATAGATCACTACGATCTTCTTCCAAACGGTATGGTGTAGGCAGCGATTTCAAATCAACCTTGCCGTTCTGAGGCTGGATGATTTTTTTTCCGTTCTGTCGATACGCAATGCCGCCGACCTTTTTATAGTCGTTCGCACCTTCAATTTCAGATAATAGAGCCTTGAAGGTGACTTCACCTTCTCCAATTACGATAAAATCAGCCCCGGGAATCTTATCTAGCCATTCACCAACATCATATGTGACTTCAGGTCCGCCGAGAATGATAACCAATTCTGGATTGATCTTCTTCAGCATGGCTACAACTTTCATTGTTTCCTCGATGTTCCAAATATAACAGCTGAATCCTATAACATCAGGTTTTTTGGAATAAAGGTCACCAACGATGTTCATGATTGGATCTTTGATCGTATATTCTGCCAGCTGTACATCATAATCTGGCTGGGCATAAGCCTTTAAATAGCGAATGGATAGCGATGTATGGATATATTTTGCATTAAGAGTACTGATAATAATATTCATGTTAAAGGGCGTAAAAGAAACGCCTGGCTCCTTTCGTGTACATGTCTTTTTAAGCCAACAAGCACCAACGAGTAATTTTACCATAGCGTGCTGCATTTGAAAAATGAGTTATTGGTAAGAACGGAAATCTTTTCAGCTTGAGAGACGAAATGGAATTGCTTTTAAAAAACGGATAAAGCAGAAAATGCTTTATCCGTTTTCTTTCAAAATGCTTGTTTTATATACTCTTTTGTTTTAGACATGAAACGCTTTGGTTTTGTCGCCTTCAACTCGATGATCGGCTGGGCCATTGTAGCGATCATTTCGCTTGACAATAACACGGTGATCAAGAAAGAGAGGCCGGCGAGCATGATAAAGCTCTCTGTGTTGCTGAAGTAGTCCTGTAGGGTGCTTTCCCTGAAGAAACGGATGAAGAATCCGTGCAACAGATACACATATAGGGTTTGTTTACCCCAATTCGTAAAGAAATATTGTCCGCGCGGGATGAATGAAAGGAAGCTGAACACTGAAATTATGCTCAATCCATAAAATCCGAGGCGTTTAAACATGGATATGATTGTCGCATCTTCAAGCTCGGCATATGGTTTCGAACCGAGCAGCCATTTATAATTGATATCGGTATTTAAATAAAACCCGATAAAAATCACTAACATAACACTAAGTGAAGCAAAACGAACCTTGGGTGTGAATAGTTTTTTTAAATGGTCTTTGCTTAAATGGTACCCGATTAAAAACATCGGGAAAAAAACGAATGTCCTCGAGAGACTAAGGTAATTGGAAATATGGTCAATATACCCAATCAATAATGCGAGTAAAATGGATAAACCTATGCCTATTGATGGCTTTAGCTTTGAAAAACCAAGTAGCATTATGTTCCAACAGAATAAACTGATCAAGAACCAAAGCGACCATTGGGGATCAAGCAAGTCTACAGTGATTGCAGAGCGTTCATATAAGAAATAATAGTAAACGGTATATATCAATTGGAAAATGAGGTAAGGTAAAATCAGTTTTTTTGTAATTTTGGCTAAATACCCTTTTTGATAAAAGCCTTTAGCAAAGAACCCTGAAACAAGGATAAAGGCAGGCATGTGAAAGGAATAAATGGTTTTATATATAGCGTAAATCGTTTCACTGTCATGTATATACGTATTTAGCAAATGTCCAAAGACGACAAAAGCCATGAGAATGAACTTGGCGTTATCGAAGAAAAAATCACGTTGTTTCATAGTTGCCTCCATTTAATGAATTTTTAAGGTAGCAAGAAAGCATTGTTATTCCTTATACCCTAAATACGTAGTATTAAATCAATATTTATTAAATTTAGTATAATAGCCTTAAATAAAGCTTAACGCGAAGTTTTAAATGATTCAACATACTATAATTTGACATATAGGATAATTTTGGATTTAGATGATTGCATCGATTTTCGAAATTACCGAGGAAAATCTAGATGGGTGTCGAATAAAAAGATTGGTAAGGATGGGTTTTGATAAGGGGTGTCAATATGAATATCGGTTACGAGAATGAAACGGAATATAAACAGGAAATTTTAAAATTGAATAAGCAGATCGAAGGGTTTTTGAACATTTTCAATTCAATGTCAGAGCCTTTTATTAGGGTTGATGAGGAACTAAGGCTCACATATGTCAATGATGCGGCCTGTGCCCTGCTGGAAACATCTAAAGATCAGCAGGAGTCCATGAAGATAACTGATTTTCTCGAGGTCATCGCTTTAAATAATCAGGATGAGTCCGGTTCCCCCAAAAAACCGATTGAAAGTGAAAGGCAGATGATCCAGCTTCATACCGGAGCCCTTAAACAAATAGAGTTTATGAGTATGGGGGCTCCTTCCGAAGGACAGCAATTTTATCGTTTGGCGGATGTGACCTTGGATGTTTCTTCGTCCCGGGAAACAAGAATGTCAAGGCAGATGTTTTTGGACATTTTTGATACGGCCATAGAAAGCATTATACTATTCGACAGTTCAGGAATAATCATGGAAGTGAACCATGCCTTTATCCATATCATGGGCATCCCCAAAAAAGAGATTGTTGGAATGAATATGAGGGACCTCATTTCACCAGAATATAAGGCATATTGGGACGAGAGCATACAAAGGGCCTTTGTTGAGTCGAACTTCAAAGGTGAGGTAGAGATAATGATCGGGGATGAACTCCATCATTTTACTTTTTCCATAAGTTCAACGGTAGGAAATGAATTATACATGTCGGTACTTCGAAGAATTACAGAATCAAATTTAATAGAAAAGAAGTTAGAGACGAGCGAACGGATTTTTGCGGAATTATTCGACCAGTCCATGGATGCGATCATATTCTGGAATGATGACGGAATCATTTTTCGTGTCAATCAATCAGCATGTAAAATATTTGAATCCAGCAGAGAGGAATTGATAGGCAGCTATATTTGGAAATACGTGTACAGCAACAACCATCATTTTGGGCAGATGATGGAAACGTTTGAAAGGGACACCCAAGTGAGGGGGGAACTTATTTATAAAATGCCGAATCACCAAATAAAATTACTTGAATTGACTGCCAAAAAACATGAAGGTGATGGGTATAACGTAACAATCTTTCGAAATGTCAGTGAGCGCTGGCTGATTGAGAAGGAATTAAGGGATAGTGAGAAGAAATTCAGGAAGATTTTTGAGGGAACATTAGACGGCTTGATATTATGGAACAATGAAGGGTTCACCGATATTAATGAAGCGGGTCAGAAGATATTGGAAATATCGAAGCATAAACTGCTATCTTTATCTGTTAAGGAATTCATTGAGAAAATCCCTGAAAATGCTCCTGCCTTAAACGGGCATATTGAAAATGTTTACAAGCATGAGGTCTACTCATCCATCATTCCGATAACATTCGAAGATGGAAGAGTTAAGCATATTGAATTTTTAACCAGGAAAAATTTATATTCGAACCTGAATCTGAGTATTTTCCGTGATGTAAGTAAAAATCTCGAAATGCAGGAACAGATCCGGAAATCGGATACTTTAAATGTCGTTGGCGAACTGGCGGCAGGGATTGCTCACGAAATCAGGAATCCAATGACTGCATTAAAAGGGTTTATCCAGTTGCTTGAGGATGGCGTCAAGGGGGAATTTTCCACATATTTTCATGTGATTACATCTGAAATTAAGCGAATCGAAACGATTATCACGGAATTTTTAGTACTGGCAAAGCCACAGGCGCTTAAAGTTTTCAAACAGGATGTTCATACCATTTTGAGGGAGACACTGGAATTACTGGCCGCCCAGGCCCTGCTGGAAAATATTCAATTCGAGACAGACTTCGAAGAAGATGAGTTTAAGGTTTTATGTGAAGCGAACCAATTAAAGCAAGTGTTCATCAACATCATCAAAAATGCATTGGAAGTCATGCCGGATGGCGGATCTGTTCATATTAAAACAATCCGATTTTCAGAGAAATATGTTTGTATTTCAATTACCGATCAAGGCATGGGGATCTCAACGGAAATGCTGAAAAAATTAGGTGAACCTTTTTATACGACGAAGGACAAGGGAACCGGACTGGGGCTTATGGTCAGCTATAAAATCATTGAAGAGCACAATGGCTATATAGAAGTGGAAAGCGAAGTGGATAAAGGAACGAGCTTTCATATTTATCTGCCATTCGAGTAATGAAGATAAGTGGAAGGAATATTCTAGACCTTTGCTCAGCAATCAGAAAGCATTCAAAATTCTTTTAGTAAATGGGGGATCCTTATTCAATGGATTCCTTTTTTCTGTTTCCATTTTATATCATTTTCATCTTGGAATCACAATTGACGTTGTACTATCGAAAAAATATTGCGCTAATTAAAGGGATATTCCATCTTTTTATTCATTGATAAATTTGTCGTTGTTTGCTAATGTGGTAAACTGCTAAAGTATTTTGAACGGAAACTAACAATGGAAATAAAATGAAGACCTTTCGAATCGAATGTCCGGAGCTGGCTTTTTCGTATCAAATCATTAAGAGGATTATGGTTCGGAATTTCCGTCATATCCTGTCTGCTGGTGGGTCAAGCTTTATCGCAATTTAAGAAGTTTTGTCTTTTTTTGCGAATCTATTTACATATAAGGCATATTTTGTAATACTTCTTTTTATGATGTAACTTTAAAAGGGCAGGAGTAGTGAATGTAGTTATGAATTCTAGGTGTGCAACGGAAATTTGTTCTGAGATTCGAATGAAGCGTTGGGAAATGATGGAGTTGGCAAAAATGTATGGAATAGGTCATGAGTATACCCTTCGCCAAAGCGAGCAACTTGATAAACTTATAAATGAGTATTTGATCCTTCAACATCATTCTTCAGTGGAAGTGAGAAATAAGCGGGAAGAAATGGTTGTTATTGTACAGAAGCCCTTTAATGATGATTTTACATTTTAAATGGACCTGAATGCATGCATCACTTCTTAAATTAGCGGTAGGAGAGATAAGCACCTTTTGGGTTATTGAACAGGTAGTAAATGAACTTTACAAACATTTCATGAAAACAATTCAAGAAAGATCATATACAAAAGACGATCATTATCTTTTGAATAACTATTGCTTTGAGGTATACATCGAGGGGGAGGTCACCAGAAGGTGTCCTTCATGCATCGGGAACGTCAATGTCAAGCGGGATTTGTTTAGAAGCAGGTATTTAACTTAATGTATTACACTGATTAATAAAAAAGTAAGGGCTGACTCACTTAATGGAGCCAGCCATGGTCAGGTCTGGATTACAAAATTTCCAATAATATTACCATGAACAAAAGACCGACAATGAAGGAATAGGTTGAGGTGCGTTCATTACCATCCCCATGGCTTTCAGGAATCAATTCCTTATAAACGATGAAAAGCATGGCTCCCGCAGCGAAAGCTAAGCCGTATGGAACCAGGAACCCAATGTAAGAGGTTAAATAATAACCCAATAAGCCCGTAATTATTTCGATGGTACCGGTCAAGGTTGCTATCAGGAACGCTGTGAATTTACCGATTTTTTGATTAATTAAAAACAAGGCGACAAGTAACCCTTCCGGGGCATTTTGCAGGCCGATGGCAAATGCGATCAAGTTACCTGTATCAGCTGTATCCGAGGCGTAACTGACACCTACAGAAAGACCCTCTGGGATATTATGGAGTGTAATGGCAGTGATGATAAGCAAAGCCTTTTCATCGAACTGAATACCACTTTTCGTATGGCTGAGATCGATATGCGGAATGTTTTTTTCCATGATCGTTAATGTCATTACCCCGAGAAAAACCCCAATGACAAGCTGAATATACCCTCCGGTGGCTAAAGACTCCGGAATCAGGCTCAATAACGAAGCAGCCATCATGATACCAGCGGTAAATGCCAGAAGCGTGTCTCTGAAACGATGTGTGATTGAACCTTGAATGAACAAGATCGGTAACGCACCGAACCCTGTAGACATAGCAGATAGGATGCTGCCTAATAAAACTCCACTCATATATTTCTCCTTTGTATGGTACTTATCATTACTTATTTGTAAACCTTTGGGCGAAACAATAATTTATTGTATTGAGGTGATAAAAAATAGGTTCCAGGAAAAAACCATTTTGAAGTCATTCATGTTTTCTGCGAATCATTCTTCTGCATACCATTTTTTCAATGTTAGATCAGTCGGCAGCAATATGCTGATGATCCCAAGCAATGGCAGGAATCCCACTATCTTAATCATGGATTCGATTCCGATTATATCTGCGATGGCACCCAATGAAACGGATCCAATGGCACCCATTCCAAAGGCTAACCCTACAGTCAAGCCGGCCATTGTTCCGACTTTTCCCGGGACCAATTCCTGTGCGTAAATTACAGTGACAGAAAAACTGCTCATTATAATGAACCCAGCCATCAATAATAAGATAAAAGCGGCTGTAGGAGGTACGAATGGTAAAAGTGCGGTTATTGGCATGCTTGCAGCGAAAGAAAAGAAAATTACATTTTTACGACCGAATCTATCCGCAAGCGGGCCACCGAAAAACGTACCTACAGCTCCAGCGGCTAAAAAGGCAAATAGGAAAATCTGAGCGGATTTTATCGTGAATGAATGCTGCTCGATCAAATAAAAACTATAAAAGTTCGTCATGCACGATACATACCAGGAACGGGCAAAAATAATGAATAAAATTAATACCAAGGCTTTGGCCACTTTATGGGACCGTTCTTTATTGATTACTTTTGCAGCAAGCTTTTTAGGCTGGAAGTGAACTAATTTTTGAGAATACCACTTGGCAATATACAGCAATAGGATAACGGCCGTTAAGGCAACCAAGGCAAACCAGAGTGCGCCTTTTTGACCGAAAGGAACAAGTACGATGGCTGTGATGAGTGGGGCAAGGGCTTGCCCGCTATTTCCGCCAACCTGATAAATTGATTGTGCCAGGCCTCTTTTAGGGCCGCCTGCCATGTAGGCAACCCTAGAACCTTCCGGATGGAAAATGGCTGACCCAAAGCCCATCAAGATGACTGCACCAAGGATAACGGTATAGTTTGGGGCAATTGCAAGTATGATGACCCCTATTAAAGTACTGGTCAATCCAATGGGCAATGCATAGGGAAGGGGCTTTTTATCTGTATAGAACCCAACTGCCGGCTGCAGAAGGGATGAGACGATATTCAGGCAGAATGCAATCATCCCGAGCTGTGTATACGTTAGCGACATTGATTTCTCCAGGATTGGGAACATGGCCGGAACTACGGCCTGAAGTGAATCATTCATTAAATGGCAGATGCCTATGATGATCATGATTTTCAGAGTCATATCTTGTTTTTGCGGGTTTGTTTTAATGGCAGCGATACTTCCCATATGTATATGTCCTTCTTCCTGATTAAGAATTTTACCTATTCAATAAATAGATTCATTAAGCATGTCCCGTATGCATGACACCTTATAAAATAAATTGAATCGTTCTCTAGTCTTCATTTTTTAAAATTAAACCCTTCAATTTATAACTAAGGATGGTCTTTTATTAAAGGTAAGCTGATTGTAACGGTTGTACCGTTTAGAGGTTTACTTGAAAACTCGATGGTTCCGTTAAAAGATTCAATTATTCGTTTACATACGAATAGCCCTAATCCGGTTCCTTCCTTTTTCGATGTATAAAAGGGATCGAAGACTTTACCGATATCTTTTTCATTCAGTCCATGACCGTTGTCGATAATTATGATTTTAGCCCATTCATTTTCATGATGAATCCGGATCCTTAACTTTCCCCCAACTTCCATTGCCTCGAAACCGTTTTTGGCAATGTTGAGAATGACTTGTTTGAGTTGGTCCTTTGTACAATGAACCCTGATCGGTTCCTTTACGATGTTCCATTCCACTTCTATATTGAAGTGACGTGCTTCTGATTCTATTATTGGTCTCAATTCAGCAATGATACTGCGAATATCATATAAGGATAAAGTCTGGGGCATGGGTTTCCCTAAAATCAAAAATTCGCTCACTATACTATTGATCCGTTCAATTTCCTTCATGATGACAGAGTAATAAAACTGATCTTGTTCTTCTGGGTGTTTTTCAACCAGTAATTGTACCAGCCCCTTTATGCCGGTAAGTGGATTTTTTATTTCATGTGCCGTACTGGCAGCCAATGTACCGACAAAATCTATTTTTTGCTTATCGTTTAATAACTTTTGGTTTTTGGTATTCCTGCGAACGATCAGTTCCTCCATGACGCTATAGATCATGTGAGTAAAAAAGAAGGTGAAAAAGACAAGTATTAAAAGGACATTTATGTTATTTGTATTAATCCTGTCGGGCATCTTGACCGAAAGAGTCCAATCCACTTCTGTTAAAGGAACATCCACCCATGTTGAATGTCCAGTGAATTCTTCGGTATTTATATCTAGAATTCGGGTTTTATCGCTTGTTTCCAAGATAAAGGCATGACCAGGGCTGAGCATTTTTAATGTTTTTTCCATATGATCGAGCCTAATATGTACCAATAAAAACCCTTGCGCCTTTTTATCATGATCCAGGATGGGAGCAAAAATGGAAATATAATCGAAATCAGGTTTATATGGATCCTTTGTTCCTATAACAACGGCTTTTTGAGTTTTTACTGCAAGCTCAATATCATCCTGTTCAATTAAAGAGTAATGATGGAAATATTTATTCGTCCCTGAGATGGAAACGCCATCCTGGTTTAGCCAATATACTCCGGCATACCTGGAATCTGTATCTTTGATCCATTTCATAAGAAGTTCGGTTTTTTTATCATCCATATAAAGAACCGAACTGCTAAGGCTAAGCAGCTTTTCCTTCGTTTCACTTATAACTTGATCTATGTATTCTTGATAAACGGTTCCCGCCCATTCAGCTTTTTCCTGTCTTTCTTTTTGAATGGAACGTTCTAAATTCGTCCAATAAATGATTGACAAAATAATTAATGGTAAAATAACAATAAGTAGATATGCGGTGAATTTATGCCTTGTTTTCATGTTTGTCACTACTTTAGCTTTTATTTCAAGTATATCAAAATGAGTGATTAAACAATAGTGCATACTAAACAGGGCAGATTGACAAAAAAGTCATAATGTCATATAATAACTTTTAATTCAAGATATTTTAATTAAAAACTTTAAGGTTGTGAAGTTATGGAGAATAATAACATCCAACAGTCTTTGAAACTGTTTATAGTGATGTCTAGAGCACATAGATCTATCAATGATGTGGTAAATAAACATATAGCCGAAGAGGGTTTGAATCCAACTGAGTTTGCAGTACTGGAATTACTTTATCATAAAGGCGATCAGCCTCTTCAGCAAATAGGAGGAAAAATCCTGCTAGCGAGCGGCAGCATTACCTATGTCGTGGATAAACTTGAACAGAAGGATTATCTACAGAGAATAGCATGTAAAGAGGATCGCCGTGTAACCTTTGCAAAAATTACGGAAAAAGGAAAAGCCTTCATTGAAGGGGTATTTCCCGAGCATGAAAAAAGAATCGATGATATCATGAGTGTACTTACGCAAGATGAAAAGGAAACCGTGATAGAATTGCTTAAAAAGATTGGGTATTCCGCTCAAAATTAGCTTAAGAACCAGCACCCGGAGTTTACTGCAGGTGCTGGTTTTTTTATGGTTAATAAAACCTAATTTGTTTCAAGGACATGAAGGTTTTTAATACCGTTGTGGCGAATTAAATTATATTACGATAACCGCTATTAATGAGAATGTCTCTTGAAAGTGATTTCGATTGGTGGATAACATTAATTTGGATTATACATGAAAAAAATGTCGTTATATCATGAGAAGGAGTGTACATATGAAATTTAATGAGTATGAATATAAACGTCCTGAAATGGATGAGATTAAAAACCGGTTCATGAACGCTTTGGAAAAGTTTACGGATGCTGGAAATGCTGATGAACAAATAAAAGCCATGGAAGAAATAAATGAAATTCGAAATTATGTAGGTACGATGTTTAATTTGGTATATATTCGACATTCCATTGATACCAATGATGAATTTTATAAAGCGGAGAATGATTATTTAGATGACTTCTCCCCTGAAATGGAAGAATTAACATCAAAATTTTACAATGAACTCGTTCGCTCGAATTATCGTCAGGAGCTTGAGGTGAAATGGGGAAATCAACTATTTGACTTGGCAGAAGCCCAACTTAAAACCTTTTCACCCGAAATCATACCGCAACTGCAAAAAGAAAATAAATTATCGAGTGAATATTCGCAATTAATTGCCTCTGCAAAAATTCACTTTGATGGAAAAGAGCTGACACTTGCCCAGCTTCAGCCTTTTATGGAGTCGGCGGACCGTGAGTTAAGGAAAAATGCAAGTCGGGCATATTACGGTTTCTTTGAAGAAAAGCAGGTGGATTTGGATCGCATATTCGATGAACTTGTCAAGGTGAGGCATGAGATCTCGATAGCGCTAGGCTATGGAAACTTTGTGGAGCTTGGGTATTATCGAATGACAAGGACTGATTATGATGCTGATATGGCTGCTGCATTCCGCAAACAGGTTAAAAAGGAAGTGGTACCGCTTGTTACCCGGCTGAAGGGACGACAGCGCGAACGTCTTGGTTTGGAGAATTTAAACTATTATGATGAGAATTTTCATTTCAAGACTGGTAATGCCGTTCCAAAGGGCGATGCGGAGTGGATCATCGAAAATGGGAAAAAGATGTACCAAGAGCTCTCGCCTGAAACGAATGAGTTTTTCAATTATATGATAGCTAATGACCTGATGGATCTTGTGGCGAAGAAAGGAAAAGAAAGCGGGGGCTACTGTACTTTTATAGAAGACTATAAAGCTCCATTCATCTTTTCCAATTTCAATGGTACTTCCGGGGATATAGATGTTTTAACACATGAGGCAGGACATGCGTTCCAAGTGTATCGCAGCCGTAATCTCGACATTCCTGAGTATTATTGGCCCACATATGAAGCCTGTGAAATCCATTCGATGAGTATGGAATTCCTAACTTGGCCATGGATGGAGCTATTTTTCAAGGAAGATACGGAAAAGTATAAGTTTTCCCATTTAAGTGGTGCTCTCACATTCCTCCCGTATGGGGTAGCTGTTGATGAATTTCAGCATTTTGTTTATGAAAATCCTGAAGCCTCCCCCCTTGAAAGAAAGCAGGCTTGGCGTAAAATCGAGATGGAATATTTGCCACATCGTGATTATGAAGGGAATGAATACCTGCAGAATGGCGGGTATTGGCAGCGGCAAAGCCACATTTATCAGTCGCCTTTTTATTATATCGACTATACATTGGCCCAAATTTGCGCTTTCCAATTCTGGAAAAGGTCAGCTGAAAAAGATGAAACGGCTTGGAAGGATTATTTGAATCTGTGTCAACTTGGAGGCAGCAAGTCCTTCCTTGATCTCGTTGAATCTGCGAATCTGAAATCTCCATTTGTTGACGGGACAGTACAGTCGGTCGTTAAGGTGATAGACGAATGGCTTTCCACTGTCGATGATAAAGCATTATAAAAGATAATGTTTTAATGATTCGGTAATCATTTGGATGCTTTAATAAAACGCTTGGGGATTACTCCTTAAGCGTTTTTTAATCTTTCCTCCGTTCAGAAGGTTTGGTACAAAAGTTTTGCTAAAGCCTCACAGAGAAATTCGAAATAGGTGAACAGGGAAATTCAGACCAAACAATGATAGGAAAGTTAACTAACTCTTTAATGCCATAAAGTCCAGGGGAAAACAGCCGACGAAAGGAATATTGCTCGGCTTGTCTTAAATGTCTCTTCCTTACATATAAATGTAGGGAGGAGGGGAGAGTATGCTGTCAAGGTGGTCAGGGATTTTCCAGATTGCAGCGGTTTATGTAGGAACAGTCGTCGGTGCAGGTTTTGCAACTGGAAAAGAGATTGTCGAGTTTTTTACCCGTTATGGCTTCTATGGCTTTATTGGGATTTTAATAGCAGGTTATATTTTCATTTTCACTGGAACTAAAATCATGCTCATTTCCGCAAGGATCAGGGCTTCTTCTTATGAGGAGTTCAATCAATTTCTTTTTGGAAAGAAAATTGCAGGAATCATCAACATCTTTTTCCTTATCATGCTGTTAGGGGTGACGGCTGTCATGATTTCGGGTTCAGGCGCGGTTTTCGAAGAACAACTTGGCGTGCCGAAAAGTATAGGGAGCTGGTCCACGATCATCCTGGCTTCCTTGGTCTTGATGATGGGAATGCGCGGTGTATTCACTGTAAACTCTTTTGTTGTACCAATCATGATCAGTTTCAGTTTGATCCTTTTTTTCTCGACTTTGGGAAATGGAGAGTTCTTCAAGACACTTACAAAAGTGCCAGATGAAGTGATTACCCTGAAAATGATTTTGTCACCATTTGCCTATACAGCCTTTAACCTGGCCTTGGCACAGGCTGTGCTGGTTCCTGTTGCCTATGAAGTCCGAGATGAGAAGGTCATTAAACATGGTGCAATCCTTGGGGGAATATTCCTGACCATCATTTTATTAACGGGGCATTTTTCACTTATGACACTCCCTGATGTGAATAATTATGAAATTCCTTCGGCGGTTATTATGAGAACGGCAGCCAGTCAGTTATATTGGATGTTCATTTTGGTGATTTATGGGGAGATATTCACTTCGGTCATCGGAAACATATATGGATTACAGAGGCAAATAAGCAGTTATATTAAAATGCCAAGCATGCTGATCATAGCGGTGATTTTTTTAATTGCTTTAATCATAAGTGAATTTGGATATGGAAGGTTATTAGGATATATTTATCCGGTTTTTGGATACATAAGCCTGCTTTTTTTAATGCTTGTCTGGAAAAGCAAGGCAGGGAAGGAGAAATGAAGAACGGGGGGCATGACCTTAGCCCCCCGTACCTGAATGGATGTTCATCCTTTCATCAGCGTCATAGCCATCTGTAGAAAAGCATCCCGGTAATCCTTATCTTTTTTTGTGAACATAGTTAAGCGGACGGGTGCTTTTTCATCCTTGAGCAATATGGAAGTAATCACATCATCCCCACTTTTCACTTCAAATCCCATACCGTTCTCGACATCAAGAGCTGGATCCACAATCGTGTCTGAAAGGCTTTTCAGCTGGGCTTGAACATTTTTCTCCACTTCATCCCAATTAACATCAGCCGTCAATAATTCGATTCTCATATAAATGGAGTCATCTTCAGTCAGGAACACGATGTCTTTTCCTGGTTCTTCGGCACTTAATTTAAATTGTTGCAAAACATAGAGGCTGAACGGTTGATTATCACTTCTTTTTAAGAACGCTGTTTTTTCTATTGCTTTCCCGTTAATTGTATATTGCAGGTTTTGCTCCATCAGTCTTACTTTGTTGTTGTTTCCGTTATTGCCATTATCTCCATGTGAAGTATTGCCTTCGTTCTCCTCGTTCACAGAATCTTCCTGTGGTTGGTCTGCATTTTCGTCTGCGGTCGTACCGCAGCCAGTCAGCAGAAAAGCGGCGAATGCGGCACAGCCAATATAACGTGTCCAACTAGTCATGTCATTTCCCTCGTCTTTCTGATAGAATTCCAATATTCCTATAAAAGATATCCCAGCAATCAGACATGCTGGTGATTTTCCCTTTAATAAAATGACGTTATGAATTGAAAGTTGTTACAAAAAAGCAGGAGCCGAAATTGGCATGATTACTAAAAAGTGAAAACGGAATGGTCATTGAGAAACCATCCCGTTTGATTACATTGAATTATCCTATGATTTTATAATTTTTATGGTTGACGACGGTTTTCTGCTCAAGTTCCAAATCACGATAATTTTCCATATACGTGACGTCCACGATTACTGAGTTCTCGTTCACTTTCTCGACGATTCCTTTTAAGCCTTCTCTAAATTCAATGATATTTCCGACTTCCGCTTTCTTCATGGTAATCATCCTTTCCCATTTCGTTTTACAATGATCAAAAAGTAACTATGGAGTAATTGGATTATTCGAACATCTTGCCGTTTAGATTTTGACGTGGGGAGTGCAAGTAAGAGAATTGGATATCTCTTTTGTCGGTACAGTAAGCTAAACTTTTAAAGGGAGTAGCAATTCTTGTAAAGGAGCAGTTGTAATGAAATGGCATAATTTGGTATATCTTGAAAACGCAGTTATGCGTACCAGTATGTAATCCTATGTACAAAAAATGCCAATCATTTCACATTATGATATTTTACTATACAGTTTGCACTATTTTAAAGCATACGTAAAGAAATATGTAGCAAGTGAGCCTCAAAAAATTCTGATTTATATTAAGTGGCATGCTTATGATAAAATGGAAACGGAATTTCTCCTGTCTGATTATGGATAGAATATTTAAAAATTAGGAGGATAATATTATGAATGCTGAAGAAGCGAAAGATGTACTCGATAAACTGGCAAATCGGGAAATGGATGAATTCAGGATAACAAAAGAAGAATTTTTAGCTTTTCGTGAGTTTCTTATAAAAAGGGAAGACTTTAAATATTTTCGGGGGAATGCTCTCCATAACGGTGAAATAATTTATACTTATTTAGAAGAAGCGAGAAGTTAATGGACTGATATTTTAGGGTGGCTCATGAGTGAGCCACCCTATCTTCATTATTTACAATGGGGAAGGCCTCTTCGTGGATTGAAAAAGGATCTTTAATCTCTAGTATGAAGGAATCAAATGGTTCGGTGCAGGTTTCATATTTATGATGATGCTTTAATTCGTTCAAGATTTTGCCTTTGATTACAGTATAGGCATAGTTAGAGAATTGTCCGTATTCCTCATTGAAATTCCCGATTGATTCCCATAAAGCAATCAAACCTACTTGGAAAAATTCTTCTTTATTCTTATAGATGGATAGTGAGCGGATAATATGATGGATCATCGGGGTAAATTCAGTCTTTAGAGCTGAGAAATCTTCCATTGAGCAAGCTACCTTTAGAAAGTGCACTTTCATGTATTCCCGGGTGCTTCTACCATAAATAATTCGTTCGGCTATAGCGAAAGGGCATAACGGAGAAATGTAAGGGATAAAACGTTTGTTTTCAGGCGCTGAACCAGAAACTTATTGAAAGGGAAAGGAAGATTCAGAAGTATGGAGAGTACTTTTGAATATGGGTTTGAACAAATGAAAGACACATCCGAATATTGGATGTGCCGATACCATTCACTCATTCTTGTTTCGATAGATTTATCGCAATTCAATGAATCATCATTTAGTTTAAACATCAGCAATAGCTCAAAGTCCACTTTCACAGGTAGCTCAAGAAGTGGGGGGGAGAAAAGCTGAAACAAAATGCTTCATTCCTTTCGTATTTCAATATGTATCCCCCTAAACATTTATGATTGTGAGTTCCAAAGTGGAGATGTTGATAAAACAATTGTTTTTTTTAACTCTGCGATTTTCGGAATCCAGCTTCCTGTGCGTCTTGTTCGGTACAAAACATTTCTTCCGGTTTAGTTATTTCGTAATATTGGCCCGAAGGAATGTGATATATTTTATTGCCTCTAGAGTTTATATTCCCTTTAATTTCTGGGTTATTGCAAGATGAATGGACAGTGGTTTTTTTCTCTGATTCTTCTCCGGACTTCGAATCATCAAACCCTTTTGAAGTTGCATAGTTTTCAATTGACCAAATCCCGATTTCTTCTTTTTGGGCTTGTTTCTGCATATCTTCCAATTCATCAAGATATTTAGTGTTCGGTGCATAAACATAGGCTACCCTGGCCAGTCCTTTTTCAAGCAGTAGTTTATTAACCATTTTTCCATCAACATAAAAATAGGCCAGCAGCCGGCCATATTTATCTCTTTCACCAATGCCGGTTTCTACTTCCACTTTAGAGCCCTCAGGCATTAAATCCTTGGTGAACTTGCTTGCTTCAGGTCCAAAAGGCTGAACGGGCTTGGAGGGGTGCACGGTTTCTGGGGTATCTACCAAAAGGAGCCTGACCGTTTCTTCATTTCCATTTGGCATTTTGATTTTTACTGTATCTCCATCGACAACCCTGACGATCTCGGCTGTGAATGTCCTGCCTTTCTCTTCTTTGGAAGAATTCGTACTGGATTGAATATCTTCATTGGACATTGAATCTTCCTGTTTCGATTCATTGATCAAGTTATCTGATGCGGCCTGACAGCCAGTCAAAGTGATCAGGCTTATGGCAGTCAGGAGAAAAACAGGCAGATAAGAATGTAAAAAGGAATTTCTGTTCATGATAAGTCCTCCATTTCAAAGGTGTTTTCGTTTTCCATGTCCATCAAGGGTATATTCGGCAGGAATAATTCTAACCTATAAAAAAGCGAAAGAAAATGAAATAACATTAAAATTTTCATATGCATCGCTATCCGATATCATGATAGTTTCTTATAATGATAAGGTGGAGTAAGGGAGGCAGGCGTGATAAATGATGTTTAGGCTTGAAAAAATTAGGTATAAAGGCATCCTGCATATTGATGGTTTGAAAATATCCGGTGGCATGGTTACTTGCTTGACAGGGGAAAGCGGAGCAGGAAAAACATCACTTCTACGATTATTGAACAGGATGGATGACCCGGATAGCGGTTCAATCTATTATCAAGATCAGTTGCTGGATAATTTCAACCCGATAGAGCTCCGACGTAAAGTCACAATGCTTTCTCAGACACCGTTCACTTTTCCGGGAACGATTGAAGAAAATCTCCAGCTGGGCCTGGAATTGACAGAACGGGAAAAAAAGGATAAAGCCGAATTGGTGAAAGCACTTGAAACCGTACAATTGCAGAAGTCTTTAGATGAGGGGGCGGAAAATCTTTCTGGAGGGGAGAAACAAAGGCTGGCACTAGCGAGATTACTTTTATTGAGACCAGAAGTGTATTTACTGGATGAGCCGACTTCGGCTCTCGATGAGGAAACCGAGCTAAGGGTCATGAGCCGTTTTTTAGACGAAGTAAAGCGGGAAAAAGGAACGGTCATCATGATTACCCATTCAAAACAGCTTGCGGACATATGTGCTGAAAAGATGATCGTTCTGAAAAAGGCCAAGGAGGCTGACTATTAATGGAGGGTAATGGGATAATAGATATTGAGTTCTGGCGACTTTGTGCAGCCTATGTCTTTGTTGTAGTCCTGCTCATTATCGTTAAATGGCGAGGGATTTCACGGGAAAAGCAAATCATGCTCGCTACGGTACGGATGACGGTCCAACTCATTCTTGCCGGATATGTTTTGACATATATCTTTGAAAATCCTCACCCTTTACTTTCTTTAGGATTTCTATGTGCAATGGCTTTGTTCTCCATCCATAATATTTTTAAGCAAGTGCCCCATACGCTCAATAAGAAAATTAAAAGGATGGTCATCCTAAGTATGTTGTCAGGTCCCATGGCTGCCTTGTTTTATTTTAATGTGGTCGTGATCCATTTCACGCCATGGTATGAGCCCAGGTATTTCATTCCAATAGCAGGGATGATCGTGGGGAATGCAATGACTGGTGTGACATTAGCACTTAAAAACCTCCATGATGGGATTAGCAGTAATCGTGAAAAAGTAGAAGCGATGTTGATGCTTGGAGCGACTCCAGCAAGGGCTGTGAAGAAATATGTGGATGCTGCATTCGACTCGGCAGTCCTCCCGACTTTGAACAATATGCTCGGGATGGGAATTATTTTCCTTCCAGGAATGATGACAGGGCAAATCCTGTCGGGAATAAGCCCACTCATCGCAATTGAATACCAGATTGCCATACTTATCGGAATTCTCGGGAGTGTTTCATTAACGGTCGTCCTTTTCATTATGCTTAGTTTCAGAGCCTTTTTTACCAAAAATGCACAGCTTTCCATTTAATTATTGAAGAATCTGAAAAGTAATGGTTGCAGTTCTATCTATATTTTTGTACTATTTTTTAGGTACCAGATAGTTTTGGTTTGTTTGTTGGGGATGATAATGCTATTCTGATAAGGAAAAGGGCATTTCTTTACTGATTGGTTAGAGAACACCCCTTACATAACCTATTTTGTTAATTTATCTAAAGGAGATTGATTTATATGGTGGAAAAAACATTTACAGTAACTGCAGAAACAGGAATACATGCTCGGCCGGCTACATTGCTGGTACAAGCTGCTGGAAAATTCGATTCAGAAATAAACCTTGCTTATAAAGAGAAAAAAGTGAACCTTAAATCCATTATGGGTGTAATGTCACTAGGTATTGGCAAAGGGGCAGAGATTACGATTTCTGCTGAAGGAAGCGATGAAAATGATGCACTGAACACACTTGCTGAAACGTTGAATAGAGAAGGATTAGCAGAATAATGTCCACTTTGATTAGTGGAATAGCAGCTTCAAACGGAATAGCCATCGCTAAAGCCTATCGACTGACTGAGCCAGATTTATCGATTGAAAAAAGAAGCATAGAAGATGTCGGGGCGGAAATATCCCGTTTTAAGGAAGCTATTCAAAAGTCAACAGTTGAATTGGAGATAATCAGGGAAAAAGCCGAAAAGGACTTAGGGGCCGATAAAGCCGCTATTTTTGACGCGCACCTGCTTGTTTTGGCTGATCCGGAACTTATCACTCCAATTCAAGATAAAATACAATCGGAAAACGTCAACGCTGAGTTTTCCTTAAATGAAACCGCAAGCATGTTCATTACGATGTTTGAACAAATGGATAATGAATACATGAAGGAACGTGCAGCGGATATCCGTGACGTTACGAAACGGGTGTTGTCACATCTTTTAGGTGTTCATATTCCAAATCCAAGCATGATTGCTGAAGAAGTGATCATCATTGCGGAGGATTTGACTCCTTCCGATACAGCACAATTGAATCCGGCTTACGTCAAAGGATTTACGACCGATATCGGTGGACGTACATCCCATTCAGCCATAATGGCGCGTTCATTGGAAATTCCAGCAGTCGTTGGAGCAAAGTCAGTAACCTCGTCCATTGAAAATGGTGACTTGGTCATTATTGATGGCTTAAAGGGTGAAGTGCACATCAATCCTACTCCTGAACTCGTGAAACGCTACGAAGAGGAACAGGAAGCATATGCTTTGCAAAAGGCTGAGTGGGCGAAACTGGTTCATGAACAAACTGTTACAAAAGATGGTCATCATGTGGAATTGGCTGCCAATATCGGTACGCCGAAAGATCTAGAGGGCGTTCATCAAAATGGCGGTGAAGGCATCGGGTTATACCGTACGGAATTTCTTTATATGGGCAGAAATGACTTTCCGAGTGAAGAAGAACAGTTCGAGGCATACAAAGCGGTGCTGGAAGGAATGTCAGGAAAGCCTGTAGTCGTCAGAACGCTTGACATAGGCGGAGACAAGGAGTTACCTTATCTAGAGCTTCCTAAGGAAATGAATCCTTTCCTTGGTTACCGTGCGATTCGCCTCTGCTTAAATGAGCAGGAGATTTTCCGGACCCAGCTCCGTGCCCTGCTTCGTGCAAGCATTTACGGTGATTTGAAAATCATGTTCCCGATGATTGCAACATTAGCTGAATTCCGCGAAGCAAAAGCCGTCTTGGCTGAAGTTAGACAGGAATTGCTTGATAATGGTGTTCAAGTTGCCGAAAAAATTGAAGTCGGAATTATGGTTGAAATCCCTTCAACTGCTGTGATGGCTGATATATTTGCTAAGGAAGTCGATTTCTTCAGCATAGGCACTAATGACTTGATTCAGTATACGATGGCCGCTGACCGAATGAATGAGAGAGTATCTTATTTATACCAACCATATAATCCAGCGATTTTACGCCTTGTTAAAATGGTTATAGATGCAGCTCATAAAGAAGGGAAATGGGCCGGGATGTGCGGTGAAATGGCTGGAGATGAAGTGGCTATCCCGATCTTGATCGGAATGGGCCTTGATGAATTCTCAATGAGTGCCACTTCCATTTTAAAAGCACGTTCCTTAATCAGCCAACTTTCGCTTGAAGAGATGAAAAAACTATCTCAGGAAGTTTTAGTGCTGGATACGAATGATAATGTGAAAGAAGCGGTAGTTAACGCTTTGAAGCAATAAATAAATGATATAAACGGCACCCCATCCCCTTCGGATCGGGTGCTTTCCTGTAATTTATTCTTAACATTTTGCTAAAGAATGTTTATTGCAACAAAATGGGGGTAAATAAAAAGCAAGCACAGTTGTTTGGTTCTATTAGGGCAGCTGACATTCTCATTTCCCCCTTTGTCGCCGGTTGGTTTATCCAACCGGCAATTTTTTGAGTTTAACCACAGGGAATAAAAAAAACCAGAGAATGATTATTCAGATTTTTCACATTTCGATTATGACGATATAATGGAATTATTATTTTATTTTACGAAATGGAGGATATGATATTTTATGGAATTACATTTGGAAAAGAAAAATGCTTTGATTTTAGCTTCAAGCCAAGGTTTGGGAAAGGCGATGGCAGCAGAATTGGTAAAAGAAGGAGCAAATGTCATGCTAGCCAGCCGTGATGGTGAAAAGCTTGCCGCCGTGCAAAGGGAATTATCACAGCTTGGGGCTGGTAAAGTGGCTTATATGGTAACGG
The DNA here is from genome assembly GCF_030348945.1 of Peribacillus sp. ACCC06369. Lineage (NCBI taxonomy): Bacteria > Bacillati > Bacillota > Bacilli > Caryophanales > Bacillaceae > Peribacillus > Peribacillus sp. ACCC06369. The sequence continues at coordinate 1,475,658 of NZ_JAUCEN010000002.1, forward strand.
ATATAACAAAGGCTGAAGATATTAAAAGCTTGGTTGGGAAAACTGTTGAAGAGTTGGGCGGTATCGACATTCTTATTAATAACGCCGGTGGGCCCCCAGGGGGATCATTTACAGATTTCAATGATGAAGAATGGCAACAATCTTTCGAACTTAATTTACTAAGCTTCATAAGGACGATTCGTGAGAGCTTGCCGCATCTAAAAAAACAGGGCGGAAAAATCGTAAATATTGCATCTTCATCCATTAAGGAACCGATTCCTGGATTGATATTATCGAATACATTCCGGACTGCAATCGTGGGGTTGTCAAAGACGTTAGCTTCCGAGTTAGCTCCAGACCGGATTTTGGTCAATACAGTTGGTCCTGGAAGGATTGCAACGGACCGCGTTCAGCACCTTGATAAAATGAATGCAGAAAAACAAGGCGTCTCACCTGAGAAGGTCACTGAACAATCCATCAATAAAATCCCACTTGGCCGTTATGGGGAACCCGAGGAATTTGCCAAGTTCGTTACTTTCCTTGTTTCAGGTGCTAATACATATTTAACTGGCCAGTCCTATTTAGTTGACGGAGGAATGATAAAGTCCATTTAACGTTTTAAACAAAATGATTGGGAGGAATTTGCAGTGACGCAATCGAACGATGTGATCGGATTCATAGGTTTGGGAGTTATGGGAAAAAGTATGGCGGCCAATTTACTTAAAGCAGGATTTGAGGTATTCGTTTATACAAGGACGGAAGCAAAGGCAAGTGAACTTCTCTCACTGGGTGCAAAGTGGGCATCTGAACCTAAGGAAATCGCACAGAAAGCAAATGTGATCATTTCAATGGTAGGATATCCTAGCGATGTGGAAGAAATTTATCTTGGGGAAAATGGTCTTATCAAGAATGGGAAAAAAGGAGCCCATTTAATCGATATGACTACCTCCACACCATCCTTGGCCGTGAGAATAGCAGAGGAAGCCAAGAAAAGAGGAATGGAATCATTGGATGCACCGGTTTCTGGAGGGGATATCGGTGCTCGTGATGCGAAGCTTACGATAATGGTTGGCGGCGATAGTGAGGCGTTTGAAGCGGTCCGGCACATTTTTGATACCCTGGGCAGTAATGTTGTCCACCAAGGCCCTGCTGGGTCAGGACAGCATACGAAAATGTGCAATCAAATTGCCATTGCATCTAATATGATCGGAGTAACTGAAGCGATTTCTTATGCCAAAAAGGCGGGGTTGGATCCGGACCAGGTTCTGAGAAGCATATCATCGGGTTCTGCCGGAAGCTGGTCACTGTCCAATCTTGTGCCGCGAATGGTCAAAGGGGATTTTGAACCAGGTTTTTATATCAAGCATTTTATTAAGGATATGAAAATTGCACTTGATGAAGCTGAAAGGATGGGAATGGAGGCTCCGGGGTTAAGCCTGAGCAAATCCCTATATGAGGGGCTGGCAGAAGCTGGTGAGGAAAATAGCGGTACCCAGGCATTATATAAACACTATAATTAAGTGCTAGCATATCTTTTTCATGAATAAGCTGATAGCGACAGCCTTTACAAAAAGGAGTGATCGTTATGGGCGAATTCGATGATATCAATATGAAATTCCAGGAATTAGAAGATGGTCGATATATTGTCAGGATTGAAGGGTATAAACGCGAGAAAACCATTCATCAAACAAAGCCCATTCGTTGGGATCTGAAATTAATGAATGAAAGTCCGCTAATCTTGCCGGTGAAATTCAGTCATATCGAAACGAATGCCGGCTTCCAGATCCTGATGCGCGAATTGAAAAGTTTAGGTCTTTCAAAGCCGCGCTCCGCAAAGGAATTTGAAGAAGTGATGGCTGATTTACTTGGGTCCATCGTTGAAGTGAGCCTTACCACGACGAATAAGGAAGAGGGATATCGGGAAATTCGTTTTTTACGGAGATTGTATTAGTTGTCCGACATGGTGTAATGCAATCAGTAGCTGAAATCTTCGAGAATAGGAAAGTGGCCTTCAATGGTTTTATTGAAGGCCACTTTTTTGTCCGGTTCAATCAAGCTAAAAATGCTTCTATACGGTCCAAAGCCTTTTCAAGGGTTTCCATTGAATAGGCATAGGATATCCTAAAGTACCCTTCGCCAAGTGGAGAGAAAGCATCTCCAGGGACTACCGCCACTTTTTCCTGTTTAACAAGCTTGAGGCAAAAGTCGAGGGAGGTGGTGTAGCCTTTCGGAAGCTTTATAAAGAAATAAAAGGCACCATTTGGTTTGATTATTTCCAGTTTCATCGCTTGTAAACGACTGTATACGTATTCACGTCTCCGTGCATACTCTGTCTTCATGGGAATGGCATCATCCTTACCTGCGGTCAAGGCAGCCAACGCAGCTCTCTGCGATATGGAGGAGGCACAAGTCACATTGTATTGATGGACCTTCAGGATATGCTGAGACACGGCTGCAGGCGCAAACAGAAGGCCGATTCTCCACCCGGTCATGGAATGGGACTTGGACAAACCGTTCAGGACGATGGTTTGTTCTTTTAAGAACGTGGCAATCGATACATGTTCCTGATCGAATACAAGTTCACTGTATATTTCATCCGCCAATATAAAGATGTCCTTGCCCCTTACCAGTTCGGCAATGTCCAATAATTCTTTGGAAGACAACGTAACCCCAGTCGGATTCGATGGATATGGCAGGACGATGCAACGAGTTTGATCAGTTATGTACTTTTCAATTATATCTGCAGTCAAACGAAATCCATTTTTTGTTGTATCGGCATAAATCGGGTTTGCACCGCACATTTTGATGATGGGTTCGTATCCTGGATAGACCGGCCCTGGTAATATTACTTCGTTCCCTGGGATGAGGATCGTTCGAAAGGTAATGTCAATGCCTTCACTTGCACCCGAGGTCACTATAACTTCATTCGATGGATCATAACTAAGCTTGTATTTATCCTTTACATATTCAGAAGCAGCTTCCCTTAATTCCTGATAGCCGGCATTGTGAGTATAAACGGTATAATTATTATCGATTGCTTGTTTTGCCGCTTCTTTAATATGCATTGGAGTTGGAAAGTCAGGCTGTCCTATCGTTAAGGAAATGGTGCCTTCGATTTCAGCGACCATATTGTAGAATTTACGGATCCCTGATATTTGAACTTCTTTTACTAGAGGGTTTATTAAATGTTCCACTATGAATATCCTCCCTTTTCATACTTCATGAGATTATGTACTATGTTTGACGGATTCATTCTATTTTATCATTTAGTTTGGATGGGGGAGAAATACTTTTTGAGATTAATGAAATAAAGGTATAATGAATGATAAGAAAAATTTGAGGGTTGATACATATGATAAGGACTTGCGCAATTACTTCTAACCAAGAAGTCAGTTTTGGTTTGCCGCTATCAGAAATGGATAATACGGATATCGAGTGGTATTGGGTGGATTTTTCCAACCCCACAAACAAGGAGATCGAACTTTTATCCAATCATTTTCACTTTCATCCGCTGGCAATTGAAGACTGCCTGGATGATTTTAACCAACGTCCCAAAATGGATTTTTATGAGGACTACCAATTTCTTGTGATTCATGCTCTCAGGCAGAAGGTATTTAGAGCAGTTGAATTGGATATGTTTGTTGGTGAAAAATGGATTGTCACTTTTCATAAGGAAGAAATGCTTGAACTTGAAAAGGTGTGGGAAGAAATTCCTGGAAATAAAATGTTGAAGCAAGGTCCCTTTTTCTTGATGCACAGGATAATTGACAGGATCGTCGATGAATTTTTCCCTCCTGTGTATAAAATGGAAAGCGAATTGGGGAGCATTGAGGACAATACTGAAAATGAAACGATAAACGAATTGATGGATCAGCTATTCGATTTACGAACGGATATGTCCAGGCTCCGTCGGACCATTTTACCGATGCGTGATTTATTATACAGGATGATTTCATCAGAGCGTCTGAATTACTTAAAAGATCAGCACCTGTATTTTACTGATGTGTACGATCATCTTCTTAAATTAACTGAAATGCTGGAATCTTACCGAGATTTCTCCTCCGATATCCGGGATAGTTATTTGTCGGTGAACTCTAATAATATGAATTCAACGATGATGACATTGACTGTAATCACTACAATTTTCATGCCGCTGACCTTCATAGTAGGCGTATATGGGATGAATTTTCAATACATGCCGGAATTGAATTGGCACTATGGCTATTTCCTCGTCCTTGGAATGATGGGCGGAATTGCTTTGATGATGTTTTTATTCTTTGTTAAAAAAGGTTGGCTCACTCCAAGGAAAAGGTCACGAAAGAGCTGAAAACAACTAACTGACTTGCTGCTTTAATGATACCGGTATTCATTTGAGTATTTTTTGCAAAATACCAAATTTATGAATATGAGATTTGTTGATATGGGAGTACTGGCTATTGGTAATCCATAGGAAAGAGAAGAGTATGCTGGGTCTTGGTTACGCTTTAGCGTGAATATCATTAATGGGAGATGAATTCCTCGTAATGGCAAGGAAGGTTCGGTAAAATACTCCTGACTAGTAAAGTGACCGATTTAAATGGAGAACGAATAGGGTTTTGAAGGGCTACAGGGCATTATTTTGCGACGATCCTATCAGCTTTTATGTCAGTTATATAATCGCGGGGGTTGGACCGGAGAACAGGCCTTCATGATATGATTGCCGGAACGGCAATAGTGAAAAATGATCAAAGGGACCAGTATGGGTCCCTTTTTTGTTTTGCTTGAATAGATGATAATCACTTCTTGATTCTTTTTTATCTTTGCTCTAAACAAAAGACATAATTAACCGAATTATTAGGTATGAGTTCATTTATAAAACCATGTTAGGTCTATGTATCCAAGAGCAGGACTTGCCTGCCCGGTTAAATGAATGATGGAATTATAAAATGTAAATGTAAGAGAAGGGCGAGATGAAAATTGGAAGCAAATAAAGGGATATTACTTGAAAGTGGAACAAATGAGCTTGAAATAGTGGAATTCGGCATCGGAAGGAATAAATTCGGCATTAACGTAATTAAGGTGAAGGAAATCATTAATCCTGTCCCCATCACGCTTGTACCTCATTCCCATCCAAATGTGGAGGGGATCATTGAGCTTCGCGGTGAAGTCCTGCCAGTTGTGAATGTAGCGGATGCTTTAGGGTTTCCGCCATCAGAAACTCCTGAGCAGGATAAATTCATTGTGGCTGAATTCAATCAGCAAAAAGTGGTCTTCCATGTCCATACGGTAACACAGATCCATCGTATTTCCTGGTCTCAAATCGAAAAGCCGTCGGATATGTACCAAGGCCTTGAAAGTCAGATTATCGGAGTAATAAAATTAAATAGCGAAATGTTACTGTTACTCGATTTTGAAAAAATAGTGGTCGAAATCAATCCGGAATCAGGGATAAACATCCAGCAGGTTAAAAAGCTCGGTAACAGGCAAAACTCAGATAAGAAAATCCTGATTGCAGAAGATTCTCCATTACTGAGAAAGCTGCTGTACGATACACTGTCAGAGGCTGGATTCAAGTACTTGGAGTTTTATGAGAATGGACTTGATGCAATCAATTATCTGGAGAATTTGATTGCATCAGGAAAAGTGGTCGAAGAAGAAGTGCAATTGGTGATTACCGATATTGAGATGCCCCAAATGGATGGTCATCATTTGACTAGAAGAATAAAGGAAAGCGGTGAACTCGCAGTATTGCCGGTGATTATTTTCTCTTCTTTGATTACGGACAGCTTGCGTCATAAAGGTCAAGTCGTAGGTGCTGACGCACAAATCAGCAAACCTGAAATTACGGAGCTTATAAATTTGATAGACAGATTTGCATTATAAATGTGAAAACGGGCCGATGAGGCATTACCTCACGGCCCGTTTGATTTATCCGAAATAAATACTTAATACTTGGAACCTTTTCCTAAAAAGGAAGATGGGAATGGATTGTGAAAAGGTTGCTTGACCGACCCACGCCCGTAAGACCTTTTCTCGGTATTGGTAGGGTTCGGTTGTTTTTCACCTGCTTGTCCAACGTAAGATTGCAGGATTTGTTTGGCCTTGGATAATGACAACGACGCTTTAGGGTTCCGTATGGATGCTGCCCGGCTGCCGAGGTGGGGTAGTTTTTTCAAATCTTCCTTAGTGGGAGGTAAATGAAAAACATATGATCCGCATTCAACGATCACGTCGGATTGTTGTGCTGCAAAGCGAGGGTTATCGGAGAAATGAAGTCCAATCTTCTTCGCTTTTCCTTCTTGCATAAGCTTGTTTAATGCGAGCCGCTTTAAATTATATAAATTCTTTGGCTCCAACGCAGTCTTTGCATGCTTATTAACAATAAACACGGCTTGGGCAAGGGAGTTAATCGAAAACTCATCCCTTTCAGAATGTCCTTTCGTTTGGTTCATTATGGAAACTCCTTTTCTAAATAAGGTTAGAAGGGATGTTACAGAACTCCTTCAATAAAAACCTGTTTTTATATTGGTTGAAATAGAGACGTGTGTGCCAATTAGGCTGAAAATAGTAAAATAATAATGCATGTACATCTCTAGGGTATGACAATCATTTCCCAACACTTTACCAACTATTCATTTTCATATTATACCACTTCAAAATATATAAGGAAGTAAAATTCAATCGAGCGCCTTTTGGGATAAGAAAAAGAAGGCGTTTAATGACGCCTTCTGTCCAATCCTTATTGAGTGTATATATTGATATTTTCAGATACCCCAGCCTGTGCCTGTGCTCCGAATTGTTGTGGGTAGCCCTGAAAACCTTGATACGCAGGGTAAGCAGGATAAGCGGGATAAGGAGGGTAAGCTGGCGGGTATGGAAGAGGATATGGAGGATAGACAGGTGGACGGTTATTGAATAGCAACGGTCCAATTGCCAATCCTGCAACAAAAGCTACAGGCGCCAATAGAGGAAAGAAAGGAAAGAAGCGCTCGTCATTCCAATATTCAGGTCCATATTCATTCCCATATGCATTTCTGTATTCGTTCTGTAGCATTATGGTTTGAGGATAGTGGTAGTAAGGATAATGCTGTGTTTGCATAATTAGCCTCCTTTTCTCTAATTCTTTACATAGTATGGATTTTTATTAGAAAAGAGCCTGTTTCATCCTAATCTGTTATAATGAATCTACTTGTGAGAAAAATTTGAGGTGACTGTAATGGAACGGTTTAAAAGCATTTTTGCCGTCGGTTTTGGAGGAGCGACGGGAGCGATATTACGTTATTGCGTGATCTTGACTACTGGCCATTCCTTCTTTCCGTTTGGAACCCTCTTAATAAATATAGTAGGCAGCTTTTTACTTGGAATGATTAATGGCTATTTCGCCTCGAAAAAGAAATCATTTTTGTTTTTAGCGCTGGGCAGCGGGTTTTGCGGCGGTTTCACCACGATGTCCACATTTTCCCAGGAAGTGGTGGATCTACTGCAGACTTCTCTGCCTTTTGCAGGACTGTATCTTGGGGCCACGCTTTTCTTTGGTTTGGTTGCCGGTTTCCTCGGACTGGGCCTTTTTAATAGACGGAGAGGTGAGCCCCTTTGATTGAAGCCCTTTCAGTTTTTATAGGAGGTTTTTTGGGAGCGGCCTCTAGATATGTCTTGCAGATTATTTTTAATAGGCTATTGCCAGCAGTCTCGATACCCTTTAGTATTTTATTGATTAACCTTATAGGTTCTTTCGGTTTAGGAATGGTATTTCCACAGAAAGAAAGCTGGGCTTTATCTTTGCAGGTTTTCCTGATAATAGGTTTCCTGGGAGCCTTTACGACCTTTTCTACATTCAGTATGGAAACACTCGAACTTATAAGAAAACACCGTTATATAGATAGCCTGATCTATATGACGGTGTCGGTTTTAGGTTGTATCGGCACTTTCCTTTGCGGCTACTTAAGTATGGCAAAGCCTTTATGACGATCGTTACTGGTAAAAAAACCTGGTTTTCTCAAATATAATTCTAATGCTATAATTCATAGGAATCCATTACGGATGATTTAGGCAAGAAGCTGTTTTGGTCGAACAGGTTTTGTTAATGAGTCTGGCGGAATTCCCCTGTGTTATACACTATCATTTTTTTGCCTGGAATTCGTAAACCGTCAACTCAGGACGAGAAAGAAAACGATATGGGAGCCGGGTAGTGCCAAGCCCTCTATTAACATGTAATGTTAACGAGTCAATTTCATACGTGCCTTCTCGGTACTTTTCAGCGTAGGGGGGAGTTACAAGGGCTCCTGCAAAGGGAATTTGTACTTGACCTCCATGACTGTGACCGCTTATTTGATACTGGATGTCGTAATTCCTTGATGTATCGGCAAGGTCAGGGGCATGCGAAAGCATAATGGTGAACACTTCTTCTGGGATGCCTGCAAGGGCTTTTTCAAAATCAGGTTTTCCAAGCATGGCATCATCAACACCGGCAATGCATATTTCTTCAGCCGTTAATAAGGTAATCTTAGTTGAGGTATTTTGCAACATGGTAAATTGTGATTTCTTCATGATATCGCTGTAAATTTCTGAGCCATATCCCCCATGATCATGGTTACCGTAGATGCTGAATTTTCCAAGTGGTGCTTTAAGCTGATTCAATACAGAAGGGATTTTCTGCTGAGCCTTGTACTTATTAGGATGGTCCATTAAATCTCCGGTAAATAAAATGACATCCGGGTCCAGTTGGTTTATCTTATTGACAATTGCTTGTAAATCTTTAAGCTGAAATTGAAAGCCTAAATGCGTATCACTGAATTGGATCATTTTCATGCCATGAAAACCTTTTGGAATAAGGGGATGGCTGATTACAATATGCTTGGTTTCTAACCATTTCGGCTCCAGATTATGAGCATAATAGCTTCCGCCAATACCTAAACCGGTTACGGTAGCCAATGTACCAAGGCTTTTCTTTAAAAATGTTCTTCTGGATATGGGTTTATTCAAATTAATCAACCTATCTAATATAAAAATGTTACTTCCTAATACTAACAAACAATATACATAAAATGAAGAAAATATCTTCTGTACGCATATGAAAAACATGTAAACTGGGGTTTAATGAAACCGTATCCGGTTTGAAATTGAACATCTATACGGAGGTAACATGATGACCGAACCAATGTTTATTACACTGATTATACTTCTATGCGCTATTGCGCTTTTTATACAAGGGAAATTTCGCGCCGATTTAATTGCACTTAGTGCACTAGCCATCCTGGGTTTACTGGGGATACTTACATTGGATGAACTGGTGGCCGGGTTTGCGAATCAAGTGGTAATCATGCTAGCTGGGCTATTTATCGTCGGTGCCGGCCTGTTAAATTCAGGAATAGTGGAAAAGGCAGGAAATAAGTTGTTAGGTTTATGTGGGGGCAGTGAATGGAAATCGCTGCTTATCGTGATGCTGACAGCTGGAATATTAAGTGCATTTTTAAGTGGAACAGGAATTGTTTCCATACTGCTACCTCTCGTTATGAGCATGGCTTTACAACAAAAAACAAGTCCGACAAGGTATTTATTGCCCCTTGCCTATGCAAGCAGTATTGGCGGGCTATTAACGCTTACCGGTACCCCTTCCAATATGATTGTTGCTGATGTATTAAGGCAAAACGGAATAGGAACATTATCATTTTTTGACTTTACACCTGTGGGCTTGATCGCTTTTGCGGCAGGGTTATTCTTCATGTTGACACTTGGACGCCTCTTGCTACCTGAGAAAACGATTGCCGCGAACAATAGTGTAAAGGGACTGTCCGCAGGGGAGCTTGCCGGCATGTACAAAGTATATGACCGGTTGCATTATCTTCATATACCCGCTACTTCCGATATTGTTGGAGAAAGGCTGTCGGACCTTCAGCTTCCTATCCAGTATGAATTGACTTTGATTGAAATCCAACGGAAGCCAAAGGATAAGCAATTGCCGCTGTTGCAAAGGCAGTTGACGATTTCAGCCAGAGCGGATGAGGTTCTTCATCCTGAAGATATCATTTTGGTGTTTGGAGAAGAAGAAGCAGTTGAGAGATTGGCTCTTAACTATGAACTGGAGTTTAAACATTTCAATACCGAACAAATAAAAAAACATTTTCTTAGCAGTAGGTTTGGATTGACGGAAATATTGATCGTGCCCAATTCGGATTATGAAAACCAAACCTTGATAGATGTGCATTTTCGTGAGAAATACCAATGTAATGTGCTGGCAATCAATCGGAACGGTGAATATATTCAAGCGGATGTCGGGACGGAACGACTGAAACCGGGAGATGCAATCCTGATTCATGGAGAATGGGAGAACATTGAGCGGATTTCCACTGATTTACAGGATGTCATCGTTATTGGAAGTACCTCGGAAGATGGCTCTCCGGTCAACTCCAAGGGCAAGGCATGGATTGCCTTGGGAATCACTGCATTTATGGTCATTCTTTTATCAATGGAGTCCATCCCAGCTGTACTATCGGTAGTGACCGCAGCATTGTTGATGGTGATCACCGGATGTGTCCGTTCTATGGAGGATGCTTACCAAAAGATTAACTGGGAACCTGTACTATTGATTGCCGCTATGTTCGGAATAACGGCTGCATTGGATAATACCGGTGGAGTGAGGATGATAAGTGATTGGCTTGCCGTTTTATTCAGTAATATCGGGGCACACGGCATATTAGCTGTCTTTTACCTACTGACACTTATCCTAAGCCAATTCATCCCCTATGGAGCTGCGACGGTAATCATGACGCCCATTGCCCTTACATCTGCAGTGAATCAAGGGATAGATCCTCTTCCTGTGTTTTTATGCCTTGCCGTTGCTGGCAGTTTAGCGCTATCCACTCCAAGGGTGGCCACTACCAACGCGCTTGTCATGACAGCAGGTGATTACAAGTATAAGGATTTTATCATGATCGGGATATCCATACAGATTTTCATTGGCGTTATCATGGTGATCACGATTCCATGGTTCTTCCCTTTTTGATAAGGCATTAGGCATTGTTCCATATATGGACAATGCCTTTTCAATGGAGAATCATTCAGTTTCATTCAAAAGGATCCGAAAGATCAGCGAATTTTAATTGGCTGAAAAAAGAGTTATATAGTAGGAATTAAAATTATTTATTATCAATGCTAGAAACTAATGGTATAATTTTGGCATATTGGTGTTTTCGTAATTAGGGGGAAGATGCATCATGGATACAGAAAAGATATTAAAGAATTTAGACAAGGTGACACCATTCTTTCAACCGATTTTCAGTGCAGATCAACATCAGGTAATCGGGTATGAAATTCTAGGGCGCTATGAGGAACAAGCGGAATATAAAAGCCTTGGCCCTTTTTTTCACGATTCTGCAGTTCCGGAAGAGTACAGGGTGGAAGTGGATAATTACGTACTTGAAATTGCCTTAGAGAGAATAAAAGACTATGGTGAAGATTTTCTTATCTTTATCAACAGAGATCCTAATTTGCTTATGCTGGATCATGGCGAAGAATTCATGGAGATTTTACATCGTCATTTCCAACCAGAGGAAATGCACCGGATCGTGCTGGAATTATCAGACACGATCAGTCCGGAAAACTTCGATCCTTTGCAGCATGTGCTTGCTTACTTTAAAACATATGGGATTAAGATAGCTTTAGATCATTTAGGGCAAGATACCCAATTAGACCGAATCGCACAGATTTCTCCGAATATTTTAAAAGTGAACCTGGACCAGCTTCGCATTTCAGGTGGAGATGCCTATCAGGTCATCCTGTTTTCTCTAACCATGCTAGCACGAAAAATCGGCGCCAATTTACTTTTTGAGAACATTGAGTCCGAATACCAACTTCGTTTCGCATGGAAGAACGGGGGACGATATTATCAAGGATACTTTTTGGCGAAACCGCACGGCGAGTTCATTAATAAAGATTTACTTCGTGAAAAGTTCCATCAAGAATGTCAGTCCTTCATTTCACTCGAGACCAAGAAGCTTGAAGCCGTTTATCAAAAGACTTTTCAATTCAACGAAAATATGCAAAATTTCTTAAAACAGGAAAAGCGAGTTGGCACCCATGAAGAGTTTCTCGGTATTTTGGCGAAAAAATGGGATTCCATATGTTTTCGGCTTTATATTTGTGATGAAGAGGGGTATCAAAAATCACCCAATATCCTCCATAAGGACAAGCAATGGGTAGCCCAACCGAGTTATTTGAATAAAAATTGGAGCTGGAGACCTTATTTTCTCGAAAATATCGTAAAGATGCGTAATGAGAAAAAAGGGATTTTATCCGATTTATACAGTGATATCGAAACGGGAGAAACCATCCGGACCTTTTCATATCCCCTGAATAATAAAGAATACATTTTCTTTGATCTTTCGTATAGTTATTTATATGAAAATGAAGCCCTATTATAGTAAGACGATTCATGTATACAATCGCTTAAAATGTGTAACGATAAGCAGAAATGATGCGCTTGGAGGAGACATATTTTGAGCACGTACATCTGGATTCTAATCATGATCGTTACTGTAATGGCGTTATATCTGCTCTTTTATACTTATTCTGTAGCAAGGGCACAGAAAGTGAAAGCCAGATATGATTCGACTATCGATGATTCAGTTAAAGAACATCCTTATTTAAAGAACCCGATATTCGTTTCACTTTTTGTTGGAACGATTTTGGTTGCCGGTTTTATTTTGTACTATGCTTTTCAATGATCGTAAGAAGGAGATTTCAATATCATGAAATCTTCTTTTTTATTGTGAAGAATAGGCAATAGCATCAAGATCTCGAGGATAATATGATTTTGTAGTTTGGCTTTGTTCTTGACGGGTAATGAAAGACATAGGCAGAAATCCGAACCATTAGGAGAAATTCTTTTACTAGGAGATGATTGGAATGAGTAAATATTTAGTTGCATGTCTTGCCAGTGTCCTTTTATTTTTAGGAGGAGGGTTCACAGCTTCAGCGGAGGGCTTACATAGAGAGGAAGTACTATCTTTAGTACGAGCTGCAGCGGAGAATCAAGGTTCGATCAGTGAGGAAGTTCGTACGAAGGAAGAGATTGAAGGGAAGTTGGATACACATTTCACAGGTGAGTTCATCGAGAAGTTTGTTAAATCGAATGTAGTGAAAGTCGATGGCGGTTATACCGCATTTGGTTCAGACTTCGCTCCCTATTATATCCCATTTTTCAGTTACGATAAGAATACGGAAATAGTATATGGGAAAAACGGCGAGTTCATTTATGTTCAAGAGGAATTCAAAGACACAGGGGACGGACCTGTATCTATGGGTAAGCATCTTGAATCAGTTACATTGAAAAAGGAAGATGACGTTTGGAAGGTAATGGACGTAAAGTATGAAGTGAAAAAATGAAATAAGGTACTTTAAAAGAAAGTATTTCAAAATTGAAAAGTATGGAGACTAAAATGAAAAAGTCTAGAGGAGGAAAAGCTTCTCTAGACTTTTTGTTATATATTCAGTTCTTTCTTTATTTCGTCCAGTTCAAAACCAATGATGGCTTTCCCATCGATTACGACCGTTGGTGTGGAATAGGCGCCGTATTTATTCGTTAGTTCTTTACGTGCATGTCCATCTGCTTTAATATCTTTTTCTTTGTATACGACATTATTATCATCAAAGAACATTTTCATGATTTTGCAGGGAGGGCAATCAGGTTGGGTATAAAGCGTAACGTCTTTCATTTCATTCCTCCATGTATGCTTTAGGTAGGGTTTACTTTTTCATTATAGAGAATGCCAAGACATTTGAATAGGAAAAGACCTTAAAGGACCCTCCTACCTATCCTTTTCCTGCTTTACTAGATAGTCTATCAAACCCATGGAGCAAACATTTAGGTCCATGGCAATTATTTCAAAAACAGGATGATCGGTGGTGATTCCTTTTTCGCCTAAATGAATCGCGACTTCCGTGAAAATATTTTTACTGGTTGCTGCCACTTGTTCCTCAAAGCTAGCAAATTCCCTATATGCCGATTTGGCAGTCTCCACAAATTTGGGCAGCCAGTAATGAAGTTGTTTATATACTTCCTTAGGATTTTCCGATACCCCGTAATGGCCAAAATATATACGCTCGACGCCGATGCTCTCGTACAATTCCGCTGCAGCAAGCATCGCATCTGGGTTAAATTGGTTTGGTGATGTGGACGGTAAGTAAAATTCGAAACCTTCTTCATCGAGTTCACGATAATAGATGCCTACGGTGTCACCTGAAAACATGCCTTTTGAAACGGAATCGAAAATGCTTAAATGATGGTTTGCGTGTCCTGGGGTGTCATAAAAGGTCAATGAGGAATTATCACTTGTTTTTAGGGAATCCCCATCATGTTTAGTAAGCATTCTATCAAATGGTATAGGTAAAATCGGATCGAAAAGCTCGTCGAAATCTTCACCATAGACCGCTTTAGCCCCAGCGATCAAACGTGTTGGGTCTTCTAGATGCCGTGCACCTTTTGGATGGACGATCACTTTGGCATTCGGACAATGCTCTAAAAAAAGTCCGGCTCCACCTGCATGGTCCAAATGAATATGGGTAAGAATGATATATGTAATATCCACGAGGGCGATTCCCAAATCTTCGAGCCCTTTCATTAAGTGGGGGATGGAAGGGCTGGCGGAAGTTTCGACTAAAGTGATTTCTTTATCGGCAATTACATATGTTCCTGTACGATTTCTTCTATCCAAATCAAAACCATCAATCAATGAAATGCGATAACCAAGTTCACTAATATTTCCCAACAGAATCTACCCCCAGAAATTTTTTTATGTACAAAATTCATTCCTTATTTTATTCTGTTAATAGTTCCATGTAAAGAATGAAGTTTTAAATTATTCTGAATTTATTTCAGCGTGGCTACTGGATAGAAAAGTATGGTATAGTGAAACCTATCGAAAAGGTTTTATTCAGAAAGGAGAGGGAGTATGTCTCAATTACAGGGCATCCTTACCAGATTGAAAAGTCTTCAAGAGCAAGCGAAGGAATCTGAATCTGCTCAACGTTTTTTTGAAATAGATGGTGTGAAAAAGTGCCAAGTTACATATTTCAGCAAAACAGAAATGTTCGAGCTTGAAGTATACAGTGATAAAGGGAAATCATCAAAATATCAATTCGATAATATTGATATGATTACCATTGAAATCTTTGATCTTCTTCAATCTTAAAAAATCACAAAAAGCCGCCTTCCTTTGGAAGCGGCTTTTTATTATAAATGAGGCCGTTCAATTTTCACTTTTTGAATGAAGTAGTGATTTTTACGACATCTTATTAATTGGAGGGATGTAAATGAAAAATCCAATGGTAATATGCCCAGTATGCGGTGAGGAAAGGGAAATGGAAAATGTATTGACGGCACAATCCAACCAAAATGTGATTTATCAATGCCCGGAATGCGGTTTTAAACAGGTTAACATTAAAACTAGTAAGGGCTAAGGATCTCTTGCGAAAATCCCACAGTTTGGGATTTTATTGGTCTGGGAATGAGCCTTTTCTGCTTACATATGTTAAACTATAGAAAGAGCTGTATATAAAAACATATGGTAAGGGGTTTTAACATGATCGGTACTCATGATGGGGATTTATTGGAATCCAGCGTTAAAGACTTAATGATTTCTTCTGAACGCGTGGCCCACGTGCAGGTAACCAATAATTTAGAACATGCACTATTGGTATTAACAAAGAGCGGTTATACGGCCATTCCTGTGTTAGATCCGATGTATAAATTGCATGGCTTAATTAGCACACCAGTCATTCTTGATTCAATCTTGGGACTGGAACGAATTGAATTTGATAATCTTGAAAATAAAAAAGTTTCTGAAATAATGAATATAGAAATACCTCGCCTGCATATTGAAGATACATTGACTAAGGGTGTGGAATTGTTGATTGATCATCCGTTTGTCTGTGTAGAGAATGATGATCATGTATTTGAAGGTATTTTAACGAGAAGAGCAATCTTGAAAAAAGTATTTAAACAAAATGCACCTGAATAAATATGTAAGGCTGAAATTGATCGTAACTTTAAGACTCGCCAATTGGCGGGTTTTCTTTTTTTTACATATTTGATCCAGCTGGTGGTAAAATCTATAAAAGTTATTGTTTATTTGGAAAGGATGCGGAAATTGGGCCAAGCGTTGGATAGTACAAAAGTGCAGAATAAAAAATTGAAACGCCCCTTCATTTTAGCTGCCATCATGTTGGCTATGTTTATGAATGCTATTGAAGGAACGATCGTTTCAACGGCCATGCCGGCCATTGTAAGTGATTTAGGTGGTTTTTCACTTTACAGCTGGGTGTTTTCAGGTTATTTGTTAATGAACGCCGTGACAGTTCTGATATATGGAAAGCTATCGGATATTCTCGGTAGAAAACCTGTCCTATTATTTGGCATCGTTGTTTTCTTAATTGGCTCCCTTCTTTGCGGCTTTGCCAATTCCATGACGGAACTCATCATTTATCGCTTTGTACAAGGTTTTGGGGCGGGGGCTGTAGCTCCTGTAGCTTCAACGATTGTTGGTGATATCTATAAAAATGAGGAAAGGGCACGCGTTCAAGGGTACCTATCGAGCGTTTGGGGCATTTCGGCGGTCATGGGACCAGCTTTAGGCGGCTTGCTTGTTGAATCCCTGACTTGGAAGCTTGTATTCTGGGTTAATATCCCTCTGGGCTTACTAGCCTTTATTGGAATTTGGTTTTTCCTTCATGAAAATATCGAAAAGAAAAAACGTGATATCGATTACATCGGTGCAACCCTATTGACGTTATCCATATCCACTCTTATGGTGATACTCGTAGAAGGAGGAGTAAAATGGTCATGGGCTTCAGCTCCGGTCATTTCCTTGGCATTAGTGGCCATCATCGCCTTCAGCTTATTCATTCGTCAGGAAAAGAAAGCTGCCGAACCAATGATGCCATTTGAACTCTGGCAGGAGCGCTCCATCCTGATTGCGAATCTTGTATCTTTGACTACAGGGGTTATGATGATTGGATTATCAAGTTTCCTCCCAACATTCGTACAGGGTGTGATGGAACGCTCGCCTACGGTAGCTGGTTTTACATTGACGGCCATGTCAATCGGCTGGCCGATCGCATCAATGGTTTCAGGCAGGTTATTGATGAAAATAGGATTCAAATCTACCTCCCTCCTTGGAGGGTGCTCATTGATCCTTGGGAGTTTGATCCTCGTATGGATGAAGCCTGAAGCAGGACCCCTTATTGCTGCCATGGGATCCTTCTTTGTCGGCGTAGGGATGGGATTGACTTCTACTTCATTCATTGTCGTCATTCAAAAGACCGTCAGCTGGGAACGCAGGGGTATTGCAACAGCTTCCAATATGTTCATGCGGAATTTAGGAAATACGGTAGGTGCTGCATTACTTGGAGGAATCATGAATACGAGACTTCAAGCCTATTTAAACGAGCATGCACCAGCAGGCTCGGGGGTGACGATAGATACGGCAAATAAGCTGTTGAACAATGAGGAACGTATGTCGCTTCCTAAAAGTGTGGTAAAGGTTTTGCAGGAAGGACTTACATTATCTTTACAGACGATTTATCTAATTGTTCTATTCTTCTCCGTTATCAGTTTCATATTACTTACGAGACTAAGAAAGAATAAGGAGGCAGGAGAGGGTAAGGCAGACTCATAAAAGGAGCTTGCCATTGTATGTAAAGGAAATGCGACTCGGAGTATCAATTGCCGGAAATATGATCGTCAAAGGATATTCACTCCGTTTCTTTTCCCTTGTATTATAAGCGGACTTTGTTGATAATTAAATTTAAAATAAATTAAATCATCATGCTAGGAATTAATTATCAAGAGGTTGGTGTGTATGTCATTTTCGGAATTTCATTTATTATCCGTACTTGCTCAGGAAATGAATATGAGAAAAGCTGCTGAACGGTTGTTCGTTTCCCAACCGGCTTTATCACAGCGTTTACAATCAATAGAAAAGGATTGGGGTTCGAAACTGTTTCTGCGTTCACAAAAAGGGCTGTCGCTGACGCCTGCAGGAGAAGCGGTAATTCGTTTGGCCAATGAGGTTATAGAAAAAGAGGAAAAGGTCAGGGAAAGTATCCAAGCCATGGATCATGAAGTGTATGGAACTTTGAAAATAGCCTGTGCCTCGATTGTCGGTCAAAATTGGCTGCCGCAAGTATTGAAAAAGTTCGTCCAAAAATATCCGTATGCCAAAATTTCATTAATCACTGGCTGGAGCAGTGAGATTTTAAAGTCTTTGTATGAAGGACAAGTACATATTGGCATCATAAGGGGGGCCCCGGATTGGAAAGGGGTAAAGCAGCATTTATTTACTGATATGCTTTATTTGGTGGATACTGAAATGAAGGAACTGAATCAAGTGTTCGAAACGGACCGCCCATTCATTCAGTTTAAAAGCGATTCGAATTATTATCAGGAAATTCAGGACTGGTGGCATAGGCAATTTAAAACGACACCAAGAAACACCATAGTCGTGGATCAAATCGAAACATGCAAACAAATGGTGTTCAATGGTATCGGATATGCGATCCTTCCAGCCATCACATTACATGATAAAGATACGAATGTTTTTAAAATCCCTCTTCTAGATGGACATAACCACTCAATCGAACGAGATACATGGCTTTGCGGCTATGAATCTGCCTTCCAGTTAAAGCAAGTCCAAGCATTCACGGAAGTGGTGAAAGAACATATTCGCGACCAAGGAATGTTATAGATCCGCTGATGAAAATGTCAATGGGGCAGAATAATATATTAGAGTGACATTCAACTTGTCTTGCAGGCAGTTGTCTGGTAAATTTAAAACGAGTAATGATACATATTTAGGAGGTTTTTCCCGGAATGAATAAAATGGATGCGAACGAAATTATTTCTTTTATTTCAAATAGTAAAAAATCTACACCAGTAAAGGTCTATGTCAAAGGCGATTTAGAAGGCATGGATTTTGGTCCAGCTTCGAAAACTTTCATTACAGGTAATACAGGGGTTGTATTCGGTGAGTGGTCTGAAGTCGAAGAAGCAATCAAGGCAGCGGGAACAAAAATCGAGGATTATGTTGTTGAAAATGATCGTCGTAACTCTGCCATTCCTTTATTGGACCTAAAAGGCATCAAAGCCCGTATCGAGCCTGGTGCAATAATCCGTGACCAAGTATCGATCGGTGACAACGCAGTGATCATGATGGGGGCATCAATCAATATTGGCTCGGTCATTGGTGAAGGTACTATGATTGACATGAACGCAATACTTGGCGGACGTGCTACAGTGGGTAAAAACTGTCACGTAGGTGCAGGTGCAGTTTTGGCAGGTGTCATCGAGCCACCTTCGGCCCAACCGGTCATTTTGGAAGACGATGTTTTAATCGGAGCTAATGCGGTCGTTCTTGAAGGTGTGAAAATCGGTCAAGGATCAGTCGTGGCAGCTGGTGCGGTTGTAACGAAAGACGTTCCGCCTTACTCCGTGGCTGCTGGTATACCGGCGAAGGTCATTAAACAAATTGATGAAAAAACCAAATCAAAAACAGAGATCATGCAAGAACTTCGTCAACTATAATTTCTTAGTGAATATTGCCTGAAGCGTGGATAATTATATCCACGCTTTCTGTATAGGGAGGGAATAATGTGAAAATAAATCTTTTTGCCGAGATCCGGCGTGATTTGCATCAAATACCGGAGATAGGATTTAAAGAATTCAAGACGCAGCAATACCTATTGAATTACATAACGAATCTGGCCCAGGAGCGAATGGAAATAGAAACCTGGCGAACAGGGATATTCGTGAAAGTGAAGGGAAGGAACCCGCGGAAAATGATTGGCTACCGGGCTGATATAGATGGTCTGCCGATAAAAGAGGAAACTGGACTGCCTTTCGCATCCAATCACGAGGAATATATGCATGCCTGCGGCCATGATTTTCATATGAGCATCGGTTTGGGTTTATTGACATATTTCACCGAAAATCCGATCGATGATGACATACTATTCATTTTCCAGCCTGCAGAAGAGGGTCCTGGCGGAGCTGAACCGATGCTTAAATCGGAAACCATGAAAAAATGGAAGCCGGATATGATCCTTGCTTTACATATTGCTCCAGAGTATCCAGTTGGAACGATTGCTGTTAAAGAAGGGCTTCTATTTGCCAATACATCTGAATTATTCATCGATTTGAGAGGGAAAGGGGGGCATGCAGCCTATCCGCATGAAACAAAAGACATGGTCATCGCAGCCTGCTCGCTTGTAGGGCAGCTACAAACCATCGTTTCCAGGAATGTCAATCCGCTTGATTCAGCTGTCATTACAGTTGGGAAGATTACTGGAGGCACCGTTCAAAATATTATTGCGGAGACAGCGCGTTTAGAAGGCACAATACGCACCCTTAACCCCGAATCGATGGTAAAGGTCAAGTCAAGAATAAAAGCGCTTGTGGATGGGATACAAGTTGGTTATGAGTGCTTAGCAGAAATAGACTATGGTGCGATGTATCACCAGGTGTATAATGAAGAACGGTTGACCCGGGAATTCATGGAATTTACAGAGATGTCCAACGCTGTTCATTTACATCGCTGTACTGAAGCGATGACGGGTGAAGATTTTGGATATATGCTAAAAGAGATACCTGGCTTCATGTTTTGGCTAGGGGTTTCATCGGAATACGGATTGCACCATGCTAAGTTAAGTCCTGATGAAAGCGCGATTGAACTCGCGATTAACCATTTAACTGAATATATAACATTTAAAGGAAATGAATCTTAAAAAATGCTTTTTAGAACTGAACATGCTCTAAAGAGAGAACGAATGATGTTGGAGGGCTTATTGTGAAAAAAGAATTTGCGGTAATTGGACTTGGCCGTTTTGGAGGCAGTATAGTCAAGACATTAGCTGAAGAAGGATTAGGGGTTCTGGCTATCGATGCAGACGAAGATCGAGTGAATGAATTTGCCAGAATAGCTTCACATGCCGTGGTAGGGGATACGACGGATGAAAATGTGCTGAGAAACATAGGCATTCGTAATTTTGATCACGTCATTGTAGCGATTGGAGAGAATATTCAAGCCAGTATATTGACGACTCTCATGCTTAAGGAACTGGGTGTCGGAAATGTTACGGTAAAAGCGCAAAATGATTATCATGAGAAGGTTCTTCGGAAAATCGGGGCAGACTTTGTGGTGCACCCCGAACGGGATATGGGGAGAAGGATTGCCCATAATATCGTCTCCAATAATATACTCGATTATTTGGAGCTTTCTGATGAACATTCCATCGTCGAAATTGTTGCAAGCCAAAAGATGAATGGAAACTCAATATTTGACCTTGATATTCGCGCTCACTATGGGTTGAACATCGTTGCGATTAAAAGAGGGAACGAAATAAATGTCTCCCCACAGGCAAGCGATTTAATTCATAAAGGTGATATATTGATTGTCATCGGGGCCGATTCAGACATCAATCGCTTTGAAAAAAAAATTGTGGAATAAGCAAGGCGTATCACAAAAAAGCCCAGCCATCAATGGCTGGGCTTTTTTGTGATTATTGGACCTCCATGATGATCGGTAGGATCATAGGACGGCGTTTAGTTTTTTCATATAGGAATGGAGATAAAGTGTCTGTAATTTCATTTTTAATTTCAGACCATTGTGTAGTTTTGCGATCCATCACCTTATTTAAATGCTTGGTGATCAAGGATTGAGCATCGCTGATCAGGTCTCCTGATTCTCTCATATAAACAAATCCGCGTGAGATGATGTCAGGTCCGGATGAAATTTTGAATTCCTTCATATTTATGCTGACAACGACAACCACAAGGCCTTCCTCGGAAAGAATCCGACGATCACGCAGCACGATATTACCGATATCCCCGATGCCGCTTCCATCGATATAAACCGAACCTGAAGGGATTTTACCAGCGATTTGTGCCGTGTTTTCACTTAAGGAAAGTACTTCACCATTGTCCATGATAAAGCAATTTTCTTCCGGAACACCGCAATCGACTGCATGGCGGGCATGGAGTTTTTGCATCCGGTATTCACCATGGATTGGCATGAAGAATTTTGGCTTTATCAAACGAAGCATTAGTTTTTGTTCCTGCTGTCCACCATGTCCTGATGTATGAATGTCATTCAAAGGACCTGAAATGACTTCTGCTCCAGCACGATATAATTGATTAATCGTTCTGGAAACACTGATTGTGTTACCGGGAATAGGTGAAGAAGAAAATACCACAGTATCACCAGGAATGATTTGAATTTGACGGTGAGTGCCATTCGCTATCCGCGACAGGGCTGCCATTGGTTCACCTTGGCTGCCTGTACAAAGGATGGTTACTTTATTTGCAGGCATACGATTCAATTGCTGTACATCAATAAATGTATCTTTAGGCGCTACGATATATCCAAGATCTTGACCAATTGCTATGGCTGAATCCATGCTACGTCCAAAAACAGCTATTTTACGGCCATTAGCCACTGCTGCTTCCACAACTTGCTGAAGGCGATGGATGTTCGATGCAAACGTTGCAAAAATGATCCGGCCGTCAACCTTACGGAAAATGTCTTGAATGGTATCGCCGACACGGCTTTCGGACATAGTAAAGTTTTGTACTTCACTATTTGTGCTATCTGAGAGTAAGCACAATACGCCTTCTTTACCGATTTCAGCCATCTTTGTCAAGTTTGCAGGCTCACCCACAGGTGTGAAGTCGAATTTGAAATCACCAGTATGGACAATTTGTCCAGGTGGGGTTTTTACGACGATTCCATAAGAATCAGGGATACTGTGAGTTGTGCGGAAGAAAGAGACGGAAGTCTTCCGGAACTTGATCACTTCATCTTCACTGATTTCAATCATGGTTGTCTGACGTAAAAGGCCGTGTTCTTCCAATTTATTACGAAGTAACCCAAGAGCTAGCTTACCGCCGTATACTGGTACATTCACTTTTCTAAGTAAATATGGAATCCCGCCAATATGGTCTTCATGGCCGTGCGTAATGAAAACACCTTTAATTTTATCTACATTTTTCTCTAAATAGCTGTAATCTGGAATCACATAGTCAATACCGAGAAGTTCATCTTCAGGAAATTTAATTCCAGCATCAATGACGATGATCTCATCTTGAAACTGAACAGCATATGTGTTCTTACCGATTTCGCCTAAACCGCCCAGGGCGAATACAGCTGTTTGATCGTTTTTTACAAATTTCATAAATTATAGCTCCAATACTTTGTAATCTTCATTTTGTTTTTCATATTCTAAATATGCTCCAGTTACGGGTAGTACGATTTCTACGTTATAAGGTTCTTTTTTTAATTTTAAACGGACGTCACGAACGGATTCACCTTCGATAAACACTGTTTTAGTATTCTCCCTGATGGGAACCTCTGCTATGGTTACTTGATAGTATACCTTAAAAACCATTTTAATCTCTCCTCACTTGTTTGCATTGCTTTTTTCATTATATATAAAAACAACAATTTTTTCATGTTTTTCAACATCATGTAAAAATAAACCCAGCTCCGCCATAAAAACGGAAGGGGTTTTGATGAATTAAATATACCAATGTCTAAAAAGTATATAAAAAAATAGATGGCCGATTCGGGTATCAATCCAATTGTAGCTTCCTCTATCTTATATCCTATCCGATTTTACTATGTGTGAAACTTAAATCGATAAAGAAAAGTTTCTGCCGGCTTGTTTTTATGCAAAAAACGGTTACTCACTTTATCTAATTTAAATGGGGTCTTTTTTCGCAAACGATTTCTTTCTTAATTAATATAGTACCACCGGGTACAGCGTTTCATGAACAGACAACGACTCATATTTTGATTGAATATGTATTCACCTGGCCATTCAAGCCAAGATAGAAAGAATGCTTAACAAGAACTTTACAACAAGGAAGAAGCCCTCCGCAAGTTTTTGAAGGGCTGTCCGAAAAAAATTCGCATTTGGATGACGGCCAAGGCAGGATATGAGTGGCAGATCATGCGATAGATTTTTTTCTTAAAAGATCATTCCACTGTTTAACAAGCTTTTTACGAAGCTTTTTTAACATGGCGATCACGCTCCCTTAGTTATTATTGTATAGGATTATTCAATAATGTAAATATGTCTTTACAAGTACTTGGCCCATTTTTGAAAAAAAAGGCTCATTCTTTCAGGTGACTGTGATTTTAGGGGCAAGAAGGACGGAGAAGTGTATTTTGGAAAACCTGAGTTGAGTTCTATTAGGAATAGTATATGCTCATTAGTGAATAAAAAACGTAACTTTGAGGGAAATCCGCTAGAGTTACTTGACTTATCTTGATGACAATTATTAAATGGGTACATATTAAAAATGAATGAATTGGAAGTGAATCGTTAGTGAAAATCGTATTTTTTGATATTGACGGAACATTGCTCGATCATGAAAAAAAGTTACCTGCTTCAACGAAAAAAGCCATAAAGCAACTACAGGATAGCGGGGTTTTTGTAGCGATTGCCACAGGAAGGGCCCCATTCATGTTCGAGTCTTTAAGGGAAGAGCTTGGCATTGATACATTCGTAAGTTTCAATGGACAATACGTTGTTTTTGAAGGGAAAGTGGTTTATAAAAACCCTTTGAGCATACCTGAGATAAAGCGGCTTCACGAACATGCTGAAAATAATCAAATACCGATCGTTTTCATGAATGAGGAGACAATGAAATCGAGTGTTCCACATCATGGCAGAATTGAAGAAGCATTAAGCACCTTGAAGTTTCCACACCCTGAACATGTGGCAGACTTTTATGAGGACCATGAAATATACCAAGCCTTATTATTCTGCTCGGAAGATGAAGAAGGGAACTATGTTGGGAAATATGATGACTTTCACTTTATTAGATGGCATGAATACTCGACGGATGTACTTCCATTCGGGGGGTCAAAAGCAGAAGGCATTAAAATATTAATGGAAAAAGTCGGGTTTGCTCTAGAGGATGTTTACGCCTTTGGAGATGGCTTAAATGATATAGAAATGTTAAAAGTAGCAGGATATGGCGTGGCAATGGGGAATGCCGGTCAACTTGTGAAACAAGAGGCCGACTTTGTAACGAAGGATGTCGATGATGATGGCATACTTTTTGGTTTGAAGGAACTTGAATTGATTTAAAAATAAAAACTCCCGTCAACCAACAAGACGGGAGTTTTTGTCGCTTATTAGGTTACCTTTCCACCTCAATGGAATTTTCCGGAACGGCATAGGGGTCTTCCTGATTGATATGATCATAAAACATGATTCCATTTAGATGGTCGATTTCATGTTGAAAGCAAATGGCTGCGGTGCCTTTTAGACGGAGTTGAACCGATTTCCCTTCCAGGTCAGTACCCACGACGGTTATTCGAGCATAACGTGGTACATAGCCGGAAACGGGGCGATTAACGGAAAGACAGCCTTCTCCGCTTGTCAAGTATGCTTTTTCCACTGAATGGCTAATGAGTTTAGGGTTGAAAAGTGCATAGCTATACAGTTGATCATCTTTTTCTTTCAAATGAACCGCGATCATCCTTTTTGAAACATTGACCTGTGGTGCAGCCAAGCCAATTCCTGCCCTTAACCCGTATAGGGCAGCAATATCGGGCTTCTGGCTGTTTTGGACATATTCCATCAAACTGGCTAAAAGTCGCTTATCTTCATCTGATGCCGGAAGTGGAACCTCTAACGCGACTTTCCTTAATATTGGATCGTCTTCATGAACAAAGTCATCCATAGTAAGCATGATCTATCACCCCATATATTCTTATAATATGTATAGGGTCATTTTAACAAAAAAAGTGCTGAAAGTTAATGGATTGGTCTAGTGAAAGTGTAATGGGAGGGATGGAATCAGTCGATAAATTCCTATCCCAGCCATTATTTTTATTTGCGTGTTGAGATTTTTAAAAAATTTTTAATCAATTTTTGTGAATCAGGGTAAATAGATAACATATTCGGGTAAAGGTATAGTAATTATCTGTTTAGCATAAACAAGCGCCGACAATGATGAGCAGAATGAACAGGACAATGATCAGGGCGAAGCCGCTTCCAAATCCGCAGCCGCCACCTTGGTCACCATAACCAAAGCTGGGTGCAACGGAAACCGGATAACAACACTCCTGGTTGTAACCTCCATACATAATTTCATACCTCCGTTTTTGTTTTATTAAAATGTTGACCACTCTGATTTGAAACGGTCCCTACAGCCTATGCAGTATGGTTTAAAGGGTGTAGGCTAGAGCCCAGTAATGATAAATTCATGTTCGGAATATGATTAGTGCAAATGTCCGTGCATAAACAGAAATTTAAAGAAATATGAAACTTCAAGAACTATCAGAAGGAGCTGTCTATGTTGAAGAGTTTTGGTCCATATGTTATTTTACTTCTTTCATTAGTGATCTTGACCGGTTGTTTTAACGGTTCACCGGAAGAAAAGATCCATAAGATCCTGGAGAAAACTGCTGAAAAGGAAAATAATTTCACCGAGCATCAAGAGCCGCTTAATGATTTGGAGAAAAAGGAAAAAGAAAAGTATGAGAAAATCATTGAACTTGGATTGGATGAGTATGAACAAATCGTCGAGATTTCAGATGAAGCAACCAAGAATATCGACCAACGGGAGGAAATAATAGAAAAGGAACAAAGCAGTATGCAATCCTCAAAAGAACAATTCAATAAGATAGGTGAACAAATCGGGAAAATAGAGGATGAAAAAGTTAAAAAAGAAGCGGCTGACTTGAAAAAGATCATGAGTGAGCGTTATAGCACCTACGACAATTTGTATGATGCCTATCAACAAAGTCTGGCTTATGATCGTGAATTATATGAACTGTTTAAAAAAGAGGATTTGAAAATGGATGAATTACAAGGGCAAATCGAGAAAATCAATACCTCTTATGCAAAAGTTTTGAAGGCGAATGAACAATTTAATGCATTAACGGAAAAATCCAATCAAAAAAAAGAAAGTTTTTATGATAGTTCCGGCATAGAAATGGCTGATTCTACAAAATAATATAATAATGATGGGCTGTGATCCTCAATCACAGCTCATTTTTTGTGCATCCAGTTCATTTATAGACTAAAAAATTTTAGAATAGTTTTTTTGTCGAAACAAGTGAATGTAAAATTTTCAGTACCTGTACTAAAAAAAAACGTTAATAGAGAATCTAACAGCTGACTGATATGAAAGCGTTTGAGTATTTTTTCGTAATATTATCTTAAAGGCTCAAATGCCTGTAGTTAATGCGGTTTTGGAATCGATGGGATCGACGGAGGATTTGAAATATTATTCGTCGTCATCCCTAAAATGATAAATACGGGAAATTTAATAGTACAGTCGTAAAACGAAAACTAATACAGAGAAGAAGTTTTAGTGTTGGAAATTCTATTAAATCAAAAAAATAAGGAACTCCAAGTGATTGACTTGATGTTAATTCATCTTGTAAACTTAATCTATAAAAGTTCTTGTATCATTTTCCTTGATTTTTTTTATGGTACAGAATAAGATTGAGACATATTAAGCATATCCACGTTTGAGGGATTGGTCTTAAGGGAAAAATAAAAGAATGTATTGTTGAAGAAACTAAAAAGCAAACTATTTTTGCTTTATAGAATAATAATAGCAAACCTTTTTAATGAAAGGATGAGGTGCCAAAATGGCTCAAAAAACTAAACAAGCTAAAATTAATGTTCAAGATCAGCTTAAGAAAGTGGAAGATCAATTTGAAACTTTTCAAATTTTAAATGAAGAGGGAGAAGTCGTTAACGCAGCGGCAATGCCTGATTTAAGTGATGAACAACTGCAAGAATTAATGCGTCGTATGGTTTATACCCGCATCTTGGATCAACGTTCTATATCACTGAACCGCCAAGGAAGATTAGGGTTCTATGCACCGACTGCCGGTCAAGAAGCTTCTCAAATCGCTTCACAGTATGCTTTGGAAAAAGAGGATTTCATTCTTCCTGGATACCGTGATGTGCCGCAAATCGTTTGGCACGGCCTGCCGCTATGGCAAGCATTCCTATTCTCCCGTGGACATTTTAAGGGAAATCAAATTCCTGAAGACGTCAATGTTATTTCGCCTCAAATCATTATCGGCGCTCAATATATCCAAGCTGCCGGAGTGGCTCTTGGATTGAAGAAACGCGGAAAAAAAGCTGTTGCCATCACATATACGGGTGACGGTGGAACATCTCAAGGTGACTTCTATGAGGGTATTAACTTTGCAGGTGCATTTAAAGCGCCAGCTATCTTCATCGTGCAAAATAACCGTTTTGCAATCTCGACTCCTGTTGAATTGCAATCAGCATCAAAAACTTTAGCCCAAAAGGGTGTGGCTGCAGGTATTCCTGGCATCCAGGTTGATGGTATGGATGCATTGGCCGTTTATACAGTTGTTAAAGAAGCACGTGAACGTGCAATTAATGGTGAAGGTCCTACATTGATCGAAACATTAACTTACCGATATGGACCACATACGATGGCTGGGGATGACCCGACACGTTACCGTACTTCCGATATGGATAATGAGTGGGAACTAAAAGATCCATTGGTTCGTTTCCGCAAGTTCTTGGAAAACAAAAAACTTTGGAATGAAGAATTAGAGAACGAAACAATAGAAAAAGCAAAAGACGATATTAAAGAAGCAATCAAAAAGGCTGATGCAGAACCTAAGCAAAAGGTTACAGACCTTATTGAGAACATGTATGAAGAAATGCCTTATAACTTAAAAGAACAATATGAAATTTATAAAGAGAAGGAGTCGAAGTAAGCCATGGCTCAATTGACGATGATTCAAGCAATTACAGAAGCATTACGTACAGAACTTAAAAATGATGAGAATGTACTCGTTTTTGGAGAAGATGTTGGTCTTAATGGGGGAGTTTTCCGTGCAACGGAAAATCTTCAAAAAGAATTCGGTGAAGATCGTGTATTCGATACACCACTTGCTGAATCTGGAATCGGTGGATTAGCGGTTGGTCTTTCTTTACAAGGTTTCCGTCCTGTTCCTGAAATTCAATTCTTCGGGTTTATATATGAAGTAATGGATTCCGTAAGCGGTCAGCTTGCTCGTATGCGCTACCGTTCAGGGGGACGTTACAGTGCGCCAGTTACAATTCGCTCACCTTTTGGAGGCGGAGTGCACACTCCGGAAATGCACGCTGATAGCTTAGAAGGTTTAATGGCTCAGCAACCAGGGTTAAAAGTAGTAATCCCTTCCACTCCTTACGATGCAAAAGGCTTATTGATTTCAGCGATTCGTGATAATGACCCAGTCATTTTCCTTGAGCACATGAAATTGTACCGCTCATTCCGTCAGGAAGTTCCTGAAGAGGAATATACAATTCCATTAGGAAAAGCGGATGTGAAGAGAGAAGGAACGGATTTATCCATTATTACGTATGGTGCGATGGTACAGGAATCCATCAAGGCAGCTGAAGAATTGGCTAAGGATGGTCATTCCGTCGAAGTGGTCGACTTACGGACTGTGTCTCCATTGGATATTGATACAATCATTGCTTCTGTAGAAAAAACTGGACGCGCTATCGTTGTTCAAGAAGCCCAAAAGCAAGCTGGTATAGCAGCGAATGTTGTCGCTGAAATTAACGAACGTGCCATTTTGAGCTTGGATGCTCCAGTACTGCGAGTGGCTGCTGCTGATACGGTATTCGCGTTTTCACAAGCTGAAACAGTATGGCTCCCTAATTATAAAGACATTATTGAAACGGCAACTAAAGTCTTGAAGTTTTAACAATCTTAAGTAATGGGAATGAACGTCCTGCTAGTGAAAGTGATTTTGCATTAACGGTAATGCAAGATAAAGGACTTTATTCAATGCACTAAGTATGATTTAATATAGGAGGTTGAACTCAGTGGCATTCCAATTTAGACTCCCTGATATCGGAGAAGGTATACACGAAGGTGAAATAGTGAAATGGTTTGTAAAACCAGGAGATAAGATACAAGAAGATGACGTGCTTTGTGAGGTTCAAAACGATAAGGCCGTTGTTGAAATCCCATCACCAGTGGAAGGTACCGTTGAAGAAATCCTTGTTCAAGAAGGAACGGTTGCCGTTGTTGGCGATGTACTTGTAACATTCGATGCTCCAGGATATGAAGATCTTCAGTTTAAAGGGGATCATGGAGAAGAAGCGAAGGCAGAAGGTGGAAAGGATACGGAGGCCCAGGTTCAAGCAACTGCTGAAGCTGGACAGGAAGTCAAGAAAGAGGCTGCTCCGGTTCAAGAAAATAGTGCAGAAACGGGCGCGGGATCACAACCACAGGTTGAGGCGGATCCTTCACGACGTATTATCGCCATGCCTTCTGTTAGGAAATATGCACGCGAACAAGGGGTAAATATTCGTGAGATTTCTGGTTCTGGAGATAACGGCCGCATCATGAAAGAAGACATCGATGCTTTCAAAAACGGCAAAACGGCTCCACAGCAACCAGCAGCTCAAAGTGAAGCTTCACAACAAAATGATAAGGAAACAACCGAAAAACAAAAAGTTTCGATTCCAGAAGGACAATATCCTGAAACTCGCGAGAAAATGAGCGGTATGAGAAAAGCTATCGCCAAAGCAATGGTTAAATCCAAACAGACTGCTCCACATGTAACATTGATGGATGAAGTCGATGTGACGCTACTGGTTGCTCACCGTAAGAAATTCAAGGAAATTGCTGCAGAAAAAGGAATCAAGCTTACATTCCTACCTTATGTTGTTAAAGCGTTAACAAGTGCATTGCGTGAATTCCCTATGCTTAACACATCATTTGATGATGAGGCTAGTGAGATTATCCATAAACACTATTACAATATCGGAATTGCGGCAGACACAGACAAAGGACTGCTTGTTCCAGTTGTAAAAGATGCAGATCGTAAATCAACTTTTGCCATTTCACAAGAAATTAATGAATTAGCGACGAAAGCTCGTGACGGTAAATTGGCTCCTAACGAAATGAAAGGTGCTTCTTGCTCCATTACGAATATCGGTTCCGCAGGCGGTCAATGGTTCACACCTGTAATCAATCATCCAGAAGTTGCCATTCTAGGGATTGGACGCATTGCCGAAAAAGCAATTGTACGCGACGGGGAAATCATCGCCGCTCCAGTTCTGGCATTATCACTGAGCTTTGATCACCGCATGATTGATGGAGCAACTGCTCAGCATGCATTGAATCATATCAAAAAGTTATTGAACGACCCAGAATTATTGTTAATGGAGGCGTAAACAATGGTAGTAGGAGATTTTCCAATCGAAACAGATACTTTAGTGATCGGTTCAGGCCCAGGGGGATATGTTGCCGCAATTCGCGCAGCACAGCTTGGACAGAAAGTAACGGTCGTTGAAAAAGGAACAATCGGCGGAGTTTGTTTGAATGTAGGCTGTATCCCATCGAAAGCTTTAATCTCGGCGGGACACCGTTTCCATGAAGCTCAGCATTCAGAAGACATGGGTATCTTTGCAGAAAAAGTTACTGTTGATTTTTCTAAAGTACAAGCTTGGAAAGGTACTGTTGTAAAAAAATTAACAGGCGGTGTAAGCAGCCTGTTAAAAGGTAATAATGTTGAGGTTGTAACTGGGGAAGCTTATTTCGTTGATGAAAACAGCATCCGTGTTATGAATGATGACTCAGCCCAAACATATACATTTAAAAACGCAATCATCGCTACTGGTTCATCGCCAATCGAGATTCCGTCATTTAAATATACGAAACGAGTACTTAATTCCACTGGTGCCCTTGCTTTGGAAGAAGTTCCAAGTTCTATCGTGGTAATCGGCGGAGGTTACATTGGTACCGAGCTTGGCGGAGCATTCGCAAGTTTTGGCACTAAAGTGACCATCCTTGAAGGTACGGAAGAAATTCTTTCTGCAGGCTTTGAAAAACAAATGGCAGCTCTTGTTAAACGTAACCTTAAAAACAAGGGTGCTGAAATTGTTACCAAAGCAAATGCTAAAGGCGTGGAAGAAACTGAAACAGGCGTAACCGTTACTTATGAAGTAAAAGGCGAAGAGAAAAAAGTTGAAGCCGATTACGTTTTAGTAACAGTTGGACGTCGTCCTAATACTGCAGAAATCGGCTTAGAACAAGTTGGAATCAAAATGACTGACCGTGGTTTGATTGAAACGGATAAACAATGCCGTACAAGCGTGAAAAACATTTACGCAATCGGTGATATCGTTTCTGGACCTCAGTTAGCTCATAAAGCTTCTTATGAAGGTAAAATTGCAGCTGAAGCCATTGCAGGACATTCATCTGAAATCGACTATCTTGCCATTCCGGCTGTTGTATTCTCTGAACCGGAACTAGCTTCTGTCGGTTATAATGAAAAAGAAGCGAAGGAAGCTGGAATCGAAGCGCTTGCTTCTAAATTCCCATTCGCTGCAAATGGACGTGCTCTTTCATTAAATAATACGGACGGATTTGTGAAGCTTATCACTCGCAAAGAAGACGGATTGGTTATAGGAGCACAAATTGCAGGACCAAACGCATCTGATATGATTGCAGAACTTGGTTTAGCTATCGAAGCGGGAATGACTGCTGAAGATATCGCGATGACAATCCATGCACATCCAACTTTAGGGGAAATCACTATGGAAGCAGCTGAAGTTGCCCTTGGAACTCCTATTCACATCATTAAGTAATTGATTTTAAAAAAAAGCGTACTGCATTAGGCAGTACGCTTTTTTGTATTGGCAAGAAGATGAAAATGGAGGATTACTCCTAATTCATTATTTTCTTTACACTAGTTAAATGAAAAGGACAAAAAGGGCATAAGCTATAAAAAGGACTTCTAACTTTTTTCCTTGAAAGGGTTTTAAAAAGGTAATAGAGGATAAAAAATAGGATGAGCGATGTTTGCTAAAGGATATTTTTTGCCAATAAAAAGACTATGGCTGATGTATTCATATTAAAATGGGGTGGATCACTTGAAAAATTATCTGGTAATCCTCTTTCAACTAATCGTTTGGAGTGGGTATACATTAGTTGAATGGCTGTCTGTTAATGATCGATTTGTTTTCAAAGTATTCATGTTTCTGGTCTTTTCTTATTTAGCCATTTACATTGGCAAAATGATTTTAAAGTCCAATAAGCGAACCATGCTTGTTACTGTGATAAGCCTATTATGTTATGGGATTTTACAAATCCTTTTGGAAACGTTAGTACCCATTTATTGAATTTTTTTCGTATGGCCAGCAACGACACAAGAAGCAACGGAGGAACCATGATTAACAGAGTATTAGTATTACTTACATCTATATCATGTTTCTTGATGGCTTGTAACGATCACAATCCCAATCAAACCGAAAATGAGAATCAAGAAAGTGTGGAAACGGCAGCAACAGTTCAAGATGAAAGCCAGCCAGAAAAAGATCTGAAAAAAGAAACATCAAAAATAAATCTCGTAGAGAATGTAAAGGCAGAATATCGGGTGAACAAAGATAAATGGTCATTTAAACCCATTGGGGATGCAAATCCGAAAGTTGTGTTGTTAACCTTTGATGGTGCACCTGATTAATATTCGCTGGAAATTGCCAAAACCCTTAAGCGACTTGAAGTACCTGCGATTTTTTTCGTGAACGGTCACTTTCTTGAAAAAGATGAAAATAATGCGATGCTAAAAGTAATTCATGATATGGGTTTTTCTATCGGTAATCATACGTATTCCCATGTAAATGTAAAAGAATTGACTGAAAAGGAACAAGAGAGGGAAATCGTTAAATTGAACAATTTGGTTGAAGGCATTATAGGTGAACGCCCTAAGTACTTCAGGGCGCCTTTTGGATTGAAAACCGATCATTCAAAAAAAGTTGCTGAGGAAGAAAACATGTTGGTCATGAATTGGACATATGGATATGACTGGGAAAAAGAGTATCAGGATAAAAAAGCTTTAACTGATATCATGTTGAACAGCTCATATTTAGGAAATGGTGCGAACTTACTGATGCATGACCGGAAATGGACGAGTGAAGCGATAGAGGATATCGTGAAAGGTTTTCAAAAGAAAGGTTATAAGTTCCTTGATACAAAATTAATTGAAACGCCTGCATGAGCTAATTCTCGGCCACAGCAGGTTTTTTATTTCCTTGGATAGTAATACATCACCCGATTATTGAATAGATGGAGCTGTGCCCGTAATTTCTTTGCTAGGAACTTGCACAATTCATTAGCTTTTCCCTTATCACCGAAAGTTGCTGTTTCAGGGAGGGTGAATTGGATATAGGATTGAATCCGCTCTAATCCATTTTCATCCTTAACGACTTCTTGGTCAACGCCTATCAATATCATGTGGTATCGATCCTCTTTGGCTTGGAGATAAATAGCCTTATCTTTCATACTTTCAGGTACTTTCATTTCATAAGGAAATGCTTTCTTATCATACTCCCAATCCAGTTGCTTTCCTGTTTTTGCTGTGATCATTTGATAATAATTCAGCAATTCTTTCACATCTTCAATGGTTACAGTCGCTTTTACGGACTCGGGAACAAGTTTAATATAGGCATTTTCAGTCATTTGGATCCCCCTTAGATCTTTCGAATGTAAGTATATATTAACATTTTATGGTTGTTTTATATACTAATCTATATGTAATTTGAAAGGCAAAATTCCTTTTTCACCTTGTTTTGCTGAGTAAGGAATGTGGTGGAATTTTAAAAAAAGAGCTCAAAGAGCCGTTCGTTTTTTGAAAATGAACGTTTTCATAATAAGAATTCCAATGATTGGAACCGTTTACTTCCAATCGGCGGTTTCAAAATGAAAGAAATAAATCAATGGAATGAACCTATATTGAATTTAATGGAAAAAAGTATATATGTTATACTTTTTAGCTTGAAAT
Organism: Peribacillus sp. ACCC06369; assembly: GCF_030348945.1. Taxonomy (NCBI): domain Bacteria; kingdom Bacillati; phylum Bacillota; class Bacilli; order Caryophanales; family Bacillaceae; genus Peribacillus; species Peribacillus sp. ACCC06369. Next base: position 1,510,463 of record NZ_JAUCEN010000002.1, read on the forward strand.
AATAAATGTGTTATATTATAATTCATATAAAGCGGTTACATTATGTAATTGATGCATACAATATAGAGGAAGGGGTTGTAAAAATGGGAACTATCGTATGTCAAACTTGCAATAGCACGATTGAACATTTTGAAGATGAAAAAGTAAGTGTACTTTATACACACAATCACAACTGCCAAAGCTGTGATACAGCTGCCTCTGAAAAATAAATGGAAAAAGACTTTTAGATTAATAGAATTGAAGGGTGTTTCAGGGTTGTAACCTGGAGCACCCTTTTTATCGAAGTTAACGAGGGAGAATTCTTCCGTTTCCAACCAAAGCACTTTGCTCAATTACGTTGAATCAATAAAATGGGCAAAAAACCAGAGCAGGTATCTGCTCTGGTTTGATGAAATTCATTCAGTTTTTAATGATGCGCAAATATTTTATCTCTGGATCCTCTGGACCTTGGACAGGTAGGCCTGCCTCGATGTTTTTCCGGATGTAATTGATATTATCTTCAGTAATCAGTTCGCCTGGTATGAAGATCGGGATTCCCGGCGGGTAAACCATGATGAATTCAGCACTGATTTTGCCGACCGATTCCTCGATGGGAACCACTTCGGTCTCTGCATAAAATGCCTCCCTTGGTGATAAAGCAAGTGGCGGTGTATCAGGAAGGAGGACTTCAATTTTTTCATGTTCAGCAGCCATTTCCTTAAACTCATCCGATAAGTCTCTTAGGGCAGCGATCAGCAGGTCCGCTTCTATTTTTGAGTCTCCCGGTGTTATCAGGCAAAGGATATTGTACAAGTCAGAAAGTTCGACTTCGATATTATGCTTTTCACGCAGCCATTTCTCAACGTCGTATCCGGTAATATTCAATTCCTTAATGGAAATGATCAACTTAGTCGGATCATAACTAAATGCTGCCTTACTCTCAAGAATTTCGCTGCCGACACAGTATAGATAAGGAATCTCATTCACGGCCTCACGGATATATCCTGCGAGATTGATGGCCTCATCGATCATTTCCCTGCCTACCGTCGCCAGCTGTCTTCTAGCCGTATCCAGGGAAGCCAGAAGTATATAGGAGGTTGAGGTCGTTGTGAGCATGCTCAAAATGGCTTGTACACGATTTGCTGAAACCAATCCAGTTTTAACATTTAATATGGAACTTCCCGTTAGTGAACCGCCCAGTTTATGAACACTTGTTGCAGCCATATCTGCTCCAGCTTGCATGGCTGACATCGGCAAGTCTTCATGGAAGTGAATATGGACACCATGTGCTTCATCTACAAGAACTGGGATTTCGTGGGAATGAGCAAGTTCGACTATTTTTTGCAAATCAGCCGAAATACCGAAATAGGTGGGATTGATTACAAGCAAACCTTTAGCATCACCATGTTCCCTTAAAGTTTTTTCAACGGCATCGATGGTGATTCCGTGGGAGATGCCCAAGTCTTTGTCTATTTCAGGATTGATGAAAATGGGAACAGCTCCGGAAAATACAATGGCAGACATTACGGATTTATGTACATTCCTCGGAACGATGATTTTGTCCCCAGGTCCGCAGACTGTCATGACCATCGTCATGATCGCTCCACTTGTTCCTTGAACGGAAAAGAATGTATGATCTGCACCAAAAGCTTCAGCGGCAAGATCCTGAGCTTGTTTAATGATACCTTTAGGTTGATGGAGATCATCGAGTGGTGCAATATTGATTAAATCTATGGATAATGCATTTTCTCCAATGAAATTACGGAAATCAGCGTCCATTCCTTTTCCTTTTTTATGACCTGGAATATGAAATTGAACGGGATTTTTTTTTGCATGCTGCAATAAGGCAGTGTATAAGGGTGTTTCATTCTGTGACAATTCTTTGTGGCCCCTTTTCAATATAATAGGTAAAAAATATCGGGGAGGGTATACTCCCTTTCTATTAACGATCGTATGTTTCTCCGATTCCATTCAAATGGTCTTGTGGATAGACATAAAACAAATGAATTATAGCACGTCTTATAATAAATGCCTAGCGTGACTTTAATGTCCTGACATAAACAAATTTTAAATGCCTTCGATGTTAAGGGGCTCAATAAAAATATCAGCCGATTATAATTGAGTATATGCCAGTATTAACTGGATTGACTCAAGAATTCTTCATTTATAAATATTGAATGCGTGAGTTTAAAAATTGAACGGGTAAGCAATATTTGCCATAATTAAGCTATGTTATATAGATTGCAGCTAAATAAAACAAATCACTAAAAGGAAAAGGGAGATGAGGAGTTTGAAGTGGAATACGCGTGTGACCAATTTGTTAGGGATTCAATACCCAATCGTACAAGGGGGATTGGCTCATTTAGCTTATGCAGAACTGGCTGCGGCAGTTTCGAATGCAGGAGGGCTTGGACAGGTAACGGCCATGTCCTTGGAAAACCAAGAGCAACTGATAGATGAAATTAGAAAAACTAAATCATTGACGGATAAACCCTTCGGTGTGAACTTTGCAATCGGGCAGCATGGAAGGCCTTATGAACACATGCTTGAAGCAGCATTGAAAGAGGATATCGCAGTTGTTTCCGTAACCGGCGGAAACCCTTCGCCATTTCTTGAATACGTCAAAGGTACTCAGGTGAAAAAACTGGTGCTAGTTGCTGCAAGAAAGCAGGCTGTGAAGGCTGAACAGCTTGGTGCAGATGCAGTGATGGTGGTTGGGCAGGAGGGCGGCGGACATTTAGGCCGTGATGATATTGGAACCTCTGTGTTAATTCCTCAAGTTGTGGATTCCGTTAAAATTCCAGTCATCGCCTCGGGGGGGTTTGGCGATGGGCGCGGTTTGATGGCAGCATTGGCTCTTGGCGCCGATGGAATCGAGATGGGAACACGATTCATAGCAGTCAAGGAGTGCGTTCATGCGCATGAATTATATAAAAATGCCTTGGTTTCCGGTACAGAAAATGATACCGTTGTCATTAAGAGGTCCATTGGTGCACCAGCCAGGGTAATTGCAAACAACTGGACCGATAAAATCCTTGAAATAGAAAAAGAAAATGGCGGATATGAGCAATTGAAGGATTACATAAGTGGAAAAGCGAACCAGCGTTATATTCACGACGGTGTTGAAAGTGAAGGATATGCCTGGGCTGGACAAGTGATGGGGCTGATTCATGATGTACCATCGACTGCTGAACTATTCAGTCGGATTATCGGCCAAGCGGAAGCAATTCGTTCAAAATGGGCAGACTGAAGATAAATGGACTCCCGGACAACATGAAAAACTATCTAGAAGGAGCGTGTTAGGGTATGGATTATCAATATCCAATGGATCTTGATTGGACTACTGATGAAATAGTAGATGTGATTAAATTTTTTGAAGCGGTAGAAAAGGCTTATGAAAATAAAATACAAAAAGAAGAATTTATGAAAGCATATCGAAGATTCAAGGAAATAGTCCCCGGTAAGGCGGATGAAAAAAAGTATACGGATGAGTTTGAGTCAGCCAGCACCTATTCAGCATATCTCGTTATTAAGAAGGCAAAAGGAATCGAAGACGGAGAATGGATAAAAATGAAAAATTAAAAATTAAAAATATAATTTTTAGAAAACTCCATTGACTTACTGAAAAGATTGTTTTAACATAATAATCAAGAAAAAGATAAAGGCAGTGACGAAGAAGAGTACCTTAATGCTGTTCTGCAGAGAGCCAGTGGTTGCTGAAAACTGGTGAACGAATTTAAGCGAATGGACTTCCGAGCCCCAAACCGAAACGGATTGACGGAGTAGGCTTTGGCGATTATCTCATCGTTAATGGAGATAGGCATGTTAATGCCGTAAAGTGAGCTAATTTAGCTAATTAAGGTGGTACCACGGGTTCCTCGTCCTTTGGATGAGGGCCCTTTTTGCGTTTTTATGAAAATGATAATTAAATCTATGAATAAGAGTAGTAATCTTTTTAGATGCGTCACAGAGAGCCGGAAAAGGTGGAAACCGGTACGATATAAGAAGATGAATGGACTTATGAGTGGTTTCTTGAAATAAGTAGGGAAACTCGGCTGCCACCGTTAAAGGGTATTCGCAAGAAACTTTCATTTCTTGCTTGAGAGGGAAAAATGATGCGTTTTTCCAACTTGAGGTGGCACCGCGGTATACCGTCCTCTGCAGACACATATTTGTGTTTGCAGGGGATTTTTTTATGGGATTTTCAATATAAATACCTTTTAGAGGAAAAGTCAAAAAATATTCAGAGTAACTGGAAACTCCGGCACTCGTCAAAAGGGTCTGCCCTTTTAACAGTTTATATGATCGTATAAGAATCGGGAGGGAATTGAGATGAACAATTTGGATGAAAAAAAAATACTCCGCTTCAAAATGGACACAATTGAAGGGGATATCCACACACCCATTGCCATATTTCAGAAAATGGATGGGGAACAGAAATTTTTATTGGAAAGTTCCAATTCGCATCATGACAACGGGCGCTATTCTTATCTAGGTTCAAACCCATACTTGGAGGTGACATCGCTCGCTAACCAAGTATATGTGAAAGACCCTGAAACAGGTGACCAAATCGTAAAGAACATCAATATCATCGAGTTTCTAAAAAATGAATTGTTAGTTGAGATAGGAGAGGCCCCCGTACATCTTCCGCCATTTAATGGAGGTGCAATCGGCTATATGGGCTATGATATCATTCGGCTATATGAAAATATAGGCTCGGTGCCGCCTGATTCTCTGCAAATGCCTGATGCTCATTTTCTCTTTTATAAAGAACTGTATATATTCGATCATGTTTTGCAAAAAATCCATCTTTTGACTGCGGAAGAAGATAGTGAAAAAAGTTTATTGGGGATGAAGGAAAAAATCAATCAGGCAAGCAAACCGTCAAAGGAAATATCGTCGGAATATTTGGAATTCAAGTCGAATTTCAGTCAGGATGAATTTGAGAAAATGGTTCTTGATGTTAAAGCGGCGATTGTGGCTGGTGAAGTGTTCCAAGTTGTTTTATCACAAAGATTTAAAGCGGACTTCGATGGTGAACCTTTCGATGCCTATCGTCGTCTGCGTTTAGCCAACCCATCACCTTATATGTTTTATATAGAATTTGGTGACTATACCATTCTAGGGTCGTCTCCAGAAAGCTTGATCAGTGTTTCATCAGGAATGGTTCACGTTAATCCCATTGCCGGTACAAGGCCGAGAGGGAAAACGGACGAAGAAGATAAGGGATTGGAAAAAAGCCTGCTGATGGATGAAAAGGAACTTGCTGAACATAGGATGCTTGTTGATTTAGGAAGAAATGACCTTGGGAGGGTTTGCGAAATTGGTTCAATCCACCTGACCGAGGAAATGGAAATTCAAAGATATCAGCATGTCATGCATATTGCTTCTAAGATTAGCGGAAAGCTTAGGGAAGGATTCACGAGTTTGGATGCGCTGACGGTCTGCCTCCCTGCTGGAACAGTTTCAGGTGCTCCTAAAATCAGGGCGATGGAGCTGATCAATGAACTGGAAAATTGTAAACGCGGGATGTATTCAGGCTCAATAGGATTCATTGGTTATGGAGGGGATCTTGATATGGCATTAGCCATTCGGACGATGATCATTAAAGATGGCAAGGCACATGTACAGGCAGGGGCAGGAATTGTATATGATTCAGATCCAAAAACGGAATATGAAGAAACACAAAATAAAGCACGAGCTCTAATGGAGGTTCACACAAAATGATTTTATTAATTGATAACTATGACTCGTTCACTTACAACCTTTATCAATATTTAGGGGAAGTGGAAAAAGAAATCGTTGTAAAAAGGAATGACGAAATCACCCTTGCTGAAATTGAGGAATTGAATCCCATGGCAATCGTCATTTCCCCGGGACCTGGCCGGCCGGAAGATGCTGGTATCAGTATGGAGATCATTCGTAGCTTTTATGAGAAGGTTCCGCTTTTAGGCATTTGTCTGGGGCATCAGGCCATTGGTGCAGTTTTTGGTGCGAACGTGGTTGGGGCAAAACAAATCATGCACGGGAAAACATCGGTCATCGAGCATGATGGAACAGGTGTATTTGCGAAACAGGACCTACGATTCCCGGTAATGCGTTACCATTCTCTTGTAGTTGAAAGGGCGAGTTTGCCAAATGAGCTGACTGTGACGGCGAGTGCACTTGATGATGGGGAAATCATGGCCCTAAAACATCAAGATTTCCCGCTATACGGGTTACAGTTCCACCCTGAATCAATAGGGACGAAAATCGGCAAGGAATTATTACATCAATTTTATAAGATTGCCGGAACCTTTCAATCAGAGAAGGAACAATCCATTTTATAAATACAAAAAACGACTGGGGGAGTTTAGTGGTGAAGGAGTATTTAGCGAAGTTAGCAGAGCGTCAAACATTGACGGAAGAAGAGATGAGCAGAGCAGCCCAAGCGTTATTTTCTAAAGATATCACCGAAAGCGAGATGGCAGCGTTCATCATAGCCCTTAAATCCAAAGGGGAAACGGCAGGTGAGATAGCAAGCCTTGTCCGAGTCATGAGAAAAGAAGCAAGAAGTGTAAAAACAAGCTCCCTTAATGTAATGGATAATTGCGGAACGGGAGGAGATGGATCACAAAGCTTCAATATAAGTACCGCATCGGCCTTCGTACTGGCTGGGGCAGGTGTCAAGGTTGCCAAACATGGAAACCGTAGCATTTCAAGTAAAACGGGAAGCGCGGATGTATTGGAAGAGCTAGGTGTTAATTTGTACTTGGAGCCTGACATGTTAAAAGAACTGCTGGAGGAAAATGGGATCACATTCTTATTTGCCCCATCCGTCCACCCTAATATTGCACGAATAATGAAAGTAAGAAAAGAATTGAAAATCCCGACAATATTTAACCTTATCGGACCTTTGACAAATCCAGTTCAACTCGACACTCAATTATTGGGAATTAATCGACGGGATATGCTCGAGCTATTTGCGGAAGTCCTGCATAAATTGGGCAGGACACGCGCGGTCGTGATAAATGGTGCCGGTTTTATGGATGAAGCAAGCCTGCAGGGTGAAAATTCACTCGTGCTTTTGGAGCAAGGGGATATAACCCAATTTACGCTGCATCCTGAAGAAGTGGATCTGCCGGTTTACGGAAATGATGCCATCCGTGGCGGTGACGCCAAACAAAACGCCGATATTATGCTTCGCCTTCTCAAAGGGGAAAAAGGTGCCTATCGCGATACCGTTTTATTGAATGCTGGATTGGGATTATACGCACATGGTACGGCAGCTACGATCAAAAAAGGAATCTCCATGGCCAAAGAAAGCCTGGATAGCGGATCGGCTCTTACAAAGTTAGAAAATCTAATTGCTTATGGCAATAGAAATAAGGTGGTCATGTAAATGGAAAATATCTTAACGAAAATCATCGAACAGAAAAAGGTGGAAGTCGCAAAATTAAAAGAAAGGGACTTAGATGATTCGGTATTGATCAATATAGTCAGACCATCTCTTGTAGAAAATTTGAAAACGGCAAAATCAATGGCTGTTATTGCGGAAATAAAACGGGCTTCCCCTTCAAAAGGGGACATTAAAATTAATGTGAATCCAATCGAGCAGGCACTTTCATATGAAAGCGGCGGTGCGGCAGCAATATCCGTATTGACGGATGAGATTTTCTTTAAAGGATCTTTTGCAGATTTGAGAACCGTAAGCGAGGCGATACGGATTCCCAGGTTGTGCAAGGATTTCATCATCGATGAAATTCAAATCGATCGTGCCTATCGAGCTGGTGCAACAATCATTCTATTAATTGTGGCTGCACTTTCTAAAAAACGTCTTCATGAATTATATCAATATGCAAAAAATAATGGGCTTGAAGTATTAACGGAAGTCCATGATGAAGCCGAACTGGAACGAGCACTCGAACTAAATGCAGAGCTCATAGGGATTAACAATCGGAATTTAAAGACCTTCAAAGTGGATTTGGCTGTAACGGAACGACTAGCGAAGTTACTTGATCCAAAACGCCATATCATTATCAGTGAAAGTGGAATAAAGACAAAAGAAGACGTTATGCGTGTGAAGGAAGCTGGTGCAAAAGCGGTTTTAGTCGGGGAGACACTGATGACTTCATCAAATCTTCCTTATACGATGGCCGAATTGCAAATGAGTATATAAGGAGATTAATATGTTAGTGAAAATCTGCGGGATAAAGACTTTGGCAGCTGCTCGGACTGCTGTTGGATCCGGGGCAGACTTTATTGGTTTCATTTTTGCCGAGAGTAGCAGAAAAGTCGAGCCGGATATAGTAGGTGAGTTTGGGGCGAATCTACCCGGACATGTTAAAAAAGTCGGAGTGTTTGCCAATCAAACTGAACAAGAAGTGATAAAAAGTGCTGAAATTGCAGGATTGGATTATATTCAGCTTCATGGTAACGAGTCTGCCAGCTTCGCCCGCAGAATGCCCCTGCCGGTGATCAAGGCCTTTGCCATCCAGTCAGAGAAAGACCTTGAAAACCTTCATGAATACCCGGCAGATTATCTATTAGTGGATCTTCCTAAGGGTTCTTCCGGTAAGGGACTAACTTTGGATTGGGAAATGATCCGAAAAGCGGACTTGCCATGGGGAAAGGTGATTCTAGCGGGTGGGTTGACTCCGGAAAATGTCGGAAAAGCGATTAGTGCCGTTTCACCATTCGCAGTTGACGTAGCCAGTGGCGTTGAAACAAACGGATTAAAAGATGTTGTAAAAATAAAAGCATTTATCAATGAGGCAAAATATACAGCCGGAAAAGAGGAATGAATAGATGAATACTTATACACAGCCTGATAAAACTGGACATTTTGGAGCATATGGAGGCCGTTTCGTTCCAGAAACTTTAATGGCGGCTATTACAGAGCTTGAAGAAGTATATGAACAATCTAAAAAAGATCCTGAATTTCAAAAGCAGTTAAGCTATTACCTGAAACAATATATCGGGCGGGAAACACCTCTTTATTTTGCTGAGAACTTAACGAGACTAGCAGGTGGTGCAGATATTTACCTGAAGCGTGAGGACTTGAATCATACTGGAGCCCACAAAATAAATAATACGATCGGTCAGGCTTTGCTGACTCGGAAAATGGGCAAGAAAAAAGTGATTGCCGAAACGGGTGCAGGACAGCATGGGGTTGCAACGGCAACTGTATGTGCTTTGCTGAAGTTGGAATGCATCATCTTTATGGGAGAAGAAGATATCAGGAGACAGAAATTGAATGTGTTCCGGATGGAACTTTTGGGAGCCAAGGTCATATCTGTATCACAGGGAAGCGGGACACTGAAGGATGCAGTGAATGAGGCATTACGATATTGGGTAGCAAATGTGGATGACACCCATTATATAATGGGATCTGTTCTTGGACCTCATCCATTCCCCGTTATTGTACGTGATTTTCAAAGCGTGATAGGGAATGAAACGAAGCGTCAGTATTCGGAGACGGTTCATTCCCTTCCGGATGCAGTAGTCGCATGCATAGGTGGTGGCAGTAATGCAATGGGGATGTTCTATCCCTTCATTGAGGATGAATCCGTAAAATTATATGGAGTGGAAGCGGCAGGTCATGGACTGGAAACACCATTACATGCTTCAAGTTTGACGAAGGGAAAACCTGGGGTGCTCCACGGTGCATTCATGTATGTATTGCAGAACGAAGACGGTCAGATCCAGGAGGCACATTCAATTTCAGCAGGGTTGGATTATCCAGGGGTAGGACCTGAACATAGTTACCTAAAAGATATCAACAGGGTGGAATATACTTCCGTTACCGATGATGAAGCATTGAAAGCCCTTGTGTTGCTTTCAAGGGAGGAAGGGATCATCCCTGCTTTGGAAAGTTCACATGCCATTTCCTTCGGTTTAAAACTTGCTAAAGAAATGGAGAAAGGAACAGGACTGGTGATTTGCCTGTCTGGCCGTGGTGATAAGGATGTAGAAACGGTCCAATCATTAATAGGGGGTAATGAACATGAATAAATTAACAAAAGCGCTTGAAGAGTGTCTAACAAAGCGGGAAAAAGCATTCATTCCTTATATTATGGCAGGTGATGGCGGTCTTGAACGGTTAAAGACTCAGCTTCTTTTCCTTGAAGAAAGTGGGGCAACTGCTGTTGAATTAGGTATACCATTCTCTGACCCTGTCGCTGATGGACCGGTTATCCAACAGGCGGGCATCCGTTCTTTGGAGAATGGAACAACTTTAAAAGATGTCCTGAAAAAAGTTAAGGAAATCCAAGATGATGTTAACATACCAATTATTTTAATGGGATATTCGAATTCAATCCTTGCATATGGACTTAAAGAGTTTACGGATGATTGTCTTCAAGCAGGCATTTCCGGGTGCATCATCCCCGATTTACCGATTGAGGAAGAAGCCATCTTTTCATCTATCAAAACTGCAGGGATCATGCTTATCCGACTTGTGACACTCACGTCTTCGAAAGACCGTATCACTGAGATCACCGCAGGGGCAGAGGGCTTTATCTACGCAGTTACAGTCAAAGGCATTACAGGTGCCCGTGATGCTTTTGGGGAAGAGCTCGGGGGCTATTTAAAGAAGGTGAAAGAGCTAAGTCCCGTTCCCGTTCTTGCTGGGTTCGGCATATCGACGCCAGAACATGTTCGTGATGCGATGCAATACTGCGATGGAGTCATTGTCGGCAGTAAAATCATCGAATGCTTTGAAACTGGTAAAGAAGAACAAATTAGTGACTTGATACAAGCTAGCAAAGGATTGGTGCGAAAATAAAGGAAAGGAGAGCCTTCAAGGCTCTCCTTTTTCTAACCAGTTTATTGTGCATCCGATAATTCAATCCGAATACGGATCAAATGGCCGAAAGAGAAAAAACGTCATAACCTTCAAGCACGATTATCCAACGAACTTGACGCATTCCAGTGCGAATTCAAAAAGTTTCTTTCCGACTGTCACAATAAACCGTTTTGAAACCACAACTTCGGTATCAATCGAAAAGGCGGAATTCGAAATGAAAAATGAACTCATACGAAACAAGATGTTTAAGGTTGGCAAATTGACGGTCACGGTAAGAAGCAATGAACCAAGTGAAGAAGCGGTTGAAGATTTCAATTCGTGAATAAATAAAAAGGCATATGAAAAAGCGTCCGAACCCGTTCAACAATAGCGGGCGGAACGCATTTTTTATTTATACGATAATTTATATAATGGAATAAGAGTTTCAAACGTTTCTTTGGCAACGTTCAAGAATGCGTTTCCGTCCGTCAAGATAGGGTCGTTTGCGGGAATGTGTCGTCCAAGAAGGAATTCAGCTTTCTTGACGTCCCGAAAACGTTCAAGCGATTCTTTCAAGTCAATTTCCTTCATTGATATTGCGTCCTTCTTCATATGATCAAGCGAAACAACGAAATCATTCGGAACGGTCGTTTTGATTTCCTTCATATTCTTCAAGAAATTCTTTGCGATTTGCTCTTTGTTCGGCAATTCGTAAATGAACGCAAGCCATATGAATACATGATCGTCAAATAATCCAATCTGAAAATGCGGGTGTTGTTTGTATCCACGTTTATTCGCCGCTATCGCAAGCCATGTATCTTTCGGGGCGTTCACACTTCTTCGGGCGTGTCTTGCAATATGCAAAAACATTTCGTTCCCAAGATTCAAGGAAAGGTCGTCCGTCAACGTTTGCCCGATCGATTGGAACTTCGGTTGAATCCGTTCTTGAATTGCCTTCATTCTTCCGTCAAGACCTTCTATATTAAATGTGTCAAAATCGTTCTTTGTGAATCCTTCAAATTGCATTACATAAAAACTCCTTCTTCAAGTTTATATTATTTTAGGTAGGGGTAAATAAAAATCAAGCAAGGACGAACTATTGAAGATAGATTTTGCGGACAACCCATGTATCATTAGGAGGGTTAACTGTCCGTCTAGCATGCTTTTCGACGTGAGGGTGCATTTCATCGCCCGTCATCACTGACAGTTGTGGGGAAAAATGTTCTCCAAGAGCTTGAAGTTTGGGCTGGATACGTTCTTTTAAAGCATCCACGGGGTTCCAATCCATCAATTTTAAAGACACCAAAATCATCAGCTGTAAAACCTGCAATATTCATTTTCATCTCTCCTACCGTAATATCTGCACATATTGTAGCATAAGTAAAAGTAAAATTTAAAAAATACGATTTGGATTGGTCCTGAAAAAATTCCTTATGGGTTAAAGCACAAATTAGTTGCTATTTGTGGTAGGAAGTCATATGATAAAATAAAATAAATTCAGAAAATTACGTTAATTGATGAAGGGAGAATGTTAATTATGAAACAAGTCATGAACCAAGCATTAAAAGCTAAAGAAGTTGAAAGACATAGAGCTGCAGTGTTAAGAATGGAAATGGACTATGAATTAGCAACCCTTTTTGAAGCAATTGGTGAAGAGAATGACCAAAAGAGGTCACAATGCAAGCAAAGGCTTGAACGCATCCGGTTGGAATTGTTAAAACTGAAAGCCTTGTAAAAAATGATTGGCTGCAGAGATCTTGAAGGAGATTGAATAAAAGAAATGAATCAATTTCAATACAAGGAATTTTATTATAGATGAACGGACACTTATTTTAATAAAAAATATGTGTCCGTTTTTCATTAAATTCCCCAATATATATGAGGCGGAATTTTATTATCAAGCATCGTTGAGTCGGATTCCTTTAATAAGGAAAGGAACCGTTCAAGTCAAGGTAATTTGAAGGGATTCGTGCCGGCTTACCCATGATCGGGAAATCGTATTATGAATTAAACCTTAATTACTGATACGTTTAAAAAAATGGAAAAATTAAGATGTGAAAAACTTGAAGGTAAGCTATATTTGCTTTAATCTTTAGAAGAGGATCATTTTAATGTAGTTTCTGATCATAAAGGACGGGGATATTATAATGGCATCGGTTAAGGAAATGGATACATATGCGAAGTTATGGATGAAAGAGGCGGGTACGAGGCTAAGGGCGTCCTTTACAACCAAGTTGAATATTGAAATGAAAACGAATCCCAATGATTTGGTTACTAATATGGATAAGGGGATAGAAAAGTTTTTTTGTGAAAAAATCGGCGAAGTCTTTCCAGAACACCGGATTTTTGGGGAAGAGGGAATGGGCAATGATATTAAAGACCTAAAAGGAACGGTATGGATCATTGATCCGATTGATGGAACTTTGAATTTCATTCATCAACAGCGGAATTTCGCAATTTCCCTTGGGGTTTATGTGGATGGCATCGGAAAAATTGGCATGATTTATGATGTCGTTAGTGATGAATTATATCATGCGATTAAGGGGCAGGGAGCTTTCATGAATGATCAAAGGCTCCCATCTCTTGAAGAGGCATCGGTAAGCAAAGCGATCGTTTCCATTAATGCAAGCTGGGTAACGGAAAACCGTAGGATTGATCCGAGTCTTCTGGCACCGCTAGTCCGGGATGCAAGAGGGACCCGTTCTTATGGCTCGGCAGCATTGGAGCTTGCATTCGTGGCAGCTGGAAGGATTGATGCATACATAACCATGAGACTCATGCCCTGGGACTTTGCCGGAGGAGTTTTACTGGTTGAGGAAGTGGGCGGGGAAGTTAGTAATATCAAAGGTGACAAATTGGATTTTTTAGAGGGTGACTCACTCTTCGTTTCTAAACCTGGGCTGCACAAAGAAATATTCGATAAATACTTATCAGGTACTTCCAGCCATTAGAACCTGGTTAAAGACGGTGGCAAGCCGAAAGGGAATTTCGAAATGTCCATGGCATGACCGAAGTCTTGGTGAAAATGGAATAAAATACTCACTTTGAAATAATTAACAAAAAAACTCGCTGTCTGTCAGCGAGTTTTTTATATTATAACTTCCCTGCTTCACGCAATTTCTTCTTTTGAGTGAAACCGAACCCCATAACTCCGCAAAGAACAACGATTGCAGCCAATATTCCAATCCAGCTTTTTTCAGCAATGAAGATGCCAATGGAGCCAATGCTGGATGTTGCCAATAACGCTAATATTAAGAAATTCCATTTAATATTCATTAATATCACCCCTAATATATCTATTGTACATAATTTCTGTATTTGTTTCTAGTATGTTTGTGATATAATATGTAAGTTAATACTAGTGATACGTTATACACAAACTTTTTTAGGAGTGAATTTTTTGAAATTAAGAGAAAATATTCGTAATATAGCCATCATTGCCCACGTTGACCATGGTAAAACAACTTTAGTGGATCAGTTGCTTAAGCAATCTGGTACATTTCGTGAAAATGAACATGTAGAAGAACGTGCGATGGATTCTAATGCTATTGAAAAAGAACGCGGAATTACGATTCTTGCGAAAAATACAGCAGTTCAATACCAAGATACAAGAATCAATATTTTGGATACACCTGGTCATGCCGACTTTGGTGGTGAAGTAGAACGGATCATGAAAATGGTTGATGGTGTTTTACTTGTTGTTGATGCATATGAAGGATGTATGCCGCAAACTCGTTTCGTGTTGAAAAAAGCATTGGAACAAAAAATCACGCCAATCGTTGTCGTGAATAAAATTGATAAAGACTCTGCCCGTCCAAACGAAGTTGTGGACGAAGTAATTGACTTATTCATCGAACTTGGAGCTGAAGAAGAACAATTAGAATTCCCTGTTGTCTTTACTTCAGGTATTGCTGGTACAGCAAGCTTGGATTCAGATCCTACGAAACAAGAAAAAGACATGACCCCATTATTCGAAACAATCGTTGAAACGATCCCTGCACCAATTGATAACACTGATGAACCACTTCAATTCCAAGTGGCTTTACTTGATTACAATGATTATGTAGGTCGTATTGGTGTTGGCCGTGTATTCCGTGGGAAAATGCATGTAGGTCAACAAGTTTCATTAATGAAACTTGATGGATCGGTTAAGCAATTCCGTGTAACGAAAATCTTTGGTTATATTGGCTTGAAAAAAGTTGAAATCCAAGAAGCTGTTGCCGGTGATTTAATTGCTGTTTCTGGTATGGAAGATATTAACGTTGGGGAAACAGTTTGTCCTATTGAACATCCTGATGCCCTTCCAATTCTACGTATCGATGAGCCAACATTACAAATGACTTTCCTTGTAAATAACAGCCCATTCGCAGGCCGTGAAGGTAAATTCGTAACAGCTCGTAAAATTGAAGAGCGTTTGAAAAGCCAATTGCAAACTGATGTTAGCTTAAGAGTTGAAAATACAGATTCTCCAGATGTCTGGGTTGTTTCAGGTCGTGGAGAGCTTCACCTTTCTATCTTAATTGAAAACATGAGACGTGAAGGTTATGAACTGCAAGTTTCTAAACCTGAAGTTATCGTACGTTTGATTGATGGAGTGCGTTGTGAGCCAGTTGAACGTGTTCAAATTGATGTACCTGAAGAGCACACTGGTTCTATCATGGAATCCATGGGAGCTCGTAAAGGCGAATTGTTAGATATGATTAATAGCGGAAGTGGTCAAGTTCGTTTACTATTCACGATCCCAGCTCGTGGACTTATTGGTTATTCTACTGAGTTCTTAACAATTACACGTGGTTATGGTATCATGAACCACTCATTTGACAGCTACCAACCAATGGCCCAAGGTCAAGTCGGTGGAAGACGTCAAGGTGTACTTGTATCAATGGAATCTGGAAAAACTACACAATATGGTACGATGCAAGTAGAAGACCGCGGTGTCATTTTCATTGAGCCAGGTACGGATATTTATGAAGGTATGATTGTCGGAGAACATAACCGTGATAGCGATTTGACTGTTAATATCGTAAAAGCGAAACAAATGACAAATATGCGTTCAGCTAATAAAGACCAAACTTCTTCAATGAAAAAACCAAGAATTATGTCCCTTGAAGAAGCTCTGGAATATTTGAACGATGACGAGTACTGTGAAGTAACTCCGGAATCAATCCGTCTTCGTAAAAAAATTCTTGATAAAAACGAGCGTGAAAGAGCAGCTAAAAGAAAAAAAGTTGCTGTTGAAGAAAAATAAATAGCAAGAGGAGGAGAAAAGATTGGATATCCAAGAGCGATTATCATTTTTTGCAGCATTGTACAGAGTGGATGAAAATCCTGAAGCAGGAATGTGGTATTTATATTTGACGATCTTTGGATTATGCATCCTTGTCTATCAGTTAGGTTTTGCCAAAAAGTTACCTTTGCTAAAAAATGTGGTCATTTATGCGGTAATGGCACTTGGATGTACCCTTCTTTCTTTCTTTGCGGTGTTTCTTCCCATGGGGGAAGCATTAATCATCGCTTCACTTGTTCTTGGGATTTATAGATTCCGTCTTCACAATTCGAGAAAAGAAGAACAGGCTTAAGATGATGAAATCATTACAGGATGCTTTATACAATTGGTTGACAATCAAAGTTGTCTGTGATGCAAGGCCTGATGATACAGCTGCACGCGATACAGAAATGTTTTTCATGCAGATGTTGAAAGATGATCATCAGGTAATCATCGATTCGGTTTCAAAAACAGAACCTTTTTATTTCGTCGAGTATCTAATGGGAGATGAAATGAAAAAACAACGTTTTCCGATTGAATTGATTGATATCATGTTAGACCAAATTCAGCTTGAGCCTGATAAGTATAAAAATATCGAGTGATGATAAAAAGAACCGTGCGATATCCGCACGGTTCTTTTTATATTGCTTTAGGGAGGAACAGTCCGTAAAAAAGGTGTAATAGTGACCACAAAAAGAAAGCTGTCAAATCAGAAGGAAGGACAACTTCTGTTTTAGACAGCGCCGATAATGGAAAGTAAAGCATGATGGCAGGAATTATCGTGAAAAAGGCAAGTGTATATTTGTTCCATTCCCTGAAAATTTTCAAAGGATAAAGGATATAAACGTAACTAAACGTAATTGCCAGTGAGAAAAGAAGATGGAAAAAGAACAACGATGCCTCATTCCAAGAAACAGCTCCGATTACAGGAAGGAAATCCACATTCAATAAAAGCTTGTACACTTGTTTACCAGAAAACATTTCGACCCACTTCATTGTCAATCCAAGCATGATTCCATTGGTGAGGCCAATCAGAGAAACTTTATAAAATATTCTACCATTCATCTTCATTTTTGATTGTCCGGTAAAGACGGAAGTTTCCGGTTGCAATCCGTTCGTTCGTACGCTCTTCTATGCGTTGATTACATGTATTGCACATATAGGTATGTATAGGACGGTTGCGAAGTTTCTTAGCTTCTGGGCTATCGTCGGGGATCGATTCAATTTGATCGCATATTACACATTTAACCTTCATATTATTTGAACCTCACTTCAATTTGAATATGCTTTTAAGTATACCAATATTTTTATGGTAAAACGAGGATAAAGTGAAACTAACAATTGAACGTTAACACTATCGGGTTCATGGCGGGTATAGAGAAAAACCCGAAGATTCACTTCGGGTTGCTAAAAATTCATTCTTTATAGTGATTGGATTGATCATTTTGCTCTTCATCAAGTTCTTTTCTTTCCGTTTTATCATCAAGTTTATTTTTTTCCCTTTCAATGGTCTTTGATGGCGTTGGGGTTAAAATATCACCAGGTACCTCAGGAATGACTCGACTTGTGATGTCAGCCAGTTCATTCAGTATCCCTGTTACAGGTTTACCGTCTTTAATATCCTTGGCTACCTCCCTGATCCGTTCATTTAAATCCGGGTCAGCGACGACGATGGCATTTGCACCGTTAGGATCGTGTTTTAAAGTTTCTCCAACTGAGTACTTAATTGTTCCTACCTGTGAACGCTCAATATCTTGGTCAATATCTATTCCGACTATGGCGTATTTGCCAAGTACGACTGCGGTGGCATCGTTAACCTCCGGAATGGAATTAGCCAAACCTGTGAGTCTTGAAGCTGTTTGCTGACCTGTAGTTCTGTCTGCTTCCTTAATGGTCGAGTTATTGACTTTCGTTATATTGTTCTTACCATTATTTTCAGACGCTTCATTATTATTATCCATTGTGCAACCTGTCATCAATAGAACAGCAGCGATTGACAAAACGATTTTTTGCAATGTACAACCTCCTTAATGTTTTTCATTAGTTACAGCCTGTCCACACCGACTAAGTCTGATGCATATAAGTATAAAATGCAGCGCATCATGGTGTACTCCATGTTGGGTATAGCATTCTTAGCTGGAAGTTTTCTTTATAGTCTGTAAATGTTCTTCTATCTTTATGCAAAGGAACATATATTTTATCAACAGTCTCGTCCGCTACATAACTGCTGAGTGTAGTAAATGGTAAGGCATATCCTAAAGAGCAGGCAGGAGGCGTCATATTGGGGAAAAAAATCTATGTTTTAGATACGAATGTCCTGTTGCAGGATCCGTATTCGATTTATTCATTCGAAGATAATGAAGTTGTCATTCCGGCAGTCGTATTAGAAGAATTGGATTCGAAAAAAAGGTATATGGATGAAATTGGAAGGAATGCCAGGCAAGTATCGAAATTGATCGACAACTTTCGGGAAAAAGGGAAGCTTCATCAAAGCATTCCGCTTCATAATGGAGGCAGCTTACGGATTGAACTTAATCACCGTTCATTTCATAAGCTTCAGGAAATTTTTGTGGAGAAAACGAACGATAACAGGATATTGGCAGTCGCAAAAAATTTATCTTTGGAAGAAGAGACGAAGGAAGATGGAAAAACGGTCATTTTGGTTAGTAAAGATACACTCGTCAGGGTTAAAGCTGATGCAATCGGTCTTGAGGCAGAGGACTTTTTAAATGATCGTGTCGTAGAAATGGATCATATATACGCTGGGCATAAAGAAGTGTTTGTATCGATTGATAATCTTAATAAGTTTTACGAAAAAAGTTTTTTGGGACTTGAAGAACTGACAAAAGACTCATATTATCCAAATCAATTCCTGTTGATGAAGGACACGCTGGGCAGTTCAGCTTCTGCGATTGGGATTGTGGATGAGAACTGCAGGTTCGTTAAGAAATTGATGTACGAAGGGGAACATATTTGGGGAATTAAACCGAGAAACGTCCAGCAGACGATGGCACTTGATTTGTTGCTTCGTTCGGATATTCAGCTTGTGACACTTATTGGTAAGGCAGGGACAGGTAAGACTTTATTGGCTTTGGCAACAGGATTAATGCAAACTGAAGATTTGTCACAATATAAGAAACTTCTGGTTGCCAGGCCCATTGTGCCGGTTGGTAAAGATATTGGTTATCTGCCAGGGGAAAAAGAAGAAAAATTAAGACCATGGATGCAGCCTATATTTGATAATCTCCAATTTTTGTTCAATACGAAAAAACCTGGGGAATTGGATGCCATCTTAGCAGGCATGAGTTCGATCGAAGTGGAAGCCCTGACCTATATCAGGGGAAGGAGCATCCCAGATCAGTTCATAATCATCGATGAAGCGCAAAATTTAACAAAACATGAGGTTAAGACCATATTGACGAGAGTCGGGGAGCGGAGCAAAATTGTATTAATGGGAGATCCGGAGCAAATAGATCATCCTTATTTAGATGAATATAATAATGGCTTGACCTATGTGGTGGAAAAATTCAAGACCGAGCGTATTGCCGGCCATGTTAAGTTGATAAAAGGGGAAAGATCTGGATTGGCCCAACTCGCTGCTACGCTTTTATAATACAATCGGCAAGGGATGACCCTTGCCGATTGTTATAAAGTTCTATGGACTAAGTCTTATTTAACAGTGAAAGACCTTACATTTTTTATCGGATCATTGATGTTGGAAGCATCACCGAAGTAAATTTCCATGGGGCCGCCCTCGGATACTTTAAGCGGCTTTCCATCCTTGGAAAAGCCCAGGAAAAATTCAAGTGCCGCTTCCAACGGGAATGTAAGTTCCTTATCATCGGTTGTGACGATCACTTCCGTTACCCCGCTTTCAGGTTCGGCATTTCTTAAAAAAGGTTCAAAAGGAATGCCGAAAGTCCCTTCGAGCAATCTTTGCTTCTCGAACTTTCGTTCCGTTTTTAATGTGGGTGGCATGGTTGCGCCTTCCTGTATTTCTTTTTGCCAATGTTTGGAGGCGGCAATCGTATATTCTTCTAATTCATTGACTTGGACTCTTTCAGCGTGGAAATATGTATCGATTTCAACTTTACGGTCATCAAAAATCCATACTCCAGGATCTAGTGTAATTGGATATTTCACTTTTCCGTTAATAAATACGATGGGTTCCAAATATCTCATTCCTTTCTGTTGCTCTTTAATAATTATAATCAATTATAATTGAAATGTCACATCTTCAAGAAGGTGAACAATTTTAATGGCTGGTATAATCAGTAGAGAGGTGATTGTGTTATCTCAAGGGCAAATTGTTTGTCAATGTCCTTGCTTTTTCACAAAACAAAAGGTAGAATTTAAAGATAAGATTTAATCGCTCTGAGCGGGGGGATTTAACATGGCATCTGATATGCTTGTCAATCATCGAGAAAAAGCTTATGCTTTATTAAAAGCAGATGCTGACAAGATTCTAAAACTGATAAAAGTTCAAATGGAAAATCTCACTATGCCTCAATGTCCTTTATATGAAGAGGTACTTGATACACAAATGTTCGGCCTATCACGAGAAATTGATTTTGCCGTACGCTTGGGCTTGGTAGAGGAAACCGAGGGCAAATCCCTTTTGGAAACCCTTGAACAGGAATTGTCAGTTTTGCATGAAGCATCATTAAAAAAATAATAAATAAAACATACTAACTCAAACAAATCTCGATGATTGTTTGAGTTTTTTATTTATATAAATCATTTTTCGATAGTGTTATACTATATTCGAATGTGACATACTAATTGAACATGCAGAAGCTCAATGGAGTTTTTTTATTTTCGAATTTTCAATGGAAAATCCCTTCAAATCTAGCATTTTAAGGACTGGTGGGAAATATGCCTTGCTGAATTAACATTGGATTCGTTAGGCGGAAAAAAGTGCGAATTCCTTGTTTTTACATGGGAATATACTTAATTTTTTATTTTTTTATTGTATTCAGTTTATTTTAGTATTATGGTTATATTAAATGTATGTTAAATCCAACTGTTTACTTTTTGATAATATATTATAATAACTAAATTTTCTTTTGCTAATGGTAAGGATTCTTTTTTTGTATTTATGGTAGGTAAAAAACGAAAACATGAAAATATATCGAAATAATTACATCAGCAATAAAAAGAGCCTTATCAGGTCGGTCTCCTTATTCTGGGGAAATAAACTTATGAATAAAAAGTGGTGAATCTATCACGCTTTTTTTCTATATATTCAATAAAAATACATATTGATTAGGGTGGTAGCAATGGGGAAACGTATAGAAAAAGTACTTGCGGCAAATCGTGGAGAAATAGCGATACGGATTTTTCGGGCATGCACGGAATTAGATATTCATACAGTTGCAATCTATTCAAAGGAAGATTATGGTTCTTATCACCGATATAAAGCGGATGAGGCATATTTGGTCGGGGAAGGCAAAAAACCGATTGATGCATACCTGGATATTGAAGGCATAATAGCGATTGCCAAAATGAGCGGAGTCGATGCGATTCATCCCGGTTATGGTTTCCTTTCTGAAAATATTGATTTTGCGAAACGTTGTGAGGAAGAAGGAATCATCTTCATCGGACCAGAATCCAGACACCTAGATATGTTTGGTGACAAAGTGAAAGCTAGAACCCAAGCTGAACTAGCTAATATCCCGGTCATCCCTGGTAGCGAGGGACCGGTGACCAGTGTTGAAGAAGTCAGGGAATTTGGTGAAAAATACGGTTTTCCAATTATTATAAAAGCATCTTTAGGCGGCGGCGGCCGTGGAATGCGAATTGTCGGAAAAACCGAAGAAGTTGAAGAGGCTTATGATCGCGCAAAATCAGAAGCTAAAGCGGCTTTTGGCAATGATGAAGTCTATGTGGAGAGATTCATACAAAATCCAAAGCATATCGAAGTTCAGATATTGGCTGATACTCATGGGAATATCGTCCATCTATACGAACGTGACTGTTCCGTTCAGAGACGGCATCAAAAAGTTGTGGAAGTGGCACCTTCCGTTTCCCTTTCAGAAGATTTAAGGGAAAGAATTTGTGAGGCAGCAGTCAAGTTGGCGAAAAATATTGATTATGTAAATGCTGGAACGGTCGAGTTCCTGGTGGCAAATGGAGAATTTTACTTTATTGAAGTCAATCCACGGGTGCAGGTTGAGCATACCATTACTGAAATGATTACAGGCATTGATATCGTTCAATCTCAAATCATGATAGCCGAAGGGCATGAGCTACATGGCAAAAAAATCGGGATTCCCGAACAAGCAGGAATTAAGACGCATGGATATGCGATTCAATCACGGGTGACGACTGAGGACCCATTGAATAATTTCATGCCTGATACCGGGAAAATGATGGTATACCGTTCCGGTGGAGGATTTGGTGTCCGTCTGGACGCTGGGAATGGGTTCCAAGGTGCGGTTATCACACCGTATTATGATTCCCTTCTCGTTAAACTTTCTACTCATGCTCTTTCATTTGAGCAGGCAGCTTCTAAAATGGTTCGTAACCTTAAGGAATTCAGGATTCGAGGAATTAAAACAAATATCCCCTTCCTTGAAAATGTTGTTAAACATGAGAATTTCATAAATGGGGAATACGATACATCATTCATTGATTCAACACCGGAATTATTTAGCTTCCCAATCAGAAAAGACCGTGGGACAAAAATGCTTTCATATATCGGAAATGTAACCGTGAATGGTTTCCCGGGAGTCGAGAAAAAGAAAAAACCTGTTTTCGATCCAGCTCCAATTCCTAATGTTGGTGGCCTGCCGCTTATTTCGGGTACAAAAAATATACTTGAACAGCAAGGTGCAGAAGGACTGGTCAATTGGATTAAAGAACAGAAAGAAGTATTGATCACAGATACGACTTTCCGTGATGCACATCAATCTTTACTTGCGACGAGAATTAGATCGAAAGATATCCTTGATATCGCTGAACCTACAGCAAAACTCCTTCCTGATTTATTTTCAATGGAAATGTGGGGCGGGGCAACTTTCGATGTGGCTTATCGTTTCTTGAAAGAAGATCCATGGGACAGGCTGTTAAGTTTCAGGAAAAAAGCACCGAATGTCCTTTTACAAATGCTATTAAGGGCTTCAAATGCAGTTGGTTATAAAAATTACCCTGATAATGTCATTCGTGAATTCGTAGAAAAATCAGCGGATGCCGGCATTGATGTTTTCCGGATCTTCGATAGTTTAAACTGGGTTAAAGGGATGGAAGTGGCTATAGATTCAGTCCGTCAATCCGGGAAAATTGCGGAAGCGGCCATTTGTTATACCGGGGATTTGAATGATCCGTCACGCAGCAAATATAATATCGAATACTATAAAAAAATGGCGGTGGAATTAGAACATGCCGGTGCCCATATTTTAGCGATCAAGGATATGGCTGGCCTCTTGAAACCGGATGCTGCTTACCGTCTTGTGTCAGAACTGAAAGCAACGACGTCCCTTCCGATCCATCTCCATACTCATGATACAAGTGGAAATGGGATTTACATGTATTCAAAAGCGATTGAAGCTGGTGTGGATATCGTTGATACGGCGATTGGGTCTTTAGCTGGCCTGACTTCACAGCCAAGTGTACAAACACTTCATTATGCACTGGAGGGGTCAAGCAGACAACCTAAATTGGAAGTCGATTCACTAGAGCGTTTAGGAGAATACTGGGGAGAGGTCAGGAAATTCTATCATGACTTCGAAAGTGGCATGAACGCTCCTCATACCGAAGTTTACAAACACGAGATGCCTGGCGGTCAATATAGTAATCTACAGCAGCAAGCTAAAGCTGTGGGGCTGGGAGACCGCTGGCATGAAGTGAAAGAAATGTACCAGCGCGTCAATGCGATGTTCGGTGATATCGTAAAAGTGACGCCTTCATCCAAAGTCGTTGGGGACATGGCTTTATTCATGGTGCAAAATAACCTGTCTGAAGAAGATGTCCTGACAAAAGGAAAAACCATCGATTTTCCTGATTCAGTCATAGAGTTATTCGAAGGCTATCTGGGTCAGCCAGTTGGTGGATTCCCGAAAGAGCTTCAGGAAGTTATTCTGAAAGGGAAAAAACCTATAACGGTAAGACCGGGTGAATTATTGGAAGAAGTGGACTTTGCTGCTCTTAAAGAAGAATTATTCAAGGAATTGGGACGGCCTGTCACTGATTTCGATGTGCTTGCATATGCCCTATATCCAAAAGTATTCTTGGATTACAATAAAACAATTGAGCTGTTTGGAGATGTTTCCAACCTTGATACCGCGACTTTCTTATATGGCATGAGGCTAGGTGAAGAAATCGAAGTTGAAATTGAAAAGGGAAAAACGCTCATCGTTAAACTAGTTTCAATCGGCCAACCTTTGGCTGATGGAACACGGGTTGTGTATTTTGAGTTGAATGGTCAATCACGTGAAGTGATCATCAAGGATGAAAACATTAAATCTTCCGTTATATCAAAAATGAAAGCTGATCCTAAAAATAAAGAACAAATCGGTGCGACAATGCCAGGTACCGTTATTCGTGTAGTCGTCGAGAAAGGCGATCAGGTCAAACAGGGTGATCACCTGATCATAACGGAAGCGATGAAAATGGAAACTACCGTACAAGCGCCATTCTCCGGGACCATTAAAGACATCTATGTAAATGATGGAGAAGCGATCAGTACTGGTGATTTATTGATTGAAATAACTAAGTAATATCGCTGACTGTGGCCTTGTGAACGATTTGGGGTATGTTGGGTATGCTTGAGGTTTCAAGCTGCCCTGTAGCCTCTTTTAGGCGATGTACGTTCATTGAATTTCTCCTTAAGGTAAAACAAAAACCACCATTCTCCAGAATGGTGGTTTTTGTTTTACCTTATTATCTTATTTGCTTGAACAATCAGACATTAACGGGCGGGTATCGTTGGTGTTATATCATGTTCATCCTGTCCTTTGACTGTGTGGGCAGAGTTCCCTTTTTGCTTGGCTAGGGCATTTTTTTTACTTCTTGATGTCAGTAGCATCAAATAACTCAGTACACCAAAAAAGCAGGCAATGAATAAAGCGTGTGCCAATGCGATATACAAGTTCTGCCTAGAGAAAATTATAAAGGCTCCAGCGATAACCTGTAAAAAAACGAGAATGAATGCAGCAATCCAACCGCCATATAACACTTTTTGATTCTTGTAATATTTTTTTGCAATATAAGCAACGTATGATACCCAAATGAAAATAGCGCCAGCCATTGCACGGTGCCCCATCTGCACCCATTCATAAAGGTTGGAGGGAAGCGCAAGGCTATCATTTACACATAAAGGCCAATCCTTACAGATTAGACTGGATTCTGTATGCCTTACAAGAGCACCCGTATATACGACTACCAGACAAAAAATCAATACGCCAATAATATGGAATTTCATTCGTTTGTCAACTATGAGTTTCTCGGCTTCGAACTTCTTGTCGACTTCAAAAATCAATAGTGTCAGTAAAAAGACGGAAGCAAAGGAAATGAGTGATATCCCAAAATGAAGGGCCAGGACGAAATCAGATTGTGACCAAAGAACGGCAGCGGCTCCAATCAACCCCTGTAGTAACAGAAAACCAAAAGAAAGGACGGATAAGAAACGTGCTTCACGGATATGGCCGATTTTTCGCCAAGACAAATACGATAAAATTAAAACCAAGAATCCTCCAGCACCTGAAACGAGTCGATGGGAAAGCTCAATGACCAATTCAAACGTGATTTTGTCCGGAATCAATTGGCCGTTGCATAATGGCCAGGACCTTCCGCATCCCATGCCGGAATCCGTCTTCGTGACTAAAGCTCCACCCAGTAAGATGAAAAGCATTACAATCGTAGTTAAAACAGCAAACCATTTAAGAGACGATTTCACTAGTAGTCCCACCTTTTTCTCTGTAGCAAATTAGGGTTGTTCCATAAAATTAATAATAGCATAGGATTTTTCATAAATATTTGTCGAACTTCCTCGATATTACACAAAATAGAATGATTTTACAAGTTCAGTTAATATTATAGCTATTAATTAAAATGCCTGAAATAGTTGAAAGTTACAAGAGACTTTGATAGAAATAAAGGGAGTGTAAACCTTCAAGTAGGAGCAAAATAGAGATAGAGCCTGGGGGATGATGATAAAAGCTTACTATTCATGTTCTTGATGGACATCCATCTTACAACTGCAGTGAAATTTTTGAGACACAAATTGGTCAAAAATATCCGAAAAATTTTCACAAAAGCTTCCAAAAATGTGTTTTAATATATTGAAGAAATGATTTTACTAAATTTTACTGTTATTAAGCATGATATTAAGAATGATAGCTCTTTATGGATTCCATTGGCCACGGTCATTGGTAAATAATTTACTTTTTGTTTACGCTTCCTTGGTTACAAATATCAAAAAGTATGAAATAATGTTCTATAGCATTTGTAAGTATTTTTTCTGCATTTGCGTCTGTGCTGAATGATTTAAAGGAGGAAAACAAATGTCAGAAACAAGGGGTTTGTCAGAAGCTGTCATGAAGGACAGTAAAGCCGCCCTTCAATCAGATATACCGGAAACAACAGCTTGGAAGGATTTTCTCGCACTTATAAAAGTGGGGATTGTCAATTCAAATATAATTACAGCTTTTACCGGCGTATGGTTAGCCCTTCATTTTTCGGGGCTTAGCTTCTTAAGTAATCTTGATGTAGTGTTTTATACACTTGCAGGTTCGGCGCTCATCATGGCGGGATCTTGCAGTTTCAATAATTATTATGATCGTGACATCGATCATTTAATGGAAAGAACGAAAAATCGTCCAACGGTAACTGGGAAAGTACAGCCTTCAAAGGTATTGGCGTTAAGTTTTGGCTTAATTGCTGCAGGGCTGATTTTACTTGCGTTGACTAATATGACAACGGCCATACTTGGTGCATTTGGCGTCTTCGCCTATGTTGTTTTATATACCATGGTTTTTAAACGGAGATTTGTCTCGAATACGATTATAGGCAGTATATCCGGAGCGGTACCTCCACTTATCGGGTGGGCTGCCGTCGACCCGGGCCTAGATAAGATTGCTTGGGTCCTGTTCGCGATCATGTTCTTATGGCAGCCTCCTCATTTTTATGCACTTGCAATGAGGCGTGTCGAAGAATATCGTGCAGCGGGTGTACCCATGCTTCCGGTTGTAAAAGGGTTCAAGGCTGCAAAAAGATCGATTATGTTATGGATCGTCTGTTTAATGTTCGTTCCTTTCTTTTTAACTCCATTAGGAACTCCGCTGGTTATTCTTGCTGCATTATTGAGCACAGGTTGGCTTATTTTAGGAATAAATGGGTATAAAAAGAAAGATGATGTTAAATGGGCAACATCCATGTTTGTATATTCTTTAAATTATATGACCATTTTATTTGTAGCGATGGTTATTGTCACACTCATCTAGTTTTGGTTAATATAAGCTGGCGGCCTGTTCGTTTTACAGGCTCCAGCTTACAAATAAATAATGCACTGACCGCCATTCATACATATTAACGGAAAACTCCTCAACAGGGTCATTCATAAGAGCGGTTACATGAATCATCTTAATAATTCCTTAGATTAGGGATTCTTTCTTTTTAGAAATTGACATAGAGAGAATATTCGCAATTGCGCCCATTTTTATTTTTGTGAGAAAATTTTGACGAAAGAGGGGTTTCTGAAGCTATGAAAAAAAGGCTGCACAAATGGCGCCTAATTGCTCTGCTGGGTATTGTAGGACTTGTCCTTTCGGGCTGCGGCGAACCATTTCTATCCGCGCTGAAGCCAGCTGGCGATGTTGCGCAATCTCAGTATGACTTACTGATATTGAGTACACTGATCATGGTACTGGTTATTATTGTTGTGATTATTTTGTTCGTTGTAGTTTTACTACGCTTCCGTCGGAAGAAAGGCGACGAAACAATACCGAAACAAATTGAAGGAAGTCATAAACTCGAAATTATCTGGACTGTTATTCCTATCCTTCTTTTAATTGTTCTGGCTGTTCCAACCGTCGTCACGACTTTCGACTTAGCTGACACAAAGGCAATGGATAAGAAAGATAAGGATGGAAAAACGAAGGATGCACTTGTCGTGAATGTTAGGGCGAACCTTTATTGGTGGGAGTTTGAATATCCGGACCTTGGCGTTGTCACAAGTCAGGATTTGGTTGTGCCGACCGATCAAAAAGTGTATTTCAATCTAACTGCTTCAGATGTTAAGCATTCATTCTGGATACCGTCTGCCGGTGGAAAGATGGATACAAATACAGAAGGGGTCAATCAGTTTTTCTTAGAATTCGACAGTGAAAAGGCGGAAGATTCGAACAACTTATTCTACGGGAAATGTGCTGAACTTTGCGGTCCTTCCCATGCCTTGATGGATTTTAAGGTCGTAACGAAGTCTAAAAGCGACTTTGAAGCTTGGACTAAAGATATGAAAGCGGCGAAAGAACCTGTCGTGGAAGGTGATCTAGCCAAACAGGGTGAAGATGTCTTTAATCAAAGTTGTATAGGTTGTCATGCGGTGACACCAAATGACAGCAGGCCTGAGGCTGCTCGTCAGGCACCGAATCTGGCTACATTCGGTGAACGTCAAAAAATAGCTGGCGTTTTGGAACATACGGAAGAAAATGTGAAAAATTGGATCAAGGATCCTGAGAAGTATAAACCGGGTAACACGATGACCGGTACTTACGGAGAACTTTCAGATTCAGATATTAATGCACTGGCAGCTTATCTTTTAGAGCTTAAGGTGGAAGAAAAATAGAACATTGATTAAGGAGGTTAAATCGTGAGTACGTACGCTAATAAAAAAGGATTTGGCGCTACGATTTGGGATTATCTGACGACGGTAGACCATAAGAAAATCGCCATTTTATATCTTATCTCTGGCGGGTTATTCTTTGTAATCGGCGGTTTGGAAGCGATGTTTATCCGTATCCAGCTTGCAATCCCAAATAATGACTTCGTAAGTGCCGGATTTTATAATGAAATTTTGACCATGCACGGTACGACAATGATATTTCTGGCCGCCATGCCATTAGTATTTGCTGTAATGAATGCTGTTGTACCCTTACAGATAGGGGCTCGTGATGTTGCGTTCCCATTTTTGAACTCGTTAGGTTTTTGGTTATTTTTCTTTGGAGGAATCTTTTTGAATCTTTCATGGTTTTTAGGGGGGGCTCCCGATGCAGGCTGGACATCATATGCATCACTTTCCCTTCACTCCGAAGGCCATGGCATTGATTTTTACGTCCTCGGACTACAGATATCAGGTTTGGGAACATTAATTGCAGGGATCAATTTCCTTGTAACGATTATTAATATGCGTACGCCTGGAATGACTTATATGCGTATGCCGCTGTTTACATGGTCAACTTTCGTTGTTTCCGCATTGATATTATTCGCTTTTCCTCCGCTTACCGTGGGATTGGTGTTAATGATGTTCGATCGGATGTTTGGCTCGAATTTCTTTGATGTAGCAGCTGGGGGGAATACGATTATTTGGGAGCATTTATTCTGGATATTCGGTCACCCGGAAGTTTATATCCTGATTCTTCCTGCATTCGGTATTTTTTCGGAAATTTTCGCTACATTTTCCAGAAAAAGATTATTTGGTTATTCATCGATGGTATTTGCAACCGTTTTAATCGGGTTCTTGGGTTTCATGGTTTGGGCCCATCATATGTTTACCACTGGCCTGGGTCCAATCGCAAATGCAATCTTTGCTGTGGCTACCATGGCAATCGCAGTACCAACAGGTATTAAGATATTCAACTGGATTTTTACGATGTGGGGAGGAAGCGTCAAGTTCACGGTTCCGATGCTTTATGCAGTTGCCTTTATACCTACATTTACCATGGGGGGCGTAACAGGTATCATGCTCGCATCAGCACCTGCTGATTATCAATACCATGATAGTTATTTCGTTGTTGCCCATTTCCACTATGTAATTGTCGGTGGGGTTGTATTAGGTTTACTGGCTGGAATCAATTTCTATTGGCCGAAGATGTTTGGAACTATGTTAAGTGAAAAATTGGGACAAATCACATTTTGGACGTTCCTTATTGGTTTCCATTTAACATTTTTCATTCAACATTTCTTAGGGTTAATGGGGATGCCTCGTCGCGTATTTACATTCTTGGACGATCAAGGACTCAATACAGGTAATATGATTAGTACAGTTGGAGCCTTCTTAATGGCATTTGGGGTCTTGGTTATGGTCATCAATATAATCATTACATCCGTGAAAAATGAAAAAGTCGGCAATGATCCATGGGGAGATGGACGTACGCTGGAATGGGCCATTCCATCACCACCGCCGTTTTATAATTTCAAACAACTTCCGCTTGTCCGTGGATTAGATCCTTACTGGGTTGAAAAAATGGAAGGGAAAACGGAAATGACTCCTGCAGAACCACTAGGGGATATCCATATGCCAAATTCATCTATACTTCCTTTAACGATTGCTCTCGGTTTATTTGTAGCCGCATTCGGTGCTTTATATAATATGGATGATAAGACATGGACCCTGCCTATAATAATTGTTGGACTTTTGATAACGTTTGGTTCAATGTTTATCCGTTCCGTCAAAGACGATCATGGATTCCATATTCATAAAGAAGACCTTATGGACGATAAAGACAAGGGAGGTAAGGCATAATGCAATCAGATGAAAGATTCACGGATGCCACTTGGCCTGCTTCTCCCGAGAAAGCGACTTTAGAAGGTAAAAATAAGTATTTGGGATTCTGGTTGTTTCTTGGTGGAGAGACGGTATTATTCGCCTCACTATTTGCAACATACCTTGCATTGAAGGATAAGGTTCCAAATGGTGATGCAGCCCTGGCAAAAGATTTATTCGAATTACCACTTACTTTTGTAGCAACCATGCTGTTATTGACCAGTTCATTGACTAGTGTGTATGCAATGTATCATATGAAAAATAACCACTTTAAACAAATGCAGGCTTGGCTTGTGATTACGGTGGCACTTGGTTTTGCTTTTCTAGGTCTCGAGATTTATGAATTTAATCACTATGTTCATGAATTCCACCATACATTTACGAGTAGTGCCTTCGGCTCCGCATTTTATACCTTAGTTGGTTTTCACGGAGGGCACGTTGCTTTCGGTTTGGTTTGGATCATATCGCTTATGGTTCGTAATGCAAGAAGGGGCTTGAATTTATATAACGCTCCTAAATTTTATGTCGCGAGTCTTTATTGGCATTTCATTGACGTAGTCTGGGTGTTTATCTTTACAGTCGTATACTTAATGGGAATGGTGGGATAACTGATGGCGAATGAACAATCAAATTCAGCGAACCCGAATGTCGATTTAAAATATCGCCGCAAGAAGAATGCTGAAGAGATGAAACATCAAGTGATAACATTTACGCTTATGATTTTCTTTACATTGCTTGCTTTTGCTGCAGTAGGAATTGAAGGGTTTTCACATTGGTTCATTAAACCAGTCATTTTGCTACTGGCTGTTATACAAGTAATTTTCCAATTGTATTATTTTATGCATATGAAGCACAAAGGGCATGGTACCATTGCATTGTTTTTATTTTCTGGCCTTGCAGTCGGCTTAATAACTGTCCTTGTTTTCACAACGATCGTTTGGTTATAAACCATAAAGAAAATCGGCTATTGAATGATAGCCGGTTTTCTTTATGTGCTAGAAAAAGAATCCAGGTTTATCTATATTTGTTACCATGTTTCATTTTAGGTATAATGAAAGTAAAAAGTTCATGAACGAGGTGATTTTTTGTCTATTGATATTTTCGGATTTCGCGCCTTATGGAGTCCTTATTATTTTGCCGCCCTCGTACTTATAACCCTTGGCTATTTTTGGCTGGTGACAAAAAAAAGGGAGAAGTTTTCGGGCAGTTCATCGCTTTCCGTTAAACAGATAACTTATTTTTTAATAGCCATGATCCTTCTTTATGTGGTAAAAGGATCGCCGCTGGATTTACTGAGCCATATCATGTTCAGTGCCCACATGTTTCAAATGGCATTGCTCTATCTTGTGATTCCGCCTTTATTCATCATTGCGATTCCAGATTGGCTTTTGAGAACGTTCATTAATTCAAAGGGAGTGAAGGCGTTATTTCAATTTTTCACGAGACCTCTTGTCGCCCTTTTACTATTTAATGTTCTTTTCTCGTTGTACCATATTCCGTTAGTGTTCGACTTTATCAAAACGGGGATGTGGATTCATGCCGGATACACGGTCCTTTTGTTTTCGACTGCAGTATTG
This sequence comes from Peribacillus sp. ACCC06369, assembly GCF_030348945.1. Classification (NCBI taxonomy): domain Bacteria; kingdom Bacillati; phylum Bacillota; class Bacilli; order Caryophanales; family Bacillaceae; genus Peribacillus; species Peribacillus sp. ACCC06369. The sequence continues at coordinate 1,542,751 of NZ_JAUCEN010000002.1, forward strand.
ATGTGGTTCCCACTTGTAAATCGACTGCCTGAACGTGAAAGTCTATCAGGTGTAAAAAAAGTAGCTTATATTTTCGGCAGTGGCATTTTAATGACTCCAGCTTGTGCTTTAATCATTTTTGCTAATGATCCGATGTATGATACGTTTACCAATGCGGAATCTTGGGCAAGTGCCATGGAACTTTGCGTTCCGGCTTCAGCACTGTCGAGTTTAACTCTCAGTGGTCCAGAAATGTTCAATGGGCTGCCATTGCTGGAAGATCAACAGCTTGGTGGGGTTTTGATGAAGGTGATTCAAGAAATCGTATTAGGCTATGTATTAGGTGTCATTTTCTTTGCTTGGTTCAAAAAGGAGAATGGCGGGCAAAATGATATCGACCCGATACCTTCGGATTTTCAGACTGTAGAATAGTTGTACGAAAAGACTTGTCTAGGGGCGGACAAGTCTTTTATATGTCATAGCCTGATAGCTGCCAGGTTCATGGTTAACGGATTTCCGACCAAATAGCTAGTGATTTGACTTGGCTATTCCATAAAAGTGAGCATTCTGTTAATAAAACTTGATTTTATTGAATTTTATGAGTGCCTCTTATAAAATGGTAGTTGATTAATAAATATAGAGAGGACTACAATACATATGTCTTTACCAATCCTTCCAACAATAAGTACTGCCTTCATTGTATTAAGTGCCATCACTGTTGCAATAGGCTGGTATCAAATTAAACAACGCAAAATCGAGACCCATAAAAAAACCATGATGGTAGCTGCGGTTTTTGCGGTAATCTTTTTCACTATATATCTTTCTCGGACGGTCTTCATTGGGAGTACGTCATTTGGCGGACCCGATGACATTAAAATTTATTATACGATTTTTTTGATCTTCCATATAACACTTGCCACAACTGGTGCGGTTTTGGGGATCATCATGCTTACCACTGGGTTTAAAGGCAAATTCGCCATTCATAAAAAAATCGGCCCTGCGACAAGCATCATTTGGTTTTTTACTGGGATAACTGGAGTAGCCGTTTACATCCTGCTTTATGTCATTTATCATGGCGGCGAGACAACATCTTTAATAAAGGCGATCCTAGGATTTTAAAATAATGAAAAAGCCTGATGCAAAAAAAGCATCAGGCTTTTGTAATGGATAAAAAAAGAGAGCATCAGTTATGATCCTCTCTCTTTTACCGAACTTTTTACTAACGGCTTTTATAGACCGTTGAATTCTGAAAGCTCTTCTTTGATCTGAGCGAGGATTTTTTCACATTGTTTAACAAGTGATGCAGGGAAGTCCTCCCCTTCGCCATATTCAACTCCGTGTGGATAATAGTGTTTTCCTAATAGGGGAACCATTAGTTTGATGACGGCCCTGTGAGCGCCTACATCGCCTTCTGTAGCATAGCCTAGTATTCGCAGGTAAAACGTGCCTTCTTTTACTTCGAACTTACGATCATAACTGACTCTTTCGTAATCCCATTGTTCTGCACGTATTAAACCATATTGCGGCATTAGGTCATCTAATCGGTTTAAGTCGGCTGTGATGTTTTCAATTCCAAAGCTTTCAAATTTCACGAGTACTACCTCCTATGTTTACTATTGAGAATTAAAATGACATACCGGGAAAATATTATGTACATGAATATATTAAAAATCTCCAAGTATGTTTATAATATACCATTTTATCCTATATTTTATAATAGTACGAAATGGTGGAAGTTGCAATGAACTCAACTAGGGTATTTTGATCATTCATAAAAGTTCCGCTTTTAAATAAATTTAATGAAGGGGCAGTCTATCGTAAATTAGAAAATTATGATTGAACAGTGATATAATCAGGAAAGTAAGGTTTTTTGCATTGGATACATAAATTAGAAAGAGAGAGGGAGTGTTCCTCTGCGAAGTTTTGGTAAGGTGTTGGTGTTAATCATTATTTTTTTCGTAATCGGTATTTATCTTAATATCGGCGATGAAGATGAAGGAAACCCTCTTATTGATGGTAACAAAGGTGTTAACCCCAATGGACATATAAATGAAAAAAGTACTTCTTCCGAAAAAGAAGGGGTTACTAAAGTGACTGAAGGTTTGGCAGTAACAATTGGGAAAAATGCAAAAGAGATAGAAAAGGAATACGGTAAGCCAGATCGAATTGATATGTCCGCATATGGATATGATTGGTGGGTTTATAAAAAGGACTATAACGATTATTTCCAATTAGCCGTTGAAAATGAAAAAGTGGTATCTGCTTATGGAATCGGTGATGATGTCAATGTCGCCCCTTTTAAAATAGGACAATCGATTGATGCCATCTATTCAAGCTTATATGTAGAACCTACTGTTGATATTGAGGTTGGCGACAGTTCCTATCGTTTTGAATTGTCGGAGGAAGATATGAACATGAGGCCATTGATTGAACTAGGGAACATACATGTTCAGCTTTATTTGGATAAATTCACAGGGACTGTTTCAAGCATCCGATTTTTGAATGATTCCGCGCTTTTAAAGCAAAAGCCATATGAGTTGACCTATAATGGTAAACTTGTGACCGTTAAGGACCTTTCTAAAGAAGAATTGGAGAAAGTGGAAGATGGCAATGAGCAGCAAATTTTTGATATTACGAATATAATGCGCAGCAGGTTTGATTTGAAGCCTTTAGAATGGGATGGTCCGACTGCGGAGGTTGCTTACCTTCATAGCCGGGAAATGAGGGACACTCCTGAAGGAACCCATGTTTCTGAAACAAAAGGGGACTTGGAAAAACGTCTCGATGCTGGTCATGTTAAATACAGGGCAGCAGGTGAAAATATTGCGGCTCATTATGTGGACGCAGCTGCAGTCATGGAAGGCTGGTTGAATAGTAAAGGGCATCGGGATGCGATGCTGAACGAGGAATTTACAGGTCTGGGTGTTGGGGTTTATAAAAAGTATTACACTCAGAATTTCATAAAAAAATAAAAAGACGGATCCGATTTGGGTCCGTTTTTTTGTTCTGGATTATTTTTTTATAATAAAAAAGTTCCCTGTCGATATAGGGCAAAGTTCCCCATCATCACGGTGGACCTTCCCCTCGATGATGATCGTTTGCCAATGTATTAATTCGCACGTTAATCGATCGCCATGGGAAATCCAATTGCATTTGAAAAGGAATGGTATGCACTTTTTATTTACCTTTAGCATATGGTGCAATAGGCGATGTCTAAGTGTGAGGTGAGAGTAATGGCAAAAAGAAAGCGGCCCTCCGTGGATGGATTTCGGGAGTTTGTCAAGAAACATCCTTATTTAGTGAATGAAGTGAGAAACAAGCAAGCAACATGGCAGGAACTTTTTGAAGAATGGTATTTACTCGGTGAAGATCATCCACGCTGGCAGGCTGACGGCGGGGTTGATGAGTCCAAAGTAAATGCAGAATCCACATCACGGCCGGTAGAAAAGGGCGACCAAAGTACAGAGTTAATCGGTTCGTTAATGAGTGCAGTTAAAAATATGGATATGGGGCAGATACAACAATATATTACAAATGCCAATCAGGCCATCGGTGCAATCCAAGGAGTGCTATCTGTTTTCCAAGGGAATAAATCAGGTGATACCAGTCCTCCCCCAAAAGAAAAAGAGCAGAGAGCTAACCCTTTTTTATTCACCAAAGATTAAGGAGGGTTTTTCATCCGTCAGAATATATATGAATTCATTCAAACAAACGAAGATATGCGAAATTACTTGAGGGTTAACCCTGCATGGTACAAAAGGTTAATGCGTAATCCCCGTGAAGTGGATGTATTTGAAACCGAAGCGAAATTTTATTTTGAGAAGTCGATTCCACATCGGGTTTCTAAATTTTCGGAAAGCGTTCAAGTGGCTTCCATGATGCTTCATATGTTTCAAGCAATGAATGCTCCAAGTGAATGAAGAAAATAAGAGTAAATTACTCCTTTTGGCGAACAATAAAGGCAAAAGGGGGACGATGGCATGAGAAAGTTGATTTTGGTTTTAACAGTGTTGATGGCAGCGTCGGGGTGTGGAAAGAAAATACCGGAACCTGAAAATTCAGAAGTAGCCATACAAGATGTAACTGCCCATAAAGCTGCCACCACTGTATCGAGCATCCGAAATTCAGATGAGGACTTTCGGGTAAAAACTTTTGTGAAAGGCAACTCTGTTTATGTAGAGTGCTACTTGAAAAACTATGGTTTTTCTGAAGCGAATTCTGAACAATTGGCAACTGTGTCCGTATTTATTGATAATCAGAAGAAAGTTGATAAGAGGACGGCGGCATTTATCTTAAAGGATGTCCCGAATGGCATGCATAAAATTAAGCTGGAGATTTTGAATGGTTCAGGTGAAAAAACAGGGCTGCAAAAAGAGTTTGAGGTACATATCACTTCCTCGATTTAATCAAACCATTAGCTTCTGAAAGGGAGAAATGGTAAAATGGTTGTGGAGGTGAGCTTGTTAATGCTTGCTACTATGGAAATCATCGACATTTTACAACAGGCTGATGGATTGGCAGAAATGATCCTTCATTCTGAAATAGGGGAAGACTATCTCCTTAGTTTATATAAATTACAAAGCGACAAAGAAGCTCAGAGGAAAATTTCCAAGTTTACTTCATTAAAGGATCTATTTGAAGATGTTCAAAGGTTCGGTAAATATCATCCGGATTATAAACGCATCAATTTGGAAACCAGGGAAGCTAAACGAGACATGGATATGCATCCAACGGTTGCGGAGTTTAAGCGGGCGGAGACTGAATTACAATCGGTTCTTGATGAAATAAGCGGAAGAATAGGCCGTGCTGTTTCTGAACAGGTCAAAACCCCAGCGGGAAATCCATTTTTTGTATCATCTGGGGGATGTTCAACGGGAAGTTGCGGAACCGGCGGAAGTTGTGGATGCTCTGCTTAATGATATAGCCGGATCATAACAATTTATTGTTTGGCCGGCATTTCAATAAGCCATCGAAATTCGATATAACTTCGGAGTTCGGTGGCTGTGTCATGTATGGAACCGTCGTCCTGGATAGTGGGGGATAATGAATCAATGCAAGTATTAAATATCCTTCCTGAACCTCATTTCATTTTTGCGTACTTCTGGATAAGTTCCAAATGCGATTAACTGCGATATAGGATACAATCCGGACAAAGGTTGCCGCAGCAAAACATCTTTTGTTGCGGCACATAAAAACGATGACGGAATACATATAAATGATCTTCCTGCCGTACAAAAATGGTTTCACAATGAAGCTGCTTGCCACGCATTGAAAGGCTAGCGGCTTTTTTTATTATGAAGGAAAGCTTACTATTATCATTTTGTGCCGGATGAAAATGGATATATATAAATGGTATACCTGTGAATTTTTTTATCGATGCTTGGGTAATTTCATCATTATCCAATAGATGATCTATAAATTGATCCCAAATTTGGTTTAAATCCATCGTTGTTTCTGCTCCCTTCACAGTATGTATATTCATAATAGTAAGAGAATTTCGTTTATAATCTTTTTTCTTGGTTGAAAGTAAAGATTCTGCTATGCTACACTTAGTTAAAACCTTTATAAAAGGGAGTTATTGATATGCTTGGAGCGAGACAGGGAATCATCGTCTATTTACATACATTAAAACAAGCCAAAATGCTTAGGAAGTTTGGAAATATCCATTATGTTTCAAAAAAGTTGAAATATGTAGTCCTTTATACGAATATGGATGAAGTGGAACCACTGGTGGAAAAACTGAATAATTATTCGTTCGTAAAAAAAGTGGACCTTTCTTACAAGCCTTTTTTGAAGGTGGAATTCGAAAACTCCAAGCCGGATAAAGCGAAAGAATATGATTATAAAATGGGAATTTGAAAAAAGCTGACTCATGCGGAGTCAGCCTTTTTCAATTCAGGCATCAAATCTTTTAGCCTAATGGGGGCAGATATCTATTCATTCGCAAAATGCCGATTAAGTGTTGGTAGTACAACTCGATTTCTGCAAAAAGCGCCGAAGATTTCACATCGATTTCAATAATGGGTTTATTCAGTTCCTCCGCCAAGCTCTCAAAAAGCTCATAGCGTTTGTTTTTGGTGGCATGAGGGTTAGGTATGCCTTCACGGCAAATATAAAGCGGCTGGAATTTCCCTGGATCTGTAGGCTGCATGACAATGACCAATGACGTTACCTTTTTATCATTTATTGTAGTATGCAGGGACAAAAGCCTTGCAACCCGATGCTTCTGATTGCGTCCTACTTCCAGTAACTCATATATATCGGAATACCCTTGTCCAAGTTCAATAAAACGTTGAATCACTTAAACCTCTCCTAACTAACTTATTATTCATTACTTTATCATTATCACTCATAAAAGAGAAGGACAACTTCAATGACGAATCATGATAAAGAAACTTTGATATCATAAAAAAAAGCCCTGCAAAAATTTGCAGGGTCCTTCTATGTCTAACTAAGGACCAGAAGGCAAAGGGAGAGGAGAAACCGGAGGAAGAACTTATGGGGAAACGTAAGCCTTCTCCGCGGTTGGCAACAACACCTAAAAAGGAATGTTGTTATTCACATTATTGCCAAAAACCACTTTATTATTCAAAATGTAAAAGATTTATAAAAAGAATGGATATATCCATCCCGATACGAAGTGATAAGTTGATTTCCTTTTAGGAAATGCAGGAAATGGCTTTTATTATTGGCTAGCTTTTTCTAATATGTTAGGATAGGAAAGTAACAGAAATTTGTCATAAAATGTGGTGAGAATGATGAGGGTCGTTTCCGGAACTTGTAAAGGAAGACCACTTAAGGCTGTACCGGGTACAGGAACCCGGCCGACTACTGATAAAGTCAAGGAATCCATTTTCAATATGATTGGTCCCTATTTCGAAGGAGGGCTGGTCCTTGACTTGTTCGCCGGGAGCGGTGGACTGGGAATTGAAGCGTTAAGCAGAGGCATGGATAAAGCCATATTTGTAGACCGGGATTTTAAAGCAAATCAAACGGTTAAGGCCAATTTGGAACTATGTAAGTTTTCAGAGCGTGCAGAAGTTTATAAAAATGATTCAGAGCGTGCATTGAAAGCTTTGGTGAAAAGGGAAATGATTTTTGAATTAATTTTTCTTGATCCACCTTATAAGAAACAAAAGCTAGTTGAGATTCTTGAAGAAATACTTAAATACCGATTGCTGAGCGATATGGGATACATTGTTTGTGAGCATGGTCATGATGTTACATTGCCAGAAAGAGTTGGTGACTTTACCGTTAAGAGAAAAGAGGTTTATGGTGTCATTGCCGTTACGATTTATCAATGGGGAAACGTACACGAACAGGGGGAACTATGAATGTCCAAAATAGCGATTTGTCCAGGGAGTTTTGATCCAATAACATTTGGTCATCTTGATATCATTCAAAGGGGAGCTAATGTTTTTGATGAGGTATATGTGGTCATCGTGAACAATTCAGCCAAAAATTCACTGTTTACAGTGGAGGAGCGACTGGAATTGATTACTGAAGCGACTGCCCATATGCCAAATGTTAAAGTGGATTTCTATCAAGGATTGACGGTCGACTATGCTGAAAGCGTTTCCGCAAATGCCATTATCAGGGGATTGAGGGCGACCTCAGACTTTGAATATGAAATGCAGGGAACTTCAATGAACAGATTCCTTAACAGTAACATAGAGTCATTCTTTATCATGACGAAAAATCAATATTCTTTTTTGAGTTCAAGTATCGTAAAAGAGGTTGCGAAGTATGGCGGGGATATCTCTGAACTAGTGCCACCCGTTGTCCAGAAAGCTCTGGCCAAAAAGTACGAGGAACAGAAAGAATAGAAAAAAGAGCATTGCCAATGCGCAATGCTCTTTTTTTTCGGTTTAAGAAAGGCCTTTGAATAGCCTTTTGGTATATATGATGATGTATAGGATCAAAAAGGCGAGGGTCAGAATTGGTCCGAAATCAAGCATATTTTGATAAAGGGAACTTGCATGTTCTCCTGATCCACTGACCGGGAAGGAGGGTATCGGGCTGCCACTGAACCTATTGCCTTTATAGAATGGTTCCCAAAGCAGGACTGTAATTGTGGATGCCAGAAGGCCATGTGCTATCCTAGCCAGAAAAAAGGGAGCAAAACGAATGTCTGTTGTGGCTATGATACTGGCAACTTGCGCCTGAATGCTGAACCCGTTGAAAGCTAAGATGAAACTTGTCATAACAGTTTGCTGAAAGAGACTCGCATTTTCGACCGTACTGGTTAATTTTGAACCAAGAGTCATTTCAAACATGCCTGATATGAGCGGTAGGCTTAAGGAATCCGGGAAATTTAAAATATGTAAAATCCCACTTACCCACGATGCGAGCAATCCGGTAATGTTCATATGAAATAAAAGCTTATTGACCACCGAAAAGAGAATGATGAACCCTCCGATCATCAATAAAGTTTGAATAGATGAGAGTACCGCATCTCCAAGCAAACTGCCAAAGGGTCTTGTTTCTTTTATTCTGGTTCGATGCATCTGGCCAAAGGCTTGTCTAATGGAGGGGAGCTTGGTCATTACTTTTGTATGGGATTGTTCTTCTTTCCAACGGTAAAAACGCATGATGATGCCTACACAAAAATTTCCTAGGTAGTGGGAAAGTGCAAGGATGATCCCTAAATGAGGATTGTGGAAAAACCCAACGGCAACTGCAACGAACAGGAACAATGGATTGGAAGAATTGGTGAAACAAACGAGTCTTTCAGCTTCAATGCGTGTTAATTGTCCTTCCTGACGAAGCCTTACAGTGTATTTCGCCCCAGCCGGAAACCCTGATGCAAGTCCCATCGCCCAAACAAACCCGCCCACTCCCGGTACACGGAATAAGGGACGCATAAATGGTTCGAGCATGACGCCGATGAACCTGACAACCCCAAAACTGATTAATAACTCCGAGAAAATCAAGAAAGGTAGTAGCGAAGGGAAAACAATTTTCCACCACATATTCAGCCCGCCTTTGGAAGCTTCAAATGATTCTTGGGGGAAGATGATCAAGCCAACTGTCATCATCGTGACGGAGGTAGCTAGTAGTACTGTTTTAGATTTTGATTTTAGCAAAATTCAGCCTCCTCTTGAAGGTTACTAAATAAGGGCAGTTCGTTTCGTATATAATAAAATATGAACATCCTTTTCGCGAAAAAGTAAGGTGCATGAATAATGTGGATTGTACCGACATGTATAAATGAGGATAATCCGCACAATGGAAAATTCAATGTAGCCTTTCATTTACATGGCTGCATAGTTTTTTTCTGCCATGCTTGTTTCACTGTCAATATAAATAATATGCTTCTATAAATCCGTTTAAGACCATAACTTTGAATGAGTGTTATTTCAATATTTTGAACTAGTAATAGGCGGGGGGGGTATCTTTGTCGAAACCAAAGGTCGGGCTTGCACTTGGGTCGGGAGGAGCTAGGGGTTTTGCACATATTGGCGTGATAAAGGTATTACAGCAAGAAGGCATTCCAATAGATATGATTGCTGGAAGCAGCATGGGAGCCATGGTTGCTGCCTTTTATGGAGCGGGTTCAGATATCGAGAGGCTGTATAAGTTGTCCCGTGCATTTAAGCGAAAGTATTATTTGGACTTCACCATACCTAAAATGGGCTTCATTTCAGGTAAACGGACAAAGGATTTAATCAGGGTATTTACATATGGTAAGAAATTTGAAGAACTCGATATTCCTGTGGCAGTGGTCGCCACTGATATAAAAACGGGGGAAAAGGTCATTTTTCAGGAAGGTCCCATCGCTCCAGCTGTTAGGGCAAGCATTTCCATCCCTGGCATTTTCATTCCCGAAAAAATTGGAAATCGACTGCTTGTTGATGGAGGTGTTGTTGACAGGGTTCCTGTTTCAGTCGTGAAGGATATGGGAGCGGACATCATAATTGGAGTGGATGTAGCCCACGTGAAACAGGATATGGAGATAAACTCCATCTATGATGTAATCATGCAAAGCCTCGATATCCTGCAAATGGAGCTGGTTAAAAGCAGGGAGTTTGCTTCAGACGTGATGATACGCCCCAGGGTTGAGAAATACAGCTCGAAATCATTTACAAACGTACAGGAAATAATTAGTATTGGAGAAGAAGCTGCAAGAGGAAAGATAGATCAAATTAAGCAAAGCATTGTTACTTGGAAGGAGTCTTTTGAAGATGAGCCGTAAAATGTATGTACGCACTTTCCTGGTGGTGGCTATACTTCTCATAGCATCAGCCCTTTATTCCCTACCTTTTTATGTATCAAAACCAGGAATGGCTAAAGAATTAGAGCCGATCATAGAGGTTTCCGGAGGAGATGAAGCGAAAGGCAGCTTTATGTTAACCACTGTAAGGATGGGCCGGGCGAATATATATTCCTATATGCTGGCGAAGTGGAGCAAATATCAGGAGCTTTATCCAGAGACCTCCATTCGGAGTGAAGATGAAACAGATGAAGAATATAATGTCAGGCAGCTGCACTTAATGGATGGTTCTAAAAATAACGCCATTCAGATAGCATATGAAAAAGCAGGGAAAGAAGTCGATTACGAGTACCTGGGTGTATATGTTTTGGACGTGCTTAAAGGAATGCCGGCAGCTAAAGAACTGAAAGCGGGCGATCAAATCATTCAGGTCGATGATGTTAAATTCAATTCTGCACAGGAATTCATGGACTACATTAACGGAAAAAAAGCTGGAGATGAGGTTAAAATAGTGTATAAGCGGGAGGAAACGGAGAAAACTGCCTTTCTTTCATTGCAGCCTTTTAAAGATGACCCAAATAGGGTTGGAATAGGCATTTCGCTTGATGATAACCGAAAAGTGATCACAAAACCAGCTATAGCCATAGATTCAGAACAAATAGGCGGTCCGTCTGCTGGTTTAATGTTTTCTTTGGAAATTTATAATCAATTAACAAAGGGCGATCTTACAAATGGATATGATATAGCGGGGACAGGAACGATGTCGGATGATGGGACAGTCGGTCCAATCGGCGGGATTCAACAGAAAATAGTGGCAGCCGATAAATCTGGAGCCGAAATATTCTTTGCCCCAAATGAAAACGGGGCAGCAGGTTCGAATTATGAAGATGCACTCATTGCAGCAAAGGACATAGACACGGAGATGAAGATCGTGCCGGTTGACAACTTTGAGGATGCAATAGCCTATTTAACGAAGCTAAAAGGAAAAGAAAAATGAAAAAAAGCGCAAGCAGTCATCTACTGTTTGCGCTTTTTTGATGATTAGATTTTTACTCTTAAGGATGGACGGGCCAGGCTTAAACCATTCTTTATTTGAAAATGATGGGGGATTCATATTCCCTTTTCATCAAGGCAGCCTGATGCGGTTCGGACAAGCCCAGTGCATACACCTGTGCCGCTCGCAAATCCGTATCGATGTCCTGCTTCTGATAGGACGAAAGTTTAGAGATGAGCGGGAGCGGTAAGCCTTTTTTTACAGTGCGCAGATATTCTTGTCCCCGGCCATTCATGCCAAGAAGTCTGATATAGGCTGGTTGGTCATTGTGAATCACCTGTTCCTTTAATGTATGGGTCAATATATGGACACACATCCGCTGTAGTCGTGTCCATGTGTAGCGTTTTGTCTTCAGAGCGGGCATGAATTCAGAAAACCTCGAAGATTGTTTGGCCATTTCTTTTATTCGGTGTTCTATTCCTTCCTCAATTTCGTAAATCCCTGCCAATTCGGTTAAAGTGGAAGACAGGATTCTGTATTTTAACATGGGCCAATACATTTCCCAGTCATGTAAGGCATGGTAGTGCAATAAATATTGCTCAAGACCACTCATTGTCGGTTGAGGAATATAACTGGATACAGGATCCAATTTCTGGTGTTCATGGATGGCTTTGCGTATCCCCGTTGCGCTGGCAATAGGGTCTTGGGACAACTTTGTTTCATGGTATCCGGCAGCAACCCTTTGAATCGTATAAGGGCGAATGGAGTAGCCGTTTGAAAGGGCAGCACTTACATATTCCTTTCCAAGAATATTATTTGGCTTCGTCAAATCCAATGCAGCATCACCATTGATGATCGATCGATAAGCCTGGGCAGCACTGGCCGGATAACTATTACCGGCATCCATAGCAGATTTAATGGCAGCATCGAATGCAGCGGAATTATCCGAAAGGATTCTGTGGGCGGTGATGAATGGTTCAATTCTGCCATCCTCGCTTCCGAAGCAAAAGGAGTCACAGCCAAGGGATTCCAAAAGAGAGATAGATCCTTTTGCAAATATCTCCGCCTTCTGTGTCGCGAAAGCATAGGGAAGTTCGATGACAAGATCTATGCCGCCATTCAAAGCCATTTCGGCACGTGTCCACTTGCTGACGATAGCAGGCTCGCCACGCTGTAAAAAGGGCCCGCTCATAACTGCCACCACAACATCTGCCCCTGTTTTTTCTCTACTTTCTCTTGCATGTAAAACATGTCCATTGTGAAAAGGGTTATATTCGACAACTAAACCGCAAGCTTTCATTCGTTCACCTCAGAGAAAAACTTTGTATTTTTTAAACTTAGTGCTAAAATAGTATTTCAAGTAAAATTACTATAAGTAATCGTCTTGATTTTTTGTTTGAAATGATTCTTAAACTTGGACAATCAGTTAGGATGACTACATTATAGTGTAAAGAAAAAATATTGACAAACTTATAATTGAAAGCTATAATTATTTTTGTTGCCTTGAGGTGATTTCATTTGAAATGGACGATTAGTCAACTTCAAAAAATTCGGGACAAAGATTTACGGTTTGATGAACTGGTGGATGTCTTAGACATTAGAGAAAGAGACCCGCAAATTCGCGATGTCTCTCCGATTAGAGTAGCAGGAAGAGCTGATATCAGCTCGACCGAGATTACTTTTCACTTGCATCTTTCAGGTGAATTAACATTACCTTGCTCCCGTACACTGGTAGACGTTAAATATCCGATTGATATTGATACAAAAGAAACCTTTCTTTTAAAGGCAGATGGCACTGATTTCTACGGAGATGATGTCACTGTTGTGGAAGGTGACGTTGTAGACCTAATACCGGTAATTAAAGAAAATTTATTGCTAGAAATTCCGATGCAGGTTTTTTGTGAGGATGTCGATTCGAACGAAGCTGCTCCTCAATCTGGGAAAGACTGGGCTGTTATTTCTCAAGAAGAAAATGAGCATAAGGTTGATCCGAGATTTGCAAAGCTTGCCGACTTTTTTGACAACAATAAAGAATCTTGATTGGAACGAAAAATCGTTAATCCGATTTTTCCAGCTTTTTTATATTTTTTAAGGAGGTGGGAATAATGGCTGTACCTTTTAGAAGAACGTCGAAAACTGTAAAAAGAAAACGTCGTACGCACTTCAAGCTTCAAGTACCTGGTATGGTAGAATGCCCGAGCTGTGGTGGAATGACTCTTTCACATCACGTTTGTAAAGAATGTGGAACATATAAAGGAAAAGAAGTTGTCGCAAAATAATTTCTTGACCTACTTGAGAGCTTTGCTTTCTTGATGCAACACGCTAATCAAAGCGCAGAGATTTTTCTCTGTGCTTTTTTTACAAATGTATTTGGCAGAATATTTGGAATTCATCGATGTTTGATGATAATTTTGGAGAAGGTGTTTACGTGAATCAGGTGATTAAGGTTGAAAAGGATAAACGCGGTTTCATGAAGGTCCTATTTAATAGACCGGAGAAAAGGAATGCCGTGAATTATCAATTTATGAACGAACTTGAGTCGATATTGTCAGAAGCGGCACACGATGACGAAATTAAGTTGCTTGTCCTTACAGGGGTGGGCTCTGAGGCTTTCTGTTCAGGTGGGGATCTAAGTGAATTCCAAGATTTGCATACAGAAGCAGAAGCCTTTACTATGTTATCGAAAATGGGTGAAATTCTTTATAAACTAGCAGTATTCCCAAAACCAACATTAGCGCTCATCAATGGAAGTGCTGTCGGCGGGGGATGCGAAATAGCGACAGCATGTGATTTTAGATTGGCAAAGAGCGGAGTCAAGCTCGGGTTTGTACAGGGAACTCTAGGAATCACGACAGGATGGGGCGGAGCTTCACTTTTACTTGAAAAAATACCAGAGCAAAAAGCGCTAAAGCTATTATTGGATGCAAAAATACATAAAGCTGAGGAAGCGAAGGAATTTGGTTTCGTAGATGAGATAGTCGGAGAAAGTATGGATGGATGGGAAAGTTTCGCAGAAGATTTTCTTCGCCATGAAACTGGGGTATTGATGGCTTATAAAAGATTGTTGGTCCATAAATGGCAAGGTAGTGGACTTAAAGGAAGAATGGATGCGGAAATCCGAGAATGTTCTAAACTGTGGGCGAGTGATGAGCACCATGCTGCAGTCGATCGTTTTTTAAAAAAGAAAAAATAAATATTACACGCTCTATATATCTTCTATCTTTCCTAGCATGTGCATATTATGAATTAAAACTTGCTGGGAGGTAGAGAGATGTCGATTGCGAGACAAGATGCATGGACTCACGATGAGGATCTTTTGTTGGCTGAAGTGGTGCTAAGGCATATACGAGAAGGCAGTACACAATTAAAGGCGTTTGAAGAAGTGGGGAAACAGTTATCGAGGACATCGGCTGCATGTGGATTCCGTTGGAATTCATTTGTAAGGAAGCAATATAAGTCAGGGATAGAGCTGGCGAAGAAACAAAGGAAAGAACAGGTAGTCATTGATCCTGATGTGGAAAGGGATTCCAGTGCAGTGGTGGAAAATAACACTATTGAACAAAAGACGCCACAGCAGGAAGAAAATGAATCTATTACCCTCCAGGAAGTTATATTATATTTAACCAAAATGGATGAATTCTTTCAGCTTGATAATAAGGAAAAAGAACGGATTTCTGAGCGGTCCCTATTCCTTGAACGGGAAAATGTCCGATTAAAGGAAGAAAATGCCCTGCTTAAAGATAACCTGAAAGCGGTAGAGGAAGATTATCGTGCCTTGATGCAGATAATGGAGCGTGCAAGAAAGCTAAGTGTACAAGAGGACGAAAAGACGAATCCTAAGGTAAGTTTTCAAATGGATAAAAATGGTAATTTAGAGAGGGTCAATAAATAAAAAATGCGGGTGGGAAAATCCGCCCGCATTTTCTTCATTTCCTTATTCTTGTGTATCCATTTCTTTATTTTCTTGTTCTGTAAATGGGCTCCAAATCAGCGGGTTTTCTCCAAGGTCCCTGTCCATATCATAGGAAACTGCAGAAAAGCCCATCTTTTTCCAAAAGTCCTGTGAATGAACTCGTGGGTTGGTTTTGATAGGCATTTGCAGGCTTTTGGCGAATTCGACTAAAGCTCTTCCATATCCTTTTTTCTGATAGTTAGGCAGGACTTCAAGTTTCCAAAGAACAAGGAAGTCCCTTGAATTGTCAAAATACTGGTCAAATTTAGCACTTCTTTTATACAGGCTCATCCGGGCTACAAGTTTGTCGCCATAAAAGATTCCGTAAAAAGGTGATTGGCTGTCATTTTCAATGATGTTACCCTCTAAATCATCTAGCATTGACAGTTCCTGTATCCCGTATTCTTTGAATTTTTTGAATTCCTCAAGCGTTTTAAAATTTACAAGTAATCGTTCCACCTTGTATTCCATAAAAAAGCTCCCCCTTAATTCTGATAAACCTCTTCCGATAATACCCATTGAAAGTCATCCCACTGATCATTACCCTGTGGAATTCCAGCTTAGGCTAAATCTAGAATGTCATCGACCGATTTATCCTTGCTGACTAAATGCTTACAGCCTTTTATCCCCCGCCCTATTCCCTTCGATTTCTCGTCGGTTGAGATTGGAGGTATCTTTTGTTCCTATAAAGTCTAAAGATTGGCTAAGCTTTTCGTATCTAATATACCATTAAATTACCGCTTTAAGAAGAAAATATATCTTCATTGGCGCATTAATGGGATTTTATTGCGAGCGTGTTGATGGGCAGGCTAGATCATTCAATCTGATTACCGGCGTTTTCTATAGTTATTGATGTGAAAATTGATGCAAGATAAAAAAGATAATGTGATAAAATAGTAAATATATTTAAAAAAGTAAGGAAGGGTAAGGAAGGGTATTATGAGAATTGGAATCGTTGGTGGAGGGGCTATCGGGCTTCTGTTTGCGTCTCATTTGAGTGAAAAACATAGAGTGACTCTCTATACCCATACTGAGGAACAGGCCTCGATCATCAATCGTGATGGTATCCGTCTTATTGAGGGTGGTGAAAGCCGGCTGCTGACAGGCATCATTTCGAAGGGCTTGGATGAGGGGATATACGATGAGGATCTACTTATAGTGGCCGTCAAGCAATATCACCTGCCGCAAATACTGCCTAGGATCAATGGTATTCAGGTTCCCTTGCTATTCTTGCAGAATGGCTATGGGCATATTTCTTATTTAAAGAGGCTTCAATCCCCAGCCATCTATTTGGGGGTAGTAGAGCATGGGGCAATGAAACATGATGGGAACACCGTGGAGCATACAGGGCTCGGCATTACAAGGATCGCTTCCTTTAAAGGGGAACTTGAACAACTCTCCTTAGTGAATGGAAGGATCGATCATTTTCCCTTTAAAAAGAGTGAGGACTATCACTCGATGCTGATTGATAAGCTTGTCGTCAATGCGGTGATAAATCCATTAACAGCGATACTTGAAGTTGAAAATGGTGGTTTGATCACAAATGCTTTTTACTATCAATTGTTTCAAGACCTTTTTGAAGAAATTTCCGATATTTTGGAAGTGCGAAATAAAACAGAGTCATTTGAACATGTGAAATCCGTTTGTATGGCGACAGCGGAAAATCGATCATCGATGCTAAAAGATTTAGAAAATGGCCGTAGAACGGAAATTGATGCTATTTTGGGTCATGTCCTCTCGGAGGCAAAGAGTAAAGGGAAAAGTGATTGCCTGACGTCTTCTCTATATAGGATGGTCAAAGGAAAAGAGTCTCAGGGGGGATGAGGGTGTGCCGAACGTAGTTTCGAGCCTTGCCGCGATATTTATTACCCTGCCATTCGTAGGGTATATACTTTTTTTTATAAGTGCCAAACAATTCACTGGTAACCATAGGCGCTCCGTTCAATTTGCAATGGACATGAGTACGCTGCTGTTCGTAATATCCGTCCATTATTTGATCATTACAATTTGGGATAAGCAAATTCTTTGGGTGATCATGCTCATCATGCTCATTAACGCATTCGCGGTGGTCCTTGTCCATTACAAGGTGAAAGAAGAAATCATCTTCCATAAGGTATTAAAGGGTTTTTGGAGAGTGAATTTCGCCTTCTTTTTCTTGGCATACCTTCTATTATTTTCCATCGGTGTTATTACAAGTATTACTAAGATATTGACTACATAACATAGTACAACGCATCAATTTTCTGCTGCTGGGCAACTTCTTTTGTTTTCTTAAACGGGAATGTTATACTCTAAAAAGAATTGTAGTTGGCAGAGAAAGGGAGAACAGAAATGGAGATGAAAGATCTCGCGTTACCATCTTTAAACCGTTTTGCATCGGACTATTTACAAAACCATCTTGAAACAGAGGATTATTTTCACTATGACTTGTCTAAGCCTGACATTTATCGCAATAGATATGATGAATTGATGAACCGCTCTTTTTTACGTGATGAATTGTCGGATTACATAAAACAATACATGTCTCGTTTTTCATGCAATGATGCCGTTAAGGGAAATGTTGAAAGGTTGCGCAGGGATGATTCCGTGGTTGTGATTGGAGGACAGCAGGCTGGGTTATTATCCGGTCCGCTGTATACCATTCATAAAGTGATTTCGATCATTAAGCTTGCGGAAGAACAGGAAAAAGAACTGGGGCAGCCGGTCATTCCAGTTTTTTGGATAGCTGGAGAAGATCATGATTTGGCTGAAGTCAATCATGTTTATGTTATGAAAAACGGAAAACCCTACAAAAAAACCTATCCTTCCTATCAGCCGTATAAAACAATGGTTTCTGATGTGGAACTGGAAACGGAAAAGGCAGAGAAGTGGTTCGAAGAAATCATTGAAACATATGGTGAAACTTCCTTTACGAATAAACTCCTGTTTGATATGAAGGAAACCATTAGGCAATCGAAGACCTTCGTCGACTTCTTCGCCAGGTTGATACATGAGTGGTTCAAAGAATATGGCCTTTTACTAGTTGATGCTGGAGATCCGGAATTAAGGCAAATCGAGAAGGACTACTTTGAATCGATGGTTAATAAAAGTGAACGGATTGCTAAATTGGTCGAGGAACAACAATCATTCATGCATGCAAAAGGGTATGCAAAAATGATAGAAATGGATAGACAGGCAGCGAACTTATTTTATTATGATCCAGAAAAAAAAGATCGATGTTTACTCGAACGTGTGGACGGCGGCTTCAGCGGGAAAAATGGTGAGGTATCATTTACCGGGCAGGAACTTCTGCAGATAGCCAAAAATCATCCAGAACGATTAAGCAACAATGTCATTACACGTCCGCTTATGCAAGAAATGCTTTTCCCTGTATTGGCTTTCGTTTCTGGTCCAGGGGAAATAGCCTATTGGGCAGAATTAAAACAGGCATTTGAGTTGTTTTCCATGAAGATGCCACCAATCATTCCTAGGTTAAACATCACGCTTGTAGAGCGTAGTGTCCATACGGATCTTGAGGAAATGGGACTCAGTTTGGAAACTGTTCTGACAGAAGGAACCGCTAATGCTGTAAAAAGTTACCTCGATTCCGTGAAAGATGAGACGATTGACAGCCTGTTCGGGACGCTGAAATCACAGCTTGAAGAGAACCATGAAAAGCTTTTTGTCCACGCTGTCTCTTTAGATAGAGGACTTGAACCGATGTTGAACAAAAACATTGAATTTATCCAAAAGCAATTGGATTTCATGTATGGGAAAATCGGTGACCGAACAAAGGAACGTCATTCGGTGATATTGAAGAAATATGAACGGATAGCAAATTCGCTGTATCCCCTTGGATCACCCCAGGAGAGGATTTGGAATGTTTTTTATTACCTGAATCAATATGGGCCAGAGTTCATTCAGGATATCATGAAACTGGAATACCGGTTCAATAATCAGCATAAATTGATTTTCATGTAGAAAAACCATCCGTTTGGGGAAAAGTGGTGGACCAAACATATTGAATAAGGGTTCCCACTTTCCTATCCTGACGGAGGGGTTGAAAAGTGGAAAAAAGACAGGTGCTAAAGCCTGTCTTTTTTTCTGGTTACAGGCATTTGACAGGTAGTGCTTCGACAGTAATAGTGGGACTGCGTCGTAGTCTGAGTCCATTCGAGCGAAATGCAGATTTCTTTAAATAAATTGGCTAAATAAACTTAAGTAGAAAAGAAGGGAATTTTTACTTGGAAGGAGAAAGTAAAAACAAGTGGAGAAAGGTGGGGGATTGTGGTACATTGAGATTAGAATGTGGGGGTAATGGGTATGTTCATGGGAGAGTACCATCATAACATCGATATAAAGGGCCGTTTGATAGTCCCAGTGAAATTCAGGGACAATCTAGGGGAGCAATTTGTTCTTACCCGCGGACTCGATCAATGTTTATTTGGTTACCCTATGGAAGAGTGGAAGCTGCTTGAAGAAAAGCTGAAAGCCCTGCCTTTAACAAAAAAAGATGCCCGAGCCTTTACCCGTTTTTTCTTTTCTGCAGCTACAGAATGCGAAATTGATAAACAAGGGCGAATTAATATCCCCACGCCGCTTACTTCATATGGCCAATTGGAAAAAGAATGTGTAATTCTTGGTGTTACCAATCGTATTGAGATTTGGAGCAAATCCCTTTGGGAAAACTATTTTTCAGCTTCGGAGGATTCTTTCGCTGAGATAGCAGAAAATATGATTGGCTTTGATATTTAAGGCTGCCCTCAGAAATAGAGTCACTCAATAACCGATTGGAAGGATGTCTAGCATGTTTCAACATACAACAGTGTTATTAAAAGAGACGGTTGATGGATTGAACATCAAACCTGATGGAATTTATGTGGATTGTACTTTAGGAGGAGCCGGTCACAGCGAATACTTACTTTCACAGCTCTCTGACAAGGGCAGGCTTTATGCTTTTGATCAGGACGAAACGGCGATTCGGAATGCTAAGGAAAAATTGGAAAGCTATGGCGATCGTATTGTTCTTGTTCCTAATAATTTTAAATACTTAAAAGAAGAGTTGAATGCCCGGGGAATCGAAAAAGTGGACGGGATTCTTTATGATTTAGGTGTATCATCCCCGCAATTGGACACACCGGAGCGCGGTTTCAGTTATAACCATGATGCCCCTTTGGATATGAGGATGGACCAAAGTGCTGCAATTTCTGCCTATGATGTCGTGAATAACTGGTCATTCCATGATTTGCTGAGAATTTTCTTTCAATATGGAGAAGAAAAGTTTTCGAAGCAAATCGCCAGGAAAATTGAAGCGGCACGTGAAATAAAACCGATTGAAACGACGTTTGAGCTTGTTGAGTTGATTAAGGATGGGATACCTGCTCCGGCAAGACGTAAAGGCGGACATCCTGCGAAAAGAGTATTCCAAGCAATAAGAATCGCTGTGAATGATGAACTTGGTGTCTTTGAAGATTCGTTAGAGCAAGCTATATCGCTATTGGATAAAGAAGGAAGAATATCTGTCATTACATTCCATTCGCTTGAAGATAGAATTTGTAAAACGGTATTTAAAAAAGCGAGTGCCCTTCCAGACCTTCCGCCTGGACTTCCAATTATCCCGGATGAATTCAAACCTACCATGAAAATAATAACGAGAAAACCGATATTACCTTCAGAAGAAGAATTGGAAGGGAATAATCGTTCCCGATCGGCTAAACTAAGAATCGCCGAAAAGCAATAATTACAGAAAAAAATCAGTAAGGGGGAACATGAATGAGTTCCATAGCCAAAAAAATGCAAGAACAGCAATATGAAGACCAACAACAGCAACAGACACATCAAACAGTGGTCATCCGTAAAGCGAAGATATCCATTGGTGAAGTTTTCTTACTATGTGCCCTTGCTATAATGGTTACCTTTATGGGAGTGAAAATAGTCTCTAATCAAGCGGCAATTTATGAAACGAATAAAGAAATCCAGCTAGTGGAAACTTCAATTGAAGAACAGGGTAAAGTGAATGATGATTTGAAAGTGCAGGTTGCTGAACTTAGTACATACGAAAGAATTTGGAAAAAAGCTGCAGCGCTAGGGTTCAAGTTAAATGAGAATAATGTGAAGGGTGTGCAGTGATAATGCAGAAACAAAAAAATATGAAGCATGGGGCAGCCGGATTATTCTTCTTATTCGGCCTGCTCTTTTTTGTATTAGTCTGCCGCTTTTTGTATATTCAGGTGACAGGTACAGCAGGCGGGGAGGTACTTGCTTCGAAAATCGACAAGAAATATGAAAAGAAACAGGTCATAGAAGCAAAAAGGGGAAGCATACTCGATACAAAAGGTGATGTCATCGCCGAGGATACTTCGTCCTATATTTTAAGGGCTGTACTCAGTGAAAAGGAACCAGAGCATGTCAAAGATCCTGAGATGACCGCGAACAAGCTTGCAAAATATATCGACATGGATGAACAGGACATCTATGAAAGACTTACAAAAAAAGAGGCATACCAGGTAGAGTTTGGCAGTGCCGGCAAGGATTTGACCCAGGTCGTCAAGCAGAATATAGAAAAACTGGAACTGCCGGGAATTACATTTGGAAGAACCAATAAACGTTTTTATCCTAATGGGATTTTCGCATCCCATCTGATTGGTTATGTAGAAAAAGATGAAGAAACGGGAGAAATGGCCGGTAAGTTCGGCATTGAAAAGTACCTCAATAAAGAATTGCAGGAAACGGACGGGAAGCTTACATATGACAGTGACTCATGGGGACTGCTTTTACCGGATTCAAAGGAAAAGGTGGTTGCTCCGGATAATGGCAGTGATGTCATGCTTACCATCGATAAGAAAATACAAACGTTCCTGGAAGATTCGCTGAGTAAAGTGCAAGCAAAATACGATCCCGAGCAAATCATAGCGATTGTGTCCAATCCCAAAACGGGGGAGATTGTCGCGATGGGGCAAAGGCCTACCTTCCATCCGACAACGAAAGTCGGGCTTACGGATACATGGCGTAACCTGGCTATTGAAGAAAGCTTCGAACCGGGATCAACCATGAAAACATTCACCCTTGCCGCGGCTGTTGAGGAAGGGGTCTTTAATCCAAACGAAAGTTTTGTCGCGGGAACCTATAAAGCCGGATCGGGCAAAATCGGTGATCATAGCGGAATCGAAAGAGGGAAGAGCATGACCTTTCTGGAAGGGGTTCAACGTTCTTCAAACGTCGCATTTGCCACTCTTGCAATGGATAAGATCGGAGCGGATACTTTTCGTGAATATTTGACTAAGTTCGGTTTCGATAAAAAAACGGGAATTGACCTGCCGAACGAGATAACCGGTAAAATTCAATACAAGTATAAGCTTGAAAAAGTTACTACTTCCTTTGGACAAGGTTCGACCGTTACGCCGATTCAACAGATCCAAGCTGCATCCGCAATAGCCAATGACGGAAAAATGATGCGGCCGTACGTGATAAAAAGCATTTCCGATCAGGATACCGGAAAAGTTTTGAAAACGACAAAGCCGAAAGTGACAGGGGAACCGATTTCGGCAGAAACTGCAAAACAAGTCCGTGATTATTTGGAAACGGTGATTTCCGCGAAAAAAGGAACAGGGAAAAAATATGCCATTGATGGATATGAAGTAGCGGGGAAAACCGGTACTGCACAAATTGCGGGCCCGACAGGTAGATATTTAGAAGGAAAAAATAACTATGTATTCTCCTTTTTAGGTATGGCTCCAAAAGATGATCCGCAGTTGGTCATTTATGTGGCGGTCAAGCAGCCGAAGTTAGGTGTATCTTATGTTGGGGCTGATCCATTATCAGAGATATTTAATCCTGTCATGCAAAATAGCCTGCAATATCTAAACATCAAACCTTCTGATGTTAAAAAACAAAAAGCAAATAAAATCGTTGACTATACGAACCAGACCGAGAGTTCGGCGGTCGCAGAACTGAAGGAACTTGGCTATGATGTAAGTACGATCGGGAGTGGACGTAAAGTGCTCGATCAATCCCCAAAAGCCGGGAGTATACTCTTACAGGGTGAAAAAATAATCCTGAGGACCGAAGGCGAAATGAAAGTTCCGGAGATGAAGGGATGGTCTTTGCGCGATGTCATGAAATTAGCTAAGGTTGCAAAACTGGATCTAAAAACTAAAGGAACTGGTTATGTGAGTAAACAGAGTCTCGGGGCCGGAAAAAGGGTGAAGGAAGGAGAAACCTTCAATATTGAATTATCCCAGCCTGAAGGGGCTGCTGAAGATATACAGACTAATGAGAAAACAGAGTGAAAATAACGATGGGGGTCCATTTGGACCCCCATCGTTATTTTTTTGAATGTTTCTTAGTCTAGCAACGAGTAGACAAGCATATATTGAAGCATGTATGAAATGGAGGTGCCTGTTTTTGCGTGTTTCGAATGTTACTGTCCGAAAACGGCTGGCAATCGCATTGGCAGTAGGTATCGTTGTTTTTTTTATCATTGATATCCGTTTGGGAATTGTGCAGTTTTATCTAGGGGATAAGTTGACGGGGCTGGCTAAAGATTCCTGGAGCAGGAATATTCCTTTTGAAGCCAAACGAGGAGAAATTCTGGATCGGAATGGTGTCGAGCTGGCAACGAATATATCCGCGCCAACAGTCTATGTCATCCCAAGACAGATTGAGAATCCTGGGGAGACGGCGGAACAGCTTGCTTCAATATTGGATATGACAAAGGAAAAGGCTTATCAATGGTTAACGAAACAGGCGATGAGCGTCAGAATCCCGGAAGGCAGAAAGATATCTCATGAAAAGGCGAAGGAAATTAAAGCATTAGGGATAAAGGGCGTTTATATCGCTGAAGATTCAAAGCGCCATTACCCCTTTGGTGAATATCTTTCGCATGTTCTTGGCTTTACGGGATCTGATAATCAAGGGCTGATGGGTATTGAATTGTCTTATGATAAGGAACTGAGTGGGGAAAGAGGATTTGTTAAATTTTATTCTGATGCGAAAGGGAAAAGGCTTGAGAATATGGCAGATGACTATAAGCCTCCTGTTGACGGTGATAACCTGAAGCTTACGATCGATAGCAAAATCCAGACAATCGTGGAGAGGGAGCTCGATAATGCGGAGGCCACATATAATCCCGATGGTATTATTGCCATTGCCATGGACCCGAACACAGGGGAAATATTGGCAATGTCGAGCAGGCCAACTTTTGATCCAGCCAATTTTCAAAATGTACCTTCAGAAGTGTATAATCGCAATTTACCAGTTTGGAGTATATATGAACCAGGTTCGACCTTTAAGATCATCACGCTTGCTGCAGCGCTGGAGGAAGGGAAGGTCGACTTACAAAAGGAACATTTTTATGACTCAGGACATGTGGAAGTGTCAGGGTCTACACTGCATTGCTGGAAAAGCGGAGGACATGGGGACCAAACTTTTCTTGAAGTCGTCGAGAACTCATGTAACCCTGGTTTTGTAGAATTAGGGAACCGGCTTGGTAAAGACAAGCTGTTTAAATATATAAATGATTTCGGTTTTGGGCAAAAGACGGGGATTGATTTAACCGGAGAAGGAAAAGGAATCATGTTCAACATGGATCGAGTGGGTCCGGTTGAGCAGGCAACCACTGCGTTTGGACAAGGTGTTGCCGTAACGCCCATTCAGCAGGTGACAGCGGTGTCGGCGGCCGTGAATGGTGGGACTTTGTATACACCTTATATCGCAAAGGAACTGGTGAATCCAAAAAATGGGGAAGTGCTGATGCGAAAGACCCCACAGGCGAAGAAAAAGGTGATTTCAGAAGCAACCTCAAAGAAAGTCCGTGAAGCACTTGAATCCGTTGTTGCTCAAGGGAGCGGTAAAGGAGCATTCGTGGAGTCGTACCGAGTTGGCGGGAAGACGGGTACAGCCCAAAAAGCTGAAAATGGCCGATACCTTGAAAATAATTATATTCTCTCATTCATTGGTGTCGCTCCAGCGGATGATCCGCAAATCGTCGTCTATATAGCTGTGGATAATCCGAAAGGAACGGTACAATTCGGCGGTGTCGTTGCAGCACCGATCGTTGGGAATATCATGGAGGATTCACTTAGGGCAATGGACGTCAAGCCAAGAAAAAACCAGATTGAGAAGGAAACGGTCTGGACGGATCCCGTCATGGTCGAGGTACCTGACGTTGTTGGACTTAGTAAAAAAGAGTTGCAAACACAGCTCATCGATCTTAAGCTGGATATTGCCGGTAATGGGGAAAAAGTCATAAATCAAGCACCGGATCCAGGTGTTAAAGTAAAACAAGGCTCTACAATAAGAATTTATCTTGGCGAAAATACAGAATAAGTATAATATAATAGATGAATAGTTAAAGCGGCTGAAGAATCATCAGCCGCTTTGTTTACGGAGTCGTGAAAACCACGTATAATTGAAATTGGTTTCTCGACAAGCCAAGGCTAATCACATATAATGAATCCTCAAATTAAGTTGAGAGGGATGGAAAAATGAAGCTTCACAAATTACTATCTTATTTAAACTCCTTATTTACGTATGAAGGAGAAAATCCTGAAATCACCTCCATAGAAAATGATAACCGTAAAGTCATAGACGGAAGTTTATTTGTTTGTATAAAAGGTTATACAGTCGATGGTCATGATTTTGCCCAACTCGCTGTAGAACATGGAGCTGCAGCAGTCATTGCGGAAAGGCCGCTTGAACTCGATGTTCCCGTGATCGTTGTCAGGGATTCAAGCAGGGCGATGGCCGTGCTTGCCGATGCATTTTATGGACATCCGACTCAAAAGATGCGTTTGATTGGAATTACAGGAACGAATGGAAAAACGACGACCAGTCACTTATTGGAAAAGATTTTCGAGGATCGACATGAAAAAACAGGACTGATTGGCACGATGTATACAAAAATTGCCGATACGGTATATGAAACCAAGAACACGACGCCAGATAGCGTTACGCTCCAGAAGGCATTTCATGAAATGGCCAAAGCGTCTGTCTCCACGGCCATTATGGAAGTTTCTTCGCATGCACTTGAACTTGGGCGCGTCCATGGCTGTGATTATGATATTGCCGTTTTTACGAATCTCACACAGGATCATTTGGACTTCCATAAAACCATGGACAGATACAGGCAGGCAAAATCCTTATTTTTCTCACAGCTCGGCAATGCTTACATAGAGAGTCGTCCTAAATATGCTGTGCTTAATGCTGATGATGAGGCAACAGCTGATT
This sequence comes from Peribacillus sp. ACCC06369, assembly GCF_030348945.1. NCBI lineage: Bacteria > Bacillati > Bacillota > Bacilli > Caryophanales > Bacillaceae > Peribacillus > Peribacillus sp. ACCC06369. The sequence continues at coordinate 1,569,094 of NZ_JAUCEN010000002.1, forward strand.
TCATTAAAGCGACAGCTGCTACAGTCGTTACTTACGGCATCGACAAAGAAGCGGATATCAGGGCGAAGGATATAAAAATTGACGCAAAAGGAACATCGTTCACCTTGACAGCAGGTAAAGAAGAGCGTTACATTCAGCTGAAGCTAATTGGTAAATTCAGTGTTTACAATGTCCTCTCAGCCATCTCTGCTGCTCTGTGCGCCGGTAACGATCTAGATGAGACCATTAAATCCATCGAGGCAATAAATGGTGTTGCAGGCCGTTTTGAACTCATTACAGCGAATCAGGCCTTCCCGGTCATAGTTGACTATGCCCATACCCCGGACAGTTTAGAAAATGTTTTAAGAACTGTTGGTGAGTTTGCTCAAAAGAAAATCTTTGTGATAGTGGGCTGCGGTGGGGACCGAGACAAGACAAAACGTCCTATCATGGCCGAAATTGCATGCAGCTTGGCGACTGACGCGATTTTCACATCGGATAATCCACGCAGTGAAGATGCTGCCCAGATCCTGCGGGATATGGAAACTGGCGTAGCAGGCAAAGAATATACGGTAATTGAAGACCGTAGGCAGGCGATTGCTTATGCTGTTTCCAAGGCGGAAGAGGGCGACGTTATTTTAATAGCTGGAAAAGGTCATGAAACATATCAATTGGTCGGTGACGAAGTGCTTCACTTCGATGACCGTGAAGAAGCAAAAAAGGCGATTCAAAGTCGTTTGGGTTCAGTTTGAACAATCGGTGAATGAATTTGCCCTGCTGCAAATAAGAACAGACAACAAGCAGAATTTTATATTTGAATTGTGTTAGGAATGAGGGAGTAAGGAATGTTGGAACAAGTAATTTTTTATACGATTTTGGTGGCGTTTTTAGTAACCGTTCTTCTTTCGCCGATTTTTATCCCGTTTTTAAGAAGATTGAAATTCGGGCAAAGTATCAGGGAAGAAGGTCCACAATCGCATCTGAAGAAAACGGGAACACCCACCATGGGCGGTTTGGTCATATTATTATCTGTTACCATCGCTACACTGGTCATGACTTTGAAATTTTCGGTACCTTCGACCGAAACGTATTTATTATTATTCGTTACTTTAGGATTTGGTTTATTAGGTTTCTTGGACGATTTCATCAAAGTGGTCATGAAGCGAAACCTGGGACTGACTTCTAAGCAAAAATTGCTTGGGCAAATTGTGATTTCGGTGATCTTTTACTTCGTCTTTAAACAGACAGACCGTTTTAATCCTGAATTGACGATTCCAGGCACTGATTTTGCCGTTGATTTTGGCTGGTTTTATCTCTTTATCGTTATTTTCTGGCTGGTAGGTTTTTCGAATGCCGTCAATTTGACGGATGGACTTGATGGACTTGTCTCAGGAACATCAGCCATTGCTTTTGGTGCTTTTGCCATATTGGCCTGGAGTCAGTCACAATACGATGTCGCTATTTTTTCGGTGGCGGTTGTCGGTGCGGTGCTCGGATTTTTGGTATTCAATGCACATCCTGCAAAGGTATTCATGGGGGATACGGGTTCCTTGGCCCTTGGAGGAGCGATCGCTACCATCGCCCTGTTAACGAAGCTTGAAATCCTCCTGGTAATCATTGGCGGAGTCTTCGTCATTGAGACGCTCTCAGTCATCCTACAGGTAGGATCTTTTAAAACGACTGGAAAACGTATTTTTAAAATGAGTCCGCTTCATCATCATTATGAGCTTTCCGGCTGGTCGGAATGGCGCGTCGTCGTGACTTTCTGGACAGTGGGGCTGCTGTGTGCGGTACTCGGAATCTATTTAGAGGTGTGGATATAATTGAAAGAGACTGCAAAGTATTCAGAGAAAAAGATATTGGTATTGGGATTGGCAAAAAGCGGAGTGACGGCAGCTTCGCTTCTACATAAATTAGGAGCTTTCGTAACGGTGAATGACATGAAGCCATTATCGGAAAATCCTGAGGCTCAAGGACTTCTTGAACAAGGAATTAAAGTCATCTGCGGTAGTCATCCGATCGAGCTTCTTGATGAGGGTTTCGAGTTGATCGTGAAAAACCCGGGAATCCCTTATCGGAACCCTATCGTAAAAGGGGCATTGGAAAAAGAGATTCCGGTTATTACGGAAGTTGAATTGGCCTATCAAATCAGTGAGGCCCCTTTCATAGGCATCACTGGTACAAATGGGAAAACGACTACGACAACATTAATATTCGAAATGTTGAAGACCGGTGAAAAGTCCCCACTTATTGCTGGGAATATCGGGACAGTGGCTTCGGGGGTTGCTGAAAAGGCAAAATCAGATGACTCGATCGTCATTGAATTATCATCGTTTCAGTTAATGGGAATAGAGGAATTTCGTCCTGAAATCTCAGTCTTGACAAATTTGTATGATGCGCATTTGGATTATCATAGTTCCAAACAGGAATATGCCGAAGCAAAAGCTGCGATTGCGAAAAATCAAATAGGTTCAGATTTCATGATTTATAATGCAGATCAAGATCCCGTTGTATCCATGGCGAAAAAGACCAAGGCTGAACTTGTACCTTTTTCAACTGAAGTGAAACATGAGAATGGAGCCTATGTAGAAGAAGGTGCCGCATACTTCAGAGGAGAAAAAATCATTGATGTTTCAGAGATAGCGCTTCCTGGAAAACATAATTTGGAAAATGTGCTCGCGGCCATATCAGCGGCGAAACTGAAGGGTGTTGCCAACGAAGCCATTCAGACTGTATTGAAAACATTTTATGGTGTGGAGCACCGTTTGCAGTTTGTTGCAACGATCGAAAACCGTAAATTTTATAATGATTCGAAAGCGACGAACATTCTAGCGGCGTCCAAAGCATTAACATCCTTTACGGAACCTGTCATCTTATTGGCAGGCGGGTTGGACCGCGGGAATGAATTCGATGAGTTGAAACCGGCTATGAAAAATGTCAAAGCCTTGATAACTTTTGGCGAAACCGCAGAAAAAATTGAGCGGGTAGCAAAAGAAATAGGAATAGCGAATATAAAACGTGTCGATAATGTAGAAAAGGCCGTACCGGCTGCATTTGAATTATCAAATGAAGGCGACTGCATTCTTCTCTCCCCGGCTTGTGCAAGCTGGGATCAATATAAAACTTTTGAGCAAAGAGGAGACATGTTTATGGAGGCCGTGCATAAACTTAAGTAAGAGCTTTCGCAGAGAGAAGTGAACTTGCTTCTACGTTGACACCTTGGAAAAAAGCGATAATGAGCCGTTATCGCTTTTTTTTTGACTAAAGTGCTGACAAGCAATCAGCAATGATGTTTTTATTCGTACAGGCTCGAAAAACTTCCTAGAGGTGGATGTCCGTGCCATTAAAAAAATCGAATCCTGATCTCATTCTCATTATCGTCACCTTAAGTCTTTTGACCGTTGGATTAATCATGGTTTACAGCGCGAGTGCCATTTGGGCAACATATAAATTTGATGATTCCTTTTATTTTGCAAAAAGACAGTTGCTGTTTGCCTGCGTTGGTGTCATAGCCATGTTTTTCATCATGAATGTGGATTACTGGACGTGGCGGACTTGGGCCAAGATTTTGATCATCATTTGTTTCATTATGTTACTGGCTGTGCTGGTGCCGGGTATAGGGATGGCGAGAAATGGTTCGAGGAGCTGGATTGGTGTAGGTGCCTTTTCGGTCCAACCTTCTGAGTTCATGAAGCTAGCGATGATCGCTTTTTTAGCTAAGTTTTTATCCGAACGGCAAAAGCTGATCACCTCCTTCAAAAAAGGTATGCTTCCATCCTTGGGTTTAGTGTTTTTGGCATTTGGATTGATCATGTTACAGCCCGACCTTGGAACGGGAACGGTAATGGTAGGAACCTGCATCGTCATGATCTTTATTTCCGGGGCAAGAATCAGCCATTTTGTCGGCTTGGGTCTTATCGGGGTGGCTGGTTTTATCGGTCTGATTTTGTCAGCGCCTTACCGGATAAAAAGGATCACATCTTTTCTAGATCCTTGGGAAGATCCTTTGGGTAGTGGATTTCAGATGATTCAATCGTTCTATGCAATTGGGCCCGGGGGATTATTCGGGCTGGGACTCGGGCAAAGCCGCCAAAAGTTTTTCTATTTACCAGAACCTCAGACTGATTTCATTTTTGCCATACTGTCCGAGGAACTTGGCTTCATCGGAGGCTCTCTGGTCATTTTGTTATTTGCGCTTATGCTTTGGCGGGGCATACGGATCGCGCTTGGTGCCCCTGATTTATATGGGAGCCTTGTAGCGGTGGGAATCATTGCAATGGTCGCCATTCAAGTGATGATCAATATAGGGGTGGTAACGGGATTGATGCCGGTTACGGGTATCACCTTGCCCCTCTTGAGTTATGGTGGTTCATCTCTGACACTAATGTTGATGGCGATCGGAGTGCTCCTGAATATAAGTCGTTATTCAAGATTCTGACATCAGGAAAATATATGATATGAGAAAAGGGAAGTCCTGTTAAATGCAGGGCTCCCTTTTTTTTACGTTGAAAGCCCTTGCAGGAAAAAGATTTTGGAGGGGACCTTGCCGGAATTTAGAAATAATTGAAATGTCGCTTAAATATTACCATGTATGAATGTTGGGGAATCCACAATAAATATTGGCAATACAGCTTTGTTTAGACTATAGTATAAGAGGGTTAGGCCGTACTGGGGCTTGCTTCTGTTTATTTTTCTGCTTAAAAGGTGTTATTAATCTTCTAAAATAAGTGACCTCATGGAAGAGGAATTGAAAATCGTAACTTGGAATTTTTGGAACAACAAGGAGGTTTATCATGGATAAAGTGATAAAGCAATTAACTGAAATGAAAATCGGCAAAGTTCTAGAACAGGAACCGCTTGCGAATCATACAACTATGAAAATTGGGGGGCCGGCTGATTTATTCATCGTGCCATCTTCCATTGAAAATATAGAAAAAACGATGCAGGTCATTAAAGAACATGGGATACCATGGAGGGCGATTGGCAGGGGCTCGAACCTACTTGTAAGTGATGGCGGAATTGAAGGTGCCGTGCTTAAATTGGGTAGAGGACTTGATCATCTTGAGATAAATGGCGCCGAGATTAAAGCAGGGGCTGGGGTATCACTTGTCAGCCTGTCCGTACAAATCAGTAAAAAAGGGTATGCAGGATTGGAATTTGCCAGTGGAATCCCTGGTTCGGTCGGCGGAGCTGTCTATATGAACGCTGGTGCGCACGGTTCCGATATGAGTGAAATTCTCAAGGCGGCACATGTCCTTTTTGAAGATGGAACCCTAGCTTGGCTTTCTAAGGAAGAAATGGATTTTTCTTATCGTACTTCCCTACTTCAGAAGAAAAGACCTGGAATCGTACTTGAAGCAATTTTTCAATTGACTGAGGGTGATAAAACCGAAATCGTTGAAAGAATGCAGAATAACAAAAATTACCGTAAAGAGACGCAGCCGTATAATCTTCCATGTGCCGGGAGCATATTTAGGAATCCTCTTCCGCATCATGCAGGTAAACTGGTGGAGAATGCAGGCCTGAAGGGACACTCGATTGGCGGAGCTCAGATTTCACCGATGCATGGGAACTTTATCGTTAACACAGGTAATGGAAGTGCAGCGGATGTTCAAGCCTTGATACAGCATGTGAAGGATACTGTGTATGATATGTTTGAAATTGAAATGGAAACAGAAGTGGAAATTATCGGCCGGAAATAATAATGGAGTTATTTTTTATATCCAAATTTTGTGATATAATGTGTTACCTTTTAAAGTTTATTTATAACCGAATTTTGAGTTTGATTGATTTCGTACTGTGTCAAAAACCATCCATTTTTTCAGGAAGAGGTGAAAGGGATGGAAAAGGGAAAAATAGTTTCCATTGAGGACCGCATCCCGAAATTAAAACAATTAAGAAAAAGTAAAGCAAACAGGCGGCTTGTTCTTTTGCTTTCCCTTTTCTTCATTCTGGTTGCTTGTGTGCTATATTTTTTATCCCCTTTGAGCTATGTGAAATCCGTGCAGGTGGAGGGTAATCGTTATATTACTTCCAAGCAGATCATTAAATTGAGTAAGGTGAAGAAGGATCGAAGCATCTGGAAGGTTGATACAGGGGTAACCGCGGCTAATATCAAAAAGAATCAGGAAATAAAAAGCGTTAAGGTAACACCTGTATTTCCTAATGCCATTAAAATTACGGTTTCGGAACATAATAGGATGGCATACCTGTCCAATAATGGGAAGTTTGCCCCTATTTTGGAAAATGGGACCGTTTTGGAGGAGCTAGCAACAGGAGAAATTCCAGTATTTGCCCCGGTTTTAATTGGTTTCAAAGAGGGTAAAGCATTAAAGTTGCTTTTAGAAGAATTGGACAAGCTTCCTGTCGAGATTCAGAATGCCATTTCCGAAATTCATTATGCTCCAACCAAAACAGATGCCTATCATATCGTCATGTTTATGAACGATGGGTTTGAGGTAAGTGCGACAAGCCGGACTTTATACGAAAAAATGATTCACTATCCATCGATTGTCAGCCAGTTGGATCCTGATGTAAAGGGTGTCATTGATCTGGAAGTGGGTTCTTATTTTAAAGCATATGAAGACGCTGAACAAAAGGAAGACACTAATGAGGAAAATTAATGGCAAACGGGTGGTTTTGCCCCTAGTTTGCGTAGTTCTCGGATTTATGATTGCCTTCTCTTACAATCTGACCAAAGATGGTAAAGGAGTAGGGAAGGACAAAGCCTGGGATCAGGAATATGAACTCAGGCAACAATTGATCGAACAAGAGAAACAGAACCGGGACCTTCAGAAGGAACTCCTTCAAAAGCAAGAAAATGTATCCAAAATAGAAAAGGACCTAGCACAGGAAAAGCAGCTTTTTTTCAATTTGGCAAAGGATACGGAGAAATACCGGATGTTTCTCGGAAAAGTGAAAGTGAAAGGCACAGGCCTTCAGGTGACTCTTGAAGATGGTACAGATATGGACTCAAAAGCCAATGTCAATAACTACCTGGTCCACGAACAGCATGTCTTCAAGGTCGTCAATGAACTATACATATCAGGTGCAGAGGCTGTTGCGATTAACGGTCAAAGGTTAAATCATAATTCGTACATAATCTGTAATGGGCCAGTGATCACAATCGATGGCCATCAGCATCCTGCTCCATTTACCATTTCTGCGATTGGGGACCCTGATGTCCTGGGTGCTTCCCTGGACTTACCAGGTGGCATTAAGGAACAGCTGGTTAATGAGAATATTATCTTTACAGTGGAAAAACAAAAGAATATCATTTTTGATCCAATTATTGGAGGGTGATTAGATCGCCGGATTCGATGAAAGATTGGTGAGAAACTGGAAATGAAAAAAAAGCTTTCTTTTAGTTTGGTTACGTTGATTGCTGGCTTCATGCTCGCTATTCAATTCAATTTGGTGAATCAGCCTGTCATTTCCGATACAAGGGATATGTGGGAGCTGAAAAATGATTTATTGAAAGAACAGCAGACCCAGGTGGAATTAATTGAGGATATCAGTAAGCTTGAGGGGAAAATTGCCTCCTATGAAACAAAGAAAAATGAGAGTAAAGAAGAAGTATTGCGTGACACCCTGACCGAATTAAAGACTGACGCAGGGTTGACTGAAATAAAAGGTAATGGGGTAATCGTGTCTATACAGCCTATCAAAGAAGATATCCTACTTGGTGAGAGAATCGAGTATATTTCACCTGTGCTGATAATTCGGCTCATTAATGAAATGTATAGGTTTGGAGCTGACGAAATTTCCATTTCAGGGCAAAGGTATATATCGACATCGGTTATTCGTGATATTAATGGACAGCCGAAAATGGACGGATATCCCCTAGTCAATTACCCTGTCGAAATGCAGGCAATAACCGTTAATCCAAAGAAACTTAAGCAGCGCATTGAAGGTTCTGAACTTATGGATGATTTCTTTATAGATAATTTTGAAGTGCAGATTAAGGTGCCGACTGGTGAATTAACATTGCCGGCATACCAAAATGCTATTAATGTGGAACACATGGAACCCATTATGGATGGGGGGGAATCGTGATGTGGTTGCCAGTTTTTGGACTCTTAATTGGGATCACCCTTGGTTTTTTGGTGGATTTTGATATTCCCCAAGAATATTCAAATTATCTCTCCATTGCCGTGCTTGCTGCTTTTGATACCTTGTTTGGAGGCATACGGGCGCATCTGCAAAATCTTTATGATGAAGTAGTATTTGTAACAGGATTCTTCTTTAATATTGTTTTGGCCGCAGGTTTGGCTTTTCTAGGTGTACATCTTGGTGTAGACTTATATTTAGCCGCAATCTTCGTGTTCGGCGTAAGGCTCTTTCAAAATATCGCCCTGATTAGAAGGATCCTAATTGAAAAATGGTCCATTTCCCGGAAAAAGCAGAAAAAAAATCTTTAATTTTAAAGGGAATTAAGTTATAAATGACGAATAGTTTATGGCAGTATCTAGTTTAGTAATATATCAGTTAAGTTGAGAAGCGAACAATTAGAATCTTAAAGTGAGGAATCTACGAGTTCTGTTTGGGAAATACAAATGAACTGCTTAGTATGACTGTTGTAATCAGTTCTGTTATTCTATAATGAATAAGTCTTTCGATATAAAAATGTTATTCTACTAATACATGTATAAAACTGAAGGAGGTGCCATGGAATGAACAGCAATGAAATATACGTAAGTCTTGACATCGGTACATCCAGTGTAAAAGTTATCATTGGGGAAATGGTCAATGACACATTAAATATAATCGGCGTGGGAAATGTTAAATCAGAGGGGCTCAAAAAGGGTTCGATCGTCGGTATAGATGAAACCGTCCAATCCATTCAAAAGGCTGTAGAGCAAGCAGAACGGATGATAGGGATGGAGATAAAAAAGGTAATCGTCGGTATAAGCGGAAATCACGTGACGCTTCAGCCTTGTCATGGGGTAGTAGCGGTATCCAGTGAAAATAAAGAGATTACTGAGCATGACGTTTTCCGTGTTAGGGAAGCAGCGGAGTTAATAACGATACCATCCGACAGGGAAATAATCGACGTGGTGCCGATTCATTACAAAGTTGATGAACTTGATGAAATAAGTGATCCAAGGGGCATGATAGGTGTTCGGTTGGAAATGAGAGGGATTTTAATCACAGGTCTTCGGACAATTTTACATAATACGCTGCGTTGTGTGGAAAGGGCAGGGTTAGAAATAACAGATATCGCTCTTCAGCCATTAGCCGCAGGTTCCCTTGTTTTATCCAAGGATGAAAAAGAACTTGGTGTTGCACTTGTCGATATTGGCGGAGGTTCCACGACTCTGGCAATTTTCGAACAAGGCTATTTACAATATACGTCTGTGATACCTATAGGCGGTGAAACACTTACGAAGGACCTTTCCATCGTTCTAAGGACAACGATGGAAGAAGCTGAGAAAATAAAAGTAAAGCATGGACATGCCTTTTATGATGATGCGTCTGAAGATGAAGTATTTCAAATACCTATCATCGGCAGCGACCAGCAGCAGACCTGCAACCAGCTAATGCTTTCGGATATCATTGAAGCGCGGGTGACCGAAATATTCGAGTTGATTCAAGATGATTTGAGGAGACTTGGCTTCCAGGATATACCGGGTGGTTTCGTGTTGACCGGAGGCGTCGTCAAGATGCCGGGAGTCCTGGAGCTTGCTCAATATGTGTTCCAAAATCGCGTCAGGACAGCTGAGCCGAATTACATCGGAGTAAGGGAACCCCAATATACGACAGCTGTTGGTCTGATTAAACATGCATGCAAGAAAGAGAGAATGCAAAAAAACACCGCTAATAAAACCCCTGTAGCAGCTGGACAAGCACATGAAGATAACGACCAGCGCAGCCAGAAGGTTTCTCAGAAAAGCAAAGAGAACACGGCTAAAAAACAAGGTGAAAAAGGTGAATCTAAATTCAAAAAAATCCTGGGTTACTTTTTTGAATAACAATCATAAAGAATCGGGAATTTCGTCAAAATAGGAGGATTGTCATGTTGGAGTTTGATTCTAATTTAGAACAATTAGCAACGATAAAAGTAATAGGTGTTGGCGGCGGCGGAAACAATGCGGTAAACAGAATGATCGAGCATGGTGTACAGGGTGTTGAGTTTATTTCTGTCAATACTGATGCACAGGCTCTTAATCTATCAAAAGCAGAAATTAAAATGCAAATCGGTGGGAAGCTTACACGCGGTTTGGGTGCAGGTGCCAATCCGGAGGTAGGAAAAAAAGCTGCAGAAGAAAGCAAAGAGCAGATTGAAGAAGCGCTAAAAGGTGCCGATATGGTATTCGTAACGGCTGGAATGGGCGGCGGTACGGGAACGGGGGCTGCTCCTGTCATCGCTGGCATTGCTAAAGATTTAGGGGCGCTTACAGTCGGTGTAGTTACTCGCCCATTTACGTTCGAAGGCCGAAAACGTGCAACACAGGCACAAGGCGGCATTTCATCCATGAAGGAATCGGTTGACACACTGATCGTCATTCCGAATGACCGTCTCCTTGAAATCGTCGATAAAAGCACACCAATGCTTGAAGCATTCCGTGAAGCCGATAATGTACTTCGTCAAGGTGTACAAGGGATTTCAGATTTAATCGCTGTTCCAGGTCTTATAAACTTGGACTTTGCCGATGTTAAGACCATCATGTCCAACAAAGGTTCCGCACTAATGGGAATCGGGATTTCCTCAGGGGAAAACCGTGCAGCAGAAGCGGCGAAAAAAGCCATCTCCAGTCCGCTGCTTGAAACATCGATTGATGGTGCCCAAGGCGTGCTGATGAATATTACCGGTGGTACGAACCTAAGTCTTTTTGAAGTCCAGGAAGCGGCCGATATCGTGGCTACTGCATCCGATCAAGACGTAAACATGATTTTTGGTTCGGTTATCAATGAAAACCTTAAAGATGAAATCGTCGTTACAGTAATTGCAACAGGCTTTAACGAGGTTGAAGCTTCAATAAGGCCTACAGGACGTCCGACACTCGGACAACAGCAGCAATCAAGACCTCAGACACAACAAACGCCACAGTCAAACGTGAAGCGTGAAGTGAAGAGAGAAGAAGTCAATGAACAGCCTGCACGTAATGCCAATCAAGGTGAAGAGGCCTTGGATATTCCAACCTTCCTCCGTAACCGTAATAGACGCCGTTAATATCGACGTCATATGCCGTTCCCATTTGGGGACGGTTTTTTGTCGTCTGAAAAATGAATTCATAAAAATGCTATTGTGTCCATTGACCTTAATGATGATGGGGTTTTCTCGGGCATTGTCACTCTGATCGAATGGCTAATCGAAATCTGGAAAATTGCACCCTTGATCGGTGTCTGAATGCTCCGGTTCGGTGGAAGGCCCGATTCCGCATCTTGATGGAGTTCCTGGTCATGCACCTTCGTTTACGGTTACCGGGTCGGGCCATTTATATTTGGTAAATGTAACAAGATAAGAGAGTCAATAAATTATTAAACTTTTATAACATAAATCGACAGTAGTAAAAGGGAGCAGGATAGTCTCTAAGACAGTATTGAAAATATCAATAGCTGTTTTTCTACAAAAAGGGTAAAAATGACTGAAAAAATCTTAAGTTTTTCAGTACAAAAAGTGACACACTTTCTAAGGGCAGGTACGCTATACTTTTTGCTAGTGGAAGGTTAGTTCATAAAAGGAGGGGAGGGTGTTTGACCTTATATTTAGATGTGATCTGGTTATTGAATTGGTTATTTGACTGCCTCCTTTTATATTGGACCGCCATCATTCTCAAACGTAGGGTAGCTCTTTGGCGGGTATGCATCGGCGGGCTGATCGGTTCCTTCATTATCGTATTGGCGTTCACTCCTTTTTATGCAATTGCCGACCGAGCGTACATGAAGATTTTTGTATCCCTGGTCATGGTGCTGGCAACCTTTGGGTTCAATAGGTTAAAACTTTTTATGAAATCGGTGGCCACTTTATATTTTGTGACGTTTTTATCGGGAGGTATCCTGCTGGGACTTCACTACCTATTTGAATTTCAAATCGTTTCCAAGGACCCTGGTCAATATGCAGGAATCAATCGTTTTGGTGACCCTGTCAGCTGGATATTTGTAATGATTGGGTTCCCGCTCGCTTGGCAATTTTCCAAGCGAACACTTGAAGGGATGGAGATGACAAAGCTTACACATGAACAAATGGTTTCGGTCTCGGTTAAAATTTCTGAATTTGAAGGTACGTTTCTTGGTTTGGTGGATAGCGGCAATCAATTATATGATCCGATTACACGTTCCCCAGTGATGATCATCTCTCTTTCAGGCGGAGAAGCAGGAATTCCAAACGACATGCTAGAGCTCTTTAAAAACCCTGATAACCTGATTAAGCAGGAAGTACAGCCCGAATATTCATGGACCGGAAGAATGCGTGTCATCCCTTATAAAGTCGTGGGTCATGAACATCAGCTGTTAACCGCAATCAAGCCGGATTACATTAAAATCGTTCAAGGGGAAAAAGAATATCATGTCAAGCAGGGTCTCGTTTCGTTTACCTTTCAGCAACTCTCTCCCGACAATAGCTATCAATCTATCGTTCACCCGAAAATGTTAACCGGAATACCGGTGCAAAATGCCTCCTGATTCATTGATTCATTCTTAAATTTGAACCATAATCCGTTTATTAGAAGGGAGAATTATTTTGAAGAAATTCATTCTTCGGCTCACTTATTTTTGGTACAAACTATTGTTCAAGCTCGGATTGAAAACGGACGAAATATTTTATATAGGAGGGAGTGAGGCACTGCCGCCGCCCCTTTCAAAGGAAGAAGAGGCAATACTGATCAATAAATTACCCAAGGGCGATGAAGCTGCACGATCGATCTTAATTGAACGGAATTTAAGGCTGGTGGTTTATATTGCCAGGAAATTTGAAAATACGGGCATCAATATTGAAGATTTAATCAGCATTGGTACCATAGGTTTGATCAAAGCTGTGAATACATTCAATCCTGAGAAGAAAATTAAACTGGCTACATATGCTTCGAGATGCATCGAGAATGAAATATTAATGTATTTACGCAGAAATAACAAAATCCGTTCTGAAGTTTCTTTTGATGAACCTCTGAATATCGATTGGGATGGAAATGAACTACTGTTATCCGATGTCCTTGGAACTGACGATGACATCATCACGAAGGACCTCGAGGCAAACGTTGACCGCAAGCTGCTGACAAAAGCACTTACGCAGTTATCCGAACGTGAAAAACAGATAATGGAACTCCGTTTTGGACTTGCAGGTGGGGAAGAAAAAACACAAAAGGATGTTGCCGATATGCTGGGGATTTCCCAATCCTACATTTCACGTTTGGAAAAAAGGATTATTAAGAGGCTTCGAAAAGAATTTAATAAAATGGTGTAAAAAAATAAAGAGCTTAAATGCCAATTAAATCAATACTTTGTTAGCTATTTTGAAAAATAATGATGATTTTCCGTTCTAGCCATGTGCATATTTTTTCCTCCCGCGGAAATACTGTTTTTTGTACAGCGCTCCTGTGAGGAGGGAATAATTTTGTCTCGTAATAAGGTTGAAATCTGCGGTGTGGATACATCAAAATTACCGGTTTTAAAGAATGAAGAAATGAGAAAACTCTTTAAAGAACTGCAAGATGGCGATATTTCAGCAAGAGAGAAACTGGTAAACGGGAATCTTCGACTCGTTCTAAGCGTCATTCAGCGCTTCAACAATCGGGGAGAGTATGTAGATGATCTATTTCAGGTAGGCTGTATAGGGTTAATGAAGTCGATAGATAACTTTGACCTAGGTCAAAATGTTAAGTTTTCAACGTATGCTGTACCGATGATTATTGGAGAAATCAGAAGATATCTTCGTGACAATAATCCGATTCGGGTATCCCGTTCTTTAAGAGACATCGCTTACAAAGCTTTGCAGGTAAAAGAAAAGCTCATAAGTCAGACCCTTCGTGAGCCGACAGCTGAAGAAATCGCCAAGGTGTTGGAAGTACCTCATGAAGAAATTGTTTTTGCACTAGATGCAATACAAGATCCAGTTTCACTTTTTGAACCGATTTATAATGATGGCGGGGATCCGATTTATGTACTCGACCAACTGAGTGACGAAAAAAATAAAGATAGTACCTGGATTGATGAAATAGCTATAAATGAAGGCATGAGACGGTTGAATGACCGGGAAAAAATGATCCTTCGCAAACGGTTTTTCCAAGGGAAGACGCAAATGGAGGTAGCCGAGGAAATTGGCATTTCACAAGCGCAAGTATCCCGATTGGAAAAAGCGGCAATCAAGCAAATGAATAAAAATATCCAACAGTAGAAGCTGAGCATGAGAAAAAGTTAGCTGAAGCGGGTAGGGCAAAAATGTCGATTACCCGCTTATCAGCAACTTATCCATAGCGGCTTTTTTATTTTGTGAAAATCCCTTCCAGAAGGGAATCGGAAACTGTATGTACGTTTATTTATCGTATTCTTCATCCTTGAGTGAATCATGTCATATACATAGGAATAGGACCTTCATCTATGATGAAATTTTGAGGAGTTGAGTGATATGACCAGGATTTCCGAATTTCAAATTAAGGATATCGTCAATATAGCCGATGGAAAGAAATTAGGTAATATGTCAGATCTTGAAATCAATACGGCCACAGGGAAAATAGAGGCCATCATCGTTTCAAATGGAACAAGGCTAATGGGTTTCTTCGGGAGGGAACAGGATATTGTGATTCCCTGGCGCAAAATAAAAAAAATCGGTGCAGATGTCATTCTTGTTGAACATCAGACGGTATTTCAAGCAGAGCTGAAAGATGAACGGTTTTAAAGGTACATGGCGTAAATATATGATACACTAGACTAAAACTAAAGAGGTTTATAGCATGAAAGAGCCATTTGTTTTAGTAAAAGACCAATATATGCTCATTGACAGCTGGAGACAACAAAATCTCCAGCTCGTAGCGGGCTTCACCACAAAAAATGGGGGAGTCAGTTCAGGGGATTTTCAAACATTGAATACCGGTTTTCATGTCGGGGATAAGCTTGAAGATGTCCAGGGAAACCGCAGGATTTTAGCCGATAAGCTGTTGTTTCCGCTTAATGAATGGATAGGCGCCGAGCAGACACATGAAACGAATATCCATCAAGTTACCAGCCGCGATGGCGGAAGAGGTGCAATGGATTATGATTCTGCCTTTAAAGCAACTGACGGATTTTATACAAAGGATCAAAATGTTTTGCTGACCCTTTGCTATGCGGACTGCGTGCCCTTATACTTTCTTGCTCCGGCACATGGTATGATAGGGGTGGCACATGCTGGCTGGAAGGGTACCGTTAATGGAATTGCCCGAAAAATGGTTGAGGCATGGCTAGATAAGGGTATAAAGGCAACGGAGATATTTGCTGTTATTGGACCTTCGATTTGTTCGAAGTGCTATGTAGTGGATGATCATGTTATGGATTTAGTGCAGAATTTGCTGGTAGATAATGACGAAAAGCCATATAATTTAATCAGTGAAGGTCAATATCAGTTAGATCTTAAGCAACTTAATGCATTGATTCTTCAAAAATCAGGAATTCCAAAAAGTCAGATCGACGTTACATCATACTGTACAAGCTGTGATCATGAATTGTTTTTTTCGCATCGCCGTGATAACGGGAAGACAGGTAGATTGATGAGTTTTATCGGTTGGAAGGAGGATTTAGGGTAAGTGAAAGTAGTGGACAATTTAAAAAACATCGAAGAAAAAATAAATATAGCATGTGAAAATAGTGGAAGGGACCGTAAAGATATAAGGTTAATCGCAGTGACGAAATATGTTTCGGTCGAGAGGGCAAATGAAGCATTGGAAGCGGGAATAATTGATTTGGGTGAAAACCGTGACGAAGGGCTTTTGAATAAATATGAAGTGCTGAAGGACAAGCCCCACTGGCATTATATTGGTTCCATGCAAACACGAAAAGTAAAGAATGTCATCGATAAAATTTCTTATATCCATTCGTTGGATCGCATTTCTTTGGCGGAAGAAATTCAAAAACGCGCAAATGAGCCGATAAACTGTTTAGTGCAGGTGAACGTTTCAGGTGAGGAATCGAAACATGGCCTGAATTCTGAGGCGACAATGGATTTCATAAAAGGGTTAGCTGTTTTTGATAAGGTGAATGTTGCAGGATTGATGACGATGGCTCCTTTGACGGATGATGAACAGGTTTTGCGGAAATGCTTCCGGAAACTGAAGGGCATCCAGGTGGAAATACAAAATGCCGGGTTGAAGCATGCCCCCTGCACTGAATTGTCCATGGGGATGTCCAATGATTTCATGATTGCCATTGAAGAAGGCGCAACAATGATTAGGATTGGTACTGCACTTGTAGGCGAATAATTTTAAGGAGGTACGCTATAGATGTCGTTCGTATCAAAATTTAAATCTTATTTCGCTCTGGATGATGAGTATGAGTACAAGGATGAAGTGATGGAAGAAGAGGAGGCTGAACCAAAAGTCGTGAAGTCAGGTAAACAGCAGCAGCCCGCTTCTGCAGGGAATAATACCAATCAGAATATCGTAAGTTTGCAAAGCGTACAGAAATCTTCTAAAGTAGTATTATTGGAGCCTCGTGCTTATGCAGAAGCCCAGGAAGTAGCTGATCATTTAAAAAACAGACGTGCTGTTGTTGTGAACCTTCAACGAATCCAGCATGATCAAGGAAAACGAATCATCGATTTTCTAAGTGGGACTGTCTATGCAATCAGCGGGGATATCCAAAAAATCGGAACAGATATATTCTTATGTACCCCGGACAACGTCGATGTTTCCGGTAATATTACCGGCTTTGCGGCCGAAGAGGAGTACGAAGAAGCGAGGTGGTAATGGTTAATGGGTTTAGTGCTTCAGGGTTTATATTATTTAATAGAAATTTATTCAATGGCATTAATCGGTTACATATTGATGTCATGGTTCCCAAATGCAAGGGAGACATCGATTGGTAAATTCCTTGAAAAGATTTGCGAACCGTATTTAGAACCGTTCAGAAAGTTCATACCGTCACTTGGGATGATCGATCTTTCACCTCTTGTGGCCTTGCTGGTGCTTAATTTTGCCAGCGGTTACGGAATCAATTACTTACAGACTTTAATAGGATGATCAACAATTAACCTGACATGCATCATTACTACACAGTCGGAAGAATTTCCGCTGTGTAGTAGCAAGCAACGAAGAACCAGTTAATCAATTCCTTATGATCGACCATTAACTTGATAGCTAAGGAGCATTTATTCAATCATGAGTATTTATCAGCATTTCAGGCCGGAGGAAAAAGAATTTATTGACCAGGCAATGAATTGGATTGATCAGGTTAAAAATTCCTACGCTCCGAAACTATCTGATTTCCTTGATCCGCGTCAGCAGGAAATTCTTACATCCTTATTAGGGAATGATCCGGATGCGAAACTGCAATTTAATGGCGGGAGCGATTACGTAGAGCGAAAACGTGTGCTCATTTACCCTGATTATTACTCTCCTGAACCATCGGATTTCAATATCTCCTTATACGATATCTCCTATCCAAAAAAGTTTGTTACGCTTGAACATAGGCAAATACTTGGAACCTTGATGTCACTTGGGGTAAAACGTGAAAAATTTGGTGATATAATAGTGACGGAGGAGCATATTCAATTTATAGCTGCCGAGGAGATGGATTTATATCTCACAGGAAACCTGGAGAAAATAGGTAACGCTTCCGTTACCATCAAACGGATTCCAATCGGGAATATCATCCAAGTTAACGAAAAATGGGAAGAGCAAGTATCCACCGTCAGTTCTCTTAGGCTTGACAGTGTGCTATCGTCCGTCCTGAATATGTCCCGTCAAAATACGCAAGCCTTGATAACGTCAGGAAAAGTAAAGGTGAATTTCAAGCAAACGGAAAACGTCTCGGAAGAATGCCGTGAGGGTGATACACTTTCCATCAGAGGTTTTGGCAGATGTAAAATAGCTTCAATTGATGGGAAAACCAAGAAGGATAAGTGGAGAATCTCGTTAGGCAGACAAAAATAATTCAATATCAAGCAGGATTCATACATTTATTGTCGAATATAGAGTTTTAACATACTAGAGTAGAAACCGTTCTGGAGGTGCCGTAATGCCCTTAACCCCGATAGATATACATAACAAGGAATTTAACAAAGTATTTCGTGGGTATGATGAAGATGAAGTAAATGAATTTCTCGACCAGGTCATTAAAGATTATGAACTGATTTTGAGGGAGAAGAAAGAAATTGAAGATAAACTAAACGAGACATATGATCGTTTGGGACATTTTACGACAATTGAGGGTACACTTAATAAGTCGATTATTGTCGCACAAGAAGCAGCCGAAGAATTAAGGCGCAATGCCCAAAAAGAAGCGAAACTGATCATAAAGGAAGCAGAGAAAAATGCTGACCGGATCGTCAATGAGTCACTTGTGAAAGCAAGGAAAATTGCTATGGATATCGAAGATTTGAAAAAGCAATCCAAAGTATTCCGGACGCGTTTCAAAATGCTTGTCGGTGCACAGCTGGATTTGCTGGACAATGACGATTGGGATCATCTTCTGGATTATGAAGTAGATGCGACTGAAATTGAATTAAATGAGAGAGTGGAAGAGGAAATTTAAACGATTCCTTGACTTTGAACACTTTTTTCGCATATAATTTTTTAACAATACTATTCATTATGACATTAGGCGATGACAGGGAAAGTAAATTCTTCACACACTTATTTTTAGCGAACCGGGGATGGTGAAAGCCCGGAATAAGCGAAGATATTGAAGATCACCCTTGAGTTCTGAGTTGAACCTGCTTTTGCAGTAAGTAAATGAAGCGTTTCATTCACGTTACGAATCTCGAGAGGTTGGATTCACTTTGTGGATCTTTCTAGCCAGGGTGGTACCGCGGGAAGCTAAGCTTTCTCGTCCCTTTTTTCAGGGATGAGAAGGCTTTTTATTTTGGCCGGATATCAAGTCATTGGTTCGAATGAATTTTTGTAAAGACGGATGGAGGATTTTATGATGGAATACAAAGATACCTTATTGATGCCTAAAACTGAATTTCCAATGCGGGGGAATTTGCCGAAACGTGAGCCGGAAATTCAAGAAAAATGGAAAGAAATGAACATCTATAAAAAAGTGCAGGAACAAACGGAAGGACGCCCTTTATTCATTTTGCATGATGGACCTCCATATGCTAACGGCGATATCCATATGGGCCATGCAATGAATAAGGTTTTAAAGGATTTCATTGTCCGATTTAAATCGATGAGCGGTTTTCAAGCACCGTATGTACCTGGCTGGGATACGCATGGGCTTCCAATCGAAACGGCATTGACAAAAAAAGGCGTGAAACGGAAAGAAATGAGCGTTGCCGAGTTCAGGAAGCTTTGTGAAGAGTATGCTTATGTTCAGATTGATAATCAACGTGAGCAGTTTAAGAGAATAGGGGTCCGTGGTGATTGGGATAATCCTTATATCACATTAAAGCCTGAATATGAAGCACAGCAAATCAAGGTCTTCGGTGAAATGGCGAAAAAAGGCTATATCTATAAAGGGAAAAAACCTGTTTACTGGTCTCCATCAAGTGAATCAGCCCTAGCCGAAGCTGAAATTGAATATCAAGACAAACGTTCTGCGTCAATCTATGTTGCTTTTGAAGTCACGGATGGCAAAGGTGTAATCGAAGAAGGCGTAAAAATCATCATCTGGACGACAACTCCATGGACGATTCCTGCTAACCTTGGTATCTCATTACATCCGCAATTAAATTACGTAGTAGTGGCTGTCGAAAATGACAAATTCTTAATTGCTGAAGCACTCCTTGAATCGGTTACAGAAACTTTAGGCTGGGATAACCCGTCTATCCTGAAAACGGTAAAAGGGAGCGAGTTGGACCGTGCTGTTGCCAAACACCCTCTTTATGACCGCGAATCTTTAATCATGTTGGGTGAGCACGTAACAACTGAAGCAGGTACGGGGTGTGTTCATACTGCACCTGGACATGGTGAAGATGACTTTATCATTGGGCAAAAATACGGCTTGGACGTACTTTGTCCTGTAGATGAAAAAGGAGTCATGACGGAAGAGGCAGGGGAATTTGCTGGGTTATTTTATGATCAAGCGAATAAACCAATTACTGAAAAATTAACAGAAGCAGGCGCGTTATTGAACTTGACGTTCATTACACACTCTTACCCACATGACTGGCGGACTAAGAAACCAACGATTTTCCGTGCAACAGCACAATGGTTTGCGTCAATCAAAGACTTCCGAAGTGGACTTCTGGAAGCGATTGAAGAAACCAAATGGGTACCCGCTTGGGGCGAAACTCGCTTATTCAATATGGTCCGTGACCGCGGGGATTGGTGTATTTCCCGCCAACGTGCATGGGGCGTGCCAATTCCAGTCATTTATGCAGAAAATGGCGAGCCGATCATTACAGATGAAACCATCAACCATATTTCAAATCTATTCCGCGAACACGGTTCGAACATCTGGTTTGAGCGTGAAGCGAAAGACATTCTGCCTGAAGGTTATACACATGAAGGCAGCCCGAATGGCATCTTCACGAAAGAAACGGATATCATGGACGTATGGTTTGACTCAGGTTCTTCTCATCAAGCGGTACTTGAAGAAAGAGACGACCTGCAGCGCCCTGCTGACCTTTATTTAGAAGGTTCCGATCAGTACCGCGGCTGGTTTAACTCGTCACTTTCAACAAGTGTTGCGGTTACGGGCAAAGCACCATATAAAGGTGTGTTGAGCCACGGGTTCGCATTGGATGGCGAAGGCCGTAAAATGAGTAAGTCAATTGGGAACGTTGTCCTGCCATCCAAGGTCATGAACCAACTTGGTGCAGATATTTTACGCCTTTGGGTTGCTTCGGTGGATTACCAATCGGATGTCAGGGTTTCCGATCCTATTTTAAAACAAGTTTCGGAAGTGTACCGTAAAATCCGTAATACATTCCGCTTCCTGTTAGGGAACTTGGATGGATTTAATCCAGAAACCGATAAAGTGGCAGTCCAGGAGTTACCTGAAGTCGATCGGTACATGCTAGTTAAATTGAATAAGCTGATCACCCAGTCGAAGCTAAGTTATGAAAATTATGAGTTTGCTACAATTTATAATATGGTCAATAATTTCTGCACTCAGGATTTAAGTTCGTTCTACCTGGATTATGCAAAAGACATTCTTTATTGTGAAGCACCAAATGGTAAAGAGCGGTTAGCCATTCAGACTGTCCTTTACGAATCATTGGTCAGCTTAACGAAATTGGTGTCACCGATCCTTTCGCATACATCTGATGAAGTATGGGCGTTCATTCCGGGTGTAACGGAAGAAAGTGTACAGTTGACATTGATGCCTGAAGCAATTTCCATTGATGGTGCTGACGTCATTGAAGAAAAATGGACGGCGTTCATGAACGTCCGTGATAATGTACTAAAAGCATTAGAAGAAGCCCGTAACCAGAAGGTCATCGGAAAATCACTGAACGCAAAAGTGATGGTATATGTTAATGAAGAAACGAAGAATCTGCTGGATAGCATCAAGGAAAGCTTTGAACAGTTATTCATTGTATCCGAATTTGAAATCGCTGGCGATGTGGCAAGTGCCCCAACAGAAGCGGTGAAGCTTGAGGATATAGCGATTCTTGTTACCAAAGCAGAAGGTGAAACGTGTGAACGTTGCTGGAATGTTTCGAAAGAAGTAGGTCACGTGGAAGAGCATCCAACACTTTGCCCGCGTTGTGCAAC
Organism: Peribacillus sp. ACCC06369; assembly: GCF_030348945.1. Classification (NCBI taxonomy): domain Bacteria; kingdom Bacillati; phylum Bacillota; class Bacilli; order Caryophanales; family Bacillaceae; genus Peribacillus; species Peribacillus sp. ACCC06369. The sequence continues at coordinate 1,590,864 of NZ_JAUCEN010000002.1, forward strand.
AGTCGTTAAAGAGCATTATGTGAATCAATAATTCCAAAAGGTAAGCCGGTCCCTTTATGAAGGGACCGGCTTTTTGGTGGAAATGATATAAGCAAAGGCTAAAAACTTTTTTGATAGTATAACAACCTCCATAAGGAATGTTGCCTTTTTTCAATCGGCCCTTTATTCTTCAGGTACAGATAACTGACTTCTGTTTTTCGGATTAGTCATTATTTCTAGTTTATGCTACAATTCAAAAGTGAAGATTTGATTAGTTTGGGGGAAAAAATGTGTTTTATTATTTGATTGCCCTTTTGGTCATAGCTCTCGATCAGCTGACAAAATGGATGATTGTGAAAAAAATGGAGTACGGAGAAAGCATTGAAATTATTGAAAACCTTCTATATATCACCTCGCATCGTAATCGTGGGGCAGCATGGGGAATTCTACAAGGTCAAATGTGGTTTTTCTACATCATCACCATCGCTGTCATTATTGGACTTGTCTATTATATTCAGAAAATGGCGAAGGACAGCCGTTTGCTTGGAGTTGCACTTGCTCTCATGCTAGGCGGTGCGATTGGTAATTTCATCGATCGTGTTGCTCGTCAGGAAGTAGTGGATTTCGTTCATACCTATATTTTCAGCTACAGTTTCCCGGTATTTAATGTTGCTGATGCTGCGCTTTCAATTGGTGTCGGTCTGCTCGTGATTCATATGTTTTTAGAAGAAAAAAACGCTAAGGAGAAAGATAATGGATAAAAGGTTATACAGCATCGATGAAACACTAAAAGGAGTCAGGATTGATAAAGCTCTTTCCACTTTGAATGAGGAATGGTCACGTACTCAAGTCCAGCAATGGATTAAGGATGACCATGTTTTAGTAAATGGCTCGGCTATAAAGACGAATTACAAAGCTATCCCTGGCGATACAATCGAAGTAACCATTCCTGAACTTGAGGAATTGGATGCGGTAGCAGAGGAAATGGATTTGGATATCTATTATGAAGATGCAGATGTACTCGTTGTTAATAAACCAAGCGGTATGGTCGTCCACCCGGCACCGGGACATGTATCTGGCACGCTTGTAAATGGATTGATGGCTCACTGCAAGGATCTTTCTGGAATCAACGGAGTCATGCGTCCTGGAATCGTCCATCGAATCGACAAAGATACATCAGGTCTATTGATGGTTGCAAAAAATGATATGGCACATGAAAAACTTGTACAGCAGCTGGTTGACAAAACGGTTACACGTAAGTATCAAGCTGTAGTTCATGGTGTGATCCCTCATGACTTCGGAACGATTGATGCACCGATCGGCCGGGATAAAAAAGATCGCCAAAGCATGACTGTCACAGATTCAAATTCCAAAAATGCTGTCACACATTTCCGGGTCATCGAACGTTTCAATGGTTTCACTTTGGTGGAATGCCAGCTTGAAACAGGCAGAACACATCAAATCCGTGTTCACATGAAATATATTGGCTTCCCACTAGCGGGAGATCCGAAATATGGTCCGAAAAAGACCCTGAAATTAGATGGACAAGCATTGCACGCGGGACTTCTTGGTTTCATTCATCCACGTACGAATGAGTATATGGAATTCGAAGCTCCGATTCCGGAAGAGTTTGAAAATCTAATTAATCAATTACGTAGAAGTAAGGATTGACAAATACGTTTTTCTGATATATTATAATAACAACTTAATAAGAACCTTTAACACAGTTCAGAGAGACTGAGAAGGAAACGGATACGCAATGTGGGATAATTATACCCATGGCGATAAAATCCTCATGCCTTCTTGGCATGAGGATTTTTTGTTGAAACAGACCTATCAGAAAAAAGGAATCGGGGTGGCCGACATGTTGAATGAGAAAGCCATAGTACTTGATGAGCAGGCCATTAGCAGAGCCTTGACGAGAATTGCCCATGAAATTATTGAGAAGAATAAGGGGATTGAAGATTGCGTCTTAATCGGGATACGCACACGCGGGATTTTCCTTGCTGACCGACTCGCAAAGCGCATCAATCAAATAGAAGGTAAGGAAATAGAGCTGGGTGAACTGGATATTACACTTTATCGCGATGACCTCTCAAAAAAGACCAATGATGGGGAACCCATCGTAAAAGGTTCAGACATCCCGGTCAATATCAGCGACAAGAAAGTGATTTTAGTGGATGATGTCCTTTTCACCGGCAGGACCGTTAGAGCGGCAATGGATGCTCTGGTGGATTTGGGAAGACCTTCGCAAATCCAGCTTGCCGTATTAGTGGATAGGGGACATAGGGAACTGCCTATACGTGCAGATTTCGTCGGGAAAAACGTTCCGACTTCCCAATCTGAAAAAATTACCGTTACTTTAACAGAAGTAGATGAAGTAGATCAAGTTACTATATTAGAAAACTAAACAACATGAAAATTTCATATCACCCTTTTAAAGACAGTCCAGAGAGGCTGGCAAAGGGGAGTCAATCGGGAGAGTTGTGCCATGCATAGGCATTCACCTTCTGAGAAACCCTCTTTGTATATACTGCAAAGAGGGTTTTTGCAGTTTTGATGCAATTTTCATGAGGGGGATACGAAAATGGAAGAAACAAAAAGTGACATCGTACTGGATGTCGAGGACGTGCCAAAGGTTGGCCAGTGGATTACGTTAAGCATCCAGCATTTGTTCGCCATGTTCGGTGCAACGGTGCTAGTGCCATTCCTGGTAGGGTTAAGTCCAGCGGTAGCACTGGTTTCAAGCGGATTAGGCACACTTTCTTACTTATTGATTACCAAAGGGCAGATACCTGCTTATCTCGGTTCATCTTTCGCCTTCATTACGCCAATCATCGCGGCAAAGGCTTTAGGAGGTCCGGAGGCGGCCATGATCGGCTGTTTTGCAGCAGGATTCATATATGGGATAGTAGCTTTGATCATCCAAAAAGTCGGGTTGCGCTGGTTAATGAATTTACTTCCTCCGGTTGTGGTGGGTCCGGTCATTATCGTAATCGGATTAAGCCTTGCCGGAACGGCCGTGGAAATGGCAATGTATGATCCACAAGATAAATACAGCGTCACATATATAGTTATAGCGCTGATCACTTTAGCGGTAACCATTATCTGCAACGTGTTCTTTAAGGGATTCATCAACTTGATTCCCATCTTAATGGGAATCATAGTGGGCTACAGCTGTTCGGCAGTTGCAGGAATAATAGATTATGAACCTATCAAGTCAGCACAATGGTGGGAAATGCCTGACTTCATGTTTCCATATGTAACCTATACACCGACCTTCTCATGGGAGGTCATTGCCATCATGGTACCCGTTGCCATCGTGACTTTATCAGAACATATCGGGCACCAGATGGTACTGAGCAAAGTAGTTGGCAGAAACTTTTTGGAAAAGCCCGGTTTGCATCGTTCGATTTTAGGAGATGGAGCAGGAATCATGATTGGTTCGTTCATCGGTGGTCCACCGCTGACATCATATGGTGAAAATATTGGGGTCCTTACGATGACAAAGGCATTTAGTGTGTATATCATCGGAGGGGCAGCGTTAACTGCGATCATCTTTGGCTTTAACGGTAAGATATCAGCAGTCATCAGCTCGATACCTACAGCTGTAATGGGCGGCATTTCCATCTTACTCTTCGGTATCATCGCATCAAGTGGATTAAGGATGCTGATTGATAATAAGGTTGATTTTGACAAGAAAAGAAACCTGATGATAGCTTCAGTCATCCTGGTGTTAGGAATCGGGGGAGCGTTCGTACAACTATCGGACACGGTATCGCTTTCCGGAATGGCACTTTCAGCCATCGTCGGAATCCTTCTTAACTTGATTCTTCCTGACAGGGAAAAAATATCAGGAGACATCTTTGAAAAATAAGTGAAACTGCATTAAACAATAGATCACCTTTTAAAAGAAGTCCAGAGAGGCTTAAAAGGGTGTTGCTGTAAAGATGAATGAGAACGGGATAGGTTGTTATAACCATTCCGTGACCTCACGCTTCTTTATGACCTACACCCTGTCCTTAATGGCGGGGTGTTTTTTTATGCCCCGCATCACAAATGTGAAAGGAGCAGGATCGATGAAAAAATTATTGACGATGAATGAATTGACTATACCTGAAATTGAAAGAATTCTAGACGAGGCTGAGGGATTTGCCAATGGCTCGGGATGGAATCCTAAACAGCAGACCACAGTTGCCAATCTCTTCTTTGAACCAAGCACACGTACAAAATCAAGCTTTGAAATGGCTGAAAGAAAACTGGGCCTTGAGGTCATTCCTTTTGATGCGGGTACATCATCCGTGTTAAAAGGCGAAACCTTATATGACACTGTTAAAACGTTAGAAGCGATAGGCATCAATGCCTTGATCATCCGTCATGAGCAGGATAATTATTTTGACGAATTGAAAGGGAGGATAAGGATCCCGATAATCAATGCAGGGGATGGATGCGGGAATCATCCAACCCAGTCATTACTGGACTTATTGACGATAAAACAAGAGTTTAAAAGTTTCGAAGGTCTGAAAATTGCGATAATCGGGGATGTCAGGCATAGTCGGGTTGCGAAATCGAATGCAGAAGCATTAACTCGATTAGGAGCGAATGTCGTATTTTCAGGTCCGCCTGAATGGTTTGACAGAACAAACAGTTTAGGAAGGTATGAAGACATCGATCAAGCGGTAGCTACTTCGGATGTGGTCATGCTGCTCAGAATCCAGCATGAAAGGCATAATGAAAAATACGATCAGGCAAACGGAAATTATCTCGAAAGTTTCGGCCTGACCAAACAACGTGAAAAAAATATGAAACCGGATGCGATCATCATGCATCCTGCACCAATAAACCGCGGTGTTGAAATAGACAGTGATTTAGTCGAATGCAGCCGCTCAAGAATTTTCAAACAAATGGAAAATGGCGTGTTCATCAGAATGGCCGTATTAAAAAATGTGCTTGAACAATCTGAAGGGGGAATCATCCATGAAAACCGTAATCAAAAATGGAGTATTGCTAGATAATCAAAACTCATTCAAAAAAGCGGACATCGAAATAGAAGGAAAGGTCATCACAAAAATCGGCGAGAACCTGGCTACGGAAAATTGTAAGGTAGTTGACGCTGAAGGGTTACTCATTACATCGGGATTTATTGACCTGCATGTCCATTTACGCGAACCGGGCGGTGAACACAAGGAAACAATCGCAAGTGGAACGCTTGCAGCGGCAAGAGGCGGTTTCACTACTGTAGCGGCGATGCCTAATACTCGGCCCGTTCCTGATACAGTGGAAAACCTTGAAGCGCTTAACCGGAAAATTGAAGAAACGGCGCATGTCCGGGTACTCCCTTATGCATCCATAACGATTAGGGAAGCTGGCAAGGAATTGACCGACTTTTCTTCATTAAAACAAACGGGTGCTTTCGCCTTTACGGACGATGGCGTAGGAATTCAAGAAGCTGGGATGATGCTGGAGGCCATGAAGCGGGCAGCCGCTCAGGATATGGCCATAGTTGCTCATTGTGAAGATAATAGCTTAATCAATAAAGGCTCCGTCCATGAAGGAAGATTCTCAAAGGAACAGGGGATCAATGGAATTCCGTCGGTATGTGAAGCTGTACATATTGCCCGGGATATCCTCCTTGCGGAAGCGGCGGATTGCCATTATCACGTTTGTCATATATCCACGAAGGAATCGGTTAGAACGGTAAGGGATGCCAAACGCGCCGGTATCCGGGTCACAGCCGAAGTTACACCGCATCACTTATTATTGTGTGAAGATGATATACCGGGACTTGATACGAATTATAAAATGAACCCGCCTTTAAGGGGCCGTGAAGATCGGGACGCGTTGATAGAAGGACTGCTTGACGGAACCATCGATTTTATAGCAACAGACCATGCCCCGCATGCGGCTGAGGAAAAGGCGCAGGGAATGCAGCTAGCACCTTTCGGAATAGTAGGATTGGAAACGGCCTTCCCGCTGCTTTATACCGAATTGGTCAAAAAGGGCGTCTTAACATTAAAGCAATTAGTCGATTTCCTGACAATCAAACCGTCTGAATGTTTCTCCCTTCCATATGGAGAGCTTAAAGAAGGTGCTACTGCCGATATCGTGCTCATCGATTTGGAAACGGAAAAAGAAATCAATAATGAAGAGTTTGCTTCAAAAGGGAAAAATACACCTTTTAATGAAAAGAAATGTTATGGCTGGCCAGTCATGACGATTGCAGAAGGAAAAACAGCTTGGGAAAAAGGACGTGTTCAAGGATGAAAAGACAGCTTATTTTAGAAGATGGAACGGTTTTCCTTGGGGAAGCATTCGGAGGGGACGTAGAAAAAATAGGTGAAGTCGTTTTTAACACAGGAATGACAGGATACCAGGAGATTCTATCCGATCCATCTTATTGCGGTCAAATCGTTACACTTACGTATCCATTGATCGGGAACTACGGGATAAACCGGGATGACTTTGAATCCATCAATCCAGCGATAGCAGGATTCGTTGTTAAGGAAACAGCAGAACTTCCTTCTAACTGGCGAAGCCAAACATCCCTAGATGAATATCTGAAAATGAAGAACATACCTGGAATAAGCGGAATCGATACGAGAAAGCTGACAAGGATCATCAGGAAATCAGGTGCACTTAAAGGAGCGCTCTGCAATATCAATAAAGATGCAAAAGAGGTTGTTTCCCAGTTGAAAGCAACGGTGATTCCTTCTAATCAAGTGAAACAGGTTTCAACAAAATCACCTTATTCTAGCCCGGGCAGAGGCCCGCGGGTAGTTCTTGTAGACTATGGCATGAAGCATGGGATTTTACGTGAGTTGACGAAGCGCGGCTGTGATGTCGTGGTTGTGCCTTATAACGTCACTGCCGAGGAAGTGATGCAATATCATCCAGATGGTGTGATGCTTTCAAACGGTCCTGGGGATCCGAAAAGTGTTCATGAGACACTTGAAATGATCCGTACAATCCAAACGCAAGTGCCATTATTTGGAATCTGTTTAGGACATCAATTATTCGCACTTGCAAACGGGGCGGATACGGAAAAATTAAAATTCGGCCATCGAGGTTCAAATCATCCGGTTAAAGACCTTCGCACCGGGAAGATATCCATCACATCTCAAAATCATGGATATACAGTAGAAGAGTTTTCAATTGAAAAGACTGATCTTATTGTGACACATACAGCATTGAATGACGATACGATTGAAGGACTGCGCCATAAAAAATATCCAGCTTTCACCGTACAATATCACCCGGAAGCATCACCAGGGCCGGAAGACGCAAACTACTTATTCAATGAATTCTTACAAATGATTGAAGCTGCAAACACCAAGGGGGAAAAAACATGCCAAAACGCACTGATATAAAAAGCATCCTAGTAATTGGTTCCGGTCCGATCGTCATCGGACAGGCCGCCGAGTTCGATTATGCAGGAACCCAAGCATGTATAGCCTTAAAAGAAGAAGGTTATCGAGTGATCCTGATCAACTCCAACCCTGCCACAATCATGACTGACAGTGAAATGGCTGATGCGGTCTATATCGAACCGATCACATTGGAATTTGTCAGCAAAATCATTCGTAAAGAGCGCCCGGATGCACTGTTACCTACCTTGGGCGGACAGACTGGCCTGAACATGGCTGTCGAACTTGCCGAAGCGGGAATTCTTGAAGAATGCAATGTACAGATCCTTGGGACGAAACTTTCCGCCATCCAACAAGCGGAAGATCGTGACCTGTTCCGTACCCTCATGAACGATCTTGGAGAACCAGTACCAGACAGCGACATCATTCATAACTTGGAAGAGGCTTATACATTCGTGGAACGAGTCGGCTATCCGGTCATTGTTCGTCCTGCCTTCACGCTTGGCGGAACAGGCGGTGGGATTTGTGATGACGAAGAGCAACTGATTGAGATTGTTGAGGGTGGCCTGAAAAGCAGTCCAGTTCACCAATGTCTGCTAGAGAAGAGCATTGCCGGGTTCAAAGAAGTTGAATATGAAGTGATGCGTGATTCCAATGATAATGCAATAGTTGTATGTAATATGGAAAACTTCGACCCTGTCGGTGTCCATACTGGCGATTCGATAGTTGCCGCACCTAGCCAAACTTTAAGTGACAGAGAATATCAAATGCTCAGAAATACGTCTTTGAAGATTATCCGTGCCTTGAAAATTGAAGGTGGATGCAATGTTCAGCTTGCGCTAGATCCAAACAGCTATCAATATTATGTCATTGAAGTGAACCCAAGGGTCAGCCGTTCGTCGGCACTTGCTTCAAAAGCAACAGGTTATCCAATTGCAAAGCTTGCAGCAAAGATAGCAGTTGGTTTGACGCTTGATGAAATGATGAACCCGGTCACAGGTAAAACCTATGCGAGCTTTGAACCGGCCCTGGACTATGTCGTTACAAAGATTCCGCGCTGGCCTTTTGATAAGTTCGAAAGCGCCAACCGCAGGCTCGGGACACAAATGAAAGCGACCGGAGAAGTCATGGCAATCGGCCGTACATTCGAAGAATCCATCTTAAAAGCTGTTCGTTCCCTTGAAGCGGGTATATACCATCTTGAATTGAATGACGAGTTTGAGGATGAAAAAATAGAGAAACGGATCCGAAAAGCTGGAGATGAACGGTTATTCTATATCGGCGAAGCATTAAGAAGAGGGAAGACGATCGAAACCATTCACGAATGGAGCGAGATCGATTTATTCTTCTTGCATAAGTTGAAAAAGATAATCGACTTTGAAAAGGAACTTAAAGAACATTCCTTTGATAGTGAAGTATTGCAAAAGGCTAAAGAACTAGGGTTTTCTGACAAAACGATTGCAGAAATCTGGGAAGTTCCCGAAATTGACGTCTATGAGTACCGGAAAAAGCAAGGGATCATCCCTGTTTACAAAATGGTCGATACATGTGCTGCCGAGTTCGAATCGGAAACACCGTATTTTTATGGAACTTACGAAGATGAAAATGAATCCATCGTTACTGACAAGAAAAGTGTCATTGTTCTGGGGTCTGGCCCAATTCGGATAGGGCAAGGAGTAGAGTTTGATTATGCGACCGTACATTCGGTATGGGCAATTAAAGAAGCGGGATATGAAGCGATCATCATTAACAACAATCCCGAAACAGTTTCAACGGACTTCAGTATCTCCGACAAACTTTATTTCGAACCATTGACTCTTGAAGATGTCATGCATGTCATCGATTTGGAAAAACCAGAAGGGGTCATCGTCCAGTTTGGCGGACAGACAGCGATTAACCTTGCAGATGGTCTTGTTGAAAGAGGAGTGAAGATCCTTGGTACTTCACTTGAAGACCTGGATAGGGCGGAAAATCGTAATAAATTCGAAAAGGCACTTAAGGATTTAGGCATTCCGCAGCCAAAAGGTAAAACCGCAACATCGGTTGATGAAGCGATCGTCATTGCCGAAGACATTGGTTACCCGGTATTAGTAAGGCCATCGTACGTACTCGGAGGAAGAGCGATGGAAATCGTCTATAAACAAGAGGAATTGCTGCATTACATGAAAAATGCCGTGAAAATAAATCCAGATCATCCTGTCCTGATAGACCGCTACTTGACGGGTAAGGAAGTCGAAGTCGATGGCATTTCCGATGGCGAAACGGTCGTTATCCCAGGGATCATGGAGCATATCGAACGTGCCGGCGTCCATTCCGGTGATTCGATTGCAGTCTATCCGCCTCAAAATTTAACGGAAAAACAAAAAGAAGTAATCATCGACTATACGACCCGATTGGCAAAAGGCTTGAATATAATTGGTCTCTTGAACATTCAATATGTCATCAGCAATGAAGAAGTGTATGTCATTGAAGTAAATCCACGTTCTAGCCGAACCGTTCCATTCTTAAGTAAAATTACGAATGTGCCGATGGCTAACTTAGCAACGAAGGTCATCTTGGGCCACTCGCTTGAAAGCCAAGGTTACCAATCAGGATTAGTGCCAGAACAATCTGGGGTCTATGTGAAAGTGCCGGTCTTCTCTTTTGCGAAATTAAGAGGTGTGGACATTTCGCTTGGACCTGAAATGAAATCGACTGGTGAAGTAATGGGGAAAGATAGCACACTTGAAAAGGCTTTATATAAAGGCCTGGTCGCTTCCGGCTTCAAAATTGAAGGGCATGGTTCGGTCTTATTGACGATATCCGATAAAGATAAGCAAGAGGCGCTGCTTTTAGCAAGACGTTTCCATAATATCGGTTTCAAGCTGATAGCCACCAGCGGAACTGCTGCCCTATTGGAGCAATCCGGCATCCCGACTGCAATTGTCGGTAAAATTGGCGAAGAAGGTACAAACCTACTGGATGTTATCCGAAACGGGGATGCACAATTTGTCATTAACACTTTGACCAAAGGAAAGCAGCCGGAACGCGATGGTTTTAGAATCCGACGTGAATCGGTTGAAAATGGAGTGACATGCCTAACATCACTCGATACGGCAGAAGCCATTTTAAGAGTGATAGAATCCATGACCTTCTCGGCAGAAGCGATGGGAAAAACGGAAATAAGTCGTGAGGTGAGCTATATATGATCAAGAAGGAAAGAATGAAGGTGTTAACTCATAAAGAACTGGCTCCATCCATCTTTGAACTTACTCTGCAAGGTGAATTGGTTTCAGAGATGAAGCAACCAGGCCAGTTTGTCCAAGTCAAGACAACAGATGGTACTGAGCCATTGTTAAGACGCCCGATTTCAATTTCTTCTTATAATGGCAGTGAAAAACAGTTCACGATGATTTATAGGGCTGAAGGTAAAGGAACAACGTTGTTATCACAGCGTAAACAAGCAGAAGCGGTCGATATCCTTGGTCCCCTTGGCAATGGATTTCCCGTTCATGAAGCGAAGAAGGGCGAAACAGCGTTATTGGTTGGTGGTGGGATTGGTGTCCCGCCCCTGTATCAATTATCACAGATGTTGGTTGCGAATGGTGTCAGGGTAATCCATGTATTGGGCTTCCAGACCAAGTCAGCCATCTTTTATGAAAAAGAGTTTAGTGAATTAGGTGATACCCATATTGCCACAGTGGATGGTTCATATGGGATAAAAGGATTTGTTACGACTGTGATTGACAACCTGGAGCAGGAGTTTGCAACGATCTTTTCATGCGGCCCTACACCAATGTTAAAAGCATTGGAAGCGGGCTATCGTGAGAAAAAACTTTTCTTGTCCCTCGAGGAAAGGATGGGTTGCGGCATCGGTGCATGCTTTGCCTGCGTATGTCATACAGGGGATGATCCAACTGGTTTCAGTTATAAAAAGGTATGCAGTGATGGACCCGTATTCCGGGCAGGAGAGGTGCTATTATGAACAGGCTTTCAGTTGAGTTACCAGGATTACACTTGAAAAACCCGGTCATGCCAGCATCTGGATGCTTTGGTTTCGGCCGTGAATACAGTCAATTTTTCGACTTGGATATTCTTGGAGCGATCATGATCAAAGCGACCACTCCTGAACCGAGGTTCGGTAACCCGACTCCGCGTGTAGCGGAGACCTCTTCGGGAATGCTGAACGCCATCGGGCTGCAGAATCCAGGTTTAGAAAAGGTCATCAGTGAAGAACTGGCATGGCTAGGTGGGTATGATGTCCCAATCATCGCCAACGTTGCGGGTTCACAAATAGCTGACTATGTAAAGGTAGCCAGTGACATTAGTAAGGTCGGGAATGTAAAAGCACTCGAATTGAATATCTCTTGTCCGAATGTAAAAGAAGGAGGCATAGCTTTCGGGACGGTACCGGAAGTTGCCAAAGAGGTAACCAAGGCGGTCAAGGAAGTATCTTCGGTTCCTGTATATGTAAAGCTTTCACCGAATGTCAGTAACATTGTGGAAATGGCCAAAGCTGTAGAAGAAGGCGGAGCCGACGGGTTGACAATGATAAACACATTAGTCGGCATGCGATTGGATTTAAAAACTGGCAGGCCGATCCTTTCGAACAGAACGGGTGGGTTATCTGGTCCTGCAATAAAACCGGTTGCTCTCCGGATGATTTATGAGGTAAGCCAGCAAGTGTCGATTCCAATAATCGGAATGGGCGGAATCGCTACAGCAGAAGACGTCATTGAATTTTTCTATGCAGGTGCCAGTGCTGTGGCGGTGGGAACTGCCAACTTCGTGGATCCCTTCGTATGCCCGACCATCATAGAAGATTTACCGAAATTGTTGGATGAGCTGGGATTTGACCATATCTCAGAATGTACCGGAAGGAGCTGGAAGCAGAATGAAGCAGTCATTAATTATCGCTCTTGATTTCCCTGATCTCATTCAAACAGAGAGATTCCTTAAACAGTTCCCCTCGGAAAAACTTGCTGTAAAAGTGGGGATGGAATTATTTTATCAGAATGGACCATCAATTATTTCTTTCGTAAAAGAGCAAGGCCACGATGTGTTTTTGGACTTGAAGCTTCATGATATTCCGAATACTGTCAAAATGGCCATGACAGGTTTGGCAACTTTAGGAGCTGACATGGTCAATGTACATGCGGCGGGTGGCCAAAAGATGATGGAAGCAGCTATGGAGGGTCTTGATAAAGGAACGTCCGCTGGTAAAAAGCGTCCGTTATGCATAGGGGTTACCCAACTGACTAGCACGTCACAAGAACAAATGAATGATGAGCAAAACATTGCCGGATCTCTGGAGGATTCGGTCCTCCATTATGCAAAACTTACTCAACAGGCTGGATTGGATGGCGTCGTCTGTTCCACACATGAAGTAAAGAACATACATGAACGCATCGGACATGAATTCTTAACGGTCACACCTGGAATCCGAAGTGCAGGTGGACAGACGCATGATCAAAAGAGAATTGCCACGCCTGAACAGGCAAGGGATTTTGGAGCGGATGCCATCGTTGTAGGGAGAGCCATAACGGGGGCGAAAGATCCATTAAGGGCGTATTTGGATATGAAAGCAGCTTGGGAGGGAATATCATGATAAATCAAAAGATAGCTGAACATTTATTGGAAATAAAAGCAGTGTACCTACAGCCGAATGACCCCTTTACTTGGGCATCAGGAATTCAATCACCCATTTATTGCGACAACCGCTTAACCCTTTCATACCCAGAGGTTCGCAATGAAATAGCGGAAGGTTTGAAAGGATTGATTGAACAGCATTTCCCTGAGGTTGAACTGATCGCAGGCACTGCAACTGCTGGCATTCCGCATGCTGCTTGGGTGAGTGAAAAATTAAATGCACCGATGTGCTATGTCCGCTCGAAAGCTAAAGAGCACGGAAAGGGTAATCAAATCGAAGGCCGCGCTGTTCCAGGACAAAAAGTGGTTGTTGTGGAAGACTTGATTTCAACCGGCGGCAGTGTGATTACTGCTGTTAACGCGTTGAAAGAAGCTGGTTGTGATGTTCTTGGAGTCGTTTCGATCTTTACTTACGAATTGGAAAAGGGAAAAGAAAAATTCGATGCTGCGGGCATCACTAACCACTCGTTGAGTGACTACTCGACTTTGATAAAAGTCGCTAATGAAAAAGGGTATATCACAGAAGATGAATTGGAAAAGTTGAAAAAATGGCGGGAGAATCCGGCAGATACCGCTTGGATTTCAGCATGAAAATAGAGGTGACCCAATCACACAGGATTGGGCCACCTCTATTTATTTATATACCATTCAATCCTTTACCGCTTCCTTTAAGCGAATGACGATATCGGCATCTGGTGTAATATATACGGTCTGCTGTTGCTCATAAATCACGAAACCGGGCTTTGAGCCATTCGGTTTCTTAACATGGCGAACTTGTGTGAAGTCAACGGGCACTGAGCTCGATTGCTTTGCTTTACTGAAGAAAGCTGCTAATACGGCTGCCTCTTTTATCGTTTTTTCACTTGGTGATTCATTTCGAATCACAACATGGGATCCAGGGATATCTTTGGTATGAAGCCATATTTCATCACGGCGTGCAAACTTATTCGTTAGATAATCATTTTGTTTATTATTTTTTCCGACAAAAATGAGATCTCCATCCGTAGCATAATATGTTTCAAGCTGCGGTTTTGCATTTGCAGGCTTTTTCATGCCTTTTTTCTTTTTTTGCCGAATGTACCCTTCTTCCTGAAGTTCTTCGCGAATCTCCTCTATATCTTTGGGTGAAGCTGATTGGAGCTGCTGATGCAAGGCTTCAAAGTAGGTCAATTCCAATTTTGTCTTTTCAATTTGTTCTTGAACGACACCGACTGCATTTTTGGACTTTTGGTATCTAGAGAAGTACTTTTGTGCATTATCGGATGGATTTTTTAAGGGGTCAAGCGGAATGGTGACCGTATTCTGTTCTTCATCATAATAATTGACGACTTCGATTTCCTTCATGCCTTTTTTCATTTGATATAGATTAGCTGTAAGCAGTTCACCGAATAATTGATACTGTTCTCCCCGTTCCGTATCTTTTAATGTACGTTCGAGCTTGCCGATTTTTTTTGAGTTCTTTTCGATTTCATTGGAAATGAAACGTTCTACATCCTGACTCTTTTGCTTAACTCGATCTCGTTCTGCCTTTCCGAAATAATAGCGGTCGAGCATCTCGCTTAATGAAGAAAACGTACGCTGTTTTCCTGTTAGATGCTCTAGTGAAAGCATATAAAAAACTTCTTTATTGCCATCTTGTTTGATCGACGCAGCATATTTATGTTCCGAGATTTCTTGGATAAGGCCTGAAAAAGCTAATGGAAGGGTGGTGCTGTTGGCTAATCCAGCCCGGTAAACGGCTTCCTTTGCAACCAATGGTGAAATTCCTGAAAAATGGGCAACAAGCTGTCGATCTAGTTTTCCTGCATTGAAGTCAATATTCTTCCTAATATCGTCTTCAGTAGCATTGAAGGGATTATCCTTTGCTTGTGCGGGTGGCACCTTATATTCCTGGCCTGGCAATATCGCCCGATAACTGTTCACGGCATGGGAAACATGCTTAATGCTGTCTAAAATCATATTCCGTTCTTTATCGACTAAAACAATGTTGCTGTGACGCCCCATAATTTCAATGATTAATTGCTTTTGAGAGACATCGCCAAGCTCATTGCGGCCCTTCACCTCAAAAATGATCATCCTATCAAGTTCATACTGATAAATATCTTCTATCGTATAGCCTTCGAGGTGCTTTCTAAGAAGCATGCAGAACATGGGTGCTTCTTTAGGATTTTCATAACTTTCCTCGGTCAATTGCACCCTTGAATAACTTGGGTGTGCCGATAATAAGAGCTTATGGTTCTTACCTCCAGCACGAACAACCAGTATTACTTCATTTTTATAAGGCTGATGTACTTTATTGATTCGTCCACCTTTTAATAAAGAAGCGATTTCTTCCGTCATCGCTTTCGTAAATAATCCATCAAATGACATTCTATTTTTACTTCCTTTACATAAGATTTTCTAAGATACTCATTTTGCTAGGCGTTAGCAATGCATCAGGGCTGTCCATTATAGCTGTAGCGAACTGGGTGAAAAGCTGCAGTTCAGGTATATTGAATGGATGCTTTTTGTTAGGTTCCTGAGATTAATTGCAAATTTAGACCATTCATCATTAATGGCGGTCGTTCATTCATTATATTATCCGAATCGTTCTTCTTTCCGCAATTCTGTTTAATTATAGCATTATTTTGGACGAGTCTGAATAATCATGGAAGAAGAGCAGGTTGTTTTATGTATCGGTAAGCAGGCAGGTGTTGGATGAGTAAAGCAAAGAGCGCCTGTTGAGATGTATACAGGAGCCTATTTCATTCTATTCAAAGGGATGTGTGATACTTGATGGAGTTCAAGGAAATGAATAATCAAGAAATGGAGAAAGCGCTTCAAACAAACGTTACACACGGTTTGGACGATGATGAAGTAAAGGACAGGCTGCGTAAGCATGGCTTTAACGAATTGAAGGAAGGAGAAAAACAGTCTGCCATTCTTTTATTTTTCGCCCAATTCAAAGATTTCATGGTCATAGTTTTACTTGCCGCGACATTGGTCTCAGGGATATTAGGTGAATATATCGATGCGATTGCCATCATGGCGATTGTTTTTTTGAATGGATTACTTGGGTTTTTTCAAGAACGGAAGGCAGAAAAATCCCTGGATGCCCTAAAGGAAATGGCAGCGCCGCAAGTTAACGTTCTTCGGGATGGCCAATGGCTGAAAATCCCTTCAAGAGAAGTCGTTATAGGGGATATCCTGAAATTCTCGAGCGGTGACCGAATTGGTGCCGATTTACGGATCATCGACCATTCAAGCCTTGAAATAGAAGAGTCTGCACTTACCGGCGAGTCTCTTCCCGCCGTTAAATGTTCCGATCCGTTGATGAATGAGGTCGAAGGTATTGGTGATCAGGAAAATATGGCTTTTATGGGAACGATGGTTACAAGAGGAAATGGAGTCGGAATCGTAATCGCTACAGGTATGAACACGGCGATGGGCAAGATTGCGGACCTCCTGCAGACTGCAGAAACAAAAGAAACACCTCTTCAACGGAGGTTGGAGCAGCTAGGGAAAATTTTGATCGTCACGGCTTTAATATTAACCGTAATCGTGGTCCTGACTGGCGTCATTCAAGGGCATGACCTCTATACGATGTTTTTGGCCGGGGTATCCTTGGCTGTTGCAGCGATTCCCGAAGGCTTGCCAGCCATTGTGACCGTAGCCTTGTCTTTAGGCGTTCAGCGTATGATCAAACAAAAAGCGATAGTCCGCAAGCTTCCTGCCGTAGAAACGCTTGGCTGCGCAACGGTGATTTGCTCAGATAAGACAGGTACACTGACACAAAACAAAATGACAGTGACGAAGGTTTGGAGTGGAGGAAAAACTTGGAATGTCGGCGGGACTGGTTATAATCCTGTCGGAGAGTTTTCTTTAAATGGAGTTTCAGTTGCCCCGAAAAACCATAATGCCTTGCTTCAAATGATTACTTTCGGCATGCTCTGTAACAAAGCTGAGTTAAACGAGAATGGTAAACAATTTATATTGGACGGTGATCCGACAGAAGGGGCGATGTTGGTCGCAGCCATGAAAGCGGGTTTGACGAGGGAACACTTGTCTAAGAAGTTTACGATAGTCAAGGAGTTTCCATTTGACTCGAGCCGCAAAATGATGAGTGTCATAGTGAAGGATGAAAAAGATAATCATTTCGTCATCGTAAAAGGGGCACCTGACGTATTGATCGCCCAGTCCGACACGATTCTTTGGGAAGGAAAGTCGGAAATATTGAATCAGAGGAGTATGGAAAGGGTGCAACAGGACATGAATGAGCTTGCCTCACAGGCACTTCGAATGATTGCCGTTGGTTATAAACCCCTTTCAAAAGGAACGATTTTGCTTCATGAAACCGAAGCTGAGCACAATTTAACCTTCATGGGACTGCAGGGCATGATCGATCCCCCACGTCCGGAAGTGAAGCAGGCAGTTAAGGAATGCCGGGATGCCGGGATCAAAACTGTCATGATTACTGGCGACCATGTCATAACCGCAAAGGCAATAGCTAAAGAACTTGGTATTTTAAAAGGAAAAGACCGTGTACTTGAAGGACGGCAATTGGCGGACATGGAAGTCGGGGAACTTGAGGAAGTTGTTGAAAGTGTTTCGGTATTTGCCCGCGTTTCCCCGGAACATAAGTTAAAAATAGTAAAAGCCTTGCAAAATAAAGGACATGTCGTTGCAATGACAGGGGATGGTGTCAATGATGCACCTGCGATAAAATCAGCGGATATCGGTATATCCATGGGTATCACGGGGACTGATGTCGCTAAGGAAGCTTCCTCCTTGATTTTGGTTGACGATAATTTTGCCACCATTAAATCGGCCATCAAAGAAGGCAGGAATATTTATGAAAACATAAGGAAGTTCATCCGTTATTTGCTTGCCTCAAAT
Source organism: Peribacillus sp. ACCC06369 (assembly GCF_030348945.1). Lineage (NCBI taxonomy): Bacteria > Bacillati > Bacillota > Bacilli > Caryophanales > Bacillaceae > Peribacillus > Peribacillus sp. ACCC06369. Next base: position 1,608,710 of record NZ_JAUCEN010000002.1, read on the forward strand.
GTTGGGGAGATTTTGGTCATGTTTTTTGCGATGCTATGTGCCTTGCCACTGCCTTTGATACCAATCCAGATCTTATTCGTAAACCTTGTTACGGACGGACTGCCTGCGATGGCGTTGGGCTTGGATTCGGCAGAAGAAGATGTAATGAAAAGAAATCCACGAAATGCTAACGAAGGTGTTTTCGGAAGAGGGCTTGGCTGGAAAATCATCTCACGCGGTTTTCTGATTGGGATATCTACATTGATAGCATTTTATGTGGTATACCGTTCAAATCCGGATAACCTTGCTTATGCACAAACAATCGCATTCGCTACCCTGGTATTAGCTCAACTAATACATGTTTTCGATTGCCGAAGTGAACGTTCGATCTTCTCGAGAAACCCATTCGGTAACCTATATCTAGTCGGGGCGGTACTGTCCTCCCTATTATTAATGATTGCCGTCATGTATGTGCAGCCCTTGCAAACAATCTTCCATACGGTACCGATTTCGGGAAGGGATTGGCTATTGGTAATAGGAATGGCATCGATCCCAACTTTTTTACTGGCTGGAACCTTTTTAGCAAGAAAAGCACAATGAAATATGATATAATCTTTAAGGTGGTAGAGTCTTGCTCTATTGCCTTTTTATTTTTTTGTAGTATTTTATTTGTAAGCTAAAGTTTTCGTGCTGTAGCTATTATATAAATGAATGTAAACGTCAAATTACTACATTATGTTTGATAGGATGTGGAACCATGGTTACCAGTATGACGGGCTATGGAAGAGAAGAAGCGGAAAACGAACAGGTCAAGATTTTTGCCGAAATTAAGACAGTGAACCATCGTTTTTGTGAATATACGATTCGAATGCCGCGCCAGCTTTTGGTTTTGGAAGAAAAGGTGAAGAAAAAGGCGAATCAATACATAAGAAGGGGACGGGTGGAAATCTTCATTACTGTGGAAGGTGAGAGCCTGGTTTCCAAAAAGGTGAAGATCGATTGGGATCTTGCTGATCAATATGTGGGTTTGATGGATGAAGTCAAGGGAAAATACAATCTGGAAAGTTCCATTACATTACAGGATATGCTGCAACTTGAGTCGATTTTCGTGACGGAAGAAGTACCTGCGGTTCCTGTAGTTTTGGAATCCCTGTTATTGAAGGCTGTTACGGGGGCATTGGAAAATCTGAAAAAAATGCGGACTCTGGAAGGTCAGGAACTGGCCTTGGACATGAAACACCAGCTTGAAAAGTTTGGTGAGATTGTTGCAGGAGTCAAAAACTATGCACCTTCAGTCGTCGGGAAATATAAAGCCCGGTTGGAAATCAAGCTAGCCGAGTTGACGGAGGGATTGATTGAAGATAGCCGTATTGTGACGGAAGCGGCCATTTTCGCTGATAAATGTGATATAAATGAAGAACTGACCAGACTCGAAAGCCATATACAGCAATTTTCAAGGACGCTTACCCATAGTGAACCAATTGGAAGAAAACTCGACTTCCTTGTTCAGGAAATGAACAGGGAAGTCAATACGATTGGATCAAAGGCAAATGATTCGGCCATTACCAAAGAAGTGGTGGAAATGAAAAGTCTGCTTGAAAAATTAAAGGAACAGGTTCAAAATATCGAGTAGTCGGTTTATGATGAACCTAACAAGGTGACAATAGAATATGAATGGGGGACAAAAATGTCAATTAAGCTCATTAATATTGGTTTTGGGAATATCGTTTCCGCAAACCGGATCGTATCCATCGTGAGCCCTGAATCGGCTCCGATTAAAAGGATTATCCAAGACGCCCGAGACCGCGGATCCTTAATAGATGCTACATATGGTAGAAGAACTAGGGCCGTTATAATTACAGACAGCGACCATGTCATCTTATCTGCCGTTCAACCGGAAACGGTTGCCGCACGGCTTCAAGATAGAGATGACAGCGTAGAAGAGGGGTAACTGAAACAATATGAGAGAAAAAGGTTTATTAATCGTTTTGTCCGGTCCATCCGGTGTTGGTAAAGGAACAGTAAGGAAGGCGATTTTTTCCCAGCCTGGAACGGCATTTGAATATTCAATTTCGATGACGACACGGCTGCCTCGCCATGGAGAAGTGGACGGAGTGGATTATTTCTTCAAAAAACGCGAGGAATTCGAAGCACTGATCGAAGAAGGAAAATTGCTGGAATATGCTGAGTTCGTCGGTAATTATTATGGAACACCGGTGGATTATGTCCGTGAAACAATTGATTCCGGAAAAGATGTATTTCTGGAAATTGAAGTTCAAGGAGCTAAACAGGTCAGGGAGAAATTCCCTGAAGGACTTTTCATTTTCCTTGCTCCTCCAAGCTTGACTGAGCTTGAAAGCCGCATCGTTACTCGCGGAACCGAGACGGAGGAAGCGATAAAAGGTCGGATGAAAGTGGCCAAGGAAGAAATAGAACTTATGGATCTTTATGATTATGTTGTAGAAAATGATCATGTGGATGCCGCATGTGCTAGAATTAATGCAATTGTGATTGCCGAGCATTGCCGTCGGGAAAGAGTTGCTGTTTTATATAAAAAAATGTTGGAGGCGGAATAAACTATGTTATATCCATCAATTGATTCACTATTACTTAAAATCGATTCAAAATACTCGCTTGTATCAGTGGCAGCTAAACGTGCCAGGGAAATGCAAATTAAAGATAATTGCCTTATAACCAAACCGGTCTCCCATAAATCCGTAGGTCGTGCCCTTGAAGAAATTCATTCAGGTAAATTGACTTACGATAATTCTTACGAAGAAAACTAAGAGAACACATAAGCTTGACCTATCGGGCCTGACACCCTAAAGCAAACAGGATGCGTTACATTTGGAAAGTTGCTTCCTTCCTGCGGCCAAGGTGTCAGGCCTGTTTGTTTTGATTTTTCAAAAGTAACGGAAGAATTGATCTAGCGGGGAAAGAGATGGATTGTTTACGGAAATCCATATATTTATTGCGCATTTCAAATGAAATTTCTTCTGTTATGCTTCATAATTGATAAAAATAGAATGTATAGTTAGGGGAAATTTGCATGCTTATCGATAAAAAAGTACTTCTTTGTGTCACCGGCGGGATTGCTGTATATAAGGCTGCTGCCCTGACAAGTAAATTAACTCAGGAAGGAGCGCATGTTAAAGTGATCATGAGTGAATCGGCACGTAAGTTCGTGACGCCGCTCACTTTTCAAGCACTTTCGAGAAATGATGTGTACACAGATACATTTGATGAGAAGGATTCTTCAGTCATTGCCCACATCGACTTGGCTGATTGGGCTGACATCATACTTTTGGCTCCAGCTACAGCGAATGTCATTGGCAAGGTAGCCAATGGCATCGCGGATGATATGATCACGACCACACTTCTGGCAACGGAGGCACCAGTTTGGGTAGCGCCGGCAATGAACGTCCATATGTACGCCCACCCAGCGGTTCAGAAAAACATGGAGACACTTCGTACGTTCGGATATCAATTCATTGAACCGGGTGAAGGGTATTTGGCTTGCGGTTATGTAGGGAAGGGACGATTGGAGGAACCGGAAACAATTGTCGAACAGCTCAATCTTTATTTCGGTGAACGGAAATCACAGCCTCAGCCACTAAAGGGAAAGAAATATTTGATAACGGCAGGACCGACTCGTGAAGCAATTGATCCGGTGCGTTACGTGACGAATCATTCCAGTGGGAAAATGGGCTATGCCCTAGCTGAGCAGGCAATTGAAATGGGCGCTGAGGTGACATTGATTACTGGCCCAGTGAATTTGATGCCACCTTCCAAGGCTAGAGTAATACCTGTGGAATCGGCAGCAGATATGTACGATGAGGTATTCGATCAGTTCGATACCAGTGACGTCGTAATCATGACGGCTGCGGTGGCGGATTATAAACCGAAGATTTTTCATGCTCAAAAGATGAAAAAGCAGCCAGGGGAAAATGTGATTGAATTTGAACGGACAAAGGATATCCTTAAGGAACTCGGTGAGAATAAAACCCATCAGATCTTGGTGGGATTTGCGGCGGAAACCAACAACGTTGAAGAATACGCAAGAGGGAAATTAGTGAAAAAGAATGCAGATATGATCGTTGCCAATAATGTTACCATCGCAGGGGCAGGGTTTGGAACGGATACGAACATCGTGACCATTTACGATAAAGATGGAAGTGCTACCGAACTTCCAAAAATGAGTAAAGCGGATATAGCTAAAAGCATCCTGGCAGAAGTATCTCGCATGCAAAAGGAATGATGTCTTATGGATATTGCATCCGTCATCGTGGATGTACCTGCTAAACAAACGGATCGAGAATTTGACTATCGCATACCTGAAAAGTGGAACCAAGTCATTAAGCCCGGCATGCGAGTCATCGTGCCATTCGGTCCAAGAATGGTGCAGGGATTCATCACCGGTTTAAAAGCTGAAAGCGACTTTGCGAAATTACGCTATATAAAAGAACCAATGGATTTGGAGCCCATCCTTAATGATGAATTGCTTAAGCTTGGTGACTGGTTGACCAAAGAGGCCATGTGTTTTAAAATTTCAGCGCTTCAGGCCATGCTTCCGGCAGCGATGAAAGCGAAATATGAAAAAGTGATCAATGTCATAGAAGATAAAAAGAATCAGCTCCCGCCCTTCATTCAAAATCTTTTCGGAAAGAACGATTCAATATCTTGGAAAGAAGTGATAGAAGGGGAGAATGCCTCCCTTTTTCAAAAGGAAATACAAAATGGCAATCTAGAGCTCGTGTATAATGTGAAAAACCGTCTTAACAAGAAGACCGTCCGTGTCATTAAATCTTTGCTTTCCTCTAAGGAACTGACAGAAATGGCGTCGTCCATTTCCAGTCATGCAAAAAAACAGCAGGAACTCCTTCAATACTTTATAGAACATCAAGAGCCCGTTCCGTTAAAAGAATTGCTTGAATTGATCAATACATCAAGCGGTACGGTCAAAGCCCTAGTGTCAAAAGGGGCCTTGGCGGAAATGGATCAGGAAATATACCGTGACCCTTATGAGAACCGTGTGTTCGAAAAATCCAATCCCTTTACTTTAACGGATGAACAAGCGGCTGCCTTGAAGCCCATCCATGAGAAAATACATCATGATGAACATGATGTTTTCCTTTTATATGGTGTAACCGGCAGCGGGAAGACGGAAGTGTATCTGCAGGCAATTGCCTCTGTCATTGAAAAAGGGAAGGAAGCCATCATGCTGGTACCTGAAATCTCCTTGACGCCACAAACGGTGAAGAGGTTCAAGGAACGATTCGGGGAGCAGGTTGCTGTCATGCATAGCGGTTTATCCGTAGGTGAAAAATATGATGAATGGCGGAAAATTCACCGTAAAGAGGTAAAAGTGGTGGTGGGCGCACGTTCAGCCGTATTCGCTCCGTTTGAAAACCTGGGACTGGTCATCATTGATGAAGAGCACGAATCCAGTTATAAGCAGGAAGAAACGCCAAGGTACCATGCCAGGGACGTTGCAATTGAAAGAGCAAAATCATATAAGTGTCCGGTTATACTTGGTAGCGCCACTCCGACACTTGAATCTTTTGCTCGAGCCAAGAAAAACGTTTATAAATTACTGACCCTTAGCCAGAGGATGAATAAAAATGCATTGCCAGCAGTCGATATTGTAGATATGAGGGAAGAACTAAGGACCGGGAATCGTTCCATGTTTTCGGAGCTGCTCTTCACCAAGCTGAAAGACCGGCTTGAGAAGGGGGAGCAAACCGTCTTGATGCTAAATAAACGGGGACATTCTTCCTTTGTGATGTGTCGAAGCTGTGGATTGGTCATCAACTGCCCTAATTGTGACATTTCACTCACCTATCATCGCTTTAATGATATAATGAAATGCCATTATTGTGGATTTGAAGAGGGAATGCCTTCCGTTTGCCCAGAATGCGAAAGTGAACATATAAGGTTCTTCGGTACAGGCACTCAAAAGGTTGAAGAAGAGCTTGCGAAAATCCTCCCTGATGCACGGGTAATAAGAATGGATGTCGACACGACGAGTAAGAAGGGTTCACATGAGCGGTTGCTGAATGCCTTTGGTGAAGGGAAGGCCGATATATTGCTAGGCACTCAAATGATTGCCAAGGGCCTTGATTTTCCTAATATCACACTTGTTGGAGTCCTTTCAGCGGATACGATGCTCCATCTGCCTGATTTCCGTTCTTCGGAAAAGACATTCCAGCTGCTGACACAGGTCAGCGGAAGGGCAGGACGTCATCAGCTTCCGGGAGAAGTGGTCATCCAAACCTATACGCCTGAGCACTACAGCATCGAGCTTTCTGCCTTGCAGGATTATGATGCTTTTTATGAACGGGAGATGCATCTGCGCAGGCAAAGTCATTACCCTCCATATTATTACGTTGTCCTTATAACCGTTTCACATGAAGACTTAATGAAGACGGTGAGTGTCACTGAAAAAATCACCAATTATTTAGGCTCACGATTGAATCGGGATTCTATCGTTCTCGGTCCCGTTGCTTCACCCATTAGTCGAATCAACAATAGATATCGTTATCAATGTCTGATAAAATACAGACGAGAGCCGGACCTTAATCAGCATTTACGTACACTTTTAGAGCATTATCAAAAAGAAACGGCTCAAAATCATCTGCAGATTTCAATAGATTTAAATCCACAGATCATGATGTAATTGTTTAGGCGATGGATGATTACCGCGAGCTGTTCAAGCTTGCGTTTTTATATAATGAAGTGTTGTTTTTCATATCTAGGAGGTTACCTTTAATTTTGGCTATTTTACCGATTGTCTTGTTTCCTGAAAAAATTTTACAACAAAAATGCGATAAAATAACAAGTTTTGATAAGAAATTGGCAAAGCTGTTAAATAACATGTACGAAACGATGGTGGAGGCGGATGGCGTTGGGCTTGCAGCACCTCAGGTTGGCGTGAAAAAGCAAGTGGCCGTCATCGAAATAGAGGAAGGATCAGGTGCAATCGAACTGATTAATCCAGAAGTGCTGGAAGTGGAAGGCGAACAGACGGGTGTTGAAGGATGCTTGAGCTTCCCGAGTTTATATGGTGAAGTATCGCGACCATACCGCGTCAAAGTCCGTGCGCAAGACCGAAAAGGATCTTTTTTCGAGATAGAAGCGGAAGATTTCCTCGCAAGGGCCCTACAGCACGAAATCGATCATTTGCAAGGAGTTTTATTTACAAGTAAGGTTTCCCGCTATATTTCGGAAGAAGAGTTAGAAAGGTTTGAAGAAGAATGACAAAAATCATCTTTATGGGAACACCGGACTTTTCAGTGCCGGTATTGAAAAGAATCATTGATGAAGGGTATGACGTGATTGCTGTCGTCACACAGCCCGATCGTCCAGTTGGCCGTAAAAAGGTGCTAACGCCGCCGCCAGTTAAGGTCGAAGCCGAAAAGCAGGGGATTCCCGTTTATCAGCCCGAAAAAATCCGTGAAAAAGAAGAACTTGAAAAGATCATTGCATTGAATCCTGATTTAGTGGTGACGGCGGCTTTCGGACAAATCCTTCCGAATGAATTGTTGGATGCACCTAAGTACGGATGCATTAATGTACATGCCTCCCTTCTTCCTGAACTGCGTGGAGGGGCGCCCATCCATTATTCCATTTTACAGGGGAAAGAAAAAACTGGAATAACCATCATGTATATGGCGGAGAAATTGGATGCCGGGGATATATTGACTCAGGCCGAAGTAGCCATAGGGGAAGAAGATAATGTCGGTACACTGCATGATAAATTAAGCAAGATAGGGTCCGACTTACTAGCAGAGACATTGCCGAAACTTTTAAATCAGGAGTTACAGGCGATCAAGCAAGAGGAGGATCAAGCGACTTTTGCGCCTAACATTAAACGGTCGGAGGAAAAAATCGACTGGTCGAAATCAGGAGAAGACATCTATAACCATATACGTGGCCTGAATCCTTGGCCTGTTGCGTATACAACCTTGGACGGATCCATTTTAAAAATTTGGCAGGCAAAGAAACTGGAAGATAGCAATCTGGCCGTACCGGGCACGATAATTGATGTGCAAAATGATGGTTTCATCGTTTCGACAGGTAATGAGACGGCAATACTAGTTACTGAACTGCAGCCTTCGGGAAAGAAAAAAATGCCGGCGAAAGATTACTTGCGCGGAGCCGGGTCGTTCATTAAAGCAGGCATGAAGTTAGGAGAACAGAATGAAGCAAACTAAAAAGGGAGTACGTGAAATCGCTCTCGATATTTTGGAATCTGTAGAGAAAAACCAATCCTACAGTAACCTATTACTGAACAACTTGATTAACAAGCACCAGTTATCCGGTGTGGACAGCGGTTTACTTACAGAAATAAGCTACGGTACCATACAGCGGAAGATGACTTTGGATTACTTTTTGAAACCGTATATTAAACAACCTAAAAAAACGCAAAGCTGGGTAATCAATTTACTTAGACTTTCCATTTATCAAATGGTCTATTTAGATAAAGTGCCAGATCATGCAATCATTTTCGAGGCTGTTGAAATTTCCAAAAAGCGTGGACATAAGGGTACATCTTCAATGGTCAATGGCGTGCTTCGTAATATTCAAAGAAATGGTGTTCCTTCCGTTGATGATATCAAAGATGATCTGGAGCGGCTTTCCATCGAAGTAAGTCATCCAATTTGGTTGGTCAAGCGTTGGGTAGAGCAATTTGGTTATGAAAAAACCAAGGAAATGTGTGAAATCAACTTAACTGCACCATTACAGACGGGACGGGTAAATTTAAAGAAGATTTCACGCAGTGAAATAATCAGCATATTAACGGAAGAAGGATATGATGTTGAAGCGAGTGAAGTCGTTCCCGAAGCAATCGTCAGCTATAAAGGTAATCTTGCTCATTCAGAAAGTTATAAATTGGGATATTTATCGATTCAGGATGAAAGTTCGATGCTTGTCGCCCATGCATTAGGTGCAAATGAAAATGATGCTGTACTCGATTGCTGTGCTGCACCCGGAGGGAAAACGACACATATCGCAGAAGGCTTGACCACTGGACAAGTATATGCACTTGACCTTCATGAACATAAGGTCAAGCTCATTAAAGAGCAGGCGGAGCGCCTGAAACTCAGAAACAATATTAAGACAATGGCCCTCGATAGCAGAAAAGTGCAAGAACACTTTAATAAGGAAGGGTTTGACAGGGTCCTGATCGATGCACCATGTTCCGGATTGGGAGTCATGCGCCGGAAGCCTGATGTTAAGTATACAAAAACAAAAGATGATATAATGAAACTCTCAAGCATACAAAAACAATTATTGGAAGCGGCTGCCCCGCTCGTAAAGCAAGGCGGACGGTTAGTATATAGTACCTGTACGGTGGATAAAGAAGAAAATGACCAAGTCGCTGCAGCATTTTTGGAAAGCCATCCTGATTTTGAAAGCGATGCAACCTTGTCTACAAGAATGCCTGAAAGCGTTCAGCCATTTATCGAGGGTCATACGCTGCAAGTTTTTCCGCAATATTTTAGCAGTGACGGATTCTTTATTGCGAGTTTTAGAAAGAAGGTGCTGTAATGGCAGAAATCACTAAATCATCAAGAGTAAGAAAAGACACAACACCAGAAAAACCATCAATCTATTCATTGGAGCTACACCAAATTAAAGAATGGCTCATTGAAAATGGTGAGAAGGCATTCCGGGCCGATCAAGTATATGACTGGCTTTATAAAAAGCGTGTTTCCAGTTTTGAAGATATGTCCAACCTTTCGAAATCTTTACGGGATAAGCTGGAATCACAATTCACCTTCACTACATTGAAAACTTTGATTCAGCAAACGTCCAATGACGGAACCATGAAGTTTTTATTTGAACTCCATGATGGGTATTCGATTGAAACGGTGCTGATGCGCCATGAATACGGAAACTCCATTTGTGTGACGACACAGGTAGGCTGCAGAATTGGCTGTACATTCTGTGCGTCAACACTTGGCGGATTAAAGCGAAATCTTGAATCGGGGGAAATTGTTGCCCAGGTCGTTAAAGTTCAGCAAGCACTTGACGAAGTGGAAGAACGTGTTAGTTCTGTCGTTATCATGGGAATCGGTGAACCGTTCGATAACTACGATAATATGATGTCATTCTTAAAGAATATAAATCATGAAAAGGGCTTGAACATCGGGGCACGTCATATTACGGTTTCCACAAGTGGAATCATTCCTAAAATCTATAAGTTTGCAGAAGAAAGCATGCAAATCAACTTTGCTGTTTCCCTTCATGCACCGAACACGGAATTGAGAAGTAAATTGATGCCGATCAACAAGGCCTACAAACTGCCAGACCTGATTGAAGCCATCAAATACTATACAGAAAAAACAGGGCGCCGTGTAAGTTTTGAATATGGTCTATTCGGCGGCGAAAATGATACAGTGGAACACGCCGAAGAATTAGCGGATTTGATAACCGGGATAAAATGCCATGTCAACTTAATACCGGTTAACTATGTACCTGAACGCAACTATGTACGTACACCTCGGGACCAAATTTTTGAGTTTGAAAAAACATTGAAAAAGCGCGGCATTAATGTAACGATCCGTAGGGAACAAGGCAGTGATATTGACGCAGCCTGCGGCCAGCTTCGGGCCAAGGAGCGCAAAGAAGAGACGAGGTGATCCTATGAGGGCAATATTTAAAACAGACCGTGGAAAAGTCCGCCAGCATAATGAAGATAATGGCGGAATTTTTAAGAACTCGGAAGGCGTTCGCCTTGCCATCGTTGCAGATGGCATGGGCGGCCACCGTGCCGGGGATGTAGCCAGTGCAATGACGATAGACCTTTTGAAAAAGAGCTGGGAAGTGTCCCGCGGGATCGATACGGCAAATGATGCCGAGGATTGGCTGAAACAGCAAATCTTCTTGGTCAATCAGTTGCTTTTTGAACATGCCGAAGCGAATACGGAATGTAAGGGCATGGGGACCACGATTGTTGCTGCCATTTGCACCGATAAGTTTGCTACCATTGCCAACATCGGGGACAGCCGATGTTATTTGTATAATGAGAGCGGTTTTAAGCAGGTCACGGAAGATCATTCACTTGTTAACGAATTGGTCCGTTCTGGGCAGATTTCGAAGGAAGATGCTGAGAACCACCCACGAAAAAATGTTTTATTACGAGCCTTGGGGACAGAAATGCAAGTTGAAATGGACATTACGACGGTCATTTTCGAAGAAAATGATTTACTATTGCTTTGTTCGGATGGTTTGACGAATAAAGTGAATGAACAGGAACTTGAAGAAACTGTAACCAATGGGCAGCCACTTGAAGAAAAGGCAATTTCATTAATAGATAAGGCCAATCACTACGGTGGGGAAGATAATATCACCCTTGTGCTTGTTCAATTTACTGAAGAAAGTGAAAGCAGGTGAATTGAATGTTGATTGGTAGAAGAATCAACGGCCGTTATAAACTGATCCAGATGGTCGGTGGCGGCGGTATGGCAAATGTTTACCTTGCAAGGGATATGATTTTAGATAGGGATGTTGCATTGAAAATCCTTCGCATGGACTTTAATAATGACGAAGAGTTCATCAAGCGCTTCAATCGGGAAGCTCAATCGGCAACCAGTTTGGCCCATCCCAATATCGTAAGTATTTATGATGTTGGTGAAGAAGATTCCATCTATTATATTGTAATGGAATACGTGGACGGTTTTACACTTAAGCAATACATACAAAAATATTTTCCAATTCCAGTTGATGAAGCATTGGATATCATGAAGCAAATCACGGCAGCAATTTCTCATGCCCATCATAATGGGATCATCCATCGTGACATCAAGCCACAGAACATTCTGATTGATAAAGAAGGAACCGTCAAGATTACGGACTTTGGAATTGCACTGGCCCTAAGTGCAACGAACATAACTCAGACTAATGCAGTCCTAGGGTCAGTTCATTATTTATCTCCGGAACAGGCCAGAGGCGGGATGGCCAATAAGAAATCGGACATTTATTCACTTGGCATCGTCATGTTTGAATTGCTGACGGGGAGATTGCCTTTTTCGGGTGAATCAGCCGTTTCGATAGCTCTTAAACATTTACAATCGGAAACTCCTTCGCCAAAACGCTGGAACCCTGAAATACCTCAGAGTGTGGAAAATATTATCTTGAAAGCGACAGCCAAAGATTCATATTACCGCTATGAGAGCGTAGACTCAATGGAAGATGACATGCGGACGTCACTTAATCCTGAGCGTTCGAATGAACTTCCTTTTGCGATTCCTGAAGATCATGATGCAACAAAAGCCATCCCCGTCATCACGGATGATCAGCTTTCAAGCATCGATGAGACAATCATTAGGGGGCCTGAAAAAAATACTTTAGTCTATTCGGATGATGGGGAAAGTGAATCAGAAGTAGAGAGTAAATCGAAAAAGAAACAGAAGAAACAGAAAAAACAAAAAACGAAGTCGAAACAAAAAGATAAAAAACGAAAGAAAATGCCTGCCATTTTGGTGACCACCTTTTTAGTTCTGGCCCTGATTGCTGGTACATCTCTTTTATTACCTTCTTTGTTTGTTTCCAAGGAAGTGACGATCCCTGACCTAAAAGGGAAAGAATTGGATGATGCCATTACTGAATTACTTGAATTGGATTTGGTCATCGGAGACACGATTGAGATTGAAGATGAAGAGGTTGAAGCGAGTCTTGTGATCAAAACCAATCCTAAAGAAGGTAAGACGGTCAAGGCCGGAGCAGAAATCGATATTTATCAAAGTATTGGTAAAGAAACGATTTCATTGTCCAGCTATGAAGGACGGGATTACTCAGATGTAAAATCCCTGCTTGATAAAATGGGTTTTAAAAACATAAGCGTGACCGAAAAATATGATGACAGTGCTGCCGGTACGATCATAGAACAAACGCCTTCTGGTGCCACTGAAATCGTACCATCTGAAACGGAGCTTGAGCTAACGGTAAGTAAAGGGGAAGACCTATTGAGCTTGAAGAACTTAACAGGGTTCAATGAAGCTGGCCTTAATGATTATTCCAGTGAAAGTGGAATAAAGATCGATGTGGAAGAAGAAGTTTATGACGATTCCGTTGCAGAGGGGCTTGTCATTTCCCAGTCTCCAGAACCTACTACGAAGGTGGAAAAGGGCAGTACGGTGAAAGTGGTCATTTCGAAAGGGAAAGAAGAGATTCCTCCTAAGAATGTGACGGAGGAAATCAAAATCGAGTATGACCCGGTTGAACCAGGCAAAGCGCAAAAGATCCAAATCTTCATAGAGGATATCAACAATAGCATGACGGAGCCTAAAGAATCATTCTTTATCGTGGAGGATTCCAAGCGAACGATCGAATTAACGGTTTCCCCAGATAAGAAAGCAGGATATAAAGTCATGCGTGATAATCAGGTCATCATCGACCAAGCCGTCTCTTATCCAGAATAAATTTAATAATTAGGAGTGTGGTTATGCCCGAAGGAAAAATTATCAAAGCATTAAGTGGATTTTATTATGTCCTTGAAGGTGAAGAAGTCTATCAATGCCGCGGACGGGGAGTATTCAGGAAAAATAAGGTGACGCCACTTGTAGGTGATTATGTTGTTTTTCAAGCGGAAAATAAAACGGATGGGACCGTGACCGAAATAAAACCGCGAAAGAATGAATTGATCCGGCCACAAATTTCAAATGTAGACCAAGCCATCCTAGTCTTTTCGGCAGTGGAACCTGATTTCAGTCCAGCATTGCTTGATCGATTTCTCGTACTTATCGAAGATAACGAAATCGAACCCATTATCGTCGTGACTAAACTTGACTTGGTTACTTCTGAAAACCAAAAGAAACTGTCTCAGTATATCAAGGACTATCAGAAACTTGGCTATACTGTACTGGAGACATCTTCAGTTACCGCTGGGGGCATTGAAGAACTAGTGCCGTATTTAGAAGAGAAAACGAGTGTATTTGCTGGTCAGTCAGGTGTTGGGAAATCGTCCTTGCTGAATGCGATCAATCCTGAATTGGCTTTAAAGACGGATGATATTTCGTCACACCTAGGACGTGGGAAGCATACGACACGCCACGTTGAATTGATTCATATTGGCTCTGGGCTTGTCGCGGATACACCAGGATTCAGTTCACTTGAATTCATGGAAATGGAAGCTGAACGGTTATCCTATTGCTTCCCGGAAATGCATAAGCATGGGGAAGACTGTAAATTCCGGGCTTGCCTGCATGATAAAGAACCGAAGTGTGCTGTGAAGGAAGCGGTTGAGACAGGGGAAATTCCACATTATCGATATGAACACTATATGCAATTCTTAGAAGAAATTAGAGATAGAAAGCCGAGGTATTAAAATGGTTAAAATCGCACCATCCATTTTATCAGCTAACTTTGCAAAATTGGGAGAAGAAATCATTGATGTTGAAAGGGGCGGAGCGGATTTAATCCATGTAGATGTCATGGATGGGCATTTCGTGCCGAATATTACGATAGGCTCCCTGATTGTAGACGCTATCCGGCCGGTGACAAAGCTTCCGCTGGATGTTCACTTAATGATCGAACAACCTGATCGTTATATCGAGGCGTTTGCGAAAGCTGGAGCCGATTATATAACTGTACATGTAGAGGCATGCACTCATTTGCATCGGACAATCCAATTGATTAAATCTTTTGGTGTAAGGGCTGGCGTGGTGCTTAACCCAGCCACTCCGGCTTCCTTGATCCAACCCATAATCGAAGATATTGACATGGTATTACTGATGACGGTTAACCCAGGTTTTGGCGGGCAAAAGTTCATTTCATCCGTACTGCCCAAAATTGCTGAAGTGAAGGCGATGGCAGAAATGCATAACCAAAATCTGGAAATAGAGATTGATGGTGGAGTAAATGAAGAAACGGCTAAACTATGTATTGAACAAGGGGCGACAATCCTAGTGGCCGGCTCGGCAATATATAATCAAGAAGATCGACACGCAGCGATTCAAAAGATTCGGGGAAAGTGATATAAAGCCGACACTATCGTATTCAAATGATAGTGATCGGCTTTTTTTATCAATTATACAAAACATCTTGTATATGAATATACATAGAAAAGGATGATTACGATGATTATTAGTATAATGGCTGGAGGTCCGGAATGTTTTTGGCCAGATTTAACAAGGTATATAGAGATGACTGATCTATGGGTCGGGGTTGACAGGGGAGTATGGGCATTGCTTGAAGAAGGTATCGAACCTAAGTGCGGATTTGGGGATTTTGATTCAGTTTCGGAAAGTGAATACAAGAAAATTGAGCAAAGGCTGGAACAAATCAATTTATATTCATCGGAAAAGGATGAAACCGATTTAGAAATCGCATTTAAATGGGCAATAGGGAAAAAACCAAGTGAAATTCACATATTGGGCGCTACAGGAGGAAGAATGGACCATTTTCTTGGTAATATCCAGCTGCTCCAAAAAGAAAGTGTCCTCCCTTATCATGGTGACATTGATATATACATAGTTGATAAGCAAAATATATTCACAGTAAAAACAGCGGGGGCATATGAAGTCACCGCTTTGCAAGATAAGAAATACCTGTCATTGCTCCCTGTAACGGCAGAAGTCACCGGCATTACACTTTCGGGTTTCAAATACCCTCTGAGTGATGCAAGCTTGGAAATAGGTTCGACGCTTTGCATCAGCAATGAACTAATTTCCGAATCTGGGAATGTTTCATTTGAGAAAGGCATATTAATGGTGATAAGAAGCAGTGATTAAAATTCATGCTTAGAGCAGATTCGGATATAATTACGATCATCCTATATCCGCTTAAAAGCTTATGTTGTAATAGAAAAATTCCACTTCATCTTTATTTGTGGGATGCAAAGAGGAGGGGCATGATGAAATTTTATACGATTAAATTGCCAAAAGTTCTGGGCAGTTTGGTAAGGGCTATGCTCGGAGCGTTTAAAAAAGGCTGATACTTATCTCCATGACACCTCTCAAATTCAGGGAGGTGTTATTTTTTTCGGGATTTCTGGGGGAATGATAGGGGGTTGGCCATCCATTAATGGGAGATGACTTCTTTTCCTGATGCAGACTGTACCTTATCAACGAAATTAAAACCATCCCCATTAAAATGCAGGCCATTACAAGTAAAAAGGCATCCTAAGAGGATGCCGTAACATTATACGCGTTCTACTTTGCCCGATTTAAGAGCTCTTGCAGAAACGTATACACGTTTAGGTTTACCGTCAACTAAAATACGTACTTTTTGAAGGTTAGCGCCCCATGTACGCTTGCTAGCGTTCATTGCGTGAGAGCGGCTGTTACCAGAACGAGTTCTTCTTCCAGTGATTACACATTTACGTGCCATGTTAAATTCCCTCCTAACTACAACAAGCTTAAGTTATTCGCAGTCGTCTTAAGTCTTTGTAAAATACTTTAATAATTTATCATACCTACCGATAGAATGCAATACTTCAGTTCATTACTTTCAAGAAAAAAACCTTGACATACCTACTTGAAAATTGAAATATATAAAGTGCCGTATGACATTTACTTTTAAAACCATGGACATTATAGTAAAATGTCTTTAGTTGACTTGATTTTTTGGGAGGGAAAAGAAAATGTCTATCGAATTACAAACGAAATATGGACAAATTGATATCTCTAATGATGTTGTCGCTACTGTAGCAGGCGGCGCAGCTGTGGATTGCTACGGAATTATAGGAATGGCTTCCAAAAAACAATTTAAAGACGGCATTGCCGAAATTTTAAGAAAAGAAAACTTTACTAAGGGTGTAATAGTCCGTCAAGAAGAGGAAGAAGTTCATATCGATATGTATATTATCGTAAGTTATGGAACAAAAATCTCGGAAGTTGCACATAATGTGCAATCAAAGGTAAAATACACTCTGGACAAAACTGTAGGATTAGCTGTTGATTCCGTTAACATTTTTGTACAGGGAGTTCGTGTGACGAACCCTTAAGTATAGGAGGAAAGTTTTGTGTCAATTACAAGTTTAAACGGAAAGCGCTTTGCAGAAATGATCATTCAAGGTGCCAACCATTTAGCGGCTAATGCCCAAATGGTTGATGCTTTGAATGTTTTCCCAGTTCCAGATGGAGATACTGGAACGAATATGAATTTATCGATGACTTCCGGAGCGAAGGAAGTGCAAAATAACGTCCAGGAGCATATCGGGAAAGTGGGTACATCCCTATCAAGAGGACTGCTAATGGGTGCACGCGGCAATTCAGGTGTTATCCTTTCGCAACTTTTCCGCGGTTTTGCTAAAGCGATTGAACATAAATCGGAAATCAATAGTGAGGAATTTGCCCAAGCATTTGAAGCAGGGGTTCAGACAGCTTATAAAGCGGTAATGAAACCTGTTGAAGGAACCATTTTAACGGTTGCAAAAGATGCAGCCAAGCAAGCGGTTTCATCAGCATCAAAGCACCAAGACTTTATTCAGGTAATGGAAGAAATCGTTACGGAAGCCAATGCTTCATTAAAACGCACTCCTGATCTACTTCCAGTCTTAAAAGAAGTGGGGGTCGTTGACAGTGGCGGGCAAGGGTTGGTGTTCGTTTATGAAGGTTTCCTTGCTGAGCTTAAAGGGGAAGCCCTTCCAGTCCGATCTGCAAATGGACCAAGCATGGATGACATGATCAGTGCCGAACATCACATGAACGTACAAGGGCATATGAACACGGAAGATATCGTATATGGTTACTGCACGGAATTCATGGTCCGATTGGAAAGTGAGAAACTTGCCAATAATTCGTTCGATGAAGAAAAATTCCGAAATGATTTAAGTGAATACGGAGATTCTTTATTAGTCATCTCAGATGATGAAGTCGTCAAAGTACATATTCACTCTGAACAGCCTGGCACGTGCCTGAATTATGGCCAGCAATACGGTAGTTTAATCAAACTGAAAATCGATAATATGCGTGAACAGCATACTGCGATCGTAGGTGAAACGAATACACCGCTTCAAACGAAACCGTCCACCAAAGAGAAGTATGGTGTAGTGTCCGTAGCGATGGGTGCTGGCATAAGCGAGTTATTCAAAAGCATCGGCGCTAAGTCCGTCATCGAAGGCGGACAAACGATGAATCCTAGCACAGAAGATATTGTTAAGGCTGTCGAAGAGGCATATGCGGATCATGTCATCATCTTGCCTAACAATAAAAATATCATCATGGCGGCCAATCAAGCTGCAGATGTACTTGGTGATCATGTGACTGTTATTCCAACGAAAACAGTACCACAGGGAATGGCGGCATTGTTGGCTTTCAACCCTTCACTTGATGCTGAAGAGAATAAAAAAGCGATGATCGAAGCCCTTTCACATGTGAAAACGGGCCAGATTACTTATGCTGTCAGGGATACCAACATAGACGGTCTTGCAATTGAGACCGGGGACTTCATGGGAATTGCTGAAGGAACCATCAAAGTGAAGGATAAAGACATGACTCAAGCGGCAAAAGACCTTCTCTCCGATATGATTGATGAAGATTCCGAAATCCTTACCATTTTATATGGAGAAGATGCAACAACAGAAGAAGTAGAAGGTCTTGTTGCGTTTTGTAATGAGAATTTCGAGGACGTTGAAGTTGAAGTCCATAATGGGAAACAACCTTTATATTCTTTTATTTTTTCAATTGAATAAGTTGAGAATCATGAAGATAAGGGAGATTTAATCGTCTCTTTGAAGGATCCAGAAAAAAATAAAAGGCAATAAACTGCATATGTCATTAGGCTATGCAGTTTTATTTTTTATGAAATGAAGGATTAGGGACAGCACGCTTGGAATTACAATAAATATGGCGTTATTATTAAACTAACTCCCAGTGTTTCCTTTGGGTTCAGTTCTAAAGAAGGAGGAGCAATTCATGAAATTTAGAAGTGTATTCGATATAATTGGTCCTGTTATGATTGGTCCCTCTAGTTCTCATACAGCAGGAGCTGCGAGAATCGGAAGGGTTGCCAGGAATTTATTCGACCGGGAACCAAAATGGGCCCATATTTCTTTTTACGGATCGTTTGCCAAAACCTATAAAGGCCATGGAACGGATGTAGCCATTGTAGGAGGCTTACTTGATTTTGATACATTTGATGAGAGAATTAAAGAATCGCTGGAAATAGCCCGCAAAAAGAAAATGAAAATTACTTTTCGCGAAGAAGAAGCCGTACCGGAACATCCCAATACAGCAAAAATAACGGTGGGCGATGATGATGGCGAACTGGAACTTGTCGGAATATCGATTGGCGGGGGAAAGATTGAAATCATCGAATTGAATGGGTTTAAATTGAGGCTATCTGGCCACAATCCTGCCATACTCGTCGTTCATGATGACCGATTTGGTGCCATTGCCAATGTTTCAAACATTTTAGCTAAGCATCAAATCAACATTGGCCAGATGGAAGTCTCCCGTAAGGAGAAAGGGAAGATGGCCTTGATGACCATTGAAGTGGACCATAACTTGGAGGACCACGTCATCGATGAAATTACAGCACTCCCCAACATCACCCAAGTTGCGAGGATTGTTGATTGATAGGGCAATCGTTTCCACTTAGGAAGGAGAAGATATCATGTTTCGGAATGTAGCGGAATTAATAGAATTAGCTGACTCAAAGCAGAAAAAAATATCAGAACTGATGATAGAACAGGAAATGGAAGTAACGGGAAAAAGCCGTGAACAAATCATCCATCAAATGGGAGTCAACCTGGATGTGATGGAGCAGGCTGTGGAAAAGGGACTCCAAGGTGTGCGATCCGTTTCCGGGCTTACGGGCGGGGACGCAGTCCTTCTTCAGAATTACATTAAATCCGGAAATTCCTTATCCGGTGAAATGCTACTGGATGCTGTCAGCAAAGCCGTGGCAACAAACGAAGTGAACGCAGCCATGGGAACGATTTGTGCGACACCCACTGCCGGATCAGCGGGTGTTGTGCCTGGAACCCTCTTTGCTTTGCAAAATAAATTAAAACCTAATCGGGAACAGAAAATTGAGTTCTTATTTACAGCAGGGGCATTTGGTTTCGTAGTAGCGAATAATGCTTCGATCTCTGGAGCTGCAGGGGGCTGTCAGGCGGAGGTCGGTTCTGCTTCGGGCATGGCAGCTGCAGCCATCGTTGAAATGGCAGGAGGAACACCGGCACAAAGTGCAGAAGCAATGGCCATCACATTAAAGAACATGCTTGGTCTTGTATGTGACCCTGTTGCTGGGCTTGTGGAAGTACCTTGTGTGAAGCGGAATGCCATGGGGGCAGCTAATGCTATGGTTGCCGCAGATATGGCTTTAGCGGGGATTACAAGCCGCATACCGTGTGATGAAGTAATTGATGCGATGTACAAAATCGGGCAAACGATGCCATCTGCTCTAAGGGAAACTGCACAAGGAGGTTTAGCGGCTACACCGACTGGACGGGAGTTGGAAGCGAAAATCTTTGGCTTGCCGCTGAATAAGAAGTGAACTCCACTTTACAGGAACCCATAACGGCAGTTAAAGGCATTGGGGGAGAAACGGCAGCAGCTTTGGAGGAAATGGAGATCCATACCGTCGCGGATCTCCTTGAGCACCTTCCCTATCGCTATGAAGATTACCGATTGAGGGATTTAGAAACGGTTGAGCATGATGAGAGGGTTACCGTAGAAGGAAAGATTCATACGGTGCCCACTTTAGGTTACTTTGGTAAGAAAAAATCCAGGCTTACTATTAAATTATTGACTGGGAGATATTTAATAAATGTCATTTTTTTTAACCAGCCATATCTGAAGCAAAAGCTTGCGATAGGCGAAACCGTAACGGTAACTGGAAAATGGGATCGGCATCGCCAAACCATTACAGGATCGGAATGCCATGTTGGTGATCATAGCCGGGAGAAAGAGTTCGAACCTGTGTATTCAGTGAAGGGCAGCATTACTGTTAAAGGGCTGCGCCGCTTTATCTCCAATGCATTTTCCCAGTATGGGACATTGATCGAAGAAAATCTGCCCATACAATTGTTGGCGACATACAAACTGATGCCGCGTAACGATGCTCTTCGTACCATGCATTTCCCTCTATCGGCCAATGATGTGAAAAAGGCACGACGCCGTTTTGTGTATGAAGAATTTTTATTGTTCCAACTTAAAATGCAGGCGCTTCGTAAAGTGCAGCGAGAGCAGTCAAAAGGAATTGGCCAGGAGTTTGACGAGAAGCAAGTGGAAAAATTCGTTGAAACTCTTCCTTTTCCTTTAACGAATGCTCAAAATAGGGTTGTCGAGGAAATATTGAATGACATGAAATCTCCCTATCGGATGAATCGTCTACTTCAAGGTGATGTCGGGTCAGGAAAAACGGTGGTGGCCGCCATATGCCTGAAGGCGACGATTACAGCAGGTTTCCAAGGTGCTCTTATGGTCCCGACGGAGATTCTGGCTGAGCAGCATACACAATCCCTGAAAGCCATGTTGGAACCCAGTGGAGTAAAGGTCGCATTGTTGACTAGTTCGGTAAAAGGCAAGAAGCGCAAGGAACTATTGCAAATGCTGGAATCCGGGGAGCTCGACCTTTTAATAGGAACTCATGCATTGATACAGGATGAAGTGAATTTTCGGAACCTCGGTCTTGTCATTACGGATGAACAACATCGTTTCGGAGTGGAACAGCGTCGGATCCTTCGTGAAAAAGGTGCAAATCCAGATGTCCTGTTCATGACGGCAACACCGATTCCACGAACGCTCGCAATTACAGTATTTGGAGAAATGGACGTCTCCACGATAGACGAAATGCCGGCTGGTCGTAAAGCGATCGAAACCTATTGGGCGAAACACCAAATGCTTGATCGGATCTTGACTTTTGTCGAAAAGGAACTAAAGCAAGGGAGACAGGCATACATCATCTGTCCATTGATTGAGGAGTCGGAGAAACTTGATTCTTTACAAAATGTTCTTGATGTTCATGCAATGCTTACACAGTACTTTGCGAACAGGTATAAAGTGGGACTCATGCATGGGCGTCTGCCAGCTGATGAAAAAGACGAAGTGATGCAGCAGTTTAGTGCAAATGAAGCACAAATCCTTGTCTCCACGACGGTTGTCGAAGTTGGGGTGAATGTTCCTAATGCAACGGTAATGGTCATTTATGATGCGGAGCGCTTTGGGCTTTCACAGTTGCATCAGTTACGGGGAAGGGTTGGACGGGGGAGTGATCAGTCCTTTTGCATCCTCCTGGCTGATCCGAAAACCGAAGTCGGCAAAGAACGGATGAAAATCATGACCGAGACAAACGATGGTTTTGCCCTTTCCGAGAAAGATTTGGAACTTCGGGGACCTGGGGACTTCTTCGGTAAAAAACAAAGCGGTCTTCCTGAGTTCAAAGTAGCGGACATGGTCCATGATTACAGGACCCTGGAAGTGGCAAGGGTGGATGCAGCAAAATTAATTGCCTCACAAAGCTTTTGGCATTCCCCGGAGTATGCGCCGCTTCGGAACTATTTAGAGGGAACGGGCGTATTTACGGGAGAAAAACTGGACTGAACCGAGTGAAAATCAATAACAGATTGTGAGATTTTCCACAATATCTTGCAATCTGTTTTTAAAATATATATACTACTATTAGTACCTAGTCATAATACTACGGATGGTGACCTTCAAATGCGAAGAAATAAGAAGGAACGCCAGCAATTATTAATCGAAACGATTAAACAGAATCCTTTTGTAACGGATGAGGAGCTGGCTGAAAAATATTCGGTGAGCGTCCAGACTATTAGGCTTGACCGTCTTGAATTATCGATACCGGAACTGCGTGAACGTATTAAAAACGTGGCCGAGAAGAAATTCAGTGACGAAATCAGGGCATTGCCTTTGGATGAAATCATCGGGGAAGTAATTGATCTTAATTTAGATGACAATGCAATTTCGATTTTGGATATAAATAAAGAGCATGTCTTTAAGCGGAATGGGATTGCAAGGGGACATCACCTTTTTGCCCAAGCAAATTCATTAGCTGTAGCGGTCATAAATGATGAACTGGCATTAACTGCAAAAGCATCCATTTTATTTACTCGTTCTGTAAAGGAAAATGAAAGAGTGGTAGCTAAAGCGAAGGTTAAAAACGTGGACCACACCAACGATCGATCCGTGGTGGAGGTTAGAAGCTACGTGGGTAATGAACTGGTTTTTAAAGGCGAGTTCGAAATGTATCGCTCTTAACTTTCTAGTAAAGGATGAAAGAAAATGAAAATAACAATAGATGCAATGGGTGGCGATAATGCTCCCAAAGCACAGGTTTTGGGAGCAATGAAAGCTGTCGAGACTTTTTCCGATGTGGAAATTACCTTGGTGGGAAATGAAGCCGAGATTAACCAATACTTAGCGAAACACGGTCGAATAAAGGTTGTACATACTGATGAAAAAATATTAAGTACCGATGAACCGGTTCGTGCGGTTCGCCGCAAGAAAAGCGCCTCGATGGTATTGGCGGCACAACAAGTCGCTGACGGAGAAGCCGATGCGTGCATTTCTTCAGGCAATACCGGTGCGCTAATGGCTGCAGGCCTGTTTGTTGTTGGAAGGATAGAAGGCATTGAACGTCCGGCTTTAGCTCCCACCCTTCCGACAATCGATGGTAAAGGTTTTGTACTTCTGGATGTAGGTGCGAACTCCGATGCGAAACCGGAGCATCTGCTTCAATTCGCCATAATGGGTTCTGTTTATGCCCAAAAAGTGCGGGGAATTGAAAAGCCCCGTGTCGGATTACTTAATATTGGAACGGAAGAAAAAAAGGGGAATGAACTGACTAAGCATGCCTTTACATTATTACAGCAATCACCGGAGATATCCTTTATAGGTAACGTAGAGGCCAGGGACCTCCTAAATGGGCCGGCAGATGTTGTCGTAACGGACGGATTCACGGGAAATATGGTGTTGAAGACACTAGAAGGTACTGCTATGGGTGTATTTAAAATGGTGAAAACGGCCTTGATGAGCAACATCAAGAGTAAGTTGGCTGCAGCAATGGTAAAGCCTGAACTAAAAGGCATTAAAAATAAAATGGATTATTCGGAGTATGGCGGTGCTGGCCTATTCGGTTTGAAGGCCCCTGTCATTAAGGCGCATGGTTCTTCAGATGCGAACGCAGTCTATAATGCAATACGCCAGACTCGCGATATGGTTGGCAATGACGTCATATCGACCATTGCAAAGACGATAGAAAAACAATAATAAATCTTAGTAGAGGCAGGGGAGTAACAAATGGGTAAAATTGCTTTTGTCTTTCCAGGACAAGGTTCACAGTCAATAGGAATGGGCCATGGCTTATTTCAGGAAAACGAGCGTGCTCAGCAAATTTTTCGAACAGCTGATGAAAAACTTGATTTTCCACTTTCCGAACTGATCTTTAACGGCACACAACAAGAATTAACGGTAACCTATAATGCGCAGCCAGCTCTATTGACCACGAGTTATGCCTTTGTCAAGGAGTTGCAAGAAGCGGGAATCAAACCCGATTATACAGCAGGGCATAGTTTAGGTGAATATACAGCTTTAGTGGCATCAGGTGCAATTTCTTTTGAAGATGCCGTTTATACTGTGCGTAAGCGTGGTGAATTCATGGAAGCTGCGGTACCGAATGGTCAAGGCTCAATGGCTGCGATACTGGGAATGGACCGTGAAGCTCTATCTGAAGTGACTTCTGAAATAACGGCCACAGGGGAATCCGTCCAATTAGCCAATATTAATTGTCCGGGGCAAATCGTCATTTCAGGTACTTCAGAAGGGGTTAAACTTGCAAGTGAAAAAGCTAAGGAGAATGGAGCTAAACGGGCTCTTCCTCTTGAAGTGAGTGGACCGTTCCACTCGGAGTTGATGAAACCGGCTGCAGAAAAGTTACAGGGGGTCCTAGATGAAGTTAGCTTCAAACAGGCAGAAATTCCTGTCATTTCAAATGTAACGGCCAAGCCGATTACTGCACCTGCTGAAATAAAAGAAAAATTAATCGAACAGTTGTATTCACCGGTACTTTGGGAGGACAGTGTAAAAAATCTCCTTGAATTGGGCGTGGATACGTTCATCGAGGTTGGCCCTGGGAAAGTATTGGGTGGATTAATTAAGAAAATTGATCGTTCCGTTCAAATTCACTCGGTTTCCGATATAGATACACTAACTAAAACTATTGAAACATTGAAGGGGGAACAAGCATGATCCTCGAAGGTAAAAAAGCACTTGTAACGGGAGCTTCACGAGGTATTGGCAGGGAAGTTGCTTTAGAACTTGCCCGTCAGGGAGCAGACGTTGCCATCAACTACTCTGGCAGTGAAGCTAAAGCGAATGAAGTGGTGGATGAAATCAAGGCATTGGGCCGTAAAGCATTTGCCGTCCAATGCGATGTTGCAAATAGTGAATCTGTGACAAGTATGATCAAGGAAGTTGTCGAACAGTTTGGCAGAGTCGATATTCTGGTTAATAATGCCGGTATCACACGTGACAACCTATTGATGCGCATGAAAGAAGAGGAATGGGATTCGGTGATCAATACGAATCTTAAAGGAGTGTTCCTTTGCACAAAAGCAGTCACAAGACAAATGATGAAGCAGCGCAGCGGCAGGATCATCAATATGGCATCGATCGTCGGCGTCAGCGGAAATGCAGGGCAGGCTAATTATGTAGCGGCCAAAGCTGGTGTGATCGGCCTGACTAAAACTACGGCAAAGGAACTTGCTTCAAGAGGCATTACGGTCAATGCGATTGCCCCCGGTTTCATCTCGACGGATATGACAGGGGAATTGCCTGAAGACGTCCAAAAAGCCATGTTGGCCCAAATTCCGCTTGCCCGGTTCGGTGACCCTAAAGATATCGCTGCAGTGGCGTCTTTCCTCGCTTCTGATGCCAGCAAATATATGACTGGGCAAACTCTTCATGTAGATGGCGGTATGGTCATGTAAGTTTCCTTTGATTTTTTTCAAAATTAATTTATAATGTTTTGAGGGGAGGTGAACACATTGGCAGATGTATTAGAAAGAGTAACTAAAATCGTTGTAGATCGTTTGAACGTAGAAGAATCAGAGGTAAAACTTGAAGCTTCTTTCAAAGAAGATCTTGGTGCCGATTCCCTAGATGTAGTTGAACTAGTCATGGAATTCGAAGACGAGTTCGATATGGAAATTTCGGACGATGACGCTGAAAAAATCGCCACAGTAGGTGATGCTGTGAATTACATACAAAGCACTATGTAATGAATTGTCATTTGACTAGAAGCTCCGTTTTTTAACGGGGCTTTCTCTTATTCTTAAAGAAGTTTGATGCAGAGGCGATAAGGCTCCGCCTGCATGGCAGTGGTCTTTTGCCATTAGTTTTCTTTAAGCGGATAATAATGTATGATGGTACATAGGAAAGCTTGACAGGAATTCCTGCCAGGTTTCTTTTTATATATAGGAAAAATATGTTTTTTGAACCGTTGTGGAGGGTTTTGTGTGATGCGTAGGAACGGAAATAATCGTAAACCATCAATCAAGGATAATAAATTCAAACAGTTGCAAGAAAGTCTTGGTTTTCATTTTAAAGATGAAAATTTATTGAAACAAGCTTTTACACATTCATCTTATGTGAATGAGCATCGCCGTAAGCCTTATGAAGATAATGAAAGGCTTGAATTCTTGGGAGACGCTGTACTTGAACTGACCATCTCTAAATACTTATATCAAAAATATCCGATGATGAGCGAAGGTGAACTTACCAAATTAAGGGCAGCCATTGTGTGTGAGCCTTCACTTGTTGCTTTTGCCAATAGCCTTTCTTACGGGGAATATGTATTGCTCGGCAAAGGGGAAGAAATGACAGGTGGAAGAGAACGCCCTGCCATGCTTGCGGATGTATTCGAAGCCTATATTGGGGCTTTGTACCTTGATCAAGGATTAGAGCCAGTTGTACAGTTTTTAAAAAATGTTGTGTTTCCGAAGATAGACGAGGGTGCTTTTTCTCATGTGATGGATTATAAGAGCCAGCTTCAAGAGCTGATCCAGCGTGATGCTATCGGTGTCCTGCAATATAAGATCTTGCAGGAAAAAGGACCAGCCCATAATCGTGAGTTTGTTTCGACCGTCTCTCTGAATGGGGAAGAGCTGGGATCTGGTATAGGAAAGTCCAAAAAAGAAGCGGAGCAGCATGCTGCCGAGCATGCATTGATCGTTTTAAAAGAAAAAAACCAACAAGATAGTTGAACAGTAGAGGGGGAAAGGTCATGTTCCTCAAACGCTTGGACGTTGTAGGATTTAAATCTTTCGCAGAAAAAATTTCGATTGATTTTGTACCTGGTGTCACGGCAGTGGTTGGACCGAACGGAAGCGGTAAAAGTAATGTGACCGATGCAGTCCGATGGGTGCTTGGAGAACAGTCTGCAAAATCGCTGCGTGGAGCAAAAATGGAAGATATCATCTTTTCGGGAAGTGACACGAGGAAAGCGTTGAATTTTGCAGAAGTATCATTGACCCTCGATAACGAGACCAATTCCCTACCAATTGACTTTCATGAAGTCAGTGTGACAAGAAGGGTTTATCGATCGGGAGAAAGTGAATTCTTTATTAATAATCAAGGTTGCCGTCTGAAAGACATCATAGACCTGTTCATGGATTCTGGTCTTGGGCGTGAAGCATTTTCCATCATCAGCCAAGGGAAAGTCGAAGAAATCCTGAGCAGTAAGGCAGAAGAAAGAAGAGTGATCTTTGAAGAAGCCGCCGGTGTCCTGAAATATAAAACAAGGAAACGAAAAGCGGAATCGAAGCTGACGGAAACGCAGGATAACTTAAACCGTGTCCATGATATCCTCCATGAATTGGAGGCACAGGTGGAACCGTTGAAAATTCAGTCTTCCCTCGCCAAGGAATTTTTGGAGAAGAAAGAAGAGCTTGAGCAAATAGAAGTAGCTTTAACCGTTTTTGAAATAGAAGAACTTTATGAAAAATGGGAAAACCTGTCCCAGGAACTTGAAAAACATAATGAAATGGAACAGCAAATGGCAGGGCAGCTTCATGATAGGGAAGCGCATCTCAAAAAGCTTCGGGATAATCTTGCGACGCTTGAGACATCGATCAATGGACTTCAGGAAATTCTTCTGAATGCCAGCGAAGAACTTGAAAAGCTTGAAGGCCGTAAAGAGGTTTTGAAAGAACGGAAAAAAAATGCTGCCCAAAACAAGTCACAGCTTGAAAAAGCGATTGTGGAAGGTGAGGCTGCTGTCGAGCGTTTATCATTGCAAAAGGAAAGAGAAACGGAAATCCTGAATGCATTGAAATTGGAAGTAAAAGGGATACAGGAAAGCCTGCATGAAAAACAAAAAAGCTTAGGCCTATTCAATAGTGATATCGAAGCCATGATTGAAGTGAAAAAGAGTGACTATATCGAGTGGTTGAACAAGCAGGCCACGGCTAAAAACGAAAAACAGTACCTGCTTCAGCAGCTAACACAGCAGGAACATAAAAATGCTAAACTTGATATGGAAAATGAAAAGTTCTTAACCGAAAGAATGGATATCACTGCGAAAAAAGTGGAATATTCACAGCTGATGGCCAATGTGACCAAGCAGCTTGAAGAGCATGTCACTTATTTCCGAAATCAGCAGAATAAATTGAATGCGGCAAAAGATACGTATCAAAAACAAGAAACCACCCTATATAAGGCCTATCAATTCCTTCAACAGGCAAAATCACGTAAGGAACTTCTTGAAGAAATGGAAGAGGATTATGCAGGCTTTTTTCAGGGTGTTAAAGAAGTTTTGAAAGCGAAAGAAACCCTTCAAGGCATTGAAGGGGCAGTTGCGGAATTGATAAAGGTTCCAAAGGAATATGAAACGGCCATAGAAACGGCTCTAGGTGGAGCGATGCAGCATGTGGTCGTGGAACGCGAAGAGCATGCACGAGAAGCCATTTCCTTCTTGAAGAAAAATAGGTATGGACGTGCAACGTTCTTGCCTTTGTCAGTCATAAAGGCAAGAGAGATTTCAGTGAACCAATTATCGATGCTGAAGAGCCATTCAGCTTTTGTGGGGACAGGTTCCTCATTGATCCAATATGATGATAGACATGCAGCAATTGCGGAAAACCTGTTAGGAACCGTCATAATCACCACAGATTTAAAGGGTGCAAATGATTTGGCGAAAATGATGCAGCACCGTTTCCGCTTCGTAACACTTGAAGGGGATATCGTCAATCCAGGTGGTTCGATGACTGGTGGAGCCTTAAAGCAAAAAACGACTTCCTTGCTTTCGAGGAAAACGGAATTGGAAGAGCTCAATCAAAAACTTGCCGCCATGGAAGCGAAAACGAACCAGCTAGAAAAGCAGGTTAAACAGCTCAAAGTGGATGTGGGTGTTCAAGAGCAAACGCTTGAACAAACGAGAAAAACAGGAGAGAGCCTTCGGTTACAAGAACAAACCCTCAAGGGCGAACTTCGTGAAGTGGAGCTACAGGAAAGAAATGTGAATGACCGGCTCCACCTATATGATTTGGATAAAAATTCATATTTAGAAGAACAACAGCAAAAAACAGCAAGACTTGAAGAGCTGGAAGAACTTTTGGAATCATGTAAAACGGAAATTGAAGGGCTTGACCGGTTAATTTCCGACATGACGGAACAAAAGCAATCTCAACAATCCTCAAAAGAGAGCCTTGCTGAAGAAACGAATGAACTGAGGGTAACACTGGCCTCTAAGCGCGGGCAGTTACAAAACCAAAAAGAGAAGATGGAACGCATTGAAGCGGATCTTTCAAAGGAAACAAGCAGGCTTGCCGAAAATAAAGATGATTTGGGGCTCCTGACCAATGAAATGACAGACAGTTCAAGCGGGGAAGAGTCCCTGGAAGATATGGCGCAGAAGAAATTGCTCGATAAAAATGGAGCAATTGAAGGAATCACGATAAAAAAACAGGAAAAAAATGAACTTTTAAAACAAGTTGAAACGCTTGAACTGGCCTTGAAGGAAGAAAATCGAGTTTATAGAGGCATTGTTGAAGTGATAAAGGATGAAGAAGTAAAATTAACTCGTCTGGATGTGGAACTGGAAAATCGCCTCGACCACTTGAGAGAAGAATATACGCTTTCCTTTGAAGGTGCTAAAGAACAGTATCCATTGATGATGCCTATAGAAGAAGCTCAAAAAAGGGTGAAGCTCATCAAGCTTGCAATCGAGGAATTAGGAACGGTAAATATAGGTGCGATTGATGAATATGCCCGTGTAGCTGAACGCTATGAATTCCTTCTAAGCCAAAAGGAAGACCTTCAACAGGCAAAAGATACACTATTCCAAGTCATCGATGAAATGGATGATGAAATGAAGCGACGCTTTGCCGATACCTTTTATTCGATCCGTGAAGAATTCGAACAAGTCTTCAAAGCTTTATTTGGAGGAGGCAGAGCTGAGCTGAAACTGACTAATCCGGATGATTTACTAAATACAGGGGTAGATATCATTGCACAGCCGCCTGGAAAAAAACTTCAGAATTTGAGCCTCTTATCCGGGGGAGAACGGGCATTGACAGCCATAGCCCTTTTATTCTCCATTCTAAAAGTGCGGCCGGTGCCTTTCTGTATCCTTGATGAAGTCGAGGCAGCCCTTGATGAGGCGAATGTCGTCCGGTTCAGCCAATTTTTAAGGAAGTTCAGCAGGGAAACGCAGTTTATCGTGATTACCCACCGTAAAGGTACGATGGAAGAGGCTGATGTCCTATATGGCATTACGATGCAGGAGTCAGGTGTTTCCAAACTTGTTTCCGTCAGGATGGAAGAATCGGAAAACTTTATTGAAGTTTAAATTCATTAATTAGAGGAAGTGGGATAATGAGTTTTTTCAAAAAGCTAAAAGAGAAATTTACGACCCAGGAACAAAAAGAAAAAGAAGTTGAAGCAGAAGTATCCATTGGGGAAAAATTCAAGCAAGGTTTGACAAAGACGAGAAATTCCTTTACTGGAAGGGTTAATGAACTTGTTGCCCGTTATCGGAAGGTGGATGAGGACTTTTTTGAAGAACTTGAAGAAATCCTAATACAGGCTGATGTAGGCTTTGATACTGTGATGGAACTAATTGATCAATTGAAAATGGAAGTCAAACTCCGCAATATCTCTGATACGAGGGAAGTGCAATCCGTCATTTCCGAAAAGCTTGTTGAAATCTACCAAGGCAATGAAGAGGCAACTTCAAGCTTGAATATACAAGAAGAAGGTTTGACGGTCATCTTGTTTGTAGGGGTTAATGGGGTAGGCAAAACGACGACAATCGGAAAACTTGCCCATAAATTCAAGGAAGAAGGAAAATCTGTTGTATTGGCTGCCGGGGATACTTTCCGTGCCGGTGCGATTGAACAGTTAGAGGTTTGGGGAGAGCGTGTGGGTGTCAGTGTAATCAAACAGGGTGAAGGCTCTGACCCTGCAGCGGTCATGTTCGATGCGATTCAGGCCGCCAAGGCACGAAAAGCTGATATCCTGATCTGTGACACTGCCGGTCGCTTACAGAATAAAGTGAATTTAATGAAGGAATTGGAAAAGGTGAAACGTGTAATTGAACGTGAAGTACCCGGCGCACCACACGAGGTGTTGCTTGCCCTTGATGCAACAACTGGACAAAATGCCCTCATTCAAGCCAAGACATTCAAGGAAGCGACCAATGTTTCCGGTATTGTTTTAACAAAGCTTGATGGCACGGCAAAAGGTGGAATTGTCTTGGCAATTCGCAATGAATTGGCCATTCCGGTTAAATTTGTCGGGCTTGGTGAAAAAATGGACGATCTGCAGGAATTCGATGCTGAGAAATATGTTTATGGCCTTTTTGCAGATATCATCGATAAAGAAGAGGTTTAAGAAAAAAAGTGTAAACCGGAAGAGATTTTCTCTTCTGGTTTTTTTTTGACCATTTTTCCAAGAGGACTCAAGATCATTATGGGACTCACTGTGATCTAGCAGAAGAACTACCTAAAAAAGAGGAGGGGAAATCCTCCTTGTAGCGGGAAAAAGAAAAAAATAATGATTTGCAAACAAGTGGTAAGGAGTTTAACTTGACATCAAATAAACAAGGCTATACAATATAAACTTGTAAAGGGTTTTCACTTAACAGCAGGGAGGCTTGCTAAGATGCTTGAAAAGACAACGCGGATTAATTATTTGTATGACTTTTACCAATCGTTGTTAACAGAGAAGCAGCAGAGCTACATGTCCCTCTACTATCTGGATGATTACTCTCTTGGCGAGATTGCCGATGAATACGAAGTCAGTAGGCAGGCAGTCTATGATAATATAAAAAGAACAGAAGCGATGCTTGAGGAATACGAAGCTAAGCTATTGTTATTTCAAAAATTTCAAGAGCGTAACCAGTGGATTGCGAATATGAAGGGACTCATAGAAAAGGATTCCTTTTCAAAAGAGAAGCTGCTAGACGCAATCACAACGCTTGAGAAGTTGGATTAGGAGGCGGCAATATGGCATTTGAAGGATTGGCCGACCGACTGCAGAGCACGATGCAAAAGATCCGTGGAAAAGGGAAGGTCAACGAAGCGGACGTTAAAGAAATGATGCGTGAAGTTCGATTGGCCCTGCTTGAAGCGGATGTTAACTTTAAAGTCGTGAAGGATTTTGTAAAACGTGTCAGTGAACGTTCGGTAGGTCAGGAAGTGCTGAAAAGCTTAACCCCCGGTCAGCAGGTAATTAAAGTAGTAAAGGAAGAATTGACGGATCTGATGGGCGGCGAACAGAGCAAGATTGCTGTTGCCTCGAAACCACCGACCGTCATTATGATGGTAGGGCTTCAAGGTGCAGGTAAAACGACGACCACCGGAAAGCTAGCCAATCTTCTTAGAAAAAAATACAACCGCAAGCCATTGCTCGTTGCGGCTGATATTTACCGTCCGGCGGCGATTAAGCAGCTTGAAACACTTGGCAAACAATTAAGCATGCCTGTTTTCTCCCTTGGGGACCAGGTTAGTCCTGTTGAAATTGCCAAACAGGCGATTGAAAAAGCTAAGGAAGAACATCATGATTATGTGTTGATTGATACCGCAGGCCGCCTTCATGTTGATGAAAACTTGATGGGTGAACTGAAGGATATCAAAGAATTGACAAAACCTGATGAAATCTTCCTGGTTGTCGATGCGATGACCGGTCAAGATGCGGTCAATGTAGCCCAAAGCTTTAATGAACAGCTAGGCCTGACTGGTGTCGTATTAACGAAACTTGATGGGGACACACGTGGTGGTGCGGCACTTTCGATTCGTTCAGTCACCAACACGCCGATTAAATTCGTCGGTATGGGAGAAAAATTGGATGCACTCGAAGCATTCCATCCAGAACGGATGGCTTCGCGGATCCTTGGCATGGGTGATGTATTGACCCTTATCGAAAAAGCACAGGCCAATGTAGATGAAGAAAAAGCGAAAGAATTAGAGAAAAAGATGCGTACAGCCACTTTTACCTTTGATGATTTCCTTGAGCAACTTGGTCAGGTGCGGAATATGGGACCGCTTGATGATATTCTGAAAATGATTCCCGGTGCGAATAAAATGAAAGGGATGGACAACCTTCAGATCGATGAGAAACAAATCGGTCATGTCGAAGCTATCATCCGTTCAATGACAACGCAGGAAAAGGAACATCCAGAAACCATGAATGCATCCCGCAAGAAACGGATTGCCAAAGGAAGCGGCAGATCGATTCAGGAAGTGAACCGTCTACTGAAGCAATTCGAAGAAATGAAAAAGATGATGAAACAGGTTACGAACATGCAAAAAGGTAAGAAAAAGGGATTCAAATTCCCGTTCATGTAAGGTTTTTTTTAGGTCGAAACTGGTGGAAATACGGGTCAAAGCCATGTATTTCAACACTTTTTTTACCTGTTAAGAAAAAAACCTTTACAAACATACAAGACATTTGATATTATACTATCTTGTGTGAAACTATTCGGAGGTGCTTATTTAAAATGGCAGTAAAAATTCGCTTAAAACGTATGGGAGCTAAAAAATCTCCTTTCTATCGTATTGTAGTTGCAGATTCTCGTTCACCACGTGACGGACGTTACATTGAAGTGGTTGGAACTTATAACCCGGTGACTCAACCAGCTAAAGTTGAAATCAACGAAGAGCTTGCTCTTAAATGGTTACAAGATGGAGCTAAACCATCTGATACAGTTCGTAACTTATTCTCAACACAAGGCATCATGGAAAAATTCCATGTTGCAAAAAACAGCAAGTAATCGACGTAGTTGATGAAAGCACTAATTGAAACGATTGTTTCAGCACTTGTGGATTATCCGGAAGAGGTCATCGTGGCTTCCAAGGAAGAGTCCGACCGGATTGTTTATACCCTCTCCGTTCATAAGGAGGACATGGGTAAAGTCATCGGTAAACAAGGGCGTGTTGCTAAGGCGATTCGTACTGTGGTATATGCAGCAGGATCTTCACAGCAGAAGAAAATCTATTTGGAGATTTCCGAATAAGGAGGGCTAATACCCCTCCTTTTTTTGTACTTCAAGAAAGTGAAATCCCGCCTTGGATCCTATTTGATTATGACCTTGAGTTTAAACTTTACGCCTTTTTAAGACGCATCTTTTACCGATTTACGTTATACTTAGGAGAATGCCCCCCCTTTTTCAAAAAGATTACCCAATCATACATATTTTTTGAAGGAAATAAGAAATCATAGATAATAGGAGGTGCTGGAATGAAAATTCTCCAAAATGTAATCGTTAACCAAGTATTAACGGAATCCAGCAAGAATCAGCTCCTCGAGAAGTACAAGTCAAAACGCCTTCAGCTTCAAAAAGAGAGTGAACAGCTTCGCTTTGAACTGAAAAAGCTTGAAAAAACAAGAAATCTCCAGCCTGCCAGTCTCCGTGCTCATTTCGAAAAAGAAATAAACCAGAGGCAAGAAAAAATTAAACTGCTTGAATTCCAAATGGAGCAGTTGGAGATCCTTCCCACCGGAAGCGAATTGAAGGAACGGGAAGTTCAAAGTATCATTGATGTGGAAATTGGGGCAGATTGGGACGAAATCATGGCAACGAAGACCATTGTCATTAAAGATGGAATCGTCTCGGAAATTCGTTAGAGGTGAAAGAATGGAAAATTGGTTTAATGTAGGTAAAATTGTCAACACACATGGTCTTTTAGGAGAAGTCCGTGTTATTTCTTCAACAGACTTTCCTGAAAAACGATACAAAGTGGGAAATACACTGTATTTATTTAGGGACACGGATAAAAAGCCTTTGCCGCTTGTCATCAGGTCGCACCGCACCCATAAAAACTTTAACCTATTGACGTTCGAGAACTATTATAACGTCGGACAGGTCGAGGCTTTTAGAAACGGGGTCCTGAAAGTCAAGGAAGCACAGCTTGGTAAATTGGACGAAGGTGAGTTCTACTTCCATGAAATCATCGGCTGTTCGGTATTTACGGATGAAGGTATGGAAATTGGGGAAATCATTGAGGTTCTTACGCCTGGTGCCAATGATGTTTGGGTCATTAAGAAAGCTGGCAGTAAGGATATTTTGATCCCGTATATTGAACAAATTGTAAAAGAAGTAGATATTTCCGCTAAAAAAGTCATCATTACACCGATGGAAGGACTTTTAGACTGATGAAAATCGATGTGCTTTCGCTTTTTCCAGAAATGTTCGAAGGGGTATTCGGTTCGTCAATTTTAAAAAAAGCTGCAGAAAAGCAAGCTGTCAGCTATAAGGTGACCAATTTCCGAGATTATGCAGATAATAAGCATTCGACGGTAGACGATTATCCGTATGGCGGCGGTGCCGGAATGGTATTGAAGGCACAACCGATTTTTGATGCTGTGGAGGCTCTTAAAGGGCAAGCGGAGCTAACCCCAAGGGTGGTCCTGCTTTGCCCTCAGGGAGAGCGTTACACGCAGAAAAAAGCTGAAGAGTTTGCAAAAGAAGAACATCTCATTTTCATTTGCGGGCATTATGAAGGGTATGATGAGCGCATCCGGGAGCATGTCGTCACGGATGAAATATCGATTGGTGACTTTGTGCTTACAGGCGGGGAATTGGGTGCAATGGTCATTATTGACAGTGTTGTTCGCTTGCTTCCTGGCGTTCTGGGAAATGTTGACTCCCCGATTCTTGATTCCTATTCTTCTGGATTATTAGAGCATCCCCATTATACTAGACCTGCAGATTTCCGGGGAATGAAAGTTCCCGATCCGCTAATATCCGGAAATCATAAAAAAATCGATGAATGGCGGATGAAGGAATCTCTGCGTAGAACCTGGATGCGACGTCCGGATTTGCTCGATAGCTATGAACTATCGGAAGTTGAAAAAAAATTATTGTCCGAGATTAAAAAAGAAGACTGATGTCTATTGCATCGACGTTTATAGTATGATAGGATATACCTTGTGACTTGGGCAAAATGCTCAGTCTTATAACGATGTTCCGCTGCAAACAATAAGTATTTGCAAGAGCGTCCAGGAGGAGTTGAAATCGATGCAAAATCTTATTAACGAAATCACAAAAGAACAACTTCGCTCAGATCTTCCATCATTCAGACCTGGTGACACAGTACGTGTACACGTAAAGGTTATTGAAGGAACTCGCGAACGTATCCAGTTGTTTGAAGGCGTTGTAATCAAACGTCGTGGCGGCGGAGTTAGTGAAACTTTCACAGTACGTAAGATCTCTTACGGCGTTGGAGTAGAACGTGCTTTCCCTGTTCACACACCAAAAATTGCGAAACTAGAAGTTATCCGTCACGGTAAAGTACGTCGTGCGAAACTTTATTACCTACGCGAACTTCGTGGTAAAAAAGCACGTATTAAAGAAATTCGTCGTTAATTCTTCGAATATCTTCATGCGGGTTTACCATGATCCACATAAGGTGAATAACCAAACAGTATCATGCAAAAAGGGAGCTTGTTTATCAGGCTCCCTTTTTTGCACTTTAAGAAACCATCAATGCACAGATAAGGTAAAAACCATATAGAATCTTGCTCGCTATAGCGTCCGCAACATGTTAAAATAATTGTTGATATGCTTTCTAAAAGGGTGGGTAAGGATGGCGAAAAAGAAAAATGAATTGTGGGAATGGACAAAGGCGGTCATAATAGCGGTTATAGCTGCGACACTGATTCGTTATTTCCTCCTGGCTCCTATTGTTGTGGACGGTAATTCCATGATGCCGACATTAAAGGATACGGACCGCATGATCGTTAATAAAATCTCCTATTCGATTGGTGAACCGAAAAGATTCGACATTATCGTTTTCGAAGCTCCAGAAGGCAAGGATTACATAAAGCGGGTCATCGGATTGCCAGGGGAAAAAGTGGAATATAAAGATGATACTCTTTACGTGAATGGAAAAGCTTATTCTGAGCCATACTTGGATGAATATAAAAAACAATTGATTGATGGCGGGGCTTTGACGGAACCTTTTACATTAAGTGATGTCATAGAACAAGGAACGGTGCCTGAAGACCACCTATTCGTCTTAGGGGATAATCGCCGTTTCAGTAAGGACAGCCGCCATATTGGCGTTGGTGTCGTTCCTTACGATAAAGTGTTAGGAAAAACTAAATTAGTTTATTGGCCGATCGAAGACCTTCGATTGGCGGAATAGTAGGAAGGTGGATTCCATTGACAATACAGTGGTTCCCTGGCCATATGGCCAAAGCAAGACGGGAAGTAACAGAGAAATTAAAACTGATCGACATCATCTTTGAACTTGTGGATGCCCGGATTCCGGCATCTTCACGAAATCCGATGATCGATGAAATCATACAGCATAAACCGAGGGTTATCCTTTTGAATAAAGCTGATATGGCCGATCCTGTAAAAACGAATAAGTGGCTTGAATATTATAAATCGCAGGGAAAAACGGCAATAGCCATTAACTCACAGGCAGGAAACGGTTTAAACCAGATTACAACTGCTTCTAAAAAACTTTTAAAAGAGAAGTATGACCGGATGGAATCAAGAGGAATAAAACCGAGAGCGATCCGCGCCATGATAGTAGGTATTCCGAACGTAGGGAAATCAACTTTAATAAATCGACTTGCCAAAAAGAACATTGCCAAAACAGGGAATACACCTGGTGTCACGAAAGCACAGCAATGGATAAAAGTTGGTAAGGAATTGGAATTGCTGGACACGCCGGGGATTCTTTGGCCTAAATTCGAGGATCAGCAAGTAGGCTTGAAGCTTGCTTTGACAGGAGCGATCAAGGATACGATTTTAAACTTGCACGAAGTTTCGTTATACGGTCTTCGCTTTTTGGAAAAAGAATATCCGGATAGATTGAAATCCCGTTATAACTTGGATGCAATTCCTCAGGAAACGCTCGAACTATTCGATGCGGTCGGAAAGTTCAGGGGCTGTTTAGCATCTGGAGGCTTCATTGATTATGACAAAACCGCAGAGTTGGTCGTACGTGAAATCCGTTCAGAAAAGATGGGTCCGCTTACGTTTGAGGTCCCTAAGGATTATGAAGAAGATAATATCCCCGAATAACATTAAGTAGAATTTACAAGACATTGACCTGATTTTTGAAGACAGTCAGTGAAAAGGTTGATACGGAGCTGGAGTTGGATGTCGAAAAGGTTATTTCTTTTTGATGTCTCTTTTCCACTCCGTATTTTTGTTTGAACTGTAGAAGGAAAGCAAGACTGCCGATAATTAATATGATGGGTGATAGATGATGAAAACTGCAATGAGCATTAAGGAAATCTCCTCAAAGTTAAAGACAATAAGTGAGCCTGGAGATTTATTTTTACAGGAATGCCGGGAGGACAGCCGAAAGGGTGTAACCGACTTAGTGAGCAAATGGCAAAGAGCCTATGAAAAAGAACAACAGGTAAAGGATGCTTTCACGGAAATGACGGAGTTTGAGCGGCAATTGCGAAAACAGGGGTTTTCCATTCTTGCTGGTATCGATGAAGTAGGGAGAGGGCCGCTGGCAGGACCAGTTGTGACGAGTGCAGTCATCTTGCCGGAATCTTTTTATTTGCCAGGGCTGAATGATTCTAAAAAGATTCCAGAGTCAAAAAGGGAACTGTTTTATGAAATGATTTTTAAGGAAGCACTATCCATAGGTATAGGTGTTGTACATAGCGAAGTAATTGATGAAATCAATATATACCAAGCTACGAAAAAAGCGATGGTGGCCGCAGTGAACGATCTTTCAGAACTTCCTGATCATTTGTTGGTCGATGCGATGGAACTGGATGTGCCGATTCCGCAGCTTTCACTCATAAAGGGGGACGCAAGAAGCATTACCATCTCTGCGGCCTCCATTATCGCGAAAGTGACTCGTGATAGGATGATGAAGGAATATGGTGAAAAATATCCGGAATATGGTTTCGACAAGCACATGGGTTATGGGACAAGCCAACATTTAGAAGCGCTCGACAAGCACGGGCTTACACCTTGGCATAGAAGAAGTTTTGCACCAGTAAAGGAAATCGCTGCACGAACGAAGGACTAAGGGAGGATGAGTGATGCAATCCATAACAAGCGGTCAAACCGTATCTTCACCCGTTGAAATGCATGGAACTGCAAGTTTGAAAAACGGGCAAATCCTTTTCGGCAAAGTGAATAAGGTTTCTCCTAACCAGACGGCCGAGGTACAGATTGGCCATCAAAAAATGATTGCCACTCTCGATATCCCGCTTCGGACAGGTGAAAGGTATTGGTTTCAAGTACAGCAGACAAATGAGGGGAAGGTCGTGTTAAAAGCGTTAGATCCCCTGAATTTGAA
This sequence comes from Peribacillus sp. ACCC06369, assembly GCF_030348945.1. Lineage (NCBI taxonomy): Bacteria > Bacillati > Bacillota > Bacilli > Caryophanales > Bacillaceae > Peribacillus > Peribacillus sp. ACCC06369. The sequence goes on from NZ_JAUCEN010000002.1 coordinate 1,648,383, forward strand.
CTATTCCAGCTTAAAGGGAACAGCTGCACAATTAACCGCTCATCTCGGCATGACGCACGAACCGGCCGCAGCGAAGCTTGCCGAATATCTCCTGAAAAATCGTCTCCCGATAACCAAGGAAACTTTTCAGTCCGCTTTGCAATGGCTAAAAGCTGCTGATGCTGAAGAAGTTGGTCTGCCAGTCATAAAAACAATGTTCGTTCAGCAATTGCCTTTTGTAAAAGAAGTATTTTATGCATTATTTGCACAGGCTAAAGGCGAACCTTTCCACAAACTGCTCAGTGGCCTTAAACAGCTACTGCAGGGTTGGGGTTCGGAAACGAGGACGGCTTGGAGGTATTGGATTCCTTGCATGTTGCCAGAAAGAACCAGCTACAACAAATCGGTTTGCAAAAGCTAGTTACCGCTTGGCTGGATTCCGATTCAACACCCGTAATGAAATCCGGCGCATTTTCCCTGCTTCAAAAAACGGGTTTTGTTCCAAAGGGAATAACGGAATCTGTTTTTCTGGAGGATTTAATTTATGGAGCTGAGGCGAGGTCCAGTATTCCAGAAAATTCAGCGATTGAAAAATTACACCAAGGATTGCAATTGCTTTCCAAGGTGAAAATCGGAGCATTTGGTAAAGTTGAAGATATAGAATTGAATATAAATCGCATATTGAACGGACTTGATCATGAAGGGGCAAAAATGAGACCTGATATCCAATCGATTCAGAAAATAAACATTTCTGCAGAAAAACTTTCTCTTCTTGCCTTTCGTTTGCTTGAGAGTACTTTTACAGAAGCAACGGCAGAAATAAAGGGAGTAGGCGGAAAAATAGTAGTGGATGACCTTTTAGGCTATTTGAATAAGGATACAGAGCAGGTGGTTAAGTCGAAGGGTATGGTGGCTGAATTGCTTTTTCAGTCGCTTAAACAGCTTCCTGAGGCTCTATCCGTCATGGGTAATGAGAAACTGGCCCTTGCACATGTATTGGATGCTGAGTTTCAAACAATCGATTTCACAAATGGGCCATCAGTTGCACACCAACTTAAAGAATGGACCAAGATCCTTGGTCTTCAGCTGGAACATGCACTCATTAATCGTTCTGGAGATGATATGTCGGAGTTCTCGAAGGATTTAGAGACACTTAAACCACTGCTGCTTAAATTGCTGAATGAGCAAATTCCGGGAGCCATAAAGGAGATGGCAGAACAAATCCTTAATCGGATTACTGCTCAACAGATCCTTTCACAGGAAAATGGGCCGATTCAGAATTTGCTCCTTACACTTCCGCTTAATCTGGGATCTACACAAACGGACCTAACATTACAATGGAGCGGAAGGAAAACAAAAGATGGCAAGATAGACCCGAATTACTGCCGAGTCCTATTTTATTTAGAACTAGAACGCCTTAAAGAGGTGGTCATCGACATGCAGGTTCAAAATCGAATCATAAAAGTGACTGTCATTAATGGGTATGGTGCAGTCCTTGAAGAGGCAGTTGATCAATATCTAGACCTCCTGAGAGAGAATCTGGAAAAAATGGATTACAAATTATCAGGGGTTTCCTTTGTAAACCCCGTGAATGGAAAAGAGAGGGACAAGGGTTTGAAATCCGTTCCTTTTTCAGAAACAGGTCCATATAGTGGAGTGGATATTCGAATATGAAAAATGATAGACGAAAAGAAGCGATTGCTTTAAAGTATGATCAAACGACATCAAAGGCTCCCGTCATATTGGCGAAAGGGAAAGGTAAAACGGCTGAAAATATTCTGGAAAAGGCTATGAAACTGGATATACCGGTCCAAAAGGACGGATCGCTTGCTGCACTTTTAGGTCAATTAGATATAAATCAAACAATTCCCGAAGAATTGTACGGAGCTGTTGCTGAGGTATTTGCATTCATTTATAAAGTTGACAAGGACATGAATCGGTAGGAGACTGATTATTTAATTTCACTAAAGAGATTCATGTTGGTTCATGTAGAATTTTAGGGAAAACAATAACGAATTTTCATTATATTAAAAAAATACTAAACTATCAGCAAAAGGACAAAGCCACAGCTTTGTCCTTTTGCTTTTCCTATGAATCAACACAATGGAAACCCAAATTTTTCATGAAAGGATGTCTGGATTAAAATGGCGATAAAGGCTTTGATAGGAGGTGTTTTTACTAGTCTTATAACTGGAATGGCTTTTGTTGTAATAGAAGTTCAGAAACAAAATAGATGATTTTTCATAAGAAAAAACACAACGGCGAAGAAAGTTTTTCCCACTTTATACAAGGTTGTGGAAGTATATTATAATAATATTTTAAAAATTATGTGAAAGAAAATTATGCACGAAGGAGAATTTTGTTGTAATATAGTAGAGAAATCGCGCATTAAATTTCAAAGTTGTTTTTTAGTAGATAAGGAGGATGGGAAATGAATATCCATGAGTATCAGGGGAAAGAGATATTGCGACAATACGGGGTATCCGTTCCAAATGGCCGGGTTGCCTTTACTGTTGATGAAGCAGTGGAAGCAGCGAAGGAGTTAGGTACGGAAGTTGTTGTCGTCAAAGCTCAAATTCATGCGGGCGGCCGCGGGAAAGCCGGCGGAGTTAAGGTAGCGAAGAACCTTGATGAAGCGCGTACATATGCAGAAGAGATTCTTGGTAAGACGCTGGTGACCCATCAAACAGGACCTGCAGGCAAGGAAGTTAAGCGTTTACTTATTGAAGAAGGCTGCGACATTACGAAGGAATATTATATCGGGCTGGTCCTTGACCGTGCTACGAACAGTGTCGTATTGATGGCTTCTGAAGAAGGCGGAACGGAAATTGAGGAAGTGGCTGAAAAGACACCAGAGAAAATTTTCAAAGAAGTAATCGATCCGGTTGTCGGCCTGACTGGCTTCCAGGCACGTAGGATTGCATTCAATATCAATATTCCGACTTCACTTATAAATAAAGCTTCCAAACTTATGGTTAACTTATATACAGCTTTCGTTGAAAAAGATTGCTCAATCGCTGAAATCAACCCATTAGTGGTAACGGGCGATGGTAATGTAATGGCGCTGGATGCTAAATTGAATTTCGATGATAATGCCATTTACCGCCATAAAGACATCGCGGAGTACCGTGATTTGGATGAAGAGGATGCGAAAGAGATTGAAGCATCAAAACATGGCCTAAGTTACATATCGCTTGACGGAAATATCGGATGCATGGTTAATGGTGCAGGACTTGCTATGGCAACGATGGACATCATTAAACATTATATGGGAGACCCGGCTAACTTCCTTGACGTTGGTGGCGGCGCTACTGAGGAAAAAGTAAAAGAGGCTTTCAAAATCATCCTATCCGATCAAAATGTTAAAGGCATCTTCGTTAACATCTTCGGAGGAATCATGAAATGTGACATCATCGCTGCAGGCGTAGTATCTGCTGCTAAAGAGCTTGGCCTGGATGTCCCTCTTGTTGTTCGTCTTGAAGGAACGAATGTGGACCTTGGTAAAAAGATTCTAAAAGAGTCAGGTTTAAATATTACGGCTGCTGAATCAATGGCAGATGGAGCACAAAAAATAGTATCACTTGTAGGATAATAGGCAGGGGGGAACATTATGAGCGTTTATATTAATAAAGATACGAAAGTGATCGTTCAGGGAATCACTGGTTCAACAGCATTATTTCATACAAAACAAATGTTGGAATACGGCACGAAAATCGTTGGAGGCGTCACTCCGGGTAAAGGCGGAACAGAAGCGGAAGGGGTACCTGTATTCAATACAGTTTCCGAAGCTGTCAATGAAACCGGAGCGAATGCATCGGTTATCTATGTACCGGCTCCATTTGCTGCCGATGCGATTCTAGAAGCCGTTGACGCAGAACTTGATCTTGTTATTTGTATAACTGAACATATTCCTGTCCTGGATATGGTCAAGGTGAAGCGATACATGGAAGGTAAAAAAACTCGCTTGATCGGACCTAACTGCCCGGGTGTCATTAGTCCGGAAGAGTGTAAGATTGGTATCATGCCAGGATATATCCACAAAAAAGGCCATGTAGGTGTAGTTTCACGTTCTGGAACTTTAACGTACGAAGCCGTTCACCAATTATCGCAAGCAGGAATTGGGCAATCATCGGCTGTCGGTATCGGTGGAGATCCCGTTAATGGAACCGACTTCATCGATGTACTGAAAGCGTTCAATGAAGATCCGGAAACACATGCGGTGATCATGATCGGGGAAATCGGCGGAACGGCAGAAGAAGAAGCAGCTATCTGGGTGAAAGAAAATATGACTAAGCCAGTTGTTGGTTTCATTGGTGGCCGTACGGCTCCAGCCGGTAAACGCATGGGACATGCTGGTGCCATTATCTCTGGAGGAAAAGGGACAGCTGACGAGAAAATCCGCGTAATGAACGAATGTGGAATTAAAGTTGCTGAGACTCCATCCGTAATGGGTGAAACTTTGATTTCCGTTCTAAAAGAAAAAGATATTTACGAACCTTGTAAAACCCATTGATTTAAGTTGGGCCGACCTGTTTTTTTGGGTCGGTCTTTATTTCCCTCCAATATCCTCGGTAACACATTTCGTTTACCCAGTCCATCACAATCAACCTACTTTTAAAAATATCCGATTAGGGGCGTTTCCAATTGAATAAAATTGAAAAGTTAATCCATCTCCATCATTGTCGCGGAGCAGGATGGAAAACAATCCAAAAAATCATGTCCAATGACCCATCACTATCTTCCCTCTTTACAACAAACCACATTGAATGGGTGAAAATGCTTCCTATCCCTTCAAATAAGCTCAACCTTTTTCTCAAAGATTTATATTCACTCAATGTCATCGATAAACTTAAACTTTACGAAGATAGTCAAATTCATTGTTTGACCATCTTCGATGATGATTACCCATTTTTGCTGAAGCAAATATTCGATCCTCCGTGGGTTCTTTATTTTAAGGGCGATAAGAAGCTTCTAGCGAGGAGGAATACCTTAGGTGTTGTTGGGACACGTAAGCCAACCTCGTATGGACTGGGGGCCTTAAAAACGATTCTGTTACCCCTTGTAAAGAAAGAATTCGTGATCATAAGTGGGGTGGCGGCAGGAATCGACGCAGAGTCACATAAGATAACTTTGGAGGAAGGCGGAGATACGATTGGGGTTTTAGGAGGAGGGCTTTTGCAAATATATCCTAAATCCAATATTTCCCTTGCTGAGGAAATCAGCGATAGAGGGTTACTTATATCTGAGACTCCACCGGAAATGATAGCGAAACCCTGGATGTTTCCGCTTAGGAATCGAATCATCAGTGGATTATCACAGGGCGTATTCGTAGTCGAGGCAAAAGAAAAAAGCGGTTCCCTCATTACGGCACAAGCTGCTTTGGAACACGGCAGGGAGGTATTTGCGCTTCCTGGTAACGTAACGAGTCCCGAATCACTAGGGACCAATCAATTGATTCAGGATGGTGCAAAACTTGTTTTGAGTTCTAAGCAGATTGAAGAAGAATTTTGAACGATATAATATAGAAGATAGACGGAGAATCAAATGAAAAAAATAGAAAAATAAGGTATTATTTTAGTGAGATGGGTTGAAATATTAGACAAAAAGGTTGAAAATATTGTAAAACTGTTATAAGTTTTGCAAATGCACCTCTTGTCAAATTCCCTATAAATAAATAAATCAGCATGCTTTGAAAAGTAAAGAGGTGTTGACAAATGATTTTTGAATGATTAATAATAGTGAAGATTTATATTACCTCTTTGAGGAGGATTTATTGGATGTCAGAATACTTAGTGATTGTGGAATCGCCCGCAAAGGCGAAAACAATAGAACGTTACTTGGGAAAAAAATATAAAGTAAAGGCTTCCATGGGGCATGTGCGCGATTTGCCTAAAAGTCAAATGGGTGTCGATGTTGAACATGAATATGAACCTAAATATATAACTATCCGCGGCAAAGGCCCGGTTTTAAAAGAATTGAAAACCGCTGCAAAAAAAGCGAAAAAAATCTATCTCGCGGCTGACCCCGACAGAGAAGGGGAAGCCATTGCCTGGCATTTGGCTCACAGTCTCGATGTTGACATTAATTCAGATTGCCGCGTGGTATTCAACGAGATCACGAAAGAGGCAATCAAAGAATCATTTAAATCACCGAGGCCAATAAATATGAAATTGGTTGATGCCCAGCAGGCAAGAAGGGTCTTGGATCGTTTGGTCGGATACAATATCAGCCCGCTTTTATGGAAAAAAGTGAAAAAAGGCTTAAGTGCAGGCCGGGTCCAATCGGTCGCTGTACGGATGATCATAGACCGGGAGAAAGAGATCAAAGATTTTATCCCAGAGGAGTATTGGACAATCAAGGCGGATTTTGTAAAAGGAAAAGAACAGTTTGAAGGTTCCTTTTTCAGCCTGGGTGGCGAGCGGAAGGAATTAAATACAGAAGAGGATGTAAAAAAAGTACTCGCTTCTTTAAATGGTGGCGAATTTACGATAGGGGCTGTGGCTAAAAAGGAAAGAAGACGTAATCCGGCTGCACCTTTTACAACTTCTTCCCTGCAACAAGAAGCGGCTCGTAAATTAAATTTCCGTGCAAAGAAAACCATGATGCTCGCTCAGCAGCTTTATGAGGGAATCGAGCTTGGAAAGGAAGGTACAGTCGGGTTAATCACTTATATGAGAACCGATTCGACCCGGATTTCCGATGTTGCGAAACAGGAAGCCCATACCTTCATTCAAAATAGTTACGGAGAAGAATATGTTCAGGTTGAACAGCGCAAGGAGAAAAAACAGACTAATGCTCAGGACGCCCATGAAGCGGTTAGACCAACAAGCACATTGCGTGAACCGGGTATAGTCAAGGAGTTCTTATCCAGAGATCAATTCCGTCTTTATAAATTGATTTGGGAACGATTCGTTTCTAGTCAAATGTCTTCGGCGGTCATGGATACGATGAGCATCGACCTGCATAACGGGGATGTCATCTTCAGGGCCAATGGTTCAAAAATTAAATTTCCGGGCTTCATGAAGGTATATGTTGAAGGGTCCGATGACTCAGTGGAAGAAAAGGAAAATGCTTTACCGGATGTGAAAAAAGGAGATCAATTCTTTTCAAAAGATGTCGAGCCGAAGCAGCATTTCACTCAGCCTCCGCCCCGATATACTGAAGCCCGTCTTGTCAAAACGCTAGAGGAACTGGGAATAGGCCGTCCTTCTACATATGCTCCTACCTTGGATACGATTCAAAAACGGGGCTATGTTACCTTGGATAATAAACGGTTCATCCCTACTGAGCTTGGTGAGATCGTTCTTGAATTAATACGTGAGTTCTTCCCGGATATTCTTGATGCAGAGTTCACTGCCAAGATGGAACAGGAGTTTGATAGCGTCGAAGAGGGCAGTATCGAATGGATAAAGGTCATCGATGAATTTTATAAAGAATTTGCCGTTCATTTGGCTAAAGCCGAAGTCGAAATGGAGAAAATAGAAATTAAAGATGAGCCTGCTGGTGAAGATTGCTTGGAATGCGGACATGAGATGGTCTATAAGATGGGGCGTTATGGAAAGTTCATGGCATGCAGTAATTTCCCGGATTGCCGTAACACAAAACCAATCGTTAAAGAAATCGGTGTCAAATGCCCGAAATGTAAAGAAGGAAACATCATTGAAAGGAAAAGTAAAAAACGCCGCATATTTTACGGGTGTGATACCTACCCTGGATGTGACTTCATTTCTTGGGATAAGCCGCTTCCACGGAGTTGTCCAAAATGTGAAGGTACACTTGTTGAGAAAAAACTCAAAAAAGGCGTCCAGGTTCAGTGCATGGATTGTGATTTCAAAGAAACGCCTCAAGCATAGAAAAGACCGTGAATTCGTTTACTTTCCTTATTTACAAGTGAGAAATCCTAATATGAATGAACTCGGCATCTGCCGAGTTTCTTTATGTTCGGGGAAGTGTGATATCATGATAATGAGTGGAATTACTTCTAAGAAGAAAATGGATAAAGCTTGAAACTTTTTTATTTGGGCCATGTGATGTAAAATTCAGTGGACAAGTATATTCTTTTAAAGATATAATTCCTATTTGCGTCCGTTATCCTTTTTAGAAAAGATGGATTGCAGGAAGAATGCCGGATTGCGGCATATGCTAAAATAATAACAGGAATGGGTATTTTGGGTATAAATACATAGATATCGTTAAAAATGAAACTTTTATGAAAGCAATTTTAATGATAAATGATCCTGTCTTATCATATCTATACATGGAGGTTCGAAAAATGAAAGAAACAAAAGTAAGTGTAATCGGTGCTGGGCTTGCTGGAAGTGAAGCGGCGTGGCAGTTAGCTAAAAGAGGAATTAAAGTCGATCTATACGAAATGCGCCCGGTAAAACAAACGCCAGCCCATCATACCGATAAATTCGCTGAACTTGTTTGTTCCAATTCACTTCGGGCAAATACGTTAACAAATGCAGTTGGTGTATTAAAAGAAGAAATGCGTATACTTGATTCGGTCATCATGTCCGCAGCAGATGCTTGCGCTGTGCCGGCTGGGGGTGCTTTAGCTGTTGATCGCCATGAATTTGCCGGACTAGTGACGGAAAAGGTCAAAAATCACCCAAATGTAACGGTCATTAATGAGGAAGTGACGGAAATTCCGGATGGTCCTACGGTCATTGCAACCGGTCCGCTTACAAGCCAGTCACTTTCGGACAGCTTAAAGCAAATCATGGATGAAGAATACTTGTATTTCTACGATGCTGCCGCTCCAATTCTTGAAAAAGACAGCATCAACATGGATAAAGTATATTTGAAATCCCGCTATGATAAAGGGGAAGCCGCTTATTTGAACTGTCCGATGACGGAAGAGGAGTTTGACCGCTTTTATGAAGCATTGATTGCCGCTGAAACAGTCCCACTTAAAGAATTTGAAAAAGAAATCTTTTTTGAAGGTTGCATGCCGATTGAAGTGATGGCCTCACGTGGGAAGAAAACGATGTTATTTGGTCCATTGAAACCTGTTGGATTGGAAGATCCGAAAACAGGAAAACGCCCTTTTGCTGTAGTTCAATTGCGCCAAGATGATGCGGCAGGAACTCTCTACAACATTGTTGGTTTTCAGACACATTTGAAATGGGGGCCCCAAAAAGATGTATTGCAGCTCATACCTGGATTGGAAAATGCGGAAATTGTACGTTATGGAGTTATGCATCGCAACACTTTCATAAACTCACCTAATGTTCTGAAGCCTACGTACCAATTCAAAAATCGGGATGATTTATTCTTTGCAGGTCAGATGACTGGCGTCGAAGGGTATGTAGAATCGGCAGCATCGGGACTAGTTGCAGGTATCAATGCTGCAAGGATCGTCCAGGGATTGGAGCCTACCATTTTCCCTGCTGAGACGACAATGGGCAGCATGGCAAGGTACATAACGTCGACAAATGGAAAGAGTTTTCAGCCGATGAATGCCAACTTTGGATTGCTTCCAGACCTTGAAGTGAGAATCAAATCCAAAAAAGAGCGTAACGAAACACATGCTAAACGCGCTTTGGACACAATTCAGAACTTTGTGAAAAATTTGTAAAATATTTGCCTGCTGTTTTAAAGTATGATACTATTTATTAGCCTTTGCGAGGTGTTTCCATGATTAATCAAAAAAAGGCATTATCATCCTTCATCGAATATTTACAAATTGAAAAAAACAGTTCACATTACACCATTGAAAATTACAAACGTGATATTCAAGAATTTTTCCTGTTCCTTAACGAACAGGGCATTGCCGATATCACGTCTGTTGAATATTTTGATGTCCGGTTGTTTTTAACGAATTTATATGAGAAAAAACTTTCTAAGCGCACTGTAGCCAGAAAGACTTCTTGCTTACGGAGCTTTTATAAATTTTTACTACGTGAAGGTGATGTGAAGGATAATCCTTTTTCTCTTGTTTCTTTACCTAAAAAGGATCAAAGACTGCCACGTTTTCTTTATGAGAAGGAAATGAAACTGTTGTTTTCTTCTTTAAAGAAAGATTCACCGATAGGAATAAGGAACAATGCATTATTGGAATTACTTTATGCGACAGGCATTCGCGTTAGTGAATGCTGTGAGATTAAACTGCAGGATATCGATCTTTCCTTAGGTACAGTACTGGTCCATGGAAAAGGAAAAAAAGATCGCTACGTTCCGGTTGGTAGATATGCTCAAGAAGCGATAGATTTATACATACGTACAGCCCGGATGGAAATGACTTCGTCTGACGCCAAGGCGCATGTTTATTTATTTGTTAATTTTCGTGGAGACCCTCTTACACCTAGGGGAGTTCGCTATATATTGAATGAATTGATTAAAAAGTCAGCCGCAGATGGAAGTCTTCATCCCCATATGCTAAGGCATTCCTTTGCTACACACCTATTGAATAATGGGGCGGACATTCGGACAGTACAGGAATTGCTTGGTCATTCTAAAATTTCATCAACGCAAGTGTATACGCATGTTACAAAAGACCAATTAAAAAAAGTCTACAATGCATCACATCCGCGGCCTTAAATGTTGAAAGGGGACACTTTATGACAACGATATTTGCAGTGCATCATAAAGGTGAATGTGCCATGTCCGGTGATGGGCAGGTTACTTTAGGAAATTCAGTAGTGATGAAGCATACAGCAAGGAAAGTAAGAAAAATCTTTAATGGTAATGTACTTGCAGGTTTTGCAGGTTCTGTTGCAGATGCATTCACTTTATTTGAGATGTTCGAAGCTAAACTTGAAGAGTATAATGGCAATCTTCAGCGTGCTGCCGTCGAAATGGCAAAACAATGGAGAAGTGACAATGTATTGAGAAAGCTCGAAGCCATGCTGGTCGTGATGGATAAGAACCATTTGCTGCTCGTTTCTGGTACCGGGGAAGTAATTGAACCGGATGACGGAATTCTCGCCATAGGATCGGGAGGGAATTATGCACTGGCTGCCGGCAGGGCATTAATGCGGTTTTCCAGTGACCATTTATCGGCAAAGGAAATCGCAGAATCATCTTTACAAATTGCAGCGGAAATTTGTGTATTTACCAATACGAATATAATCGTGGAAGAGTTGTAAGGAGGAGCGCAAATGTCAAAAAAAGCTAATTTAACACCGAGGCAAATCGTTGAAAAACTGGATCAGTATATCGTAGGGCAGCGTGAAGCAAAACGGGCAGTGGCAGTGGCTCTTCGGAATCGCTACCGACGTTCCCTTCTCTCGGATCAACTTCGTGATGAAGTCGTTCCGAAGAACATATTAATGATTGGACCGACTGGCGTTGGGAAAACAGAAATAGCTCGGAGAATGGCTAAATTGGTAGGTGCTCCTTTTGTAAAAGTCGAAGCAACGAAATTTACGGAAGTCGGATATGTCGGCCGGGATGTAGAGTCCATGGTTCGTGATTTGGTGGAGACTTCCGTCCGCCTCGTGAAGGAAGAAAAGATGGCCAGCGTAAAGGAACGGGCTGAAGAAAATGCAAATAGACGTTTAATAGAGCTATTAGTGCCATCAACCAAAAAACAGAGTAATTTCAAGAATCCTCTTGAAGTCTTTTTTGGAGGCAATAACAATCAAGATGAACAGGATTCGGAAGAAAATTCCGAAGATTTAAGTTTGCAGGAAAAAAGAAAAATCGTCGCTGAAAAACTGACAAATGGTGAGTTAGAAAGTGAAATGATAACAGTCGAAGTGGAAGAACAGGCTGCTTCGATGTTTGATATGCTCCAAGGTTCGGGAATGGAACAAATGGGGATGAACATGCAGGACGCTTTAGGAAGCTTGATGCCAAAGAAAAGCAAGAAGCGCAAATTGAAGGTAAGTGAAGCGAGAATCGTTTTAACAAATGAAGAAGCGGCAAAATTGATTGATATGGATGAAGTAACGTCCGATGCAGTATACGGTGCTGAGCAAAATGGAATTATCTTCATTGATGAAATCGACAAAATTGCCAGTAAGAAGTCTGGAAGTTCATCCGCGGATGTATCAAGAGAAGGTGTCCAAAGGGATATCCTGCCAATTGTTGAAGGTTCGACAGTCGTGACTAAATATGGTTCAGTTAAAACGGATCATGTCTTATTCATTGCAGCAGGAGCCTTTCATATGGCTAAACCATCCGACCTTATCCCTGAATTACAAGGTAGATTTCCAATCCGTGTAGAATTGAACAAACTGACTGTAGACGACTTTGTACGGATTCTTCATGAACCGGATAATGCCTTGTTAAAACAATATGTTGCTTTATTAGAAACTGAAGGTATAGAAATTGAATTTTCTGACGATGCTGTTCGTAAGATAGCTGAAGTGGCCTTCGAGGTGAATCAAAACACAGACAATATAGGTGCAAGAAGACTTCATACCATTTTAGAACGGCTGCTGGAAGACTTATCGTTTGAAGCACCGGAAATTACGATGGAGAAGATTACAATTACGCCCCAATATGTCGAAGGTAAGCTTGGTTCTATCGCCCGGAACAAAGATTTAAGCCAGTTTATCCTTTAATTTAGAAAAAATTGGCAATAATTTGCCTATGCAATGAACATAAAATTACGGAAATACAACTTCATAGTTATTGTGAACCATGGTATTTTTAGGAGGAACAAATCAAATGAACTTATTAGCAAAAACAAGAAAAATCAATGCAATGCTCCAAAAAGCAGCAGGTAAAGCAGTTAACTTCAAAGAAATGGCCGAAAGTTTAAGTGAAGTTATCGAAGCAAATGTTTTCGTCGTCAGCCGCCGCGGGAAATTGCTAGGCATAGCGGTAAGTCAGCAAATCGAAAATGAACGCATGTACAAAATGTTGGAAGATAAACAATTCCCTGAAGTGTACACAAAAAACCTATTCAATATTCCCGAAACATCTTCCAATCTTGATATCGAAAGTGAATACACTGCTTTCCCAGTGGAAAACAAAGAGCTTTTCGCAACTGGTTTAACAACGATCGTACCGATTATGGGTGGGGGAGAGCGTTTAGGAACTCTGGTTCTTGCTCGATTACAAGAAAAATTTCACGATGACGATTTAATTTTGGCTGAGTATGGTGCGACTGTAGTAGGTATGGAAATCCTTCGTGAAAAATCAGAAGAGATAGAAGAAGAAGCTCGTAGTAAAGCTGTCGTTCAAATGGCAATTTCCTCGTTATCGTACAGCGAATTGGAAGCTATTGAGCACATTTTTGAAGAGCTTAAAGGTAATGAAGGCCTGCTTGTAGCATCAAAAATCGCAGACCGTGTAGGCATCACTCGTTCCGTAATCGTAAATGCGCTTAGGAAACTAGAGAGTGCAGGAGTCATTGAATCACGCTCCCTTGGGATGAAAGGTACTTATATCAAAGTATTGAATGATAAATTCCTTCTTGAATTAGAAAAGCTTAAAAATAATTAACATACAGAAAGGCAGCCCTTGAAAAAGGGCTGCCTTTTTTTGTGAACTTTTTCCATGTGAAGCTGGCTAGGACAAGACAAACAAGCAAAAAGAGGTAATTCGAATTAAAGATCTTAAATGGAAATGCGAATAAAGCGTGTTTTCTACGAGGAGCATTAAATATAGTTAAATTTTTCTTTAAAAGGGTAATTATATTATTATAACTATTGAAATGATGAAAACTAAAAGTTGCTGGGGGTAATTATTTTTATGTAATCAATGACTTTTAGGTAAAGAGTTTCAGTCCTTCTTTATTGTAAAAGGGAAATTTGTCGAATGGGTAATAACTTTGAAAAGATTCGTTTTTTTAAAAAAACAAAATAGTGCATTTGCCATATGTTTTTTAATAAACCCTTTATTTAAAAGGATGAAATTAATTAAATGGAAATAATTACTTGAAAGTAAATGTGAAAATTAGTTCTAAAGTATCAGGTATATAGATCGGTTTTTCGATATGATAAATAAGCTAATAGAAGTAAAATTTGGTTAAAATGTAGAATATCATAATAAAATGTAATATAACGTAATATTAATCATAGAATAATACTAAAAATTACGCCAAATTTGAGCAAATTGTGACAAATTTCGACGATAATAGGTCTAAAGTCTTTGTATTGTTTATGGACATACTTATTATGTTTCTTTAAAATTAAACCATAAATGCATTGGGTTAATTTATTGGTAAAGTAATTATCTGTTAAATAAAGAAAGAGGTGATCGATATGGAATTATTTTCGAATACTTTTCAATCACTAGAAAATGCTCTTAATTATTCTAATACAAAACAAAAAGTCATTTCACAGAACATAGCCAATTCGGATACGCCTAACTATAAAGCTAAAGAGGTCGACAAAACACAATCCTTTAAAGCAGAGCTGGAAGCTTCCCTGGAGTCATATCGAACCGATGAACGACATTTCACCTTCAATTCAGAGGGCAGTCATGTTTCTCCCATCGTGACGCAGAAAAACGTCCAATATAACAATAACGGAAATAGTGTGGACGTTGATAAGGAAATGACGGATCTTGCTGCCAATCAGATTTATTATAATGCAGTCACAGACAGGCTTTCAGGTAAGTTTCAATCATTGGAGAATGTAATTAGAGGAGGTAAGTGATGGGAATCTTCCAAAGTATAAATATGACTGGGTCTAGTCTGACCAGTCAAAGGTTAAGGATGGATGTAATATCTGCGAATATGGCTAATGCCGATACGACCAGGGGAGAATATGACGCGGAATCGAAAACATGGAAACCATACACAAGAAAAGCGGTTGTGATGCAAAGTAAGGAAGAAGGTTTTTCAAGTTTTTTAAACGCAGCATCCGGAAAAACAAGCGAGGTCGGGAATGGAGTAAAGGTGACTGGAATTGTTAAAGACAAAACACCTTTTGAACTGGATTACAATCCCGAACACCCAGATGCCAATGAAGACGGTTATGTTGAAATGCCAAATGTCGACCCGCTTAGGGAAATGGTCGATTTAATGAATGTAACACGTTCATACGAAGCAAATGTGACAGTTTTAAATGCATCAAAGGGAATGATGATGAAAGCGTTGGAAATCGGAAAATAAAATTTGAATGGAGAGTGTTGATATGGAGGGGATTTCTCTTTCGCCAATGGACCATCCAGGTAATGTGCTGAAAAAAAATCAGAACAATACTAATACACCATACGAAGCACACCGGAATTTTGCGTCGGTATTAAAAGAATCAATGGATAAAGTCAACGAAACACAAGCAACATCTGATGACCTTACAACCAAACTGGTTAATGGAGATGATGTTGAGCTTCATTCGGTGATGATAGCTTCACAAAAAGCCAGCGTTACCATGCAGGCTACATTAGAGGTTCGGAATAAGGTTGTTGAAGCCTACCAAGAAATGATGAGAATGAGTATATAGCATTCATTTTTAAGACCTCATTAATATTGAGAAAAATGACCAGGGGGAAAATGAATCCCCCACTCATAAATTCATAGACTGACCGGGGGATTTAAATGAATGAAGTATTAGTGAATGTTAAGAACAAATTAACTACTTACTGGAAGAGCCGCAGTAAAAAACAAAAAATGATGATGATTGGTTCAGCAGCATTGATTATCATCATCATTACGGCTGTTTCAATTTTAACCACTCGTACGACGCTGGTGCCCTTATATTCCAATTTAACTCCATCGGAGACGGGGAGTATCAAAGAAAATTTAGACAGTCAAGGGATTAAGAACGAAGTATCTGAAAATGGTACGACCATAATGGTTCCTGAAGAAAGCCTGGATTCACTGAAAGTGGAACTGGCAGCTGAAGGAATTCCGGAATCCGGCAGTATCGACTATTCTTTTTTTAGTCAAAGTGCTGGTATCGGGATGACTGAAAATGAATTCAATGTCATTAAACTGGACTCGATGCAAACGGAATTGGCCAGTTTAATAAAAAAAATTGATGGAGTAGAAGATGCCAGTGTAATGATCACTCTTCCTGATAAAGGAGTTTTCGTCAGTGATTCAGCTGGGGAATCGTCAGCATCCATTGTATTGAATACAAAACCCGGTTATAAATTTGAAGAAAGTCAAATCAATTCCCTTTATCATCTGGTCTCAAAAAGTGTCCCTAATCTTCCTACAAATAATATCGTCATTATGAACCAAGACTTTGAGTACTTCGATCTTGAAAATAAAAATTCTTCTTTTGCGTCGGCTTTTGCTACCCAAAACGAAATTAAAAAAGAAATAGAACGCGATATTCAAAGACAGGTACAAAATATGCTTGGAACGATAATGGGGAGAGACAAAGTGGTTGTTTCTGTCACGACAGACGTTGATTTCACTCAAGAAAACCGGGAAGAGAATTTAGTTGAACCGGTCGATGAAGAAAATATGGCTGGAATTGAGATTTCTGCGCAAAGGATCAATGAATCGTATAGTGGGGACGCAGCAGGTGCAGGAGGCGTTCCGCAAAGTGAGGATTCCTCTGATTCATTGGGATCCAGTTACGTTGAAGGCACAACCGGATACGGTGATTATGAAAAAGTGGATGAAAAGATAAATAGTGAAGTGAACCGAATCAAGAAGGAAATAGTCGGAAGCCCATATAAAGTTAAGGATTTAGGCATTCAGGTCATGGTTGAACCGCCCACTGCTGACGATCCAAATTCTTTATCTCAACAGAGTGTGGATGATATTTCCCAAATCCTTGGTACGATAATACGCACGACAATCGAGAAAAAAGTTGAAGGGGAAGAACTGACGGAAGAGGAGCTTAATAATAAAATTGCTATTTCCGTTCAACCTTTTAACGGAAAAATGAAGTTGCCAAAAGATGAAACGAGTCCATCGTTACCAATATGGGCATACATCGTCGGTGGAGTGCTTTTACTAGTCATTATCATTCTCTTAATCTTATTCTTCCGTTCCCGAAAGAAAGCTGAAATGGAAGAGGAGTACGAGGTTGAAGAGGAAGAAGTTGTATTTGATGTTCCGGATTTAAACAAAGAGAAGGAAACGGAAGCATCTTTAAAACGAAAACAGCTTGAGAAACTTGCAAAAGAAAAACCAGATGAATTTGCAAAATTATTAAGAAGCTGGATAGCAGAAGACTAGGAGGCAGGGAAAGTGACAGAAAGAAAAAAAAAGACTGGATTGACTGGCAAACAGAAAGCTGCCATCCTCCTTATTTCCTTAGGCCCGGATGTTTCTGCATCCGTATATAAGCATCTCTCTGAAGAGGAAATTGAAAGATTGACTCTAGAAATTTCGGGAGTGAGGAAAGTGGACTCCCATGATAAAGAAGAAATCCTGGAAGAATTCCATAATATTGCTTTAGCACAGGATTACATCTCACAGGGCGGGATAGGATACGCGAAGCAGGTACTTGAAAAGGCATTAGGTACTGATCAGGCAGCCGCCATCATTAACCGTTTAACATCTTCCTTACAAGTTCGTCCATTCGACTTTGCCCGAAAGGCAGATCCTGGACAGATCTTGAATTTCATCCAGAACGAGCATCCGCAGACTATTGCATTAATTTTGTCCTATCTTGATCCCACACAGGCTGGACAAATATTGTCTGAACTTCCGCAAGAGGTGCAGGCCGATATTGCAAGAAGGATAGCTTTAATGGACAGCACGTCGCCGGAAATCATCAATGAAGTCGAGCAAATACTCGAAAGGAAACTTTCTGCGACCGTGACCCAAGATTATACACAGACTGGTGGAGTAGAATCGGTTGTGGATGTGTTGAATGGTGTTGACCGTTCCACGGAAAGAACGATCTTGGATGCACTCGAAATTCAAGATCCAGAGCTTGCTGAGGAAATCAAGAAACGAATGTTTGTTTTTGAAGATATCGTGACCCTTGATGGCAGGACGATTCAGCGTGTAGTAAGGGATTCTGATAATGAAGACCTTAAACTTTCTCTTAAAGTGGCAAGTGATGAAGTGAAAGAAATCGTTTTCCGAAACATGTCAAAACGCATGGTCGAAACGTTCCAGGAAGAAATGGAATATATGGGGCCTGTACGTTTGCGTGATGTAGAAGAAGCACAATCCAGAATAGTTGCTGTCATTCGTAACCTGGAAGAAAATGGTGATATTGTGATTGCCCGCGGTGGAGGGGATGATATCATTGTCTAGGATTATCAAATCCCAGCAGGCCCATCAGGAGAAAAGCAAAAAGATAGCGATAAAAGTTCGACCTTTTTACTTTCTTCAAAATGATGATGCAGATGAACGGAGAAACGTTCAACATTTTCAATCTGATGAATTTCTGAATGATGCTAAGCAGGAAGCCGAAATGTTATTACTGGATGCTAAACAAAAAGCCCAAACGATAGCTGCAGAAATCCAGTTAGAACGAGAACATTGGGAAAATCAAGAAAAAGTGATGTTTATCGAACAAGCTCAAAAAGAAGGGTATCAGCAAGGAGTCGAAGATGGAATCCAAAAGGGTTATAACGAGATTGCAGGGGAAATAGCTTTCGCAAAAGAAGTGGTAGAGTCCTCTAAAAAAGATTATCGGCAGCATATCGAATCATCTGAAACCGTTATTTTGAATCTTGCCGTGAAGGTGGCGGAGAAAATTATCGGGCATCAGCTTGAAAACGATGAAGTGTCTTTTCTATCCATAGTCAAGAGAGCCATCAAAGAGGTGAGGGATTACCGAGAAGTACAATTGCATATCCACCCGGTCCAATATCAATCGATTCTCTCTCATAAGGAAGAGTTGATGGCAATCTTTCCAAAGGATACCGAGTTATATATCTTTCCGGATGATGAACTTGAAGAAAACAGCTGTATTATCGAATCCGAAAATGGAAGAATGGATGCAAGTGTCGACAGTCAGTTGCAGGAAATAAAAGTGAAACTAACTGAATTGCTGGAAGGGGAGTAAAGATGAAAACTAGAGACCTATTGCCCTTAGTCGATGAAGTTGATCCATTCAAACATTATGGACGGGTCAAGCGTGTCGTAGGGTTAATGATAGAATCTCAAGGCCCTGAAAGCTCTGTAGGCGATGTTTGTTATATCTATACGGGTATACAAAAAAAGAAAAACAGAATATTAGCTGAAGTTGTCGGTTTCCGTGATGAAATGGTTATTTTAATGCCATTTACAGCAGTTAGCGATATTGCACCGGGTTGTATCGTGGAAGGAAGCGGACGGAGCCTTGAGATAAAGGTGGGAAGTGGACTTATTGGGAAGGTAGTCGATCCATTGGGACATCCGATTGATGATTCACGGCTTCCAAAAGGTCTAGCTACAGTTCCTGTGGATCAAGATCCGCCAAATCCGATGAAACGACCTCCCATTGATGAACAGATAGATGTAGGAGTGCGAGTGATTGATAGTTTATTAACAGTTGGAAAAGGTCAACGTGTTGGTATCTTTGCAGGGAGCGGAGTAGGGAAAAGTACGCTACTTGGAATGGTAGCAAGGAATACGACAGCTGACTTAAACGTAATCGGTCTTGTTGGAGAACGTGGCCGGGAAGTTCGTGAATTCATTGAGAAAGATCTTGGACCTGAAGGGCTGGCACGATCAATCGTTGTAGTGGCAACATCTGATCAACCAGCGTTGATGAGGATAAAAGGTGCTTTAACGGCAACGGCCATCGCCGAACATTTTCGTGATAAGGGATTGAACGTGATGCTGATGATGGATTCAGTCACGAGGGTTGCGATGGCCCAGAGGGAAATCGGACTTGCTATCGGAGAACCGCCGACGACCAAAGGGTATACGCCATCCGTTTTTGCCATCCTTCCAAGATTACTCGAGAGAACTGGAACAAATCAGCTAGGTACCATTACAGCGTTTTATACGGTTCTAGTCGACGGTGATGATATGAATGAGCCGATTGCTGATGCTGTCAGGGGGATTTTGGATGGTCACTTCATACTAGACCGTAACTTAGCCAATAAAGGTCAGTTTCCAGCCCTCAATGTATTAAAGAGCATAAGTCGTGTCATGAATAATATTGTTGGGGACAAGCATAAAAACTCCGCAGAAAGATTAAGGGCAAGTTTATCAACCTATATGGAATCGGAAGATTTGATTAATATAGGAGCTTATAAGAAAGGGTCTTCCAAACAAATTGATAACTCCATTACCCGCTATCCGGAAATCATTTCATTTTTAAAGCAAGGCACCCATGAAAAAGCTCCCAAAGATAATAGTATTAACGCCCTTGTCGAATTGATGGAGAAAGGTGATTAGTTATGATTTATCAATACAAATTCGAGAAGATCCTGACCATCAAAGAAAAAGAAAAAACCGATGCACTAGCTAAATATAATACTGCTTTAAAAAAATTTGAAGAAGTGGCAGAAAAGTTATATAAGCTTTTAAGGAAAAAAGAAGAGTTGCTCGAGTTTCAACAGGAAAAGCTGCGAAATGGATTATCCGTTCAGGAAATTCGTCACCATCAGTTATTTATGGACAACTTGGAGAAACTCTTAAGCCACTGTCAACAGGAGGTCATTGAAGCGCGATACAAGATGAATGTTCAACGGGGTATATTGATGGCAAGGAATATTGAGGTTAAAAAGTACGAGAAAATGAAAGAAAATGATTTTCATAAATTTCTGGATGTCATTAAGGAAGCTGAGAATAAACAAATGGATGAAATATCAATCCGGCAATTCTTAAGCAAAGGCGTTAGGTGATAAAATGCGTAAAAAAAGTAATGAATCTACTGGAATGGAAGAATTGGAAGAAAACAAAATAAGTAAGTTTCAATGGTTTCTTGTCATCTTCATTCCTTTAATCTTTGCGGTAACTGTAGCGTTGATCGTTTTTACAGTTGCGGGGGTCGATGTTGTGGAAAAGGCAAAGGAAATGTCAGGGAAAATACCATTCATTGAATCGAATCAAAATGGTGAAGAGAAAGGTAATCCATCCAAGAATGATGAGAAAGTTTTGATGAAGCTCGAAAAATTAGAAACCGAGATTGAAAACAAGGAAAAAGAGATAGACAAGCTTGAGGGCATCATTGATACACGTGACAAGGCCATTGAAAAGGCAGAAGCTGAAAAACAGCAGCTTCAAACAGAAATGAATCTACTTAAGGATAGTCAGAATGCTAGTAAACAGGCATTCAAAGATATAATCCGCACTTATGAAACCATGGCTCCCAAGAAGTCTGCACCCATCATTACAGAAATGAATGATGAAGACGCGGTGGAGATTCTCTCAAGTATGAAGGCAGCCACTTTAGCTAAGGTATTGGAGCAAATGACAACCGCTGATGCTGCAAGGTTAACGAAGAAACTAACGGAACAAAGTTCTTAAGAGAAAAGAGTACGGAGGTGAATAATATATGAATTCAGCCATCAATTCTTTACTTACCTTGGCATCATTAGATCAAAAGATACCAATTAAGCAAAATCAGCAAACTTATACCGGGTTTGGTTTCGTCCTTCAGTCTGTCGTAGAGGTGGAACCATCCCTTCCATCGGAATCAGGTGGCATCACTGAAGAACGATTGTCCGTTTTAAAGGATTTGCTTGTTTTTTTGAAACTTGAAAGGTTAAGTGATCCAGGCGAAGAGAGTGTTGTTGAAAGTCAGTCAGTAAACAACCAAGAAGAATTTAGCAACCTTCTTTTACTGGTATTAAAAAAAGTAACCGGAAATGATGAGGGTGCCCTTACTGATTTCTTTGCGAGCATCGAGGAAATGGATTTAGAACAAGAACAGGATGACTTGAGCCTGAATCCACAAAGTTTGTTATCAGCCAATGTCATGGAACTTTATTCAATCCTTAAAAAAGTTACAGTCTTGAGTGATGAAGAATCGAATGGGCTCCCTTTACCTGGTGTGGTGAATCTTTTGAAATTGGTGAAAATTCAAGATCTTCTCTCGGAGAATAAGGATATGACACAAGATGAAGCAGCTATCCAGAAACAATTGAAAAACCTGCTTGAAGGTATGACGGGAAAACTGGAGAAAATGCTGTCCAATCAGTCAAAACAAAAGTCAGAACCTGAACATTCCGACATTGTGGAAAAAGGGCAAAATAAAACAATGGAAACATTGAAAAGCGCATTCTCACAATTATCCGGGAGTGACAAGGTAAGTAAAGAAGGGACAATCCGAAGCGGTGTGACATTGCAGAATGGGGATAGCGGTAACCATCAAGGTTCCATGCCTTTTCTCATGACAAAGTTGGAGCAATTTGTCTTGGCAGCGTCCAAAGGTGATCAAACTGTAAGTCAAGAAGAGTTTATCAAACAATTTGAAAATATTTTGAGTAAAACGAACTTTAGCGGAACTAACGGAGTAAATAAACTGTTGATCAGATTGAATCCCGAACATTTGGGCTCCCTTAGGATCGAGTTGATTCAAAAGGATGGTATGCTGTCAGCCAAGATTATGGCTACTACTGCTCAGGCCAAAGATATACTTGAAAAACAGATTCATGGCTTAAAACAAGCATTTAGCGGCCAAAACATTCAGATAGAAAAAATTGAAATATCACAGTCCTTCAATGCTTTTAACTCCGAGAAATTCAGCCAGAAAGACACGGATGAACATAATGAGCAACAAGAGAGTAAGGAAGAAAGCAATGATGAGACGGAAAGCGAGTTTACGGGATCCCTTGCCGATGCTCTGTTAAATCTGGAAGTGTAGGTGGAAAAATGACGACCATCGATAAGTCACTATTATTATCAAAATCCCAAACTGAAAACAGAAAAACCGGGGATGCATTGGGAAAAGATGATTTCTTGAAATTGCTGCTTACCCAGCTTCAAAACCAAGATCCGTCAAGTCCGATGGACAATACGGAATTCATCGCCCAAATGGCCACTTTTTCTTCTCTGGAACAAATGATGAATATGGGATCCCAAATGGAAGAAATAATTGGGATCAATCAACAAAATAGTTTAATGAACTATAACTCTTTTGTCGGTAAGGAAGTCACTTGGCACAAATTGGATGAAGGTGATGATGACCTTGCGATAGAAGAAGGGACAGGCATCGTTAAGTCGATCCAATATAAAGGTGATGGTGTTCATTTCCTTCTGGAAGATGGCACAAAGCTTGAACCCGCAAATATTTCAGCGATGAAACAATCTAGTTCCACGACGAATAGCTTGACGTCGGCAAGTGAATTAATAGGCAAGCGTGTTTCCTGGATGGATGAAAAAAATGGAGAGTCGTCTGCTGTCGTAATCTCGGTATCCCTGAATAAAGGCAAGCTGCAAATTGAAGTGGATGATGAAAACAACACCAAGCTATCATCAGAGCAATTGATTAAAATCGCTGAAGCTTAAGGAGCGGGAATATGAATGAACTTGGTTTTCAAGCAAATTCCGCTCAGATGATGTCACAAACAAAAGTACCTTTGCCGCAAAGGTAGATCGTCCGACAAGGTTTTCAACAGCATTTTCAAGCAGCTGTTTCCACTTATGAAAAGTTGACCATTAGTAAACATGCTCAAATGCGGATGTATGAAAGAAATATAGAAATAGCACCGCAAACCAAATAGCCGATAAAGCTAATGAGGCCAAAAAGATGGGCGTGACCGAATCTCTTATAATTTCAGATAATAGGCACTCATAGTAAGTACGAAAAACAACAAAGTCATCACAGTCATGGACAGGGATGAAGCATCATCTCGAATTTTCACGAACATCAATGGAACCATAATTTTGGATTAATGGGCTTGACCTAGAAAAGGAAGCCTGGACTGTGAAATGACAGAAGCAGTCGCTATATGAAAGGGGAGCTTTTACATGCTTCGTTCAATGTATTCGGGAATAAGCGGATTAAAAAACCTACAAACAAAATTGGATGTTATCGGTAATAACGTCGCCAATGTCAATACTTACGGTTTCAAAAAAAGCCGCGTGACATTCAGCGATGCGATGAACCAAACGGTATCTGGTGCAAGTGCAGCAACAGCCAATAAAGGTGGAACCAATTCTAAACAAATTGGGTTGGGCTCAACGATTGCTACAATCGATACCATACATACACAGTCAAGCTTGCAAACCACTGGCCGTGATCTTGACTTAGGTATATCAGGGGATGGCTATTTCATCGTCAAACAAGGCGATGCACTTTCGTATACACGTGCAGGAAACTTTTATCTGGATGATAATGGTACGCTTGTCAACTCGAATGGTTTGAAGGTACAGGCTTATAAGGTTGATGAAAACGGAAAACGATCAAAAACAATCGGTGACGTTGCTGTTAACGTCAATGCGATTTTACCTGCTGTAACCTCTACTAAAATATCAGTAAGTGAAAATCTAGCTGCTGACGCAATTGATGGTACCGTATTTAGCCAGCAAATGAAAGTTGTGGATGAAAAGGGTAAAGAACAAACGGCAACTATCTATTTCCAAAAGACCGGTGATGATAAATGGGAGCTTTTTGATGAAGAACCTGCTACTTTTGGGGATACTTCAGCTACTAAACCAAAATCGTTCACTTCGTTGAACTTCGATGCTAATGGTCAGTTAGTGGCAGCTGATAAAACCCTGGCTGGTCAAACCATTAACATTTCAAGCGGCAAAGAGGATGACTCGAATACAGCAGTTGACGAAAGCGTTCAGAAGATTAAATTGGATTTTGATTTCTCGAACCTTACTCAAGTTAAAGGTTCTACGACTGCTCTTGTCAATCCGAATGGTAATAAAGAAGGGAAACTGGAGAGCTTTAATATTGGTTCATCAGGGGAAATAAATGGCGTATATTCCAACGGTCTGATCACAACATTAGGCCAATTGGCCGTTGCCAAGTTTTCCAATTCATCAGGCTTGACGAAAACCGGTGGTAATACTTTTCAGGAATCTATCAATTCAGGTACTGCAAACATCAATATTGCAGGTGAGGGCCGCGGGGTGATTGCATCAGGTTCTTTGGAAATGTCCAATGTGGATTTATCCGAAGAGTTTACTGAAATGATCGTTGCGCAACGTGGGTTCCAGTCGAATTCCCGGATTATCACGACATCGGATGAAATTTTACAAGAATTGGTCAACTTAAAACGATAGGTTAAGGGAGGGAGGAGCCAGGGGCTTATTGCTTTGGCTCCTAAATATCATTATCAAAGTTACAAGGCTCAATGGAAAATGCTTTCATATCAATGCATTGTACATAAATACAGTCGAGTCATTGCCAGATACGACCATTACTTTTACAAATGGTAAGAAAATCGTTGTGCTTGAGAAGGAAGAGGAAATGGTTGAAGCCATTATACAATTTTATCGTACCGTGAAAATTCTCGGTTTTCGTAATGATGTGGAGGAAAGATCATGAAAAAAAATCTATGGACTATTATGTTGATTATACTCGTAGCCATCACGCTTGTTGGTGTCATAGCGGTCGTGGTTGTGACAAAGTTATCTGATCCCACATCTGCCGAAGAAAAACCCAGCATTGACGAAATAGTCGAATCATCAGTTGAAATTCCCGAAATTACAACGAATCTTGCCGGCAATGATTATATTAAAATCTCATTTATGGTCCAAACAGAAAATAAAAAGGCAAAAGAAGAGTTGGAAAAAAGAAGTTTTCAAGTGAAAAATATCATCATTACCGAACTTTCCGAAATGAAAGCGGAAGAGTTGACCGGTAAAAAAGGTAAGGAAAAGCTTCAGGAAGCGCTAAAGACTAGAATGAATGAATTAATGGAAGAAGGAAACGTTGAAAAGGTTTATATAACCTCCTCGATTCTTCAATAAGGACATCCTTGCGACTTTAAATAAGAAGGAGAAGCTTTGGAGGTGAGTGTTAATGTCCGGGGAAATATTATCGCAAAATGAAATCGATGCTTTGTTATCGGCCATTTCCACAGGTGAAATGGATGCAGATGATTTAAAGAAAGAAGAAGTAGAAAAAAGAGTGAAAGTTTACGACTTTAAAAGGGCCCTTCGGTTTTCAAAGGATCAAATCCGGAGTTTGACCAGGATACACGAGAACTTTGCAAGGTTGCTGACCACATACTTTTCGGCTCAACTTAGGACATATGTTCAAATATCCGTTGCTTCGGCAGATCAAATACCATACGAAGAGTTTATTCGATCAATCCCGAAAATGACCATCCTGAATGTGTTTGAGGTGCCACCCTTGGATGGACGTATCATTCTTGAGGTCAACCCGAATATCGCCTATTCCATGATGGATCGAGTTTTGGGCGGGCGGGGCATAAGTGTGAATAAGGTAGATAGTTTAACGGAAATAGAAACGAAAATCATGTCGAATTTATTCGAGAAGGCTTTTGAAAATTTACAGGAGGCTTGGAGTACGATTGTTGAAATCGAACCGGTGATGACAGAGTTCGAGGTGAACCCACAATTTCTTCAACTGGTTTCGCCAAACGATACTGTTGTTGTCATTTCCTTGAATACACAAATCGGCGAAACGAGCGGAATGATTAATATTTGCATTCCACACGTCGTATTAGAACCAATCATACCAAAGTTATCTGCTCATTATTGGATGGAAAATTCCCAAAAGGAAAAAATCCCAGAGGAAATCATGATTTTGGAAAAGCGTATCAGAAACGCAGACCTTCCCATAATATCGGAACTTGGTTCTACGGATATCACCATCCAGGATTTTTTGCTGCTTGATGTTGGTGATGTCATTGATTTAAATAAGACAATAGATGAACCTTTGACGATTAAAATTGGAGGGGTCCCCAAATACAGTGGGCAGCCAGGAAAAGTGGGAAAAAAACACGCCATCCAGATTCTTGAAATTTTGAAAGGGGGAGACGAAGATGGTAAGTGATGAAATGCTTTCACAAGACGAGATAGATGCCCTTTTAAAAGGTACAAGTGATATAGAAGGTGAGGTGAACTCTCTTTCGATTGACGATTATTTATCAATGATGGAACTCGACGCCCTTGGTGAAATTGGTAATATCTCCTTCGGAAGTTCGGCCACTGCCCTATCCACTTTGTTGAATCAGAAAGTGGATATCACCACCCCGACGGTTACCTTAATTGAAAGGGGACAGATCACGGAAGAATTTCCGCATCCGTATGTAGCGATTCAAGTGCAATATACAGAAGGTTTCTCAGGTATTAATATGCTGGTCATCAAGCAGAGCGATGCTGCTATCATTGCAGATTTGATGCTTGGCGGTGATGGGGAGAATCCTTCTGACCTGCTGGGAGAAATTCAATTGAGTGCGGTCCAGGAAGCCATGAACCAGATGATGGGTTCTGCTGCGACATCGATGTCCACCATTTTTGGTAAAAAGGTGGATATTTCTCCTCCTAGCATAGATTTACTTAACTTTATAAAAGGACAAGGTGAAAATGCGATACCGGACGAGGATTTATTTGCGAAAATCTCGTTCCGTCTTCGTGTCGGTAACTTAATTGATTCCAGTATTATGCAATTGTTGCCAGTGGAATTTGCTAAAGGGTTAGTTTCTGAATTATTAAAGGGAACAAGCGATAGCGAACCTACCGATATGAAAACGCAAAAGGCACTAAGTGATCCAGTAACAAGCATTCCATCTCAGGAGCCGGCGGCAGTCCAGAACTCCCGGCCTACTCAATCGTCTAATGAATTTTATGGACAAGGGGGTTACCAACCCCAACCTACGAACCAAATACCGAATGTGCCGCAGCATTTTGGGGCTTCATCCGTACCAACAGGGCAGCCGGTAAATGTTCAGCCTGCCAGTTTCACTAGTTTTCAGCCTTATCAGCTTCAAGAGTCTGAATCGAAAAATCTCAGTATGCTGATGGATATCCCTTTGCAAGTAACTGTGGAGCTTGGGAGAACGAAGCGCTCAGTCAAGGATATTTTGGAGCTGTCATCCGGATCTATCATCGAATTGGATAAATTAGCAGGCGAGCCAGTGGATATCCTGGTAAACAGCCGCTTGATAGCAAAAGGTGAGGTAGTGGTGATTGATGAAAATTTTGGAGTGCGTGTTACGGATATCATGAGTCAAAGTGAAAGATTAAATAAAATCAGGTAATTTGGGGGACGAAAATAATGGCTAATAGAATTTTAATTGTGGACGATGCAGCATTTATGAGAATGATGATAAAGGATATCCTTTCTAAAAATGGTTTTGAAATAGTAGGGGAAGCAGCGGATGGTGCCCAAGCAGTGGAAAAATATAAAGAAACGCATCCGGATCTTGTAACGATGGATATTACTATGCCTGAAATGGATGGAATTACAGCATTAAAGGAAATTAAAAAGGTAAATCCTCAAGCGAAGGTCATTATGTGTTCAGCAATGGGGCAACAAGCCATGGTCATTGATGCAATCCAGGCGGGCGCAAAAGACTTTATCGTGAAGCCATTCCAGGCAGACCGGGTGTTGGAAGCCATAAATAAAGCATTAAGTTAAGAGGGTGTCTTCATATTGTTGTTTTTTATTAAAAAATGGCTTCAGGCCACACTGCTGATAGCAGTAATCTTTTCAGGGGCCATACAGGCCCATGCAGAAGATCTTGAAAAAACGGTGAAGGATGTTTATGAACAGCCAGATGATTTAAAAGTGGATAAGGATGAATCAAAAGACTCGCAATCTACCAACCAGGCTACGAATCCAAATAAAGTGGGGATAACCGTTTGGGAGTTTCTGAGGATGATTTTTGCTACCATTTTTGTAGTTGCGCTTCTATATATCCTATTAAAGTTCATCAATAAAAAAAGTAAATCGTATCAAAAGGCAAATTCAGTGGAGAATTTAGGCGGTACGAGCCTTGGCGCAAATCGTTCTGTCCAGCTTGTTAAAGTCGGCGGGCGAATATTGGTGATCGGGGTTGGCGAAAATATTCAACTCTTGAAAGAAATAGATAATCCTGAGGAATATGAGCAGCTTTTGAAAGATTACAACGATAAGATGGATCAAATGATCCAGCCTGGAGAATTTGCAATTAAGGTGAAACATAAGTTGTTGAAGAAAAGAGAACCCGAAACCGCAAGTTTCTCTACAGAGTTCAAAAATCAACTCGATCAAATGTCTGATAGTAGGAAGAAGCTGTTAAATGAGCTTGAAAGGAAAGGGAGAGACAATGAATGAGTTCATGGAGTTTTTTAATAACAGTGATCCCACTAATGTCTCTACTTCCGTCAAACTTGTTCTTCTAATGACCGTTTTATCGCTGGCGCCAAGCATATTGATCTTGATGACCTGTTTTACAAGAATCATCATTGTCCTGAGTTTTGTGAGAACGTCGCTAGCTACACAGCAGATGCCGCCGAATCAGGTGTTGGTCGGCCTGGCTCTTTTCATGACATTCTTCATAATGGCACCGACTTTTCAGGAAGTGAATGAAAAGGCATTAACCCCGTTATTTAATGAAGAAATAGATTTAGAAGAGGCATATGTACAGGCCTCGATACCTTTTAAGCAATTCATGAGTGCCCATACTAGGCAAAAGGATTTGGAGTTATTCTTGGAGTATGCCAAGGTTGATAAGCCGGAAACGATACAGGACATTCCCTTGACTGCCTTTGTACCAGCTTTTGCAATCAGTGAAATCAAAACAGCTTTTCAAATAGGTTTTATGATTTTCATTCCATTTTTGGTTATTGATATGGTCGTTGCAAGTGTCTTGATGTCGATGGGTATGATGATGTTGCCGCCGGTCATGATTTCACTGCCATTTAAAATCCTCCTTTTCATTCTTGTTGACGGATGGTATTTAGTAGTGAAGTCATTATTACAGAGTTTTTAAGCAGGTGAGAAAAAATGAGTGCAGAGTTTGTTGTTGATGTAGCAGAAAAAGGAATTTATATGGTATTGATTATCGCAGGCCCATTGATGGTAATCGCTCTTATTGTAGGGCTATTAGTAAGCATCTTTCAGGCGACTACACAGATTCAGGAACAAACCTTGGCTTTTGTTCCAAAAATCGTGGCCGTCTTATTGGGTCTCATACTATTGGCTCCATGGATGCTGAGCCATCTATTATCATATGCAAATGAAATATTCGGTAATCTGAATCGATTTGTAGGGTAGGGCATGGAGGAATTATTTCCGCACTTTCCCGCCTTTTTATTAATTGTGGTCAGGGTCACTACGTTTTTTGTGGCTATGCCGATTTTTTCGTACCGTTCAATACCGGTACAACATCGAGTGGGGCTTGGGGTCTTCCTTGCCTGGATCATGTACTTTACCATTGAAGCCCCGATTCTGGACTTGGATGTCACATTTTATTTATTAATCATAAAGGAAGCAGTTGTTGGGCTCTTCATTGGGTTTGCTGCCTATATGATTTTATCGGCCGTTCAAATCGCTGGAGGATTGATTGATTTTCAAATGGGTTTTTCAATTGCCAATGTCATCGATCCCCAAACTGGGGTACAAAGCCCGTTGATGGGACAATATCTTTATACAATCGCTTTATTATTCCTATTGAGTACTAACGGCCATCATTTGCTTTTGGACGGAATCTTTTATAGTTATCAGTTCATCCCGATTGACCAATTATTTGTACCATTCGGAAATAATACACTGATAGAATATTTGGCCAAAGCTTTCAGCAAAGCTTTCATGATTGCTTTTCAAATGTCCATACCTGTAGTGGGAAGTATTTTCTTAGTGGATGTCACTCTAGGGATCCTTGCTAGGACAGTCCCTCAATTAAATGTGTTCGTTGTCGGAATTCCAGTGAAAATCATAGCCGGCTTAGCGGTTATCGTACTGGTGATGGGGATGATGATGACGGTTGTCACCCAACTCTTCAATTTCTTGCTTTTGACTATGCGTCAACTAATGCAGTTGATCGGAGGCGTTTAATATGGAGAGGTTCCAGCTGGATTTACAGTTTTTCGCTGGTGAGAAGACCGAAAAGGCGACTCCAAAAAAACGTCAGGATTCGAAGAAAAAAGGTCAGGTGGCAAAGAGTCAGGATGTAAATACCTCTGTTAATTTAATTGCCGTGCTTTCAGTGCTACTGCTTATGGGACCTTACATGTATAATCACCTGCTTGGTCTCATGAAAGAATATCTGCAGCATTTTACCTTGACTGGATTCAGCGAGGAGAATATACAAATTATCATGATTGATGTTTTAAAGGAGATGGGTCTTATTCTTGGACCGGTTTTTACGGCAGCGATAGTGGCTGGAGTATTGGCTAATGTCATGCAAATCGGTTTTTTGTTTTCGACTGAATCCATTCAGTTCAAACTTGAAAAATTGGATCCCATTAAAGGGTTCAAACGAATTTTTTCAATGAGGGCCATTGTTGAATTTTTGAAATCCATTCTTAAAATATCATTTGTTGGTTTTGTTGCCTTTAATGTACTTTGGCAGCGCATGGACGAAATTATGATTTTATCACAGATTTCTGTGGAAGCAGCGATGGCAACATTGGCGGATATTACGATTAAAGTAGGATTTTATGCTGCCGTGGCTTTATTGTTCATTGCTCTTTTGGACTATTTGTATCAAAAATATGACTTTGAAAAAAACATCCGGATGTCCAAACAGGATATTAAGGATGAGTATAAAAATTCCGAAGGGGACCCTCTTATCAAATCCAAGATTAGGCAAAAGCAAAGGCAGATTGCCGCTCAAAGAATGATGCAGGAAATTCCCAATGCGGATGTCGTAATCACTAACCCGACGCATTTTGCAATTGCTTTAAAATACGATGAAGATAAGGCAGAGGCTCCGTACGTAGTGGCAAAAGGCGTTGATTTTGTTGCTCAGAAAATTAAATTCATTGCTAAAGAAAACGATGTGATCATGGTGGAAAATCGGCCTTTGGCCAGGTCTTTATATGATCAAGCTGAATTAGGCCAGGCAATACCTGAGGAGTTCTTTAAGGCGGTCGCTGAAATACTGGCCTTTGTATATAAAACCAAAGGTAAACTGTAAAGAAGTATTAGGGTAACCCGTTAGTTAGGAGAGAAAAAACATGCGAGCAAGAGATTTGGTTGTTATATCGAGCGTCATCATGATCGTTGCCATGTTGGTCATTCCATTGCCAACATGGTTGTTAAGTATTTTACTCCTTTTAAATATCTCTCTTGCGCTGCTGGTTCTATTGACTACGATGAATATGAAAGAACCTCTCGAATTTTCAATCTTTCCTTCCTTGCTCCTTTTACTGACATTGTTCAGGCTGGGGTTGAATGTTTCGACGACTCGTGCCATTTTGACCTATGGTGATGCTGGAGGAGTTGTAGAAACCTTTGGATCGTTTGTAGTCGGAGGTAACGTGCTTGTGGGATTAGTTGTATTCATCATTTTGGTCATCATCAATTTCATCGTCATCACGAAAGGATCCGAACGGGTCTCGGAGGTAGCGGCAAGGTTTACACTGGATGCGATGCCAGGGAAACAGATGGCCATTGATGCAGATTTAAATGCTGGGATGATCTCCGAAAACGAAGCACGTGCCAGAAGGGAAAAAATTAGTAACGAAGCAGACTTTTATGGATCCATGGATGGAGCGAGTAAGTTTGTTAAAGGGGATGCCATAGCGGGCATCATCATAGTCATCATTAACTTGATTTTCGGTATGATCATTGGCGTCATGCAATTGGACATGAGTTTTGGAGAGTCCGCCGTACATTTTTCCATGTTATCGGTTGGTGACGGAATCGTGAGTCAGGTACCTGCCTTATTGATTTCCACAGCTACGGGAATAGTCGTAACCCGGGCAGCCTCGAATGGAAACCTCGGTGCGGATATTGTTGAACAGTTATTTCAATTTCCTAAAATGCTTTACCTGACAGCAGCGACCATTTTCCTTTTAGGGTTATTCACGCCCATTTCCGACTTATTCACCTTACCGATTGCTGCTTTATTAGTCGTTGGCGGGTATTCGATTTCAAGGATACCGCAGCAGGATGAAAGGGAAATACTAGAAATGGAAGAAGTGCTGGAAACCGATGAAATGAAAAGTCCAGAAAGCGTCGTTAACCTTTTAAATGTCGACCCGATCGAATTTGAGTTTGGATATGGATTGATTCCGCTTGCGGATGCCAATCAAGGTGGAGACCTACTGGACCGAGTCGTCATGATTCGCAGGCAGCTTGCAATTGAATTGGGGCTCGTGATTCCTGTCGTCAGAATACGTGATAACATTCAGTTGAATCCTAATGAGTATCGGCTGAAAATTAAGGGAAGTGTCATGGCAAAGGGGGAATTGCTCCTTAATCATTTCTTGGCCATGAGTCCAGGGATTGAGGATGATTCAATAGAAGGAATCGATACGATAGAGCCGTCCTTCGGTTTACCCGCCAAATGGATCACGGATGATATGAAAGAACATGCCGAGATGATGGGATATACAGTTGTAGACCCGCCAAGTGTAGTATCCACACACTTGACGGAAGTCATAAAGGCCAATGCACAGGAACTACTGGGCAGGCAGGAAACGAAACAATTAATCGATCATCTCCATGAATCCTCACCTATCCTAGTAGAGGAAGTCACTCCGAATCCGTTGTCTATAGGAGATGTACAAAAGGTATTGGCAAAATTATTGAAGGAAAAAGTTTCTATAAGGAACTTACCGATCATTTTCGAAACACTTGCTGATTATGGCAAGTTATCGACTGACACAGACTTGCTTACTGAGTATGTAAGACAGAATTTAGCTAGACAGATTACGAATTCTTTTATTACGGATGAAAATAGAATTAAAGTCATAACATTATCGGGCAAAGTGGAAAAGACCATCGCGGATGGTGTACAGCAAACCGAACATGGTAACTTTTTATCATTGGATCCAACTATATCGCAATCCATATTGGAGGCAATTGCAGCCAAATTGGAAGAGTTGACGTTAATGGATCACCAACCGATCTTACTCTGCTCTCCAGCAGTAAGGATGTATGTACGGCAATTAACTGAACGTTATTTTCCCAATGTACCGATTCTTTCATACAATGAACACGAATCGAATGTAGAAGTACAAAGTGTAGGGGTGGTGAATGTCGATTGAAGGTAAAGAAATATTTGGCACCATCTATGAACGAGGCGATGAAGCGAATAAGGGGTGAACTAGGCAGTGATGCGGTCATCTTAAGTGCAAAGGCTGTATATAATGGTGGTTTCCTAGGTTTATTCAAAAAGAGGAATATTGAAGTGATTGCAGCCATAGACCCGGTTTCCCAGCCTATCCAAATGAAAATCAAACAGAAATCGAAAAAGTTGCCAGCGAAACCGGAAGTGGCAAGTCATGCCACTGATACGAATGAAGGTAATAGGGAAAGTGCTGATTTATTAACAGAAATCGAAGGTTTGAAAGATATGATCAAGAGTTTACAAATCTATTCACCTGATAGAAAATATCCAGGGAAACTGCAAAAAATCCACGATTACCTAACAGAGCAGGAAGTGGATATATCACTTCGGTCTCAAATCATGGATGAACTATTTGAGAAATGGTTCGTTTTCAAACAACAATCTACAGATGAAGAGGTTCAAGTTTGGTTGGAAGAAGCCATGTTCGGGATTTTGGAAAAGGTTGAAAACGGAAAACCTGGGCTGCAAAAAAAGTATATTAATATTGTTGGTCCAACAGGTGTGGGAAAGACGACAACCCTTGCAAAAGTAGCTGCGGAAACCATGTTGAAGCATGATAAAAAGGTGGCTTTCATTACGACGGATACGTACAGGATTGCTGCAATAGATCAGCTTAAGACATATGCAAAGATTTTAAACGTTCCAATTGAAGTCGCTTATAATTTGGAAGATTTCAAAAGGGCAACTGAACGTTTCTCCCATTATGATTATGTTTTTATTGATACGGCCGGGAGAAATTTCCGTAACCCTCAATACGTTAAGGATCTTAATGAAATCATCCATTTTACAGCTGAGATGGAAACCTATTTAGTTTTGTCATTAACCTCTAAACAAAAGGATATGGAAGATATTTATCGACAGTTTGCTACGATACCGATTAAACAGGTCATTTTTACAAAAGCGGACGAAACTTCCACTTTCGGGGCTATATTCAATTTTATACACACTCATGAAGTAGGAGCCGCTTTTATAACAGATGGACAGAATGTGCCAGACGATATTGAAATAGCTACATCATCACAGTTATTGAAAATGATTTTTGGGGCTAAAAAATATGAAAGATCAAGCTGAGAACTTACGAAGACGATTGGAAGCCCGCCAAAATCAATCAATGGCCAGGACGATTTCCGTTTTAAGCGGTAAAGGTGGGGTGGGAAAATCAAACTTTTCTTTGAACTTTTCCATTGCTTTATCCCAAAGGGGGAAAAGGGTCCTGTTGTTCGACATGGATATCGGTATGGGGAATATTGATATTTTGATTGGGGGACAATCTCCTTGCAGTATTATTGATTTCTTTGAAAATGATTATAGTTTGAATGATATCATTACGACCGGACCGGGGAATATTTCAATCATTACAGGTGGAACAGGATTGAAGAATCTCTTTGCGTTTAATGAAGATTCGTATACCCGTTTTAATGAAGAATTCAGTTTGTTGTTGGCAAACTACGATTATATTTTATTTGATATGGGTGCAGGTATCACACAGGATTCTATGAAATTCCTTTTATGTGTGGATGAATGGGTCGTTATCACGACGCCTGAACCTACTTCTATCATGGATGCATACTCCACGATTAAATATATTCATTCCGTAAATAAAGAGATTCCACTGTTCCTTGTTTGCAATAGGGTTTTCACTAGCAAGGATGGCAAAAAAACGATTAATCGTCTCCAAAATGCACTGATGAAATTTTTGGGTCTGGAAACGGTTGCTCTAGGGTTCTTACCAGACGATAGAACAGTATCAAAATCTGTTTCCAAACAAATGCCCTTTATCCTTTTCGATTCTGAAGCCGATGTATCCAAAGCTATTTTGGACATTGCATCGAGATATGCGAATCATTCATTTGGGGAAGAATTGACTTTACAAAAAAGCGGTTTTCTCCGAAATATGAAGAGATATTTTCTAGGAAAGTAGGTCTCCTTACATGGGTAAAGTAAAAGTGCTGATAGTGGATGATTCTGCGTTTATGAGAAAGTTAATTTCAGAGTTTTTAGCAGAAGATAGCAGGGTTGAGGTCATCGGGACTGCCAGGAATGGGAGAGATGCCTTAGATAAAATAAAGTCTTTAAAACCCGATGTCGTGACTTTGGATGTGGAAATGCCGGTTATGGACGGATTGGAAGCATTAAACCGGATCATGAATGAATGTCCAACAGCTGTAGTCATGTTGTCAAGCACAACGAAAGAAGGAACGGAAAATACATTTGCTGCCATGAACAATGGGGCCTTTGACTTTGTGGCTAAACCCTCAGGTGCCATTTCATTGGATTTACATAAGATCAAGAAAGAACTCCATGAAAAAGTTATGGCAGCCAGCAGGGCAAATGTTCACAAACTACAAAAAAATGCAATAAATATGGAAATAAGTCCATTAGTCTGGGGAAAATATAGTAAAATAGATTCAAAAGAATTGATTAAAATTGAAAAAAATGAAAAAACATGGTCCTATGGAAACAGGAAGGTAATAGTCATTGGTACATCTACAGGAGGTCCAAGAGCTCTGCAGACCGTCTTGACGGAACTTCCAGAAGAAATTGATGCGCCCATACTCATTGTTCAGCATATGCCCCCCGGTTTTACAAAAACCTTGGCAACACGCCTGAATTCATTATGCAAGATTAAAGTGAAGGAAGCTGAAGAGGGTGAACTGATCCAAAAAGGTGTCGCCTACATCGCACCTGGAGGTTTTCACTTGAAAGTGAGGAAAGTCGGAATGAGCTGGGCAGTCCTTTTGGATCAATCCGAATTGCGTAATGGACATCGCCCGTCAGTTGATGTGCTATTTGAGTCGGTAAGTGAAATGAATGATCTTGCGAAAATAGCCGTTATCATGACCGGAATGGGAATGGATGGGTCGCTGGGGCTTACTAAGCTGAAACAAGAGGGTCCTTTAAAAGCGATAGCCGAATCTCAGGAGACATCAATCGTTTTTGGTATGCCGAAAGCCGCAATCAATACCAATTTAATAGATAGCATAGAGGATGTAGAAAAAATAGCTAAAGCGATAATAAGCTATTTTTAACACATGGAGGTGGGATTGTATGGATATGAACCAGTATTTAGAGGTATTTATAGAAGAAAGTAAAGAACATTTACAAATGTGCAGCGAACAGATGCTGGTACTCGAAAAGAACCCGGAAGACCTCTCGATTGTCAACGAAATCTTTCGTTCCGCCCATACCCTAAAAGGGATGTCGGCAACAATGGGGTATGAGGACTTAGCCAATTTAACCCATAAGATGGAGAATGTTTTGGATGCGATCCGAAACAGTCAAATCATTCTTACGCCTGAATTGTTCGATGTGTTATTTTTAGCTGTTGATGATTTAGAGGCGATGGTCATGTCCATTGCTGAAGGTGGAGATGGAAAAAGAAATGTGAAGAGTGTTGTCCGCCAGCTGGAATTGATTGAAAATGGGGAGTCACCCGTGTCTACCTCCATTGCAGAAGTTGCAGCTTCTGTCGCTCTTGAAAAGGAGGAAATGATTGCGGGAGAGTACGATGAATTTGAATGGACAGTACTTCAGCAGTCCAATGATCAAGGCTTCAACAGCTTTGAAATTTCGATAGGTTTGCGTGAGGACTGTCTTTTAAAAGCTGCCCGGGTTTTTATGGTATTCGAGGTGCTTGAAAAATCAGGTGAAGTAATCAAGTCACACCCACCCGTAGAGCTTTTGGAAGAAGAACAGTTCGATCAGCAATTTACTGTCACCATGGTAACAACAGAGTCGAGTGAAGTGATAAAGAAAAAAATCATGAAGGTTTCTGAAGTGGATCACGTTGTTATAAATACCCTTGACCTTGAAGGCTTGCGACATGCTGCCAATGTTAAAGTGGATAAAGTTGCTGAAGTTCAGGAACAAGAGACTAATCATGCAGTGCTTCCAACTGATATTAATGAGAAGAAAAAACAGTCACCCGCTAAGCCGGCATCAAGCAAGACCATTCGGGTGAACATTGAGCGGCTTGATATACTAATGAACTTATTCGAGGAACTTGTAATCGATAGAGGCAGACTTGATCAAATTTCAAGTGATTTGGATAATCAGGAATTGCATGAAACAGTCGAAAGAATGTCCCGTATAACAAGTGATTTACAAACAATCGTATTGAATATGCGGATGGTGCCAGTGGAAACGGTATTCAATCGTTTTCCTAAAATGGTTCGTCAATTAGCAAGGGATTTAAACAAGAAAGTCGATTTGGAAATCATCGGAGCTGAAACGGAACTTGATCGTACAGTCATTGATGAAATCGGTGATCCTCTCGTCCATTTATTAAGGAACGCCATGGATCATGGGATTGAAACACCTGAAGAACGTCTGGCAAAAGGAAAGGTTGAAGAAGGTAAAATCCTTTTAAAAGCATATCACAGCGGCAATCATGTTTTCATTGAAATCGATGATGACGGTGCAGGCATCAATAAAGAGCGGGTCTTGAACAAGGCGCTATCCAATGGGATATTAACTAAGGAAACTGCCGCCACCCTCTCGGATAAGCAAATCTATGAATTGATATTCGCTTCAGGTTTCTCAACAGCGGAAACCATATCGGATGTTTCAGGGCGCGGTGTAGGGCTGGATGTAGTTAAAAATACTATTGAGTCTCTCGGTGGAACTGTCACGATCGATTCCAAGGAGAATGAAGGTTCCATCTTCCTTATTCAGCTTCCGCTTACATTGTCCATTATTTCTGTCATGCTGGTTGCAATCCAAAATGAAAAATATGCGATACCGCTTTCTTCTATTATAGAAACGGCAATCATAAAAAAAGAAGATATCATGAATGCCCATAATCAACAAGTTATTGACTTCAGGGGGAAAGTTCTACCACTGCTGTTCCTGAAAGATATATTTGAAGTGCCTTTCAGCCAGGAAGATGAAGAGTTCCTCTCCGTGGTCATTGTAAGAAAAGGCGATAAATTAGCGGGATTGGTCGTTGATTCATTTATCGGGCAGCTGGAAATCGTATTGAAATCACTAGGTAATTATTTAACAACTGCATTTGCAATATCGGGGGCAACGATTCTTGGTGATGGCCAAGTTGCCTTAATCATAGATTGCAACACATTGATTCATTGAATAATAGATAACTAGGGCAGGGTGATGGGAAGTTGGTTCATAATTTCGTATATAGTTTTGCTTTAAGAGTAACCTGTCATCATGAGTTTTTTTAGAGGAGGGGAATGAGATGTCGCAGGATATGAAAGTAATCGTATTTCAAATTAAGGATAAAGAATATGCCATTCCAGTGGATAAGGTAAGCGGTATCGAAAAGCTTCTTCATATTACCAGAGTTCCAAAGGCTGCACTGTTTGTTAAGGGAGTCATAAATTTAAGGGGTGTAATCACTCCAATTATTGATTTACGGGTCCGTTTTGGTTTCGAAGAGGTGGAATACGATGGTTCAACACGGATCATCATTGTCATTCTGGATGATATGGAAGTGGGATTAATAGTGGACTCTGCCAATGATGTTTTGGATATTCCAGTGGATAGTATCGAGCCGCAGCCAGAAGTTGTGGGACATGTGGCTTCAGAATACATTAGCGGGGTGGCTAAAATTGAAAAGCGTCTGCTCGTCCTAATTAATTTGAAAAAGGCTTTGAGTCTAGAAATGACTGAAAATATATTAAGAGAAGGATAATCATATGTCGTTCATTGAGAAAATCAATCCTCTTCAACTCGATATTTTGAAGGAAATTGGCAATATAGGTGCAGGGAACGCAGCAACGGCGCTTTCTGCCATCCTAAATAGGAAAATTGATATGAATGTTCCTAATGTCCAAATCGTTTCCTTTGATGAAATGATGGTAATGGCCGGCGGGGCCGATCACGTCGTTGCCAGTGTTTTCCTTAGAATAGAAGGGGATGCTTCCGGGAGTATGTTTTTTGTCCTATCGCTTCCAGTAGCTGAATACTTGATTCGTCAGCTGACTGGTGTTGAAACCTTTTTGATAGATTCCACACCTTATAATGAATTGGCACTCTCCTGCCTTGAGGAATTAGGGAATATTTTATCGGGATCCTATCTCTCATCACTCTCTGATTTCACCCGATTGAATATCTATCCATCCGTTCCGTCATTGAGTATCGATATGGTCGGGGCATCGATCAGTTATGGATTATTGGGATTATCTCAAGTAAGTGACACAGCCATTGTCATTGATACTGTACTTGAAAAAGACCAGCTATTTGCTGAATCCATTAATGGTCATTTCTTTCTCTTACCCGATCCCGATTTTTTTGATATCATTTTTTCCGCTTTAGGAATGTCACCTAATGACTGAACTGTTAAAGGTCAAGGTTATTAAGGTTGGAATAGCGGATATGAATATTATAAAAACTCCCTATTCGATTCGTACTTCTGGGTTGGGGTCGTGTGTTGGTGTTGTGATTTATGATGAAAAAAAAGAAATTGCAGGTTTGGCCCACATCATGCTGCCTGACTCTTCACTTGCTAAATCGGGACAGATAAACGTTGCCAAATTTGCAGATACGGCGATAAAGGAATTAGTGCAGCTCTTAGTACAAGAAGGCGCGAGAATGCGATTCCTAAAAGCGAAGTTGGCTGGAGGTGCGCAAATGTTTCAATTTGCCTCCGGAGGGGATTTATTGAGAATAGGACCCCGGAATGTTGAAGCGGTCCGGAAAGAGTTATCTGACTTGCACATTCGAGTCGTTGCCGAAGATGTAGGCGGGAATTTCGGGAGAACGATCGAATTCAATTTGAAAGATTGTTTGCTAAATATACGGACCGTTACTAAAGGGACAAAAAACATATAGGAACGTATCAGGCTTTTCTTAAAAAAAGAACAGCCAAAACTCTGAAAGTTACACTGCAATCGAATTATTGTTTCTTTTATGGCCTTTAAGGGCCGTTTTGATTACAAAACATATACAATGTTAGGAGGATGTCCAATGTCTCATCTTACCACCGAAGAAGAGCAGTTATGTTGGAAAAATTGGGTTGGTTGCAAAGATCCGCTGGCCGGGGACATTTTGGTTAAGAAATACATCCCACTCGTATCGTATCATGTTCAACGCATTTCAGTGAGTCTTCCTAAAAATGTGAGTCGAGATGATATAAGGAGTTTAGGGATGATGGGGTTATTCGATGCCCTGGAACGTTTTGATACGAAGCGTGACCTGAAGTTTGATACATATGCCTCATTTAGAATTCGTGGTGCTATTTTAGATGGATTAAGAAAAGAGGATTGGCTTCCACGGAGTGCAAGAGATAAAGCCAAGAAAATTGAATCTGCAATAGAAAAGCTAGAGCAGCAATACATGAGGAACCTTTCTCCAAACGAGATTGCAGCTGAATTGAATATCCCGGAAGAGGAAGTATATGCTGCATTAAATGAGAATTTCTTTGCCAATGTACTATCAATGGATGAAAATCCCCAAGAACAAGACGATAAAGAAAGCACGAATTTTCATATTAAAGATGAAAAAGCGGATTTACCTGAGGAACATGTGTTAAGGGAAGAACTGTATGTGGAATTAGCCCAAGTCATAGAAACCCTTAATGAAAAGGAACAGTTGGTTTTACAGCTTTTTTATAAAGAGGAACTAACATTGACCGAAATTGGACAAGTGATGAGTCTATCTACGTCCCGGATTTCCCAGATTCACTCGAAAGCGATATATAAATTAAGAAACGCGATGAATGATCAAAAGTTGAACTAGAAGTACAGTTCAAATTCATCCTCATATGGAAATCCAATGAAAACACACTTTCGCTCGGTTTTGTTCGATGATTGGAAATGAAAAAGGGTTTTCAAAGGAAGTTGGGTAGCCTATGAGCTTAAAACCGATTGAGATGTATTTCCCCGAATCCAGGGTGCAAAAGCATCCACGCCCATTTTCATGAAAAAGAAGGAAATGCAAACAGGCGCCAGTCTCCAAAAAAATATAAACAAAAAGTAATCAAGAAAAAAACAACAGTGAAAAAAGATCCCCAACCGAGGGTTGAATATTCCGGTTAATTAGGAGGCAACATGTTAGTATTTTTTATGTTTCTGTTGTTTGTATTAAATATATTCACCATTTTTGCCATCATCGTTTTATATCTTCGACAAAATCGTTTAAGTCAGCTGGAAAAAGATCAAAAGGCAATCATTGGTGAAATGGAACAACTTATGTCTGGTTATTTGATGGAAATGAAAGAGGACAACGAGACAATGGTAAAGGCATTCACCAATTCGGTTGCAATGAATCCCGAGTATGGACAAAAAAGTCAAGAACATGGGTCAATAAAAGAAACCATGGAAGATAAAGAAGTAAAACAAGAGCAAAACATGCTGCAAGCATTTAAAGAGGGAAGTCGTACTGCCTCTAAAAAGCAGGCGATCACCGCCTACAAAATAATGCCTGAAGAACAAGATGACAATTCTTTACCCGTAAAAGTTGAAGACAAATTAGAGCTTTCATCAGCAGCCACTTCCCTTCCAAACGAAGGGAAACGGACTGGTAAAGAATTTTCGGACATATTACAGGCCTCGGTAAATGCGCGAACATTAAATGAACAAGTGGATATGTTAGCGGATCAAGGTCATTCAATTGAAGAAATCGCCAAAAAGTTAGGTCGCGGTCAAACGGAAATAGAGCTATTACTAAAGTTTCGCATGAATAGATAAATATTTCTTGATTGAGCAGAATCATTATGGTATATTATGAAATGGTGTTAATACACACGCCCCGTGATTCTTGCAGATGGTGCTGTTTCGACAGTTTCTGTATGAAAATGATCGGTGCGGAGGAAAAACAAAACCATTTAGGAGGAAATAAAATGTCAGTCATTTCTATGAAACAATTGCTTGAAGCTGGTGTGCATTTCGGACACCAAACACGTCGCTGGAACCCGAAAATGAAGAAATATATCTTCACTGAGCGTAACGGCATCTACATCATCGACCTTCAAAAAACAGTTAAAAAGGTTGAAGAAGCTTATAACTTCGTGAAAGAACTAGCTGCTAACGGTGGAACTGTTCTTTTCGTTGGTACTAAA
Source organism: Peribacillus sp. ACCC06369 (assembly GCF_030348945.1). NCBI lineage: Bacteria > Bacillati > Bacillota > Bacilli > Caryophanales > Bacillaceae > Peribacillus > Peribacillus sp. ACCC06369. The sequence continues at coordinate 1,691,287 of NZ_JAUCEN010000002.1, forward strand.
AAACAAGCTCAAGAATCTGTTAAAGAAGAAGCTATCCGTTCTGGTATGTACTATGTAAACCAACGCTGGTTAGGTGGAACTTTAACAAACTTTGAAACAATCCAAAAACGTATTACTCGTCTTAAAGATATCGAAAAAATGGAAGCAAACGGAACTTTCGAAGTCCTTCCTAAAAAAGAAGTTATCCAACTTAAAAAAGAATGGGATCGCTTAGAGAAATTCTTAGGCGGAATTAAAGATATGAAGACTCTTCCAGATGCGATCTTCGTTATCGACCCTCGCAAAGAGCGTATTGCTGTTGCGGAAGCACACAAATTACACATTCCACTTGTTGGTATCGTTGATACAAACTGTGATCCGGATGAAATCGATGTAGTCATTCCTGCGAATGACGATGCAATCCGTGCTGTTAAATTATTAACAGGTAAAATGGCAGATGCTATCTTAGAAGCTAAACAAGGCGAAGAAACAGCAACTGAAACAACTACTGCTTAATAAGTAAAAAAGGTTGCTTATTCAGTAAGAAAAAAAGGTGATAAGAGGATAATGCCTTTTATCCCTTTTTTTTGCACTAAATAAGCATACATAAATCACTGTACGGAATGTTTTTTTAAAAAGGTATGGTCGATTTTCGAGGTTAGAAAGTCATCAGGTATTGAGTTCAGTCAAATTGACTGAATAAGTGGATGGTTTTTCTGGAATATTGCCAAGGCTCGTAATTATTCTTTGATGATAACAAGTATTTTTTGGCAATAATGGGTAAAGATTGAATAAACTGCATTTAATTTGAGGAGGATATATATTATGGCAATCACTGCACAATTAGTTAAAGAATTGCGTGAAAAAACTGGTGCTGGTATGATGGACTGTAAAAAGGCACTTGTACAAACAGAAGGCGATATGGAAAAAGCAATCGATTTCCTACGTGAAAAAGGAATTGCAAAAGCTGCTAATAAAGGCGACCGTATTGCTGCTGAAGGTTTAACTTCTATCGTTGTAGAAGGAAACCAAGCGGTTATTCTTGAAGTGAACTCAGAAACTGATTTCGTTGCTAAAAACGAAGGCTTCCAAGCACTTGTTAAAGAATTGGCTGCATTCCTTCTTGCTAACAAACCTGAAAGCGTTGAAGTTGCTCTTGAGCAAACAATGGAAAATGGTGCAAAAGTTGCAGATCATATTAATGCTGCAGTTGCTAAAATCGGGGAAAAATTAACTCTTCGCCGCTTCCAAGTCGTTACTAAAACAGATAACGACGCATTTGGTGCATACCTTCACATGGGTGGACGTATCAGCGTACTATCAGTTCTTGAAGGTACAACTGACGAAGATGCAGCTAAAGGCGTTTCAATGCATATCGCTGCAATTAACCCAAAATATATCTCTCGCGACCAAGTCGATGCTAGCGAATTAGATCGCGAACGCGAAGTTCTTACTCAACAAGCGCTTAACGAAGGCAAGCCGGAAAAAATCGTTGCAAAAATGGTTGAAGGCCGTATCAATAAATTCTACGAAGAAATCTGTGTAAACGAACAAGCTTTCGTTAAAAACCCAGATCAAAAAGTGGGACAATTCGTAGAATCAAAAGGCGGAAAAATCCAATCATTCGTTCGTTATGAAGTAGGGGAAGGTCTTGAAAAACGTCAAGAAAACTTTGCTGAAGAAGTAATGAACCAAGTTAAAAAAGACTAATTGTCAGATAATTAATAATAGGGAACACTCTGGTGTTCCCTATTTTTTGAAATGTCATGAATTTTTGGTAGTATTGCAAGAAAGCATGATGAACGAACGAAAAGATTACATAGTTGGAGGTTCTCATGAGTAACGCTAAATATAAACGTGTCGTTCTAAAACTAAGTGGCGAAGCATTAGCCGGTGAAGAAGGATTTGGAATTAACCCTGCAGTAATTAAATCTATTGCTGAACAAGTCAAGGAAGTGGCTGAGCTTGATGTGGAAGTGGCTGTCGTTGTCGGCGGCGGAAACATTTGGCGCGGGAAAATAGGCAGTGAAATGGGTATGGATCGTGCTAATGCCGATTATATGGGTATGCTTGCTACAGTCATGAACTCATTGGCATTACAAGACAGCCTTGATCAGCTTGGAATTGAAACGCGCGTTCAAACTTCCATTGAGATGAGACAAGTTGCAGAACCATATATCAGACGCCGTGCAATCAGGCATCTAGAGAAAAAAAGAGTGGTGATTTTTGCAGCTGGTACAGGTAATCCATACTTTTCGACGGATACCACTGCCGCCCTGCGCGCTGCTGAAATTGAAGCTGATGTCATCTTGATGGCGAAGAATAATGTGGATGGCGTTTACAATGCAGATCCGGTTAAGGACAAAAATGCAGTGAAGTATGATGAACTTTCCTATCTTGATGTGATTAAAGAAGGATTGGAAGTAATGGATTCGACTGCGTCCTCATTATGCATGGACAATGATATACCATTGATTGTCTTCTCGATTATGGAAAAAGGTAATATTAAACGAGCCGTTCTAGGCGAAACGCTTGGAACTATTGTAAGGGGGAAATAAAAGATGCCGAAACAAGTTATTTCGAATGCGAAAACGAAAATGGAAAAAGCCATTGGAGCGTACACACGTGAATTAGCCAGCATCCGTGCCGGAAGGGCAAATGCCTCATTGCTTGATAGAATCTCGATTGATTATTATGGTTCGCCGACACCAGTTAATCAGGTGGCTGGTATTTCTGTCCCGGAAGCAAGACTTTTGGTCATTCAACCATATGATAAGACAGTATTAGGTGAAATTGAAAAGGCGATTTTGAAATCGGATTTAGGCTTAAATCCTTCTAATGATGGATCGATCATCAGGATAGCCATCCCGGCTTTAACTGAAGAACGCAGAAAAGAGCTTGTGAAAGTTGTCAAAAAAGAAGCGGAAGAAGCAAAAATAGCTGTCCGTAATGTGCGTCGCGATGCTAATGATGATTTGAAAAAGCTTGAAAAAAATGGTGAAATCACTGAAGATGATTTACGTGGCTATGCTGATGACATCCAAAAGATGACAGATGGCAATATCACGAAAATCGATGAGATTACAAAAGATAAAGAAAAAGAAATTTTGGAAGTATAATTTCCATTTAAGAATTTTTTAAATAAAGAGGGCCGAATCCATACAGGGTCATGTCTTGGTTCTAACATATAGGTGTGCTTAAAAGAGAAAACTGTTATAATAAGGTTTCTCCGATAATGATTACTCCTTGAGTTAGTATGTTGCATGCAAACGTTGGAGGTGGTCCTTTTTTTGCATTTTTCATTGTAATCATAACCGGTTTTAGAATAAAAGAAGTAATGATTTCTCCCTTTCTAGCTTCTAATGAAGAAATAATTTTCATAATAATAATATGAGAACGAGTTTTTTTTTGATATTATAATATAGATTCTTTTTAAGCGGCAGAAAGCTTGATATACATAGTGCACGAAAACTTTGCCTTTGTAGAGAGATAAGTACAACCTGATGGGGGACTAACATATGTATTCACTTTGGAAGCGTTTCGTTAATAAAGATGCTTCTTCCGATGTAACAAATAGGATTCAGCATATTAAACAGTTTGATGTTCCTCAGCATATCGCCATCATAATGGATGGAAACGGCCGTTGGGCCAAAAAGCGTGCATTGCCACGTGTGGCGGGTCATCATGAAGGAATGAAAACCGTTCGTAAAATTACGAAAGTTGCCAATAAATTAGGGGTCAAAACTTTGACAGTCTATGCGTTTTCCACTGAAAACTGGAAACGTCCGAAAAGTGAAGTCGACTTTTTGATGAAGCTTCCCCAGGAATTTCTTGGGACATTTTTACCTGAGCTCATTTCCGAAAATGTAAGAGTTGAAACGATCGGGGACATATCACTCATTCCTGCACATACTCAAAATGCCGTTAAACGGGCAATGGAAGATACGAAGGATAATGATGGGATGATTCTGAATTTTGCCCTTAACTATGGAAGCCGTGGGGAGATTGTATCTGCAGTGAATAGCATCATTCAAGATGCTAAGAATGGTATAGTAAAGGAAAATGTAACTGAGGAAATGCTATCCAGTTATCTGATGACCAAACATTTGTCGGATCCGGATTTACTGATCCGTACAAGCGGTGAAATCCGTTTGAGTAATTTCATGCTTTGGCAGGCGGCTTATACTGAGCTTTGGTTTACAGAGGTGCTATGGCCGGATTTTAGTGAAGAGCATTTATTGCAGGCAGTTGAGGAGTATCAAAAACGTTCACGAAGATTCGGTGGCGTTTAATGTAGAAGGCGAGGAAAATGGAATAATGAAACAACGAATTATTACGGCGGTCGTAGTTGCCGCTATCTTCATTCCACTAGTCATTTTAGGGGGCATTCCCTTTTTACTGACGGTTTATCTGTTGGGGTCCATTGGTTTGTATGAACTGATGAAAATGAAAAATTTACGTGTACTATCTTTTGAAGCATTTCTTTCTCACATATTATTGTGGGTACTTTTATTGCCTAATGAACATACCGCTTTTTTAGCGGAAATAAATTACGATAAAGTGCAAGTCTTCTTAATCGGGGTATTGCTGCTATTACTTTATACAGTCGTTTCAAAAAACCGTTTTACTTTTGATGATGCAGGATTTTTAGTGATTTCGGTCCTATACCTGGGAATGGGTTTCTACTACCTATTCGAAACACGTGACTCTTTAGGGTTGGGTCTTATCTATATCTTGCTTACATTATTTACGATCTGGGCAACCGATTCCGGAGCATACTTCATAGGTAAATCACTTGGTAAAAGAAAGCTATGGCCAGAAATAAGTCCAAACAAGACGGTTGAAGGATTTATCGGCGGGTTATGTTCCGCGATGGTAGTGGGTGTGCTATTTTACGCCTTCTCCAGTCTTGACTACACATTATTACAATTATTATTGATTTCATTGATCATTGGGGTATTCGGCCAATTGGGCGATCTCGTCCAATCGGCGTATAAACGTCATTATGGGGTTAAGGATTCCGGGAAGCTTCTCCCGGGACACGGTGGAATTTTGGACAGGCTTGATAGCGTGATATTCATTTTACCGATTTTGCATTTATTGCATGTTTTATAATATAAATATAGGCAAGTGTTTAATGAATTAGGAGATGAGCAATTTGAAAAATATCAGCCTTTTGGGCGCGACAGGTTCGATTGGTCAACAAACAGCGGATGTGGTAAGGTCCCATCCCGATCAATTCAAGATAGTGGCGCTTTCTGCTGGAAAGAATATAGAATTGGTAAGGGCCTATATACAAGAGTTTGAACCGAAACTAGTTTCAGTCCAGACGGAAGAAGATTATCATGTTTTGAAAAGTGAATTCTTCAGCCGCAAGGATATCGAGTTCATGTATGGCGATGAGGGAATGACTGCTGTTGCTGTGTTTGATCAAGCGACGATATTGGTCAATGCCGTCATCGGAAGCGTGGGCCTTTATCCGACACTTCAAGCAATAAAGGCTAAAAAGGATATTGCTATCGCCAACAAGGAAACTTTGGTAACGGCAGGTCATTTGGTTATAAGTGAAGCTAAAAAGGCGGGGGTTAGATTGCTGCCGGTTGATAGTGAGCATTCCGCTATTTTTCAGGCATTGCAGGGTGAAAGGGAAAAAAATATAGAACGTCTTGTCATCACTGCTTCAGGAGGCAGTTTTCGCGATCGGACCAGGGAAGAATTGAAGGGTGTAACGGTGGAAGAGGCGCTGAACCATCCGAACTGGTCAATGGGAGCGAAAATCACGATCGATTCAGCTTCAATGATGAATAAGGGTTTGGAAGTGATTGAGGCCCACTGGCTATTCGATCTTCCATACGATAAAATTGATGTATTGCTACATAAGGAGAGCGTCATCCATTCCATGGTTGAGTTTCATGACTCCAGCGTGATAGCGCAACTGGGTTCACCGGATATGCGAGTGCCGATACAATATGCACTTACTTATCCAGACCGTATGCCGCTAGAAGGGCGTAAACGCCTGAACCTTGCTGAAGCGGGCAAACTGCATTTTAGCGATATGGATTTCAGCAGATATCCTTGTTTGCAATTCGCCTATAAAGCGGGTAAAATGGGCGGAACGATGACTACCGTTTTGAATGCCGCCAATGAAGCGGCAGTTTCTGCGTTCTTATCTGGAAAGGTATCCTTCCTTGAAATTGAAACGTTAATTGAAAAAGCGCTGAATCAGCATTCTGTCATAGCCCTTCCTGATTTAGAAACGATTCAGGAAGTGGATAATATGACTAGGCAGTATATAGAATCTTTAGTGAAAGATAGGTGACCGGAACATGCAGACTTTAGAAACGATTATAGCGTTCATCATCATTTTTGGCGCTCTTGTATTTTTCCATGAGCTTGGACACTTAGTATTCGCAAAGCGTGCCGGAATTTTATGCCGTGAGTTCGCAATAGGTTTCGGGCCAAAAGTATTCACATATAAAAAGAAGGAAACCGTTTATACCATTCGATTGCTTCCATTGGGCGGATATGTGCGTATGGCTGGTGAAGACGCAGAAAATATCGAATTGAAGCCCGGCTATCGAGTAGGATTAATGTTTGATAATGAAGAGAATGTTACAAAAATCATTTTGAACAACAAAGATAAATATCCTGATATTCGTATTGTGGAAGTTGAAGTGATCGACCTTGATCATAAACTTATCCTTACTGGTTATGAAGAGGGCGAGGAAGCTACATTAAAAACGTTTACCATTCATAAAGAAGCGGTAATCGTTGAAAATGGTGTGGAGAACCAGATTGCTCCATTTGACCGGCAATTTGCCTCAAAGTCGCTTGGGCATCGTTTTCTTACGATTATAGCTGGTCCGGCAATGAACTTCGTTTTGGCTTTTGTCATTTTTGTGTTGATCGGCTTGTTTCAAGGAGTCGTGGTGGATGAAGCGAAACTTGGTGAGTTGACTCCAGATGGTTCGGCTGTAAATGCCGGTTTAAAATCTGGGGATGTCATTCAATCCATAGAAGGGACGGAAGTGTCTTCTTGGGGGGATGTTCAGGAAAGCATTCAAAAGAACCCCGGACAAGAGATCGAGTTTGTCGTTGACAGGGACGGGAAAACATTAGAAGTGCCGGTTGTTCCACAAGAAGTGGAGAGGGAAGGTAAGAAAATCGGGATTATCGGTGTTTACCCTCCAGTTGAAAAAGCACCGATTAAAGCCATACAATATGGTTTTACAGAAACGTATTTCTGGACAAAACAAATCTTCATCATCCTTGGTGACCTCGTAACGGGTGGATTTACGATTGACAGTCTATCCGGTCCTGTAGGAATATATAAATCAACTGAAGAAGTAGCGAAACAAGGTTTATTCACTTTAATGAAATGGGCAGGGCTGCTCAGCATTAACCTGGGAATCATGAACCTGCTGCCGCTACCGGCATTGGATGGAGGAAGATTGTTATTCTTTGTGGTCGAATTCTTAAGAGGGAAACCGATCGATCGCCAAAAAGAAGGAATGGTTCACTTCATCGGCTTTGCATTGCTGATGTTATTGATGATTGTCGTTACATGGAATGACATTCAGCGATTCTTCTTATAAGACATGTTTGGGTAAGTAAACAGGCCAGCAGATTTTTCTGTTGGCTGTTTCTTTCTGAAGAAAGAAAGTCATTTCCTAGTTTTTTAACGGTTTTGGGGAAATAGTTTGTTTTCTAGGGAAATCGTAAGTATAATCGAGAATGAGTATATTAAATTAGCTTTTCTGAATAACGCAGAAAGTCTTTTTTGTATGATATGACCGTAATCATGCTGCGGTATGAATCTTACCGTAGAAGAGTTAAATTAAAAGGAAATATTGAAGAGGTGCAGATATGAAACAAAGTATGACGTTGATCCCTACATTGAGAGAAGTGCCTGCGGATGCTGAAATCAAAAGTCATCAGCTTCTATTACGTGCAGGATTTATGAGACAAAACTCCAGCGGGGTTTATAGTTTTATGCCGCTTGGAAAAAGAGTGCTTCAAAAGGTTGAAGCGATTGTTCGGGAAGAGATGGAGAATGCTGGCGCAGTAGAACTATTGATGCCGGCTCTACAACAAGCCGAATTCTGGCAGGAATCTGGACGCTGGTATACCTATGGTCCAGAGTTGATGCGCCTTAGGGACCGCAACAACCGTGAATTTGCGCTTGGTGCCACACATGAAGAAGTGATTACCAGCTTAGTTCGTGATGAAGTGAAATCCTACAAGCGTCTTCCTTTAACGGTTTACCAAATCCAAACCAAATTCCGTGATGAAAAAAGACCACGTTTCGGATTGTTGCGTGGACGTGAGTTCATCATGAAGGATGCTTATTCCTTTCATGCCAATCAAGAAAGCTTGGATGCTGTTTATAAAAATTTATATGCGGCATATTCAAATATATTTAGCCGTTGTGGGTTGGACTTCCGTGCCGTCATTGCCGATTCGGGGGCGATGGGCGGAAAGGATACACATGAATTCATGGTCCTATCTGAAATAGGGGAAGATACCATTGCCTATTCTGATACTTCCGATTATGCAGCAAATATTGAAATGGCACCGGTGAGTGTAATATATGAAAAAAGCTCCGAAGCACAAATCGCACTTGAAAAAATTCATACACCTGGTCAAAAATCGATTGAAGAAGTGGCTTCATTCTTAAATACCGAAGCAGAGAAACTGATCAAATCGTTATTGTTCAAAGTGGATGAAAAGTATGTGCTTGTATTGGTACGAGGAGATCATGAAGTCAATGATATCAAGCTGAAGAATTTCTATAACGCTTCAATCGTTGAATTGGTCGATCCAAATGAGACGAAAGAAGTCCTAGGATGTACAATTGGATCTCTTGGACCAATCAACGTCACTTCTGAAGTGGAAGTGATTGCCGATGTTGCCGTCGAAGCAATGGTTAATGGTATCTGTGGTGCAAATGATGAAGACCATCATTATGTGAACGTAAATCCCGATCGTGATTTTAACGTGGCTAATTATATAGATCTTCGTTTCATTCAAGAGGGTGACCCATCACCGGACGGAAACGGAAAAATTAAATTTGCCAAAGGGATTGAGGTTGGCCATGTATTCAAACTGGGAACTAAATATTCCGAAGCTATGAATGCGACATTCCTGGATGAGAATGGACGGTCGCAGCCTATGATCATGGGCTGTTATGGTATTGGTGTTTCCCGTACACTTGCAGCTGTAGCTGAACAATTCAACGATGAAAAAGGATTGGTCTGGCCATCGAATTTAGCGCCATACCAAGTTCATTTGATTCCAATCAATATGAAGGATGAGGCTCAGGCTGCGCTGGCAGAAGATTTATATAATGACCTAAAGGCACAAGGCATGGATGTTCTTATGGATGATCGTCAAGAACGTGCTGGCGTAAAATTTGCTGACTCTGACCTGATCGGTCTTCCTGTAAGGGTGACGGTCGGTAAAAAGGCATCCGAGGGTATCGTCGAAGTGAAAATCCGTAAAACGGGTGAGGTTCTTGAAATTGAAAGATCTGAACTAACTCAAAAACTTCACGAAATACTAGGATAAATAATAAATTTAAAAATAGGTAGGCATCATTCAATTGGATGATGCCTTTCCTTTTCATGGATTTAGATACTAGTGAAACATTCGTGATATGTTATAATAGCCTCTGATATCGTAGTGAAAATGAAAGTGAATAATATCTTGAGAGATAGTAGATAGGGGAGAGAGGAAATGGATCAAAATCCAAATAGCGGTAGAGAGAGATTTCAACTCTTGCTCCAGCAAATGGACTTGACTGAGGATGCCTTTGTGAATTATTTCATAGGTGCCGAAATTGATAAACTCTCAATCGAGAGGGAATCCAAAACATGGCATTTTGCCTTTAATATACCTGCATTAATTCCATGCAGTGTTCATACAAGATTAGCTACTCATTTAGCAAGTACGTTTTCCCATATTGCGAAGGTTACATTCAACTTGAATGTCGCCAACCCGCAAGTGACGGAACAATTGGTAAAAGAGTATTGGAAAAACTGCATTGGCGAGCTTGAAGGCATGTCTCCAGCACTGTTATCACTTCTGAATGAACAAGAACCCACAGTGAATGGATATAAACTTATCGTAAGCGCCCGAAATGATACGGAGGCTGGACAGTTGAAACGAAAATACTCCGGCATCATTTCGAATATCTACCAAACATTCGGTTTTCCCCCGTTGACTCTGGAAGCGGAAGTGAAGGAAACTGTTTCGAACCCTGATTACCAGAAGTTTCTAGAAGAGAAACAAAAGGAAGACGCGGAAAAGGGACTTGCTGCCCTGGTGGAAATGCAGAAGAAAGAATCGGAAAAAGGCGGCGACGATGGCGCCTACGAAGGACCGGTTAAAATTGGCTATACGATTAAAGAAGATGCGGATTTCCGCAGAATCGAACAGATTATCGATGAAGAGCGCAGGATTGCTATCGAAGGCTTCGTGTTTGATGCAGAAGTGCGTGAGTTACGCAGCGGACGGAGCCTGTTGACATTTAAAGTCACCGATTATACAAGCTCGATATTGGTCAAAATGTTTTCGCGTGATAAAGAGGATGCGGCCATACTTGCCAGAGTGAAAAAAGGGATGTGGGTACGTGCCCAAGGCAGTATCCAAAATGATACATTCGTACGTGACCTGGTAATGATCGCAAATGATATAAATGAAATTTCTAAACAAGGACGGCAGGATAAGGCACCTGAAGGAGAAAAGCGTGTAGAACTGCATATGCATACCCCGATGAGCCAGATGGATGCAGTGACACCTACTTCTGCGTTAGTTGCCCAGGCAGCCAAGTGGGGGCATAAGGCTGTTGCCATTACAGATCATGCAGGTGCACAATCATTTCCTGAAGCTTATAGTGCCGGGAAAAAGAATGGTATCAAAATCCTTTATGGCGTCGAAGTGAACCTTGTGAATGATGGGGTGCCCATTGTTTATAATGAGGCGCATATCGCTTTGGCAGATGCCACCTACGTTGTGTTTGACGTTGAGACGACAGGCCTGTCGGCCGTATATGATACGATCATTGAATTTGCTGCAGTGAAAATTCGTGACGGTGACATCATTGATCGATTCGAGTCATTTGCAAATCCGCATCACCCATTATCCAATACGACGATAGACTTGACTGGAATCACTGATGATCTTGTAGAAAATGCTCCAGAAGTCTCGGAAGTACTTGAAAAGTTCAAGAACTGGGCAGGCGATGCGATCCTGGTTGCCCACAACGCAGCCTTCGATATGGGCTTTTTGAATATAGGTTATAAAAACATGGGTTATCCTAAAGCTTCCAATCCTGTTCTTGATACATTGGAACTTGCCCGATTCTTATATCCGGAGTTTAAAAATCACCGGTTGAATACATTATGTAAAAAGTTCGATATTGATTTGACCCAGCATCATAGGGCCATTTATGATGCCGAAGCTACAGGTTACCTTATGCTGAAGATGCTGAAGGATGCAATGGAAAAAGAGATTACCCATCATGATCAGCTTAATGACAATATGGGTAAAGGAAATGCTTATCAGCGTTCCCGGCCGTCCCATTGTACGTTGATCGCGCAAACACAGGCAGGCTTAAAAAACCTTTTCAAATTAGTTTCGATATCTCACATCGATTATTATTATCGTGTGCCCCGGATACCGCGCTCACAACTTAAAAAGTATCGTGAAGGAATTTTGGTAGGGTCCGGATGCGATAAAGGGGAAGTTTTTGAAGGGATGATGCAGAAGGGTTTTGAGGAAGTCGTCGATATCGCCGAATTCTACGATTATCTTGAAATCCATCCGAAGGAAGTGTATCAACATTTGATTGAGCTTGAATATGTCCGGGATGATAAATCGTTAGAAACAATCATCTCCAATATCGTCAAGCTTGGTGAAAAATTGGATAAACCTGTCGTAGCCACGGGAAATGTGCATTATTTGGATCCGAATGATAAAATTTACCGGAAAATCCTTGTAAATTCACAAGGTGGAGCAAATCCGCTGAATCGTCATAAGCTGCCTGACGTACATTTTCGGACAACTGATGAAATGCTACGGGAATTTTCCTTCCTTGGTTCTGAGAAAGCCAAAGAGGTCGTGGTAACTAATACGAATAAAATCGCTGATATGATTGAAGAAATCAAGCCAATCAAGGACGAGCTATATACACCTAAAATCGAAGGTGCCGAAGAAGAGATGCGTGAGATGAGCTATGGCATGGCAAGGAAGATTTATGGAGAGAACCTGCCGGAAATCGTGGAAGCCCGTCTTGAGAAAGAATTGAAAAGCATCATTGGCCACGGGTTTGCCGTTATTTATTTAATTTCTCACAAACTAGTAAAAAAATCATTGAATGATGGTTATCTAGTTGGCTCAAGGGGATCGGTTGGATCATCTTTCGTTGCCACGATGACTGAAATAACGGAGGTAAATCCGCTTCCACCGCATTATGTATGTCCGGAGTGCAAGAAATCCGAATTCTTCAATGACGGTTCGGTAGGTTCGGGATTTGACCTGCCAGATAAAGATTGTCCCGATTGTGACATTGCTTATACAAAAGACGGGCATGATATCCCGTTTGAAACCTTCCTTGGATTTAAAGGGGATAAGGTTCCCGATATCGACTTGAACTTCTCGGGTGAATATCAGCCGAAGGCCCATAACTATACGAAAGTTTTATTCGGTGAAGAATATGTCTATCGTGCGGGAACGATTGGCACGGTCGCTGAAAAAACAGCTTATGGGTATGTAAAGGGGTATTCCGCTGATAATAACATCCATATGCGCGGAGCTGAGACTGACCGCCTTGTTGCCGGTTGTACTGGGGTGAAACGGACGACAGGACAGCATCCTGGCGGAATCATAGTTGTTCCGGATTATATGGATATTTATGATTTCACACCTATTCAGTTCCCTGCGGATGACAGGAATTCCGAGTGGAAAACAACTCACTTTGATTTCCATTCCATTCACGATAATATTTTGAAACTCGATATACTTGGACATGATGATCCGACCGTGATCCGGATGCTTCAAGATTTAAGCGGCATCGATCCAAAGACCGTTCCTACTGATGATCCTGAAGTAATGAAAATATTCAGCAGTACCGAATCTTTAGGTGTTACCGAAGAACAGATCATGTGTAAAACGGGTACGCTCGGCATTCCCGAATTTGGAACCCGTTTCGTCCGGCAGATGCTTGAAGATACGAAACCTACAACATTTTCCGAGCTTGTTCAGATCTCAGGGCTTTCTCACGGTACGGATGTATGGTTGAGCAATGCACAGGAGCTGATCCACAACCGGATATGTACACTAAGTGAGGTTATCGGTTGCCGGGATGATATTATGGTCTATCTGATTTATCAAGGACTAGATCCTTCCCTAGCGTTTAAAATAATGGAATCTGTACGTAAAGGGAAAGGGCTCTCGGAGGAATTCGAAGAGGAAATGAGGAAAAATGAGGTGCCGGAATGGTATATCGATTCATGTAAGAAGATTAAATACATGTTCCCGAAAGCCCATGCTGCAGCTTACGTCTTAATGGCTGTCCGGATTGCCTATTTTAAAGTGCATCTGCCTTTATTGTATTATGCAGCCTATTTCACGGTACGTGCCGATGATTTTGAAATCGACGCCATGACACGGGGATCGCAAGCAATCAAATCGAAAATTGAAGAAATTACCGTAAAGGGATTGGATGCATCCACAAAGGAAAAGAATACATTGACGGTTCTTGAACTAGCTTTGGAAATGTGTGAACGCGGATATGCATTCGCTAAAGTGGATTTGTACAAATCCAGTGCTGATCAATTCATAATTGAAGGCAATAATTTGATTCCGCCTTTCAATTCGATACCTGGTCTTGGCACGAATGCGGCCATCAATATCGTCAACGCACGCAAGAATGGTGAATTCCTTTCGAAAGAAGACCTTCAGCAACGGGGAAAGGTTTCGAAGACCATCCTTGAATACCTTGATAAACAAGGATGCCTGGAATCATTACCCGAACAAAATCAGTTATCTTTATTTTAAAGAGGAAACTGATGGAAAAAAGGAAGAAACAGACATGATATTTGCATAAATATCTTGATTATGGTATATTTTTATTGGAAATACTAAGAGGAACCAATGGCAAGAGTGGGGAAACCCACTCTTTCGTGTTGTATTGACCATTTAATTTTGAATCCGAAACCAAGCGCATACAACGCACGTATGGAGGAAACAAATGAGTAAAAAGGTAACGGAAGTTGTAGAAGAATTAGCATTACCAATTCTTGAAGAATTGCAGCTTGAATTAGTCGAAGTGGAGTATGTGAAGGAAGGTAAAACCTGGTTCCTTCGAGTATACATTGATAAAGAAACAGGCGTAGATATTGAAGATTGCGGAAATGTAAGTGAAAAACTCAGTGAAAAGCTTGATGAGGTTGATCCGATTCCACAAAATTATTTTCTCGAAGTTTCATCACCCGGAGCTGAAAGGCCTCTGAAAAAAGAGAAGGATTTCCTTAAAGCTATCGGTAAAAATGTTTACATAAAAACATACGAGCCCATTTTAGATGAAAAAGAATTCGAAGGAATCTTAACCAGTTTCGATGGTAAAGAAGTGACACTCGAAGTCAGAATCAAGACAAGAAAGAAAACGATTGTCATACCATTCGAAAAGGTGGCCAAAGCAAGATTGGCGATTACCTTCTCTTAAGTCAAGCAAATCATTAATTTAAATATCCGTAAGGGGGATCACCATGGGCAATGAGTTATTGGATGCTCTCTATATTTTAGAAAACGAAAAAGGAATTTCCAGGGAAGTTTTGATCGACGCGATTGAAGCTGCTCTTATATCGGCATACCGCCGTAACTTTAACCAAGCACAAAATGTACGTATCGACTTGAATCTTGGTAAAGGAACTATGCGTGTATTTGCCAGAAAAGACGTTGTTGACGAAGTATTCGATTCACGTCTGGAAATTTCTGTTGAAGAAGCAAGAGCAATTGATCCCAACTACCAGTTAGAGGATATTGTCGAAATGGAAGTAACACCAAAGGATTTCGGCCGTATTGCAGCACAAACTGCCAAACAAGTCGTTACTCAAAGGGTGCGTGAAGCAGAAAGAGGCATCATTTACGCCGAGTTCATCGATCGCGAAGAGGATATCATGACTGGCATCGTTCAACGCCAGGATTCCCGATTCATTTATGTGAGCCTAGGTAAAATCGAAGCTTTGCTCCCGGTGAATGAGCAAATGCCGAATGAACAGTATAAACCTCATGATCGCATTAAAGTTTTCATCACTAAAGTTGAAAAGACTTCCAAGGGCCCGCAAATTTTTGTATCCCGTTCACATCCTGGCCTTTTAAAACGTTTATTCGAAATCGAAGTGCCAGAAATTTTTGATGGAACAGTGGAAATTAAGTCAGTTGCCCGCGAAGCAGGCGACCGTTCAAAAATTTCCGTGCATTCCGATAACGAAGAAGTCGATCCTGTCGGTTCCTGTGTAGGCCAAAAAGGACAACGTGTTCAGGCCATCGTCAATGAATTGAAAGGTGAAAAGATCGATATCGTTAAATGGTCGGAGAATCCGGTCATTTTCGTTGCGAATGCTTTAAGCCCTTCAAAAGTACTTGAAGTCATCGTAAAAGAAGAAGAAAAGGCAACGACTGTAATCGTTCCTGATTATCAACTTTCCCTGGCAATTGGTAAGCGTGGACAAAATGCCCGTTTAGCTGCCAAACTTACAGGCTGGAAAATTGATATCAAGAGTGAAACGGAAGCCCGCGAAGCTGGTATTTATCCAGTGGAAGAACAGGAATTCCTTTTGAGCAGAGATAGTTATGTTAATGAAGAGGAAACAGATTTCGAAGAGGATAACGAGTAATTCAGAGGTGAAAAAAGATGAATAGCCGAAAAAAAATCCCGATGCGTAAATGTGTGGCTACAGGCGAAATGAAGCCGAAAAAAGAACTCATTCGCATCGTTCGATCTAAAGAAGGGGAAGTCAGCCTTGATCCGACCGGAAAGAAATCGGGAAGGGGAGCTTATTTGACTCTTGATCGGGATGTTATCGAGCTGGCCAAAAAGAAAAATGTGCTGGCTAATCACCTTAGTACCCAAATCGATTCTTCCCTTTATGAACAATTGCTTGAATTAGTGAATAAGGAGAACAACTAACACCATGACCCAACAACAACAATGGATGTCTCTATTAGGTTTGGCCAATCGAGCACGCAAGCTAATTTCGGGTGAAGAATTAGTGGTTAAAGAGATTAGAAGCGGTAATGCCAAAGTTGTTATTTTATCCGCGGACGCTTCAAAAAACACTGAAAAAAAAATATCTGATAAGTGCGCATTTTATCAGGTTCCTTTAAAAAGAGTCGAAAGCAGGTCTATGCTCGGCCATGCGATAGGTAAGGATGCTAGAGTTGCCGTCGCAGTTCTGGATGAAGGTTTTGCACAAAAACTCCGAACGCTGCTCGATTAAATTTTACGGGGGTGAACGTATGACAAAATTGCGTGTATATGAATATGCAAAACAAAAGAACGTTTCAAGCAAGGATGTAATAAATAAACTTAAAGAAATGAATATAGAGGTAACAAACCATATGACAGCATTAGACGATTCAACTGTAAATAAATTAAACGATTCAATTAAACCTAAAAACGAAGATAAAAGCCAAGCTGCTGAACCAAAAGCTAACGCTACGGTTGCGAAGTACGAAGCTGAAGCAGATGAAAAGAGCACAGTCAATAAAGAAAAACTGAAGAAGAAACCACCAGTTAAGCCTGTAGGTACGAAAAAACCAACTGGGCAGTTTAACAGGGGCCGCAATAATAAGAATAAAAATAATAAACAAAGACAACAAGCACCTCAGGCTCCCGTTACAAAACGTAAAGAAAGAGAATTACCAGAGAAAATTACGTTTTATGAGTCTTTGACTGTAATGGAACTTGGTAAAAAGCTTCACCGTGAACCATCTGAAATCATTAAAAAGCTCTTTATGCTTGGTGTGATGGCTACAATTAACCAAACTTTGGATAAAGATGCTATCGAATTAATCTGTACGGAATACGGTGTATTGGCTGAAGAAGAGATTCGTGTTGACTTAACTGACCTTGAGTCATTGGTAACCGAAGATGCTTCTGAAGATTTGATCGAGCGTCCGGCTGTCGTAACGATCATGGGACACGTTGACCATGGTAAAACAACATTGCTTGATTCTATTCGCCATACGAAAGTAACGGAAGGTGAAGCAGGCGGAATCACTCAGCATATTGGTGCTTATCAAGTTAATGTTAACGACAAGAAAATTACATTCCTTGATACACCAGGACATGCTGCGTTTACAACAATGCGTGCTCGTGGAGCTCTGGTTACGGATATCACAATCCTAGTTGTAGCTGCGGATGATGGTGTAATGCCTCAAACGGTTGAAGCGATTAACCATGCTAAAGCGGCAGAAGTTCCAATTATCGTTGCTGTTAATAAAATGGATAAAGAAGCTGCTAATCCGGACCGTGTCATGCAAGAATTGACAGAACATGGCTTAGTTTCTGAAGCGTGGGGCGGAGACACAATTTTCGTACCTATTTCAGCCAAAAACGGTGAAGGTATCGATAGCTTGCTTGAAATGATTCTTCTTGTCAGTGAAGTGGAAGAGTATAAAGCGAATCCAACTCGTAAAGCGAATGGTACGGTTATCGAAGCGCGTTTGGATAAAGGTCGCGGATCGGTTGCTACTTTGTTAGTTCAAAACGGAACGTTGAAGGTCGGAGATCCGATTGTTATCGGTAATACATTCGGACGTGTACGTGCTATGCTTAACGACCTTGGACGCCGTGTTAAGGATGCAGGTCCTTCAACACCGGTTGAAATCACTGGATTGAATGAAGTGCCGCAGGCCGGAGATCGTTTCATCGTCTTTGAAGATGAGAAAACGGCCCGTCAAGTTGGGGAAGTGCGTGCGCAGAGACAACTTGCTTCACAACGTAATGAAAAATCCCGTGTAACGCTTGATACATTGTTCGAGCAAATGAAAGAAGGGGAAATTAAAGAATTGAACATCATTCTAAAAGCGGATGTTCAAGGTTCTGCGGAAGCAGTAGCCGCTTCCCTGAATAAAATAGAAGTGGAAGGCGCTAAAGTGAAAATCATACACACTGGCGTCGGTGCAATAACAGAGTCTGATATCATCCTTGCTACAGCTTCCAATGCAATCGTCATCGGATTTAACGTCCGTCCTGACGTGAATGCTAAGCGTGCAGCTGAATCGGAAAATGTTGATGTACGCCTTCACCGCATCATCTATAAAGCGATCGAAGAGATCGAATCGGCTATGAAAGGGATGCTTGACCCTGAATTCGAAGAAAAAATTATTGGTCAGGCCGAAGTTCGTACGACATTCAAAGTATCAAAAGTTGGTACTATCGCCGGTTCATATGTTACAGAAGGAAAAATTACACGTGATAGCGGAATTCGCTTAATTCGTGAAGGTGTCGTCATTTACGAAGGTGAAATTGATGCATTGAAACGTTTTAAAGATGATGTTAAAGAAGTGGCAACGAACTATGAGTGCGGTATTACCATTAAAAATTACAACGACCTTAAAGAAGGCGATGTAATCGAAGCGTATGTAATGGAAGAGATCGAACGTAAATGATCGTTGGCTCCGTCCAATGTGAATGCATCATCCATGACACCCATTCTTTGAAAGAAAAACGGGCCGTGCTTCAGCGTGTCATGACACGGCTTAAACAGAAGTTCAATATTTCTGTAGCCGAGACCGATTTTCAGGATTTATGGCAGCGGACAAAGATTACTATCGTAACCGTAACGTCCTCAAGGAAGGCTACAGAGCGGGAACTTCAAAATGCCCTTAAATTTCTAGATTCTTTTCCGGAACTAGAGCGAACAATAACAGATATAGACTGGCTTTAGGCTATCGAGGTGATATTAATGAGCCTTCGTTCAAATCGTGTTGGCGAACAAATGAAAAAAGAGCTGAGTGAAATTATCGGCCGAAAAATTAAAGATCCAAGAATCGGATTTGTTACCGTGACGGATGTCGCGGTCACAGGCGATTTACAACAGGCAACAGTTTATATTTCCGTTTTGGGTGATCAGGAACAACGGGAGAAAACCCTTCAAGGCCTAGCAAAGGCCAAAGGATTCATGCGTTCAGAAATTGGGCAAAGAATCCGCCTGCGCAAAACCCCTGAGCTGTTTTTTGAATTTGATGAATCGGTCGATTATGGTAATCGTATCGAGTCGTTGATTTCCCAAATCAATTCAGAGGAAAAACCGGCTGAAAAAGACGAAGAATAAGCAAGCAGTAAAAGGAGGCCGACTCAATAAGTGCTTTGCACTTCTTGAAGTCGGTCTCTTTTTTTTGAAAACGAAATATGTAATAAAGCCAAAAACACCTTTCGGAATGGAATCCATTTTGCTACATGATAACGTTTAGGGTGTTTTATAAATGATGAGGTGAAAGCGTGAACGGTATTCTTCCATTATGGAAACCCAAGGGATTGACATCCCATGATTGTGTTTTTAAATTAAGAAAAATTTTAAAGACAAAAAAGGTTGGGCATACAGGCACTTTAGATCCTGATGTAACAGGGGTTTTACCTATTTGTATTGGCAGGGCAACTAAAATCGCTGAATATTTGACAGAAGCCGGTAAAGCGTATGAAGGGGAAGTGACCCTTGGTTTTTCAACGACAACTGAAGACGCAAGCGGTGAAAAAGTGGAAGAGAAAAAGATTGATCAAGTGATTCAGCGTGAGCGGATCCTAGAAGTGTTAGAATCATTGACTGGGAAAATTAAACAGACGCCACCGATGTTTTCAGCCGTAAAGGTAAACGGGAAGAAGTTATATGAATATGCTCGTGCAGGGGTGGAAGTGGAAAGGCCGACAAGGGAGGTATCCATCTACGATATTACCCTACTCGATGATCGGTCTGAATTCAAAGGGGAAACCATTTCTTTTCGTTTTCGCGTCAAGTGCAGCAAAGGAACGTACATTCGGACGCTAGCAGTCATGATGGGTGAAGCACTTGGGTTTCCTGCACATATGTCAGATTTGACCCGTATTGAATCAGCAGGTTTTAAGCAAGAGGACTGTTTTACTTTTGCTGAGGTGGAAGCATTCATGGAAACCGGAAGAACGGATGATTTTCTATTGCCTTTGGAGCGGGGATTATTTCATTTGCCCAAATTTCAGATTAGTGATAAAGTAGCAAAGAAAGTACTTAACGGTGCGGTATTGGAACAAACAGAGGATGTCGTTGTTGAAAAAGGGAAGCCTTTTGTGATGGTTGACACATCCGGTAAGGCCATTGCCATTTATCAAATACATCCGACAAAAGTGGGATTAATTAAACCTGTAAAAGTATTGGCACAAGAATTATAGACCGTTTTACCGTCGGAAAGAGGAGATTGAAAGGTGAAAGTGATCGCAATAGAGCATCCTCATCAATATAAATCGGATGATTTTCCTGAGCTTGTAATGGCGCTTGGATTTTTTGATGGTATACATAAAGGACATCAGATCGTTATTCAAACCGCCAAGCAAAAAGCCGATGAAATGAATCTTAAGTCAGCAGTCATGACATTTGACCCCCATCCTTCTGCAGTACTGGGGAGGAAAACGGAAAATATCCGCTATATCACTCCACTTGAAGATAAGGTGGATATCATAGAGTCGATGGAGATAGATTATTTATTCATTGTCCATTTCAGCAAGGAATTTGCTTCGGTACTGCCGGAACGGTTCGTTGACGAATACATTGCCGGTCTGAATGTCCGTCACGTAGTAGCCGGGTTTGATTATTCATACGGCCGCTATGGTCAAGGGTCGATGGAAGATTTGCCTGTTTACGCACAAGGAAGGTTTTCGCAGACGGTCGTTGCAAAACAGACACTTGAAGATGAGAAGGTTAGCTCGACAAGAATCAGGGAAACTCTCGGTAATGGCAACTTTTCCGACTTTTATCATTTGGCTGGCCGACGCTATTTGACGAAAGGTCATGTCATTCACGGTGAAAAGCGGGGCAGGAAGTTGGGATTCCCCACAGCTAATATTGAAGTAAGCGACGATTATATCTTCCCTGCTGCTGGCGTTTATGCTGTAAGGATCAAAATAAGCGGTAAATGGTATGATGGAGTTTGCAATGTCGGTTACAAACCGACGTTCCACGAAGAAAAACCTAAATATCCAACTGTAGAGGTACATGCCTTGGAGTTCTCGGGAGATATTTATGGCAGCCAGGTTACGGTTGAATGGCATACAAGACTTCGGAGTGAGCAGAAATTTTCCGGACTTGAAGCATTAGTCGCTCAGATAGAAACGGATAAGCAAAATGCAATATCCTATTTTTCAAAGCTGGAAGCATAAAAGGGCACTAGATAGACAGGACTTGCAATTTTAATGAAAAACGTGTATTCTATTGTATGTATGAAAATAACCATTGCTTGGCTAGTCGAGACTCCGACGCTGGCTCGGTAATAGGTGATTTTACAGAATTTTAGGAGGAATAATAACATGGCAATTACACAAGTACGCAAAAACGAACTTATCGTTGAGTTCAGAACTCACGATACTGACACTGGGTCTCCAGAAGTTCAAATCGCAGTATTAACAGAAGAAATCAACAACTTGAACGGTCACTTACGCACACATAAAAAAGACCACCATTCACGTCGCGGTCTTCTTAAAATGGTAGGTAAACGTCGTAATCTTTTAACTTACCTACGTAACAAAGACGTTACTCGTTACCGTACACTAATTAACAAATTAGGTCTACGTAGATAATTTTTTCAGGAAGGCGGGAAATTTCCCGCTTTTTTGATGTTAATCAAATGATTTGGACGTGTTCTACTTAAAGGCTGAGCCTTCGTCCTTGGGACTCGGCAGGTGCCGGGTCCTTTTCCATTTATAGATGATTAGGATATACATAATCAAATGAATGAAATTTTTATTCATTTTACTGTTAATGCTTGTTTTTTTCGTGCATAATAGGAATAGTTTGGTTTTAACTCGAGTTCAGTTACTTTCACATATAAATGATTTAATCCAATACAGGTTTAGGTAAACTAAGCCTCTAAGTGAAGATTCAGAGAGGGGTTTAATAAATGGGACAGGAAAAACATACGTATTCATTTGACTGGGCCGGCCGTAATGTAACGGTAGAGATAGGGCAATTGGCCAAACAAGCGAACGGGGCAGTTTTAGTCCGTTATGGAGAAACTGCTGTATTAAGTACAGCAACAGCTTCGAAGGAACCGAGAAATGTCGACTTTTTCCCTTTGACGGTTAACTACGAAGAAAGACTTTATGCAGTCGGTAAAATTCCAGGGGGCTTCATCAAACGTGAAGGCCGACCGAGTGAAAGGGCAATTCTTGCAAGCCGTTTAATTGATCGTCCAATACGCCCGTTATTCGCTGATGGCTTCAGGAACGATGTTCAGATCATCAGCATGGTCATGAGTGTCGATCAAGATTGCTCTACGGAAATGGCAGCGATGCTTGGTTCATCCCTTGCACTTTCAGTTTCCGACATTCCGTTCGAAGGTCCAATTGCCGGAGTTGTAGTAGGAAGAATCAATAATGAATTCATGATTAACCCTACAGTTGACCAACTTGCAAAAAGTGACATCAATTTGACGGTTGCAGGTACTAAAGATGCTATCAACATGGTTGAAGCAGGCGCAAATGAAGTACCAGAGGAAACCATGCTTGAAGCAATCATGTTTGGACATGATGAAATCAAGAAGATCATTGCATTCCAAGAGAAAATCGTTGCTGAAATCGGCAAGGAAAAAATGCAAATCGCTTTATATCAAGTGGATGCAGAACTGGAAGCAGAAGTGAAGGGTCTATGTGAAGCAGACTTGAACAAAGCTGTACAAGTTCAGGAAAAACATGCTCGTGAAGACGCGATTAAAGAAGTGAAAGATCGTGTGTTGGCTCATTATGAAGAAGAAACTGATGAAGCTAAATTAAAACAAATCAAAGAAATCCTTAATAAATTGGTGAAATCCGAAGTCCGTCGTTTAATTACGGAAGAAAAAGTGCGTCCGGATGGCCGTAATCCTGACGAAATCAGACCATTATCATCGGAAGTTACAATTCTGCCTCGTACACATGGTTCTGGATTGTTCACACGCGGACAAACCCAAGCGCTATCGATCTGTACATTAGGTGCACTTGGTGATGTGCAGATTCTGGACGGACTTGGAACCGAAGAGTCGAAACGTTTTATGCACCACTATAACTTCCCACATTTCAGTGTTGGTGAAACTGGTCCTATCCGTGGGGCAGGGCGCCGCGAAATTGGTCATGGTGCACTTGGTGAAAGAGCATTGGAGCCGGTCATTCCAAACGATAAGGATTTCCCTTATACAATCAGACTAGTGTCGGAAGTACTTGAATCGAACGGTTCAACATCACAAGCAAGTATCTGTGCAAGCACTTTGGCAATGATGGATGCTGGTGTTCCATTGAAAGCTCCAGTTGCCGGTATTGCAATGGGACTTGTCAAAACAGGTGAGCACTATACAATCTTAACGGATATTCAAGGTATGGAAGATCATCTAGGAGACATGGACTTTAAAGTCGCAGGGACTTCAAAAGGTGTAACTGCCCTACAAATGGATATTAAGATTGAGGGACTTTCAAGAGAAATCCTTGAAGAAGCTTTACTTCAAGCCAAACATGGCCGGATGCATATTTTGGAATCAATGATGTCAACGATCAATCAACCGCGTGAGCAGTTATCCAAATATGCCCCAAAAATCGTTACAATGTCTATAAATCCGGATAAGATCCGTGATGTCATTGGACCGAGCGGAAAACATATCAATAAAATCATTGAAGAAACTGGCGTGAAAATCGACATCGAACAAGATGGAACGGTATTCATATCTTCTACAGATGAACCAATGATTCAAAAAGCGAAGAAAATCATCGAGGATATCGTACGTGAAGTCGTTGTGGGCGAACTATACTTAGGTAAAGTTAAACGTATCGAAAAGTTCGGTGCATTCGTTGAAATCTTCAATGGTAAAGACGGTTTGGTACATATTTCTGAACTGGCTGAAGAAAGAGTCGGAAAAGTGGAAGATGTCGTTTCACTTGGCGATGAATTATTGGTTAAAGTAACTGAGATTGATAAGCAAGGAAGGGTAAACCTTTCCCGTAAAGCGGTCCTGAAAGAGCAAAAAGAGGCAGCTAACCCTTCTCAATCGTAATAGAAATGAAAATCCGGCATGCGATTCCTTGTGAATCTGCATGCTTTTTTTGTTTAAAAGTATTGGGATAAGCATAGTTGTAATGGCATTAAAAGTATGTCATGTTCTACCTTGTCCGTTTTCTTCATACATTTTGGTATGAAGGGGGCGTAAAAAATGAATAATAAATGGAAGCAGATAGTTGCGATAAGTGCCATTGCAGGTATATCATGGTTATTAGTGCAAAATCCATATACACAAATTTATTTGACCCAATTAACAGATCATTCAGTTGCTTCAATGAAGCAAGAAGATGAGCTTCTTTTACAAATAAAAGAATCAACAAAAAAATATGAGATTGCACCACAGGATGCACGAATAGATTCGGTTTGGAAAACCGTTCCTGCATATAATGGACTTAAGGTAAATATTGATGATTCGTATAAAGCTATGAAGAAGGTAGGTGTGTTCGATAAGGATAAGCTGGTATTTCAGCAGGTCCCTGCAAAGATACATATAGAGGATTTGGATCCTGCTCCGATTTACCGGGCCCATCCCGAAAAGCCAGTGGTTTCATTTTTAATCAATGTGGCCTGGGGGAATGAATACTTACAAGATATGTTGGCTGTGTTAAAAAAGAATAATGTCAAAGCCACTTTTTTCCTTGAAGGTAATTGGACCAAGAAAAATCCAGATTTGGCCAAGATGATCGTGGGTGGTGGGCATGAAATTGGCAATCATTCTTATTCGCATCCCGATATGAAAAACATATCCGCCCAAGCTACACGTGAGGAAATTCGAAAAACGAACGAAGTCATTGAAGCGGTGACAGGTTTGAAAATGAAATGGTTCGCACCACCAAGTGGAAGCTATCGGGATGAAACGGTGAAAATCGCGGATTCTTTCGGTATGGAGACTGTCATGTGGAGTGTGGATACGATCGACTGGCAAAAACCAAGCCCTGAAGTCCTTCAACAACGAGTGCTTTCTAAGGTACACCCAGGAGCATTTATTTTAATGCATCCGACGGAATCTACTGCAAAATCATTGGAAACGTTAATAATTGAAATAAAAAAGAAAGACTTAGATGTTGTTACCGTTTCGGAAGCAGTAGATGAAGAGCGATCGAATCCATGATGTATTGGTTAACGATAGCAGCATAGAATGATTGGGAGGAATGTTAGTTGATTAAGAAATACACGTGTCAAAATGGAGTTAGAATTGTATTGGAAAATATTCCAACTGTACGCTCAGCAGCAATTGGAGTATGGATCAAAACCGGTTCACGAAATGAAACACCTGAATTGAATGGGGTTTCACATTTCCTGGAGCATATGTTCTTCAAAGGGACAACTACAAGAAATGCGCGTGAAATTGCCGAGTCGTTCGATAGTATTGGCGGACAGGTGAATGCATTCACATCAAAAGAATATACCTGCTATTATGCTAAAGTAATGGATAACCATGCAAGCTATGCGCTTGAAATCCTTGCTGATATGTTCTTCAATTCAACTTTTGACGGGGAAGAATTGAAAAAAGAAAAAAATGTGGTCTACGAAGAAATCAAAATGTACGAAGACACACCGGATGACATTGTTCATGATCTCTTAAGCAAGGCAGTATATGAAAATCATCCTCTTGGCTATCCTATACTAGGAACGGAAAATACGCTTGAAACATTCAATAGTGATACATTAAAAAAATACGTCCATGACATGTATACACCTGATAAAGTGGTGGTATCCATTGCCGGGAATGTGGATGAAAAATTGATTCAAGAAGTCGAAAGCTACTTTGGTTCGTATCAAGGAGGAGAAGACCGACTTGAATTGGTCAAACCTTCCTTCCATGAAAATAGGATCACCCGTAAAAAAGATACGGAACAAGCCCACTTATGCCTTGGTTACAAAGGGTTGGAAATCGGTAATGATAAAACATACAGCTTAATCACCTTGAATAATATTCTTGGAGGAAGCATGAGTAGCCGCCTATTCCAGGACGTGAGGGAACAACGCGGCCTTGCCTATTCCGTTTACTCCTATCATTCCAGCTATCAAGATAGCGGTATGGTGACAGTATATGGGGGGACAGGCACAAATCAACTTGACAGCTTGTATGAAACCATTCAGGAAACACTGGATACATTAAAAAGAGATGGTATTACGGAAAAGGAATTACGAAATAGTAAAGAGCAACTTAAAGGAAGCTTGATGCTCAGCCTTGAGAGCACGAATAGCCGCATGAGCCGAAACGGAAAAAATGAGCTTATGTTGGGTGAGCACCGTTCCCTTGATGATATCATCATCAAAATTGACGAGGTTACAGAGGATACCGTCAATGAACTGGCAAACCAGATCTTTACGGAACATTCCTTGTCATTAGTGAGCCCGCTGGAAAACTGGGACAAATAAAAACAAACAAGTCTGCACCTTCCTTATATGGGGGGGCAGGCTTTTTTTTATTAAATGCCTTTGAAAATGGAGGGGTCCAGTGTAATGGACAAATATTTCGATAAATGCATTCTAAGTTTACCTTTTTCGGATATAGATTGAATAGAAGGTGAAAAAGGGGGAATCACAATTGAGATTGAGTGAGCTTAGCGGTAAGGAAATAGTCGATGTGAATAGAGCGCAACGATTAGGAATCCTTGGTCAGACGGATTTGGAAATAGATGAAACTGGACAAATTACCACGTTAATCATCCCTTCTGTCAAATGGTTCGGCCTCTTAAGGAATGGCAGTGAAATAAGAGTGCCATGGGAACATATAAAAAAAGTCGGTACGGATATGGTCATCATTGATTTTCAGGAAGGACTACTTAAAGATGGAGAGCATATGGACGGGTAAAAACGCTCGTACCATACTCCTAGGGTTATCTGGAAATGGTCTTTCGAAACGCCTCAGCTGTCAATAGCTAAGGCGTTTTTTCTTTTCTTATCACCGTTTTTTAAGTGAAAACATAAGATGGCAAGGTAACTAGAGAATGTAGCAAAAACCGAATTGCTTCTTGAGGAAATTTATCATGAAGCGAGGAATGTTTAGGATCTTTTATATAAAGAAGGTGACAGTTTTAATGCTCACAGGCATGCATATCGCTGTAATTGGTGGAGATGCGCGTCAGCTTGAAGTTGTCCGTAAATTGACGGAGCTTGATGCGAAGCTATTATTGGTAGGTTTTGAACAGCTCGACCATGCTTTTACCGGAGCGGTTAAGGAAAAAATGGAAGATATAAATTTCAAGGAAATAGATTCAGTTATTTTACCTGTCCGGGGCACGGATTCAGATGGGAAAGTGGAGACTATCTTTTCCAGTGAAGAGGTTGTTTTGACTGAAGAAATGATAAAAAATACCCCGGCACATTGCACTTTTTATGCAGGAATCAGTAACGATTACCTCAATGGGATATTTAAGAAAGCGGATCGCAAACTCGTTCTATTGTTCGAACGTGATGATGTGGCTATTTATAATTCGATTCCCACTGTAGAGGGTGCGATCATGATGGCCATTCAACATACTGATTTTACTATCCATGGTTCGAATGTAGCTGTTCTCGGACTGGGAAGGGTCGGTATGAGTGTAGCCAGGTCATTCCAGGCCCTTGGAGCAAAAGTAAAGGTGGGGGCAAGAAAAAGCGAGGATATTGCAAGGATCAGTGAAATGGCATTAACCCCTTTTCATTTAAATGATCTTGCTTCAGAAATGAAAAATGTTGATATATGCATCAATACGATTCCTTTTCCGATAATTACCGCAAAAGTCATAGCTAATATGCCAGTTCATACATTAATCATCGACCTTGCTTCAAAACCGGGGGGGACGGATTTTCGTTACGCTGAAAAAAGGGGAATTAAAGCGCTGTTGGCACCGAGCCTACCGGGTATAGTTGCCCCGAAAACAGCTGGTCAGATATTAGCGAATGCACTGGGGTTATTGATTCAAGACGAGTGCTTGATAAGGAAGGGGAAAAAACTATGAGTCTCCAAGGGAAAAGGATTGGTTTCGGATTAACAGGATCACATTGCACTTATGATGAAGTGTTTCCGGAAATAGAAAAACTTGTAAATGAAGGGGCGGAAGTCATTCCAATCGTAACATCGACTGTACAGAACACGGAAACCCGTTTTGGAAAGGGCGAGGACTGGGTCGAAAGAATTGAAAAATTGACGGGGAATCATGTCGTTGATACAATCGTCAAAGCGGAGCCATTAGGACCTAAATTGCCACTGGATTGTATGGTGATCGCTCCTTTAACGGGTAACTCAATGAGTAAAATGGCAAATGCACTTACCGATTCGCCTGTACTTATGGCTGCAAAAGCGACGATGAGAAATCACCGTCCAGTCGTGGTCGCGATATCAACAAATGATGCACTTGGGTTAAATGGTGTCAATCTAATGAGGCTGATGGCAGCAAAAGATATTTATTTTGTTCCATATGGCCAGGATAATCCAACAGGCAAGCCAAGTTCCATGGTTGCCAGGATGAGCATGATTAGGGATACGATCATTTCAGCACTGGAAAGGGAACAGATTCAACCGGTCATCGTCGAAAGGTTCAAGGATGATTTAGACTGAACGAGTTTTCTGGCACGCTCCCGCTTTCTAATGACTGGCATATATGCATAAATTTGTAGCTTGAAGTTATAAAAAACCACTCCGCTACCAGAATATTTTGTTAAAGTGCGACCCTTTGGAATGTTAATGTGATAAAATAAATGATATTCTAAACAAGAAGTAGTAAATCCAAAAAAACAACTAATTTTAAGAGATAGAAAAGGAGTATGTATAAATGACTGAGACACAGGGATTGCGTATTGCAGTTGTGGGAGCAACTGGAGCAGTAGGACAACAAATGATTTCAACACTCGAACAAAGGGACTTACCGATTAAACAAATCATCTTTTTATCATCGGCTCGTTCCGCAGGAATCAAACTTACGTTTAAGGGCGAAGAAATCGAAGTGCAGGAAGCAAAACCTGAAAGCTTTGAAGGCATCGATATCGCTTTATTCAGTGCTGGAGGAAGCGTGTCTAAGGAATTGGCTCCAGAAGCAGTGAAACGCGGAGCGATAGTGGTGGATAATACGAGCGCATTCCGCATGGATGAAAATGTGCCGCTAGTCGTTCCTGAAGTAAATGAAGAAGACTTGAAACTTCATAATGGGATCATTGCAAACCCGAATTGTTCAACTATCCAAATGGTTGTGGCATTAGAACCTATCCGCCAGACATATGGCTTATCAAAAGTTGTTGTTTCTACCTATCAAGCTGTTTCGGGTGCAGGGGCTGCAGCGATAAATGAATTAAAGGAACAAGCTCGCGACTTGCTTGATGAAAAAGAAATAGATCCGAAAATTTTACCGGTAAAAGGGGACGAAAAGCATTATCAAATCGCATTTAACGTCATTCCCCAAATCGATAAATTCCAAGATAATGGGTTCACATTCGAAGAGATGAAAATGATTAATGAAACAAAGAAAATCATGCATATGCATGACCTTTCAGTAGCTGCAACATGCGTAAGGCTTCCTGTTGTAACGGGTCATTCCGAATCTGTTTACATTGAAGTCGAAAAGGATGGCATAGCGGCTTCTCAAATCAAAGATTTAATGAGAACGGCACCTGGAATAGTGTTAGAAGATGAACCGGAACAACAAGTATACCCAACGCCTGCTTCATCCGTCGGCAAGAATGATGTATTCGTCGGTCGGATTCGCAAAGATTTGGATGAAGATAAAGGCTTCCATTTATGGGTGGTTTCCGATAATCTATTAAAAGGAGCAGCTTGGAATTCTGTTCAAATTGCTGAAAGCCTTTTGAAATTAGGTTTGGTTACCGTTAAGTAATAATTTATTCTTAATTAATTACCAATAGGATAGAGAGTTTTTGTCAGCTTCCCGAATCGGGAAGCTGGCTTATATTTGGGGTGCATATAATGAAAATCATCGTCCAGAAATACGGTGGGACATCCGTTCGAGATGAGGAAAGCCGTTCGTTTGCCAAAGGGCATATTGAAAATGCGATTAAAGAAGGCTATAAAGTGGTGGTTGTGGTTTCAGCAATGGGAAGAAAAGGCGATCCTTATGCAACTGATACCTTACTTTCACTAGTAAATGGAGCAAAAGCCAGCCTTTCAAAACGAGAACAGGATTTACTTATGTCAGTAGGAGAAACGATATCTTCTGTTGTATTTACGAACATGCTGTTAGAACACGGTATTGATGCCGTCGCTTATACTGGGGCTCAAGCTGGATTCATGACGAATACCGACTATTCAAGTGCGAAAATAATCGAAATGAAGTGTGACCGTCTCATGAAAGAACTGGAAGTGAAGGATGTTGTCGTTGTAGCAGGATTCCAGGGAGCGGCTAAAAATGGGGACATCACGACCATCGGCCGTGGTGGAAGTGATACTTCAGCTGCTGCATTAGGTGCAGCATTGCAAGCTGAACGGGTCGATATTTTTACGGATGTTGAAGGAATCATGACGGCAGATCCACGTATTGCCGATAAAGCCCGTCCATTATCAATTGTTTCATATACGGAAGTTTGCAACATGGCCTATCAAGGCGCGAAAGTCATTCACCCAAGAGCTGTTGAAATTGCCATGCAGGCCAAAGTGCCGATTCGGATAAGATCAACATACAGCGAAGGTTTGGGAACACTTGTTACTAGTGTGAACAAGGGAAGCCAGGGTAGTGACATACGTGAAAGGCTCGTAACCGGGATTGCCCATGTGCCAAAAATCACTCAAATCAAGGTGCGTGCGAAAAAAGATCAATATAATCTACAGGCAGAAGTTTTCAAAGCGATGGCCAATGCCTCCATTTCAGTGGACTTTATAAATATTTATCCAAGTGGCGTAGTTTATACAGTTTCGGAAGAGATGACAGAGCTTGCCCTCTCGATTTTGGCCGAGCTTGGTCATGAACCGGTCATTGAACGAAATTGTGCCAAGGTGTCCGTAGTCGGTGCAGGCATCAACGGTGTGCCGGGCGTTGCGGCTAAGATTGTTACAGCGCTTTCCGAGAAGGAAATTGCCATTCTCCAGTCAGCGGACAGCCATACGACTATTTGGGTGCTCGTAAAAGAAGAAGATTTAATAGAAGCTGTTAATTCCCTGCACTATGCATTTCAACTGCATGAAAGTGAAGTCCTATAATCATAGGGTTTTCAATAAATAAAGGTTTTAAAAATTAAAGAGGTGTTAGATGATGATATTTGGTAGAGTATCAACCGCAATGGTCACCCCTTTCGATAGCAAGGGAAATGTTGATTTTCAAAAAACGACTTCATTGGTTAATTACTTATTAACGAATGGAACGGATTCGCTTGTGCTTTCGGGAACGACAGGGGAATCTCCAACTTTATCTTCCGAGGAGAAGATTGCGCTATTGCGTCATGTTTCCAAGGTTGTTGAAAAGCGGGTGCCCATCATCATGGGTACAGGAAGCAACAATACGTATGCATCCATCGAGTTGACAAAAAAAGCAGAACAAAATGGCGCCGATGCAATCATGCTGGTGGCCCCGTATTATAGTAAAACGAATCAGGAAGGTCTGTACCAGCATTTTAAAGCTATTGCAGCTAGTACGACTCTCCCTGTAATGGTATATAATATCCCTGGGCGTGCTTCGGTTAACATTGAACCGGAAACAATCATCCGACTTTCAAAAATTCCCAATATCGTAGCCGTGAAGGAAGCGAGCGGGGATTTAAACGCCATGACCCAAATCATAGCCGGAACGGATGAGGATTTTGCATTATACAGTGGGGACGACGCTTTAACACTGCCTGTACTAGCGATTGGTGGTGTGGGTGTAGTTTCGGTTGCTTCACATATTGCTGGTAATGAGTTACAGAAAATAGTGGAGGCTTTTATCAGCGGGAACTTGAAAGAGGCGGCTCGGCTGCATCAGGAACTGTTACCGCTTATTAAAGGTTTGTTTGCAGCGCCAAGCCCGGCACCTGTCAAAACAGCGCTTCAGTTATATGGAATTGACGTTGGATCGGTCAGACTTCCAATCGTGCCATTGACGGAGCAGGAACGCTTGGCTTTAACTAAGGTATTAAAAAAATAAAAAGACAAGGAACAAGCTGATCGTTGAAGATTGGCTTGTTTTTACATAATGATGTATATGAAAGGGATATACTATCCAATTTC
The DNA here is from genome assembly GCF_030348945.1 of Peribacillus sp. ACCC06369. Taxonomy (NCBI): domain Bacteria; kingdom Bacillati; phylum Bacillota; class Bacilli; order Caryophanales; family Bacillaceae; genus Peribacillus; species Peribacillus sp. ACCC06369. Next base: position 1,723,678 of record NZ_JAUCEN010000002.1, read on the forward strand.
TTAAATGATCGATCGAAACTGTATAGGGTAATATACAGGGATGATTGTCTTATACATACAAGGAAAAGCTTTTTTAGGGATGAAATGAAAAAGTCCCTTTGAAAATGGTAAGTGTTGTCATGTTTTTTGAACATCGGTTATAATGAAATCATTGGGAAATTATGAACGGGATTTTTTAAGGAGGATATTCGATTGGGTAAAGATAAAAGTAGTGGGATAAAAGTCATTTCTCTTGGAGGACAAGGGGAACTTGGTAAAAATATGTACGTCGTTGAGGTGAACGAGGACATCTATCTTCTTGATGCAGGGTTAATGCTGCCAGAAGAAGAAATGCTGGGAATCGATGCAGTTATTCCTGATATTTCTTATTTGATGGATAATAAGGAACGGGTGCAGGGGATATTCATTACCCATGGTCATGAAGACCATATGGGAGCGCTTGCTTATGTTTTGAAATATTTACCGGTTCCAGTTTATGGAACAAAGCTTACACTTGCTTTAATCAAAACGAAATTAAAGGAAGATGGCTTTAACGGCAGGGCAATATTTACTGAGATCGATTCAGATTCCCTTTTAAGTTTTCCTCAAGCGGCCGTGTCTTTTTTCCGGACTAACCATAGTATCCCCGATTCTGTCGGAGTCGTGATCCATACGCGTGAAGGTGCAATCGTATATACAGGGGATTTCAAATTCGATCAAGCGGCAACCGATCTGTATAAACCGGAAATCGGTAAAATGGCTAGTATCGGTGAAGAAGGTGTCCTATGCTTGCTTTCGGATAGTACTGGTGCCGAGAGGCCAGGTTATACCCCATCAGAAGCAGTTGTGGCCAGAGATATTACAGAGGTTTTCCATGCTGCCTCCGGAAGGATCATCGTTGCGTGCTTCGCTTCGAACATCAACCGGATTCAACATGTCTTCAATGCAGCGGCAGCTAGTCGCAGGAAAGTGGCAGTTGTAGGAAAAAGCCTGCAACGCGTATATGAAACAGCCTTGAATTTAGGCTATTTAAAGGTCGAAGAAGAGCTGATTATCCCAATAAACGAAATTAGCCAGTATAACGACCGAGAAATCGTCGTGTTATCGACAGGTCATCAAGGGGAGCCCATTGCGGCACTTCAAAAAATGGCAAAACAGACTCATAAGCAGGTAACGATCAAAAAGGGAGACACAGTTTTGATCAGTGCATCACCCCTTCAGGGCGGCGAACTTATCTTATCCAAAACCGTCGATTTGCTATACAGGGTAGGCGCTGAGGTGGTATCTGCGAATAAATATAAAGTGCACGTAACAGGTCATGGTAGCCAGGAAGAACTGAAAATGATGATCAATTTGATGAATCCTAAATTTTTCATTCCTGTGCATGGGGAATACCGCCATTTATATGCCCATCAAAAAGTTGGGATTGCAGCGGGGATTAAACGTGAGAACATCATAATTGCCGAAAAAGGCGATGTCATTGAATTAAAGGGCGATAAAATGGGTCTATCCGGCAAAGTTTCAGCAGGAAATATCTTGATTGATGGCAGCGGTGTTGGAGATGTGGGTAATATCGTCCTTCGTGATCGGCGCTTGTTATCCCAGGATGGCATTTTGATTGTAGTCGTCACGTTGAATCGTCAGGATAAAAGTATTGCAGCAGGTCCTGAAATCATTTCAAGGGGATTCGTTTATGTTCGTGAATCAGAAAAAATGATTGGGGAAGCAACCGAAATAGTAAGTGAAATCGTGAAGAAAAATGGATCGCGCCAACCTTTCGATTGGTCTACGTTAAAGCAGGAAATGCGTGATGCATTAAACCAATTCTTCTATGAAAAAACGAAACGCCGGCCAATGATTTTACCGATCATCATGGAATATTAAGTCAAAAACCCCTGATCTGAAAAGTCAGGGGTTTTTTTTGTGTGCCAAACCTCTTATATCTTGAAGAATGAAGTCCGAGACTCGAGACATAATAAAGCTATAGGCTTAAGAGAAAGGGGTTGGCATAGTGAATAATGCACCATTACCAAATGAAAATGAAGGCCGGCAGGAAGGTAAAAATTCAACATTAATCGAAAAGATCCAGCAGCTGGGGGCTACTAATGTCCCGCAACTATCTCAGGACTCAAAAATCCATTGTTTGACGATCATTGGACAAATTGAAGGACATATGCAGCTGCCTCCTCAAAATAAAACGACCAAGTATGAACATGTTATCCCACAAATTGTGGCAATTGAACAAAATCCCAATATTGAGGGGCTGCTTGTCATTTTAAATACAGTAGGAGGAGATGTCGAAGCGGGACTAGCCATCGCAGAGATGCTGGCTTCCCTGTCCAAGCCGTCCGTCTCGATTGTACTTGGGGGAGGCCATTCGATCGGTGTGCCGATTGCGGTTTCGTGTGACCATTCCTTTATAGCGGAAACGGCAACGATGACGATTCATCCCATTCGTTTGACAGGTCTAGTCATTGGAGTGCCTCAAACCTTTGAATACTTGGATAAAATGCAGGAAAGGGTCATTAAATTTGTTACAAGGCACTCCAATGTTACGGAAGAAAGTTTTAAGGATTTAATGTTTGCTAAAGGAAATTTAACCCGTGATATAGGCACGAATGTAATCGGGGCCGAGGCAGTTGAAATCGGTATGATCGATGATGTAGGAGGAGTAGGCCAAGCCATGAGAAAACTAAATACCTTCATGGAAGAAAGAAGGCCCAAAATTGCCGGGACAGAAGAGGGGCTTCTGCAATGACACTTTATACGATCGTTCCTGAAGAAATCATTTTCCCCCATCACCATGAGAAAACGGCGAATTTAATAGAAATGATCTATAATGGTGTACATGTAATGGTTGAACATGACGGTGGACGCACGTTTCGCATTGATCGAATTGTGAGCACGGATCCTGAAGATTATATGAATGTACACATTCAGCCGGGGGCAGTCATCAATGTGTTCGGACAAATGAATACCTAGTAAAAACGACTAACTAAGGTAAATTATGATATACTGGAATGATAATCAGCAGCCTCTTGGCTGCTTTATTCATTATCTGGACATATTGTCCGACTTAAGAAGAAATGGGATATATATCAAGGACAGGGTCATATTTTTTTGGTATAATCAGCAAGCGAACATTTGTTTCGTGAAGGGAAATCAGGTTGTGATGTTGAATAGGAAAGTTAGAATAGTTTCATGAAGAATCAGGTGATATTATGGCAAAGAAGAAACGCAGAAATAAGAAAAGTACAGAGAAGTTAAAATTAACGCTTAAATATGAATTGATTGGCCTTACTTTAATAGGGTTGGCCATCATAGCCATTGCCAAGCTTGGAGCAGTGGGAAATGGGACGGTCTTTTTAATCCGCTTCTTCATGGGGGAATGGTATATCCTCTTTTTGTTGGGAGCGATTGCTACTGGATTCTATTTGATGATAAAGAGGGAGGTTCCTTACCTGTTAAAACGGCAATTCATCGGGATGTACTTCCTTGTCGCGAGCATGCTCTTGCTAAGTCATGTGACGCTGTTTAACATGCTTGCAGATGGAGGCCCGTTTACGAAGCCCAGCGTGATCTCGAATACATGGGAACTATTCTGGATGGAAGTGACCGGCAAGGCAAGCACAAAGGACCTTGGAGGAGGTATGATTGGAGCGATATTATTTGCAGCCTCATACTTTTTATTCGACGAAGCTGGATCGAAAATCGTTTCATTCCTTTTTATCATTGTAGGTGCCGTGCTATTGACCGGGAAAACTTTAGGTGAAACCCTCGGGAAGTTTTTCATGGGTCTTGGCGGCTTTTTCAAAAAGCAATGGGCTGCATTCAGAGATGATATGAAAACGTGGAATGAAGACAAAAAAGAAAAGAAAAAAAATCCCGTGAAAAAGAAGAAGCGAGAAAAAGGTTTGGTGGAAGAAACGGATCAGCCCCTTCATCAAGAAGAGGAAACACAGCAAATGGCGACGGAACGTATCATTTCCAGCTTTGCTGATAAAGCATATAATGACGAAACTGAAATAATTCCCGTTGCAATGGAACCTGCAGCTGAAAGTGCAGAGGAACAGGATGATGCCGTTCTGCCAATGAATTTCACAGAAGTGGAAAATAAAGAATATCTTTTACCGCCCCTTTCACTATTATTGCAGCCCAAGAAAACGGACCAAAGCGGAGAGTACCAATTGATCCATGAAAATGCGGCAAAGCTTGAACGCACTTTTCATAGCTTTGGAGTGAAAGCGAGGGTCACTCAAGTTCATTTAGGGCCAGCCGTAACCAAATATGAAGTGCATCCCGATGTAGGGGTGAAGGTAAGTAAGATTGTCAGCCTATCCGATGACTTGGCCCTTGCACTGGCCGCAAAGGATATTAGGATCGAAGCTCCGATTCCCGGAAAATCGGCTATTGGAATAGAAGTGCCTAACTCCGAAGTGGCGATGGTGTCTTTAAGGGAAGTTTTGGAAGCCAAAGAAGTTGACAAGCCTGACGCAAAACTGCAAATAGGCTTAGGGCGGAATATTTCTGGTGAAGCTGTTAAGGCTGAGCTCAATAAAATGCCGCATTTACTAGTGGCTGGAGCTACTGGCAGCGGGAAATCCGTTTGTATCAACGGGATTATCACGAGTATCTTGATGAGGGCAAAACCGCATGAAGTGAAAATGATGATGATCGATCCAAAAATGGTGGAGCTCAATGTCTATAATGGAATTCCCCATTTACTCGCACCCGTAGTGACAAATCCAAAGAAAGCTGCACAGGCTTTGCAAAAAGTGGTCAGTGAAATGGAAAGGCGCTACGAGCTATTTTCTCATTCTGGTACGCGTAATATTGAAGGCTACAACGATTATATTAACCGGCATAACATTGAAGAGGATGCCAAGCAACCGCTCCTGCCTTATATCGTAGTCATTGTCGATGAGCTGGCAGATCTCATGATGGTCGCCTCAAATGATGTAGAGGATGCCATCACACGACTTGCACAAATGGCACGGGCAGCTGGCATCCATTTGATAATTGCCACTCAGCGGCCCTCCGTCGATGTTATTACAGGGGTCATTAAAGCGAACATCCCATCTCGGATTGCTTTTAGTGTTTCATCAATGACCGATTCGAGAACGATTCTGGACATGGGCGGAGCCGAAAAACTGTTGGGACGGGGTGACATGCTCTTCCTGCCTGCAGGAGCTTCAAAACCGGTTCGGGTCCAAGGGGCATTTTTATCCGACAATGAAGTCGAGGAAGTTGTCACATATGTCATTTCACAACAAAAAGCCCAATATAACGAAGAGATGATACCTGATGAAATTGCGGACACTTCAAATGGTGAAGTCGAAGATAGTTTATACGGGGATGCCGTCTCCTTGATCATAGAAATGCAAACCGCATCGGTTTCCATGCTGCAGCGCCGTTTCCGGATTGGCTACACGCGGGCAGCCAGGTTGATTGATGAAATGGAAGCGAGGGGAATTGTCGGTCCGTATGAAGGCAGTAAACCACGAAATGTATTGGTTACAAAAGATGAACAGGATGAAGCGCATTTATCATAGGTAATAAAAAAAACCGGGCTGCAGCCCGGTTTTTTAATTATTCATCGCCTCGTCTAAATGTTTAAGGCAGAAGTCGGCAATCATCGCTTCTTCATCTTCCTCTAAATCGAATTCGAGTGCGCCTTCGTTCCCTTTTTCAAAAATATCATATTTAATCAGTTTGCCTATTTGTTCTTCCACTACAAAAAGCACCCGGATATATAAACCATTTTCTGAAAAGAGCTCATCCTCTTCAGGCACTTCAATATCCAAGAACAACTCGTAACGTTCCCCGGTTAAAATTCCGAATGGATCATTCAATTTTTCGATCGTGTATTCTGTAATCTTTAACATCATGTGTACATCCCTTCAAAGAAGATAAATCTTATTATACAGGAAAACAGTATCTTGAAAAGAAAGCTGGCTATTTTCAGTTTACATTTTCAAAATTTTTTTTAGTCTGATTTAGGAGAATAATCGTGCAAATTCCGTGGCCGTTCCTAGATTGAAAGACACAGATGAGGGTAATTTCTCCTAAATTCTTTTAAAGTAAATAGTAAAACACTATTTATTTATATCAAAAAAAATGTTATATTATTTTCGATTAGTAGGAATGATTCAACATCAGAGGTCTGATGTCTTAAGAAAGAAATTAGCTGGGGGAAACTGTATGTCAATAAAATCAGATAGTCGACATTTATATTTGCAGGTCATTGATTACCTGAAGCAGGATATTGAAGCAGGAGTCTATCAGGAAAATGAAAAATTCCCTTCAGAATTCGATCTTGCCAAAAAATTGGGAGTGAGTAGGGCGACACTTCGTGAAGCGCTGCGAATTTTAGAAGAAGAAAACATCATCATTCGCCGCCATGGAGTTGGTACTTTTGTCAATCCAAAACCTCGGTTCACTTCAGGTATCGAGCAATTAAAAAGTGTCACGAACATGATTGAAGAGGCAGGAATGAATCCGGGTACGATTTTCTTAAGTTTGACGGCCCAAGAACCTACAGAAGAGGATATTCGCAGGTTTTCTTGTTCAACAGATGAACGCATCGTCATCATCGAACGTGTAAGGACAGCGAATGGGGAGCCGGTTGTCTACTGTGTCGACAAAATTCCTGAATCAATACTATCAGAAAATTTCGACCGTAATGATGAGTCTCTTTTTGATATTTTGGAAAGAGATGCGAATCGAAAAATTACGCATGCCGTAGCAGAGATTGAACCTATTGGATATCACGAGAAAGTTTCTCCTATCCTTAAATGTTCGCCAGAAGCCGCATTACTCGTTCTAAAGCAGATGCATCTGGATGATTGGGACCAGCCTATCCTGTATTCTGTTAACTACTTTAAAGCCAATATGTTCAGCTTTCATGTTCTTCGTAAACGTGTGTAACTCTGCATACGTGTGAATGCAAGCGTTTGTTTCGATTGCGTAAAGTCGATCAAATGCATGTAAAAAAAATTAACGAGAAGTGAAAACGCAAACATGAATGACTTTTCAGAACATTCCTGCTCAAAAAACTATGTAAATTAGGGGGATAAAAATTGAAAAAGCGCAAATTAGGTCTAGCTCTTTCACTTGTTCTTGCAGCCGGTACGCTATTGGGAGCATGTGGTAATTCAGAGAATGATGATAAAGAATCCTCAAATGGTAAAGACAAGAAAGATAACTTCACAGTTGCCATGGTAACTGATACTGGCGGCGTGGATGACGAGTCGTTCAACCAATCCGCTTGGAAAGGAATTCAGGAATTCGGTAAGGACAATGGTTTGGAAAAAGGTAAAGATGGCTTCAACTATCTGCAATCCAAATCTGATGCTGACTACGCTAAAAACCTGAATACGCTTGTACGTGAAGATTACAAACTTATCTATGGTATCGGTTTTCTTTTAGCCGAAGCTGTTGGTGAAGTGGCTGACCAACGTCCGGATTCACAATTTGCAATCGTGGATACGGTTGTGGATAAAAAGAATGTTGCCAGCATTAGTTTTAAAGAGCAGCAAGGATCGTTCCTTGTAGGTGTAATTGCAGGATTGCAAACGAAAACAAACAAGGTAGGTTTTATCGGCGGAGTTGAATCTGAATTAATCAAAAAATTCGAAGTTGGCTTTAAGGCTGGGGTTTTATCTGTAAATCCGGATGCGAAAGTGGAAGTTAAATATGCCGGTGATTTCAATAAAGCCGACATCGGTAAATCCACTGCAGGCTCCATGTATTCTTCAGGCATCGATATCATTTATCATGCTGCTGGAGGAACTGGAAAAGGCGTATTCACTGAAGCTGTAGAGCAAAAGCAAAAAGATCCTAAGAGAGAAATATATGTTATCGGTGTAGATAGCGACCAAGCTAAATTAGGAGCAGTGCCAGGAACTGACGACAATATCACACTGACTTCTATGTTAAAACGTGTTGACGTAGCAGTTAAAGACCTTTCCGAGAAAGCGAAAGAAGGAAACTTCCCAGGTGGAAAAGTAATTGAGTACGGTATCGAAGAAAATGGTGTAGGCATTTCTGATACAAAAGATAACGTTACAGAAGAATCTTTAAAAGCGGTAGAAGAATGGACAGAAAAAATTAAATCAGGTGAATTCGTTGTTCCAGGTACGGATAAGGAATTCGAAAAACTTGATTTATAAGCTGTAATTTAAGAAAGAATAGGGAGGCAGACTTGCCCTCTATTCTTTCTTTTCCCCAATTGCTCTTTGCAACTAAAATATCGAATGAAAAACTATGATAGAATCGTAGTTTTTCATTTGGTTTTTTTGAAAAAATCAAAAAGTTAGGATCAGCAATTAAATAATTAAGATAATTACACTCATTTTAGGAGTTGATAATACGTGGAATATGTAATTGAGATGCTCAATATCCGTAAGGAATTCCCAGGCATCGTGGCAAATGATAACGTTACCCTTCAGGTGAAAAAAGGGGAAATTCACGCATTATTAGGTGAAAATGGCGCGGGTAAATCTACTTTGATGAATGTTTTATTTGGCTTATACCAGCCTGAGCAGGGAGAAATTCGTGTGAATGGTAAGCCAGTCAAGATTACAAGTCCAAACATTGCTAATGAGTTAGGGATTGGAATGGTCCATCAGCATTTTATGCTAGTTGATCCTTTTACAGTAACGGAAAATATAATTTTAGGAAAAGAACCATCAAAAGCGGGTAAGATCGATTTAAAAGAAGCGAGTGAGGAAGTTAGGAAACTATCAGAACAATATCAGCTTAGTGTTGATCCTTATGCAATAATTGCCGATATTTCGATAGGGATGCAGCAGCGGGTCGAAATTCTTAAAACGCTTTACCGAGGAGCGGAGATATTGATTTTTGATGAACCAACCGCTGTGCTGACTCCTCAAGAAATCAAGGAATTGATTAATATTATGAAAGCCCTTATCAAAGAGGGGAAATCCATCATTTTAATTACACACAAACTTAAGGAAATCATGGAGGTTTGTGACCGAGTAACGGTTATACGCAAAGGGCAAGGAATTGGTACAGTGAATGTCAACGAAACGAACCCTAACGAATTGGCCAGCTTAATGGTCGGTAGGGAAGTTCTTTTTAAAACGGAAAAAACGGCAGCCGCCCCTTCTGATGTAGTTCTCGAGGTTCGGGAACTGGAAGTCAAGGATTCCCGGGGAGTTTCGGCAGTTCGGAACTTGGATTTAGCTGTCCGTGCAGGAGAAATTGTCGGAATCGCCGGTGTAGATGGAAATGGTCAATCCGAATTAATCGAAGCATTGGCTGGCCTAAGGAAGACAACAGCAGGTTCCATAAAGCTAAATGGAAAAGAAATCAGGAATCTGAAGCCGCGTAAAATCACTGAAGCAGGCGTCGGCCATATACCAGAAGACAGACATAAGCATGGTTTGGTTCTCGATTACAGCATTGGGGAAAATATTGTCTTGCAAACCTACTATCAAAAGCCTTTCTCAAAAGCTGGTATCTTGAATTCAAAAAAAATATTTGAAAAAGCCCGTTCCTTGATTAAAAGTTACGATGTTCGAACTCCGAGTGAATATACCCCGGCAAGGGCTCTTTCTGGCGGGAATCAGCAAAAAGCAATCATCGGCCGGGAAGTTGATAGGAATCCGGATTTGTTGATTGCCGCACAGCCTACTCGCGGGCTTGATGTAGGAGCGATCGAATTTATCCATAGACGTCTGATTGAACAGCGGGATGCGGGAAAAGCGGTACTCCTCATATCATTTGAATTGGAAGAAATCATGAATGTAAGCGATAAAATTGCCGTTATATACGAAGGGGAAATCGTCGCAATCGTCGATCCGAAAGAAACGACTGAACAGGAGCTGGGTCTTCTTATGGCCGGCAGTAAACGGACGGAAGCAGGTGGGAAACAAAATGTCTAAGTATTTATCTAAATTAACCAGTCCGTTAATAGCGGTTATCCTCGGCTTAGTCGTTGGGGCCATAATCATGTTAGTAAGCGGCTATGACCCAATTGCCGGCTATGGCTCCATGATAAACGGGATTATTGGGGATTCGTATTATGTAGGGGAATCCGTCAGGACAATCATTCCTTATATCCTAGCTGGTTTGGCAGTGGCTTTTGCTTTTCGTACGGGCCTATTCAATATCGGCGTTGAAGGGCAATTGATTGTTGGCTGGCTTGCGGCAGTTTGGGTCGGAATTGCTTTCGAGCTTCCTAGGATCATACATTTGCCGTTGGCAATCTTAGCTGGGGCAGCTGCTGGTGCCTTGTGGGCATTCATCCCTGGTTATTTAAAAGCGAAGTTTCGTGTGCATGAAGTAATCGTTTCTATCATGTTGAATTATACAGCTTTATATGTAACGAATTACTTAATCCGGAACGTTATGACAGAAAAGCTGGATAAAACAGAAAGAATTGCTGATACAGCATCACTTCGGTCTCCTTTTTTTGAAAGCATTACGGATTTTTCCCGGATGCATTGGGGGATAGTGGTAGCGATAATCTGCGTCATCATCATGTGGTTCATTCTCGAAAGGACAAAAACGGGATTTGAACTGAAAGCTGTAGGTTTTAATCAGCACGCTTCCGAATATGCAGGGATGAGCGTAAATAAGAACATCATCCTTTCCATGGTTATTTCGGGTGCGTTTGCAGGACTTGCGGGTGCTATGGAAGGCCTTGGAACTTTTGGTTATGCAGCGGTCAAAGGTGGATTCACAGGTATGGGCTTTGACGGGATTGCGGTAGCCTTACTTGGAGCGAATACGGCTATTGGTGTTGTTCTAGCAGCCTTATTATTTGGGGGACTGAAAGCAGGGGCCTTAAATATGCCGCTAGAAACTGGCATACCAAGTGAAATTGTAGATATTGTCATAGCATTGATTATTTTCTTCGTCGCATCCAGTTATTTTATTCGTTGGATTGCCGCTCGATTTAAGAAAGGGGTGAAATAAGTGGATTTTTACCAAGTGTTACAAATTATTATTCCTTCTATGATTGCTCTAGCTGCTCCACTTATTTTTACTTCACTCGGAGGAGTATTTTCTGAACGAGCAGGTGTCATAAACATCGGTTTAGAAGGATTGATGGTCATTGGTGCCTTTACAGGGATTGTTTTTAACTTAATGTTCGCTGATGTCTTTGGAGAATGGACTCCTTGGCTTGCAGTCTTGGCGGCTATGATCGCTGGCTTGCTATTTTCCATTCTACACGCTGTGGCATGCATTACGTTCAGGGCGGACCAAACGGTTAGTGGGGTCGCCATCAACTTATTGGCAATAGGTCTAACCATGTTTTTGGTGAAGTTGATTTTTGATAAAGGACAAACTGACAGAATCACAGAAACATTCCCAAGGATTGATGTTCCATTATTAAGTGATATTCCATTTATAGGACCTATCTTTTTCGCAAATGGTTATTATATCGTATATATAGCGGTTCTAATATCATTTGTCGTTTGGTATGTACTATATAAAACACCATTTGGTTTAAGGATTCGGGCGGTTGGCGAGCATCCCATGGCTGCTGACACGATGGGTGTCAATGTTACGAAAATCCGATATGCCGCCGTTTTATTATCAGGTGCTTTTGGCGGTATCGGCGGAGCGATTTATGCTACCATCTTTTCGAATGAATTCAATCATGCGACAATAAATGGTCAAGGTTTCATGGCCATCGCCGCCATGATTTTTGGTAAGTGGCACCCAATCGGGGCAATGGGTGCAGCGTTATTCTTTGGTTTGGCTCAAAGTTTAAGTATCGTTGGCTCGAGCCTTCCTTTCTTCAAGGATATTCCATCGGTTTACCTCTTGATCGCTCCTTATGTTCTGACGATCATTGCACTAACTGGTTTCATTGGACGTGCAGATGCTCCAAAAGCATCCGGACAGCCATACATCAAAGGAAAAAGATAAGTTACTTAACCGGTCAGCAAACTTTGCTGACCGGTTTTTCCTTTTATATAAGCAGAAGTTCGGGCCTTATTGATGGAGATCTGGTGAAAAACCAAAAAAAGTAGCTGTAACTTGCATGATTTTTCCTTTCACATGTATATTTTAAGTAGATGTTTAAAAGGGTTCAGATCTACAAACAATAAGCTAATAAAGGTGATTTATATAATGAGGAGGATTATTCATGTCTATTGCTTCCGATACAATTACGGAAAAAAGCGGCTACAAGCTTCATGTGGTCCGTACGGATAAATATAAAACGAATACTCTCGTGCTGAAGATGAAAGCCCCTTTGACAAAAGAGGAAGTTACATATCGTGCATTGCTGCCATATGTGTTACAAAGCAATACAAGTAAATATCCTACAACACCCGAGCTTCGATCTTATCTTGATGATTTATATGGGGCAGGGTTTTATGTCGATGTAGCTAAAAAAGGTGAATATCAAATCATAAGTTTTACGATCGATATCGTCAATGAAAAATTCCTCAGTGATTCAACGCCGCTTCTGGAAAAGGCTTTTGGATTACTATCAGAGGTGATCTTTCATCCGAAAACGAATGGCGAAGCCTTTGACTCTAAAACGGTTTCCAATGAAATCCGTTCTTTAAAACAGCGAATTCAATCCATTTCCGATGACAAAATGCGATATTCAGCTACTCGGCTTGTAGAGGAAATGTGCAAAAACGAACCATATGCTTTAGAAGCGAGCGGTAACATACAAGACTTGGAAACGATAACGCCTGAGTCCCTTTTCGCTTATTATAAAAAAATTCTGACTGAGGATGAAATCGATTTATATGTGATAGGTGATATCGATGAAGCAGAAGTAGAGGCTCTAGCTGATAAGTATGTGTCACTAGAAGAACGAGTGCCGGTGAGCCTGCCAAGGAAGACGGGCAAGGTAGTGGAGATGGAGAAGGAAAAAGAGATCATAGAAAATTCGGATGTGAAACAAGGGAAATTGAATATCGGTTATCGAACCCATGTTGCATATGGTGATCCGGATTATTATGCACTTCAGCTATTCAATGGTATTTTTGGTGGGTTTTCACATTCAAAACTTTTCATTAATGTCAGGGAGAAAGCCAGCCTTGCTTATTACGCAGCTTCAAGGCTCGAAAGCCATAAAGGTCTGTTAATGGTCATGGCCGGCATCGAAAATGCCAACTACAAGCAAGCACTGGAGATCATTCATGCACAAATGAAGGAAATGAAGCAAGGGAACTTTTCTGAAGAAGAACTGGCACAGACAAAGGCGGTCGTCAAGAACCAGCTCCTTGAAACGATAGACGTTTCGAGAGGACTGGTAGAAATTTTATATCATAATGTGGTTTCCGGGCAGAATATACCACTCGACGAGTGGTTTGCAAAAACAGAACGGACGACAAAGGAAGAAATCATTGCCGTAGGTCAAAAGATTCAGCTTGATACGATTTACTTCCTAACAGAAGCGGAGGTGCAAGGGTAATGGAGAAAATAGCATTCACTCAATTGAAAGAGGAACTTTTCCATGAAAAAATGGATAATGGCCTCGAAGTATATATTCTTCCGAAAAGTGGGTTCAATAAATCATTTGCGACGTTCACGACCAATTATGGTTCAGTCGACAACCATTTCAAACCATTGAATCAAACGGAATTCTCTAAAGTACCCGATGGTATTGCCCATTTTCTTGAACATAAGCTTTTTGAAAAGGAAGATGGCGATGTTTTTCAGCAATTTTCAAAGCAGGGAGCTTCTGCAAATGCTTTTACTTCCTTCACCCGTACAGCTTATTTATTTTCAAGCACGTCCGATTTCGATAGGAATCTAACGACTTTAATCGACTTTGTCCAGGATCCTTACTTTTCGGAAAAGACGGTAGAGAAGGAAAAAGGGATCATTGGGCAGGAAATCAATATGTATGATGATAATTCAGACTGGCGGTTATATTTCGGGACGATAGCCAATATGTATCATCAACATCCAGTGAAAATTGATATTGCCGGTACTGTGGAATCGATTGCTGATATTACCAAAGATATGCTTTACGAATGTTATAATACGTTTTATCATCCTAGCAACATGCTCTTATTCGTTGTAGGACCGGTAGAAGTCGAAAGTACCATGAAGCTGATTCGGGATAATCAAAATAATAAAGGGTACAACGAACAGCCTGAGGTGGAACGTAAATTTGACCAAGAGCCGGAAACAGTTGCCAAGGATAAGGAAATCTTAAAAATGAATGTCCAGACACCGAAAGTGATGCTGGGCATCAAGGCCATCAATGTCCATCAATCCGGTTCACAGCTTTTGAAAAGGGAATTGGCGACCAATATTTATTTGGAAATGCTGTTTGGCAAGAGTTCACCTTTGCATGAGGAGCTATACGAGAAAGGGTTGATCGATCAAAGCTTCTCCTATGATTATACACAGGAACAAGGTTTTGGGTTTGCGTTAATTGGCGGGGACAGTGCCAAACCTGATGAGTTGACCGAGTCTTTATTTGCTATCCTGCAAAAATCAAAAGCAGGAACCGGCTTGAATGAAGAAAGCCTGCAAAGGACGATCAAGAAAAAAATCGGTTCTTTCCTTCGTTCTCTGAATTCGCCGGAATATATAGCGAACCAATTCACCAGATATGCTTTCAATGATATGAACCTGTTCGATGTGGTGTCAGTATTGGAAAAACTAAAGATGGAAGATATCAGGAACGTCGCCAATGACTTAATATCCGAAGAACGGATGACTGTCTGTCAGGTACTTCCTAAATAATATAAAAGGGGGCGGGAATGTGGGGAAACGTTTTGCCCTTATTACTGGAGCCAGTGGAGGAATCGGCAGGGAAATCGCTATAAAGCTCGCCGAGGAGAATTATTCACTTTATTTACATTATAACAGCAACGAAGAAGCGATCCTTGAACTAATTGAAGAACTGAAGCCTCATCAAGTAGAACTTATTCCGGTTCAAGCAGATTTGGCTGCACCGGACGGCTATAAGAAATTGGCGGAAAATATTTTTGCCCTTCATGCAATCGTCCTAAATAGTGGCAATAGTTATTATGGGCTCATATCGGACATGGATGAGAAAATCGTCAATGAAATGGTCCAGTTGCATGTAACGAGCCCTTTCCAATTAACAAAGGAACTTCTTCCTAAGCTGATGTACCAAGAACAGGCCGCCATTGTTGCGGTCACATCCATTTGGGGGCAGACGGGTGCATCTTGTGAAGTATTATATTCAATGGTCAAGGGCAGTCAAAATGCTTTTATCAAGGCGCTTAGCAAAGAAGTATCCCTTAATGGAATCCGGGTGAATGCCGTTGCCCCCGGTGCGATTTCCACTTCCATGCTCGAATCCTTCAGTGCTGAAGATTTGGAAATCATCAAAGGTGATATCCCAATGGGCAGGATGGGCAATTCGAAAGAAGTCGCCGAGGCCGTATATTATTTGCTTTCTGACAAGTCATCTTATATAACTGGACAAATCTTAGGCGTAAATGGTGGATGGTACACATGATTTTTTTAAAGACATGTATAATTTCCTCGGTTCCTTCACAAAATATCTTTGTACTATTTTGAAGGAAAGGGTGACCATTCATGTCTGTACTAGACAATTGGGATCAATGGAAAAATTTCTTAGGCGACAGATTAAATCAAGGTGAACAACAAGGTTTGTCAGAAGGTGCTGTTAACAACTTGGCTTACGAAATCGGTGATTACCTTGCTAAGCAGGTTGAGCCCCAGAATGATCAAGAGAAAGTACTTGCTGATCTTTGGTCGGTCGCAAGCGATCAAGAAAAACATGCCATGGCAAGCGTTATGGTCAAGTTAGTCGAGAACAATGGATCAAAGTAAAATATCAATCCAAAGGCCCTGTTATTAATTAACAGGGCCTTTGGATTGAAGTTGATCACTATTTATCCTCTTATATAAAAATGAATATTTTTATAGGGTTTTTCCTTTTAACTTATCCCGAAATGCTATATTATAGAAGCTAGACAATAATAATTAATGGGTGCAGATCTTGAAATTTACGGTGGATAAGTTTTGCCCCGGATGTTGGGTAAAAGCTTTTAGGCTTAAGGAGTGTTATCGTGGAGAATAAAGAATGGTATTTTGAATATGAAATTCAAGTGAACCGTCCTGGTTTATTAGGGGATATTTCCTCCCTGCTGGGTATGCTGTCCATCAATATCATCACTATTAACGGGGTCGATGAAGGCAGGCGTGGTTTACTTTTGTTGGCGAAAGACAGCCGTAATATAGAAAGATTCGAATCAATCCTCCATACGATGGATACGATAAAGGTCATTAAGCTGCGGGAACCTAAATTGCGTGATCGTCTCGCTGTCAGGCATGGCCGTTATATTCAGCGCGATGCTGATGAGAAGAACACTTTTAGGTTTGTCCGTGATGAGCTAGGCTTGCTTGTCGATTTCATGGCCGAGCTATTTAAACAGGAAGGTCATAAATTAATCGGGATACGAGGCATGCCGCGTGTCGGGAAAACTGAATCTATCGTTGCTTCGAGTGTATGTGCTAATAAGAGATGGTTGTTTGTGTCATCGACCCTTTTGAAGCAGACTATCCGCAGTCAGCTTATTGAGGATGAATATAATAATGATAATTTGTTCATTTTAGATGGAATTGTTTCCACTCGCCGTGCAAATGAGCGTCATTGGCAGTTGATTCGCGAAATAATGAGGCTTGATGCTGTTAAAGTCATTGAACATCCGGATGTTTTTGTCCAAAATACGGAGTATACCCTAGAAGACTTTGATTATATTATTGAATTGCGAAACAATCCAGAAGAAGAAATAACATATGAAGTTGTAGACCAAAAAGACCAGTTTTCAGGGTCCGATTTTGGTTCCTTTGACTTTTAAAATGGCAGGTGTTTTATTTGACTGAGTTAGGTAATCGATTAAAGGAAGCTAGGGAAGCAAAAGGTCTTAGCCTAGAAGATTTACAGGAATTAACGAAGATTCAAAAGCGTTACCTCATTGGCATTGAAGAGGGAAATTACAGTATGATGCCTGGAAAGTTCTATGTACGGGCATTCATAAAGCAATATTGTGAAGCGGTCGGGGTGGATTCAGAAGAGATTTTTGAACAATATAAGAGTGAAGTGCCCTCCGTCTATAGCGAGGAATTGCCAGAACAGCTTTCAAGGGTCCAATCCAGAAAAACGATACCGGCAGGGGATTCGAAGGTTGTAGAAATGTTACCGAAGATCTTGGCTGTCGTTTTAGTAATTGGTGTGGCCGTTTTGATATGGGTACTGGTATTGAACTATATGGGTAACCCAGATAATGATGATAAAAAGAACGCTAAAGAGAATGAAGCCGTGGGCTACAATAAAAGTGATGGGTTTAACGAAGAAAAAGAGAATGCAGACAAGAAACAGAATGAAGTAAAACCAGATTCATCTGATAAGAAGACTGAAGATGAATCAGATGTTAAAGATGAAAAGAAAGAGCAAAAACTTAGCGTCATCAGTTCCACCGGTAAAAATAGTACGTATGAATTAAAAGATACGGATACCTTTAAATTAAAGGTGACTTCCAAAGGCTCACCATGGGTTGGCATAAAAAATGGTGAAGGTAAATTACTATTCCAGGGCACCATCGACAAGAACAAAAGCCAGGAAGTTGATTTCACCAATGAAAAAGAAGCTGTCATCAATGTTGGCAGAGCGTATGAAACGGAAATTTTTGTGAATGATGAGAAGCTGGAGTATTCCATTTCACCGACTGAAGTGAATACGCAATTGGTAACGATACAATTTACGAAAGCCGAATAGTCATCTTATAGATGACTATTTTTTCTCTATATAATTCAGCCGGGAAATGGTCCACCCGGCATATTAGATTGTATTTTGAGTTAAATTATACATATAAGCATTATGTTAAGATCTAAAACGCATTGCCGAAATGGCAGGCGTAAATTTTGGAGGTTAAAAGTTTTGAATTTGCCTAATAAGATTACAGTAGCAAGAATCTGTTTAATACCAGTATTTTTAATTATCATGCTCGTACCTTTTTCATGGGGGACGTTGACTTGGGGAGAATACAGTTTGCCAGTGGCGCACCTAGCTGGAGCCATCCTCTTTATTATCGCTTCTACTACGGATTGGATCGATGGCCATTTTGCCAGAAAATATAATATGATTACTGATTTAGGGAAATTTTTAGATCCATTGGCTGATAAGCTTCTGGTTTCGGCTGCCCTAATTGTTTTGGTTGATCTGGATTTAATGTACGGTCAGTCTTGGATTGCCATCGTGATCATAAGTCGTGAGTTTGCCGTGACCGGTTTGCGTTTGGTATTAGCGGGTACAGGCGAAGTCGTTGCAGCGAACCAGCTTGGTAAAATTAAAACATGGGCACAAATCGTTTCCATTTCAGCATTATTGCTGCATAACCTTCCATTTGCCCTCATTTCACTTCCGTTTGCTAATATCGCATTATGGATTGCATTAATCTTTACAATATGGTCAGGTTTGGATTATTTTATAAAAAACAAAGAAGTATTTGTTAATTCTAAGTAAAACGAATGGTGGTTTTGAAAAGATGGATGCAGAAATCATTGCAGTGGGCTCAGAGCTTCTTTTAGGACAAATCAATAACACTAATGGAAGATTCTTATCGCAGCAGTTTGCGGAAATGGGGATCAATGTTTTTTACCATACTGTGGTTGGGGATAACGACCGACGATTGCAACAAGCTATAGAAATCGCTGAATCAAGGGCGAACTTGATTGTCTTTACCGGTGGACTCGGTCCTACCAAAGATGATTTAACGAAGGAAACGATTGCTCGCCATATAGGGAAAAAGCTGGTTTTTAATGATGAAGCTTTGCAATCCATTGAAGCTTACTTCCAAAAACGGGAACGGACCATGACGGAAAACAACAAAAAGCAGGCCCTTGTCTTAGAAGGCAGTGAAGTGTTGGCAAACGATCATGGCATGGCACCGGGAATGGTCTTGTCCAAATCCGGGATTACATATATGCTCCTGCCTGGGCCGCCAAGTGAAATGGAGCCGATGTTTTTAAGTTATGGTTATGAATCGATCATGAATAAATTGGAAAAGCATGAACGGATCGATTCCAAGGTTCTTCGGTTTTACGGGATAGGTGAAGCCGAACTGGAAACGGTGATTGAAGATCTCCTTGTCAATCAAACGAATCCGACAATTGCTCCGTTGGCAGCCGAAGGGGAAGTGACGTTAAGGATCACCGCTAAAGACTCTTCTAAAGAAAAATGCGATGAGCTTATTTTAGAAGCGGAAAAAGAAATTCTTAGCAGGGTAGGTAAGTTCTATTATGGAAGTGATAATACTTCGCTAATAAAGGAACTTGTAAAAGAATTGACGGTCCGCAAGCTTTCGATCGCGGCAGCCGAAAGTTTGACCGGAGGGATGTTCCAAGAACAGCTGACAACCATCCCAGGCGCCGGTAAAGTCTTCAAAGGCGGTATTGTCAGCTATACGAATGATGCGAAGTCGAATGTCCTCGGCGTCAGTGATGATACCATCTCCGAGCATGGGGTGGTCAGCGGTGAGTGTGCAATGGAAATGGCCTCTAATGTCCGGAAAAAGCTCGATGCGGATGTAGGCATAAGCTTTACGGGTGTCGCAGGGCCGGATGAACAAGAAGGCAAGCCTGTAGGGACAGTATTTATCGGCATTTCATATCGGGATGGAAACACTCATTTCAAAGAGTTGAACCTTTCCGGAAGCAGGGCGCAGAACCGTATTCGCAGTGTGAAGTACGGATGTCATTACCTATTAAGGGATTTATGAACGCTGAAGCAGAGCTTTTTACAGCTCTGCTTTTTATTTGGTTCAAGAAGTTTGTTTCTTGAAAAAAAGGGAAAAAAGAAAAAAGTTAATTCAATGAAAATGTTTTTTTTAGGGAGTAAGTGAAAGGAAATGGAGATTTCATTAAGATAAAAAGCTTTTTTACAAAGAATATCCCGCAAGAAAAAAACGAATGAATGTTCGACTTTTTGCTTGGCAAAATAGTAAAAAGAGTATATAGTAAAGATAGGTTTTGAGACAGGATGCAAACGTTGATCTCAAATAAATTGCTAACGTAGTACACCTTTAATCGGACAGCCGATTATTTGAATATAGAGGAGGAAATTGAGTGAGTGATCGTCAAGCGGCTTTAGATATGGCGTTAAAACAAATTGAAAAACAATTTGGTAAAGGTTCTATTATGAAACTTGGGGAACAGACTGATCGTAGGATTTCAACGATTTCAAGCGGTTCTTTAGCATTGGACGTAGCATTGGGAGTGGGCGGATATCCAAGAGGCCGGGTCATTGAGATATATGGACCTGAAAGCTCTGGTAAAACGACTGTTGCCTTACATGCTATTGCAGAAGTACAAAAAACTGGAGGCACGGCTGCATTCATTGATGCCGAGCATGCTTTAGATCCAGCGTATTCAGAAAAACTTGGTGTGAATATTGATGAGTTACTGCTTTCGCAGCCTGATACTGGTGAACAAGCCTTAGAGATCGCTGAAGCGTTAGTTCGAAGTGGAGCGGTAGATATCATTGTCATTGACTCGGTGGCAGCACTTGTTCCTAAAGCTGAAATAGAAGGCGAAATGGGAGATTCCCATATGGGTCTTCAAGCCCGGATGATGTCTCAGGCACTTAGAAAACTGTCTGGTGCCATTAATAAATCAAATACCATTGCCATTTTCATTAACCAAGTACGTGAAAAAATCGGTGTTATGTTTGGAAATCCAGAAACGACTCCGGGAGGCCGGGCATTGAAGTTCTATTCAACAGTTCGTCTGGAAGTGCGTCGTGCGGAACAATTAAAACAAGGTAATGAAATCGTCGGTAATAAAACCAAAATCAAAGTTGTAAAAAACAAAGTTGCTCCACCATTCCGTCAAGCAGAAGTTGACATCATGTATGGTCAAGGGATTTCCCAGGAAGGTGAAATCATCGATATGGGTGCAGATCTTGATATCGTCCTTAAAAGCGGATCGTGGTACTCATACAATGAAGAGCGTGTCGGACAAGGCCGCGAAAATGCGAAGCTGTTCTTGAAAGAAAATCAGGATATCGCTCTGGAAATTTCTCAGAAAATCAGGGATCACTATAATCTTGATGGAGAGCATGAATTACCACCAGAAGAAAATGAAACAGAAGAGCATTTTGAATTACTTGATTAATGGTAGGAAAAGGCCTAAGCTTGTTCGCTTAGGCCTTTTCTATATATTGTGAGAAAAGTGCGAAATTTTCAGCGGATTAAATGGCATTGAAAACAGATATCCAGACTTCTTCCATAATGAATGCTGTAGTTAATGATGGTTGATATTAAGAAAACTTGAATAATCATTGATACATAAGGGACAAACGCTTGACAATAAAAATTCTCAACTATACAATTAATATGTATATTTTACAATTTTTCAAACTAAAATTTTGAAAATTAAGTGCTGTATATTGAATTTATGTGCAATGTACTTGCCGACAGTTCAACATTTTATGTAAAAAGTTCATAGCAAGGGGAGGTGAAACGATGGAACCCATGACAATCATCTTCACTTTGCTTGGCCTAATCGTCGGTGCAGTTGTTGGTTATTTTATTCACAAATCAAAATTTGAGAGTAAAATAGCAGGGGCAAAGGGCTCTGCGGAACACATCCTTGAGGATGCAAAACGTGAAGCGGAAGCACTTAAGAAAGAAGCCTTGTTGGAAGCAAAAGATGAAATTCATAAAGTTCGTTCCGATTCGGATCGGGAATCCCGTGAAAGAAGGAACGAATTACAAAAACAAGAAAATCGGTTATTGCAAAGAGAAGAGAATCTGGACCGCAAGGATGAAACGTTAGACAAACGTGAAAGCCTTTTGGAGAAAAAAGAAGATTCTCTAAACCAAAGACAACAGCATATTGAAGAGATGGAAAGCAAAGTGGACGAGACGGTTCGTAAGCAGCAAACAGAGCTTGAACGTGTTTCCGGTTTAACTCGTGAAGAAGCTAAAGCAATCATTATAGACCGAATGGAAAACGAGCTGGCTCACGATGTAGCGCTTATGATTAAAGAAAGTGATACCCGTGCCAAAGAAGAAGCTGATAAAAAAGCAAAAGAAGTTCTTTCTCTTGCCATTCAGCGTTGTGCGGCTGATCATGTTGCAGAAACCACCGTTTCTGTAGTAAATCTTCCAAACGATGAAATGAAAGGACGGATTATCGGACGTGAAGGACGAAATATCCGGACGTTAGAAACGCTAACAGGTATTGACCTTATTATCGATGATACTCCTGAAGCTGTCATTTTATCTGGATTTGATCCAATTAGACGGGAAACGGCACGCTTGGCTCTTGAAAAACTTGTTCAGGACGGACGGATCCATCCGGCTCGAATTGAAGAAATGGTTGACAAAGCAAGACGTGAGGTAGATGAACATATTCGTGAAATTGGTGAACAAACAACTTTTGAAGTTGGAGTTCACGGTCTCCATCCAGATCTCATCAAAATACTAGGGCGTTTGAAGTTCCGTACAAGTTATGGGCAAAACGTACTTAAGCATTCAATTGAAGTGGCCCAGCTTTCAGGTTTACTGGCCGCTGAGCTTGGTGAGGATGAGGTTCTTGCCCGCCGTGCAGGTTTATTGCATGATATTGGGAAAGCGATTGATCATGAAGTGGAAGGCAGTCACGTTGAAATTGGCGTTGAATTAGCAACCAAATATAAAGAGCATCCAACGGTCATTAACAGCATCGCTTCACATCATGGCGATACGGAACCAACTTCCATCATTTCAGTTCTTGTGGCTGCCGCTGATGCATTATCAGCTGCAAGACCAGGTGCTAGAAGTGAAACGCTTGAAAATTACATTAGAAGACTTGAAAAACTTGAGGAAATTTCCGAATCCTATGACGGAGTGGAAAAATCATTTGCGATTCAAGCCGGACGTGAAGTGCGGATTCTAGTGAAACCAGAACAAATCGATGATCTTTCGGCTCATCGACTCGCACGTGATATCCGAAAAAGGATTGAAGAAGAGCTCGATTATCCAGGTCATATAAAAGTTACGGTCATCCGTGAAACAAGAGCAGTCGAATACGCCAAATAAATTGTTAATGAAAGACGAAGTGGTGCAAACCACTTCGTTTTTTCTTTTTCAGATATTAATCGTTAAGCGTAATTCCTATAATTACCCCAAATTATGTTACAATACATACTTGAATAATTCATATAATTAGGTGAATCTAGAAAGGGTTTTACAATGAAATTGTTATTTATTGGAGATGTAGTGGGGTCTCCTGGACGTGACATGATCCAAGAATACCTTCCTAAGTTAAAAGAAAAGTATCGTCCGCATATCACGGTAATCAATGGGGAAAATGCTGCAAGTGGCCGGGGAATTACAGAAAAGATTTACCGCAGTTTTTTAGAGTGGGGAGCGCAGGCGGTGACCATGGGAAACCATACATGGGATAATCGCGACATTTTTAATTTTATTGATGATGCGAAATATCTCGTCCGTCCAGCGAATTTTCCAGATGGAGCACCAGGAGAAGGAATGAAATTTTTAAAATTGAATCAGCAGGAAATAGCGGTCATCAATTTGCAAGCTAGAACATTCATGCCGGATTTGGACTGTCCGTTCAAAAAGGCGGTAGAACTAGTGGCGGAGGCTCAAAAAAGGACACCAATCATTTTTGTCGATTTTCATGGAGAAGCTACAAGTGAAAAGCAAGCTATGGGGTGGTTCCTGGATGGTAAGGTTACAGCCGTTGTTGGTACACACACACACGTCCAGACAGCCGATAACCGTATTTTACCTGCGGGCACCGCTTACATATCAGATGTAGGCATGACAGGACCGTATGATGGCATCCTTGGTATGGACAGAGGGGCAGTCATTCATCGGTTCTTAACTAGCCTCCCTGTCCGTTTCGAAGTGCCTAAAGAGGGGCGGACCCTATTAAGTGGAGTTCTCCTTGAAATTGATGATAAAACTGGCAGTGCTAAAAAAATAGAAAGAATTTTGATTAACGAAGATCACCCCTTTTATAATTGATTTGAATGGATGGCCAGTCAAACTGGCCATCCATTTTTTCATTCTTTAATAAATGGTGGACAATCCCGGTTTTCTTTGTCATACAAGTTTTACTTGATGAATATAGTAGCAGTGGAAAGTGTTATAACTATTGAGCCAAGTTAGAATCGGCAGGGAAAACAAGGAGGACTAGGAATGGAAATATTAAAAGTTTCAGCAAAATCTAATCCTAATTCTGTAGCAGGCGCACTAGCGGGAGTGCTCAGGGAAAGAGGGGCAGCCGAAATACAAGCAATCGGTGCAGGTGCGTTAAATCAAGCCGTCAAGGCAGTAGCAATCGCAAGAGGGTTTGTCGCACCTAGTGGAGTTGACTTGATTTGTATTCCTGCCTTTACAGATATACTTATTGACGGCGAAGAGAGAACGGCAATAAAGCTAATCATTGAACCAAGATAATTTCATGAGTGGGTGTCCTGTTTGTCGAATGGCGAGCAGGCTCTTTTTTGTCCTGAAATCCAAATGACGAAAAACCCGGGTCCCTTTATAATGGAGTATATGATCCTTTAAGGGACAGGGACAGGAAGGGGGATTACATTGGCAATTTTTGATGCACATTGTGATGTGTTGATGAAGATGTTCATAGATCCGGATATTACTTTTTTGGATAGTGATAAATTACATATAACGAAGCGGGGATTATTGGATCAAGGAGGAAAAGTCCAATGTTTTGCAATATATATTCCTGAAAAAGTACACCCTGATATGAGATTTCAAGCGGCTTTGGCAATGGTGGATCTTTTTCATGAAAAGATTTTATCAGAGCCGGAAATGAAATTTATAAAAACCAAGGCAGATATCGATTCTCTAAAAGAAAAGGAAATAGGTGCGGTGCTAACTTTGGAGGGGTGCGATTGCATTGGAAATGATTTGTTGAAACTTAAAACCTTAATTCATCTTGGAGTGTCCTCAGTAGGTCTAACTTGGAATTACGCCAACTTGGTAGCTGATGGTGCATTAGAATCAAGAGGCGGCGGATTGACAGGGTTTGGAGCGGAGGTGGTGGCGCTTTTGAATGAGAAGTCAATTTGGTGTGATTTATCCCATTTATCTGAAGCTGGATTTTGGGACACCCTAAAACTGGCAAAATTCCCAATTGCCTCACATTCGAATGCCTATCATCTTTGTTCGAATCCGCGAAATTTGAAAGACGGCCAGATAAAAGCCCTTTTACAAAAAAATGGAGTGATAGGGGTAACCTTTGTCCCTCAATTTCTATCAAATGGTGATTCGGCTTCGATAAAGGATATCTTGAAACATATAGAGCATATATGCAATTTGGGCGGGGAAAGACAAATTGGATTAGGCTCTGACTTTGATGGAATCGATCATATGGTAGAAGAATTAATGTCATATAAGGATTATCATAACCTTATCAATGAACTGAACAGGCTTTATTCAAGTGAGTTTGTAAAAGGCCTCCTTTTTGGTAATTTCACTCGTAATTTTCCGCTTAAATAGGAAATATTTTAAGTGATTTTTAATTCTTACTATATAGATATGAATAAATATTCTGAAAATATAAAAAATAAAAGCAAAAAGGTTGCAATTTAATGATTTAACCGATAGAATTGAAAGCGTTTAGTACACCTTTTCTATATTAGAACGATTAATTATACATAGTCGAATGTTCTGAAGAGAGGTGCGTTTTAAATGCATTTATATACGAACGTCCTAAAGGAGTGTAAGACATGATCAATCAACTTTCATGGAAAGTTGGCGGACAACAAGGTGAAGGTATTGAAAGTACAGGAGAAATATTCTGTATTGCCCTCAATCGCTTAGGTTATTACTTGTATGGCTACCGTCATTTCTCATCCCGAATCAAGGGTGGACACACGAATAACAAAATTCGTGTAAGTACTACGGAAACTCGTGCTATCTCTGATGATTTAGACATCTTAGTTGCTTTTGACCAAGAAACAATTGACGTCAATTATAAAGAATTACATGAAGGTGGCATCATAATCGCAGATGCAAAATTCAAACCTGTCTGCCCAGAAGATACAAAGGCAGAATTATATATTGTTCCATTTACGGAAATAGCAGCGGAATTAGGAACATCATTAATGAAAAATATGGTCGCTATCGGTGCGACATGTGCTGTTCTGGGAATGGAAATTTCCGTATTCAACGATGTGGTTGATGAAATATTCGGCCGTAAAGGTGAAGAAATCGTTAAGAAGAATATGGATGCCATTACTGCTGGCTACAAAGCAATGGAAGTGATGCTTGGAGAAAAACTGGGCGCAATGGAGCTGGAAAAGGCAGACGGCCAAAAACGATTGTTCATGATCGGAAACGATGCTATCGCTTTAGGCGCAGTTGCAGGCGGTTGCCGCTTCATGGCAGCTTACCCGATTACTCCGGCCTCGGAAATTATGGAATACCTAATTAAAAAACTTCCTCAATTGGGTGGGACGGTCATACAGACTGAAGATGAAATCGCAGCAGCTACAATGGCGATTGGTGCAAACTATGGTGGTGTACGTGCCATCACAGCTTCAGCTGGACCTGGACTTTCATTGAAAATGGAAGCGATTGGTCTAGCGGGCATTACCGAGACGCCAATTGTCATTGTCGATACTCAACGTGGCGGTCCATCTACAGGACTTCCTACAAAACAGGAGCAATCCGATTTAATGGCCATGATTTATGGTACACATGGTGAAATTCCTAAAATCGTCATGGCTCCGAGTACAGTCGAGGAAGCTTTTTATGATACGGCAGAAGCATTCAACCTTGCAGAGGAATATCAATGTCCAGTTATCATTTTATCCGACTTACAGCTATCACTAGGTAAACAGACGGTTCAGCCGCTTGATTACGGAAAAGTGGAGATAAGACGCGGTAAATTGGTGGACTTTGAAATTGAAGAGGATGAAAACAAATCATACTTCAAGCGTTATGAAGTAACTGAAGACGGGGTTTCCCCACGTGTAGTTCCTGGAATGAAAAATGGAATTCACCATGTTACAGGTGTTGAACATGATGAAACGGGCAGACCTTCTGAAACGGCTTTGAATCGTAAAGTGCAAATGGATAAACGGATGCGTAAGCTTAATAATCTTACAAACACATTCCATACGCCAGTATACAAAAACACACCGCATGAAGAAGCGGATTTATTAATTCTTGGTTTTAACTCAACACGCGGGACGATTGATGAAGCAATCGGCCGGTTAGAAACGGATGGAATGAAAGTGAATCATGCGCAAATCCGGTTGATACATCCTTTCCCAGCTGATGAAGTCCTATCATTGGTGCAAAGTGCCAAGAAAGTAGTAGTTATTGAAAATAATGCGACTGGACAATTGGCTAATATTATCAAGATGAATGTCGGACATGTTAATAAAATTAAAAGCATCCTAAAATATGATGGCAACCCATTCCTCCCGCATGAAATTCACACACAATGCAAGGAGATGTTCGAATATGGCAACGTTTAAAGAGTTTCGTAATGATGTAAAACCTAACTGGTGTCCTGGCTGCGGTGATTTCTCCGTTCAGGCTGCCATGCAGCGTGCGGCAGCAAATGTAGGATTGGAGCCGGAGAATTTGGCTGTAGTTTCCGGTATCGGCTGTTCAGGGCGTATATCCGGTTACATCAAGTCATATGGTTTCCACGGAATCCATGGCCGTTCACTGCCAATTGCCCAGGGAGTGAAAATGGCCAACCGTGAATTGACCGTTATAGCTTCTGGCGGTGACGGAGATGGATTTGCAATCGGGATGGGACACACCATTCATGCGATCCGTCGTAATATCGACATTACTTATATTGTCATGGATAACCAAATTTATGGATTGACAAAAGGCCAGACTTCTCCTAGGTCCGCTGCTGGATTTAAAACGAAATCCACTCCAGAAGGATCAATAGAACAGTCTGTTTCACCTATGGAATTAGCATTGTCAGCTGGCGCTACGTTTGTAGCCCAAAGCTTTTCCACTGACTTAAAAGACCTGACGGCGATCATTGAAGCAGGGATAAACCATAAAGGATTCTCCTTTATCAATGTTTTCTCTCCATGCGTAACTTATAATAAGATCAATACGTATGATTGGTTTAAACAAAACTTAACTAAATTGAACACGATTGAAGGCTATGATTCATCGAATAAAGAACAGGCGATGCAGACTTTGATGAAACATGACGGCCTTGTGACAGGGATTATTTATCAAGACTCTTCACGTCCTTCGTACCAGGAATTAGTGCCGGGTTATGCTGAAGAAGCGTTAAATAAATCAGATCTTACACTGGATCAAGCACATTTTGATAAGCTTGTTGAAGAATTTATGTAAAACGAAAAGGTTCACCCCTAAGATGGGGTGAACCTTTTTTGTGATTAATTGGAAAGCTCAAGTAGAGAGAATCACTATACTCTCTGGATTAGCTTACCACCAACCGTTATTGCATCCAAAGCCGCCGAAGAAATTGCAACGATTCCTTCTGCAACAACAATGGTGATGGCGGTCCCGATCGCGGTCCCGATCGCGGTCCCGATCCCGATCGCGGTCTCTATCGCGGTCCCGGTCGTGGTCCCGATCACGGTCTCTATCGCGGTCGCGCCTATTACAGCCTCTCACAGCACGACAAAAATCGTCTGCGATTCTGTCGTTATTATTATCATGATGGTGATTATTGTTACATGACATATAAGTCACTCCTTCGTTTATTTTGGTTGTACAAGATATCTTATTCGAGAGCGGACAAGATGCTATAGAAACATGGCCCATTTAACGAAAATGTACGTATGCCCCAAGATCATCGTTATTTATGTGAAAAGGCTGGTACAAAAGCGATTATGGTATTTTTTTAATTAGTTTTTCATATCTTTACATATTAAGGTAGATGAATAGAACAGCCCTATTTCAGGGGGAGTGTAAATGTTGAGAGGGAAAATGAAAGCAGTGGTCAAACATCACCGAGGTTTTGGGGCACAATTACAAGTTGTGGATATTCCAGATATTCGTGATGACGAAGTCTTGATTCGAGTGAAATTGACCTCGATCTGTGGAACGGATATTCATATTTTCACCTGGGATAAATGGTCGCAGGGAAGAGTGAATCCGCCATACGTATTTGGACACGAATTTGCTGGGGAAGTAATCGAGATAGGGGCAAGTGTGAGCAATGTTTCAGTTGGTGATTGTGTATCTGCCGAAACACATATAGTTTGCGGTACATGCAGGCAGTGCTTAACCGGACAATTCCATATTTGTAAAAAAACCAACATTATCGGTGTCGATAAACAAGGGTGCTTTGCAGAGTATATAGCTCTGCC
Organism: Peribacillus sp. ACCC06369; assembly: GCF_030348945.1. NCBI lineage: Bacteria > Bacillati > Bacillota > Bacilli > Caryophanales > Bacillaceae > Peribacillus > Peribacillus sp. ACCC06369. The sequence continues at coordinate 1,752,962 of NZ_JAUCEN010000002.1, forward strand.
CGCCAAAAATCTATGGAAAAATCCAAATGATATGCCACTCGATATCGCTACCATCCAAGAACCGATGGGAAATGCCGTCCATTCAGTGCTTGCTGGCGAGGTACTGGGTAAAACGGTGGCCATAATCGGCTGTGGTCCAATTGGGCTTATGGCAGTTGCTGTAGCGAAGGCTGCAGGTGCTGATAAAGTAATCGCTCTTGATATTAATGATTATCGACTTCAGCTTGCCAAAAAGATGGGGGCTACAGACCTCATTCATTCAATTAAACAGAATCCACTGGAAATCACGAAAGGTCTGACAAATGGGGATGGAGTGGATGTGGTTTGCGAAATGAGCGGTAATCCGATAGCTATCGAACAAGGGTTTAAGATGGCGACAAACGGTGGAAGGATATCAATTCTAAGTCTGCCGTCTCAGCCCGTCACTCTTAATATAACGGATGATATTGTATTCAAGGGTCTTATTGTCCAAGGGATAACCGGAAGGAAAATGTTTTCAACCTGGCAACAGGTTTCCAGTCTGCTTGGAAGTGGCAAGGTTGATGTAAAACCAATGATTACACACCGTTTTCCGCTAAGCGATTTTGAGAAGGGATTTGAACTGATGATCAAAGGTCAGTGTGGTAAGGTGCTTCTGATACCTTAACCATCTGAAAAGGAGGAGAAATGAGAGGTTTTGAATCAACTGGAAATAGGATTATCTGGATTTGAAAAAGCTGATAAGGTGCCAGGGGTCATCCAATAAATGAATAAGAAGAGGCTAATTTCGTCATAGTGAATATACGAATAAAGCCTCTTCTTTCATGTTCTTATTTTCCGCATTTGTGAAAAGTTTCTTACAATTGAAGAAGGCACGACAGAATGATTGTTTCTTGCTGTTAAAAGCTTTATACTATGTTAATGTGGATATATCACACTTAAAAGCTAATATTTACTGGTAATTCTTAATAAGGAATCCGTATAAAAACCATTAGAAGATAGGTCTTGAAATAGTTGGGGAAAGAAATAAACTAACTATTTTGAAAGGAGATTAACTATGAACGAGAAACAACGATTAGAATCACAACAAGTACAGGCTGAAAATCCAGCGGACAAAAAATCCGATAAGGACTTCAGTAAGTACTTTCAAGCCGTTTATATTCCGCCTTCCTTAAAAGATGCGAAAAAGCGAGGAAAAGAAGAAGTAGAATATCATGATGACTTTGCAATTCCTGAAGGTTTCCGTGGGATGGGAGAAGGCAAAAAGTTTTACATTCGTACATACGGCTGTCAAATGAACGAACATGATACTGAAGTCATGGCGGGCATCTTTACGGCACTTGGTTATGAACCGACAAACACGGTGGATGATGCTAACGTCATTTTACTTAACACATGTGCAATTCGGGAAAACGCAGAGAATAAAGTGTTCGGTGAATTGGGGCATTTAAAGTCATTAAAATTGGAAAAGCCGGATCTATTGCTTGGGGTTTGCGGTTGTATGTCGCAAGAGGAGTCAGTTGTAAAGCGGATTCTTGAGAAGCACCATTTTGTAGATATGATTTTCGGAACGCATAATATCCACAGGCTGCCGCAAATTCTTAATGAAGCTTATCTATCCAAGGAAATGGTCATTGAGGTTTGGTCTAAAGAAGGTGATGTAATCGAGAATCTTCCGAAGGTGCGTAAAGGTAAAACGAAGGCATGGGTCAATATCATGTATGGCTGCGATAAGTTTTGTACATACTGCATCGTACCTTACACAAGGGGGAAAGAAAGAAGCCGCAGACCTGAAGATATCATACAGGAAGTCCGTCATTTAGCGGCTCAGGGTTACAAAGAAATAACTCTGCTTGGACAGAATGTGAATGCTTATGGTAAAGATTTTACGGATATCGAATATCGTTTCGGTGATTTGATGGATGAAATCCGCAAAATCGATATTCCGCGTATTCGTTTTACGACAAGTCATCCCCGTGACTTTGATGATCACTTGATCGAAGTCCTGGCTAAAGGCGGAAATCTCGTTGACCATATCCACCTTCCTGTTCAATCTGGAAGTACGGAAACACTTAAAATCATGGCCCGTAAATATACACGCGAGCAATATTTAGAGCTGGTAAGAAAGATTAAGGATGCTATCCCCAGTGCATCGCTAACAACTGACATCATTGTAGGCTATCCGAATGAAACGGAAGAGCATTTTGAAGAAACGATGTCTTTATACCGCGAAGTTGGTTTCGATGCAGCGTATACTTACATTTATTCACCACGTGAGGGAACACCGGCTGCGAAAATGCAGGATAATGTACCGATGGAAGTGAAAAAGGAACGTCTGCAACGCTTGAATGCCCTTGTCAATGATACGTGCGCGTTGAAAATGAAAGAGTATGATGGACAGATTGTTGAAGTGCTTGTTGAAGGCGAAAGCAAGAAGAATGCGGAAGTATTAGCAGGTTATACAACGAAAAATAAGCTCGTGAACTTCAAAGGACCAAAATCCGCTATTGGCCAAATCGTAAAAGTGAAAATCACCGGTACGAAAACATGGTCATTAAATGGGGATATGGTTGAAGAAGCAACGGCGATTGAGGTGGAGTAATATGACGAAATATACTAAAGATGACATCCTGTCAAAAGCGGCCGAGCTTGCTGAAATGATTGCCAGCACGGAAGAAGTTGATTTCTTTAAACGGGCAGAAGCTCACATCAATGAAAACCAAAAAATCCGTGAAATGATCGCAAGTATCAAGAGTTTGCAAAAACAGGCGGTAAACTTCCAGCATTACGGAAAAGAGAAAGCATACAGCCAAGTTCAGGCCAAAATTGATGCACTGGAAAAACAATTGGATGAACTTCCGATCGTCCAAGAATTCAAGCAATCCCAAGTTGATGTAAATGATCTCTTACAAATGGTCTCATCACAAGTATCGAATAAGGTGACGGACCTGATCATTGAATCGACCGAAGGCGACGTCCTTCGTGGGGAGACTGGTTCACAGGTACAAGCCGGCGGCGGAAGCTGTTCATGAATATGGCAAAGCCCTTCTGATTTCAGAAGGGCTTTTTTATATTGCGTAAATCCTTATACAGCGCCCATTCGTGACACATATCCCAAAACATGAGCATAAAATAACCTAGGTTTAAAACATTACTGCAGTTTTCAAACAATTAAAATTCTACGCACACTAGACTTTTACCACGCATAGGATGAATGGAAACTGTATGAGGAGGGTTCGCTAGCATGTCACAATATAGAGAGATAATTACTAAAGCGGTGGTGGCAAAAGGACGTAAATTCACAAAGTCCTCTCACACCATTTGCCCGGCTCATCATCCTTCTAGCATTCTAGGTTGTTGGATCATCAACCATAAATACGATGCAAAGAAAGTCGGCAAAAAGGTAGAAATTCACGGCAGCTACGAAATCAACGTCTGGTATTCTTATAACCATAATTCGAAGACGGAAGTTGTAACTGAAAAAGTGCAATATACCGACGTGATTTCGCTGAAATACCGTGATCCCGATTGTCTTGATGACCATGAAATTTTTGCAAAAGCTGTCCAACAGCCGAATTGTTTAGAAGCTTGCATCTCCCCATGTGGACAAAAAATCATTGTCCATGTGGAAAGGGAATTCTTTGTGGAAGTCGTCGGCGAAACGAAAATTTGTGTCGCTGTTAGTCCGGATGGCTGCTGTGAGGATGACTGGGGCTCTGATTTCGATGATGAGGAATTTGAAGATTTAGATCCGGATTTCCTTGATGAATTCGAAGACGAATAGAATATAGAAAGTAACTACCGGATGACATTCCCTTCATCCGGTTTTATTTAATTTGAAACAGGACAGGACCCTTGCAGGCATAACGATGAGAAACCAAAAAAAGTTTGCAGATACTGCAAGCATACAACAGTTAATCTCACAAGGATAATTGATTTACCATTCAATTTCGAATTCAGGCAATGTTGCTTTCCCGTATGTTATAATGAAGGACATAAATGAGTAATAGATTTTAGTTTGGAAAGGTTTTGAAGGAATGGCTGGATATACTCCGATGATACAGCAATACTTAAAAATTAAGGCAGAGTACCAGGATGCCTTTTTATTTTTTCGTTTAGGCGATTTTTATGAAATGTTTTTTGACGATGCACTGAATGCATCCCGGGAGCTCGAAATCACATTAACGAGCCGAGAAGGTGGTAGTGAAGACCGAATTCCGATGTGCGGCATTCCGTATCACTCGGCTGCTAATTATATTGATATATTGATAGAAAAAGGATTTAAAGTAGCTATATGTGAACAGACTGAAGATCCCAAGCAAGCCAAAGGTGTGGTACGCAGGGAAGTTGTCCAGCTGATTACACCGGGAACGAAAATGGATAGTAAGGGCCTTCGGGAAAAGGAAAATAATTATATAGCCACTATCACTTATTTTACGGATGGGCAGTTTGGCTTTGGGTACAATGATTTATCGACCGGGGAGAATAACGTCACTTTGATTGAGAGTTTTGAAGAAGTTCTGAATGAATTTGCCATCCTGGGTGCGAGCGAAGTGGTCATTGCTGAAGATTTTAATGAAGAATGGAAAAAAAAGCTGCAAGAACGGGGTGCTGCCGCTTTATCCCTAGAGAATAATTTGGTTCAAAGCGAGTCATTCGTTGCATTGCTTCATCTGTTAAAAGACCAGAAACTGGCAACGACGACCACACGTTTATTAAATTATCTATACCGTACTCAAAAGCGCAGCCTGGATCATTTACAGCCAGTGCTTGCATATGAAACGTCACAATATATGAAAATTGATTATTATAGCAAACGCAATTTGGAATTGACTGAAACCATTCGTTCGAAAGGCAAAAAAGGTTCATTACTATGGCTGCTTGATGAAACGAAAACAGCCATGGGCGGAAGGATGTTGAAGCAATGGATTGATAGACCGCTCATTAATAAAAAACAGATCGAGCGGAGGCAAAGCCTTGTTGAAACCCTGAAAAATCAATACTTCGAACGGCAAGACTTACGTGAACGGCTTAAGGAAGTGTACGACTTGGAGCGGCTTGCCGGAAGGGTCGCCTTCGGGAATGTAAACGCTCGGGACTTGATTCAATTGAAACGTTCATTGCAACAAGTGCCAATCATTCGTGAAATCGTGAAGTCCATGGCTTCCAATCAGGATATTTCAATTCTTGCCGATAAATTGGACCCTTGTGAAGAAGTGACGGATCTGCTTGAAACGGCGCTTGTAGAAAACCCGCCATTGTCCGTGAAGGAAGGGAATATCATTCAGGACGGTTTCCATAAGGAGCTGGATACGTACAGGGATGCCAGCAGAAACGGGAAAACCTGGATTGCACAGCTGGAACGAGAAGAGCGGGAACGCACAGGGATCAGATCATTGAAAATCGGATATAATCGTGTTTTTGGCTATTATATTGAAGTCACACGAGCCAATTTGCATCTGCTTGAAGAAGGGCGTTATGAACGGAAGCAAACACTAACGAATGCCGAACGTTATATCACACCTGAATTAAAAGAAAAGGAAGCTTTGATTTTACAAGCAGAGGAAAAAAGCGTCAGTTTGGAATATGACCTATTCCTTAATCTTCGTGAAGAGGTCAAAAGCTATATCCCGCGCTTACAGGATTTAGCGAAAGGCGTCAGTGAACTGGATGTCCTGCAGTGCTTTGCGACGATTAGCGAAGAACGCCATTATGTGAAGCCTGTATTTTCTGATGATAGAAGAATCGTCCTGAAGGAGGGCAGGCATCCAGTGGTCGAGAAAGTCCTTCAATCACAGGAGTATGTCCCCAATGACTGCTTTATGGATGGAGAACGGGAGTTACTCTTGATCACAGGGCCCAATATGTCGGGGAAAAGTACGTATATGCGTCAGATTGCGCTAACATCGATTCTAGCGCAAATTGGATGCTTCGTGTCCGCAAGTATAGCTGAATTGCCTATTTTTGATAAGGTATTTACTAGGATTGGCGCGGCTGATGATTTGATTTCCGGTCAAAGTACATTCATGGTCGAAATGCTTGAAGCAAGAAATGCGATTATGAATGCGACAGAAAACAGTTTGATATTATTTGATGAGATCGGGCGGGGAACATCAACTTACGATGGAATGGCGCTTGCCCAGGCCATCATTGAATACATTCATGAGGAAATTGGAGCCAAGACCCTCTTTTCGACTCATTATCACGAATTGACGGTATTGGCATCAGAACTGCCTAAATTGAAAAATATCCATGTCAGTGCTATTGAGCAAAATGGAAATGTCGTTTTCCTTCATAAAATTAAAGAAGGTCCAGCGGATAAAAGTTATGGTATTCATGTTGCAAAGCTTGCTGATTTACCGAAGCAGTTAATTGATCGGGCGGCAGCCATTTTAGCGCAATTAGAGAATGAAAATGGACAAGCAAAGGCGATGGCTGAACAGCCCGCTGCTGTTGTCAAAGCACCAATTGCCGAAGCTGAAGCTGAAGCCTCTCCTGTAACATCCGCCAATGAGGCACAGCTTTCCTTATTTGGGGAAGAGGCTCCTAAAGGGAAAGTGAATTCTTCACCTAAGGAAAAAAAGGTGCTGGATGACATTAAATCACTCGATATCCTTGAAATGACGCCGCTTGAGGCGATGAATATCCTTTATAAATTACAAAAGAAACTTAAATGAGAAAATAAAGCGAGGCGATAATAATGGGAAAAATCATGCAGCTTGACGAGGCTTTGTCCAATAAAATCGCAGCTGGCGAAGTTGTGGAACGCCCAGCCTCAGTCGTTAAGGAACTTGTGGAAAATTCAATAGATGCAAACAGTACCATAATAGAGATTGAATTGGTGGAGGCTGGCCTTGGTTCCATCCGGATCGTGGACAATGGCGATGGGATTTTGGCCGATGACATAGAGGCAGCATTTAAACGACATGCCACAAGTAAAATAAAAGATGAAAATGACCTCTTCCGAATTCGAACACTTGGCTTTCGCGGTGAAGCAATGCCCAGTATTGCTTCAGTTTCCCATTTCGAATTGAAAAGCAGCACGGGTGAAGGTGTAGGGACGCGCATACTTCTAGAAGGCGGCATGGTTAAGGAACTCGAGGCTTCATCCGGCCGTAAAGGAACGGATATCCTGGTTTCCGACTTGTTTTACAATACTCCTGCAAGGTTGAAATATATGAAGACCATTCATACCGAGCTAGGAAATATTACGGATGTCGCTAATAGGCTCGCACTTTCGCACCCGGATGTTTCAATACGGTTATCACACAATGGGAAGCGTATCCTGCATACGAATGGGAACGGGGATGTCAGGCAGGTGCTAGCTGCAATCTATGGTACGAATATCGCCAAAAAGATGATTCCGATTCAGGCAAGCTCCTTGGACTTCAAATTATCCGGCTATATCGTTATGCCTGAGGTCACCCGGGCTTCAAGGAATTATATATCAACCATGATAAACGACCGCTTCATTAAAAACTATGCACTCGTGAAAGCGATCTTGGATGGGTACCATACACTTCTTCCAATTGGCCGTTTTCCAATCGCTTTGTTGAATATTAAAATGGATCCGATTCTTGTCGATGTCAACGTACATCCATCCAAAATGGAGGTAAGGCTCAGCAAGGAACAGGAATTGTACAGTCTCGTATCAGAAACGATTAAATCTTCCTTTAAAAAGATATCTCTAATTCCAAGTGGATATACACCTGCACCAAAGTCGGAACAAGTGAAAAGTGAGCAAACTACGCTGGAATTGGACCATGTCGTGGAAAGCGGGAAGCGCGTCCTTGAAGAAGCCAGGAAAGAAGCTTCACTCTTGAAGGATACCTTGATCCGGGAAAAGCAGGACCAAAAGAAACATATGGAGCTTGTTGAGGATTTCAATCTCGAACCAATAAAGGAATTAATCTACAGCAACGAACAGCAACAAATGGCAGATACCTATATACCGGTCTTACAAGATGATGAAAGCAAACCATATTTCGAGTCGGCTGAAAAGTATACAACCTATACTGTCGAACAAGAGGAAGAAATCGAGGGGAATGAACCGGATAGTCGAATCCCTCCCATGTACCCAATTGGACAAATGCATGGAACATATATTTTCGCCCAAAACGAAAAAGGTTTGTACATCATAGACCAACATGCTGCCCAGGAACGGATCAAATACGAATATTTTAAAGAAAAAGTCGGACGGGTCGAAAACGAACTACAAGATATGCTAGTCCCCATCACCCTTGAATTTTCGACCGACCAATGTATCCGGATAAATGAATATCGGCATGAGTTGGAAAAAGTCGGAGTCTATTTAGAAGAGTTTGGCTATAACGCCTATATTGTCAGATCGCATCCACAATGGTTCCCTAAAGGAATTGAACAGGAAATCCTTGAAGAAATGATAGAACAATTGCTATCGATGAAAAAGGTCGACATCAAAAAATTGCGCGAAGAAGCAGCTATCATGATGAGCTGTAAAGCCTCCATTAAGGCAAACCGCCATCTGCGCAATGATGAAATTCAAGCACTATTGGATGAACTAAGACGGACAACCGATCCCTTCACATGCCCTCATGGAAGACCGATCATCATCTCTTACTCCATTTATGAAATGGAGAAAATGTTTAAGAGAATCATGTAATTAAAAGCAATGGAGAACCCTTATGTAATGGGGTTCTCCATTGCTTTTTTAGTTAAATGACCACAAAATGACCACATTTATTGGTCCATGCTCTTTTTTATGATCCTTCTTCTAGAAAGGAAGGGATATCTAGTCATTATATTAAAAAGCTTAAAGAGTATGCCATTAGTAAAAGGAGAAAATACATATATATAGATGCCAACGCTGATGGTGTTAAGAGTGTCAATAAGGAGAATTCCTAAAGTCAAGAAGAATTAGAAGAATATTATAAAAAGCGAAGTAGTTCTGAAATGCCTATTAAACTCGAATGCTAATTCTGAGCATTTTTTATAGTCCTTTTTATTTTGCAAAAAGAAAAGAGAGTTCGATGAAGTTTGCTGACCATTTCTTAGTTAATCCCTTTTAAATTTTTTGATATACTCCTTTATGAATTATTTGTGAACAGAAAGTGGAAATATGAAAACTAATATCCAAAAAGTTGTCACAAGGACTTATCTTTTTTTAGTAGAACCTTTAATGAAAGGTGGTTTTTATTTTTGAAATACTGTAATGCCACTTTTATTTTTCCTGATGGTTACGACTGAACTTTTATTAAAAGGTAGGTCCATTAGTTTTATTAAAGAGCGAATAAACAGATATAAGAACCCTCACTGGATGGATAATATGGCTATAGTTTTGTCAGTCCTTGCCCTATTGATTGCGATACTTAATCTATACCTAAAGTGGAGGATGAAGAAAGATGAATGACAAAGAGCTCCATTTCAAGAATTTAGAAAAGCTTAAACAAAAACTGATAGAGGGTATAATAGTGTCTTCAACAGTATATATTTTAGAAAATTTAATAAAAAAATGTTTTATTTCTAAAGGAGAAAAGTATATGAAATCATTTTATTTAGGTATTGTTATCGTTTTAATATCACTTCTTATTTCGGTTTTCACTAGTGATTGGACACTTTTGTATAAAATTACAGGAGGCATTACTGCAATAGTATTAGTATTATGTGCATTATTTTCTGGTGGATTTGTAGATGGTGATAGAATGGGAAGAAATTTATTTTCTGAAACGAAAGAAGATAAAAAAGAAAGAGTTTTCTTGACTACAAGACTTTTATTAATAGGGCTTCCTAACTTTCTTACAGCTTTAACTGTTTATTTTTTAATCTAAATAATGCTCCAAATTAAACAAAAGGCTAACCACTAGGTTAGCCTTTTGTTTATCGATTTCCTGGAATAGAAAATTCAACTTGCATGATTTTGGAAGGGTAAAGTCCAACTTGAAGATCCTCTACTAATTTTTAGGTTTGTACTAACACCACATGTATTATATTTAGATGCAATTACTGCTTTCCAACTAGACGGGATATTATAGGAATAGGTATTTGATCCAGTAGCAATCTGTTTTGATTGTCCAGAAGTAGAACCAAAGCTTCCTGGACCAACTTGGCCAACAATAGCTGATCGATTTGATAAAACATAGTTGCCTGCTCCATTATAGCTCCATCCACCTGTAACCTTTGTTAATTTAAAATGTTTTACTTGATTTTTATCAAAAACATTAGACCAAGTAATAGTCGAATAAGCTTTTACGCCCTTTGTAGAGTCCCATTTATCATCTTTTTTTGATGCAAAAGGTTGAATCTTAGTATCTAGTTTTTGTTGTTCAATTTTATCAGTAATATCTTGAGCAACATGGAATGTAGTAGTTGCATATGTTTCAACCAATTGACCATCCACATTTTCTACTTCTAGTAATTGACTAGTTGAATGAGATTGAGTTTCTAATTCTAATTTTTCCACAGATTTTGTTGAAAGCTCAAATTTCTCTAAATCATCCTGTTGACTAGATAAATCTGAAACACCATTTAAAGCTCTAGTATAAAGTTCATTAAGATCAGTGATTTGTTCATATTTAATTACTTTTTTATTTAACTTTTCGCTCGAAGCAAATGAAGAACCACCAAAACTAAATAACATTGTTTGGATTTGAGTCAATATTTTGGACACTAAAAAGTTAAATCTTAAGCTGTATTCCTAATTCGATCTTCAATGGCTTGTGGGGTTTGATAACCCAAGCTGCTGTGAATTCTTTTTCGGTTATACCAACCTTCAATAAATTGGAACATCGCTAATTTAGCTGTTTGATAGTCTAGATATTGTACGTGGTTGACTTCTTCCTTCTTTAATAGGGCATGAAAGGATTCAATACAGGCATTATCGTACGGGCAACCTTTCTGACTAAAGGATTGCTTAATATGATGGTTTTGGATATGTTGAGTAAACTCACTGCTTGTATATTGTGAGCCAAGATCGGTATGAAGAACTAAGCCCTCCGAGGGCTTTTGTGATAGGTGTGCGTTATTGAAAGCTTTTATGACCAGTTCTGTCGTCATTGAACGAGAAAATGAATACCCTACTATTTTCTTAGAATGAAGGTCTAATACCGAAGCTAAATAACACCATCCGTCTTTTAACGTATGGATATACGTAATATCTGCTACCCATTTCTCATTAATGGTCTGAGTAGTGAAGTCTCGTTTTAACAAATTATCCAATTGAATAACCTTTTCTTTAGATGGATAGGGACGGTATTTTTTCTTAGTAATAGAACGAATTCTCGCCTTGCTCATTAAGCGTTGAACACGCTTTAGACTTAGGGAAAACCCTTTGGTTAATAAGCTTTCATGAATCTTTGGAGCCCCATATCGTCCCTTGCTTTCCAGGTAAATGAGATGAATTTCCTTCGTGATTTCTTGGTTTTCCTGTTCGCGATTTGATACGACTATTTGAAGGGACTGATAATGGCTGCTTCTTGGGATTTCTAGTATTTCACACATCTTCTGTACGGGATATTGTTTCTTGTGTTCCTCAATAAATTCGGTAAGATCTGTTTCGGTTACTTTTTCGCGAATATGGCCATAGCCTTTTTTAAGATTTCAACTTCTTGCTTTAACCGAAGGTTTTCCTTTTGAATGGCGGCTAATTCCTTTGGAGTCATGGACTCTTCCCCTAAACCGATTGGAGTAAATTCTTTAACCCATTTATAAATGGTAACTTCTGATACGCCATATTCGCCGCTTAATTCTTTGACCGAATTACCCGAGTGATAAAGATCTACAATAGTCTTCTTGAATTCATTATTGTATTTTTTACCTGTATTCTTACGTTCCAAGACGGACACATCCTCTCAAAAATCATTGTAAGGACTTAACTAAAATGTGTCCATGAAACTATACTAACTCCATGTTAAAGATAATAGAGCTGTACTAATTACTTTTCTTTTCATTACAATAACCTCCAATATTTTTTTAGGGCTTTTTTCAACAAATGATATTGAATCTAAAGTCCTAAATAATAGTTCTATATAACCACATATTTTCCCTTCTTTTATTTTTTTTTAATTTTTAAAGGATATGATAGTTCATTAGTCTATTCCGCAATTATATAATTTCTCCCTGCGCCCTTACAGACAAATTAGTGGATGGCTTTTTATTATGAATAAGGAAGGTGAGTGTGTATGACGGTATCTGAGTGTCTTGATCATTGGCTTATATCTTATATAAAAAAGAATAAGAGATACACCTTCATGATGAATCGTACCAAAAATAAAAGGATTAAGAATAAAGCTATACAAAAGGCTTCATTAGCATTAATCATGAAAGGTCATATGGAAGAAATTATTATGATGAGAAGGAGTGAGTAGGGATGGAACTAACGGATTACTATTGCAAGAAGTGTGGCTTGGTAGTAAGACTGCCGGATAATCAACACGATAACCTTATCTGTGCTAAATGTTATAAGCATGTGATTACAACAAGGAAACCTGCTGGAAATGGAATACCTAAGACAATTCAATTGTATTTATTTTATTTACTTACGTCTCTTATCTTTCATTCGGTCATAAACTTTTTTTAGGTACCGAGTTTACTGTAACTCAGTATTAGGAGTTAGTCATTTGGAAAGTTTGGAACCTGAATAAGTTTCACTTGAAACAATTATGAGGAGGAAACAAATGAGTAAGATTATCGGTGCGGAAACAACCGAGAAAGTAGAAACCCAGCCCCGAGGAAAAATGATTGCTTATTGGTCAGTCACATTACTACTCGCAGCAGCTGTTATGTTAAGTGGTATAGGGCAACTTATGCAATATGGGGGAAACATCGAGTTAGTGACGAATCTTGGTTACCCATTATACGTCTTGACCATTCTCGGGATTTGGAAAGTGCTTGGAGCCATTGCTCTGGTTGTGCCAGGTGTTCCGCGGCTTAAAGAATGGGTTCACGCTGGTATCTTCTTTTTAATGACTGGTGCCGCTATATCTCATGCGTTTGCTAACGATTATGGTGATTACGGGTTTTCTATTATCCTACCGCTGTCATATGCTGCATTAAATATCGCCTCGTGGGCGCTACGTCCGAATAGCCGCAAACTTTAGGAAGTGGTGAAATTAACGGGAGTCCCTTCGTACCATCAATTTTCCCGTTTATCTGTAAGCTAGATGACAAGAAAGAAGTCGGAGATATAAGCAAGCGGGAAAAAGCAAACCCAATGTTTTGTGAGCCTAGAAGCGAATATGCGGAAGGGCTTTTATATATTGTTCATGAAGAATACGATTTTACCAACGATCCTTCTAACCGTGAAGAGTTCATGACCAAGCGGATGAATCTACCTGAAGTAGATTTAAATAGAGCTGTTGCTTCCTGGGAAGAAATACTTGAAACTCGGTGGAATATATAAATTGTTTAAGATAAATCCTAGTATTGAATAACCGTATCCAAGTGAGTGCTGGATTTTTAACCCATTAACCACATTGGGTGACCACCATAATATGAATGACCACAAATTTTCTATTCGGAAATGAAATGTCATGAATTCAAGGGATGGATAAATTCAAATAAATAAGTAAACGCAACTAATGTGAGATGTTACGAGGTTAAATGAAATCGACTTTTTTAACCGATCATGTAATTAAAAGCAATGGAGAACCCTTATGTAATGGGGTTCTCCATTGCTTTTTTCGATTCCGATTTATTAGACCTCATCCATGAAGGGGGTATAGGAATTGAATAGGGTTAATCAAGTTCCCGACACTTATCTTCAATAATAATAATACTGGGGATTAGGTTGGAATTGATAGTTGGGTGCAGGGGCAGGATACATCTGGTTATCATAGTGATTAATATATTGCGGATATTGCTGAATGTCTTCTTCGGGCGCTCGATGGCAGTTTGCTGGCGGACCGATGAATGTTGATGGTTGGACCGGTGCAATTGCTTTTTTCCATTGGTTTTCATCCATGCAATACGTATGTGCCATAATATTTGCAGGTGTCAATTTCAAGATATCCGAACCGAGGATCACCTCAGGTGTTGATGCGTTAAAAATGGCCAGCAGATGAGTGTTATCGGTATTAGCCACTTCATAATGCCACCAACCTTGTGGAACATTAGCTACTTGACCGGGTTTAATGGGGTAATTTTGTATTTGCTTAGTAAAAGGATTCAGTAATGAAACGGTTGCAGCTCCAGTAATGCAATACACTAGCTCTGCAGCATTTTGGTGATAATGCGGTTCTACGACATTGTTCTTACTAAGGTAAATATCTAATAGTGAAACATTTTCGAGTGTGTTCAATTGTTTGATACCTAATACATTTATATAGTTTTGATTGTCTTTTTTCATTAAATTGCTTTGATTAACATCGAAAAAATATTGTGTGGATGGTGAGGTATAGTCCATATAGGAGACCATGAATGTATCATTCCTTTTCTAATGAGTTCATTTTTCAGGATATGTTAGATTTCATTGTAATGTGCAAAAACCCAGGGTTATTTGCCTATGGTCCTAATGATCGTATATGATCCCTGTCTATCTTTTAGGAAAGGACACAGATTAAATTATTATATAATAGCCTGTTGAATTTAATGCAAATGAATCAAATTGACCATAAAACACAATTAGATGAAAAGGGTTTAGGAGTCCCTTGTGATCCCGTCATAGTATGAAAGAGATGCATTGATTTGGTGTAATATTAGATAAATATTATTTTTATATACTATAAAACCGAAACTACTAAACTGAATTTTTGATATAATCAAACTTTTAACAAGCAGTATTTTTCCATTGCGTGTCTTTAAATTACAGTGATATAATGTTCTCTGTGATTTTAAAGTTAAACATAGGAAGTGGCTAAAATTGTCGAACAATTCAAAAGAGAGTAAATTCGTTCCGTACGTCTCTGCATCTAAATCTCTACCAGAATTAACTGCAACTGCAATAATTTTAGGGATCATTCTTGCAATCGTATTTGGGGCGGCAAATGCATACTTAGGCTTACTTATTGGGTTGACTGTCTCTGCTTCGATACCCGCAGCGGTAATTTCAATGGCTATCTTAAGAGGGGTTTTTCGCAGGGATTCAATATTAGAAAACAATATTGTGCAAACGATGACCACGGCAGGTGAGGCTATTGGTGCCGGTGCTGTATTTACCATTCCAGCATTATTCATGTGGGACATGGACGTGAGTCAAGCATTCATCATTTTCGTTGTATTAACTGGGGGATTTTTAGGGGTCTTCATGATGGTTCCCCTTCGCCAGCTTTTGATTGTAAGGGAACATGAAACATTACCTTATCCTGAAGGTACGGCATGTGCCGAGGTCCTGAAGTCAGGAGAAAAGGGTGGTACAAGCGCGAAATTAATCGGAGCCGGTTTGGTTATCGGCGGTGTGGTTAAAGGGCTTGGTGATGGGTTCAAGCTCTTCAAGACAGAGGTTGAAACAGGAATCACGAATTTTAAAAATGCAGTGGTTGGTCTTGATGCCTTTCCTTCCCTTTTGGGTGTAGGTTATATTATTGGACCGCGTGTTGCAGGACAAATGCTAGGTGGGGGGTTATTAGCCTGGGTCGTTCTAATACCGGCCATCAGCTTTTTTGGCGGCAGCAATGGGACAGCCATTTTCCCTTCTGATGTACCGATCGGTGAATTGGATGCATGGGGAATTTGGGATAATTATATACGTTATATTGGTGCTGGTGCCGTTGCAACTGGCGGATTGATCACATTGATCAAAACATTACCTATACTTTTCAGTTCAGTTATTGATACTCTTAAAGGCGTAAAAGCCAATAAAGGGCAACTTAAATCAGGTTCAATCCGTACTGAAAAAGACATACCGGCTAAATATGTTTGGCTGGGAACGATCATTGTTATTTTAATCATTGCTTTCACACCAATAACTGATGTTGGTATCATTGGTGCGATTGCAATTGCGATTTTTGGATTTTTATTCGTGACGGTGGCTTCAAGGGTTGTTGGAATCGTCGGAAGTTCTTCTTCCCCGGTTTCTGGAATGACGATAGCCACACTATTGATTGTAGCAATTGTCTATAAAGCTACTGGTTTTACTGGTACGACAGGAATGGTAGCCGCTTTAACCGTTGCTGCGATTATTTGTACAGCACTTGCGGTTTCAGGTGATGTTTCTCAAGATTTAAAAACAGGATATATCGTGGGCGGTACACCATGGAAACAACAAGTTGCCATGATGATTGGTGTCGTTGCGTCTGCTTCTGTCATTGGTTTTATCCTGGTTCTAATGGATAACGCTTATACGATGGGATCTGCAGAACTACCTGCACCTAAAGCGGCACTAATGAAAATACTTGCTGAAGGTGTTCTTGGGGGAGATTTACCTTGGACCCTTATCTTTATCGGTGCGGCTATTGCCATAACATTAGAGTTTTTCGGTCTGAATTCACTTGTTGTTGCAGTCGGCATATACTTGCCGGTTCATACTAGTGCCCCAATCATGATCGGTGGATTTATCCGTTTCTTCGTTGAATTCTTCTCGAAAACAAAAGAAGCGCTTAAAGCACGTGTTGATAGAGGTGTATTATTTGCATCTGGTTTAATAGCAGGTGAATCATTGATTGGTGTACTTATTGCCATATTGATTGCAGCAGGTGTCCAAGTACCGGCTGCGGCTAAATTAGCCAGCAATTTGATACCTTTCTTACTATTCCTTGCTCTAGCTGGATTGCTTTGGTTCGTATCTAGCAAAGGGAAAAAAGAAGATGCTTCGTAAACGCCAATCAAAAAAGAGGAACCTGTTAACTATGGTTCCTCTTTTGGAAAGACGCGTCACTATGGAACAAGAATCCCCGGAAGCAACTTTTTTAGTCATTCAACGGACCAATTTCGTGGAACGAATTACGATTCGTTTCTTTAAACAACCATCAGTCCGGAAAATCAAGCTTGATAAGTTTGGCGCATTTGCCATTAAACAAATGGAGTTCCAAAGCAATGTCAATCAGATTTCTGAAGCGATGAGTGAACACTTTGGTGAGGAAGCGGAACCAGCCTTGCCGCGATTGATGAAATTTCTGGAAATCCTTGAGGTTCATGACTGGATCATATGGGATGAAGAAGAAAAATGAAAAAAAGCTGAAGCTCTTTTTGATGCTTCAGCTTTTTTTAGTTTAATGATTATGTAACTAAAGCAAAATCCAATTAATTGTCTGGACATTCATATAACAAAACTTTACCCTGGATAAGATCACCTTTAATGAAAAAACATGAAGCAGGTGCACATAACAATGGAAGACACGAATTATGATGAAATGCTGAACATCAAAACGGAAGGTGAACAAAAAAAATTCAATGATTCTTTGCATTATCACCGATACGAGCCTACGCCATATAACGCATTAGAACATTTATTCAAAAAATATCCACTGAAACGAAATGATCGCATTGTGGATTTTGGATGCGGTAAAGGACGGTTGAATTTTTTTATCCATCACTTATATCAATCATCTGTGGTTGGCGTGGAGATGAATGAAAATTTCTACAAAGAAGCGATCGAGAATCTGAATGGCTACATGAAAAAAAGGAAAAACAACTATGGCAATATAGAATTCCAATGTTGTTTGGCTGAAGAATATGATATTGATCCGAAGGACAATCGTTTTTATTTCTTTAATCCGTTCTCTGTACAGATTTTTATGAAAATCATCAATAACATATTGCTTTCCTTTGAAAAAGAACCGCGCCAAATCGAGCTGATTTTATTTTATCCTTCACAGGATTATATTTTTTTCCTCGAAAATCAAACCGCCTTCGAGATGAAAGACGAAGTGATGTTACCTGGCTTGACTGAATCTAATCCTTTTGAGAAATTCGTCATATACCAATTGTTAAATTGACTGGATTTTAGTTTCTTAATGATAAACAAGTAAATATAAAAAACACCCAAGCAATGTTTCATGGATGCTTGGGTGAAATGAGAAAAATCATAAGGGATGTTTAATGTACAGCATATTGTAAAATCTTTTGAGGCTGTGGCTCATATTGTTTTTCTATATAAATTTGATGCCAAATCATAAAGGTTAAAATGGTCCAGAGCTTCCGGCTGTTATCCGTTTTATTATTTACATGGTTTTCAAGTAATTTCATAATTTGCGGTTTGTTAAAAAGGTGGTCAGTTGGGCTCTCCTGGATTAATCTTACTGCCCAATCGTATAATTCATCCTTTAACCAATGGCGTATAGGAACTGGAAAGCCTAGCTTCTTTCTGCTCCATACATGTTCCGGCACTATCCCGCGGGCAGCTTTTCGGAGCATGTATTTGGTCGTTCCATTTCTTACCTTTTGATCCATGCTAAGTTTTGAAGCCGTATCGAAAACGCACTTATCCAAAAATGGAACTCTTACCTCTAAAGAATTCGCCATGGACATTTTATCTGCCTTCAATAAAATATCCCCTTTTAGCCAAGTTTGAATATCAATGTTTTGCATTTGGGTAATAGGATCATACTCTAAAGCACTTTGATAGATGGGATTTGTCACTTTTTCATTTTCTAATCCGTTGCGATAATTCACTAATAAAAGTTTTTTCTCTTTCTCGCCGAATATGTTTGCGTTTCCAATATATCGTTCGTCTAAAGGTGTAACTCCGCGCTCTATAAAACTCTTTCCTTTAACCCCTTCTGGCAAAACAGATGAAAGTGCCTTCAACATGCTGTTCAACTGAGCTGGTATATAGGAAAACATGCGCAGTGAATGAGGCTCCCGGTATATATTATATCCGCCGAATAACTCGTCTGCACCCTCCCCGGACAAGGCGACCTTGACATGCTTTTTAGCTTCCCGTGCCACAAAATATAGCGGAACGGCAGCTGGGTCAGCTAAAGGGTCATCCATATGCCAGATAATCTTTGGAAGTTCTGCCAAGAATTCTTCAGGACTTATGATATAACTTATATTTTCTACATTTAGAGCGGCTGCCGTTTCCTGTGCAACGTTTATTTCACTATATCCATCTCTTTCGAATCCTACAGAGAAAGTTTTGATCTTAGGGTTAATCTGTTTTGCGATGGAGCAGATAAATGATGAATCAATCCCTCCTGATAGAAAAGATCCAACCGGAACATCACTTCTCATATGTACGTTCACGGAGTCCATTAAAGTTTCTTGTATTTCTTTCATGACCTTTGAATCTTCTATATTGGAAGGGCGAAAAATAGGTTTCCAGAACTTTTTTATCTCCATTTTCTTTCCGGGCTCTTTTGTGAAATAATGTCCAGGAGATAACTTGTTAATGTTTTTTGAAAGGGTGGAAGGTTCGGGAACATATTGAAAACTGAGAAAATGCTGTAATGAATTCACGTCCAACTCTTCATTCATTGCTGTCAAGATACTCTTTTTTTCTGATGCGAAATATGTGACATCATCTTGTTCACAGTAGAAAAAAGGCTTGATTCCAAAATGGTCCCTTGCACCAAAAAGTTTTTGCTCGAGTTTATCCCAAATGATAAAAGCGAACATGCCGCGCAGTTTCTGGACGGTTTGCTCTTTTTGGCTACTATAGAGAGCCAATATTACCTCCGTATCAGAATCCGTAGTAAACTCATATCCTTCATCAGTGAGTTCTTTCCTTAGTTCAATATAATTATAGATTTCGCCATTAAAAATGATCCAATATCTTTCATTTTCATATGAAAGAGGTTGGTTACCATTATCTATATCGATTATGCTTAATCTCCTAAATCCAAAATTCACAAATTCATCAAAAAAATATCCTTCATCATCTGGGCCCCTATGGGTGATGATCGTGTTCATTTTCTTGATCGTGTCTTTCATATTTGAATTTATGGCTTTCGGATATTTTTGAATACATCCAACAAAACCGCACATAAAATCCACCTGCCTAATTATTTAATAGTAAGAGATTCCCCAGTAACTTTCATCAAGAAATATAGGTATAAAGTTTGGATGTCAATCTAAGTAGTAAAATATCTCTAGTCTACTAGGTTAGATTATAATGCTATATTTGTCAATTTTGCTCATTTGATGAATTAATTTGTAAGTCTGTTTTTATGTGGTCACAATGAATCCAAGCAAAAAAAGAGGCAATCGATATGATTGCCTCTAAACGCATATAAAAAAACACTTAACTTTAACTTGAGCATAAGGGACAATCCAACTGCAATAGATCGAAAATGCCGAAAAAAATGGGCTGCCTCACTGAAATAAGCATCTGACTCCTTGTATTTATTAATCAATAGTTCCGTTCGATGACAAAGTGTGCACGATCGCCTCTAAAGAGAGTTTTAGAGAATTCAATGACCGATCCATCATTCTCATATGTGTAAGTTTCTAATGAAAAACAAGGTGAACCGTTGGGTACATCCAATTTGTCAGAAATGGAATCGTCGGCTAGTGAAAACTCCAAGTGTTCGACCGTTTTTTTTACTTTTAAATTGAATTGTGTTTCAAGTACTTTAAAGAGTGAGTGTTCACAGGCTTCGATATTTAGCCCGGGAGTTTTATACCATGGGAGATAGGCAATTTCATATTGAAGGGGGACGTCGTTTACGTAACGTATCCGTTCCAGTTTGTTTACTGGGTCTCCAATATTTTGTTTAAAAAGCTTGGCAAGGGTAGCGTTTGCTTCAATCACCTTTAAGCTAATGACCTTTGTGGAAGGATTTTTTCCTTGCATCGTGACTTGCTCAGAGAACTTTTCAACCGTGCTTGAAAGGAATTGCTTCACTTTATTTTCCGAAACGAAAGTCCCTTTGCCTTGAACACGGTAGATATAGCCTTCGACGGTCAATTGCTGTAAGGCCGTGCGAACTGTTGTCCTGCTTACTCCGTATATTTTACAAAACTCAGCCTCAGTCGGTAATTTTGTATTAGTTTGATATTCGCCATTTTTTATGAGATCGATGATCGATTCCTTAACTATGGAATGCAATGCCGCTTCTTTATTCATGGTTTCCACAGATGATTCCTCCTATACTCATTCCAATATATACATATAGATTATCTCGGATAAGTTCAATAATCAACTTTAAATCACAAATTTGTAGTAACAAATTAAAAATTGTGTTGATATTTTTTTGATTTGTAACTACAATATATGTATGGAGGTAATAATACCCATATTATAAATGCCTTTCAAGGGAAGTGATAAAGCAAGGGAACATCGTTCATTATAAAATTACGGTTTAATTTTGCTTGAAAATACTGAATAATCAATCATTAAACAGGGGGGTACTTTCAATGAATATCTTATTATGTTGTTCGGCAGGGATGTCTACTAGTTTATTAGTTACCAAGATGGAGGAAAGCGCTAAAAAACAAGGAGTAGAGTGCAATATATGGGCTGTTGGTTCTACAGAAGTGAACAATGAAATGGATAAGGCTGATGTAATTTTATTAGGTCCGCAGGTTCGATATCTTCTTTCCAAATTACAGGAAGCGGGAAAAGAAAAGGGAATTCCGGTCGCAACCATCCATCCAATGTTCTATGGGCTATGTAATGGTGAAGAAGTACTTAAACAAGCCACTACTTTAATAAAAGGAGAATAAGGATATGATGACTTTTATTGATAAGTATATTATGCCCGGCGCTGTAAAAGTAGGAAATAACCGGCATCTGCTCGCGATTCGTGACGCATTGATTGGAATGATAGCGATTACAATGATCGGGTCATTCGCCGTCCTGTTCAATAATCTTGGGCAAGTCATCAAGCCTTACGGAAGAATGATGGAGGCCATTTTCGGTCCTGCATGGAATACGCTAGGCGGTGATATTTGGTTTGGAACTTTTGCATTCATGACGGTATTCGCTGTATTCGGCATTTCTTATAAACTAGCAAGGTCATACGGTGACGATGGTTTTGAAGCGATGCTGGTTTCCGCGGCCTGTTTCTTCCTATTATTGCCTCAAATCGGAAATGTCACTTTAACCATCGATGATAAGGATGTTACAGGAGGGGCATGGGGTTTCGTAAGCGTGAACTATTTTAATGCCACGGCTCTATTTACAGGAATAGTAGTAGCCTTAATAGCAACCGAAATATTTGTGAGACTTTCCCGAGTTAAATATTTAGTCATTAAATTGCCTGATGGAGTACCTCCAGCGGTAGCCCGTTCATTTGCAAAGTTAGTGCCGGGTATGGCAACGATCTTTGTCGCTGGTGTGTTCGGACTGCTATTCCGTAAAGCTACGGATGGTCAGGTACTGAATGACTGGCTTAGTAAAGTGATTGTATCCCCCTTACAAAGTGCTGTAGATTCATTGCCATTCGCTATTTTACTAGTCTTTCTTGTTCATTTATTATGGATGATCGGTTTGCACGGTCCAAATATCCTTGGAGGGATAACGACACCGCTTTTTGAAAGTTCGGGAGTGAAAAATATTGATTTATATGCACAAGGTGTCAAAGACATGGACCAATACGGAGTATTGGCAGGTTCTTTCCTGGATGCATTTGTTTATTTAGGCGGATCTGGTGCAACATTGGGCCTCATCATCGCAATGATCATTGCCGGTCGGAAACGTTATAAACAGATGATTGCACTCGGTGGGGCTCCAGGGGTGTTCCAGATTAATGAACCTATTTTATTCGGTTTGCCTATCGTGCTGAATCCAATGTGGTTCATCCCATTTGTTCTCGGTCCGGTAATTACCACGGTGATCTCTTATATAGCGGTAAGCAGCGGAATGGTTTTCCCGATCGTTGCTAAGATCCCATGGGTTACCCCACCGATTGTGGGTGGATTCCTGGCCACAGGCGGACATGTATCTGGAGCGGTCTTGGCTGCAATCAATCTAGTCATTTCAACAGCTATTTATTTACCATTCGTTTATGCTCAAGTGAAGATAGACACCAAAAATGAAACAAAGCTTACAAAAGATTCAGAAACGCTAAGCGTTTAAGAAAGTAGTGATGAAAAATGGAAAAAGAAGAATTATACCAACTATCCTTTCAATTGATTTTATATAGTGGGAATGCGAGAAGCTTTGCAATGGAAGCGTTGCAGGAAGCAAAGAAAAAGAATTTTGATTCTGCCCGTTTGAAAATCGCCGAGGCCGAAACGGAATTACTGCAGGCCCATAAATACCAAACTCAATTAATCCATGCCGAGGCGGGCGGGGACCATTTTGATCTTCCCATCATCCTAGTGCATGCACAGGATCATTTAATGACGGCGATGACAGTAAAGGATCTTGCAATGGAAATGATCGATCTACGCGAAGAATTCTTACATGCAAATGTTGTGAAGGAGAGGACTGCCGAATGAGCAAGGGGCTGAAGATTGTCACGATTGGCGGAGGATCGAGCTATACGCCAGAACTGATCGAAGGTTTCATTAAATATCATGAAGAACTTCCCGTGAGTGAAATTTGGCTCGTGGACATCGAAGCGGGGAAGGAAAAGCTTGAAATTGTCGGGGATTTGGCAAGAAGGATGATTGAAAAGGCCGGTGTGAATATTGATGTCCATCTCACTCTAGACAGAAAGAAAGCGCTTAAAGGGGCGGATTATGTAACAACCCAACTGCGGGTTGGTCAGCTCGCAGCAAGGGCTCTTGATGAAAAGATACCATTGAAACACGGAGTGATTGGACAGGAGACGAATGGACCAGGCGGGCTTTTCAAGGCTTTTAGAACGATTCCCGTCATTCTGGATATTGCTCGTGAAATGGAGGAGTTATGTCCGGATGCATGGCTGATTAATTTCACGAACCCTGCTGGAATGGTAACGGAAGCAGTTCTGCGTCACAGTAATATTTCCAAGATCATCGGCCTTTGCAATGTTCCGATTGGCATGGAACGAGGTGTTGCGGATTTGATGGATGTCGAGCCATCAAGAGTCCGGATCGACTTTGCTGGTTTGAACCATATGGTTTACGGCTTGGATGTATTCGTTGATGGGGAGAGTGTCAAAGATCAAATCATCAATCTGATTACAGATCCAGCTAAAGCGGTCACGATGAAGAATATCCATGCAATGGGCTGGGAGCCGGAATTCCTTAGAGCGTTGGACCTGTTTCCGTGTCCATACCACAACTACTATTATAAAACGGGTGATGTACTGGCCCAAGAATTGAAGGATGCTGAAAAAGGGGAAACACGTGCTGAGGTCGTTCAAAGACTTGAAGCAGGATTATTCGAGCTTTACAAAGACGAGGATCTGGCTATCAAGCCGCCGCAGCTTGAAGAGCGCGGAGGTGCGTACTACAGTGATGCGGCTGTACGGTTGATTTGCTCGATGCATACGGATAAGCGAGATATTCAAGCGGTAAATACCATCAACCATGGTGCGATTGAAGGCATCCCGTATGGATCGGCTATTGAAACCAGTTGCGTGATAACTAAGGATGGTCCCAAGCCAATCAATGTAGGAGAGCTTCCTGTCGCCGTTCGCGGATTAATTCAACAAATCAAGTCCTTTGAAAGGGTAGCCATCGAAGCTGCGGTATCAGGTGACTATGATACTGCATTGCTAGCCATGACGATTAATCCACTCGTTCCAAGTGATAGGGTAGCGAAACTTATCTTAGACGAAATGCTTGAGGCACATAAAGATTATCTGCCTCAGTTTTTTGAAAAAAAGGAGTTGCAGGATAATTTATCATGATTGAGGTCCTTGTAAATGCAGATGATTTCGGGTTAACTAAAGCGGTAAATTATGGGATTTTGGATAGCCACAAATATGGAATTGTCAATTCGGCAACGATCATGATGAATGCGAAAGCAACGGAGCATGCGATTGAAATCGCAAAGAAGACACCGTCGTTGAAAGTAGGTATACACTTAGTGCTGACATGGGGAAAACCTTTGTTGAGCGACGTGCCGAGCTTAGTTGACGAATCTGGTTTCTTTAAGAAGCAAGGTTTGGTATATGGTGACACTAACGGTATTTCCTTGAGCGAATTGGAGAGGGAGTGGTCAGCACAGATCGAAAGATTCTTGGAATTCGGTCTGTTACCGACTCATTTCGACAGTCATCATCATGTACACGGGATAACAGAGTTTCTGCCAGTTATTCAAAAGCTATCCGATAAATACGGATTGCCAGTGCGTAATGCCGGAAAGCACCTTGCTGGGATTCAAACCGTTACAGATGTATTCCTGGATGACTTTTATGGAGAAATGGCGGTTGAAGACTACTTTCAAAACCTGAAGGGAAGGGTAATGGATGGGGCAAGCGTAGAGATAATGACTCATCCTGCTTATATGGATGAAGAATTGATGAAAGTTTCCTCTTATAATGATAAACGCATAAAAGAACTCCGGATTTTGACAAATGCAAAATTACCAGAGGGATTTTTCCTTAGATTCAACATCAACCAAGTTAAGATTTGATTTTAAATTGTAGCCCTTTAATTACAAAGAGGACCATTCATCAAATGATGAATGGTCCTTTATAATTCATGATTGCTTTATCTAAAATTAATAAGCCAAACTGAATAGGGCTTTGATGTGTGATAGATAGCGAACATTACTTGCTTCTTTCATCAATGTAGCCGGCAGACCTTTAAGGGAAGTGTTATTGGCCCCAACGGTTGCCACCGCATCCTTACGGCCAAGGCTCGCAAGTGTACCTGAGTTTACAGGTGAAAATTCTTCAAGTTTCTTGCCTTCAAAGGCTGCATATAGGTTGTATCCAACAAGCTCACCCATTTGCCAAGCATTTTGTGCAGTAGGAGCGTATGGACGGCCGCCTTCTGGAGGGAATGCAACGGCATTGTCCCCGACGACGAAAACGTCATTATGGGATTTGGATTGCAAATACTCATTAACGGTTGCTTTGCCGCGATCCACTTCAAGGCCTGATTCGCCTACGATAGGAAGGGCTGCGACTCCGCCTGTCCAAACAAGCGTATTGGCAGTTATGGTTTGTCCATCTTTCAATTCGATTTGGTTTCCTTTAACACCCGTAACAGGCAGACCTGTCAAGAATTCAACGCCGCGTGCTTCCAAGCTTGTCATGGCACGTTCGATTAAGTGATCAGGCAGGACCGGAAGGATTTTTGGACCAGCTTCCACAAGCTTGATTTTCAAGTCCTTGAAGTCCACTCCGAACTTTTTGGCGATTTTAGGGAAATGATCCACGATTTCACCGATTAACTCGACGCCCGTCAAGCCGCCGCCGCCGATCACGATTGTTGCGTCGGCTTCATTATTCGTTTGTGCATATTCGCGGATGCGATCTTCGATATGTTTGTAAATCTTGTTTGCATCATTTACGGATTTCAAGACCATGCTGTTTTCCTCAAGACCCGGAATGCCGAAGAATCCTGTTTGGCTTCCCAAAGCAACAACCAGGGCATCATAAGATAAAGTGGAGCCATTGGAAAGCTTCACTTCTTTTTTATCGACTGAGAAAGACTCCACTTTGGAAATGGCAAGGTCGATATCTTTTCCTTTAAAAAGCTTTTCCAAAGGAATGGAAACAGCTTGTTCAGAAATGGATCCGCCTGCAAGACGGTGCAATTCGGTGATGATTTGGTGTGTTGGAAATTGATTCACCACTGTAACCTGCACTTCATCCTTTTTGTAATATTCACGTACGGATAAGGCAGATAGTAAACCAGCGTAACCTGCACCTAAGATGACGATTTGTTTTGACATAGTTAATCCCCCGTTCTTACTGAAAGTTTATCAAATTATTTTTGGTTTTTACGTTCTGAAGAGACTTCAAGAAAAGCTTGGGCGAAACGGAAAAGCTTTTGTGCTTGCGGATCTTTCATCATTCTTAACAGACCAAAAAGACCAATCACATCAGTATTCACTTCAGCACGATCCTTAGCTTCGATGGCATTAGCCGCAAGCCCTTTCACTGAACCGACTACAGGTCCTGCGATCTCCGAAATGGCGCTGACCGTATCATTTTTCAAAACATCATCAGTCGCTACTGATTGAGCGAAATCATAAGACTTTGTTAAAATATTCACTAACTCAGTCAGCTTTGGTAACTGCTCAACTAAAGTGTTCAAGGATTCCTGAACCTCAGGCTTTAAAAGCTGATCTAGGATATCCAATTGTTCTTGGTTTGCAGAAATATTAAATGTTTCATGTTCAGGTTTTGAGACTACATCTACCATATCTAATTCCCCTTTAAACTTAATTATTTTGTTTTATGTGTTTTCCGCCGATACTACTAATCATACGACTCTAATCCCTTAATTTCAAATATATTTTTTGTGATAGGAATATAATTTAATAGTTATAATTAATAGCTAGTAGGTGGATTTTGTGATTTATCTTAATATTCCAAAAAAATATTAAGATTATTCTGGTTTTAATACCTTAAATATAGCTTTTTATTAGGGACATTCTTTTTTTATATAAGATAACGATTGTGATTCACTTTATTATTATGGTGTGGCTTGTTCTATAGCTTGTCCAAGTAATAAATGATGGCTACATTTAGCTCTTACACCGTGATTCCTAAATAGACATCTTTAGTTTCACATGGATGTTAGTTGTACTATAATGTCCATAATCTTTGAAGATGTCATGCAAGTATGGACCCCAAGAATATTTTATCTGATTTAGGGTAAATAATATTATCGGAATTGGAGATGATGCCCTTGGTAGAACGCAGGATGTTAAAGATACGTGGAGAAGTTATCGAAATATCTTCCAGGTATTGTGAGAAATATAGAAAATGGAACTGTACTGCTAAACTTCCCAATAGTTCCTTAATAGCTTATTGCCGTGATAAGAATAAGCTTCGTGCTGAGACAGTTTCTATGAGCAGGTTATTAATTACTTATGATGACTATAAAATTGTATGAGATGTAATGGAATTAATAAATAGATAGGGACAAGGCGCACAACCTCGAAGATGATGGTTGGGCGCCTTTTTTATTGAATAATATTTAATGCTATGTTTCATTTATCTGCGAAATCGGGAATATATCTTCGGAAATGGAGATATATCATCGAAAACTCCTAATTAATCTACAAATTATACAATTTATCGATTTTTCGACAAAAACTCTTTTTTAAAAAAAGCTATTTTATTAATAAAAAGCAACGAAATTGTCAAAAAAATATCAGAAAATACTGAAAAGGATAGTAAAATTATGTTAATATATTTAAAAAAGTGTTATTTTCTAACAAATAATGAATAATTTATTGTTAAGGATATCCAATAAGAAAAAGGAAAGTTTAGATACCAGAGTGCAATGCCATTTGGCTGTGTAGGGCCCGGTCCATTTTATAAGCAGGGAAATGGCCTTAAAGTTTTTGCGACAATAAACTGTATAGGAGTTGGTAGAATGGTTAGTATTAAGGGATATGGAAAAGCGACACAAGAATCAGTGAATAATTTTCAGAAATATGTGGGATTTGAAATCCCTGGAGATTATAAACATTTTCTCCTTACCCATAATGGCGGCACAACTGCCGTGCAAAACAGTAAGTTTTATGTAGATGCATTAGACACACTCGTTTGCTTAAATGTACTTTATGGGTTAGAGCTTCCGGATAAAGAACTGGATTTACAGAAATGGCATGAAGAAAACAGAGAAGACTTACATAAGAATTGCATTATTATAGGTAATGATACGTGTACAGGTAAAATCTTGCTGATAGATAACGAAGAGGAAAAGGGAGTTTACTTCTGGGATCAGGGGTGGTATTCCGATCCATCAAGCCAGGATGAAAATATTTATAAAGTTGCAGAGAGTTTTAATTCCTTCATTGAGGGATTGAAAATCCCGGAGGAAATCTAATTTTATTTGAATCCCCTTGATTGGCTCAGACCATTCAAGGTTTTTTATTGTAAATTCAATAACAAGATTGATGATATGTAAGAGTGATAGTAAGGATTGTTATGTTAAAGAGGTGAAGAAAATGTATAAAATCTTATTGATTGAAGATGATGTCAAAATAGCTGGAATCTTGGTCAATTATATAAAAAGGTATGGATATGAGGTTTTTGAAGTTAAGCAATTGGACAAAGTATTTGCGGAGTTCCAGGAGATAAGGCCAGATTTGGTTTTATTGGATATCAATCTGCCATATTATGATGGTTTCCATTGGTGCCGACTAATAAGGACGGTTTCAAAGGTTCCCATCATATTTATCTCTGCAAGGACAGATGAAATGAACCAAGTCATGGCCATTGAATATGGGGGAGATGATTATTTAACAAAACCGTTTCATTTGGAAGTGGTACTAGCGAAAATAAAGAGCGTCCTACGCAGGGTTTATGGTGAATATGCTGAAATATCTTCATTCCAACAACAAGTAAAGGAAATGGATGGATTAACGCTTTATACGGAAAAAGCGATGATCGAATATCAACACAATCAGGTAACGTTAACTCAAAATGAGTTGAAATTATTGAGTTGTTTACTACGACAGTATGACACCATTGTCTCGCGTGAAGATTTACTTGAAGCACTTTGGAATGATGATTCATTTGTTGATGACAATACTTTGACTGTCAATGTCACTAGAGTGAGGAGAAAACTTGAGGATATTGGCGTAACGCATGCCATAACAACCAGCAGGGGAAAAGGATATCGACTAAAAATAGTGCAAGGTGAAGAAAAGTGAAGCTAAAATCCTACATTAAAGACCGTCTTTATTTTATATTTTATACTGTTCTATTGGGAAGCCTGCTTATTATTGCTTATGCATTAGCCGTTTTGGAAGCGGGAAATCAGATATCGATTTCCAATATCATCTATTTATTTATTCTCGCGTTGTTTTTGATGTTACTATTTTTAGCGATAGATTACATAAGGCATTACCGTTTTCTTAATCAGTTAGTAAGGATGAAGCAAGAACCGAGCTTGACGTTTGAATATGTCGAAGCCTTTAGGGATCCCCTGTCAAATGAACAAAAATTGTGGATTGAGCTTTTTCAACAAATGAACCAGGCTACGATAGAACAATTACAAGAACAGATCAATCAGAAGGAGCAATATGAACTGTTGATTCACCAATGGGTACATCAAATGAAGACACCTGTTTCCGTCATTTCTTTACTGGTTCAAGAAGGGAAAAGGACATTTTCGAATGAGTCGATGAAGGATTATCTTAAAGAGATTGAAGAAGAAAATGATCGTTTTCGTAGAGGGCTGGAAATTATCTTGCATGGAGCAAGGCTGCAGCGTTTTTCAGAGGATGTAAAATCGGAGCGGGTTGACTTGATTAATCTAGTCAAGCAAGTGATTAACGAGGAAAAGAAACAGTTCATCAAACGGTTCATTTATCCTAGACTTGACACGGAGCATGAGAATTTATATGTGCATTCGGATCGTAAGTGGCTTCACTTTGCCATTAGTCAGGTGGTCTTTAATGCACTGAAGTATTCAAGGCAGGGAGAGCATGACAGCATAACATTCAACATTGTTGAAAAAAAGTCAGAGGTTTTACTTAGGATAACGGATCAGGGCATTGGAATTGTCCCACATGATGTAAAACGAGTGTTTGATCCATTTTTTACAGGAGAGAACGGGCGGGCCCAACAAGAGTCAACTGGAATGGGACTATATCTAGTGAAGGAAATCGTTAACAGACTTGGGCATGGGATTACCATACAATCGACTGTATCCGAAGGGACTACAGTGGAGTTTCTCTTTAATACAAATACCTTATATGAAAGGTGACAAAATTGTAAGGCTGTTAAGCGGTTATGTAATAAACTTCGATGGGAGCCTCCCACTATATTCATTATACTTGTGGTAAGAAAGGGAGGTATGCAGGATGTCGATTTTAAAAGCGGAGCAATTATCCAAAACTTATTTTCAAAAGCAGGGGAATTTATTTCATAAAGCGTTAGATAATTTCACCATGAATGTACAGAAAGGGGAATTTGTCGGAGTGATGGGTCCATCGGGCAGCGGGAAAACCACTCTGCTTAATTTAATGGCCACGATTGATAAGCCCACCACCGGGAAAGTCATTCTAAATGATCAAAATCCTAATGAATTAAAAAATCAGGACCTGGCTTTGTTTCGAAGGAGGGAGATTGGATTTGTTTTTCAAGACTTTAATCTTCTTGATACACTTACCGTTCGCGAAAATATCCTCCTTCCTTTAGCGTTAGATCATTATAAACTCGATGAAATGGAAAATAGGGTAAATCAGTTGGCACACCTTCTGGGGATTGAAGGGATTTTAGAAAAACGGACTTTTGAAATATCCGGAGGTCAGCAGCAACGAACGTCGTGTGCAAGAGCGATGATTCATGAACCATCCATTATTTTAGCAGATGAACCTACAGGTAATTTGGATTCCAAGTCTGCCAAGCAGGTAATGGATACCCTCACGACACTCCAGGAGAAAAAGGGAGCAACAATCCTCATGGTCACTCATGACCCGACTGCCGCCAGTTTCTGTGACCGGGTTTTATTCATAAAGGATGGCAAGTTCTTTTCGGAGGTTCATAATGGAGGGGAAATACAGAGCTTCTATCATAGGATTTTAGATACGTTAAGTGTTTTGGGAGGAGTCTATCATGAACATTCGACTTCTCGCTAAGAGAAACATCCAAGGAAATGCCCAACGTTATCTTGCTTATTTTTTCAGTATCGTACTTTCCGTCTCAATCTTTTTTATTTATGCATCATTTATCTTTCATCCTGATGTGGTCCATACTAATATCCCTGGGGGAAAGCTTATTAGTAAGGGGCTCATTGCTGCTGAAATTGTGATCATCATATTTTCGGTTTTCTTTATAGCTTATTCGAATGCCGCATTTTTACAGCCGCGAAAAAAAGAGTTTGGTTTGCTCACACTACTTGGAATGTCCAAATCCCAACTTAGAAAACTGATTTACCTGGAGCAAACGATCGTTTCCCTCATATCAATCATGATTGGGGTAGGATTGGGGTTTTTGTTCTCAAAGTTATTCTTAATGACAGTTTCTTGGTTATTGGCTGTAGAACAACCATTATCGTTTGTCTTTGTCCCTAAGGCCTTCATATATACGATTGTTGGTTTCATTTTATTATTTCAGCTATTATCGCTACTTTCATTGTTTTACATTGGAAATGCAGAAGTGGTCGATTTACTAAAAGATAAACAAAAACCAAAAAAGACGCCCATTGTTTCAAAGTGGTTAATTGCACTATCAGTTGTTTGCTTAAGCATTTCTTATTATTTGGCAGTCACGATGTCAATGAACAATTCATATATTCGGGTATTGCCCATTTTAATATTCATACTGATCGGAACCTATTTTTTATTCAGTCAAAGTATTGTCGCTCTATGCAGAAGGCTTTATCAGAAGAAGAAAAGCTTGTACAATGGAACGAATTTAATTAACCAAACAAACCTGATATTTAATATTAAGGATTATTCCAGGTTATTCTTTTTAACCTCGATCATTACGGCCGTCATTTTGACAGCTGCAGGAACACTTTTCATGTTCAGTGCAGATTTAAAGAAGCAAGGGGTGGATAACATTCCACAATCAATTGGCTGGGTTGAAAATGACGCTTCCATCTATTCCGTCATTGAACCATCCGAAGTAGAGAAAACTTTAAAGGAAGATGGATTCAAGATCCTTTACAAAGTAAATATGACAGGTGTGCCCATCACTCACATGCTTCCCCATATGAGAACGGGAGAACCCAGTGAAAATAGGTCATTATTAATCTCGGAAAGTGATTATAACAAAGCGGCAACTTTGCGAAAATTAGATTCCGCAAAGTTATCTGGAAAAGAAGCGTTATACGTTTTTCCTTATGGAGGGGGACTGGATTATCAATTCGTCCAAAATGGCGAACAAAAGGAGCTTCACTATGGTAAACAAATCATACGGGTTACAATGGCGGGTCAGCGCAATCATTCCATAATCGCTCCCATCAAATCAGCAACCACCCTGATGGTGGTCGATGATCAGCTGTATAATGAAATAACTGCTGATATGCCTTTAAAAGAGATGGTAAGAGTACGCGGGTACGAAGTGAAAGATTGGGAAGAATCGATGGAAACCTCTGGGGAAATCGAAAAAATGTCTAACAATCCTGACCATCAATTGCAAACAAGAGCACCTATTTATCATAAAATGAAACAAGGTAGCATATTGATCTTATTTATCGGTTTGTTTGTCAGTTTATTATTCTTTATCGTCCAAGGAAGCATGATGTACCTGCGAGTTTTTACGAATTTAGAAGATAAGAAGATCCAAATTCATGCCCTTCATCGATTGGGTCTAACAAAAAAAGAAATACAGCAAATTTTAAGTGCGGAAATACGCATCCTCTTTTTCGCTCCTTTTGTGATAGGGATGATGCATGCCATAGTTGCCTACGTGGCATTAAGCAATTTATTGGGCTCCAATTTGTTTGGTTATTCGGCCATGGTCATCGCTACGTATTTTCTTCTTCAACTGCTATATTATCAAGTAACTAAAAAAATGTATGAGCGGGCAGTCATCAATTCGATTAAATAAAGCTATCAAAATGGAATCAGGGGATAATCTTCTGATTCCATTTTTCATTAAAAGGAAAACTTCTCTTTTGAATTGGCGTTTCCCTTAATGATAAATCAGTTAATATGTACTATTGAAAGAGAGTAATCCGATTTTTCTTGCACCTGAATATGAAAAATGTAAATTTTGGTGTGATTTTACTGATGGCACCTCTAGATTCTTGTAATATTTTCATATAAAGGGTAAAATTATTTATTTCATGAGGAAATATCGAGTTCGACGACTTTTGATTTTTCATATTCTCATATGAAATTATATTAATATAATAAACTATATAGGTAAAAAAAATGTTTTATTTGAAATATTTAGTATTGGATTTAATGTAGATTAAAATTTAAAAAGTTATAGGATCAAAAAAGTGGCGAAACTATCAAAAAAGAAGTGGGTAATCTGTTAATTACTTGATTAATTATAGTATGATATGCCTGCAGTTATGGAGAATATTAGATTTTTCTCTATTTCTTTGTCCCTTTATATAGTAAACTCAAAATAGGTTCGTTAACTTTTAGCTGCTAGAGATGAGGTAAGTTTAATCCTATGAAAAATAAAAAGTTAAGGGCATTTCTTTATTTGAGTATTCTTTTATTAATTGTTTTCATTCTTCTAAATATGCTTTCTACATATTTAAGCATTAAAAATTCTGTGCAAAAATCCGTTGCTAATCAAAACTTGGTAGCTGCTAGATCTATTGCCGACTCAATGGATGTAGAGGCCTATCAGCGATTTCTTAATAACCAAGTAAAGAGCCGGGAATATAGGGATATAAAAGCTTACTTAGAGGATGCCCGTGAAAAAATAGGTGCATTATATGTTTATACAATCATGGTTGATAACCCGAAAGTATCCAAAGCCATGATTACTGGATTTTCTAAAGATCATAAAGGCGATTTTCCTATCGGCGGCGTATGTACTGTTCCTTCGGAGCAGGTCAAACAGGCGTATGAAGGCAAAAGCTTTATTACCGGGATTCTGGAAGATCCCGAATATGGGGAGTATTTGACTGTGGGTGTGCCAATGAAAAATCAAGATGGCACCATTATTGGTTTTTTGGGCATTGATGTGAGCGCAGAAGATATTAATGCCATTAACGGAAAGGTATTGAAAAGCAGCATTGCCATCCTTGTATATAATGGGGGATTTGTTATCATGTTGCTGGTTACCTTTTTTGTCCTTCAAAAATGGTATCAAAAAGAACTGACACGTGAAGTCGGGGATACGGAAGATACGTATCATTCGGAATTTCAATCGCTCATTGCTTCAGTCCGCTCATTAAGGCATGATTTTTCCAATCATATTCAGGTGATACATGGACTGCTTAAATTAGAGGAGAACTCAAAAGCGCTCGATTATTTAACTGGCCTTTCAAAAGAAGTGCATTCGATTGAATCAATGAAATTGGATGTGATACATCCGGGCTTATCTGTCCTGTTAGAGACGAAAAGGCTCTCGGCCCAGAATTATAACATCGATATTGAGATTGATGTTTCACACAAATCCTTCAATCGGGTCAAAACAATCGACTTGATTAAACTATTATCGAATGTCATCGATAATGCTATCGAGGCAACGATTGAATTGCCAGAGCATGAACGCCGAATGAATATTGCCTGCAAAGCTGATGATGAAAAGTATACGTTTATGGTCACTAATACCGGACCGATGATTTCCGAATTAGATCAGGAGAACATATTCGCCAGCGGATTTTCTACCAAAAAGGCACAAAAGGGAAAAATACGCGGACAAGGATTGTTCATCGTTAAAGACTTGGTTAACAGATATGATGGAGAGATTCATGTAAAATCCACTGAAAAAGAAACGACCGTTACGATGATGATACCTGTAAATGGAAGAATGGGCTGAACGGATAATCAAAGGGAAGCAGAATATTGATAAAAAAGGTATGATTCCTCAAAAAAAGAAGGAATCATACTTTTTTTCCGTTCTCGGGATTATATTATGTATTTCATTTTTTCCTTAATAGGTATCCATACAGAATTTATATTCTCAGCCGGTGTCCTATATCTTGCTAAATGCGTAAATGCAGCTGGGAACTTCATCTATATTTTCGGTATGTTATACTCTGGAAATCTAAGACA
Source organism: Peribacillus sp. ACCC06369 (assembly GCF_030348945.1). Taxonomy (NCBI): domain Bacteria; kingdom Bacillati; phylum Bacillota; class Bacilli; order Caryophanales; family Bacillaceae; genus Peribacillus; species Peribacillus sp. ACCC06369. The sequence goes on from NZ_JAUCEN010000002.1 coordinate 1,788,438, forward strand.
ATAAAGCTGTACTATATGAAAAAAGAAGGCATTACAACCTTTTTAATGGATCAGTATTGAATGTGAATTAAGTGATTTCAAGATGACGATTAATCCGATAAAAAGGTGAATAAAAGAACCTGAACTGGACATAATGGGTAGATGTTTAGCTGCTTCCATCGGGATTATGATAAGATAGGGAAAAAATCATATAAGGCAGTGAGAATGTGAAACAACAAAAAGGAAAACTTCTCGTTATCATTGGACCGACTGCTGTTGGCAAGACAAAGATGAGCATTGAGATGGCAAAGTTATTTAATGGTGAAATTATCAGCGGAGACTCCATGCAGGTTTATAAAGGGATGGATATTGGGACTGCAAAAATCAAGAGGGAAGAAACAGAAGGAATTCCTCATTATTTACTTGATATCAAGGACCCTGATGAACCATTTAGTGCGGCAGAGTTCCAGGAGCGTGCTAATGCTTGTATCGAGGATATCCAAAGTAGAGGTAAACTCCCTATTATCGTCGGTGGAACAGGATTATACATACAATCGGTCATTTATGATTATCAATTTTCGGAAGCACCATCCGACCCTGTTTATAGGGAAGGACTCGAAAAACAGGTAAGGGAGATAGGGATCGATCCTGTTTTTGAACAATTACGTAAGGTTGACCCAGAAAGCGCGAATCGGATTCATCCTAATAATGTAAGAAGGGTGATTAGGGCACTTGAGATTTTTCATTGTACAGGTAAAACGATGAGTGAGCAGCTGAATGAACAGCCTACAGAATTGAAATATGATACGTGCATCATTGGATTGACAATGGAACGAGAAAAGCTGTACAAACGCATCGATCAACGTGTTGATGGGATGGTAGAAGAAGGCCTGATTCAAGAGGTGGAGTCATTTCATGAAAAAGGTTTAAGGGATTGCCAATCAATTCAGGCTATAGGCTATAAAGAAATCTATGATTTTTTTGATGGAAGAGCTTCATTGGATGAAGCGATTGAAACTTTAAAGCAGAATTCCCGTCGATATGCCAAAAGGCAATTAACTTGGTTTCGAAATAAAATGGATGTCATTTGGTTTAATATGACCGATTTAGAGGATTTTTCAAAAAAAATACATGAAATATCTGGATTTATAGCAGGAAAGCTTTTCAGTGAAGGCGAATACATAAATTTAGAGAGAAAAGAGGAGGACTAATACATGAAACAGTCAGTAAATATTCAAGATCAGTTTCTTAATCAATTACGGAAAGATGGTACGTATGTGACGGTATTTTTATTAAACGGGTTCCAGATTAGGGGACAAGTTAAGGGGTTCGATAATTTTACCGTTTTATTTGAATCGGAGGGCAAACAGCAGTTAGTCTTTAAACATGCGATCTCTACATTTGCTCCACAACGTAATGTTCAGATTGATTACGAAGTGAAGGAATAATCATATATATGAATGTGAAAAACAGGTTTCGCTTATAGCGACCTGTTTTTTTTTGCTTGCATTTCTCGGTTCTTTTTCAAAGAATCGATAATTTTACGCACCTGTTTTGAATATATATTAAGGGACGGATTATTTTCCGGGAAACCGCAGGAAATGACATTCTTCCATATAAATTGATGATCGGGAATGAAACTTGTCGTAAAAAATCCTCCAAGGAAAGAATCCTGTCAGAATAAGTCGCCGTTTGGAAGGGAATATGGCTAATTATACTGAAATCTTGGGTATTCACGAAAAGATATAATGAAATTCTCCGATGGGATAGTTTTGGCTATGCTACATATGCCTATTACCATCATAAATTGAATGAAAATTGTGGAGTCAGGGGCCAAGATGGAGAGGTGAATGCATTGGAACAACCGATCCGTATGAAAAATAACGGGCAAATCAATATTGTGTTTAATGCTGAAAACAGAAAAGCGCTACAAAAGGATCTGCCGATAAAAGAAATTTTGGTGCAAGAAATCCCCCACCAGCATGTGGCGTTGAAAGAAATTGAAGATGAACTGAAATCGCTGGTCGGAATGGAAGAAATGAAACGGATGATTAAAGAAATATATGCCTGGATTTACATCAATAAACAACGTGAGGCAAAGGGGCTGAAGACTGGCCGACAAGCACTGCATATGATGTTTAAAGGAAATCCCGGAACAGGGAAAACGACGGTTGCACGTTTAATCGGAAAGTTGTTTCAAAAAATGAATGTATTATCGAAAGGTCATTTAATTGAAGCGGAGAGAGCAGATTTGGTCGGGGAATACATTGGTCATACTGCCCAAAAAACAAGGGATTTAATTAAAAAGGCCATTGGAGGGATCTTATTTATTGATGAAGCCTATTCCTTGGGAAGAGGCGGCGAAAAGGATTTTGGTAAAGAAGCCATAGATACCCTTGTCAAGCATATGGAGGATCGTCAGCATGAATTCATATTGATCCTTGCTGGATATTCGAGGGAAATGGATTATTTCCTCAGTCTTAACCCTGGCCTTCATTCTAGATTCCCGCTTGTTGTTGATTTTCCGGATTATACGATCGATCAGTTAATGGAAATAGCCGATCGGATGTTGCAGGAAAGGGAATATCTAATGAATCAGGATGCCGAAAGGAAATTAAAAGAACATTTAATCATATTACGATCATTCCGGGGGCCTATTTCATTTTCTAACGGACGTTATATCCGCAATGTACTTGAAAAGACGATTAGGGCGCAGGCGATGCGGCTTTTACTGGAGGATTCGTTTGAAAAAACCGATTTACTGACGCTTACCAGCCAAGATTTGATTTTTGAGGATGATGAGAAAGAATGACATAGAAAAGCCCACCAAGATGGCGGGCTTTTCAATTTATGTTTTCGGCACCCATTTTTTATTAGGAAGATGCCAATTATTAGTGTAAGAAAGGATTCGCAATATCGTAATGACGGCAAAGAGCGAATAAAGCTGCCAAGACTGGGATAATACACCACTGCCTAAAGCCAAGCCTGCAATGATGGCCCATACTACGTAGATTTCTTTCCTGAAGACCAGTGGCTTTCTTCCGGCAAGCACGTCACGGATTATCCCTCCGCCGCAACCGGTTAATGCAGCAGATACAATGACGGCACTTATTGGATGATTAAGTTCCACGGCATACATCGCGCCTTGGATGGCAAAGGCTGAAAGGCCAATGGCATCACTGAGGTTTCCCCATCTGTCCCAGTGCCTTGAAAGGTTTGTGGGAAAAACAAAAACGATGGTGATGGATACTAAAGCGATGGCAAAATAGAAACTCTGATCCCATAACGCTGAAACGGGGACACCTATAAGCAGATTACGGATTGCCCCTCCGCCAAAGGCGGTTATGATTCCTAAAATATATACTCCTAAAATATCATACTCTTCTTCCATGGCTATGATGGTCCCGCTAATGGCGAATGCAATCGTACCTATGAAGCTTAATACTTCCCATGTCATATGAATGTCCCTCGATGTCTTTTCGATTTTGATGGTAAAGCCAATATGATTTTAGCATGTTATCGGAATTTTTAAAACGGGTAAAAGCTTTGTTTTCAGGAAATTTTTATATATTCACTTTTTTTGTTATGATTAACAAAAATCTTCGAGAAGGTGGTGCATGTGATTTGGAACAAACAATAAAGGAAAAGGCCGTGTTGATTGGATGTCAAACAACAGAGGCTAACGAACGTTTTGAATATTCACTCGATGAGCTGGCTTCATTGGCGAAGACGGCCAATGGTGAGGTGTTAATGACCATTACCCAGAAAAGGGAAAGCGTCGATCCGGCTACATATATAGGAAAGGGAAAAGTGGAGGAGCTTCGGAATCTGGAAGAGGAGCTTGAGCCGGATTTATTTATCTTTAATGATGAACTTTCCCCGAGCCAGATTCGGAACCTCTCGAAACAATTGGAGGCAAGGATCATTGACCGGACACAGCTTATTTTGGATATATTTGCTCAGCGGGCGCGTTCCAGAGAAGGGAAGCTGCAGGTTGAACTTGCTCAGCTCCAATATTTATTACCGCGTTTGGTCGGACAGGGGACGGAAATGTCCAGGCTTGGAGGCGGAATAGGCACCAGGGGACCAGGAGAAACGAAGCTGGAAAGCGACCGTCGACACATTCGTGGGAAAATAGATGAAATCAAGCAACAATTAAGCGGCATAGTGAAGCATCGAGAACGCTATCGTGATAGAAGGAAACGTAATAAGACCTTTCAAATTGCCCTTGTGGGATACACGAATGCAGGTAAATCAACGCTGTTCAACCGTTTGACGGAGGCGGATTCATTCGAAGAGAACCAGTTATTCGCTACACTGGATCCCATGACGCGAAAAGCCATTCTTCCTAGCGGATTTACCGTGCTGCTGACGGATACGGTTGGATTCATTCAAGATTTGCCGACATCATTAATCGCCGCATTCCGCTCCACCCTGGAAGAAGTGAAAGAAGCGGATCTATTGCTCCATGTGGTGGATTCATCAAGCACGGATTACTTTAATCATCAGAAAACGGTGCATGATTTGCTAAATGACTTAGAAGTCCCTTCCATTCCACAGCTAACATTGTATAATAAGAAAGATAGGATTCACGCTGATTTCGTAAGGTCAGGCAGTCGTGCTTCATTAATGATCAGTGCCTATGAACAATCGGACCTGAATCAAATCATGGAAGAAATTGAAAAGTACGTGATTGAAGAAATGGTCCCGTATTATGTTTTCCTGCCGTCGAGTGAGGGTAAACTATTATCACAGCTGAAAAATGAAACCATATTGCGCACTCTCTCCTTTAATGAAGAATCGGAAAGATATGAATGCAAAGGTTTTTGTCTAGCTGATCATCCATTAACCGGACAGCTGGAGAAATATTCATTATAAAGGGGAATTTTGATGTATCAGCAGTTAACAAATGGAGAAGTGTTGAAAAACATTGCCCAGGAAGTGGAAGCAATGATTTCTCCGTTACATAAGCAAGTGGACGAACGTATTGAAGAAAATCAATTTCGTGTATTACAAAGTTATCAAGCACATAGAGTGAGTGATTCCCATTTCATCCCGACTACAGGGTATGGATACGATGATATGGGCCGCGATACGCTTGAATTGATATATGCAGATGTTTTTGGTGCAGAAGCTGGATTGGTGCGCCCGCAAATTATTTCAGGCACACACGCCATCTCCACTGCCCTGTTCGGGATATTGCGCCCAGGTGATGAATTGTTATACATAACAGGAAAGCCGTATGATACTTTGGAAGAGATTGTCGGTATAAGGGGATCGGGTATCGGATCTTTGCGCGATTTTCAAATTAGCTATAAGGCCGTTCCGTTAGCGGAAACTGGATCAGTTGATTTCGAAGCCGTCAAACAAGCCATTCAGCCAAATACGAAGATGATCGGCATACAACGTTCAAAAGGGTATGCTACACGTCCTTCCTTTACGATTGATGAAATTAAGGAAATGATTTCTTTTGTTAAAAACATTAACCCGGAAATAGTCGTGTTCGTGGACAATTGTTATGGAGAGTTTGTTGAGACGCAAGAACCATGTCATGTCGGAGCGGATTTGATGGCTGGTTCACTCATTAAAAACCCAGGTGGCGGGATAGTGAAAACAGGTGGATACATTGTTGGTAAAAAGGACCTGGTTGAAGCTTGCTCTTATCGATTAACATCACCCGGAATAGGTGCGGAAGCGGGTGCGTCGCTTTATAGTCTGCAGGAAATGTACCAAGGATTCTTCCTTGCACCACATGTCGTGGGCCAAGCTGTTAAAGGAGCCATGTTCACAGCAGCCTTTTTAGAAAAAATCGGTATGAATACCTATCCTAAATGGGATGCTAAGCGCACTGATTTGATTCAATCCGTCCAATTTGATGACCGGGATAAAATGGTTGCCTTCTGTCAGGCCATCCAATATGCATCACCGATCAATTCCCATGTGACACCATATCCAGCCTATATGCCAGGATATGAAGACGATGTAATCATGGCTGCGGGCACTTTTATACAGGGAGCCAGCATTGAACTGACGGCAGATGGTCCGACAAGGGCTCCATATGTAGCCTACGTTCAGGGTGGCTTGACTTACGCCCATGTTAAAATTGCAGTATTGACTGCCGTGAATGCGCTAATGGATAAAAAACTGATTCAATTATAAATGTTGCATAATGGGAATCCAAATCAATTGGGTTCCTGCAAAATAAACAATAGTCATAATATTTGAGTAGTTACAAATCATTTAACTTTTCTGAAAAAAACACGTTATAAAATGTAACATCATATTGACAAGTTTAATAACATGATATATGATTATTTTAAGATAAACAAAAGGAGGATGCTAAGAATGAGCGGCAACAACATTCGGCGTTCGATGCCTCTTTTTTCCATCGGAATCGTCATGCAGCTAACTGAGTTGTCTGCACGCCAAATTCGGTATTACGAAGAGCATCAACTTATTACTCCTATGAGAACAGATGGAAATCGTCGGGTTTTTTCTTTAAACGATATCGATCGACTGCTTGAGATTAAAGATTTAATCGAACAAGGAGTCAATCTGGCCGGCATAAAAAAGATTTTCACTGTAAAGGAACAGAATTTACCTAAAACTCAAGATTTAGAACAAGCGGAAAAAATAAGACAGGACCTTAGTGACGAGGAGCTTCGCAAGCTTCTGCGTGCCGAGCTTTTACAAGGAAGTAAGCATCGAACATCTCTTCGACAAGGGGATATGTCTCGTTTTTTCCAATAAAAAATATGATTTATGAATGATTATTAGGGGGAATAGAAATTGGCAAAGTTCACACGTGAAGACATCACTCGTTTAGCGAAAGAAGAAAATGTTAAGTACATCCGTTTACAGTTTACTGACATTTTAGGGACGATAAAAAACGTTGAAATCCCAGTCAGTCAATTAGAGAAAGCACTTGATAATAAAATGATGTTTGACGGATCTTCCATTGAAGGATTCGTCCGTATCGAAGAGTCTGATATGTACCTATATCCTGATTTAAATACATGGGTTATCTTCCCTTGGACTTCGGAAAAAGGTAAAGTTGCACGTTTGATCTGTGATATCTACAATACGGATGGAACACCATTTGATGGGGATCCCCGTGCTAACCTAAAACGCGTTCTTGCAGAAGCAAGAGAAATGGGCTTCACAGATTTCAATCTTGGACCTGAGCCTGAATTCTTCTTATTCAAACTGGACGCAGCAGGCGAACCTACTCTAGAATTGAACGATAAAGGCGGATACTTTGACCTTGCACCTACTGACCTAGGAGAAAACTGCCGTCGTGATATCGTGCTTGAGCTTGAAGAAATGGGATTTGAAATCGAAGCTTCCCACCATGAAGTAGCTCCAGGACAACATGAAATTGACTTTAAATACGCAGATGCAATCTCAGCTTGTGATAACATCCAAACATTTAAATTGGTTGTTAAGACGATTGCCCGTAAACATGGTTTACACGCAACATTCATGCCAAAACCATTGTTCGGTGTTAATGGATCTGGTATGCACTGTAACGTTTCTCTATTCAAAGGAAACCAAAATGCATTTTATGATAAAGAAGGAAAATTGGAATTAAGTAAAACAGCTGAGCAATTCATCGCTGGTATCATTAAGCATGCTCCAAGCTTCACAGCGGTAACAAACCCAACTGTTAACTCATACAAACGTCTAGTTCCTGGTTACGAAGCTCCTTGTTATGTTGCATGGTCCGCTAAAAACCGCAGCCCATTAATTCGTATCCCAGCTTCACGTGGAGTGAGTACTCGCGTAGAGGTACGTAGTGTCGATCCAGCAGCAAACCCATACTTGGCTCTTGCTGTTCTGCTAAAAGCTGGTCTTGACGGAATCAAAAACGACTTGACTCCTCCAGCTCCAGTAGACCGCAACATCTATGTTATGAATAAAGAAGAACGTGAAGAAGTAGGCATCGTTGATCTACCAGCTACTTTATATGCTGCATTGGAAACATTAAAATCTGATGAAGTAATCAAAGAAGCGTTAGGCGAACACTTACTTGAACACTTCATCGAAGCAAAAGAAATCGAGTGGGATATGTTTAGAACACAAGTTCACCCATGGGAACGCGAACAATATATGTCAATGTATTAATATCTCAAACCCTTGGCACCTTTGGTGTCAGGGGTTTTTTATTTGGTGGGCAAATCCAAGTTATTTAAATGAAGTGGATATATGCCCACTATTTGCCCACCAAAATCAGCAAAAAAATTAATCGATTATTCCCTTGGTGTATTCCTCAAACTTGTCCATATTTTTCTTTTCGAGTTTTTTGCTTATATGGGCGTAAACATCAGCAGTAATAGCAAGGCTGCCATGACCTAATCTTTCCTGAACATATTTCATATCGGCTCCAGCTTCTAACTGGAGCACTGCATGTGTATGACGTAAGGAGTGGATGGGAAGAGAAGGCAACTCAGCTTTTTTTAGGATACGGCTGAATGCGTTAAATAAGGTAGACTTTGGCATGAAGCTGCCATCATCCCTACTAAGAACTAGATTTAGATCATGGTGATATAATTCATTCAAGGCTAGTTTATGTTGGTTTTGATGCCGTAGGTGATGTTGAAGTACTTGAGTGAGTGTCTGGCTAATGGAAATAATCCGCTTGGAGTTAAATGTTTTTGGATCACCGAACAGTTCTTGTTTGGATTTAGCTGTAAAATCTAGAGTTTTTGTAATAGAAATGGTTTGTTCTTTTAGATCAATATCGTTCCATTGCAAGGCAGCAGCTTCGCCTTTACGCATTCCTGTTTCGATAAGCAGACGGAAAAATATCCAATAATTGTAGCCATATTGATGTGCGGTTTGTAGAAAGAGGGGGATCTGATCGCTTTCCAAATATTTAATTCCTTTTTCTTTTGGTTTCCCTTTGATAGTTACTCCTATACAAGGGTTTTTCTGTATTTTCCCAATTGTAACGGCTTTACTCATAGCGTTTGACATTGTACTGTGAATAATCTCTACCGTTCTACGACTATATCCTGCTTCGTGTATGTAATTCAAAAACTTTTGATACATAACAGGCTTAACATCGCTTAATAATATATCCTTGAAATGCGGAAGGATATGATTTCTGATATTTACTTCGTGAAGTTCAAAGGTATTTTTACGAACTGACCCTTTCTTATATTCATGAAGCCATTCGTTTAGAAAGGTTTTTAGTAGGATAGGTTTCTGTTCTAGCCCTTCACCTAAATGTATCTCCATTTCTCTTGCAGCCAATTGGGCTTCTTTCTTCGTTTTAAACCCACCCTTCATTTTTTCCTTTTGGGATTGAGAGAAGGGGTCTTTATATTTTATTCGATATTCCCAATTATCTCCACGTTTTCTAAAGCTGGCCATAATTATCTCCTCCAATATAAATAGAATAAAATTTGCTTGTTGTGGACGGGAAATGGGGAGCTAAGACAAAGGCGGCCATTGTCACGATAAAAAAAGGTGCAAAAGGCAACCTTACTTGGATTCTGCAGGCTGCGCTTTACACCGAAGGATATAACCCTGGATCACTGGATTCCATCTTTGGAAAAGGTACTGAAACAGCATTAGAAAAGTTCCAGAAAGCCAAAAAGATTACTGCAAATAAGAAGGCAGGTAAAGGTACTTTTGCTGAATTGTTTGCTTCATAATCAAAAGTCCTTACTCGTTTTGAGTAAGGGCTATTTTGTTTAGTAGGTTAAATAATAGCATTTATATGTATAACCTCTGAATTCGATGTTTTGAGTATTTCACAAATATCACTAGACACTTTCATGATTTTCTTAATTGTGTAATCTATTTCTTTACTTTTTTTTTCTGTATGGGTTAGATAGGCTTACATGCATATAGTTATCTTTAAAAGTATAAATAACATACGTATCTTGGTATTGAAAAATTTCGACTTTACATTCATCGCCATTTATTTTTTTCATATTATAACAGATATCTAGATTCTCTTTTGTAATATTTATTAGTTTCAAGTGAATTCCTCCTTTTTAAATCAGTATATACAAACACTTGTTCGTAATCATTTTGAAAAAGAACGATTGTTCTTATAAAATTGTAGTAACAAATACAATGACTTGGGGTGGAATGAAAATGAACGCCATTTTTACGCCTGTTCCTAAACCAGTGAAAAAAACTAAAAGTAAGAAACGACGAACCCAACATTGAAAGGGTCTCAGCTACTAAACGTGTGCCTAAACACTTAGAACGAGATGAATGGGATTTGGAAGAAGTGGCATATACCCTAAATGAAACAAAAGAAAATAAGGAGATAAAGGACTATCTTATTTACCAATTTGAGCAACAACTTAGAGGTGAGGTTACCGAAAATGGATGCTAATACAAAACTAATCCATATCAGAGATACAAAGATGGACGTCCATAAAGTCCACTTTTTGGACATACTAAATGTTATTAGTGTTGAATAGTGATCTGTTGGAATAGACAAAAGTTGTAATTTATTTGTAAAAAAATTGTAATTTAATAGAAATATATGTTATAATCTTCTTGTGTCAAAATTTGGTTATTGAGTATTGAAGGAGATGGAATATTTAATGTTGAAGAAATTATGTGTTGTAGGTACAATTTTTGCAGGTCTAACCATGGGGAATAGCGCTCTGGCAGCTGAAGTAGAAACGGAAACAACTATTACTAACATATCAGTTCTATCTGAAGTTAGCAGTGTAACTCCTGGTATTGCAACAGCTACAGCTGGTAAAACGATTAAAGTTACCTCCAAGATAAATGCAAAGAACCCACTTGTGGGATCTCCACATGCAACTGCTACTTCATCAGCAAGTGCAACCGAGGACTCTATCAGTGCAAAAGTTAGGGTATATACCAGTAAGGGAGGTTTACAAGGGTCAAAAGAAGATAAACAGTCTTACTCGAAGTATGCTGGGGCAACATATACTAGTAAATCTGGTTCATTGCCTTCTAAAGCTTTTGGCAATCATAATTATATTAAGAAAAGTTATAAGACTGTCAGGCATGAAACTGTGGATACATATTAAATAATAGAAGAAGTTAAGGCTGACATTAGTTAGCCTTAACTTCTTTTCTGGAGCGGGTTATATGAAAAAACAAATTATGGTAATAACGGCCATTTTATTAATTGGGATTTCAGGTTGGTTATTATATGATAATAACAAACCTGAAAAAACAAATGGAAATACAAAAGGAGTTCAACCAGGATTTGAGGAAGGTTCTAACACCATATCCTTCGGCCTATTAGATGAAAACGATAAAGTAGTAAATAACGGAAGTATACTAGAACCAAAGGAAAATAAGCTCGAGTATACCTTATCTCTATCTAATTTTATCGAAGTGGAAAGGGACTATGCATTAATTGTCCTTGATAACTTTAAACAAATTCCTTTTACAGTACAGGGAAAGCAGTACAATGTATATCCTTTTAATGCGAAGGCAAATAAAACCGTTGATTTCAAGACAAGTATTTCCGTTAAAAAAGATACAAGTGAAATTGATTATCTTGTTATTAAAAAACCTAATTATTTTACAGAGAAATTAGATATTCCAAAGATGCATTCATTACAAGAAATTTTACCTTTGCGCTTTCAGGTTAAGAACAACAGTCAGAAACAAAAAACAGCTACCTTTACTCCTGAAGAAATGTTTAACGAAGGACCAAACGATACCATATTTATAAGTAAACAAAAAGAGGAACTAACGATTCTTCCAACAGAAAGAAGTGGGGAAGATATTTATATATCCGTCGGAAATATTAATGAGGAAAAAGAAAACTACAATATTATTGCTTTAAGTAATTGGAAGCAAGTTCCTTTTGAAAATAATGAAGTAGTAGGTAATGTATTAGTTAATCCAGGTGAAAGAAAAGTTTTTAAATTTAAACTGCCATTTGTAAAGGCTAACTCGAATTTTCAAGTTATTGCTTTACCAAGACCCTATGAAGTTAGCGAAAAAGATTATGAGAGCACAAGAGCAGAGGGGTCAATGCGAGCGGTTATAAAACCCTAAATAGTATAATAATAGGACCGAACAGCTCATTAACCTTAGATATAAAAACAAATCAAATTCTCTGACAGTTTTTATCAAGTTGATAAAAATATATATGTTTGTCAGTTTGTCTGGATTTTTTGATGCTAGGTCTAGTAATTCAAAGTAATGTCCATACAGGTAGAGAAAAACTTCCTTAGCTTATTTGAAACCCTTCTCTAAATTGAGAAGGGCTTTTCTAAAGTATAGGTTTAACCTTCTTAACTAATTCCGTAATATCAATATCATCGTTATAAACCACTTGATCTATACGAAAATCCTTACTAGCTGCAAAGTTAATTTTAATTTGCTGAATCCACTCGTATGCCGTATTAGCAGCTGTCCAATCTGGATCTTTTCTATAGTCAGAGGGTACTATAGGGAAGCTTCCACTCTGTAAAAAATTTGTTTCTTTTGCATGCAAGTAAACCTTTATATTAATGTTCATTCATTTTGCTCTTTTCGGTTTAGTTTAGTAATTTATACATATAGTTTATATCAAGTTGCTCATAATAAGTGAGTTTATTTTGCCCGAAAAGTGCCCGATAAATGCCCGATTAAACATAATATTTTACTCTTGTTTATGCAGAATCAATTTTTGAAAAAGCTGTTAAACAGGCATTTGTGATGTTTTATGATGCTTGATTATGCTAAGAAGTATGTTCCGCACACAAGTTCACCCATGGGAACGCGAACAATATATGTCAATGTATTAATATCTCAAACCCTTGGCACCTCTGGGGTCAGGGGTTTTTTATTTGTGGGGTAATAATTAATATGAATTAGAGATAGGAGGTTCACCCCTTTTTTACCCCTCTTTCTAATACTATTGAGTAATCCTCAAAATTACTCATGGTATCTTTCTCGATTTTTTTAGAGATATGAGCATATACATCAGCTGTAATTTGAGCGCATCCGCCTAAACGTTCCTGAATATACTTCATTGTGGCTCCAGATTCAAGTAGTAAGACAGCGTGGGTATGACGTAAACAATGTATTGAATTTCCGGAATAAAAGCGCGTTTTAGTATCCGAGAACAGGCTTTGGCATGTGCCTAGCTTAGAGTGAATAAACAAATAGGAATCCTTGCCTTTTAGTTGAATATAAATAGTGTGAAACTAAGGGGGAGAAAAGGTGGATATATTTGATGAACATGCGAAAGTGCTAAAAAAGATGTTTGATAATAAAAAAGCCCAAAAAGAAATTATAGAGAAAATGGGAAACGGCATAAATTCAGAGTTGGAGAATCAGTTGCAAACATTAAAAAAGGAATACTACGTTTTGAGCAAATTAGAAAGAACATTTGATAATCGCTATGAATTTAATTAAATTTGGGCACCCATACATTTGGGTGCTTTTTATATGCAGGAAAACGCCTCCTTTTGTCGTATTGGTTAAACGAAGGGGATGACAAAATGAATGATGATTATGAGAAAGTCGGTATTTTATTGTCCAATATGACAAACGAATTAGTGTCGAGTAGAGTGAGGGTTAAAGCTATAGTAGAATTACTAACTGAAAAAGGTCAAATAACCTACGAAGAGTATGAAAAAAGGTTTGAAAAAGTTTTTGAAAGAGATGCAAAGTCATTTAGAGATGATTTAATAAAAGACTTCAAGAGTAGTGAATAAAAGGAGAAGGCATCCATTAATCCGGGTGCTTTTTATTTGCAGAAAAGTCCTTTTTGTCGAATTAGGTAGGCAAAGGGAGATGATATTATCAGTTGGAATCAAGAGGACTTTGCAAATTATCACAACGCACCTTCTGCTTTTTACAAAGTGGAAATGAATGGAAGAGTGGATATTAGCATAGAACAAGGCCGAGATAAAAAGATAAGTTTACAACCTCACGGAATGTTTAAATTAGTTAAGGAATGGTTAGAAAGTGGGCATTAACTTTCGGCAGAGAACAAACAAGAACTAATTGATTTATTAAACCAATAGGCTAGGTTAAGGTAAAGGTTGAAATGGGAATTTATGTTAGATTAAATAGGAAATATGAGGATTTCTACTACAACTAACGGTTCAGGATTGTTAAATAAGTTGTGTATAGCAAAAAAATACGGGGGGATGAAATGAAAGGCTTTTTTAGATTATTTATAGGAATGTTCTTAATATTTATATTAACAGGATGCATAGGAGAAGATTATGATGTTGGTGTTCCAACTGCTCATTTATATTCAGAAGACCTTGCTACAACTTTGCAATTAACAGAAGGAAATATCAGTTGGAGTTCATCAAGTGGAGATGTAGATCAAAAAATAGAAGATATTCAAGAATTAGGATTATCACAAGAAAAAATGAAGGTTACTGCCAACGAAAAAGTTTCCTTGGATTTTCAAGAGAACGTAAGAAATGGTGGAGACATTTGGACTGACCAAAAAATAACAGTTGCCCTACTGAAAGATGAACAACGAATTGAACTCGAATTGCATGAAGATAGGGAATTTCAAATCCCCAATAACAAAGGGAGTTATGTTTTAGAAGTTGTATTCACAAGTTCAAGAGGTACTGCCCAATATGTAGGAAATATCTTAATTCAGTGATGTAGCCCTAAGGGGCAAAGAGAATTATAGGCGTAAAATCAACCAAGAACTTTAACATAGCCAACAAATAAAACGGCAAGTTCTTGTAGATAAAGAGAAGTAAAAAGAGATAGTTGGTCCTGAAGGATTGAAATTTGAAAAGGATAAGCTGCTAAATTTAAGTTCATTCGATCCATTAGCAAAAGTTAAAGAAACATTGAAAAAAAATCAACAAATTTTACAAGATAACATTAATAAGAGTAAAAAGTAGGCATACATTAATTTGGGTGCTTTTTTTTATTGGGGTGAGAATGATGAGCCGTGATGAGAAGAAGAAACCTGTTAAGAAGCCAGAGAAATTAACAAACTTAGTTGGAACAAACTGTAGGTAGGTTAGAACTTCTTCTTTTATTTAAATTTATTTTTCCTAATTTGATATTAGGATATAATAGAAATAAATGAATAAAAGGTGTGATTTTTCTGACGGAAGCACTAAAAAAGCAGCATAGAAAGTTATCTAGTTTGATAATTATCCAACGGACCATTCTTATTACAATTGGTGCTTTGCTAATGGCCACTGGATTGGAAATCTTTTTAATTCCCAATCATGTAATTGATGGAGGCATTACAGGTATTTCAATTATGATTTCTCACATTACAGGTATAAAACTGGGAATCTTTCTTTTTCTATTGAATCTACCATTTGTATATCTGGGATATAAACAGTTTGGAAAAACCTTTGCTATATCTACTATATATGGGATTATAATGCTTTCCATTTTTGCAACATATTTTCATCCTATTCCACCCTTCACTGAAGATATCCTTCTTGCTACAATTTTTGGCGGCATTTTTTTAGGTGTAGGTGTAGGACTAGTAATTCGTATCGGTGGTGCACTTGATGGTACAGAAATACTTTCGATTGTAATAAGTAAAAAAGTGCCTTTTTCTGTTGGCGAAATTGTTATGTTCATCAATCTATTTATACTTGGTTCTGCCGGATTCGTTTACACTTGGGATAGAGCTATGTATTCAATTTTAGCTTATGTAATAGCTGCTAAAGCCATTGACATTGTGATTACTGGAATGGAAGAAACAAAGTCAGTATGGATAATTAGCGATGAAGCAAGAGAGATAGGTGATGCAATCAATAGTCGCTTAGGACGGGGTGTGACATACTTACATGGTGAAGGTGCCTTTTCTGGAGAGGACAAGAAGGTTATTTTCTGTATAATTACCAGACTTGAAGAATCTAAGTTAACTACTATTGTTGAAGATATTGACCCTTCATCTTTCTTAGCAATAGCAAATATTGCGGAAGTACGTGGAGGACGGTTCAAAAAGAGAGATATTCATTAATTTATAAAATAATAATTATTAACAGAGCCAACATTTTGATGTTGGCTTCAGACTGTAGACAAACTCGATGAAAATCGAGATTGTCTATTTTTTATGAGTTGTACAATTTGGCCGTTGATTTTCCACTCCAGGCACTCGCTTTCCGCGGGCGGTCGGGGAGCCTCCTCGGCTTTCGCCTGCGGGGTCTCCCCTAGACGCGCTTTTCCCGCAGGAGTCTCGTACCTTCCGTTCCAATCAACTTTGTCTTACCTTTTAGATAAACACTTTTGCCTGGAGTCATTTTTGTTTTAAAATAGAAGTATTAAAACTTGAGGTGATGAGGATGCTTTCTAAACATGATTCTATTCAGCGAGATCAACTTGAAATGATTACGTTAGATCAACTGGTGCCACTGAACCATTTGGTTCGTAAAATGGAGGCTGCCATTGACTTCACTTTCATTTATGACTTGGTGAAAGAGATGTATTCAGAGGTAGGACGCCCAAGTATTGATCCAGTTATTTTAGTTAAACTGACATTCATTCAATATACCTTCGGTATTCGTTCCATGCGTAAAACGATTGAAGAAGTTGAAACCAATATGGCTTACCGTTGGTTCTTAGGCTATGGTTTCCATGATAAAGTACCTCATTTCTCTACGTTCGGGAAAAATTATGAGCGACGCTTTAAAGATACAGACCTGTTTGAACAGATTTTCTATCGCATTTTAATGACAGCTGCTAATAAAAAGTTAATAAGTGCTGAACACGTTTTCGTGGATTCCACACATGTGAAAGCCAGTGCGAATAAAAGGAAATTTGAAAAGAAAATCGTTCGTAAAGAAACACGAGCGTATCAAGGGCGTCTTCAAGAAGAAATCAATCAAGATCGTGAAAAACATGGAAAGAAGCCTTTTCCATCAGATAAATTTGATAAAGAAGAGACCAAAGAGATTAAAGAAAGTACAACGGATTCTGAGAGTGGCTACTATGTGAAAGATGAACGAACAAAACAGTTTGCCTATTCATTCCATGCGGCCGCAGACCGCAACGGTTTTGTATTGGGAACGATTGTAACACCTGGAAATATACATGACAGTCAGATCTTAGAGCCACTAGTTGAACAAGTGATTGAGAAAGTTGGAAAACCGGAAGCCGTTGCCGCAGATGCAGCTTATAAAACACCAGCGATTACAAGCTACCTATTTAACAAAGAAATCATACCGGCTTTACCTTATACACGTCCTCGCACCAAAGAAGGATTTTTCCGCAAACAGGACTATGTATACGATGAACATTTTGATTGTTACCTTTGTCCTTCGGGAGAGCTATTAAAGTACTCAACAACCAATAAAGAGGGCTATCGCGAGTATAAATCACCCAAACACACTTGTGCGACATGCTCATTTTTATCTCAGTGTACAGAAAGCAAAGACCATCAAAAAGTGGTGACACGGCATATTTGGCAAACACATGTGGAAGAAGCAGATCATCTGCGTCATCATCAAGATGTAAAAACTATATATGCGAAACGTAAAGAAACGATTGAGCGTGTATTCGCAGATGCAAAAGAAAAGCATGGTATGCGTTGGACAACTTTAAGGGGACTTAAAAAATTGTCGATGCAGGCGATGCTTACTTTCGCTGCCATTAATTTAAAGAAGATGGCCAATTGGACATGGCGAGGTCCAAAAATGGCCTAACATAGTGGGCTCGTAGAGCCCCAATCTCCTAACTTCAGGCAAAAATTCAAAGGGAATCTCAAAAAGGGGTTCGGAATTTTTTAATTCCGAACCCCTTTTGTCTACAAACTGAAATCCCTCTCCAAATGGAGAGGGATTTTTTTGTTATATCATACTTTTGTTGTATATCCTTATCGTTCTTGTAGTCCTATAATCTCGTTTAATTGAGTATAAAGAAACCTATTTAGTAGGTAAGTATGGGAAAATCTCATATTTCCATCAGTTTAAGTTTTTTGCACCAAAACCACACATTCTGCAATTAAATTTCGCTCTAATTTAATATAGATTATAAAATGAACGTTAATAGATGAATTTTTGTAAATAAATTATAAAATAATCATCAAACACTACATATATTATTAGAATTTTCAGTATACAATGAATGTTAAATAATGAGGAGGTCTATAAAATGAAAGCGAATACAAAAATTAAAATAGTTCTTTGATGAAGGCGTTACATGGGTATCAGTCCATCACGGCGGCGGAGTCGGATTGGGTTACTCTTTTTACATGCAGGAGTGGTTATTGTGGCAGACGGTACGAAAGAAGCAGAGTCACGCATTGAACCTTGTATTGACCACAGCTTCGTATGGGGTGTAGTGCGTCGCTGATGCCGAATATGAGCTGGAAAATTAAAACAACGTGTATAAGGAATTAACATTCCAATGCTTGATACATGAACTGATCAGGTATGATCGAAGAAACGGCAATCCACGGGGCTTTGCCCGTTTGAGCGCCAAGAATTTACCCAGCATGAATTATATAATAGGGGGAATAATTATGGGATCACCATATGTGGCGACAAATACGAAACAAGAGAAGCCGCAAATTCAATCAACTACGAATATATTGAAGTTTATTATATATAGTTTAATAGGAAGTTTTATGTTTTTTATTCCTATTACCATAAATGATGTTTCAAGCATACCAATTGATCATATAGTAACATGGATCAAAGTAACCTTGCCGTCAGCCGTTCCTGTTTATGCTCTAATTGTCATTCTATTAGGAGCTGTTTATCCATTCATTTCAAAAAGCTGGAGAAAAGATAAGGTATCAATAGTTTTTTCTTTCTTAAAAGTTATAGGCGCTGTTGTTGCGATCTTAATATATTTCAAGATTGGACCTGAATGGTTAATGGTCCCAAGTATGGGTCCTTTCCTTTTCGAAAAACTTGTCATACCTGTTGGACTTGTCGTTCCCTTTGGTGCTATATTTTTGGCGCTACTCATTGGATACGGGCTTCTCGAATTTTTGGGTGTACTGATGCAGCCAATCATGAGGCCGATATTTAAAACGCCAGGGCGCTCAGCGGTTGATATGGTTGCTGATTTAGCTGGAAGCTACTCGATTGGTATGCTTATTACGAATCGACTATATAAAGAAGGTAAATACACCCTTAAAGAAGCTGCTATTATTGCAACCGGTTTTTCAACCGTTTCAGCAACGTTCATGATCGTTGTAGCAAAAACTCTTGGGCTTATGGACTTATGGTCCCTTTTCTTTTGGGTTTCTTTAGGGATAACGTATCTTGTCACTGCTATTACCGTACGTATTTGGCCATTAAATAAAATGAGCGACGATTATTATTCGGATAATGCGGATCCAGAAGAAGTAATCAAAGAAGGACTTTTCCGAAATGCCTGGAACAGTGCGATGATAGGAGCAAACAATTCCGTAAGTCTTGGCAAGAATTTATGGGAAAACTTAAAGGACGGTTTTCTTATGACAATGAGCATTCTACCGTCCATTTTATCCGTTGGTCTCATCAGCCTTGTATTAGCGGAGTATACTCAGCTATTTAATTTACTTGCCTATCTTTTTTACCCATTTACCTGGGCATTACAAATACCTGAACCATTTTTGGCTGCAAAAGCTTCAGCTATAGGAATTGCAGAAATGTTCCTGCCGGCGCTTCTTGTAGTTAAAGCACCCCTAGTAACTAAGTTCATTATTGCCGTGGTATCTGTATCATCCATATTGTTCTTTTCAGCGACGATACCTTGTATCCTATCAACTGAAATCCCAATCAGCATTACGAAGTTGGTTGTAATCTGGTTTGAACGGACGCTCATCACGCTAATTATTACTGCACCTATCGCAATATTGCTGCTTTAGTAAAAATCAACGAATTAAATATATGGGAACTTATTCGATCACAAGTCGAACATATGCAATTGTATTATAAGGTCGACCAGTAAAAGATAGTTTTTACTCGAAAGGGAAATCAACCTGTAGGATATACATGGCATCACCACGAAAAAAACTGCTCATACTGGCGGAAAGTCAAATGAATGAAGCACGCTTAAAAAGTGTGCTTTATTTACTAATCACATACATGAAGAAACCATTTCGGATCAGTACTATTTTCGCGCATCTTTTAAATTTCTGATCTAGTATTAATTCTTCACCCATATACGTCACATAATAAAACTGGAATGGCTTTTTCAAATATTCATGCATATGGAGAACGGGGAAACAAATTGAAAGGAGTTAGGAGAAAACGGCTAACTAAAAAACCCTCACAAAAACGGAATGTGAGGATTTAAAGGTTATCGAACTGTTAAAAAACATGAAACTAAAAGGAAAATCACCCTCACTTATAACTGAATTTTCTGATTTCTAACCCAGTAACAACAGAGACTACTAGTAACTATTAAAATAAATCAATAGAATATGCATCTATTTTTCTGGGGTCTTTTTCTTTTAATAATCTCATTTCCTCTGTTTTCATTCCAAGTTCTTTACATGCTCTAGGGACCAATTCAAGAATTTCATCATTGGCGATTTCATAATTATAGGTTGATTTTAATGAATGTCCTAGTTCTATAGTGCTGATTTTGTTGAATTTTTCACCAACTATAATCATATCGTATTTTTTGGTGATCTTTTTCCAAGATTCTTTTGAATCTATTGTTAAAGCAGATTCTCTTACCTCAATCAATACTTCGGTAATTTTTTTTAGTTTAACCATGTTTTAACACCTCCTATAAAATCTTATAGGTCTATTATACCGTAAATGTAGGTGAGAAAGTTGAAAAACACTTCTATTGTATGATGGTAACTTATCGTGCGTACATAGGGGTCAAAGATATTCGAAGAGCGGTTGAAGGCAGGATAGTAAGCTTTGCGGATAAAAGTAAAAAGGATGCCATGAATTTGAAAAAGGATAATTACTGCGGTAGTTGTGGAAAGTCTCCCCTAATAGCCTTTCTCGTTGATTCGTGAACAACATCAATTAGTAAAGTAAACTTCTCATACCATCTTTGACGAAACAACCAATAAATCAGGCAAAGCGTTTTTATTTAACTCCTTGACTTCTTCTTGAAGTTCTACGTTAAGTGAAACTCGGTCGATTGCATTTGCAATGGTTGTATTAGTCCATGGAAAGCATTTCCACAGACAATAAAGGTTTTTTTGTAATCGGAAAAATTAACTATATCCCTTGTTTCGTAAGCTCTTCGGATTGGTGTGGAATAATCAGAGGAGTTGGATTGTATTACCCCATAATAGATTGGCAATAACAAAGTATATGACAACCTCTCTTTGTCATACCATTTAGAAAAAGATAAGGGTGTGACAATGCTGAGTAGGGAAAAAAACAATCAAATCGTTATTTATATAATAAAAGGCTCAACAATTAAAAAATTTTTAATCCTAGATCTAATTATTGGATCAGGAATTTTTTATGTAGTCAAATATATTTCTTCAAGCGTATTAATAGCGAGTGTGAGCAGTTTTATTGGAACAGAAGGAATTAAAAAGGCACCGAAAGTTCTAAAAAATGCAATTGAATTAATAACAATGGACTAGATGTTAGGAATAAATATAGACCTTGCCTGTTGCAAAGTCCAAAAAATTTCGAGTAGAAGGTGAGATAGGGGGATTTCCAAATTCGATAAAAAGCAGAAATAAGGAATCTGAATTCATGTTTGATTTAAAATTAAACAAAGAAACCTCAAAGAAAATTCAATTTAAGAAATTGCCAATCAACAACATGTATCAATTGGATCGGATGCACGATCAGCCAATCTGAATTTATGTGAAATGTGGATATTGTACCGAATGATTCTGTAAAATAAACTGCTTCTCAAAAAAAAATTCCGACATCTCATGTATTGCCACATACACACAGCACATGTGGAGTAGCAGTATTCACTACTTGTAAGGAAAAATTAATGCGAAAGATGTATTTATGAAACAATAAAGTGGTAACTAGCTCAAAGCTTATATTTAATTACGTATGTGCCAAGTTTGAGTTATACTAGTAAAAAACATCCGTCTAGGATAGATGACAGTAAGCTTCTTGAGTGAAATACATAAAAAGGATTGGTGAATAAGAATGGCAGTAGTTGATGTAACGGTTATTCCAGTTGGTACACAAACTCCAAGTGTTAGCAGCTATGTGGCAGATATTCAAAGAGTATTAAAGGAATATGAAAAAAAGGGAGAAATTCGTTTTCAACTGACACCAATGAATACAATCATTGAAGGCGACCTGCCTAAATTGTTTGAAGTGATCCAAGCGATGCACGAAGTACCTTTTGAAAAAGGTCTTGCTAGAGTTTGTACGAATATCCGAATCGATGACCGTCGTGATAAAGAACGCAAGATGGAAGACAAAGTAAATCGAGTGAAGGGCATGCTTGAGGAATAACAGCTTCTATAAGGGTCTCCAGTAAATGGTTAAAAAACAGGAGAACTGAGTATTAGATAGAATAATACTTCATAGGATAGTTAGTCCATTATGAGAGCTGATTTTTTGACTAGGGGGACTGTGGGAACCATGGGAATCCTTAAGAGACATGGAATTCGAGACTTGTGGACTTGACAGTCAATTGGGGGCTGATTATGCTATGAAGTATGTTCCGGACACAGGTTACCCATGGTAACGCGAACAATAAATGTCCATGTATTAATAGCTTTAAAGCCTTGGTATTACTGAGTGTCTCAGTTACCAAGGCTTTTTATATAATGAAAGGGAACCAACAGGCTGCCCACATGCATGCTATTTCGTATTTTTATTGGCATAACCCATGTATTTTGAATATCCATCCTCATTTTTTCTTCGAGTTCCTTAGGCACCTGCTGTTGTTCGCATCCTGCCGTGCCCAAGCGTATATATTTCATGCTATGAGAATAGGTAGTGATAATGACAAATGAGGCTCAAAAAAAGATGAAAAAGAACAGTAGTGTAGATAAGAATCTATAAAGGACAATTGTTTGAAAAGTGGTTCCAGTATTTATTCTATATTCACTGAAAATTATAAACGTTCGCCATAAAGTTCTTTTTCTTCATTTGGATGAAAAAGAGTGAATCCTTTTGAGCAAATCACAAACCTTCTATCTATCTCGAATCCAGCCATATTCAAAATTTCAACTGTCCCATGTGAACCAGTTCCAGCATACCCGCAACTACAACCAGATAGGTGTAGCTCATTTCCTTTTTTGTCTATAAGGATGAGGTCGCTATCGACCAAAATATTGTCGTCATTAATTTCTTTAACAATTTTTGCAATTTTAAAACGGTCAAATTGGTCTTTAACTGCTTCGAATAACACAATACTTTTATTGGTAACACCACGGTCTTCACCGTAATCTTTTATGACCAATACTTCCCGCTCATATGATTTCTTATATAGATGGTACTTTTGGTAAGTGACGTCATTTATTTTACAAATAGTTGGAGTATTACTATTCAGATTTCTATTCGTAGATTTATTAAACATTGGACCCCTCCTAAATAGTTTTTTTATTAAGTTTATTAGGAGAAAAAGAGATTAGTACAAAGAACCTGCTAAGGAGCAAAAATATTTTTTATTTCTGATTCTCGTTTAAATATTTGAAAAGAATAATTAAAAGATAATGAAGAATTAATGGGATTGGATCTTGAGCTGTGAGGAGGATGTATGATTGAGTCAAAATTAAAAAGCACCAAAAAAGGTGCTTCCTAGTTATAAATCTTTTTAAAGTAATGAACAAACATTATGTTCATGACAATTTCGACTATCGCAAACATAATAATATCGATCAAATTAGTTTCATCCAGGGAATGATAAGGTGCGAAAAGTTCAATATATGTATAACCTATGATAAATAAAGGTATTGACCATAAAATGCTCCTTAAAAATAGTGGAATCGTTAAGCTAAAAAGGGGTAAGAAAAAATCTAAATCTTTTCTACTTCTATTTTTATAAATAATGATTAACAGATAGAGTGCAATCACATTGATAATTGTAGTCAAAATAAGATCAATAACATCATACGTATTCATAGATGAAGGATTATAAACTCCAGGCAGTGAAAACACTGTAAGAGCAACTAGTACCCAAAAAGTTATCCGGTACCTTTTCCTTTGTTGATCAGTTATTGTTCCTTCCTGTAAAGCCATGACGAGTTTATTAATATTCCAGATATACATTGTTGTCTCCTTATGTAGTAGATTATCAGACTAATTATAGGTTAGGGTTCAATGAAAAGCCATCTTTATCAAGATAGTAGGAGAAGGTCTTCAGATAATCGAAGCTCCCAATAAATAATTACGAATAAAGGAATTTTAATCAATTAACCTAATTGGACTCTACTGAACGTATACATCTATTATGATTCAATCTAATTAGGAGGGAATTATGACAAAACATCATAAAGTGAAACCCTATTTAACGACACGTAGTTTGCTACCGGAAAATCAGGAGACACCCATTCAATTCATCAATAATGATAGTATGGAAAATCAATTATTTTATAGAAGGAACCACTTTTCATATCCGACTCTTTCCTATTCAAACTATTGGCTCCCCATAACTGGGCTAGTTTCAGCTCCATTACTACTGTCTATACAAGACATTCTTCAATACCCCTCAAAAACGGTGGAAGTTGTCCTTGAATGTTCGGGAGACAAGCGTAATCTCTTCGAACCTAAAATTTTTGGAGAACAATGGGGAAAGGGAGCAATTAGCCAAGGTATTTGGAGGGGGGTACCCTTACGGACCTTACTTGAACTATCTGGAATTGGAGATGGGGCAAAAGAAGTTGTCGTGGAGGGTTATGATTATGGAAGCAGAACCGATCTAGATGAGGTTTACACCTACACTAGGAGTTTGCCTATCGAGAAAGCACTGCACCCGGATACCATTATTGCATATGAGTATAATAACCAGCCAATTCCTTTTAAACATGGTTATCCACTGAGGTTAATAGTTCCGCAGTGGTATGCAATGGCATCCGTTAAATGGATAAAACAAATAAGTGTTATTAATTCTAATTTCACTGGCCCTTTTCAAACAATTGATTACATGTATTATCCAAATAAAGACAATGACCTAGATGCATTTCCAGTCACTACGATAAATATAAATTCGACTATACAAAAACCGCTGGATATGGAAATTTTAAATACTGGTAAGCATTCAATAAAAGGGATTGCATGGACAGGAAAAGGAGTTATTACAAAGCTGGAAATAAGTATTGATGGTGGAAATACATGGAGAAACGCCGATATTTCACCTGGTAAGAATGTAGGTTATGGATGGGTTACTTGGTCATTTGAATGGAATATATTAGAAAAAGGTGAATATACGATAATATCTAGAGCAACAGATTCATTTGGTCAAATTCAACCTTTATTACCTTTTTGGAATGAAAAGGGTTATGGGTATAATGCGATTGATAAAATTCAGGTTAAGGTAGAATAAATAGAAATTCATTTTAAAGAAATCTGGTAAAGCAACTATCAAAATGTTTGCTTCATAACAAAATAGATGAATATATTCAGGAATTCAATCGATATAATTTGATTGTGCAACTCCCGGAAATTATTGCACACCCTGATAAGCCCTCTTATATAGGGGATCCAGTTTGTCAACAAAAGGGGAGGGCGAAATGGCCTCATCTGAACCAGCAGGGAGCGTAGGAGAAAGGGCCCTGAAAACGCATCATTCATTACGGTCTTATATTTTATGTCTAACCTTTTAACTAACGCCGTTCTTGAATCATGTGGGTTATTGTTATCTGATTGAAAAATGTTGGCAAACTATTAGCTGTTTAACTCAATAAGAGAATTAATCCATCTCCCGTAATTTTTAAGCAGTTTGTTTTGAGGTTAATACTTATTAAAATTTTGTTGGCAAAGTAAGAAAAATATCATTTTTCTCCTTTTGGGAAAAATAACCTCGTTGTTAAGTTATGGTTATTCCTTTATAATTTTCTAGAAACATAGAAATGTTATGAATAGGAGAAAAGTATGAAAAAACTGTTGACCATTTTACTTTCAATTACGATGTTAATTAGCTTATTCCCACAATTAACATTGGCAGCACAAAGCAAAAATTTTGAGCAAGAACTTACAAAGTATTTAAAAGAGGTAAGCCATGTAAGGGGCTTTGAAGTGACGAAGGATGATATTGAAAATTCTCTTTCTTATTACGATGAGGGTATTGAAAACTTTCAATCTATTGATGATCTTAAAGATGCTTTAGGCGAAGTTATTAAAGCGGATTTAAGTAATTTAGATGCCATTTATGAGGATAATAACCTAACCCATGAAGGCCTAATTAAACTATTACACGAAAATGGCGAAGAACTTGACGATTATATCTTTATCTGGAACCTTGATGAAGCTGTATATTTCTATGCAGAAGAGGGAGATTTTGAACGCGATCCAAACTTTGACCAGGAATTAGTCAAATATTTAGCCAGGGTTAGCAAGGAAAGAGGTTTCGAAGTAACAAAAGAAGACATTGAAGCGTCATTAGACTTATATGATTTTAGCACGGAAGAATTTGAGTCTGTCGAAGAGCTTAGCGAATTCTTAGGTGACGTCATAAAGGCAGACCTAAGCAACTTAGATTATTTTAATGAGGCTTATGGACTGGATAAACAATCCCTGCTTCAAATGTTAGAAGAAAATGGTGAAGATATTAACGATTATATTTACATAGATAATCTTGAAGAAACTGTTTGGACCCTTACTGGTGGGGAGTTGGAAGGTGAAGTTGTCGAGGATCTGCTTCCTATTTTCGAAGAAGAACTCGGTCTTACGGAAGAGGAACTATTGCGACTTGAAGACCATTTAATGTCTTTGGAAGAGCATCTTTCCGATCCGGCAACAGTCGAGCGACTTGAAGAATTGGGCAACCGCATGATGGCTTTTGAGGAATTTGAAGTAGCAACGGAGCTTACAGCTGAGCAGATAGCTGAAATGGCATCTATCTATGAAGAATTACTTTCTATCTTTAAGCTAAAAGTATCCTATTCCCTTGTGAAAAGTGGCACGGAATCACCTGTATCCCTTTTGGATTTAATGAAATTGGAAGAGTTGAAGGGTGCTAACCTGAAAATAGCGATATACACAACTGACGGGAAGTTCTTAGCCGATCTTTTAATTACGGGTGATATGGTCGATTCTAACACTGTTACTAATGCAGGCCAACAAATAAAGGAATCTGCTAAAGAAGTGACAAAGACGATTGAAAAGGCACCAGTTGCTAAACCAGTTAAACAAAAGATCATCAGCACTCATAAGAATTCGGAACATCAAACGGTAAAAGGGGCTAAACTTCCAAACACCGCTTCCGATTATATCCCTAATGCCCTTTTAGGACTGTTCATTGTCTTGTTCGGAAGTTTGATGTATCGAAAAATCAGGAAAGCTTAATATGAAACAATTTAAAAAAAAGCGGTTGCTTCTGCTTGCTTGTTCTATTGTTATCATTTTATTTGGGGTTTGGTTCTCCACAACTAATATGTATAAGTTTGCAAAAGGATACTTTCTTTACAAAACTCACGCTCCAAGTAGCCAAGTAAAAGAAGCAGAAACAGAAACAGAAACAGTGCAGAAACCACCAAGTAAGAAAGCAACAACGAAGGAGCTTTATCCTGTCCGGCCTAAAACAGGTGAAGAAATTGGGGAACTCTATATCCCAAAATTAAAAGCGAAACTACCTATTTTTCATGGAACAAATGAGGATGAATTGGAGAAAGGCGTTGGTCACTTTGCAGAAAGTGTGCTACCAGGTGAAAATGACAATTCCGTTCTTTCCGGTCATAGAGATACGGTATTCCGTAAACTCGGGCAAGTAGGCGAGGGAGATTTGTTGATTGTAAGAACATCTGCAGGAGAGTTCACATACAAAGTCAACAAAGTTCGAATTGTGGATGAGGATGATCGAACCGTAATCGTACCAAAACCACGAGCAACGCTTACCGTCAGTACCTGCTATCCCTTTGATTTTATCGGATCAGCACCTGAACGCTATATACTTGTCGCTTATTTATCTTCAAAAACAGGAAGTTAAGATTTTTAATAACACCTAATGGTCTGAAAGATAAGCAGAGTCCCAATAATGTAAATCTTATTGGGACTCTTTTAGTATCCAATTCTCCTTAAATGTGTAGGAGGTTGCCAATTTATTATACTGTTACGCTATTCTTATTACTTAATGAAGCGGATTTTACTTTTTTGTGATGGAAAATATAAGAGCCGGCAATCAAAATATACCCAATAATGAATAGAAGCCATTCACTGGCAGGGTCGCCCACTGATATGCTTGAATACATAGCACCAGTCAAATCAAATACAAAACCGGCATATGCCCATTCTTTAATTCTCGGAAAACCAGGAATAATTATCGCCACGACACCTAATAATTTGGCAATACCAAGAAAGGGTAGAAGGTAGGTAGGATAACCTAAATGATTAAATAAAGCGACTGCATTGGGAACAGACATTATATCCGGAATGGAACCTAAAACCATTAATGCCGCCAAAAGCCCTGTGAAAATCCAGTATATAATATTTATTTTTTTCATTTATTATTCATTCCCTCC
Source organism: Peribacillus sp. ACCC06369 (assembly GCF_030348945.1). Taxonomy (NCBI): domain Bacteria; kingdom Bacillati; phylum Bacillota; class Bacilli; order Caryophanales; family Bacillaceae; genus Peribacillus; species Peribacillus sp. ACCC06369. The sequence continues at coordinate 1,816,876 of NZ_JAUCEN010000002.1, forward strand.
CTGAGATTGACATGTTAATCATATTCCACTTCCCTTTTATTAATGCAGTCTATAAAAAAATAATTGAACTTCAACAATCGTGACGCGATTCTTTAAGAATTGCTTGACTGTAGGCTAACTCGAAGAAAAACGAGTTTGCCTGAAGTTTTTTTTCATTAAAAACGTTTCAGTTGATTTCAGAAACGTGCGAAATCATGGGTGCAGCACGAATTCACGAGTAAATAGCTCAAACTCACGAGTAAATATGCTGAATTCACGAGTAAAACAGCAAAATTCACGAGTAAACGGCGCGAAATCACTGGTGTAGCATGAATTCACGAGTAAATAGCGCAAACTCACGAGTAAATATGCTGAATTCACGAGTAAATAGCTCAAACTCACGAGTAAAACAGCAAAATTCACGAGTAAACGGCGCGAAATCACGAGTAAACGTGCGAAATCATGGGTACAGCACGAATACACGAGTAAATAGCTCAAACTCACGAGTAAATATGCTGAATTCACGAGTAAAAGTGCGACTGGCTGCCCCAAGCCTCCTCGCAGCAAGCGTCTCCAGTTATTCGGTAATAGTGTCGCAAATTTCTTCAATCTAGTGAGGGTTGCATAAAACAGTAAACATGAAGTAAAGCAATTACACCGGTTTTTCTATGAAGGTATAAATTATTCATCTCTTTGGCAACCAATTATTATAGGTCTTTTACTTGCGATTGTCGGGGTTGGTATGGAATATTTCATATAAAAAAACGGAACTTTATGGATAAGTGTTGGAGCGGATTTTGTAGCTACCGTTTTGATTGTGTATTTTCTTTCTAATCTTTTATGGAATGCTTCCATCACTTTTATAGGAGCAATTATTGTAGGATTATTACTTGGTGTAATAGAATACTTTACTCACAGGTTTTTAATTACATCAGGGAAAGTCCAAAAGTCCACCGCTTGCAGGTAATTTTGGAGTTTTCTTTTTTGTAAAAGGCAGTGGATAATTTAACCACTGCCTTTTTGATGTGATTTTAAGAATGTTACATGATTAGCTTTGCTGCTTTTATCCCTGAAGTGTTGGCAGAAATGAATAGTGTAACATTGCGCCACTGTATTTGACCTGTTGCAGCCCTGTAGGCATGGCTTTATCTAATAAAAAAATTTATTGACTTAAAAGAATTGATTAAAATGACGCATATCCCGACACAGGAAATCGTGAGGATGGAATATATTAACTTTAAGTCGTTCAATATAATAATTCCCGCAATTACTATTAGTGTATCCATAATGAAAATAACTATTCCAGGATTAGTTGCTGTGGATTTTGAGATTAATAGTGCTAGCAAATCCACTCCACCGGGGCTAATATGTTGTCTCAGCATAAAGCCAACACCAATCCCAATCGTCATTCCACCGATAATGGCACTCGTAATGATCGGTAGATGAACCAAACCGTTTAGTGGTGTTAGCAAATCAATAATGGTTGAAGTAAAAGCTAACCCCAATATGGCATTAAAGAAATAAGACTTATCGTATAGAAGAGATAGAAGGTATATGGGAATGTTGATCATGATCATGATCATGATCATGGTATGCCCAACCTGGATACCCCAAACTTTGATTAACAAACTTATTCCAAATATCCCGCCATTTATTATATGAATGGGGATTATAAACAGGTTAAGACCAATTCCAATGCAAAAACTTGAAAAAAGCAGAGTAACAAACTTTTTCATAAAAATATTCCCCTTGTCCAAATCATTATCTTAAAATATATGAGAGGAATTTAAATATATACTTAGCTGACTGGAAATTACGATTGCTATTTGTATATTGTTGGCTTTGTTTTTCAGATGATTTTCTGAAGTTTTGCTGAGTTCAGCAGGATTAAAATAAAGGCCGTCTCCTTGAGACCATGTAATCAGGGCAAAAATAAGAGACACTCATAAAAAGGTGTCCCTTATTCAGTAATTATATGTCTTAATGGGGCAAGTCCGTAAATAAGAGGATGTATTTAACCTTGGAAACTAGGTTAGGTTTAACTTTGCTTATTCAAGCTGATTTTTTTTGATAGACGATTTGTGATGGTATCTTCTTGTGGTGAAGTTCGCCGTATGAAAAAGGCCAGTATGAACGCAACTATGGTTAAACATGTAGCTATCATGAATGCATCATCTACTCCCATTACGCTTCCTTGTTTAATGGCCATGGTCATTTGAGATGTATTTTCTGGTGATATGTTTCTTTGAGTTAAAATTTCCTGTACATGTTTCGTTCCCTGATTTGTCATGACAGACACAAAGAATGCCATGCCAACGGCACCTGCCACCATTCTCAACGTATTGACCATGGCTGTTCCATATTTATTCAGGCTAAGTGCCAATTCATTTAATCCAGCTGTGAAGATAGGCATCATCAGTATCGACATGCCGAACATTCTAATGGTATATACCCACACCACATAAGAATAAGACGTATCTGTTTCAAGCCGTGTTAAAAGATAGGTTGTAATAATAGTGATGGCAAGTCCGCTTACCGCAAGCCATCTCGCACCAAATCGATCAAAAAGCTTACCTGTGATAGGAGACATGATTCCCATTAAAATACCGCCAGGCAATAGCATGAGACCGGATTCCATCGGAGTGAACCCACGGATATTCTGCATATAGATTGGCATGATGATCATTCCAGAGAACATACCCATAGTCGCGATGATGTTGATGATTGTCGTTAATGTGAACATTCGGTAACGAAAAATTCTAAATTCCAGAATAGGATGCTTTACAGTAAATTGCCTCCAGACAAATAAAGCTAAACTGATTCCTCCAACAAGGAACATGGTCAGGACTTCGAAACTGCCCCAGCCCTTGGTACCGCCTGTAGCAAATCCGTATAGAACTCCGCCAAATCCGATAGTGGATAGAATTACACCCGTTTTATCGAGTTTGGGTCTGCTAGTATTCCCTACTTTTTTAATGATGAAAATTGCAAATATAAAGTCAAGAAGGGCAAATGGGAAAATGATGAAAAACAGAACCCGCCATGAATAGTTTTGTATGATCCATCCTGATAACGTCGGTCCCACGGCTGGTGCAAAATTCATGGCGATACCAAATATACCCATTGCGAAACCGCGTCTGTTAGGAGGGAATAAAGTGAAAATTACATTTGTAATCAAAGGGAATAAAATCCCTGCACCTGCAGCTTGAACCACACGTCCGATCAATAAGACGGAGAAGCTAGGGGCAACTCCACATAGAAAAGTTCCTAAAGCAAAGAGTCCCATCGAAGCAAGATATAATTGCCTTGTGTTGAATCGTTCCATTAAGAAAGCTGTAATCGGTATGACAATCCCATTGACCAGTAAAAAGATAGTTGTAAGCCAATTAGCTGTTGCAGCTGATATTTCAAAATGATTCATTAATTGTGGCAATGCGATATTGATTAGAGTCTGATTTAAGAAAGCGACCAGAGCACCAGCCAGCATCACTGCAAACATGGGGCCTGTACGAACTTTAGTGATTGCTGTTTTATCGTGATTCATTATTATGGCACGTCCTTTTTGTTGAGTTAGTACATATTGTATTTCCTGCTATATTTTCAAGTATTAGACGCTAATGCGACTTCACTAAGTTTTCAAGTAATACAACCTATCTTTTCCAATAATATACACCATCTTAAGATGTATAACCTCTATTACGGCTTTTGAAGGTGTTTTTTCTTTTTTTTTCACAACTCACAGGGACAATATTTAAAGGTGTATTCTTTTGGATGTTGTTAAGAAAATATCAGGAAATAAAGGTGATAAATGAGAGGAGTGATACGATTTTTATTTCGCTGCAGTAACGGTTCGAAAGCTCATTTAAAAGTCCGTTCAATTCGGGCAAAGTCATGGTAAACGAATCAAAAGAATTATTTCAATCAATCTAAACACATTCTAACATATTTAGTGAAAAATAATTAATTGGTATGAAGGCGTGATTAAAATCATGCCTTTTAACGCATTTTGAGAATCAATTTATTTTATTTAAATATTCAAAATATTAATTGCAATCTTTGTATTGATTAATTATAATACAAAGCATAACAAATGAAAATATATTTATTAAAGAGGAGGTGAAAGAATTGAATATTGCAGGGATGAATATCACTTTTAGGCATTTCCCTTTTCACTATTTTTTGGATTGTATGGACAGCCTTGAGATTAATAGTATTGAATTATGGGGTGGGGAGCCACATCTGTATGTTTATCGCAACATTCTGGGAAATATAAGAAGTTTGAGAAGGGAAATCAAATCAAGGAATATGAAAATCATCTGCTATACTCCAGAACAATGTATCTATCCTTATAACATTGCATCCTCAGATGTTCATTGGCGAAAAAAAAGCATTGAATATTTTATGGAAAATCTATACGCTGCCCTGGAGTTAGATACAAACATGATGCTCATTACTTCTGGAATAGGAGACTTTTCTGTCACTAAGGAGGAATCATGGAAGTATGCAAGTGACTCAATCTATCAATTATCCAAAGTAGCTGAGATGGAAGGCTTGATTCTTGCTTTAGAGCCATTAACTAGGTATGAAACCAATCTGGTTATCGACTCTATAGGGCAAAAGAAAATGTTAGAGGAAATCCAATCTTCTTCATTAACAGGAATGATCGATACAGTTGCAATGCAGCTTGCAGGTGAAACACCTGATGACTACTTTTCCATCCTTCCAGAATTAAGCCATTTTCACCTAATAGACGGAGACGGTCAATCAGATGCTCATTTGGCACTGGATGATGGGGTTTTAAATTGGAGAGAATACTTAACAAGCCTTCAGAGCCACAGTTACAAAGGGACATGTACTCTAGAGATCATGGGATCAAATTATTATCATAATCCAAATGATGCAATCATGAAATCTATTAAAAAAGTAAGGGAATTGGGAATTTAATCATCTGATTTGGAGGAACTCTTTATGAGTAATGGCTCACTTACACGAAAACTGGGTTTTTGGTCTGCTCTGGCGATCGCTGTTGGAACTACTATAGGATCAGGTATTTTTGTCTCATCTGGTGATGTTGCAAAAGCTGCGGGTACCCCTTCCATTTCCATTCTAGCTTGGATAATAGGCGGGGTAATTGCCATTCCGCAAGTAATGGTATTGGCAGAGTTATCGACAGCATACCCCCAAAATGGAAGCGGTTACGTTTACTTGAATAAAGCTGGGTGGAGACCTCTAGCCTTTCTATATGGATGGGCTACGTTCTGGGCGTTGGATCCTCCATCCATATCGATTATGGCTTTAGCGATTGTTTCATACTTAGCAACCTTTTTTCCATTCTTCTCTGGAATGGCCGGGAAATTATTGGGTATTGCGATCATCCTGATCATCACATCTATTCATTATCGAAGTGTGAAAGAAGGCGGCCTTTTCCAAGTCATTATCACGGCTATTAAAATCATTCCTTTCCTGATTGTCATTGTCCTAGGGTTAATGTATATGAACTTCGATAATTTTGCTTACACTCCCGGACCTGGTGCTGAAAAGACAAGTTTAATAGGTGGTGTATCCGCAACCACTTGGGCATATACGGGGATGGCAGCGATTTGTTTCATGGCTGGAGAGTTCAAAAACCCAGGGAAAATACTTCCACGAGCACTTATTAGTTCGGTTTTCATTGTGTTGGCTTTGTATACGTTGCTAGCGGTTTGTGTCATCGGCTTGATGCCATTTGATAAATTAATGAACTCAAATGCTGCTGTTTCTGAAGCTGTTAAGTACATTCCAGGACTATCTGATATTGCATCATCATTTGTGGCCGTTACGGCTATTATTGTTATCTTGGGTTCACTGAGCTCTTGCATAATGTTTCAGCCTCGCCTTGAGTATGCAATGGCAAAGGACGGACTATTCTTTCAACGCTTTGCAAAAGTCCATCCTAAATATGAAACTCCAAGTTTCTCCATCATCATTCAGATTACGTATGCATGCATTCTTGTATGCTTTAGTAATTTAACGGTATTACTTGGATATTTCACACTCATTCAATTGGTTATTAACATCATGGATTTTGCGGCAGTATATAAATGTCGAAAAAGGGAGGATTATAACCCAATCTATCGAATGCCAAAGTGGAGATTAACGACGATTTTAGCCATTCTTGGAGCGTCATGGCTGGCCTGGGGAACATTTACTTGGGCACCTATCCAAGGAGTGATTGCAGCATTGATTGTTATAGCAACAGGGCTACCAGTTTACTATTATTGGGAAAGAAAATATGGAACAAAGAATAAAAACGACAGCGATATAGTGGCTTAGCAGAATGATGGAAAGAAGTTTGACCTATATGACAAACTTCCTTGAAATATCGATTAATAAAAATTGTACAATTTATTATGTTTGGGTATAATACAAGACATAACAATTAAACGAGGGATAAAGGGAGGAAGATGTTGATGTTGAAATTTGATGAGGGATTATTTCTAAATCTGGTAGAAAAAGAGGGGCTTGCTTTTAGAGGCCAGATTGAGGAAATGGTAGATGGAATCACAAAAAGGGGATACAGTAATATTTTTTTGATCGGGGCTGGAGGAACCATAGCCATGATGTATCCTTATGAATACATTTTAAAATCTAATTCCACCATTGATGTCCATGCAGAAATTGCTGCTGAATTTATGGTTATGAATCATAAGCATTTTAGCAAAGATTCAGTCTGTATTTTTACATCCGTATCCGGGACTACTCAAGAAACAGTTGCAGCGGCAGAGTATTGCAAAGAAAGGGGGGCTACTACAATCGCATTAGTTGCAGAGCCAAATACTCCGTTAACACAAATTGCGGATTTCTGTATCACGACAGGTTCTGAAACGCACTCTTTTGATACTTTCTTTATGCTTCTATACATGGTCGTCTTCCGTTTCATGTATAACAAAGATGAATTCCCACAATATGAGCAATTCACGAAGGAAGTTTCGCTGCTTCCACGTGCAATTCTAAGTGCTGTTAAATCTTTTGACAAAAGAGCAGAGGAATTTGCCGTTACACATAAAGACACGGATTACCACATGATGGTGGGTTCGGGTAATCTATGGGGAAACACCTATTCTTATGCAATGTGTATTTTAGAGGAAATGCAATGGATCCAAGCGAAATCCATCCACGCGGCAGAGTTTTTCCATGGAACGCTTGAACTTGTTGTTGAAGATACAAGTGTTATTTTACTAAAAGGAGAAGATGAAACAAGACCGCTGATGGACCGTGTAGAGAGATTTGTAGAAAAAATCACAAAAAATGTAACGGTCATTGATACCAAATGCTTCGAAATGGAAGGCATTAGCGAAGAATTCAGAAAGCACTTTTCAGTTAGTATTAACTGGTCACTATTAAGTAGGATTAGCGTTTACCTAGAGCGTGAAAGAAATCATCCATTAACACTTAGAAGATACTATCGACAAATGGAATATTAAGATATGTGGAGCGCTACTTAGTAGTGCTCATTTCTTAAGTTCAAAGAAAGCGGGGGGAAATGATGAGAACGATTTCAGTCGGAGATAACTGTATGGATGTCTATCAAACAAGCGGGGAGGTCTATCCTGGTGGTAATCCTTTAAATGTAGCAGTCTATTTGAAAGGGTTAGGTGCGGAATCTGCTTATATTGGCTGGGTGGGTTCCGATCGATACAGTGACAAAATGGTTAAAGCGATTCAGGGAAAAGGGGTTGATATTTCTCATCTTTCGAGGAAAGAAGGAAAAACTGCTGTTACTTTCGTTGAAATGGTAGGAAATGATCGCAGGTTCGGAGAATACGACGAAGGTGTCATGAAACATTTCAGCTTAACGACAGAAGAGCTCCATTTCATTCAAACCTATCAGCTCATACATTCAGGGATTTGGGGACATGCGGATAAGTACTATCCCTTTTTTAAAGAAAAAGGAATGCTCACGTCTTTTGATTTCTCAGATCAGCTAGATCACGATCTCGTGAAAATTTTACCGACGTTTGTTGATTATCCTTTCTTTTCTTATACGAAGGATGATGCTTTTATCCGCGAATTTTTAAAGGATGTAAAAAATCAAGGATCTAAAATTGCGGTTGCCACTTTAGGTGAAAATGGTTCACTTGCCTACGATGGCGGTCAATTTTATCAATCCGGTGTCGTTGAAGTGAATGTGGTGGATACGATGGGGGCAGGGGATTCCTTCATTTCCGGTTTTATCTATGGGATATTGAAAGGCCATTCTATCTGCAATTGTTTAGAATTGGGTACAGAGTCTGCTGCGAAAACAATTGGATATTTCGGTGCGTGGTGACTGGGGCTGGAAATAATGTATAATGGATATTATATAATAAATTTTGACGGATAAGGATGAAACTAATATGAATTTAAATCCTTCAACCCCCCAGCCATTATATATGCAAATAAGGCAAATGTTGAAGAATGATATTCAGAACGGGAAATATAAACCAGATGATCAGATCCCAACCGAAGCAGAGCTGTGTGAAGCTTATAACGTTAGTCGCATTACCATACGCAAAGCAATAGAGGAATTGGTGAAGGAAGGAACTCTGACACGAATTCCACGTAGAGGTACCTTTGTTGCATCAAATAAGTTCCATAATGAGTTGTTATCTATAAGTGGTTTCTCGGAGTTTAGTCATCAGCTCGGGATGATACCCAATTCGCGAATTTTAAGAAGTGAGGTGATGCCAGCACCAAAAGATGTGGCAGGTCATCTCCTCATTGAAGAAGGAACTCCCGTTTTGGAACTTGAGCGGCTCATGTATGTAAATGATCGTCCGCTTTTCTACGATACCGCTCATTATTCATTAATTCGTTTTCCGGATTTAGAAAAGAAAATTGCTAGGGATGAATCAACTTATAAAATCCTTTTGGAAGATTACCACACGGAAATAGTAAGTAACGATAAAATTATAGACGTGATTGCTGCTACAAAAAACTATGCTAAATTTTTAGAATGTGATATTGGCGCTAATCTATTTAGAATATTAAAGATTGCTTTCGATGCAAACGACCAACCAGTACATCTCTCAACCTTTATGTGTGAAACCAACAAGGTCAATCTGACCGTTCATCGGGCAAAATAGGTCATGCCAAATCATTGGCATGACCTATTTGTAGCCTTATAAAAAAGGTGGGATTCAACGCAAAACGGGTATCCAATAATCAACAATTTTAAACAATGCTCAATTATATAAAAGAATTTTCTCTAGTTTACTAAAAAGCGTGATTACACATTTCCCACATCCTATTCACTTAGTAAAACTTCTAATTTTATTTGGGTCCTGCAAATCCGAAAATGGATTATTCAAAGTTGCTCCCCTGACCCTTCTGCTTCAATGACTGGATTTAAAATTTCCTTACAATTAAAACATAAGATTTTCTTGTTATCTAACAGAATACCGTTCAGAAAACCAGCCGTGCAATATACATCGTGACCACAGTGCACACAAGAGCCAACTAGTTCATCCATCGATACATCCCCCTATAGGATAATGGTTTATAGTTTGGTGTGCTATTTTGAATAAAGATAAAGCCCAAAATCTTGCATTACGGAAGTGTGCCCCATTTGCCGCAACATGGTAGCAATATTGCCTCGATGATATGATCCGTGAGTGACAACGTGTAATACCGATTCGGAAATGGAAGTTTCAAGCAAACCAGCATACGGGTTATCCACCACAATTACCTTATCCATATCTTCTTGACTGTTCAGAAGTGCTTTGTTTCTTTCAGATAAGTCTAGAAATATTTTTTTCATTTCCTCAATACTTTTCTTTTCCATCACTTCTCTTAATTGGTCAGAAGACGCCATTGCTTCATTCATACTATTACCGGAGATAATGTCAAACCAAGCGTAATCTGTGAGATAAATGTGAGACAACACTTTTGATACCGAAGAAAAACCACTCTGAATATCCTTATGATAAATGTGCTGTGGAAGTTCTTTTAAACGATCAATGATAACGCCATTTGCCCACACGTGGTAGTTGTACATTTTTAATACTGGTTCGGGGTGTGTCATATAAAAAACCTCCACTTCTCTTTTTTTTCGTATTGAACAATTTATGCCTGAATAACAAAAAAAATTCAGGTGAAAGTATATTAATCTGGTTTTTCTATTTTATATACAACAACCCTTAGGTAAAGGGATGAAGTTACTTCATACTTCCCCCCTGCTGAAATCGCGAATATACATGTTTAGAAAAGAGATGGTACGAGCTACGAGCATTCTGATCATAAACGAATAGTTTTGGCCATATATAGGTATTCTTTCTTGCAGGAAATTAGCTCCCTATATCGAAATGATAGTAAAGGAGATGGTAATATGAATCTGAGAATTAAATATAGGCTTTATATTCATGCTGACGGAAAACTTATTCCAGAGAAGTATGACCGATACGAGATACTGAACGTCAGAGAAGGTATAGATCCTAATGATACTAAGGATTACCAGGAGCTTATTAAAAAATTGGGAAAGTCGATTAATCGGCCTGAGAATGAATTTGAAATTAAAAACTATGAATCAATGTAAGATTACCCTTTCGAGGATGTTTTAGTTTGTTGACAAAAGGGGGGGGGAATGATTTCATCCGGAACCATGAATTTAAAACATGACTAGGCTATACTTTATGGTTTTTTACTGGTTTATGAAACCTTTACTGGATTGAAGAAATTTGCGACACTCCTGCAGAAAACTGGCTAGCCAAGACCCCGCAATACTGTAGGCAAACCCGTTTTTCGAATTTGTCTACAGTCTGGAGCATCCTTTCGAGGATGCTTTTCATTTTGGAAAATGAGAGGGATTCTGGAAATTTTGAACTTTCAGCGTTATTTAATTAAACAAGAAAACACCATTGTCAATTTAGAGGGAATATTTTATATTGTAGATTTACATTCAGTTTTTCTTTGAAAATTGGAATAAGAATTGGTCAATAATTACGTCCAGAATAAGATAAAGCCCTTCTCTTAATTGAGAGTGGCTAGTTTAAAGCTAAAATTTTATATGTGTCTTCTTGAAATACGTATCCGTTACTTCAAGAAGACATGCGACCTAAAGAATTGTTCCGTATCTTGAATTAAAGTATGGACTTATAATGTTTCGTCCTGCCTTGAATTTTTTTGTAAAAGGTCACGGATTTCCTTTAAATACTGCTCGGTTGCCGGTACCACTTCTATTACCTCTTCCTCTTTGGCTTGTTTTTTTCTAATAATTGAATTCGCTATCTTCATAAACATGAAAATCGCAAACGAAATAATCAAGAAATCAATCACAGCTTGAACAAATATACCGTATTTAAGAACTGCGTTTCCAACTTTAATGGTTAACGAAGAAACATTGATCCCCCCTAATATAATTCCAACTAGCGGTGTGATAATATTTTCGACTAGTGATGAAACGATTTTCCCAAACGCAGCACCCATCACTACAGCTATAGCAAGATCGAGAACGTTTCCTTTAGTTATAAACTCCCTGAATTCCTTTATCATCGTAACTACACCTTTCTTTTTTTAATTGATAAAAGCATATCAGAAACATGGTGAAAATTGAATAGAGTAAGAGGTATCTATTATTTCCAAAGATAGGAACAAGCATCCGTTTAATCTTTTGAATCCTTTAATATGTAGCAATGCAATGACAGCAGTCCAATCAAAGGGGAAGAACTCCAGTTATCATCAAAAAACGTAACAAGCCCTAATTAAAGCAGAGTACGGATGGATTTAATGGTCCTAGAAATCAAGCACTAATTAAAGCTTTACAAATAGAACAAAAAGTGAATTCAATGAAAAATGTTATGGAAGGCAGATGGGGAAAGAGTAAGGCAGCAATCATCACAGTCTGGAATGCAGGTGGACCAACTTGCTCCTTTTGATTTTTATCGCATCTCAACAAAATATTTAACAAAGCCAAAAACAAAAAAAGCCCTCTCGATTAAGAGAAGGGCTTTTAACAATGGAGGAGTACCACTTAGGGGGTAGTACAATAATATAATTATCGCCAATTAAATCCATTTATATTCATCTTCTTTGTTTTGGGGTAGCCTTTTTGACTGCATTTAAATTGATTTGAATTTTTTATATTTCAGTCCAACCAAAAATATTAGAGGAGAACCTATTATGGTTGGAAGAAACCAAAAGATTAATGGATTCCATTCATTCAAGATAGTTATATTCGATACATTAACTACAAGAATTGCTGTACAAATAGCAATATAGGAACCGAGCATCCCGCTTATATGAGATGAAATCCAGTTTTTCCATTTCTTCTTGGCAGATACATAGCCTATAAATGCGAAAGAATATGAAAATATCCCAATGAAAAATAAATAGGCACTGCTTTCCCAATTCAAAATTGCCATTGTCAGGGATGTGACAAAAACAACAACGTACGCACTATGATAAATTTCACCAAAGGTTGTATGCTTACCTCTTTTTTTCTTTGAAGACATAGCACCTATTCCACTAATAAGACAGATTGCTCCAGCAAAAATATGAATGAACAGAATGAATTTAAAGATAAGCAACTTTCCCCTCGTGAATATTGATTATTAATTTATATGTTATCACAATTCAAATATTTACCATGAATTTAATCTGCAAAAATCAAACCACTCATACAGCGCCTGGACCCTTTGAAATTTCCGGAAAGAAGGATACTCGATTGTATAGAAACTCAACTTCTTCATTGTGACTGAAAGTCTCAGTAATCTGGTTTTTTATTTATAATCATTGAGAATAAAGAAGAGGGAGGCATCAGAATATCGTTCTTTTTATGGATAAAGGAGGAAATTACGGTTCGTTTGAAGAATGTTTTTTACAAATGGGGGTGGAATAATTGCGACAAAATATTGAACAGGATTTATCTAAAGAGGATATTTTAAGAATGATTGTTAAACACCTTGAAGTATTCCCGTTGACTAGTCTAGAGGCTATCCGAGAAGTGATTGGAAGTTCATTAAAACAACGGGGTTTAATAGGAGGGATAACTCAAACAGGAGCCGCTACGATAACATATAACCGGAAAATATCAGACGAAGATATCCAGTTAATGAATGATTGTATTTATGACCTTTTATATAGCCGCGTTATCCAACCTGGTATTAATGATGATAATCTAGATTTACCATGGATTCATGTTTCTGATAAAGAGAAACTTAAAAAATACCTAAAATGAAAAGTATAGTCCGACATAACAGGGAATTATTACAACCGTGAGAAATTGCCCCCTATAATGTGGATTACAGAAATACCAAAAAGAGTGTGAATGGGTGGAGGCAGTTAGTGGCTGCCTAAGACGTTATCTGCTAAACATTGTAAAAGCCCTTCTCATATTCGAGAGGGGCCTAATTGGTTTGGAATATCTAAACGATAATTGCAATTTTATAAAAAACAATTCTCCATACTATATTAATTGTATGTTTCACCAGTAAGATGGGATTCAAACATATCGATAATTGCAAGAAAACGTTCGGCTTCACGGAAAACGTGATCTGCCAATAGTGGATGGATAATGCTCTTGATTTTGCATTCTTCGATTAAATCTCTGGCGGTTTTCTTAAAGTCTCGAAGTGATACTACTGAAACACGATTCTGATCTAGAAATTGATCCAAAAGAGGGACGGTTTGAGATTGCGGTTTCATGGACTCTAAGTCAACAGCCTGAAAGACTAATTGGTCAAAATCATTGCTGAAGTTTCGTGCCATATCTACAAGCTTTCTTTCCGATGGATCAAGGAGATGTCCGATAAATTTTGCATGATCAGCCATTATCCTTAAAAAGAATACATTTTCTTTGATGATAGCATCTTCAAGTGGTTTCAATTTACCCTCATTTAATTCTTTTAATCGCTTTCTAAAATAATTGGCTTCCCGGCTTGTATGGTCGACTAAAAGTGGGAAATTGTTTGCACCAGGCAATTTACAAGTAAGTATTAATCCCAATACCTTCCTTTTGAAAAAAAATATGCCTGTAGCAGCTTGTTGCACTTCCGCATTAAATCTTCTAATCTGTTCTGGGTCAGTTTGATTTGTAAATGAATGGGATTGCTGTTCTATCCGTTCAAATAAATGATAAAACTGATTGGCTTCCTCAATTAGCTGTGTATCTTCACATCTAAAACCAAGTCTTAGAAATAACGAGTGTTCCTTCATTATTCTTGACCAAAAACGAATCTCATCTAAGGAACGTTCTACAAACATCGCAGAGTTATTTCGCATATTAGCTTCCTGTGTGTTCTCACTCATAACTAAAGCCTCCTTTATTAAACCATCCTTAAAATCTTATTAACAAGTGGGCCATTGTATACTCGATTACATATAAAGTTACTAATAAATCTATTTTGTTTTATTAAATCATTGCCTTATATTAGTTAAGTAAAAAAGAAAGAGCTCAATAAGTATCCTTAAAGGACTTGTAGCAGGTCTACCAGTTATTGAACTAGCAAGTGCAGTATATAGAATAGAAAATGAAAAAATTTCAGAGTATTGGATTCAAATTTATAGGTCAGGAATTCAGAAACAACTGGAGAGAAATAAATATATTTAAGATTTATCTTATTCGAAAAAAGCTTGATAAATAATTAGGTATGACAAGAGTTGAATATTTGAACAAGCGCCAAAACCAAGACAGAGACGAGCTTCTTGGTTTTTTTCTTTGATTTGCTTGAATACAGGGTTTGTACTTTTTATAAACATTAGAAAGAAAGGGTAATTAAAAACACAAGGTAGTAAGGAGCGGAAATATGATTCTCTCTAAATTTATAGATGAACTCCCAATTCTCCCTATTTTAAAACCTCGATGGAAAGATCAAATTCATACTTATTATGAAGTGAATATGACTGAATTTAAGCAATCACTTCATAGTGAGTTAAATGATACAACTGTTTGGGGCTATGAAGGCAGCTATCCAGGACCTACAATTGAAGTGGAGAGCGGGGAGAAAGTATTTATTAAATGGATCAACAATCTTCCGGATAAACATCTTTTCCCGGTAGATCATACGGTTCATGGTGCCCAAGTGGATGTACCGGAAGTACGGACGGTGGTACATGTACATGGAGCTAGTGTTGAATCGGAAAGTGATGGTTACCCGGAGGCTTGGTTTACAAAAGGTTTCGAACGAGTGGGACCTTATTTTAAAAAGGAAGTATATCAATATGATAATAACCAGAATTCTGTTACTCAATGGTATCATGACCATGCACTTGGGATTACCAGACTCAATGTATATGCGGGATTGGCAGGTTTTTATCTCATAAGGGATAAACGGGAATGTTCATTGAATTTACCTTGCGGTGACTATGAGGTCCCTCTAATTATCCAAGATAGGTCTTTTCATATTAATGGTTCCCTTTATTATCCAAATCAGCCGGTTAACCCAGTCAAGGAATTAGGAACATCAATCGTTCCTGAATTTTTTGGGGACACCATCCTGGTTAATGGCAAAGTATGGCCCCATTTAAAAGTGGAACCACGAAAATACCGATTCCGGCTGTTAAATGGATCTAACACCCGATTTTATAGGATCAAGCTTGATTCAGGGCAACTCATTTTTCAAATCGGGACGGATAGCGGATTAATGGAATATCCGATAGGGGTGAAAGAAATCATACTTGCTCCAGCAGAAAGAGCGGATGTCATCATTGACTTTACCAATCTTGGCGGAAAGAACATTATCGTGACAAATGACGCCCCTGCTCCTTTTCCAGAAGGGGATCCCGCAAATGCTGTAGATACTGTGATGGAATTCAGAATCTCTCTTCCTCTTACAAGTGTTGATACCAGTGTGATTCCCGCTTTTATGATGCCTCTTCCAAAAATTAATGAGCAGTTAGCATCTAAAGTCCGTTACCTTACATTAAATGACAATATGGATAAGTATGGTCGTGAATTCATGTTATTGGATAATAAACAGTGGGATGCCCCCATAACGGAAAATCCAAAATTGGGATCAACCGAAATATGGTATCTAATTAACTTAACTACGGATACACACCCAATTCACGTTCACTTAATTGATTTCCATGTGATGGATCGAAGGCCTTTTGATGTAGATATATATAATAAGGAGGGGGTCATCCATTATACTGGCCCGGCAATTCCAGCTGAACCACAAGAGCGAGGAATGAAAGATACTGTAAGAGCTAATCCGAAACAGGTAACGCGAATTATTATGAATTTTGGTCCATATTCAGGGCGGTATGTATGGCATTGTCACATCTTGGAGCATGAGGATTATGAGATGATGAGACCGTATATAGTTATTCCATAATGGTTGGTAACTGTTCCTTAATATAATGAAAAAATACTAAAACCCCTGAAAAAAATTTTTTCAGGGGTTTTTATTTTAGTTCGGCTTTGGCCGATTTAAGGAAGAGGCCACAGCCGAACTAAGTTACTGGGTCACTAAATCACACCTATGGACAATCCTAGAGCACCGGCAGGGGGGGCGGTAGTCATTTGTCACGAAGTTCATTTATTTTTTTCGTAAGCTCATTAAACTTCTTCTCGAGTTCTGTGTACGCTTTATCGTTTGAAGTCATAAAGCTGAGCTTTCCCAAAACTTCTTGTCTTTCTGTTTCAAGTTTTAATCGTAGTTCCTCCAGATCATCTCTTTTTGAGGATGATTCAAACAATTGCTTTTGTATACGATTATCCGAAATGACGAGTTTGCTGCTTGTCGTTTTCTCAAGAAAATATCGATCATGCGAAACGATGATTAGTGTTCCAGTATACTGTGCTAAGGTATCTTCAAGTTGTTCCCGTGAAGCTAAGTCTAGGTGATTTGTCGGCTCATCCAAAATAAGCACATCTTTTTCTTTTAATATATATTCCATTAACTTACATTTCACACGCTCACCCATACTCATATTTCTAATGGGTTCTGTCCAATGAGATGTCATGAATCCTAAATGCTTCATTAAAGTTTGAACTTTCCCTCTTGCCTCGAATGTTTCTTTATGAAATAGCTGTGCTGGTGTTTGATCAAGAGGTAAATCAAACACTTCTTGCGTCAAATAGCCAATTTTTGAAGATGGTGAAATCCATACATCGCCCGAAAAAGTTTCATGTCCAAGAATTATTTTTAATAATGTCGTCTTTCCACTGCCATTTGGACCTATTATTGAAACCTTCTCACCATGCTGAATCGTAAAATTGACGTTATTAAATAGTGATCGTCCGATAAAAGACTTAGATAAATTCTTAACTTCCAAAAAACGTTTGCCGGATTTGTTGTTTGCTTTAATTGAAAAGCGGACAGTATAATCTGACTCAACAGGCTCAGCTTTTGCTTTTTCAAGCTCTTTTTCAAGGCGCTTTTGTTTAGATTTTACTTGTGCATCCATTCGCTTTGCTTTTACGCGATAGTATTCTTTAACTCCTTCCTTTTTCGTCGATTGGGCATGGGCTTTTTTCGACCAAGAAGTGATTTCATTCATTTGTCCTTCGATCCGTTCAACCATTTTTTGTTGTTTTTCATATTCACGTTGTTGCGTAAGTCTTTTCTGTTTGCGAACTTCCATATAACTTGAATAATTCCCTCTGTGTTCAATTATCTTTTTACCTTCGATCGACCAAATTTTCGTTGCAACAGCATCCAAAAAATAACGATCGTGAGAAACAAAAATAATAGTACCTCTATAATTATTAATTTGTCCATTGAGGAATTCTAAACTTTCCGCATCAAGATGGTTTGTCGGTTCATCCAATAGTAAAAGGTCTGCATCTTTTGAAAGACCTTTTGCAAGTCGGGCTTTCAGTTTTTCTCCACCGCTTAATTGCGCGAAGTCATGGCTTGGTACATGCATTTTATCTAGTAATTTGACTTCAAAAGGGGTCTTATCTTCGAAAGAATGCGATTCAGCTTCTTGTTCGACCATAAAAACTTTCAAGTCTTGCTGAAGCCATTGAATTTGTCCTTGTGCAGGCACTAAGTCATTATTAATCAATTGCAACAATGTAGATTTACCGGCACCATTTTTGCCAATGACACCGATGATATCCCCTTGTTGAACACTGGCATTTACATTTTCAAAAATGTTAAAGTCCAATACTTCATAGCTAATATTGGCTAGTTTTAATAGTTCTTTCATATAATCCATCCCTCTCCGTAAAGGGAGAATGAAAAAAATCCTCCCAGTTCATTTGGAAGGATTAGTCGTACCTGTGCATAATCAAATAAGAGCTATTTTCAATATAGCTCGACAATTTATAGAAAATGGGCAGACTAATCCTATTTCGTTTGATTTGAAATATGTGATTTCAAATTTTAAAAAATAAGATTAGTTAATCATCGGCCACCCATCATCCCTTCTAATATTAATAAAATCAGTATAGCATAAAATAATCTTTGAAAACAAAAGTAAGTAGAAATACTAACTTTACTTCAATCTAATTTTTTGTTTTTAATGATATGTGCAGGTTATCTTCTATAAGTAGTGGGGCCTTCTTTTATATCATTATCTACTAAAATTAAAACTTTTCCGGCTTTTATATCCGTTTCATAACTTTCTGCCTCTTTTTCCGAAATACCCAATCCAATCAGAGTACCAGCCAATCCCCCGGTTCCTGCACCAACAGCAACTCCTGCCAGCGCTGAAACGATAGGTCCAGCAGCGAGCAGCGGTCCTATTCCTGGAATAGCCAATGCACCCGCGCCGGCAAGAAGGCCAGCCGTCCCGCCAATAACTCCACCTGTAGCAGCTCCGGTTGCTAACCCTTCTTCAGCTTTCGTACCAGTTTTTCTCTCGACCACTTTTGTTTCCTTGCGATCTTTTGCAACAACAGAAATTTCATCACGTTTATACCCTTGTATCAAAAGTTCTTCAACAACTTTTACCGCACCTTCACCGTTTTCATATATCCCTACCACTTGCTTACTCATTAAAGTCATCCTCCTTTAATTTCCACCTATTGTTCACCTCATCATATGAATCATAAATGGTTTATATTCTTTACGTTGAAATAACAATGATAATAAGGATTTTAGGCTGGGTGACTCGATAGATTCATCACTTTTTGCCTGAATAAAAGGTTCAAATGATGCAGTTAAAATTTCTCCAGGTAGGGTAAGGAGGGAGACATAAATTTTACTAGTTAGATTGCTCTAATTTTTTAGGGAACGAAGCACTTTCAGCAACATAATCGATGCTTGAGCTTAAAATGTAATTAGGGTATGTCATTTTGTCTAGATGTTGGGGAATGGGGTATTGATATTGGAGAGAATAAAATAGACAACTTCTCGTTACAAGCCAGATCGAAGAATTTAAAAAGAAGGTAAAGGATTGTCATGTTTTCATTTGTATCATAACCGCAATAATATCCTGCAATAGCGTGTATGTTTCAAATGAGGTATTTAAAAGAATTATTACATAATAAAATTAGAATAACGATTAAAATCATGCACAACCATAGGGTTATTCCCTTGAGGAGGATATTAATATGGAAGAAAATATAAAGGGAATCGATGTTTCACATTGGCAAGGTACTATAAATTGGGATGAAGTCGCAAAGGCCGGCGTGAAGTTTGTATTTATTAAAGCAACCGAGGGAACGAGTTATTCTAAACTCTCTTATTTTAAAGAAAATGCCCCTCAAGCTTTGACAGCGGGATTGAAAGTCGGGGCCTATCACTATGCAAAGTTTGCTACTGTTGCAGAAGCAAAAGCTGAGGCTGTTTATTTTCTGGATTCGATAAGCTCTATTGCTCTAAACTATCCTGTTGTTCTTGACCTTGAAGAAAATAAAAAAGAGGCAAAGAAAAAAACGCTAACCGATGCAGCACTAGTTTTTTTAGAAGCAATTGAAGAAGCTGGATACTCTGCCATGCTTTATACCGGTAAATACTTTCTTGAAAATACATTAGATGAATCAAGATTGGCGAACTACGCTTTGTGGATTGCCAGATACAACAGCACGTTGGGGCGTAGCGCAGATATTTGGCAGCATTCAGATTCAGGTAAGGTAAGCGGGATCAGCACAAAGGTGGATTTGAATATAGCCTATAGGGATTTTACCAATAACGTAAATTCTTTTAGGTCACCCAACTCCCGTGCATGGGAAACTTCATCATCAGATTATACTGTAAAAAGAGGCGACACACTTAGCTTGATTGCAAAAAACAACAAAACAACCGTAAAATCTCTTGTTAGTCTTAACGGCATTAAAAACCCGGACAAAATTTATATCGGTCAAAAATTAAGGATGAAATAAATAAAGGCTCTTCTCTTTACGAGAGGAGCATATTTTTAATTGAACTTCATTATATTTCTTTAAGTTCTTCAATTTCCACTTTTGATCTTTCCTCTAATGGTCCTCTTAGATGTACTGTAGCAGTTCTGCCATCTTCATTTAAATTATCAATCCATACTGACGTGCCATTATATCTCACCTCAATGTCAGATGAAGAAGAAAGAATCTGTTTTACACGATTAACATCCACATAAATCCCTCCCTGTTTATTAGTCTACTTATTATTTGGGGAAAGACTGAATTTTATTCGTTTTTAAGGATAGTAAAAAATTAACCCTTCTAGCGTTTCATGTACTTAATAAAAAGGTGACAATTCTTAATCTTAAAATACTGGGTTAATCTGCTAGAATGGATATGATTGTAAAAATGAATTCGGGGGTGATTAATATGAAAAAACTTAAGGTCTTGACAGTCCTTTTAATACTTATTGGTGCAGCCGTTCTGTTTACATGCTTGCAACAACCAAGTGGAGCCAATGCTGCCAAGGTTAACCTAAACATTAAGAAGCTTGACGTCGATGAATTTTTTGCTGAACGCGACGGAACTTTCATAATACGTGAAATGAAAAAAGGCAGGACTTTCATCCATAATAATGATCGAGCTGAACAAAGGTTTGCGCCGCAATCGACATTTAAGGTGCCTAATGCACTCATCGGATTACAGGTAGGGGCTGTTGAAGATGAATATGATATTAAATATTGGGACGGAATGAAACGGGAAATTGAGGTTTGGAACCAGGATCATACGCTTGGGTCTGGTCTAAGGAACTCCGTTGTTTGGTACTATCAAGCCATGGCCCGTGACATTGGAAAGAGTCGAATGGAGGAGTGGGTTCATAAGATTTCATATGGCAACCAAGATATTAGTGGAGGAATCGATCAGTTTTGGCTAAGTAGTTCACTCGAAATTTCACCCATTGAACAAGCGGATTTTATGGAAAATTTATATACAGAGAAACTTCCTTTTGATAAGGATGTCATGAAAACCGTAAAACGGATGATGATCCAATCTGAAGGGGACAACTATACGCTTTACGGGAAAACAGGACAGGGGTCAAACATTGGCTGGTATGTTGGCTTTATTGAAACAAAGGATCGTGACTATGTCTTTGTAACGAATATCTCCGGTACTTCAGCAGACGCTAAAAACATCACAATGGACATTTTAAAGAAATATCATTTAATGGAAGAGTAGGTAGGGACTAATACCTCATTTGGTAATTCAACCGAGGTGATGCTTACCAAACTTAATGAAATATTTTGGATTAGTCAAATTGAAAATTTAAATCCCAATCTTTTTCAATGGGAACTAAGTTTAAGCATAAAAGAATATAGTATAGAGTTAACGGATGCTTTACTTCAATAAGGGAGTTGCTTCGGCAGCTCTTTTTCTTATGGAGCTAATGGGACGGAAGTGTTGAATAAGGAAGTTGATACATGGGACAATATTGGAGAGAAAGTGTTGGAGGGTTTGAAGATAATTACACATACTTAAAAATGCTTATAGGGGGGTATTATGGAACTATCGTTATTATTGGAATATGGCTGGGTTTTAATTATTTTAATTTTTTTAGAAGGTTTATTATCTGCTGATAATGCATTGGTTTTAGCCATTATGTCAAAGCATTTACCAAAAGAACAGCAAAAAAAAGCGATCAATATTGGATTGCTATTGGCATTTATTTTTAGGATTGGTGCCATCTTTATTATTTCGTACCTGTTCCATGTTTGGCAAGTTCAGGCAATCGGGGCTGCTTATTTAATTTTCATCTCATTGAAACATTTATTAAAAAGGGACCACGGGGAAAAAGATAAAAAAGTGACAAGCTACCGAATGACTGTTGCGCAAATTGCATTAGCTGATATTGCCTTTGCCATCGATTCCATTTTAGCTGCAGTCGCTCTTGTCATTGCCTTACCAGATACACCAATGGGTGATATAGGAGGTATGGATGGGGCTAAATTCATCGTTATTTTATTAGGAGCAATTGCAGGCTTAATCGTCATCCGGTTTGCAGCAGGATACTTCGTTAAGATATTGACAGAACGGCCTAGCCTCGAAACGGCAGCCATGTTAATCGTTGGTTGGGTAGGGGTTAAGTTATTAATGCATACTCTTGCGCATCCATCCGTGCACATTATTTCTCACGAGTTTGTTGAAGGACCCATTTGGAATATAATCTTTTGGACAGTCATGCTTCTTATTGCTGTAGGCGGATGGTTTTTATCTGGAAAAACAGAAAAAAAAGGTGAAGGTAAATAAAGATATTCAATTGTAATGAATGAAAATTTCAAAAGATTAAAGACCGATGTAAAAATTCGGTCTTTATTTTAATTTTTGAGCTAAAAAGTTTTGGCGGTAGATTGACCTTTTTTACATTATGAAGCAAAGAAAATTTGACCCTTTGCAATTACAAGGAAAATACAAACGATAGTTGTATTCAGTTTTTCAAGTCCAGTAACTGTATGTAACAGACCTATTTGATGAAGAACTAATAAAAAATGCCGATATTACTTTAATAGACCTAAGCGAAATCCATAAACGACTACTTGTGTACGGTTTTTTGCTTTGAACTTTGTCATTAAGCTGCTTACATAATCTCTAACGGTATGCTCGCTTAATTGCAATAATTCGGCCATTTTTTTATTGTTATATCCCTCTGCCAGCAAATTCAGGATCATGGATTCCCTTTCCGTCAATTGTATGTCGGTACCAAATGAAACCTCATCATCCTTCCTTGATAAATATAAACCTAGCCGTTTTCCGACCTGATCAAGTAAAGTCAGTTCATCTATTGAATAATCGAATTCCTCTCCTAATTGATCAAAGGTCAGCCAACCGAACACTTGCTGTTCATGAACAATGGGTACAAAAATGACCGATGAAAGATTAAATAACTGTATATGTTCCTCTTTGATGTAATTATGGGGATCCTTTAAATATACCGGTTTTTTGGAATTGAACACCATGGATTGCTTCAAGCTGAGTTGGCCCCCTCATGCTTTGATCCTTTGGCAATTCCGATCCAATGGTCCCGTACAATTGATTGGACCAAGGAATATAAGCATAAAAAACACATCTTTTATAGTTAAAGAATTCTTCACATTTTTTTAGGATAAAAGCAAAATCTTTAAATCCTGCTGAGTTAATCAGAAGTTCATCTAATTGGTCCAGTAGCTGCAGTCTTTTAAGTTCTGCATTTTCTTGAATGGTTTTAGAATGCTGCCCAGGTTCGTCATCCACCCATTTGTTATAGCTATGGATAAGATGAGAGAAAATGGATAATAAGAACATAAGAATGGATATGGTTTGGGCATGTTTCAGGTTTACCATTAAGGTAACGATGGCCTTTTCAAAGATTAATCGGAACATACTAAAATGATTCACATTTAAAATGGGTAAATGTGATTGCAGCCATGTGTCCAAATGCTTTTCGTAAGTGTCTCTTATGTCCTCGATGTTTGGAGCCGATAAAAATAGTAAAAATGAGTCCAGTAATGATTGTATCATCTTACGTTCAGGTTCTAATATGAAGGGTTCTAGATTTAAATAAATATTGATATTTTCTTCAATCTGTTTGTTATGACTTTTTATGAATAATATGAATTGCCGAAACGGTATTTCTTCATATGCATGTATAGGTTGAGCCATGCGAATTCCTTCTCCTTAAAACAAAATGCCCCTATAAAAGGGGGAAGCTTACCCTATTATTATACAGCACTTTATAGGATAGTATTTCAAATTGTGAGGAGTAGAATAAAGGTATGAACATACAATGAAGCTTTTTATTGGCCTTTCCATTTCTTAAGGATTGCTTATTGTAGTCAGCTTTCATTGAATGGTATATGAATCATCGTCTAGGGAGAACCTCTAGGGATGAGGATTTCAGGTTCTCGAGGAATCTGTAGCATAGAAAAAAGTAAAGGAGATCTGGGTATATGATGAGACTTGAAAATAAAGTGGCGATCGTAACAGGGGGAGCAAGTGGGATTGGAGCCAGTACGGTTCAATTATTTGCAGAAGAAGGCGCAAAGGTGGTCATTGCAGATTTTGCAGATCATGGACAAGCTGTATCAGATGAATTAAATGGAAAAGGGTATGATACTCTTTTTGTTAAAACCGATGTGACGAATGAAAATGACATTAAGAATATGATCGAAGAAACGGTTAACAAATATGGAAAACTGGATATCATGTTTGCAAATGCAGGGATTGCAAGAGACGGAAACATACATGAGTTAAGCTATGAGCAATGGCAAAGAACAATTGATATTAATTTATCCGGTGTCTTCCTATCTGATAAATATGCGATAGAGCAAATGCGGAAACAATCCACTGGCGGTGCCATTGTCAATACAGGCTCCATCCATAGCCATGCTGGGAAGCCGGAGGTGACAGCTTATTCTGCAGCAAAAGGCGGGGTTAAGCTTTTAACACAAACGTTAGGATCGACTTATGCGAAAGATGGCATTCGTGTCAATGCAGTTTGCCCAGGATATATTGATACACCACTTATTGCGGAAGCGCAAGGTGAGATACGACAAGGATTGATCGATTTACATCCAATCGGCCGTTTAGGCAGAGCGGAAGAAGTGGCTAAGGCTGTTCTCTTCCTTGCAAGTGATGATGCATCATTTGTAACAGGCACAAGCCTTATTGTAGACGGCGGATATACGGCAGTATAAAGCTTTTACACCCAAGGATTAATCGGTGGTTCTCAATCGGTACATTTCGTTTGATGTACTAGTTACATTTATTTTAGAGCTTTTTCCGTAAGATGAGCATTCAAACGGAAGGGCTCTTTTTTACATTTAATCCCTTAAAATTCCTTCCACTACGTTACAGTCAGCCATTTACTGTTGACAGGCGTTTTTGTATTTCCTTTACGATAATAGGACTATATTATATTGATCCATAGAGTGTTTATGCCGCGAATGTTGTTTTACAATGAGGTACTTTTCAAGTAGTAGGAATAACTTAAAAAAAACAGTGAAAAATATCATAGTCGATAAAAATTATTGATAAAGGCGGATGATAAACATGACAACGGTACGTGACATTATGACCAAAGATGTGAAGGTATGTGCACCACATGATTCTGTAACAGCAGCAGCAAGTATTATGCGAGATATCAATTGTGGTTCCGTTCCAGTATGTGAAGGTAAGAAAGTCATAGGCATGATTACAGATCGTGATATTATTTTGAATTGTGTGGCAGACGGTAAAGATTGCAATACTTCTCATTGCCATGATTCTATGACTTCGAATGTAATCAGTTGTGATCCGGATACAGATGCACACGAATGTGCCCGTATGATGGCCGATCATCAAATCCGTCGTATTCCTATTGTAGAAAATGATGAAATTGTTGGTATTTGTGCTATTGGTGATCTTGTAACAGTGGATATTCATGTTAATGAAGCTGGTGAAGCGTTAAGTCACATTTCTGAATCTACTCATTTAGAACATTAAATCGATGCAAAAAATGAATGCATGAGCGGTCTAGGGTTTTACCCAATCTGATGCATGAGAAAACCAATTAAAGTTGAGAAAGTTCATCTTTAACGGTCCGGATGATTTTCCTTTATTCGATTGAGAAACGGGTACAGTCAGAAACATAGGGTTCTTAAAGTATATTTTGATTTGTTTCCTGGCTCCAATGATAAAAATAATGAAAGAATTGTAAATAAACATTATAAAAATTCCAAATCAAAAGGAGGTCAATATAATGAACAAACAACGAGCAAAAGAGATTGCGGCTTCACCAGTTATGGCTAATGTAACCCACAATGAGGTTCCAATCTATATTCAAAATGTGGATGAAAATAATGAAACAGCTAGAATCTATCCTCTTGATGAACCAGAGAATGAACAAGAGGTCCCTTTATCCAATTTAAAAGAATAAGCCGTCAAGTGAGAGCGTGTTACTTGGGTCACTGGTTTGTCGTAATTGAATGTATAAAAACCCCTTGAGACCAAGGGGTTTTTATCATGGATGCAAAGGTCCTAAATATCGTAGGCTTCAACTTCTTAACCTAGGGCATGAATCCAACATGCTACTTTAAAGGGCATTCCTTCTTCACGTTCTATCCTAAAACTCTCGTAATCTCTTGTTGTGGTGAATGATTTCATCCGTCGTTTTCTTTTTTTGCGACAATCCCGAATGGCTTATGTAACAGCCATATTCAATGACTATCGTAGCCTGCTTGCACCTCTTTTGATAATTCGATTTAAAGTCTTTTGAATGTACCAGAAACATCTAAATACTGAACTCTAAAGCACTCAGGAAATACCTTATCCAAAACTGCTTGGGATTTTAGTTTAGTTTGTACAAATATGCATGCTGCTGCCTTATAATGTTACGTAGGTTTAGAGCTAGATCCATCGCCTATTTCATTCATGTAGTATCGCACCTTGCTTTTTAAACGAGATCTAGTCACAACAAATTTTTACAAGTAGGGGCGAACTGATTAGTTGACGGGAATCATATCCCATAGGTGCGGACGCTACGTTAACCTACTAACCAAAGTCATTTTAGGGAGGAAGAAAATGAAACTAAAAAAAATACATCATGTAGCGATAATTTGTTCCGATTATGAAAAATCAAAAAACTTCTATGTGAACATTTTAGGGTGTGAAATCGTGCAGGAGACATATCGGGCAGAAAGGAAGTCGTATAAATTGGATCTAATGGTCGGAGGGGAATATCAGCTGGAATTGTTCTCATTTCCTGAAAGTCCCAATCGTCTAAGTTATCCAGAAGCAAAAGGGCTAAGACATCTTGCTTTTGAAGTTGAAGATATTAATCAAGCTGTTAAAGATTTGGAAAAAGAAAACATTCCGGTCGAACCTATCCGTGTTGATGAGTTAACAGGAAAAAGATTTACTTTTTTTTGTGATCCGGATGATTTGCCTCTTGAGATATATGAAAAGTGAGTAGGAATTACAAGCTTAGCTAGGATGATGAGTGAACTTTAAGGCATGAAGTCTGATGGGAGAGGTGATGGTTCGGGAATTGAGGTAAACTTTATTTTTTTTAGTTGATTTCAATAGATGAATACGATGATTTAAAGAAGTTAGTTATGCCAATTAAACTATGAAGGTTCCCTATGATATGTCGATACTATTAAATTTATCTCCACTTGCATTCCATATTTCGATGATAGCTGAAATAATCACCAGCTATAATAGCTATAGATCGGTCATTTAAATATGTCAGGAGATAAAAAAATGAATGTTTTCAAATTTACACTGTTGATACTTTTAACGACATTTTTAATGGGTTCTTCTTTTGCGGTAGTTAAAATTGGTCTACCTTATTCATCGCCATTATTATTAGCAGCATTACGCTTCACACTTGCTGGATTCATAATGGCGATGATCGTATTCTTTTTAAGAAGACCGCATCCAAACTCTAAAGGGGATTGGATAAAAATGCTTATTATCGGCACTTTTCAAACAGCCGGAGTAATGGGGTGCATTTTCCTGAGTTTACGCACTATTACAGCAAGTGAATCCTCAATTCTTACTTTCACGAACCCGTTACTCGTTGTTGTATTCGGTACAATTTTTTCACAAACACGCTATAAACTATATCAATGGATTGGAGTATTATTAGGATTAGTGGGAGTAATTATTACGATGGGAGCGCAACTTGAATTTAAGATTGGCATTCTTTTCGGCATTCTTTCTGCTATTTTCTGGGCCATTTCCACTTTATTGGCGAAAAAATGGGGAGCGATTTTCGATACATGGGTTTTATCTGCCTATCAGATGCTTTTTGGTGGTTTACTGCTTTTACTTGGCAGCTTTACTCTTGAAAAACCATTTTTCATAATTAGTGGAAATTCGTTATTCATTTTATTATGGTTAAGTATCATGTCATCGATTGTGCAATTTGCAGTTTGGTATTACCTTTTACAAAAGAGTGATCCAGGAAAAACGAGTGCCTTTTTATTTTTGGCACCTTTCTTCGGTGTATTATCAGGATGGGCACTATTAGGTGAAAAGATATACACTTCACTCCTAATTGGCGGACTGTTTATTATCATAGGCATCTATCTTGTAAATGGCCAGTTCCAAAAGGAAAATAAATTAGTTAAAAGGGCTTTAGAGTAATCGTAGGATTGTTCTAAGCTGCAAAGGACAGAAATCCCCTCATGGTGAAAAAGAAAGAGCCCCTTTTCTATCCACTAATGAGGGATTATCAAATTATACCTCTATACAAAAAACTTCTTTAAATCCTTCTTTCCCTTCAGGTGTTACTTTTACTGCGCGAATAGATGGAACACGGACTATCCAGCCTAAATCAAAAAAATGTGTAAGGAGTCCATTTCCTAAGGCTCCACCAAGATGATGATGACGTTCACTCCAGTCTAAACATGAATGGGAAAATGAACGGCGTTTTCTTCTTAAATCAAGTAAATCGATGCCGAATTCAGAAAAAAAATAGTCTCCTTTGGGTGTAACTGCAAATTCTCTCTCTTCTTTTTTCAAATATCCGGCTTTCAACATCGATTCAGTTAGATCGACTCCTAGTTTTCCGGCCAAATGATCATAGCAAGTTCTGGCTTCCTGAAGCATTTTAACTTGTCTTGATTGTTTTAACGACCGAACTTCAGGTGGTGGGGAAATGGCAAGAAATGATTCTAAAATGCGCGCAATTTCTCCATTTGCTAGCTGATAGTAACGATGTCGTCCGTGTTTTTCAACATTAACAAGGTTACCTTCCACTAATTTTGAGAGGTGAAAGCTGGCGGTTTGCGGTGTTATTACAGCCATCAATGCTAATTCACCTGCCGTATGAAAACGTCCGTCCAGTAAACTTGTAAGTATTGTTGCACGTGACGTTTCCCCAAGGAGGGAGGCTACCTCCGCCATATTTGGATTTATACTCAAGATAGTTACCAACCTTTC
This sequence comes from Peribacillus sp. ACCC06369, assembly GCF_030348945.1. Classification (NCBI taxonomy): domain Bacteria; kingdom Bacillati; phylum Bacillota; class Bacilli; order Caryophanales; family Bacillaceae; genus Peribacillus; species Peribacillus sp. ACCC06369. Next base: position 1,846,040 of record NZ_JAUCEN010000002.1, read on the forward strand.
CGCCCGATATTTAGATATAGGTATAGTTTGTCAGAAGCTTAACACTTAGTAATTAGCCCTATAAATATGTAAGCTTATTTTTCTATTATACAGTACCGCTGCCCTGGTGATATTCTGTATATTCACGATTCCCCTGAAAAAGGATATTGGACCCTGCAATAAAAGTGGATATCGTTTATTGCGTATTTTTTCGGTGTGTATACGCAGAAAGATGATGACAGATAAAAGGGTTCCAAATCGCAGTGCAGGGAGAAATCATAGATTTTAAAAGATTTGACCTTTCCGTGTAGCCTTAAACCCTGGGCACTCCAGTTTGAATTTCACTTCAACGAAAAGCTTGGACGGGTAATTATATAGATGCTATCAGTGCAGCTAACTCCTTAAAGATGTTTCAAATGAATTTCTGTAAAATCACCATCTCATTTAGGCACTACCGCTTTAACGTTCAGGTTGTGATTAAGTAATTTCTTTGAAAATGTTCAGATGTCCTTGAATGGATTGCTTTCCAATCCATTACCCTAATCAAATCATAATCCGGATGGGTTTTAGAATAGCCATTCAATGCGTTCCGCATTTTTACTTCAGCACCCAACAGGTCCACTTTATCAGAGTAGGACTTCTTTTAATTTTCAGAAACATAAAAAGGGCTGTTAGTGAATCTATTAAGTCCTGTACATATTTATAGAAAGCTTTATAAGATATTAAAAAGGAGGTACAAGCAATGAAATAAGAAATAATTAACGCGGAAAATAACCGTTTCCGCTTATTAACAGGTACATTACCTGATAAAGAAACGGCCGAAATAATGGCTGAAGCTCTGAAAGTTCTTTAAGGATGGATATGGTCATTTTAGAATCTACAGGGCATTACCATTCTCCCGTTATTCAATATCTGGAGGAACAAGGGATTCTATAACTTACTAAATCCGATTATTTCTTATCAGGCAAAGAAGTCCAGTTTACGAAAGGTAAAAACAGACGCAATCGATGCGTACCAGTTGTGTGTACTGTATTACAAAGGTGAACCTCATAAAATTAGAGGAATTCAGCTTTTAGTCCTTCATAATTTGTTAAGACAACAGGAAATCATAACGAATATGCATGTGGAAGCTAAACAGAAGAAAGACTGTCTATCCTTTGGATAAGCTTTTTTTAATGAAGTATATTCTTTGTAAACTAGGCATACATTCTTACATGTTCACTAACAGTAAACGTTCCTTAATAGTCTTGTGAATAGATTAGATTGAATAGATACCGGTGAATAGTCCCTTTTTCGAATTTAGTAGTCAAATAGGAGGGAAAGAAGAGTATGAAAATATCAGACGTAGGATTTAAAGGTCAAGTTTTTGGATTTATAAAGTTCACACCTTTTGTTGAAAGTTTCTTGTCTGGAGATTTATATATGAACAATTTCAAAAAGTATATTGATATGGAAAGTGCTTCGGGAGAAAAAGGTGTAGGAGACAAATTTGAAGCTTCACATGTTTTTACGGAATTAACAATGAATTTCTTTACTCAAGATACCGATGAATTAATAATGTCGGGGCGAACTAAAAAGATGAATTTTAGAAAAAATATAAATGAAAAAAGACCATTATATTGTATGTTTGCAATTGTCGGCGATATGTTAAAAGTGGTTATGGAGGATGAAAAGTATTACTATACCAAATTTGATTTACCTAAAGAACAAATCGATAAAATGATCAGCGAGTTCGGAGATAGATTAATTTTTGTTACCCCATCGCAATTTATTGACAGACTTACTAAAACACTCAATGAAAAAGGGTATGCTTACAGAGGTGGGTTGGTAAAATATGATGATTATAACATCAATTCCACAGCTAGGATGAGATCTTATAAAAATCAAGGGACAGATATTTATTTTTGGAAAGATAAATACTTTGAAAATCAATATGAATATCGCATAGTTCTCACAGATCAAGAAGTTGATGATGCTTTAATTGTGAACGTAGGTGATATTTCAGACATTAGTACTATATTTAATGCCAATGAATTTTTCAGTGATAAATTTGAAATAAGATTACGAAAGAAAGGAAATCTAAGCATCCATTAAATTGGGTGCTTTTATTCGTAGGAGGGAAAAAGATGTTGAACTTTTTAAAGAATGGAATAGAAGAGTTAAAATAACCGCAAAGTCTAGGATTATTGCATCCACATGGTTAAGGCAAAAAACATGAATTATAATAACTCATTTAAATTCACTAGTATTGTTATCGGTAATTTAAAACGAAAAAAAAGAAAAACTTACCTAATGGGTAAGTTTTTTGGATATAAAGTTATTTTTTATTCCTATACACATGCCTTTTTAATCTGAAAGTATCCGTATATCTAGTTTTAGAATATTAATTGTAAGTCCTCGCACACGAACCTTACGATGCATATGCTTAAAAAGAATAGGTTCATCAAAAGGTGAACTCTGCATAAAGTCAAAAACGATCGAGGTTACTTTTTTTCGTTACTTTGAGAGATAAACGCGCGCTTCATAAGGTTTTAATGTATTAGAAGAAATTTCATCACTGTTTTGATCCGCGTAGTTATTGATTAGCAGTTGTCTAGCTTCACAACTAATGTGTTCTGGTAATTCAAAGTAGGCTGCTTCCCCTGTAAAGTTGCAAATAACAAGTAATGTTTCGTTATCTAAAGTACGTATATACGCATAAATTTGCTCATTTTCTTTTAAAATAAGATCATATGCACCGTACACAATTACGTCATATTTTTTTCTTAACTTAATTAGTTTTTGATAGTAGTAAAAGATAGAATTCGAGTCTTCTAATGATTGTTTCACATTAATTTCTCTATAGTTTGGGTTTACTTTTAACCAAGGAGTACTTGTTGTAAAACCAGCATTTTTACTATCGTCCCATTGCATAGGAGTTCTAGCGTTATCACGGCCTTTAATATAAATGGATTCCATTACTTTAGCTTTATCCTCTTGACCCTCTATAACTTTTTCACGGTACATATTCAGAATCTCAATATCCTTATAATCATCAAGACCAAATTTAACATTTGTCATACCTATTTCCTCACCTTGATAAATATAAGGCGTTCCCTGCATCATATGAAGGAATGTTCCAAGCATTTTTGCGGATTCTACTCGGTAAGATGTATCATTGCCAAAGCGAGAGACCATTCTTGGTTGATCATGGTTGTTTAAATAAAGGCTATTCCATCCTTTTCCTTCCAATCCTTTCTGCCATTTTGTCATGCATTCTTTAAGATCGTCCAGCTTTAAAGGCTTTACATCCCATTTTCCGCCTGGTCCTGAGTCTAAATCCATATGTTCGAATGTGAAAATCATATTTAGTTCAGTACCTTCACTATTCGCATACTTAGTGGCATCTTCAACGGATGCCCCAGGACATTCGCCGACTGTCATCATGTCATATTTCGAAAGTACCTCACGATTCATCTCTTGTAGATACTCATGCACACGAGGACCATTCATAAAGAAATCGCCACCCCAGTCGTATCGCTTTCCGCCTGGAGTGCTGGGCAATCCTTCCGCTTTGGAAATGAGGTTAATCACATCCATTCGAAAACCATCAATGCCCTTATCAAGCCACCATATCATCATGTCATGAATTTCTTTTCTTACTGTAGGGTTTGCCCAATTTAAATCAGGCTGTTTTTTGCTAAACAGATGAAGATAGTATTCATCTGTTTCTTTATCATATTGCCAAGCTGGACCACTAAAAACTGATGTCCAATTGTTTGGCTCTTTTCCATCTTTGCCGGGGCGCCAAATATAGTAGTCTCTGTACGGATCATCTTTTGATGATCGGGATTCAATGAACCATTTATGTTCATCTGATGAGTGATTAACAACTAGATCCATCATTAATTTCATATTGCGTGAATGTAATCCTTCCAAAAGTTCATCCCAGTCATTCAGGGTACCAAACTCATCCATAATGTCTTGATAGTCACTAATATCATAGCCATTATCATCGTTTGGAGATTTGAAAACAGGTGATAGCCAAACGACATTAACTCCTAATTCATTTAAATAATCAAGTTTTGAAATAATTCCACGTAAATCTCCAATTCCGTCCCCATTACTATCCATGAAACTCCGAGGATAAATTTGATAAACAACACTTTCTTTCCACCATTTTTTCTCCAATTTCATCTTCCTTTCACTTCTAATTTGTTTCTTAATCAGTCTCATATTCCCCTTATTTAACAGCACCTTTTGTCACACCACTAATAATCCATTTTTGAGCTATGATATAAACAAGGACCATAGGGGAGAGTGCCATTAAATAGGAGGCAAATGCTAAGTTATAATTTGTTGTAAACTGTGACTGGAATACATATTGAACAAGCGGCAATGTCATCGAATCACGATCACTTAAAATTACAAGTGGTAACATAAAATCATTCCATGCCCACAAACATGTTAAAATTCCGACTGTTGCGTTTATTGGGCTTAATAATGGAAAAATAACTTTCCAAAATACTGTCCAAATACTTGCTCCATCTACATAAGCTGCTTCTTCTAATGACTTGGGAATCGAACGTATATAGCCCACATAAATAAAAATATTAAAAGCCAAACCGTATACAATATACAGAAAGATAAGTCCTGTCATATTATTTAATCCGAATAGGCTAGTTTGCTTTACAACAGGCAACATAATGATCGGAAAAGGTACAAACATCGCACTAACAAAATAGTAATAAAGCAACTTAAAGAATCGTCTATGCATATTCCGTGCAATGGCATAAGCCACCATCGAATTTGTCAGTAATGTAAGAGCAACTGTAAAAACTGTAACGATAAAGCTATTTTTAATAGATTGAAAAAAATTCGTCAGGCGAATGGCTTCAGCGAAGTTTTCCCATCTTAATGTATGAGGCAGAGACAAAAGGGATTTACTCATTTCATCTGGTGACTTGAATGCTGTCACGACTGTTAGGTAGAGGGGAAATAAGATAACCAGTGAGCAAAAAATTAGCAGTATGGTTATAGGCCAATTTACTTTTTTACTTTCCATTACATATCCACCTCACGTTTTTGAAGGAATTTAATTTGCAGGATTGATATAACCACAATTAAAATAAAGTAGATCACAGAATTTGCTGCCTGATAAGCGAACTCCCCCCCTGAGAAGCCCCCTTTATATATCAATACCGAAATGGCTTCCGTGGATTGACCTGGACCTCCATTTGTCATTGCAATAATATGGTCAAATACCATCAAAAAGTTTTTCATCGCAAGCACCATATTTATGGTGAAGAAAGATGCAATAAGTGGAAATGTAATGTGTTTAAAACTTTTCCATTTTCCCGCACCATCTAAACTAGCAGCTTCATACAATTCAGTTGGAATCGTTTGTAATCCTGCTAAATAGAGAATGGTATTAAATGCAACGGCTTGCCATACAGCCACAATCACAATTCCAACCCATGCTAAATCTGGGTTACCAAGAATATTTTGTGTTAAAGATGTGATGCCCAACTTTTCAGCAATTTGAGGGATAAAAAATGCAAATAAATAATTAAAGATAAACCCAACGATTAATACGCTTAGAATATTCGGCACGAAAAACACAGCTCTAAGTGTATTTTGAAATTTAATCTTTGCATTAAGTCCTATGGCAATTGCCAAACTAATGATATTTACGAGTAAAGTGGAAACAATGGCAAATTTAAATGTAAAGCCATAGGAAGCCAAAATACGTTGGTCTTGGAATAAATTCACATAGTTTTTTAAGCCAACAAAATTAAAATCCCCATACCCTTTATAATTTGTAAAACTATAAATCATTCCTTGAAAAACTGGAACTGTATGAAATACAAAAAATATTAAAAATGCTGGAAGCACCATCCAGTAATAGGCTTTGGATTGTTTAACCACTCGTTTTTCCCCCTTGTTATTCTCTCGCTTTGACTTTATTCCACTCATCATCCAGTTTTGAAAGGAACGGTTTGACTTCTCCTTTAATTAGAAAATCCTGTACTAAATTGGCTGCTTGCATACTAGCAGGGAAATAGTGTTCCGGAAAACTAGTGATTTTTTGTTGTACAAAATAAGGGTTTAACTCTTTTAAAGCTTCATCATTTTGTAAAACATTTTTAACTGCAGAAAAACTGTTTTGTTCTTTAATGTAATACTGTGAATTTTCCTTTTCTAATAAAAAATGAATAAACATTAACGCTTCTTTTTTATGTGGTGTATCTTTTGACATCGTTAATACAGTATCTACACCTGATACGAGTTTGTTTTGAGATGAATCATTGGATGCAGGTAAGGGAAAGGAACCGAGTTTTATATTTGGGTTAATTGCTTTAATTGATGAGATTGCCCAGCTTCCTTGGATATACATAACTGATTCACCATTTGCAAACGCCCGATTGCCTGCATTATAGTCACGGCCAAAATTATCCTTATGACCATAATCGAGCAATGTAAGCATTTTTACTAAAGTTTCCTTGTAATGCTCTGTAAAAGTTGTTTTATTGGAATTGCGATCCTGGATAAAGTTGTCACCTTGCAAGTTTCCTGCTAATGCATTAAATGAGACCATTGCAGTCCAAGCATCTTTATACGTAAAATAAAAAGGTAATTCTCCTTGTTTTTGAATCCGTTTTGAAACGTTAATTAGCTCATCCCATGTTTTGGGAACTTGTAACCCTAACTCTTTAAATTTATCCTTGTTATATAAAAGCATATTTGCATTCGTCGCAAAGGGAATTCCATTATCCTCATTATTCGTTCTACCTAATAAATTAAGCATATTAACATAGTCTGGTATAACTTTATTGATGGCTGAATCCCTTGAAAAATCATGAAATAATCCTTCTTCTGCAATATCGCCATACGTAGCATTGCCTCCGATCGCTAAAAGGTCTGGTACATCTTCTTTCACCAATCTCGTCCGTAATACCGTCTCGGAATCAGGAACGTTATTCTGTTCAATATCAATATTGGGGTGCAATTTTTCAAACCTTTCAATTAAATGATCAAATGTCGCAACAGCTTCCGGCTTATTTTGAAAAAATTCAATATGGATTTTTTCATCAGCTGTTGTTTGATTAGTACATCCTGTAAGTAAACTGGCTATAAATGCTGTAGTACAGAGGTAACGCCACTTATTCTTCATATACGTATCTCCCGTCTGAAAATTTCGTCTATTTTATGCATAAGTAAACGTTTACTCTAATGGAATCATCAATGATAGTAAACGTTTACGTAAGGCCTTTTATAATTGGAGTGATAATAGTGTAATCACCCCAACTTGTAACATAACCTTTATTCGCTATATGAATGGACTGTATCACGCTCAGCAATATGATGAGGATAAAGCTGGTTTATTTTTAAAGATGGATCCAATAAAAGTTGAATGGAATCTTTACCCATCTTATATAAGGGCTGCGCTACCGTCGTAAGTGGGGGAATGGCCTTCTCAGCTGTAGCTGTATTATCGTATCCTATAATGGATATACTTTCCGGTACTCTAATTCCTTTTTTATATAAAAGTGATAAGGCTCCTACAGCCATTTCATCGCTTGCACAAAATACAGCTCTTACTTTTGGGTAACTTTTCAATAAATCGTCCATCCCCTTAATACCACTCTTGAAAGAAAAATCTCCATACGTGATCATTTCATTGGTCACTGTTATTCCCACGTGATTTAATGCGTCTGTAAAGCCTTTTACACGTGGAGTTGTCGAAATGATATCGCTTTTTGTTCCTGCAATCATTCCAATATGTGAATGCCCTTTTTCTACTAAATAGGTCGTGGCATCGTAAGCAGCTTGATAATCATCTACTTTAATAAAGGGAAGGGGATAGTCTGATTGTGTTGCCACTAATACAACCGGTACATTGTTTGTTTCAATCGCTTTATAGTAATCTAGCGTGATAAATTCACTGACGATAATAATTCCATCCACCCGTTTTTCATACAATGCCTGCAAGTAGTTGATCGTTCGTTTACCATCATGATTGGTTTTACATATCATTACACTGTAACCAAACTCATGAGCTTGTTCCTCAATTCCGGCTAAAACCTCACTTGCAAATAAATCAGAAACATTGGGAACAAGTACACCTATCGTTTTTGTTTTGCGATTAATTAAACCTCTTGCAACGGCATTAGGTTGATAACCAAGTTCTTTGATTACCTTTTTTACTCGTTGTTGTGTTTCATCCGAGTAGCCAGGCAAATTATTTAAAATACGAGAAACAGTCGCAACGGATACATTTGCTTGCTTTGCTACATCTTTAATGGTAATCGACATGTTTCACCAACTTTCTACGTAAACGTTTTCTAAAAAACCTTAACATATAAATAAAGCGTTTTCAATACAATTTATTTCAAAATTTGAATATTCTAACTTTCGTCAAACGACTTGTTTCATATGTAAACATTTAATCCGTTAATTTCACGATTATGTGAATGAAAAATATATGAAGCATATATTTTGAAAAAAGGGTTAATAGAGGTGGATGTAGATGTAAATGAAGGTTTTCGAAAACAAATGCCCCAGATAGAAAACGAAAACATAATATGATGTGATGTTACACACATACACAATGATAAATATACAGTTGCAAATAGTTGGAGTGAAGAGAGGTTAACATAAGCGAAATCAAAAAAACATTCACAGAAAACCGAAATTACCAACACAAAATAGGCGACTATTTCTGCCATCTTAGGGGAGAGAAAAAGACTCGTTGGAGATGGGAAATGAAAGAAATCATAGGAAGCACAGCCTATAAAAAGAAGAGTCTCCAGGATAGAAGATGTGTCTTTAGAAAGCCGAAGTTCGTGGATAAAAGTAAGCGAAACTTCCGAAAGTTCACGTGAGATAGTTAAAAGATTGCTAATGCTAATTGTACAGGTAAAACAACATTCTTTCAGCTAACGGGCGCGGGTTTTATTCAAGAAGGAAGAAGCATAGTTTATCCGGACTGATCATCAATCGAATAAAAAATTTTCACCTTTGAATCTAAGCCCCAGATAAGTCATTCTATCCTTTGATTTGAAGTAGCTATTTGTGCAAGAATAGTTCCCTTTTTTATAGTAATTTTTCTGTCTGTACATGCTTTTCAAGCTTAGACACTCATTTTCCATAAACACTATACAAATATACCCATAAAGGGGTGATACCACTTTTTTTTGCAGTAACAGAATATCTTATAAAATTCAAAAATATCTGAAAAATCGTTGAAAAGGTTTTACACATGTGCTAGTGTGTTTTTAGGAAAACGTTTACGTAGAAAGTTGGTGGAAATTACAATTATTGATGCAGCAAAGAAAGCCAGTTTTATCTGTTTCTGGCATTCAGAAAAGTGATTGACGAGATTGGTTATCAGGCTAAGGCTGTTGTACTAGATATATTGCTTACTGGTTCACAAATTATCGAAACAATTAACAAGTGAAGTTTTAACAGGAATTGATGTTGGGATGATTTCCGGAACAAAAGGAGATGTCATTTCGACAATTCCTCGTGTAAATGGATTTAAGGACGCTATAAATGATGTTGGTGTTACGGTAACCATTCAAATGAGTACATATGGGTATTATGGACTTCAACGTGGAATAGAAAGGGTGGTTCAAGTTTGGACTATCCAACATTTACAGCCGTATTCTGTTCAAGTGATGTAATGGCTGTTCCACAACTCACGGGCATTGACAGCCGTTATCCGCTATGAGGAAGACTACAGTACCATTAACGTAAACGTTTACGTTGTTTTTAACGACTTAATTCAGTGCAGTCCATAGAGTGATAGGTTGGCAGGCAGACCTCTAAAGCAAATAGATTAGAAAGCGGTTGGGCAGTCAAATCGACAGCTTATGTATTGTGAAGTTGGAGATTTACGGATAATAATTTCAATACATCAAATCAAAATGAGAGGGAGTATTTATGATGGTAAAAGTAACTGTATGGAATGAAAATCGACATGAACAAAAAAATCCAGTTGTAAGAGAAGTCTACCCTGAAGGTATTCATGGTGCTATTGCAGCATTTTTAAAAGAAAGCGGATTTGATGCAAAAACAGCTACATTGGATGATCCCGAACACGGTTTAACAGATGCTGTATTAGAAGAAACAGATGTGCTGATTTGGTGGGGGCATTTAGCTCACGATGAAGTAGACGATGTAATTGTTAAAAAGGTAAAGCAGCGTGTATTAGATGGAATGGGCTTAATCGTATTGCATTCAGGCCATTTCTCCAAAATTTTCAAAACATTAATGGGTACAAGTTGTGATTTAAAATGGCGCGAAGCAGATGAAAAAGAGCGTCTTTGGGTAACAGATCCTAGTCATCCGATTACTGAAGGTATTTCAGAATATATCGAGCTAGAACGCGAAGAAATGTACGGGGAACATTTTGATATCCCGGCTCCAGACGAATTAGTCTTTACGAGTTGGTTCGAAGGTGGGGAAGTTTTCCGCAGTGGTTGCACATATAAACGAGGCAATGGAAAAGTCTTTTATTTTAGACCAGGCCATGAAACGTATCCAACATATCACAATAAAGATATTCAACGTGTCATTATAAATGGCGTGAAATGGGCACACCCAGTTGACAGAAAACGTCCTATATACGGAAATGCAACACCACTGGAACGAATTGCAGTGAAAAATTAAGGATATTAAAGGGGAAACTGATTATGAAAACAGTAAAAGTAGGGATTATAGGTTGTGGAAGTATCGCTCAACTTCGTCATTTACCAGAATATAAAATGAATAAAGAAGTAGAGATTGTAGCAGTTTGTGATATAAATGAACAGCGCGCCATTGAAATTTCCAAGCAGTATGGTGCAAAAGTATATAAAAATTATGAAGAATTACTCGCAAGCAAAACGGTAGATGCAGTGAGTGTTTGTACACCAAATTATTTGCATGCGCCCATATCAATCGCAGCTTTAAACAAAGGCGTTCATGTATTGTGTGAAAAACCAATGGCTACGTCAAAAGAAGAAGCTCAGGCTATGATTCAAGCAGCAAAAGAAAGTGGCAAAAAACTTATGATCGGTCACAATCAACGCTTCGTTTCATCCCATCAAAAAGCACGTCAGCTTATTGAATGTGGTGAAATTGGAAGAATATATAGCTTCCGTACCGCATTTGGTCATGGAGGACCTGAGCAATGGAGTGTTGACGGTAAAGAGAGTTGGTTCTTTAAAAAGAATGAAGCGTTTATTGGAGCCATGGGAGATTTAGGTGTGCATAAAACAGATTTACTTCGTTACATTCTTGGTGAAGAAATCGTTGAAGTAGGTGCATTTGTGCAAACGAACGCTAAAGATTTTGCTAATGTCGATGACAACGCAGTATGTGTGTTAAAAACAGAAAGTGGAATTATTGGAACGCTCGCATCTAGTTGGGCGTACGTGGGTCAAGAAGATAACTCCACGATTATTTACGGTGAGAAAGGAATTCTTCGTTTAGAAGATCATCCAACGTATTCCTTAATCGTTCAATACGCATCAGGTGAGGTTGCAAATTATGAGCTTGGCAAAATTCAATCAAACGATGAGGGCGGCCAAGACAACTCACATGTGATTGAACAATTCGTAAATGCTATCGTAGAGGATAAAGAGCCAGCCGTTTCAGGAGAGGAAGGGGCAAAATCTCTATCTGTTATTCTAGCCGCTATTGAATCTCATGAAACCAAACAAATTGTAAGTACCTTTTTAGCGATAAAAGAGCCAGCAGTTTAAAATCTGCTTTATAAAAATATCTTACCATATTAAGAATTTGGGACCTATAGGAGGAAAACAACGTGAAATTGGGTGTATTTACTGTTCTATTTGCAAACTATTCATTTGAAGACATGCTAGATAAAGTGCAAACAGCTGGGTTACATACCGTGGAAATTGGGACAGGCTGCTATCCAGGAAACCATCATTGCCCGTTAGATGAATTATTAGAAGATGCGAATGCGAGAGAAAGCTATAAAAAGAAAGTAGCGGATCGTGGATTGACGATTAGTGCATTTAGTTGTCACGGAAATCCTATCTCACCAGAAGAAGGGTTTGCAAAAGAATCCAATGAAACCTTACGTAAAACGATTAAGCTGGCCTCTTTACTTGATGTACCTGTTGTCAACTGCTTTTCAGGAACAGCTGGTGATCACGAGGGGGCTAAATACCCAAACTGGCCGGTTACTCCATGGCCAAATGAATATGGTGAGATCTTAACTTGGCAATGGGAACAAAAGCTCATTCCTTATTGGAAAGAGGTAGGAGAGTATGCAAAAGAGAATAACGTGAAAATCGGATTAGAATTGCACGGAGGATTTTTAGTTCATACACCTTATACCTTGTTAAAACTTCGAGAACAAACATGTGATGCAATTGGAGCGAATTTAGATCCAAGTCACTTATGGTGGCAAGGAATTGATCCAGTGGCAGCCATTAAGATTTTAGCCAAAGAAAATGCCATTCATCATTTTCATGCCAAAGATACTTATTTAGATCAAGAAAATATTAATATGTTTGGGTTAACCGATATGCAACCATATGGAGAAGTTCGCTCGCGGGCATGGACGTTCCGTTCAGTTGGTTGTGGACATAGTTTAAAAGAATGGTCAGATATGATGAGTGCACTACGCACATACGGGTATGATTATGTGGTAAGTATCGAGCATGAAGATGCGATCATGTCTATTGATGAGGGATTCGAACGTGCAGTGACAAACTTACAAACGGTTTTAATTGAGGAATCACCTTCACAGATGTGGTGGGCATAACAAGTTAATTTTATTGAAAGATCGTTGTGGTATGAATCTACTTGATCCATATCACAATATTTTTTCAAAATCAAATTATCATAAAATTCTAGTCTATTACAAATTAAAAAATCTGATTCAAGAAGGAGAAAACAATGGCCGAGTTAAGTTTAAATCATATTTATAAAATCTACGATAAAAACGTAACAGCAGTGAAAGATTTTAACCTTCAGATTGAAGATAAAGAATTTATTGTCTTTGTTGGTCCATCTGGTTGTGGTAAGTCAACTACTCTTCGCATGATTGCAGGACTTGAAGAGATTTCAAAAGGCGATTTTTTTATCGATGGTAAACGTGTCAACGACGTGGCACCAAAAGACCGAGATATTGCAATGGTCTTCCAAAACTATGCTTTATATCCCCATATGAGCGTCTATGACAATATGGCATTCGGTCTGAAATTACGTAAATTCGCGAAAGAGGAAATTGATCGTCGTGTACAAGAGGCTGCCCATATCCTTGGTCTAGAGCAATACTTACAGCGTAAACCAAAGGCCCTTTCGGGTGGGCAACGTCAACGTGTTGCTTTAGGTCGTGCAATCGTTCGTGATGCAAAAGTATTTTTAATGGATGAACCTTTGTCCAATTTGGATGCAAAACTGCGTGTCCAAATGCGTTCTGAAATTGCTAAACTACATCAACGCTTACAAACCACCACAATTTATGTAACGCATGATCAAACAGAAGCGATGACCATGGCAACTCGTCTTGTTGTTATGAAAGATGGAATTGTTCAACAAGTTGGTGCACCAAAAGAAGTATATGACGAACCTGCAAATGTATTTGTTGGCGGGTTCATTGGTTCTCCTGCGATGAACTTCTTTACTGGTACCTTAAAAGAGGGTATCTTCCATATCGGACCGGTACGTATTGAGGTGCCAGAGGGAAAAATGAAAGGATTACGTGAGCAAGGATATATAGGTGAACAAATAATTTTAGGTGTACGTCCAGAAGATTTTCATGATGAGCTGATTTTCGTTGATGCCTCACCGAATACAACAATAAATATTAAAGTGGAAGTGGCAGAATTAATGGGTGCTGAAATAATGGTTTATTCACAAATTAATGATCAGAACTTTGTTTCGCGCGTGGATGCTCGTACAGAAGTGAAAGCAGGTCAACAAATGAAATTAGCTATAGACATGAACAAGGTACACTTCTTTGATAGTAAAACGGAGACTCGTATTCCACTTCCTATGAAAACACATAAAAGAAGAGGAGCTGGTGTCTTATAACAGATGTATGAACTACGAGAAATAAGTTTTTTAATTTCAATTAAAAATATAGATAAATTAGTAAGGGTAGAGTGAGGATTAATGGTAGAAAAAAATTGACGTACTTCTTCGTCATGGACTCCAATCTCGATCTGGTGCTGAAATTTGTAGGAAAAGCAATATCTTTTAACAGTGACATTAATATTGTGAAAAAGGAAAAAAGGTAGTTGAGAAAAGTAATATCGGGGGAATGGCCCTGACAGTTAGACATAGCAAAGGAGTTTAAATTTAATGCAGATGGAGACGATGAACAAAGGGCTATCGTAGCTCTAGAAAAATTTCTATTGAACAAGGAAAGATAGGAGTTAAACTTCTTAATTACTATATAAAAAAGTAAAGCTGTATAGTCGATAGCTAGTACAAGATTAACGAATTTAATCTTAACTTGCCGTAAGGTTAAGGCATACAGTTCCTTGCCAACTTGAATGAAAAAGGGTGAGTATTGATGGATGAAAAATGGTTAGTGGGTGCAGATATAGGCGGTACAACTATTAAAATGGCATTTATCAATCAAAATGGTGAGATTATATATAAATGGGAAATTCCTACCAATATAAATGAAAAAGGGAAAAATATTCCTAAGGAGATGGCTAAATCAATAGATCAAACATTAAGTGAGTTGGGGCAAGAAAAACAGAAGTTAATTGGTATTGGGGTTGGAGCACCCGGTCCTGTTAACTTGGGGAATGGTTCTATTGATGTCGCAGTTAACTTAGGGTGGAATAACTTTCCTTTGAAGGATCTACTTGAAATGGGAACATCTTTGCCAGTCATAGTTGATAATGACGCAAATGCAGCAGCCATTGGGGAGATGTGGAAAGGTGCTGGACAAGGGTCAAAAGATTTATTATGTATCACCTTGGGAACGGGCGTTGGTGGTGGAATTATTTCCAATGGGCAAATTGTACATGGAATAAATGGGGCAGGTGGCGAAATAGGGCATATTACCTCTCTCGTAGAGGATGGGGCACCTTGTAATTGTGGGAAAACGGGATGTATTGAAACCATAGCATCTGCCACAGGTATTGTTCGTTTAGCGATTGAAGAATTATCTTTTACCGAGACACCAAGTAGACTGAGGGATTTTTACAATGAACATCAAATATTATCATCTGAGCTAGTATTTGAAGTAGCGAATGAGGTGATGAATTAGCTAATAGAGTGATTGGGAAAGTTACCCTTTATTTAGTATTAGCATTAGCTCATCTTGCGAATGGTTTAAATCCTGAGAAAATTATCATTGGTGGAGGAGTTTCCAAAGCAGGGGATGCACTGTTAGTACCTTTAAAAGAGCAATTTACTCGTTTTGCTTTTCCAAGAGTATTGCAAGGAGTGGAGTTAGCCAATGCCACGTTAAGAAATGATGCAGGAATTATGGGAGGCGCTTGGTTGGTGAAAAAAAGATTACTAAACAGGAATGGAAATACACCTTTATATTTGTGATAGCACAATGAAAAGGTATAAGAATCAGAAAATAATAAATAATAATTTTATTTTTTACTATTTAAAGAGCATCGGTATTTTCAAAGTGCTCTTTTTTAATTTCAGCACAAAACTTATATTCTACAAGGGGATACAATGTAAATGACGAAATGGGTAGGGAAGACTAAAGATAAGAACACTCTGGCTATTCATCAAGCCACTAACGAAACAAGGTAACCTACTCTATAAAATGACATTATCCTTAGTTGACAATATTTATACAAGAAGAAACCGAGACACGAAAAATTACTTGAAAGATGAGATCATATATAACCAAGGATAAAATAGTCTTGGTCCTACGAATGTATGACAGTAAGGAATACTCCATTAAAGGAATTATTTAACAGGTTTTTTTATACAGAGCTATTCAGAAACGGACCCTATAAACAACATAAGGAGCATACACTTTGCTCCTGTGTTCCCCATCATCTCTCTACTAATCTGCTACTTTGCGGTCTGTGACAGCAACCCTATGACTAGGCCAATAGAAAGTACATCAATTGCAGCTGGTTCTTCAAAGGAAATCCCCTTTTATTTGTAGGGAAAGTAATTATTTAATGCCACTTTATTGCTTTCATTTTAACAGCAAATTACTGGAAATCTGATGTAAATTCGTGTAATCTACAAAAGTATGTTTTTTTCCAAATCGTAAAGGGGGACCATAATTGAGTTTAACAAATCGTAAACAGACAACAATTGTTGCTCTTTTGCTTGCGGGTACATTTATTGCGATCTTGAATCAAACATTAATGATTACCGCGATTCCTCCTGTAATGGAGGAAATGAATATTACGGCAAATAGTGCACAGTGGCTAACTACTGTTTTTATGCTGGTTAATGGGATCATGATCCCTGTGAGCGCGTTTTTACTGGAGCGCTTTACCACCAGACAGCTCTTCCTTTCAGCTATGGGGATTTTTGCTACTGGTACATTGGTTGCGGGGCTAGCTCCTAATTTTGAAATGCTGCTGCTAGGAAGGATGATTCAGTCGAGCGGAGCCGGAATTATGCTCCCGTTAATGCAAACAGTCTTCCTAATGATTTTCCCTGTTCAAAAACGGGGTGCAGCTATGGGACTGGTCGGGCTGGTCATTTCCTTCGCGCCGGCTATTGGGCCCGCTTTGTCGGGCTGGGTTACCGAGACCTACTCATGGAGGGTGTTATTCTTTATCATTCTTCCAATTGCTATTATTGATATCATAGTTGCGTTCTTCGCTTTAAAAAATGTAACAGAAGTTACACGGCCAAAAGTGGATGTGCTTTCGATTGTTTTATCTTCCGTGGGTTTCGGTGGATTATTGTATGGCTTTACAGCGGCTGGTAATTATGGCTGGACAGACGAGAGTACTATCATATCCCTAGGCATCGGAACAATTTCACTTGTTTGGTTTATCAAAAGGCAATTACGATTGAAGCACCCAATGCTGGAGTTCCGTGTGTTCACGTATTCATTATTCCCGCTGGCCATTATTATTGGAGCCATTACCTTTATGGGTCTGATAGGTGCCGAAACGCTTATCCCGCTATTTATGCAAAACATGCGAGGATTTACTGCGTTTGAAGCTGGATTAGCGATACTCCCTGGAGCACTTATTACCGGAATAATGTCCCCGTTCATTGGACGTATTTTTGACCGGATTGGGGCCAGATGGTTGGTTATTGGCGGATTACTCCTCATAACCGCTTCCTCCTTTACTTTTATCGATGTGGGTCCTTCGACAAGTTTTACATTTATTATGGTTATGTACAGTATACGAATGTTCGGATTAGCCATGGTTATGATGCCTGTTTCAACGGCCGCCTTAAACCAGCTGCCTAAACGATTAATCGCCCATGGTGCAGCAATGGATAATACGATGAAAATGATTGCCGCATCTGTAGGTACAGCAATACTTGTTACTGTGATGACATCAGCTACCGAAAATGCTCAGCAGCGTCCCGAGATAGTCCATCCTGATATGTATGGCGCGCAAATCTCATTTATTGTCATCGCTGTACTTTCGTTAATTAGCTTCCTCATTTCTTTCAAAATAAAGGATCAAAAATCAGCAGGAAAAGAGTTCGGGGAGAAGAATTAAATATGTGAATATGAGTTTTTTAAGCTTGAAAAGAATCACAATATAGATTCATCTACTTGTGATTCTTTTTTAACTAAATATCCTATTTTCGCAGCCAGGCTCGCTCACCTTATTGAACTCCCTCAGTTTGATACGATTTTCTCGCAATTACCAGCTTATTCGCAGGGTTCCATATTGAATGTATGTTAACGGATAAATTAAGTAAGGTAGGGACATTAAGGTATCGTGAAATAAAAGAATAATAGAACTTCATTTTTTACCATATTATGAACGTTTTCCAACGCCGCCCTGGAGGCTTACCCTCCCATGTCGTATCATTCCTACGTCAAGCCTATCTAAGGGATTCTAAAAAAAAAGAGGGAGAACAAGTCATCCAGGTGATTTGTTCTCCCTCTTTTATCATTTTCTTTATTTTACCATATTCGAAACTGGATCTTTTGAGAGCGCGCTATTCAATAAAGTCCAAAATCAGCAAAAACCCCTCTGAATAAAAAGACCTTCTTATATATATATACTCCCCAAACCAGAAATGAATCGCTTGGCGTCTTTTTCAAAAACTTTCTCTAAATATATTTCTGAAGTGAAAAGCTGCTCATGGCCAGACTCTTCATAATCTATCATTATGGAAAACAGAAGAAAATCATGAAAATTCAGGACCCCCATCGATTACATAAAGAGGCACGTTATGAAAAAGCGGAAGTGGATCGATTAGTGTATGCAAAGCAATCTTTACCTACAGGTATGAGTCCGAATGATGTTGCAAAGAAATTGGGGTTATCTGTACAAAGTGTTTATAAGTATATTCAAGATGGTTCGATAAAAGCTAAGGCTGTCCCGTATGGGATGAAAGAATCACGTATGTAATTTCGGAAACAGCCTATCATGAAGCAGAGAAGTCACTCAAACCAACTGAAACACAGCGACCAAAAAAATATGAATATTATGACTCGAAAAATGACATTGCTTTGTATCAAAGATTTCATTCGTCTAAAATACCAGAGGCACGTGTGGTTCGTAATGAAGAAAATGTATTTGGTTTCTACCTACCCAATATCCAAAAGTGGTTGACGTATGAAGAAGGAATGAAAACTTATACCTTAAAGCCATCATACTCGATACACCAACCTCCTTTGGATTATAAAGGCTATGTAGAGCTTCAGGTACCGAAAAACGAAGTTGTATTTTATCCCTTCATTGACTATTTATATAAAAACTGGGGTGTTGAAAACGTAAGAATGAGAGAGCAAGATAGTTCAGTTTTACTCTTCATTCGGGCAGGGGAAAGACCGTTAATGCCAGAGATGATTAGTATTGCTGATATCTTACCGAATTTAATCAATGGTGAAATGCACCATGAAGAAGGTACTTTGATATTACGAAGCCCATATAGAAAAACTAGTTTTGAATTACCAAATGAATTGTTAGAAAAAATTTCAGATTTAGCTAAACAAGAAGGGATTAGTATTAGTAAATGGGTTGAGGACAAATTATCGTCGAAAATAAAATAACTATAAAAAAATATTATTTTTGGGATATATCAAAATATGGAAGCGGTATCCAACTTTATGAATATCCACAAGATATAAATTTTTTACAGGCTTCTTATATGGGTGAAATAGACTAGGTGAATATATCCGTTATTACAATCATCTATGAATCATGGTGAAATTAAAAGGCATGAGCCCTAAAGATTACCGAGTTCATGCCCTCAAGGCTGCCTAATTAAAGTGTCTAACTTTTTGGTTCACTTCATTAGCAAGAGGGGCCCTTTTTAAAATTGAATATTATAATTAAAACGTAAATGAGAGTTTAAGTTAAAAAAAATTAACATAATGAATGTTGGGTCACCAAGCCCATAATCAGGTATGGGAATCCTCCCCATAAGACGTATTGGATTCCCATACCTGATAGGAATAATCCTCCTACGGCAAATTTAAAAGGCGTTTTATATGGAGTAGCCTCCGTTATTCCGGAATTTACCAAACAAAAGTCTGGTCAAATTATCACATCTTCAAGTGTTCCGGGCATTAAATCATTTCCAAATGCAGGAGTTTATGGTGCAACGAAGTTTGCTGTTCGCAACCTAATGGAAGTGATTCGCATGGTCAGTTTCACACCATTTTAGATCAAGTGTTCCCTGAATACCGGAAGGTTTTTTGGGATCTATATTCAAGGGTTTCTTTATTGATGTTAAAGGAATATCCTACTTCAGAGGTGGTATTAACAGCCGGAGAAAGTAGACTAGCAGAGAGTGTTATAGAGTTCTGTTCTAGCCAATCGGGTGAATGGGCATGGGAAAAAGCAAAAAAATAATGGATTCCGCATCTCGAAATCCATTTCAAAAAAGCGTGTATGAAAGTCAGGTAATCAATCTTCGTATATATTGAGTTGTTTTTTCATTATCAGGGACACCTAGTTGACTTGGAAGAATAGTGGCCCTGGCAAATGAAATGGAAGAATATAAGATCAGCCAATCGATTCCCGGTATAGGAGAAAAAATCGCAGCCATGATTATCTCAGAAATTGGTGAAATCGATCGGTTTAATCATCCGAAAAACCTGGCTGCCTTCGTTGGTTGCTGTAAATAATTATCCAATTAATTATATTAAGAGCATGTTTTGAATAATCCTTTATCAAAACATGTTCTTTCTATTTAATCTTATATCAATTATTAGCATTAAAATTGATCAAACTTTATTTTAAAACAACATCAGCGAAAGTTAAACGGCCTGATACCGTTCAAAATTATGGTGCCCTTTTGTAGAATTCATGGCAGCTTGAAGTTAGGGCAGTACTTGTCCTTTTGTTACACGGATACATCCTCTCGCAAGGTTTTTCTTTAAGTATACCAGGCGATGTGAGTGCAGAATCCATTCATTCAACTTATATAGCTAATCAATAATAACATGCTCAAAGTCTGGCATTTTTTTATCTTTTCGAAAACTGTCAGCAGAGGTGCCAATCATTTTTTTGAAAACTTTACTAAAATAATTCGCATTGTCATAGCCCGTTTCCATTGCAACTTCCTGAATCGTCTTATTTGTTGTTGATAAAAGTTCCATTGCTTTCTGTATACGTCTCTTTGTCAAAAATTGAATGGGGGTTGTTTTCATGTACTTTTGGAATTTATTCGTAAAGTAGTATTTGGACAGTCCGGCGTGCTCCGCAATGGACTCCAATGACAGCGGTTCATGATAGCGTGTCGTCATGAATTGAATCGCCATGAGTATATCATCCGGTATCCCAGTTTGTTGGTTGTCCAGTCCTTTCGCAAAGCGATACAACCCCATGATAAATTCATATGCATATGCAGAAGAAGTAAAGGTATCTTCAATGCCTTCTTTTAAAGCAAATTGATAAATTTTTTGTAGTAAAAAAATTAACGGGGCATTTGCATCCACAGGGACTACCAGCTCAAATTGGCTAATCAGGTAGTCCCAGCACTCCTCGGCTTTCGTCCCCTCCAGTGTAATGAAAATAAATTCCCACTCAGGACTTTCTTCAGGAAGATAATAACAATGTTCACTTGGTACTTTGACGATAAACGCTTCGCCAGGTTTAACTGTATACGTTTTTTCACCTACCCGAACTTCTCCATATCCATTCAGTGTATATTGGAAAATACACGTTTTTAAATCATTTTGACGCATACGGCCATCCCAGTAATAATCAGTCGATGTTCGTTTTTCAAAACCGATGGAGGTTATCCGAGCTGCCTCAGTTAAAGGCTCCTTTGAAATATGATACACAAAGCTATGGTTATTGTCATTTGACCGAGATAGCAATATATTACCTCTTTTCCGATTTTATTTACCATTGCCTGGATAATGGAAGCGCTGTATTATTTATTTAACAATATGTTAATTAAAATTTACTAAATTTTCAACACTAACTTTTAATGGAGGAAGACAAATGAAAAAAATTACATTCATCGGCGCAGGAAGTACCATTTTTACCAAAAACGTATTGGGTGACTGCATGTTGTCTCCTGCTCTTCAGGATTTTGAATTTGCTTTGTTCGATATCGATTCCGACCGTCTTTCAGAATCAGGGGTATTACTCAATGCTTTGAAAAGAACATTAAATGCCGGTGTTACAATCAAGACATACACAGATCGAAAAGAAGCATTGCATGGTGCAAAATATGTGATCAACGCCATTCAAGTTGGAGGTTACAAGCCAAGTACAGTTATTGATTTTGACATTCCGAAAAAGTATGGCCTTCGTCAGACAATTGCTGACACAATTGGAATTGGGGGACTGTTCCGTGCGCTACGTACGATTCCGGTCATGTTGGAAGTTGCCAAAGATATAGAAGAAGTTTGCCCGGATGCATGGCTCTTAAATTACACAAATCCGATGGCCACACTAACAGGAGCTGTCTCACGGCATACAAATGTGAAAATGGTTGGCTTATGCCACAGCGTTCAAGTATGTACAAGCGATTTACTAAAAGATCTTGATATACCATATGAAAACATTGATGAACGAATTGCCGGTATTAATCATATGGCATGGCTGCTTGAAATCAAATCCAATGGCAAGGATTTATATCCTGAAATTAAGAAACGGGCGAAAGAAAAGCAAAAATCAAAGCATCATGACATGGTCCGATATGAGCTAATGGACAAATTCGGATACTATGTGACGGAATCTTCTGAACATAATTCGGAATATCATCCTTTCTTCATCAAAGGTAAATATCCTGAATTAATTGACCGATTCAATATCCCCCTTGATGAATATCCGCGTCGATGTGAAGAACAAATTACCAATTGGTTAAGAACGAAAGAAGAGCTGATGAATGACCAAAACTTGGCGCATGAACGCTCCAAAGAATATGGATCGCGCATTATCGAAGCGATGGAAACGAACGAACCATTCGTATTTGGCGGCAACGTGTTAAATACCGGCGGCCTCATTTCCAATCTGCCGGAAAAAGCAGTTGTAGAAGTGCCTTGTATTGCGAATCGAAATGGCATTACACCAGCTTATGTGGGTGAACTTCCGGAACAGCTTGCGGCGTTGAACCGCTCTAATATTAATACACAGCTATTGACCATTGAAGCGGCTATGACAAAATTAACAGAAAAAATTTATCAGGCAGCAATGCTTGATCCGCATACAGCGGCCGAGCTTTCCATGGATGATATTATCAGCATGTGTGACGACTTAATTGAAGCGCATGGTGAGATGCTTCCGGAATATAAAACGAATATACAAGCTATCAGACAGTAAAACTGTCTGATGGCTAATAACTGAATATTCAGTAGATATTATTGTAAGCGCTAACTTTCCGTGCTACACTCATTTTATTCAGTAAATTTTACTAAAAATGAGGGAAGTCTTATGGCAACAATAAAAGATATTGCCAAGCTAACGAATTTATCCGCTGCCACAGTGTCGCGAGTCTTAAATCATGATGAAACACTTTCTGCTTCACCAGAAACTAAACAAAAAGTTTTCCAGATGGCCCGAGAGTTAAATTACCAGACGGTCAAAAGTAGGCGCATGCAAAATCAGGTCCATCAAAAAGAAGCAGTTAAAACAGAAGATATAAAAATTGGAATGGTACTGCTTCAGTCACAAGAGGAAGAAGCAAAGGATCCTTACTGGCAGTCCATTAGGGAAGGCATTGAAAAAGAAAGTGCTGACAGGGGAATCACTTCGTTAAAGTTAATTCGCCTTCAGCATATGGTCAAAGCAAAAGAAGAACTTTCAGAACTGGACGGATTGGTTGTTGTTGGACGGATAGACGCTCATATTCTTGAATCAATTTACGAATATAACCGCAATATTGTTCTTATTAACCAAGACGCGCATAAAGATCAATTCGATTCAATCATCTTTGATTATGAAAAAGCAGCCAGTCTGGCGATGGACCATTTGGGATATTGTGGGTACAAGCGAATTGGCTATATTGGAGGGACAGAACGAATATCCGTCGAAGATGCACAGGCATTGAAGAAGATTTATACACCTGATGCGCGTAAAACCGTTTATGAAAGCAAAATGAAGCAGCGAAATGCCTATAATCCGGATTTGCTGTTTGTAAAAGAATATTCAATTCAGTCCGGCTACGATTTAATGAAAGAAGCGGTTGAAAAGGGCAGCTTGCCAGAAGCATTTTTTATCGCGAGTGACTCTATGGCGATTGGTGCCATAAGAGCGCTCCAGGAGGCAAATATCCGGGTCCCGGAAGATGTAGCAATCGTCAGTTTTAACGATATCGAAATGGCCCAATTTACAACACCTCCGCTGACAACTGTGAAAATCCCTACAGAAGAAATGGGGCGGTTTGGCGTCAAAATGATGCTTGATAGGCTAGAAGGCCGGGAAATGCCCGTAAAGATTATGGTTCCAACCACTTTAATTGTCCGGGAAAGCTGCGGTGTAAAGCAAAAGAAGCGGGCAGAAAATCATTCACTAAAAGATATTCATTTACAATCGGAGGGAAATCCATGAAAAAACGAATGTCATTATCTGTACTTTCTTTATCAGCAATTATGGCACTGACAGCCTGTGGAAATAACAGCGTGGATGGCGGAGGAGAAAGCGGCGGTCAAGTTAAATTAACACTCATGTCCACGGCAACGGTAAAAGCGGACATGGATACTTTTAAAGAAATCGTAGCGGATTTCGAGAAAGAAAATCCAAATATTGATATTGAAGATACATACCCGGGGGACGGTTATGAAGACCTTGCACGCGTTAAAATGGCAGCGGACGATATGCCGGACTTATTTGATACGCACGGATGGGCAAAAAGCCGGTATGGAGAATACACTGAAGATTTAGGTGATATGGAATGGGCAGCAAACTTGGATCCGGCGATGAAGCCTATTTTGACGGACGATGAAGGAAAACTTCACGCCTATCCAATTAACCAGGCTCTGGATGGATTGTCATACAACAAAACCTTGTTAGATGAATATGGCATTGAAGCACCGTCAACATTCGATGAATTCATGGCGGCACTCGAAGCCGTTAAAGAAAAAAGCAATGGAGAAGTGGTTCCATTTTGGTTGGGCGGATCAGATAAAAGCCAATTTGGCCAATATTTTGATCAATTTTCAACGCCTCTCCTTCTCACCGATAAAGAAGACAGCTATAAAAAAGAGCTTTTGGACGGTTCCTTTGACTGGTCCAACTACACGTATCTTCCTGAAAAGCTGAAAGAAATGAATGATAAAGGACTGCTGAATAAAGACGTGCTGACAGCCCAGGTAACACAGGGGCCTGAATTGATGGCACAAAATAAAATTGCGTTTACGATGCTGAACGGTTCGATTGGCCGTGAAGTAACGGGGCTGAATCCGGAAGTGAAAGTTGGCACAATGCCGGTTCCGGCTATTCATCCAGGCGATTCACCAAGCTGGATCGGGGGCGAACGACTGACGCTTGCTGTATCGAAAAAATCGGAGCATCTCGAAGAAGCAAAGCAATTTATCAAGTATATTGCCCAGCCGGAAGTAGCGAAAAAGTTCGCGGAAGGTACGTCTCTTCCATCAGCGTTGACAAATGTAGAAGCAGACAACTACTTTGCGGAATTTTATAAACAATATAAAGGAACACAGATTCATCCTTACTTTGATCGCGAGTATTTGCCAAGCGGTATGTGGGATCCAATGGGTTCAACCGGACAAGAACTTATTGCCGGGACGATGAAGCCAGAACAGGTTTCTGAAAAAATGGCACAGGAATACACACGTTTAAGAGGGAAATAACAGCATCGGGAAAAGGAGCGGGCACCAGCTCCTTTTCTCCAATCGCTTAGAAAAAGGAGATGGATAAAAATGGCTGTAGTGCTAACGAAGGCATCTGAAAAAACGAAAACGACGAGTCGAAAAATGAAAAAAAGCCGGCGGGAATCGTCACTGTGGTGGATGTATCTGCCAAGTGTACTAATTGTGTTTTTGTTTATTATCTATCCGTTCTTGGACGGCATCAGGATTTCATTTACAAACTGGAACGGCTTCTCGCAGACGTATGACTACGTTGGGATTGATCAATATAAGCGGATGTTTGCCGACCCTGATACATGGCTAGTAGTAAAAAATACATTGCTTTTTGGCATCGGCAGCACGATTTTACAAAACATCGTTGGACTTGGATACGCTTTATTGCTCAATCACAATTTAAAAGTACGATCCTTTACGAGAACGATCATTTATTTGCCTGTTATTATCAGCCCACTTATTATGGGGTACATCTGGTATTTCTTCTTTGCATTCCAGGGCGGTGCGTTAAACGATATTATTATGTTTTTCGGCAAAGAGCCAATTAACGCACTCGGCAATCCAGCGGTCAATCCTTACATAATTGTATTCGTTAACACGTTCCAGTTTGTTGGCATTGCGATGATTATTTATCTTGCTGGCTTGCAAAGCATTTCAAAAGATTACTTTGAAGCAGCGGATATTGATGGGGCGACTGGCTGGCAAAAGTTTAAAAACATTACCATTCCTCTATTAATGCCTTCGATCACAATTAATATGGTACTGAACATTATCGGAGGATTAAAGCTGTTTGATGTAATCGTTGCATTGACGAACGGCGGGCCGGGAAATGCATCTCAGTCGATGTCGACATTTATGTATAACTTGTATTTTTCAAGACAGGATGCGGGATACGCGGCAACGCAAGGGATATTGATGGCTTTGATTATTTTATTCATCAGTATGGCGGCACTTTTCTACTTTAAACGAAAAGAGGTTGAAGCTTAATGGGGCAACTTTCATCACGGACAAAATGGCTGTTGACCGGAATGGCGCTGTTGATCACTGCGTTTCACCTGATCCCATTTTATATTTTAATCACGACGTCCTTAAAAAAGACGGACGATTTCACATCCAAATGGTCTTTTCCCGATTACTTTGACACAGAAAACTTCGCGCTCGCCTGGGAACAAGCTAATCTCGGAAATGCATTTGTAAACACGGCAATTATTACAATCTTCTCTGCAGTGCTTCTCATCTTTTTCGGCTCAATGTCAGCATATGCACTGGCAAGAAGAACAACAAAGCTAAACAAATACATGTATTTGCTGTTTGTAGGGGTTATGGTTATCCCTCCACTTACAGCACTTGTTCCATTGTACCGCCTTGTTGTCGATATCGGACTCATGAATACGCATTTGGTTGCGATTTTAAACAACGTCGCGGCATTTATGCCATTGACGATTTTCTTGTATGCAGGTTTTATCCGTTCAACCATTCCGAAAGAACTGGAAGAAGCCGCAAAACTAGACGGCGCTAGCACGCTTGGTGTATTTTTCAAAGTGGTATTTCCACTCTTAAAACCGATTACAGCAACAGTATTGATTATCTCATCCGTATACATCTGGAACGACTACCAGTTTGCAATTTTCTTCCTTCAGGATTCAAGTGTGCAGACATTGACTGTCGCACTCGCAGGATTCTTTGGACAGAATGCCAGCCAGCTTAACCTGGTTGCAGCAGCCGCTTTAATGGCGTCGCTTCCGATGGTTATTGTCTTCCTATTCCTACAGAGGTTCTTTATCGAAGGACTGGCGGCTGGAAGTGTAAAGGGATAATCCTTCAGGTCCGGTTTTATACCGGGATTTTTTCTTTTAACATTGTGGGAAAACCTTGAGCAAGCCCACTTACTAAACCTAATGTTTCCTTGGATTATCAGATTTGGATCACATCTCCCTTTCGGGGTTGGCGCCAGCCGCTTAGGTGAACCTTTGAGGTTGGACACAGAATGTCCAGAACACACCACTCGAATGGAGAGGTGCCGATTTATATAGAAAATAAAAAAAGAGCGATCGTTTAATGATCTGAGGAGAAGCAGAGGAAGGAGTTAAAGTATTATTATGAAACAACAAGAACTAGAAGCATTATTTCAAGAGAAGTTTGAACATAACAACTATCGTTTATTTTTTGCACCTGGTCGTATTAATCTAATTGGAGAACACACTGATTATAATGGCGGGCATGTATTTCCATGTGCCATTACTTCTGGTACTTATGCTTTAGCAAGCAAACGAGACGATAAACTTATTCGCTTATATTCAGTGAATTTTCCTGAAGAAGGGCTTATTCAGCTTCACTTGGATAACTTACAATATGACCCAAAACATTCTTGGACTAATTACCCGAAAGGGATGATTCGCTTTTTAAGAGAGGGTGGCTATGAAATTGAGACCGGTTTAGATATATTGGTTTACGGCAATATCCCTAATGGTGCAGGTTTATCCTCTTCCGCTTCGATTGAATTGGTCACTGGTGTTGCAGTGCAGGAGCTCTTGAATCTGGCTATAGACAGAGTGGAGCTAGTTAAAATCGGTCAGAAAGTTGAAAACCATTTTATCGGCGTCAATAGCGGCATTATGGACCAGTTTGCTATTGGTATGGGAAAAAAAGGATTTGGAATGCTTTTAAATTGCCAGACGTTATCTTTTGAATATGCCCCTATTGATTTAAATAATTACAACATCATTATTATGAATACGAATAAGCGGCGCGAATTAGCCGACTCTAAGTACAATAAACGAAAAAGTGAATGTGAGTGTGCGCTTAAAAAACTGCAGGAACACGTAAATATTGCATCACTTGGGGAATTAACGGAAGAATTATTTAACAGTTATCAAAATGTTATTGAGGATGAAGGGATTCGAAGACGGGCAAAGCATGTCGTTTATGAAAATTGCCGGACGATTAAAGCGTTGAAAGAGTTAAAAAACGGTAACTTATATACATTCGGAGAATTAATGAATGATTCTCATCGTTCTTTACGTGATGATTATGAAGTAACGGGAAAAGAGTTAGATGCATTAGTAGAAGCTGTCTGGCAGCAAAAAGGCGTAATCGGAGCCCGAATGACAGGGGCCGGTTTTGGCGGATGTGCCATAGCGATTGTAAAATCTGATCAAGTAGATCAGTTTATTATGGATGTTGGCAGTTTGTATAAAGAAAAGGTCGGTTATGAAGCAACCTTTTATGTTGCTCATATCGGAGATGGAGCGAGAGAAATCACAGGGGAGGAATTAGTATGAGTATTTTAGTTCTTGGAGGCGCAGGATATATTGGTTCACATGCTGTTTACCAGTTAATAGAACAAAATTTCAATGTAGTCGTCATAGACAATTTGCAAACGGGCCATGAAAAAGCTATTCATCCTAAAGCTGCATTCTATAAAGGAGATATTCGTGATAAAAGCTTTTAAAGTGAGGTTTTTGAACAAGAACATATTGATGGAGTAATGCATTTTGCAGCGAACTCATTAGTTGGAGAATCTGTAAAAATCCCTCTTAAATATTATGATAATAATTTATACGGTACTCAAATATTATTAGAAGTGATGAATGAATTTGGAGTCAATCATATTGTCTTCTCTTCTACCGCTGCAACATATGGAGAGCCAACTCAAGTTCCGATTACAGAGGACATGCCAACATGCCCAACTAGCCCGTACGGAGAAACAAAATTAGCCATGGAAAAAATGATGCATTGGTGCAGTGAGGCATACGGTATGAGGTATGTATCCTTTCGTTATTTTAACGTGGCAGGAGCCAGGGAAGATGGTGCCATCGGAGAAGATCACTCACCGGAAACTCCTCTCATTCCTGTCGTATTAGAAGTACCCCTCGGTAAGAGAGAGTCGATTACTATTTTTGGAGAGGATTATGATACTCCTGACGGCACATGTATTCGTGATTATATCCACGTTGAGGATTTAATAGAGGCTCATATTCTATCCCTTCGTTATTTGCAAAATGGTGGAAAAAGCGACATTTTTAATTTAGGTAACAATCAAGGATTCTCTGTAAAAGAAATTATAAATGCCGTAAGGGAAGTGACAGGACATGCGATTCCGGAAAAGATAGGGACAAGAAGAGCTGGGGATCCAAGCAAATTGGTGGCGTCTTCATCAAAAGCTCAAGAGATTTTAGGGTGGTATCCAAAACGTACGTCAGTTTACAAGATTATAGAAGAAGCTTGGAACTGGCATAAACATAACCCAAATGGGTATGAGGATTAAGGAAGGAGAGGTTTATGAATATTTATCAATTGATTCAAGAGCTGATTAATAAAGGTCTGGAAAAGAAGCTGATCGAGCCGGAAGATGAGTTATATGTAAGAAACCGAATCCTTTCCTTGTTAAATATGGACAACTTTATCGAAGGGGAGCCCATTGTATCAGAAAGAGAGATTCCAGAAATTCCAGATATTTTAGAGTCCCTAATTGCTTATGCTTGTGAGCAAAAAATCATCGAAGACTTTTTGGATGCTAAAGAAATTTTAGCCAGCAAAATGATGGACTGCTTTATTTCAAAACCTTCTGTTATTAATCATAACTTTTATGAAAGGTATGAAGAAAAAACTGAATATGCAACTGACTATTTCTATGAGTTAAGTAAGAATAGCAATTATATTCAAACTAAGAGAATTAATAAGAATGTCAGTTATAGGGTAAACACAGAGTACGGAGAGCTGGACATTACGATTAACCTATCCAAACCGGAGAAAGATCCAAAACAAATTGCTAAAGAAAAAGCGGATGGTGGTACTAAAACAAATTACCCTAAATGTTTGCTCTGTATTGAAAATGAAGGGTTTGAGGGAAGAATAGGACATCCTGCACGATCTAACCATAGAATGATACGATTTAATCTTAGGAATGAGGAATGGTTTCTACAGTATTCGCCTTATGTATATTACAATGAACACTGCATTTTGTTATCAAAAGAACATCGTGATATGAAAATTTGCAAGGAAGCTTTTTTACGTTTACTGCTGTTTGTAGAAAAGTTTCCCCACTATTTTACTGGTTCTAATGCTGATTTGCCAATTGTAGGCGGGTCTATTTTAACCCATGATCACTATCAAGGCGGCCGCTATGAATTTGCTATGTCCAAGGCGAAAGATGAGTTTTCCTTTAATATAGACAGCCACCCTCAAGTTAAATTTTCTGTGTTAAAATGGCCAATGTCAGTTATTCGAATGAGAAGTGAGGATATCCATTCATTGGTCGAAGCTGGTGGATATATCTTAGAAAAGTGGAAAGGTTATAGCGATCGATCTGTTGATATTCATGCCTTTACTAATAACACAGAACATAATACAATTACGCCAATTGCAAGGAAGAAAAATAATCTATACGAATTAGATCTTGTTCTTCGAAATAATCGAACAAACATTGAGCATCCGCTTGGTATATTCCATCCGCATCATGATGTACATCATATCAAAAAGGAAAATATCGGTCTGATAGAAGTGATGGGATTAGCTGTGTTGCCAGCACGTTTGAAATCAGAACTTGCTGAGGTAGAAAAATTTTTAATAGACCTTTCTCATAACATCGCCCATCATCATATGACCTGGGCAGAGGAGTTAAAGGTTAAATATCGTCACAAAATCGATAAAGAGAGTGTAAATAGAATCGTTAAGGAAGAAGTAGGTAAGAAATTCTTACGTTGCTTAGAAGATGCTGGTGTGTTTAAGCGCAATGAAGACGGTGCAGTGGCATTTAAGAGATTTATAGAGACATTATAAGTTTTAACTAACCATTAGCGGGGACCTTCTTCCTCACTGATGATTAATTGATCCGATCGCGCTGTTATGGGAGCTATAAAAACGCAAGGGGGTTGAGAATTAATGAAGGGAATTTCACAGAAGTTTGGAGTAATATGCAATCAAGGGGTCCTACCAACAAAACGCGAAAAACATACGCTAAGAGAAATTCAGGATAAAAAATCCGATTTTTCCTACGCTAAGGAGTAACATCAGGAAAATACGGATTTACAATGGTAAGGAAATCCAAATATAAAAAAGCCCAATTTCTCGCTTTCAACACTGAGAAATTAGGCTTTAGTTACTTCATTAAAGCGCCCGATTGTTGAATAAGGTTATTAGTTAGTTGCAATGAATATCCAAAGTGCCCATAAAAATATCCCAACTTATATTGATATAATTACTAATTCCCTTTACGAAAATATTCTATAAAATAAAGTTAAATAATTATAAAAAGCAACTGCCTTCTGCATGGAGGACAAGGTTGAATACTGCGTAGTAATGAAAACGCTGTACCTGTGAGTCACAATCAATAAGGGATACATACGCCAAATTTTCCATTGTCGTATATATATACTTTTGCCACCAGCGTGGAAGAAAAGTTCAAACGCGTTATATGAAATTACAAAATTACAATCAAGGAGGATATATCATGCGGACTATGAAACTTGGAAAAAGTACTTTAGAGGTGCCGGTTGTTTCAGTCGGCTGTATGCGCATTAATTCTCTGGAAAAGGCCGAGGCTGAGCACTTTGTCCAATCAGCACTTGAATTAGGTGCAAATTTCTTCGACCATGCTGATATTTATGGGGGTGGAACATGCGAGGAAATATTTGCTGAAGCCATCCATATGAACGATGATATTCGTGAAAAGATTTTTTTGCAATCTAAGTGCGGTATTCGAGAAGGAATGTTCGACTTTTCAAAAGAACATATTTTAGAATCAGTTGACGGAAGCTTAAAGAGATTAAATACAGATTACCTAGATATTCTGCTGCTACACCGTCCGGATACTTTGGTTGAACCAGAAGAAGTGGCAGAGGCTTTCGATATTCTTGAAAGTTCAGGAAAAGTTCGTCACTTTGGTGTTTCCAATCAGAATCCAATGCAGATCGAATTACTTAAGAAGTCGGTGAAGCAAACAATCGTTGCTAATCAACTTCAATTAAGTATTACCAATACAAATATGATCTCTAATGGATTTAATGTGAACATGGAAAATGATTCTGCTGTGAACAGAGATGGTAGCATACTTGATTATAGTAGACTGAACGATATTACCATTCAGCCATGGTCCCCTTTCCAATACGGGTTCTTTGAGGGAGTATTCCTAGGTAACGACAAGTTTCCTGAATTGAATCAAAAGATTGATGAAGTCGCGAATAAATATGAAGTAAGCAACACAACCATCGCTATCGCGTGGTTATTGCGTCATCCAGCAAACATGCAACCGGTTATCGGTACGATGAATGAAGGCCGTTTAAAGGATTGCTGTAAGTCAGGTGATATCCTTCTTACTCGCGAAGAGTGGTATGGCATCTATCGTGCTGCAGGTAATGTACTGCCTTAATTTCTTTTTTCTATAATTTATACAAATGTAAATAAAGAATCCAAAACACGTCCTATAAAATAAAGCACCCTAAAGTCATTGTTGACAAAGGGTGCTTTATTTTTCAGTTGAACAACCGATAGAGTATTTCTTGTGGTTCTGGTGCAAATATGACTTGTTAGGAACATAGAACCTCAATATCCTTTTCATCTATGAATTATGAGGCTACTCCAAATAATTTATGTATAAATTCAATCTCACTTTGGACAGACTTTACCCCTTGTTGAAGTTGTCCTTTTTTCAGCATATGCATCACCTCCACTCCACATATGATTTGTTTGGCTGTTCGAAACGTTTTTAATCCTAGCATAGAACGGAATCGCTACTTTATAAAGCGATGATCTTGCTCCACTATGTTATTCAAGTACTTCTGTTGTCTAAGTTGCATACCATCAGGTATGCTTTTCTCTTTTTTCACCTCTTCAATTACTATAGGATAAGCCGGATTCTTATCGACCGTCATGACACGAGGCTTAGAAACATGAAAAGACCGTAAAGCTTTCTTGAAAAAGCGCTTTGCAGCCTTATTGTTTCTTGTTTTACTGAGATAAAAATAAATCGTGTTTCCTTTGGAATCCACTGCACGATACAGATACATCCATTGACCTTTTACTTTGATATACTTTTCATCTACTTTTCATGAATCATTGATTGGCTTAAGATGACGTCGTATTCGCTCATCTAATTCAGGACCATACTGTTGAACCCAACGCATAATCGTTGTGTGAGCAATTGATAAGCCTCGTTCCTCCATCATTTCCACTACATCACGAAAACTTAGGTTGTATCGAAGGTACCATCTGACTGTTAGAAAAAAGGTCCGGCTGATAATGTTTACACTTAAATACATTCTGCTTTTCCATACTAATCACGTTCTTTTTAGATTAATAGTATTAGTATGTCCAAGTTTAAGAGATTACTTGCAAGTGTATTAAATTTTTGCACCAGAACCGTTCGACCGTTTATGTGTTGATTTTTTCTTATTAAGCAATCGGACCATATTGTAGATATGTGACATCAACCAAAAGTTTTAGTAAAATGAAAGCTTTTATTTGAAAACACTTTATGAAAAATTATACTTGAATACATTAATTTTTAAATAATTTAAAGACTAACCATATTAATGTCCAATATGACATTAATATGGTTTTTAAGTGGAATACAAATGGGGAAAATATCCTTTAATTTTACTAAATAATGAATCTTCTGACCAATAATGCAGGGCCTTCCCAATGGAATACCATCATTGCAGTTCCATTCAAATCAAAATCTTAAAAATACCAAGATTGCTATATTTATAACCAAGAAAGATAGATGACCTTCTTTATAAAACCGTTTACGATATATGTATTATAGTTAGGAGGTCGTAAATTATGCAATCATCTATATCTTTAGAAAATGTACAAAACTCATTAAGAATGTATAAAAAACCACGTATCGGTTTGTACTCAACAGGGCTTGCAGCTTATTGGGAGCAGTTTCCCATATTACATGATCGCCTTGTTAATTATGGGAATTTCATCGCCGAGAAAATGGGGAAATGGGGAGAAATTCATAACTTTGGGATGGTAGATACGGCAGAAAAAGGGAAAGAAGCAGGGGCCTAGAGGACCTTACCTATATAGAAATGTCTGATAAATTAAATACTCACGCCAAGTCTATAGATAATGCGTTGCAGAGAGTGAAGAGAAAATTGGAGAGTTTATTAGAACTTAGAAATAGACACGCAATTGAAGGTCACCTTCAATAGTTAAAAGAGCCGTTTGCTATTAAGTTGCTCTTTTGGCCAAAGGGTTATAAAATCCTTTGGCTTTATGTGTTTGAAAAACCTTAATAGTATTTCGTAGTGCAATTAAAAAAACAACAAACACCGGTATGGAAGGAAGGGCACTGATGTTATCAGAAAGATTAAAACAATTATTCTCGCAACAAGCAAGTGGAATAGACTATGCCATTCTACTAGCACCAATACTGTAATTGGCTACTTAATTTCTATAGCTCACCAATATGGAGAACTTATTTTTTATGATACCCATTTTATTATATAGAAATAGAGACGAGTCTAGTAATAAAGAATACCATCGTTGTTATACCTTTATGTATTATGGCGTTTTTCTTTTAAACAATGGATATCATTGTTGAGTACCGGCCAAGTGACACAAATGAATGATGCCAACTTATTAAGTACTTTGACATATACAAGCAAAGTACAACAACCATTTAAAATTACGTATGACTATACGAAAAATGGTAATATTGCTAAAGAAACAGCAAATGGACAAGAAAGTACTTTTGCGTATGATCAAAACAATCAATTGACAATAGAAAACTTACCAGGTGGAACGGTGAATACGTATACGTATGATGCAGTAGGAAATCGTACAAAATCGAATGTAGATGGAAACGAATCTACATTCACGTATAATGATGCCAACCAAATTACGAAGAAAAATGACGCAACATACAAATATGATGCCGATGGTAATTTAGTGCAAGATGAAAACTATCAATACACATATAATGAACAACAGCGTTTAACAATAGTTCAGACAGTGGATGGGAAAGATGTCGCGTCTTACACGAATAATGAAAATGGTTTACGTATGAGCAAAACAGTCGGTGACACAACACATGAGTACTTTTATAATGATGAAGTGTTAAATATGGAAGTTGTTAAAGTGGACAATGACATCAAACAGTATCGTTCATATGAATGGAGTGGTTATACACCACTTGGTATGATTGTCAAAGCAAAAGATGATGCAGGTAAGTTTGACACCAAAGCATATCAATTTATCACGAACCAACGTGGTGATGTCTTAAGCATTCGTGACAGCGAAGATAAAGAAGTCGGTTCATATCAATACGATACGTATGGCAATATTTTAGCCGTAAAAGGCACAGTGGCGGAAGAAAACCCAGTACGTTATGCCGGTTATTACTATGATGAAGAAACGAAAAATTATTATTTACAAGCCCGTTATTACAATCCACAGAATGGATCATTCCTAGCATTAGATCCACATTCAGGTGACGATGATGAACCACTTTCGCAGAATGGGTATACTTATGCGAATAATAATCCCGTAATGTATACAGATCCAAATGGGCAAATTGCAAAATATATTGCTCAAGCATTACTTTTTTTGGCAAAACCTTTAATAAAGAAATATGGAGGAGCAGCTTTAACAAAAGCAAGAAAGTATATGATTCAAAAAGCTTCTAAATATTTAAAAAAATGGGGTTCTAAATATATCATTGAGTCTAATGGAGGAGTATTACTTAAAGTTAGAGAGAAAGGGAAAGGACGAGTTTTTTCTCTAGACTATCATACACTACCAAAGGTAGCTTATTTGAAAAAATGGGGAAAGAAAACCAGTAAGCAATATGGAAAAGGAATTTGGCATTATCATTATAAATCAGAGGTGCATTACATTATAGCTGAATTTATACCATCTAATGTCTATATAAAAACATCAGCAAAATATAAGGTGGTATGGTAATGGAAATATCATTAAATGATTTTTTAGTTGGTGACGGTTTTTCATATATTTTTAAATCTGGGAAGAGAGGTTTGATAAATTTTTATTTTTTTATTGATTCGGTTGAAGAGGATTTAACTACGAGTTATAGCCAAAGCTTAAAAGAATTTTTAAAAAAGTTAAATAAGTATCCGATTTATTTGCATGGAATTAGTGGTTCGATGGAAATTAATATAACGAAAGGTGCAAAAACATCGAAAATTTCGCCTAGAAATTATCATCATTTAGTAGAAATAAATAATATTGAAGAACTAGTCAATTATTTTCCTATAGCCTATTTGGACGCTTTTAACAATGAGAGTATTTTGTTTTCTACTGAGAAAACAATAGAAATGGATTTTACGAGTGACATTGGTTTAGCGAGATTTATTTTGGACTATACAAAAACGATATCAAAAGATAGATATTATCTTTGGGTAGGTCATGACGGAATAGGTTTTGACTTCATTTCGAATTTTTCTGATTATCCGTACAATAAAGTTCAGATTACAAGTGATGAGGATTAAACGAAAACGTATCAATTTATCATGTTTATTAAAGGTTATGACTTAATATTGGAAGATGATTATGAAAATTATAAAATATTTATAGAACTTGTTATAGAATCAATCAAAGCATGGAGAAAAGGACGTAACTCGATTCATTTCCAACACCTCCAACACCTTTTAACGTTTATTCAAAGAAACAACAATTGACAAAAAGTTCTATAGTAAAGCCCGACCATTCGTTCAAAATGGTCGGGCTTTTTAATGAGGTACAGTTGATTAAATTCGATTATTCAAGATACGTAAATCATTTAAAATAACAAGAATTGTACTACTTGTAATCATACGTGCTTATTGGAAGTTAATTCATTTAAAAGAATCCGTGTATTTATAATCAATCTTTTTATAAAAATCTCTATAACCTATAAAAATGAAATCCACATTTTGATAATTTTGTTCAAAATGTGTGGGTTGTTCTATTATAAATTCAGCTTTTGCAGCACACTTTTGATCAAACTTTACTTTAATCCTACAGTTAGAATTAGTAACCGGTTGTACATTTCGAATTGATTATAATTCGCAATACGACATTGAAGCACAGGATTTTTAATAAAATATACCCGAATAACATGAAGAACTTTATGCTAATCTTTATATTTAAATGAGATACAGCGTCTATATTTTGATTTTCCAGGTTCCAGAGATGAAATATTGGGTCACCAACTTCACTTGATAGTCGATCCCTCTTCACAGATGATTCGTAAGGATAAAAAGAATATTCACCAGAGAAGGTTCTTTCATAACAAAAAGAGAAGACTAGAAAATCTTCTCTTTTTTTATTTAATCTTTTTCACAATAATTTGTTCTTCTCTCTTCCATCTGTTTTGCGGCCATTTTAGACTTCTCCTGCTCAGGATTTGTATAGAGGGCAGCCGTTGTGGTTGAAGTATGACCAAATTGAGTCATCAACAAATGAATATCTCCTGATTGTTCCATTAAATTCGTCCCATAGGTATGCCTACAGTTTGTGTGGGGACATGGAATTATTGGACTTAAAGGCTTTGGTGTATTTCTTTACTAAAGCCTAGATGGCGCGGTTGTAAAGAGGAAAACCTTTGACTAATGGTACTTTAGTTCTATACAAAATGAGTGAAGACCACAAACCCAATAATATAAGACGCGGGAAGAATTGCTCGTGGTGATTGAAGAGCAGCGAAATAAGTTTATAAAGCCCATCCAACAAGATCTGCTCAATGAAGCAATTTCCGAGGGATTTACATAAGAGTAGGTTTTTTCGAGGTCCTCATTTTGAGGGCTCTTTTTGTTGCAATATAAATACTCAATTAATTCTAGGTATTCTGGGAGTAATGAGCGTATATTGTATTGGATGCGCTTCAAAAGGATTATTTTAAAAATAAGCCCATTTTACTAGGTTGGTTTGATATACTAGAAATGGAAAAATTGAGAGGGTCATTTTAATGAATAGGGAAGTGTAAAAAATGCTGTGGAAAATTTACTTTTGGCTAATTATAGCTATTTCGATAGCTTCGATGTTTGTAGAAGCGGTTCATGGTCCGGTGATAGAAACTACGGATACTGTAATCAGTATTATTTCCACAATTGGATTTTTTGGTTATGTATATAACAAACAATTGTTATCAAAGTCATTCTGGAAATTCATATTTATAATTACTGTAATTGAAGTGCTTGCATATACAATGTTGGATGTGCTTAATAATCCAGAACTTGGAGTAGGAGGAATGATTTTTGTTACAGCTTTCACGCTTATCATAATGTATCCTTTCTTTCTAGGTTTATATAGATATGGATTCCGTAAGCAAAATTAGCTTAGTGACTTCATAATAGCAGGTGCATTTGTTTGAATAAGGCATTAAAAAAGGAGACCATAAAATATGTTAACAGTCGATAATTATATTGATTCTATAAAAGCTAACCTTGAGAAACATTCAGATTTGTTAGTAGGTAACCTTAAAAATATCATTACATACAACTATTTTTCTGATATAGATTTGTTGGATTTTACCGCATTTATTGAGCCTGCAAATTTTGAAATTTCAATAAGGATGTTCTCTATGGATAGAGAAGCTAACGAAGTTTTCTATGAAGGTAATGACACAACAGTTTATGCAGGTAGTGTTGATGTAATTCCTGATGTAACATACTATCAGTTAATCGACAATTCATTGGATAATTTTCTTGATAATTTTTACGAAGAAAACTATCCAGCAATATACGAGTTAGAACAAAAAGCATTTACAGATTGGTTTAGTCAATGTTGGAAAAAATCAGGTGGAGATATATTGAATTTACCATCATTCTTTGTTTTCAACGATGATACTAAATCATACGAGTTAAAGAATAATCAATGGATTGATGATGAAAAATGGTCATAAGAAACGATGAAGAATGCCTATATAAAGGCATTCTTTTTTATTATCGAAATATCAACATTAACGATTAATATAGCTTATATTTAAACATCTTAAATTTGCAACCAAAGCTTTCGCAGATTTATACTGAAACAGCTAATCTCAGGCCACTAAGGATCAGTTGGCCATCAAAACAGCTGAATATAACGCAAAGGTTAAAGAGCTTGCTGCAGCTAACAATACAATTAAAAACTTGAATGCTACACTTAAATATGCGGAAGAAAAGGCTGGACAAGCTGATAAGTTCGTCATTGAGATTATATAAAAAAATTCATTTTTTGTTATTGATAGGTTTTTGTATTACCTAATCTATATATTCTTAGGCAGCAAGGCTCATTATCTTGTGATTTTTAAAGGAAGTCTTTTCACTCCAAAAACGAACGGACTTGGAATCGCCTCCAGCTCAGTCCCTTTTACACCTTCTAATTTTGCAAATGTACTTAATAGTGTCACGAGAGCTACTTCTGCTTCTAGACGTGCAAGCGGGGCACCTAAACAAAAATGAATACCAAACCCGAAACTCAAATGAGGATTTAATTTTCTTTCTAACGTAAACCGATTAGGTTCTGCAAACTTTTGTTCATCCCGGTTTGCCGAAGCGACCCAGCAAATTACTTGTTCCCCCTTTTGGATTGTTGTGCCCCCAACTTTGACATGTTCCTTTGTAACACGGCCAATTGCCTGTATTGGAGGATAAAAGCGTAGTGTTTCTTCTACCAATTTTGGTATTAAAGGCAAATTTGTCCTAGCTTGTTCTTGAATGTTTTTATCTTCTGTCATATAGCGTACGGCATTTGTAATTAAATTAGTTGTTGTTTCATTGCCCGCAACTAATAATAAAACACAGAAAGATAGTACCTCGTCTTCTGTTAATTTTTCCCCATCAATTTTTGCCGCTAATAATAGCGAAATTAAATCTTCTTCAGGATTAATTTTTCTCTCTAAAATTATTTTTTTGAAATATTCTTTAAGAAACCCACTTCCTTCCTTACGTTTTTGTGCCATTCTTTGGAAGGCTTCATTTGAACCATCTTTGGCCCCTGCCACGAGAACATCAGAATAGGTTTTAAAAAGATCCCGATCCTTAGCAGGGACCCCTAATAATTCGGCAATTATAATGACAGGCAACGGACCAGCAAGATTATGAACGAGATCCATAGTCCCCTTCTCATTAACTTGATCGAGAAGGTAAAGTGTCACCTCTTCGATTTTATTTTTTAAATCCTTCACTGCTTTAGGAGTGAATGCCTTGTTCACTAAGTTTCTCATTTTCGTGTGTCTAGGAGGGTCCATTGTCAAAATGCTTCCTTGAAGAGTTCCAGCCCCTCGTTCCGATGAAAACAGTTTTGGATTTTTTAGAATATAATGAACGTCTTCATATCGAAACACATCCCAGCAGCTTCGAGCCTCGTCGTACCTTACGGGAGTTTTTTGTCGTAAACTATTAAAGATTGGAAAAGGAAATAATTGATCTGCGTTCGAATCAATTTCGCTCATGGGAATGAGATTAGCATACTGCTCCACTGCGCTTGTTGATTTACGTTCTTGTGTCATGGTTTCATTTCTCCTTTTATTGTGCCTAATATTCATACTGAAAATAGTCATGAACCGGTTCATTAACTAAGATAACAAACTCGTAATTTGGTTTCAATTGACATAAATTGAGATATTTTTCAATAAGAAGAAAGTAATAACTCGGAAAATTTGATTCACCACCTATTGAAAAACTCTTTTGAGTTTCATAGCTTCTCGTTTAAGGTTATGCAGGTACCCCAAGTCATGCCAGCAGTGTAATACTTAGCTTTTTATATTTATATTTCAAAAAACTCTCAAGCTATCCACAAAATTCCTACATATAAATCTATATTGATAATAAAGAAACAGTTGGGATGAAAATTGGATACGTATGATATCAGAAAAGTGATTCATTATTATACAAGTATGGTGTTTTGAAGGCACCGATAGCAGGATGGGTCGATCCTTTATCTGCTTTATATCCGGTAGATTTTAATAGGGACGGGATATATGAGCTCGAAACATATCAAAGGATAGCCGGAAGGTACAATGCCGATTAACTCGGAGTTGTACAGACCGTATTGAAATGGAACGGCAGTTAGGTCCTGACCGTCAAAATGTGGCTATCTTTGGACGGGATATAGCATTTAGAAAAGGAATGTTCATGAAGAAGGTAACAGGCGAAACCTTCGCCCAAAAGATACCGAAAGCATGAAATGTATTAAGGGGAATTATATTAATAAAAAGTAATCTAAAATATAGCGGAAAAATGGATAGGGGGCTTAGTGGATTAGGTCTTCCAATATTAATTTATCACATATTTCACGCAGAAATTGTAACGGGAGATCATCTAACAAACCATTATACCTATATTCAGCCTTATCCACTATTATTTTTAGTCTGCCGCTGAAGTTTTTACCAGAAGCAATAGGTGGGTTTCTGCAAAGGGTGTGTCAATCTAGGGATGCTGGCTACATTTAAAGGAAATTTCATAACTATCGGACAGAAAGGAAATCGTATAAATTGGATCTAATGGTCGGAGGGGAATATCAGTTGGAATTGTTTTCATTTCCTGATAGCCCTCATCGTCCAAGTTATCCTGAAGCAAGAGGGCTTAGACATCTTGCTTTTGAAGTGGAAGATATTAATCAAGCGATTGAAGATTTAGAAAAAGAAAACATTCCAGTCGAACCTAGTCGAACCTATCCGTGTTGATGAGTTAACAGGAAAAAGGTTTACCTTTTTTTGTGATCCGGATGATTTGCCTCTTGAAATATATGAAAAATTGCAATCACCAGTAGGGTTATGTTTATTTTGATATAAGAAAAGCCTTTCATCAAGGCGACCTAAAACCAAAAAGTATTTAAAATGAAAATGGAAATCATTTTGTGATTTCCATTTTCGCTTCTTTATTTTTTAGGACATAAAATCCGAATTAACTTAGTGTATTCATTTTTCCTTTACTTGGAATAAAGATTGGGGTTTCTACGACAAATGCTTTCCCTGTACGGGTAGTTCCAGTCAGAAAACTTTCTTGATTAAGTGTAACCATTCGATGCAGCCTGTTACTGTTAAAAATAAGAGAACCCCTTTGATTAAATTTCACGCCATCTATCCACAGCCTAAAATCATCCGATATAAACTCTCGGAATTTATCATTTTCTTCCATGTATGTTCCGATTCCTTTACCATCAATTATACTACCTGTATCGTGAAGTGGGTTCTGAAGGTTGATTTTTATCTAAGTGAATCCAGAGATAATCAAGCAGCCAAACGCTTTCTCAAGAAAGCCTTGGTTTTTTCGTATGTTTCAAGACCCTTATCATAACAGTGGATAAAAACCCAGCGTATCCTGTAGCCATTCAGGAGTTAAAAGAAGAAGAGTAGCCCGAAGGCATACAAATAACGCAAGTTAGTTATCTCAACATTATCGTGTAGCAGGATCAACGATTTATTAAAAAGCGTATTGTACAGAATGCTTGGCTTAAAGTCCTTTCGAACTGCTAAACGGATTATTGCGGGGATTGAAGCTATGCACATGATCTAAAAAGGACCAAACGTTCCAAGGAGGAGTCTGTCCAAAATCAGGTGAATTGTATCCACTAACTCTTGGATTAACCATAAAGTAGCATTCCGTTAGAAATCCTATTAGTTTTTTCAAATTCACAATATTTTACACTTTTAACGTTATTATTGCAGTATTGCTCCACAAAACTGTTACAGTGTAAAAGCCTCAAGACAATATTTCAAGTAAGCTTAAATGTGGACAAGGTAATTGTAAACGAGTTTGTAGACAAAAGGGGTTCCATCTGCAAAGTTGATTGGAACGGAAGGTGCGTGACTCCTGCGGGAAAAGCGCGTCCATGGGAGACCCACAGGCGCCAAGAGCGCCGAGGAGGCTCCCGGACCGCCCGCGGAAAGCAAGTGCCTGGAGTCGAAATCAACGTTCATATTTTACACTCCCTCAAAAAAATGTAGGCAATCTTAATATCGAGTTTGTCTACAGTCTGAACAAAAGGTGCTTCCTATACGAAGCACCTTTTGTTTAGCGTGCTTTTCTAACCCAATCCATCAAAATTTTCTGACCAAGCCCATCAGGTATTAGCTTTCTTCAGCGATGATTACAGCCCAGAGTGAACACAAATTCCTTTTCTTACTATGCCACTTCACAGCGAGATAGGAATTTTATTGAAGTTCTTACGTATCCATGATACCTTCAGGTTATAGTGAATGGTATGGGAGGAATTGGTTTTGAACACTAAAGCATTTTTATTGGCATCCATTACAGTTATTATTTGGGGATCTACATTCGCTGCTATTCGTGCAGGCTTACATGGCGGGTATTCAGCTGGCCATTTGGTACTTGTGCGTTATCTTATTGCATCAGGGATTTTTGTCCTATATGCTCTATGGCCTGGCGTGAAATTTCGACTCCCGAAAAAGGAGGATTTGTTGAGAATATCGATCCTTGCATTTATTGGTATTAGTATGTACCATATCGGGGTGACATTCGGGGAACTTACCGTTTCGGCGGGAACCGCTGGAATGCTGATTGGTTCAGCACCCGTTTTCATTGCGATCATTGCTGCTATCGTTTTAAAAGAACGCCTCGGCTTATTCGGATGGATTGGTTTAGGAATAGGATTCACAGGGATCACCTTAATTACATTGGGTACTGCAGGCCCTTCGCTAACTATTTCTGAAGGAGCCTTTTTAGTGCTGATGTCTGCTGTTGCTTCTGCGGTGTTTTTTGTTTTCCAAAAGCCGTTGTTTAGCCGTTATAATCCGATTGAATTGACAGCTTATTTCACATGGATCGGTACAATACCCTTTTTTATATTTTTTCCAGGGCTATTTCAAGAAATGCAACACGCTACAATGGAAGGACA
This sequence comes from Peribacillus sp. ACCC06369, assembly GCF_030348945.1. Lineage (NCBI taxonomy): Bacteria > Bacillati > Bacillota > Bacilli > Caryophanales > Bacillaceae > Peribacillus > Peribacillus sp. ACCC06369. The sequence continues at coordinate 1,890,180 of NZ_JAUCEN010000002.1, forward strand.
TTTATCAGCGATTTTTGTTGGTATTTTCCCTGCGGCCATCGGTTATGTTACATGGGCAGTCGCACTCTCGTTAGGAAAAGCCAGCTCCGTATCCAGTCTGTTATACATTGAACCTGTAATTGCCATTTTCATCGCATGGGTTTGGCTGCAGGAGGTACCCAGTACTCTTTCGGTCATTGGTGGTGTGATTGCGATATTAGGGGTCCTTGTCGTTAATGGGTTCGGAAAGTACAAATCAGTGATGAAAAAAGCAGCATGAAAACGTTTTTCCAAACTCGGGAAAGCGGGAGTTGGAGATGAAATGATGGATATAAAGGATGAAATGTTTTAAAGAAAAGTGGGGAGGTAAAATTGGTAAAACGAAAATTCATGGATACAGATATGAAAGAAGCAATCGAAAAGTTGCTTGAAATTGTTAATCATCAAATAGCTACACGCTGGGTTGCAGACTGTGCTTGGTTAAACAAAGATTGTTTAAAATCCTAGTAAAGTAGTTGGAAATGACATCGGATCCTAAAGATTCATGGGAGGCAATCACTTGGAAATTGAACAAAGACTGTACGAAATGGTCATTGACTTAATAAAGGAAAGATACCCTGAAGGATGGGGCGGTGCAGCGGCAGTATGGTTAGAAGATGGTACGGCTTTAACCAGCGTAGCTCCTGATATAATAAACGATTCAACAAATCTTTGTATGGAAACAGGAGCCATATTAGAGGCTCATAAATTGAATAAGAAAATTACTCATTCAATATGTGTAGTTCGTGATGATGAGAAGTCAGAATTTAAAGTGCTTTCTCCCTGTGGAATATGTCAAGAAAGGCTTTTTTACTGGGGTCCGTCAGTTAAAGTGGCAGTAAGTTTACCAAGACACGACCTAACGTTCAAAACATTAGCAGAAGTGCAACCGTATCATTGGACTGCAGCTTATGATGAATATAAGGAAAAATGGACTGATAAATAAATTCAAGAAAGTACAATGTCGGTTGAGTCTTAGATAGGGTGCGAGCTTATTTAGAAAAGAGAAAGATATTTCAGGTCTTAAAAGATATACAGATTACGCTAATGAAAAAGAGATAATAACATCTAAATCTAAAGATAACCGGTTTTGGAAAAAACAAAATGATGATTAGAGCATGACGGTTTGAAAAATTCAACATTATATTTGGCTCCAAAATAAGGGAATCCCCCCAGGTTGATGAGATTGTTAATTATACCTGGGGAATTGGATTTTTTCGTCTTTTAAATTAATTAAAATTAAATCTATTTTTAAAGTCCCAATCTAATTTAAATGAATTATTTTCACCTGTTAAAAATTTATAATCGACGTAGGATTTTTCTTTTTTAGACATTTCATCGACAAATGGGGAATAGGTACGGAAAAACAGTTTGTTCTTCTTTTCATCAAATTCTACTAGTCTTAGCCAGCCATTTCCCCCTCGATAATTTGTTTGGTAATTGACTAGCATTTGAATGACATCATTTCCTGCTGTGTTTTGTTTTACACGATGTGCTATCCCGAAATAATGTCCATTTACAGTCATGAACACTTGATTGTGGTTCTTTACAAGTTCATCCCAAATCAGTTTGCCATTAGATGACTCGACGGCATTGGTTTTATCATCCTTAACCTTTGGAAAAATAATATCATGTGAGACGAGGATGGTCGGTTTATCTTTATGCTGATTCAGAACCTGTTTTGACCATTCCAAGTCCTTATGCAGATTTTTCATATCCACTATTAAGACTAAGTATTCATAGCTCCCTGCCTTAGCTATTGCATATGAGCTATACCCAGAGTGAGACGACCCCTTATAGTATTTTTTATTCATAAAACGCTGCGGCCCATAATGTGTTAAGAAAGGATCTCCGTCAGCATAGTCATGATTCCCTGCAGCCATCATATATGGAACTTGATTTTTATCCAGATGGGAAATGGCTCCGAGGGAAATCTGCCATTGTTTTTCTGAATCACTATCGACAATGTCCCCAACAAATGTATTCATAACGATATTGTTCTTCTTTGTGTTATTGGAAATCCAGTTCATTTGGCTTTTGAAAATCTCTGGGTTTTGGCTTGAATATTTCTGGGTATCTGGAATGAAAAGGAAATTGTAATTCTTTTTATTCGTTAGAAAGGGTAAAGCCTTGTTTGATCCTTCGAATGGTTCATCATCACGAGCATCCTGCACAAGCCATTCTTTTTCAGTCAAAGCCTTATTAGCAATTCTTATTTCCTGGATATTCCCTTTGAATAGTGCATTAAACTTATTTCCCCACTCAGATGCTCCGATGTTCCAGCCTTTACCTTTAACTGCTGCAATACCTATTACTTTTTCTGATTTTCCGTAATCACTAACGCCATTCAAAGTTAAAGTCGTCGTGTTACCGTCATTAACAACCGCCAAATGGTACCATTCATCAGCATTTAATGATCGAGACCAATTGCTTACATTGTAATTTAAATTAGATGGATGGCTTGTCCATTGGATTTTTTGATCACTGGATACAGTTAAAGCAGAAAGGATTTTCTTCTCACCTTCCAATTTATTAAGATCGGTAGCCTGTCCTTGTCTAGAAAAAAGCCCCATGACACTCTTGGAATCACTTGGCAACTTAAAAATCGCTTCAATGGTAAAACCCTTATCGAATTTCTCCGAATTGATGGGTGAACCCTTTATGGTTTTAAAATATCTTCCTGAAGGGGCGTTTTCGTAATTAGCGAACGCCAAGCTATCCACTTCTTCTTGATCATAATAATCTTCTGCAGACCATTTCATCATATTTTTTAACTTAGGCGAGGCAGGATCCCCTATCGTCACTAACTCTAAATCATTTCCATGTTTGCTTGTATCTTCTATAATTAAATTACCTTTATCGATTGAACCGCTTTTAACATGTTGTTTTGTGAATTTCCAATTTGCCACGATATTGCTTCGATTATTTTCAGCAACGGAATCAGCCGATTTGGCAATACCAGGAACAATCATACATAAGAGTGAGAGACCTATTAATGCTTTTTTCATTCTCATAAAACATTCACCCCATTACATTTTGATTAAGCGATATACATTTAACCTTTTTACTACCTGGATTAATTTGTAGCGTACTAAGCCAAGGTAGATTCCGTACAGCTGCAATATGGTATAGTTTGCTTATCTTCTCGATAACTTATTAAGGATGAGTAAAAAAGTCTTATTCCTAATAAAGACATTAGGAGATAAGGCCTAATGGATTCGATTTGACTTTTTGAAGGTTCGCTCTAATCAAGGATTACTAGGTAATTGAAAATAGGATCAATATGAAGATTCATTATAAAATTGAACTTCTGACAGCCGGAAGGTAGACAAGCGATGCTACTATAAGGACAGTGATTCATCAAGATAACGAGGTGAAAGAAATGGTAAGAAGGAGATAGGTAGCCTCCTGAAATAGATGTGGTATTAATCTTAGGAGGCTATCTTGATTTATAGGAGATGTATGAATAATGAAACAAAACAAATATGATGATACAAATTTCTTTTCTGCTTATGAGCAAATGCCCCGATCGATCAAAGGACTTGAAGCTGCGGGAAAATGGCATGTATTAAAAGAACTAATGCCAAATCTGCGCAATAAGAGTGTACTTGATTTGGGCTGCGGTTTCGGATGGCATTGCCGATTTGCCCGTGAGCAACAAGCTAGTTCCGTGATTGGTGTGGATATTTCGGACAATATGCTTCAAAGAGCTCGTGAAAAAACGGATGACCGTTTCATTTCGTATATTAAGATGCCAATTGAAGACATCGATTTTTCCGGCTCTGAATTTGATGTGGTCATCAGTTCGTTGGCTTTTCATTACATTGAGTCGTATGAGGCAATCTGCAAGAAGGTCTATGATTGTCTAAAGCCTGGAGGCACTTTTGTTTTCTCGGTTGAACATCCAATTTTTACTTCTCGAAACGAGCAAGCATGGTATGTAGATAAACAAGGAAATCATCTGCATTGGCCAGTTGACAACTATCAATCCGAAGGTGTACGTGAAACAACCTTTTTAACTGAAAACGTTGTAAAGTATCATCGTACGAGTTCAACTTATATAAATGACTTGATTGGTGCTGGTTTCAGCATTAGGGCAGTAAAGGAACCGATGCCTTCTGATGAAATGCTAAGAAGTGTTCCTGAAATGAAAGATGAAAATCGAAGGCCGATGTTTCTAATGATTTCAGCAGTGAAGTAAATGGATTCTTTAAATGATTGAAACAAGTAAGGCGTTTCTACGAAAGTAGGGACGCCTTTTAGTTATTACATTTATTCTCTAAGCAATAAAGCGTTGATTATCGGTGTTAATTAGGTAATGATTAAAACAGTAAAATATGGAAAAGAGGACTTTGGAGGAGGGAAATAGGATGGGGAATGTATTTCCGCTTATTGAAACACGACGATTGATTTTAAGGGAAGTAACGATAGAAGACGCGGGTGATATGTTTAAATATCTATCTGATACGGATGTAGTGAAGCCAATGGGGTTAGATCCATGCCAATCAGTAAATGACGTATGGGATGAAATTAAGTGGTACGAATCTATATTCCAAGAAGGTTCGGGAATTAGATGGGGAATTACATTAAAAGATTCCGGTAGGGTTATAGGAAGTTGTGGTTTTCTGAATATGGTCACCAATCATCAAAGAGCTGAAATTGGATATGAGTTAAGTAAAGATCATTGGCGAAAAGGCATTGCTAGTGAGGCATTGGAAGCCGTTGTTATGTATGGTTATTGTCACTTTCACCTAGAAAGGATTCAAGCTTTAATTGAACCAGATAATCACCCATCCCAAAAACTAGTCGAAAAACAAGGCTTTAGAAGAGAAGGTTTGCTTAGGCATTATGAATATACTTGTGGCAAATTCGATGATTTATATATGTACTCACTCATAAAAGAAGATCTTAACGGCATCATGCATTGTGAAGACCGCTAACTAAGTGCGCGGTCACATTTTGTCGACAAAATGGGTTTCGGAATGCATTCATCCCGAAACCCTTTCACGATTTTACGGAGGGAATGATTACCACTTTTTTTAAGGGGATTTTAGCGGTCTCATGCTGAAGACAAACTCAATGGAAAGCGAGTTTGACTTCAGTTTAAAAAACGTTCCGGTTTTTTTCAGAAATCAGCTCCCTTTCGGCCGACTGTATGCCAAGACCACCTAACCGCAGGCGTCTTTGGTGTCTGCCAGTTACTCCAGGAGTGTCGTGTGAATTTCTTCAATCTAATAAGTGTTTCATAAAACAGTAAAAATCCATAATGGAAACTAGTCTTAAACATGGTTCGGGATGAACAGCCTAATGTAAAAAAATTCTAGTTGATTGGAATGGAAGGTACGAGACTCCTGCGGGATAAGCGCGTCCAAGGGAGACCCCACAGGCGCAAAGAGCGCCGAGGAGGCTCCCGGACCGCCCGCGGAAAGCGAGTGCCTGGAATGGAAATCAACGTTCAAATTTACAAACCCTCAAAAAAGTAAAAGCGGTCTTTTTTATAGCTGAAAATTCATAAATTTCAGTCTCCCTATTTGCTTGTATAATCTCTTTCAACCTTACAAATTCGGGTTGAGTATGACGAGTACCAATCTTTCATGCCTTTTTCTTGTGCCTTTTTGTGAGCAGCATTTTCTTTCCAAAGCTTTATGGCATCCAGGGACTTCCAGTAGGATACGGTAATTCCTAACCCGTTTTGATCTCTTACACTTTCGACTCCTAAATAGCCATCTTGTTGAGCGGCAAGTTCATCCATGAAATCAGCGGTTGAATTGTAACTTGTGTCATCCGTATCGCTTCTTTCAGAAGTGAAAATACAAGCGTAATAGGGCGGTTCAGGGGTATTTGCAAAAAACATGAAATGATGCCTCCTTCTAACTTAATATTCAAAATAATAACACATCCGGAAGAACATGGGGAGGGTCTGTCTCCTGATAAAGCTGATTGTAATATGAAAAGCCATTCCCGGAAAGTAACCATTTTCAGACAGTCAATGAAGGTGATGGTGGGCGTTGGTCTTCAGCCAAGAAACTAGCACAAGACAGAAAGTCCACTAATCCGCAGGTCATAGGAAGAAGGGATTTTTTTCTGATTCACGAATATATTAATTTGAAGGTTTTACAAAAAAAGGAGATGGTTTTCTTGTGCGGGATTCGTCAGTAAACATATAGAAAGGGATGCATTTTTACCGAAACATCGCGATATTCTTTTGGGAAATGCATTAAAAGATTTATCGGCAGATCCAGATGTTTTGGCTATTTACCTAGCCGGTTCATTAGCAAAAGGAAACTATGATAATTACTCTGATATCGATTTGCATACCATTGTTATACCAGAACGGAAAGCAGGTTTTTTAAAGGAAAAAAGGAATAGAGCCAATAACTGGGGATATGTTTCATTTCACGAAGACTACAATCCTTCATCACCGTACGTTGTCTCTCATTATGAGTCCTTTGTGAAAGTGGATAGCTGGTATCACTCACCTGAGGAAATGGTACCTTCTATTTGGTTAAAAGAGGTTGAAGTCCTTTATGATCCCCTAAATATTTTGAGCCATGTTATTAAGGAATCAGCTAAGCAAGTGTATAAACCCTCACCGGATGAAGTTGACCATTGGAGAGGAAAGCTGCTTGCATTTGTCCACGAAACCTACCGAGCTATTATGAGGGAAGAAATATTTCATGCACTATCCAATCTTGATAGGATACGATGGTTGATTGTGTCTGGTTGGTATATGGAAATGGAAGAACACGTAGATGGACCCTATGGAGTATGGACGAAAATCGAAGGTGAAAGAAGTAAATTAGATGAAAAGCAATTATCCCTTTTGGAAGGTTGGGATTGTGGCCGTAATACAAATGAAATCATGAAAACGTTAAGAGATATGATCCCAGAATTCCTTAGACTTAATAAATACCTTTGCACACAAGTGGGTGTCGAAGCAAATGAAGACCATATCAAACGAATAATGGATATGGCTATCTGATACTTTTGCTAAGGTTAAGGGACATCCTACATTTGGAACTCAGGAAATAACATTAGTGTAATCACTTTTGGAGGGATGACTAAGTGGCAGAATTGGTATATCATGTAGCCGTTTCACTGGACAATTTCATTGCCGATCAAGCAATGTTGGAAGGGGATATCAATCATTCTTTTTTCTTATTTGAAGGAGATCATGTCCCAGACTTTTTATCTGATATCCAGCATTATGAAGCGGTGTTGATGGGAAGTAAAACATATGAATTTGGATTTCAATTCGGATCTAAACCGGGTGAACCAGGCTATAAGGGTTTGAAACATTATATATTCTCGAGCTCCCTTCAGTTTGAATCGAATGAGGAGGTAGAACTTATCAAAGGAAACGCCGTGGCGTTTATTAAAAACCTCAAGCAGCAAGCTGACGGAAAGCTATGGCTTTGCGGAGGCGGAGAACTGGCTGGAACGTTATTAAAACATAAACTCATTGATCAATTGGTGTTGAAAGTGAATCCAGTCATAATCGGTGAAGGCATCCCTCTTTTCGGCAGCGTTAAGCCGAGTCTAAAATTAGATTTAGTTGAAATGAAACAATATCCAAACGGAGTGATTAAACCCACATATAATATTATTTATACTTAGGAATATGGGTAAAACTTCATCTCCCAATTCAGGGGTGTTTTACTGCAGTAGTGGGGGGGCGTTGGAGCAGCCCCCTTTTTTAATGCAACAAATCTTCATTCGGAGGGGATATTTAGCATCTCAAGGGCTTTTCTTAATAAAAGTTCCATAAAGATTACACTTTTCAGATATTTTGCCGTGTGCAACATAGTTATCTATCACTTACTTATATAAAACGATACAAAAAGGTTGCTATAGACCCACCCATTTTTAAGTTGATATTATATTCATGTACTTAATTGTGGGGGGAAGTTGAATGGAAGAACAGAAGTATAATGACCTCAAATTAGGCGAACGTGGTGCAATCATTAGTATAATTGCTTATATTTGTCTATCTATCATGAAACTGGCTATAGGATACATAAGCGACTCAGCCGCTTTAAAAGCGGATGGTTTGAACAATACCACTGATATTATCGCATCGATTGCTGTATTGATCGGTTTAAGGCTAGCTCAAAGACCCCCGGATAAAGATCATGGTTATGGTCATTGGAAAAGTGAAACGATTGCTTCAATGGTAGCTTCATTTATTATGTTTGCCGTTGGTGTACAAGTTTTAATAGATGCAGTTGCTTCCATGCTTAAAGGTGGAAAGGAATCACCTGACATTATTGCAGGGTATGTAGGCGTTTTATCTGCAATAGTCATGTATTTTGTATACCGATATAATAAAAAACTTGCTCTCAAAATTAATAGTAAAGCCGTTATGGCAGCTTCAAAAGATAATATTTCCGATGCTTGGGTAAGTATCGGAACAGCTATAGGGATTTTCGGCTCCCAATTAGACATGCCTTGGCTGGATTCCCTGACTGCAATCATTGTTGGATTATTAATATGCAAAACAGCTTGGGATATATTCAGTCAAGCCTCTCATGAACTTTCTGACGGATTCGATGAAAATAAAATTCATCTTTATAAGGATGTAATTACAAATGTGGATGGGGTCAAGGGGATAAAAGAAATTAAAGGGAGAAATTACGGGAATAATGAAGTGATTGATGTTGTCATCCTTGTCAATTCTACGTTAGATATTAAAGAAGCTCATGATATAGCGACCCATGTAGAAAAAGTGATGATGAAAGATCATGGAGTTTACGATGTTCATGTCCATGTAGAGCCCAATTAACATGAACTTTAAGGAAAACGGGCATCAATCAAGCTTTACAAACATATGATACTATGCAATCATTAATTCATTACATTGGAAGGAAAAGGTACCTCATACAATGAAGCAGTAATCTTATCTAATAAACAGTAAATCTAAATCTATTTCACTGGGTGTAAACGGTTAGGATGTTCAATGGAAGGACGCTTGTTAGCTCTCCTGATATTGGTGAGTAAAGTGAGCATCACTTTTTCATTTGAACAAGATTCTTTTTAGATACCCTTGTGAGATTTTAATGATTATGTTTAGAGATGGGATTCGTCTGTTCATTTATAGGTACTAATTCATATACAAATACTTTTTCCGTTATCGAAATCGGAGAGGTATATTTGGTTTATGTATATGAATTTAGTAACAGGCGATCCCTCTCTAGAAAAATAGAGGGGGATTTTTCATGTTATTTTTAAAAGCTAATGATTTAAAGAAAAGCTACGGGAACCGTGAAGTTATTTCCGTTGATTCACTTCATCTATACAGTCATGATCGTATTGGCTTGGTTGGTAAAAATGGAGAAGGTAAAACGACCCTGCTTTCTATTTTGGCAGGCGTTAAGGAACCTGATTCCGGTTATATAGAGAGCTATGGGACAGTCAGTTACATCCCACAGATAGAAGAAACTGAACTAGAAATAAGCGGGGAGTTAACGAGTATATGGAAACTGCCCAATGAGAATCAAGAAATGGTAAGTGGCGGCGAACGTACTCGAAGAAAAATTGCCGCCGCGTTGACTTCCAATGCGGATGTATTGATCGCGGATGAACCTACCAGCCATTTAGATGTATTCGGAATTGAACAATTGGAAAAGGATTTAAAGTCATTTAATGGCGCTATATTGCTTACTTCACATGATAAATCATTTTTAAATCATCTGTGTACGACAATATGGGAAGTTGAGAAAGGCAAGGTTACTGTATATGAAGGGAATTACGAAGCATATACCTCACAAAAGCAAGCAAAAACAGAAAAGGAAAATAAGGAATATGAAGAGTATACTCGCGAAAAGAATAGGTTGAAACAGGCTGCACAAAACCTCCAAGCCAAATCTGATTCAATCAGGAAAGCCCCTAAACGAATGGGCAATTCAGAAGCAAGGCTCCATAAACGCAGCTCTGGAAAACAGAAGGCGAAATTGAACCGTTCTGCCGAAGCGATTGAAACTCGAATCGATAAGTTAGCAAAAAAAGAAAAACCTAAGGAAGATACCCCCATCATCTTTGATATTTCAGAATTTCCATCTCTGCGCAGCAAAAGGGTCATTCGATTTAATGGCTGTTCCCTGAGCGTCGGATCTAGAATGTTGAAACAACATATTTATGGAGATGTACCCCTAGCATGCAGACTCGCCATCAATGGTCAAAATGGTTCAGGAAAAACCACATTGCTGAAAAAGATAGTGGAAAGACATGCAGATTTATATGTCGCGAAGCCAGCAAAGGTAGGTTTTTTTGCACAACAACAAGAAAATTTGAATGAAAGTAAAACGGTACTTGAAAATGTTTTGGAGGATAGTCCCTACAATCAAGCCTTTATTCGCACAGTATTATCACGATTAGCTTTTAAAGGAAATGACGTTCACAAACAAGTAACAGTCTTAAGCGGTGGGGAAAGAGTCAGGGCTTCGCTAGCAAAAGTTTTTTTGGAAACTATAATGTACTGGTTTTGGATGAACCAACAAACTACTTGGATATTCATACTAAAGAGGCTTTAACCGAAGTGTTAAAAGCATATCCAGGAACCATCATTTTTGTGACTCATGATCGTTCATTGATTCAATCACTTGCAACACATGCACTTTCATTTGAAGATGAAACTCCGAGAGTAAGGGCTGTAAATCAAGAATCAACAAATTTGAATACTGTCCAGCGTTATGAATGAAGAGGAAAAAGAGGAATTGGATAGGGAATTCCTACAACTCTTGAAAAAGAAAAAGGAGCTTGAAGGTTAAATGCAATCCATTAAAAGGCCCTTCTCATTCGAGAAGGGCCTTTTAATGGATAAAAAGCTATAGTAAGTAAAGAATTTGGTTCCTCAAAACATGAAGGTGAAAAAACGGTTAAGGAATGTTAAAATTAACCAGACACTTTAAGGAGGTACTTATTTTGATTGGAATTCGAATTGAAAAAATAAATGAAAATTTGATCATTAAATGGCAGTTTTCCAAGGTGACAATTCCCTTCTCGGACATCTTAGCAATAACTAATGATGATAATACGTACGGGGGAGAAGGGAAGAGTGCGATTAGAATCGGTTCTCCGTATCCTGCCACGGACAGAATCATGATCAAAACAACTGAAGAGAAATATATATTGTTCACTTCAAATGCCGTGTCGCTTAAGAACAGATTAACATCATTTATTAATGAAAGTACGACGATCTCGTTCTGTTACTATTAAGTAAACGATAGATTTATAGTATACACTAAAGCTTAAAAGCTGCTAAATAAGGAAGATATAATTAGTAGACAGATTTAAAAGTGTATACGATATATTAAAAGGGTGGGGGCATCTATTGGCAAATAGTCTGCACCATTATGGCATTCGGGTAGAGGTTGCAAAAGATAATAATGATTTAAGGTACATGATTACAGAAAAAGGGACACCGATTCAAGATGCTTGTCTTAGGAATCCCGATCACTAGGCAAGGTGAGTGAAGCAGATGGAAATTAACGATACTGATAAAAAAATCTTAGAGATATTAATGCAAAATGGTCGAACTTCGTATTCGGATATAGGAAAAGAACTAAATCTATCACGCAATGTTGTACGTGATCGTGTGCAGCAACTAATGGAAAAGGGTGTTATTGAAAAAATCAGCGCTGTTGTCAACGCTGAAGCTGTAGGTAAAAAAGTATCGGCCTTTTTTGAAGTGGATTGCGAACCTGCAGACTTAGTGAAAGTTGCAGAAAAACTAGCTAAAAATCCAAGTGTTGCAAGCTGTTACCAAATGACAGGACCTAGTACTTTACATATGCACGTTTTAGTTGAGGACTTTTCTTCCTTGGAATTCTTTATCAATAATGAACTATACGGGATAGAAGGTATTTCTCGAGTGGAAAGTCATATTTTACTACGTCGTTTCAAAAGCAGATCAGGATTAAAACTATAATAAACTCCTCTTATAATCGGGGAGTTTATTTTTTTTAAGTGATTGTATTGAAAATTAAAAACTTTTGTAAAAATATGTTTTGTTTTTCCGGAAAATAGTATATAGTTATTTTGAAATCGTGCAATTGTTAATGAAAAATTGCATTTTAATTAACAAACGTTAGAAAAAACATTTTTTTCGTTCGTTTTGTTATTTTTACTTGAAAATGAGTGATATTACGTTTAAAGGGAGGGGTATTATAATGGCTTTACAGTTAGATCCACATTATTCACCTTACACATCACAACGAAATGTAGTATATGCCAAGAATGGAATGGTCGCTACGTCTCAGCCTTTAGCTGCACAAGCAGGGTTAGATATTTTGAAAAAAGGCGGTAATGCGATTGATGCAGCCATTGCAACAGCTGCTTGTTTGACAGTAGTAGAGCCTACCTCAAACGGAATTGGGGGGGACGCTTTTGCGCTTGTTTGGACTAAAGGACAATTACACGGACTAAATGCAAGCGGTCCAGCACCTATGAATATCTCTATAGAGAAGGTAAAAGAAAATGGACACGAAAGTATGCCAAAGTACGGCTGGCTGCCGGTAACTGTACCAGGTGCTCCGGCAGCTTGGGTAGAATTATCAAAACGTTTTGGCAGACTACCGCTTTTAGAAGTTATGAAACCAGCAATTGAATATGCTGCAAACGGCTTTCCTATTTCACCTACGCTAGGCCGCTTTTGGAAAAAGGCATTTGAACAATATAAACAGGAATGTACAGGAGCAGAGTTCGAAGCTTGGTTTGAGACCTTTGCTCCTAAGGAACGAGCACCTGAAGTCGGAGAAATATGGTCGTCTCTTGACCACGCTGACACACTAGAAGAAATCGCAAGAACAAACGGAGAAAGCTTTTACAAAGGGGCACTTGCAGAAAAAATTGCAGCAGCTTCTGCGACTTACGGGGGCTATTTAACAAAAGATGATTTAGGAAACTTTAAACCAGAGTGGGTTGATCCCATTAAGGTAAACTATCGCGGCTATGATGTTTGGGAAATCCCACCAAATGGACAAGGTATCGTAGCTCTTATGGCACTAAACATACTAAAAGGATTTGATTTTACAGCAAAAGAAGAAACAAATACATACCACAAACAAATCGAAGCAATGAAACTTGCTTATACTTGCGGAAAGCAATACATTACAGACCCTAAGCATATGGGTGTAACTGCAGAAGAGCTATTAAGTACTTCGTATGGCCAGCAGCGTCAAGCACAGATTGGAAGTGAAGCATGCATGCCAGCTCCAGGTGTACCGCCACGTGGAGGAACAGTGTACCTTGCAACAGCAGACGGAGAGGGCAACATGGTATCTTTTATCCAAAGTAATTACATGGGCTTCGGTTCTGCGGTTGTAGTACCCGGAACAGGAATTGCCTTACAAAACCGAGGACATGATTTCAGCCTTGATCCTACTCATTATAACTGCCTTAAGGGCGGTAAGAAAACATACCATACGATTATTCCAGGATTTTTAACGAAGGATAATCAACCTGTTGGACCATTCGGTGTAATGGGAGGATATATGCAGCCGCAAGGGCATGTTCAAGTCATTATGAATACAATAGATTTTCACTTACATCCTCAAGCTGCTTTAGATGCACCAAGATGGCAGTGGAAGAATGAAAAAACAGTTGAAGTAGAAAAAACATTCCCATCCCACATTGCAGAAGAATTAGTACGAAAAGGCCATGATATTAAAGTAGCGGTAGACTCAGGTTCGTTTGGACGGGGTCAAATTATATGGCGAAATCCTGAAACAGGTGTACTGATTGGTGGCACAGAATCAAGGACAGATGGGGCAATTGCCAGTTGGTAATCCACAGTAAAGGATTAATTTCAATAAACAACTAGACATTTTTGACGCGTTTTTCGCAGCAGCATGCTTGGATATAGTGGGGGACCTACACGATTCCTCTCGTTCAAGAAGAGGTAGTAGAGCGTTTAAATAGATGACAATGAGGAATTTGGCGAAGTGTTAGGGATTGAATATACGTTACCTGGTCCAATCGCAACAAAGATGGAAATCTACATCGGATTTCAAGAAGGTGGATACCTTGGCTCATTCCTGGCAGCAGTATTTGCAACAGTTGCTCCGTCTCTCATACACATGCTAACTCTAATGGTTCTTCTGTATAAATTTGGAACTTATCCGCAAGTTAAATGCATGACGCTTATGTTAAACCGACAATTGCGGTGCTTCTTGGAATGATGGCATTTCAATCATTCTATTAATCTTACTTTCAAATAGGAATAGGCAGTTATTTATTAAAGAAAAAAAGTGAAAGTACACCCTGGATTAGTAGTATTTGCTTCACTCATATACGGTGCTATCAATTTGTAGTGTAATCTGTAGAGTCTCTATTTATAGGATCTACAGATTACACAATAGGGTATGTTCTTAAACCCTACTACTAAAATCACAGATGAGTATTACACTTTATATTCATCATTCCCAAAAATTAAAGCGCTTTCATTTTTAAATTATGATAAAAAATCCAGCCGTATTGATCTTAATTAAAATTAATAAAGTCTATTGTGCTTCCTTATCTAAGTTGTCTCATGTATTGAACCAATATCATTTTATTATCAAAAAAGGATGTGTTTACTGGTATGAAATTAAAATGGGTTGTTATAGCTTTTTTGTCTGTTCTTTACTTGATTAACTTTACAGATAAGGCGATTATCGGGTACGCAGCTATTCCTATTATGGAAGATTTGGATCTAAACTATGGTCAATGGGGTATAGTTGGTAGCAGCTTCTTTTGGTTCTTTTCAATAATGTCTATAGTTGGAGCTGCATTGTCAGATCGAATTGGAACGGGTAAAATGCTCGTATTCATGGCTATTGGTTTGTCAATAGTACAGTTTGGAGCATTGACAATTTATGGGTTGCCAATGCTAGTTATGTGTCGTGTCCTTCTAGGTGCTATTGAAGGACCGTTTCATGCAACTGCTATTAGCCATATAAGCAAACATTTCGTTCCTGAACAGCGAGGCCTTGCGATTTCCATTATGAATACAGGAAGCATGCTCGCTAAATTTATGGTCCCTATTCTTATTTACATGATTGGAATTTATGGTTGGCGAATGGTAATGGTTTTTTTAGGAGTATTAAGCCTGGTTTGGGCAGTTCTGTGGCTATTAACTTTTAAAAGGAAAAATGAGAGAAATATAGTGAAAAGTGAATCTACCATAGTTTCCGAAAAAGTAAAATGGTCAGAGATATATCCACTTTTTCTATCTTCAACTTTTATCTTTACTTGCCTTGCTCTATTCATGGCTTACTGGATTCTCACATGGTCGTTTATATGGATGCCGACCTATCTTGTTAAAATTGTGCATTTAACACAAACACAGATGGGCTATGCAGTTATGTTCATAGGTCTTGGTTCTGCTATTGGTGGTATACTTATCTCATTTATCTCAGATCGGTTACTTAAAAAGACAAAAAATCTTCGAAAATCCCGTGTGCTTGTTGCTGGACCATCTCTAATATTAGCAGCTGTATGTTTTTACTCTACAACATTAATCCAAAATGAATTTGGAGCAATTATTGCCTTATTTTTGGGAATGGCGTTTGTAAATGGTATGTTCCCACTTGCACCCCAGATTGTGAATCACTTACTTCCTGAACGAAGAGGATTAATGTCGGGTGTTTTGCTAGGGCTTGCAAACTTGTCAGGAATTATTGGCCCAGCTGTAACAGGTTTTGTTGTCCAATCTGCAGGCGATAACATTAAGACCGGATTTAATTACTCTGTTATAATGACTGCCACTTTATTATTAATTGCCAGTCTTATTTTCAGCATTTTTACTAAACCTGATAAACCCGTTAAAAATATATCATCATCTTCTAAAGTTGTGAATTTATAGAAATTTAAAAAGAAAGCTAACAACCGACCTTTCCGAAAACCGTCTGGTAACGGCGGTTCAATTAAGTTAAATCCAGAATAGAATATCTTTCATAGACGCTTTAGTGCCCTTGATGATTCCAATAGGAATTATCGAGGGTTTTTGTGTAGGGTTCTGGTGCAAAACCTTCAAAATAAGTGCAATTAATCTTTAAATCTGAACATACTGATACTAATCTAAAAGAGATGTGGATCAAATATGGCAATGAAAATTTGTTTAATGAAAGCATTATCAGCCTGAAAATATATTCATCTGACTGTTAGATTTCCGATTTGGGTGGAACGGACAGAGACAAAAATGTTGGGGTATCCCCTCAAGAGGTAAGGCCCAGTATAACTCTTTCGCAAAGTCTATCGTTTAGCTTGCAAATCGTAGACAAACACTTGCCAACAGAGAGGACGAATAAATAGAGGGATTTGGGCCATTAAAGCACCTGTTTTTTTGTAGTAAATCCACGGGGAAAAGAGACAATTTTATACGTATAGTAAGATCAATGATGTGCAGAGTACTAGTAGTGAAGGTTTGAACTAGGACACAAATAGGAATGCCAATTTTGATAAGCATTCCTATTCATTTAGATTTCGCTACTGTTGCTCTCGTTTTCCGGTTTCTTTATAATGGCATATGCAAGGTATCCTATTAAGCCCATGAACAATCCGGTGCCGCCTACAATATAAATCATTGTAAACACTTTTCCGAAGTTTGTCTGCGGTTCAAAACTCGGGTGCCCAACCGTGCTAAGAGTGACAACACAGAAGTAAAGGGATTCAATCACAGTTAAACCTTCCTGCTTAACATAGAAGATGGTGCCGGAAAATAACATAACCATGACCAATACGAAAAGAACTTGGAAGTTCTTCAATTTAAAAGCGGACCAAAGCGCTTTTAAGAAACGTTTCAAGGTGAGGATAAATGAAATCATTGGTAATCGCTTTTCCTTTCGGTTTCATTACTAGTAGTAAATGTTATTCGTCTTGATTAGTTAATCATTCTACTATACAGGAAGACAGTTCAGATTTACAAAAAAACGTTTTCATTTTGGTCTGGTTTGAACAAAGTTACTCAATTTTATTATTGTCTAATAAGTTTCAGGAATTGGGAATGAATGATAGGGGATAAAGTAAGAAGGGAGCCGATCATGAAACCACGTATTACTGTCATTACATTAGGTGTGGATGACTTGGAAAAATCACTGGAATTCTATCGGGATGGCCTGGGGTTTCAAACAGAAGGGATAGTGGGCAAAGAATTTGAGCATGGCGCCGTTGCCTTTTTCGATCTACAAGCAGGCCTTAAGCTTGCCATATGGGGTCGAGAGGATATAGCACATGAGGCCAAGGTCTCTTTGTCCCCGGCAAGTCCTACTGAATTTACCATTGGTCACAATGTAGGTAGCAAGGAAGATGTGGATATCGTATTGGAACAAGCAAGAAAAGCTGGCGCGATTATAACCGATCCGGCACATGACACTTTCTGGGGAGGATACTCTGCACACTTTCAAGACCCGGATGGGCACCTATGGGAAGTAGTTTGGAATCCACAGTGGGACATCAACGAATAATGTATTGAGTGTTGTTGGAAGCACCTTCTCCAGATCAAGGGGATTAATGCAGAAAGCAAACAGGTTAATAAAATGAAACAAGCACTTTACCTAGAGGTTAAGTGCTTGTTTTTTATTAATGAATTCCCTACTTTTTGCAATCATTTCTTTATTCTTTTCAATCGCTTCGTTATTACTGTATTTCACCTGCGCATTAACGGTATCGTTATCTTCCATGTATTCAAGCAGCAAGTCTACAGCTTTGTCCATCAATCTTTCGATGGGGATATTTCTTTCTTCAACCAGATTAGTAAGTCTATTAGTCAAATACGGATTGAGTGTAATGATTATTGGTTTTCTCGTTTCGGAATTAATAGGTCGTTCCACCTTTAGTCTTTTTATCAATTATATACCTACAATTGAAGGTAAACAAATATTAATGCAGGGATATGTATGTAGGAATGGGCTTGTACAGAATCGAAAGAATCAGAGAGCATAAAGGCCCCCGCAATCATGGGATGTATATTTAAAAAAGAGTGGGTGACGCTTTTTATTCTAAACATTCAGATGAAAATCTAGTTTTGCCTATTTTGTCATAGTCATTAATTGCTGAATCACTTTTTCACGTAAGTCTTCATCCAACGGGGCTATATTGAAAAGTTCTGAGTAATAAAGACCATCAATTGCCAATCGAATAATGGTTGCTGTTATCGGATCAATATTATCCTGTTCCACTTTCTTTTGAACATATTGATAACCATGTGAAATTCTCTCAGATAAATCGGGATTTAACATGGAGGCAGCAATTATTCCAATATTCAATTCGGCGTTATGTTCCAAATCCCATTTGGAAACTTCGATTAATGCACGACACCATTTACCTTTTTCAATAGGGTCTACGTTCTCTGCATGCTCATTAAACCGTATATTGAATTTTTCGAAAATATATTCCGCTAAACCGATCATCAAAGCTTCCTTACTTGGGAAGTGATATAATAATCCACCTTTGCTGACTCCTGCTTGTTTTGCCACAGAGTCTAAAGTTAATGAATTAAAATCATTTTGGAGAATGAATTCTGTTGCAGATTTTAAGATATGTTGACGCTTGATACTGGCTTTTGATTCCATATGGTTCGCTCCTTATAAAACAACTGACCAGACGGTCTTTTATTTATTATACCTTTAGATGTTTTTTCATCAAATTGGTTCCATAAATAATAGCGTGTAAAAAGCTGGGGAAATCATTGAATAACGTACACTCACGCATTTTAAGAACATTTTAGAGAAGTAGGGCGGTAATTTCCAATAGGAATAGTCTTAAGAGTATAAAAAGTTCCATTGTTAAAGGGAATCTACGAAAGGTTTCGCATAAGAAATAATATTTTTATATTCTTCCATAACAATTTCATAAGGTTTT
Source organism: Peribacillus sp. ACCC06369 (assembly GCF_030348945.1). Classification (NCBI taxonomy): domain Bacteria; kingdom Bacillati; phylum Bacillota; class Bacilli; order Caryophanales; family Bacillaceae; genus Peribacillus; species Peribacillus sp. ACCC06369. The sequence goes on from NZ_JAUCEN010000002.1 coordinate 1,909,035, forward strand.
GAAACCGATAATAAACACGTGAAAATTCGTTCAAAACCATAGCTAAAGAAAATAGGGGATGAGAAAGGGGTACCGGTAGATACGATCAATCCAATGCATTATGGATCATGTAACGGCAAGGAAGTATTACGTACGGCTCTCCAATTGATTTCAAAATAACAATATTATGGGGTGTTAATATGACGAAAACGAAAGAGGATCTATCTCAATTATCATTTCAATTGATTCTCCATAGCGGGAATGCCCGCAGTTGTGCAATGGAAGCCATCGCATTGCAAAAACAAGGTAAATCAAGCGATGCCCAAGATAAATTAAAGGAAGCGGAACATGAGTTTGTCGCTGCACATAAAATCCAAACCGCATTGATCCAACAAGAAGTGAATGGTGAGGAATTCGAAATTCCAATGCTCTTAATCCATGCTCAAGATCACTTGATGACATCCATGACAACAAAAGATTTAGCGATAGAAATCGTGGAATTACACGAGAAAATACAAAGGGACTAACTAAGTGATTTGATATTTCGTGCTGGAAAGGGGAAGGAGGTTGCTACGGCAGCCTTTTTCTTATGGATCAAACGTGGGAATCTGCACTCTTAAAGTGGCGATAAATAAATGTGGAATTAAAGGGTCACTCAAGATTAGAATTCTGCTGAATTTTAAATTATACTAAGGTTCATGGCAGTAGCGAAAGATACTGGCACAAAAATAAAAACAAGAACACAGGAAAGCCATAACAAACAACTAATTAACTAGCCGATCATGATATAAAAGGGGAGAAAAAACATGCAAAGAGTCAATCTAACTGAAGATCTTAGTCTTTCGCGCATTGTTCACGGTATGTGGAGATTGGCTGATTGGAAACTTTCCAACGAGGAAATCCTATCTCTTATTGAACATGGAATGGATCGGGGGGTCACTACATACGATCACGCTGATATATATGGTAGCTATACATGTGAGGGGATTTTTGGGAACGCACTTTCATTAAAGCCATCTTTACGCGATAAAATGGAGATTGTCACAAAATGTGGCATAGTCATCCGATCAGAAAACCGTCCTTCTCATAAAAGTCACCATTACAACACCGATAAAACTCACATTATAAAGTCTGTTGAACAATCTCTTATAAATCTTAAAACGGATTATATTGATTTATTACTTATCCATCGTCCGGATCCCCTAATGGACCCGGCGGAAACGGCTGAAGCATTTAATCAATTAAAAGAATCAGGAAAGGTCCGAAACTTTGGAGTATCGAACTTCAAAAAAACGCAATGGGATATGCTTCAATCTTACCTTGAATTTCCTCTTGTGACGAATCAACTTGAACTTTCTGCATACAATCTTGAAAACTTCGAAGACGGAACCATTAACTTATGTCAGGAAATGAGAGTGGCTCCTATGGCATGGTCACCGCTTGCAGGAGGAAGCATCTTTGAGGAATCGAATGAAAAGGCTGTCCGCTTAAGAAAAACGTTAGAAATCGTAAAAGAAGAAATCGGGGCCAATGGAATAGATGAAGTGATGTATGCATGGCTGTTGAGACATCCTGCAAAAATCATGCCGATCGTTGGGTCAGGTAAGAAAGAACGTTTGGACAGCGCCATTGATTCACTAAACCTAAGCATGGAAAAAGAACAATGGTTTAACATCTTAACCAGCTCGATGGGACATGATATCCCGTAATAAACAGACCTTTGAACAAAAAGAATGGGACTTCCAAGAGGGAGTCTTTTCTTTTTGCGTAAAAAATCATTGGGAATCAACTCAGTTGACCTTTTTTTGACCGAATGTCCCAAGTGATAAAGACTAAAAATGTTCTACTGAAATATTATTAAACGAAAACTTCCTCTGAAAAATCATTGTAAGTAATTAAATAAAATGTGTTTGTAACTGTACGAACTCCAAGATAAAAGGTTATGTCTACTCTACGAGTCATTCAATTTCTCCATTCGTTTAAAATCTGCGGATAAGAAAGTTTTATTGAGTAAAATTAATAGTGAGAATAAATATACCTATTAAAATGATATTTTTTTAATGTTTATTCAAATATATAGATATTTATACCTAGTAATCTTTTGGCCTATTCCTATTTTTTATGGGTCGAATTATACTTTTCCTAATCCTATTTGGGGAAATTTGTAGAAATATAGGAGGATGCTAATGAAAAAAAGTATGTACAAGGAATTTTTCCATATTACAAGTTTTTGAGACTGAAGCAACCATATCTTCAACTGGATAAGTACTTCCACATATGTTGATGATTCATTTGGTAGTAGTCAATCACCAATGACTGGTACATTGGAGCTGCCAATCAGGGTGTTGTTGTTCAATTTCTTCAAGATGAAACGCTAACCACAAAATTTATTATTCGAACGACCATCCGCCTACCGCTTATTTCCACTTTAAAACCACATTCCATTCAGGATGAACCCCATAAAAGCTGCATAAGTAGGTATCTAAAATCCAATTGTTCTCCAGGCCAGGCCTTCTATTCCAAGTCGCAAAACCAGAAACGGAAGAAGATTCATCGTTCTAGAGATAGGAAACATTGGGAAAAGGAAATTAGGGCTTGGGAAAAGGAGATAGCGAGGCTGAAGAAACGTTTAAAATGAGGAGGTGAGGAACAACATGGAAGATATTAAATGAGAGCAAATAAAAAAAAAACTGTCTCTATTATCACAACCAAAAGAACCGGTTGTAACAGCCGTTGATTTACATGATATTTATGAAAGTAGTAACAACTTGGGGAAATTAATGGATGATATAGAATCTATAGAAGATAAACAGGCAATGATAAACAAATTAATCGAAATAGAGATTGAACTAGACCACATCAATTGGCACTATAAAAGCTTGAAAAAGGACTTGAAAAGGTTATACAAGCTTAACTAATTATAACTATAAATTTTAATATCATTAGTTGGTTGACCAGGTCAGTAGATTTAACATTGATAACTGTTATTTAGTTCTTACCATCTAGCAGCAACAGTTTGATTTTTTCAACACAGACGTTTACTTTAGTTTATTAGACGGTACACCAATAGAACTGCTTAAGGTGCTACGGGCCCGAAAAAGGGTCCTGCTATACAAATAGAAGAAAAGAAATGATGAAGAAGCTGAGGAAACTTGTCGATGAGTATGCTGAAATAATGGAAAACCATTTTACATTTTGACATATAACAAATGCCCGGGATTAGGAACATAGTTGGGGCGATTTTTTCAGGTTAAAACTTGTGCCTTAAGTTTATAGGAGGTTATCCCATGAATACTGAGCAAAAAATAAACAAAATAAAAGAACTACAAAATAATGTTGAACTGGATTCAATTTTGAAAATTGCTTTCTTTTTAGAAGATGATGATCTGGCTGTTAAATTAACGGCAATAGAAGCATTGGGGGAATTGCCCAATAGCGAAAGTATTAAGTCGATTCTAATTAAATTAACAAAAAATTCCGATGAAGAAATTCGTTATTATGCTCTGGAATCACTTAAGGGATATGCTGGAGAAGATGTTTTCGAAGCAATAGTGAGAAATTTAAATGATAGTGATGAATTGGTTCGTATTTCAGCGGTAGAAGCCATAGGTGATCTAAACGATATAAAAGGACTTGATCACCTTTACAAAGCATTAACAGACAAGGATGAAATTGTGAGGGGTTATGCAGCAGAAGGGATTGGTAAGATTGGAAAAGCGGAATCTATAACTATCTTAGAAAAATTCATTACATCCGAAACAAACAGTTTGTCAAAACTAGGTTTTTTTGTGGGATTATACCTTTTAGGTGAAAAAAATATTTAAAATTAATTCTAGCTTTACTTAAAGACCCCTCTTATAGAGTAAGGTGTGCTGTTGCCAATAGCGTTGTGGATTTATTAGATCAAGAGAATGCAAATCTAATAAAAAAAAGTTTACTATCCGCTTTAAAGAACGAACAGACAGATGCAGCACGTTCTTCATTACAAGGAGCTCTTGAAGAATTAAACTCATAATTGAGCAGCGTTAGAAATGACCTGTCTATATAATTTGACGAAGCAGAGGGACAGAAATGTAACTTAGTAGAAAAATAGTAACTTCTCTACCTCAATTAAATGTAATATCTTAAGAAGAGGAAAAAAATGAATAGGTGATTCAATTGTTTGATAATTTGTATGTTGTAATATGTTCAATCATATGTACTATTTTTTTCATTAGAAATAAAATGTATTTATGGTTCATTATCTTTATACCAGTGGCGTGTTTAAAAATCCTCTCCTATACAGATATTCTAGATTTCATCCCCAGTTGGGCTGTAGGTCTTTCTTTTTATATAATTTTTATCCTGACCATCTTTTTATGTGGTTATTATAGCGCAAAAAAAGATATTAAAGAAAATTCGGATGGTACCTCTGATTAAATGAGGGTAGTTGTACATGCACGTTCGTAAAATCTCAATTTTAAGAACATTTATTCTTTTTAGTGATGCGATTATTGAATTTTCCTCGAAATTCCTGACTTGAGTAAAAGCTAGATACGCTTTAAAGACTGGACAACAATTGTATTGGTATAAGGTTTCGCTTATGCGGACAACAATCCTGTCAATCTTGTTGAACAGATGGAACCCTGAACTTTTGTCAGCAAACGGGAGTGGCTCCGATGGCATGGTCACCGCTTGCAGGAGGAAGCATCTTTGAGGAATCGAATGAAAAGGCTGTCCGCTTAAGAAAAACGTTAGAAATCGTAAAAGAGGAAATCGGTGCTAAAGGAATAGATGAAGTTATGTATGCATGGCTGTTGAGACATCCAGCAAAAATCGTTCCTATCGTTGGATCCGGTAAGAAAGAACGTCTGGACAGTGCCATTGATTCACTAAACCTTAGCATGGAAAAAGAACAATGGTTTAACATTTTAACCAGCTCGATGGGACATGATATCCCGTAATAATCTATACATTTGTACAAGAATCCTTTGCCTAGATCAATGGGGACTTCCGTAAGGAGATCCCCATTCTTAAACTGCAACAAACAACTGGGAATCATCTCTCCATTTATATTGGGAATCGTTTATACCAATCTTCTAATGACATCTCCCCAAAACTTTCTTCAAAGTCCAACCTTAATGGAGCAATCAATTCAAGGACATTTCCATCTGGGTCCTCAAAATAAACGGCAGCATGAGCTTGAGGGTTATTATCGAGAACTAAAGGCTGCTGTCCTTCAGTAAAATTAAAGAATGGGCGAATGTCAATTCATCTATCTTTCAGCCAATCCTTCGCAGATGGCATGTCACCTAAATCAATTTGTAAAGCCACATGACGGATGGAAGGATGATAGGGGATTTCCACTTGGTCCGTTTTCCAAAGACCAAGCCAACTTTTCCCTTTCTCAAGCCAGAAGAAAACGACCCTCTCGCTTCGATAGGCAAGCTCTAATTCAAGTTTGTGGTAAAAATCAATCGACCTTTGCAAATCTGATACTGGTAAATGTGCTTCATAGAGACCTTTGATCATCTTGAACTCCCTTCAGAACAAATGTTTTGTTGGTGAATTAGAAATGAATACTTTATATGTGGAAGCTAAAAGCCGGTAATCCGAAAAAGCAACCCGATAATTCCGCAGAAATGTAATACACCATGCTAAGTGAAATAAGCATGCCAATGGAAAAGCTACTACATTTACTTTTCTGACTAAAGTAAACTAAAAGGGTGGCAGAAATGGTTCCAATTATCATGATCAATCGGAAAAGAAGGATAGGGTTGTAAGGAGGAAATGACAAAGTCATTAATACTTCCTTATTTCTCCCGATTCTCCATTCCTTATTCATAATATACTAAAAAAATACAAATATGGGTGATGTTAGTTTATCGTAAGTGACATTATCATTTTCATAAGTTCTTGGGAACGTGATGGACTACCACTTGCAAGCATGATTTTGGTGAATGTTTTTTAGCTACTAATAAGATTCTAGCGTTATAATAAAAATAATATTTCATTTTAGAGGTGAAACAACATGAAAATCGGTGTTATAGGCTCAAAGTATTTTTTGGAATCCTTATCTGTCCACTTTCCCATGTTTCCTGAGGTTCAATTCATTTCCTTTCAATATGATATGCCGGAAGAAACCAGTCTATTAATTGAAAATGCGGGCAAACAAACCGATCTAATACTGTTTTCAGGTTCCATCCCTTTTTATTATGGATACGAACAAGTTAAACGGAATTTAATAGAAGCTATCTATGTCCCTTTTGATGAATTGACAGTTGCGCTTTCGTTGTTATCGATTTCTCATAGGGAACAGGTTACTATAAATGAAATCTCAATCGATTTACCGGACAAAAACCGGTTAATGAAGGTATTGGAAGAATCAGAAATCGCTGAAAAACCCCTTTATGTGAAGGATTATCCTTGGATATACAAGAGGGAAGAAGATACCCAGATCCTAAACATAGCAGAATTCGTTCAATTCCACAGAAATATGCATAAGGAAGGAAAAACTCATTTCGCACTAACGAGCATTCATGCTGTTTATCAGGAGCTTCAAAGGCTATCAATTCCTTGTAGATATATGGTTCAGCCCAAACATACTTTAATGGACAGTCTCACAAAAGGTATTTCCTTGTTGAAGCTAAAGAAAACGGAAGAATCCCAGATTGCTGTCATTTCCATTCAAGATTATCAACAAAATCTTAAAGAAAGTGATCTATTTTTAAATTTTTTACAGAAAGTGAGTAAGAGATTACAGGCTCGTGTTTCTCTTGAATACTTAAATCCACATTTGATTTATACTACACGCGGAGCACTGCAGGCGTTTGAATCAGAAATTTATGATGAAATCATCGGACAAATGGAACAAGAGTTTCAAACTTTCTTCCAAATTGGCATTGGATATGGATATACGATTCAAGAGGCGGAAAAACATTCGGCACAAGCATTATTTTTTACCAATAAATTTCTAAAGAGAAAAACGGTAGCTTGCTTAGTTGATGAAGATCAAAAACTTCAGGGACCATTATTTGAAGGAAATCAACAGGTGGAATTGAAAAATGAAGATGAATCCATTCAAAAACTAGCCAGGGAACTAAAAATGAGTGCGAAAAATATAAAAATGATTCATCAGTTCATTTCGATAAATCATTTTCGGGCTTTTTCTGCAGCAGAGCTGGAGGAATACATGAGCTGTACCAGAAGATCGGCAGAAAGATTCGTTAAAAGACTCACTGAAGGAGGCTGTCTCAACAAAATTGGAGAGGAACACCCATATGGGCAAGGAAGACCTCGGAATTTATATGTACCTGCGGAAAAATTCAAGAAAATTACTGAAAATTAAATTTTCAGACTTTACAGAAAAAGTAGAATGGTATATATTGTTTTTATTAACGACATATAGCGACAGTGAAAGGGGAGGATAGTTTTGTTTATTGAACGTTGTGAAATTCATGCCATTCATTTGCCATTAAAAGAGCCATTTGTCATTTCCTATGAAACATACAAGCATATGCCCTCTATTATCGTAAAATTAATAGCCGATAACGGGATGGTGGGATATGGGGAGGCAGTGCCTGATGAACATGTGACTGGGGAAACGTTTTATGCGACATTCGAAGTACTGAAGCATGTCCTGTTACCGGTTGTAAAACAGGAAAATCCTTTTAATTTAGAAAAGATACACGATATCATGAACTCTGCCATCATTGGAAATCCCTCCGCAAAAGCGGCCATTGATATAGCTTGCTATGACTTGATGGGTAAATATACCAAATTACCGATTTATGATTTATTAGGTGGGAAATTCCATGGATCCCTCTCTTTCGCTAAGGTTTTAAGTATTGACGAACCTGGGATTATGGCTGAAAAAGCACAGGAAGCAGTCGCCCAAGGTTATAGTTCATTAAAACTTAAGGTCGGTTGGGATATTGACTCAGATGTGGAACGGATTGCTGCGGTTCGACAAAAAGTCGGGAAGAAGGTTCCAATTCGGGTCGATGCCAATCAAGGATGGGGAACTTATGCCAATGCACTTCCAGCAGTGAAGGCTCTGGAACCTTTTAACCTTTCATGGTTGGAACAGCCGATTAGAATGGGGGACATTGACGGTCTTGCAAAGCTTAAGGAAAAAACGAACATACCACTTATGGCTGATGAAAGCATCCATCACGGAACCCATTTACAAGAAATCATTAAAAAGAATGCCGTAGATATAATCAATATTAAACTAATGAAATGCGGCGGAATCTATCAGGCTATCCAATTGGCAAAAACAGCAGAATTTGCAGGAATCAGCTGCCAAATCGGTTCAATGGTAGAATCATCAATCGGGTCCGCAGCAGGGTATCATACAGCCATTTCACGAAAAAACATTACCAGTACTGAATTGACGGGTCCGCTGCTATTCAGTCTCGATATTGGAAATCTTGATTATGAAATTCCATACGTCCATCTAACAAAGGAACCTGGGCTTGGAATCATAATTAACGAGGAAATTCTTGAGCAATTAACCATAAAAAAAGAACAGGTTTAAATATAATTCGTACATGATGAGGTGAATGGATGGAAACCGAAAAAAATAGTGTACCGGTCAAGAAAAAGACAAGGTTAAAAGTACCGCATACATACACGCTTATTTTTATCATAATCATCTTGGCAGGACTAGCCTCATATGTAATTCCGGCTGGTGAATTTGACCGGGTTGAAGATAAAGAATCGGGTAGAATGCTTGTAGTCGACGGAAGCTATCAAGCTATTGAACAAGACCCTGTGAGCTTCTTTGACCTTTTCACCTCCATTCCATTGGGATTGGAAAAGGGAGCCCAAATTATTTTTTACATTTTTCTTGTAAGTGGTGCATTCGGGATCATACGCACTACTGGGGCCATTGAAGCGGGGGTCTACAAAGGGGTCCGATCACTTGAGGGGAGGGAGAAGCTTTTAATTCCGTTGAGTATGCTGCTTTTTTCAATTGGCGGTTTTAGCATGGGGATGGCAGAAGAGACCATCATCTTTGTACCGATTGGTATCGCCATAGCAAGGGCGATGGGCTTTGATGCAGTTACTGGAACGGCCATGATTACACTTGGGGCAGCCAGCGGGTTTTTCGGAGGCATGCTCAATCCCTTTACGGTCGGGGTGGCACAATCACTGGCTGAAGTACCTTTATTCTCTGGAATCGGTTTTCGCTTTGCAGTCTATATTTTTGTACTGGCATTTGCCATTTGGTATGTTAGCCGTTATGCAAATAAGGTAAAGCTTAATCCTGAAAAAAGCGTAATCTACGATATTGAACAAAAAGAAAAACGCACGGATGGTTTGGTCGATTTCCCTGAATTGACGGCGCGTCACAAGCTAGTCTTCATAGCGATGATCTTTGGGCTGGCTTTTAACATTTATGGCGTGTTTAAATGGGGTTGGTTTTTAACCGAGCTCACCGCTTCATTTTTGATTATGGGTATCGTTAGCGGGCTTGTCGGCGGTTTACAGCTTGGGAAAATATTCGATTCATTTATCGAGGGAGCCAAAGCGGTAACATTTGGGGCATTGATCGTCGGCTTTGCAAGGGCTATAACAGTAGTGCTGGAAGAAGGGAAAATCATAGATTCATTGGTCTTCATGGCGGCGTCCGGGATAAGTCATTTACCGCAAACGTTGAATGTCGTAGGCATGTTCTTCACCCAAGCAATCCTGAACTTATTCATTTCTTCGGGTAGCGGACAAGCTGCGGCAACAATGCCGATCATGGTTCCCATTACGGATATATTGGGTTTGGAAAGACAGCTTGCCGTACTTGCCTTCCAATATGGGGATTCGGTTACGAATTCCATCATCCCAACGTCATCAGCGTTAATGGGATATTTGGCCATCGCTGGGATTCCCTATGAGCGATGGGTGAAATTCATTTGGAAATTAATTCTCGGGTGGACTTTGATTGCTTGCATCGCATTAATTGCAGCAGTGGCCCTCGGTATCTCCTGAGAGAATAAGGAGTGGTTTGATGAAGGAATTATTGAATGAAATTAAACCTCAAGTTTTGGAGATTTTCCACCATCTTCATGAGAATCCTGAAGTAAGCTGGAATGAATATCAGACTACAGCTTATATTTCAGAGATTCTCATGAAAAACGATCTTGAGGTGACAAGTTTTGGGGATATGCCTGGGATCGTGGGCAATTGGTATCCAAAGGAAGGGCGAAATAAGTTAACGGTCGGATTGCGGGCTGATATGGATGCTCTCCTTCAGGAGGTCGACGGGACAATACGTGCCAACCACTCATGTGGGCACGATGCTCACATGACGATTGTATTGGGTGTCTTGCTGTTATTAAGAAAAATGAAGTCCAATCTTCCTGGTACGTTGAAGTTTATTTTTCAGCCTGCCGAGGAAGTTGGTGAAGGTGCTTTAAAGATGATTGAAAAACAGGTATTGGATGATATTGATTTTCTCTATGGTCTTCATTTGCGCCCCATTCAGGAAATTAAGTATGGACAAGCTGCTTCAGGAATCATTCACGGGTCAGCCGATACAGTGTTCGGGGAGATTCACGGATTTGACGGGCATGGAGCCAGGCCCCATTTGACTTTAAATGCCATTGAAGTGATCACTGACATCGTTGAAAAGCTTAAAGGAATACGGCTAAACCCGCAATTATCCTATTCAGTAAAAATGACACAGGTTTCTGCAGGAGGGGAAAATGCGAATATTATACCTGGGTCCTCCAAGTTCAGTCTTGACTTACGCGCCCAAACGAATGAAGCGATGGATGAATTGATCGAGAAGGTGGACGATGTCTTGACGAAAATGTCGGTCTTCCATCAATGTCAAATTAGCTTCAAGCACAAAGAAAGAGTTTATGCCGCATGCATTGACCAAGAAGCGGAACGATTTATGGAGAAGGCAATCGAAAAAACCTTAGGGGCTAAAGGGGTCGTTAAGCCCATCATTACCCCCGGCGGGGAGGATTTTCATTTTTATACAAAGGAAAGACCTGCAATCAAAGCCACGATGCTTGGAGTGGGCTGCGATTTAAAGCCAGGGTTACACCATCCCAACATGGCATTTAATCAGGAAGCCATTTTCACAGGTATTGAAATATTAACGAGGGCAGTCATTGAAACCTTTTCTAAATATAACAATAAAGAAGGTATCATTTAACCGGTCTTCGTAAAGATGATGAATATTTCTTTGGGGCCAGACCTATTAGTTGAAAGAATCTTTTATTGTTCATGTAAATGGAAAACAAGCGAAGGTCACCAAAGGATTGGTGACCTTCGCTTATTAATTGTTTGTTCTGTCAGAGAAGTTTTCCCCTATTTTATCCAATTGATTATATTGCAAAAAATCTTCCATGATCTGCTCAGATTCCATTATTACTTTTTTTATGAATCACCTAGCTCCATTATTGTCCTCGCCCCTTCAACTGCACGAATGATATCCAAGTAGGAAGTTTCCATTTTATCCTTGTTTAGACGCTATCCCCCTTGAACACCTGAGGCTGGATCGATCAGGCCATGTTTCGCTAACTTCGTTAGAACTTTCGACAAGTAGGTCGAAGAACCCCCCCGTTTATTGTATATTTCATTAAAACCACCTATTCCATCATAAAAAGTCTGTATGAACCATTATTACTGTTTTAACAAAACGGCCGTCAAGTCAGGTCGAGCTATTAGATTGACTCCTGTAATCATTGAAGCTATTATAGAGTCACAATATCTGTAATTGATTCGTCCATCTTCTATAGATAAAGTTAGCCTTTGATGTCTTTAATGATATAGGTTAATTTGGTTATCACTATTGAACCAATTTGAGATGAACATCATTTTTTGGATTGGTAAAGGCTTAGATTTTTTCCTATTTCAGTAAGGGGGAATGAATATGATGGTATTCGATTGTGTAGTTCTAGGAGCCGGCCCTGCTGGTTTAAATGCTAGTTTAGTTTTAGGTAGGGCGCGCAGGAAAATAGCTTTGTTTGATAACGGAACGAACAGGAATCGAGTCACGACTGAATCTCATGGTTTTATAACCCGCGATGGTATTAAACCCGCAGAGTTTAAAAGAATTGCATTGAATGAACTGAAAAGCTATCCATCTATTCAATATTTCGAAGAAACCGTAATACAAATTTCGAGAGAAGCGGTTAACGATATATTTAGAATACTGACAGTGGATGAAAAAGTGTACTTTGCAGAAAAGATAATAATTGCAACAGGTGTTCATGAAGAATTTCCTTCCGGACCAGATATAAAAAGTTTTTATGGGAAAAGTATTTATAGTTGCCCATATTGCGATGGATGGGAATTAAGAGATCAACCTCTAATTATAATTACAGAGAATGAAGATGCTGCACATCATATGGCAAAACTCGTTTACAATTGGTCAGAAAATTTAGTGGTGGCAACGAATGGGCATGAAATGTCTAAAATGAAAAAGGATGAACTGCAACAAAGGAACATCACTATCGTGACAGAGCCTATAACAAAACTGCATGGCAAAGATGGGTACTTGCAAATGGTTGAATTTGCTTCAGGTCTTAAAGTGGAAAGGACTGGGGGATTTATTGTGCCATCATTTTATCGACCTCATCAATTTGCTGAAATACTGGGTTGTGAACTGCAAGAAAATGGAGCTATCGTAACGGATGATGCCGGTCGTACCTCTCAAAAAAATATTTATACCGCAGGGGAGTCTTCTCAAGCAGGTCCATCTTCATTAACCCTTGCTGCCGCAGAGGGTAGTAAGTCTGCATTTGCTGTAAATGCAGATATCACCAATGAAAGATTCTAGAGCATACCAGGAATATGGATAAAGTATAGTAATAGTTTTTAAAATTGAAGCTGTCGATGCGGCAGCTTTTTTATGTTGAGTTGAAGTGGGGTTTTTCTTCGTTTTAACAGATGAAGAATCCAAGGATAATAAAGAGTATTCCATGAATTTTTTTAGTGATGAAAGGATATTGTTCAAAGAACCAAACGGAAATATGGAGAGGTACAGAAATGAGGCATTTATCAAAAGAAAAACATTCAAAATTTTTATGTTTGAACTTTAGGATGAATCTACTCTGTAAATGATGCTCTACAGGTCCTTCTCTTTTTTCCTAGATTCACATTGCGGGACATATGTCCTTTCCTGAATTCTCTTTCTGTTATTTAATGATGGAGAGATTGAAGGGGGGAAGACACAGTGAAAGGGATTTTCTTTTCATTTTTTGGCGGAGCCTTTCTAACGTTGCAAGGTGTAGCCAATTCCCAGATTAGCCGGGACCTTAGCACGTGGCAAGTCGCAACAATCACCCAGTTCACTGGTTTCATCATTGCCGGGTTGATTTTAATTCTGATACGTAAAGGGGATGCGCTTGAATTCAAAAAAGTCAAACCATTGTATTTGTCAGGTGGCACTTTTGCTGCGGTGATTATTTTCAGCAATATTACTGCTTATAAACAAATTGGTGTAACATTTTCGGTATCAGCTCTATTATTAGCTCAGCTAAGTTTTAGCTTTATCATTGATAGCAAGGGTTGGTTTGGGGTAACGAAACAGAAGATGCAACTGCCACAGTTCATTGGGCTTGGCTTGATGATGGCAGGCATCATTTTATTAGCTGTATAATTGTAAGGATATAAGAAATAGGCAGGAAGTGAATCTTAACAGATGAAAGAAATAATGGATACTGAAAAACTCAATCACTATTTGAAGGTCCATCAGTTGGAAAACGTTTTTAAGGGAGCATTGGTGCCCCATTTATCTCTATACCAGGTTGAGCAAGGCGAGTGCATTTGCTCCCAAGGCGATCGCTTGAATTATTTGTACGTGCTGGTTAAGGGAAAAGTTAAAGTGTATACGACTTCAGTTGAAGGCAAGAATCTGATTCTGTCCTTTAAAACACCTCTTGAGGTAATCGGGGATATTGAATACATACAGAGTATAGATATCATTAATACTGTTGAAGCGGTATCAGGTGTCTGTGTAATCGGCATCCATCATCAATGGTTAAAAAAGTATGCTGAAGGTCATCCGTCCTTCCTGCAATTTTTACTAAGAGTCATCACTCAGAAGTTTTACATTAAATCCAAGTCACTTAGTTTTAATTTAATGCATCCAGTTGAAGTAAGGCTTGCAAGTTACCTCCTATCTGTTTCGTTTGATGAAACAAGTGCCCAAATAACTGGACGCCTGAATACAGAGAGCTTGAAGGATACTGCAAACTTTATTGGAACAAGTTACAGGCACCTGAATCGAGTCATCCAGCAGCTTTGCAAGGACGGTTTAATTGATCGGTCCAACGGCTACATCCAAGTTAAAGACTGGGAAGGGTTAAAGGCACTATCCAGCCATAATATCTATGAATAGATTGTTTGATAAGAGAATTGGAGGAGGAGATACGATGTTACTTGGATTAAGTTGGGCAATCCTCGCGGGATCAATGGTTAGTTTGCAAAACGTTTTTAATAGTAAGGTAAATGAACATGTCAATCCATGGTCAACGACTACTCTTATATTAGGATTGGGGTTTCTTGCCTCATTATTAAGCGGGTTCGTATTTGAGGGATGGGATCTTTTTCAACTGCAAAACATGAAGCCCTGGTATTGGTTCAGTGGTTTGGTTGGCATAGGCGTAGTCACTTGTGTGACGCAGGGAGTAAAGCTTCTCGGACCTACCTTCGCGATCTCAATCGTTATGGCCTCACAGCTTGTGTTTGCTTTATCTTGGGATTCTACAGGCTGGTTAGGGTTGGAGAAGGTTCCTTTTACGTTTAAGAAGTTGGCAGGTATCCTGATAATCATTGCAGGGATGATAATATTCAAAATAGGAGGGAAAAGACAAAGGGCTCCTGAAATGACCTAGTCAGGCTCTGGCATGGTCAAAGTTAGATGGAATACGGTATGGAGTGATACACTTGAACAGATACAAATCTTTATTTTTTGATATAGATGATACTCTTTTAGATTTTCGTAAGGTTGAAGTGATGCACTGCGCTTGCTTCTCAATGAGAACAAATGAGGTTTATACCACAAGTGGAAGCGTATTATAAAACCATCAACCAGGCTTGTGGAAGTCCTTGGGGGGAATATCGCTGGAAGAGGTAATCAATACGCGCTTTTTCACTTTTTTTAAAGAATATGGCCGGGTGGTTGATGGGTTTGCACTGAAGAAAACCTATCGTAGTTACTTGAACAAGGGCACCTGGCTGTTAATGGGGCACTTGATTGGTGGCGAATTTAGAGAAACGGGAATAGCCAACCTACGAAATCAATCAGCTTAGTGATCTTAATGCCATATTCAAAAAAGCTTGTGACTTGAGTTAAGACATCTAGTCGCCTTGTCATCGTATTTTGCTTTTAGTACATAAATGATAAAGGGATGGCTTACTAAAGGAAATATAACCTGAAGAAAAGGAGTGAAATAAATGGCTGAGCCTTTAAAGGATTTATATAGTGAAACTTTCATTCGTGAATTCAGTGAAAAAGTAAGAGATGTCCATCCGTCCTTTTCTTCTGAATCGTTTATTGAGGAAGTTATGGATGAACATTGGGATGATAGGAAATTAAAAGAACGTATCAGACATATTTCCATAACCCTTGGAAAGCATCTACCTAGTGATTATCAAAAGGCTTTGGGTATATTGTATCGGCTTGATAAGGATTGTGAAGGTTTTAGGTATTTATTTTTCCCGGATTTTGTAGAGGTACATGGATTGAATAAGAAGGATTGGCAGTTATCGCTTGCTGCCTTGGAGCGGTTTACTTCAAAGTCATCTTCGGAATTTGCAGTACGTGCTTTTATCTTACTCGATCCCGCTCAAATGATCGAAAAGATGAAAGACTGGACAAAACATGGGGACGAACATGTCCGCAGGCTGGCAAGTGAGGGATGTAGGCCCAGGTTACCTTGGGGGCTATCTTTACCGATGTTCAAATCCGATCCGAAACCAGTCTTGGAATTACTTGAGAACCTGAAAAAAGATTCATCCCTATATGTTCGTAAAAGTGTGGCCAATAACTTGAATGATATTGCCAAAGATCATCCCAAAGCCGTAATAGAAACTTCCAAGCGCTGGCATGAAAGTGGAGACGCCAACACGATTTGGATTGTCCGGCGGGGATGCAGGAACCTTGTTCGTCAGGCTGATCCAGAAGTCCTTTCATTATTTGGTTACACGGATGTCTTGAATAATCCTAATATCATTTCAAACGCTTTTATTAGAAATGAACCAGACTCGATTTTTATTGGCGAAACCAGTGAACTTCATTTCGGCTTTCGTGTGCAAGAAAAGAATCCAGTGAAACTGCGTATTGAGTACGCCATCGATTTTGTAAAAGCGAATCAGAAAACTTCCCGTAAAATTTTCCTTCTGGCAGATAGGAATTTCACAGATAGTGAGGCAGTTGAAAGAGTGAGGATTCACAATTGGAAAAATTTGACCACACGTCGCCATTACAAGGGAATCCATCGAATATCACTCCTTGTTAACGGAGTGGAAGTAGCAGGAACGCATGTAAAACTAAACGCTGAAAGTTAAATATTTTGAAGAGTTAACTACAGGATTTCCTTACGAATATCTAACAAAGAAGGGAGTTGAGATGATCCTCTTTTTTGTTAGATAAGTAGTCGGTACAAAAATAAAATTATTTCATTATAGTGAAACATTGCAAAATATCATTACGGTTCAATCTAAATAATCATTCTTCTTTTACTTTTGAATAATTCATTAAATCGGTTTACATCAAATCCAAAAAGTTGGATAGTTCCGATTGCTGCGCAAATTATTAATTAATAATGCCAGGAAAACGATTATAACAGCACCAGTTAAAACAGGCGTAATTAAATAGCTCCAGCTATAGTGGCCAAGCATAACAACAAGTGGGTCTGCCCCGGCTGGAGGATGGGTCGTTTTTGTCAGCATCATCACAGCAATCGCTAATCCGACAGCTAAGCCGATCGCCCAAGGCTCGTCGCCAAAAAGATGATAGAAAGCTAAACCTACGAATGTTGAAACAAAATGGCCTCCAATAATATTCCGTGGCTGTGATAACGGTGCGTTCCACAGACCGAACGCCAGTACACAGCTGGCACCAAATGGAGCCATTAACCACACTGCTGATGTCATGTTTGTTAAAAGAATTAAAGCGAAGATCGTTAAAAATCCACCAATCAATCCCGTTATTGCGTCCTTTACATTTATCTGTAAAGGACTTCTTCCTTTTCCCTTCATCTTAGATAAATAGCGTATATGAAAAAAACGTGTTTCTTTTTCCCTCGCTACTGATATGCGGTCCATCATTAGCCCTCCTTTTTTATATATGTAAACATTACACGAAATGAACTAACCTGTCAAAGTTGTTTTTAATGGTTAGTTAAAAAACCATAAAAAAAGAACCAACTCTTTCAATAAGTTGGAACTTCATTCATCATCAGATTTGCGGTGTTGAAAGCGGGCTACCTTTTTTCTATTACCGCATATTTTCATTGAACACCACTTGCGTCTTCCACTTTCATCAATAAATAACAGCACGCAATCATTATTCGAGCATCGCTTTAATGATGTAAGCTTATTCTTTTCAATTAAAGTTAAAAAGTCATAAGCAATAAAAGACAGCAGGATATCTTCGGCTTCTCCAATAGGTATGGCAATCAGTTTTTGATCCATTAATTTATAAGTGAAAGGTGATTTTTTGATTTTTTTTTCTAAAAAAGCGATAAATTCATCAGGAATTGGATTCCCATCAGCTATTGATTCAAATTGTATTCTTAAAATAGTACGCATTTCTAGAATACTTTCTAATACCTGTCCGATTCTCTCTTTTATTTTTAGGATTAGCTGATCATCCCAAAATGAGTTTTCCCCTTTTATTACCTGAATCCAGTCCAGCGCATCGCCTTCTGAAAGCAATAAGTCTTGACGTTGACCACGACTTACAAGTTCTGTGTTCACTAAATCCAGAGATAGATAACCGGATATAAGTGGGAATTTATTAGTTTCAGACATAAAATTCATCCCCCGTTTGCCTTTTATATTCTAACCATTGAAATGTTATTTAAGAGGTTATATCATCATTATACCCTATATAGGCATTTCTCAGAGATACTTATCATGTTAGGAAGAACTTACTGTATTACATGCAACTTTTACGGGATAACATGAATCGTGTTAACAACTTTTTTATCAATTTCCAGATCGGTAAATCAAAGCCCGTGAGAATCAATCGTTTTAAAAGATAAATGCAAGAGAGGAAAAAAGTTCTTGACAGAACCTGTACGTACAGGATAATATGAAAGCGTATACAGAACCTATACGTACAGGTTGTTAAATCAACTATATTTTGCTTTCTAGGGAAAGGAAGTAGTGAGATGAGTAAATACACAGAACCAGCAATGGATTTGCTTCAACATGTTGGAGGGAAAGAGAATATTGCAACAGTTACGCATTGTGCGACAAGAATGCGTTTTGCATTGAAAGATCCCGCCAAGGCGGACGTAACGAATATTGAATCGATTAAACTTGTGAAAGGAACCTTTACACAAGCTGGCCAGTTCCAGGTCATAATCGGCAATGAAGTATCATCCTTTTATAATGAATTCGTTTCCATAGCTGGATTGCAGGAAGCATCAAAGGAAGATGTGAAAACGGCAGCTAAACAGAATATGAGCTGGTTGCAGCGTTTGATTTCCCATCTTGCGGATATTTTCACCCCACTGATTCCTGCCATAGTCGTTGGCGGACTCATCCTTGGTTTCCGTAATATCATCGGCGATATTAAAATGTTCGATGATAGCACGAAAACCCTTGTGGATATTTCACAATTTTGGGCAGGGGTCCATGCCTTCCTTTGGTTGATAGGTGAAGCTATTTTTCATTTTCTTCCAGTTGGGATTACCTGGTCCATCTCAAAGAAAATGGGCACGACTCAAATTCTCGGTATCGTCCTTGGGTTAACCCTGGTTTCCCCACAACTTCTTAATGCATATGCAGTTGCAGGCACAAAGGCAAGTGACATACCTTTTTGGGATTTCGGTTTTGCCCAGGTCGATATGATCGGCTATCAGGCCCAAGTCATCCCAGCTATACTTGCAGGGTTCGTTTTGGCGTATTTAGAACGGTTCTTAAGAGATAAAGTACACAATTCCATTTCCATGATCGTCGTTCCATTTTTTGCTTTACTACCAACTGTAATCATTGCCCACACCATTTTGGGGCCTTTAGGATGGAAAATCGGTTCAGTCATTTCTACGGTTGTATATTCCGGATTGAATTCATCAGTGGGCTGGCTATTTGCTGCCGTTTTCGGCTTTGCCTATGCACCGCTTGTCATCACAGGACTGCATCACATGACAAACGCAATCGATCTTCAGCTTATGAGTGAATTGGGTGGAACGAACCTATGGCCGATGATCGCCTTATCCAATATTGCACAAGGTACAGCAGTGCTTGCGATGATTTACATCAACAGAAAGGATCAGGAGGAAAGACAAGTTTCGATTCCTGCTACGATTTCATGTTATCTCGGTGTAACAGAGCCAGCCATGTTCGGCATTAATCTGAAGTACGGCTATCCGTTCTTAGCCGGTATGATCGGTTCACTTTTCGCAGGAATCGTTTCTGTCGGATCTGGAGTAATGGCAAACTCAATCGGTGTCGGGGGTATTCCAGGGATCCTTTCCATCCAGCCACAGCATATGGGAATGTTTGCACTCGCGATGTTGGTTGCTTTCGTTGTCCCATTCATTTTGACTATAGCATTCTCCAAGCGTCCACAAATGAACTTGAAAACAAGAACGAAACCAACGAAATTAAATGCTTAATAATGCGGAGGGAGAGCATTCTCCCTCCTTTTTACCATATTGACCAAAAAGATACATCCGGGACAGCAGAGGAGGATATAAATTGAAGGATTTTAAAAAAAGTACCATATATCAAATTTATCCGAAGTCTTTTAAGGACTCAAACGGTGACGGCATCGGTGACATAAATGGTGTAATTGAAAAACTTGATTACCTTGATAAACTGGGAGTGGATTATATTTGGCTGACCCCCTTTTATCGTTCACCTCAAAATGATAATGGATATGATGTAGCGGATTACACATCTATTGATCCTATGTTTGGGACAATGGATGATTTCGAGAGATTGGTGAAGGAAGCTAATTCACGGGATATCCACATCATGCTGGATATGGTATTCAACCATACATCAACGGAGCATGAATGGTTCCAAAAAGCGTTGGCTGGAGAGAAAGAATATAAAGACTATTATATTTTCAAGAAATCGAAAGATGGAGAGCCCCCTACGAATTGGATTTCGAAATTTGGAGGCTCTGCATGGGAATATTTAGCGGAACATGATGAATACTACCTTCATTTGTTCGATCGGACACAAGCTGACCTTAACTGGGAAAATCCCAGAGTAAGGGAGGAAATTTTCAATGTAGTAAACTTTTGGATGGATAAAGGTGTCAAAGGATTCCGGTTGGATGTCATCAATCTTATATCGAAACCCGATTTATTTGAAAATGACAAAGATGGAGATGGACGTTGCTATTATACAGATGGCCCGAAAATTCATCAATTCCTTAAAGACCTGAATGAAGAAACTTTTGGTAAGGATGAAGAGGTGATGACAGTAGGGGAAATGTCATCAACGACCATTGACCATTGCATCAAATATTCATCTCCAGATGAAAAGGAGCTATCCATGGTATTCAGTTTCCATCATCTAAAGGTGGATTACAAGGATGGGGAAAAGTGGTCACTTGCAGATTTTGACTTCAGGAAGTTAAAGGATATCCTAAGCAGCTGGCAATATGGGATGCAAGAGGGAAATGGGTGGAATGCACTGTTCTGGTGTAACCATGACCAGCCGAGGATTGTGTCCAGGTTTGGAAATGATCAAGAGTATCAAAAGGAATCGGCCAAGATGCTGGCAACAGCCATTCATATGCTCAGGGGGACCCCTTATATATATCAAGGGGAAGAAATAGGGATGACCAACCCGAAATTCAATGATATTGAACAATATCGGGATGTGGAATCGATTAATTATTACAATATTTTAAAAGAGGCAGGCAAGGATGAAAAGGAAATAATCGAAATCCTTCAAGCTAAATCCCGTGATAACTCGCGAACTCCCATGCAATGGGAAAATACGGAGCATGCAGGCTTTACAAAAGGGACGCCATGGATTACAGTGCCTGATAATGCTAGGATCATCAACGCTGAACAAGCACTGAAGGATAAGGACTCCATTTTTCATCATTACCAAAAACTTATATTCTTAAGGAAGAAACATGATATCATTGCATATGGGGACTATCAGGAAATTCTAGGAGATCATGATCAATTGTTCTCCTATATACGCAGTTATGAAGATGAGAAACTTTTGGTCATCAATAACTTTTATGCAAAAGAATCGTCCTTCGAAATTCCAAAAGATGCTGACCTATCCGGATTCAAGTCAGAGCTCCTACTTTCAAATTATATCGATTCGAAAGACCTTGCAGATGATATTATCCTTCGTCCCTATGAATCGGTTGTCTATTTGTTGAAAAAGGAAGAGTAGGGGACTAACAAAAATATATTGTGGTGATGAAATGAACAGCAAATACCTATCGCTTTATGGTGATATTGTTTCAAAAATCGAAGAAGGAACCTTTCCGACAAATTCAAAGCTTCCTTCCGAAAGCAGCTTCATGGAAGAGTACGAGATATCCAGGGATACTGTGAGAAAGTCCTTACATTTGCTCGAACAAAATGGGTATATCCATAAAATCAAAGGCAAGGGTTCCTTTGTGTTGGATTTCAGTAAATTTAATTTTCCTGTAGCAGGCTTGATTTCCTATAAAGAAATGGTGGAAAAGTTGAATCTGCATTCCAAAACGATCATCCATACCATGGAGCTTGAGACTCCCGACTCAAGCCTGATCAAGCTTCTTGACTTAACTGAAGGTGAGGAAGTATGGAAAGTGTTCCGGGTTCGGCAAATTAATGGGAAGAAAATCATTTTGGATAAAGACTATTTCAATAGTGAGTTCGTAACTAACCTGACAAAGGAAATTTGTGAGGATTCGATTTATGGTTATATCGAAAAGGAACTCGGGCTCCAGATTGGTTTTTCCAATAAGGAAATTACCGTGGAGCCATGCAGTGAAGAAGATAAACAATTATTGGACATAGAAGACTACGATATGGTGGCAGTTGTGAAAAGTACCGTCCATTTAATCGATGGAAGCTTGTTTCAATATAGCGAATCAAGGCATAGACCTGATAAATTCAAGTTCACGGACTTTGCACGAAGGACTTGGTGAAAGCCTGAGCTATAAGAGGAAAAGGCTAAGGAAGACATGTGATAACCAATTAGGTTATCAAAAAAAAGGTCAAAGAATTAAATTCAATATTCAAAAAGAGAAGGTCGCCATGGCGGCCTTTTCTAATGCGGTTCAAGGTGTAAGGTAAAAATCTAAGGAGTAAAGACGACATCGGCTCTTTTTCTTGTTCAACGAGCGGGGAAAGAGGATCGTCAAACCATTAGTTTGACGTTTCTCCTGCTTGTTTCGGTGTGTGTGAAGCATTTAGCAAAACCACTCCACCAATGATCAATACCAAGCCACCCAACGTAATGATACTAAATGGCTCATTCCATAATAATACGCCAATTAATGCTGTTAAAGCAGTCCCTATTCCTGCCCAAATGGCATATGCCAAGCTTAACGGAATTGTTTTAAGACATAAAGATAAGCTGTAAAATGCTATTCCAAATCCTATAATAACCCCAAATGACGCGAATAAATGTGTGAATCCTTCAGATAACTTAAGCATGGTCGTACCAAATAATTCACTTATGATAGATACTCCTAAAGCTATGTACCCTTTCATATTATTACCTCCGATTATTAAAATGTTAATGAGATCCGCCACTGGAGAGTTTCAAAACAACCACTCCTCCAATGATTAGGGCTAGACCTAAAAATTTTTTCAGGTGAAAGCTCTCTTTATAAACGATAACTCCCACTAAAGCAGTTAAAGCAGTCCCTATTCCCGACCAAATAGCATAAGCCGTTCCAAGCGGAATGGAAATAAGAGATAAAGACAGGCAATAAAAAGCCACCCCCATTCCCATTACCACACCAATGGAAGGGTATAACTTTTTAAATCCGTTTGATACTTTTAACATCGAACTACCAAAAACTTCACTTATGATGGCTATTGCCAAAAATGCATAAGGATTCAAGATAATCTCCTCCTGTATATTCATTACTCTTTCCAATCATATTCCCAAGCATCTTATCATCTAAAGTCCCCATATTAAACTAAAACCTTATTGCGAGTCTAATATTTTCTATCGTTAAAAAATATATCCTATCCTAGTTGAAAAAGAATATAATTAGCCACTTCAGCTATTAAAACTTGTTTCGCAGCCGATCTTACGATAAAAGAACAAATTCCTTTTAGTCAATTGAATCCATGAGTAACATTGAAACACAAAACCGTCCAGACGGTCTTTTTTATATTTAACGATACCTGCAGGTTACTTGTCAAGTGCATCTAGTACTCTTGAAATTCAACATCTTCCAGTAAAAGTATGGAAATTTGTATAGAAAGATTAAGAGTATCGTTATGAGATATGCATTGCATGCTTGCCTTTCCTATTATAGAAATGTTGCTGGGGAGTTTTCTTTTGCAAGACTTGCTTAATAATAAGGTCAAACAGGGATTTTTAGGGATTTTGTCGAATTAAGTTCATTAAACGATTATGATGGGGTGAACTTCTTTCATGGAATTTTTAATAAAAAAAGAGTGTTTCATTAAAGCGATTTCTGAAGTCAGTCATGCAGTTTCCATAAAAACACCAATACCCATTTTATCAGGAATAATGATAGTGGCTAATGACGATAGCTTAATCCTTATTGGCAGTGATTCCGATATTGTCATTGAAAAAAACATTCCTTTAACGATTGATGGAGTAAGGGTATTGGAGGTTTACCAAAAGGGTACTGTCGTATTATCGGCAAAATATTTAAGTGAGATCGTTAAAAAATCACCTGATGATATCCATGTAAAGCTGAACGAAAATCAATCAGTTACCATTATATCAAATGAAATTGTAACGAATCTAAATGGATTCCATTCTGAGGAATACCCAAACCTTCCTCAAGTTGATGAAGATGGTCATTTTAAAATCCCAAGTGTTGAATTACTGGAAATCATTAAGCAGACTGCGTTTGCCGTTTCTAAAACTGAGGCCAGACCCGTTCTGACAGGCGTCAATATGACATTCAGGGATAACATACTTTCTTGTGTTGCAACAAATACTCATCGTTTAGCGGTAAGAGAACTTGCGTTAGAATCGAAGGTGAATGGTTCGTTCATCATTCCAAGTAAAAGCCTTAATGAGTTAACCAATTTAATTAATAATCAATCGGGTGTTATACATATTTTCATCTCGAGAAGCCATATGGTGTTTAAATCAAACAACTTCTCACTTTTTTCTAGGCTGATTGAAGGTAATTACCCTAATGTATCAGGGTTGCTGCCAAAAGATTTAAAAACGATCATCACCTTGGATACAAATCTACTGTTGAAAGGTATTGATAGAGCCTGCCTTTTTGCAAGTGAATCGAGGAATAACAATGTACATCTGGAAATCCTGGATAATACTAAGTTAAGAATTTCTTCTACCACATCAGAACTAGGGGAAATAGAAGAAACGCAAAGCATCATGGCAATCACAGGAGAGGAGGGGCTAAGTATATCACTAGATGGAAGTTTTTTAATGGATGCCTTAAAAGCGATAAAAGAAAAAGAGGTCAGACTAAGTTTTGGTGGTCCAATGAGACCTGTCTTAATCGAGCCAAGCGGTAATTCTTCATATCGTCATCTTATTTCACCAGTGAGAACAAACTAAAGGATTAAAGTATAAAGGAAACGAATAAAAGGTTAAATCGATTAACAAAGCAGCAATTAATAGAAAGTTATGATGGGGAAAGGTCAATAGCATCATCCACCATAAAAAAAGAACAAAGAAAAGAGACCCAGTAGAAAACTTATAAAAGTCTGGGCCCATTGTATTCATATCGATTGAAGTAATAGTTTACTATAGGTTTTCATTCCTGGCTTAATGCCGGCAACTTTATTTCGAAGGTAAAGATAGAACCTTTTTCGCTTGTCCCAGAAAGCCAAATGCGTCCGTCCATCAATTCCGTCAAACGTTTGCAAATGGAAAGCCCCAATCCGGTTCCTCTGTTCATTTCTTCATATCCTTGGGGATGCATATGATTGAAAGAATGGAACAATCCATTGATTTTGTCAGTTGGGATACCGATTCCTGTATCCCTCACAGTGAAGGATAGACGAATGAAATCAAGGTTTTTTTCATCGGGAATCAAAGCGGCGGCAATGTTAATTTCCCCGTTATTCGTAAATTTAATGGCATTTCCTACTAGATTAACGAGGATTTGACGAATCTTATGATCATCGCCCAATAATACCATAGGAATATTAGAATCGATTTCCCCTAGTAGTCGGATTTCCTTTTTAGCGGTTTCCGCTGTGAATAGTTGGATGACCTGTTCCACACAGGAACGGATATCAAATGGTTGAATGTTCATTTCCATTTTACCTTCATCGATTTTCGAATAATCCAATATATGACTGAGCACCGTAAGCAGTGATTTTCCGCTCGTTTCAATGATTTCTGTATATTCTTTTTGTTCTTCAGTCAATTCAGTTGAATGTAACAGTTCTGCCATTCCCATAATCCCGTTCAAGGGGTTTCTGATTTCATGACTTAAGACCGCCAATAAGTCAGATTTATCCTTACTGAGTTTATTTATGTGAAGTGAAGCCAGACGCAATTCCATTTCATCCATGACGATTTGTGCAAGAGACCTGAGCATATCCAACTCTTCTTCTGTAATTGTACGCGGTTTATAATCAATGACACACAACACGCCAAGGTTATGGTTATCATGGGTATTCAATGGGATGCCTGCATAAAAACGAAATCCGTTTTCACCTGCAACCAAAGGATTCGCTAATGATCGGGGGTCTAAACTAGCATCATTAAGAATATAAGGAACATTATTAAGAATGGCCGAAGCACAAAGCCCTGGCTCCCTATCTATTTCCTCCACATCCAAACCATGATGGGACTTGAACCAAATCCGATCCGTGTCGACGAGGCTTGTTATTGCGATAGGGACATTGAGTAGTTGCGATGCAAGGGCTGTAACCCTGTCAAAAGCGCCATCTGGCGGTGTATCAAGTATTTGATACCGCTGTAAAGCATTTAAACGCTCTCGCTCAAGTTGGCTTTTTTCTTTCATATTGTTCAATATTATTCCTCCTATGTCATACGGTTTGCCAAGGGTAGTAAAAGCCCATTATAATAGGATCCCTTTTAAAATTAAAAGGGAATTACATTAGAATCCTATCTGACATTCCTAAACAGCAACATAATGTGAGACTTCATCAAGTTATTAAAGAAATTTTGTTTCTTCGACTTAAAATTTCCGGTAAGCCCTCTTTAATGAAAGGCACTAAAGTCTTTCAAAATGTTGTTTATTCTTCTGATTACTACTAATTATAACACTAAGTCACGGCTGGATTGAATTTTGACGGACTTGTCCCTTATTCGGGGCAGCGGAATCTTTTTTCTATGAATCTTCGGAATAGTAAAGTGGTAAAAAATTAATTAATGATTATGATAAACGTTAGTATTTCATTTGAACGTGGTATGGCTTGGACTTTCTTAATAACCAAGCAGCAGATAAGTGAGCTTTCGGAAAAAACTGTGGGAGTTTCATCAGAAGCCTCCATATTTTTATTAACTTAGCAACTTGGGGTGGAGGGAGTTTGTAGTATCCAGAGTCGGTATCGGTATAACTGCATTTTTGGCTTCGCAAACTAACTCCACAGAAAGTATATTCATATATTTAATGCTATCCACTGTCCATGTGCCACTTGCCGTTAATAGCTGTATCCGTACATACTTTAAAGGGGGATAATTATTATGTATGTTAGTCAAACCTGGGATCATGTAGTAATTGCAAAATTAAATCAAACTGTTCACAGCCTGCATGCGAAACTATATCCTAAGTATTTTAAGGAATATAAGTATAGCGCAATGGAAGAAACTTTTAAAAATTTGATTAAAAATGACAGATTTGTTTTTCTTCTATTAAAAGAACATGAGGAACCGATTGGTTACGCTTGGATTGAAATAAAAAGCTATCCAGAAAATGCTTTTAAATATGGGTATAAATCTGTATATGTGCATCAGCTTAGTATCGTTGAAAGTCAAACCCAAAAAGGTTATGGTAAGCAACTAATGAATGAGGTATATGAAATTGCGAAAAAGAATGATATAGATTTAATTGAACTGGATTATTGGTTTGGAAACAATGATGCAAAAGAGTTTTATAAGAAGCAACACTTTAAAAGTTATAGGGAGTTTGCATTTAGACAGTTATAACCACTTTGAATTTCCCGTTTTTTAAAGGTTTGGAGGAAGGAAACAAAACCCCGAATCGGGGTTTTTTAATTAATATCTTAACATTCTCCTTGAAAAACAGGGGGGTTGAGGAACTCCACAAATAAATCTTTGGCTTTGGGTATAACACTCTGCCACGACACTTCGGGTATGCGGAAAATTATGCTTATACGTGATGAAGTGCTTATTCACGGTAGTTGTATGTGTCGGATGAAAAACTGGAATCACAGTGTTAATGACATTTGTTTTAACATATTGCTTTGTTGGAGAGGTTTGTGGCGGATTATACTGAGTAGGCATTGTTTGAGGTGGGCAATATTGTGGTGGACATTGACTGCCTTTCGGATGTCTCCAGGGCTTATTATACATTTCAACACCTCCTATATTTTTTTGAAACTCATTGTTAGTTTATGAAAATAAATGATAAAGGGACTAGTATAAATGCCTTTATCAAAAATAATGGCTGCATCATGAACCTGTCATAAACTTTCCCGTAGTTGGGGAAAGAGAATTTATCTAAGGAATAATATCTCACTTATTAAACGGTTATTAATTTTTTCCAATCTGGGTAATCGCTTGATGAACAAATGACTTGTGTCTTTCCCGCCAGATATTTTCCTTGCTTTTTTCCAAGCCCCATTCAGGAAATGAAGATAACCGTAATGCAGCAAATAATTGCCAGAAGGGTAAGTTTGTAAAATTCACTTCAGGCATCATGGATTTATATTGATTGGAGAAGTCATTCATTGCTTCCATTCCATAATGAAATGAAATTTCGAGTTGGCTATTGGCAAGGTCAGCCAAAGGGTCCCCTAAGCCTGAGTCTTCCCAATCAATAATGGAAACTAATTTATCCTCCTTCCATAATATATTTCCAGGCCAATAATCACCATGAAGGATCACTTCCTTATTCATTGAGGATAATGGCATGAATGATTTTAACACATCTCTAATTAAGCTCAGATTTAATCCTTCGTCCTTGATTACCCTTTCTTTATTTAACATTTCTACATATGAATTTTCTAGTTTGGGCAGGAATGATAAAGATAGATTTGCACAATCAACACGATGGATCTTTGCTAGATTGCTTGCAATTTGTAAGATATGATCATTAAGATTTGAGGGGGTGAACTCTGGCTTGCCCTCAATAAACTCGATAAGTATACATGGTTTGGAAAAAAACCCGCAGGATTCGAAGTAATAGGGAGTCGGTACAGGCAAACCTGCAGATTTCAATATTCCTAAGAGCTTGTGTTCATCTGCCGCAATATTTGGATTCCGTTTCAAGTCATTATCACCATGCTGACGAATGATCATTTTTATGATTTGCCCTGTAGATTGTAACAATTCAAGTCCTGTCACCTGTGCAGAAATCCCGCCTTTTAATTCCCATGTGCGAATGAGCTTATTTCCTGGATCCAACTTTTGAACCAATTCTTCAAACTTACTACATTCATTAT
Organism: Peribacillus sp. ACCC06369; assembly: GCF_030348945.1. Lineage (NCBI taxonomy): Bacteria > Bacillati > Bacillota > Bacilli > Caryophanales > Bacillaceae > Peribacillus > Peribacillus sp. ACCC06369. Next base: position 1,937,942 of record NZ_JAUCEN010000002.1, read on the forward strand.
TCATAGGCCCACTCCTTTTAAGGGTTTAAGTTCACATTTTATATGGGTATCATTCGCACTTTTTTCTTTTTGGCAATGTTAAAGGTAAGGTTGATTTATAAAAAATATAAATTGAAAACCAATTGAATGCTACAAATGTCCAGTTTTCCTATTACTTTCGTAAAAGTGAATCCCATTAGCATTTGGCTAGAACTTCAATAAATGAAACCAATCGCTTGTTACACACGTAACGTAATGTAAAACAAAGTGAGGTGTCATACATTGAAAATAGAGAAATATAAAGTGGAAACACTGCAAGGGACGTTACAATATAATATTAGTGGAAGCGGAAAACCCAATATAGTTTTGATTAACGGTGGTTCGGGACCGATGGAGGGTTGGATGAAAATCCTACCGGCAATTTCGGAATCATCATCAGTATTTTCCTATAATCGTTTGGGGGTTGCTGGCAGCGATAAACCGAAGGAAAACCAAGACGGGATAAATATTGTTAACACTTTACGTGAAGCACTAACAATAGTGGGCTTTAAACCTCCTTTCTTATTGGTTGGACATTCGCTAGGCGGCTTATATGCTAATTTATATGCCAGACTTTATCCAAATGAAGTAGAAGGAATTGTTTTTTTGGAATCCAGCCACCCGAAAGATATAAGTCTTAATGAATATCAAGGCAAGGCAGTAAGAATCATTAATAAGATCTTCAAGATGTTTGATTCCTTATCTTCACATAAAAAATTCAACGAAGTTAATTTTGTAAAAAAAACTATAAATCAAATCCATCAAATTAATGAATTTCCCGATATACCTGTATTTGTCATTACAGGTGGACAAGAAAATCGAATGATGCCAGAGGAAGTTCGAAAAAAACGACTTGAGAATCAATTGGAATTACTTTCATTGTCAAGAAACAGCAAACACATTGTCGCTGAAAAAAGTGGACATTTTCCACAATTAACCGAACCAACTGTAGTGATTGACTCAATAAAAGATTGTGCAGAAAAAATAACAAACCATAGCCAATAAATGCAAAGACTTTTATTTAGAGTATTGTTGTTTACATGCTATGTTAAAGATAAAGGTTGAATTATGTTTAGGCTATGTTCTTTCTATACGTTGATAAAATTCAAAAAGTATTGGAACTCCTCTAGGTCCTATTTTTAAATATTTATTATAGTTTAGCTTTAAACAAATTTTAATTGTCGCTAATCCAATTCAATTCAAAATATAATCCTTAAGCCCTCTATCTCCTTCCATCACCTTGTTGATAGTTTGATGGCAATTACTCCTGTTTGAATTTACCAAAGTGAAATAATGGAATGAATCTTTTTCAAGAAGTCGAAAGATTCTCGCCCATGGGGTTGTAATAATACACCAGCAGTGGTGTATTTTTTTTGGACGAAAGGGAGAAGGAGGGCATCATTTCTTGTTAATAGAGACAACTTGTACGGAAAACGAAGAAGAATCTCTATTATTATAAAATTTCTTTAATCCGATGGTTATGTGTACAAGCATTTGTTTATACGTAACATAAGATTAATAGAGGTGATCGAAATGGTAAAAGTGTTTATTGATCCCGGCCACGGTGGTACGGATCCAGGCTCGGTGGGGAATGGATTGAAAGAAAAGGATTTAACTTTATCCATTGCAACTCGAATAAAAGACATCTTATTAATAGAATATAATAACGTTTTTGTAAAAATGAGCAGGACCCAAGATACGTCCGTCTCTTTAAACGATCGGACGAATCAAGCGAACGCTTGGGGAGCTGACTTCTACCTCTCCATCCACATTAATGCTGGCGGCGGCACTGGGTATGAGGATTACATTTATACGTCAACTAATCAGGTAACGAAAACGTATCAAGATTATATTCATTCAGAGGTCATGAAGCTTATCAACATCCAAGACAGAGGACAAAAAACAGGAGATCTACATGTACTCCGTGAAACGGATATGCCTGCACTCCTGACTGAAAATGGATTTATTGATAATGTCAATGACGCAGCCAAGTTGAAAACGTCATTCTTTATCGAATCACTGGCTCGCGGACATGTAAACGGTTTAGTTAAATGCTTCAAACTTACAAAGAAAAGTACTGCTGTATACCACAATGTCGATAGTGGGGACACCGTATATTCCTTAAGTATGACCTATGGCAGTACTGTTCAGCAAATTAAAGATTGGAACGGTCTTGACAGTCAGTTCACCATTACAGTAAACCAGAAATTGCGGGTGAAATGAATAATTAATAATTGACTGGTTAAATTATTTATAATTTCCAGTAAGCACACCACGCAGGGAAGCCCTTCTCTAAAAGAGAGGGGCTTTTTCTGGTTCTGGAATATTCAAGTTAAGAAATAATCTTGTCCATTCTTTCGATAATAGAGAAAATCTTTGTTAAAAAAGAGAGAAATGGTATTTTATGACTAAAATATTATTACCTAAAGTTGATCTTTTACAAAGTCTATTAAAAACCAATTCTTAAAACTGATAAACAAAGATTCTTATTATTTTTAGAAGAAAAAACATCCTTAACGAATGTCTTATCTATTAACCATGGATTCCACCTCATTATATGTAATGCCTTGAATATAACTAAATCCATTCTTATTCATCAAGCCTGGCCTGGCAGTCTATATTAATTGCAGTTTATCATGGAATCAAGCCTCTGGATTCGAACCCGCACTCCTTTCGTAAGCATAGGCTAGGGAGAGAACACGCTTCCCTACGGATTTTCACCGGCAGGAATTCCACCTTCCTCAGCTTATTTGCTTTTCGGTGCTTCTGAAACCCTTGCCTTACGACCCGGTGGCTACAATGTTTTCCGGCGCTCTTCCCTTCTAGAGCTACAGAGGCGAATGCTTATCATCCCATTATACGATTCTTATATGAGGTTGTGAACCGAAGAATAAAAGATTGAAAATGTGATTGTCAAATACAGATATTACTTAATGAAATATTTACTGTAATAACTAAAGGAAAACCTTGGTTGGATTGATGAAATGGAATAGTCTGCAATTCGAAAGCAAGGAGACTAAAAAAAGCGTCCTCGGACGCATATATTTGCCAACCCGTTCACTCAATGAAATAAAAAACCGATATGATGTTTTAAATCGCCGATTGACAGTTGCTGGTGATTAGCGACTCCCGTTAGTTTTCCCTTAAAGGATTCATTTATTGGTACGGCAGTTATTGTTTTTCCTAAATTCATCAGTAAATGGTCAAAGAAAACTGGTTCTGTAGGAATTGTATAAGTTGGTGATGAACTTTTCATCGTTTTCGGAAAGTTGCTATATAGGAATAATGTCCAGGAGACGGTATCCTGGTTTCATAACGATCATATTGCATGAATCATTTCACTCCTTTACTAATGTAAGGTATGCTTTATTAATAGGTTGACACAAATTTATATCTTTTGGATAAGGCAAATCATCAAAAAACAATACTAAAAAGCACAAACCAAAATGATTTGTACCTAATATGTATCAGGGAATACAGGCCTGAACTGAACGAATTGAATCTAATTAATGTATTATTGCTTGTCATTAATTTATTCATTGCCGCAATTGAAACCCTAGTGATGGATATTAATCGTATATTTTAATGGCTTGAACCACTTTTCCTAAAATTCGGACTCTATCATTTTTGATGTTATAGGTTTTTTCTTCATAAAAAGGATCCGTGCTGCAGGGCATGAGTGTGATATTTTCTTCATTAATATTCACTTTTTTGACTGTGGCATCGTGACCATTTACCATAACCACACCAATTTTTCCGCTTTCGACGTAGGTTGTTTTTTCAACAAGGATCAATGATCCGTCACTGAATTCTTTGTTCATGCTGTTGCCTTTCACTCTAAGGAAAAAATACTCTTCATTCGATTTTAGCATGGAATTTAATGTCGGCATATACGCTTCTATATATTCGTTGGTGAAATTAGGCTCTCCAGCAGGGATATTTCCGTAGACACCAATTAATCTTACATTCTTTTCATTTAAAAATTCCATTGTAGGATTGTTTCTAACGATTGGTGCTCCTTCAATAAGGTGGGACAGCGGGATTTCAAAGCATGAGGACATCATGCTCAATTTATCCATTAAAGGTTTATTCCGTCCGGATTCCCAAGCTGATACTGCCGTTGGGGCCACTTTTAATATATTTGCCAAATCTTCTTGTGTCATTTTTCTTTCTTTTCTTAACATTTTAATACGTTCACCAATGTGCATATTTCTTCACCTCTAACTTGAATATACACTATGAGTGAAAGTGAGTAAACTTGAAGTGCGTGAATTTTACAAAAATTTGTTGAAAACTATACTTCAAGTGTGATATCATTTTTTTAGACAGGTGGTGACAAGATATGACAAACGTTAAGTTCACACTTAAACAAGCGAGGAAGTATAAAGGATTAACTCAAGACGAAATGGCTAAAGTGCTAAAGATGGCCAAGAGAACCTACATTGATTATGAACAATATAAGATTCCTTTGCGAATTGATAAGGCGTATATGTTCGCTGAATGTGTAGGATTCTCGATCGACGATATCATTTTTTTTGACCCTGACCTACACTTCAAATGTAGTTGAAGATTTAAAGGTTATCAGCTTCCGTTACTAGTGTGACCATTCCTGGGTTGAAAAATTTAATCAATAGCACTGATCTGCCAAGGGACAAAATTCATGATTATGATGATTTAAGTGAGGATGGAAAGAGGGTGAAAAAAGTGGAAAGGGAAATTAGGTCCTCTGAAGTTGCAGTAGGAGCTACCGTTAGCACCTTTGCGATTTGAAAGGAAATTCGTGGAGAGTTCATTGATGATATTATCGTTCACGACGGTGTATTCAAATTGTTCAATCGAATGGACGAGCTTTTAAATGAAATTAATTTTCCCGTTCTCAGGGTTAATTACGGGTATGTGGGAGGAGGGGGCTTAAAGGAGTTTTTAACAAAAAAAAGTCGCTTGCATGTAAACTCCCAATCGGAACATGATGGTGGTGATTTTGATGGAAATGCAATTTCGATGGGGGACCCAATTGTAATGGGGAAATTTTATTGATGAAGAATCATGATTAGGGGCAATTGGACAGTGGCACATTCGAAGGGGAATTTTATAAGGATGTTCATAAAAAAAGTCAAGCCCTCTATCCCATGCAGGAGAAGGGCTTGTTCTATTTTTTGTATTTATATAACAATCGCTGTTAAGTATTTCCTTCATAATTTGTTCTGGAGCCCAATTATCCTATTGGGATTTTTCCCTTAACCTGCTTTAATGTCGCTACTATAAGAAAGCTAACAATCACTAATAAGAAGCATGCACTCACCTTTCCTAGATGACCGATACTCCATGCATTGGATTGGTTTGGATATTCCCACGCTCCAAAGAATGTTGCGATATTTTCGGCTATCGATAAAAAAAATCCGATGAGCAAAATAAAGTGCGAGTGGCATACGGTAACGAGTTCCATCAACCTCGTATGTGCCCCATGATTGCCAAAAAACGATAATATCAAGTCCAGATAAACACCAATGAACGTCAATCCAATAATGTGGGTGAAGAAATTCAAACGCAGCTGCAGAGGTACTACTAGAAAAAACGGTGGCCACTTAACCAGTTCAACCTTTAACCTCCTCCATGTCTGGCAAAGATAACTGACTATACTCCTTACATGAATCCGCTAAACAAAGGCACTCCAAAAATTTTGAAATGTCCTCCCTCTGGATAAGAGTTACTTATGAATTTAACCATTCAACAATGGAGGCACAAATCCTGAGATCACTAAAACCACTCGTTCATTTTGGTTGGGAGCAGGCCCTATCATGTTTGTTTCCTGTAGTTATTTTTGCCTCTTTGGCTTTTACAAAAATCATGCCACTTCCCTTCCTGCCATGGTATGACTGGCTGATCATCATCTGCCTTCTGATGCAGTGGCGGATGGTGCGTTCCGGGCTTGAAACAAGGGATGAGCCAAAGGTTATCACATTTCTCCACCTTATTTGGGCTTGCCCTTGAGCCAGCATCACTTCAATTATAATTGCCACGTTATTCACCACAGACTATTAAGTCATTTTCTGATTTTAAATCTAAGTAATCGGATTGCTTTTTACTTTTATGTATGTTTCATTCATTCTCTATCGATCATTGGTTTGTTTGATAATATGTCTTTAAAGTATAAAAAGGTATCTTCAAAATGGAAATACGATTCCTACATAATATCTTATAATTACAAATGTAGTAAGTAACTATTAGTTAAACTTCCAGCTAATATAAAGCGTTTACATGTAATGAGCAATCAATAAGTGACAACTTTCATAGGAACTAATGGTGAAGATGCCGAGTGGAATATTTATTTGAAAACAAAATGTCAAAGTATTAAAAGGAGTCTTCATAAAATAACATTGGTTAAAATGTATTGTCCTGTAATAACTTTATATAAAAGTAAAATAGAAAATTGAACTAGATCCATATATGGCTTGCCACCCAAGGGAATATTACATTTTGAGTAGAGGACTTTTAAAAGTTCTTTAACTGAATTATTATAAGGTTATTAGCTATTTTAAAAGCCCAGATTTTCTCATTGTTTAGCATATTCTATCCTTATAAGGTGAACAAGTGTAAACCAATTGTATATCATTAAATTTCTGAATTTTAAAATAATTAACTTTACCGGAGTTTGTTCAAAATGAGAGAATACAGAGAGCTGCGACCTTACTCAAAACAACAGATTTATCCATTAAAGATATTTCGGAAGAAACCGGCTTTAAAAATATTCACTATTTTACTCGTGTTTTTACTACCGCAATGGGTTCTTCGCCTGGGCGTTTTCGCTCTCTCTATATAGACTTAAAAGCAACTACCTATACAGAGGGGCAGGTGCAAAAACAATTACTATAGTATAGAACCATAATTCTAATAAAGGAAAATTAACAGGAATGTTTCACCTTGTTAATGGCCAAGTGGCAACAGATGCTGAAATTGACTTTGCAATGGGGCCAAAAGATGTAATAAGAGGGTTCCTTTAAAAGGATACACGGGGTCAACACATTAAATAGTAATGCAAAATCCAGTACTGTTCGATTTATCGAGGGGAAATCTAGTTGTAAAAAATGCCTTACTTAGGGTTAAAAAGTAACGTATAGAGTAGATGAAAAGTTCTAACTCTAAAGTAATCCTATTTATGCTAGCGCCAGGGTAACGAAATCAAATATTAACTATGGAGGGTATTTATAATGCCACTAATCAGATTTGATTTAATCGAAGGGCGAGATAAGAATTCTTTAAGAAAGCTATTGGATGCTGCTCACCGGGCAGTTGTTAAAGCTTTCGATGTACCCGAAAAAGATCGATATCAAATAGTTCATCAGCATCCAGCTCATGAATTAATAATAGAAGATACCGGGTTAGGTTTTAAGAGAAGTAAGAACTTAGTAGTAATAAGTGTAACTAGTAAACAAAGAAGGGAAGATCAGAAGCAATATTTTTATAAAGTTTTGGTTCAAGAGTTGGGAGAAAATTGTGGAATAGAACCAAATGATATTATGGTTTCAATTGTTACCAATGGGGATGCTGATTGGAGTTTTGGACTAGGGGAAGCCCAATTTTTAAATGGTAAATTATAAATGAAATTCTCTTAAAAAGGATGGCGGGGTCGCGTGGAAATCTAACCCACCAGAAACTACACGATCCTCTCACGCGGTTTTAATGTTTGGGAGCCAGGTAAATTCACGTAGGCATCAACCTAAATAGAATTTTCACAAGGCGTACTCCATGAACAGCTTCATAAATGAAAAAGCCTGTATATTAGATGAGTTCAAGGAAATCTTCATACTTTATCTCTATGTTAATGAATTTTCTTCTAGTTTTTTTCTCCCATCTTTTATGAATTCAGCAGGTAATGGCATGCGATAGTACAAATATAAACTAATGAATGCTATAGAAGACCTGTAAAGGAGGGCATTGATAATAGGCGAATTCGAAAAAATCCATAGGATATAGGGGGAGATAGCAATTGAAAAAGAAAGTAATCAATTATGTCGTTTTTCTTGTCCTCATTCTTACCATATTAATAATGGCTAAGCCTAACATTTCCTCAGCAGGAAAATTGAAGCCGCCATCCGAAACTTTCAACCCAGGGGATTGGTTTTTGGGAAGTATCCCTCCCAATCTTGACACAAATAGACCTCCGATCGTTTTTGTCCAAGGGAAAAATGGCAGTTCAACCAGCTGGTACGGTGAAACAGACTATCATGGTGTCAATGATATGTATACCAAAGCATATGAAGCCGGTTACCAAACGGTTTTTGTTCAGCTTTATGATTCAGCTGGAAATGGATCAGCGAGCCAATATGCTAATGGAAGGCTGTTAGCTCAAATGCTTGCAGAAATCAGTAACCATTTCGGCGGCGAAAAAGTAAATATAATAGCCCACAGTAAAGGGGGGCCAGACACCCAAGCGGCTCTAGTACACTATGGAGCGCACCAATATGTCGGAAGGGTCATCACTTTAGCGTCCCCTCATCACGGTTCTAACCTAGCTGATTTGGCTTATAGCTGGTATGCGGGCTGGCTTGGTTCCCTATTGGGTCAGAAAGATGAAGGAACTTATTCTTTACAAGTTGGTAAAATGGCGGAATTTCGATCTGTCACGGATAACCATGTTAACTCCCGTAAAAATATGTATTTCACCGTGGCCGGTATGAATAGGGGGCCGGTTCTTTCAGCTTTATCAATGGGTGGACAATATTTATCTTCATATGGAGAAAATGATGGTCTAGTGAATGTTTGGAGTACAAAAATACCCTACGCATCACATTTATTTACGGATCCCAACTATGATCACGACAATATTCGAGTAGGTTCAGCAGTATTTTCAAGAATTGAACCCTATTTAAGAAGCAATTCTACTGCTGGGATTCCTGGTTTAAATGTCAATTATAAAGAACGGGTTGAAGATGATGTCATCACAACCGCACTCTCTCAAACCGTCCTGGGAGATGTCCTGCAACAAAATGTCTGGAACGAAAAAAGTTTCCATGTAAATGAAGCAGCCCCAGGTAATATAACCATATATACAGCTTCAAATGATGTCGAGGTCGAATTAATTTCTCCTTCCAATAAAAAGTATGCACCTTCCTTAAAAGTTCATTCTGCAAAAAATGAAACTTCCTTTTTTAATGGTGCCACCATCCAAACATTTATTAGAAATAACCTAGAAATTGGTGACTGGAGAGTTCGACTGAAGACTAAATCGCCAAAAGACGCATACCTGTTCACAGCACATTTTAACGAAAAGAATCCCATTACATTAAGTATGGCCGGAAAAGTTAAGCAAAAAGATGCAAAATTTTTAATAAAGAATCCAATGAATGATAACAAAAGGCCAATCAGCACAACATTTTCGGTTCATCTAATAGATGAAAACGGTAATGAAATTCGTGAAAAAAGCTCCATTAAGGTAATGGACGCCGAAAATTTTTCTGGTACTCTTCCAGAAGTACCTAAATCAGGTGTTTATAATGTAACGATTGATGTCAAGGAAAAAAATGTGAATGGTACTGAAAGAACCCGTACATTGATTCGTTCGGTCTATATAGAAAAATAGTAAAAATGATTAGAAAAGACCTTCTCTTAATTGAGAGGTTTTTTTTTGGGGTGAAATGTATTGAAATGATTCAGCAAAAGGAAACAGCCAGGCCGTATTTCATATTGGTACTAAGTGAGCGGTTGATCGAAGGGTATTTAGCAAGTCAAATCCCCCTGCAACAAAAAAGATTCATGAAATCCAACGAGTGCCATCTAGGGTCTAATCCGTCTTTTGATAAGATTCCCTATAAGATAAAATACCAGTTTTGAGTGCAGAATAATTGCCAATGCTTGCATAGCCATAAAACCAGCCCATGAAAATTCCTGCAACCAAATGATGACGGTGGCTAATGAAAATGGAAATGAATAAGCCAATACCCAAAGCGATGGTAGGGATGAATTTTGGTGGAATATGAAAAATGACCTTAATAAGTTGAGTAAGAATCATGATGGTAGGAATGGCTATCACTGCATCCCAAAAGTTTGTATGGATGGTTGGGTAGTCCATAATGTCACCACCTTAATTTAGAAGTTTTATAAAATTAATTTTTACCAATTATAAAAGGTTTATACCATAGTAATTCAAAAGTTTATGCAAATGGTTATGAAGATTTTCAGCTTCAATTAAAAAGCCATCAATCCATTGAATATTAATTGGTTTGATGGCTTTTACTAGAGAGTGAGAATGATTAATCCAAATTGAAGCCGTACTTTGTAAGTTATCACCTTATTGATAATAGTGAAAACAATTAATAACATTTTTTTTGCTGGACAAGCTGTAAAGTTTCTCATAGTTTAGAATACGATAAGAATGAAGATATCCAACTAATAATGGGAGGTTCTAATGAGCGAGGAATCGTTTATTAAGGAAATTGCTCCTTATGCCCAAAAAATTCAATAGGAATTTAAAATTTTACCTTCTGTTGTCATTGCACAAGCTTGTTTGGAGAGTGGTTATGGGACAAGCTTATTAGCAAATCAAGGGAAAAATATATTCGTACAAAAGGTGACTATAAAGGAGAATCTGTCATTATTCAAACAATCGAATAAGTCAACGATACGCCTGTTCAAGTATGGTCCAAATTCAGAAGATATCCAACATGGGCAGAAAGTTTACAAGATCTTGCCAATCTATATGTAAAGGGGACTTCATGGAATAGAAGTTTGTATACAGCTGTCATTAGTAAAAAAGATTACAAAAAGGCACTTCAAGCAATATTCGATGCGGGCTACGCCTCGGACCCGAAATATATAGAAAAACTGGTGAATCTAATCGAAACAAGTGATTTAACTAAATATGACGCAAGCAACGAAGAGGTCTATCATATAGTCAAAAAGGGGGAATCCGTCTCTGAACTTGCCAAAGCATATGGTTCTACACAAGTGCAGATTCAACAGTGGAAGGGTTGGCCGATCTTAATCTCATTAAAGTGAACCAAAGATTAAGAGTGAAATGAACTTTTAACAGGGAGCGGGATTTTAACGCTCCCTTTTTTTATTTGAATGCGGGTTTCCTATTTTTCAAAATACATATATCCAGAAAGGCGTTAGTTTCCCTTTCATCCTGCATAAATGAGAATGGATGTTAATAATCTTAAGAAAACTCGATTCTATCAAAAAAATATATCAAAACCTAGTCTTCCATATGCATAATAAGAGAATTCGAGACATAAATTAAACAAACAAAAAAAGCGCGGTTAGCGCTTTTAGTGTATTTGTCTATATAAGCCTATAACTTTTCCAAGTATCGAAACATCTCTTAAAATAATTGGTTCCATATTCGAGTTCTCAGGCTGAAGCCTTATGTAATCCGGTTCCTTAAAGAATCGTTTTACAGTGGCTTCATCATCTTCCGTCATGGCCACGACGATATCTCCATTATTGGCGCTGCTTTGTTGTTTCACGATGACATAATCTCCATCATGAATTCCTGCTTCGATCATACTTTCACCCATGATTTCCAGCATGAATACATGGTCATCATGCGGAACCATGCTTTCGGGAAGCGGAAAGTATTCTTCTATGTTTTCGATGGCCGTTATCGGCATGCCCGCTGTTACTTTTCCAAGTAACGGAACGTTCACGACATTAACTTTGGGGATATTGTTCGCTTCCTCCAAATTCAGTATTTCAATGGCCCTCGGCTTGGTTGGGTCACGTCTTATCAGGCCTTTACTTTCCAGGCGGGATAAATGTCCGTGTACTGTTGAACTTGATGCAAGTCCAACTGCTTCACCAATCTCCCGTACGGAAGGTGGATACCCTTTTTGGCGGACCTCTTCTTTAATGAAATCAAGGATATCTTGCTGCCGTTTTGATAGTTTAGTCATATGTGCACCTCTTCTCCAATGTTCTTTGCTACATTATAGCATGGCCCCCAACTCTATACAAACATAAGTTCGAATTTTGTTGTTGACTGAAACAAACGTTCGTATTATAATTTGAACGTAACATACGAACGAACATTCGCTTTGGAGGGATATTTATGAAAAAATTATACAAAAATTATATTTCTACGATTCTATTAGCGGGATCGGTATTCATCTTTTCAATTTTATTCTCTTGTACATTAGACAATGATCAAAAAAAGGATTTCCTTTCTATAGAAGTAAGTGAAGGCGACACCCTATGGGGAATTGCCGAAGAGTATGAAGAAGCTGATTTGACAAAAAAAGAATTCATTGGTTGGATAGAAGAGCATAATGGAGTCAGGGCGGATACGATTAAACCTGGTCAAGTCATTGTCATACCGGTTAAAGGGGAAGAACTTGTTCAGAATTTGGCCAGTCAGCAGTAAGTAGTGAAGGTAGGGTATTATGAAGGCAGTAATCTATTGTAGGGTTAGCACAGAAAAAGAATCCCAGGAAACATCATTGGCACGGCAGGAAGATGAATTAGTTAAATTGGCGGAAAAGATGGATGTGGAAGTTGTTTCCATAATAAAAGAACAGGCAAGCGGTTATGAGTTAAATCGGGATGGCATATTTGACATGCTTGAACTATTTAAAACCAAAGAAGCTGAAGTTCTATTAATCCAGGACGAAACTAGACTGGGGAGGGGAAATGCCAAAATAGCCCTTTTCCATGTCATCCTTAAAGAAGACGTGAAAATTTATACGCTCTCACACGATGGAGAACTTGAGTTATCTGATTCGGATGCCATGGTCATCCAGATAGTCGGTATTGTAGAAGAATATCAAAGGAAACTACATAATCTAAAAATAAAACGCGGGATGATAAGAGCGGTTGAAAAAGGATACCGTCCGCAAAAAAATCTTCATAACCAAAGGAATTCTACTGGAAGGGAACGTATGGAGATTCCAATTGAAGAAATTATTAAACTCCGGGCCAATGGATTGACATTTGCAGAAATCGCAGCCACTTTAAGGGGCTTTGGATACAATGTATCTAAAGCCACTGTGAACAGGCGTTTTCTCGAACATCAACTCAATACAGAGGAAAGTCAATCATAGAACTTGTAATTTCGCTTTTTTTTTAATACCATGACAATATCCGCAGATTACGAAGGAGCGAAATTATGCTATCAAAAGAAAAATTAGCCCGTATTAATGAACTTTCAAAAAAGGCCAAGGCTGAAGGTTTGACGGAAGTTGAGGCGAAAGAGCAAACCCAATTAAGAAGTGAGTATTTGGAGACATTCAGACGGTCCATGTCCGATACGTTGGAGCATGTGAAAGTCGTTGATCCAGAAGGTAATGACGTCACTCCTCAAAAGATAAAGAGTATTAAAGAAAAAAGAAACTTACATTAATGCTTGGACTATTCTCATGGAACACTCCATTTGTGGATTCTTTTAGCCTTTAGGAATAAAAAGAGAGTGCATTCATGTATGTATTCCCCTATTTAGCTTAATCTAAATAGGGGACTTCTCAAATTTGTAGAAAATTGTAATATTGGGTTAGTAAATAGTGATTTTAGTTGTGATATTATGCTGGTCACTATAATATAAAGAGGTACATTACAGGAAGGGATGTTTTACTATATGTTAGATAAATTAGATGCACTTTCTATCAATACGATTCGTACGTTATCGATTGATGCAATTGAAAAGGCTAATTCCGGCCATCCAGGTATGCCGATGGGGGCAGCGCCGATGGCGTATAAACTATGGACTGAATATATGAATCATAACCCGAAAAATCCGGATTGGTTTAATAGGGATCGCTTTGTTCTTTCAGCTGGTCATGGGTCTATGCTGTTATACAGTCTTCTTCATTTATCGGGCTATGGCTTATCTATCGATGATTTGAAAAGCTTTCGCCAATGGGGAAGTAAAACTCCGGGACATCCTGAATTCGGACATACTGCAGGTGTAGATGCAACCACGGGACCGCTTGGACAAGGTATCGCAATGGCAGTCGGCATGGCAATGGCAGAACGCCACTTGGCAGAAAGCTACAACCGTGATTCTTATAATGTAGTCGATCATTATACATATAGCATTTGTGGAGATGGAGATTTAATGGAAGGGGTTTCTGCTGAAGCTGCTTCATTAGCTGGACATCTACAACTTGGAAGGCTTGTTGTTTTATATGATTCTAATGATATTTCCCTTGACGGCGACTTAAGTCAATCATTTAGTGAAAGCGTAGCAAACCGGTTCGAATCTTATGGATGGCAATATATCCGCGTTGAGGATGGGAACGATCTTCAGGAAATAGCCAAAGCACTTGAAGAAGCGAAAACCGACGAAGCACGCCCAACTTTAATAGAAGTCAAAACGGTTATTGGTTACGGTTCACCAAACCGTTCAGGTAAATCAGCTGTTCACGGCGCTCCGCTTGGTGCAGATGAGCTTAAGTTGACTAAAGAAGCATATAAATGGACATTCGAAGCGGATTTCCATGTTCCAGAAGAAGTGTATTCACACTTCAATGAATCTGTTGTGGACGCAGGCGCTCAAAAAGAAGAAGCTTGGAATGAATTGTTCAAAAATTACAAAGAAGCACATCCTGAGTTAGCCGAGCAATTGGAGCTGGCAATCAAAGGTGAACTGCCTGCTGACTGGGATCAGGAAATTCCGGTTTATGAAGAAGGAAAAACATTAGCTTCCCGTGCTTCAAGTGGAGAAGTGTTAAATGCGATTGCCAAAAGGGTGCCTAGCTTCATTGGTGGTTCTGCAGATTTAGCCGGATCTAATAATACTGCCATTAAAGGTGAGACAGACCTATTACCTGGTAATTACAGTGGTCGTAATATTTGGTTTGGTGTACGTGAATTCGCTATGGGTGCGGCCTTAAATGGTATGACCCTTCATGGTGGATTAAAAGTGTACGGAGGAACATTCTTCGTATTCTCTGATTATTTGCGTCCTGCTATAAGAATGGCAGCACTGATGGGACTTCCTGTAACGTATGTATTCACCCATGACAGCATTGCTGTTGGGGAAGACGGACCGACACATGAGCCAATCGAACAATTAGCATCATTACGGGCAATGCCTAACCTAGGGGTAATCCGTCCGGCTGATGGCAATGAAACGGCAGCAGCCTGGAAAGTGGCAATGGAGTCTACAAATAAACCAACTGCCCTTGTACTGACTCGTCAAGGATTGCCAACAATAAAAGACACTTCCGAAACTGCGTATGAAGGTGTTTCAAAAGGGGCTTACATCATCTCCGCTTCTAAGAAAGAAGTAGCCGATGCATTACTTCTTGCGACTGGTTCCGAAGTGAACTTGGCTGTCGAAGCACAGAAAGCTTTAGCGAACGAAGGAATTGATGTTTCGGTAATCAGCATGCCATCATGGGATCGATTCGAAACTCAATCTAAAGAATATAAACAAAGTGTAATCAATCCGGCAGTGAAAAAACGTCTGGCCATTGAAGTGGCTTCACCGTTTGGCTGGGATCGTTATGCAGGTGATGAGGGTGAAATATTGGCCATCAATCATTTTGGAGCTTCGGCACCAGGCGGTAAAATCATGCAGGAATTTGGTTTCACAGTAGAAAATGTAGTTGCTCGAGTTAAAGAAATGCTAAAATAATCGTAATGGGGACTGACACCAACTAGTTTGGTGTCAGTTTTTTTATCAAAACTTCGTATTGTATGTTGAAAGTGCTCTTATTCTAAGGGGAATCTTTCATTCGACAAAAAAAGAAGAAAATTTCTCCAGCAAACAACATATCTTTTCAGTTTGTCAATATATAATGAGAATAAATAAATTTCGTTTGAATGTGTCAGTTAAAGGGGAAAGTCATCAAGAGTGGAAAATGGTGGAAAGGTCCTGATTGTTAATTGTTCTGGTGACCAAACCAAAATAGGAATGCTAGGAGGCATTGGCTGATGAGAACCTATGAAATTTTTTTAATCGAAGATGAATTTGCCCATCATTATTATGGTAGAGAAAAGCTATTTTTCAATTTGTTTTTGGAGTATATTCAAGCTAGGGGCAGACTGAAGAGTATTTTGCAAAAACAAATCGAATATGTCACCAAAACAGTCCCGATTATCCAGTTGCAGGTAGCTATTGAACAACGTTTGCAAAAAAAGATGAATTTTTGGTCTCAAAATGGAAAATACTATTTAGAAAAAACAAACGGATCCAGTAAAGCCGTTTTAATCATCCAGGATGATTCCATTATGCTTAAAGCTGAAGGAGACTATGAAGCGGAAACGGCCTTCTTTGAGTGCATTCGAAAATATGAAGCGAGTTTTCTAGCCATAGATTTTGAACACGAAAAATACGGTTGGTTAAAACCGATAAAAGAAAGAAAATTTGTCTAAATGGGGGACTTTTGGGTAGCGGGTATTGTATAATAACCTTTGGTCTAGTACACTGATGTTAGACAACACGAAGGAGGAAATAGTATGTGGGTTTACATTCTAGTTGGCGTACTGGCATTGATTGCTGGAGTAGTGCTGGGATTTTTCATCGCTCGTAAATACATGATGGATTACTTAAAGAAAAATCCGCCAATTAACGAACAGATGTTAAAAATGATGATGATGCAAATGGGTATGAAGCCATCCCAAAAGAAAATTAATCAAATGATGAGCGCCATGAATAAACAACAAACAAAATAAGATAGCATGAAACCTTGATATATCAATGTTATTGGAAGATTAGATGCAAAATTTTATATAATATCGAAATGGTAGCTTCATTCAGGCTGAATCCTTCCGCCGATTTTATATAAAATTTTGGTTTATCTTTCATTGTTGTTCCTAAAGCCACTTTTTCTGAATGAATGATTCAGAAAAGGTGGTTTTTGTTTTGGAATTAATAGATATGAGTAAAAGAGTATGATTACCATTGTTTAGCAAAAGGATTTACCCAAGATGAAGTCAGAGACACGATTAATGCTTTTGATACTAAGTCGTTCATAGAAGCGCGTAATAAGGTTATAATTGCCACTTTATCTGATGCTGGGCTTATAGCTATGGAATTACGGGAATTACCCTTCGAGATTGTTAGAGATACGAGTATTATTGTCCACATGAAGGGTTGTGAAGTGCTTTAGAGTTGGTAATATAGAATATCTATAGTCTCTCACGACTTTTAGGACACGGAGATATTTAAGTAACAGAGCGATATTTACACTCCATTATCAAATAAAGCATTTTCCAACGTCCGTTGATGAATATAAATAATTGAGATAATGATTAAAATCAGCTATATAGATCTAAAAAGTCTGAGTTACGTTACCTGATAAATCTGGTAAGGTTATAAAATTGGTTAAAGTAGTTTAAAGTTAGTGCTTTATAGTTAGTGTAAGAAGCAGGTATATAGAAATAAGAAGTACAATCAAACTATTAAAATGGGACAAGATAAAGGGAAATGCTAACCTCATTGCATATAGTTTGTTCGGGCACCTTCGTAAAAAGTCTTAAGCTCATTAATGGCTATTATAGATTGCTGTACGTCTTTTTCCATTATGCTTTTAAGTCATTGTCAAAACAAATTCCTTGCATTAATTTGGATTTCATTAAGCATATTGTTTTAAAATTTAATATTTCATGGGTTTCCAAGGTCTCGTGAAAGGCCAGCTTTTCATTTCCCATTCAATCACCTCCTCAGTCTATGTAACAAAGGTAATTCTCCCTATTCAACTCTCAGGTATACAGAGGGCTACATGTTGTTTTTCTAAAGGTTGTAACCTTTTATAAAAAAATGAAAAGTAATGAATAAGACATTTTGAACAACGAAAGATAAGTAAGTGAATTTAAATGAAAGGAGAGATACTTAGTGGAAAAGTTAGGATTGCATGTAACGTTAGAATTGCATGAAATATTGAATTTCAAAAGCCTTTGTCTATCAAAAGCTTCTACAATGAAGGGATTAGTCCAAGATACGGAATTGAAAAACATTCTTTTACAGGACATGAGCAGCGGCAGAGAGCACATTCAAAGATTACAGGAAATCCTGGTTAATCTAAGGAGAGGGAAAAAATAATGACTACCTTTTGCAAAATATGGCGGTATGGGCGGTATGACAGATCAGGTGATTGCTACTGAACTTTCTGAATTCAGCCAAATCAGGAATAAGAAATACGGCTTTCGCCATAACAGAAACAGCTTCACCTGAATTGAGGGCTGCATTTCGGGAACAGCAGAGATCTGCTGTAGAACATCTGGGTTAATAAGTGATTATATAGTTTCAAAAGGTTATTATCATCCACAGGATATAAGTGAGCAGTCACCGGTGAATTTAAAAGCGGCTAATACGGCATTGAGTCTTTCTCAAAAATAAGGTTTTCATTTTCCAACAAATGCCCTCTATTATTTGATAGGGGGGAATTTCACTGCATTTATAAATTAATCAACAAAGATGAGTAGGCTGTTGAGTTTTTTATGTTGACTTTATCAACTGTAAATATTAATATTACAGTAATCCCCTTGAGGAGGATGCAAAAGTGAATAGTGATTTTACAATAGCTGTGCATAGTTTGGTCTATTTAGCTTATCTACCAGATCATATGGCAAGCAGTGAGTCTATCGCAGAAAACGTTGGTACAAACTCTGCAAGGATTCGGAAAATGATGAGCTGCTTAAGGAATAAAGGATTTGTTAAGACTAAAGAAGGTGTGGGCGGAGGCTATATTCTAGACTGTAATCCTGAAGAGGTGAGTTTGGCGAATATTTATATAACGGTATCACATGGAACTTTGAAGCCTAAGTGGTGTACAGGTGATCCCGAGAAAAAATGTGTCATATCTTCCAACACCCAGGTGGTCATGGATCAAATATTCGATGAAGCTGAGTTATATTTTGAAAAATATTTAGAAAATATAACGCTTAGCACTTTTTTGGAAAAAATTAAACAATGTCCGTGATATTGATTTAGTTTTTTCTTTTGCACTTACTGTATATTTTTTTATTACAGTTAATAACTATAAATTGAATACCAAATGAACATAAAGGGGTGTTAATGATTATGGCTGAAAATAATCAGTTCAAAAATGAGGATTGGGTACAGGGAAGATCAAGAGAAGGGGAACTTATCCATGGTTTCATTGAAAAAGTAAGCGCGGATCGAGAAATCGTTAAAGTGAACGTGGTGGAAAGTGACAATGAAAAAGCGGTGGGGAAATCGATTTGGATTCCGAGTAAATGGGCTGAAAAACTGCCGGATCTAGAAATCAGTAACGAAAATGATCTTTTGGCTTTAATTGATTTGGCGTTGCTTTCTAAAGATGAAACGTGGTTTATGGAGTTATCCGGTAAATTGGAATCCATCAAAATCCATCCGAAAATAAATGCCAGGAAATCAGAGTTTCTTATTCCGGGAAATAGAATCGCTAAACTTGATTTAAATAGATGATGAGTAAAGACCATAAATATGCGGATAATACAAGGAGGAAATGAACATGACAATAGAACATGTAACGGATGATAATTTTGCTAGTGAAATCAAGGAAGGGTTGGTACTGGTTGATTTTTGGGCACCGTGGTGCGGTCCATGCAAAATGATTGCCCCAGTGCTTAATGAAATTGATGTTGAAATGGGTGATCGGGTTAAAATCGTAAAACTTAATGTGGATGAAAATTCAGATACGACAAGCGAATATGGAGTGATGGGGATTCCAGCCCTTATCCTATTCAAAGATGGAGAAAAGGTAGATCAGGCAATTGGCTTCCAGCCAAAAGAAGCCATTGCGGAATTAATTGCAAAACATGCATGATTAAGATTTTAAAATGCGTGCTGTGTATTGTAATGCAAGGTAAGGTAAGGTAAGGACTTATACCAACCAACACCGTAAAGGGTGGGTAACTAAATGGAGGATTACTAAATGAATTCTAAATATACACCATTATTTGAATCGTTCAATTTAGGAAAGGGGATAGAGGTGAAAAATCGGCTGGTGATGGCGCCTATGACAAATTTCTCTTCGAATCCTGACGGCACTGTAACCGATGCCGAAATTACTTATTATGAACGACGGTCAAGCGGGGTAGGCATGGTAATAACGGCATGTACCTACGTGACGGCAAATGGAAAAGGTTTTCATGGTGAATTTGGCGGTGATCAAGATGAATTGATTCCTAGCCTAAGTCGTTTAGCTTCAGCGATTAAAGCGAAAGGTGCAAAAGCAATCCTCCAGATTTTTCATGGTGGACGCGAGGTTCCACCGGAATTAATACCAAATGGCGATGTAGTCAGTGCAAGCAATATTCCATCGGAGGGAGAAGGGAAAGCAGTTCCGCGTCCACTATCTGAAAAGGAAATTGAATCGATCATTCTGGATTTTGGTGAAACCACCCGACGTGCCATAGAAGCGGGATTTGATGGTGTCGAAATTCACGGTGCGAATGGTTACTTGCTTCAGCAATTCTTTTCGCCACATTCAAACCGTCGTGAAGACAAGTGGGGAGGATCTCTGGAAAAACGGCTGAATTTCCCATTAGCTGTTGTGGATGAAGTGAAAAAGGCTGTTGCAGAACATGCCAAGGATCCGTTCATCGTGGGATATCGTTTTTCACCGGAGGAACCGGAAACACCAGGAATCACTATGGATGATACACTCTCATTAATTGATGGACTTGCGACAAAGGAACTGGATTATCTCCATGTTTCTTTAATGGAATTCTGGTCGAAAGCAAGACGGGGAGCAGAGGTTGACCGACCTCGGATAGAAATTATAAAAGAACGTGTCGGAGATCAAGTTCCTATCATCGGTGTTGGTTCCATCTATACAGCGGATGATGCGATCGAAGCACTTCAATCTGGCGTTCCATTAATCGCATTAGGACGTGAACTCATAATCGATCCAGAGTGGGTACAAAAAGTGGAAAAAGGAAAAGAAACAGAAATCGTTACAAAAATAAACAAGGATAATCAGCAGCAACTTGATATACCAGATCCATTATGGCAAGCGATCATCCATTCCCCAGGATGGTTTCCAGGCATTGAATAGGTAGACGTTCATATATTAGTGAATTAAACGATGCTAATAGTGTGCAAAATCGTATGGAATGATTGTACTTGGATAATGAAAATCCCAATCGAATTGACCGATACCCCCCGGATAACGGACACACATAAAAAAGTGTTCCTTATCAAGGGGTTTTTATGTTTATGGAAGGGTCATTGAAAAGAGTAAAGAATCTATATAGTGATTTTTAGATTGAATCCTTAAAGGAATGAATAACCGAGTATTCTATTTCTAAGCTGTTTCGGAAAATAAAAAGGGGAAAGACTTACGAATTTTCATTGACCAGTAATTAAGTCTCAACGGCAGATGCATTCGGAAATTTCTGTGAGTAAAGGGGGCTACCTTTACGGAACGCCGTGGATATGGAAGGAGCACACAGCTCTTCCAAGTCACAGTCTGTAGTGGACCAACCTAAGAAGACTGCTATTCAACAACATAGAAGAGCAACCATTAATGGCTGCTCTTCTGATGTTATCTTCTTTTTAATAGAATAGCTAATATCAAAGATATTTGGAGAGTAATTATAAGTAAAAGAGACAACATAAAATCACTATCTAAAGATGCATCATAGCTAAAGATAAAAAATAAGATTACTGATATTACTAGAATGAAAATGAAATTAATAATGATTTGCCTCATGGTCCCCCCATTCTAACAACAGATCAATAAGATAGTGTTAACGCATATGACCTTGTATCTGTAGCTGTTGTTGGTGTAATAGATAAACCGGCCGGATAAACTGACACAGAAGGTGTACCAGCAATTCTTCTATGACCATAAGTTATTTTAATGTTTATTTTACCATTTTTGGATGTGGGAACATATACATATTGTCCAATATACCCTTTATGCTTGGTTTTACTAGTAGAAGCTTTTAAATCATATGAACCAGCCACACCAGCACTTGGTTCCCAATGACTTGGAGAATACTTGATTGCATAATCAATCCAACGTCCATTTCCTTGTTGATCTTGAGAATATCTGTGTTGGTGTTGTTTTACTTTCCCTCCACTGGTTGGCAGGTACAGTCCTGAACTTGAAGGGAAACCAATTGTCATTTTATCCACTAAATTATATGAAGGTGTTTTTAACCATTGAAAATTACCGTATATATAAAATTTATCTTCTTTTGAACGATCACTTTTTACTTTATATACAGTTCCACCTAATTTTAAAGTTGTTGCAGCGATAGATGCAAAAGTACTGATTTGCCCTGGGCTATTAACTTCTGAATCATAAATACCCATAATTTCTGATCCAGAATCTATAACTTTAGCTTTCTCTTCAATTAATCGCCTTGAAATTTCAATAGGTAAATCCTCGGATTCTTCTTGAGTATTGCCGACTTCATTTACAAGGTAATCCAACTCTGCTACTGTGAGTCTTTCCTTGCTAACGCTTAGACCATTTTCCCCAGCAAATCCTGGTGTAGCAAGACTAAAAGAAAATAAAAATACTGCCACAAAAGATAAAAACTTCATTTATTTTGCCCCCTTTTTCATTTAATAACTAAACTATTTATTTCTGTATTTTCTTGTTTTTAAGGATTAAAAAGTATTAATCGAAGTAAAGTTTATGAAACAGTAAATAATAATGTCATCACTCGGGGATTTATATTGTTTATCTTAGTAGTAATTTCATATTTTTTTTTACTAGAGTCTAAATATCTATCGTATTTAAATTAAAGTACCATTGATTTCTATTATCCTCAGATTGAATTGGAGCACTTTAACTGTATCTGAGGGAATATTTATCTTATAGCGGATCTTTTGATTTAGAGAGGACACGCCGGAGATAAAAAAACATGAGGTTATGATTATTCTCATTATTACTGTACTCTATTTTTCCTGATTTTTAGTTTTAGTTTTTAGACATGATATTTCAAATTGGGAACTTTTGTTTTTATCCAAAGTTTAATATTTTACTTTATATAGGCACTAGTCCTGTGAAAAATTTATACCTAAACGGAAGAGGAGGAACAGAATGAAATAGATAGAACACAATAATTTAATGGCATTAACCCAGCTTGTAAGATGAACTTAAAGTTTGACAAAGATAGTCATTTACGGTTATAAATCCTACCGTACATCCATGATGCAAAGGCGGTTTGCGTATATAATTGAAACCATCTATTTTATATTTGGGATATACGAGAAAATGTTTACGTATAAGAGGTGAAAAAGGAAACTAGTATTAATGCCAATATTAATAAGCATATAAAGTTTAAAATTAAATGGTTCGAAGTTTGATGCTTAAGCACTCGTACCGAGGATTAGGTTTGGAGAAAGTATGATCTGTTGTTTTATAGAGACGATGGGGGAAATGAAAAAACACGGAGTGGATTTATCCACTCCGTGTTTTTCGATAATAGGCATTAGCATATCCAAGCGATTTCCTTAAAAAAGATAGGAATCAAGTGAGTATGGGCCAGCTCCGCTCATCGCTACACCAATCGCCACTGCAAGGATGGCAAGATTATATTCATAACCGTTTTGAGTTGCCCAGTAGCCATTTGCGCCGTGAACTTTAACAATCGCAACGAGCATTGTAAGTGCAATCAATATACCTGCAAAGGGTGTAAGGAAACCTAAAGCAAATAAGGCTCCGCCAATAAGCTCTGATAGACCAGCAAATAGGGCCATGGTAACTCCTGGCTTCATGCCAATTGAGTCAAACCAGCCTCCAGTACCTTTCAAGCCATGACCGCCAAACCATCCAAACAGTTTTTGCGCCCCGTGTCCAACAAACGATAATCCAATTACTACACGTATAACTAATAAACCGATACCAATCATTTATGATTCCTCCTGGAATTTATTTTTAATTTAGATATTTTTAATTCGAGACTTATGTTTAAAAAAACACTGCAATATCTCGAATTGATTTATCTTTAATTAAAGATAATATCTTTTGAGTGATTTGTCAAACTTTATTTTAACGCTTAAGGCTCGTTCATCGGGAAAGGTACTGAAAAAACCGGGTGATTTCAGCTTGGAGGCCTACAATAAATTAGAAATCCTAACACATTCATAGTCGTTTAGTGATTAATGTTCCGGACGGTTCTTCCATCTTGGCTGGGTCTCCTATTATTCTTGTCGTGATAAACTATGCACCGACATCAGATGTTGATATTGCTATGTAATTCATGTACATGATATTAAATTAAAAAACAAGAAAACAGGCAGTGCCGATGGCGTTTGCCTGTTTTTTAGGATAGTTAAGGATATGCTTATGTATTCATTTGTGGAACGAAAAGGAAAAAGAGGAGATAGTCCGTTCAAAGTAAGCATATAATGACATGGTGGTTATCAATGGGAGATGAACTGGTAAGAGATTAGGGGATTAAAGGCCTGTACCAGTTTTATAAAAAAGTTCATTATATTTATTTAATAATTGATCAAGTTGCTGGCTATATTCAACGGCAACATGGGAGTTTAAACCATCTTTAGCAACAATTTTGATAAGCTCATTTCTCTTTAATTCGATCTGTTCGAGAAATTCATTCTTCTTAGCCATTATATTTCCTTTCTGGCCCCAACTTTTTTTCAAGGTACCTTTTATTTATGTTTTCGTTGTAAAATTTGTATGAATATAACAATTATATCGACTTGGACCAATGAATTCAAATAAGTTAACTTAATGAAAATTGAACCCGTGGCTCATTTCGATGTCAGCCATTTAGTTGTCATGAAATATTCACAGTTCCATAAATGTATTTTTTTATCTTATTTGTTACAATGTTTATAGGTTGACATACATAGGAGTGAGCTCATTTGAATGATATAAATATGTTTTTAGCTTTTGGGGCAGGCTTTTTGAGTTTTATTTCGCCATGCTGCTTACCGCTATATCCAGCTTTTTTATCTTATATCACTGGTATGAGCGTTGGTGAAATCAAATCCGAGAACGCCATGCTCCAAAGAAGAAGTATGCTGCATACTTTATTCTTCCTGCTTGGTTTTTCTCTGGTTTTTATTGCGATTGGTTTTAGTACGACCTATCTAGGTTCTTTTTTCTCGAATTACAAAGAATTGATTCGTCAGATTGGTGCCATCCTGATTATCATTTTTGGTTTATTCGTTGTTGGAATCTTTCAGCCGAAATCATTGATGAAAGATAGTCGTTTTGAATTTAAAAACCGACCTAGCGGATATATTGGTTCCATTCTAATCGGACTTGCCTTTGCTGCTGGATGGACGCCTTGTGCAGGTCCACTTTTAGGTGCTGTCGTTTCTTTGGGTGCAACTAACCCTAGCGCCGCCATGAGCTATATGACTGCCTATATATTAGGATTTGCCATACCGTTTTTCATATTATCTTTCTTTGTCGGAAAGTTGAAATGGATCAAAAAGTACAGCCAATACATCATGAAGATTGGCGGATATTTAATGATTGTAATGGGTGTGATTTTGTTTTTTGATTGGATGACCAAAATAATTGCAGTCCTGTCTAGACTATTCGGTGGCTTTACGGGGTTTTAGTCCATAATAAGCTATTTTTTCAAAAATATTCAATTGGCATTACCCTTCGTCAGGACTTATTATTGGTATATTATTTTTTTATTCGTTTTTCTTGTTATTTTGTGTCTAAAGTCACAAAATCTTTGCGTATTATAGAATCACTACATTTCTAATAAGGTTTTATAATACTGTTGTTTGAAATGAAGATGAAAGGCCATGGCCCAAATATTAATAGTTGATGATGCCAAAGTTTATGAGAATGATACTTTCAAATATTTTATCAAAATCAGGACAAGTAGTGACCTTGAATAATATCGAAATTTGAATCCTGGCCCAGTGACGATGGATATTACCGTCTGGATGCCGTTAAAGAAATTGAGAAGGAACTTCGGTTGCAAAGGGTATAATGTGCTCTGTTATGGTTCAGCAAAAAATGGTTGTCGAGCTATAGAAGCCGGGACGAAAGATTTTATGGTCAATCTTTTTGACGAGAGCAGGGAATTGAATGCATCAATAGGGCGCTTAATTAAAAACCCTCACCTTGTTTATCTTAAGTAGGTAATATATACTTTGTTTATAAATTGAAGTCATATATAATTTTTAATGGTACTTACCTATTTTTAGTTAAAAGGGATGGTTAAGAGATGATATATATATCAACAGGTATAGCGATTGTGATGGCTATGGGTGTTTTCATGTTCCGGATGAAGGAAACAAAAAAACCAGTGAACGAAAAGAAAATCATCTTACCGCCGCTTTTTATGAGTACGGGTGCTTTGATGTTTATTTTTCCTATGTTCCGGGTGACTCGATACGAATTTTTGGAGGCTCTTGTTGCAGGGATGTTATTTTCCATCCTATTAATTAAAACATCAAAATTCGAAGTTAGAGATGAAAAAATTTATATTCAGCGCTCTAAAGCTTTCATATTCATATTGATTGGTCTCATGGTGGTTCGGCTGGTGGCGAAACTGATGCTGGGAAGCACGATTGAAATCGGTGTCTTGAGCGGAATGTTTTTCTTACTTGCTTTTGCCATGATCGTTCCATGGAGAATTGCCATGCTATACCAATACAAAAAAGTTAAAGCAGCCAGTTTTAGTGGAAGTAATATGGTGTGATAAAAGTAAATGAGAATGGATAAAAGGGACAATCCAGGAAACCTGAGTCGATATTAAAATGACTCAGGTTTTTTGATTTGCCTGGGAACCTTTCAAGTCAATAAAGACATTCATGATTACTAGATTCTATAAAACACAATCAAAACCCTAGTAATTTCATCCGGATTATATTATATTGGTACTATATATATTTTACTTAAGGAGGAAACGGTTAATGTTACAAATGATTGTGTTCGGGATTATTTGTGGTTTATTGCTGGGGTTTGTGCTTCAAAGAGGCCGTTTCTGTGTTGTTGGTGCATATCGTGATTTGATTTTAGCTAAAGATGGACGAATGTTCTTAGCTACATTCGTTGTTATAGCAATACAAAGTATTGGTGTTTATGCATTGAATGATACAGGGGTCATTCAGTTTGGAAATGATGGTTTTCCATGGTTGGGAACAATCGTGGGTGGCTTCATTTTTGGTATTGGAATGGTTCTGGCAGGCGGTTGTGCCACTGGAACATGGTATCGTGCCGGAGAGGGCATGATTGGGAGTTGGGTTGCCCTTTTTGGATATATGTTAGGGGCAGCCATGACGAAATATGGTGTATGGAAAGTTGCTGGGGATAATTTGTTGTCCTATCGTACGAGTGATACGTACATTCATGAAACATTTAATGTTTCGCCGTGGGTGCTTGTGCTTATTGTGACACTTTTGGTTGGCATCTTGGTGATTCGTGAATTGAGAAAACCGAAACTGCCAATTTTTAAAATGAAACCGAAAAAAACGGGATTGGCCCACATCTTATTCGAAAAACGGTGGCATCCCTTTGTTACAGCATTATTGGTTGGCCTTATTGCAATCATGGCATGGCCGCTAAGTGCTATGACAGGCAGAATGTTCGGACTTGGAATTACAGCACCTTCTGCGAACATTCTAACCTTCCTTATTACAGGCGATGATGCGTTAATCGATTGGGGTACGTTTTTGGTATTGGGCATTTTCCTTGGTGCTTTCATTGCTGCAAAAGGAAGTGGGGAATTCCGTTGGCGCTTGCCCGATATAAAGACGTTACGGAACAATGCAATCGGCGGTGTAATCATGGGGTTCGGTGCAAGTGTTGCCGGAGGGTGCACAATCGGTAATGGTCTGGTGAACTCGGCGTTATTTGCTTGGCAAGGCTGGATTGCGATTGTCTTTTTCCTACTAGGTACATGGGTAGCAACTTATTTCACGATTATCCGTAAGCAAAAGCAGGCAGCAGCTACATCAAAAGCGGCTTAAGGTAAAAGGCAAAAAACATTAAACAAGGAGTGGAATATAAATGGCGAAAGTATTGGAAACGACTGGAATGGTATGCCCATTCCCTTTAGTGGAAGCAAAAGAAGCGATAGTGGATATGGCAAAAGGAGAGGAATTGATCATTAATTTCGATTGCACACAAGCAACGGAGAGCATTCCGCGTTGGGCCGCAACTGAAGGTCATGAAATCACGGAGTTTGAGCAAATCGATGACGCTAAATGGCGGATCATCGTCAAAAAGGGAAATTAAATTGATTCAAAGAAAACGTGCCAGGGTTCCTGTGCACGTTTTCGAATTTTTCAAGGCTGAATCATTGGCGCTGAAAGTTTCTAGTGATAACATGTCTTTAACTACTTTTTAAGGAGATGTTGATAATGGTAGACGAGGTCATTTTAAACGATGTTCCCCTGCATGTTACTGATTTTCTTTCTGAAACTGTAAAGGATTCTGGAGGCAAGGAAGTCAGAAAAGTCAGTTTCAATTTCAAGGTTACACATAGTGAATATCATGATATTACAACACTGCTTTATCAAATGGTATTTGATATAAAGATCCCTCAGACAAACGAGGAATTTCGAGCAGAGATCTTTAACTATGCGACTTCGGTCACGAATCTTTATGAAGAAAATGCCGTAGGGGATTTTTCGCTGGTCTTGCTGGAAGTGAACGAGCCCGAATGATTACATTGCCAGTCTTGTAAAGATATGGGTTACTGTCTATAATAATAGTGACGATCATTCTATACATATGAGGTGGTACTTTGCTTAGTGGATGGTTTTTATGGTTTATTCTATTTTGGGTAGCCCTTTTAATTATATTGATGAGCATAGGTGGCTTTTTCATGTTTCGGAAGTTCCTGAAAAGATTTCCCAAAGAAGATGGGAAATCCGATATGGATTGGGAAGAATACTATTTGGACCAAACTAAGCACTTATGGTCAAAGCAGCAAAAGGAATTACTCGAAGATTTAGTGAGCCCTGTACCAGAACTTTTTCGTGATGTTGCACGTCATAAAATTGCGGGGAAAATCGGTGAATTGGCATTAAAAGAAAAAGCGGGCGATATTACGGAAGATTTAGTGATACGCGGCTATATCATTGCCACACCAAAACGTGATCATAAATTTTTACAAAAAAAATTAGCTGAAAGAAAAGTGAATATGGGTCCATATGAACACTTATTCAGCTAATGCTGAAAAAGGCAGACTCTTTTGGAGTTTGCCTTTTTTTATTCTAAATAATTGAAAATAATAGGGCAGTGTGGTAAAAATTAGAACGTTTGTACCCAAACCATGCTATTCGTTAAATTTTTGATATAATAATAGTAAGTAAAAATGAGGACGGAGTGAAACTATGAAATTTATCCATACGGCCGATTGGCATTTAGGAAAAATCGTTCACGGGGTACATATGACAGATGACCAAAGGCATGCACTCTTGCAATTCATAGAAATTGTCGAGGATGAAAAACCTGATGCGGTTGTGATTGCCGGTGACCTATATGATCGTTCCGTTCCGCCGACTGAAGCGGTAGAGCTTCTTGATGAAATCCTCTATACGATTAATGTGAAAATGAATACACCGATCGTTGCAATATCAGGAAACCATGATTCTGCGGAAAGGCTTGCATTCGGTTCATCATGGTATCGTCATAGCCAGTTATACATTCATGGGAAATTGACAAAGGCATGTGAGCCGGTTCGCATCAAGGGCGTGAATTTTTATTGTGTTCCATATGCAGAACCTGGAACGGTTCGCCATCTTTTTGAAGATGATAGTATCCATTCCCACCAAGAAGCGATGAAGCGGATAACCGGAACGATTACGGAGACTTTCAATAAGGATGAACCGAATGTCTTCGTAGGACATGCTTTTGTATTAGGCGGAAAAACGAGCGATTCGGAACGAGTCTTGTCGGTGGGTGGTTCTGGCTGTGTTTCATCTGACTTATTCGATGCGTTCGATTATACGGCACTTGGACATTTACATAGTCCAGACGCAATACGTCATCCTAAGGTGTTTTACTCTGGATCACTATTAAAATACTCTTTTTCAGAGGCTAAGCAAAATAAGTCGCTTTCCATTGTCGATATGCACGAAGATGGAAGTTTCAAAATAAACTATCGATCATTGGCACCCAAGCTGGATATGAGGGAAATATCCGGAACGATGGAAGAGTTACTCGATCCTTCTTTTTATCAATCGCAAAAAAAGGATGACTACTTGAAAATAACACTAAATGATGAGGGTTCGCTCATCGATCCGATTAATCGCTTGCGCCAGATTTACCCTAATGTACTGCATCTAGAGCGAAAATGGGATCTGACCGACCTTAGAAGAAAAAAATCCTTCTCTTCTATAAAGGATGAACGAAAATCAGAATTGGACCTGTTCGAAACGTTTTATCAAGAAATGACAGATCGGGACTTTGATTCTCAAAAGCAGGATTTGATGGTTTCGGTAATTGAAGCCGTGAAGAAAGAGGAGGCATTGAAATGAGACCTCATATTTTAACGATGCAGGCATTCGGACCATATGCAGGAAGGGAAACCATCGATTTTAATTCCCTTGGAGAACGGACCATGTTTGTCATCTCTGGAAAGACAGGCGCAGGGAAAACAACGATATTTGATGGGATCAGTTTTGCGATATATGGAAAAGCCAGTGGAGAAGACCGAAGCGGGCAAGATTTACGAAGTCAGTTTGCCGAAGATGATATGTTAACGGAAGTCTCGCTGCAATTTACCCTGCGTGGGAAAACGTATTTGGTGACCCGGTCTCCGCAGCAGGAACGAAAGAAAAAATCAGGAGAAGGAACGACGACGGTTGGAGCAAAGGCTGAATTATATGAGATATTGGCGGAAGGGAAAAAATTGCTTGGTGCAAATGTGCGTGAGGTTGAGGAAAAAATCAAATTACTCATTGGACTTGATGCCAATCAATTCCGGCAAATCCTGATGATTCCACAGAATGAATTCCGAAAACTGTTAACTTCCGACAGCAAAGATAAGGAACTGATTCTCCAGAAATTATTTCATACTGAACTTTATAAACGAATAGAAGAAAAATTAAAAGAAGAGGCTTCCATCCTTAGAAAGAAAAGTGAAAAAAGCGCTCAGCGGCGAATTGAATTAATGAAAGGTATCAAACCAGGCAACCATGAAGAATTGCAGGCACAATTGCAAGCGGAAGAGCCTAACGAACAACAGGTTTTACCACTGTTACAGGGAGT
This sequence comes from Peribacillus sp. ACCC06369, assembly GCF_030348945.1. Classification (NCBI taxonomy): domain Bacteria; kingdom Bacillati; phylum Bacillota; class Bacilli; order Caryophanales; family Bacillaceae; genus Peribacillus; species Peribacillus sp. ACCC06369. The sequence goes on from NZ_JAUCEN010000002.1 coordinate 1,969,018, forward strand.
CATTTTGGCAGCAGCAGAAAAAAATGAGTATGTAAATAAACAAATAAAGGAAAAGCAGAAAGCTCGCGATCAAGTAAATCAAGAGCTTTCAAAGGCGGTCGATTTAATAAATAGATTTTCGGAAAAAGAAAAGCTACGAAAAGAAAAGGAGGACCTTGAAGCAAAACAGCCTGAAATGGAACTAGTGAAAGGCCAAATAAAAATGGCACACAAAGCGGCTTCGCTTGAAAAGCAGGAACAATACTATTTGCGAATTGGCAAACAAGTACAAGATGCGAATGTTGAAGTTCAAAAGTTAAGTGAGCAGGCCGAAAAGTTACGGGCTGAGCATATCGAGAAGCAGGCTTCCTATGAGCAGGAAATGCTGAAGGAAAACCAGAGGGATCAGGCCGTACGAACTGTTCATCAGCTTGAGCAGGTAAAAGATGCTGTCATGACTTTTGTAAGCTTAAAAGCACAGGTTGCATTGGATGAAAAAGAGTGGAGAACCAGTAAAGGGCTTCGTGAAAAAAATGTTTCGGAACATCTAGCAATCGAAGAGGAAGCAGAGAGAGTTGCTCGTGAAAAAACAGAAGCGGAAAAAGCGGCAGTTCTTCATCGCGATAAGGAAATCGAAGCTGAAAGAAATAATCAATCGTTATTGAAAATAAAAAAGCTTCAAGAAGTTCTTTCCGAGACTCAGAATGTGAAGCGGGTTCTGGAAGAAAAGAATAATCGATTTCAAGATATTCAAAGGATTCAAATCCAGGAAAAGGGAAAACTGGATGCTCTGAATCAAAATTGGCGATCAGGCCAAGCGGGCATGCTTGCTACCATGTTACACCCAGGAGAAAATTGTCCTGTGTGCGGTTCGTTAAGTCATCCTGACCCAGCACGAATGCATGAGGATATGCCAACGGATTTGGAACTGAAAGAGCAAGAAAACAAGCTGAAAACTGTAGAACAACAAAAAAGCCAAGCCGAAAGTGAATTTTATCAAGCAAAATCTAAATATGATGCACTAGTCGATTCGTCACAAGAAAAGCTTAGGGACTTACAAAATGACCTGCCGGAGTTTAGGTTTGAAGATCTTGCTGGTCATTTGAAACGATTTGCAGAAAAAGGAAAAGCGCTGCAAGAACAGTTAAATGAATTGATGCGGAAAAAGTCTTTATTTAATGATCTGGAAAGAAAGTTGCTGGAATTAAAAGAGAAAGCATCCATGCTAAAGGAGAATCTGGCCTCGCTAGAAAGAAAAGAGGACCAAGGGAAAACCAGGTATATTGAGAACTCTACAAAACTGACAGGATTAACCGATTCCCTTCCAGATGGAATACGAACAAAGGAAGAATATGATGCAGCATACCAAATGGCTGTAAAAACACAGAAAAAATTACAAATTGCCTTGGAAGATGCACAAAAAAACCTCCAAATGGTTAAGGACAAAGAATCGGTCATCAATGCAAAAAAAGAATCTCTAATTGGAAATATAGAGGCTTTAAATCAAGAATTGAAAGAGGAACGGGAAAAGTTAATTACTGATATGACCAATCAAGGCTTTTCCAATTATAAAGAATATACCGCCGCAAAAAAATCGGAAGCGGCACTTGGAAATTTGGAGGACCAAATCCAGCAGTATAATCAAAATTGGCAAAGTGTTTTAAGTCTGTTTCATGATTTGGAATTGAAGCTGAAAGATGTGATCAAACCGGACCTTGAAGGATTGAAAAAGACTTTTGATTTCATAGATTTGGAATTGGAGTCGTTACGCCAAAATCAGAATGAATTACATGCAGAAAAACGGACTAACGAAGAAATCGAAAGGAAACTGGCGCAAATCAGGGAAGATCAGAAAAGTCTGGATGAAAGGTACAGTATCGTCGGTCACCTGTCTGAGATTTCCAAAGGCCAAAACTCCTTCAAAATAACTTTTGAACGGTATGTATTGGCAGCCTTTTTAGATGATATCCTAAAAGAAGCCAATTCAAGATTACTGAAAATGACAAGCGGCAGATATCAGCTGTTGCGAAAGCTGGATCCTACACGCAGGAATATCCAGAGCGGTCTGGAGTTATCCGTGTACGACCAATATACAGGACAGGAGAGGCATGTCAAAACCCTTTCGGGAGGTGAAAGCTTTAAGGCATCACTTGCACTTGCTTTGGGTCTTGCGGATGTTGTCCAGCAGAATGCAGGCGGGATCTCACTCGAAACGATGTTCATCGATGAAGGGTTCGGTACGCTAGACCCCGAATCTCTTGATCATGCGATAGAAGCATTGATGGATATACAAAGTACCGGGAGATTAGTCGGGATAATTTCACATGTTCCAGAGCTGAAAGAAAGAATCGATGCCCAGCTTCAAGTCATTTCGACACAAAAAGGAAGTCGTACTTCCTTTTACTTTGCTGGATAAAACAAAAAAAAAGAATGGCTAAGGAGAATGTGGCTCCCTATGCCATTCTTTTTATTATTATTAATGAACTACTCTATGTTAATATCATCGGCTGTTATTCCGGGGGAAAACTTATGGATGCGAATCACCAATATCGGATTTGAGAATTCAGCGGTAATTCTTCGAGAGCAAATCGAAAAGGGGAAAGGGATTTTTCTCTGTGTAGGTATTGTATCCGCTTTATTTTCAAGAAATGGTTTATGAGTATCGTCAACGATGATCGATAGCTCATTATCACTTAAGCAAACTTTAATATCTTTTACATCATGATTTTCCAAAACCGCTTCCACCATATACTCATCGTCACTTTCGTATATATCAATTGAAAAAAGTTGATGATCCAACGCACAAGTTTCCGGATCCAGAAAAAAATTTTTTACCCATTCATCAAACTTTTCAACCTCATTCATTTGCGATACATGTTGATTGTCTTGCATGTTGATACCCCCGGTTTTCCTTTGTTGCATTATATGTTGGAGTAAGAAAATGGTGCTTGAAAAAGTGAAAATGGATGATGATAAAAAGATTTCCGAAAACGTGGTTCAAAAAATATAAAAAGCAGTAGAGAAGTAATCAAAGCAAAGGAACGATGGTATGTGGGTATAAAAGGGAATCAAAAAGTAGAAGGAATTCAATAAAAAAATGATGACCAATTCTAAATGAGTTGGTCATTTTTTTATAAACAATCGTGTTGATTGATCATGCCCGCACCATACTGCCATTAAAGTTAATACAATTTCAAATGTCATATTAATTGTATTTCATTGCAATTCTGAAAATACCTTCGATCTATTTCCTCTTAAGCAAACTTTGTTACAAATTCAGAAGAACCGTATCATTTCTGAAATCCCACTGATCACTTTTGGAATTTATCAAGTTGAAACTTAGTTTATTATAGATTCACTAGATATATAGTTAGGAGGTAATGATAATGGAAAAAAATCAAGAAGGTTTAAAATGTTCGTAAACCTGCATTAAGTATTTCTTTATTTCCATTGAAAAGGAAAATCCGACATGCCCATTTTGTGATGGCAAACATGTGGAATTATATTCATCCTTCGGTACTGCACAGTTCGTTAGGAAATACTATTGCTTAAACTGTAAAACTTTTTTTAAAAATATAGGATGGAAAGGTTCTTTCTACTGATCGACCTCATTAGCCAACCGATATGAATGGGTGTCAATACCTGTTAAGGGGGATGGCTTATCAGAATATAAGTTTCATAGCCTGATGGAATCACTTACCCTTGATTAACTGAATGAAAAAGAGCATTGTCAGGAAGGGAATTCGCTCAAATTAGTTCGTATGGCGTTTCCAAATGAATGAAAATGGAAGGTTAAGGAATTTATCCGGCTTTGTAATGGAATCCGTCTTCTTTTTGGAATAAAAGAAGACGGTGGGATGACGCTTTTAAAACCAGTAGCTTTTTGAGGAGGATATATGTGTGATAAAAACCGAATGTAAAATTAGAGGGTTAGGCTCGATGTACAATGCTTCCTATAATTTCTTACAGAAAAATATTGAAGCTGGCAGAGGGGAAAAAACCGCGATTTATTATGGAAATCAATCTTATACTTATCAAGAAATCGACACCATTGGCAATCAATTTGGTGCGGCATTAAAAGATCTGGGCATAGAGATGGAACAGCGCATCCTACTTTTATTACATGATTCTCCAGAATTTATCATTAGTTTCTTCGGTGCAATAAAAGTTGGGGTAATCCCGATTCCATCCAATACGCTTTTGCTTACAAAGGATTATGAGTATCTTTTGAATAATAGCCGTTCAAAAGTGTTGGTCACTACTTATGAACAGTGGGAGAAGTTAAAGCTTGTTAAAAATAGATTGCTTTTCTTAAGGCATGTCATCTTGGTTGATGGGGTTGATCACAATTTCGAGGAAGATAACGAACATTCTTTTCAGGGTCTTACTCGCAGACAAAATAAGGATCTGCCGCCTTGTTTTAGCAACATTAATGATCAAGCGTTCTGGCTCTATACATCAGGAAGTACAGGTGAGCCAAAAGGGGTTATACACCTTCAAACCGATATGGAAGAAGCTTTCAAAAACTACGCCAAAAACATTTTGCAAATCACCGAAAATGACATTACTTTTTCGGCTTCGAAGCTTTTCTTTGCTTATGGTTTGGGAAATGCGATGTATTATCCTTTTGGAGCCGGGGCTACGACTGTTTTAATGCCGGACAGACCGACTGCAGAAAAGGTGTTCGAGACGATTGAAAAGTATCGTCCAACCATTTTTTTTGGTGTCCCGACCCTGTATGGATCGATGCTCAATTACCTTGAGAAGACGAAGGAAACCTATGATCTTTCTTCAGTTAGACTTTGCGTATCAGCAGGAGAGGCACTGCCGGCTACTTATATTGAACAATGGAAGAGAGTTTTTGGATTGGATATTATAGACGGAATTGGTTCGACCGAATCACTTCATATATACATTTCCAATCAAGTAGATGATATTCGGCAAGGAAGCACAGGAAAAATCGTTCCCGGTTATGAAGCTAAAATTGTGGATGAACAAGGTCATGAAACTCAGGTGAATGAAGTGGGAGACCTTTTAATTAAGGGAGAAAGCATTGCAGCCTCTTATTGGAATCTTGATGATGAAAACAAAAAGAAGTTTTTCGGTAATTGGCTGTTGACAGGAGATAAATACTTTAAGGATGAAGGTGGCTTCTATTGGTACGCGGGCCGCAATGATGACATGATGAAGGTAAATGGAATTTGGGTATCGCCAATAGAAATAGAAAACGCATTCTTATCACATCCCGATATACTGGAAACTGCTGTTGTTGCTGTAAAGGATGAAAATGGTTTAATAAAACCAAAAGCCTTCATAGTATTAAAAGAAAGTGCGGAATCAGGTGAAGGAGTAAAAGCAGGAATAAAAGGATTTGTCAAAAAAGTGTTAGCGTCATATAAAGTTCCTCGCGACATTGAATTCGTGAACGAGTTACCAAAGACTTCGACCGGAAAGATAAAAAGATTTAAATTAAGAGAGCCAGAGATCAAATCACAATCGTAAACAAGAAGGATGATTCCATCTCCTTGAATGTGGATTGAAAATGAATGTCTGAAATCCAGAGGCGATGGCAAAAGCTACTTCACGTGTCCATGAACTGGGAGGAGGAATCGTAATTGTCGATGGAAATGTAATAATACTTGAAATTCCATTACAGCTTACGGTGACTTCTGATCCTTCATTTAATAGGGCAGTAGAATTTAATAAAAAATAATTAAAGATGCTTCAAGCGAGAGGCTATCCTTTTCAAGCCATTTTGTATACATTATTATTTTTAACTTGCTACTTTCTTCCTGGGCTGCGTTTAAAACCCTTTGGGCTATATGATGTGAAAAACATAGAATCTTATTTCCTTCCACATCCATGACGAACTTTTTAAATGAAAGGAAAGCGTAGAAAAGAACAGATGATATTAGTGGGCTTGCGGGGCTGCCGTTTCACCAAATTATTTGGGAAACGGCAGCCTGATTTTCGTTAATGTGGCTCATATAAAAATTCCCAGGGAACTCCAAATCGATGTATAGAAATACTTCAAAACGCCGATTATCCCAATCTATATTCGTTCATATTTACTGCCATATGTATTATTTAGGGATGCGCCCACCCTGGAATTTTTGAGTGTTTTAATTAAGGAGATTAAAAAGTGACTGAGCGTATATATAAGATCTATACAGGATGGTTCGATCGATTGAACCAGTTATGTCGCTTGGATGATTCTTGGACACGGTGAAGAAATAATAAGTTTACGAATGCGCAAAAGCTAAAAATCTAGGCATGAAAGTTAAGCTATAGATTTTTTATTTAATTACTCGTAAGCCAACTTTCAATAAACAATGAACTTGCCCATCCTTAGATGGGCTTTTCAAATTTAATAATACACCATGGATATGATCAAAATTATGATTTGTGAGTAGGTATAATCTATAATATGGTAAAAACCTACTTTTCACGATCGTTAGAAAACCAACTAGAGCCTGTGAAAATTCATAAATGAATTATTGGCATTTCGATGAATCCTCTACAGAAAGGCTTTATTTGTGAATAAAATTCATAAATGAATTGAGTTACACGTAAAATCTTGCTGTTTTACTCCTTTATAGGACTTGGCATGCAAGTTGCATAATAAATAAGTATAAATCAAACATGTACGATATGACATTCGTTTATGTGTGGAGGGATAAATGGTGCGAAAAACGATAAATAAACCATGGGAGCAATGGTATGTTGAAAGAATGAAATCTATGAAGCTACCGGAAATATCCGTCTATTCCCTGCTTGATAAAACAGCAAGTAAGTTTCCTCACCATACAGCCATCATTTATGAAGACGATTCATTGGATTATATGAATCTTAAAATGCAGGTAGACAAACTTGCAGGAAAGTGGCGTGAAATGGGCTTTGTTAAAGGTGAACGGATTGGTCTGATGCTGGCCAACCACCCTTATTTCATAATCAGTTATTACGCCGCGCAGGCACTTGGTCTAATAGTTGTACAGATGAATCCCATGTATAAACCGAGGGAACTTTTGCAAATTTTACTAGACTCGGATGCTAAGTATATTGTATTTGATCATACGGCCGCGGATACAATCGAAGAAACGAAAGCGATATATGCATTTGATGTCTGCATGAAAACGGAAGATGATCAAAATGGCTCATACTCCCTTCAAACGTTGATTCAATCCGGAGAGGCCATTAAAGAGTCCGAAATCATAAACCCTCATGAAGATATTGCAGTCATCCAATACACAGGCGGCACAACTGGGAAGATGAAGGGGGTCATGCTCACTCACCATAATTTAACCTCCAACGTCGTGCAGAGCTTTGAAATGTATGGGGATTCTTTGAAACCTGGTGAAGAAATCGTGTTGGCAGCTACGCCACTTTATCATGTTTATGCCATGACAAGTGCGATGAATCTAGGTATCTATATTGGAGCAGCCATTCTCTTGTTTCCCAAATTCGATCTTCAAGATGTCCTTTCAAACATTAAAAAATATCGCCCGACTTTCTTTCCAGGTGTTCCAAAGATGTATAATGCTTTCGTCAATCATCCAGGAATTGAAAACTATGGACTGGATTGTTTAAAAAGTTGTTCTTGTGGCTCGGCCCCCCTTCCAGTTGAAGTGATCAAGCGATTTGAGGTGTTGACCAGTGCCAAAATAGGAGAGGGTTTCGGCTTGTCGGAAGCTTCACCTTCCACTCATCGTAATCCGCCTTTCGGAAAAAGGAAAATTGGAAGCATTGGAATCCCTTTTCCAGGCACGGATTGTATGATCATTGACGATGAAAATAATGAAGTGCCTAACACAGGTGTCGGGGAGCTGCTGATAAAAGGCCCGCAAATCATGAAGGGATACTGGAATAACGAAGCCGAAACAAAAAAAGCCTTACAGAATGACTGGCTATATACCGGCGATCTTGCTGTTATGGATGACGAAGGATATTTCTACATAGTCGGCAGGAAAAAAGAAATGATCATCGTCGGCGGATTCAATATTTACCCGCAGGAGGTGGAAGGGGTTCTATATGAACATCCGGCAATTAAAGAGGCAGCTGTGGTGGGTATTCCCCATAAAGAAAAAGGCGAAGTTGTGAAAGCATTCATCGTTCCTAAAGAAAGCGATTCCGTAGACCTTGAAGAAATAGAAGGTTATTGCTATTCCCAATTGACGCCTTATAAGGTGCCGAAAGTATTTGAAGTGAGAAAAGAACTGCCGCGAAATACAGTGGGTAAACTATTAAAAAGATTGTTAGTTAAAGAAGAACTTGAAAAGGAAGGAAGAAAAGACTAAGGGGGATGCAGTTCGTTTGCTCATTCCAACCATTCAGGTTGAAACCTGCATTGGATGGGATGTCAAACACACATAAAGAAGAGGAGGGATTCATTATGCGTTGGGTTGTTCTCATTCTATTGTTCTTTGGAGCCGTGATTAATTTTGCAGATAAATCGATCATAGGACTTGCAGCTGTTCCTATCATGAAGGAATTCGATCTTTCCTATGCGGAGTGGGGTCTTGTCGGAAGCAGTTATTATTGGCTCTATCCAGTAACGGGGATTTTTGGGGCAGCATGGGCTGATCGGCTGGGTGCTAAAAAAGTGCTTGGATTCATCATGCTGACATGGACTGTTTTGCAATTTGGTGTTTTAGCCATTACCGCACTTCCATTATTAATTTTATACAGGATTTTACTGGGCGCATTCGAAGGGCCCTATAGCCCAATTGCTTATAGTCATGCAGATAAGTGGTTTCCGCCGAAATTAAAAGGCTTTGCCAATTCGGTAGTGGTTGGCGGAGGAACGGTTGGTGCGATGATCGTGGCGCCGATCCTCGTTTCCTTAATTACGATATTCGGTTGGAAGGTTGCCTTTGCCACTCTTGGTGCAGCAAGCCTAATTTGGTTCTTCCTCTTTCAATTTTTAACAAAGGAGAATCCAGTTGAAGTATATGAAAATGTACAAAAGAAAAAGAAAGTAAAACTTGAAAAAATAAAAGTGAAAGACTTTTTGTTGCTGCTGGCTTCACCTACTGCTTTATTTACTACCCTCGCTTATTTTTCAACTTATATATTAGTTGTTTGGTTTTCAGTTTGGCTCCCGATTTATTTAGTGGAAGCCGTAAAAATGACTCCCGGTCAGATGGGAACCAGTGTTGCCATAATCGGAGTCGTTTCCGTATGCATTTATATGGGTGTTTCGATGGTGTCCGATCATTTATTCAAAAAGAATCAGAATTGGCGGTCATCAAGGGTATTTGTCGTCGCGGGCGCAATGATTCTTGGTGCATTGTTCTTTTCCTCGATCATGGTGTTTCAAAATCCAATCTGGGTGATAGTCGCCATGTGTTTGGCAAAGGGCCTGACATACGCCATTTTACCGATTGGACCAACAATCATGATCAATGAAATGCAAGAGCGGGGGGGATTGATGACGAGCATTTTAACATCGTCTGGAAATTTAGCAGGCATTGTCGCACCTCTATTAACTGGCTATATCATAAGTTTAGCTGGAGGAAACCAACTAATGGGTTATAACTTATCGATATTGTTCATGGCCATCCTAGTCTTGGCTTTTGGCATCCTATTTGCGATATTCGTAAAACCTGCCAAATCAAAAGTGAATCATAAAAATAAAGGTTCGGATAACTTTGATCTTAAGTCCTCATAAGCAGGGTCGAACCTGCTTAAATTCAATGAAACTAGTGAAATGAAGGAAGGGCCATCAAATAATGTTATGTAAGAAAAGGAAAAGGAGCGGATGTTGAAATGAATAGAGATGCCGTCATAGTTTCTGCAGTACGAACAGCTATTGGAAAACAGGGAGGTGCACTTGCGTCTGTACCTGCCCACGTATTTGGAGCAGAAGTGATGAAAGAAGCGATAAAACGAGCGAATGTCGACCCTGAAATGATAGATGATGTCATCATGGGGAATGTATTGAGCGGGGGTGGAAATATAGCCAGGTTAACCGCGTTGGAAACTGGCCTTTCCATTCATCTTCCGGGACTGACTATTGACCGTCAATGCGGCTCGGGAATAAATGCTGTCAATCTGGCTGCACAAGCGATCCGTGCTGGCGAAGGCGATGTCTATATCGCCGGTGGGGTAGAGAGTATGAGCAGGGCGCCTTACTTGATGGACCGTCCGGAAAAAACATACAGTGCAAAGCCACCGCAGTTCAGGAAATCCCGGTTGTCCCCAAAAGAAATTGGCGATCCCCCAATGGGAATCACAGCTGAAAACTTAGCTGGAAAATATGAGGTCAGCAGGGAAGAAAAGGATGAATTCGCTCTACAAAGCCAAAAAAATATGGCTAGAGCCGTGGAAGAGGGCCGTTTTAATGAACAAATTGTGCCAGTTTCCATTCCGGTCAGAAAAGGTGAAGCCGTCGAATTTAAATTGGATGAACATCCACGACCGCAAATAACGAAGGAAGGGCTAGCCAAATTATCTCCGGCGTTTTTAGAAGGTGGGTCCGTGACTGCAGGAAATAGTTCAGGATTGAATGATGCCGCATCAGCCCTGGTGATAATGTCGAGGGGCAAAGCGGAGGAATTGGGGATAAAGCCTTTAGCGACGATCAGGGCTCAGGCAGTTGCAGGGGTGGATCCAAATTATATGGGAATAGGACCTGTTCCCGCTATAAGAAGGGTAATGGAAAAGTCAGGGCTTTCCTTAAATGATATGGACATCATAGAAATTAATGAAGCCTTTGCTGCTCAAGTCATTGCTTGTAATAGGGAGCTTGATATGGATCCCGCCAGAGTGAATGTGAACGGGGGAGCCATTGCACACGGACACCCACTTGGTGCGACTGGCGCAATTCTCATTACGAAAGCGGTTTACGAATTGATGCGTTCTGCGGGAAGATTTGCTCTTATTACAGCTTGCATTGGAGGCGGGCAGGGGATTGCTACGATAATTGAGCGTGAAGCCTGATTTTGTTAGTGTGAGGACTCTAGTTAACTAGAAAATTAAGTATTTGGTCAATTGACTGACTAGGTGATAACACGACATTCAAATGAAGCCCCATAATATGAAAAAACCTTATCCATGTCTCACTTTACATGAACAGACCTAAGGAGGAGTAACTCATGACAATCACTTTAACCAAGGAAATGCAGCAAATGAAGGAAATGATCCGTAATTTCGTTGAAAGGGAAGTGGAGCCTTACGCCATACAAATTGAAGAAGAAGATGCCATCCCGCAGCATTTGGTGGAAAAAGCAAAAGACCTTGGCTTATTTGGAATAAGCATTCCCGAACAATACGGTGGAATTGGCTTAAATGCGGTTGGAAAGGCTACCGTATTGGAGCAGTTAGGAAGGACCCATAATGGTTTTGTTTCATTAATTAGCGCTCACACCGGGATTGGCAGTACAGGTCTGGTTAAGCTTGCATCCGAACATTTGAAAAATAAATACTTGCCTGAAATGGCAGCAGGCAATAAAATTGGCGCCTTTGCTTTATCTGAACCCGGAGCGGGATCGGATGCAACCAATTTGGCAACAAGTGCAGAAAAGAAGGGTGATTACTGGGTGATGAACGGGACCAAACATTTCATCACGAATGGGCCGATAGCTGATGTTTATACAGTATTCGCTTTAACGGATAAAGATAAAGGGGCAAAGGGAGGGATTACTGCTTTTTTAGTAGAAAGAGATTTTCCCGGTTTGACAGTCGGCAAAAAGGACAAAAAAATGGGGTTAAGGGGATCATATACCTCACAGGTCATTTTCGAGGATTGTATCATACCTGAAGAAAATGTTATCGGCGAGGTTGGAATGGGATATATCTCTGCCCTTAAAATTTTAGGTGAAGGGCGGGTAGGATTGGCTGCAAGAGCAGTGGGATCAAGCGGGAAATTGATTGAATTGTCAGCTAAATATGCAAAAGAGCGCATTCAATTCGGTAAACCAATCGCGGACAACCAAGCGATTCAATGGATGCTTGCTGATATGGCAACCGAAACGGAAGCCGCAAGAGCATTGACGATGATGGCGGCACAAAAGATTGATGAAGGAAAAAAAGTGATCAAGGAAGCATCAATGGCAAAACTGTTCGCTTCAGACGTTTTTAATCGGGTGGCGGATAAAGCGGTTCAAATTCATGGCGGAATGGGATATATGGCCGAATATCCAGTTGAACGTTTTTATCGGGATGCCCGCATAACGAAGATTTATGAAGGAACGAATGAAATCCAACGATTAATCATTGCTCGTAATGTCTTGGAAGAGTGTTAGGCGATTTTTGCATTAATTAGCAAAAACGTAAAGAACTTTGAGCGCTATTAGAAAAAGCTTGCTGGCAGGCATTCTATTGCTCATGTATCTGTAATTTCAAGGGGGAGGAACGAAATGGGAGAAGATATTGTAATCGTGAGTGCTGTGCGAACGCCAATTGGAAGGTACGGAGGCGCATTTAAAGACATTAGTTCCGGTCATTTGGCGAGCATAGCCATCAAAGAAGCGATCAAGCGGGCTAATATTGCAGCTGAACAAGTGGATGAAGTCATTTTCGGGGAGGTTAGGCAAACGACCGAATCCTCGAATGTAGCGAGAGTGGCAGCGCTGCGCTCAGGGATTCCCGATACTGTAACTGCTTTTACGGTAAATCGATTATGTGCATCTGGAATGCAGGCCATCACATCAGCTGCACAGCAAATAAGCTCAGGCCAAGCCAAAATAATCGTTGCCGGCGGTACGGAAAGCATGAGCCGTGCCCCCCTTTATTTAAGAAGTGCCCGTTTTGGGGGAGACCGGACCAAACTAGTGGACTCTAATACTGAAGCAGGCCAGCAACCTCAAGAAATTTATGGAAAGAACTTGGGGATGGGAATCACCGCTGAAAATGTCGCACAGCGATACAACATTTCCAGGGAAGAACAAGATGCCTTTTCAGTGGAAAGTCAAAGAAGAGCGGCAAAAGCGATGGAAGAAGGAAAGTTCAAGGATGAGATAGTTCCTGTCCAGCTATTTGACAGGAAGAGTACGGTTACCATTGAAACGGATGAATATCCCCGCCCGGAAACCACAATGGAAAAGCTTGCAAGCTTAAAACCGGCATTCAAGGAAAATGGAACCGTCACTGCAGGGAATGCCTGTGGCCGTAATGACGGGGCTACTGCCTTGGTATTAATGAAAGCTAGTGAAGCTGAACGGTTACAAGTACAGCCAATCGCAAAGATTGTGGATTGGGCGACTGCGGGAGTTTCCCCTGAAGTGATGGGAATTGGTCCAGTACCAGCCGTTGGAAAACTTTTGGAACGCACCGGAAAAAAGCTAGAGGAGATTGGGCTTTTTGAACTGAATGAGGCGTTCGCTTCACAGGCATTGGCCGTAATCCGGGATTTATCGCTTGATGAAAATAAGGTTAATGTGAATGGGGGAGCCATAGCACTTGGACACCCAGTCGGATCGACGGGTGCCCGGATAGTGACTACGCTAATATATGAACTGATTCGCAGGAAAGAAAGATATGGAGTTGCCACACTTTGTGTTGGCGGCGGACAGGGAATGGCGATCATGGTTGAAACGATATAGGCCAACGATAAAGGAGTGGAAACCCAATGTGTTTCTGCTCCTTTCCATAAGTTGAATCGCGCAAAAGTGAGGGGGAAGAAGATTGCCTGTTGAAGTGGAGGATATTCGCAATCAATTCGAAAGTAGTGCATTCTTTTCACATATAGGGTTTGAAATCATTCGGTTTGAAGAAGGGAATGTTACGATAAAGTTAAACATAGAAGAACATTTACTTAATGTTAACGGATCACTGCACGGCGGCATTCATGCTACCATGCTGGATACCATTCTAGGAATGGTAACTCGTTCCGTTACCAAATCTAAAGTTGTAACGACAAGCTTAACTGTACATTATTTAGCCAGCATATCGAGCGGTGAATTATTTGCGGAAGCAAAAGTCCTTCAAAAAGGGTACAAAATTGCCTTTACTGAAGGAGAAATAAAAGATACTGAAGGCAACATCATTGCAAAGGGCACAGGAATATTTAAAATCATTCGTGATAAATGAAAGCAAGGAAGATCAAAATTGGCTGATAAATGGCTATATTTCATTTAATTAGAAAAGAATGAGGTGTGAAAAAAATTGACTAGAACTTGGCATGGATTTTATCCGATAGAAACTCCTGCTGAAATTGACATTCCATTGATGTCATTATACGGACTTTTAGAACGTTCGGCCCGACATTACCCAACCTGCAAAGCGGTCATAGATGGAGAACGGGAAATGACATATATGGAATTGAAGGATGCCTCAGATCGTTTTGCCGTGAAATTATACAACCGTGGATTTCAAATGAACGATCGTATAGCGATCATGCTGCCAAATTGTCTAGAATATATCATTGCCTATTATGCCATTCATCGTTTGGGTGGTGTGGTCGTTCAAGTAAACCCCCTCTATCAGTCAAGTGAATTGGATTATATATTACGGGATTCGGAAGCCGATTGGTTCATTGGGCGTGAGGAACAACAGGAAAAATTAGTGCTAACGGGTTTTTCTGACGGGTTAACGTTCATTTCTGCCGAAAAATTAATCGAAACCGGAACGGGTTTATCAAGGGTAGATATGGCACTTCCTGCTTTGACCATCGACCCAAAGGAAGCTCTGGCCGTACTTCAATATACAGGAGGGACTACAGGGAAATCGAAAGGGGTCATGCTTACGCATTTTAATTTGGTCTCCAATGTCTTCCAAGACTTTGCCTTTACGGCAGATGCCCTTCAACTCCAAAGGCCTGGCGAACGGATGCTTGGATTGACCCCATTATTCCATGTGTTTGGAAATGGGAGATTGAATAGTGCCATTTATGCCGGATCGACTTATATCACATTAGAAAAATTTGAAATAAACAAAGTGGTCGATTTGATTCGCACACATAGGCCAACCATTTTTCCTGGTGTCCCGACCATGTATATTGCTTTACTGAATCATCCGGATTTAACGGCGGAAGATTTAAGTTGCTTTAAATACTGCAGCTGTGGTTCAGCCCCGCTCCCTATGGAGATCATTCATCAGTTCGAAACAAAATTAGGCGTTTCGATATCGGAAGGATTCGGAATGTCGGAAACTTCACCTACAAGCCACCGCAATCCAGTTACAGGACAAAAAAAGCCAGGAAGTATCGGAGTTCCATACCCTAATACCGATGCCAAAATCGTTGATCTGAAAACAGGCATTGATGAATTGCCAACCGGCGAAATAGGCGAACTGCTCATTAAAGGCCCGCAAGTAATGAAGGGATATTGGAAAAATTCAGAGGAAACGGCAACGGCATTGCGGGACGGATGGCTATACACCGGGGATATCGCGAAGATGGATGAGGATGGATATTTTTATATAGTGGGCAGGAAGAAAGATATGATCATTGCAAGCGGCTATAATGTCTATCCAAACGAAGTCGAAGATATTATTTATGAGCATCCAGCCGTGAAAGAGACATGTGTATATGGTGTGCCGGATACATACCGTGGGGAAATGGTAAAAGCGGCCATAGTCTTAAAGAAAGGAAAGTCTGTCTCAGAGAAGGAAATCAGTGAGTTTTGCCTGCAGCGATTGGCCAGATTTAAAGTGCCGCGAAGATTTGAGTTCAGGGAACAGCTGCCGAAATCAGCTGTAGGGAAAGTTTTACGGCGATTATTATTTGAAGAAGAAACTCGGAGCCCCACTGTCGGGGAGAGATAAGCATATCTGTTATAGAATGAGAGTTCGTATGGAACCCTAATAAGGGAAAGCTTTTTTCGAAGTTCCCCTTATATAGGGTTTTTTACTAGTCTATAAAACTACTTTCCATTTAGGGGGATTTCAAATGAAGTCCCATCCACCAATAATTCGTGAGACTCTCCATCTGCTATATCATCGGTAGTGAATGAAAAGGAATCGAGCCCTTTGAATTTTTCATCAGGATCAACTAATAAGCCAATTGTGCCTTTTCTAGTTTCTCCGGGCTGGTAATCTGATCGACTTACTTTTTTTTTCCCCATAAAAGTATCCCCGGAGTGGATGAAATTTTTAGAAGGCACATTATATGTAAGATCATCATTGAAAGTAACTTGCTCCATGCTGAAGAACTGAAGTTCCTCCGAATCTTTATTTTCCACAGAATAAGTGATCTCCAGATAAGAAACCTCTTCACCAATATCCGTTTTAGACAACACAGTCTGTTGGTCGATTTCCTCCATGGATAAATTCTCTTTATAGTATATCGAATAAGCTTCTTCAAAGCTCAAACCAGTATAGGACTTGAGCTCCTCCTTTACTTCATCTGTGAGTGAAGATAATTGAATTCTGCGGATATCGTTGATTGTAATGACCATGGGAGCCAATTCAAATGACTCATTTATAGACTTCGTTTCTAGTAATGTGAATGTTCCCCAATCTTTTTGGCGGACCTTATCTCCGACTTTTTCAAGCTTGGTCCCGCCATATTCCTGAACCTCAGGAATTTTGGCCCCCTTGGCTTCTGCATTTTTCCTTTTTTCCGTTTTATTATCGCTGTCGATATAATTGAAGGCTATTACACATAAAAAAATAAGCAATAATCCAACAATTGTTGAAATAATCCATCTTTTACGGATAATTCATCACTCCTTGTCTTAAACCATTGAAGTCATAAACAATAATATACCATTTTTTTCGTAAATGAAGGAAAGAGTACCTCCATATTGACCCTTTTAATTACTAGAACAATTGACATGTTACCTGTTCCTTTCACAGAAAGGATGGAGAGAGAAAAAATGCTTGTTTTTTCATTTGCTCGCCCAAATAATCAATGTTTCCTGTCCATGATGATATCTCAGCTACAGTACAAGCCATTTTATATTAAAGTCATATCATATTAGGAAAGAGAAACTGAAGACATGCTTGGTAAAGGGATCCATGGATGAAGAAAATGACTTACGAACGACAAATAGATAGGTCCTTACTTATTTAAATTTCTTTGCCGTTTCGTGAAACTGCTGCTATTGCTCTTTCCTGGACATTATTTTTGCTTTCTCAGCATTCAGGAATGGGGTTTCCAACACTAAATCTTTTGCTTATTATTAATTCTTCTATGTACTTGTTTTTTCATCTCCCTGGAATCCATCTTCTAGTAAAAAAATTAAAAAGGAGACGTTTAGGGAATGTGGCCAATTAACAATGGTAAGGAACGGATACATCAGCCGAATAAAAGTAAAATGCTGTCCCGGCAAGAGATAAAGGCCATTGAGTCCTGGATATCTCAAATGGGGCCATTTCAATTTTATAAAACCGTAATACAAAATGTGTCTACTGCTAGAAAAACGCTAAAGTTCAAGTATAAAATGGTTGGACATGGATTTAACCGGGTCGTCTTTGATTTAAATAATGGCTATATATTAAAAATTGCATTGTCAGAAGTAGGATTAATAAGCACTGCAAATGAAGCCTATATTTATAATAACTGTAATGAGGAAGTCAAAAAGTATTTATGTCCGGTTAAGGAGTATGGAACTGGCTGGATCATCATGAAGAAGATGGACATTAATATGCCACGTGCAATCATGGAATATCCGAAACTTATCAAGTTGGAACTAAAGTTTCTAAAGTACGGTATCATTCCAATAGATTTGCGTTTTGCTAATGTCGGTTTTACCGAGAATGATGAAATGGTTGTCATTGATTACGGTCTCTTCACCATGGATCTAAATAGTCCTGTGCTGCGTTGGTTAGTTTGATGATGGTTCTATCCATAGACACAAGATAACAAAGGTAGTTAAATTAAATGGTGGTTTGCTCTATAAATCAAATCTGTTTGTAGCAAAAAAAAAGGAACTGGCTTTAACATTACAAATCTTGCGAAGAAACAGCAGTCTATAAAAAGATATAGAAAAATTGTTAAAGACCTAAAAAAAGATTGATTGCTTATATTAATTGACATTAGTAGTTTCAGAATCAATATAAAAAAAGCAAAACAAGAGATCTCCTCTTGTTTCAGACTGTAGACCAACTCGAAGGAAAGCGAGTTAGCCTGCAGTTTTTTTATTTAAAAACGTTTAAGTTGTTTTCAGAAATTCCTCCCTTCCTCCGACGGTCTGCCAAGACTCCTCGCCGCAAGCGTCTTTGGTGTCTCGGCTAGCCAGTTATTCGGAAGGAGGGTCGCAAATTTCTTCAATCCAGTGAGGGTTTCATAAAAACCATGGAGTATAACTAAGTCTCGTTTTAAAGTTATGGTATTCATTCCCTCGAAAAATTCTGAAAGGGATTGAGACCAATCCGAACCTCATTTTGTCGATAAACTCAAACAAGAGATTTCCGCTTGTTTTTTAATTTACAACTAATATCTTTATACCATTTCGCCGAGAACATATAGTGAGGTAATGAAAAAGGTTTTTACTTTAACAAGTAGGATGTTGTAAACAAATAACAATATATTTAAGTGAAGACCTCGCTAGAATATTTTAGGTTAAAGTTTGCAGAGAGTAGTGGTGGATTGTTAAATGGGGGGATGGGTAATTAGAAGTTGGGGCTAAGAATGACGAGTTCCTTATTCAATCTTCAGATACAGTTGTAGATAAATATATAAAATATCTTAGAAAGGCTATACGATTAGAGGAACTGGAAAAGATCTTATAGTTTGTTGAAGGGATAGAAGATGGAAAGGTTATGGTAAAAAGAAAAAGTAAACAAACTAGAAAAACGGTCTGATATAGTCATCTTATAGTTGGATTTGCTTATTAGAGGAACGCTTGCTTTACTACAATAATGAAGGTTGCTGAGGCAGCCTTTTTTCTCATGTCACTAACGGGGCAGTTAGTTGAAGAAAAATTTTATATCTGTGTTCAACAATCGGGCCATATTCTTGAATAAGAAGTAAAACCTTCTTTGCAGGATATCCATTATTTTGTAACGAATTACTAGAAGAATTTTATATAAGAAGAAGGAGGATTATAGTGGAGATAAATATTGACGAATACGAACTTCTTGACAAAGATTCTGGCCCTTATGGAATAACTACGGGAAAAGATGGTGCGCTATGGTTTACACAACATAAAGCAAATCAAATTGGTCGAATGACTGTTAACGGTGAAGTTACTCATTTCGTTGTTCCTACACCTGATGCAGGTGTCCTATCTATAACCTCCACAACTCAGGGTGATATATGGTTCACGGAAAATAGGGCGAATAAAATTGGAAAACTGACAGTAACAGGTGAAATCATCGAATATACTCTCCCGAGTCCAAATTCAGCACCTTTTGGAATAACTGAAGGACACAATGGAGACATTTGGTTTACCGAAATGAATGGAAATAGAATAGGGCGAATTTTACCATCAGGTGAAATTATTCAGTATGATTTACCGAGTCCTTGCTCCTATCCCTCTTTTATTGTTGCTGGACCTGACGGTGCCATGTGGTTTACAGAGAATCAGAGTAATCAAATTGGTCGGATTACGATGCTCGGAGAAGTGACTAATTACACTTTGCCAACAAAACATGCTGGTCCTGTAGGTATTACAAGTGGACCGGACGATGCACTCTGGTTTGTGGAAATTAACGGAAATAAAATCGGTCGAATTACTACCTCTGGAACAATAAGTGAATACTCCATCCCTACTGCAAATGCTCGCCCACACGCAATAGTAACGGGTCCTGACCGTGCTTTATGGTTCACTGAATGGGGAAGAAATCAAATTGGCCGAATTTCAATGCAAGGTGAAATTACGGAATATCTAATTCCTACACAAAATGCGGAGCCACATGGAATTATATTAGGACCTGACGGTGCCATTTGGTTCGCTGAGGAATGCAATAAAATAGGTCGGCTAAGTGTATTATAAAATTCCTGAAAGGCAGTGGATATCCATGGAATCAAATAGGCAACATGGGCCAAATCCTAAAGATAAATATCCGATTAAAGGAAATTGCGTTGTGCAATTTATAAAAAATACAATTACTAGACCAAACATTATTGTGGGTGAATACTCGTATTACGATGCAAGAAATGGTGAAACCTTTGAGGATCAAGTGTTATATCACTACGAATTCTTCGGTGACCGACTTGTCATTGGCAAATTTTGTGCAATAGCACCTGGTGTAACGTTTATTATGAATGGAGCTAATCATAGAATGGATGGTTTTTCGTCCTACCATTCAATATTTTCGGACACGGTTGGGGGAAATATACACCAACATTAGATCAGTTGCCGTTTAAAGGTGATACCATAATTGGAAATGACGTTTGGATTGGAATGGATACGGTCATAATGCCTGGAATAAAAATAGGGGATGGTGCAATTGTCGCGGCCAAATCGGTTATTACCAAAGATGTGGAACCTTACACTATCGTTGGAGGAAATCCTGTAAAGCACCTTAAAAACCGTTTCTCAGAAGAAATCATTAACGAATTACTGGAAATTAAATGGTGGGATTTGGATATTGATATCATTTCTGCTCATATAGATGTGATAGTAAATGGAGACATGGAGAATCTAAGAAATTTAAAAAATAAAATATGACAAAGTGAAGAACTTCAGAGAATCCGCGTTCGGCAGAAAAAGAAATATGTTTCTGGTTCCAAAAACGGGGGCAATTGTTGCATAATTAAATCCCAATTTCTTATTACTATCACTGAGAAATTGTTTTTTTGATACTGGAATATCCTTAACGTTGTAAATCAGTGTTGTCGGAACCCCTTTATGCAACTTACGGGGCAGGATAGTTCAAGAACACATGTTGCTGAATATGGTGAAATGAATAAAAAGGGAGGGGCGTTATGAAGGTGGTTCTTCAAGCAATTATAGGTTCATTTTCTCTTCATGTAATCTATGTAGTCGTTGTGATGTTAGTCGGTTATATTAGAACAAAAAACTATAAACCAGATGTAAAGAGTGCATGGGATAAAGTAGAAACCCTTCAAAACGAGATAGAGTTTGTGAGTGTTACGCCATCTCATTTTTATGTACTTTCATTTTTAGGAGTATCTGTAATATGTGGAATAGTAATTTTATCGTATGAAAAGTTAATGAACTAACAGATGCTTAACTTTAATAAGAGAGTTGCTTTGGCAGCTCCTTTTCTTGTGCAACAAACGGGGCAGCATTCCTGTAATAACTGAAGAAGTTGATATGATCCAGTTTTTTCGATAGAAAGGGCCTTTTAAATTCCATTCATTTTAAAAGAAAAAATGGTAAAGTTAGGGGAGGATAGATGTTGTCAAACCGACCCTCTCCAACAGGACATGGCTCCGCATATGAATAATGGAAGATAACAGTAAATGTAAGATTTAGAAAGAACTTCACAAAAAGGCTTTGCAGAGGAGGAGTACATTTGGGAGATTACTTATCAATCAGTGAAATGGCTTCCATTCACAGTATCTCAAGGCAAACACTCATTTATTACGATAAGATCGAATTATTTAAACCTGTACATATTGATGAACATGGTTATCGATATTATAGTGCAATTCAGATTCCATTTCTAAGGGAAATTTGCTTTTTGAAGTCGATTGGCATCAAACTGAATGATATTAAACACCATATAGGAAATCGGAATTTAACCACTGCCATGTCACTTTTGGAATTTCACCAAGAATTCATAGATAAAGAAATAAACTCCTTGATGAATACACGTACATTTATTCAACAGAGATTAATGAAATATTCAGAAGCAAAAAATATTAAAAGTGAATTGGATAAACCTATTATTGAAGAATTTCCTGAAAGGGATATCTTGTTTATACCATTTGAAAATAAATTGTGCCGTGAAGAATTACATTTAACGCTGATGAAAGCTTGGAATGTATTAAGTAAACATGAGATGCTTCCGTCCGAGGGATTCGGCACGGTTATTTTAAAGGATAAGCTTGGAACGGATGATGTTTTCGAGGGTGCGGGAATATATACTTCATTACCTTTTATAGATCCTGATATGGATAACATGATGACTTTGCCTGCTGGGCAATATGCGTGTGTGTATAAATATGGAATGCCATATAACATTGAGTTTTTAAATGAATTGGTTCAATGGATCAGTGAAAATCAGTATAGAATTGTAGGGGACGTCGTGGACGCTTGCTTATTGGATACGACCTTTTACGAGAATGATAATAGTGTTGATTTTTGTCAGCTGCAAATCCCTGTAGAGAAAATTACTTGAATTTTCAAATATCCATTGACTGTATAGTAGAAATACACTTTAGAATATCATTTGTAACCGATAACATTAAGGTTATTTGAAATTGATTGATACATAGGATACTGATCATAAAGTGATAGGGGGATTTTTTATGGCTGAAAAAATGAATAAAGTGACAGATTTACGTTCTGCCTTGGAACTATTGAAGTCCATTCCAGGACAATTGATTGAAACGGATGAACCAGTCGATCCTCATGCTGAATTATCTGGGGTTTATCGTCATGTCGGGGCTGGCGGAACAGTAATGCGTCCAACAAAAATCGGACCTGCCATGGTTTTCAAACATGTATTGGGTCACGAAGATTCAAGCGTGGTGATCGGACTTTTAGCCAGCCGGGAAAGAGTCGGACTCATGCTGGATACAAAACCGGATAGACTCGGGTTCCTTTTAAATGAAGCTGTAAAAAATCCAATTGATCCAATAACCATTTCAAATGATAAAGCGAAAGCTCAAGAAGTGGTTCACTATGCGGATGATCCGGATTTCGATATCAGAAAATTAATTCCTGCGCCTACGAATACAGAGGAAGATGCAGGCCCGTATATCACCATTGGCATGTGCTATGCCTCCGATTCAGAAACAGGTGAATCTGATATTACGATACATCGTTTATGTTTACAAAGTAAAGATGAGATGTCCATGTATTTTGTTCCTGGCCGCCATTTGGAAGTTTTTCGTGAAAAGGCTGAAAAAGCAGGGAAACCATTACCTATTTCCATTAGTATCGGTGTTGATCCTGCTATTGAAATCGCTGCTTGTTTTGAAGCACCTACGACCCCCCTTGGCTTTAATGAGTTGAGTGTTGCAGGGGCGATCAGGAAAGAAGCGGTTGAATTGGTCCAATGCTTGACCATTGATGAAAAAGCCATAGCGAATGCTGAATATGTAATAGAAGGGGAATTGGTTCCTGGAGTGCGTGTTCGGGAAGATCAAAACACCAATACCGGAAAAGCAATGCCGGAATTCCCAGGTTATACAGGTTCAGCTGTTGCGGAACTGCCTCTAATCAAAGTGAAAGCTGTAACGCATCGTGTCAATCCAATCATGCAAACAGTTATTGGTCCAAGTGAAGAACATGTGAATATGGCTGGCATTCCAACTGAAGCAAGCATTCTTCAAATGGTGGAAAAGGCCATGCCAGGCAAGTTATTGAATGTTTATGCCCATACTTCTGGTGGTGGTAAATACATGGCTGTTCTTCAATTCAAGAAAAGTCAGCCGAGTGATGAAGGACGACAAAGACAAGCTGCACTGTTGGCTTTCTCTGCCTTTTCTGAACTAAAGCATGTATTCATAGTGGATGAAGATGTGGATCCATTCGATAGTAATGATGTTTTGTGGGCGTTAAATACTCGTTATCAAGGTGATGTTGATACGGTTTTCATTCCTGGAGTGCGCTGTCACCCGTTAGATCCTTCACAAGATCCCGCATACAGCCCTACCATTCAGGAAAAGGGGATTTCCTGTAAGACCATTTTTGACTGTACAGTACCGTTTCATTTAAAAGAGGAATTTAAAAGGTCTGAATTTAAAGAGGTAGATCCAAGGCGGTTCGTTCCTGGTTTTTCCAATGTATAAGTTCTCGTTTCGATACAAGGACCAATGAATAAGGAGGGGAATTAATGAAAATCATCGTTGGGATAACAGGGGCGACTGGAGCCATTTTCGGAATTAGGATTCTTCAGATGCTTAAAAGCAGTGAAGTGGAGACCCATTTAATCATGTCCCCTTGGGCACATGCCACCATTCAACATGAAACTTCATATTCTGTTAAAGACGTGGAGGGATTAGCTGATCATTCCTATTCTTATAAAGATCAAGCAGCAAGAATATCAAGTGGATCTTTCCGGGTTGATGGAATGATCGTAGCACCTTGCAGTATGAAAACACTAGCTTCCATTCGCATGGGACTTGCCGATAATTTGTTAACGCGATCTGCTGACGTCATGTTGAAGGAAAGAAAAAAATTATTGCTAATGACAAGAGAAACCCCTCTAAATACGATTCATTTGGAGAATATGACGGAGCTTTCCAAAATGGGGACCATTATATTCCCTCCGATGCCAGCCTTCTATAATCATCCTGAGAACGTTAACGATATCATTGATCATCTTGCTTATAGGGCGTTAGATCAATTTGAAATTGATGCTCATGGTGCGAAGCGATGGGACGGAATGAAATATCGCGCCAAAATATAATACAATTGCCAGGGGACTTGGTGTTAATTACTGGGGAATTAAAGAAAAAGGTGAAAAAATGAA
Organism: Peribacillus sp. ACCC06369; assembly: GCF_030348945.1. Classification (NCBI taxonomy): domain Bacteria; kingdom Bacillati; phylum Bacillota; class Bacilli; order Caryophanales; family Bacillaceae; genus Peribacillus; species Peribacillus sp. ACCC06369. Next base: position 1,993,432 of record NZ_JAUCEN010000002.1, read on the forward strand.
TGGAATGGAAATGCCAATAGAGGTATTTACCTTGTTAAATGGCAAAGAATTGGCCGACAAACAACATGAAGCCATGATGTTGTTGACGGTAAGTGAAGAAGGATGGCCACATACTGCTATGATTAGTGTGGGTGAGATCGTAGCATTAAGCCGTGGGGAATTAAGGATTGGTCTATGGCCGGATACTTCGACTACAACCAATGTCATTCGTACCCATAAAGCTACACTGGTTTTGTTTTGGAAAGGGAAAGCTCATTATATTCGACTATCGATAGAGAGATTAAAAGAGCTGCCAAATGCCCGGTACCAAAGAGAAAGGTTCTACGCCAAAATAGTAGAGGCACGGGAGGATATTGCTAAGTATGCTGAAATAACCTCTGGAATTAAAATCGACTTGAAAAATTCCAAAGAAGTCGTAGAACGATGGAGTGAGACCATAGAGGACCTCCTTCAAAAAAATTCCGCAAGTAACAACTTTTAGTTACAAAGAAATCGAAATTATCAAATTATATTTGAAATAATATGAACTTCCTGTAAAATGGAAGCATTACATGTATTTATATCATGCCTATTCATTAATCATTAAAAAAAGCCCTTTTTTAATGAAAATTAATGAAGTGACTGGCTATCTTAATTTCGCGATCAAGTTACCTTGATGGTTAAGTTAAGATAGCTTTTTTTAAATATGTAGGCTGGCTGGTTTATGTTGATAATCAAGGATATGGAGGAGTATTACTATGGAAATGTATGTAAAGGAATTGGGGGATCATAGAATCCAAATTGCAGATTATCCAGGAACGAAAGGGACAATCATCGCCATACATGGTTTAACGGGTAATCATAAGCAAATGCATTATTATGCAGAAATGTTAAAAGGCGAGTACAGAGTCATTTCGATTGACTTGAGAGGGAGGGGAAATAGTTCAAGTGCAGATGAGCAGTCTTCTATTTTCAATCATGCAGAGGATGTAATTGAGTTAATTCAGGAGTTAAAGATTAATAATCCAATTTTGATTGGGTATTCAATGGGAGCATTCATCTCAAGCGTTGTAGCCAGTAAATTAACCTCGGTACAAGCCCTGATATTATTGGATGGTGCGGCCACTTCCTCTCAACAACAAAGGGACATCGTACAACCATCACTAGGCCGATTAAGTAAAGAATATGAATCTCAAGAAAGTTATATTGCGGAAATTAAGGAAATCTATAGCCGTTTGGGTATCAAATGGACGGATCATCTGCAAAGTGTGGTGGAGTATGAGGTTCATGAAGTGGATGGTCACTGGGAGAATAAATCATCAGAAGATAGCATTCTTTCAGATTTCACTAGTTTTTATTCTTTTGTCCCTAAAGAAGTTTGTAGTCTAATTACCTGTAAAACCTTATTGGTTTATGCCAGTGGGAAAATAGGGGATTTTCCTCCATTATTTTATGAAGAAGCCTATGATGATACGAAGAAATATACACCTGATATTGAAACGATCGTTTCAACTTGTAACCACTATACAATGGTGTTTGAAAATAGAGTGGAAATTAATGAAGGGATAAAGTCTTTCTTAAAACGAATTTAATTTTTAAAAAATAATTTTTAAAAAAATATTGAAATTAACAGAAAATAGTGTAATATTTAGAATATAAAATAAACTTAATTATTGCCTATTCACTAGCTATTAAAAAATAACCTTTTTTAATAACAACTGGTGAACAACTGGCTACCTTAAACACCTGCTGTCAATTATTGATAGTAATGTTTAGGGTAGCCATTTTTGTCGTGATAATGTAAACGCTTAATGAATTTGGGGGTTTTACCATTGAAAATCATTGATTTAACATTGGAACTGTACGATGGTCTAGTTACAAATAATGATTTACCTGCAATAGGCATTAAAGATGAACCTCTTGAACATAAGGGAAAACATGATTCGCTTCCTAAAGGATTCCGTACCAAGTTGATCTCTTTTTCTGATCATAGTGGGACACATGTCGATGTACCTTCACATTTCTCTGTAAATGAGGAGTCGTTTGAAAACATCAAGCTGAAGAAAATGTTTGGGGATGCCCTCATACTGGATGTAAGCATGTTAAAAGCAACAGATGAACCTGTTACGAAAGATTTACTTGAAGAGGCGGAACGCAGGCAGGGAGTATATGTTGAAAAAGACGATATTGTCCTCATCAGGATATGGGGACAAGAATGGGGGAAAGAAGGCTTTTTTGAAGCGCAGGCTTTAGATAATAGTGTGGCCGAATGGTTTATCGAAAAGCAAGTGCATATTGTCGGGTTGGATTTGCCCAATGCCGATTCGAACCAGGATTCAGAAAGTGGAATTCATCAAAAATTACTGAACAATGATATATATATCGTCGAAAATCTAGTGAATCTGGAAAAATTACCTAAGCACTCTCGCTTTCTTTTTTTCGGGATCCCTTTAAAACTAAAAAATGCAACAGCCTCACCTATTAGAGCACTATCGATACTTGACTCTCAATTAATTTAAAGAGGTGCAGACGAATGAGCGAAGGATTATCGTATTTTAAAGAAGTTTATGATGTGGTACCAGGCTGGGTGCAAAAAATGCACGATTATAGCCCAAATGCACTTGATCACTATACAAACTTACGCAGTAACATCATGCAAGAGGGAGCCTTGACGAAGAAGGAGAAAGATATCTTACTGGTAGGCATGAATGCTGCAAGGTTGTATGAACGGAGTATGGTTTACCATACAAAAGGGGCAATGGATGGTGGAGCAACATTACCGGAACTGGTGGAATACCTAATTGTTTCATACTTATATAACGGAACTAAAGCCTTAAGTATAGGAATTAAGTCTTTGGAATATGCCCTTACACTTAAAGGCATTCGATATCCCGAAATAAGTGGCCATAAAGAAACAGCAGAAGAAATCCTGCTTTATATGATTGAGCTATTAGGTGATGAGGAGACGGCATTCGTCTCGAATGTTTTGAAACTGGTTAAATCTGAAGACCAAAACTCCCTCAAAGATTATATATTGAGTGATTCAGTCGTTACAAAAAAGCTAAAACATATCCTGATGACAGGAATATTCATTACAGAATTAAAAGGGAAACAGGTTGGGGAATGGATGGGGACCTCAAGGTTAAATGGAGCTTCGGAAGAACAATTAGCGGAAGTGGGACTAATATGCTTATTGACTGCTGGAATACCTGCTTGGTTTGAAGCAAGTGATTCATTAATAGAAAATAAGTAACGTGAGATTGGTGGGGAAAACATGACGAAAGTACATCAAGATATAGAAGCAGCTTTATCTTGTGTGAAGAACGGTCATACATTAATGGTTGGAGGGTTTGGCTTGATCGGTGCCCCTCTTACTTTAATTGATGGTTTGGCCAAAAAGGATGTAGCAGGCTTAACTGTCATCAGTAACAATTTAGGCGAGAAAGGGAAAGGTCTGGGAGTTCTCCTAAGTCAGAAGAAAATAAAAAAAGCGATTGGTTCTTATTTTACAAGCAATCGTGAAATTGGGGAGCTTTACCTACGTGGTGAAATTGAATTAGAACTTTTACCACAGGGGACATTAGCGGAATCCATTCGTGCTGGCGGTGCTGGCATAGGCGGTTACTATACGAAAACGAGTGTAGGGACCGAATTAGCAAAAGGAAAAGAAGAAAGGGAGATAAATGGAGCTACATATATGTTTGAACCTGCCATAAGAGCAAATGTAGCTTTGATCCGGGCATGGAAGGCAGATGCGCTTGGTAATCTTGTTTATTATAAAACTGCTCGAAACTTTAATCCGGTTATGGCAACAGCCGCAGACGTCGTAATTGCAGAAGTGGATGAGATAGTTGAACCTGGTGAACTCTCGCCAGAGGAGATTGTAACACCGCATCTATTCGTCGATGGAATTATTAAGGCGAAGAAATTCCTGACGAAGGAAGGTGTCAAAGATTATGAGTGAAAAAGAATCAATGCAAAATATGATAGCAAGACGCGCGGCAAAAGAATTGACCGGTCCTTGTATAGTGAACCTTGGAATCGGGATTCCGACCTTGGTTGCAAAATACATTGATGATGAAAATGTTTTTTTCCATACGGAAAATGGATTATTAGGGGTTGCAGAAGTGGATGAAGATAAAATCGATCCCAATTTAGTAAATGCAGGCAAGTTACCAGTAGGGGAATCGATTGGTGCATCATTCTTTAATAGTGCAGAATCGTTTGCAATGATCCGTGGAGGCCACATCGATGTTGCTATCTTAGGTGTTTTGCAGGTAGGTCAAACCGGGGAAATTGCAAATTGGGCGGTGCCTGGCAAGAATATCATGGGTGTTGGAGGAGCGATGGACCTATTGGTTGGTGCCAAAAAAGTGATCGTGACAATGACACATACAAGTAAGGAAGGTCAAAGTAAAGTTTTAAAAGAGTGCACCTACCCCATTACTTCCAATCGAAGCGTTGACATGATCATCACTGAATTGGCTGTCTTTGAAGTTATTGACAAACAGTTGCACCTGATTGAATTGATGCCCGGTGTAACGATCGAAGAAGTAAGAGCAAAAACGGAAGCGGATTTTATCTATTAAATGTTAAAAAGGTGGATTAAATGAAAATACGTTCAGTAGATGTATACATTATTGATTTACCCACAATTCGTCCTCATCAGCTTGCCATGCATACGATCGTGGAACAAACAATCATTCTTGCCCGTGTCATGGATGAAGAGGGAGCGGAAGGTTGGGCAGAGGTGGCGACAATAGGCGGGGCTTCATATGGTGAGGGGACGCCTGAGGCGATAAAAGTGAATATTGATACTTATATCGCCCCACTTATCATAGGTAAAAACCCAATCCATTATGACAAAATCATGCATGAGGTTTCACTTAATGTTAGAGGGAATAATTTTGCAAAGGCTGTCGTTGAATCGGCCATGGTGGATTTAGTAGCTAGAAGGAGAAACATCCCTGCCTATGAATTATTCGGAGGGCAAATTCATAAATCATTGCCGGTGGCATGGACTTTGGCAAGTGGGGATACGAATAAAGATATCGAAGAAGCGAAAGAATCCTTACACCAAAAACGTCATAATATCTTTAAATTGAAAATTGGCAAAGGTAATCCATATAAGAATGTGGAGCATGTATTGAAAATTATTGAAGCAGTAGGAGATCAAGCCCGCATTACGGTTGATGTTAATCAAGCATGGGATGAAACAACGGCTACGTATTGCATTGAAGCTTTACAGGAAGGTGGGGTTTCCATGGTCGAACAGCCGCTGCCAGCTTGGGATAATGAAGGGATGTCAAGATTGACCGAACGTTTTAAGGTTCCGATCATGGCCGATGAATCATTGAATACTTTACAAGATTCATTCCAAATAGCTAAACATAGAGCAGGTAATTCCTTTGCGTTGAAAATATGTAAACATGGTGGAATGACCCAAACGAAAAAGGTGGCTGCGATTGCAGAAGGTGTAGGTTTTGGTTTGTATGGCGGAACGATGATTGAATCATCATTAGGAACGGCCATTTGTGCACAACTTTATTCAACCATTCCAAAATTTGAATTCGGTACTGAATTATTTGGACCGTTACTTTTCAAAGAAAATATTACGCTAAACCAAATTAAATATGAGAATTTTGAAATAATCATCCCGGATGGGCCAGGATTTGGCATGGAGATAGATATGGAAAAAGTAAAACATTTTTCAAGAGGTCTTTAATTAATATAAACTGGAAAGGGGATTATGGAACACCCACTGGTTTATGCAAGTAATCTTGAGAGGATGTAGTTTTATATGGGACAGCCAACATTATTAATCACCGCCTATGCGAAGGCACCGCAAAATACGAGCATGTATGAAAATTATAAATACGCTGGGATGGTACTTGAAATCCACAAGGAAAGTCACATTATCATTAATGCAGAATTTACGTTTTTAACAACTTTGGCCCAGGATTTTTTTAAGCGAATGATAGTTGGTTTTGATTTTAGTAAAAATATTGATTCCTTAATAGATAATATTAAAACGGACTTTTTGGCTCCATCGCAGCAGTCGGTGATTGTTGCCTTGAAAATAGCTCACCAAAGATATAAGGATAGTTTAGAAGAAAGAAATAAAAATAGGAGGGGGTAGAAAGTTGAGCAATGTAGTTATTATAGACTCGGTTCGCACCGCTATAGGGAAATTAGGGGGAGCATTGGAAAATGTTCCTGCCGATTTCCTGGCAGCCGCTGTCCTTGATGAAGTTATCAAGAGAGCGGATATTCCTAAAGAGAGTATTGATGAAGTGATTATGGGACAAGCCAAACAAAGTTCAGACGCGTCAAATTTGGCAAGGGTTGCATCGCTCAGGGCAGGCTTCCCTGTGGAAGTACCAGGTTATACTGTTCACCGACAATGCGGATCCGGCATCCAGGCGATCAATTCTGCCAGTCAACAAATACAATGCGGATTTGGAGATGTAATCATTGCAGGTGGAGCGGAATCAATGAGCACGGCTCCATACTATATGAGAAATATCCGTTTTGGGTTGAAATCAGGCAATGGACAGTTATTGGACCCGAATACGGAAAGCCAGCCAGGTTCACAGCCCATAGAAGATTACGGTATGTTAACGATGGGAATGACAGCAGAAAATCTGGCTGAAAAATATTCCATTTCAAGGACTGAACAAGATGAATTTGCTTTAAGGAGCCAGGAAAATGCAAGACGGGCAATTTCTACGGAAATATTTTCGAAAGAAATCGTTCCCTATCAAATTAAAACGAAAAAGGGGTTAATGGAATTTAATGTGGATGAGCACCCAAGAGAAACCAGTCTGGAAAAGTTGGCTAGTTTAAAACCGGTTTTCAAAAAAAATGGAACGGTAACCGCAGGAAATAGTAGTGGAAGGAATGATGGTGCATCCGCTCTGATACTTATGTCGGAAGAAGTAGCCAAAAGGAGTGGTAAAAAGCCGAAAGCAAGAGTGATTGCTCAAGCTGTAGCAGGCGTATCACCGAATTTCATGGGGCTGGGGCCTGTTGACTCTACCTTGAAAGCGCTTCAAAAGTCAGGGTTGAAACTGAATGATATTGATTTAATAGAACTGAACGAAGCCTTTTCTGCACAAGCTTTGGCAGTGATCAAAGAATTGAACCTTGATATGAATAAGGTGAACCCTAACGGCGGTGCCATTGCCATGGGACATCCAATTGGTGCCACTGGTGCAATTTTAGCAACCAAATTGATACATGAGCTAGAAAGAACCGGAAAAAGATATGGGCTAATCACACTATGTATAGCAGGTGGATTGGGAATCAGTACGATTATTGAAAATAAACAGATATAAAAACTTATAAAAATTGGAGGAATTATTATGAAGAATCAAAAAGTAATCGACGTTTATAATGGATTGGTAGTTAAATTCAAGGAATTAGTCAGTGAATACGAAATTGATCATAATGACTATCAAGCTCTTGTTGATTGGATGGATCAATTAGGAAGGGCAGGGGAAATTCCGTTGTTTATGGATGTTTTCTTTGAAACTCATGCACTTCAAGAAATGTATAAAAGTGTAAAAGGAACTGAACCTACTATTCTAGGACCATATTACATTGAAAATACGCCAGTCGTTCAAAATCCTGGAGTGCTGCCACAACGTGAAAATGAACCAGGTGACGCCCTTTACTTTTCAGGATCTGTGAAAGATGTAAATGGAAACCCGTTGGCAAATACAAAAATAGATATGTGGCAGGCCGATACTAATGGTGAATACTCATACTTCGCCGAAGGAATTCCAAATGATAATCTACGTGGTGTTTTTTATACGGATGCGAATGGTAATTTCGAAATTAAAACAGTTGTACCGGGTAATTACTCAATTCCAACAGATGGACCTTCTGGTCAGTTCTTAAAGTGGATTGATCATCATTCATTTCGTCCAGCACATTTGCACCTGTTATTCCAACCGGAAAATGGCGATAGATTAGTAACACAAATTTATTTTGAAGGCGACGAATATTTAGAAAATGATGTTGCACAAGGTGTTCGCGGAAGCTTAATTACAAAGTTACAAAAACATTCCGGTGCTGAAAAAGGATTGAAAAATGAATATTATACAGCTCATTTAGATTTTGAACTTAGATTACAAGATAAACCTGTTTTCAATAAAGCTGTCGTGAAAAACTAATCATCCCTAAGAATATGCAGACAAGAATCTTGAAAAAAGTGTTTGTTCATATATACCCATGAATCTTTTCAAAATTATATATAACCGGGATTGATCCTTTTAAACGAAAGTGCCTAAGTGGGTAATGAAATTGAAATAGTTTGCTAATGAACAATCTTAGTATATATTATCTGATTTTTTAGATTTTTCCGAGTTCCTGTATTGGAACTCGGAAAAAACATTCGAACGGACATTTTTTAAAAGGATGGGAGGCGGAAAATGCGTAGTGTAGTTGCTTCGGATATTATTGCTGTCAGTAAATTTAACCGCTTTCATTTACTTGTTTTTCTTTGGTGCTTTTATGCCATCGCATTCGACGGGTATGATATTGCGATGTATGGTGTGGGCTTGCCATGGATGATGGAAGAGTGGAATTTAACTTCCATTCAGGCAGGGGCAGTCGGCAGTTATTCCTTATTTGGCATGATGATGGGGGCCCTGATTTTAGCACCGATTGCAGATAAATATGGCCGGAAAAATGTTCTCGTTATTTGTATGATTTTGTTCAGCTTATTTACCTTGGGGGCAGGGATTGCACCCAACCTCACATGGTTCACCGTCATGCGCTTCATTGCTGCAATTGGCATGGGTGCCTTGATGCCGAATGTTATATCGCTAATGACTGAATATTCCCCAAAACAAAATCGGGCCATCATTGTAGCTGCGATGTATTGTGGCTATTCAATCGGTGGAATCATGGCATCGTTAGTAGGAATGTATATCGTTCCTTATACGGATTGGCGTGTATTGTACTTTATTGGAATTCTCCCATTACTTACACTTCCAATTTTCATGAAGCAGTTTCCTGAATCCCTTTCCTACTATTTAGCAAAGAAGGAAATTGGTAAGGTTGTTGAAATCCTCAATAAAGTCAAACCAGAAGGGGATTTTAAGGAAACAGACGATTTCAGGCTTAATGAAGCTGTACAGATGGGGAAAGGATCTCCAGTAAAAAAACTCTTCACGAACAAACGGGCATTCAGTACGATTTCAATATGGGTGGCTGTGTTCTGTACATTGATGATGGCTTACGGATTAAATACATGGCTTCCAAAAATGATGCAGGATTCCGGATTCAGTATCACCTCGAGCCTTTCATTTAACCTGGTTTTATGCCTTGGTCAAATTGGAGGTTCCTTAGTAGGCGGTTATTATGCTGGAAAAATGGGACATCGTAAAATTCTTGTTACACTATTCTTGATAGGGGCCGTTACCTTTGTCGCATTGAGCGCTACGACTAATACCGTCGGAGTATATTTACTGATCTTCGTGGGGGGTGCCTGCACTGTAGGTGCCATGAACTTGGCCAATCCGTATATCACAGAATATTACCCCCGTGAGATCCGTACGACGGGGATGGGCTATTCGCAAGCTATAGGCAGGATTGGCTCAATCCTCGCTCCTACTTTAATTGCCTTTCTTCTGTCAACAGGCATGAATCCAAAGATGGCTTTTGCTACATTTGCCCTTCCAAGTATCATCGCAGCAATCGGTTATCTTCTTGTCCAAGAGAAATATGGATCTTTTGACAGGGTAGTCAAGGAGGATAATGAAGAGGTAGAATCAGAGAAGGCTGTAACTAACTAAAGAAATGATTCACAATTCGGAATACTTCCCCTTAGTTGTTTAACTTTGCAATAAGGGGAATCTGCTATTCTAAGTTCTTAGGAGCTGCTCTTGAAAATATTAAACTCAGGTTGCTAAGTGATTGCAGGAAATATACAAGCATTTATATAATTTCAATAAAATTAGTAGAACGATGTACTAGTGTTGGGTATTAGGTTAGGGGGGGAAATATTGAGCTCAGAATTAAAGGCAATAATAGAAGATTGCACATCGGAACTGGAAACTGACAGATCAATAAAAGGAAAACAGAAAACTGTTCGATGGTTTATCTTATTTCTAATTGCTTTAGTCACTTGCATTAATTACATCGACCGTGCCATCATTTCGCTTGCGGCTCCGAATATTCAAGCCGATTTACAAATAGATCCGGCTTTAATGGGAATCATATTTTCCGTTTTTGGCTGGAGTTATACCTTTTCCATGTTATTTAGCGGCTACTTTCTTGATAGATTTGGTCCTAGAAAGGTATACACGGTTTCCTTGATTTTTTGGTCTGTATTTACATTCATGGTAGGAACCGCGAAAAGTATATCATCACTGGTTGCATATCGCATAGGACTCGGTGCATTTGAATCTCCTTCCATTCCTACAAATGCCTGGTGTGTATCCGAGTGGTTTCCTAAAAAAGAACGGGCTACAGCTGTAGGGATTTATACGGGTACCCAATATATTGGGTTAGCCTTCCTGACTCCAGTTTTTACTTGGATTATCATAACATTTGGCTGGAATTACCTTTTTTATATCGCCGGAATTATAGGGATTCTTATTGGATTTGTTTGGTATGGATTCTATCGGAACCCAAGGGAACATAAGTGGATTTCTCAAGAAGAGCTAAATTATATCAAAGAAGGCGGAGGGATGATAGGAACTGAAGAGAAGCATCCGTTCTCCTGGAAACGAATGGGCCAACTGCTTAAACACCGTCAAATCTGGGGAATGTTCATCGGGCAATTTTCCATTCAAACTACTTTGTTTTTCTTTATGACTTGGTTTCCATCCTATTTGATTGATGAAAAGGGAATGACAATGTTAAAAACCGGAATTTATGCCAGTATCCCATACATTGTCGCGATACTAGGAACACTCATTGGCGGCCGATGTTCCGATTGGATGATAATACGCGGGTTATCAACCGGAATGGCCCGTAAACTGCCTATTATTGTCGGATTGTTACTTTCTTGTTTGATCCTCGGGGGGAATTATACGGATTCACCAAACATGGTCATCACCTTTATGGCGATAGCATTCTTTGGACAGGGGATGGCATCAACGGTTACCGGTGCTCTTTTAGCTGATATTGCCCCGAAAGGAATGGTAGGCCTAACGGGTTCCTCACTATATTTTGTAGCTAATATTGGCGGGGCATTATCACCGTTAATCGTCGGTTTAATCATTAGTGCGACCCATTCTTATGCCGCAGCGCTAACCTTCATATCCGTAGTGGCCCTTATTGGTGCTTTTGCTTATATCTTTCTTCTAGGAAAAGTCAGGCGTATAGAAATCACTGAATGAAAAAATAAAAGGAGAAAGGCGGAATTACATTGAAACTGAGTTTATGCACTACAGGATTTAAAGAGTGGGATATAGAGGAAATAATAAATTGGCTGCATCCGTTGCAAGCGGATGTTAAAGGACTTGAATTATGGAATAAACATATAGAACGATATCAGGAGAAGCACGGACCACTGGACAAATTAGTCCAATTACTTGAAAAAAATGATTTACAAATACCTTCCATTAGTGGATATACGACTTTTTCGAAACTCTGGAACCAAAAAGAACATCAAAACGAAATCAATCAAGCAAGAACATTGTTAGATATGGCCCATCAATTAAACTGCCCATTAATACGGACGTTCGCTGGGCATATAGCATCAAGGAATGCCTCACCAGAGCAATGGTCGGAAACGGCTACCGAATTAAATAAATTAGGGCAAATGGCAGATCTCTATGGAGTGGATGTTGCAATAGAAATTCACTATGACTCCTTTGCTGATAACCTCGAAGCCATACATAAGCTTTTAGAAGATATCAACCATCCACGGATAAAACTGATTTTCGATGGAGCAAACTTATACGTTGATCAATTGAATCCGAAAGAGGTATTGGAATCCATTTTCCCTCATGTCAGCCATGTACATTTAAAAAATTATCACTACAATCATAAAGAGCGTTATAAAAACAAGCCGGCACCCATTTTTAGTGGGGATGTTGACAATATTCGCTTACTCGAAGAATTGAGAAAGCGAAATTATACAGGCTTTGTTTCTTTGGAATATTTTGGTCAGGAAGGAATGCCTAACTTGCTTGCCTCACTAGAACAATGGAAACAACAACTGACATATTGATTCTATGTATTTTAGATGAAAAATAATGGTGGGAAATTCATCTTTTATTAAAATCTTAAGAGATTGATACGACAACAATGCAGTCGAATATCCAGTAGTATAAGAGGGTCCTCATTTGCGAGAGGTTGAATACAAAATCTTGAACCTGAACAAGTCAGTCGAATTCTCCATGGAAAGAAGCGCGACATATTGATTTAAAAAGGATTCCAGTGGTACATGGCTCTGCATAATCGACAACTCTTATGGTGCTGAAATAATTGAACAATTGAAGTAATTAGTGAAAGCTGCCATATTTGGTGGCTTTTCATAATAAATGTGTTTTAATCACAGCCTCTGGGGAAATGTAAAATGGTTGTGCGACCACTATCAACTATATGGAACGAGAGAACCTGTCTGTGGTAGTTCTCTCTACAGCAAGAATTAGGGCTAACTGTAACACAGTTAGGGGTGTTATCCTCAGCTTTCTATTTTAACTAAATTGTGGTGAAAAGGGATAATTTGAGTCAACTTATGAAAAACGGGAAATGACATGTACATATTCCCACTAAAAAAAGAAACCATCACCGGCTAGATTTAAAATTGATGAGCTATTGTTGGGAAGTGAGATTAATTATCTTTACCGTATAAACATGGCAGTAGCTGCTTCTGTAAACCAAGATGTTTATTAAATTTAAAATTGATGATGGGTGTCCTTATTAGCTAGGCTCAAGGTTAAACGATTCATTTCTAGGAATGTAAGCGTTATATTTGAGCGTCCTAAATTAATTCATAAAAACAGCAATAAATTTGATCCATTATTTAAGATCCTTACAATTTTTGATTATATTAAGTTCAAGATGGTTATGACCCAAAAATGAGAATATAGGATAAACCAGCAGAAGGGAAGACTTCAGGTTTTAAAAAAAGAAAATCTTAAGGAGGAGTTACTATGAGCGAACCATTGAAAGTGGAAAATGAAAATGTATCTATATCCATTAAACATAGAAAACCATCTCGTGCCAGATTTATGATTCTTGCCCTTTTGTTTTTTGGAACTGCAATAAATTACCTTGACCGTACGAATATGGCTGTAGCCGCTTCTGCTATTCAAGATGATTTGGGATTAGATCCAGCTATGTTAGGTCTAATTCTATCTGCTTTTGGTTGGACGTATGCGTTCATGCAAGTTCCCGGAGGATGGCTTACCGATCGTTTTGGCCCTCGGGTGGTATATGGCATCTCTCTTATATTATTTTCACTGTTTACTCTCACTCAAGGATTTGCCAAAAACTTTGGGACCTTATTCGGACTTCGTCTTGGCCTTGGATTTGCAGAATCACCTGCCTTTCCTGCAAACAGCCGTGTTGTCGCCTCTTGGTTTCCACAACGGGAACGTGCGCTAGCTACTGGGGTATACACAGCAGGTGAATATGTAGGGTTAGCAATCGCGACTCCTTTACTATTTTGGCTATTGTCCTCTTTCGGCTGGCATTCAATCTTTATAGTAACAGGTATAATTGGATTGATTTTTGCTTTAGTTTGGTACAAGTTTTACAAGGATCCGAAGGACAGTAAGTATATAAACAAGGAAGAAATGGATTATATACGTGAAGGAGGCGGACTCGCCGAAAGCGCTGGTCAAGGTCAAAAAATTAATTGGTCAAAGGCACGGCATCTTTTTAAGCATCGTCAATTCTGGGGTATCTATATTGGACAATTTGCCGTTGCATCAACTCTGTACTTCTTTCTCACCTGGTTTCCAAGCTATCTTGTTCAAGAAAAAGGGATTACTTTGCTAAAAGCTGGCTTTGTTGGTTCTATTCCATACATTGCGGCAGGGATTGGAGTGCTTGTAGGTGGTTATTGGTCAGATAAAATGGTAAAACGTGGAGTATCCGTTGGTGTTGCACGTAAAACCCCAATTATCCTTGGATTGTTGGGTGCTTGTACAATTATACTGGCCAACTATACAACGTCTATTGCTTTGGTTATCGCGGTTATGTCGTTCGCATTCTTTTCACAAGGAATGTCAGCCATTACATGGACTCTGGTTTCGGATATGGCTCCAAAAGAGCTAGTCGGATTAGCAGGCGGGATATTTAATTTTGCAGGAAACTTATCAGCAATTGTTACGCCTATCGTCATTGGAATAATTTTGAGCGCAACTAATTCATTTAATGGGGCTATCGTTTTCGTAGGTGTAGTTGCCTTAATTGGAGCTTTATCATACATCTTCATTGTAGGCGATGTTAAAAGGATTGAAATACCCGAAAATGAATAAATGCCATTTTTAAAGTAAAAAAGAGAGGTTAATAGCTCATTACAGATCTCCATGGGTAGTAATTTATACTTCATAGGAAACTGTTATGAGTTTTTTTAATATCAATATTTACATATGAAGAAAGATAATTATTTTGGAGGTTGTTCTACAATTGCTTGTATCTTGCCTTATTTTGCGGCATAAGGAGTTCAAGAAACAAAAAGCTTAGAGCATTCCATGATAAGAAAAAATCAGAAGGAAAGCTATCCTCGGTCGATATTATTTGTCATCGTACTAGTTAAACCAGAAAATATATTAGTTGATTATTATGGTCATTGAAACTATGTTACTTAACCTGACATGTCAATTGCTTTTTTTTCCATTACCAATTATATTTATTAAAATACCTTCTGTTATGTCTGACTATAGCTCAGAAATGAGTTTTATTGAAGTGGTTAGTTATAAAGGAAAAATGAATGGGGAAATGAACATTCATTTGAGGCACTGGTCCAGAAAGTTAACAAATTTAAATTAGTCCTCTTTGGTTAAAGAAATTTATAAACAAAGGTGGGTATGAGATGGGCTTGTTAGGTAGAGTGGTTTTTTTAAAAAGATTACGAGATGAACTGTTGGAAAAAAGAAAACAGGGAGCCACTGACCTTCAAATTGATGAAATTGACAAGCAAATACGGAAGATTAATATTGAGATACAGAATATGAGGAAGATGATGGAATAAATAGTTTCTTGTTTTAAGAATACACGACTTGAACGATTGGTTAATTTTGTTTGTTACCATTTAAATTTTTAACAATGGGGCGTCTCTACAAGAAAGTATGGACGCTTTTTCTTATTGAACTTCCTTCTTGGCACTACAGACTGTAAAGTAAGGAAAAAACCGCTTCCTTACATTCTTTACGTGTCGCTTCGGCATTAAATGATGAGATAACGACTACCTGTATGATGCTTCGCCTACATTCCGTAGGTTCCTTCCTATACCAATTACGGCTGCTGCCGCCAAATCGAACGACCGAAAACCGTAAGAATCGGCTCATGAAGATATGGTCGATTCCGTGTCAGGTGATTTCAGTTCGTAAGGATGGTCAATAAAAGGAATGTGAATTTCGCATAAGTTTTTGGGTATTATTGTGTCATTATCTTAATTAGAACATAAGGTGGAGTAACCCATTTAATTATTTTCCCCCTTAAACAAAAAAGGAGATGTTTTTATTGTCAAGTTGTGGTCATGAATCAAGTTGTGGTTGTGATAACGGTGTTGGTGGATTTGGTGGAGGTTTCGCATTTATAGTTGTATTGTTTATACTCTTAATCATTGTTGGAGCTGCTTGCTTCGGTGGTGATGGAGGTAACGGTGGCGGTTATGGCGCCGTTCAAGGGTATGGCGGTTTCTGTTAAAAATAGTATATGAAAAAAAGCCGACTCTTTATTGGTCGGCTTCTTCAATTAATCTGTCCCTTTGTTACATAGCTTGAAAGAAGATGATGATTTGAGGAGCTAAATCAGCAGCTCTTTTTCTAATGCAACTATATGGGGAGTTTAGTTTCATAACGTGGCAGTTTTCAAGACTTCGGAGACAAGTTAAATAAAAAGACCCCTCCAAAAATCATCGGTTTGAGAGGGTCTTATTTTATTTAAAAGTTGTAGATTTGGGTCTCTCAAATGATTGCACAACTTCTAAGTCACATAAACAAACGTTTTGATCATATTTCTTAAGCGGCATAATCCTGTGATGATACCCCCAATTTTAAACTTACCCATACTAAATGAGTAAAAAGTTATTTGGAGTAATATGATTTTTTCTACTGTCAATCAAAGCAATACAGTGAGCCAATCGCTCTACCCCTGGTTTAATTTGGCTTTCGTTCACTTGAGAAATACTTAAACGAACGAGATTTTCCTTTTTATATTCAGCTAAAAACATTCTAGATGCATCATCTACATATATATGCTGCTCATTTAGCATATGAACTACCTGTTTTGCTTTCACATTTTCGGGCAAACTGATGGATAGATAGAAACCTGAAGTCGGTTTGGAAAAAGAAGTATTAGCCGGCAGCAATAATTCACATGCTTCTTGAAGAAGTTGCATTTTAGTACGATATACCTCTTTTACTTTTTTGAGATGGCTATTAAACATACCACTTTTTAAATAGATTTCTAGCGCACCTTGAGAAAGTGCTGAACTATTAAAATCCGAACTGAATTTATATCGTAAAAAATTGTTAATCATTAATGCAGGAAGAACGACAGTACCAATCCTTAACCCTGGGAGAAAAATTTTCGAAAGGCTTTTAATATAAATCACTCGCCCAGAAGGATCAAAAGAAAATAAAGGATCTGATTTTGGATTTGGATCAAGGTCTCCTAAAATATCATCCTCCACTATATACACATCGTATTTTTCAGCTAACTCAACGATTTTCTTCTTTTCGCCATTCGTGTAAGAATGTCCAAGTGGATTGTGAAATCTCGGGATAATATAGAAAAATTTTATATCATTATTTCGAAAAATGTATTCCAGACGATCAAGATCAATCCCTTCCATCGATAATTCAATCCCAAAAGTAGTAGCTTGATGCAGATTGATGGACTCAATGAATCCGAAATAAGTAGGCTGTTCAATCAGAATATTGTTTTTCCCATTTGGAAATGGCATAGAAACCAATAAATTAAGGGCTTGCTGCGAGCCAGACACAACGACTAGCCTTTCAGGTTGAGTGAACACCTGTAAATTTTGCAAATATTTCACTAACTGTACTCGTAGTAAGTAAAGCCCTTGTTGATCAGAGTATGTAAAAAGCTCTTCTTTATATTGGTCAATTGCTTGATTCATACAATGTTGAAATTCCACATAAGGCATAACATTTTTATCTGGACCTGCAGACAAGAAATCAATCACCTCATTTCTTCCGTCGCTTTTTGAAATTCATTCACAACATAGTAGCCGCTTTTAGGAACAGAATAAATTAAATGCTCCTTTTCAAGTTCGGCGTATGCTTTAATGACTGTATTTTTGCTACATGAAAAATACTCGGATGACTGACGAACAGAAGGGAGTTTGCTACCTGCAATTAGCGAACCTTCTGCTAGTCGAAGCTTAATTTCTTCCATTATCTTAATATATTTTGAGTTCATTTATTGATCCCCTTTCAACTGTACCAGGACAGATAGGTAAAAAAATGGTTTATTTTTATTGTAAGTACTCATAGTATGTTAATTATATCAGAACTGTTTTTAAGATAAGTAAACGATGGTACAGATATGATACAAAATATAAAGACTGGGGTTGGGTAAGATGCAGGGAGAAACCAGAGCGAAATTAGGATTGTTTTTGGGATTAGTGGGTGTCATTTGTTTTAGCTTAACGCTCCCTGCTACAAGTATTGCTGTAGCGTATTTTGGGACTACGGTCGTCGGTTTAGGAAGAACAGTTGTTGCTGCTATTTTAGTAGCTGTGGTATTGATCGTTCGAAAAGAAAAACTACCTTCTTCAGGGCAATTTAAAAGTCTACTTATTGTTGCTGTTGGTGCAGTTTTAGGATTTCCTCTCCTCACTTCTTGGGCAATGGAATCCTTGCCTGTTTCTCATGGGGCTGTGGAATTAGCCCTGTTACCGTTATCAACAGCCGGATTTGCTATGTTTAGGGCAGGTGAAATCCCTTCTCGCAAATTCTGGGTTTCAAGTATGATCGGCTCTTTAGCTGTCATTATGTATGCACTTCATCTTGGATTCGGACAATTACAATTTGCCGATTTAGCTTTATTGGCAGCAGTAATTATACTGGGACTTAGTTATGCAGAAGGGGGGAAATTAGCGAAAGAAATAGGTAGCTGGCAAGTGATTGCTTGGGCAATTATGATTGGTGCTCCATTTTTCATTATTCCAGTAGGGCTAAACCTTACAACTGATATGCTCCATGCCCCTTTACAAGCTTGGGTAAGTTTAATTTATCTCGCAGTGGTTAGTCAATTTCTAGCATATGTTGCTTGGTATAGCGGAATGGCTATGGGAGGAATAGCAAGAGTTAGTCAGATTCAATACTTACAACCATTTTTAATGATTCTATTTGCAACAGTATTTCTAGATGAATCCATCACATTTTTCACTCTTGGAATAGCAGTGATTGTTGTCTTTTCTGTTATATTAGGCAAAAATGCTCACGTATCAATAAAAGGAGCTGTATCAGAGAAAAACTAACTGCATGTTCAATTCAGATAGCTAAATATGAAATGAATCGTATGGCATATAGCTTATGGAACGATCGAATTGTAATGGGTGTTGTCATGAATAATGAGGATTGTGGTTGAAAAACGGTTATCTTATATAAATCTTAATGATAAGAAAAAATTCTAAGTGGAGAAAAAACATGTATATTCCTGCACATTTTAAAATTAATGACGAAAAACTTGCCTTCGATATTATGAGGGAACATAGTTTTGTGACTCTTTTTTCTCAACATAATGGAATACCTTTTGCGACTCATTTACCATTAATTTTAAACAAGGATAATTCATACTTATATGGACATTTTGCTCGTCCTAATCCTCAATGGAAAGACATCAAAAATCAAACCGTCTTAGCTATTTTTCATGGTCCGCATTGTTATATCTCCCCATCATGGTATGAGACGAATAATGCCGTACCAACATGGAATTATGTGACCGTTCATGTTTACGGAGAAGTCGAACTGCAAGAGGATGAACATGAGTTAATGAGCTCTCTACATGATATGGTGTCGAAGTACGAAGCTCCTGACAGTTCATACAGTTTGCAAGATGTAGATCCTGTGTTTCTCACTGGCATGAACAAAGGAGTTCAAGGATTTAAAATGAAAATCAATAAAATAGAAACGAAAGCAAAGTTAAGTCAAAACCATCCATTGCAAAGACAAGAGCTGATCGTTAATCAACTGGAACAGATTTCAAATACAGATGAGCAACAGATTTCACTTTTAATGAGAGGAAACCTAAAAAAACAACCTTGAATGGTACTGCACTAGCGGGAGTGTTGATCCAGTATGGATTAACGCTCTTTTTGTGGAAAAAACTTGATCATAATCAAAATCTGGTTTCCAAAACTTAATACGATCTTAATGACAAATTTGTTGCCGTGACTGATATTAATAATTATCAAAAAAATCTAAAAACTTCTTCTTTTTCTAATTTAGTTGTGATAATGTATAAAATATAGAAGTATTAACTTCAACATTTTTTTATAAAGAAGTATTTAATTCATCAGAATAGGAGTTATATTATGGAACATCTTCCTTTTAAATTATTAGTGAAAGAAAAATTTCACCATTTATCGACAGGTCAAAAAAAAGTTGCCGCTTACCTGATTGAAAATTTGGATGAAGCCGCCTTTAAAACGGCTTTTCAAATTGGTCGGAAAGCGGAGGTTAGTGAAACAACGGTCATTCGGTTTTCCTATTCATTAGGATTTGAAGGGTTTAGTAAAATGCAGGACAGAATTCAAAAACAGCTGCTGCACCAAACTCAAATAGATATGTCCAATGGGGATGCCATTCTCCGCATGGATGACAAGCAAGATCCATTTACCAAAGTGATAGAAAACGAAGTACATATTTTACGACATCTATTAGATCATACGAACGTTCAGGATATATGGAAAGCAGTCGATGTCCTGATAAAGGCTGACCAAATATTAATTGCAGGGCATCGGATTTCCCATGCTGCCGCCTATTGGTTCTCCTATACGCTAAGTTCATTAAGGGAAAATGTAAGTTTATGTTCACCAACAGGTGACTTCTATGAAAAGTTTTGTAATCTCACTGACAAGTCTGTTTTAGTTGTTTTTTCCTTTCCAAGATATGCGAATGAAACATTAAAAGTTGCTGAGTGCGCCAAAGAACAAGGAGTTTGTTTAATCTCAGTTACAGACCGCCTCCTGTCACCTGTTGGTCGTATCTCTGATATTGCACTGACAACTGAAGAGAACGCAGAGACCGGAACCAATTCAATCGCTTCCGTTATTAGCTTATTGGACTTGGTTATTGCAGGCATACATGATAAAGACGCAAAACGGATCCATACCCATCAGCAAAAATTAGAAAATCTATATTCAAGCTATGAAGTGTTTAATGAGTGAGTTTTAATGAAGTTAAAATTCATGTAAAGGAGGTGAATATACAGCCCAAAATCCTAATATTACAGCAACCATGATAGGTTTAGGCTGCGATTTAACGCCTGGTCTGCACCATCCTGATATGAAATTTAATCTAGGTTATTTATGGAACGAATATTTTAATTAACACAGTAATTATGGCGGCAGGAGAATAAAATTTTTCACTTTAAAAATTAATGAAGGGGTGTTTTATGGGAAATATCGCACAAACATCACAAACCGGTGGCCAAGCAGCTACTGATGAAAAACAACTGGAGCGCAAGCTGAAACCAAGGCATCTTTCCATGATTGCAATCGGTGGAACCATTGGAACGGGACTATTTTTAGCAAGCGGTTCCATCATTCATACCGCGGGTCCTGGAGGAGCTGTAGCTGCCTATATAATTGCCGGAATCATGGTTTTCTTTCTGATGACAAGTTTAGCCGAAATGGCTGCCCTTATTCCTATTACAGGCTCTTTTAGTACCTATACATCAAGGTTTGTCGACCCGGCATTAGGATTTGCGATCGGATGGAACTATTGGTATAACAATGCAATCGTAGTCGCTCTTGAATTAGCAGCTTCCTCCCTGATTATGAAATATTGGCTGCCTTCTGTTCCGGGCATCATTTGGAGCGCATTATTTCTTGCAATCATATTTGGCCTGAATATTTTATCGGTAAAAGGATATGGAGAATCAGAATTCTGGTTTGCCATAATAAAGGTTTTGACGATTATCATTTTTATAGCAGTAGGGCTATTAATGATTGTAGGAATCATGGGAGGGGATGCCGTAGGTTTTGAAAATATCACCAAAGGAGAGGCACCGTTTAAAGGAGGCTTTTTATCCGTTATAAGCGTCTTTATGGTGGTTGGGTTTGCCTTTCAAGGCACCGAGTTAGTAGGAATTGCGGCCGGGGAGAGTGAAAACCCAAGCAAAAATATTCCCAAGGCTATTAAGCAAATCTTCTGGAGACTACTCTTGTTCTATGTTTTGGCGATAATTGTGATTGGATTTTTAATCAGCTATAATGATCCGCGTTTGTTAAGCTCGGATATTGAAGATATTGCGGTAAGTCCCTTCACTCTAGTTTTTCAAAACGCAGGGCTTGCCATCGCTGCCTCCGTTATGAATGTGGTAATCCTTACTTCGGTTCTTTCTGCAGGCAATTCTGCCATGTACGGAGCTTCTCGTGTCCTTTGGGTGCTTGCGAAAGAAGGAAAAGCCCCTTCGTTTCTAAAAAAAGTGAATGCAGGCGGCATTCCAGTGAACGCTGTGTACTTTTCTACCATCGTTGGGATGGCAGCTTTTCTAACCTCTCTTTTTGGTGAAGGCACTATTTATACTTGGTTATTAAATGCTGCAGGATTATCCGGCTTTATATCCTGGTTAGGAATTTCGATTACACATTATCGTTTCCGGAAGGCGTATATTGCACAAGGAAGAGATTTGAAAGATTTGCCTTATGTATCAAAATGGTATCCATTCGGTCCGATATTAGCCACAATTTTATGTGTAACGGCTATCCTGGGACAAAATTACTCTGCTTTTTTCGGCCCTGAGATTGACTGGTATGGAATTTTAATTTCGTATATCGGGCTTCCGTTATTTTTCCTGGCTTTTCTAGGCTATAAAATCTTTAAGAGAACAAAAATGATTCCATTGCAAGAGGCTGATTTCAGTAAAGTGGAATAAGTTCTATGGAAAGTATTCCATTTAAAAATAATGTATTTAAATGATAGCTTCAGTGCCTAGCGACGACAAGCCGTCAGCTGTGAAACTAACTTTGCCATCTTATGGTTGGGTTTATCAAGGCACTTGTGCTATTCCAAGGAGGATGACCATGACGAAAACACAGGAAATTGTAATTCGTTCCCTTCATCGAATTGAAGAGCTAGAGGACGTAAGAAAGCTAGAATCTACCATTTGGGGAGAAACCGATTCAACCCCCTCACACCAAACCATAACAGCTGTGAAAAACGGTGGTTTGGTTTTAGGAGCTTATATGGAGGAGCAGCTGGTTGGATTTCAATACAGCTTTCCGGGATTCAATGGGCAATCAGCCTATCTTTGTTCACATATGCTGGGTATAGATGTGCAATTTCGCAACAAAGGAATAGGGGAAAAGCTAAAGCTGGCACAACGTGAGGAAGCGATAAAGCTCGGCTATTCCGTTATTACCTGGACATACGATCCGTTGGAAAGTGTTAATGGGTATTTAAATATAGCCAAGCTTGGTGGGGTCTGTTCTACTTATATCGCAAACTGCTATGGTGAAATGGATGACCTGTTAAACAGTGGAATTCCTACAGACCGCTTCCTTGTCGAATGGCATATTGGAAAGCAGGAAACAACGGATTATAGAGAACCGGGAATCGCGCTGGACTATGTGATGGATAACTCGCTAATTCAATGGGATACCGATAAAAAAGGATTACCTGTTCCTTCTCTCACTCTTCCGTTGCCTGAACAGGAATGTGGCACAGCTTTTGTGGCCATTCCAAAGGATTTCCGAACAATAAGAGACACAAATATTCAAGCGGCCACTGAATGGCGAATGATAACTAGTGAAATTTTCACCAATCTATTTCAGCAAGGATGGCAGGTAACAGATTTTATAAAGAATTCTAAAACAGAAATTCCCGTTCATTTTTATGTACTCTCATTAAAATAAACTAGTTAATTTTAATGAGAGTTCGAAAATTCAGGCTGCTGTCAGCCTTAAATACAAAATGGTAAGACTGTTATTTAACGGTTTTATAACCAAAAGGAGAATTTTCTAATGAAAATTAAACAAGTTATTTTGAGGCATCTGAAGCTAGACTTGCTTCAACCTTTTACAACTAGCTTTGGGACGGAATACAATAGGGATTTTATCCTTGTTGAAGCCAAAAGCGATGATGGCATATCCGGATGGGCCGAATCTGTTGCGATGCTCGACCCTCTTTATAATGAAGAAACCCTTAAAACAAACTGGCACATACTCGAAGATTATCTAATTCCAATTATTCTAAAAAACGAAATCCGGCATCCTGATGAAATCTCCGAAAAATATTTTTCTCATATTCGCGGTAATTATATGGCAAAAGCTGCTTTAGAGGGTGCTGTTTGGGATCTGTATGCGAAAAGGCAAAATGCTTCTCTATCGAGTGTGTTAGGTGGAACAAAAAAGGAAATCGAAGTGGGGGTAAGCATCGGAATAAAGGACTCGATTGATTCGACTCTAGATATGATCGAGGCTCGCCTCGGTGAAGGCTACAAGCGTTTTAAACTAAAAATCAAACCGGGCTGGGATGTTGAATTAATAGACAAGGTCCGAAAAGTATATCCTGAAATCCCTCTCATGGCAGATGCAAATTCAGCTTATACCTTACAAGATTTAGACCGGCTATCCGCCTTGGATGAATTTAATTTAATGATGATTGAACAGCCGCTTGCCTATAACGATATCATTGACCATGCAGATTTACAGTCAAGGCTAAAAACACCTATTTGTCTGGATGAAAGCATTCACTCATTAGAGGATGCAAGGAAAGCGATTAAATTAGGCAGCTGTAAAATTATTAATATCAAGATTGGCCGTGTCGGAGGTTTGACTGAATCCAAGAAAATCCATGATTTATGTCTTGAACATGAAATTCCACTTTGGTGTGGGGGGATGCTAGAATCCGGCATCGGAAGAGCGCATAATATCGCAATCACATCCCTGCCAAACTTCACTCTTCCTGGAGATACCGCAGCTTCCTCCCTCTACTGGGCAGAAGATATTATTGACCCTGAAGTTACAGTGGAAAACGGAATGATCAGGGTTCCAGAATTGCCCGGAATTGGCTATGAACCAAGTTTGGAAAAAATTAATAAGTATACTATACATAGTCAAACTTATAATTTAAGTTAGAATAGGGTTTGAAAGATACGTCTAGGGCAGTTTCTTGGTTCAACATCAGTTTCCTTTCATTAAAGGCATGATTCCCTAAAAAGGGAACATGCCTTTTTATGTAGTGAGGGGTATTTCTATAGTTTATCGTACTAACTTTTCTTCCTTCTTATCTTGATAAATAGGAATCTCTTTTTGGCTTATAGGACTATGTATATTTGATATATTGAGTCTTTTATTTTAACTAAAGTCGAATTCCTTAATGACCTAATGGAGCTTTAGCTTAAGATCGGGGCTGTCCTTAAGTCAGCTTATGCTATCTTCATTGAGAGAGGTTAGGGCAATAACAATCTTTTGTAAATCTTACTTTGTTATAATGGTAATAAAATCTTAACCATTATAGGAGATAAGATGCTTAAGGAAATTAAGACTTGGACGAGAAATTTAAAACGACAGATTTTTATCCTTTACTTTGCTTGTAAAGATGAACGGGTGCCTTGGTATGCAAAAGTGTTTACGGCTTGTGTTGTAGCTTATGCATTCAGTCCGATTGACCTAATACCAGATTTTATACCGATTCTTGGTTACTTAGACGATGTAATTCTCGTGCCATTAGGGATAATTATTGCATTAAAGATAATACCAAAGACTGTTTTAAACGACTGTGAATGTAAGGCAGAAAAAATGATGAAAAACGGTAAGCCAAAGAATTGGATAGTCGGTTCAATAATAGTATTGATTTGGGGCTTAATTTTAATATGGGCAATTATTAATATTTATCGCTTACTCAACTAACAGGTGCTATACTTCATGACGGAGGAGCTGTTCATCGGCTCTTATTTGTATGCAGCTATCGGGGCAGGAAAGGTGAAGAGGTCCTAGGTGAGTCGGATTTGCGAATAGAGGAGATCAATACCTTGTTATTGATCTCCTCTTAAATTATAATCAATTACAGACATTGAGGGTCTTTAATGTATTTATAAGGGAGAGAAACCATGAAATATTCAAGAGCCACAAATTATGCTTTACACACAATGGTATATTTAACTATAACTCCAAAGGGAAAGTCTATTGGAGTAGAACAATTAGCCAAATTACAGGAGCTCTCACCAACATACCTTTCTAAGATTTTAACAAAGCTTGTTAAAGCAGGACTAATTGAATCCAATCCTGGTGTTAATGGCGGATATAGTATAGTAAGACAATCTCATGAGATTTCTTTTTTAGATGTAATTCATGCAATCGAAGGTAAGGCAACTTTATTCAATTGTTCATTGGAACATGAGGTTTTTAATAATGAAGATTGTTTAATTGAAAATGTGATGATTGAAGCAGAAAAAAAGATGAAGGATGAACTAAATAATAGATATATTATTGATATTGCTAAACAAATCAAATCAACAAAGAATCATGAAGGTTTATGATTCTAATTTTTTATACTAATTATAGATATTAAGTGTCTGTAAAACACTTAATTTAATCATGGGGTGAAATGTGGGGACCCTCTTGATTAGTCATCCAAAATGCCGGGATGCCTGCTGTTAATAAAGATATAGGGCAGGTGAGTATTGTCGGGCATTGCATAATCAAACGATGGAGGCGATAAACAATGGTTCCCACATATGATACCTTATTTGAGATGGTTCAATCTTATTATCGAATTAAATTGGGCGAAAAAGAGGCATTACTGCTTGTGATCGGTGCAGGTGGCGGAAATGAAATTCGGCATGGGGACCATCTAACCCAAAATGATCATTCACTGGAGTTGATCCTCTTGAAAAGTGCTTAAGATTGCTGAAAATAAAGTAGTTTAGCTAGGCTTGGAAAGTCGCGTCAGACTCTTGACGACTTACCACTTTCAGACTCGAAGTTCGATGCGGCAAGTTGTATCTTGGTTCTTCATTTCATTGATGATGAACAAGAGAAGCTGAAACTACTCCGAACCATTAAAGGTAATTTGAGATCAGGAACTCCTTTCGTTCTCGTTAGTGCGTACGGAGACCGAGGTGATGCAGAACTTCAAGACAGAATAAATGTTTGGAAAACCTTTTTTGGGATGCGAGATACAATTCATCCGAACTTGACGAGCTTGTTAACAAAAGCATTATGAAAATCTCCTTTGTACCTGAAAATCATATTGAAAGGCTATTGGCAGGAGCCGGCTTTTCGAATATAACCAGATTTTATTCTACTGGACTTTTTGCGGGCTGGATTTGCCAGGCTGAATGATTTATTGTAAATAACAGCGATGAGTTAACCCTATAGGGGTACAGGCAGGAAAATCCGGATTTGCAACGTTAAGGAAATAATAATTTCTGATTGTGCCCATTAATAATACAATAAAAACATTAATTTACGACAAAACAAGAAGACGAAATCTTTAAGATATCGCCGTCTCATATACTACGGGTTTATAATTTCCCCTATGTTCATTTGTCGCTTATTTTAAAGCTGATAAACTTTTGCTCCATCATTTCATGCATCGCATATTTGACGCCTTCTCGGCCAACACCGCTGTCCTTCCAGCCACCATAAGGCATATTATCAATCCGATAAGTTGGGATATCATTGATTACGACTCCACCTGTTTCCAATCGTTCCGCCGCATAAAAAGCTCGTTCTATACTCGGTGTCATCACTCCTGAATTCAATCCGTAGCGCGAATCATTTGCATCATTGATGGCTTCATCCAACGTATCGAATGGGTAAATGCAGACAATTGGACCAAATACTTCGAAACGAAATACCTTTGAGTCACGATTTACATTGGTTAAGACGGTAGGCAATAGTACATTGCCCTCCACTGTACCGCCGCACTCAATTTTTGCTCCTTCCTGTACTGCCTCGTCAATCCAACTTTGTAACCGTTCCAATGATTTTTTTGAAATAACCGCTGTAATATTTGTACTTTCCTCCAGTGGGGGACCGATGACAAGCTGTTTTGTTGTACTTACGAATCGATCTAAAAATTGTTGATATAGTGATTTGTGGACATAAATTCGTTGAATCGAGATACACACCTGCCCATTATTCGTAAATGAACCCATCACACTTCTTTGAATAATTTTATCGATGTCGACTCCTTCATCAATGATGAACGGCGAATTGGATCCGAGTTCAAGGGTAAGCTTACGGAAGCCTGCCTGCTGCTGGATAAGGTGTCCGACCTCTACACTGCCTGTGAAAGTCACTTTTTTTACATGTGGATGGGTCGTCAAGGCTTCACTTAAAACATCCCCTTTGCCCGGTATGATGTTCAATACTCCATCTGGCAACCCTGCTTCTTTAAAAATATCGGCAAGAACCAGTGCACTCAACGGGGTTTGTTCGGCAGGTTTTAACACAATCGAATTTCCAGCCGCAATAGCTGGACCAACTTTATGGGCTACCAGATTAAATGGAAAGTTAAATGGGGTAATCGCTGTAACGACGCCAATCGGGGTGCGAACCGTGAAGCCAAAACGGTTTACCCCACCCACTGCCGCATCCATCGGGATTTGTTCTCCATAATTGTTCTTTGATGCTTCTGCAGCAAAACGATAAGTCTGAACCGTACGATTCATTTCTTCACGAGCATTTCGAATCGTTTTCGCCGCCTCTAGAGAAATGATTTTCGCAAGTTCTTCACTGCGTTCTTCCATGATTGCTGCAGCTTTAAATAAAATTTCTGCTCGTGCATGAGCCGGGTAGGATCGGTATTTCTGAAAAGCGGCATTGGCCTCAACAATCGCTTCAACGGCATCCGCTGGTTCAGCCTGTCCAATTTGTGCAATTTCTTCGTTTGAATGGGGATTATATAATGGCTCATATGATTTAGCCTCCCGCCATTTACCACCAATCCACAATTGCCACTTTTTCTTCATCTGAAATCCCTCCAATAATATCTGCTTTTATAATTTACAAATATAATCACCTAGTGTTTTCGAGAGCTTTACATTTTCCGAATAATCGACATCCACATCAATCAAGACAATTTCCTGACTCGAAATAGCTTCTTCTAATGCATGAAGCAATTCATCGGAGTGGGTTACTTTCACTCCTTTAACCCCAAAACTTTTTGCGAACCCTAAAAAGTCTGGGTCTGTAAATTCAATCGCATTCGTACGATCAAATTTATTCAATTGCTTCCACTCAATTAGGCCGTATTTTGAATCATGGAAAATGACTATCACGAAAGCAAGACCTAGACGTTTTGCAGTTGCCAATTCAACCCCATTCATCAGAAATCCACCATCCCCTGTAACCGCAATGACAGGTTTATCAGGTTTTGCCAGTTTGGCTGCGATTGCGCCGGGAATGGCAATTCCCATCGATGCAAAGCCATTGGAAATGATAGTGTGATTAGGCATTTCCGGCTGATACATCCGGGCAATCCATAATTTATGGGCACCCACATCCGAAATGACAATCGCATTACCCTTTTCCGCCCTTTTCAAATCGGCGATAATTCGCTGAGGGATGATAGGGCTTCCTGATACATCATCAGAAGAATGAAATTGTTCAATGATTTGAGACCTTAACTTTTTCACTTCTGGCCAAAGCTCTTTTTTTGCTACACCAGTGGTCAAGGCTTCAAGTGCCTCCGTAACGTTCCCGACCAACTCAGCTTGAACGGGGTAATAAGCATCAATCTCAGCCGGTCGAGCATCAATATGAATAATCGGATTCATTGCCTCATCGTTCCAATACTTTGGCAAATACTCGACGAAATCATAGCCGACGGTGATAATAAGATCAGCCAAATCAAACCCGCATAGAACATAATCCCTTGCTTGCATCCCTACTGTAAAAAGGGTCAATGGATGGTTAGAAGGTAAAACTCCCTTGGCCATGAACGAATTCACAACGGGAATTTGCTTCTCTTCTGCAAATTTCCGTAAGGACTCAGCAGCTCCATCGCGGACTACGCCATTACCAGCTAGAATAATAGGCTTTTTAGCACGATTTATTAAATCGACGGCTTTTTTGATTTCTTCCTCGGCTGGGCGGGATCTAGGCATTGGTGTAACCGGAAGAGGTTCACCTTCTGTATCCATCATCGCCACATCTTCCGGGAGTTCTATATGAACAGCTCCCGGCTTTTCTATGACAGCAGTTTTAAATGCTTTACGGATAATTTCCGGAATCGTATGCGGCACCTTAATTTGTTGATTCCATTTCGTTACTTCATTAAAAACCCCAATAATGTCCACATATTGATGCGACTCCTTATGAATTCGATCAAGGCCCGCCTGACCAGTAATCGCAACAACAGGGGAATAATCCAGATAAGCACTTCCTATCCCTGTCAATAAATTAGTTGCACCCGGTCCCAATGTGCCCAAACAGACGCCGGGCTTTCCAGTTAGCCGGCCATAAATGTCTGCCATAAAAGCTGCAGCTTGTTCATGATGAACCAAGATAAATTTAATATCAGAGCTTATTAGAGAATCAATAAAATCTGTATTTTCCTCACCAGGTATCCCAAAAATATACTGAACCCCTTCATTCTCTAAACATCTTACAAACAAATCAGATGCCTTCAAATTATTCCCTCCTCGACCATTTCAATTTCTTTCCCTATATGTTGGCTTTGCCTACTAGAAATTATGTATTTGCGTATATTAAAACCAATTCGAACATTTGCAACTCTGTATAAAGAAATTCAGGTTCAAGTAAATGAACCTCAATAGTCATAACTAGGTTGGGTAAAATGGATATCGCAAGTCGATTAATTATCATCTCATTTATTACTGTTGCACTTGTTGTAATAGCACTTGTCCTTTTCCATATCAATTTATTAATATTTGACCGAAATCAGAAGCATCACGCCATACTACGGAATTATCCAGAACTAGGCAGGGTGCGCTATTTTTTTTAGAAAAAGTCGGACCGGAATTTCGGCAATATTTATTTAACGAGGAAACTGAAGGGAAGCCATTTTCAAGGGATGACTACGAACATATTGTTAAAAGCGCAAAGTATAGGCGATCTACTAGTCTTAATGAATAATTAAAATTATTTCTTTGGAAAAATTTTAACGCTGGAAAAGAAAAACAGTGGATTATGATGGTAGCAAAAAACTCAAGCACCAATTAAAAATAGTACGGGCAGAAGTATATCTAGAGGAAGTGCGGAAGGGTTCTCTCGTGATACCAGGGTCATTTCCTGGAATTCACAGTTCATGTCGTGAGTTGAATCTTAAACATAGAAGAGATGGCACCACTGTATTTCATTCTTACTGTTCATTACACTGTTTATTTTTCTTATTCACTTTATGAGCAGGATAACCCAACAAGGCAGTCGAATATCCATTAGTATTAGTCGGGTCTCATGTGCGAGAGGTGGAATAGGAGGGTGAATATGCAAAATCATGAACTGGAACAAGTCATAAAAAATGCAGACAGGGCAATAAATAACGAGGATTTCGATCATTTGATGGAATTCTATTCAGAGGATGCAACTTTAATTGTCAAACCTGGAACATTCGCAAAAGGGAAAGAAGAAATACGTCGGGCATTCGTTGCTATCGCTGATTACTTTAATCATAGTTTAATAGTCAATCAAGAAAAGATGGCAATAATCGAAACGGGTGATACGGCATTGGTTGTGGCAAAAGCCCAGCTTAGTGCCAATCAAAAAGACGATTCCGAATTCTCTATGGAAAGAACCGCGACATATGTATTTAAAAAGGATTCCACGGGTACATGGCGCTGTATAATCGACAACTCTTATGGTGCTGAAATAATTGAAGAATTAAAGTAATTAGTGAAAGCTGCCGTACTAGGTGGCTTTTATTTTTTTAATAAAAGTATGAATTAAACGGCTTGACAATATACCCCCATAGGTATAATATGAACTCACAAGTTAAGAACACATAAATTCACGAGTAAAATGTCCAAACTCACGAGTAAATCGTGCAAACTTACGAGTAAAGCGCACAATTCTAGTCATTGCTTATAATAATCTTCGTTATTTTGGTCCTGTTTACGTATAAACTATATGTACCTGTTAAGGACATTCCTTGTCAAAAGAATGAAGTACAGGATGCCATTTTATTGGATATAAGGGCTTTTAATCATAAGTGTGATGATGTCGATAAGGAGGTTTTGAATATTCCTTATGCCTATTTGAAACGTTTTAATGAAGTAATCCCACATGAAAACATTCATGTAATTGCTTCTGATAAATTGGAAGTGAACTTGGGGCTGCGCTTCTTAATTGGCAAAGGAATTAAGGTAACCAGATTAGTGATTGTCTTTGTAAATAGATAGGTGGGTAGAGTATGGAATATGATAAAAGCGTCATTAATCGCTTGAAGCGGATTGAAGGACAAATTAAAGGTGTTCTTGGAATGATGGAGCAGGGGAAAGATTGTAGGGAAATCGTCATTCAGTTATCTGCTTCACGTAATGCCATCGACAGGACCAAGGGCGTTATTGTAAGTGACAATCTTGAGAAATGCGTTCGGGAAAACGTCGAGAAAGGCGAAGGCACTGAACATCTAGTCAATGAAGCGGTTGAGTTACTGATTAAAAGCAGGTAAAAGAATTTGGCATCGAGAAGGTAAATGGCAAAACATTCGAAGTGAATGAAGGTTTGACTCAAATCAATCATGGACCCAATTAAATAAAGAAAACCCTATTCCGTTCATTTTTTAGTTTATAGGGATGACGAACTATATTTTTTGGCAAAATTTATACCCCTTAGGGTATAAATGAAATTAAATATCATTCAGGGGGAACACATATATGACTGAAAAGAAAAGAACGACGATCATTTTATTTAGTGGTGATTATGATAAGGCAATGGCTGCATATATCATTGCCAATGGTGCGGCAGCTTACGATCATGAAGTGACCATCTTCCATACATTTTGGGGATTGAATGCTTTAAGGAAAGATGAGTCGATGATATTAAAAAAAGGATTTCTTGAAAAAATGTTTGCAAAATTGATGCCCCGTGGTTCTGACAAAATGGGTCTATCCAACATGAACTTTGCTGGAATGGGTCCCAAAATGATCAAACATGTGATGAAAAAACATAACGCCATGTCACTCCCGAATTTAATTGAGTTGGCCCAAGAACAGGAAATCAAACTAATAGCCTGTACGATGACAATGGATTTATTGGGCTTGCAGCAAGAGGAATTATTGGATGGAATTGAGTATGCTGGTGTTGCGGCTTATTTAGCTGAAGCAGAGGATGGAAATGTAAACTTATTTATTTAAATATGGGTACAGGAGGGATTAGGCTAAATGGGAACTATATTTAATATCATCATATTAGGTGTCATCGTTTGGTTTCTATATCAGCGATTTGTCCCGGTAAAGGGGATAAAAAATATAAATGCGACTGAGTTAAAAGCGGAGTTGAATTACAAAGGAGATAAGCAATTCATTGATGTCCGTACGCCTAATGAATATAGGGGCAACCACATTAAGGACTTTAGAAATATACCTTTAAACGATCTTGGCAAAAGGGCGCAAGAACTTTCAAAAGATAAAGAAGTAGTTGTGATCTGCCAAAGCGGGATGAGAAGCAGTCATGCAAGTAAAGCATTGAAAAAACTCGGATTTAAAGAAGTCACCAACGTAAAAGGCGGCATGAGTT
The DNA here is from genome assembly GCF_030348945.1 of Peribacillus sp. ACCC06369. NCBI lineage: Bacteria > Bacillati > Bacillota > Bacilli > Caryophanales > Bacillaceae > Peribacillus > Peribacillus sp. ACCC06369. The sequence goes on from NZ_JAUCEN010000002.1 coordinate 2,026,454, forward strand.
CTTGGCGCTAATAAAAGGAGGGTCTCCAAAAGATGAAAGAAATTTTACCGGATGAAGTGAAGGCATTATTGAAGGGAAACTCGCCAGTCCATATTATTGATGTGCGGGAGGTCGATGAAGTAAAGGCAGGGAAAATACCAAATGCTTTGAATATCCCGTTGGGGCTAGTGGAATTTAGAATGCAGGATCTGGATAATTCAAACGAGTATATCATGGTCTGCCGATCAGGGGGAAGAAGTTCAAGGGCTGCACATTTACTAGAGGATCATGGATATAAAGTGGTGAACATGATGGGAGGTATGAATGAATGGGAAGGTCCCATAGAATAATTTTTAAATCTAAATATACCCCCACCTCTATTTTAATAAAAGGAGGAAATAAAAATGATTAAAACAAATTCCGTTTTGGATGCTAAAGGTTTAGCTTGTCCAATGCCAATCGTAAAAACGAAAAAAGCCATGAACGGATTGGAAGCAGGGGAAGTGCTGGAAGTTCAAGCGACTGATAAAGGGTCAACTGTCGATATGAAAGCCTGGGCGGAAAGTACAGGTCATCAATATTTGGGTACCGTTGAAGAAGGAACCACACTAAAACATTATCTTCGGAAAGCAAGCGGAGAAGAAACAGAATTGAAGAAGCATGAAAAAATCATTTCAAATGAAGAACTTCTACAAGTATTGGAAGAAAATAAAAATACGATCATCCTGGATGTACGAGAATCTGCAGAGTACGCTTTTAATCATATTCCTGCAGCTAAATCCCTACCATTGGGTGAATTGGAACAACGTATGGGTGAACTGGATAAAGAGTCAGAGATTTTCGTGATTTGCCGAACTGGCAGCCGAAGTGATCTTGCTGCACAAAAACTGATGGCAGCTGGATTTGAACAGGTATTCAATGTTGAACCTGGCATGAGCCAATGGAGTGGTCCTATACAAAAATCCGTAAATGAATAAAAGGGTGTGTCAAATGACCATGGACGTTTTGGCATGGAAAAAGTAGTTTTCGTTGACGGCATCGAAGTGGGTGGAGCGGTCACATTTTTAGAGTTCGCTATAGATGCTGATGTTACATTAACCTTTTAATGAAGGTAAAAATTTTTGAAATATTAAATACTATAAGGGGTATGAAAGATGACGTTTAAGCAAATGACAGCCGCTGAGGTAGCAAAGAAAGTAATCAATAAAACGGACTTATTCATCTTGGATGTTCGAAATGAAAGTGACTTTAATGATTGGAAAATTGATGGACAGAACTTTGAATTTCTCAATATCCCTTACTTCGATCTACTGGATGGCGTAGTAGAAATTCTCGATCAAATTCCGTCCAATAAAGAAATCCTGGTAGTATGTTCAAAGGAAGGCTCATCTATTATGGTAGCTGAAATGCTATCTGAAGCTGGATTGGATGTTTTTTATTTAAAGGGCGGCATGAAAGCATGGAGTGAACACTTGGAACCAGTGAAAATCGGCGAGTTGACCAAGGGGGGAGAAATTTACCAATTTGTTCGACTAGGTAAGGGCTGTTTATCTTACATGGCCATTTCCAATGGTGAAGCTGCCGTTATTGATTCTACTAGAATGATTGATGCATACCTAGATTTCGCCGATGATATCGGGGTGAAAATTACGCATGTTCTTGATACGCACCTACATGCCGATCATATTTCAGGTGGAAGACGAATAGCGGAAATAACAAATGCAGCTTACTGGCTGCCGCCAAAAGATGCGGCTGAAGTAACTTTTGAATATCAGCCATTAGAAAGCGGTAAAGTGATAACGATTGGTCATACATCGTTTGATATCCAAGCATTATATTCCCCGGGCCATACCATTGGATCCACTTCATTTGTGGTCGATCAAAAATACTTGCTTTCCGGAGATATACTATTCATCGATTCCATTGGCAGACCGGACCTAGCTGGATTGGCTGAGGATTGGGTTGGAGACTTGAGAGAAACACTGTATACACGTTATAGGGAATTATCAGACGAGTTAATCGTATTGCCATCTCATTTCATGATCATCGATGAAATGAATGAAGACGGAAGTGTCGCTAAAAAGTTGGGTGCGCTGTTTGCAGACAATCATGGATTGAACATTGCCGATGAAACGAAATTCAGAGCGCTGGTAACAGGTAATTTACCGCCTCAACCAAACGCTTATCAAGAAATTCGCGAAACCAATATGGGGAAAATTGAACCTGATTATGAAAAACAGCGCGAAATGGAAATCGGACCAAATCGCTGTATCGGAAATGGACGATAACCAAGAAACAAAGGTAGATGATATTGCTCTAGTATGTGCTAACTGCCACCGTATGCTACACCGTAAACGACCGTGGTTATCAAAAAGTGAACTAAAGCAACTACTACATATGCAACGGTAAACAAAAGGCCATGATTTCATAGGGTCCATGGCTTTTCCTATATAATAATAAGTAAATTTATATACTAATCTTAAGTAAGAAGCTGTCTTATTATAGTGTAAATAAAACCTATGTTTCAACTTTCGTTTAGGTTTCAGCTAGGTTCAGATTGAAGGAAGAAGATTTCTGAAAAAAAAGTTCACATCACTGCCCCCATCATTTCGATTTAAAAGTGAATATGAAATAAATATTCAAGAATCACTAAATAAAAATGTTTAGTGTGGAAAAGAGTTGCTGAAAGTGTTAATACATATCTACCTAAAGTCTAATTCATTGAAAGATATTTGATTTATGAAAGATCTGTTAAACACTTAAAAATCAAGGGTTTGATAAATATAATAATGGTGGCAAGTTGGTGGCAAAACACAATCAGTATATAGAAAAAGGTCATTCTGTGCATTCCTTTTTGTAATGGGTTACTCCTTATGTGAAAGAGGCTGTCGTAAAGACTGATACTCAAATTGTCGTCGACGGTAAAAAATATATGTTAAAAGGTATAACAGATTTGGACATCAATTTAGAAGAGAAGAAAATTCAGTATGGCTTAGACATAGAGGAACCTGAAAAAGAAAATGATGATCCTGAGGTCGTTTTCAAAGGAGTCATTGAGTCGATTTTGACCCATAAAGGGAAAGATACTAACTAATAAAAACAATATTAAAAAAGAACTAGAAGTATAATCTAGTTCTTTTTGTTTTTTAATAATAATCCCAAGCGTTTTCATATAAGTCGAGAAGATCTGGTCTATTTAACGAATTAACGGGGATATCAACGTGCTTCCCCTTAATGGTTATATCTTGATCTTCATCTTTGCCAAAATAAAAGAGGGATGCAATCATTTCATTCGCAAGATAGGTTGTTTTCACTTCTAGCTTAATATTTACAACATCAAACTTTTCCCTGGATGCTAGTGTGAAGCCCCAGTTTCCAAACGAAGGAATATCTAAATGATAATTATCAACATATAACCCTGTGGATTTCACAGTGTTACTAATCGTCCAATAAGCGGCTGTAGCAAATACAGGGGAAGTAGATTGAATAGAAACAAGGCCTGTTGGTGTTAAGTGGTTTCTAACTAAACTGTAGAATTCCCAAGTATAGAGTTTATTTAATGATTCGTTATTTGGGTCAGGTAAATCGACAAGAATTACATCATATAGGTCATCGGCACTCTTTAAATAATTAAAGGCATCTTTATTAACGATATGTACTTTTTTAGAGTGAAATGAGTTTTTATTTAACTTAGTCAAAAGAGGGTTCTCTTTGGAAAGATTGGTCATTTCAGGATCCAGGTCAACCAGTGTTATTTTTTGAACTTCTTTATACTTTAATAACTCCCTTGTAGCCAATCCATCACCACCACCAAGAACCAATATATTTGTTTTCTTGTCGGAAAGAGACATCGGAATATGAACCAATGCTTCGTGATATCTATGTTCATCAGACTCAGCGAATTGGAGTTGTCCATTTTGATATAAACGTAAATCACCGGTATCTTTAGTCATAATAATCTTCTGGTATTTAGTATCTTTAGAAAAAACGATAGGGTCTCTATAAAGCTTCTGTTCCAATGTATGTGCATACTTCTCACCATACAAAAATCCTAAACCAATAACGACCGTTAATAAAATCCCCATCAGTCTTATATAGTTTTGTTTGATCTCTTTTTTAAAGGCAAAGCTTATCCAGAGGGCTACTATAATATTAATAAAAGCGATAAAGAATCCGGTCTTGATTAGTCCTAGAGTAGGTTTTAACCAAAAAGCAAAAGCAACTGTCCCTAATAAACTACCTACATAGTCCCACCCCAACACATTCGCAGTCGATCCCTTTAAGTCAGAATCAATTTCTTCTGATTTACGAATAAGTAAGGGTACTTCTAATCCAGTAAGATAACCGGTGATAATAATTATTACATATAAAAATACTTTGGCTGTTCCATCACCGAAATTTGCTTGTATGTAAAAAACCGAAAAGATGGAAAAGCCACCTATTATAGCAATCAAGTATTCGGTTATAACGAATTTAGACATTAAGTGTCGATGGAATTTACCACTATGCATAGCACCAATTCCCATACCGCTTAAAAACAATCCAATCGTTAAACAGTAAAATAATGTGGAATCACCGAAAAGATAGCCACCAGCTGCTCCATAAAGTACTTGGTACACAATTCCACATATCGATACAATCCCAGAAGACGTAAAGATTCTTCTTTTTTGTATGTGGTTTTCTCTCTCTGTCATAATGTTCTCTCCTTAATGCTTTATCTATATTTATTATATAGATAAAAATCTATAGCAAAAAAATAAATAAGAATAATTCCATACCAAACAAAGAAAAAAGAATCTGAAAGAATTCAGATTCTTCAGTTTGTAGACAAAAGGGGTTCGGAATTAAAAAATTCCGAACCCCTTTTTGAGATTCCCTTTGAATTTTTGCCTGAAGTTAGGAGATTGGGGCTCTACGAGCCCACTATGTTAGGCCATTTTTGGACCTCGCCATGTCCAATTGGCCATCTTCTTTAAATTAATGGCAGCGAAAGTAAGCATCGCCTGCATCGACAATTTTTTAAGTCCCCTTAAAGTTGTCCAACGCATACCATGCTTTTCTTTTGCATCTGCGAATACACGCTCAATCGTTTCTTTACGTTTCGCATATATAGTTTTTACATCTTGATGATGACGCAGATGATCTGCTTCTTCCACATGTGTTTGCCAAATATGCCGTGTCACCACTTTTTGATGGTCTTTGCTTTCTGTACACTGAGATAAAAATGAGCATGTCGCACAAGTGTGTTTGGGTGATTTATACTCGCGATAGCCCTCTTTATTGGTTGTTGAGTACTTTAATAGCTCTCCCGAAGGACAAAGGTAACAATCAAAATGTTCATCGTATACATAGTCCTGTTTGCGGAAAAATCCTTCTTTGGTGCGAGGACGTGTATAAGGTAAAGCCGGTATGATTTCTTTGTTAAATAGGTAGCTTGTAATCGCTGGTGTTTTATAAGCTGCATCTGCGGCAACGGCTTCCGGTTTTCCAACTTTCTCAATCACTTGTTCAACTAGTGGCTCTAAGATCTGACTGTCATGTATATTTCCAGGTGTTACAATCGTTCCCAATACAAAACCGTTGCGGTCTGCGGCCGCATGGAATGAATAGGCAAACTGTTTTGTTCGTTCATCTTTCACATAGTAGCCACTCTCAGAATCCGTTGTACTTTCTTTAATCTCTTTGGTCTCTTCTTTATCAAATTTATCTGATGGAAAAGGCTTCTTTCCATGTTTTTCACGATCTTGATTGATTTCTTCTTGAAGACGCCCTTGATACGCTCGTGTTTCTTTACGAACGATTTTCTTTTCAAATTTCCTTTTATTCGCACTGGCTTTCACATGTGTGGAATCCACGAAAACGTGTTCAGCACTTATTAACTTTTTATTAGCAGCTGTCATTAAAATGCGATAGAAAATCTGTTCAAACAGGTCTGTATCTTTAAAGCGTCGCTCATAATTTTTCCCGAACGTAGAGAAATGAGGTACTTTATCATGGAAACCATAGCCTAAGAACCAACGGTAAGCCATATTGGTTTCAACTTCTTCAATCGTTTTACGCATGGAACGAATACCGAAGGTATATTGAATGAATGTCAGTTTAACTAAAATAACTGGATCAATACTTGGGCGTCCTACCTCTGAATACATCTCTTTCACCAAGTCATAAATGAAAGTGAAGTCAATGGCAGCCTCCATTTTACGAACCAAATGGTTCAGTGGCACCAGTTGATCTAACGTAATCATTTCAAGTTGATCTCGCTGAATAGAATCATGTTTAGAAAGCATCCTCATCACCTCAAGTTTTAATACTTCTATTTTAAAACAAAAATGACTCCAGGCAAAAGTGTTTATCTAAAAGGTAAGACAAAGTTGATTGGAACGGAAGGTACGAGACTCCTGCGGGAAAAGCGCGTCTAGGGGAGACCCCGCAGGCGAAAGCCGAGGAGGCTCCCCGACCGCCCGCGGAAAGCGAGTGCCTGGAGTGGAAAATCAACGGCCAAATTGTACAACTCATAAAAAATAGACAAACTCGATTTTCATCGAGTTTGTCTACAGTCTGAAGAATCTGAAAGAATTCAGATTCTTTTTGTTTTTAATACTTATGAAATGGCTCCAGATATGATAAAGGATATAGCCAGGGAAATAGAGGCTGCAATGATTCCAACCGATACTTTCCCTTTTTCGATTTCTTTTCGAACATCTAATTTAGGCGTAGCCATTTCAAATATAAAATAACCGACTACCATCAAGATAAATCCAATAATGCCCCAGACAGCTGCACCCAATAACGAATCGTTTGTGTTGACCGCAGCGCTCATAATATGTGTAATCCCTAAGATCTTTCCAGCAAATTGAATAGCAACAGCGATATTCCCATTTCGTATAAGTTCAAAGTCTTTGTAAGGGGTAAGTTTTGCAAATATCCACATACAAGCAATGGACACCAAACCCAATACGACAAAATAATATAAGGTTAATAGTACTTCCTGTACATCTATAATGTTTTCAAACATATCTAATATCCTCCTTGTTATTTACCAGTTCCCGGACCACCACCACGAACAGCAGCACCATTACGAATGCCATCCGAATTCGATGATTTTTTTACGTTGCTTGCCCCACTATTTGACGAAGTACCCGTAGTAGGTGGATTCCCACTGTTACTTGAGCTCGTACCAGTAGATGTCGTAGATGAAGAACCGGATGAAGTATATTCGTCGTCCTCATCTTCTTCATCCGGCAAAACATTATTGGTGGGGATACTAGTGGTGGCCTTGTTACGAAAAGCCTTGTTATATCCCTTATAACCGATCCTTTTCTTTTTAGAGTCTGACTTATTCCAACCATATAAAGCAGTAGCAACTCCCAATACTCCGAGTGTTTCCATAAGAGGGAAGTCATAGCTATTTTCAGCAAAATCCTCTTCAACCACTTCTATAATCGTGTTTTCTGGGTTTTCATCATCTTTCATAATATGTACAACTTCTTCGGGCGAGTCTTCTGGGTATAGAAGAAACATCTCGTCCTCACTCTTTTTGGATGAATGATCGGGTTGAGCATTCTTTTGAATCTCCCTTACTACCTGAGAAACACTTTTACCCTCGGCCTGATAAACAGTCCCATAATCCCCTAAATCATTTTCAATCGTGTCGATTTCTTGATAATTAGAAGAAATAAAGGGCTGATTTCCACAAGCAGCTAAAAATACGGATAACGAAGTAATTATGATGGCGATTTTCTTCATTATTTTCCTCCCTGATTATTGTCTTTTATATAATAGTATATTCTTATAATAAAATCTTAAAAAAATAAATAATGGTAAAAAAAATTATAGATTATTGGATTAGTGGAGAGAGTAATGTATCTTTTATAGAACTAAACCAGCCAATAGTTTGTCAATATTTTTCAATAAAACCTTAAAATATTTCATGCTATACTAAATTTGTGCATACCAAATAACCTTCCAAGTTTCTGTGTTTGGAAAGTTCTGGGTGGTTTAGTTATACTTTCAAACTAGCCTATCTTGGAAAGGTGAGTTGCTTTTTAAAAGTGCATAAATCCAATGTAAGAGTTTATTGGCACATGCTATCACAGCTACTTTAAAGGGCTTTCCTTCTTCACGTTTCTTATCATAAAACTCTCGTAATCGCTTGTTACGAGGGATGATTTCATCTGTCGTTTTCTTCTTGCGACAATCACGAATGGCACATTTAACAGCCATATACAAGGCGTGTCTTAGTCTGCCAGAACCTCTTTTGGTAATCCGATTTACTGTGCCTTTAAATTTACCTGATTCAAAGATACTTGGATCAATTCCGGCAAATGCCACTAGTTTTTTAGGGTGATTAAACCGTTCAATCTCTCCAATTTCAGAAATAATCGTTGCAGCGATTTTTTCACCGATTCCAGGGATGGATTGGATAATCTTATATTCTTCAATTTCTTTTGCCAAAGCATCTATCTCGTCTTCAAATTTGGATAGGTGCTTTTGGTATTCTAGAAGCATTTTTATATACATTTCAAGGCTTAAAATGTGACTCTGATATAAGGTTCTCTGAAAAGGGTTTCGAGCTGAGGCAGCCGTAAGTTTCTCTGCCTGTGTATTCGCCCACTTTTTAGAACGACTTGGACAAAGTTCATTAATCCTATTTGCTACAGTTTCTTCACCGACTGCTAATATGTCTTCAGAAGTAGGGAATTCTAATAGAGTAAGCAAAGAAACAACCGAATACAAATCTCCAAAAACCCCTCTATATTCAGGAAATACTTGATCAAGAACAGCCTGGAACTGTAGTTTTGTTTGTACATAGATACCTGTTATATTTTCGTGTTGTCTTGAAAGATTACGAAGATTTAAGAGTTGTATCCCTCGTTTTTTATAAGGCTCTAAATCCTCTTTATAGTACAGCTCGCAGAGGTGACGTGCATCGATTATATCTGTCTTTACTTTGCGTAAACTTGAGCTCTTCGCACGATAAGAAATGAGTGGGTTAACGACAATTAATAAGTAGCCTCTCTCCTCAAAATACTGTACAACTGGCGTATGATAATGCCCCGTGGATTCCAATACAATCGGAGGTTTGATTCCTGTTTTATTTTCTATTTTTCTCAGAAACTGAAATAGCGTTTCTAATCCTTCAATGGTATGTGTAACTTTGAAACTGCCTTGATAAGGCTTCTTCTTTTCCAAGAATGCTTGAACCTGACTTTCACCTTTAGCTACATCCAGACCAACCACTGGATTCATTTTTTATCTCCTCCAAAAACATAATATTTGCCGGTAACCCCTAATCCTTCTTGCAGTATCATAGCTTCGCTTGTTATACGAGATCTTGGTCCCAACCAGCCAAATCATGTTTAAGCAAGTAGGGGGCGAACTGTTTAGTTGACGGGATCTTAAGCCCCACGGGCAGGTACGTTCTACCCCGGCTACCGTTATATTAAAACTATATAAAAATTGGTCAACCAGAAATATCTGGCTGACCTAATAATACGAAAGGGGCAGGTTAGTTGAATAAGAAAAAAATAGAAGGATTTTACATTTTTTTGACGGAGAAATTACAATTGAAGACAAGAATGAAATTGCTGAGATTAAATGGGTGGACATAAATACTGCTAATAACTTAATGCCTTACCATAGAGATGGAGTAGAAAGATTACTAATATCCTCGTCACCTTACACTTTTCAGGGTGAATGTTTATAAACAAATTTATAACATAGAATCTTAATCAACTAACGGGTACATTAGTTCATTACTAGGAGCTGATCAGCAGCTCCTTTTCTTATGGAACTATAGGTGCAGGTTAGTTCAACAAGCTTTAATTAAGAAATATTCCCATTTCAAACTTATTTAGAGAGTAAGGTTATTGTTGCTTTTTTCTTTGTGTTTTAAAGTTGCTTTTTATTCAAAAAGGGTATTTTTTCATTGAAAAATAATACTTTTAGTGTAAAATTACACTAAAAAGGAGAATTTAGTATATATGGAAAAAGAAGAATTCATCAATTTAATATCAGAAAAAATGAAACTTGTCCGAACAGAGCAAAGTTTTTCTCAAGATAAGATGTCTGAAATTCTAGGGATTTCAAAAAAAACACTAGTTCAAATTGAAAAAAGAAGAACAGAAGCCAATTGGACCACCGTTGTTGCATTTTGTGCTTTGTTTAATCATAGCCAATTGTTAATATCATCAATTGGTGACAATCCAGTTGATTTTGTTCAGTTAATTGTTAGCAAAAATGGTGGTACTCCTAAAGAAAAAACATTGGGTGGTAAGATATGGTGGAAAGAAATCGAATATAGAGGGGATTTTCGTTTACAACAAAATTTGATTAGTAACCATTACCGTATATTGGATCAATATGATTATCGTTGGCATAGTTCTTTTAATGAAGAAGAGAGTTTAAGTCGTTTAAATGAATTACAGGAGGAGGGACTATCGAGATAGACAAAGGTATAGGGATGGGGATATATGAAGAATAAGATTTTACTTGTTCTATTGATAATAAGTTTAGGAATAAATTTGTATATATTCGGAAAATGGTTTCTGACTGAATAATGTGTACTTAATAAGAAAAGTAGGTGAAATATGAAAAAAATAGGAATTAGCATTTTAATAGTTTGTTTATACTGTTTTCCATTTGTATATTTTTCGATGTATCAAGACTTTGCTAATAGTTCAATGTTTGGTTATTTAATAATGATTGTAGCGACCTCGCTCCTTGCGTTCTTTGGAAGAATCTTTGGCAACTCTATCCCTTTTATTATTGGCAATATAGTATCTGGGATAGTTTCATTTTATTTCATCAGTGAGATGGCTGGAAACGAACGATGGGGAGGCTATTTTAAGCCTCTCACACCAAATCAATTATTAATATTCGTTAGTTTTTTGAATTTGATACCTCAGCTTCTCGTTATGAAGTTAGCAAATAAATATAAAAATAAAGTTAAATATCAACAAATTAGGTAAAAGGGTTGCTATGGCAGAACTTTTCTTATGGAACTAACGGGGCAGGCTAGTTGAAGAAGACGACGGGGAAATGAAGCATAAATAAAAAATAGTCAATTTAAGAAATGAGTGATGATGAAGTTGGACTTTAATGAATTGTTGCAATGGAAAGGATATATTTATTTGGAAGAAATATTAGAATCCAAAGAAAATTCATTACGAATGCTTATTAATAGAAGCAGCCTCAATAATGATTTACCTATGGTGCAATTTGAATTTGAATCATATATTTCATATTCTGTTATCGATGAATGTTTTTCATATTCTATAGATAATTCTGAAATATCAAAAGGAAAGCTATTTCGAATCTATACCAAGTCAAGGTACTTGGATTTCATAAAACTAGCCACGAATGAACGAGAAGATATATGTCTCTCTGAAAATTACGTTCATTATCAGTTTCCCTGCTTAAATCACACGATTGATGTTATTTCTTGTGAAGTACCAAAAATAACTGAGGTAATAGGTTAAAACTAAGTTATTGGAATCCATTTCTTGCTGATCTAACGGGTGCGTTAGCTGAAGATCAAAGCTGTCATTAAGGCAGCTTTTTATTTATGGAACTAACGGGGCAGGATAATTCAGTAACGTTGCATAAGACATATAGCGAACAAATAAAAAAAGACAGTGTACCACGCTGCCTCTTTTTGTATGGGTTAAAGAAAACGAAGAATTATTTCATCTTATCTAGTGAAATTATTCTATTTTTTAATTCTGAATTCATATCTAAAACACCTATCACAATTTGATTATCTTCCGTCACTGTTATGTATCTGAAATAATCATCATCAGAAATCAACAAATCGGTGTCATTCGTCGTTTTTTCCATTTTAGCAAATACATCTACTGTGTACTCAAGGTGAAAAAAATCATCCAATCCCTTGCTTGAGTTACCTACCCAGGTATACAGAAAATTTTTCAGTGTGATTTGTTCAACCACCGATAATTGTTTCTTGAATTTTAACTTATCTACTGTTACGCTTATCATCTTTCTTCACTCCTTAACGAGTATTAATTATATACATTGAAGTCTTCTACAACAATGCTATTAGCGTAACAATCCGTTTACAGTTTAGTTACTATACTAAAGGGGCAGGTTTGTTGAAGAAGAATGTCCATATTCTACCTAAAGGCTATATGATTGTTTTCTGATAAAATGATGTGAATTACAGCCTTTTAGGAGGAGAAGGATTGGATGCTTTGGTTGTTGGATTATTGTTTATAATTCCAGGAATAATCTTTTTCATATTTGTTTTGTTAAAATATACGGAAGAGGAACATCTGAAGGAAGTTAAGAAGTGGAAATGGATAAGAAATGTTTATCCTTAGAGCAACGATCTTTTAGAAAACAGCCTAAAAAAAGGTGTAAACGGTTCCTTCAAACTAAACGAAGGTGTATAGGAATGTAGTTAATTGTCGAAATAATCTAATATCATCAGAGGTTGCTATAGGTTATTATTAAATAAACTGGTAATTTATCGCATATAAAATGGTCGTCTGTTTAAACAACACGGCTCAACTGAATGCAGCCGCTGGAGGGATTTGAGTGAGTATAGCTATCGAAGTAAAGCCGTCATTCCTATGTGCTAATTTAGAAGATGGAGTATTAATAGAAAAAGTCCGACAAGGAAATATGGAGGCATTAGAAGTTCTCTTGAAGAAATACCAATCATTTGTAAAGGTTAAGGCTAACAAGTACTTCCTAATTGGGGCAGATAAAGAAGATATTATCCAAGAGGGGATGATAGGATTGTTCAAAGCCATTAGGGATTATAATGGCGAGAAACAATCTTATTTTAAAGCGTTTGCAGAACTATGTATCACGAGGCAAATTATTACAGCCATCAAGGCAGCTACTCGTCAAAAACATACTCCGTTAAATTCTTCTATTTCGCTTGATATGCCTATATATGAAGAAAATCCGGGCCATACTCTTATGGAAGTAACGACAGACACCGTTATTTCTGATCCCGTTGCGATATTGATTGATAAAGAATCTGCTGATGATTTGGAATTAAAATTATCTGAGGTTCTAAGTCCGTTAGAAAAGAAGGTTTTGGCTTTTTACTTAGAGGACCTTACCTATATAGAAATGTCTAATAAATTAAATACTCACGCCAAGTCTATAGATAATGCGTTGCAGAGAGTGAAGAGAAAATTGGAGAGTTTATTGGAACTTAGAAATAGCCAAGCAATAGAAGGTCACCTTCGATAGATAAAAGAGTCGTCTTTTTTTAACGTCTTTTACAAATGGTACAGTTTATTTTACTGGTTGACCTTTTTTAATAGAATCTATTATATCAGTTGCCAGGGTAGGACGTACGGGTGCGTGGGGCTTGATCCCGTGAACTAAACTGTCCGCCCCCTACTTGTAGAAACATGTTTGAGTCTGGTTGGGACGCAGATCTCGTATAACAAGCGAAGCTATGACACTACATGGAGGATTAGGGGTACTAGTTAATAAGTAGAGGAGGTAAAGATAATGAATCCAGTTGTTGGTCTGGATGTGGCAAAAGGAGAGAGTCAAGTACAGGCATTCTTAGATCAATCTAAACCCTATGGGAAGAGCTTTTCAATGAAGCATATCAAAAAGGAGTTAGAGCATTTTTTAGAATTTCTAAAAGAAATTGAAGGTGTGCCTTTCGGGCGACCAAAGCTCAAGTAACGGAAGAGTTTAAAGAAGTCTATGATTTATGGAAAGTAGGAGAGATGACAGCTGTTAAAGCCATGTCGGAATTAGGGGTTAAAAAGACGTCTTTTTATAAACTAGTTAAAGAGTATGAAAATGACTTTAAAAAGATTATTTTATAATAGAAGAAAATCGTCAAAAAATTAGCCGGCCATCCCTAGATATTTCGCTTCATGGTGGATGATACCCATCCTGGGTGAATGAAGCATATACACTTTCAGCCCCCCTTTTAGAATTCGCATGAACATCAAAATAATTAACAACAAAAATCAAAAAGTGTCAAACAACGAAATCTCCAATTTAATGGAGAAGCAAAATATAGAAGAACCGAGAAATACAACATTGGCGGATGCTTTGGAAAACTGAATTCGATAAATAAATGGAACTATTTGCATTCCTCTTTCCATGGAAATTGTCACACAGATTATGTACGCCGAATAAGCGCGTGATGTTCGAGAAAATGGAATAGAAATAAACAAGAGTTGCAGCTTGTTTTACCGAAGCAGCAACTCTTTGTTTTATAAGATGGGATATAGGAAATCCCATACATTTTAACTCATTATTTTAATGGTTGTCCTTCAAATGCGTTAACATTTAAAGGTGAAGAGAGGAATTCTTTAGCTTTACCAACAAACGAGGTGAAGTGCTCACTTGAATTATGGCTTTCAACCGCTAGATGATCTTGCCAAACTTCAACCATTGTAAATTCATTGTCTTTTTCTGTAGCTTTGTGAAGAGTGTAAGAAACATTTCCACTTTCCGCTCTTGAAGCTACGATTAGCGGTTGAATCTCCTCTAGAAATGCATCTTGTTTTGCTGGATTAATATTGAATACGGCATGAATGATAATCATTAATCGTCATCCTCTCTTTTGTTAAGCATAATAAACTTAATATATAATTATAGTAAAAATAACATACTCGGTTGAAATTTAATGAATGGATTCTTTATTACATTACTTCCATTGTGCGACTTTATCAATTGGAAGACGAACTGATTGATGGCCATTATCTGCTGCTTTACCGATTGAAATTAGCATAACTGGTACGTATCGATCTTTATCTAATCCAAAAGCTTCTGCGATTTGGTCTTTTTCATAGCCGCCGATTGGATTTGTATCATAGCCATAAGCACGAGCCGCAAGCATTAGTTGCATGGATACAAGACCACCATCAACTAGAACGACCTCTTTCATTTCTTCACTAGTGATTTTTTCGAAATATCCAGCAAATGAGGCTAATATGTTTTCTTTTACTTCTAAAGGCATAAGCCCTAAATCTACAGCTTTACCGTAGATTTCTTCGCCGTTATCAAAATTGTTCATATCACCAAATACGGCAATTACTGCGGAAGATGTTTCGACTTGATTTTGGTTAAAGCGAGCAAGAGGTGCAAGTGTTGCTTTTCCCTCAGGACTATCAATTACAAGGAAGCGCCATGGTTGCATATTAACTGAAGAAGGAGCAAGTGTCGCTAAGGTAAGTATTTCCTCCATTTCTTCCCTACTGATTTTTACGGATTTGTCGTAATTTTTTATGGAACGGCGTCCAGTGACAATTTCTTTGAAATCATTTGTTAATTGTGCTGTAGTAGTCATAGTTGCTAGTCTCCTCTTTTTAACTTTAGTAGTTTAATTTATAGTTATTCTCATTTCAAATTGTAACGAATCAAGTGTTAGACTTGGCTTATATTTTTTTGAATGCGTGTCAGCATATCTGTTAACTCTTGACGTTCTTCTTCTTTAAAATCTTTAAGCATCAAAGTGACAAAACGAGCCTTTTCAGCTTGGTAGAGAATAATTTGTTTGCGACCATGATCTGAAAGACAGACAAGTGTAAATCGATTATCCTCCGGATCTTTGCGTCTTAAAATCATCCCAGTCGCTTCAAGTTGTTTTAAATGCCGGGTAATCGCTGCACCGTCAATGTTAACCTCTTTTTGAAGTGCTGTTTGACTAATTTCATCAACTTGATAAAGCTGATATAAGATATCATGTCTTGATTGACTAATGCCGGTACAACTTTCAAATTTTGAACTTATCTGTTTGTTAAGGCAGTTCATTATATATAAAATAAAAGATTCATTAGAACATGAATTCGTCAAGAAACACCCTCTTTTCATACGTTAGACAAAATAATTGATAGCTCAATAGTTGATGTGTCAATTAATATACTATACCCTAAATAATAAAGCAAGTATTTTAGTACTGCAACTTTTGCTTAAATATGATCTAGACCAAAATGTTGCTCTATCTCCTTTTTGATTAGGCAATCTTTTCAAGAAAGCTCAGTAAACCTTTGGAGCTTTTAGCCAAGGTATAAGTATAATAAAACTGCCCTTAAATAAAGTGGAAAAGTTCATCTGATAGTCGTAGACCAAGACTATTCTTCGATTTATGTGCCATAATACAGAAAGTGAAGGAGCGAATGCTCCATCCTTTTCTGTATGCTACTTCAATCAATTAAATTTCATTGAGTATGATGCCTGTAAATGATATTCAAGTTCTTTGTAAGTTATGGTGTGGAGATTTAAATCTAATGGTGTAAGTGCGCTGAATGGGCTCCTATCATCAATAAATCCAGCTAGACATAAAACAGAAGGGTTAAGTTTAGAACCATACTTTTCACATCTCATCATACCAATAGATTTAAAGAGAATTTGGAATCGTTTATAGCAATGAAAAAAAGCAACCGTTTGGATATAAAACGGTTGCTTTTTTATAAACTGTGGTCTAGGAGTATTATAATAGTCCTTTCGGGATTCCTTCGCAGGATGCAATAATGAAGATGAATTGAATTTACAGGTCCAAGTACGGAAGTTCAACATTTGTGGTTTGCTATGTTTACTATGCTCAATATAAGGTTACAGAAAAGTGAGCTCATTTTAGTTTACATAATACTGATTATTAACAGTCAGTCCAGTTTCTTTCCTTCCTTGAAGTGGAAAACAAAGGGGATATATGTTATGTTTGGGTCTATAGTATATTTATAAAATTGAGGTGTCTAAATGAATAAAACTGAATTAGTGAAAGCTGTATCAACACAAGCTGAACTGACACAAAAAGATGCTGCAAAGGCAGTTGATGCGTTATTTGAAACGATTTCTAACACCCTTGCTAAGGAAGAAAAAATCCAATTAATTGGATTTGGTACGTTTGAAGTACGTGAACGTGCAGCAAGAACTGGCCGAAACCCACAAACTGGTGAAGAAATAAGCATTGCTGCTTCTAAAGTTCCAGCTTTTAAACCAGGTAAGGAATTAAAAGAAGCCGTTAAATAAATATATATATTTATAATAGTGTGAAAATACTCTGGAGATGAGTCTCCAGAGTATTTTCTATTTAAACGTTGGTTATTGAGATAGTAGAAAGCTAGAGCAGCATACCGACAATCTACACCAGTAACTTGATGGATAGACTTACACCCTGCAATGGGAAAAGAGTTTTTAGGCGTGTGGATTTGAAATAAAGTCGAAGATTTTACAGCAGAAAATTGAGGTGGGAAAATAGCGAGAGGACTAAAACATCAAATGCTATTGCAAGATTTTATAAAGCTAAAAGTAACGGAACAAATTAGGATATATATTTAGAGGTTTCTTTATCGATGTTAAAGCAATATCCTACCTCAGAGGCGATATTAACAGCCGGAGAAAGTAAACTAGCAGAGAGAGTTATGGAGTTCTGTCCTAGCCGATCTGGTCACTGGGCGTGGGGGAAAGCCAAAAACTAATGAAAGTCACGTAATCAATCTTTGTATGTATATGGAGTTGCTTTTTCATTATCAGGGAAACCTTTCTGATTTAGAAGATCGAATAGTGGCCCTGGCAAATGAACTGGAAGAATATAAGATCATCCAATCGATTCCCGGTATCGGAGAAAAAATCGCAGACACGATTATCTCTGAAATTGGTGAAACCGATCGGTTTAATCATCCGAAAAAACTGGTTGCCTTCGCTGGAGTAGATCCAAGTGTTCACTCATTGGGTAAGTTTACCGCAACCATTAAAAAAGAGGTTCGAGCAGACTACGTCATTCTCTGTATCTTGCCGTACTATGCGGCATAAGAAGTTCAAGGAACAAAAAGCTTAAAGCATTCTATGATAAGAAAAAAACAGAAGAAAAAACCTGCCAAAGTGTCAATCGTTGCCTGTATGAATAAGTTGCTTCATTGGATTTACGCTCTATTAAAGAGAAAAGAAAACATTCCTAGATTTAGCCTAATTAACGGTTTTGTGAAACGGAGGAAAATCCTTTCAAAAGGGTTTTGGAGGGTTATTTGGCATGGTCAAAAATAGTATATCATAAGGGAAATGGAAATTTTAGAGAAAGATATTGACATCATATTAGCTGGTTTAGTTGAGATTCGGAGCTGCCATTTGTTGGCTTTTTTACTTAATGAACTAAATGGGCAGGTTAATGGAGTAACAAAACAGGATATTGGGAAAATTATGGAAGTTTTAATTTATGAAAAAGGAGGAAGTATTTGGTACACCCAAAAACAGCAGAGCAAGCTTATATAGCTATTCAGGAGTATATAGACTTCTACAATACCGATCGCTTCCAAGAAAGATTTAACGGCCTTTCCCCGATTGAATACCAGGAAAAGGCCGCAGCTTGAACTACTCTTTTTTTATTGTCTACTTGACAGGGTTGTGTGCAGACGTTTTCTTTTTTATTTAACAAACCATTCTACTGATAGGAAGATATTAAATTTATCCCTTTTTTAATAATTAATTGGAATTCTGTATTTCACTTAATCCTTGTCTGTAATTCCTCTTATGAGTAACTTGTTAAACACTCCAGCCGAAGGTAGAACAAATTGTGCAAGTTTATTTTTCTTTTGGATAGAAATATTTAGAAAATGACTATTTTCTTTTGTAAAATCCTTATTCTAAATTTATGCCGTTATGATAAATGATTCGATATAAAAACGAATTTTTTTCAATTTCAATCACTGTATAAGGGTCAATCGTCAGTCACTTCTTAGATTAAGGAGTGTTTTTTTTCTGTTAAATAGCTTCAAGGTCGAGTATGAACAGAAATAACCTCAACCCCAAGGTCTTCCAATGATTTTTTAAAGGAAGGGTGGAGTCGATCATCCACAATAAATTTGTCAATTTCCTGCAAGTCTGCAACCTTTGCAAAAGAGACCTTTCCCATTTTGCTAGAGTCGCTTAATAGGAAAACTTGCTGTGCATTCTGGATCATCAATTTTTTTATCCTAGCTTCAATTAAATTTGGTGTTGTCAAACCTTCAGTTAAATGAACACCATTTATTGCCACAAAAGCTTTGTCCACACGGATCATTTCCAAGTTGTTTTCAGCAAATGATCCTACCGATGCAAGCGTTTCATTTCGCAGGCTTCCGCCTAAAAACAATATTTCTATACCTGCAGTGGGTTTGAAATTTCTCATAATCAGTATGGAATTGGTGACTATTGTTAACTGGGAAAACTGTTGAAGATCTTCGAGGATTGGCAGAGTAGTTGTTCCAGCATCTAAAAGAATTGTATCTCCATCGTCTATAAATTCAACAGCTTTTTTTGCAATGGCTTTTTTTTCTTGTACATATTCAACTTCTTTATCCATAATCTTTGGTTCAAAATTAACAGCTTGTAAAGAAACAGCTCCCCCATGAGTTCTTTGAATCTGGTTAGTTGTTTGAAGTTCTTTCAAATCTCTTCGAATCGTTGATTGCGATACTTTTAGAAAATCACTTAAATCTTGGACTGAGGCTCTAGAATAGTTAGTAATAAAATCAATAATTTTTAATTTTCTCTCTTCACTGTACAAAAAAATCTACCTCCATCACAGTGTACATCGTAATTGTACACGATTAAGCAGAGCAATACATTATTTTTAAAAGAATTCTAAATTTTTAGAAAACATTGACAATTACTTAAGATTCTCATAAAATGGTCATATATAATCATAGTTGGTCAAAAAAAATCATAAATGATCAATTATGAAAGCGATTCCAAATGTAAAATGGGGAGGTGATACATTTTTTAACTAAGAATCTAACTCAATAACAGGCGAAATTCAAAAAACAGGAGGATTTTATGAAAACTTATCTAAAATCGTCATTTATTCTGATTATCATGTTGTTTCTGGTTGTTTTGACTGCTTGTAGCGTAATTGATACAGGATCAGATTCACAATCAAACAGTACGAGAAGTGTTGAAAAAAATAAAAGTGACCAAAAATTAAAAATAGGGTTAACACTAGGAACGCTCTCTAATCCTTTCTTTGTTTCTATGTCAAAAGGAGCGAAGGAAGCGACAAAAGAAATGGGGGCTGAGTTAATTACGGTGAGTGCAGACTATGATTTGGCGAAGCAAACTTCTCAAATTGAAGATTTCATTACAAAAGAAGTTGATTTAATTCTATTAAATGCAGTCGATTCAAAAGGAATTGCTGCGGCAGTACAACAAGCCAAATCAGCGGGTATCCCGGTTATTGCAGTTGATGTAGCTGCAGAAGGCGGAGTGGACAGTGTCGTTACATCTGACAATTACCAAGCAGGCAAAATTGCAGGTGAGTATATGATCAAACAATTAAAAGGGAAAGGAAATATAGCAATAATTGAAGGACCACCGGTATCTGCAGTTACTGATCGTATAAATGGTTTTGAAGAAGCGATTAAGAAATCAGAGATTAAGGTGATTGCTAAACAAAATGGAGAAGGAAATAGAGAAAAAGCGTTATCTGCAACAGAAAATATCTTGCAAGCACATTCGAAAGGCTCTATTGATGCAATTTTTGCTATTAATGATCCTGAAGCACTTGGAGTAAAGATTGCTCAAGAACAAGCAGAACGTGAGAAGGAATTTTTTATAGTGGGTGTAGATGGTGCTCCAGAAGCAGTCGAAGCTTTAAAAGAGAAAAAAAGTTTTACAGCTACTTCTGCACAGCATCCAGATGAGATGATGAGAAAAGCATTGGAAATTGGGAAAAATGTGTTGGATGGAAAGAAAGTAGACAAGTTAGTCAAAGTTCCTGTTGAATTAGTTACTCAAGAGAATGTGAACAACTATAAAGGTTGGTAATGAGATGCTGAATAAGATCTTCCTTAGAAGATCTTATCTTTTTTAAGAAATTAATTCATTAAGGGGGACAATAATGTGAACAGTGTACAATTAATTGAGAATGATGTTGTTTCGGTATCTGACTCTCCCACTCCCATTCTCAAAATGAAAGGGACCAGTAAGACATTTTCAGGAGTTACTGTTTTAAAAAATATTAATCTTGAACTCTATAAGGGGGAAGTTCATGCATTAATGGGGGAGAATGGAGCAGGGAAATCTACTCTTATTAAAATATTATCAGGTATCTATCAGCCTGATGCAAATGGTGGCAGCATCATATATAAGAATAATTCTGTCACTTGGAGTGGTCCAGTGGAAGCTAGGAAACAAGGAATTAGTGTGATTCACCAAGAACTGAAGCTATCTCCAAATTTGACAATAAGTGAAAATATTTTAATGGGTACTAAATTTCCTGAAAATAAATTTGGCATGGTTAAATGGGATGATGTTTATCATAAAGCAAAAGAAATTTTACATTCAATGGGATCTGAATTAAATCCCAAAACGATAGTATCCACATTAAGTGTGGCACAGCAACAAGTTGTAGAAATTGCTCGTGCTCTTTCATATAAGGCAGACGTGTTAATTATGGATGAGCCGACCGCGTCGTTAACTGATAAAGAAATTGAAAAGTTATTTGAGATAATTGAGGATTTAAAAAAGAAAGGTGTTGCTATTGTTTATATCTCTCATCGAATGGATGAAATTTTTCGAATTTCAAACAGGTATACCGTTCTAAGAGATGGCGAGTGGATAAATAGTGGACCAATCAAGGAAACAAATCCTGAGCATCTTGTAAAGTTAATGGTCGGAAGAGAATTAAACTCCCTTTTTAAGAGGCACACAAAAGTAGCTACTTCTCGTGTCGATGACACGAAGCCCGCCCTCGAAATAAATGGAATATCTGATAAAAGGGTTGTGAAAAATGTTTCGTTTAAAATATATCCTGGAGAAATTGTAGGACTTGCTGGTCTCGTAGGGGCAGGTAGAACCGAATTAATTCGAACTATCTTTGGAGCTTCTCAAAAAACAGGTGGTGAAATTCTGGTTAATGGAGAAAAAGTGAATATTACCTCTCCGAATGATGCAATCCGACATGGAATTGCCCATGTGCCGGAAAGTCGAAAGGAGCAAGGATTGTTTCTGAACATGAGTGTCAAAGAAAATATTATTATGAATGAATTAAAAAAATTTCGCAAAGCTGGTAAATTGAACTGGAAAGAAATTGGTCAAAAAGCAGATTACCTTATAAAAGAATTAGGAGTAAAGGTTTCTTCGTCTGAACAGCTTGTTGCCAATTTAAGCGGTGGAAACCAGCAAAAGGTTGTCATCGCACGGTGGCTCTCGATTGGTCCAAAGGTGCTACTTCTCGATGAACCAACTAGAGGTGTGGACATTGGGGCAAAAACAGAGATTCATAAAATTGTATCAAAGTTAGCTGAAGCTGGATTGGCAGTGTTAGTAGTTTCCTCCGAGCTGCCTGAAATTTTGGGAATTAGTGATCGAATTCTAGTAATGCATGAAGGTAAATTACAAAGGCATTTAACAAGGCAAGAAGCAACACAAGAAAAAATCATGTTTTTTGCTACAGGGGGGCAATGAAAATGAAAGCGAATACAACGGTTGTGACCACTGATAAAGCCCGATATGGAAAGGAAGCTCTACAAATTTGGAATCGCTTAGGAATGCTCATTATTTTAGTATTATTATGTGTTGTGCTGGCTTTTACTGCACCAAATTTCCTGGAGATGTCGAACTTGTTAAATGTACTTAAACAAGTGTCCATAAATGGTGTACTGGCAGCTGGAATGACGCTTGTCATTTTAACAGGCGGAATTGATTTATCTGTAGGTGCCATTGTTGCTTTATCAGGTGTTGTTTCCGTAATGATTTCCCAAGCGGGAGTACATCCGTTGGTGTCAATCTCTGCTGGACTTTTAGTGGGGGCTTTCTTTGGACTTGTAAATGGATTTTTTACAGCAAAAACTAAATTGCCAGCCTTTATTGTCACCCTTGGAAGTTTCACATATGTAAGAGGGCTTGCATACGTGATTAGCGGTGGCTACCCTATTGTTGTGGAGTCAGATTTGTTTAAATTTTTAGGAGCTGGTCGGCTGTTTTTAATCCCCACTCCTATCTATATCATGGTTATTGTGTATATTGGTATGTTCTTTGTCTTGAAATATACTATGTTTGGTCGTCATGTATACGCAATTGGTGGAAGTGAGGAAGCGGCACGTCTTACAGGTATTAAAGTAGAGCGTACTTTAATGAAAGTTTATTCGTTAAGCGGGCTATTAGCGGGTCTTGCGGGTGTTGTTCTGGCAGGTCGATTATTTTCTGGACAGCCAACAGCAGGTTTAGGGTATGAACTTGATGCTATTGCCGCAGTAATATTAGGCGGCACGAGTTTAACGGGTGGTGTTGGGAGAATACAAGGGACCATTATAGGAGTTTTAATAATGGGTGTAATAAGCAATGGACTAACGTTAATGGATGTTGGATATTACTGGCAACTCGTTGTTAAAGGCGGTGTGATCATTGCTGCTGTACTTATTGACCGATTAAGAAGCCAGTCTCAATCATTATAAAGTAAAACAAATTGCAAAGGTGTGAGGCCGTTGAAAAAAGCAATAGAAAAACTTTTAGCATGTGGTGTAATTTGTACTCTAGCATTAATCCTAGTTGTTCCGACATTTGCAGCCGATTCAAACTATTATAATGAAAGTAACCGAAATCAATTTCATTTTTCACCTGAAGCAAGTTGGATGAATGACCCGAATGGGATGGTCTATTATGATGGGGAATACCACCTTTTTTATCAAAACGATCCTTATAGTTCTAAATGGGGTCCTATGCATTGGGGACATGCGGTCAGTAAAGACTTAGTTCACTGGGAGCATTTGCCTGTTGCTCTGTATCCAGATGAAAATGGAATGATATTCTCAGGAAGCGCAGTGATTGATTATAACAATACTGCAGGATTTGGAAAAGAAGCAATGGTGGCGATTTTTACTCATGCTGATGGGGCAAAGCAAGTGCAAAGTCTTGCTTATAGCAATGATAAAGGAAGAACATGGAAAAAATATGAAGGGAACCCGGTTATGCCGAATCCTCCTATTTCAGATTGGCGGGATCCAAAGGTTTTTTGGCATGATCAATCAAAAAAGTGGGTGATGACGCTTGCAGCGAAAAACGATGTTATGATTTACACTTCACCCAATTTAAAGGACTGGAGCTACGGGAGTTCATTTGGTGTTGATCCGAAATCGGTGCAAGCCACAAGCCTAGATAAGGATGGATCAGTGTTATCCAAACAAACAGGCAGTGACTTTGTTTATGAAGCGGATATAAGTGTACGAGAAAAAAATGGTCGAAAGGGTTCCGGGGAACTGGTCTTTCGTTCTGATTCTACCTTAAAAAATGCTTATCTTGCTGGATTGGATGCCAAATCCGGGAAAGTGACTTTAAGCAAATTGGTTGATGGAAAGAAAATCGTCCTTCAGGAAAAGAAAATTAAAGTGATGGATGAAGATTCAACTAAGTTGAGAGTGGAAACTAAAAAGGATTTCATAAAACTTTCTATAGGAAACAAACCGGTTATAAAAATAACGGATAATTCGTATGAAAGTGGGAATTTTGGCTTATATAATAGAAATGCTGTTTCTGTTTTTAGGAATGTTTTCTTTAAAAATGCGACAAACTTTAAAACAAATATCCTTAGCTGGAAAGCTATAGATGGAAAATGGGAAAGTACGTTGGAAGGGAAGGTAGGGAATTCTAAAACAAACGGTAATTACGTATCTTCACAGGTTGGTGATCAATTTGGATATAGAGCGAACGTTATACTAAATGGGAAAAATGCGAGAGGTGGACTTCTTTTCAGAGCTGACAAAAACGGTGAAAATGGATACATTGCCCAATTGGATGCTGGGAAGGGTAAGGTTAGTCTTTTAAAAATTGAAAACGATAGACCTACTATCTTAGCTGAAAAATCCATAAGTATTGATTCAAATCAAGTTTATGATGTTTCTGTTTATACTAATGGCAGCAAGATAAAGGTATTGATAGATAATAAAGAAATCATAGAACAGGTTGATACAACGTATGAGAGCGGGCATTTTGGTTTAACTGTCAGTAATTCAAATGTAACCTTTCAAGACGTGAATAAAGAAAATTACATTGTGGCAAAGGAACAAAATATTGCTAATCCTGATTTCGAGTCAGGAAGTCTAGAGGGATGGAACGTACTTGACGGTGATGCTTTTGGGGCAGCAAATGTTACAAAAGCTACTTCTTATTGGGGTGGTTCATTCGGACAACAGAATAAATATCATTTATGGGGATATACAGCAGAAAAAGGTGATGATGCAACCGGTTCGATTCGATCTTCCTATTTTACACTGGGGGGAAGCGGCGAAATTAATTTCTTGATTGGTGGGGGATATGATAAAAACCTTTATGTAGCGCTCGTCCGCGCCTCTGATAATAAGGAATTAATTCGTGCAGAAAACACCAAGTGGGCGGAGGATGAAAAGTATCGCCGTGTGACATGGGATGCTTCAAAATATATTGGAGAGACCGTCTATATGAAAGTGGTGGACAATAAAACTGGAGGTTGGGGACACATTAATGTGGACGATTTTCATGTATACAATCAGGGGTCACTGCCTATTGTTTTTGACAATGATCCAACTAAGACTGATACACCATTCGTAGGTAAGCAAAAGGGCTTGATTAAAGAATGGGACTTTATAAATGGTGAATGGACAGAAGGGACACAAGGATCTTATAGCGGAGTGTGGGAATGTCCAGAATTAATTCAGGTGCCGGTTGAAGGGAATCCGAATAAGAAAAAGTGGGTGTTGTCTGTAAGTATAAATGATGGAGCAGCAGCCGGGGGTTCAGGAATGCAATACTTTGTGGGTGACTTTGATGGAAAAAAATTCACGAATAATAATTCGTCAGACAAGGTTCTATGGACGGATTATGGGGCAGACTTTTATGCAGGTGTGACATGGAGTAATACTGGGAATGAAGGCAACCCATTATGGTTGGGATGGATGAGTAACTGGCAATATGCGAACGACACCCCAACTTCCCCATGGAGAAGCTCAACCACTGTTCCACGTGAATTATCGTTAGTGCAGACAAAGAAGGGGTTACAATTGAAACAAACACCTGTACAACAATTATTAACCTTACGAGATAAAGGTCTTAAGTTAAGCAACCAATCTATTATCCCTGGTAAAAATCTATTGAAAAATATTAAGGGAGATACGTTAGAAATCGAAGCGGAATTTTCAGCAAATAAAGCAAGTGAAGTTGGATTTAAAGTAAGAAATGGTAATGGACAATATACGACCATTGGATACAACCCTAGCAATGAAACAGTGTTTATTGACCGAACCCATTCAGGATATGATTTTGGTCCAAATGTTAAAAAAATACATGAAGCCCCCGTACAAAATACAAATGGAAAAGTGAAATTGAAAGTTCTTCTAGATCGTTCGTCCGTCGAAGTGTTTGTTAATGAAGGGAAACAAGTGATAACTGATCAAATTTTCTCATCACCAGAGAATCAGGGTGTCGAACTTTATAGTCTTGGCGGTACTGCTCATTTACACTCTCTTGATATGTATACATTAAAAAGTATATGGGGAAGCAGTCCGATTGTTTCCAATCTATCTGGATGGACTACAATCAATGGTGAATGGGGAGACACTAGGGAAGGGAAACAAGGCCGCAGCGATGCTGACAGCTTTATAGTTGCCTCTCAAACCGCAAGTGATTTCACATACAAAACCGAGGTGAAGGTATTAAACGAGGGAGCTGGAGCTCTTTTATTCCGAGCAGATGAAAAAGCCGAAAATGGTTATATAGCTACAGTGGATGTACGTAATGATATATTGAAATTGTTTAAAATTGTAGATGGGAAGATTGAAGTTCTACAGGAAGAACATATGGTACTTAATCCTAATCAAACATACAAATTAAAAGTTACAGCAAAAGGCAGTATCATCCAAACTTATTTGGATGATAATCTGATCCTAGAAAAGTCTGATACGACTTTTAACAATGGGCGTGTAGGGTTAAATGTATGGAATTCAACTACTGTCTTTAATCATCTTTCTTTAGAGACACAAAATAAAAAATGATAAGTAAGGGCTGTTGGCATAGCCAGCAGCTCTTTTATCATGGAATATAAGCATTAGTACCGTTGATATAAGTACACGTTCACTAAGGGCGGCGTTTTACCCTGAAACATCCATTTTTAAGTACAAACTAGTTTCAAGAACTTACAATTACTTTTACGAACGTTTTGAATGCTTCATTTTTATTCTTTAAAAAATAAGATTTCGGCAACCAACTGAAGTCATTAATAATAATGTAAAGAAGTCCCCCTCAGCCATCCCGAAAATCATAAACAGAAGTCGTCGCATCTTCTCCAAAACCGGCACTCATCGGGTAAGTTTACGGCAACCATTAATCGTATGACAAAAAGAGGTTCGAGCAGACTACGTCATTCTCTGTATCTTGCCGTACTATGCGGCATAAGAAGTTCAAGGAACAAAAAGCTTAAAGAATTCTATGATAAGAAAAAATCAGAAGGAAAACCGGCCAAAGTGTCAATCGTTGCCTGTATGAATAAGTTCTTAATTGGATTTACGCTCTATTAAAGAGATAAGAAACGTTCCTAGATTTAGCCTAATTAACGGTTTTGTGAAACAGAGAAAAATCCTTCCAAAAGGGTTTTGGAGGGGTATTTGACGTGGCCAAAAATAGTATATCATAAGGGAAATGAAAATTTTAGAGAAAGATATTGACATCCAATTAGCTGGTTTAGTTCAAGAAGGAGTATAAAAAAAGCCTGTATCAATGATTATTCGGTAATCTAAGATACAGGCTTTATATTTAGGCAACTAATTGTTCTTATATATATTTAAAGAATATAGGCTTTTCAACTGGATAATTGGAAAGTAACAACCAAAAGTATCACCAGCCTACATCCTTAATCGGGATGTAGGCTTTATTTGTACTTTGTAATTCTAACTCAACTACACAATTGTACAATTACACAAATTCATATTTTCTTCTTTATATTATAGATAGTCATTCTTGTTACCTGTTTTTTCAATTATATTTTTCACTGACTCATTTTCATTGAGCAAACGGATTATTTCATTGGAACTACTTGTTCAATTATTTGAATAATCTGAAAATTTTTGGTATAATAGAAAAAAGGTTAAGGAGTTGGTTTCCTATGGAAAAGAATTTGGCTAATACACCACCACAACCTGAAATAAACGTCAAGGATTCTGAATTTGCTGAAATGGTGATAAACAAAGCCTTTCTTGATTTCCGAAAAGAGCAAATCCGAAAAGAGATTGACCAGTCATTACAGGATCAAAACAAAGAAGAATTCCTACGATTAACAGGAATTGAAAAACATTTCTTGAAATGTTGTTTATAAAATGAACTTAACATATTTGTAACTTTAAGAAGTACGCCAAACGCCAATCCCATATCTATAAGGGATTGGCGTTTGAGTGTTAATTGGATATGCACGTGTGTCGACGGGATTACAAAATTTACATTTACAGATGGACTTACGCAATATGGCTGTTCCAAAATTTTTCATGATAAAATGAGTGGGGCAAAAAGACAGCGTTCTGGTTTAGAGGAAGCACTTCAGTATGCACGTGAAGGCGATACGATTGTAGTTTGGCGATAGGATCCATTAGGACGCAATATGCAAGAGTTAATTCAAATTGTGAATAACTTAAATGAACGTGGTGTGGGCTTCCACAGTCTACAAGAAAATTTAACAATGGAAAAAAGCAATGCCACTGGCCAATTGATGTTTCATTTGTTTGCGGAATTTGAACGTAATTTAATTGAGGAACGTTCGGCTGCCGGACTAGCTGCAGCTAGTGCACGTGGTCGTCTTGGTGGACGTCCTGAAAAATTTGGACCGAAAGATATTGAAATGATGAAGTCCCTAATTGAAAATGGTACACCGATTAAAGACGTCGCAGAAAAATGGGGCGTATCTCGAACAACGATTTATCGATATTTAGAAAAGCAGTAATAATGAAGAAACCTGCTAATCTTCTCTTATGAAGGTAGCTGGGTTTTAAAGTTGCATGTGCAAAATGGCACTTAAAATAAGTGCAAATTATCGCCTAAAGTGACATCCTTTCAATCTACTTATCTCACTAATAGTTCCTTTTCCTCCATCACTTTTTTCTCTTATTCTCTTGTACCGGATAAGTCAATCCGGACTTCTGTTCATAGAAAAAGCTGACTGTTGAAAGTCAGCTTTTTCCTAATTTGGCCGTTGATAAGTAATTAAAAAATTACCGCTAAAATAAAAAAAACGATCATCAATAATTGAATTAATACTTTGGCTAAACTGCCGCCTAAAAAACCGATTATAGTAGCAAACCCAACTTTAGTAGCCTTCCTTATATCTTTTTGAATGATTAATTCCGAAACGAGGACTGCTAAAAATGGTACGAGAATTATTCCAAAAGGAGGGATGACAAATGACCCAACAATCGTGGCAATAGCTGCTATTGTCTCGGATTTTTTTGACCCCCCATACTTTTTAACGAAATAACTATTTGCGATAATGTCGGCCGCGATTAATACACCGCTCAACACAACCATACTGATCCAGAACCATAAGGATAACTCATCAGAATCAATGAGGAATTGATAAACTGCAAATCCTCCCCAAATGGCAACAACCGAGGGAATAATAGGATAGACAATTCCTACAAAACTTAAAGCAAATAAGACGATTGTTAATCCCCACCATAAAATATCCAATAAAACTCCACCTTTTCATACTTACTTATCATATATCTACTAAATTATATTTCTATTTAGGGACAAAAACCATTTATTCTTTTTTTGTATATAAAAAGAAGCAGACTTAATACTTCAACTTCAACCTTTTTTAAACAAAAGCACTTACCAGTTTTAATGAAACAAAATTGACAGGGAAGGGGTTGTGGGTTCGAATCCCTCACAGGTCATCAACTAACAAAGGCTCAAATCCTTGATATAACAAGGATTTGGGTCTTTTTTTGTTTTTAAAGATATAGTTCATTATGTATTATTTACTCAATTGGTGGCGGATAGAGAAGGATTAAAACGTATTACAGGACAATTATTTGTAATAATTAATATTTCAAGGAACTGTAGGTAAAGCCTTTTGCTTATTCAGCTCACGATGGATGTTAAAAATAAGACCGTATTTTTGGCTTTTCTAAGGTACATAATGATATTCTTCGGTAAAATCCACTTTACTATAATGTGTTGGATT
This sequence comes from Peribacillus sp. ACCC06369, assembly GCF_030348945.1. NCBI lineage: Bacteria > Bacillati > Bacillota > Bacilli > Caryophanales > Bacillaceae > Peribacillus > Peribacillus sp. ACCC06369. Next base: position 2,056,551 of record NZ_JAUCEN010000002.1, read on the forward strand.
ACCTTTACTACCAAATACCATGCACGGGAATACTTCTTGGAAGCTCTGAACATGACGCATGAAGACTATGCAAAATATTGGCAAACGATGAAAGACTTCAGAGATAAATTTTCAGCTCACAGAGAGAGTGGTTACAACGAACCTGTCCACTACTTTGATATTGCGCATAATGGAGCACTTCATTACGTTTCTTGGCTTGAAAAGTATAATACAAAGCCTTCACTTGAAATGATGGTAGAACAATATCAAGAAGAATTACAAACAATGATAGAAAGTTTTAAAGTGAAATAAATAGAAGGAGGAAAGTATGGAAGAGTAATTAAAAGCAAATTCCTTTCCTATTAGGGGATTAATCACACTTCTCGTAGGACTTACCTCCACTTCAGTATTATATAGTAAATATTTCCTTTGTTTTTAACTGTGTGATTTTAATATCTCAACAGTTTATTATATTGATAAAGGAAGAATAACTTAATCTACAACTATAATGAAGTATATCTTTAAAAGGGAAGTGATAGTTAAATGCTTTATATAAGCGATATCGAAAAGATAATTAATAACACATTAAATGAGCACAATTTGGATATTATTTATGAATTTGACAATAATCTAAGTGCACCTATGAGTTATAACGTATCGACCAATACTATAAAATACAATTACCTTCAAGTTAACGGTTATAAAGGGAAAATTAGAATTAAAGAGACAGAGGAAGACTTTGTTAAAATTATTCTTTATCGTATGATTGGTTATTATTTAGATTTTAAGAAGAACAAACATGATTTAAGGATTTTAATGTATGGTCACGAAGAAGAAAAAGAAAAGCTAAAATCTGAAATAGAAACTAATGCTTGGGATTATGGGAGAACATTAATGCCTGAACAACTATTGGAGTCATATGATAAAGTTCGTGAATTAGATAAAATGCTAATAAATTAATGTACTCTAAGAAAATGGAGACCCGACTTTAAACTAAAACAAGAAAAAGAAGCCTCCTTGGAGAATCTCTCTGGAGCTGACTTTTGAGTTTGACTTGCCAAATGTAAAGAAATATCAATTTACTACTATACCAACAAAAATAAAGCAACAAATTTATATATTAAATCCGTGCTAATACTTATGCGAATTCTCTTTTTGTACTCAAAAACTGAACCCGTTAAACACAAGCGGTCTCTTTTATGTGTACACAATCAATATTAATGATTTACAATGCCTAAACAACAATAAATCGTATAAGTTAAAAGGGGACCATCATAATAGGTCCCCTTAGTAATAAATTAAGGCAAAAACGTTTTGTATTGTTCCATTAAATCACCAGCATAAAAGCTTGTTAACATTAAGAAAATTGCGAGTCCAATATATAATGAGAACCAGATGATTTTTGTTTTTAGACTCGATGAGTAATAGGATTGTTCTTTATCCCTGATTTCTGTTTGTTCTTGCACTTCTTTAAAGAAAGTTGCAACCGTTCGTTCATACGTGCCTATATTTTCAAAATCGGTCGGTCCGTACTGATATTCATTCGAATTAGCAGCATCAACTAATGACTTATATATATTTTCTTTTAACTCGTTCACTTGTCTTTCTTTTAGCTTATTATCTTCTAGGAGTGGGATATGCCAAGTCTTCGTTTTGTTTAGCTTCTGACTTAGTTGATTTAATTCCACATTCCAAATATTAAACAGGCGAATTTTTTCTTCTTCTGTCGCACCTGCATATTCCTCTAGCTGCTCTAAACCAAATTGATTGAATTCGATTACGCTATCTCTTTGATTTCTAGTTATCTCGCTGCGGAATTCTTTCCACCACTTTGTAATACCTAATAACAAGAAAAGAATTAAAAATGGATTTGGATGGAAGAACATATATACGACCATTCCGATAATCCCTAATACCCAAATCTTAGTAGAGATGACTCCTACTATACGTCCTCCATCTAGAGGATGTACAGGCATTAGATTAAATAGATTAATCATTGCCCCCAGTGTAATAACCAATAGCCAAAACGGATTTTCGGTCATCATAAATAGGGGGATGGCTGGTAGAAATGCTAATGTACCTAATAAAGGACCTCCGAACGCAAGATAAGCTTCTTGGTTAGCATTCTTGGGTTCTTCTTTAAGGGCAATTAACGCTCCGACAAACGGGATGAAAATGGCATTGGATGTTTTGATGCCTTTTCTCTTAGCAGCAAGTAAATGCCCCATTTCATGGATGTAAATTAGATAGACTAGGGCTACGGCAAATTTCCAACCGTAAACCAAGGCATACGCTCCTAATGAGATAAAAATAGAAATCAATGAACCTACTTTTGCTATTTTTAATAATGCAAACAACCATTTCATTTTCCCAAGAAAAAATAAACCGATTGCCCCAAGACTTAACCAACCTTTATTCGATTTAGTTTGTTTCAAATATGTACCTCCTAGAGATAATGGGAATTCAGATAATCCTAGTTATTCAACTAAGTATTTCTATCTGAGGTCCTGATCGATTTTACTTCAACTTGCTAATATCCTTATTATATCGTAATCGTTGAAATTCTTGCGTAACCTACCATCATTGAAAACAACCCCTTTTTTTCGTAATGTAGGACTTGCAGCGGTGTACGAATATTTATCAGGATGATTTATTAATCAAAAATTATCTCCCGAGCACCCCATGTGTTGCCACATACACTCTGGACATGTAGAAGTCGTGACGGATTTGGAATTGAAGATGTCTAATTAAAAAACGCTCTTGTTAGTTAAAATAAACATTTGCCAGTCCGACCCTTATTTCTTTAAAAAATACTTTTGCGATTTCGGGGTCTTTATCCTTTTAACCCCTTGTCAATCCAGTGTTCTTCCAATTTTCTTTTCAGTCTTTTTAGCAAACCTTTATTTTAACTCGAACAGTGGAATGCTGGTTGATGGGGTGGATTTCAGCAGGAGATATTTTGGTTGTGGTACAGCTATTGTGAAGTTATAATAAATATTTCCGATACAAACCCCGATTTCGTGAAAATAAACATTTTTGATCAGTTTGATAAAAAGTGTTTAAGCATGGTATAAGTGTAAAAGAAGCAGGTACATTTTGCTTTTTTAATTTTGGGATAAGGGGTTGGCCTGGTATCCCATTTTGAGAGGATTTGAATTTGAATATGATAGATAATTTTTGGCGTGATTTACCACGACCTTTTTTTATACTGGCACCAATGGAAGAAGTGACGGATGTTGTTTTTCGCCATGTGGTGAGTGAAGCAGCCAGACCTGACGTGTTTTTTACAGAGTTTACAAACACGGAGAGCTATTGTCACCCAGAGGGCATCCATAGTGTGCGTGGGCGTTTGACTTTTACAGAGGATGAACAACCAATTGTAGCCCATATATGGGGGGATAAGCCTGAATACTTTCGGCAAATGAGTATTGGTATGGCGAAACTAGGCTATCGGGGTGTGGATATCAATATGGGCTGTCCTGTACCTAATGTGGCACAGAATGGGAAGGGAAGTGGCCTTATCCGTCGTCCAGAAGTTGCGGCAGAAATAATACAAGCAGCAAAAGCAGGAGGATTGCCCGTAAGTGTAAAGACAAGGATTGGTTACACGGATGTAGACGAATGGCACGACTGGCTAACACACATATTGAAACAAGACATTGTTAATCTTTCCATTCATCTGCGTACAAGAAAGGAAATGAGCAAAGTAGATGCTCATTGGGAACTAATCCCGGAGATTAAGAAACTTCGTGACCAGGTGGCACCAGATACACTCTTGACGATCAATGGGGATATTCCTGACCGTCAAACTGGCTTAAAACTCGCTCATCAATACGGTATTGATGGGATTATGATTGGGCGTGGTGTTTTCAATAATCCATTTGCCTTTGAAAAGCAGCCGAAAGATCATAGTAGTAAGGAATTGCTTGATCTCTTAAGGTTGCATCTGGATCTCCATGATAAATATTCAAAATTAGGGCTACGCCCGTTCAAGGCTCTTCATCGCTTTTTTAAGATATATGTCCGTGGGTTTCGAGGGGCAAGTGAATTAAGAAATCAATTAATGAGCACAGAGTCAACAGATGAAGTGCGTGCATTGCTTGATAACTTTGGGTCAAAGAATCTTGATGGAATGGGTGAACAGTAGAAGTGTCCCAATTCAAGGTAAAAGCGAAGTAGGACGTTAAACTGGTGTGACCCCAAAAAGTTAGAGTTTATACAAAGCAGTTAATTGGCTGGTGTGAAGGCGGTATTGAACCGGACTCATTCCCGCCAATTTTTGCTTTATATGTTTGTTATTATAGTAATCTATATTAGGTTGGACTGTAATTGACAACACAAGGGGTGTTGGTGATTTTAAAAAAACTAACGGAACCAGTATCACCTGATTTGAGCCTTGGTACCCCTGGTGGTATCAAGGTTTTTTCGTTGTAACAGGATATTTATTTTAAACGAGTTATTTCCTGGAAGCAATAAATATACGCCTTTTAATTAGTTAAGCACATCTCAACGTTTCTACTGTTTTGTGATTTGACTTTCGACAGGCAGAAATAAGCATTTGTTTGACATGTTCATCAAATGCTATTTTTAACTAGTTTGCAATAGTGTGTATCTCATATATTTACAAACTATTAATAAGTTTTAATAATCTGCATCGGTCTTTTTATGACAAAATCCTTAGTTTTTCCTCCAATTTGGATCATACCACCTATTTTATGTGAAAATTTGGTTATAACCATCTTCTTTATTCATATAAACCGTGACTTTTGGTTTATTTTTCATGCGAAGGAATAAAATCACATGGGATTAACAGAGCATTTAAAAAGGTCTGTTAATTTTGAGGGTAGAGTTTGCTATTAGGAATATAGCATTCCTCAAAAAAAATTTGGAGGTAATGTTGATGATATCTAGCAATAGCGGTTTAAACAGACGTAATTTCTTAAAAGTCGGCGGAATGAGTACTTTAGCATTAACACTTGGTTCAACGGGGCTATTTTCTCTTGCGGGAACTACAAAAGGATTTGCAGCGAAATCTAACAATCCAACAAGCGGATTTGGTGGATATGGCCCACTAGTAAAGGATCCAAATGGAGTTCTTGATCTACCAAGGGGATTTCATTACAAAATGCTTTCACGAACTGGTGATATCATGCCTAATGGTGACCTTGTCCCTTCTGCTCACGATGGAATGGCTGCCTATAAAGGAGAGAAGGGTACAACCATTCTTGTAAGAAACCATGAAAATGGAACAAATTCAGATTACCCTGTAAACGGAAAAAAACCTTGGAGCGCTGGTGCTGCCGGCGGCACAACCACGTTAATCGTTGGACAAAATAACAAAGTCATTGATCAGTATGTATCAAGTTCAGGTACAATCCGTAACTGTGCGGGTGGAGCTACGACTTGGGGTACTTGGTTAACAATGGAAGAAACTCGTGATATGGGACATGGCTTTGTATTTGAAGTAAATCCGCTTGATCCTGAAAACGAAATGTCAAGAACACCGATCCGTGATATGGGTTATTTCTCCCATGAAGCTGGGCATGTCGACCCTTCAACAGGAATTTGGTATTTAACGGAAGACGCAAGTCCAAGCTTCTTGTACCGTTTTACACCACATGACCGAAGCCAAAAGCTAGGTTCCCTTCAACAGGGCGGTACCCTTGAAGCAGCAGCGATTGATGAATTACCAGCTGCAGCTGCAAGTCAATTTAGTACTAGACAAAAATTCGGGATTGTTTGGAAAAAATTAAATCCTGAAATCGCACAGCAAGATGCTAAGGATAAAGGCTGTATTCAGTTTAGCCGCTTAGAAGGGGCTTATTTTTCAGAAGGTACTTTATGGTTTGATGATACAAGTGCAGGTTCAGCACGCCTTGGCCGGGTTTATCGCTACACGCCAGCGACAAACACCTTAGAACTATTCTATGAGTCTACTGATAAAAATGATTTAGAAGCACCAGATAACATTACAATTACACCTTGGGGAGATCTTTGGATCGCCGAAGATGGTGGCGGTAATGACCGTATTGTTGGATTAACTCCTGACGGAAAAATTTATACTTTCGCTGAAAATATGATGAATGGTTCTGAATTTGCTGGCCCTACATTTTCTCCAGATGGAAATACTTTCTTTGTAAATATGCAAACACCAGGTATCACCTTTGCGATTTGGGGACCATTTGCACGCAGAAATTCTACCCGTAGACGAGCTATGAACCAGGCTCTACCGCCAGCTAGTCTTGCTCCTGTTGTTTCGGATAAACTTACTGCATTCGCAGAAGAACAAGGCATGTCATTATTAGAAGCAGCAGCTTTAGAACGTCATGGTATGCCAATTTTATAAGTAATGATCACATTTTTTTAGTACTAACAAACCATCATTGGATAGGAGGTGAGACGTTTGTTATCTAGCATTGGCATTCCTGGCCTAATTCTCATTCTAGTCATTGCGTTAATCATTTTTGGTCCTTCTAAATTACCGGAAATTGGAAAGGCTTTTGGAAACACTTTAAAAGAATTTAAAAAAGCAACAAATGATGTGATTAGCAATGACAAAGAAGAAAAAACTAACTCTGAAGAAAAAAATAAACTAGTAGCTCTTGAAAAATCCGAAAAGACTGGAAACTAAATAACTTGTTTTACAATTTAATAGAGTAATTGCTTGGAGGAAATAGTATGAATAAAATGAAAAATAATTTATTGACGGGCTGCTTTTCGCTGGCGATGGCTGCCGCTTTCGTCGCAATGCCCGTTATGGCAGATGCGGAGGAAAAGCTCAAGGAGGGGGAGAAGTTTGAACTCACCATTCTCCAGACGAATGACTTTCATGGTTATTTGGATGACATCGTCACGCTGGATGATGGAACCGTTCATCACAATTCTATTGCGAAGTATGCCACCATCATTGAAAATGTGCGCAATGAAGAGGAGAATGTGCTTCTTGTTGATGGCGGGGATGTCTTCCTACGCGGCGAGTTTCAAGCGGGGCAAGGTGAGTTGGAGACGTCTCTTTTGAAAGCTTTGAACTATGATGCGATGGCTCTCGGAAACAACGACTTCCGCGTTTACCCTGCCGGAGAGGGCACACCGGACAGCCGTTATGAACAGTTAAAGGATTACCACCGCAACGTGAATTTCCCCATCCTTACTGGTAATGTCATTGTCAGGGAAACAGGTAAGTACATACAGAATGTAAAGCCTTGGAAGAGTTATACCTTCACTGGCGTAAAAGTCGGCATGATCGGCCTTACTTCGATGAAGCCGGAAATTCGCGGTTGGGATGATGTAGCAGATCTCGATTTCATCGAACCGGTTGAAGCGTTGAATGCGTTGCTTCCTGAAGTGAGTGAAAAGTCGGACATTAACATTGTCCTTTCGCATGCCGGAAACCCTGAAGACCATAAGCTGGCTCAGGTTCCCGGAGTTTCGGCGGTAATCGGCGCAGATACACACAAGGTCATCAAAACTCCCGAATACGAATTCAACGGAGAGGTGTTGGTGCCAATTACTCAAGCCGGCGGTGAACAAGAACATTATTTGGGCCGCCTGGATTTGGCTTTTGAAGTCGTTGACGGCAAAATGACGTTGGTCGAATCCGACGGATTCCTCTACGACGTCACAAATGTTCCGGCAGATCCGGAGATACAAGCGATTATAGACGATTATCGTGCAGAGTTGAATGCGCAATTGGACTAGAGAGGGAGTCGCTGTTTAAAATTTTTACATATTCAAAGTGTGTTAACTATTACTAAAAAAATAGCCATAATTAAAGAACACAATTTTTGTGTTCTTTAATTGTTTTCGGGATTTGTATACTTAAACAATAATTTGTATTCATTCGGGAGAGGTATTTATGGAAAATAAAGATCAGGTTTTGCTAAAAGAAGACTTAGAAAATCAAGCTCACATGATGGGTTTTTCCCTAATTAACGTAGAAATAGAAATGGAGATATTAAATAATAAAATAGAAATACCAAATCAGAAGGATTTTTTAAACTTTCATAAGAATGTAGAAAATAGATTACTATTTTACTCTTATGAGTATGTATACGAATCGATCTTCAGAATTCCTGACGAATATCATCATAAATATGAAGAAAAAATAATACAAGAACAGATAAGTGTAAAAATCCATGAACATAATAAAGGCGTAAAAGACATTGATTTTGATAAGCCAGCAGGTCTATTGATGTACTATATAAAAGACGGGTTTCTGTTCTATAACTGTACTAGTAATGAAAAAATTTATGACCTTTCGAGTTGTGATTATATGATGAACTACATAGTTAAAGAAGTATTACAGGAAATTCCCATAGAAAAAAGAGAAGAAATGGAGAAAGAACGTCAGGCTAAAATAGAAAAAGAAAAAGAAGAGTTAAAAGAACTCATTTTTAAAGATCCAGATTTTAAGGCTGCCACAAATTTACCACGTAGGAAATCTTATGCTTCTCGATTTTTTCAGAGTCACCCTAAATACAAAGAGTTTTTACTTGATGCTGGGTATTATCCAATTCATTTTATTGAAGACATATGGAGAGAGTTTGAAAAGGGATTAAATAAATAACTTATACATGTGGAGCTTTGTATTTTAATCAAAGCTCCTTCTTAGCCCATAGAAACTCGTTTTAGAATAACTACAACTTTAATACTATTAAAGCAGGTTCATGAGGCGAGAAGAGCGAATACTCAGCATAAGGTGGATAAATTTATTAATCGACTTATTAGATACAAAGAGAGCGTTAATTTAAATAGCGTAGCAAGTGAGGCTTGTATAGCAATGCGACTCTCTATAACAATATTGAAATAAGCGAACGGATTGAATCCCATCAGCAACAAGCCCAAGTTTCTCCCCCGAACTTAGTAAGCAGCTAAAATATTATATATTGGCATGTAATACTAAGAAACAATATGAATTTTTTCTAAGGAAGGAAGGGTGTTTATGTCTGCTATTTACACAGCATACTATGATTTAATGGGGATGATAGGATTAATAATGTTGAGAAATAATAAGAAGCATCCGGCTGTTCCAGTTTTTCCTTTAGTTAGAGATATATGCTTAATGATTTATCAAATAAATAAAGAAATATTAGATGAATCTATTGATTTAGATCCTGATATTAAAAAAATACGTCACCGTGTGAAGTTGTTTCAAAAGAAAAATAACCTTAAAACATATCAACGTATTATAGATAACCATATTAATCAATTTGGAAATGACATTGATAATTTAGGTTTTTATTTAGATGGTAAGCAATTAGTTGGGAGTACAATATATACTACTTATATATTTCAAGATACTCAATTTTTTTCCAATAATCCAAAAGAAACCAGTAACAATATATACAATTTTTTGAAATTAGTTGGAGAGACCGTTGCAATAACTATTGAAAAACTTATAGAAAAGTCAAATCACTCTTTACCTATTTTCGATCCTCCCACATTTGTCTATAACGATGAAAAAGCTTACACAGAGAAGGATATTCTTAACACCCAATTTTTTGTTAAAGAACCTAAAAATGTTTTTTTAACAAGATTAGTAATTAGTCTTCAAGAAGCCTCGACTTGTAATTGGCTTTATAAAGGAATACCTGATGCTAATAGCCTAAAATTAGATAATTATATTTTACTAAGGTTGCTTTCAATAAAAGCTGATGAAGTAATGGATAACTTGAAAAATATGCAAACCTTTTTACCTGAGATTTTTCACCAAGTTGATGATGAATGCAATCTTAGCTTTTCAAAGATAATAAGTGATTTTGATAAAGAGTTAAGAAATGAATGTGTTCAATTAAGAAATATGATTCATTACGATGAGAATGAAAGAAACTTTCTGGATTACGTCAATAATAAATTTAGAGAAGATTGTAATTATATAAATAATCTTACATATAAGCTGGTTATAGACTACATGGAACCTTTGAGTAAATTAATTTCAAATTATTTAAAGATTAATGATATGAGAAGCATGAATGATTTGGAGAAGATAGCAAGAAGGTTATTTTCATTAGTTAAGAGAAATGATTTCAGAGAATCTTAATACTTTAAAGTTAATATTCTATACAAAATCGACTAAGAACAAATGCAGTGGAGTTAGTATAGTTTCATGGACACATTTTAGTTAAGTCCTTACAATGATTTTTGAGAGGATGTGTCCGTCTTGGAACGTAAGAATACAGGTAAAAAATACAATAATGAATTCAAGAAGACTATTGTAGATCTTTATCACTCGGGTAATTCGGTCAAAGAATTAAGCGGCGAATATGGCGTATCAGAAGTTACCATTTATAAATGGGTTAAAGAATTTACTCCAATCGGTTTAGGGGAAGAGTCCATGACTCCAAAGGAATTAGCCGCCATTCAAAAGGAAAACCTTCGGTTAAAGCAAGAAGTTGAAATCTTAAAAAAGGCTATGGCCATATTCGCGAAAAAGTAACCGAAACAGATCTTACCGAATTTATTGAGGAACACAAGAAACAATATCCCGTACAGAAGATGTGTGAAATACTAGAAATCCCAAGAAGCAGCCATTATCAGTCCCTTCAAATAGTCGTATCAAATCGCGAACAGGAAAACCAAGAAATCACGAAGGAAATTCATCTCATTTACCTGGAAAGCAAGGGACGATATGGGGCTCCAAAGATTCATGAAAGCTTATTAACCAAAGGGTTTTCCCTAAGTCTAAAGCGTGTTCAACGCTTAATGAGCAAGGCGAGAATTCGTTCTATTACTAAGAAAAAATACCGTCCCTATCCATCTAAAGAAAAGGTTATTCAATTGGATAATTTGTTAAAACGAGACTTCACTACTCAGACCATTAATGAGAAATGGGTAGCAGATATTACGTATATCCATACGTTAAAAGACGGATGGTGTTATTTAGCTTCGGTATTAGACCTTCATTCTAAGAAAATAGTAGGGTATTCATTTTCTCGTTCAATGACGACAGAACTGGTCATAAAAGCTTTCAATAACGCACACCTATCACAAAAGCCCTCGGAGGGCTTAGTTCTTCATACCGATCTTGGCTCACAATATACAAGCAGTGAGTTTACTCAACATATCCAAAACCATCATATTAAGCAATCCTTTAGTCAGAAAGGTTGCCCGTACGATAATGCCTGTATTGAATCCTTTCATGCCCTATTAAAGAAGGAAGAAGTCAACCACGTACAATATCTAGACTATCAAACAGCTAAATTAGCGATGTTCCAATTTATTGAAGGTTGGTATAACCGAAAAAGAATTCACAGCAGCTTGGGTTATCAAACCCCACAAGCCATTGAAGATCGAATTAGGAATACAGCTTAAGATTTAACTTTTTAGTGTCCAAAATATTGACTCAAATCCACAGTTTACAATAATTAGAGGTGTAACATATGAATAATTTTCAGAGAGAATATTCAATCAGTAATGCACATGTAGGCAGGGACTTTGAACAGATAGCGTTTAATTATTTTAATTCACACAATATTATTTTAAATAAAAGTGTCAGTATTCCTGTTGGGATAAACAAAGTGAAGAAATATCATATATTTGACTTGGGAAATGCAACAGACTTTCCTAAACTTATTATAGAATGTAAATCACACAAGTGGACTTCGAGTGGAAATGTTCCGCGTGCTAAATTAACCGTGTGGAATGAGGCAATGTATTACTTTTTTTAGCGCCTATGGAATATAGAAAGATATTTTTCATATTAAAAGATTATTGTAAGAAAAGGAGCGAAACATTGGGAGAATATTATATTAGGACATATCGTCACATGATCCCAGAAGATGTAGAGATAATGGAATACGACAGTGAAACTGAGTTAGTTAGGCAATTAAATATTTAATTATAGTTATTAGAATTTTAAAAATGTTGTTCGACATGAGGTACTCTTCTCAAATAATAAAATAAGCTACTTTTTTTATTATTAAGAGCAAATTATCTTAACTAATTTTATATTTATATTAGATTAACTTGTTATTTAAAAATGTTTATAAAAAGTAATTGATTATTGATTGTAATAGATATTATTACTCAAACCAATTATTAAGGGGGTACTTATGTCTTTAAAGTATTTTTATGAAATAGAGGAGCAAAGATTATTAGATGAGGCAAAAAAGGTTTCATTGTTTACAAATCATCGCCATAAATTTGTTAATTATTTGTTGGAACAAACCTATTTATGGACAGTTAGCAAAATTTAAAAGTGATCTTGAAAAGTATTATAGCTATGAACCTTTTGTTTATAGGATTCAAAAAGTCAATGATATCATCGCAAAAGATATAAAAAAGCGGACTTTAACTACTATGATTAATGAACTACACAGAAATAACCCTGATATAAAATCCTTTACTTTTAATAAACTTAATGAAGTGCTGGTAAGGCTGAATACTGATTCGAATTTCTGAGTAGTTGGAAAGGGAGCGGAACGCACGCTTTAACATTTAAATTTTGCGTAAACTAGAGAACTGATATACCAACATCAGTTCTCTTTATTGATTTATCACTCGAAAAAGAAGGTCTATTCAAGAAAATGGAACTATCTAGCCTTTACCTGAGAGATGTGACCATCCTCCATTTAAGCTAAAAATATTTCTCACCACAATCGTGCCCGATCGTATTGCAGCATAAAAAATTCCTGCATATCAATACAGGAATTTTAATCAAACTTTATTTTAAATCAACGCTAAATACTCATCTATAGCTTTTAAAGCTTTCTTTTCTCCTCCGGATTCTTTAAAGCTTTTACTTATCATTTTAGCATTCTCACGATATGAAGCAGTGGACAATATGAGTTGCACAGCTTCTTGCAGCTTTTTTACACTTACTTCATGCAATCAATCCTATATCCGGCTTGAAGTTCCTCTAATCGATTAGCGACCATAGGCTGATCAGAAGAGATTATACATGGCTTTTTTCTTCTACTTTTTTGCTCCGTATAAGAGAACTTTTGCTAATTCATTTTAATTCCTTCACTCGTTTAAATGCATGGCTCTCAAGTAGCTTTTGAGCGTGTGAGACCTGTTTCTTTGATGTACTTGTTAGGGCGGACCTCTCTGATTAAAATATAAGTAAATGATATAATGAAAGAATCCTACTCTTATAAGGAATCAAAAGTTTTTTTATGATAATGGTTTTGAATTTATCTCCAACTTAAAAAAGCAGAAAATTCATAATAGTAATTCTACAAAGTTGTCAAAAAAAATTGAAGCAATAAAACAAGGGAAAGACTTAATTGATTGAAGTATCCCAAGATCAGTTCCATGTGGTTCCCAGTTCAAGAGACGTAGGGATTGTATTCAACTTTCAAACTGGCGGGTTGCCGTATTGGTATGTAGTGGGGAATGGAGATACTTATATGCTTGGGTGCTTTCTTTAGCTGCTGAGCGGATTCATCCTAAAAAAATTTTATTAAATCTATGTTCTCAAAACAGATGTTAAAAGGGGTGTATTAATTTGCGTAATTTACAAGAAATAGTAAAATATTTTCCCTTTGGTCTGCTATTAGTAAACAATAAGGGTGAAATACGATATGGGAATGAACTTTGTGAAAGTATACTAGGAGTCAAAAAACTAGATAAGAATCTTATACAAGTTATATTACCAGGTTGTAACATAATAAAAGTAATCAAAGAAGGCGGATTTGAAATTACCGCTCATAACTCTTTAGAGGAAATGCACCTCATGTGTATCTCATTGATGACTGGGAATCTTGGGATAATTCTATTCATTCCTAAAGAAGTTTATAATGATGACATCATAAGTAAGTCTCCTAATGTTATTGAGTTAAAACAAGAACTGGAAGCGATTATGAATTTGAGTGGTGAGCTTGTAACAATCACAGATGCTGAGGGAATCGTACTGCGAGTTAATAAAGCATGCGAGCAGATTCTAGGAGTAAAGGAATCTGATGTTATTGGCAGATTCGCCTCTATCATGGAAAAAAATGGTGTTATAGACTCATCCTCAACAAAGCATGTAATAAAGCACAAGTGTAAAATAACCATGAATCAAACAACGATGTCTGGACGGCGGTTAATGGTTGATGCGCACCCAATTTTTAATGATGATGGGTCATTGAGTAAAGTTATTAATATTTCAAAAGATGTAACAGAGATATCAAACCTTCAAAAAAAATTAGAAGAAACCAAAAGCATTCTAGATTACTATCAGCAGGAACTTAGTATTCTTCAGAAAAAAGATCAAGAAATAGTTGTTAAATCCATGGCTATGGAAAAGGTTTATGAACTGGCATGTAGAGTAGCCGATTCGGATGCCACCATTTTTCTGCAAGGGGAAACAGGTGTAGGTAAGGAAGTTCTGGCTAGAACGATTCATAATTCCAGCATTAGAAAAGAAGCTCCGTTTATAAAAGTTAATTGTGGAGCAATTCCGGAAAGTATTATGGAATCTGAGCTTTTTGGTTATTCAAAAGGCACTTTCACCGGTGGGAATAAAGATGGAAAAAAGGGGTTAGCCCTGGCAGCGCATAAAGGAACTTTATTTTTAGATGAGATTGGTGAATTACCACTTAATTTACAGGCGAAATTACTTCAACTTTTAAATGAAAAGCAGTTCACTCCACTTGGAGAAATAAAGCCAGTACAAGTAGATGTTCGATTTATAGCTGCAACCAATCGTAATTTAGAGGATATGGTGAGAGAGGGAACTTTTCGTGAAGACCTATATTATCGTTTATTTGTTATACCTATTACTATTCCCTCTTTATCAGAACGAAGAGAGGACATACCCTTTCTAATCAACCATTTTTTAGAAACATTTAACCATAAATACAAATTATATAAAACAATTGATAAGGAAGTAGTACAGTTTTTCATAGATTATGAATGGAAGGGAAATGTAAGAGAATTACAAAATACTATTGAAAGACTCGTTCTTATATCATCAGCTCAGCAAATAGAGTTAAGTGATCTATCAGATAAATTTAAAAAGGCCACTTCTCACACTAAAGGAATCAGTGGCGAAGGTTTGAATCTAAAGCAAAAAATGGAGCAATTTGAAAAACAAATCCTTGTTCAAACTTTAGAAACGTCTAATACAATGAAAGAAGCAAGTAAAAAATTGGGAGTGGATGCATCGACGATTACCAGAAAAGTTAAAAAATACAACATTAACGTTGCAAAATTGCAATTTCTATTGTGATTTTGCAATTTTTATTTTAAACCTAGTTTTATGAATTTTCTGATATAAATTATGGATGTTAGTCCATTTAGGATTGCACCTTTGCAATTTCGATTTATTCTCAATATTAAAAAGCTATTTTTATCAGCTTTTTATACTTTGGCATGAAACTTGCTTTAAATAATAATAGAACACAATTTAAAGGGGGAAAGTGTTATGAAATTATTTGGCGTAGACGTCGGAGGAACTTTTACCGATATAATTTTTAGCGATACTGAAACACGGGTGACAGCTATTCATAAAGTCCCGACAACATTAGACGATCCATCAACCGGTGTGGTTCAGGGTATTCTTGAACTTTGTGACCGTCAATATATTGACAGAACTGCAATTGATCATGTGTTTCACGGAACAACGATTGCCACTAATGCGATTCTTGAGTATGACGGGGCTAAAACAGGGATGATCACAACAGAAGGATACAGGGATATCATACATATCGGGAGGCATCAACGACCACAAAACTATTCCATCATGCAAGAAATTCCATGGCAGGATAGACCATTAGTCCAGCGAAGACATCGATTAGCGATTGCAGAGCGTATGGGCCCAGTTAAAGGCCAGGTCATCACTCCAGTACAGGAAGATCAAGTTCGGGGTGCGGTTGCAACGTTAAAGGAAAGGGGCGTTGATTCTATTATTGTTAACTTCTTATTTTCCTATACCAACCCTGAGCATGAACAACGTGTAAAAGAAATTATCGAAGAAGAATATCCGGAAGCATTCGTCACGATTTCTTCTGAAGTTTCACCGCAATTTCGTGAGTTTGAACGTTTTACCACAGCTTCCATTAACGGCTTTGTGGGGCCGAAGGTGAAAAATTACATTCAAAACTTGGAACAGAGTTTGAAAGATTCAGGAATCTCTGCTGAACTTCATATTATGTGCTCAAACGGTGGAGTAGCAACGCCTAAAACTGTATCTGAAAAGCCTGTCAATACGCTGTTGTCAGGGCCTGCAGCAGGTATCCTGGGAGGAGCTTGGGCCGGGGAATTAACAAATCGTCAAAAACTGATTACCTTTGACGTAGGCGGCACTAGTGCTGACATAGGTATTATCACTGATAGCGGTTATGGCGAATCGTCAGCTCGTGATACATGGATAGCTGGTTATCCAGTCATGGTACCGATGATTGATATTCATACAATCGGCGCAGGTGGCGGCAGTATAGCCCATATTGATGAAGGCGGTGCATTTAAGGTTGGGCCAAGAAGTGCAGGTTCTCGTCCAGGACCAGCCTGTTACGGCCATGGCGGGTTAAAGCCAACAGTAAGTGATGCTAACGTTGTGCTCGGAAGGATTGATGAACATAATTTCCTTGGTGGAGAGATGAAAATCTATACAAATGCAGCATACAAGGTAATAGACGAATTAGCGGGACAATTGGATTTAAGTAGAGAAAGAACAGCTGAAGGTGTCTTGCAAATAATGAATAACAACATGGCAAATGCGATTCGTGAAAAAACGATTCAAAAAGGCGAGGACCCGAGGGAGTTCTCATTGGTTGCTTTTGGCGGAGCCGGTCCGCTACATGCCGTAGAAGTCGCTCAGATTTTAAATATACCAGAGGTAATTATACCGTTATACCCAGGAATCAACTCCGCCACTGGATTATTAACGACAGATTTAAAATATGACGTTATCAAAACGGAATTTATGATGAGTACTAATATGGATTTCTCCGGCTTAAACGAAGATTTAGCTGGATTAGAAACCCAGCTTATTAATCAACTAAAAGAAGACGGAGTCTCCAAACAAGATATTCGCATTCTTCGAAGTGCTGATTGCCGATATGCCGGTCAGGGGTATGAGTTGCGTGTTGATCTGCCAGACGTATTTCTTGATGAAGAAACTATTGTCGATGCATTGAACAATTTTCATGAGAGCCATAAAGCAGAGTATGGACATAACTTTACAGACAGCCCAATTGAGTTTGTCAATATTCGCGTAACTGGAACTGGCTACATGCCGAAAATCGAAAAGCAGGCAATCCATCACGAGTATCAATTGGAAGATGCATTGTTAAAAACAGGTGATGCTATTTTTAATATCGATGGAAGCCTAGTAAAAGTCGAAATCAATTTCTATCAAAGAGAGAAGATTCCTGTTGGTGCTGAATTTAATGGTCCTTGTATTGTGCTACAAAAAGATACAACCACTGTCATTCCTCCTAACTGTACTGCTTATATCGAGGAATACGGAAATATGATTATTAAGGTAGGTGTTTAATTTATGTCAAAAATCCATACTGACTTAAAGCAGATCGACCCAATTACGGTTCAGGTTGTTCTAGGTTCTTTAGAAAATGTTGCGGTTGAAATGGGACACAAGCTTGCCCGGATGTCTTATTCCAGTATTATTCGGGAATCTGAAGACTTTGGTTGTGCGCTAGTTGATGTCAGAGGACAACAGCTATGTGAGTCCTCTCACAGTACACCTCTTCAATCTGGTCCGATTCCGGGATATATAAAGGGGATCCGTGAAATCATGGAGGATCGCAACGATACCTTCAATCAAGGTGATGTCATTATGCATAATTCACCATATCATGGAGCTTCCCACGGTCCAGATGTAGGATTTTGTATTCCGGTGTTTTATAAGGACGAATTAATTGGATTCTCTGTTACGACGGCACACCATTTAGATATAGGATCATCAACTCCAGGAAGCTGTGGGATCGTAGATGCGGTAGATGCCTATGCCGAAGGCCTTCAATTTAAAGCTATAAAAGTCTATGACCAAGGTGTTAAAAACCGTTATGTATGGGATATTTTGAAAGATAACATACGCGCTCCGAAATTAGTCGTTGGTGATATGGAAGCCCAAATAGCAGCCGCTAGAATCGGTGCACAAAGGTATATAGAGATTATTGAAAAATATGGATTAGACACCGTTCAAGCAGCAAGTGAAGAACTGATGAACTACTCAGAAAAAATGATGCGGGATGCCATTAAAAAGCTGCCAGATGGAGAATACACTGCTGAAGGTTTTTTGGATGGATATTTAGACAGTGACGATCCTGCTAAAAAAGATTTAAGAATCAATGTAACAGTGAAGGTTGATGGGAGTAATTTGACAGTCGATTTGACTGGGACATCTCCTCAAGTGACTGACAAACCAATCAATATGCCATTATTAGGAACAGTCGATATTGCTATCTATCTTACATTACGGTCAATCTTACTAGATTCCACAGTATATGGGAATTTCCCGCAAAATTCAGGGTTAATCCGGCCAATTAAGATTGTGGCACCGAAAGGTACATTATGTAATCCAATCTTTCCTGCGCCGACGATTGCTCGATTCAATTCTGGGAATGCAGTTGCTGATACTTTAATGAAAGCTTTAGCACAGGTTGTTCCGCATCAGGTCAGTGCTGGTGTCGGTAACCTTCAGGTTGTGGCATTCAGCGGTCAAAGTAATGAGAATTACTGGGTTTATATGGATATCATGGAAGGGAGCTATGGAGGTCGCTACGGCAAGGATGGAATGGATGCAGTAGATACTTTATACGCTAACACGAGAAATAATCCGATAGAAGATATTGAATCTCACTATCCTCTAAGAGTAAATCGATATGAGCTAAGAGATAATGAAAGTGCTCCAGGGAAGTGGCGCGGAGGAATAGGATCCATTCGTGAGGTCAGTTTCTTGGCTGATGGAAGTTTCTCTGTTGAAGCGGATGGACATAAATATGCACCGTGGGGATTTGAAGACGGGCAAGACGGCTATGTCGGAAGCTTGTCTATTCGGGACAATGAAACTAATGAACTCGTCCAATTGCCTTCCAAGCTCCCTAATAGACACGCTCAATCCGGAAGCACCATTCAATTAGTAGGCCCATGTGGAGGAGGTTATGGCAATCCACTTGAAAGGGAGCCTGAGAAAGTTCTATCAGACTATTTAGATGGATTTATTACAAGGGAAAAAGCTCTAGTGGAATATGGAGTCACGATTACTGATTCAGAGGAAATAGATTATGAGAAAACGAACGAGTTAAGAAAGGTTTAAAGTTAAAAATGGAGGACGCTATGAAAACAGTAACTATTAGTAAAGAAAGGTTACGCATCCATATAGAACAACTAGGTGAAATAGGAAAGACGAAAGATAAGGGCGTACAACGTCTTGCATTATCCAAAGAAGATAGAGAAGCTACCCTGCTAGTTTCTGAATGGATGAGAGAGGCCGGCCTTACTGTTACTCATGATCATTTTGGGAATTTAATTGGACGGAAAGAGGGAGAAAAACCAAGCCTTCCTTCCGTAATGATCGGTTCTCATATTGATTCTGTTCGAAATGGCGGTAAGTTTGATGGGGTTATTGGAGTACTGGCAGGGATTGAAATTGTCCACGCCATATCCGAGGCAAATGTCGTTCATGAACATTCAATTGAAGTGGTAGCTTTTTGTGAAGAGGAAGGTTCAAGGTTTAATGATGGATTATTCGGAAGTAGAGGCATGGTTGGAAAGGTAAAACCAGAGGATTTACAAAAAGTTGACGATAACAATGTAACTAGATATGAAGCGCTAAAAACCTTTGGCTTTGGGATAGATCCTGATTTTACCCAGCAATCTATACGGGAGATTGGTGACATTAAACATTATTTTGAGATGCATATTGAGCAAGGGCCATATCTAGAAAAGAATAATTACCCAATAGGGATTGTAAGTGGGATTGCGGGTCCTTCTTGGTTCAAGGTAAGGCTAGTTGGAGAAGCTGGCCATGCGGGGACTGTTCCTATGAGTCTACGCAAAGACCCCCTGGTCGGGGCTGCGGAAGTCATTAAAGAAGTAGAAACTCTTTGTATGAACGATCCAAATGCTCCCACAGTCGGCACTGTTGGTAGAATAGCGGCTTTTCCTGGAGGAAGTAATATTATTCCTGAATCAGTGGAGTTTACCCTTGATATCAGGGATATTGAACTGGAGAGACGAAACAAAATTATTGAGAAAATAGAAGAAAAGATCAAACTTGTAAGTAAAACCAGAGGATTGGAATATCAGGTTGAAAAAAACATGGCTACAGTTCCTGTGAAATGCTCTGAAAATCTAATCAACTGCTTAAAACAATCATGCAAGGAGCTGGAGATAGATGCACCAATTATCGTTAGCGGTGCAGGACACGATGCGATGTTTTTAGCGGAAATAACAGAAATAGGAATGGTGTTTGTCCGTTGCCGTAATGGTATAAGCCACTCACCAAAAGAGTGGGCGGAAATAGATGATATTCTCATTGGAACTAAGATACTGTATGAATCAATTATAAAACATATATAAACTGTTGTATGGCGGTCTGTATGGACTGCCATACAATTGAATAATTATAACATTTATTTTCGGAAAATTCTTAATTTTAAAAAAATAACGTTTTTAGATTTCACGAACAAAGGAATTAGTAACACCTATTGAAGGTAAATGAAGTGGACTAAATCTCAAAACTTCGAATCTTAGAATACTTACTGATAGGTGGAAAAATAATTGTTAATTAACTATTTGAAGGTGAATTATTGATGTTAGGCCCCAACATCAACGTTATTTTCTCCATAAGTATTAGAAATGGTTTTGCTCTTAGACAATCATCACAATAAAAACTAGTAACACAAACAAAATGTCCTGTTATGAGAGAATCAATCGGAACATTATGAAGAACTTCAAAGAAGATTTCTTTCTAAGGAAAAATTAAAAGGAGGTAATTTCTTTGAATAACGTTAATGAAAAGGGGATTAGTTTAAAGGGAAAAGACATCATGCCGACAGTGAACAAGGAAAGAAATATGTCCGCAATAGCGTATTTTATTTTATGGGTTGGGATAGCTGTACAACTAGTAACCCCCATAACAGCGGCTCAGCTTTATCCAGCATTATCACCCCTGCAAATCATCATAGCTTGTATCCTTGGTAATCTAATTGTCTCTATTCTTTTAACATTATTAGGGGATATTGGGGTGAGATATGGAATTCCATATGCGGTTTATATTAGGGCGAGCTTCGGTTATTTAGGAGCCCATATACCAGGTATTGTACGTGCCGTTCCAGCGGTATTCTGGTTTGGTTTTCAAACATGGATGGGTGCATATGCCTTGGATGCAATCATGGAAATGTTAACGGGTTACTCGAACCTTAAATTGTTAATTATTTTATTTGGTGTAGTGCAAATCATTAACACTGCCATGGGAATGGAAGCTATTACAAAATTTGAATGGCTGGCTTCTCCTAGTATTTTAATTATAGGTATTATTTTACAAGTATATATTATGAAACAGCATCATTTAACATTCAGTGAGATTTTCTCCCATGGGGGTGACGGTGGTGTTTCAATGGGCTATGCTGTCGTCGTAATGATGGGAACATATATTACGATGGCTTTAAATGCCCCGGATTTTACCCGGTTCTTAAAGACAAAAACTGGTAGTGGTGAGCCTAATTGGTGGAAAGTCAATAAAGGAAGTTTTTGGGCACATACATTTGGTTTGGTAGGATCAATGCTACTCTTTACGATTATCGGTTTAACAAGTGGGGTTGCAACGGGAACATGGAATCCAATTGATGCTATGATCCAAACAATGGGAAAAGATAACCCTTTCCTTTTAATTGTATGTTTAGCCTTTGTTATTTTAGCTCAATGGTCTACAAATATTAGTGCGAATCTATTGCCTCCAGGTTATATCATAGTAAACCTATTCCCACGTAAGATATCATTTCCGATGGGTGCGATAATAGCAGGGATTATTGGATTACTTATTCAACCATGGAATTATGCGGAGTTTGTTCCTCAAATTCTAATGGTTATAACAGCCACACTAGCCCCAATCGTAGGTATTATGTTTACCGATTATTATTTGCTTAGAAAACGCAGGCTGAACTTAGATGAACTGTATAAAGTCGATGGTCAATATAAGTATTGGAAAAATGTTAATCCCGCAGCCATCATTGCATACATTCCATCCGGTTTGTCAGTTCTTTTGTTTCCTGATTATGGATTTGTTACAGCATTGTTAATTTCTATGGTTTTGTACTATACCTTAATGAAATATTGGATTTGCAAGATATATGAACAGCCTGAAATTACCGATGCAAATTTTAATATAAAAAGTCAAGGATTTACGAAGGAGGGATAATGTATAAAAATTAAAGTAATTAACCCGAGAAATGACGAATGGCATTGTACACAGGTCAAAAAGTGAGCTGGATCGGACATACAGATCATTACGGTACCCGAAATGGGTCACGCATCAATTGAAGCCTACTATGATGGAATACTTGAGTATTTCTGGAGTACTCCTGATAATACAAAAGAAATGTAGAGGGCACTACACTTTCAGTTGAGGAAGGTAAGTTACTAGGTTGTGCCGGTATGGCGGATTTAACCGATAAACTCGAGAAAGAACTTGGGGTACCTGAAATTGATGGTGTAGTAGTGATTGATAGTTTATAGAAACAATTGTTGACCCTTGGAAAAAACAAGCAAACTAAAAACTTATAAATCTCCTGAAAAGAAAGAATATAGCGGGAAATTAAGAAATTTGGGTCCGTGGAAAAAGCTATAAAATAAATTCACTAAATTCTAGGAGGAAAATGGTTATGAAAATTAAAGTTATCAACCCGAATACCACTTTGGCAATGACAAAGGGAATTGAACATGCTGCTAAGTCAGCTGCAAGATCTGATACTCAAATTGTTGCAGTGAGTCCTAAAATGGGTCCGGCTTCAATTGAATCCTACTATGATGAATATTTAAGCATTCCAGGAGTAATTGAGGAAATTAAAAAGGGAGAAGAAGAAGG
This sequence comes from Peribacillus sp. ACCC06369, assembly GCF_030348945.1. Lineage (NCBI taxonomy): Bacteria > Bacillati > Bacillota > Bacilli > Caryophanales > Bacillaceae > Peribacillus > Peribacillus sp. ACCC06369. Next base: position 2,079,505 of record NZ_JAUCEN010000002.1, read on the forward strand.
AGTAGATGCATTTGTTATAGCATGCTGGGGAGACCCTGGATTGCATGCTGCGAGAGAAGTAACAGATAAACCAGTTGTAGGCATTGCGGAATCCTCCGTTTTTTTAGCATCAATGCTTGCTGCCAGATTTTCCGTGGTCACAGTTTTACCTAGAATTAAAACAATGTTAGAAGACCTGGTTGATTCATATGGTATGCAAAAACGTGTACTAAACATCCGTACGACACCGATGGGCGTATTAGATTTTGAGAGAGATCCAGAAGCAGGAATTGAAATGTTAAGGCAGGAAGGGAAAAGAGCGGTAGAGGAAGATAATGCAGAAGCTATTCTACTTGGATGTGCTGGTATGGCAGAATTTGCGGATAGCCTTGAAAAAGAATTAGGAGTTCCCGTTATCGATGGAGTTGTAGCGGGTGTGAAATTCGCCGAAGCAATTGTTGATCTAGGAAAGAAAACAAGTAAACTAAAAACTTATAAATATCCAGAGAAAAAAGAATATGTTGGGGCATTGGAGAACTTTGGACGGAATCAAACAACTACAAAATAAAAAATTAATTGGTTTTGTGCACAAAAATTAAAGAGTTTTCACACTTGTTAAATGATAGATAGTTTATATCAATTTTATTTAATTTTGGGCGAATTTCACTTACTAGTGAAATTGCCCATTTTTTAAAAGCATAACAGGGATTTCAGTGATATTGACTGTTAGGCAGAACAGAAATTATATTATACATCCCTTGAATGAATTATTGCATTTTTAATCGAATGGGTGAACTGTAAAAGTTCTTACATCAATATATATCAATAAAATGAAAAAGGAGTGGAGATATTCATGGATTCAAATTCTAACAGCGTCATCAATCCAGATCCTTCGTTATACAATGAAGATCTTGCCCCGGTTCCAAAAGAAAAGAGAACATGGAATTGGATATCCTACTCAATGATTTGGATGGGAATGATACACAATATCGTTTCTTATGAGCTTGCCGGAAGTTTAATTGCTATGGGAATGAGTGTATGGCAGGCATTGGGTGCAGTTATCTTTGCAAACGTAGCGCTAATTGCGGCCATTTGGTTAAACAGTGCGGCGGGTACAAAGTATGGTTTGCCCTTTCCTGTTTTGATAAGAGCCTCATTCGGATATAAAGGGGCACATATACCAGTATTAACTCGGGCGTTCGTGGCCATTTTTTGGTTTGCTGTGCAGGCGTATGCTGGGAGTAAAGCAGTTGGTGCTGTAATAACTGTACTTTATCCTGGATGGGCTTCTCTTGGAGACTACTCTTTTTGGGGAATGGGCCTTAATGATTGGATAGGCTTTGGGACGTTTTGGTTGCTCCATGCTTTGGTGATTTCTCATGGGATGGAGAGGGTTAGACGTTTTGAAATGTGGGCTGGACCGTTAGTCATTGTATTAGGTTTAGGTTTGGTGTATTGGGCAGTTGATGTAGCAAATGGCTTTGGGCCGCTTTTCTCCATTCCTGGTACCCTTACTGGAGATGAGTTCTGGAAAAGCTTTTTTCTTTCAGTTACGGGGATGATTGGTGTATTAGCAACCTTAGTTTTAAACATTCCCGACCTTACTCGATTTTCAAAAAGCCAAAGAGATCAAGTCATTGGCCAGGCTGTAGGATTACCCATTATGATGACGTTTTTTGCATTTATGAGTATCATGATCACGGCAGGAACAATTATTGCATTCGGAAAGCCGATAACAGATCCAGTACAACTACTAGTCCAATTTGATAATCCTATTGTTGTATTATTGGGGGCATTTTCCCTGCTAATAGCGACCCTTTCCGTTAACGTTGTTGCTAACGTTGTCTCGCCGGCATACGATCTTATTAACTTGTTTCCAAGAAAGCTCAATTTTGTCAAAGCAGGAATTATTTCTATAGTGATTGGTGTATTTTTTGCACCTTGGCTATGGTTTAACAACGCAGGCACGATTTTTAATATCATTGGTGCTATAGGAGGAACATTAGGACCAGTATCAGGAATTATGATCGTGGATTATTTCCTTGTCAGACGCAGTCAATATGATTTAAATAGTTTCTTCGTGAAGGATGGGCAGTATACATACCGTAACGGGTGGAACCCGCGGGCGTTTATTGCAATGTCAATGGGTGTAATTGTTGCCTTGATAGGACTAGTGGTACCTTCTTTACATTCTCTCTATACCTATAACTGGTTTTTAGGGATAGCAGTAGGCGGAGTATCCTACTTTTTCTTGATGCGTTCAAACCAAAAGTCCATAACCACTGTTGTGGAGGAGAATGCTATTATTAAATAAAACGAAGACCGCTCATACCTATATAGGTAGAGCGGTTTTTTGCGTGCTTGTTAAAAAGAGAAGGTGCCCAAGCCAAACTAAATTGAGTCCCTTTATGCAAGGTAATACCCCAAGCTAATATCTGTAGCTTCATCTTGCGCTTTTGGCGGAAAGCTGACAATATATAAACGCCTTTTTTTTCACTTGGAATGTATATAGTAAAACTTGGAGGTACACCCTTAGATCCTGTCAACGAGAAATTCTCCATAACAAGCCATAGCACCGGATAATTCCATGTTAGCCCCAATTTTAATCGTATCGGTATCGCTTCCTTCTGAACTTTTTTTAGCGTCTGAACAACCAGCTTACATTCCAATCATTAACGCTGAATCCAAAGCATCTTGGTGAATTTTCCCCTCATAATAATGATCCCTTAATGGCTGATATTTTTGAATCCTGGCTAACTCAAGTGTCTGGAAATAAAGGAAATATGTGCAGGGGGTATAAACATGTGGTTTCAGAATCGGTACCGTAAAATAACGAGGAGGGAAAAACGAAGTGATAACCTGGAAACTTCATGTAATACAGGCGGACTTTCCCTTCACGGTATATTAAAAGATAACCTTCACCAAATTAGACGGGAGCTTGGAAACAGTTCTGATGCTGGAAAATAGATGGAGATACTGATATTCTTAATATCAAGATAAAGAGCGGTCATTCGATTGAATATGGTGATTATCTGGATTCACTTGCACGCCTTTACAGTTATTTCTAATCCCACACAGGAAACTTCCTGGTAAGTTATCACGAAACCTAGGTTTGAATTCATTGGAGAGGGATCTCCACAACATGTGTGGGGAGCAAGCAGTGGTTCATTGCATAAACAAGACACACACTTTCCCATGATTGTAACATGGTGGATTTAAGATAGATTTTTCACATTTTAGATGAATGAAATTCGTCAATAAAACAAACTTAATATTCCTTGTTCATTTTTTAGGAGTCGGGGATTTTGTTTATAACTCTAATTTTGATGGAATGTTAATTTGTTTTCCTTGGGGAGTACGATATAAGTTGAAATGAAATTTATTTTGATAGAGGTGGGAACTAAAAAATGAATCCATTTGATCTTCATACCCATCACCAACGCTGTGGACATGCTCGGGGGAATATTCGTGATTATATTGAAGCTGCTAACCGCAATGGGCTAGGTATGATTGGTATATCTGATCATTCACCATATTTTACAAGTGAAGAAGATCAGCGTTATCCTCTTATCGCCATGAGCAAAAGCCAATTTCCTGAATACGTATCAGAGGTTCTGCAGCTTAAAGAAGAGTATAAAGGGAAGATTGAAGTTTTGCTTGGTGTGGAATCAGACTTTTTTCCGGAACATGTAGAAAATTATCGTAGTTATTACGAACGTTACCCATTTGATTATATTATTGGTTCCGTACACCATGTGGATGGCATAAGCATATTTAAGAAGGACCGGTGGGATGGTCTTTCGAATAAAGAAAAATTACAAACGAAAGAAACATATTATAAACTCATAGAACAATCCGCCAAGAGCGGGATGTTTCAGATTCTTGGCCACATTGATGCGATGAAGGGTTTTTATCCTTCTTTTTCCTCAATTCAAACGGAGGCTATAGAACATACATTAAAAGTTATTGCAGGATATGATATTGCAATTGAAGTAAATACGTCCGGTAAAACCAAATACTCCGGGGGCTGGTACCCGGCAGATGATATCCTTGAGATGGCACTACATTACGGAGTAAAGGTTACCTTTGGTTCAGATGCACATAACCCGGACCGTGTAGCTGATGATTTTGAATTGGTAAGACTGAGACTCAAAGAAATCGGCTATAAGGAATGGGCATTTTTTAGAGAAAAGGCCATGTTCCTTATTCCTCTATAGAAAATTTATCAATAATAATAGTATATTACAAACAGGTGGCGATTCTTCTGCCGGAAACTGGTGTGATTGATTTGATCCTTATTGGGCGATTGATTGGATATTTCTGCAGTCAAGGTAACACTTCCTTCAAAGTTATTTGTAAACTCAAAGAACTAATTAATTCTCCATCTAGATTTTACAAAAAACCCCTCTGGATATATCTTAATAAAAAGCCCTTCTCGATTGAGAGTGGCTTATTTCTGTTTAAAAAGGTAAATCATCTGAATGGTAGGTTTAACCTGCTTAACTAACTCCGTTTAATTAGTGGGGGTCCTTTACATAATTCTCGTGTTGTCTTGTTAAATTACGAAGGTTTGGCATATACTCACTTTTTTCGTGAAGTGTATTTATAGAGAGATTACTTGGTACATATGCTTAAATGTGTTTTGGGAATTAGAGTGAATAATCTAATTTTTTTAAAAAAGTAGTAAAAACTATTGTGAAATCGTGTAAAAACGTTTACACTTGCAATATACTAAATTTAGTATATTTAATTTGTTATAGGAAGTTGATTATGTGGGATAAATTTTATTCTAAAAATGGGTTAGCTGCTAAAAATATAGCCAAAGTGTTGATAGAACTAGAGATAGGCAAAAGAATACCCCGGGTTTCAGATTTTTGTGAAGTACTTTCATTTGGACGCGGGACCATTCAAAGCGCTCTTAATTTGTTAGAAGAAATGAAAGCGATTAAATTGGAAGCGCGTGGTCATCTTGGAACCTTTTTATTAGGAAAAGATGATGAGTTGTTACTTGAAATTGCTGGTATTGCACCTTTGGTTGGATCCATGCCGCTTCCTTATTCACGCAAATATGAAGGGTTGGCAACAGGGTTAGTTGAAGCCTTCGAATCAAAAGGTAAAAGAATCAATTTAACTTTTATCCGGGGGGGAATTAATCGAATTGAATCCATTCGTATGAAAAGATGCGATTTCGCAGTTGTTTCTAAATTGACTGCAGAAGCACAAATATTACAGTTTCCAAATTTAAAAATATTCGAAGAGCTTACGCATAATAGTTATGTATCAGCTCATAAAGTGTTTCTGTCTAATTCGAGTGAAACTAGAATTAGACAAGGAATGAAAATCGGTTTGGACATTGAATCCCTTGACCAAAGCAGATTAACGTTTGCAGAAGTTGAGGGCATGGACGTTCAGTTAGTTCATGTAAACTATATGCAGTTGTTTGATATGCTACATGCCAAACAGATAGATGCAACTATTTGGAATGTGGATGAAAAAAAAATGATTGAAACCTTTAGAGCTGTAGAGTTTCAATCACCTTTAGCTCGGCAATTGTCATTGGACACATCCGAAGCTGTCATAGTTATTGATGGTAACAGGGAAGATGAAATTAAACAAAAATGGAACTGTGTAACCAAAGAAATGATTCTTAAAGTTCAAGCACTTGTTGAAACAGGAGAAAAGATTCCTCGGTATTAAAAATATCGAGGAAATTTCTAAAATATTTTTATCAAAATACTAAATACAGTAGATTGGAGTATGTGAAATTGAATAAAGCAGAAATGAATCAAAAATTAGATATATTAAAAGACAATAAGATTATTACCGATTTAGCCTATGACATTACAAACGAAACATTTGATTTAATGTCAGAAAAGTACAAAAAGACCGATTTATCTGAATCCGATATGTTTTGGACACATATGTGCATGGCATTAACAAGGATTCAATGTGAGGAATCTATAGAAGGACCACTTGAAATGATTATGGTAGAAATCAGACAAACACCTTATAAAAATGAAATAGAGGAAATTATCAAATTTGTTAATAATAGATTTCCTCAGGGAATTCCTAAAGAAGAACAGGATTATTTCTATCTGCATCTACATCAAGTACTAGATAAAAATCAATAGGAGGTTTTAATAATGATCAAAATTGTAGTAGGTGGACAGTTAAATAAGCAAACAATCGAAAAGCAAATCAAGGAGTTAGGAGGAAGTGAGGTTGAAGTAAGTGTTAAGAGTGATTTAGAAGCCGTAATGGCGTTAAAAAATAAACAGGTTGATTATTATGTTGGAGCTTGTGAAACAGGGTCTGGTGGGGCGCTTGCTATGGCATTAGCACTTTTAGGACATGATCATTGTGTAGCACTTGCTTCCCCAAGTAAAGTTAAGAATCAAGAAGAAATTCTTGAAGAAGTTAATAGTGGGAAAATCGCTTTTGGCTTTACTGCCCCTTCGTCCGCTAATGTGTTAAAAGCTTTAGTTCCAGCATTACTTAATAAATAAAAAAAATATCAGGGGGAGTACTTTTGGATTTTACTATCATGCAACTAATAACCATAGCCGCTCTTGGTTCTATGGGTTCCATTCTTGTTAACCGAGGTGTAGCTGTTTTTAATGACGGTTTACGTCCAATTGTTCCAGAGTTTTTAGAAGGCCGCATTACCAGAAAAGAATTGGCAGCAACCAGTTTTGCGTTAAGCTTTGGATTAATTATTGGGTTTGGTATCCCGCTATCCATAGGTGCAACAATCATTATTGCGCATAGTATTTTACTTGCATGTGACATTATCGGAATATGGTCACCTGACAATAAAAAGGGCATAATCATTTCTGGTGTCGTAGGTGCTGTTTATAGTATTGGTGTATGCCTTGGACTACAATTTGTTGTTGATCTTTTTGATAAACTACCTATTAACTTCCTTGACTCTTTAAGTCTAGTAGGTACACCTATTATTATTGCATTTACTGTATTCCCTGCTGTAGCCGTAGGTTACCAGCATGGTTTTAAGAAGGCTGTAATTACTGCTAGCATTACATTTATTTCTTATCTATTGTTCGCTCGCTTTGGAACTTTTACTATTTCAAGCTACAAAATTGCATTAAGTCCTGAAGGAATGTCTTTATTATTTGGGATGTTTATGATGGTTTATTTTGCAGCAAGAGTAAAAGGTGGGGAAGGTACTACAAACGCAGATTTAGTTAATATATTTACAGAACGCGTGAACAGAATTAAAAAAAATCGCTGGTTGCTTGCGATTATGGGTGGCTTGGTTGCATTAGTTTCAGCCCAGATGATTCTTGCGGTTGACGCGATGCCACAAGCTTTAATTAATGATGGGAAATACTCGGAAGCAGCAATAGCAACTTTAGCACGTGCCATAGGATTTATACCTTTAGTATTCTCGACTGCCATTGTGACAGGTGTATATGGATTAGCCGGTACAACTATGGTGTTTGTGGTAGGGATCATTTTTAGAGAAATGCCGATTCTAGCATTTTTTGTTGGTGCAGTCGTTATGTATGGGGAAGTTATGCTGTTATCTGTTGTTACAAAAAGCATGGATAAATTGCCTGGTGTACGAGAAATGGGAGAACACATTCGTACGTCCTTAGCTGATGTTCTCGGGATGGCTATCTTAATTGGTAGTGCGATGGCAGGAGAAAAAATTGCACCAGGAATGGGCTTCTTCTGGGTAATGGGCTTTTATCTGCTTAATCGTATAGCGAAAAAGCCATTAGTGGAATTAGCAGTTGGACCAGTAGGGGTTATTGCCTTAGGTATCTTAGTGAATATTCTTCATTTATTTGGTTTATGGTCTAAATAAAGGAAAAGAGAATACCTCTTCCGTGATTATTTTAAAGATAATAATGGGGGAGGTATTCATTAGTTAATAGAAACTACGCATCTAATTATCAACAAAACTAAATCAATTCAATCAAAATTTTATGAAAGAAAGTGATTTTAGTGTTAATGGACGGTATTACTCTTATGCACGAACATACTACGATTGATTTATCAGAAGTTAAAAATACAGAGGATTGTCAACTTGATGTCTTTAGTGAAACTTTAAAAGAATACAAAAAATTATATGAAAAGGGTGTTAGAAACATTGTAGATGTAACCGTTTTTGGAATGGGAAGGAATATCCCGTTTGTCCAAAAGATAGCTGAAGAAAGTGGCATCAACATTATTTATTCTACTGGTTTTTATCAAGAGGAATTTTATCCAATCCAGGTATTTCGTGAAACACGGGAACAATTAGTTGAAAGAATGATTAATGAAATCAACCATGGAATTAAGGGAACGGGAGTAAAAGCAGAAATCATTGGTGAAATCGGAACAAGCTATAACGTATGGACAGATACAGAGAAAAAAGTGTTTGAAGCGGTTGTAATTGCCCATCAAGAAACCAAAAAACCTATAACCACTCATACCTCAATTGGTACATTGGGACATGAACAAGTAGACTTCTTTAAAAAGCATAATGTCGACTTAAATCGTGTTGTTATTGGTCATGTTGATTTAACTGGGGATGCTGATTATATATTGAAAATGTTAAAAGATGGTGTTTATGTTGAGTTTGATACTGTAGGAAAAGAGAGCTATATGCCTGACCGAACACGTGCAGAAATCTTGAAAAAAATTCAGGATGCAGGATATATCGATCATGTTTTCCTTTCAATGGATATCACAAGAAAATCACATCTGGAATATAAAGGTGGGCTAGGTTACAACTTTTTACTAGACTCCTTCATTCCTTTACTTACTAGCCATGGACTAACAGATGATTCTATTGAAAAAATGTTAGTCACAAATCCCTTGGTATTTATGAATCAATGAGGTGATAAAATGCAAACATTCCCTTTAAAAAGTCTTTCAATGGAAGAAGCCCAACAAAAGCAATTTCAGTTAATTGATATCATTACTCGTTATTTTCGAGGTGATGAAATACTTTCGCTTGGAGATTTAGGTGTTGTGAGAGGTGTGAATAAACCCCAATATACAAAAAAGGTAGAAGAAATATTGGCAGATTTTTTTCATGTCGAAAGAGCCTTGTTTGTACGAGGCGCAGGAACTGGAGCACTACGATATGGTTTTATGAGTTTTTTGAAACCAGGCGACCAAATCTTGGTCCATGACGCACCCATTTATCCAACAAGCAAGACAACGCTAGATAGCATGGGGATAGAAGCGATATTTGTTGACTTTCATCAAAAAGAGAAAGTGAAAAAAGTGATTCAACTTCATCCTGAATTAAAAGGCGCACTCATTCAACATACACGTCAAAAAATGGATGATCATTACGATATAGGCAAAGTCATTGGGCACATTCGTTCAATGAATCCTTCTCTTTACATCCTTACTGATGATAATTATGCAACAATGAAAGTAGAACAAGTAGGGGTTCAAGCTGGTGCTGATTTGACAACCTTCTCATTATTTAAATTGTTAGGTCCAGAAGGAATCGGTCTCATAATTGGTAAGGCAGACTTGATTAGAAAAATAGAAAAAATGAACTACTCTGGTGGTAGCCAGGTACAAGGTTATGAGGCGCTAGAAGCTTTACGTGGGCTTGTCTATGCTCCAGTTATGTTAGCCATTCAAGCTGAAGTAAATGAAAAATTAGTATCAAATCTTAATCAAGGGATAGTAACAGGTGTAAAACGTGCTTTCTTAGCAAATGCGCAATCAAAAGTAGTATTAGTAGAGCTAACGGAACCAATCGCAGAAGACGTACTCCATTATGCAAACGAACTTGGGGCAGCCCCGTATCCAGTAGGTGCCGAATCCAAGTATGAATTTGTTCCTATGTTCTATAGAGTTTCAAATACCTTTCTTACATCAGATCCTACTTTAAATAAAAAAATGATTCGGATCAATCCACTAAGAAGTGGAACAGATACGATTATCAGGATATTAACGCAATCCATTCATAAGGCTCAAGCTAAAAGTCAGTGACTTTTGGGTCAGACTGCACTAGATGGAGGAGTAATAACTAATGAATAAAAGAGTAATCGTTATAATTTTAGACAGTTTAGGTGTTGGTTATATGGATGATGCAGTAGAATATCATCCCCAAGATGTTGGTGCAAACACCTTTTATCACATTTTAGATGCCGTTCCATCACTTCGGATTCCTACTTTTGAAAAGTTAGGAATTAATAAAGTCCTGAATCATCCAAGTTTAGAAAAGAAAGAAAACCTGGCCAGCTACGGTGTATTAAAACTTATGCACCATGGTGCTGATAGTTATGAAGGTCATAATGAAATAATGGGCTCAAAGCCTAAAAAGGCCTATCTTGCCCCTTTTATCGATAATATGACTGAAGTTCGAACTGCCCTTGAATTAGATGGCTATAAAGTAAATATTCCTAATCGGGATCTCCCCTATTTATTGGTGAATGATTTGGTCATCGTCGCAGATAACATTGAGACTGATTTTGGACAAATTTATAATGTGAGTGCGCCGCTGGACAATATATCCTTTGAGGAAGTTCTAAAAATAGGCGAATGTGTTCGGAGAAATGTGAGGGTCAATCGAGTAATTGCGCTAGGCGGTGAGAACGTAACACCTGAACACCTACAAAATTCAGTGGAACTTCGTGAAGATGGATTGGTTGGGGTTAACTCACCAAAGTCAAATGTATATAAAAAGGGATATCAAGTTCGGCACTTAGGGTTTGGCATTTTACCTGATCAACAATTGCCAACTTTGGCTGTTAAAGAGGGAGTAGAAGTTTCTCTCGTGGGTAAAATGCAGGATGTGATCTATTGTGAAGGGGCAAATAAATTCCCTGGTGTTGATACTGAACAAGTAATGAAGGATATCCTAAATCAAATGGACCATGTTCAAAATGGATTAATTGCTGCAACTATACAGGAAACAGATTTAGCTGGGCATGCTCAAGATCCAGAGCGCTATGCTAACCGGATTTCGTTAGTAGATCAATATTTAGCAACAATAGTAGAAAAAATGACGGAACAAGATTTACTAATCATAAGTGCAGATCATGGAAACGATCCTACCATCGGCCATAGCCAGCATACACGAGAAAAAGCATTTTTGTTAGTCTATAATAAATTGCTTAAACCAATGAATCTTGGAGAAAGAGAAACACTTTCTGATATAGCTGCAACAGCGGCTGAATATTTAGGGCTTGATGCCACTGAAAACGGGACGAGTCTTTACAATATCAAGGAAAGTAACAAAGGAAATTAGATTGGAGAGATATTAATGTTTTTAGACATAACTCAACAACGCAATCCGAAGTTAATAGAAGCTTCCTTAGAACTACATCAACAAGGCGCTATTTCTCCAAATACGTACGTACTAGATCTGGATACCATAAAATCGAATGCTACTCTTTTAGCCAGAGAAGCCAAAAAACAGGATATTGAATTATTGTTTATGTCCAAACAATTCGGTCGAAATCCGTTGGTAGCTAAAGCTATTGTTGCGGCAGGAATTGAAAAAGCAGTGGCTGTGGATCCGTGGGAAGCCCTCACTCTCAGCAAAAATGGAATTAAAATTGGTCATGTTGGACATCTTGTTCAATTGCCAAAAAGAATGATACCGAAGATTTTAAATATCGAACCCGATTTTATCACCGTTTTTAGCTATGAAAATGCAAAGAATGTTAGTGATGCTGCAAAACTGGTGGGAAGAATCCAAAAAATTTTCTTGCGCATTGCAAACATTGGTGACTTTATTTATAACGGTCAAGAGGGTGGTTTTACTCTTCATCAGCTCCAGGAAGAAGTAAAGAAACTTGAAGAGTTGGATGGTATTGTTATAGCGGGATTAACGAGTTTTCCTTGCATATTAATACAAAACGATACTCCTGCCGTTACACAGAATGTCAAGTCGATGCAACTGGCAAAAGAATTGCTTCAGCAAAGAGGACATCAACATTTGCAGATGAATATGCCGAGTGCAACTTCCGTATCAACGATACAATTGTTAAAAGAAAACGGAGCAACTCAAGGAGAGCCAGGACACGCTCTTACTGGTACGACCCCTTTACACGCAATCCAACATTTAGAAGAAAGACCAGCAATGACATACGTTTCTGAAGTTTCTCATTTTTATCAAGATCGAGCTATTGTCTTTGGAGGCGGTTTTTATCCGCGTTCCCATATGCAAAATGCTTTTGTAGGGAAAAATATAAATAGTTTGAAAAAAGTGCCTATCATAGTAAATGACCCCTCCAATATCGATTACTATGGAACATTAAATACACGTGATGTCAAAATTGGTGACACTGCCATATTTGCTTTTCGTACTCAAATATTTGTCACTCATGCCCAAATAGCAATTGTAAAAAATCTTTCAACTAAACCGGAACTTCTTGGGATTTATGATGCAACTGGTAATTTAGTAAATTAAGAGAAAAAGGCGCTAAACTTTAAATAAGTTGAAGACTCAATGATACATTAACTTCTTTTAACTTGTGGGCTAAGCCCCCTTCTTCCTACTCGCCTGTATATCCAATGACATAGGCAGTGGGTCCACCATAATAAGGATGTGTGATAGTATGTATCGAATTGTTTTTCTGGATATTGATGGAACTATTTTAAACTCTAATGAACAACTTGAAGAAAGACTCATTGAAAACATCATTAAGTTACAACAAAAGGGTATATTGGTAGCTTTAGCTTCAGGAAGATCTTTGGTTGCTTCAAAAATATATGGAGAAAAATTTAGATGCTCGATATATGTAACATACAATGGGAGCTTTGTCATTTCGAATAATGAGGTATTATATGATGTCAAAATACCATCACAGTTAGCTTTTAATTTATGCAGCAAAACGAAAGAATACAATGGTGCTTATTTTCATTTTTCATATAAGACTTCCCGTTCGAATCGTCCCCAGCCTGATATTGAACATTTACTGCCACAAGCTACACAATCTAATCTTACTGATACAAATCGCGACGCTCACCGCTTAGCCCTTTATCTTGATTCTACTAAAGACCGTGAATCCCTTAGAGCTGAAATAACGGATGAATATGTTTTTGATGAAGGCAATCGATTGGAAGTTTATCCGGTTGGATCTAAATGGTCTGGCATTATACCTATCTTGAATCGGCTGGGAATTTCTGCGAGTGAAGTAGTGGCAATTGGTAATGGCATAAATGATATAGAGATGCTAGAAGCAGCCGGATTAGGAATCGCTATGGGAAACTCACCTGATTACGTAAAAAAATGTGCGAATTTGATAACTGAGGATAATGATCACGATGGTGTTGCATTAGCATTAGAAGAAATATTTAATTTATAAGCCATTAATCAATAAGTAACAAACCATGGTAATGGTCCCACGGTCGAACCCTAATGGGAACACCTACTTATAAATAGTTTGCAAAAAATAAAAATAGTTATTGGAAATAAAGAAGCGTTATAGATACCTCAGCAATCTTAGGCAACTTGGAAAGTGTATGAGACCTGAGTTCGATAATAGTATTTAAAGGAACGTAGGATAAAACGATAATTTTTTCTAAAAATTTAGGAGTGTTAAGATGAAACTTGTTAAAGTTAGAAATCCTGAAGAGATGAGCGCTTTTACAGCAAGACGAATCATTGAAAAAGTAAGTTCTTCCTCTATGTTATCACTTGGTCTTGCAACAGGGGGTACACCTGTTGGTACTTATGAATTTTTAATTGATGACTATAAGAAGAAAAAAACAACCTACAGGCATGTTTTTACGTATAATCTAGATGAATATGTTGGATTAGAATCTAGCCATCCAAATAGCTATCATTATTACATGTATAATCATTTATTTAATTACATTGATATACCAAGCAAAAATGTAAATATTCCTAATGGTATGGCAAGCAATCTGAAACAAGAAGCTATAAGCTATGAAGCAAAAATAGACAAAGTACGTGGTGTGGATTTACAACTGTTGGGAATCGGTGAAAACGGACATATTGGTTTCAATGAACCTGGAACAGCGCTAAATATGCCAACACATGTGTTGGCTCTTACAGAGTCAACCCGGCAAGTAAATGCACGTTATTTTAATAATTATGATGAAGTACCAAATCATGCAATCACAATGGGCATATCAACTATTTTAAAAAGTAAAGAAATAATACTTCTTGCTTCTGGAGAAAGTAAGGCAGAAGCAATATACCGCATGTTTACAGAAGAGGTAGGTAGTAACTGTCCAGCTACTGTACTAAGAAACCACTCAAATGTGGTAGTAGTTGCAGATGAGAAGGCCGTCTCCAAATTGGAACATTATTTGTATTGTTAATGTTTATCTGGGGTGTTTAGTTCTAAAACCTTAATAATGTTCATTTTCATAATGTAACTATTTCTGTCCGAGAATAGTTACTTTTTTTGTCTTTGTTTCCTCTTACTTTGTGATGAAAAGATATATATCGTTCAAAAGGTAGATGAAAGATTGCAAATCCAATGTTATATAATAAGTGCGAAAGAATCAATAACGGAACAGAAAGGAGCCTGCAATGATAGTCCTTGAAAATGAAGCATTAAAAGTAAGTATCTCCACTTCCGGTGCAGAAGTACGTGAGGTTCTAAATAAAAAAACAGGGCTGAGTTATCTGTGGAGCGGCGAAAGCACGCATTGGGGAAGAGTGTCGCCGATTCTGTTTCCAATTGTTGGGCGGTTAAAAAAGGATCAATATAAGCTGAATGGAAAAACATATCACTTGTCGCAGCACGGTTTTCTGCGAGATGTTGGATTTACTGTTCAGGCGCAGCATGTAGATCATGTTTCTTTCTGCTTTGAGTCGTCTGATGATTTTTTGGATGTGTACCCGTACCGGTTTCAGGCAGTAATTCACTATGCATTGAAGGAGCAGTCACTGAACGTCCGCTGGGAAATTAAAAATGAACAGAAAGAGACAATGTATTTTTCCATTGGAGCTCATCCTGCATTTAACGTGCCGCTCACAAGCGAGGAAAAAGCGGAAGAGTATACGTTAGCTTTTACATCGGCCATTGGCAAACGCGTCACGCGATATGAACTGGCCAAATCATTGATCAAAGAAAAAGAATCGGCTGAAACGATTGAGCCGATCTCTATTCAAGCGTCTTTATTTAAGAATGATGCATTTATATACAGTCACATTGACCATGTTTCGCTTTTATCAGACCGGACAGGTCATGGAGTTGAAGTTGACTTGGCTGCTTTTCCATTTGTCGGAATATGGTCGAGCTACAATCAATCAAATGGCACGATGGCTCCGTTTGTATGCATTGAACCTTGGTACGGTCTTGCCGATACGGAAGACACATCTGGTCAGTTAAAGGAAAAAATAGGAATTAATAAGCTTGAAGCAGGCGGCTGGTTTGAAGCAAACTATACGATGACATTCATTTGACATTTTTTAGAGTATGACAAAATAAAAACATACTAAGATTAGTAGCACAGACCAAGGCCATTGTTTGCTACTATATTTTGTAGTAGAAGTAAATAAAAGGTCGAGTCAACCACTAGAGTTATTTTTGGATATAAACCTCATACTTTTTCTTATAATGTATTTACATTCTGTTCTTTCCCATTTAAACTCTAAATCAAAAATGTTGATTTGAAGACATTCAAAGTTACCATTGCATTTCACTAATCATCATCTTACAATCCCTTATAAATATGGTTTGGACAATGATTACATCAGAAGCTAATCAAACCTCATATAAAATAGGAAGAAAGACATTTTAGACGTAAAAGTACACTTTTATAAACATGCTAAACAGCCCTTGTCTATTAATAGTAAGGGTAATGCTGTTTAGCATGTATAGTTTCTCTAAGGAATAGAGAGTGTAAGCTTTTTACTAGTGTCTAATTGACGCGGGTAAAATCGTTATTTATAAAATGTAGATGATGTATTTCTTAAATACTTTTTTTGGTTTTTTATACTTTATGACTTTACTGTTGAACAAATAAAGATTTGAGGGAGTTGAAGAAGGAGATATATTAGGGGTACCGCCAGCAAATCGGAAAAAAAACACGCTAAGAAAACTTTTGAATGAGAAAAGCCGATTTTTCCTACGCTAAGGAATGATCGGCTTTTCTATTATTGGGGTCCGGTAGCTTTACGATATTTATTCTTATAACTTGAAATAACGAAGGCTATGAAGAGTATGTCGTGCGAGTACAAACATCTTCTTTTCGTTTTTTTAACGTCCTTTACAAAGGGTACAGTTTAAATATCTGGCTGACCTTATAATACGAAAGGGGCAGCATTCCTGTAATACTGAAAATGAGGTTTGAACGGAAAAAGACCTCTTGATAAGATGAATGTGTCCTAAGCTGGCCAGCTAAAAAGGACAAAAACATCTATTTGGAGGTCTCACAATGAATTATAACCAAAATCACAAAATCTCTCAAATTACTTCTGAAACCTTAATAGTCGGAGTAGATATCGCCAAGCACAATCATGTCGCGAGAGCACAGGATTTTAGAGGATTGGAACTGGGTAAAACGTGTTTTTTTGAAAATACGAAAGCAGGATTTCATTCGTTTCTAGATTGGATTAACCAACTTGTTAAAGGGTATAATCTAAATCAAGTGATTGTAGGCATGGAGCCAACCGGTCACTACTGGTTAAATCTAGCTCATCTTCTAAAAGAGAATAATATTAAGTTCGTATCTGTCAATCCACTACATGTTAAACGAAGTAAAGAATTAGACGATAATTCACCTACAAAGAATGACGTGAAAGATGCAAAAGTCATCGCACAGTTAGTCAAAGACGGAAGATACGCCGAACCGACAATTCCACAAGGAATTTATGCAGAACTCCGAGTGGCAAAAAAACTTCGCGATCTTCTCAACGTTGATTTACAGGTCGTTCACGGACAAGTTCATAACTGGCTTGATCGTTACTTTCCCGAATTTTTGACGGTGTTCAAAAGTTGGGAAGGCAAGACAGCTATTCATTTTCTAAAGCTAGAAGCCTTGCCACATGAACTTGTAAAGTATACGGATGAAGAGCTCTTACTTTCTTAAAGACGAGTGGTAAAACGCAGTATAGGCTTAAAGAAGATACGAGCACTTAAAGGAGTAGCCAATCGTTCGATGGTATTCGTCAAGGGGCAGCTATGGCGAAATTAGAGTTGAGAGCTTTACTAGAGAAGTATGATTTTATTCAAATGAAATTCGAAGAATTAGATCATCAATTAGAACAGTTATTAAGACCATATCCCAGGTGTCACACAGATGTTAGAGGTGTCAGGAATCGGTCGAGATACAGTAGCAGGGTTTTTCGCAGAGGTCGGCGACCTCAGAGACTATCAACATCCTCACCAAATTGTAGGGAGAAAAGGTACTGGAAAGACAGCCAACCTTATAAAACTTAAAAATGAGCTCTCCTCGGGGCAGGTTAGTTGAATACGGAAGGACTATTAGAAAAATTACAGAATAAATAAGATTAGAGAAAAAAATTAATTAATTGAACAATAAGGAGAATTTAAATGAATAAAGCTCGCAACAATAAAATGAAGAAAACGTGGAAGTTAATTGGCATATTCATAGTACTCTTCTTTGTTTATTATAGCTTTTTTTATTTTCCAACTGTACCAACCGCTTCGATAAAAAATGAGCATAAGACATATGAATTGAAAGCAAAAGATTATGATTATAGTGCTTTTGGCAAAAGTATTACAAAAAATCTTACTTATAAAAGCGTAAATGAACTAGATACATATTTACAAAATGAACCAGAAATGACGGTCATTTCTAACCATCATTTTACTTATAAAAATAGTGCATCAACTACTGCTACGAACATATTTTTTTACAGTGAGATCGAAATAAAGTTATACCACGTTTTGAAACCGAATCAACCGTTCAATCCATTTCAGAACCTGGTCATTATATTCTTGAATACTTATCTGAATTTGAATCAGGAAAAGTAGCAAGTTATTTTGTTAAGATTAATGTAGTAAAATAATAAAAATATCAAAGAATTGAAGCAAAAAATCTGAAATTCCTTATGTAACTAAACCAGCCAATAGTTTGTCAATATTTTTCAATAAAACCTTAAAATATTTCATGCTATACTAAATTTGTGCATACCAAATAACCTTCCAAGTTTCTGTGTTTGGAAAGTTCTGGGTGGTTTAGTTATACTTTCAAACTAGCCTATCTTGGAAAGGTGAGTTGCTTTTTAAAAGTGCATAAATCCAATGTAAGAGTTTATTGGCACATGCTATCACAGCTACTTTAAAGGGCTTTCCTTCTTCACGTTTCTTATCATAAAACTCTCGTAATCGCTTGTTACGAGGGATGATTTCATCTGTCGTTTTCTTCTTGCGACAATCACGAATGGCACATTTAACAGCCATATACAAGGCGTGTCTTAGTCTGCCAGAACCTCTTTTGGTAATCCGATTTACTGTGCCTTTAAATTTACCTGATTCAAAGATACTTGGATCAATTCCGGCAAATGCCACTAGTTTTTTAGGGTGATTAAACCGTTCAATCTCTCCAATTTCAGAAATAATCGTTGCAGCGATTTTTTCACCGATTCCAGGGATGGATTGGATAATCTTATATTCTTCAATTTCTTTTGCCAAAGCATCTATCTCGTCTTCAAATTTGGATAGGTGCTTTTGGTATTCTAGAAGCATTTTTATATACATTTCAAGGCTTAAAATGTGACTCTGATATAAGGTTCTCTGAAAAGGGTTTCGAGCTGAGGCAGCCGTAAGTTTCTCTGCCTGTGTATTCGCCCACTTTTTAGAACGACTTGGACAAAGTTCATTAATCCTATTTGCTACAGTTTCTTCACCGACTGCTAATATGTCTTCAGAAGTAGGGAATTCTAATAGAGTAAGCAAAGAAACAACCGAATACAAATCTCCAAAAACCCCTCTATATTCAGGAAATACTTGATCAAGAACAGCCTGGAACTGTAGTTTTGTTTGTACATAGATACCTGTTATATTTTCGTGTTGTCTTGAAAGATTACGAAGATTTAAGAGTTGTATCCCTCGTTTTTTATAAGGCTCTAAATCCTCTTTATAGTACAGCTCGCAGAGGTGACGTGCATCGATTATATCTGTCTTTACTTTGCGTAAACTTGAGCTCTTCGCACGATAAGAAATGAGTGGGTTAACGACAATTAATAAGTAGCCTCTCTCCTCAAAATACTGTACAACTGGCGTATGATAATGCCCCGTGGATTCCAATACAATCGGAGGTTTGATTCCTGTTTTATTTTCTATTTTTCTCAGAAACTGAAATAGCGTTTCTAATCCTTCAATGGTATGTGTAACTTTGAAACTGCCTTGATAAGGCTTCTTCTTTTCCAAGAATGCTTGAACCTGACTTTCACCTTTAGCTACATCCAGACCAACCACTGGATTCATTTTTTATCTCCTCCAAAAACATAATATTTGCCGGTAACCCCTAATCCTTCTTGCAGTATCATAGCTTCGCTTGTTATACGAGATCTTGGTCCCAACCAGCCAAATCATGTTTAAGCAAGTAGGGGGCGAACTGTTTAGTTGACGGGATCTTAAGCCCCACGGGCAGGTACGTTCTACCCCGGCTACCGTTATATTAAAACTATATAAAAATTGGTCAACCAGAAATATCTGGCTGACCTAATAATACGAACGGGGCAGGTTACTTGAAGGGGTACCACCAGCAAAACGCGGATTTACAACGTTAAGGGAATTCGGAAACAAAAATAGCCGGTTTTCACCACGATAAAGTGTAACCGGCTGATAGCTATCATTGGTTTAACGGTCGTAATGACTCTAAGGTAGTAACTCCTTTTGGGTCAAAACGATACTCGCCAAGAAAGTTGATATGCTCCCATCCCAATGGAGCTTTCAACTTTTTTGAGCTGATACTGTAGATCAGGGCCAATTAATTGAATAATGTTTATTGAATAAACAGGCATCATTAACTTAAGAAAAGTAATGTATAAAGTTTTAATGATATACTTAAAAAAGGAAAGTGGGGAGACATTATGTGTACTCCAAACTTACTACATACAGATAGGGCATAGGAGGCTGTCATGCCAAGAACAAAGTACGTAGAAATATATGAAGATTTAAAAAAGAAAATTGAACAGAATGATTATCAGTATCAACAACTCCTTCCTTCAGAGAATACATTGATCATAGAGTATGACTGCTCAAGAAACACATTACGAAGAGCAATCGGAAATCTTGTAAACGAAGGGTATGTACAAACCAAGCATGGGAAAGGTGCCCGCGTGATTTATCAAGATTTTAAGGGAAATGAATATATGTTTGGTGAGACGGAAACGTTTAAGGAGTTTGCTATTCGAAACAATAAGAAACATCGGACAGACGTCACCGTCTTTGAGGAATTGGTTGTAGATGAAGGCATTCATGAGCATACCAGGTTTCCAATCGGTGTTGAAGTGTATCACCTGAAGCGTGTCCGTTATTTAGAAGGCAATCCCGTAATTATGGATTATAATTATTTTAGGAAAGATATTGCTAAAGGATTAACGATTGAGGTAGCAGAGGATTCCATTTATGAATACTTAGATAGAGAGCTGAACCAACGGGCGGTCACTGCAAAGCGGAAAATGGTGGTAGAAAGAACTACTGAGATGGATGAGAAATATTTAAAATTAGATGGGTTTAATAGTGTTGTCGTTGTGACCAGTCATGTTTTTAATGCGGATGGAGTGATGTTTGAACATACTCAATCAAGGCATACTCCGGGTAACTTTGTGTTCTTCGACCAAACACAGCGAAAATAAGAAAAGTGTATGAGATGAAGTTCTCATACACTTTTTTAATTAATTTGCCAGTTTTGATGCTAAATGGATAAACACGCTGGACGTCCACGTATGGGCAAGGTCTCGCAATCCTTCCCCCGTTTCAGCATGGAAGTTTTCCGCAAACCCTCCATATTTACAAAGCTCTAGGAACTTCTCGGTTACTTCATTTGCTAATTGTTGTTCGCCGCATTCTTCAAATGCTTCTATAAACAAGAGAGTGGTAGGAGCCCAGATTGGTCCTCTCCAGTAAGCGTCCTCCTCATAATAAGGACTGTCGATGGCTTCCGACGCAATTCCCCACTTTGTTAAATACCTTTCGCTCTTTAGAAGATTGAGGATGTTCTTTTTAGCAGCTTCAGGAAGTTTGTTTCCCAAGATAATTGACATTAAAGGCAGGATTCCTTGGCTCTCAATTACTTTACCGTCTCTTGTAAAGCGAGCAAATGGAAGGTCCTCAATAAGGAAATAGTCGCAAAATTTCTGCATGTATTTTGTGGATTGTTCTTCCCAATATTTCTTATCTTCTACTTTATCAAGTTTTTCTGCCACAACAGCCAGCATATCCATCGACTTAATCAAGAATGCTGTTAAGTCTGGTGAGTCGATGATGTTTGCATCTCTGAACACCGTGCTGTTATCCTGTCCGGAATCATTCCCGTGATGGTACTCGCAAATCCCGTCGCCATTGAAATCTTTGTACTGAAGATAAAATTCTACATGTCTCTTGATTTGAGTATATATTCTCTTTAATTGTTCAGTAGTCAATGTCATTTTTTCCATCATTTTCAACACGAATAACCCTTGTACGGGAGGCTTGGAGAAATTCCAACGGATGGTCGAATCGCTGAGGGAACCTGGAATTTGTCCGTTTACGTCCTGATAATCGAATAATAACTGAATTTGATCCCATGCGAGCTCATTATCAACACCAGCAAGTGCTAATGCGTTGAAGGCATTATCCCAACTCCAAACACCTGGGAAATTTGTATTCGACATATACATGGCTTTTCTCTTCAACAGCCCTTGTTCATTCACAATACATGTCCAATTCAGATAAGCAGCTTCCCTTAGGGTTTTTTGATACCTTTCGAGAACAGCAGGCTGTTTAGATAAGAATTCTAGAAAATGATTCGTGCTCTTATCCAATGCTTCTTCAAACTTATACTCCCTTTTTACTGGAATTGCCCCACTTGTAGGAATGTCTTCAATGACACATA
This sequence comes from Peribacillus sp. ACCC06369, assembly GCF_030348945.1. Taxonomy (NCBI): domain Bacteria; kingdom Bacillati; phylum Bacillota; class Bacilli; order Caryophanales; family Bacillaceae; genus Peribacillus; species Peribacillus sp. ACCC06369. Next base: position 2,101,453 of record NZ_JAUCEN010000002.1, read on the forward strand.
AAAATTTATCTGACTCATCCGTTGAGGTGATTTGGATACTCGACAGGTTATCTGCTTTGTTTGTGCTGCCTGTCGTATCCATGAATACGTTTTGTTGAAGCATGACTGATCCTTGAGGTGCAAAGATCATGTATTTGGTCAGATTCTTGTAGCTATTGACAATGCAGTAGTCTTCACCGGTTTTTCCCAAAAGATAGTTATATTCGAAATTGAAGATTGGCTGGGAATCAAGTGTTAGACCTACTTTTTCCCCTCGGCCTTGTACAAAGATTCTTTCAGCATCTTCAAAGCATACAAAGATTTCCCCACCATTAAATGTCAGGACAATCTTAAATTCATCGGCTTCATAGGTGTACTCAACTGGAGTCCCATTTATTGTTGGGATGATTTTAAGAGCATTTTGATGCTGTTTTGATTTGCCTCTTACTGAATTAATATAGAGCCCATTTTTCTCTGGGGTCTGGCTTTCTTGGTAAGTGAGAGCCATGTAAGAACCATAATGACTCATAGGTGTCATTCGTATATCCAAAGTGAGCACTCCTTTTTACAATTTTTCTTGACAATTTATACTGTACTAAAATAAACTTGTTTAAACAAGTTAAAAATTTATGTAAACGCTTAAGTAGAGGAGGTTATCAAATGGATTTTAAAGATCATGTATCCAGCATCATAAATAATATCGGCGGGTCAAAAAACGTCATTAATGCATCCCACTGCGTGACAAGGCTACGCCTGGTATTAGTAGATGAAAGCCTGATCAATAAAGAGGCGTTAGAGGAAAATGAACTGGTGAAGGGGACTTTCTCAGTGAATGGCCAGTTTCAAGTCATTATTGGTCCAGGGCTTGTAGAGAAAGTGTACAATGAGTTTGTAAATCAGACCGGTACAGAAGAAGTAAGTAAAGATGAAATGAAGAAGATTACTAGTGAAAAAGGGAACATCATTCAAAAAGGTGTCCGGGTCTTGGCAGACATCTTCATTCCGATCCTACCGGCAATCGTTGCTGCAGGTCTTTTATTAGGATTAAATAACCTTCTGGCAAACTCTGGTATTTTCTATGACAAAAAATCCTTGTTGGATGTGTATACGGGCTGGACAGGATTTGCAGAATTTATCAATGTCATTGCCAATACGGCATTTACATTCCTTCCTGTACTCATCGCGTGGTCTGCTGCTAAGAAATTTGGTGGGAATCCATTATTAGGAATCGTGTTAGGTCTATTATTAGTGCATCCTTCATTAATGTCTGCTTATGCGTATGCAGAAAATCCAAGTGAAGTGGAATACTGGAGTCTATTTGGATGGGACATTGCCAAAATCGGTTATCAAGGACAGGTTCTTCCTGTTATTTTTGCGACATGGGTTTTAACATGGTCTGAGAAACGTTTGAAAAGCTTCATTCCAGATAATTTACAAATGTTATTTGTGGCACCGATTTCATTAGTCTTCGCTGGCCTCTTAACATTCGGAGTCATCGGGCCGATTACGATGACAGGTTCAAACTGGATTACGGATGGTATTCTTTATCTGTTTGAAGTATCCCCTGCGTTTGCCGGAGGCGTGTATGGATTTATTTCCGGTCCTCTTGTCATTACTGGAATGCACCACATCTTCTTAGGAGTGAATTTGCAAATGGCCGGTACACTTGGCTATGTTACTTTATGGCCGATAGGGGAAACGGTTACACTAGCTCAAGGCGCTGCTGCGTTGACTATGTTCTTTATTCTGAAGCAAAATCAAAAATTAAAAGGTGTGTCACTTACTGCAACGTTATCCGCATGGCTTGGGGTTACTGAACCAGCGATTTACGGGATCAATCTTCGATTCAGGTATCCTTTCATTGCCGTTATGGTAGGAAGTGCATTCGGAAGTGCGTATCTAGCAGCACAAGGTGTGAAAGCTACTTCTGTCGGAGTGGGAGGAGTTCTATCTTTCCTTTCTGTTTATCCGGAACATTGGAGCGTCTATTTCATTGGGATGGCCATTACATTTATCATCACCGTTACGTTAACTTTTGGGTTCTTTAAAAGTAATTTATTTAAGGCTGATAAAACTATTGAAAAAAAAACAGAGGATAAGGGTAAAAAATCTTTAGAATTAAAAACGCTATCAAAAAACGTTTAAAGGTAAATGATTAAAAACCACTCACATATTGTGCAACAAAGTTAACCTTTAATAAAAAGATTCAATATTAGTAAGTAATGGATAATCTCATGAAATGAATGTAAAACCTTTCGAAAAATGTGCTATAAGGGATAGAACAGTTAATTTTTAGAGGGAAATATATTCTTGAACATGGTTAGAATTATCATAGCAATAGTGGTTATTGTTCTATCAGGTTATAGTCTAATAAATCAAACCTTGGAGTTAATGGCGTATTATGTGTTTTCCTTGGGGCACTTATGTTGGTGGCAGGATTAGCCAAACTTTAAAAAGACAGAATAGGATTTTGGGGGTATATGAAGATTACTATCTCTTTATTTATTTTCCTTGCTTCCATAGGATGCACTAAAGAGACCACGATAATGAACTGCACCCCAATTGTTAGACACCATCTAACAATAGGAGGTGCTATTTTTTATGACAAAATATTCATTAGAGTTGAAATTAAAAGCTGTCCTTGCTTATTTAGAAGGAGCTGACTCATTTAGAACTGTCGCCAAACAATTTAATACCAGTTCGACTCCTTTAAAGCATTGGGTGGCGCATTATAAAGAACATGGTATAGAAGGGCTAATGTCTACCTATACAAATTATGATATTAGCTTTAAGATGGATGTACTAAACTATATGAACGATTTTGGAGTGTCTAGTACCCATGCAGCTGCTGTGTATAACATTGCTTCTCCTTCTACTATTAATAAGTGGCTAAAGCAATTGGAGGAGAACGGGGTTGACGCTCTTGAAACGAATAAAAAGGGGCGTCCATCCATGAAAAAAGAAACGAAGAAAAAGCCAGTAGAAGGGTCATTTGAGGCGTTACAGGCAGAAAATGAACGATTACGTGCAGAGAATGCATATTTAAAAAAGTTGAGAGCCTTAGTTCAAGAAAGCGAAGCGTCCGAACGCAAAAAGCGAAAGTAGTACATGAACTAAGGGGAGATTTTAATTTAAAGCTACTTCTGTCCGTCGCAAATCTCGCACGGAGTACCTATTATTATTGGATAAACACCTTCGGGCGTCAGGATAAATACGAAGAAATAAAGCCAGTTATCAAAGAGATATTTCATACGAATAAAGGGAGATACGGGTATCGACGCATTACATTGGAATTACGTAATAGAGGGATTCAAATGAACCATAAAACGGTTCTTCGATTAATGAAGGAGTTGGGGCTAAAGTGTCTGGTCCGTATGAAGAAATACCGTTCATACAAAGGCAAGATTGGAAAGGTTGCTCCCAATATTCTCAATCGCAATTTTAAAGCAACAAAGCCCAATCAAAAATGGGTCACGGACGTAACTGAGTTTCATTTATACGGTGAGAAGTTGTATTTATCACCTATTCTCGACTTATTTAATGGAGAGATCATTGCTTACAATATCGAATCACGTCCTATTTATCCCTTAGTCTCCAAGATGCTGGACCAAGCCTTTATTCGATTGGAATCGAAAGATTCCCCCATTCTTCATTCGGATCAAGGCTGGCATTACCAAATGAAATCTTATTCACAAGCCCTGAAAACACATGGTCTTACTCAAAGTATGTCCCGAAAAGGAAATTGTTTAGAGAATGCGGTCATTGAAAACTTCTTTGGCTTACTAAAATCTGAATTACTTTATTTACAGAAGTTCGAAAGCATGGAGCATTTCAAACAAGAACTTGAGGATTATATCCATTATTATAATCACCGACGAATCAAAGTGAAATTAAAAGGCATGAGCCCAGTAGATTACCGGGTTCATGCCCTCAGGGCTGCCTAATTAAATAAAGTGTCTAACTTTTTGGGTTCACTTCATAAGTGGTCTCTTTTATTTCTTCAAAAAATCAACATTATTGTTTAACAAAGCCTAACAAAAAAAGATACGGCAGGTAGGAAATAAAAACTGGCAGTTATTTATTTAAGTACTCTGAATAATCATAGTGCTTTTATGGTTCAATTAGATTAAAATGAAGCAGGATATCTTTACTAAACGAGAGAAAATAGGGGATTTATTATGATGAGCAAATGTATTTTAGCAGCAAGTGTTATCTCAATCGGATTGCTTGGAGCTTGCAGTCAAACAGAAAAAACAGAAGATACAAAGGCCACGGCTGTGGCAAAAGAAGAAACGGAAACTGTAGTTTCAAAAGAATGGAAAGATTTAACGGTGGCGAATGATATAATTGAAGGACCTCAATCAGCAAAAGAGTTTATTTCGATGTATGACGAATCTTTCAATGCAAATGTTGAAATCGCGTTTAATCAGCGAACTGAAGATGTCTTATCTACTATCGAATACTACTACTATGAAGAATCTATATCTCTAGATAACTCTCTTCTAGATTTACCTATCGTAGTCGAAGGCGAGTCCATAGAAAAAGACTTCAAAAATATGAAGTCTCTATCGTACATCATTAAAGGAGAACAAGCCAAAGTTTTAGATGGGGTTACCTTACCAAAAAGTCATCCCTCGGAATATGATGAACAAAAGTATTGGAATCCACCGACTAAGAGAATGAAACAAGCTATCAAGTACATGAAAGGCTTGTTAAATGACCTTGATATTGCAATAAGCGAAGGTAAAGGAGAACTGACTGGATACTCATACCAAGCTGGTGGTAAGAAAACCGACGAACTTGAAGAATTTATCAAAGGTTCTAATCAAGATAGAATAGATGCTCGTGAAGCAGCTATCACTCCAGAGCTCAAAAAAGTGGTTAAAGATAATTTCGAGTATTTTGACAAGATTCTCAATAGCGATTACTTCTACAAATCTCGAAATGCTGACGAAAACGACCCAATTTTTGACGAAGGTAAAGAGGATGTTTGGCTAACTGAAGAAATCAAATCAGAAGTGAAAAAAAGAGCTGATGAAATTGAAGCTTTAATCCCAACCAAAAGTAGTACTCTTGATCGAGATTTAGGAAATGTTGTTGGAGAAATGAGAACAGGATTTGATTATGAAAATGGTGGAGATATTTACATGCCTCATAGAATCCTTTATGGCTTACATGCCGGTATGAATGGATATAGATATGTTGAACGAGACGAAAATGGAAGAAAAAGACTTGATCCAGAAGGGAATTGGACAGAAACTTTTACTGATGAAGAAGTAGGTTATTAAAAGAAGAAATCGATCGGTAGTTCGAAATCTGTTCCAAAGCTGGCACATATTGTATATACGATTTTACATAAAAAAACGAGCCTACGATCCTTGTTATTCAGGGAAGTAGGCTTTCATTATCTTTCGTATTGTGAGAAAAAGATATTCAACCTTTAACGAGACCTGCTTAAAGGGGAATGTTGATGAGTTCAACAGATAAATCGAGAGGGGAAATCAACGTTGAAAAAAATAATTATTACTTTGTTGGCAACAAATCTTTTTACAAGTATCGCAGCAACACCTTCTAGTATTGTAAAGGCAGAAGAAACGTCATCTGTTGTAGCACCCGCTGCGCTGGATCTCACTCATTCCCCGGCTATTATCCAATACGGTTAATAGGTAAAAAGCAACCTGGAAAATCGACTTGCGGCTCAAGTCCTTTCCACATGGACTATCTGGTTTCCGCAATTGCTCACTACAAAATAAAGAGAAATTTTCCAAATAGATACAAAATCGACACAGACTACTTCCTAACAAACTTCTTTTGGTTCCCTCTCTCAGCTAGAATTTCTTTCCCCTACTTAAAAACATTTCAATTCTGATACTTTACAATCCTGAGAGATACTAAGACGTACGTTTTTAATGAACTAATTCTCTATCACTCTAATTGTCCTAAAAAAACTATAGTTTCAGATAAGGGTACAGTACAGTCAGAAAAATGTGGATTTATAATGTTTAGGAAAACGCAGTTGCCTGAATATCCCCCCTTAATATATAAAGCCGTGTTAAAGAATATAATACCACTCTATCATCATGGATTAATAGGTGAGGCAAAATCATAACATCTGGATCATTCAACTTTAAAAGAAGATCTAATAAATGAAGAATAAGAGAACAATTCCAATATACGGCGCTTTAAATGGAGAATGATATTGTAAGTAAGCTGCTGATTGTAGTACGAAAGTAAATGTGATCAAGAAGCGGCACATGAAAACTTACAAAAAAGGCAGCTTTACATTAGAGTAAAACTGGCCTACGGTTTAGATAGTTCGTTCGTTTTATTGCTTTCTATGAAACGGTTTATATCATTTAGCTGTTGATTCCAATGTAATTTAGTTTACTTTTTTGGCAAATCCAATTGCTTATTAAGTGCGGCATGGGCTACCTTTAAGCTTCTTTGAATATGTTCACTCATTTTTTCTTCGGTTTTTAAAGGATCTCGGTTTCTCAGAGCGGTGTAAATTTGAATGTGATCTTCAACCAGTTCAGGAAAACAATCTGTACGTTCCTTAAGGATACAGTTCCGAATATAGAGTACTTTAGTTTTAATTACTTCAAATAATTTAATAAGCTGCTTATTTAGAGATGCACTTGCAATAATATCATGGAATTGTTGATTTAAGCATGTAAGCTTCTGCTTGTCGTTTTTTCTCAGAGCTTCCTTTGATTCAATAATAATTTGTTCCAATTCGTTTAATTGGTCCTCTGTGATATGAGTGGCTGCCAGTTTTGCTGATAGTGATTCAAGGCTTTTCCGGCATTCATAGATATCTAAAATATCTTGAGCATTAGGGTTATAAACTAATAAGATATTACCACTTTGAACAAGCATGTCATCTTTTGTAAGCATTCGAAACGCTTCGCGAACTGTCCCTCTGCTTACCCCAATATATTCTGCTACCTTGGTTTCGACTAGACGTTCTCCGGGCATGTATTTTCCTTCCATAATCATTTCTTTAACAATAGTATAAACCTGGCTATGAAGCGGTTCAGTTTTTGTAATTCCCCTCATAACAATCCTCCCACGGTATGTAAATAATTTGAACTTTCACTCATTGGTGAAAGTTTTTGAAACGGTTACTTCTTAGAATATTTATAGAGGGCTCCCTAGATTCTCCCTTGTCTGCTTATAAACATCTTAAAAGTTAATCAGGAATGCTTCTTCTGACGGTAAAAGGCTTCTTGTATTTATTGATTTGTATCATTATTTATTAACAATAGTTTACTATACTTCATGTGTAAGTGAAAAGCTAGAACAGTAAACCCTCGCTCCGTAAATTTACACCATGCAAATAGACTTAAGATGATTTAAATAAGATGATTTAATTATAGAGTGAATATGTAAGAATAAAAAGTCAGAAAATTTAGTGTTAACTGTTGACAGTCTACCATTTTGAGATTAAAATAAAAAAATGAAATCGCTTACCAATATTTTGTAGATTTAAGCGCAAGAACGCTGATATACAGTTTCTTACAGAATTTTAGATTTATATACATAATTAATAATTCTAATTCAGGGGATGTTCGACATGGCAAAGAAAGCACTTGAGGGATTAAGAGTTTTGGAAATGGGACAATTGATTGCGGGACCTTCCGCATCAAGACTGTTAGGTGAATTTGGAGCAGAGGTAATTAAGGTCGAAACTCCTGAGACTGGTGATCCGATCCGAACATGGCGTGTTGTTGAGAATGGAACCAGCCTTTGGTGGTATGTTCAATCTCGAAATAAAAAATCAATCACGATTAACCTGCGTGAAGCTGAAGGCCAGCGATTAATTCGTGAACTTGTTAAGGAAATTGATATTTTAATAGAAAACTTCCGCCCAGGAACAATGGAAAAATGGGGATTGGGATATGAAGATTTAAAGGCAATCAACCCACGTCTGATTATGATTCGTGTATCAGGCTATGGACAGGATGGGCCATATCGTGATAAGGCCGGATTTGGTTCGATTGGTGAAGCACTAGGAGGACTTCGTTACATAACTGGTTATCCGGACCGTCCACCTACACGTGTAGGGATTAGTATTGGTGACTCATTATCTGCTCTTTACTCCGTAATTGGGGCATTAATGGCCGTTCATCATCGAGATGTAAACGGAACTGGAGAAGGACAAGTTATCGATGTTGCACTGTATGAATCTGTATTTAGCATGATGGAAAGTACACTTCCTGAATTTGACCGTGCGGGAGTAATTCGTGAAAGAACGGGAAGTACGCTGCCTGGAATCACCCCATCTAACACATATTTATCTAGTGATGGAAAATATGTTGTTATTGGAGCAAACGGTGATGCTATATTCAAACGTCTTATGAATGCAATGGGTCGCAGTGATATCGCGGAGGATCCTCGTTTTGAAAATAACTCGAAACGCTCTGAGCATGCAGATTTCTTAGATGCATTAATCGAAGAATGGACGAAGACTATGCCTTTTGATGAAGTAATGACATGTTTAGATGATGCAAAGGTTCCAGCCGGTGCGATTTACTCCATTGAGGATATTGTGAACGATCCGCATTATCAAGCCCGTCAAATGATTCAAGAAGTGAACGTTGAAGAGTTAGGGACATTAAAAATGCCAGGAATTGTGCCTAAAATGAGTGAAACACCTGGTAAAATCGAATGGGCAGGCCCGAAATTAGGTGAGCACACTGATGAAGTGTTATCAGAGAAAATCCATTTATCCGAAGAACAAATCAAAAGCCTGAAGGAAAAAGGAATTATCTAATAAGGGGTTGGATGATAATGGGAATGACTATGTCGGAAAAGATCTTGGCAAGAGCCTCTGGACAGCCTGGCGTGAAAGCCGGGGATATTGTATGGGTCAATGTAGATATTGCGATGATGCACGATTTGCTCGGACCCTGGCTGGTAGACGGTGGCTTCCGTCGTCTAGGCGGGAAATTGTTTGATAAAGAAAAGGTTGTCGTCGTTTCTGATCACTGTACCCCACCAGCAACCGTTCAACAAGCAGATATTCTGAAGTTCACGCGGGAATGGGCACGACAACAAGAACTTCCATACTATTACGAATTTGAAGGTCCTTGTCATCAGGTAATTATGGAACACGGTCATGTCCGTCCGGGGCGATTGATACTTGGAACAGATTCTCATACGTGTATGGCCGGGGGGCTAGGAGCTTTCGCAACCGGTATTGGTTCCACCGAAATGATTGGGGTCTTATTGACAGGTGAAACCTGGCTAAAGGTTCCAGAAACTATCAAAGTTATGTGGGATGGGGAATTGCCTCATGGTGTGTACTCCAAAGATCTAGTACTTAAAACAATCAAAGATATTGGACATGCAGGAGCAACGTACCAAACCATTGAATTTTCCGGCAGTGCCATAAGAGGCTTATCCATGGATGAACGCTTGGTTTTATCTAATATGGCGGTTGAAGCCGGTGCAAAAACAGGGCTGATCCAACCAGATGAAACTGCTGCTGAATTTTTACGCTCGAAAGGTGTTCTCGAAGAACTTGATATGATAAAGAGTGATGATGATGCATCTTTTATCACAACCTTACATTATAATGCTTCTGAATTAGAACCCCAGGTAGCCTGTCCGCATGAAGTCGATAATGTTCATCCTATTAGTGCAGTAGAAGGAAAAGCAGTGGATCAGGTATATTTAGGTTCCTGCACAAATGGTCGATTAGAAGATCTGCGGATTGCTGCTCAAATCCTGAAGGGGAAAAAGATCTCTAAAAATATTCGTTGTCTCGTGGTACCAGCCTCACAGCATATTTGGATGCAGGCAAATAAAGAAGGAATTTTGGACATTTTGACGGAAGCAGGATGCTTTGTAAACATGCCATCTTGCGGCGCTTGTGGAGGATTCACCAGCGGAGTCATCGGGGCAGGAGAGGTGGTCATGTCTTCGTCGAACCGGAACTTTAGAGGAAGAATGGGTTCTCCAAAAGGTGAAGTGTATTTAGGATCTCCTGCTACAGTCGCTGCCACTGCAATCGAAGGAAAAATCGCTGATCCGCGTAAATATCTGCCAAAGGAGGTTAGGGTATAATGTCACTTATCATCCGAGGTCGTGTATGGAAATATGGGGATAATATTAATACTGACATCATTTCACCTGGGCAATACATGGGTTTGCCTGTAGAAAAACAGGCCGTGCATGCCATGGAAGCGATTGATCCTGGTTTTGCGGGAAAGGTTCAGGCTGGTGACATACTGGTAGCAGGAAAAAATTTCGGGTCAGGCTCCAGTCGGGAAACGGCACAAATGGTATTGAAGCATTTCCAAATCGGCGCAATTATTGCAGATTCCTTCGCACGTATTTTTTATCGGAATTCGATCAATGTTGGTCTTCCGGTAGTGGAAATGATGGACACCTCTGTCATTCAAGAAGGTGATAAGGTTGAAGTCGATCTTTTGGCTGGTAAAATCATTAACCACACGCAAGGGACAGAATACAAAGGTACAAAACTCCCTGAACATTTAATCGAAATGGTGACGCTTGGCGGTTTAGAGCCTTATCTAGCTAAGAAACTAGGTATCTCGTAAGTCAGAAAGGAGATGTTAACCATGAATTTACCAAAAACGGTAGAGATAATTGAAGTTGGACCAAGGGACGGCCTTCAAAATGAAGCAAACTTTATCCCAACAGGAAAAAAGATTGATTTGATTAATGCGTTAAACAAAACCGGCATTAAAAGAATGGAAGCTACATCTTTTGTACATCCGGTGTATGTACCCCAAATGAAGGACGCTAAAGAAGTGCTGGAAGGTATGGAACGCGAACTTGATGTGCAGTATATGGCCTTGATTCCGAATGAAAAAGGCTATGACCGAGCGATTGAGAATGGGGTAAAGGCCCTTTCTCTCGTAGTAGGAGCAAGTGACAGCTTTAATCTGAAAAATGTCAAAATGACCAGTGAAGAATCCATCACGAAATTTGTTAGTGTGATTGAGAAGGCAAAAGCAAATGGTATTTTCATTCGGTTTAATATCGCAACTTCGTTCTGGTGCCCTTTTGAAGGAAAGGTACATCCAGATGTGGTATTGGAAATCGTTCGTCGAGTTGACAGTTTAGGTGTTGATGAAATTGTTGTTTGTGATACAATCGGCCGTGCAAATCCGGCACAAGTTCATAATTTATTCGAGCAAATCTCAAAGGTGCAGCCGAAAGCGATGATAAGCGCACATTTCCATGATACATATGGCTTTGCGCAGGCAAATATTATAGCAGCCCTTCTAGCAGGGGTTACACGTTTTGACACTTCCGTTGGAGGCCTTGGAGGATGCCCGTTTGCCCCAGGTGCGGCAGGAAACGTCGCTACTGAAGATGTAGTATGCATGCTGCATGAAATGGGGATTGAAACAGGAATTGATCTTCCTTCCCTTCTTTCTTGTGTAGAATTAGTAGAATCGTTAACCATTCGTGAATTAAAAGGTCATTACCATAAAGTCAAAGCATGATCCAACAAAAATATCATTTCATTAGGAGGAAACAATTATGAGTAAAAATTATCGAGTAGGTCTAATCGTACCAAGTTCAAACACAACAATGGAAACAGAAATTCCGGCCATGCTTCATTCTAGAATTCAGGTAGAACCGGAAGAGACGTTCACATTCCATTCATCACGTATGCGTATGATGCATGTTAATCCAGAAGAATTGAAAAAAATGGACGTGGATAGCGTACGTTGTGCAGTTGAGCTTTCTGATGCTCGTTGTGATGTTTTAGCATATGCTTGTTTGGTTGCCATCATGTGTCAAGGTCCTGGATACCACGAAATCTCTGAAGAACGCCTTGGAAAGGCAACTGAAGAAAATGGTGGGGCAGCTCCAATGGTCAGTAGTGCTGGTGCATTAATTGAAGGCTTAAACACTATGGGTGCGAAAAAGGTTTCTATCATTACACCGTATATGAAGCCTCTGACTAAAACAGTTATTGAATATTTAAACGCAGCTGGTATTGAGGTAATCGATTCTATCAGTCTAGAAGTGGCAGACAATCTCGAAGTTGGCCGTTTGAATCCTATGAACTTGATTGAGCATGCAGATCGTTTGAATATTGAAGGTGCAGACGCTGTGGTATTATCGGCTTGCGTTCAGATGCCTTCTCTTCCAGCGATTCAAGCGGTGCAGGATCGTATAGGGGTACCGGTTCTATCTGCTGGAGTTGCTACGGTTTATAAGATTCTTAAGCAATTGGGCTTGAAAACTGAAGTTCCGAATACTGGAGCATTGCTATCAGGGAAGTATTAAGAAAAGCGAAGCTAATCAACTGGCGAAAAGAATAAAGAATGACTCAGAATTTGCCGTCCTTTTTCTATAGGACGGCGCCAGCCGAATATTTAATAGGATAGGAGAACAAAAAACGATGAGAAAACAATACAAAATTGCCGTTATTGCTGGAGATGGAATCGGTCCGGAAGTATTGACCGAGGGAATCAACGTATTAAACAAAACGGCAGAGCTGGACGGATCGTTTGAGTTTCAATTCACCTATTTTCCATGGGGCTGTGAATATTACCTGAAGCATGGAAAAATGATGGATGTTGATGGATTAGAACAGCTAAAGGCGTTTGATTCCATTTATCTAGGAGCAGTAGGGTATCCGGGTGTTCCGGATCATATTTCCTTATGGGATCTTTTGCTTAAGATACGCAAAGGCTTTAATCAGTATGTAAATATCCGTCCGATTACACTTCTAGAAGGAGCGCCATGTCCGTTAAAGGATGTAAGTCGTGAGCAAATTGATATGTTAGTCATCCGCGAAAATAGTGAAGGCGAGTATGCAGGGGTCGGTGATTGGTTATTTAAAGGGCAGCCTCATGAAGTGGTCTTGCAGACTGGGGTATTTTCTCGCATAGGTACTGAACGGATTATTCGCTATGCCTTTGAAGAAGCAAGAAAACAGGGAAGATCTTTGACGAGCATTAGTAAAGGAAATGCATTGAATTATTCCATGGTTTTTTGGGATGAAGTCTTTGACGAAGTAGCCAAAGAGTATCCTGATGTGAAAACTTATTCATATTTAGTGGATGCTGCTGCAATGTTCTTCGTGAAGCAACCATGGCGCTTTGAAGTGGTTGTTACTTCCAATTTATTTGGAGACATCGTTACCGATTTAGGAGCCGCCATTGCAGGGGGACTAGGACTTGCAGCAGGTGCAAATATCAATCCAGAACGAGAATATCCATCCATGTTCGAGCCAATTCATGGATCCGCTCCTGATATCGCAGGAAAAGGAATAGCTAACCCATTGGCTTCGATATGGTCCGCTAGTCAAATGTTAGATTTTTTCGGTCACGAGGACTGGGGTAAAAGAGTTTTAAGTGCCATGGAAAGAGTGATGATTGAAGCAGAGGTATTGACACCAGATATGGGTGGGACTTCTAGCACCACTCAAGTTGGAGCTAGAGTTATAGATGAAATCCAAGATATCCACACTAGTGATATATCGACTGTTCAACCTACCCTATAATTTTTATAGAAGTGAATTCTGAACTAATGGTTGCAGAACTGGGATTATTCTTCAGTTATCAGGTGTTTATACAATAAAGTCATGTAAGAAACTAAATCAAACACAACTAAAAGAAACATTCTCTTTAGATAAGAGCCTAAAGGTTTAACGAGAAAAGTTAAGCCGGTGCTATAAAGAAAGAGGAGAGGTTTTCGGGTTATATTTTAAAAGGCTCAAAACAATATAGACAAGCTAGTCTTGCATTATTCCTTGGAGGATTTGTTACATTTGCGATCCTTTATACAACACAGCCGTTGCTTCCGATCTTCGCTAAGGAATTTCATATTTCAGCTCCAGCCTCTAGTTTAACACTATCTTTATCTCCCGGACTATTGGCAGTTTCTATGTTAGTTGCAGCAGCATTGTCTCTTGTCCTACTAGCTTCAAAGAAAGCTTTGAGTTAGTGTTATAAGCGATTTCAAGTCTTGGAAGTGACTCTGTTTACAGCAATGGAAAAAAGAAATTGGAGCTTGCATAGTTGTAAGCAGTGTCCTACTAAAAATTTTGTAGGTTTTTAATGTAGACTGTTAACGGTAAATGGTTGAGATTTTTTATTAAACAGAATATTTTAAAATTTTAAAAAGTGATTAGGGGAATTATAATTCTTTTGAGTCTCGACCGCTACATGTGAAGCTTTCAATAAACTTTAAGAAAAATAGAATCGAGATTTAGTGAAGAATACAAGATGTAAAATCTCAAGGGACTGAAAATTATTGGCACTTAGATTTCAAATATTCATTATACCTATTTCTATAATTAAGTAAAAGAGTAGTCAGAGTCCTTAGTTATGAACGAATAAGTTGTTCGGGTGACGATAGGATTATTTTTTTGCGAACCAAATGTAAGCGTTTTACATATAACGGCGGATAAATGAATTTTGTGAATACTGTGCAGAGGCTGGTCATGTAGATTATTGATTAAGATTACATAATTGATAGTTGGTTCAGGTTGGCAAAAAATTTACAATTTATTTGAGTGTAAAGATCTATAGGCAGTTTTCATAGTATTTCATTGAATGTAACGGGGCTTTTCCGGTACCAGATTTGTCACCCAAAAACGTTAGCACACATTTAATTAGGAGGCGAATAAAATGAGTCTAGAACTTATTACAATTTTTGTGCTTTTAGCCATGTTCATTATCGGTTCCGTTATTTCTGTTAACATGGGTATTTTAGGAATGGTTGCTGCTTTTGTCGTCGGTACGTATGTCAGTGGTTTAGCTGTAGAGGATATCTATGCCGCTTTTCCTATTGACATGTTTATTCTTCTCACAGGGGTCACCTACTTGTTTGCAATTGCACTAAACAACGGTACTCTTGACTTAATTATTTCCGGGGGGCTCAAATTGGTTAAGGGTAACGTTGGCCTCCTGCCTTGGGTATTATTTTCACTTGCAGCGTTGTTATCGGCAGTTGGAGCATCAACCGTTGCAGTTGGCCCTATTTTATTCCCAATCGCTTTAAGATTAGCTCACCAACATAAGATTAATCCGATCCTGATGGGTACTTTGATTTCTACTGGAATGTATGCCGGTTCCTTCTCGCCACTGAATATCTTCGGCTTGGTTGTAAACGGTATCATGCATTCGGAAAAAATCCCACATTCACCTATAATGCTTTTCATCAACAGTTTTATTTTTTATGTATTAATTTCAATCGTTATATTTATAGCTTTCGGAGGACTTCGTTTACTTAAGCACACTACAAGTGCTCAATTGGAAATAGCAGCTACAACTGAAGGGAATGCCGGAAGTATTCCTAACGAAAAAGAAGACCATGCTACTTTATGGTATCAAGTTGCGACACTTTTCGGTATCGGTCTTCTTATCACTATGGCTCTTGCATTCGAAATGAACATGGGCTTTGGCGCATTGATGATTGGTCTGGTTCTTGGATTTATGGCCCCTTCAAAACAAACCCAAATTATAAAGCAAATGCCATGGGCTGTAATGATCATGGTAACAGGTATCATGACATATGTAGGGGTAATGGAAAAGGTTGGAACGATGGACTACATGACTGAACAAATCGCAAGCGTAGGTAATCCTGTACTTGCATCTCTTATGGCTTCATATGTTGGTGGGATTATCTCAGCGTTTGCTTCTACAACAGGTTTCCTAGCGGCTGTCATTCCACTTTCGGCTCCTATCTTACAGGATCCTACTATGTCGTCAATCGGTGTAGTTTCTGCACTAGCTGTAGCAGCCAGTGTTGTGGACATCAGTCCTTTCTCTACAAACGGGGCACTAATTATGGCAAACGTACAAGGGGTAAATGAGAGTCTATTCTTCAAAAAGCTATTAATGATTGCTGGTCTCTTCATTGCAATTGGACCAGGACTAGCTTGGTTGATTTTCGTTGTTATCGGAACACCTTGGTAATAGATAAGATTATTAATATAAAATTGACTCTGCCGCTGATGGAATTTGGAGTCTCGCTTTAACACATCAAAAGAAGCAATGGAAATTGTTTTTGATCCAGATAATGGACAATATGGATGTTTATATTAACAGCACTTCGACTAGAAAAAGTTGGGGTGCTTTTCCTTTTGGTCGCTAGGCTGGAGTACATGCCTAGAATTAAATAATTTATTAACCTAATGGACTTTGTCCGCTTGAAGGAGCAGATGCTGTTGTATGGTAACAATCTAATTATTTATTATGTTCAGTATTATCCGCTTCTGTACAGATGCCTTCCCTCACAGCGATTCAAGCTGTGCAAGATCGTTTAGGACTGCCGGTTCTATCGGCAGGAGTTTCTACTGTATGTAAGATCCTAGCAATTAAACCTTAAGAATGAGGTTGGGAATGGAGGACACTTGCTATCAGGGAAGTTTTAACGGAGTCAACAGAATCCAGAAGGATAAAAATTAATAGAGGGTGGAGTCATTAAATCAATCCTTTTTTAGTGGATTTAAAAAAAGTATAATAACAGTTCTATTAAATAGGTTAATAAAAACTATAATAGTGTAAACGGTTGACAGTAAACATATAAGTCTGTATATTATAATAGACATAATATTTTAAAAATTCAGTACTAAGGAAAGGGGATACAGCCATGCAGATTATACGTCCTGGGCCACTTCATGAGCAAGCCTATCAGATCCTTCTCACTATGCTTTTAGAAGGGGAATATCAACCTGGGGAACGTTTGGTAGAAACAAAATTAGCAGAAAAACTTGGAGTAAGCCGAGGAACCATCCGAGAATCAATTCGGATGCTAATAAAGGATGGCCTTTTAATTCAGAATGAAAGCGTTATCAGCGTTTATAAACCAACACTTCAAGATGTTATTGATCTATACGAATGCCGAGAAAGATTAGAATCCCTTGCTGCTAAATTAGCAGTTGAAAATATGACAGAGTCTCTTGAGAAACAAATTAATGAAGTCTTAATGAAGTCAAAAAAAGCTTTAGCAGAAGAACATCCATCTAAATTAGTTGAATTAAATACACAATTTCACGAACTGATCATTAGAGCTTCCCGTAATAATCCACTTATGGGGTTGTTGGAAACGATTAGGACCAAGAGCTTATATATGCGTAATAATATTCTTCGGGACTATTATTTGACTTCAAATCGTAAGAGCTATATTGGTGAACATGAACAAATCTTCAAGGCAATTATAGAACAAGATCCAATTAAAGCCGAAGAAGAGATGAGTAAGCACATTAATAATGATTTAAGTGCTTTCAATGATTTATTTAAAAATAAAACGTTGGACAATGTAAATATTTGTAACAAATGATAGTTTGGTGAATTTCGGAAAAGTTTTAAAGATTATTAAAAATATAATGATTTTCAAGATAGGTTTTACAAGATCTTGGAGGTTTACGAAGGGAAAAATATCATGGCTAAAAATGAAGCAGATGATACTTTATTTAAAGAAAGAGGATTTGGAAAATTATTAGGATTCGGTAAGAAACCAGGATTGGTAGTCGTGGATATCATTACAGGATTTACTGATCCTACAATGCCTATGGGTTCTGATTTAACCCCACAGATTTCTCAAGTTAATAAGCTTTTACATACTATGCATACACTTAATCTTCCAGTATTCTTTACTACCATTTCTTACGATGATGATACACTGGCGGATGCTGGATTATGGCATCAAAAAATGGAAGGGTTACACACATTAAGAACTAGCACGGAAGCTGTAAAGGTTGATAGCCGACTAGACTTTCGGGCAGGAGATAGCTTAATTGTTAAAAAATATGCCTCAGCCTTCTTTGGGACAGACCTAATTTCACGCCTTAATACAAACGATATTGATACAGTTATAATCGTTGGGTGTACTACATGTGGATGCATTCGTGCCACAGCTGTGGATGCGCTGCAATATGGTTACAGACCGATTGTAGTTGAAGATGCAGTAGGGGATCGCTCATTGGCCTCGCATGAACAAAGTCTGTTTGATTTACAACAAAAATATGCTGATGTCATAAAAACGGATCAAGTCATTGAAACTGTGACATCTAAATATGCCCCTATTTCATAAAGTGGCCATAACACTAAATAATAACAACTTAATTTTTTTCAAAGGGGGAAAATAGAATGGAAGCAACCATTTCACAGCGCCTAGATCGACTTCCTGTTAAAAAGATCCATAAAACAGCAACAATATTGATTGGTACAGCCCTATTCTTTGAATTTTTCGAAGTGTTTTTAACTGGTGTTTTGGCCTCAGTTCTCCAAAATGAATTTCAAATAGATAAGGGTTTGATGCCTCTTATGTTGGGCTCTAGTTTCTTTGGAATGTTTTTTGGAGCAATCTTCCTAAGTCGGGTTGCTGATAAATACGGTCGGAAAAAGGCGTTTGTCATCAATTTGTCTATCTATTCTGTGTTTACCTTTTTAATAGCGCTGAGCCCAGACGTAACCTTTATTATTCTGTTTAGATTCTTAGCAGGGGTAGGTCTTGGGGCACAACCACCACTGTGTGCAACATATCTGAGTGAAATTCTTCCGGCTTCTAAACGCGGAAAATTTATTGCTTGGGCCTATACGATCGCGTTTTTAGCGATTCCAATTGAAGGTTTTTTAGCAAGACTTCTCGTTCCTCTAACCCCCCTTGGAATTGATGGATGGCGATGGATGTTCATAATTGGATCCATTGGAGCTATAATCGTATTTTTACGTATTAAAAAATTGCCAGAATCACCTAGATGGTTAGAGTTAGATGGACGGAAAGATAAAGCAGAGGAGATCATGAAACAATTTGAAGGAAATGATAACTGTGTTAGTGAGACTCCATTAAAACAGATAACCAGTCCAGCTAAAGCTAAAGTCGCACAACATGCACCCTTTTCTGCTATCTTTCAAAAGCAATATATCAGGCGAACTTTAATGATGTATATATTCCAAATATTCCAAACAGTTGGATATTATGGTTTTGGGACACTCGCACCGATCATTTTAAGCTCCAAGGGATATACAGTTACTTCATCTCTAGAGTACACAGCTCTGTCTTTCCTTGGATATCCTTTAGGCTCTTTGCTTGCTGTGCCATTGATTGAACGCATTGACCGCAAATGGTTAATTGTCCTGACCGCCTTCGGTATGGGAGTGTTTGGCATGACGTTCGGCATGGCTGAAACCCCATTCCTCATTGTGTTTGCAGGATTTCTATTTACAGTAGTCAGCAATATCTTTACCAGTACCTTTAATGTTTTCCAAGCTGAGATTTTTCCAACATCGATTCGAGCGACAGCATCCGGAAGCGCATACAGTTTGAGCCGTTTAACGAGTGGATTACTACCATTTATCTTACTGCCAGTGTTACATGCAAGTGGAGCAACGACAGTGTTTATGATAATTGCAGCAGCGATGTTAATTCTTATACTGGACATTGCCATACTTGCACCACGGACAACAGGCATATCCCTGGATAATGTCGAGGAAAGTACACATGCATCTTAAATAGGTGCACCTTGTATGTCCATTATACTATAGGCATTGAATAGTGAACTGGAATTCTTTAAGGGTTTTTATCTGATTGCTCATTTTGCATTTTGTATAGAAAGGTATGACACCTCGCAATATTCAAGACATGAAATTTTTAGGAGCTGATACAAAGATTGATGGCACTGTATCAGCTCCTTATAATCGTCGGAAAATAATGTCATACATCGTTTGTAATGATGAACATATAGTAATAATGTTAATAAGTGGAAATTTGAGCTTGCAGGGCCAGGTGGGATAGAAAATGTTAATTACCTGGGGATTGAAGAAGGAGTTGGGCCATGCTAATAATTTTATAACTTAAACTCATTTCGAAGATAAAACACTGGTATATTATAATATTTTCCAGATAGAGCAAATAATATTAAACATGAATTATCAAAATTTGCTGAAGTGAGTGTGGAGAACATACAATACGCTTTAAAGAACCATGATAAGATCCTAATTTTAAAAGTATGACTATATCGCAGGTCCACCATGTGTAACTCATTCACAAAGGTATACCCTCATTTTTCAAATAAAGAAAAAGTTCTAAAATCAAAGATTAAACCAGTAACCACCTCTAACAATCAGTTTTGAGAGGTGGTTTTACTTGTATATACAATATTTATAGTATTGAATTTTACTATGTGGCAACCTTATTGAAAGTAATGGAGCTGTCCGCCAATAACCCTATTGTTTTATATTTCTATGGTTAATATTATATTTTTTCAACTTTTTACTAATGGTTGATTGATTTACACTTAAGGCTTCAGCAATTTCTGTTGTTGTTCTATATTTCATCGAGGCGCGTTTTATAATTAGAGCTTCAATTGACTCTAAAGTTTTAAACAAGTCCAACTTATCTTCAAAGTAAATATTAATAGGTAGTGTTTCTTGTGAATGATTTGATAGTAAATATTTAATATCCTTTTTATTTATTTCATCATTCTTTGAAATGATTAATAATCTCTCAACAAAGTTTTTTAGTTCACGGATATTACCTTTCCAGGGTTGTTTAAGTATTTCGTGGATTGCATCCTTAGAAAGAGTTTTCTCAACCTTATATTCCATGCAAAATTCTTGGGTGAAGTAATCTACTAAAAGAGGAATGTCTTCTTTTCTTTCACGAAGAGGCGGTATTTCAATTGGAATAACATTTAATCGATAGAATAAATCTTCCCTAAATTTACCTTCCCTGATTAAAGTCTCTATTTTTCGATTTGTGGAAGCTATTATACGTACGTTGATCTTATTAGTTTTCACACTGCCAATTGGGCGTATTTCTGATTCTTGTAATACACGTAGCAGCTTCACTTGAAGAGAAAGTGGCATTTCTGTAATTTCATCTAAAAGTATTGTTCCATTGTTAGCGGCAAGAAATAAGCCATCTTTACCCTCTTTAACTGCTCCTGTGAATGTACCCTTTTCATAACCGAATAATTCAGACTCTAATAAACTCTCAGGAATTGCACCACAGTTTATTTTGATAAAGGGTTGAGCAGCACGGTTACTATATTCATGTATCATAGAAGCAATGATTTCTTTTCCAACACCCGACTCTCCTGTTATTAGAACTGAACTGTTATATCTTGCAATCCTTTTTGTCTGTTCTGAGATTTTGTCCATTGTTTCACTTGAAAAAAGAAGCTTTTTAGGACTTGAATAGTCTCTTTTTACTTTTTCAAGCTCCCTTTGATAGCGTTCAACAATTGAACGAACTTCAAGTAATTCATCCTGTAACTTATTGATTTCTGTTATATCTCTTGAAGCATTCACTACTCTAATAATATTTCCATCTTTATCTTTTACAGGCGTACCGACTACGAGCAGGGTTTTACCAGTTGAAGTTTTTTGGATAGTTGATATCTTACGCTTTTCTTGAAGTACCATTTTCGTGATTGAAGGAGTAAAAATTTTCTGTTTTTCTAATTCATAAACATTTTGTTCTAAAAACTCTTTTTTGCTAATTCCCCAATATCGCTCACAAGCAGAACTTACCCTTAACGTTTTTCCATTGGCATCTGAAACAAAAATAGCATCATAGGAAGAATCAAACAAAACTTTTAAATCTGTTGCCATTTCTTGATATTCTTCAATGTTTTTAATAACTGGTTTGAAATAGATAACTAAGATACCTTCAAAAATTTGTTTTTCAAAAATCGGGATCATTCGTATAGTTACTTGCATATCAGTATTTTTTTTACTAACAATTGTTCCTTGCCACAAATCCTTTGATTCAAATGCATAACTTATATATTGGAGAAACTCTTCCTTTTGGTACTCAAACAAATCATAAACTTCATAATTAAGGATCTCATAAATTAGTTTTTGATTTTGATTATAAACCTGATAGGAAATACCAGACGAATTGATTACTTCAGTTAAAATTTTATCTGATAAAAAAGATGTTACAGACGTCATAAAATCCCCCCTATATTCTAAATTAACTAAACATTATGATTATTATAATAACTCAAATGATAAAAAGATCAATTTTCAGATTATTAGATTTGTAAATCCAAAAGAAAAAAATAAAAAAATCCCTTTCAAATCAATAATTCTAGGGATTTTTATACAAAAAAAATTAAAAGTTACAATATTGGCACTTTAATTGCTTTATTTAAATTAATCGCCTGTAAGGGAGGGGGATTTCATTTGATAAGAAGGATTTAGGAGAAATGAAAAGGTTGGTGTTAATAATTTGGATGAAAAACGACTTATTAGAAGTGGGGACACGAACCTTTTAAGTTTCTGATGGGGAATATTAAAGTTTAAACAAATTAGTGAAGGAGGAATACAATGGTACGCTTAGGTGTCGATGTTGGAGGAACATTTACTGATTTGATTTTAATTCATGAGGAGACCGATCAATCTTGGATTCATAAGGTACCTTCAACACCCTCAGATCCGTCGGTAGCTATTATTAATGGTGTCACTGAAATATGTGTATTGGCAGGTATTGAACCGTCTAAGATTGATCAATTTTTCCATGGTACTACAGTTGCAACCAATATTGTATTAGAACATAACGGTGCAAATGTTGGAATGATCACGACTGAAGGGTTTAGAGATATCTTGCACATAGCACGTCATAAACGCCCATACAACTTTTCTTTATATCAAGATTTACCCTGGCAAAAATTTCCACTCATTAAGCGTCGTAATCGTTTAGTTGTGCCTGAAAGGGTTTCAGCAACTGGTGAAGTATTGACTCCATTAGATGAAGAAGCAACTCGTCAACAAGTACGAAAACTGAAAGAAGCAAAAGTTGATGCTATCGCCGTTTGCTTTTTATATTCATTTAAAAACCCAAATCATGAAAACCGCGTAAAGGAAATTATTCAAGAAGAGTTTCCGGAAGCCTATCTATCTATTAGTAACGAAATCTTACCCCAATATCGTGAGTATGAGCGCTTTAGTACAGTTGCTCTGAATGCCTTTATCGGACCTAAAACTAGTCGATATATTAAACGTTTAGAAGATGTATTAAAAAAGATGGGTATAAAAACGAGTGTAAACTTAATGCAATCTAATGGTGGTATTGCTACTGCTCAGGTGGCGGCCGAAAAGCCAATTAGCTTACTTTTATCCGGACCTGTTGGTGGGCTAATCGGAGGAATTAAAGCAGCTAAGAACGCAAAATTTGAAGATATTATTACCCTTGATATTGGTGGAACATCAGCTGACATTGGTGTTGCACCAAACGGGAAAATGAGAATGCGTCATTTATTAGATACTCGTATTGGTCAATATAATGCAATGGTTCCAATGGTGGACATTGATACGATTGGTGCAGGTGGAGGTTCGATTGCTTTTGTCGATGAAGGGGGAATTTTTCGCGTAGGACCTCAAAGTGCAGGTGCTGATCCTGGTCCAGCTTGTTATAACCGTGGTGGAACAGTTCCAACTTCTACAGATGCAAATGTTCTATTGGGGCGTATTCATCCGCAAAGTCGTTTAGCAGGTTCAATGCAAATTAGACCAGAGCTTTCTGAAAAGGCATTTGATGGGCATATAGCTTCCAAGTTAAATATGACCCCTTTAGAAGCTGCAGCGGGTGCGCTAAAAATCATGACGCATAACATGGTAAACGCCATAGAAATGAATAGTGTACGGAAGGGCTATGATCCTCGCGACTTTACATTGGTTGCAGCTGGCGGTGCAGGTCCTTTATTCGCTTGTGATATTGCTGAGGAATTAAATATTCCGTATGTTGTTGTTCCACCGTATCCGGGAATTACAGCTGCAATGGGACTTCTATCCACAGATATAGCTTATGAAAAAGTTCATACACTATGGGGAAGCTTAACAAATCCTGATGTGCCAGCTATTCGTGATGTGATTGAAAAACTTGAAAATGAATCATTATTAACGCTAAAAGAGGACGGCCTCTCAAATGAACAAATTTTCCTACGCCGAGTATGTGATTGCCGCTATACTGGTCAAGGTTACGAGCTTCGTGTTGATGCACCAGAAGGCGAAATCAATGAAGTGTGGGTAAAAGAAGTCATTGAACGCTTTCACCAAGTACATGAACGGGAGTATGCTAGTCAATTTCCAGAACAAGAAGTCGTCGCAATTAATGTTCGTGTTATTGGTACCGGTCTTGTTCAGTCAAATAAAGAACAATTATTCGTAGATCAAGGAAAGGAAAATTTCACTGTAAACAATTACCCTTCTTATCCAGTTTATTTCTGGATAAAAGATCAGCTTCAAAAGCAGGATACAAAATTTATTAATCGTGAGGATGTACCGGTAGGAACAAAACTTGTAGGACCTGTTGTAATTCAACAGAAGGATAGCACTACTCTTTTACCTCCAAACTGTACCGCTACCTTTGATAATTACGGAAACATAGTGATTGATATGAAAGCAAAACTTTCTACAAAAGATTCTAAAGATGTATTAGCAACGGTAACCAAATAAAAGTAGATTTCAATGTCTACATTTCAACACTGGAAATTTTTTTTACCTAATACAACACTTTAAAAAAGAAAGGAGATTTACATGACTGATAAAAATGCATATGAAAATATTGATCCCGTTACACTTGGGGTTATTGCTGGATCATTTAATTCAATCGCCAAAGAAATGGCACTAGTACTCTACCGGATGGCTTATTCCAGTATTATTCGTGAGTCTGAAGATCTCGGTGCTGGATTGTTTGATATAGATGGTAATGAGATATGTGAGAGTGATTCCACTCCTATGCATATTGGTTCTCTGCCAGGATATATTGATGGGGTACGTCACTTTTTAGGGGATAATATTAACGATGGAGATATAATTTTGCATAATAACCCTTATTATGGGGCTTCACATACTCCAGATCTAGCAATAATAATTCCAATTTATTATGAGGGTAAGCTTGTTGCATTTGCAGCTAATACAGGACATGTTCTTGATACTGGTGGTATGTCCCCAGGTTTGATGGTGGATGTCGTCGATGTTTATGCCGAAGGAAAGCATTATAACGCTATTAAATTATATAATAAAGGAGAAAAAAACGAGGAAATCTGGCGTCATATTTTTGAAAATGTACGTACACCAAAGGAAAATAAAGGTGACGTTGAGGCAATGATCGCATCGGCTAGGCTAGGTAAACGGCGCTACCTCGAGCTGATTGAACGATATGGTTTACAAACCGTGTTGGCAGCTCAAAAACGGTGGATGAATTATTCTGAAGAAATGATTAGAAAAGAAATTGCAAAGATTCCAGATGGTATGTACAAAGCCCCTACAGGTTGGCTTGATGATGATGGCAGAAATTATGGTGATCGCTTACGAATTGAAACTAGCATAAAAGTTAATGGAAGTGATTTAACCGTCGACTTATCAGGAAGTTCAGATCAAGTCGAAACCGCTTATAATGTCCCTTTCTCAGGTTCGACATTACCTGCGACTTATACAATTGTACGAGCAATCTTGCTGGATGAAGCTATTTCAGAAGTTTTTATTCCACAAAATAGCGGGATCTTCAAACCAATCAAAGTGGAAGCTCCAATTGGAAGTATATGGAACCCTAAATCTCCTGCAGCCTGTACAGCCCGCATTAATCAGGTGCAGCGATTGGCAGATCAAATCAACTTAGCCCTTTCTGGGGTCCTACCTGATAAGACTACTGCGGGTAACTCAGCACATGTTCACTTTAACTCATATGCTGGTATAAAAGAAGATTCAGGCGATTATTGGGTATATATCGAAGTAAATGAAGGTTCCTATGGAGGACGCCATGGAAAGGATGGATTAGATAGTGTCGATAATCTCGTAGCAAATACTAGAAACAATCCTATTGAAGAATTGGAAATGCGGCTCCCAATGAGATGTAACAGATATGAGCTCCGAGAAGAAGGTGCTTCAGCAGGAAAATGGCGTGGTGGAATTGGTATTGTTAGAACGTGGGAGTTTTTAACTGATAGCTTGTTTACAGGGGAAGGCGATAGACATACAGACCCTCCGCGTGGTGTCTTTGGTGGCCAGGACGGATTAACCGGTTCCATGACATTGAATCCTAATACTGATGGTGAACAAAATCTTCATGCTAAACTAACAAACTATAAAATTCGAAAAGGTGATTTACTAGAAATTCGGACTCCTTGTGCAGGTGGTTATGGAAATCCAAATGAACGGGATCCTCAAATGGTTTTAGATGATATTCTTGATGATTTTATTTCTAAAGAAACAGTAAAAGAAGTTTATAAAGTCGTTATTCGTAATGATTTTACAATTGATGAAGAAGCAACGAAGCAATTAAGGAAAGGTTTGGAAGTATTAAATAGTTAAAGATGTAATGTGATAAGTCGAGTTGGAGGGGGATTATCCCCCTACTACCGTTCTAGGAACAACCAAACTAACTTCTTGGGGTGACAGCATAACTAAAAAATGTTTTAAAAGGGGGTAGAATATGAAAAATTACCGCTACTTTATCATGGGGATGATTGTTTTTATGACCGTGATTAATTATGTTGACCGCGGGGCCCTTTCTTATGCTCAGCAGGAAATGATTAAAGAATTTGGTTTTGATGCCATTTCATGGGGAGCGGTACTTGGTTTTTTTGGTTATGGCTATCTGTTTGGTTCTTTTTTCGGCGGTTTGTTAGCTGATCTCAAAGGACCCAAGTTTGTATGGATAGTTGCAGGAACAGCATGGTCGATTTTTGAATTGGCCACTGCCTTTGCAGGCGAAATTGGTATGATGCTTTTTGGGGGTTCGGCTTTAGCAGGGTTCGCTGTATTTCGTATATTATTCGGTTTGGCAGAGGGACCGACATTTTCTACGATTAATCGAACAAATGCCAATTGGGCAGCAACGAAAGAGCGAGGTTTTTCAGCATCTTTGGGGCTATTGGGAAGCCCTTTGGGTGCATTGTTGACAGCACCAATAGCTGTTGGTTTATTATCCATCACAAATTGGAGGATGATGTTTATCATTCTGGGTGCAATAGGACTTCTTTGGGTTATAACCTGGTCAAAAGTTTTTACAAACCTACCGGAAGATAATCCAAGGGTTTCCAAAGAAGAATTGGCTCTTATCCGCTCAAAAGCAGACCTTCTTCCTAATGAAAAATTGGTAGAGGGGGGTTCTTCTAGCACAAAAAAATGGTACCACTTTTTCAAAAATCCAACCTTAGTCTTTAATGCGTTTGGCTATTTTGCTTTACAATACATTACCTTCCTTCTTTTAACATGGACTCCTAAATATCTTCAGGATGTTTATGACTTTGAACTTTCTTCACTCTGGTATTTAGGGATGATCCCTTGGGTCGGTGCCTGTTTTACCGTAATCTTAGGAGGAAAGCTTTCAGATTACTTGAGAAGAAAAACAGGAAATTTACGAATTGCCCGTTCTGGTTTGGCGGTCGTTTCGCTATTCCTAACTGCTGTTTGCTTCCTGTTAATACCAACGGCCGACAGCATCGTCGGTGTAATGTTTTGGATGAGCATTGGTAATGCTTTCAATTTTTTACCTAATTCGGTTTATTGGTCTGTCATTCTTGATACTGAACCAAACCTCGCTGGTACATTTGGGGGAATCTCACACTTCATTTGTAATCTAGCTACCATTATTGCTCCTACATTAACAGGTTTTTTGGTTATCAAATATGGTTATCCTTCGATGTTTACCGCAGCTGTTGTTGCAACACTTATCGGAATGGTCGCTATGATGTTCGTAAAGCCAGGGAACTCAGTTATTAATAACAAGCAGAAAGGGGATATCGCTAGTGGAAGCAACTTATAAAGATGAGATACTCCAATGGGACTTATTCAAATTGTCCAATGCAATCTACAACAAACAAATCTCGCCAGTTGAAGTAACGGGGCACATCATCGAACGAATTTCTCAAGTTAATCCAAAAATAAATGCCTATATTACTGTATTAGAAGATCAAGCGATAAAGGATGCGAAGCAAGCCGAGAAAGAAGTCACTATGGGGAATTGGAGAGGACCCCTTCACGGCATTCCAATAGGTGTGAAGGATATGATATATACTAAAAACATTAAAACAACGATGGGTTCGGAATTGTTTAAGAATTTTTTACCGGATTACAATGCCACAGTTGTTGAAAAATTAAAGCGGGCTGGTGCCATAATCATCGGAAAACAAAATACACATGAATTTGCCTATGGTCCTACTGGCGACCGTTCCTATTTTGGTCCTGTAAGAAATCCATATGATTTGTCAAAAATGACGGGTGGTTCTAGCAGTGGATCTGCTGCAGCTGTTGCGTCAGCATTATGTTACGGAGCTTTGGGTACTGATACAGGCGGATCGGTAAGAATCCCCTCTTCAATATGCGGGATTGTTGGGATGAAACCAACTTTTGGACGGGTTAGCAAATACGGGTTATATCCGACTAGCTGGACGCTGGATCATATAGGGCCAATGACAAGATGTGTAAAAGACAACGCGATTCTCTTAAACGTGTTGTCAGAGTATGATAGCCAAGATTATTATTCTATCAAAACAACAAAGGAAGACTTCACTAGGCTATTAAATAAAGGAATAAAAGGAAGTGTAATCGGCATTCCTTCATCCTTCTTTTTTGAGAGAGTCGAATCAGAAGTAAAGAATCAGGTCTTCCAAGCGATTGAAGTTTTTAAAAGCCTCGGTGCAGAAGTTCGTCCAGTGAATATACCTCAGATACAGAAAATATCTTTGGCACATCAAATGATAGTTAAATGTGAGGCATATACCATTCATGAATCACCGCTTGACAACTCCCCGGAGTTGTATGACACGGAAGTAAAAGAACGATTATTAAGCGGCTCAATACCAAAAGCATTGGAGTATGTTAAAGCCTTACAGATGAAACAGGTGGCTATTCATGAATTTAACCAGGTGCTTGAAAAGGTAGATGTCATATTATTTCCGACAGTATCCGTTTTGCCTCCCGATATCGAACAACGAGAAGTAACGATTGACGGCCATCCGGAACATGTCCGCTCCGCAATCAATCGTCTTAACGGTCCAACAAATTTAAACGGTTTTCCAAGTTTACAAATTCCTTGCGGCTTTTCATCGTCAGGCATACCAATTGGCCTTCAGTTAATCGGAAAACAGTTGGATGAAGCTAATCTGTATCGTTTCGCTCATTCATTTGAGCAAGAAGTCTCCCTCCCAACAGTAAAAATGAATATATAGGATAATTCGTGAGTCATTACTTAGATGTTCCCATTGAAACAGTTTACAACTCTATTACTGGTAGTTTAGAGCCCTTAGCTAAAGATAAAATGAGGTGTCGTCCGAAATCGGATGACGCCTTTTTAATTAGTAAAAGTTAGATATTCAACATATTTTTTATAGTTATTGACTGATGAGCAAATCGTTTCAATCAATATTCAACTTAGAATGTATTTATAACTAAAAATTCACACTTGTGTGAATTGATTAAATATTATATATTTAAAAGAGGAAACATTGTCGACAATATCGTAATACAATTTTCTTTTAGGGGGTGTCAGGGTTAGCAAACGTGAAAAAAACAATAGCCTTAAAGATAGCAGAAGAAATTACTGCAAGAATTGGAAAGCGTATTTTAAATCCGGGTGAACATCTCATTGAGACTGCTATAGCTGATGAATTTCAAACTAGTCGAGCTCCTGTTCGAGAAGCTTTATTAATGTTAGAGCGTGACCGGCTAGTTCAACGTATCCCGCATCATGGTGTCGTAGTTAGACGGTTTACTAGAAACGATATTCATGAGCTATATGATGTTATTTACCGCCTTGAAGAAATTTCAATGGAAAAGGCGATTGCTAGGGTTAGTCAAGAAGATATAAAAAACCTAGAAGAAGTAGTTGATAAACAGATTCAGGCTGTAAAGGATCATAACATTGAGGAATACTATGATTTAAACGAACAATTTCATAACTTTATATTTTCCATTGCTGGAAACACAGTATTGAGTGAAACGTATTCTTCACTTAGGCGGTCAGCTAAGCCTTTCAGGATGTTATCGATGGCTCAAGGAAGTAATCTGAGTTCATCGTTAGACGAGCATAAAAAACAAGTTAAAGCTCTGGCAGGCAAAGATGTAAGTGAAGGGAAGCTTGCTATACATGAGCAAGAAATTCGTTCACTCCAATCGTTAGACATACTATTTCCAGAATAGAGAGGAGTATTCATGATGGAGATCAGAAAATTGTATACAGTGTTAGAGGAAACATTTATTGAGGGTTATAAGAAAGTTGAGATACCTGTAAGGGTTGCTGTTGTGGCGGCAGTTATTAGAAATCCATATGCAGGTAAATATGTAGAGGATCTTCAGCCTTTAATCGATACTTATTCTGCTAATTTAGGGCAACTATTACCTACAAAGGCACTTGAGGCACTGGGGATAACAGGCGAAGAATGTGAGGCTTATGGAAAGGCCGCACTCGTTGGGATTGATGGAGAAATTGAACATGGTTCCGCAATTATCCACACGATGATATTTGGCAACGAAATCCGAAAAATCTGTGGCGATGCGAAGACATTGTTGCCTTCAGCTGAAAAAAGGGGTACTGCAGGTGCGTCTATCGATTTAGCGATCAAACACAAAATGGATCCAAAGGTCCGCTCTCATCATATGAGTTTTGAATTTAGAATTCCTGATGCACCTAGAGCAGATGAAATTCTTGTTGCTGTAGCCGTTACTTCTAGCGGCAGAGCACACCCAAGAATTGGATCCCTGCATTCAGAATTAGCGGCACAAGGTGAAGACCAGGATTAATTGGAAGGAATGAATGCAATGGTTAATATTGGCTTTATCGGGATCGGGAAAATGGGTCGATTGATGTCAGAGAATTTATTGAATAGTGGATACAAACTTTCTATTTATGATAAAAATTTAGATTCGATGAATCAATTAAAAGAAAAAGGGGCGATTATTGCGTCTTCCGTTCACGAGATAGGTACAAGAAATGACATCATTTTCACTATGCTGCCAGATTCACATTCAGTAGAATCAGTATTGGATG
Source organism: Peribacillus sp. ACCC06369 (assembly GCF_030348945.1). Lineage (NCBI taxonomy): Bacteria > Bacillati > Bacillota > Bacilli > Caryophanales > Bacillaceae > Peribacillus > Peribacillus sp. ACCC06369. The sequence continues at coordinate 2,132,374 of NZ_JAUCEN010000002.1, forward strand.
GTGAACATGGTTTATTCCATTCTATGAAGCAAGGTGGAATGATTGTGGATATGAGCAGTTCTTATGTTTTTTCTACAAAACAACTGGCAAAGAGAGCATCTGCATTAAGATTAACGTTGGTAGACGCACCAGTTTCCGGTGGTATAAAAGGTGCTAAAGAGGGGACTCTGACAATTATGGTCGGAGCAAATCAAGAAGATTTTTTGAAAGTGCTCCCCTATTTAAAAGCCGTGGGAAAAGTAATCAATCTGGTGGGAGATACAGGATCAGGTCATGCTCTGAAAGCTATCAATAACTTTCTTTCAGCAACTTCCCTATATGCCACAAGTGAAGCAATGATATTAGCTAAAAAGCTAGGAATTGATTTAGAAATTGCTTTAGATACCATAAATAAAAGCTCTGGTCAAAGTTTTTCGACACATTATAAATACCCAGCGTTTATATTACCGCGTAGTTTTGATTCGGGTTTCTCACTTGATTTACTTCTAAAAGATGTAAAAATGGTATCTTCAATTGCAAAGGATACTAAAATACCAGTTTTGTTAGCTGCGATAGTTGAACAAATTTATGAAGCAGCAAGTAGAACAGGAGAAAAAAATCAGGATCATACGGAGGTTATTAAATTTTTGGAGAGAATTTCAAATTTCAGTTTACAAGAGGTTGATGAGTTGCAGCATAATAATCATACCTAAGCACAGAATGTAAGGGAATATCCGTTTAAATTAGTTTATTACTATTGGATTTTGGCAAATTATATATATACTGGAACCCTCCGTTCTTCATTATTCAGCAGATAGAATTGGTTTTTCTCGTTTCTCAATTTCACAGTTAGATCGGAGGGGATTTTCTGTACTATGTCTACGTTAAGTTTATTACCTTATGAATCGAACCCACCATTCCTCATATCAATTTCTATCCTATTTTTTTTTAATCCATGAACAATTTTATATATGACTTTAATTTACAACAAAAAATTTGTCAGGTTTATCTTTTTAAAATGTTTTCAAGAACGTTTATTCACTTATACCAACTTTTCAAAAACCTGCTAATGTGGGCATTGAAACGGTTTATCAAAAGAGTGTTTTCACTTTCTTTAAGAATAGATAAAGTTTTTAAAAATAATTATAATATTTTGAAATTTTTGTTTATTTATGGATAAAATTCTTGTATATTATAAATTAGAAAGAAAAAATTGGATCTAATCTACATAAAAATATTGATAGTTAGCCTGATCCTCTCAAGAAGTGGATAGCAGGTCATTTCTTTTTTTATTTTTTTGGATCCAATATCCTAAAAGGAGGCTTATAGTTGAATATAAAACGGTCCTATTTGTTCGTTCCTGCCAATTCAAGAATGATTGAGAAAGCTCTTAGCAGTGAAGCTGATTGTGTCATTCTTGATTTAGAAGATGCAGTAGCCATTAATGAAAAGAAGACAGCAAGGGAAATGGCAGTAGTTGCTCTGCAAAACAGCCGTTCTCAAAAGGATGTTTATATAAGGATCAATGAGATTACCACCCCGCTATGGAGAGAAGATTTAGAGGCCGCTGTAGATGCTGGTTCAAAAGGAATAATCGTACCAAAGGCGGAAAGTGCTGGTAACATGAAGATAATTTGCAATGCAGCACTTGAACACTTCGATAAGAAAAATAAAAAAAGCAAACATTTCGAGGTTCTGCCTCTAATTGAAACGGCAAGAGGGGTACATTTTGCTTATAATATTGCAACTTCACATTACCTTATTTCACGCCTAGTCTTTGGTTCTCTTGATTATTCCCTCGATATAGATTGTCAGTTAACAGATCATGGAGATGAACTACTGTATGCTAGGTCACAGATCGTAAATGCTTCAAAGGCGGCAGGTGTTGGGAGTCCGGTGGACTCAGCTTATCCAGACCTTGGGAATGATCAAGGATTGAATAGTGAGACATTGAGATCAAGGAAGCTAGGATTTAGGTCAAAATTAGCTATTCATCCAAAACAATTGGAGCCCATTCATCATGTTCTTACACCAAGCCAGAAAGAGGTTGAAGAGGCAATGTATATTGTGAATGCTTTTGAACTGGCTGAACAAAAAGGGAGTGCATCCATTTCAATTGGAACAAAATTTGTGGACTATCCTGTTTATAAAAAAGCAAAGACAATTTTGCAATATGCCAGCTTATAAAAATATCAATGTTCTTTTATATAAAGGAGTTGATAGAAAAGTTTAAAAAATGCTTATTTTGAATGAATTTTGAAAGCGCATTCATTTCATTAGAAGAAATATAAGTGAATATCAAATAAACAAAATATTAATAAATTAGTTTGCATTATCATTGGATACAGAATCCAATTAGACAAATTAAAAGGACAATATAGTAAAAACTATCTATTTAATGTTTGATAAAGGGAGGGAAAGTATGTTAGCAAGAAATATGCTGGCCGACCGTATCGGAGGAATTATATGTATTATTGTTGGTGGAATCGCGCTATCGGAAGCTGTGCGTTTGTACCCAATGCGGACGGGTCCGTTAATAGGAGACCATACGATGCCGGGGGTTATAGGCGGGTTAATGATCTTGTTCGGTTTATTAATTTTCATTGTTAAGGGAGAAATTTTTAAGACTGAATACCCCAACAGTAAAACAATGAGAAGAATGCTTCTCACACTATGTTTGTTATTCATCTATTGGTTTTTACTTGGTATTTTAGGTTATACCATTACTACCTTGTTAGTATCCACAGGTTTATTTAAAGTTATTGGCAACTACAGCATAATCAAATCTCTTATTTTTGGAATTTTGTTAACATTGGTTCTTTATTTACTATTTATTTTTTGGCTCGGTATGCCGTTCCCAACTGGAATTTTTAATATTTAATAAAGTAGAGGTGATGATATGGATGCAGTGGGTATGCTTATATCCGGTTTTACAGAAGCTTTAACGCCAATTAACCTAATGATGGCTGTAATAGGTGTTTTGGTAGGAACATTAGTTGGCATGTTACCAGGACTCGGACCTACATCCGCAATTGCCATTTTGTTGCCGTTAACAACTGTACTTGGCCCTGTTGAAGGGATCATTATGTTGGCTGGCATTTACTATGGTGCCATGTATGGTGGTTCTACAACAGCAATTTTGCTTAATATTCCAGGAGAGGTTTCATCTGTTCCCACCTGTCTAGATGGTTACCCGCTTGCTAAACAGGGAAGGGGAGGGCCGGCGCTTGGCATCGCAGCGATATCATCTTTTGTTGCAGGAGTTTTAGGGGTAATTGGTCTCGTATTTTTTGCTCCGATCCTTGCTAATCAAGCGCTGAAATTTGGTCCTCCGGAATACTTCGCCCTGATGATATTAGCTCTAACTGTCATTATTAATTTGGCAGGTAATTCAATAATTAAGGGCTTAATTATGGGCCTTTTCGGTTATATGCTATCGATGGTGGGAATGGGTCCTACAGGAGGACAACCTCGATTTGATTTTGGTATTGATGCTCTTTCTGCAGGATTTGACATGATCAGCATTATTATAGGGTTGTTTGCTATTACAGAAGTTATAAAGGGAATGGAAGAAAAACAAACAGCAATTTCTGTAGGTAAGATTGGAAGTGTATATCCAAGCAAATCAGATTTACGGAAGAGTTCCAAAGCGATGATCCGTGGTGGGTTCATAGGATTTATAATGGGAATTTTACCTGGTTGCTCAACTGCAGTTACAACGTTTTTATCCTATGACATTGAAAAGAAGATGTCCAAAAATCCTGAAAAGTTTGGTAAAGGGGCAATTGAAGGAGTTGCAGCACCAGAAGCAGCAAACAACGCAACAAGTTCCGCTGGTTTTATTCCATTGTTTGCACTCGGGATTCCGAGTTCGCCGCCTTTGGCAATTCTTCTCGCTGGCCTAATGATTTATGGTCTTCAGCCTGGACCAGTCCTGTTTGAGCAAAGCGGTAGTTTTGTTTGGACCGTTATTGCCAGTATGTTTATTGGAAACATCATGTTATTAGCGTTAAACTTGCCATTGGTTGGTTTGTGGGCGAAGTTGACTCAAATTCCATACGGGGTGATTGCACCTATTATTCTGATTCTTAGCTTTATTGGTGCCTACACGGTTCGAAACAATCTATTCGATGTATTCGTTGCATTGATATTTGGTGTGCTAGGATATTTTTTACACAAATATCGTTGGCCTGTAGTTCCGCTCATTTTATGCTTTATCCTCGGGCCAATGTTAGAACAATCCTTTGTTCAATCATTATCTATGTCAAAAGGAGAGTTCTCCATTTTTATAGACCGTCCAATTTCATTGACTATTCTCTTGGCTTCTCTGGTGTTGTTTGTTATTTCTATCATTTTAATAAAACGCACGAAAACACGAGTTAAAGAAGTGGTGGGTACAGATCTTGATATTTCTGAATAAACAATTAATTTTTTCTGCTATAAACTATTAGGGGGGAATTATTATGAAGAAAAAAGAATTATTTGGTTTACTTTCTGGTGTGATGGCATTGAGTATCGCTTTATCAGGCTGTACTTCAAATGCGGCTTCAGGCGATCAAAAAAAAGTGTCTGAATATCCGACAAAACAAATTGAGGTAATCGTACCATTTGCAGCCGGAGGTGGGACTGACCTTTCTGCCAGAGCAATGAGTGAATATTTAAGTGAAGAGTGGGGTAAGTCAGTAGTAGTCATAAATAAACCAGGTGCTGGCGGTGCAACAGGAACTCAAGAGGTTCTTAAGCAAGGTTCTAAAGACGGACATACCGTATTGGTTCAGAGTGTTTCTGCTGTATCAGCACTTTACGCAGGTAATACACATTTACCTTTTAGTATGAAAGACCAAAAGTTTCTAGCCAAAATGACAGGCGACCCTCTTGCATATGTTGTAAGTGCAGATTCTCCCTTCCAGAATATAAATGATTTAAATGAGTGGGTAAAGAAAAATCCAGATAAGTTTACATTTGCTAGCAATGGTCCCACGGCTATAGGGACTTTCGGTACGATCCAGTGGATGGATAGTATTGGTGCTGATTTCTCAAAAGATAGTCTTGTTGCGACCAATGGTTCAGGTGACGCACTTCCAAAGGTGGCAGGTGGACATATTACACTTGCCGTACAAGGGGTAAGTGAGGTATCCAATTTAACGAAAGCAGGCAAGTTGAAAATATTAGGTATTGAAGCACCTGAGAGAAGCCCGTTCTTCCCTGATGTTCCTACCATGAAAGAACAAGGTGTTAATAATATAGATGTTACGTTATGGTACGGCGTAACCGCACCTTCTGGAACTCCTGATTATGTAGTGAAAAAGTGGGAATCTACAATTAACAAAATGATAAAAGACCCTAAATTTCTCAAAAAATTAGACAGCATTAATGTTCGCCCTAATTATGCAAATGCTGCTGATTTTACCAAATCAGTAAAAGAAGAAACAAAAGATTATACGAAAATTGCAAAGGAAAAAGGATTAGTTAAATAGTATATTTTTTCGAATACGTGAAGGGGATATGGGTATACATATCCTTTCTTTTTCTATGTATCGTTAGGTAAAAGTTAAATCCGAAAGCTCAAATTTTGAAAGGAAGGAGAGGTGAGAGGATATGAATTCACCAAAAATGAAAATTTCGGCGAAACCGTCACAGTCTTTGTCTATTAAAATTCCTAAAGTGCTTACTCTCACTTTAGGTCTGATTATTATGATTGTTGTCTACGTTATTCTTCCGCAGGAGTATACAGAGTCAGCAAGAATCATGTTAGCCTTTCTTGCACTTAGTGTATTTTATTGGACGTTTGAACCTATACCAATTGGGTTAACAGCACTAATCTTACTGGTTTTTATGCTCGTGTTCGGTGTGGTTTCTACAGAAGTGGTTTACAGTGGCTTTGCCTCCCCCGCTATTTTTCTTATTATCGGTGGAATGATGTTGGCACGGGCTGTCAATGATACTCCTCTTGCCGAAAGAATTGCCTATATATTTTTGGCAAAATGGGGTGGTACAGCTAAGGGCCTATTAGCAAGCATTCTAGTCATACCGCAAATTCAATCGTTTTTTATACCAGCTGCCGCTGTTAGAACCGCTTTGCTCCTTCCTGTTGCATTAATGTCACTTGATACGATTGGAGAACGAGGAAAAGGTAACCTTACAAAACTGATCTTGCTGGGTGTCGCGTTCGGTTCCACTATTAGTGGAACAGCTGTCATGACAGCAGCTATTGGAAATATATTGACCGTTGAGTTATTAAAAGAATTTCTCGAAATAAAGATTACCTATCTTCAATGGTTTTTTTACACGTTTCCTATATGGATTGCCCTTATTCCTATAGCTTGGTATGTATTATTAAAAAGTTTCCCATTAACAGATGAAGAAAAAAACTTTCCCCATGTAAAAAAGGAAATAGAAAATAAACTTGCTGACCTTGGTAAAGTAAACAACGAGGAAAAAAGATGTATTGGTATATTACTATTAATTGTGGCACTTTGGTTTACAGAGCCCTGGCATGGTCTACATCCTAGTGTCCCAGCGCTTATAGGGGTCGTATTAATGACACTTCCAGGTATTGGGTGTACAAAGTGGGATCATATAATCAAAATTAATTTTGATACGGTTCTCTTAATGGGGGTAACGTTATCACTTGGTTATGCCTTTAATAAATCCGGAGCTGCTACTCTTGTCGGTAAAAGTTTAAGTACAGAGTGGATTATTGACCTCCTGCGTTCTCCTGTATTGGCGGTGATTACCATCTTAGTTCTTACTCAAATACTACACATTGCCGTAGCAAACGTCTCTACGGCAGTAGTAACTTTGATCCCAATTTTTATAGGGTTAGCGACTCAAGCCGGAGCAGATGCTGTTCTTATTTGTTTGACAGCCTCACTAGCATGCTTGCACGGATATATTTTGGTTGTTGAAGCTACTCCAAATATAATTGTCCATAGTTCGGGGAGAATTCAACAAAAGGAGTTTTTTATACCAGGAGTAAAATTAACAATTTGGATGAGCATCATAACACTCGTAACTGCTGTTACTTGGTGGAACTGGGTGGGATTATTATAAATAGTTACTATAAAACTTTCACATTTGAAAGAATTAGAAGAGCGGAATTTCAATGTACACATAAAGAGATCTGTTATATAATTTAAATATTCAAATTTATTAAAATATATAGACTTCTTTTTTTAGATCCTGTATCCTATAAATGAATACTGTTTTAAACAGCATTAAAGTGACTGTTTTTTTATAAAAAAATTGGATCCAATATCCAAGGAAGATTTCTTACTTACTTCTACTTATATACTAAAAAATTTTAGGAGAAATGAGGGTTTCTTAATGACACATAGCCAGACACTTGCAGGTTTTATTTCTGAAACAAAGTATGAAAATATCCCAGATGAAGTGATTGAATTTACGAAGCTTTGTATTCTTGATTGGCTCGGGACTGCACTTGCGGGAAAAGATAAGGCCCCTATTCAAATGATTAACCAGTTCGTCGAGGAAACTGGAGGAAACCCTCAATCAACAACGATTACAGGCATTAAAACCTCGGCTGTAAACGCTGCGCTTCTAAACGGGGCAGCAAGCCATATTGTTGAACTTGATGACGTTCATAAGGGTTCTATTTTACATGCTGGCACTGTCGTGATACCGGCCGCGTTAAGTATAGCAGAAGCAAAAAATTGTAGCGGAAAGGAATTAATTGAAGCTGTGGTAGTAGGTTATGAAATCTGTTTCAGAATTGGAGAGGCTGTTTCACCTTCTCATTATTACTACTGGCATAATACAGCCACTTGCGGAACCTTTGGTGCGGCAGCTGCTGCGGCTAAGCTATTGGGGTTGAATGAGGCTCAAATTGCATCAGCTCTTGGAAGCGCAGGCACACAAGCGGCTGGTTTATGGGAGTTTATTGAGGACGGGGCGATGTCTAAACAACTTCATCCAGCAAAGGCCGCTTCAAATGGATTAATTTCTGCCCTTTTAGCGGAAAAAGGATTTACATCAGCAAGTAAAATTCTTGAAGGAAAACGGGGATTCTTCAAAGCAATGTCCGATGAATATGATGAATCGAAAATTACTCAGGGGCTGGGAAAGAGCTATAAAATTATTGAAAATTCCTTTAAAATTCATGCATCTTGTCGGCATACCCATCCTGCCATAGATATGATTATTGCTCTAGTGAAAGAAAACCCAATTCAATTAAGCCAAGTCTCTAAAATAAATGTTAAAACCTATCAAGTCGCATTAGATATTACGGATAATTCAGATCCTCAATCCGTGTATGCAGCCAAATTTAGTCTTCAATTTTGCGTAGCACTGGGATTAATTAACGAATCAGCCAGTTTATATGATTATAACGAAGATACATTATGGGATGAAACGATTCGTAAAACGATGTCACTAATAGCTGTATCAGTAGATCCAGAAGTAAATAGGGCGTATCCCGATAAATGGGGAGCTGTGGTAGAGATTGAATTAACGAACGGAAAAATCCTTAGCAAACAAACAAATTATCCCAAAGGGGACCCTGAAAATGCTGTTACATCTCAAGATTTGATTGCAAAATTTGAACAGCTTACCAGTGAATTCGATGTAAATGAAACCAAGATGTATATTGAGCGGATAATGAATCTGGAGACATTCCATGTCGTTAGTGATTTTTTTGAGAAACAAATGGGGGATGAACCATGGGGGCAAGAGAAATTGCACCAGCATTAATGACCAAGAAATGGCGGTTCCATTGGAATCGAGTTAATGGGATGGTGGATAATAAGACGGTCAATTTAAGTGGAAATTTCCGGAACGCTATGAAGAACATTGATGAAATTTGGTTGAAAGTAACTATTGCTAAGCATACATCACTGTACCGCAATTTAGTTATGAACCACTTTATTTAAAATCTATTAAACCATGTTTAAGGAGGTATGATGTGAAAATAGAACTGATGTAGATGATCAGAGGCCTACAACTAAAAAATAATACAAAGAGGCATTTAAATCATGGATGGACAAAAATTAAAACAAGAAATCAATGCGCGTATAGAGAATTGTACCGTGAAAGAGCTAAAACATATACAGCATATGATTCATACGATGAAAAGTCCAGAAAGAGGGGGTTTACATTACTTAGGAAGCTTTCTGGGAATAAATCTAACAGAAATAGATAGGATTTCGATGGATCTTGGTATGCAAAATGCTAATAAATATGGAGTAGCGCAAGGTGGGGCTGTATATACTCTCGCCGATGTCGCTCTTGGTTATAAAATTATTTCAGACGTTGGTGACGAGAGTAAAGTTCTGACCATTGAGTTGAAGGTCAATTACATGAAGCAAGGAAAAGGCCGAAAACTTTATGCAGAACCCATTATTCTACATCAGGGGAAAAGTACGGTTGTTGGACAATGTATGATTTTAGATGAACAAAATGATGTTATTGCTGCTGCGCTAGGAACTTTTTTTGTAATGAGGCCAACCCATTTATTAAAGGGAGGTTAATAGATTGAGAACCATCCATTATAAAGATATTGTTCAAAAGGTTTCGGTCATTTGCCAGGAAGCAAATTATGACCTTGGAGAAGATGTAGTACATGCATTTAAAACTGCTATGAAAAACGAAGCATCAGAAATAGGAAAAGATATTCTTGGCCAATTGATAGAGAATGCGAATATTGCAACGACAGAACGAGTTCCGATGTGTCAGGATACAGGAGTTTCTGTTTTTATTGTGGAATTAGGACAAGATTGCCATATTGATGGAGGCAATTTAAATGAAGCAATCAATGAAGGAGTCAAAAAAGGGTATGAGGAAGGCTATTTAAGACACTCAATTGTTGATCATCCAATTACACGAAAAAAAAGCCTTGGGTATAATACCCCTTCCATCATTCATGTTGAAATTGTACCAGGAGATCAGTTAATCATCCACATGTCAGCTAAAGGTGGAGGAAGCGAAAACATGAGCACGCTTAAAATGTTAAAGCCTTCGGACGGTCTTCAAGGAATAAAGAATTTTATCCTTGAAACCGTGCGAACAGCAGGGCCCAACGCGTGTCCCCCACTTGTAGTAGGAGTAGGAATCGGCGGGAACTTTGAAAAATGCGCCTATTTGGCTAAAAAGTCTTTGTTCAGGCCAATCGGGGTACGAAGCCATCTTGAAGAAATAGCGGTACTCGAAGCGGAGTTAATGGAGGAAATCAACAAACTGGGTATCGGTCCTCAAGGGATGGGGGGGAGTACAACGGCACTTGATGTGAAGATTGAAATTGCTCCTTGCCACATCGCCGCATTACCAGTAGCGATTAACTTAAACTGCCATGCAAGCCGACATAAAGAAATCACTCTTTAAATGAGGTGTTTATTTTGACTGTTAAAAGAGTAACTGTTCCCTTTGATATAGAAACTGTTCAATCATTAAAAGCGGGAGACCGGTTGTTAATAAGCGGAACTGTTTACGCAGCAAGGGATGCTGCGCACAAACGAATGGCAGAATCCCTGGAAAAGGGTGAAGAGCTTCCTTTTAATATGGATGGAGAAGTCATTTATTATGTCGGTCCAACTCCAGCCAAGACAGGACAAATCATAGGCTCTGCAGGACCGACTACAAGCGGCAGGATGGATAAGTATACACCAGCACTGTTGGAACTAGGCTTAAAAGGGATGATTGGTAAAGGATATCGAAGCCAGGATGTTATTGATTCGATAAGAAGTAACCAGGCACTTTATCTGGGTGCTATAGGGGGTTCTGGAGCTTTATTAGCGCGTACGATAAAAGAAGTAGAAGTAATCGCCTATGAAGACTTAGGAACCGAAGCCATTCGTAAAATGGTTATAGAAGATTTTCCGGTTATTGTCATAAATGATTCGTTCGGTAATGATTGGTATAAACAAAGCGCTGAAGAATTTCGTATTATCTAGGATGATATTTAGGGTTCTTATATTAAAACATAAGGAGGATTTCTATGTTGCCGTTAGAAGGTATAACTGTAGTAAGCTTAGAGCAGGCAGTAGCAGCCCCCTTTGCTACCAGACAATTAGCTGATTTAGGAGCGCGCGTTATTAAAATTGAAAGGCCAAATACAGGAGATTTTGCTCGAAACTATGATACAACTGTTCACGGCATGTCCAGCCATTTCGTTTGGTTAAATCGTTCCAAGGAATCCGTGTGTCTTGATTTAAAACAAGAAGAATCAACCATCATATTGGATAAAATTCTGTCACAAGCTGATGTTTTTGTACAAAATTTAGCACCAGGGGCAGTTGATAGACTGGGTTTCAGCCCATCTATCCTCAAGGAAAAATACCCTCAACTCATTATTTGTGGAATATCAGGATATGGATCGAATGGATCTTATCGGGACAAAAAAGCCTATGACTTACTCATTCAATGTGAGGCAGGTTTAGTTTCAATTACGGGAACCGATGACAATCCCTCAAAATCTGGAATATCGATCGCAGATATAGCTGCAGGCATGTATGCGTATACTGGTATTTTAACGGCGCTTCTTGCCCGTCATAAAACAGGTAAGGGTACAGTCATTGAAGTGTCTATGCTTGAGGCTCTTGCGGAATGGATGGGTTATCCGATTTATTATTCTGAATATGGGGGGACAGATCCAAAACGGACTGGTTCAAGCCATGCTACTATTTATCCGTATGGTCCTTTTAAAACAGGAGATAACAAGCTTGTTTTTATGGGAATACAAAATGAAAGAGAGTGGGCTTATTTCTGCGAAAAAGTTTTAGAAAGCCCTGATTTGGCCATTGATAGTCAATTCATTAGTAATTCGAAGCGTGTTTCTAACAGGGATATACTGAAACCGATTATTGATTCTGCTTTCCATAAATTAAATGCAGATCAAGTTATTGATCTTCTTGAGAAAGCAAAAATTGCAAATGCACGTCTAAATACTGTAAATGATCTGGTTAACCATCCTCAGTTAAGGGAACGGAATCGTTGGAGGGAGGTTCATTCACCGGTTGGAACTTTAAAAGCATTATTGCCACCCGTAACGTTTGAAGATTTAGATGTAATTATGAATCCTATACCGGAAGTAGGAGAACATACAGAATCAGTTTTAAAAGAATTTGGAATTGACACAGAAAAACTTCAACAAAGTAAAAAGACAGATGTTTTACAGAATTAAAGTAAACTGATAAAACCTATCATCCCTTTGTTTATGGTAGGTTTTTTACCGTATACTTTGTAAGATAATGAAAATTTATATCGTTAATTACTAAGGGTAATGATATTCTAAATATAAGATAATTTCACCGAGAATGGATTGATATAATTGAAGAAAAACTTGAATTTAAAATTGGAAGATCGTGATACTCTTCATTTAAAAGTAACGAATGTAATACGACAAGAGATATTAAATGGTAATTTTGAGCCCGGGGAAAGATTAGTTCAAGAAGAGCTAGCTAATTCTTTAGGAGTAAGTAGAATGCCTGTACGAGAAGCTTTACGATTGTTAGAAGCAGAGGGATTAATTCAACTTGAACCTCACAAAGGTGCAATCGTGAAATCCATGAATGTGGAAGATGTAGAAGAAATATATGAAATGAGGTCAAGGCTTGAAGGGTTAGCTGTAAGTATAAGTGCAAATAAGCTAAGTGAAGAAGAGATTATCGAATTGGAAAAGTTGACTATGCAAATGAAAAACAATAATGAGGAAGAAGACTTTGTAAAAGCAAATATAGAATTTCATTCCATATTAATGAAGCACTGTAACTGGAAAAGATTGATTGGTGTGATTGAAAAGCTATGGAATGGATTTCCCCAACAAACACCTACCATGCTGTCAGGGCAAATAGATCAATCAAATAAAGAACATGAACAGATTTTAGAAGCAATCAAAAGAAATGACGCAGAACATGCAGGAGTTCTTGTGTCGAATCATATTAAACGAACCGGTAATTTACTGGTTAAAAATATGCAGGAGAATAGAAAGAAAAGGTAAAATAGAACTCAAAGACAGTATACCTTTATTCTCTTGACTAAACCTTATCAAAAGATAAGGTTTTTTTGCGCACTTTAAGTAAAAAGATGTTAATTGCAAGTGAGGTAATACAAATACAGCTTAAACTCAGTAAATAAAAGAGATTGAAAAAGGGAAATCACAGTAGTTAAATTAAAACTCAAAATAAATTGTTAAAATATTTCGAATATGTAGACAAATTAAATTGGATCCAGTATCCTATTATTATATAAAATAATAAAAAGGAGTGATACGCTGTTGAAACTACAAGGTTGTATTCAAATAAATGAAGTGGGTTTGAGAGATGGGCTTCAATTAGAAGATCGGATATTATCGGTCGAACAAAAAATCAAATTAGTAGATGCTCTTATTGATGCAAATGTTAAGACTATTGAATTTGGTTCATTTGTTCATCCAAAGCTTGTACCTCAAATGAAAAATTCCAGAGAACTATATGAATTGATATCTGAAAAGCATCAAGATATTGACTTTATTGCGCTAATTCCTAATTTAAAAGGGGTAATTCTTGCAGCAGAAGTAGGAGTTCAACGGGTGAATACAGTTCTTTCGGCTAGCAATACTCATAATCTTCAAAATGTAAGAAAAACTAAAAGACAATCATTAGAAGAATTTTTAAGAATAAAGGAATATTGTGAAGAGAAGGAGATATTGCTTGATTGTTCTATAGCTACTACATTCGGTTGCCCATTTGAAGGGGACATTCACGAAGAAGTCATCTTTTCAATTATCGAGAGCGTGATCCAAGCTGGAGTGAATGTAATTACTTTAGCAGATACAACGGGTATGGCAAACCCAAAACAGGTCTATGATCTTTCTAAAAATGTGTTGGAAAAATGGCCAAACCAACCTTTTAATTTACATTTTCATAACACAAGAGGAATGGGTTTGGCAAACGTATTAGGAGGGATCCAGGCGGGTATTAGTAGTTTCGATGCATCACTGGGTGGCCTGGGAGGTTGTCCGTTTGCACCAGGAGCAACAGGAAATATTTGCACAGAAGATGTAGTTCATATGTTAGAAGAGATGCAGTTGAAAACAGATATTTCCTTAGATGACTTATTGGAAGCTTCCAAGATGTTACGAAGCATATTAGATCATGAGCTGCCTGGACAAATTCTCAAATCTGGAAAGAGTTCCAGACTATATCCTGTTCCAGCGATTTAGTAAACAATATTACTGCGAAAAAATGATAGTACAAGGAGCTGGAAGATATGAAACAATGGGAAACCATCATTTTAGAAAAAAGTGATCGTCTTCAAGGTGTATATATCATAACTTTAGATCGGCCTGATTCTATGAATGCTCTAAATACACAAATGGGCAATGATCTGATTGAATGCTTGAAAATGCTGAAAAAACAAAGTGATTGCAGGGTTTTACTACTAACAGGTTCAGGAGAAAAAGCTTTCTGTGTCGGGGCTGATCTAAAGGAAAGAAATGGAATGACAAAAGAAGATTGGAAAAATCAACATGATATTTTTGAGGAAGTAACATTATTAATTCGTGAATTTCCCTTTCCAGTGCTAGCTTTACTCAATGGTTACGCACTTGGTGGCGGCTTTGAAATAGCGTTAAGTTGTGACATGAGAATTGCTGCCTCTAATGTAAAGTTAGGTTTTCCAGAAGTAAAGATTGGAATTTTGCCAGGGATAGGAGGCACACAACTATTAACACGATTGGTGCCTACTGGTTTAGCGAAAGAATTACTATTTAGTGGTAAACAAATATCTGCCTCAGAAGCTGAGAAGATAGGGTTAATTAATAAAGTAATCAGTACTGATAACAATCTAGAGGAAGCGCTTTCATTTGTAAAAAATATCGCGAAAAATGCTCCTATTTCTCTTCAACAGATTAAAATGGCTGTGAATGCTGGCTCTCAAGTAGATTTAACCACCGCTTTAAAGATCGAACTTCAAGCTTATTATAAATGTGCAGATTCTGAAGATAGATTAGAAGGAATCCAGGCATTCAATGACAAAAGAGAGCCAGTTTGGCAAGGTAAATAATAATCGGAAATCGTTCTCAAAATGAAAATTTTATAGATGACTAGGAGGAATTAAAATGACTACAAGTACAGTAACAGACCTTGATATAATTCGGAAAAGTGTTCGATCCCTTTGTGCGAAGTTCCCTGAAACATATTGGAAGGAATTAGATGAAAAGAAAGCGTATCCAGAAGAATTCATTAAAACCCTAACACAAGAGGGATGGTTATCAGTTCTTATTCCTGAAGAATATGGCGGTGCAGGTTTAGGAATGAAGGAAGCTAGCGTAATTCTTGAAGAAGTGAACAGATCTGGTGGAAACGCAGGTGCAGGGCATGCGCAAATGTATACAATGGGAGCAGTACTTCGTCATGGGAACCAAGAACAAAAACAAAGATTCCTCCCTAAAATCGCCAGTGGTGAACTCCGCCTTCAAGCATTTGGAATTACCGAACCTACAGCTGGTAGTGATACAACAAGCATCACGACTACAGCGGTAAAGAAAGGTAATCGATATATTGTAAATGGACAAAAAATTTGGATTTCACGTACAGAACATTCAGATTTGATGTTACTTTTAGCAAGAACCACACCTAAGGAACAGGTTGCCAAAAAGACCGATGGGTTAAGTTTATTCTTGCTTGATATGAAAGACCAAAAAGATAATATTACAATTCGGCCAATAGACACAATGATTAACCATCACACAACAGAAGTATTCTTTGAGAATGTAGAAATACCAGAAGAAAATTTAATAGGTGAAGAAGGAAAAGGATTTCGTTATGTACTTAGTGGAATGAATGCAGAACGAATTCTTATTGCCGCTGAAAGCATTGGCGATGGATTATATTTCATTGATAAATCTGTTCAATACGCAAATGAGAGAGTAGTATTTGACCGCCAAATCGGACAAAATCAAGGAGTTCAGTTTCCAATTTCCCAGTCCTATATGGAGATTCAAGCAGCTCAATTAATGAGAGATAAAGCAGCGGAAATGTTCGACAAAGGTGAAAACTGTGGAGCAGAAGCTAATATGTCGAAGTATTTGGCAACAGAAGCTACTTGGAAGGCTGCTAATGCTGCTATGACTACATATGGTGGCTACGGTTTTGCTACTGAATATAATATTGAAAGAAAGTTTCGTGAAGCACGATTGTTTATTGTGGCCCCAGTTACTAATAATCTTGTATTGAGTTATGTTGGCCAACATGTTTTAGGATTACCACGATCATTTTAATCCCTGATGATATTTTATAAGAATTAAATAATACCTTAAAAGTCGATCTTTATCCGGAGTTTTCAGCCAACAAGGATCGACTTTTAAATGTACAATGGTAGTATTCGTATAATACTAATTATAGGTTAAATTGTAAAGTGACAATAAAGTCATATAATAAGTAGATTAGACGACACCAGTTCAATGTTCCTCGGTAATCCTTCCAGAAGGTATCGAAAAAAAGAATTAGTTGTCCCTTATAATTTATAATAGGTTACTTTCTAATTGTTTTATCAGTAGTTGCAATTATTAAGTCAGTGAATTGTTGTCT
Source organism: Peribacillus sp. ACCC06369 (assembly GCF_030348945.1). Taxonomy (NCBI): domain Bacteria; kingdom Bacillati; phylum Bacillota; class Bacilli; order Caryophanales; family Bacillaceae; genus Peribacillus; species Peribacillus sp. ACCC06369. The sequence continues at coordinate 2,148,873 of NZ_JAUCEN010000002.1, forward strand.
TAAAAAATAATAATTCTGGAGTACTTTGAAGAAGGGAAATTTTTCTCTTCTTTTTTTATACATAAATAAGAACTTATGTTCTATAATATGAGTTATAGGATGAATGGAGATGTTCTTATGACGCTTAAAGATCGTGGAAACATAAAGTGGCAATCGTCGATGTTTCTGCCCGAACACGTTAAACTGCTTAAAGACTTAAATAAGGATTATTATCGTCAAGTAAAGCCAATATTAGATGAATACCAGTTAGAGGAGTTTGAGAACAAGATACACACTGCTATGGAGTTTAGTTCAACTGTAAAGTTTACTGTTTTTGAAGATGGTTTTGATTGGGAATATACGGGAATAATACACAGATTAGATCCGTTGACAAAGCTGATTCATTTAGAGTTGGAGAAAGATAAGGGGCATATTATTAGGGTGAAGTTTGAGGATCTTGTAGCTGTAGATGTAATAAAGTGAAGATATAACTAATACTGAAACATCTACTTGTTTAAAATAATGAATTGCTAAAGCATCCTTTCGAGGGTGTTTTTTTACAAGGGTGCGGAATAGGTAGATGTTAGGCATAGTACTGATACGTCTCAGTGAGGTTTTCTTTAGCTTTTACATTATCTACCTCAGAGAATATTGTAATATTAGTGCTACAATTATCTTGAGGTGATAACTTTGTTTATTTCTCCAATGCTTTTGCACAAAACAGAGCAACCCTTTGAGGATGATGATTTTATAACCGAGCTCAAGGTATCTCCATAAATGTTCATGTACATTATTTGAAATTATATCCATATGCTTATATAACATTTGTTTTCGTCTAATTGATTGTGTGTACATAATTATTTCACTGTACATAAATAGCAGATATTAACGGATATCTTTGTACAAGAGTTAATTATATTTTCTTGTTAAACTAACAGGTGCTTTACTTCATTACCAGGAGCTGATCAGCAGCTCCTTTTCGTGCGCCCGGCATGGGTGCAATCTATAGGGTGAAAGTCCCGAACCATGAAGGCAGTAGTAGTGGTTAGCTTAATGCAAGGGTGTCCACGGTGACGTGGAATCTGAAGGAAGCAAGCGGCAAACCTTCGGTCTGAGGAACACGAACTTCATATAAGGCTAGGTATCATTGGATGAGTTTGCGAAACAAAACAAAGTCCTTACTGCCGAAGGTGGTACAGAGTAAATGAAGCAGATAGATGGAGGGAAAGATTGCACTCTTACCCGGGGAGGTCTGATGACAGCCAAGTACACTTGGTAACCTGTCCAGTGATGGACAGCTGAATCATCAGAAGTCAGCAGAGGTCATAGTACTTGTCTACTCGAGAAGATAAGGAAGGACCGAACAGATTAAGGAGGATGAATACTAGGCGTTCGTTATCTGCGAAGAAGCAAACAATTCCTAACGGAACTTATTTGAAGGAAGATGTGGTGAATACACGGGGAACTTCAAAAGGGTGGAGCAGATAAAGGCACAAATAGACCATTTATCCACGTAGAAAGGATATCAACGATGTTAATGGAACAGATACTAGAGAGGGAAAACTTAATACAGGCATTGAAGCGTGTAGAAAGAAATAAGGGAAGCCATGGTGTAGATGGAATGCCGGTTCAAAACCTGAGACCGCACCTCGCAACCGAATGGTACAACATGAAAACTGCCCTTTTACAGGGTACCTATCAACCGAAGCCCGTCCGTCGTATCGAAATCCCGAAACCAAACGGCGGAGTTCGGCTATTGGGTATTCCAACCGTTCTAGACCGTTTCATTCAACAAGCCATTGCCCAAATATTAACCAGGATATATGACTCAACCTTTTCGGAGAATAGCTATGGTTTTCGCCCTAACAAACAAGGGCACCAGGCGGTTCGAAAGGCAAAGTCCTATATAACCGAAGGTTATACATGGGTAGTGGATATGGACTTGGAGAAGTTCTTCGATAAAGTGAATCATGACAAGCTCATGGGAATGTTAGAGCGGAAAATTGAAGATAAACGAGTTCTCAAACTGATTCGTAGATTCCTTCAAGCAGGCATTATGATAGGCGGACTTTTTCATAAAAGTGAGGAGGGAACTCCGCAAGGAGGTCCGTTAAGTCCTTTATTATCTAATATCATGTTAGACGATTTAGATAAAGAACTAGAGAAACGCAATCTTCGATTCGTAAGGTATGCGGATGACAGTACTATCTTTGTGAAGACACGAAAAGCCGCCAAACGTGCAATGGGAAATATCTCAAGCTTCATTGAAAATAAACTGAAGCTAAAGGTCAACTACGAGAAGTCGAAGTATGATCGCCCTTGGAACAGAACGTTTCTCGGTTTTAGTTTCACGAAGTCAAAGAAGAACCCGAAGGTTCTACTGGCTAAACAAACGGTGAAGAGAGTAAAGAAACGAATCAGGGAAATGACCTCGAGAAAATTACCGAAACCCATGAAACTCCGAATAAATAAGTTAAAGCAATACCTTAGAGGTTGGATGGGTTATTTCGCCCTCATTGATACTCCGAACGTTTTGAAGAATTTAGATTCATGGATTCGAAGAAGACTCAGGATGTGCCTATGGAAGCAATGGAAATTGCCAAGAACGAGAGTGAGGAAACTCAAAGGATTAGGCGCCCCATTTGGAAAAGCGTATGAATGGGGAAATAGCAGAAAGGGTTATTGGCGCATAGCGCATAGTCCTATTCTAGACAAAACCCTTAATAATGTTTATTGGCACCACCAAGGGTTAGTAAATCTATATGAACGATATACAAAACTACGTCAGACTTAAACTGAACCGCCGGGAGGCTAGGCGCCTCCTCCTACTCGATTTTTCACGGACAATTTATCAATTAAGGTGTACCATTACTTTTAGTTCCGTTACATCTTCCTTGAGAGGTTGATAATCTAAAAAATGCCATTTCAAAAGCGTAAAAATACGCTTATAGTAAGGTGAACAAAGCTACATCATCACTTTATTATTTTTTCTACAATCAGCAGTCCACACATGTTGAATGTGTCTCGCAGCTCATTTTAAAAGAAGGCAACTAACCCTTATGGGAGTTGCCTTCTTATGTTTATTGTAATGGATTTACAAAGCTGTATTTAATATGAATTGTTATGTCTAACGGGTGCGATTCCCAATAATGAAGGATCGCTTTTTCTTATTCGAGTAAAAGGAAGTTTTATGGAAGAAGGAGTTTGTGTATTATTTGTAGAAGTTTAAAAAGTTACAAACGAATGGTTTGAGGAATTTCTCTGAACGACCTAATTTTTATTTTAGGAGGGAACAACATGGAAGTTTTTGCGAAATATTTAGCGGGTATCGATAACCCCGAGCACTGCGAACGAACAGAGGAAATTTTGGCGTGGGTTGCTAATATATTCCCCAATTTGGAATCACAAATCAAGTGGAATACGCCAATGTTTTCCGATCACGTTTGGCAACAATATGGTAATAACCATAGCAATAATCCAAATGAAGTCTTCATAATTGAGGTATGGACAGAGCGAGGTTATTCGCTTTGTCGTTTCTTTATTAATTATGAAATAAGAATGCAAGGGGTTGTCCAGAAAGTCAGTGAAAACTAACTGACTGGCGGCCTTTTTATTTTTGCTCTTTTCCCGCCCTTTCCACGGTCGAGCGTCGAGCTTAGTGTAGATTTTATCTGTGTCCTTTAGCTTAATTCCGCTACTTAATTAAAAAGGTTCGTTAGTTTTTTTATGCCATTTATAGAAATTACGAAGGATTTTAATTAAATACCATGAAAATAAACTTCTGTAACTGATAATAAAGACAATACCCAAGAAGACCCATTCCATTCCGTAAATAATGGAACCAATAAAAATACCCTTAACTAATGAATCACTATAGGCTTTTATTCATCTACAAAAGTTCCTAAATAATCGCAGTGAAAAATAATTTATTCCTTTTCGATTTGTGTAGACGGTGCAGCCTTTTTTATTTGCTGAAAATCGATTGAATTAGTACTAATGAGTTCATTTACCAAGTTTCATTCATATAGAGATAACCTGATTTTAAACAATTCTCGATATTCATTAACAACCAAGTATATTTTGCCCGCTGATGGTCATTATAAATAAAGAAGAAGGGGCTAGTGATTACGTATGATTCACATCATATAGTAAATGAGGTGTCGGTTAAAGACGTTTAACTTAACTACTGGAAGCTTCATTAAAAAATCGATTCGAGCAAGGAGATGGTTCTCTTGCACGTAAAAGCAGAAAACTCATTCAATAATTGTCATTTATGCTTTGAAAGTTGATAATACTTTTAAGATATAGGGGATGGTTGCTTTGGATGGTAAACTCTAGTAGATACCAGTATTTACTCTAATGTAGATGAGGTGTTTATCGCAGAGAATTTATGCTGATTCGAAATGAAGCAAACCCCTTTTTCAGACAGGGTGCAACTTTCCGTTGCATCCTGTTTTTATGTATTTTCTTTTCTTGTTATCACAAGGGTGATTCATTTTATGTTATAAAAAGAACACAATAATGAAAAGCATATGTGTAACAAGATGATAAAAAAATAATACACTAATATCTGAGAAGGCATAAATCAAACAAGAAGGATGGGATCCTGATGGTTGATGAAAATAAACAAAAAAACAAACGGGAACAATGGAAAAAGCAATTTATGAATAATCTGAAGAAGGAAGCTGTCAAAAATATCATAGCAGGAATGGGAGACCTAGCAAAATTAGATGCTAAAGTCAATAATACTTACACTGTATACATCAAGGATGGAAGGGTGATAAAGCAACCTACAAATGGGAAGCGTGTTGTCATTAATGGAAAAGTCCAAAATTAACAGAGAAGAGTTAGGAAAAACATTAAGGATTTCTTTATTAATTTAACTCAAGCTCCTCTTCAATTAAAAGATTTCTACAATCCAATTTTTAATAAAGAAATAATGACAAGGAATCACTGCGATTTGGCAGGACCACCACAATTGTTATAGGGATGATTCCCATTCCTAAGCAGCATAAGCAAATAAGGAAGGTAAGGTCATCAACCTTGTAGCTATTTGGACATAGGGTATATAACAACAAATAAATATGATATAAAAAGAGGAGGGATATGCCCTCTTTTTTTATAATTCATCCAAAAATCTGCGATTGAATTGAATGACATTGTGAGGAACTCTGTATTAGATATGTCTTTATGGAATTAATTCCTTCTTCAACAACTAGTTTGGTCGAATCGAAAATCTTTTCTTACTTTTTATCAAATATTCTTTTACACATTTGATTTCCATGACAAATGATACATTCAACAATTCTTGTGGTTCCCCTGGTTATTCCAACAATTCGGATTCGTATAAACCTATTCAGGGGTATAACCAATTTCATATGATACAAATCAGTCATTCATTTTTAATATCTTTTAAATGACCGGAACGTACGACTTTAGTTTTTAAATATTTTTCATTAAACTCGGAAATATCTCCCCATAACGGAACTCTGCCTGCAACATTGGCACCTGAGTTTTGAAGGGCTTCTAATTTTCTCGGATTGTTGGTGATAAGAGTCACTGGATTAGAACGCAGGTTTTTTAACACTCGAATGGCGTCATCATAGTTACGTGCATCATCCACAAATCCAAGCTCCAAATTCGCTTCCACCGTATCCAAGCCTTTTTCTTGCAGAACATAAGCCATGGCTTTACTAAATAATCCGATGCCTCTTCCTTCGTGATTCGCTAAATAAAATAAAGCACCAGATCCATGAGTCGCAATCATTTTCATAGCCTGCTTTAATTGAAAGCCACAATCACAGCGTTTGCTGCCAAATATATCCCCAGTATGACAAATACTATGCATACGGATAAGGGCATCGGAGGAGCTTTGAAAATCTCCATAAAGTAACACACTTGATTGCTGCATTTCCGCTAAGTTTGAAGAGGCTAAAGTTTCAATGATCTTTTCTATATTATAAGTGCCGTCACCACAAAAATGACCTGCCATATTCTCACATCGTAACCAGCAATACCATTGGAATATAATTGTTTCGCCCTCTAAGTTAACTGGTAATTTGATGGGGCCGACTAAATAAATGGATGTTTCATCACTTTTAATAACGTTAATTTTATCTTCTAATATCAAAGCCACTTTTTCATTAATCATTTAATTCCTCCTGATGCTTCAAAATATTTAGTTTACTGTTTGCATAATAATATTTTTGACAATTTATACTACGCTTAATAGTTCTTTTCATATTGTACCCAATCCATTCTTTGTGAATCTTTTTATAAGTAGAAAAAAACTCCAAATTTACTAAAGCAAAGGACAAGAGTAAAAGTCCCCTTTTTTGGTGATGGAAAATTCATATCCATACTCTAAATTTAACAAGACCCTTACAACAACCTCAATGACGAGGAACTGCAGTTTGTACCCATTGTTTTATTCAAGGGGCTAGATAGTGAAATTTTTTTCTGGAACATGCATATAATCGAAGGTGAAAAGGAGTTATTTAGTCCTTGGTGATAGTTGAAATTGGAAAACATTTCCGTTAACATGGAATAAGAATCATATATTAGGAGGTTATACATTGGCTTTACAAATCAATCAAGTTACGAAAAAGTTCGGGGATTTCACAGCTGTCAATCAGCTTGATTTAACTATTCCCGAGAAAGAAATGTTCGGTTTTTTAGGTGGGAACGGAGCGGGAAAAACGACCACGTTCCGGATGATACTCGGCCTGCTTGACCCCACTGAAGGGGAAGTGATCTGGGAAGGTAAGAAAATTGATTATACGACCAGTTCATTGATTGGCTATCTTCCTGAGGAACGCGGACTATATCCAAAACTGAAGGTCCGTGATCAAATTGTGTATTTGGCTAGATTAAGAGGGATGAACAAACGGGATGCTTTGAAAGAGTTGGAGTATTGGCTGGATCGATTTATGGTCCCCGAGTACATCGACAAGCGAGTTGAAGAGCTTTCAAAGGGAAATCAGCAAAAAATCCAGCTGATCGCCTCCATGATTCATAAACCTAAATTACTTATCCTTGACGAACCCTTCAGTGGGCTGGATCCGGTTAATGTGGAAATACTGAAGAAAGCGGTCATCGACTTAAAGGACGGAGGCACTACAATCGTTTTCTCGAGCCATCGCATGGAGCATGTTGAGGAGATGTGTGAGCATCTTTGCATCATGCATAAAGGTTCCCCCGTTGTGGCTGGTAAATTAAAAGAAATTAAGCGTTCTTTTGGTAAAAAGAATGTGTCAATTAAAGCTGATTTTGATTTATCATTCTTGGATACTTATTCAGGTGTAACAAAAGTTAAGAACACGATGGAAGGGAAAATTCTTCAAGTCACTGGTGAAGATGTAGCTGAGAACATGATTCGTGACCTTGTTCCAAGGGGTTTCGTTCGAAAATTCGAATTGGAAGAACCATCGCTGACGGATATTTTCATTGAAAAAGTAGGTGCTGTCTATGAATAAATTTTGGATTGTCCTTTCCCATACATATCTATCAAAATTAAAAACGAAATCCTTCATCATTTCTACAATCATAATGATGGCCTTGATTCTCGTCCTTACGAATATTTCGAAACTTATAGATTCATTCGATAGTGATGATCAGGAAAAGGTTGCCGTCATCGATCAGACTGAAAATCGCTTATTTGCTCCTTATAAGAGTGCGGTAGCAAGTGTGAACGAAGATCTCTCGGTACTATCCGCCAAGGATGAAAAGGAAGCGGAGGAAATGGTTAGCGCTGAAGAAATCGTTGGGTATCTGTTAATCGAAAACGATGACAGCGTCGGTTTCAAGGGAACGTATAAAGCGAATCAAATTTCAGATTCCATGGTAAGCAATGATTTGCTTTTAGCGCTTACCCAATTGAAGGGTCAAATAACTGCGAAGGAATTGAATTTGACAGAGCAGCAAATCGCTCAATTGAATACGCCGCCAGCATTTGATACGATTGCGCTTCAGAAAAATGCCAAAACGGAAGAGGATCTTAATCAAGCGCGCGGTCTCGTGTATGTGCTCCTATTTGTCATTTACTTCGGTGTGTTGATGTATGCAACGATGATTGCAATGGAAGTAGCCACTGAAAAAACATCACGAGTCATGGAAATCCTGATTTCAAGTGTCCCGCCCGTCACGCAGATGTTTGCCAAAATAATGGGGGTGGCTTTGCTTAGTCTTACTCAAATGATTTTATTTTTTGGAGTGGGTTATTTCTCGATTAAACAAAACTTGATAGAAATGGATGAAGGATTCTTCTCGTTTTTTGGTTTCGGCAGCACCGATATCTCAACGATCATTTATGCAATCATTTTCGCTTTGCTTGGTTATTTTCTGTACGCAACTCTTGCGGCATGCCTTGGGTCCGTTGTCAGCAAAATTGAAGATGTCCAGCAAATGATTTCACCGATGACCATGTTAGTTGTCATTGCCTTCATGATTGCGATGTTTGGACTGGGGAATCCGTCAGCCAGTTATATTACGATTACATCATTCATTCCATTTTTCACGCCTATGATCATGTTCTTGCGCGTAGGCATGCTTGATGTTCCATTCTGGGAAATCGCCATCAGCATTGCAGTGTTGATTCTAACCATTGTTTTACTTGGAATAATCGGAGCAAAAATCTATCGTGGCGGAGTCTTGATGTACGGTAGCTCAAAATCACTGAAAAGCATCAAGAATGCCCTGCAATTATCAAAGAAAAATTAAAAGAAACCTGAATCCTTCAACATTTCCTGTTGGAGGTATTCAGGTTTTTTAATAAGATAATAACATTCAAATTAAAAATATTATAAGAGTTATGAAAAAGGAACGAAAAGTAACATAGATATAAGGGAAGATAAATATATTCCATTTATGTAACCACGATTAGGAGTGAACTATAATGAGCAATCTGGTAACGTTGACGATAGCTTCAGAAGCGTTTCTCTTGCTATCCTTCATCATTATTATTTTATCAACCAGGAATCCGAAAAAGAATGTTCTCTTTGTCATCCTATTCATCATTGGAGCTGCACCGCTTTTATATTTAGCCATAGATCATCTAAAAAACGATTATATGGATGCGAATATCGGATTGGGCCTTGCCTTTATGTATACCTGGATATATAGCGCAGTAGCCTTTATCATTGCCATCATTTTTTTAGTGAAAAAGAAAAGGAATAATAATATTTCAAAAGAACTGTAATTATCGCTTTTTGGAATCTGAAATCATATGAAAATAAAAACTTTTATATAAATGCAGTGGATACATAAAAAAAATGTATTCACTGCATTTTTTTTATGTTTTCGATAATTCACAGCCGATAAGTTCCGGAACATTCTTTAATGATGTCTTGTCAGCCAGAGAAATCATACTTTCTTTAAATGTGACATTCCTGTAACAAACATTTTCTACAATAAATGTTGAATTGAGAGCTAGAAAATATAACGTTTAGGAGAGAATTATATGAAGTCCATTAAAATTTTGATTTCCTTTATATTGACAATGATGGCATTATTCGTATCTGGATGCAGTACGATGATTCCGAAGGAAGAGGAGGAGCTAGAACTAATAGCTGACGACACCTCTAGTGGTAAAGTAGGGTTTTGGGATGAACAGAAAAGAGGAACGAATTTCATGAATTCCAAATCCTTGCCTGAAAACTATAAAGCAGCCAATGAGTTTAATATTGAATTTATTCGTTTGGCTCCCGATAAATGGGCAAAAGACTATGACTTTTTGTTTAATGACCAGCCTGATGATCATCCTAAAAGAGATTTTTTAATGGGAAACGCAGATGAATACAAAGGTATTGATGAGGAAGATTTTTCTAAATTGAAGTCAGATTTGGATGCTGCGTATGAACGTGGATCTAAGGTTGTTTTGACAGTACTCAGTCTTCCAGGAAACCGGTGGAGACAGTTTAACAATTATGAAAACGATGATCGCATTTGGAAAGATTTTAGATATCATCAACAATCCGCTTTATTCTGGAGAGATCTTGCACAGAGATTGAAAGATCATCCGGCTGTGGTAGGTTATAACTTGATTAATGAACCACATCCCGAAACAGCTACAGGATTCAATGATTTTTGGACAGAGGATTATAGGGAGTGGTATAACAATGTAGAACATACAGCAGCAGATTTAAATGAATTGTATAAAACAATTGTACATTCTGTTCGAACTGTGGATAAAGAAACACCGATTATTCTTAATTCGGGTCTTTATGCCACGCCATGGGCATTTGAATATTTAAAACCAATTAAGGATGATAAGGTTTTATATGCGTTCCATATGTATGAGCCATATGAAATGACAAGTCAAAATAAAAGAAAAGGTTTTAAATATAAATACCCTGGTCCCGTGAGAGTTGGAGAACAGCAAACAGTGAAAACATTTGATAAAAGTGCCTTAAAGGAATTTTTAGAACCTGTTAGGAAGTGGGCAAAAGAAAATAATATACCAGATAATCGTATTATTGCCGAAGAATTTGGTATTAATCGTAGGGTCGAAGGCTCTGACAGGTATATTGATGACTTAATTTCAGTTTTCAATGATTATGGGTGGCATTGGGCCTTTTATGCATTCCGTGAAGATACTTGGGAGGGGATGGATTATCAACTCGGGAATCAGGCGCCTAACTGGAAATACTGGGGGGCGTTGGATAATGGTGAAAAGCCAAACCGAGAAGAAATAGAAATAAATAATCCGATTTGGAATGTGCTGAAAAAGGAATTAATGGGGAAATAACTTCTATTTGTAATAAAACATAAAAAGAAAGTTAAGTCTTATATTAAGGTTTCACTTTTTTGGATGAATAAGGAGAGTTTTCAATGAACATTTTGATAGCTGATGATGAAAAACGGTTGACAGTCATATTGAAGACTTATTTCGAGAAAGAAGGATTTAATGTGTATGTTGCTTATGATGGTGATGAGGCTTTGAACCTCTTCTTTTCTAATAAAATCGATTTGGTTGTGTTGGATTGGATGATGCCGAAATTAAATGGAATGGAAGTCTGTTCTGAAATAAAGAAAGTGAGCTTGGTGAAAGTAGTGATGCTGACAGCTAGATCATCTAATGATGATGAATTCAGTGCACTAGATATTGGAGCCGATGAGTATATACGAAAACCATTTGACCCGCGAATATTGATTCTAAGAGTGAAAAAGATGCTTGGTATGGAAAAAATAGTAGGGATCAGGGATTTGAAAATCGATTTGCTTAGACTGAAAGTATATAAAAATGGTAATGAAGTAATCCTTTACAAAAAAGAATTTGAGTTGTTGGCATTTTTATATAAAAATAAGGGGCAAATATTGTCCAGGGATACTTTGTTATCAATGGTATGGGGAATGAGTTATATCGGGGAAGAAAGAACAGTCGACACGCATATTAATAGATTGCGGGATAAGATTGGGGCTCACAACATTCTCACTCATAGGGGATTGGGGTATAGCTTCCATGATAAAGAGCAATAAAATAAGCACTAAATTATTATCCATGGTCAGTATAATAATGGTTATCGTTTTCGGTATATCTTATTTATTAAACAACTATTTTTTGTCTGATTATTATTTGTATAAAATGAAGCAAAAACTCACATCAACTTACGATGAAATAAATGATTTGAGTATCAATAAATTAAAGGAAATTGAAAATTCCACTGAAATTACTAACAATGTAACAATCGTTATCATCGAAAATAAAAGTAATATCGATGAACTGAATGAGCTTATGCAATTTAGTCTATATAAAGAAAAAATTCCATTGAATAAGTTTTGGATAACGGAGGATACATTAAAAAAGGTAAACGAGGGTGAAATTGTCAAACAGTTATATAATCAAGGGAAAATAAAGTCAAGCTTGCTGACTTTATTGTATGAGCAGGAGGGTCACCTGGTTTTAATCGGTACAGTTGTCGTTCATAATACCGATGCCATGGAAATTATCAATCAACTAAATTTTTACTCCATTGTTTTCGGTATCATCATCATCTTATTGTTAGTCGCATATTATTCCAAAAAAATCATTACTCCATTAGAAAAGCTACAAAGTGTGGCAAAAGATATTGCCAATTTGAACTTTAAACAAGTAGATATAAAGTCAGGAGATGAAATAGAGGAATTATCTCACAGTATCAATGATATGAGCACTCGCTTAAAAAATGCCCATTTACAATTGGAAATGAAAAATCAGAATTTAAATTCATTGGTAACAAACATATCCCATGAGGTGAAGACACCGTTATCATTAATACAAGCCTATACAATCGGCATAATGGATGGCTTAGATGATGGGACATATACAAATGTTATCTTGGAACAAGTGAAAAATACATCTGATATGGTAGATCATTTAATTATGCTTGCTAAAGTGCAAGCCTTGGATGCCAGCAAAGAAACGTTCGATTTAAGAGAGTTTCTCCAAAAGTTAATTTTCCATTATAAAGCTCTATTGAATAACGCTGGCATAGAAGTTCGCGATCACTTAGATTCAGCTGAGAAATGCATGGTAAAAGCAGATAAAAGACAAATGGATATTGTATTTAACAACCTTATTAGCAACGCCATTAAGTATGGGGAAGAAGATTTTTTTGTCATAACATTGGAGAATGATTTTGACGGCAGTTTGAAATTCGAAATAAAAAATAAAACAACAATAGTAAAAGAAGAACATTTGCAAAATATATGGGATTCTTTTTATGTGATAGAAAAATCGAGAAATAAAGAAATTTCTGGAACGGGATTGGGCTTGGCAATAGTAGCCAATATATTGGCTAAAAATGATTTAAGATATGAAGTTACTTTAAACGAGATGAATATTCATTTTACGATATGGTTTGAAACACAGTAGGGCATCACCACATTGGTGATGCTTTTTTTGTCATACTGTTGTGACATATGAAAGGTACTATATTAATCAGAGATGGACTTTCGATGTTCCAAATAAGGGATGAAAAGGGGAAGAAAAGTGAAACGAGTAAGATTAGGGAAAATTATTATTTTTGCATTGATATTGATAGGAGCTCTGAATTTTATAAAATTATTTGATATTAACTCAATTTCTACAGAAAAAATGAAAGAAATTCAAAATGTTATTGATGAGACAAGTATTGGGAAAATACAAGTGAACTGGAAAGACGTTGCTGCGATAGCGAGTGTGGAATATGCACTAGACACAATGACAAAGCAAGAAATAGAAAAGACGGCAAATCTGTTTATTGAGAAGAAGAAAAATCAATATCGATTGAAAGAGGTTGATGAAGTGATTGAAGCGTTAGGTTATAGTGAAAAACAAAAAAAAGAAGTCCATGCATATTTGAAATATTTAAATGCTGAGGGTACTAGCTCAAATAAAGAAAATAAAGATAGCTTGCAAGTGAGTTTCATTTCCAGCATAAAAGAGGGGGCCATTGATAATTATAAAGAAAATGGTATTCTTCCTTCTATTACAATAGCACAAGCTATATTGGAATCCGGTTGGGGAAAATCAGAGTTGTCTGTGAAGTATAACAATATATTTGGGATAAAAAGTTATAACTGGGATGGCAAGTCGGCAAATATTAGTACGAGAGAATTTCATGAAGAGAATATTCAAGCTGATTTTAGAGTGTATGATACGATTTCCGATTCTCTCCAAGATCATGCAGCTTTTTTAACTAAAAATCCCCGATATGAAAAGAATGGTTTATTTTCTTCTAAAACTTATACGGAGCAGGCGACAGCATTACAAGAAGCAGGGTATAGTACAATAGAAAATGAAGCGGGCGAGAAAATATATAGTGAGTTATTAATAGAATTGATTAGGCAGTATCAATTACAATTGATTGATAGTGAAGCACATCTTAATTATGGTTAATGTTTTAATAAACTGTATGGATGATCTGCTAATTACCTGTCCCTTAAACAGTATATTGTGAAAGTGAGTTTAGTTGCTAGAAAGACCTAATCCCAATGATATGAATAAAGAACTAAGATTGTAGTAAATAATGAACATAAAACTAATTCTTTGCATAGGGTAGGAGGGTATGGTATATTAATTTTCGAGGAGGGATGGGAATGGATGAAATGATGAATAGTCAAGATTCTATGAATGAAGAAGAATGCTGTACGACTTCTTCTCACGGCCGAAAGAGTCATCACTCAGAAGCAGTAAAAAAGAATTTAACAACCCGGTTAAATCGAATCGAAGGTCAAATTCGCGGTATAAAGGGTCTTATTGAAAAAGATACGTACTGTGATGATGTGATTACCCAAATAGCAGCTACACAAAGTGCGATGAATAGTGTGGCCAAGATTTTATTGGAAGGCCATCTAAGGAATTGTGTGGTCGAACGCCTGAATGATGGGGATACAGAGGTTATAGATGAAGTGCTTGTAACGATACAAAAATTAATGAAAAAATAAAGGAGTAGTGGTTAAAATGGAAAAGGTAACATTGAATGTAAGTGGAATGTCTTGTGGTCATTGTGTGAATGCAGTTGAAGGGAATGTAGGTAAACTGGCAGGTGTTGAAAGCGTAAAAGTGCATTTGGATGCAGGCAAAGTGGATGTAGCGTTTGATCATGAAAAAGTATCACTTGAAAAAATAAAAGAAACGATTGATGATCAAGGCTACGATGTCGAGTAAGATTTGAGGGTGCTGTTAAAGCACTTCTTTTTTACAAAGAATTATACCCCATAGCGGTATAGGAAGGCGGGGATGATGTGAGCAGACAGATAAAAGAAACAAGTATGCAGATTTCAGGCATGACTTGCGCTGCCTGTGCAACCAGGATTGAAAAAGGGTTAAACAGGATGGAAGGCGTTGAGGAAGCCACCGTTAATTTGGCCCTTGAGAAATCGGTCATTAAATATGATTCGGAAAAATTAAGCACCCATGACTTTGAAAAGAAAATACAAGACCTTGGCTATGATGTAGTGAAAGAGAAAAAGGATTTTACGATTACTGGCATGACCTGTGCTGCCTGTGCTACCCGAATTGAGAAAGGGTTAAATAAGTTGGATGGAGTGAGTATGGCTAATGTGAATCTTGCGCTCGAAAATGCGACCGTCGAGTATGATCCTTCCGAAGCCTCCCCACTTGATATCATTCAACGAGTGGAGAAGTTGGGGTATGGGGCGATCATCAAGGAAGATAATAGGGATTCAGTGGATTTCCGTCAGAAAGAAATTCAAAAACAAAAGAATAACTTCATCTTTTCGGTGATTTTATCTTTTCCATTGTTATGGGCGATGGTAAGTCATTTCAGTTTTACTTCGTTCATCTATATGCCTGATTTCCTCATGAATCCCTGGGTGCAAATGGCATTTGCCACCCCTGTGCAATTCATCATTGGGAAGCAGTTTTATGTTGGTGCTTATAAAGCCTTGAAAAACAAAAGTGCCAATATGGATGTATTGGTTGCAATGGGAACATCCGCTGCTTATTTTTACAGTGTCTATCAGGCAATCATCTCAAGCGGTTCCCATCACAATACAGCACAACTTTACTTCGAAACTAGTTCGATTCTTATCACCCTCATTCTTTTAGGGAAGCTTTTTGAAGCAAAAGCAAAAGGGCGTTCTTCCGAGGCCATCAAAAAATTGATGGGGCTTCAGGCCAAAACGGCATTGGTGTTAAGGAATGGGGAAGAACGTGAAATACCGCTTGAAGAAGTCATTGTAGGGGATACTGTTTTGGTGAAGCCGGGTGAAAAGATCCCTGTCGATGGAGAAGTGATCGAAGGGAACTCTGCAGTAGATGAATCCATGTTAACGGGTGAGAGCATTCCGGTGGATAAAACAAACGGGGATCCTGTGATCGGATCAACATTGAATAAAAATGGTTTTCTCAAAATGAAAGCGACAAAGATCGGAAGGGATACAGCTCTTTCCCAAATCATCAAAGTCGTCGAAGATGCGCAAGGGTCCAAAGCTCCGATTCAACGGCTTGCTGACCAAATTTCCAGTGTTTTCGTTCCAATTGTTGTCGGGATCGCCCTTTTAACTTTTCTGGTTTGGATAATATGGGTTAACCCTGGAGAATTCACACCAGCTTTTGAAGCGATGATTGCAGTGCTTGTCATAGCCTGTCCATGTGCTTTAGGTCTGGCCACCCCCACATCCATCATGGCAGGATCAGGTCGGGCCGCCGAATTCGGTATTTTATTTAAAGGCGGGGAACACTTGGAAACCACTCACCATATTGATACGGTCATTTTGGATAAGACGGGAACGGTAACGAATGGTACCCCTGTACTGACCGATGTCCTCATCGAGAATGGAATGGAACAAGAACAGTTTTTATCTCTTATCGGTGCAGCTGAAAAACAATCTGAACACCCTCTTGCCCAATCGATCGTTCAAGGAATTCAAGCAAGACAGATATCACTTGCGGTGGTTGAGGAATTTGAAGCGATTCCTGGTTACGGGGTGAGAGCTGTAGTGGATCAAAAAGTGTTATTCGTGGGAACGCGTAAATTGATGAAGCAAAATAACGTGGATATCACAAAGGCGCTAACAGCGATGGAAGAACTTGAAGAGCAAGGGAAAACCGCGATGCTCGCAAGCATTGGAGGAGAATATGCAGGCATCATTGCTGTTGCGGATACGATTAAAGATACCTCCCTAACGGCGATTAAAAGGTTAAAAGCAATGGATATCCAGGTCATCATGATAACCGGGGATAATCAAAAGACAGCAAATGCAATCGGCAATCAAGTGGGCATTGACCAAGTGATTGCAGAAGTCCTTCCAGAAGGGAAAGCGGAAGAAGTTAAAAAACTGCAGTCAGCCGGTAAAAGAGTGGCAATGGTCGGGGATGGGATTAATGATGCACCCGCGCTTGCACTTGCTGATATAGGAATGGCTATCGGAACAGGGACGGACGTAGCCATGGAAGCTGCTGATATCACTTTGATCCGGGGTGATTTGAACAGTATTGCAGATGCAATCCTCATGAGCAGGAAAACGATGCGAAATATCAAACAAAACCTATTCTGGGCATTTGCCTATAACGTAATCGGAATACCAATTGCGGCAATTGGACTGCTTGCCCCATGGTTAGCGGGTGCTGCCATGGCTTTCAGTTCTGTATCAGTCGTATTAAATGCACTTCGTCTTCAACGGGTAAAGCTCTAAAGAGCATGTAACCATATATTGAAGGCATTGGTACTTATATCAATGCCTTTTTCTATCTGCCATACGCCTCGAGCAATCGGATTGTCATTCCTTATAGTAAAAAAGCAGATGATCCTGGAAAGGGGATCATCTGCATTCATCTGGAATGAGCTTTAGATATTTACAGCCACCCCTAATGATGTTTCTTTGTTTTCGAGGTGCCATACCGAGCTTATTTTAAACAGTAAAATACATAATCTGTAGGTGTGCCACGCTCGCCTTGTTGATGGAGCATCGCCGACACATTACCGCGATGATAGGTCCCGTGATTCACTACATGATGGATGAGGTCGGCAAGTACAAACTCACACGCCCCCATTTTGGGATGTTCGGTTACAATGGTCCGTTCAAGATCAGGCTGCGTAGCAAGAAAAACGTCATAATCCTTTGCAAGTTCATCATAGTAGGATTCAAGTTCATTTATTGAAACTCCATCCACTTCTTCCCGTCGCCTTTTAACTTTCTTAAAAGTATCTTGAATGGTGCTTCCTTTCATTATCTCCAACCATGTGACGTCTGTTGCGTAAAGGTGAACCAGGACTTCCTTTATGGAGGGAAAGACACTTTTTAACGTGTCGCCATAGACTCCGTCCGGTAATTGTTTTAGGTTTTGGAACACTTGCTGATTAGCCCAAACGTGGTAATCATACATTTTCTTGGCACGGTCCTTTTCCATTTTCTCACTCCTTCCATTGTTACTAAATCCCTTTCGACATAATTTAAAGAATACCTTTATCAAAAGCTGAATGTTCCAGATGCCGAGCATTCCCCTTACTATTAATCCAGTAACTTCCTATTGATAAACACATACACAATTGTTAAAAGTACTAATATGGCTAGGATAAGAGTTTTACCTTCATAAGGATAGTCGGTCATGCTATTTATAATTATTAACAATCCTAACGGAAGAAAAAAGCCCCCGCCAGTCACTTTCCCCAATAAAGACTTATTATTAATCATCTTTTCATTAAATCCTGCTAACAGCCAAGTTTGTTTTTTGATTCCCCAAATAGGAAACCAATAAAAGAGCCATTCCAATAATCAATAAACGATAGTCCATCTCAACAACTCCCAAGTAAAGTTTTATCCTATTAGTTTATTATGATCTGTAATTACAAAAGTTTCCTTTTATTAAAAGACATTCTCCATCCTCACTACGTAAACCTTGGATTGGGATGGGATAATTAGAAAAAAAATGAAATAAACGCACTAAAAAATGGTAACATTATATTGTGGTTATTATGGATCGGAGGTGGAGTGAAGGGAACGGTGTAAACCATATCTGGAATAATCGATTCGAATGAGAAAGAAATAAAAAGGTTAAGTAGAATGATATTATTACTATAAAAAAAATGAAAAGATTCGGTGATTTTGTGAATAAACGTAAAAGTTACTTTGATTCAAATCTAGCTATGTTAATCATCATTCTGATGGTTTTCAGTAGCGTTAGTTTATACAGTGCCCAAAAATATGCACAGCTTGATATAGATTATTTTCAGCAGCAAATTGTCTGGTTTGTAGTAAGCGGAGTGATTGTTCTGGCCATTTTTTATTTTGATTTTGAGACGATCATGAAACTAACTCCCTTTATATATTCATTCGGCATTTTGCTGCTACTATTTGTATTGTTAGGTCCCGATAGTATAGCCCCAGTCCGGAAGGGGGCTAAATCATGGATTGAAATTCCAGGATTAGGCTCCATACAACCATCCGAGTTCATGAAAATATTTTTAATATTGATGTTGTCTTATATCCTGACTAAACATATTGACAAGTTTCCGGTAGGGGATATAAGGACAGATATTAAATTATTGTTTAAAATGGGATTGATAGCTGCTTTGCCAATCGGTCTTACGCTTCTGCAGAATGACTTTGGCACTTCATTGGTAATGGCCGTCATCACCATGGGAATCATCCTTGTATCGGGGATCAATTGGAAAATGATAGCTTCTGTAGTTTCTTTAGTGGTCAGTATTGTATGTTCTTTGGTAATCATCTATCTATATGATCCTGATCTATTATTGAACTTACTGGATGGATATCAATTGGATAGGATAAATTCTTGGCTGGATCCATTTGGCCATGGCCAGGGAATCGGTTATCAATTGAAGCAGTCCATATTAGCGATTGGTTCCGGTATGACTGAAGGGAAAGGCTTCAACCAAAGCAATGTATATATTCCTGAAGCACATACCGATTTTATATTTACCATAGTGGCTGAAGAATTTGGGTTCATAGGGGCAAGTTTGCTAATATCCCTATATTTCTTCATCATTTATAAAATCGTTGCGACTGCATTGAGTTCTTCTTTTTTCGAATCTTTTATATGTGTAGGTGTCATCTCTTTCTTGACCTTCCACATATTTCAAAATATCGGAATGGTCATCGGTCTAATTCCAATCACAGGAATTCCTCTGCCATTAATGAGCTATGGAGGGAGTTCGGTGATGGCTACGATGATGGGACTTGGTTTGGTATTGAATGTTTCATTGAAGAAAAAGGATTATATGTTTTCGAATAAGTGACAAAACTTTTAGGATTTATTTAAAATACGATAGGCTAAACTAATTTCAATAATAGAAAGTGTAGCCCAAAGAGGAAGGTTAAGAAATATGTGCCCCTACTTAACTCTTACCGGGAGAGAAATGTTAGCACTCAGATCAAGCAATGCTTGGTCTTTTTTTTATGAATAAACGGCATGAAGAAATGTAGGATACTGCTTAACAAATACTATTACAGCATTCATAAGTTGGAGGAATGTGATCCATTTTAAAATTAATAAATTAGTAGGCCGTTCAGAGGTTCCACAGGGGTAGCATAAAAAATGCGACTAACAAAATAGGTATCGATATTTTTGGTTTTATGGTTCTTTAATCCTGTAATTTAGATTTTTTTAAAAAAATATACATTTAATATAGATATATTATCATATAAATGCTAAGGTTTAATAGTAACTAATACTCATTCTAAAGGGCGCCGCATTCTATTTACTGGAACAGTTCCGGCTTCACCTTCCACTTAGATTCATTACATAAACGTGCATGTTCCATGAAGGAATTTATTTTTACTTCTTTCTTTAAATGTAGGAAAAATGTTAGATTAAAAAACTACAAAAAGGGGAATCGAATATTATGAAAAAAATGTTTGCTTTTTCAGTATCTTTGGTTATTTTATTTACCTTTGTAGCTCCTTCCTTTGCAAGTAAGAAGTTATCACCGAGACATCTACAGAACAAGAATTAAAAGAGTAAGCCTTTTTTTTTAAGGTCTAGAAATAATGAGTAATACAATTTTAACGGAACAAGAGATTGAAGACTTGTATAATGAAGTTATGAGTATTGGAACACCTAACGTTGGTGGTATTACTTCCTATGTTCCTATTTCAGGTGGATCAACGAAAACAGAAATACCTCCAATTTATAGAACCTACAAAAATACTGGTGTAAATGAAGCTAAAAATCTAATTTTCGCATATATGATGAAAAAGATTCCTAAAAAATTAACAGATAGCGTATTTTTAAATTGGCTTTTTGTAAAGTTAAATAGCTGGTCTAAAATTAGTCCAACTTATGTGGGTTCTTGGGTATCAAGTTCTTATAGCACTGCAGAAAAGAAAAGGAATTATCATGCAATAGTGGTTCGTTATGGAAAAATTAATTGTACATCACCTAAATCTGTTCAATATTTCCAATGCAATTACTGGTTCGGGAAATAATAATCTAGGGAATGGGGGATTAGATGAAATTGAAAATATTATTAAGAATAGGTATCTTATTATTATTTTCTTTTCTAATGATTTTTGATTATTTCCCACATATCGTTTTCAATGACATACCTGAGACGGCACTGACATTTGGAATTATCTCAGTGGCGATTATCTATATTGTCCTTAATCGAAAGACTGAAAAAGAATGTGAACATTCATTAATTGTAGAAGCAGTATTTATTTTTTATACTTTAGTGCTAATAGGAGTATTAACATTAATGGGGGGAGAATCCACTGTAGGAATCTCCTTAAAAAATCCTATCTTATGGTTTGTTTTATTATTGACAATAGTTGATATGACATTAAGATATAGGAAAATTAATGATAGCAAACTCTAGACTTAAGAAATCGGGGCATTTCGGGGCGATAAAAAACAGCCACATGGCTGCCTCTTTACTTTAAATTATCTAAGACTCAAAAGCTTTAGGAACAGTACATGTACTTTATTATTTTTTATAACAAACGAAGAAGCCTTTATAGCTTCTTCGTTTGAATGTTTAAGAGTGTTCCCTTATTTCGCAATAAATTGAATGCTATAATCTTTTCCATTGATACCCTTCAGCAAGGATTTTATTAATTTTGCGTACCTTTCCTCCAGCCAATCTCGGGCGAACTCATTAGGTGCAACCAATGTCATTTGGTCATTTTCAATCGAAGTCAAGTATACATCTTTCAACCATGTCTCATAGCTAGGCTTAGAGATCTTTTTCTGCAATTGTACTTTAACGAGGGAGAATATATCTTGATCGTCCAACAATTCAGTTTGTAATGTGACATCTTCAAACGGTGGCACAGCTTCTTTATCTGGTTTTAAATGATTTATTATTTGAGTGGCACGATTTAATTCATGTTCAAGTGAAAGTTTAAGCTCTTGTAACTCTTTCATTAAAATATCTTTAGATTTATCATTTCTATCCATTGTACGTCCCCTTGCTATCTGGTTATCTTTTTATTTAGTATAACTTCTTTTTGTTCTAATCCCATGACGAATTCTACACGAAATAAAACCTAGAAAACTATACTGAAGCCTTATGTAAGAAGTGATGATCATTTTCATTAAATAATCCAGAAAAATTAGTCCACGAGTCCAAGAATTGAACACGAGGTGGTTAAGTAAGGGAAATATACTGCATGAAATACACAGTGATCATTAAAAATAATTCCAATATAATTCAGAGAGATAGTTCCTACAGCTATCATGATTGAATGAAGTTAGAAAGATTAAATCAAATTTCATTCCTGTTTTTGAAATATTGTACATTTGGTTCTTTTTCATGCTCAAGTAAATTCAATAGTTTATCCAGTTCCTGGCTATTATGTAATGTTTTTGGAGAAGTTAATCCATATGTCAATGCGGTAGTTATTAAATCTTTCCTCAATATCTCGATTTTTTCATGTAATGCTTCAATACTTACCAATGCAAAATCCCTCAAGTACTTTCTTTTATTGTTATGAATCTATTATTACATAAATTAGGTTGCTTTCAAATACAAAGTAAGTGTTCACTTATAAAAAATAACTTATTCGGGAGGGAGCAATACAAATCTGAAAATGAAAAATCTACATACTATCATTCATATATGTCGTTACAAATAACTGTTTGTATAAGATTATTGCCTCCGTACAATACGAACCGTTAAAAACATCAGGATCTTAATTTGATATGGCATAAATTTGTGATAAGGAATATAATTTGTATTAGGTAAACTTTTTGATTTTATTTTCATATAGTTAATATCCATTTTTAGAGAGTTGTAATCGTAAAACCGTATAATATAGGAGAGTTTTTAATATTTGTTAAATTCTTAAGAATAGATATTTATTCTCCTTTTTACTAACTGTTTTCGTTTATTGCTAGGATGGAAATGATTAGTTGCTGAGTTTATCAAAAATTAATTAGAGATGAAACTATTAAAGTGTTAAGAAGCATCAAGAGGTTTTGACTTAATAATTTTAAGATGGACAAGCTCTATATTTTACTATGAAGATGAGGAAAAATTTCATATTTTATTGGAATGGGTATATTCGTTTAATAGCGAATATTTAAAAGGGAAGCCGGTGCAAAATCCGGCACGGTCCCGCCGCTGTAAGGGTGAGTCCTATGCAAGAAAGTCACTGGATAATATCCGGGAAGACGCATGGAGATGATGAACCTAAGTCAGAAGACCTGCCTGTTCTAGAAATGCTGTTAACCTACGGGAGATAGGGAGGTGTTAGAGTGCTAGAAGACGAATTTGTTCTTAATATATAAGCATTTCTGACCGTTAAATCTGGTTGGAAATGCTTTTTTGTATTTCGTGATTTTTCAAATAGTTAAAATTCCATAATTGAAGGTGAGAAAGCATGTTTATAAAACGGTCTAATTTATTCCATTCTTTTGTTGGACTACTAGTAATTTTCACAATCTTAGTTACAGGTTGCAGCAACACAACAATAGATCAAGAAAATACATTAGATAATGAAAAGCAAAAAGTTGTTACTTTTTCATGGCCTGGGGATATAGGTGACTTAAATCCACACACATATTTTCCGAATGAGTTTTTTTCCCAGGCTATGGTATATGAATCCCTTGTTTATTACGGTAAAGGTGGAGAAATTCAGCCTTGGCTTGCGGAGAGCTGGGATATATCGAAAGATGGAAAAGAATATGTATTCCATCTAAGAAAAGATGTTGAATTTTCCGATGGTTCGGTATTTAATGCTGCAATCGTCAAGAAAAACTTTGATACCATTTTAGATAATCGCAAACAACATGAATGGGTGGGATTAATTAACCAAATCAAAGATACAAAAATAATAGATGAATATACTATTAAACTTATTTTGAACAACGCGTATTATCCAACTCTTCAAGAACTAACTTACATCAGACCTTTGAGATTTGTAGGAGAAGCTGCTTTTCCTGACAGCCAAAACACATTTAAGGACGGACTCAAGTCTCAGATTGGCACTGGACCGTGGGTATTGAGCGAGTATAAGAAAAATGAGTTTGCTGTTTTCAAAAGGAACGAACATTATTGGGGCACTAAGCCTAAAGTAGATAAGGTGGTTGTTAAAGTCATTACTGATGGAGAGTCAAGAGTGTTAGCTTTTGAGAAAAAGGAACTCGACTTTATATTTGGAAACGGGGTCATCAGCCAAGATTCATTCCAATTTTTGAAGAATTCAGGGCAATATGAAACCAAATTGTCAGAACCTACAGCTACAAGAACGCTGCTTCTTAACTCAAACAGAGAAGCGACTAAAGATCTTAAAGTTCGGTTAGCTCTCCAACATGCTTTTAATAAACAAGCTGTTATCGATAAGATCTTTTATGGTATGGAAAAAAAGGCTGATACTTTGTTTCCACCTATTTTGCCTTATACGAAAATTAATATAGAGCCATATGAGTATGATGCAGAAAAAGCAAAAATGTTATTGGATGAAGCTGGATGGAAACAAGTGAAGGGGAAACCATTTAGAGAAAAAGACGGAAAAGAATTGCAATTGGAATTACTGTTTAATAGTACAGATAACATCCAAAAGTCAATCGCAGAATTTACACAAGGTGATTTTAGAAAACTGGGAATAGATGTTAAGTTGACCAGTCAGGAAACTAATACTTTTTGGACAACGGCATTTCAAGGTAAGTTTGATTTATTATTTACAGCAACATGGTCTGTACCGTTTGATCCACATTCCTATTTAGCGTCTATGACGACTAATTCGGAAAATGGTAGTCCAGATTATAACGCTCAATTAGGGTTGCCAGTAAAAAAAGAAATAGACCAGAAAATTAAGAAAGTATTATTAACTACTGACGAGGAAGATAGAAAAATACTGTATTCAGATATATTAACGACATTGCACGAACAAGCCATTTATTTACCGATATCTTATCAGTCTAATATAGCGGTGTATCAAAAAAACATTAGTGGAGTAGATTTTTTACCTCAAGAAGCTGAGGTCCCTTTAACTTCAATTGATGTTAATTGAAATAGGGGATACTTAAAAACAACTTAAGGAGTGCTACATGAGTTGGTTTATTTTTAAACGTCTCACAAGTTTAATTCCAATATTATTCGGAGTTTCGCTCATTACTTTTATCTTGCTTCACTTAATTCCTGGAGATCCGGCAGTAGCTTACTTAAGGGCGTCACATATTCCTCCTACGAATGAGACAGTGGCTGCCCTTCGAGTTGAGCTTGGTTTAAACAAGCCTTTATATGTCCAGTATTTTGGATGGCTGGGAAAAGTGTTGCAATTGGATTTAGGGATGTCTTACGTGTCCAATAACTCCGTATGGGAAGAAATTGTGGTACATTTCTTCCCAACAGTTCAATTAACATTTGCTTCGCTTATCTTAATTGTTGTTATTAGTTTACCTATAGGCATGATTTCTGCTATTTACAAGGGGAAATTTGTTGATCAGTTTAGCAGAATAGCAGCCTTTGTAAGTGTCTCTATGCCAACCTTTTGGTTTGGGTTTCTTTTGATCTATTTTTTATCTGTAAAGTTAGATTTATTTCCTGTATTGGGAAGGGGGACCTTGGCGCATCTAGTGCTTCCTTCCTTGACATTGGCTTTTACCTATATAGGGACGTATATGCGATTGCTTCGAGCTAGTATGCTAGGAAATTTGAATGAGCCATTCGTTGTGTATGCTAGAGTGAGAGGGTTACGCCAAAGACTAATCGTTATCAGACATGTCTTAAAAATGTCCTTATTACCTATGATAACTGGACTTGGAATGAGCTTCGGGAACATGCTAAGCGGAGCGGTTATTGTTGAAACAATTTTTTCTTGGCCCGGCATGGGACAGTTATTTGTCACATCTATTTTAAATCAAGATTATCCAATGATTCAGGGGTGTGTATTGTTTATGGGTGTGATCTTTGTGGTCTGCAATCTTCTTGTGGATCTTACTTATTCTTTCCTGGATCCCCGTATACGCTGGGAAGGAGAGAAATAAGAATGGTGCAAAACATGAAAAGAATGCTGATGACACATATGCTCATGATGATCAGTATCATGATTATTTCCTTTCTGACAGTATTGGCTCTTTTTGCTCCTTTTTTGGCTCCTAATGATCCGAACTTGATTGATATCGTTCAGAAGCTGCAAGGGCCCTCCTCTCAGTTTCCATTGGGGACTGATCATTTAGGGAGATGTATATTGTCCCGATTAATCTATGGAACACGAACCTCGTTGGGAACAGCTTTCCTTGTCATGGGATTAATGATGATTATTAGTATCCCACTTGGTATTTATGCAGGCTTTATAGGGGGTAAAGTTGATTATCTCTTCATGAGAATGTGTGACATTCTCATGGCATTTCCAAGCTTTCTGCTGTCCTTAGCTTTAATCGGAATTTTAGGACCAAGTCTTGGCAATCTGATCTTGGCGATGGTGCTTGTCCAATGGGTTTTTTATGCACGCGTCATCCGAGGAATGGTTCTTAGTGTAAAGGAGCAAAACTTTGTCTTAGCAGCCAAAATATGCGGGACACCAATGAGAGTAATTGTCATCAAACATATTTTACCTGCCATCATTTCTCAAGTTGTTGTATTAATCTTTATGGACATCGGAGGAGTTATTTTAGCAATTTCTGGACTCTCTTTTCTTGGTCTTGGCATACAGCCGCCAGAGGCAGAGTGGGGAATGATGATCAATGATAGTAAGCCATTTTTTAGAGAAACCCCTTCATTGATGCTTTACCCTGGGTTGATGATCTTCATCGTTGTGTTTGCTTTTAACTTGTTTGGCGAAGCTTTGAGGGATGCTCTAGACCTAAAAAAGGAATAGAAGGGAGGATGGATGGAAGATGGGACAACACCCCATTCTAACGTTTAGGGTACGAAAATGATTCGCAGATAAAAGTGAATAAAACTTAAACGATTATCAAATAATATGAAGCATTAATTGCTGCATCCTATTTGAGCTTAAACCCAGTTATTTGTAACGATTAAATAAATGATTCATGAAGAAAAATAGGTTGAAAGACTGTCGTTGTTTGTAAAAGTTTATAGGTCTATGTAAATGCATGAGTGAATAATTTCCTTTTTTTAAAAAAAAGTGTTCCATAGGACCTGCATGAAAACTCCTAGTTGGGATTTTATTGTTTTTACACTTCTTCATACACCTTTAAAATTGTCCTTTTATACTTGAACCAGATTCAAATAATAGGAGGGAAAGATCAATGAATAATGAAAGAGCAATGGATGATTTAATTAAGAATTGGAGCGAATTAGGTAAGAACATGGACCGCCGGAACTTTATCCAGGGAGCAAGTAAGCTTGCCGGACTTTCATTAGGTCTTGCCCTTGCCCAATCAATGGGCGGTATTGAAGTGAATGCTGCCCCGAAATTCAGTGATTATCCATTTACTCTCGGAGTAGCTTCAGGTGATCCGCTCTCGGATAGTGTAGTTTTATGGACAAGGTTGGCACCTGATCCTTTGAATGGCGGAGGAATGCCACAAGAAGCCATTTCCGTTAAATGGGAAGTGGCAAAGGATGAGAATTTCAGAAAGATTGTCCAGCAAGGCAAGGAAATAGCCAGGCCGGAACTTGGCCACTCCGTTCATGTGGAAGTAAGCGGGTTAAAACCTGATAAGGTCTATTTTTACCGATTTAAAAGCGGTGGGGAAGTAAGTCAGACTGGGAAAACGAAAACACTTCCGCCAGTAGGTTCAAGTGTTTCGAGCTTGTCATTCGCGTTTGTTTCATGCCAGCAATTTGAGCATGGTTATTATACGGCCTATAAACATTTGGCAAAAGAAGATTTGGATATTGTCTTCCACCTTGGCGATTATATATATGAATATGGACCAAATGAATATGTTGCTTCTACAGGTAATGTCCGTGTACATAGTGGTCCGGAGATCATCACGCTTGAGGATTATCGAAATAGATACGCACAATACCGCTCTGATACCCATTTAAAAGCCGCACACGCAGCTTTCCCATGGGTCGTGACTTGGGATGATCATGAAGTTGAAAACAATTATGCAAATGTCATCCCGGAAAAAGGGCAATCGGTTGAAGCGTTCATCAAGAGAAGGGCAGCGGCTTATCAGGCTTATTATGAGCATATGCCCCTTCGTAAATCGTCTTTGCCTAAAGGAGCGGATATGCGGTTATACCGAAATTTCACGTATGGCGACCTGGCCTCTTTCTTTGTACTGGATTCACGTCAATACCGCGATGATCAGGCAAACGGAGATGGAAGTACACCGCAAACGCCTGAGTCACTTGATCCGAAGCGGACATTGCTAGGTCCCGAGCAGGAACAGTGGCTAACTGACAATCTATCAAAATCAAAAACGAAGTGGAATGTACTGCCGCAGCAGATTTTCTTTTCACAACGGAATTATGGAACACCTACCGCTCCCAAATTCAGCATGGATTCCTGGGATGGTTACCCGGCTGCGCGTGATCGTTTGATTGATGTAATCAAAAGAAACAACCTGGAAAATCTGGTCGTGTTGACCGGTGATGTACATGCAAGCTGGGCAGCCAATTTAAAGGCGGATTTCGATGATCCAAATTCCAAGCTTTTCGGTGTGGAGTTTGTTGGCACTTCCATCACATCTGGTGGAAATGGTGCGGATAAGCGTGCGGATACGGATAAAATACTAAGTCAGAATCCACATATAAAGTTCTTTAATGATTACCGGGGATATGTCCGATGCAAAGTAACACCAGAACAATGGAAGGCGGACTACCGTGTAGTCCCATTCGTGACAGAACCAGGTGCGGATATATCGACAAGAGCATCCTTTGTTTTTGATAAGGATCAAACAGGGCTGAGAAAGGTTGCATCAGCAGCGGTTACGGAAGGTGTACAAAAAACGAACGAAGTCGAGGACGATCGGACACGTGCCCATAATCGCGCACATGAAAAACAAAGATTGAACAAGCAGGGGAAAGTTACTCACTAATTGATAGGGAACGATTATGATGCTTGACAAGGACATTGTGAAGAAAAATGAAAATATTAAAGGAGTGAATAAGAATGCTTTCAAATATAGGAATACCCGGTCTGGTAATCGTCCTAGTGATTGCACTGATTATTTTTGGACCGTCCAAGCTTCCGGAAATAGGCCGTGCATTTGGCCGGACATTATCCGAATTCAAAAGTGCAACCAAAGGATTGGTGAATGATTCAGAAAAAGAGGATGAAAACGAGAATAAAGCCGCGTTAAGAGCTGTTAAAAAAGAGGGATGAATTAAATGAGATATAGCGGGCGGAAAGACTCGCCTGCTTCTTTTCATGAAAAGAGTTCGAGTGGAAGTGCTATTTGCAATATAGCAAGAAAATATCTAAAAAGGAGGAGTGAAAGTGGAGAGTAAGGATTTACATGTTATAGAGCATATGGAGGAACTACGAGGAAGAATCATTAAAACACTGATAGGCTTTCTTGTTTTCTTCATAGTGAGTTTCATATTTGTACAGGATATTTATGAACTACTCATTAAGGATTTAGATGGGAAGCTTGCTGTGCTTGGTCCAAGTGACATTCTGTGGGTATATATGATAATTGCCGCGATTTGCGCAATAGCCGCAACAATTCCGCTAGCTGCCTATCAGTTATGGCGCTTTGTGGCTCCTGCGTTGAAACCTGAAGAGAGAAAAGTTACATTTCGGTTCATTCCGGGGCTGTTCATTCTATTCATAACAGGTATCTCATTTGGATATTTTGTGTTGTTCCCGATAGTGCTGGGTTTCCTCACTTCCCTATCCGCTGGGCAGTTCGAGATGATGTTCACAGCGGAAAAGTATTTTCGGTTCATGATTAATTTGATCTTACCATTCGGGGTTTTATTCGAAATGCCGCTTGTGGTCATGTTCCTGACCAGATTAGGAATCATCAATCCAACAGTGTTGAAAAAGTCTCGTAAGATTTCTTATTTCGTCTTGGTCATCATCTCAATCTTGATTACGCCTCCTGATATAATTTCGGACATTTTGGTTATCGTCCCATTGCTTGTGCTTTATGAAGTGAGTGTACAGCTGTCCAATATGGTTTATCGAAAAAGGCTGATGAAAGATGAGTCAGCATTACCTGTAACATGAAATGCGTTCTGAAAAAACATTTCTTGGGAAATAGTTAATGGAACACACTTAAAAGTTGAGGGGGCGATTCCTCAACTTTTTTTATTGCGGAATAATACTTGATGGATTAAGTAAGTGCCTTCCCCTTAAAAAATAAGCTTTTGCTTCCTCTAAGTGGACTTTTTGAATTGCGTAACCCATTTTAAAATTGTCAGGTTCCCAGATCTTTTGGATTTGAATCTTTGTCATTCGTAAAAACATGCTCCTGAGGGAAAGAGTACTTTTTTAAGTCGATTGTAAGTTCCCTTAGCTATATGCTGTTTTTCAATTTTTTTTATTCATTGAATATTAATTTTGATGTAAATATCTTTTTAGTGATTATCTTTTCGTCGATTTTGATAGCGATAAAATGTTTCCTGCGATAATTTTCATTAAATCCCTCATAAACTTCTCACCATCCCTTTCAATATTTTGATGATGCTTTTCCCCCCTAGATATATATTTATACTTGAACGACGTAATCAACATTCATTTCTGCATCCCAATTTTTCCGGATCATTCACCTTTCTACTCAAATTAATCTTCAAAATGACCCCTTACCTCATTCATGTTGGAATGGGCGAAATGAAGATTACTGGTTTTTAAGTTCAAGTGATTACATTTATTCGCTAACCAGAATCCTCGCTCCTTCTAAAATATAAAATAAAACATGCCCCATTTTATCCAGAAAAACTAAACAAATGATTAATAGGAATCCTGTAACGAAATTGGCGAGCATGGCAATGTTATAACCCGATAATGCATGCAAACTGCAATATCTATTTTTTCATTTTTATGATGTAGAATTAAGGCGAGCACGTCAAACCCAACAGTGGATGCATTTGCTGTTATACATAAATAGTATCCTTTGGACTTAGGACAAAAATTGACGAAATTCGATTTAAGCACCACAGTATTATATGACGCGCTCGAAGGTGATCTGAACATTAACTTTTGTGAAGCGGAACAAATTATAACATGCGGCTTTCCAACAAAAGAAGATGCTGAACATTTAGGTATAACATAAACGATGTGCTTGCTGATTACAGAAAGAATGATTTTTGATTCTGATGGTAATTTAGTAGAATATTATAAAGGTTTATTCAGGTCGGATATGTACTCATTCGCTATGAAAATGTCCCGGAAGAATAACTGATTTTATTTTACCGACGCAAAAAATGACCTAAGCCTTTAGAGTGGTTTAGGTCATTTTCGGTTCTCAAATTTTATAAATATGATCAACAAAATTATTCGTGACTTTACATTTTTCCGGATGGATAACTAAGAAAAAACACCTTTAATAAGCTGGTTTTTTTATTCAGCCGAATTAGTGGGCTTACCATCCTCCAATTTAGCCGAAATAAGGCCAAGTAGAACTCCAAGCAGCGCACCTGCTCCTACTTCCACAGGCTGATGGCCGAGCAGTTCATTCAGTTCTTTCTCACGCTCCACATACTCAAAACTTGGAAACTCACCAGAAAATTTCGCCAGATTATCTTCAAGATCATTCACAAGCTTTGCAATTTCGCCTGTATGGCGCCGAATCCCTTGAGCATCATACATCACAATTACGCCAAACACTGTCGCAAGTGATGTCTCCGTATGCAACCATCCTTTATTGGCTGCCACATAGGATGCCAGTGCTGCCACACCCGCAGAGTGCGAACTAGGCATGCCGCCTGTTGTTAAAGCCTGCTTCAAGTCCCACTTTCCCGTAAGCCTATTATGCGTTAAAATTTTCAATCCTTGAGCAATGCCAATTGCCGATAGCGCCGTTAAAATTCCCCGATTCATCTTTTCCATGAGCAACTCCTCCACTCCAGACCAGTCCCAATCCAATCCGGGAATTTGTCTTCTCTCTTTTGATACCCAAAATATAATCTTTATATGCGGAAGTCATCCATGATTTATCAGCATTTATTAAAAGTCTACTTGTGATATTTTGCTTCAGTTTTTACGGGGAAAGGCGTTATTTCATATTAATATTTATAGGATTGGTCCCTTAAGGAAAATCTATAACGGAAGATTAACAAGGTGTTAAGGTGGCTATGGAATGAACAAGTTCAAGGATATAAATCCGGAAGAGTTAAAAAGGATTCAGACTGTAACCAAGCAATTGTCTTTCACAAAAAACTTCAGGTCTGCTACTGCTGAAGAATGGTTTGTTTTCATTCCCGGCTTTAAGGATCCAGTTACTGGGGGTGCTGCTGGAAAGGCTATAGTTCACTACAATCTATATGGGAACAAAGATATGTTTATTAACACAACGGTCATTCTGGATGACCCTGTTCTATTTGAGGAAGAAAATTTTCAACTGGTTTACTCTATATGTGATGAACTTGTAAATCGACTGGTAGGATACGCTGATACATTGCTGTCAGTGCACGCAGGTTCAAATTCTTATAATGCTGAGTACAAACGGTAATGGTGGTAAGAAGAATAAGGAGGAAAAACTGTGCATCATAATCTGGTTCAATCAATAATCGAACATTCAGTACCGCTTACAAATGATGGTGATTGGGGTAAGCTCGTTCAACAAGTTGAAAATTCAAAATTTGTTTTGCTGGGAGAGGCATCACATGGAACATCCGAATTTTACACGGCCCGAGTTGAAATAACAAAAAAACTGATTAAAGAAAAAGGGTTCACCTTTGTAGCCGTTGAAGGCGATTGGCCCGCATGTCAGGCAATTAATAGATATGTTAAAGGCTATGACCTAGTGACGAAAACCGCAAAGGATGTGCTTAAAAGTTTTGACCGCTGGCCAACCTGGATGTGGGCAAACGAGGAAATGATCGACCTGATTGAATGGATGAAAGAATACAATGAATCTGGACAAAAACAAACGAAAGTTGGATTTTATGGGATAGATATCTATAGTCTTTGGGAATCCATGGATGAAGTCATCCATTACTTAAAACAAATAGATTCACCTGACCTCGAAGCTGCCAGACAGGCGTTCACATGCTTTGAGCCATTCAATCGGAATAACGAAGAGTACGCAGTTTCCGCAGGCATTTTTTCTGAAGGCTGCATAGAGGAAGTAGCCAAATTACTGACAACCATTCAGAGAAAAAAAGAAAAATACCCCCATCACGAGGAATTGAATTTGAATCTTCAAGTGAATGCATTGGTAGCTTATAATGCAGAAAATTATTACAGGACTATGGTGGTTCATGACGATAGATCATGGAATATTCGAGATATGCATATGGTGGATGCACTTAATGAAATTATGGATTTTTACGGTTCAGAAGGCAAGGCGATTGTATGGGAACATAATACCCATGTCGGCGATGCCAGCGCTACTGATATGAAGGATTCCGGGATGATTAATGTCGGCCAGGTCATTCGTGAGCAAAACCCAACTGAAGATGTATTTATCACAGGTTTCGGAACCTACAGGGGAACTGTTATTGCAGCAGATGAGTGGGGCATGGATTTTGAAATAAAAACAGTACCCCCGGCAATGAATGGAAGTTGGGAGGAGGCAATGCACCTTTCGGGGGCGAATGATAAGTTGCTCATTTTCACCGATGAAAATCGTCAGCTATTCCAAGATAGTATTGGACATCGGGCGATTGGAGTTGTTTACAGACCGGAATATGAACAATATGGAAACTATGTACCTTCTGTAATGTCGAATAGATATGATGCTTTTGTTTACATTGATGAAACTCAGGCCCTTCACCCGCTTGTTCATGAAAAAGCACCCGTTATGTAAAAAATATAAATATACAAGCCCTTTATAACATGTCGAGTTATAAAGGGCTTTGCCTTTTTGTTCGTGCTAATTCTTAATGCTACCCAATGTAGTCTTATCATCTTAACGGAAACTAAAGTCTTTGCGTTTGATCGCTTCTGTTTTTTAAGCTTTATTAAAAGGGATTAAAATATTTAAAAACCATTCTATAAAGAATGGTTTTTATCTTGATATCTATTCGCGGATGGACTGGATTTTTTAAATGAACCTTCAATTAATAAGGTGAAGTAATTAAGAATCGGGCCCCCTAAACAGACGGTTAATAAAGTTCCGAAACCAATTGATCCTGAAAATGACTGCCATAACTAAGAAGAAAAGATAAATGAATGTTTTTGAATGGTGTATTCATTCATCAATAACAAGACCTGTTATTAAAGCAGTTACTAGACCCAATAATTCTGGTCATTGCCTTTTTTTAAAAGCGAATTTAGAAATATCATGATAGGTCTGATTGAATGGTTAAAGAACAACCAAGGGTTAATAGTATGATCCCCATCAGATAAAGGTTAATATTTGTTTTACTCGCATTTAACACACTTATTCATTAACTAATTCTTTTATCATCAAAAGATGTGGACCGCCATCTTCCATAAAGACATCGGATGAAGTGTGATAGCCAAGTTTTTTATAAAAACCCTCTGCCTGTGTTTGCCCATGTAATTTAACCTGGGATATTTCCTTTTTATTTGCAATTTCTTCCAATGTTTTAATTATTATTTTTCCAAGACCAAATTTACGGTAAGGCTCTAAGATGCAAATTCTCTCTAATTTACCTAAACCATCAACAACTCTTAACCTACCAGTTCCGACTGGTTTTTCATTATAATAGACTAATATGTGTTCAGATAAAGCATTAAGTGTATCAAATTCATCAAATTCACTTTCTAAAGGGAAACCTTGTTCCTCGACAAATACTTCTTTTCTGATTTGAAAGGCTATTTTTAAATCATTTTCTGTAGTTATTCTCTTTGAATCCAATGTTCTTCATCCCTTTTCTAGATTTATTCAGTAAGACAAGTCATAATATATGTATATCCTTTTTATAGTATATACGAAATTATTTTTGTTGTAAATACAACAAAAAAGTCGGGAGCTTTTTGAATGAAGGAAATACTCCGTGAAATTGGAATGATAGCAAGGGCATTGGATTCTATAAGTAATATCGAATTTAAAGAATTAGACCTTACAAAAGGGCAGTATTTGTATCTTGTACGAATATGTGAAAATCCAGGAATCATTCAGGAAAAGGTAGCAGAAATGATAAAGGTTGACCGAACGACAGCAGCTCGTGCAATTAAAAAACTTGAGATACAAGGTTTTATTGAAAAGAAAGATGATGCTGACAACAAAAAAATCAAAAAGTTATACCCTACTGATAAAGGTGAAAAAGTATATCCCTTTTTACAGAAAGAAGGGGAGTATACCGACAAGGTGGCATTAACCGGATTTTCTAGGGACGAAACGGAATTGATTTTTCATCTTCTTCAAAGGGTCAGAAAAAATATTGAGGTAGATTGGGAATTTGTGAAAAAAGGCAATAAAAGGGAGTATTGACGCATCTTATAAGTTATTTGCTTCATGGATGACTGATTGGAGCTATTAGTTAAAGCGCTTATGCTGGTTGTGGAGATAAATTGATAAAAAGAGGCTCGATTTCGTTTGGAAATCGAGCCTCTTTCATATTATCCAGCTACATTTTCAGTGAACTGACTATTGTATAACTCTGCATAGAAACCATTCACCCTTAAAAGTTCTGAATGTGTTCCTTTCTCTATCACTTTTCCTTGATCCATAACTAGAATCAAATCTGCATCCTTAATCGTTGAGAGACGATGGGCGATGACAAAGCTAGTTCGTCCTTCCATGAGTCGGTTCATGGCCTTTTGGATAAAGACTTCGGTCCGAGTGTCAACACTGGACGTCGCTTCATCCAATATCATGATTGGTGGATCTGCTAGAACAGCTCGGGCGATTGTCAAAAGCTGCTTTTGTCCTTGTGAGATGTTAGAAGCTTCTTCGTTTAAGATTGTCTCATACCCATCTGGCAGTGTCCGAATGAAATGGTCGGCATGTGCCGTGCGGGCAGCTGCAAAAATTTCTTCATCAGTTGCTCCATTTTTGCCATATGCTATATTTTCTTTAATCGTGCCATTAAAGAGCCAGGTATCTTGAAGCACCATCCCAAAGTTTTTTCGAAGATCACTCCTGGACATATTCCGTGTATCAAGACCATCAATATTAATCTTTCCGCCATTGAGTTCATAAAATCTCATCAAGAGATTTATCATGGTCGTTTTTCCAGCACCAGTCGGTCCAACAATTGCGACCGTCTGTCCAGGCAAGACATCGATGTTCATATCTTCAATTAACATTTCTTCCCCATATCCAAAGTCCACATGTTCAAAAGTGACAGCACCATTTGCTCTCTTTATATTAGCTGTGGTTTTTTCTTTCATTTCCTCTTCTTCATCAAGTAGCTCAAAGACACGCTCAGCTGCTGCAACCGTCGACTGAATAATGTTTGCGATGTTAGCTGTCTGTGTGATCGGCTGGGTGAACTGCTTTGAATATGTGATGAATGCCTGAATATCACCAATCGAGATCGAACGTTGCGTTACCAATATTCCGCCGACAACGCTGATGAGTACATAACTCAAATTTCCGATAAAGAACATCATGGGCATGATGATACCGGATATAAACTGAGCTTTGCTTCCCGCTTTATACAACTCTTCATTAACCATGGTAAACTGGGCACTCGCCTTTTTTTCATGTCCGAATGCTTTAACGACTTGATGGCCAGTATACATTTCTTCAATGTGCCCATTTAATTGTCCGAGTGTACGCTGTTGATCGGCGAAATGTTTTTGGGATCTTTTTAAAATAGGCCGGATTGCAAATATTGACAAAGGTAAGCTTACTATCGAGATTAATGTCAATAACGGGCTAATCGAAAGCATCATGATGATAATCCCCAAAATCGTTACGATCGAAGTGATGAACTGCGTTAAGCTTTGCTGAAGGGTGCTTCCGATCGTATCAATATCATTTGTCATTCGGCTAAGTGTTTCCCCGTTTGGACGTCCCTCAAAATATTTGAGAGGAAGTTTCCCGAGCTTTTCGTTAACATCTTCTCGTAAATCATATACTGTGTCCTGTGCAACACTTGACATAATGTATTGTTGTACATAGTTGAAAAGGCTGCTTAAGGCATAAAGTCCGGCAAGCAGTAGAAGGATCTGGCCAATTTTATCAAAGTTAATAGCTGCTCCTGGTATTCCCTGGAATTTCCCGTAAGCTCCTTCGAATAATTCTGTAATTGCATTTCCCATGATCTTTGGTCCAACAATCATAAAAATGGTACTCATGATTGCAGCGAAGAACACGGAAATCAATTTGTTGCGCCGCGGTTTTAAATAGGCCAAGAGGCGTCTTAGTGTTCCTTTAAAATCTTTTGCTTTTTGACCCATCATCATCATGTTACCGCCACCGGGACCATGCCCAACTTGACCGCCGCTTTGAGGTTTTTTTTGATTACTCATGCAATTTCCTCCTCTGTGAGCTGTGATAAGGCGATCTCACGGTAAATGTCGTTTGTACTAAGCAACTCTTGGTGTGTTCCCATACCTACAATGTGGCCTTCGTCCAACACAATGATTCGGTCAGCGTCCACGACAGTACTGACACGTTGGGCAACGAGTAGTACTGTCGAATTTTTCGTTTCATCTTTCAGGGCTGCGCGAAGGTTGGCATCCGTCTTGAAGTCTAGTGCAGAAAAACTATCATCGAATATATAAATATCGGGTTTCCGAATGAGTGCCCGTGCGATCGAAAGTCGTTGTTTTTGCCCTCCTGATAGGTTTGAACCGCCTTGTTCGATTTCTGCCTGATATCCGTCTTTCATTTTGCTGATAAAATCTTCCGCTTGCGCGATCCGAGCCGCATGCTCGACTTCATCTTGTGTGGCTGTTTGTTTTCCAAAGCGAATGTTTTCAGCGATAGTACCAGTAAAGAGGACGGCCTTTTGTGGTACAAAGCCAATTTTTGAGCGAACTTCATCTTGTGATGACTTACGAATATCAACACCATTGACGCGAATCGTTCCACTTGAAATATCATAGAAGCGAGGGATCAAATTGACGAGCGTCGTTTTCCCTGAGCCTGTTCCACCGATTATTGCGGTGATTTCACCAGGACTTGCAGAAAAACTAATATCCGATAATGCAGGTTCTTCTGCTCCTGGGTAACTGAACGTCACATGTTCAAATTCAAGTGTACCTTGTTCACGATCTGCCTTTTCTGTACCCTCATCCAGGAATGAAGGTTTCATGTCAAGGACTTCGTTTATCCTTGTTGCCGACACGGCCGCACGTGGAACCATAACGAACATCATGGATGCCATAACGAGGGCGAACATAATTTGCATAACATATTGGATAAAGGCCATTAAGTCCCCGATCTGCATACCGCCGTTATCAATACGAATTCCACCAAACCAAATGATACCAACAACCGTCAAGTTCATTACTAGCATCATTACAGGCATCATGAATGCCATGATTTTATTGACCTTGATCGAGACATCCGTCAATTCTTTATTCGCTTTCTTAAGTCGTTCCTTCTCTTGTGTTTCACGATTGAAGGCACGAATGACGCGAATACCAGTTAAATTTTCCCGTAATACAAGGTTCAACCTGTCTAATCGTTTTTGCACCGTTTGAAAGAGTGGCACACCTTTATATAGAATAAGCAGGATCGACCCAATCAACAAAGGCATTGTGACAACAATGACAAGGGATAATTTTGCATCCATGGATACTGCCATGATCAAACCGCCGATTAACATGATAGGTGCACTGATAACCATACGTAGCATCATGATAACCACTTGCTGGACTTGTGTTATATCATTGGTCGTCCGAGTAATCAATGATGCGGTACCTACTTCATCAAATTCTTGTAACGAAAATTTTTCAACATGATTAAAGACTTTCAGCCGGAGATCGCGTCCCATTCCCATAGCCGCTTTTGACGAATAGTAGCTTGCGATTATGGAAGCGCAAGCGCCAAGAGCGGAAACCAGCAGCATCAAACCACCAATTTTCCAAATGTATGGAGTGTCTCCTTGAACGACGCCTTTGTCAATAATATCGGCCATTAATGTAGGCAAAAAGAGGTCCGACATCGATTGAATAAAAACCAGTCCGATGACTGCTGAAATAATCCACTTATAAACGGATAAATTTTTCAGGATTTTTATCATTTTGTACACTCTCCCTGTTGGGTAGCTTGTGCTTCTAAAAAGTTTGTAATTTGAAGATGCGTTTCAAGCAGCTCTTCAAACTGTTCTTCCGAAAGCAATTCAATGGCCGATTGGAAAATTTGGTGAATGCTTCCTTCGTGAAAATGGATCGTTTTTAATAAATTTTCCCCCGTTTCGGTGATTGACAACTGAATCTCACGCCGATTGCCCTCCACATGCTCGCGATGGAGCATACCTGCCCGAACGAGACCATCAACCGCTTGGCTCAAGGTGCTTTTTGGAAGAAATGTTTTCGCCCCAACGGTTTTTTGAGTCATCTCCGTTTGAAGAGTGATGGCCATCAAAATGGAATATTGCGGAACTGTCAACCCATTTTCTGCCGTTGTCTTTTGAACGAACCGCATTATATTTTTCTGCACGTTCCAAAATGAACGCAAAAGTTGTACGGAACGCATCAACTGTTTTTCATTCTCCACTCAACATCACCATTCTTTCTTTTTCAAACTGTTCTATATTGAACAATTAATTTTATGAATCATTTTAATTTACATCTATCTTTCCGCTTCGTCAACAAAAAAACGACTTCAACACCCCAGGGTTATCTGGACTTTGCTACATATATGGAAATGGGTTTTAAAGTCAGGGGAGGCTTTCGCGTGAAAACAAACCATTCAATGTGAAATTAACTTGAAAATGTGAACTGATAAGTGTTAGGATAATATTGAGTTAGTACCAGGTAATAATAGTAGATGATAACGCAAATGAGAATGTACGGGTGTTAAATGGCAAGCATGTATACATAATAGAATTTTTCTTCCGTAGAACATAACAGGACTTAAGTTTGCGAGACAAACAGACAGATAATAAGAAAGATTGGTAATTTGTGACACAGAGCCCCATTTTAAATAAGGTGCCAATATGAGGAAAATATTCTGGTTTTAACGGGGAAATGTTTTAATTATTAGGTAATAGGAGGGATGATGACATATGGTTGAAAACCGTCATCTACAGGTAGGTCTCAGTGACGAAAAAGTGCTTGAGATGTATAGAGTTATGTTGTTGGCAAGACGTATAGATGAACGGATGTGGCTGTTGAACAGATCTGGAAAAATCCCATTTGTCGTTTCTTGTCAAGGACAAGAAGCAGCGCAAGTGGGTGCAGCTTTTGCATTGAATCGTGAAAAGGATTATGTCCTTCCTTATTATCGGGATCTAGGAGTGGTGCTCGCGTTTGGGATGACCGCCAGGGATTTGATGTTATCCAGTTTTGCCAAAGCGGAAGATCCAAATTCAGGCGGGCGTCAAATGCCTGGGCATTTTGGGCAAAAAAAGAATCGGATTGTGACGGGATCTTCGCCAGTTACCACTCAAGTGCCACATGCAGTGGGGATTGCACTCGCTGCAAAAATGGAAGGAAAAGATATTGTTTCATTCGTTACATTCGGAGAGGGTTCATCAAACCAAGGTGATTTTCATGAAGGAGCGAATTTCGCAGGTGTACATAAACTTCCGGTCATCTTGATGTGCGAGAATAATCAGTATGCCATTTCCATCCCGATAGAAAAGCAATTGGCTTGCAAGAAAGTTTCGGACCGGGCCATTGGTTACGGCATGCCAGGGGTGACGGTTGATGGAAATGATCCGATCGAAGTATACCGGGTGGTGAAAGAAGCGGCTGAGAGAGGAAGGCGTGGTGAAGGCCCAAGCTTAATCGAAACGGTTTCATACAGGCTTACACCACACTCAAGCGATGATGATGATAGTCAATACAGGTCGCCTGATGAAGTATCGGAGGCAAAAAAAATGGATTCGATCATTACTTTTGCTGCCTATTTAAAAGCAGCAGGAATCATGGATGATTCACTGGAGAAGCAAATGAACGAGGAAATAATGGAAGTAGTGAACGAAGCGACGGATTATGCAGAAAATGCTCCATTTGCGAATGAAGACACGCTCTCAAAATACGTTTACGCAGAAAGGTAAGGAGGAAAGAAAATGGCAGTGATATCTTATATAGATGCGGTGATAATGGCGATGCGGGAAGAAATGGAACGTGATTCCCGTGTATTTGTATTAGGTGAGGACGTAGGGGTAAAAGGCGGCGTTTTTAAAGCGACTTCAGGGTTATACGAACAATTCGGGGAACAGCGTGTCATTGATACCCCGCTTGCTGAATCCGCAATCGCAGGAGTTGGCATCGGTGCGGCCATGTATGGAATGAGGCCGATTGCGGAAATGCAATTCGCTGATTTTATCATGCCTGCAATCAACCAAATTATTTCAGAAGCTGCTAAAATTCGTTATCGCTCCAATAATGACTGGCAATGCCCAATCGTCATCAGGGCACCATACGGTGGGGGCGTACATGGGGCGTTATACCATTCACAATCCGTTGAAGCCATTTTTGCCAATCAACCAGGACTTAAAATTGTCATGCCCTCAACACCGTATGACGTGAAAGGGTTATTGAAAGCAGCCATTCGCGATGACGACCCAGTCCTTTTCTTTGAACATAAACGTGCCTATCGCCTTATTAAAGAAGAAGTGCCGACTGATGATTATGTATTACCCATTGGTAAAGCGGATGTAAAACGTGAAGGCGAGGACGTTACAGTGATTACTTACGGCCTTTGTGTTCATTTTGCGCTACAGGCAGCTGAAAGGCTGGCCAGTGATGGCATATCTGTTCATATACTTGATTTACGAACCGTTTACCCATTAGATCAAGAAGCCATTATGGAAGCTGCATCTAAAACAGGAAAAGTCCTATTGATTACTGAAGATAATAAGGAAGGGAGCATCATTAGTGAAGTATCGGCGATCATTGCAGAAAACTGCCTCTTCGATCTCGATGCCCCAATCATGAGACTTGCGGGTCCGGATGTTCCAGCAATGCCATATTCACCATCATTGGAGAAATCCTTCATGGTTAATCCTGAAAAAGTGGAAAAGGCACTGCGGGACCTGGTTGCCTATTAAATGATTGGCATGGAGGAACGACCTTGCGCATCCGTTTAAATTGTTGTTTATATTGGGATTGATCTTAAAAATGAACTTAAGTCTAGCAACTATAAAAAAGGTTGCCAGGCTTTTTTTTGCGCTACATAAATCATCTATAGTGAAAAAATAATCCGTTTGATTACGCTAGAGAGGGCATATAAAACTCCACCGAATTCTTTTTAATGAACACTTTATTTAGCAGTGATTTTTGGGGAATTTTCACTTAGTAAATATATATTAAATAGAAATGCGTGGTATTATATGGGAAAGAATTCTAGGTAAAGGAGAACTAATGATGAATACTGGACAATTATCCAATAATAAACTATTAGATATGGTGTTTGAAAGTACATATTATGGAATTGTAATTGTCGATAGTAACGCAAAAATTCAATATATTAGCAATAAATATTGTGAATTTTTAAATGTTGAACGCAGTACAGTGATTGGTGAACATGTGACGAATATAATTGAAAATACAAGGCTACACCTAGTAGTGCAAATAGGTAAATCTGAAATCGCTGATATACATTTTCTTCGTGGTGATTTTGTTATCGCTAATCGCATTCCTATTATCGAAAATAAGGAAATAATTGGTGCGATTGGGACAATAATGTTTCGTGATCTTGATGACTGGAACAAAATGAATAGCCACATTAAGGAGATACTGACAAAACATAATTTTTACACAAATGAAAGAGATGTTACAAATGGAGTAAAGTATTCCTTACACAATTTAATTGGAAATTCACAAGAAATACAACAGTTAAAAGAACGTGTGAAAAGGGTTGCTAGAGGTGATATCTCTGTACTAATTAGAGGAGAAAGCGGTACAGGCAAGGAAATAATAGCACATAGCATTCATCAGTTAAGTGGGAGAAGCGACAAACCACTTGTGAAAATAAATTGTACTTCAATTCCGGAACACTTGTTAGAATCTGAACTTTTCGGTTATGAAGAAGGTGCCTTTACAGGGGCAAACAAGGGAGGTAAAATAGGAAAGTTTCAATTTGCTGATGGTGGGACTGTTTTCCTTGACGAAATTGGTGATATGCCTCAGCAAATGCAAGTCAAGTTATTAAGGGTTCTTCAGGAGAAGGAATTTGAGCCTGTAGGTTCGCTTTATCCAAAAAAACTAAATGTTCGAGTGATTGCTGCAACAAATCGCCCTTTAGAAAAATTGGTTGAAGAAAAACTATTTCGTGAAGACCTTTTTTATAGAA
This sequence comes from Peribacillus sp. ACCC06369, assembly GCF_030348945.1. Classification (NCBI taxonomy): domain Bacteria; kingdom Bacillati; phylum Bacillota; class Bacilli; order Caryophanales; family Bacillaceae; genus Peribacillus; species Peribacillus sp. ACCC06369. The sequence continues at coordinate 2,192,098 of NZ_JAUCEN010000002.1, forward strand.
TTAATGCTGTCCAATTATTTGTTCCTCCTTTAAGAGATAGAATTGAAGATATCCCTTTACTCGTAGATTATTTTTTTAAAAAAGTCACAGCTCGAATAGGAAAACGAGTAACCTCTGTACATCCTGAGGTGCTTTCATTAATAGAGCAATATAACTGGCCAGGGAATATCAGAGAACTAGAGAATGTGATTGATGCAGGTGTTCACCTATCAAATGACGAAGTAATCGGAAAAGATGCTTTACCTGATTATCTAAAAGTTCATAAGGTTAAAATGAAAGAAGAAAGTTTAAAGGATATTGTGGAGGAAACAGAAAAGAAGGCAATCGAAAGAGCGTTAAGGAGGTTTAAGTTTGATAAAAAGCGGGTTGCGGAAACTCTTGGAATAGGGAATTCTACCCTTTACGATAAAATAAAAAAATATCGAATTTCTGACCAATAAAAATAAATCCAGGATTTCAGAATTCATTCCGAAATCCCGGATTTAATTTTAATTTCCGTATTAGTGTAGATAAAGTTACATTAAAGGAGAAAAAAGGCTATAGAACAGATTTAATTTTTATTTAAATTATGAAAATTAATGAATAAAAAATCAACTGATCTAACTTCAGTTGATTTTTTTTGATTCTTTTCTGAAAAATCAGAAAATAAATAATTGGATATTCCTCAATAATTAGGAAAAGTAAGTCAGTATAGGGGGTTTACGTTTTGGAATGAATCTTGCATTCAAATTAGAAGAAAGGAGGAAGGAATCGATAAAGACGAGTGGTCAATTTAATGGCATTTTAGAGGCACTTGTTTAGTAACAATTACTTTGAACATTATTGAATTTAGCGCTTTGATATCTGTAATTTGAATCTGCTTACATTGAAAAGGAGGAATTTCATTGGATGTCGGTTTTATAACAAGAAAAATGGCAAATGATTTAAATAATATAAATCATAGAAAAATAGCAATAAAAGAAGAAGTAGGAAAGTCAATGACGTACATGGATCTCCACCATATATCAAATGCGTATGCAAACAAGCTTTACGAATTAGGAGTTCGAAAAGGGGATCGTGTCGGTATTTTACTTTACAACTGTCTCGAATATTTTAGTCTATATTTTGCCATTGCGAAAATCGGCGCAATTGCCGTTCGACTTAACTTTAGGCTATCAAGTGCTGAGCTTGAGTATGCATTAAATGATTCACAGACAAAAATATTATGCTTCCATTCGAACTTATCCAATCAGCTGGAATCAGTTTGTAATCATGTTTCTGTTGAGCGATATTTTTGTCTTCCTCATAGAAATGGCTCAATCCCAGGTTGGTCTGAGTCATGGAGTGTTTTAGAAAGTGGTTCGGTAGATGAGGTCAAAGTCGATAACATTAAATTAAACGATCCGGTCATGCTTATGTACACATCAGGCACAACGGGAAGACCTAAAGGTGCGATTTGGACTCATGATACAACTTTCTGGTTTTCCACGATACAAGCGCTGAAATGGAAATTTACAGGGAGAGAAGTTGCGATGACGACAGGACCACTATATCATGTTGGAGCGATGGAAGATATCGCACTTCCTATTCTTATGATGGGTGGAAGCGTAGTAATTACAAAAAGCCAAGAATTCGAGATTGGAAGAATTCTTTCCGTTATTGAACAGGAAAATGTGACCGATGCTTTTTTATTCCCTTTTATGATTTATGAAATGCTAAATTTGCCTGAAATTGAAGAGTATCAGCTAAAATCTTTAAAAACTATTTATACAGGTGGTGACCCGCTAATGCCATGGGCATTAGAACAATTAAAAAAGAGGTTTCCTCAAATTGGAGTTGTTCAAGTTTACGGGTTAACTGAAGGACAACCAATTGCGGCTTCGCTTGAACCACAGGATGCTTTTACAAAAGGCCATACCGTTGGAAAGCCGATGCCACTTACAGAAATTAATATTATCGATGAGGATGGAACGCCCTTGCCTGTTGGTGAAATTGGTGAAATTGCTATTAAAAGTCCAGCGGTTTCTGAGGGTTATTGGAGGAAACCCGATGCCACAATGGAAACATTTGTGAATGGGTGGTGTAAAACAGGAGACATGGGAAAATTCGATCATGATGGGTATCTATCAATTGCAGGCAGAAAAAAAGATATGATTCGAAGCGGTGGTGAAAACATTTACTCAGCGGAAATTGAAGATGTCTTATACCGCCATGAGGAAGTAAAGGAAGTTTCTATAATTGGTATTCCTGATCCGAAATACATTGAGGCTGTATGTGCTGTTATTGTTAAAAAAGAAGGAGCCAAACTTACGGAAGAAGATGTTGTTAATTACTGTAAGGAACATCTTGCTAGCTACAAAAAACCTAGAAAGGTCACATTTGTTGATGAAATTCCACGTACCCCATCTGGTAAGGTTCAAAAGTTTATTCTTCGAAAACAGTATAGTGGTATGGAATAAATAAGGAATTTTCCAAAGGTTAAAAAGGTACAGGTTTTTTAAATACATTATTTCAATTTGTTTAAAAAATGCACATAACCACAAAGGATTCTATAAAGATAACTGGTTTACCCACTGATGCACGTTTTCAGCAATGCAAGAACATCTGGAACCCCACAAGTACACTTAAGGTTGAGGAGGAAAGCCGATGAAGAATAAAAATCAAGTTGTTTCATGGTCGAAACAGGGTAATATTGCAACGATTATTATTGATAATCCACCTGTTAATGTATTAAGCGCAGATGTTATAGAACAATTGAATCTTGTGGTGGATGAAATTGAAAGCGATTACAATGTTAAGGTCATTATCCTTACAGGTGAAGGCGAAAGAGCTTTTGTTGCTGGTGGAGATATTAAAGAATTTCCAGCATGGATAGGAAAAGGAGTCGAAGAAGGAAAGGGGAAATCACTTTGGCTTCAGGAACCACTTAATAAAATTGAACGTCTATCTCGACCAACCATTGCTGCAATCAACGGATTAGCATTAGGTGGAGGATGTGAACTTGCCTTAAGTTGTGACATTCGGATTGCGGAGGAACAAATTAGGATTGGGCTTCCTGAAATTAAATTGGGGTTGTTTCCAGGGGCAGGGGGAACTCAAAGACTTCCTAGACTGATAGGTAAAGCAAAAGCAAAAGAATTGATCTTTACTGGTGAGCCACTGATTGCTGAAGAGGCCAAACAAATAGGACTTGTTAATCATGTCGTGCCAAAGGGGGAATCCATAAAAAAAGCAATGGAAATCGCAAAATGTATGTGCAATTATTCTTTACAATCTTTAACTTTTGCAAAGCACTCTATTGATTATGGTTATGAACAAACACTTGAAGATGGACTTGTGATTGAAGCTGAAAATTTTGGCCATGTTTTTCAGACTAGGGACGTTAAGGAAGGCGTTGAAGCCTTTATTAATAAAAGAGAGCCTAACTTCGTTGATAAGTAATCCTTCATGACAAAACCAGAGTCAAGTCCAATTTTTGAAAAAAAGAAGATTCTGATGTAACTAATTTTTGTTTATAAACTAAATAGATAAAGTTATTTTTAAAAAAACAATGGATCTATTCGGGAAATTAATTAGAGTTCTTTACTATGTTCACTAGAAAAGTGAATTATGATGCCCAAGAAGTCTTGGGGCAATGCATTCAAACCAGCAACAAATGATAACATATTATATTTTGAGAAAAAGGGGGAAATCAATATGGATGTAATAATTATTATTATTTCACTAGGATTACTTATGTTTCTAGCATATCGAGGATTTTCTGTTATACTTTTTGCACCATTGTGCGCTTTGTTTGCTGTATTTTTAACGGATCCTGGACATGTTTTACCTTTCTTCTCTAATATATTTATGGTTAAGTTAGTTGAATTTGTTAAATTATATTTCCCGGTTTTTCTACTAGGTGCTATTTTTGGGAAATTGGTTGAAATAAGCGGTGTTGCAAAGAGCATAGCTAAAATTATTGTCCGTTTTATCGGGGCTAAACAAGCCATTCTAGCCATTGTGATAATGGGCGCAATCCTGACTTATAGCGGAGTTAGTTTGTTTGTTGCAGTGTTTGCCATCTATCCATTTGCTGCTCAGCTGTTTCGCGAAGCTAATATTCCAAAGCGTTTAATTCCTGCGACAATTGCAGTTAGTGCTTTTACCTTTTCCATGGATTCACTTCCAGGGTCTCCGCAAATTCAGAATGTCATTCCAACGGGGTTCTTTAAAACTGACATCTATGCTGCACCGACATTAGGAATTATTGGGGCAATATTTATCATTTCCTTGAGCCTTTTATACTTAAATCATTGTCGACATAAGGCAGCTAGAAATGGTGAAGGGTATTTTGGAATGGGGGATAAAGCTATTGATAAGGAAGCTGCTGAAGCAGAAATGGCAGCTAGTTCTGCTATATCGCTGGAAACGACTAATAAGTTGGGAATGGATTCTGAAAAAGCTATAAGTAGAAAAGACTGGCTTGCTTTTATTCCGTTGGTGTTAGTTGGAGTGATGAATAAGTTTTTTACTGAGTCTTTTCCTCTTTGGTATGCCAAAGGATTTGATTTTTCTACAATTGGGTTAAAAGATTATGGAAATGTTGATATGTCTAAAGTTATTGGTGTTTGGTCTGTAGAGATGGCTCTTATTCTCGGAATAATAGCAACCGTCTTATTAAACTTAAAAGCTGTCAAATTAAATTTCAATTCGAGTATTAATATAGGGATTAATGGGGCATTGCTTGCAACCATGAATACGGCAACCGAATATGGTTTTGGGGGTGTGATTGCTGCTTTACCCGGCTTTACTGTGATACAAGATTATCTTACTGGAATGTTTTCGAATCCTTTAATTAATGGGGCGATCATGACAAATGTTTTGTGCGGCATTACTGGTTCAGGATCTGGCGGGATGAGCATTACGTTGAGCCTAATGGCGGATACGTATATACAAACAGCTGCTCATTTTGACATTCCGTTGGAAGTTTTACATCGTGTCATTGCTATGTCAGCAGGTGGGTTTGATACTTTGCCACATAACGGAGCTATAATTACTCTTCTAGCTGTTACTGGACTCACACATCGCCAGGCATATAAAGACATTTTTGTTATTACCATTATAAAGACACTTGCTGTATTCTTTGTAATTGGTATATTCAGCTTGTTTGCCATCGTTTAAATATTTGCCGGTGAGCATTGGAAAATATATTTCATTTACTAGCTTTAAACGCTATTCACATCGAATAGTACGTCTTTGAAAAACATTTTTTATAGTGTTGATTTTAAAAACTATCACTAAATTATATAGTATATAGTATTTAATATCTGAATTTTCCGCCAACTAATTCAAGCCCAAATAAAGGAGATTGGAATAATGTTTAATAAATATTTCCATCAATATGAAATCGGAGAAACATGGGTGTCGAAAGGACGTACTATAACCGAAGCAGATCTAGTAATGTTTTCTGCATTTAGCGGTGACTGGTTTCCCCTCCATACTGATAAGGAGTATGCAGCAAATACACAATTTAAGCAAAGGATAGCCCACGGAATGCTTATACTTTCGGCTGCAACCGGCTTATTTCAATTTGAACCAGGAATCGTCGTTGCATTTTATGGTTTGGAGAAAGTTCGATTTACAAACCCTACCTTTATTGGGGACACGATACATGTAGAATTAAAGGTGATTGACCTTTTTGAAAAGGGCTATCAAGGTGTTGTAACAGTCATCCAAGAAATAAAAAAACAAAACGGAGAAACTGTAGCCATCGCCAATATGAAAATAATGGTCAATTCTGATGCCGAAGTAAAAATATAATAATCACTTGATCTATTAGGCGACAAACTTAAATATTCGAGCAGGTAAAACGTACTTATGACTACTATCAATATCAAATTAGGCAATTCGAAGTGAAAGGTATTATCCCAAACTTTAGCACAGAAATTTAAACGGCGGTAGGTGGAAGAAACAAAATAACAAGCTGCGTTTTTTTACTTCATTTTTCAGAAGAAGGCAAGCCTGCACACTGGCTTGCCTTCTTTGATGAACTCACGCCTCTTTAGTTTTTTAAGACATCTTTGTCTTGCCTTTATAGGGTGTTGTTTCGATTTTGGCAGAAGAAAATTTCAAGTTCATCTTATATAGCAAGATTTTAAATGAAATCCCTAACAATTTTTGTCATAATAAGAAAGTAGGAAGGGGGAACATCATGCTTCGATTATACGGGGCTTTAATCGGCCTTAGTTTGATATGGGGTTTATCATTTGTTTTTATGAAGTGGATGCTCCCGCCAGCGGGAATTTGGGGCATTGTGTTTCTCCGCTGTTTTGCGGGTGCTGTTGTTCTGCTTCCCGTGTTATGGTGGAAGCGCAGGGAAATCAACTGGAAATTGCCGTGGAAAGCACTGGTCGTTGTCGGAATCTTCAATTGCGGATTAGCATGGGGATTAATACCTTTAAGTGAAACAGAGATTAACAGCAGTACGGCATCGATTCTAAATGCAACCACACCCATCTGGACGGGGATCATCGGATTTATCATTTTTTCATACGTTCTAACCGCCCGACAATGGATGGGCATTCTAATTGGTTTTTTCGGAATTCTAGTATTGATGGATTTTCAAATCGGTCAGCTTTTCGGAAAGGAATTCATCGGGATTGGGACAATGCTGCTAGCGTCCATCTGTTATGGTTTTGCTGGTCATTTTACGAAAAGATTTCTTTCCAGTACCAGCATATTGGTCATTACGACGTTTACGCTGCTCACGGGTGCCGTTATCGGTTTGATCGGGATGCTAATAACAGAGCCGATTAAGCCAGTGATGTTGATGGAACCGCTGACGATTTTCGCCATAGTCGGTCTTGGGTGCTTTGGCTCTGGGCTTGGCCAGCTAATCTATTTTTACATCAATAAAAATGGCAGCCCAGAGTTAGCCGCATCGGTTACATACCTTATTCCTGCAACAGCTATGGTTTGGGGCTACGTCCTGCTTGGAGAAGCGATAAATCCTAATGTAATTATTGGCCTGCTGATTATTTTCGCAGGAGTTTATCTTTCTTCTAAGAAGTCAAAAGAAAATGATGGCACAAACTCTTCATCCGGAAAACAAGCGGATTTGCATCACGTAAAATAAGAAACCAAAACGAAATAGCCCTCACGTAAAAATTTTGTTTTTTCCTGAGGGCTTTCGTATTGAATCGCATTAATAGTTTTTTACTTATTCTAATCCAATTTTGCCAAAGAAGTGATTGATTATCTTTGCCGCATTTATAGCTATAGACATTAACCCTTATACAGAAGTGGATTTGCATTAGAATGGATATTCTTACGTAGAATATTTAGAATTAATTTCTCCTATTATAGAAAGGGAAATTGACAGTATTTTTTGCCTGAAATTATTTTGGTGTTGAGATATATTAATTTGAGATAATATTGTTGACAGTAAATTTAATTCATGATAAATTACCTTTAAGTAAAGATAATTTAATTCGAGATATTAAAAAGTGTAAAACCCTATACAAACTCCTTTAATGAATAGACCACTCTGCTTGAAGGAAAAATATAGGGAACTAATGAAAAAGCTAAACAACCATAAGTTGAATCGTTTTAATGGGAGGAATCAAGTATGAATGGATTAAAAGGTATACACCACGTAACGGCCATAACAAGCAGCGCAGAAAAGAATTATGAATTTTTCACTGATATTTTAGGTATGCGTTTAGTCAAGAAAACAGTTAACCAAGATGATATCCAAACCTATCACCTGTTTTTTGCAGACGATGTTGGGGGTCCAGGTACTGACATGACTTTCTTCGATTTCCCTGGTATTCCAAAAGGTGTGCATGGGACCAATGAGATTTCAAAAACATCCTTCCGTGTACCGAATGATGCCGCATTAGAGTATTGGGTTAAGCGTCTCGACCGTTTAGAAGTGGGGAATACAGGAATCCAAGAACAATTTGGTAAAAAGGTCATTTCTTTTGTCGATTTTGATGATCAGCAATATCAATTGATCTCAGATGAAAACAATGAAGGGGTAGCAGCTGGAATCCCCTGGCAAAAAGGACCGATTCCTCTGGAGTACGCCATTACAGGATTAGGACCAATTTTCATTCGTATCGCCAACTTCGATTACTTTAAAGAAATGATGGAAAAAGTTCTATTATTCAAAGAAATAGCCGAAGAAGGATCCTTTCATTTATTCGAAGTAGGGGAAGGCGGGAATGGAGCACAAGTAATTGTCGAGCATAATTCGAGCCTTCCTCAGGCACGGCAAGGTTTTGGGACTGTTCACCATACAGCCTTCCGGGTAGAAGACCGTTCCGTTCTGGAAGAATGGATCGAACGAATGGAAAGCTTCCAATTTCAAACGTCTGGTTATGTTGATCGTCACTTTTTTGAGTCGCTTTACGTACGAGTGGCGCCGCAAATTTTATTCGAATTTGCCACTGATGGTCCTGGATTTATGGGGGATGAACCATATGAAACCCTTGGGGAAAAGTTATCCTTACCACCGTTCTTAGAACCTAAAAGGGATCAAATCGAAAAATTGGTCCGTCCCATTGATACAGTGAGAAGCACAAAGGAATTCATTAAAGAATAATGGGTAACCTTAAGCGAATGATATATGGGTTTATGCCCATACTAAAACAGGTAGAAATAAAACATGGAATAATCATTTGAAATAGAAAAAATGCTCTGGAGGAATGAATCATGACAAAAGATTTTTACACGGCCATTAAAGAGAGACGTTCATATTATGGAATCAATAAAGAGGTCCAAGTATCTGATGAGAAAATAAAAGAAATTGTTGAATTTGCCGTTAAACACACGCCATCGGCTTTTAATTCCCAATCTTCCCGCCTTATTGTTTTAACAGGCTCAGCACATGATAAATTATGGGATATTACGACGCAAGCGTTAAGGAAAGCGGTCGGTGAGGGAGATTTCTCTGGCACTCAACAAAAAATGGATTCCTTTAAAGCGGGATATGGAACCATCTTATTCTTTGAAGATGAATCTGTTGTGAAATCACTTCAAGAACAATTTGCTACTTATGCCGATAACTTCCCAATCTGGTCACAACAAACATCAGGAATGCATCAATTAGTTGTTTGGACTGCCCTTGAAGCAGAAGGATTGGGAGCAACTTTACAGCATTATAATCCTCTAATTGATGATGATGTGAAAAAAGAATGGGATGTTCCAAGTAATTGGAAGTTGATTGCGCAAATGCCATTCGGTAATCCAACAGCTCAACCAGGTGATAAAGAATTCAAACCACTTGAGGATCGTATAAAATATTATAAATAACTAGTAAGAGCAACTTTATTAAAGCCAAGTCTAACGGGCTCTCAGACTGTAGACAAACTCGAAGAAAAGCGAGTTTGTCTACAGTTTTTTTCTTTAAAAAACATTCCCTCGCCGAAAGCGTCTTTGGTGTCCCGGCTAGCCAGTTATTCGGCAGGAGTGTCGCAAATTTCTTCAACCTAGCGAGAGTTCCATCCCATATAAAACAGTAAAAAATCATGGAGTATAACCAAGTTTTGTTTTGAAATTATGGTAATGATCCCCTCGATAAAATCGTGAAAAGGATTCGGGAAGAGACCATCCCGCCCCCTTTTTGTATACAAACCGAGAGCCAACTCTATTTAGCTCTTTTTTAGTTGAGCTCATTTTGCATATGCTTTTCAGAATTACAAATGTTAATGGATGTAATTTACAGATATTAATGGCTTTGCGTTGTTATCAGAAAAAATATTTTTACTGCTTTTTTGATAAATGTTCTGAGTGGAAAGTGACTATACCTTATGTAAAAGCTTTATAAGTAATAGTTCTGCTTGTTATTCAATTCTTTATAAATGAGTGCTATTCCTTGATCAAGTTTTTGTATATTTGTATTGGACACGTTTAATTTTAATATTTTTTCCTGGTGAAAGCCATCTATATAATTTTGCTCTATCGTCTCTACCAGTACTTGTTGATTGTGTAAGTTTTTGATTAGGTGAGCACTATTTAAACGATGAGGTAGTATGATATGAGCGTTCATACATATGGATGCTGGGCGATGAAAGCCTGAAGTTGAGTGCTTTTCTAGAGCATCATATAGCAAGTTTGCACGCACTAAATAGGACAGGCGCACTTTGTTTCTATGGCGTTCAAACATACCGCTTTTTATGTAGATTTCCAGGGCTGCTTGTGAAATCATGGAACTATCGATATCAGCTGTTCTTTTATATAGTTGGAAGCTGTTCGCTAATGGTTTTGGCAATACGGCAACACCTATACGTAATCCTGGAAACATTATTTTAGAGAAGCTTTTTAAATAAATGACCATGTGATGTGTATCCTCGGAAAAAATAGGGTCTACCTTCATATTTTCTTCGAAATCTGCTAAAAAATCATCTTCGACAATATAAACACCATACTTTACAGCAAGTTTTAGTATCTCTTCCCTGTCCTTTTTAGAGTAAGAAGTCCCTAACGGATTATGAAAACGAGGCATCGTATAAAAGAATTTAATTTCCTGACCACTAAAAATCCGTTCTAATTCCTCTAAATCAATACCTTCTGCCGTTCGTTGGATTCCTAGCACGGAAATCTTGTACGCTTTCAATTGCTCCACAAATAAATGATAACTAGGTTGTTCAACAAGTATATGGGTACGTTCATTTGGAAAGGGGATAAGTGTTAATAAGGAAAGTGCTTGTTGCACACCAGAAGTAATGAAAATCTGTTCTTCCTTTGCGAAAACCTGATATTGCTCTAATTGCTTTTGTATCACTTTAATTAAAGAGGGTAGTCCTTTTGGAGTGCCATAGATAAACAATTCTTGCTGATAGGTATCGATGGCTTTGTTGATGCAATGTTGAAAGTCATGATACGGAAATTGATGCCAAGCGGGAGCGGAGGTAACAAAATCGATTTCCGCAGTTGGTTCACTTTTACCATTAAATTCTTTTTGAACGACATAATATCCACTTTTAGGTACCGCATAGATTAAATGCCTCTTTTCCAATTCTTGCAGGGCTTTTATGACTGTACTTTTACTACAATGATGTTGATCGCTTAGTTGACGAATTGATGGGAGTTTAAATCCTGCTTTGAGCTGTCCATTCTGGATGAGAGATTCAAATTCATTAAACAAAGCTACGTATTTTAACATGAATACCTCCTAAAAACTGTACCGTTACAGATGCTTTTTATTTGTATTGTATCGTAGTCGAACTTTTAATACGATACTAACAACCGGCCGGGTGTTGAAAAGGAGGATTTACTCTATATGCCAGAACATAAAAAAGCCTATTTTGCGGCGATACTATATGCCATTATTATTGGATTTTCATTTATCTTTACAAAAATATCATTAATGGAAGCGAGTCCGTTAGACACATTGGCACATCGATTTACGATGGCTTTTTTGATCGCTATAATTTTTAAGCTGTATAGGAGGACATCAGTGAAAATGAGTGCAAAGGATACTTTGAAAACTCTTCCGTTGGTGTTCCTTTATCCAATTTTATTCTTTACATTCCAAGTGTTTGGTCTCGTTTATACCTCATCTTCAGAAGCGGGTATCATCCAAGCGACCATACCAATTTTCACGTTATTATCAGCTTCATTATTTTTGAAGGAATACGCGGGTAAAAGTCAGAAATTTTTTCTTTACTTATCTGTGATGGGGGTTATCTTTATCTTTGTCATGAATGACTTGCAACTTGAGGCTCACAGTTTGAAAGGAACGATCCTGATCTTATTATCTGCGATTGCTGCGGCTCTTTATAATGTGGTAGCAAGAAGGTTAACAAAGCGATATTCACTATTTACGTTAACTTATGTGATGACGTTCTATGGTTTTTTTGCTTTTAATAGTATGGCCATCATCAACCATATCATTAACCAATCTTTTAGTAGCTTTTTTTTACCCTATACAAGTAGTGCATTTCTCATTTCGATCATATATCTTGGTGCATTATCGTCACTGCTTACTGCTTTTTTATCAAACTATGCATTATCTATATTACCAGCATCTAAGATGAGCGTTTTCAGTAATTTAGCGACATTGATTACGGTTATGGCAGGGGTGATATTCTTACATGAATCCATACACTATTATCACGTTATTGGTGCAATGATTATTCTTGTTGGTGTAATCGGCACAAACTATTTTGGTGGAAATCGGTCAAAGCATATCAGTAAGGTTATTGGCGATCCATTAATGAAGAGAGAGGTAAAGTGAATGAATAAATATTTGTTATTACTGGTGATTAGTTGTATATGGGGATCTCAATTCTTCTTTATTGCATTAGTTATAGATAATGTTGGGGTTATTACTTTGTCAGCCATCAAAGCATGTATAGGTGGTATCTGTTTACTCTTCATTGGTTTTTTCTTATCAAAAGAAGAGCGAAGAGTAAATAGGAGTTATTATAAATGGTATATAATCATTGCGGTTTTCGAAGTTGTACTACCATTCGTATTTATTGCGCAAGGTCAGAAAACGGTACCAAGCAGTATCGCATCGATGTTGATTGGAATGGTTCCTGTCTTTACCATCCTCTTTTTAATAACATTTTACAAAAGAAAAAGCACAATGCCGGAGATTACAAGTATACTATTCGGATTTGCAGGTATTGTCTTCCTTTCCTGGCCAACACAAGGATTCCATGACCTTTTCACCAGTATTCAAGGTAATATCCTATTGATATTGGCTGCCATGAGTTTTGGATTATCATTGATTATCATGGAGAAATTAAATGAGGGATCTTCCGTTATTCATATGAGAAATGTATTATTGATTGCCAGTGCATTTCTCATCCCAATGTCCCTTTTATTTGAGCAATCTTTCAAATTGGATTTAGAACGATCTCAATCTATCTACTTAGCGATTTTAGGCATTTTCCATGCAGGAGTAGTTTATGCATTATTTAATAGGCTGATTCGGCAAGAAGGCGCGTTATTTACGTCATTCAGTAATTATATAGTGCCTGTCATCGGTATGATTTTAGGCTTTTTCTTTTTACATGAAGCGTTGTCTATTCATCAGATGATTGGGATGGGTATAATTATGATGTCATTGGTTTTTTCAGACAAAAAAATAATAACCAAGTTGATAAGAAAGTAGTATTTTAATATATGTGCTATTGTCCGTAGTCTTTAATTTACTAATAAACCGCAGATTTTAGAATTTCGAAAAAATACCGCAGTAAAAGTGAGAAAAGAGAAGTGGATTATATTTTATCTTTGTAGGATGGAAATTCATTTTTTGAAAGAATATGTGGTTTTTGGTGTTTGATCCGCAAATGATTTATATACTTTTATATAGTAGAAGCAGCATCTACTTAGGTTAAAGCAGATGCTGCTTCTACTAAAAATTATCACTAACTAGCCATAACCCTTATGTTTTTATTTATTCTGCATTAGATAGTGGAGCGTTTTTATCCATCTTCATTATAATAAATCCAGACCAGGCAAACATTAAGGATGCAAGGTAAAAGATGCTTCCAATCGTTAAAAAGTCGACTAAATATCCGGTTGCTATCACGGCAGCTGCAGCACCAATGGATGTCCAAACATGGTAGTTTCCAATTTCCTTACCCGCGGTTGTTTTCGTAACATATCTTGCAAGTACCGTTTTTTCAGTGTTTTTTTGTACAGCCCCAAGGACCCCCATTATAATTTGCAGGAGATAGACATGCCAAATTTCATATGCGAGAGGAAAGGCAAGAAGAATTAGTGCCATCCCCCATGAATAGATAATGAGAAATGTTTTGTCACCGGCTTTGTCAGCGAATTTTCCGATTAAAGGGTAACTAAGTGCTGCTGTCAGTGAGAATATTCCATATGCCCATCCGAATTGCGAATAGCTGGTACCTACATTCTTGATTAGCAAAATATAAAAAGGGAAAATCATGCTGGCAGCCATACCAACAGTGCCTTGGTAAATAACAAAACGTTTATAATTCATGGATGATACTCCTTGTAGAAAAGATTCATGAAGCGATTATCAGGATCATACTTCTTCTTTAATTGAAAGAATTCCTCAGCACGCGGATACGCTTCAAATAATTGTGTCTTGGTTGGATAACCATAATAGGGCAAATAGTAGCTGCCATTATGCTCAAGCGTCACATTAATCATATTACGGATGACCCTTCCCGTATTTTCCTTACTTTCGTTATCTGTCCCTTGATTGATTAGCATAACAAGAGCGAACATATCATCCTTGGCATAGGACATGAGTGATTCATCATTATGTTCCACATAACGAATTGTAATATTTAATAAATTGAAATCTTTTTCATGTGATAAAGTTTTTCTTAGATCATCGATATAATCAGTAAATTGATCTATCGGAACGAAGTATTCTTGCAACACTTCTGTTTTGGAGGGATTGCTGTAATCCATAAAGGCAGAGTCCGACCTCATCACATTATTCCTGGAAACCAAGTTACCATCAATATTGGCCATGTAGGTCTCTTGAGTTTCCCAAAACCTCTTTTTCCCCCAGTCATTATAACGCGATTGGCCAAGAAAGAATTTAGGCACGGCAACGATTGTTTCCCGTTTGAGAGTATTGTAGTTCGATAGCTGTGCTTGGTCATTTGCCCTATAATAATCCGTTACATACATTTCATCCAAATAGGAGCCAGGAGCAACCGATATTCTTGCCAGATGCATTTTAACAGCATCGTTTTGAAGGACATCTCTTTTAAAATACGAAGTATATTCATCATAATTGAGTGATTTCGTTTTAATTTTATAAAGTTCGTCATCGGTTAGCTGGAGTGTAACATCAAGTATTACTCCAAACAAACCATATCCGCCAATAACCGAAGAGAAGAGCTCCGAATTTTCTTCGCGGCTCACCGTTAGGATTTGTCCTTTCGCGTTAAGCAATCTAAAAGATTCCACGGTTTCTATCAAGGCATGATGGCGGATATCACGGCCATGGACATTAACGCTCAAAGAACCGCCGATGGTGAATATGTTTTGAGATTGACTGACCTTCAGTGCAAGTCCATATGGGTTGATATATTCCTGTAGATCAGCCCAGGTTGCTCCGCTTTGAACCGTGATGTGTTTTTCTTTTACATCCAAATCAAGGATTTTGTCATAATGCTTCATATCCAGCAGGATCCCGTTTGGGTATAATGTCT
The DNA here is from genome assembly GCF_030348945.1 of Peribacillus sp. ACCC06369. Taxonomy (NCBI): domain Bacteria; kingdom Bacillati; phylum Bacillota; class Bacilli; order Caryophanales; family Bacillaceae; genus Peribacillus; species Peribacillus sp. ACCC06369. The sequence goes on from NZ_JAUCEN010000002.1 coordinate 2,207,220, forward strand.
GTCCCCCTTGGCTATGCTGCATTCCGGCAATGGAAATGGAATCACCGTTTTTTACAGCTTCTTTAATGACCTTTTTGATTGCTCCTTCACTATCTTCTGCTTTTATCGCTTTCATTTTAACTGGCATCAGGCGGCTGATATCTTCTGCAATGGGGTGGTCAAGCTTGAAATTAAAAGCCTGCAGGGATAAACCAAATAGTATTGCATATGGGATGATAAAGAAAAATCGTTTCATAATAACTAGCTTTCGACTCCTCGTTAAAAATGTTTGACACTCAAGAGATATATTAATGCATGAAATTTATTGAATAATTGAGTTACCTCGCCATTCATTGAGATTGGGTTTAATATTCTTTAAATAATGTTGAACTTTTTATGTATTAGTGCTTCATTTTCAGCCCATTAATGATAGTTTCGATTAGAGGTATGGATAAAGATTCCAAGCTTTGTTCTGTGTTGTTTAAACCCCAATGGTAGATGATACCCATCAGGCTTTGGGTGAGGAGTGTTGAAATCTCATTTATTGACTGTTCCGTGCCTATGCTGTTTTGTTTTTTCGCCTCTTCAATTAATGAACGAATAATTTGTAAGAGTGAGCGATTTGAATTTGAAAAGTATGTATGTTCTTTTGAATCTAATGCGGAACTGTAAATCACTTTCATTAGATCTTTGCCCATCTCTTCTTCCAGAAAACGCATCAATTTGCGTATGAAAACAAACAATTTCTCGGTAGCGTCCATATCGGCTGGGAACGAATGGAAGACTTCACGATAGTAATCATCGACTTCTGTGAACCTCGCTAAAAAAATGTCCGATTTCGCTGAAAAGTGTTGATAAAATGACCCTTTCGAAGTGCCGCTTTTTTTCACGATTTCGTCTACTGTAACTTTATCATAACCCTTTTCGCTAAATAGCTTTAAAGAGATGTTTAAAATTTTTTCACGAGTCTTTTCTCCCCTAAGCTGTTTTTTTCTAGGTTCAATCATAAAAAAACCTCCTAGTGATAATTTACAGAATATTCCTATATAGTTTACTATCAGACTACAGTCTGGTTTAGGAAATTTATGGTCTATTTAATTTAACGTAGATTATGAATATTCACAACGCTTTCCTAATTCATTTGGCATATCGGGAAAGCGCTTACGATGTTTCTTGGTCAGTATGGGTGTTGTCAATCTAGCAAAATCAGGAGGATTTTTTAAAAATAGGAGAATACCTGAAAAGGGTGGTTAGAGTTCGTAAGATCCCTTTCCTATTAGTTACTGTCAGGTAGAAAAGGTAATTCTTTTTTAGCCTGGATGATATGCGTTTTGTAATATTATTGGGAATGAGTAAATGTAAATGGAGAGGAGGTGGTATTTCGACTTTTTGAAGGTACCGGGAATGAACCAGAGAGTCGGGAAGCTAGGAAAGAAACGATCAGCGGCAATCGCATTTTTTTATGGGGAAAATGTAGCTTGAAAAGGGAGGAAATAATCATGAATCATTCCAGTGGTGAAATAGAGAAAAAGACGATCAGTAAAACGATGAAACGCATTCTTCCATTTATCTTGATCCTTTATATCATTGCATATTTGGACAGGGTCAATTTAGGCTATGCTGCTTTACAAATGAATGCGGAATTAGCTTTATCCGCTGAGGTTTTTGGATTACTTTCTGGTATTTTCTTTATAGGCTATTTCTTCTTTGAAGTTCCAAGCAACATGATCATGCATAAAGTGGGAGCTCGGATATGGATTGCCCGTATAATGATTTCGTGGGGGCTCGTGGTAATATTAACAGGTTTTGCGCAAACAACTATGCATTTATATATTCTCCGTTTTTTATTAGGTGTCGCCGAAGCTGGTTTTTTCCCTGGTATAATCTTATATTTAACTTATTGGTTCAGGGCCCGCGAAAGAGGAAGGGCAACAGCGGTCCTGCTTTTAGCCTTACCGATTGGCGGATTGATTGGTGCGCCTGTGTCGACGTGGATTCTTGACAATATATCCTGGTTTGGTATGGCAGGCTGGAGATGGATGTTCATCCTTGAAGGCATTCCGGCCATTATTATAGGAATTGTTGTTGTTTTCTATTTAACTAATAGACCGACTAACGCTAAATGGTTATCTAAGGAAGAAAGTGATTGGTTAGAAGGGGAATTGAGTGCGGAAAGAAAAATTAGCTCGAAAATAAATAAAGTAACTAAGCTTGATATGCTGAAAGATTCGAAAATCTGGAAGTTGGCCCTTTTTTATTTCGCAGGGTACACATCTATCTATGGATTGTCATTCTGGATGCCAACCATCATTAAATCTTTATCGGAAAATGCAACAACCAATTTAGAAATAGGCTGGTTAGCGATGATTCCATCATTAATCGGTATACCTGCCATTATGTTTGTTGGCTGGAACTCAGATCGGACCAATGAACATAAACCACACTTGCTTGTTTGTCTCATGATAGCAGTTATCGGATTTATCGGGTGCGGCTTTTCAGATAGTGTATTTATGATGGTGCTTATGTTAACGATTACATCTTTCGGGTTATACGGTTTCAGTGGATGTTTCTTTGCCTATATGACATTTTTCTTTACTGAGTCGACTGCACCAGTTGGCATAGCCCTAGTCAATTCATTTGCGGCTTTAGGTGGTTTTGTAGGACCGATGATTCTTGGAACTGTTGCATTTACTCAAGGCATGTTTATATTATCTGGATTACTTGTGATAGGAGTCATTACTTTATTATCATTAAAATTGACTAATGTTTCAGCTGGAAATATTGGAAAAGAAGTTGAAGTCAATATTAAGCAATTATAAAAAATTCTAAATGAAAATTGAATTAAAGCGTAGATATTAAAATAGAAACATCAGTGGAAATCACAAAGGTCCATGGTGTTTCTTTTTTCATATAGTCATATTATTAAAGAAAAGTAGTTTTTAAAGAGGGAAGTAAACGTAATAGATATGGATGCATTCCATTTTGAGCATGTCCAAATTTAATCTTGATCGCAGGTTCTTCTCAATATGACTTGTTTGAAGGATTCGGCAGGATTAGAATGGAGATGAGATGCAAGTAGCTTTGTAAAGAACAGGGATTCCTTTTCTTTCAAACGTCACATTTATTCGATAAAAAGGATATCAGGGAGAGAAATGGGTGATGATGTGGAAATTCATTTGGTGGCAAAAGATGAGATAGAGGCTCAAGGAATTCGTTGGATAGTTGAATCCCACCTTACGGGAGTCCGACTGATCCTATGGAAAACGATTGAAGAATTTGAAAAGGGCATGCGCAATCGGCATCCGGAATTCGTCATTTTAGATATGGATATTTGGACGAATGAAAGTGAGGCGATGGGCGCTTTGTTAAAGCGGAGGGGAATTCGTTGGTTAGGGATTTCATCTGAGCGAATCTTTCAAACAGCTTATCGGGCCTTACGTTTTCGTGCGGATGATGTTCTATTCCGTCCTTTTTCTTCAGCGGATTTGGTAAAGCATATCCAACAATTACGTTTTCAATTAAGAAATGGTCAAGGTTTTTCCTCGACAGGCACCATGGATGAGGAGAATACACTTGATATTGGTTATCCAGATTTCTTCTTGACAGAGCGGAGGCATGATAGTCGAATAACCATGGTGGCATTTTTGACACCTGATAATAGGGCCCTCCCTTTAGTATATGATGAACTGCAACGATATTCTTTTACTGGGAAGCATCAAATATTCGCTTTATCGGATTTTATTTTATGCGTCCAGGAAACAAAGGAAATTGATGTAAATAAGGAAGAATATCAAGCATTCCTGGCTCACTGGAAAGAAAGAATGGATGAGCCTCTTGCCATCATAATAAAAGTGGCAACGCCTGATGAGTCTTTAAAAAGGATGTACCAGCAAACACGTGAATTTACGAGGCAAATCTTTTTCGATGGATATGATATCATTTTAGCGGAAAGTCAACAAACTTCCCCTCAAGAGATGGATCCATTCCTCACTCCTCTTGAACAAAGGCTTTGGATAGAAATGCTCGAAAGACGGGATGCGAAAGCCATCAGGAACTGGATCGAACGTGAATTCCTAACTTTTCAACAACCATACCCTGACCCGGAAATCGTTCGTATTCGCCTTACAAGTGTACTCGCACAGATCCGTAGGCATATGAAATCATACAACTTGCAAAATGCGTCTCTAGAAGCAATATACTATGATGTATTTCAGCAAATCGTACATAAACCAGTCATTCATCAAATAGTAAAAGAACTGCATGCGTTCACCACCCATTTGCTCCTTCAGGATCACGGGCAATTACAGGAAGGAGCACGCACTCTTAGCGAAAAAGCAAGAGAGCTGATCGAGTCCAACTATTGGGATTCCCAGTGGAATCTATCGACCTGTGCAGATACTCTGCGTGTCAATAAAAGCACACTCAGCCGTCGTTTTGCAGCTGAATCCGGCGAGTCTTTTCGCAATACGCTGCATCAAGTTCGAATTAGGGAAGCTAAACGCCTATTAAAGGAAACGGATTTATCATTGGAGGAAATCGCACAATTAGCCGGTTATTCACATCAGACCTATTTTAATGCAAAATTCAAACTGCTTGAAGCTTGTACTCCATCAGCTTATCGGTCTGGATTATAAAAAGGACGATTCAGTAATATTGAATCGTCCTTTTTTATTTCATAACAATATAATTTTCAATATTATTCATAAAAAAATAAAGTTAACTACAAAAACTTGAAATAATTTATAAAATAATCATTAAATTATAATGAATTATTCTGAATTTTTCTTATAGAATGAAAATATAACAAAAACAAGGGGGAAATGAAAATGAACACGATTACAAACAAGGTTATCCGTTATACTGGAACAGAATTGCATACAAAAGGATGGCAACAAGAAGCGGTGCTTAGAATGTTAATGAATAATTTGGATCCTGAAGTCGCTGAACGTCCAGAAGATTTGGTGGTATACGGAGGGATTGGGAAAGCAGCTCGTAACTGGGAATGCTTTGATGCAATCGTCAAATCACTAAAAGAGCTTGAAGAAGATGAAACTTTATTGGTCCAATCAGGGAAACCGGTGGCCATTTTTAAAACGCATTCGGATGCACCACGTGTCCTGCTTGCAAATTCAAATATCGTCCCTGCTTACGCGAACTGGGAAACATTCCATGAACTTGATAAAAAGGGATTGATGATGTATGGGCAAATGACAGCTGGTAGCTGGATATATATTGGTTCTCAAGGAATCGTACAGGGTACATACGAGACATTTGCCGAGCTTGCAAAACAACATTTCAATAACTCATTAAAAGGCACCATTACTCTAACGGCAGGACTAGGCGGTATGGGAGGGGCACAGCCACTGGCAGTTACGATGAACGGCGGTGTCTGTATCGGAATCGATGTTGATGAGACAAGAATTGACAGGAGGATCGAGACTCGTTATACCGATGTGAAAACGGATTCTTTAGATGAAGCCATTCGTCTAGCTAAAGAAGCAAAACTTGCAGGAAAAGCATTATCGATTGGCTTGATTGGGAATGCGTCCGATCTTCTTCCTGAAATGATCGCCAGAAACTTTATTCCGGATGTCTTGACAGATCAAACTTCCGCCCATGATCCGTTAAATGGATATACACCATCTGGTATGTCAATGGAGGAAGCTGCACAATTACGGAATGCGAATCCAGAAGAGTATATTAAACTCTCTAAAGCTTCAATGGCCAAACATGTAAGAGCAATGCTTGAAATGATGGAAAAAGGAGCCGTGACGTTTGATTATGGCAACAATATCCGTCAAGTTGCGAAAGATGAAGGGGTAGAGAATGCTTTTGACTTCCCTGGTTTCGTTCCTGCTTATATCCGTCCACAATTTTGTGAAGGAAAAGGTCCATTCCGCTGGGTGGCTTTATCTGGTGATCCTGAAGACATTTATAAAACAGACCAAGCCATTTTACGCGAATTTGCTGATAATGAACATTTATGTAACTGGATTAGAATGGCTCAAGAAAAAATTCAGTTCCAAGGTCTGCCTTCGCGCATTTGCTGGCTTGGTTATGGGGAGCGCGCCCGTTTTGGTAAAATCCTCAATGATATGGTTGCAAGTGGAGAATTGAAGGCCCCGATAGTAATTGGGCGTGACCATTTGGATTCAGGCTCTGTCGCTTCGCCGAATCGTGAAACGGAAGCAATGAAGGATGGTTCGGATGTAGTGGCTGACTGGCCAATATTAAATGCAATGGTTAATGCAGTGGGCGGTGCAACTTGGGTATCCGTACATCATGGCGGTGGTGTAGGAATGGGATACTCCATGCATGCAGGAGTGGTAATCGTGGCAGACGGCACCAAAGAAGCAGGCGCCAGGATTGAGCGAGTGTTGACAACGGATCCTGGGATGGGCGTAGTGCGTCATGTTGATGCAGGGTATGAACTGGCAGAGGAAACAGCTCGTGAAAAAGGTATTAATATCCCGATGCTTGATAAAGGAATTGATAAACAATGACAAAACCAATTTGGATAAAACATGCCGCTCAACTTGCCACCCTTACCTCTGAAAGGAAAGGTCCTCGTTCCAAAGAGGGAATGTCGGAGCTTGGTTTGATAATAGATGGAAGTATATGGATGGAGTGTGGTTTGATTCAAGCTGTAGGTACGACCAAGGAATTGGAAGAACTTTATGCTGATAGATTGCATGAAGCTGAAGTTTTCGATGCTTCTGGCCATTTGGTGACACCAGGGCTTGTTGATCCCCATACGCATGTGGTATATGGCGGGAGTCGTGAGCGTGAATTTGAAATGCGTCTTGAAGGTGCAACATATATGGACATCATGAATGGAGGTGGAGGCATTCATGCAACCACCCGCATGACCAGGGAAGCAAGTGAAGAAGAGTTGATGGAACAAACCAAACGACGCCTTGATTCGTTTCTCGCTCATGGCGTGACTACAGTAGAAGGTAAAAGCGGTTATGGAATGAATTTGGAAACCGAATTGAAGCAGTTGCGGGTGATGAAGAAGTTACAGGAAGAGCATCCGATTGATTTAGTTCCTACCTTTATGGGAGCCCATGCGGTTCCAAAGGATTATAAAGGCCGTGAGGATGAATTTGTCGATCATCTGATTAATGATATGCTTCCAATCGTCTCTGAAGAAAAGCTTGCTGAATTCAATGATGTATTTTGTGAAAAGGGGGTTTTTACCCCTGAACAATCAGAGCGGATTTTAAAGGCGGGGAAAAAGTACGGCTTGATCCCTAAAATTCATGCCGATGAAATTGAGCCATACGGGGGAGCGGAACTAGCTGCCAAAATAGGGGCGATTTCAGCTGAGCATTTATTGAAGGCTTCCGAAGAGGGAATTCAAGCCATGGCTAAGTCAGGAACCATTGCCTGCTTGCTTCCAGCCACAGCTTTGTATTTAAGAGAAGATGCGGCCCCAGGACGCCGAATGGTTGATGAAGGTGTAGCTGTTGCCATTTCGACCGATTGCAATCCCGGATCCTCACCGACGACTTCTATGCCACTTGTCATGAATCTGGCATGCATCTCGATGCGGCTTACCCCTGCTGAAGCGCTTACGGCGGCAACATACAATGCTGCTTGTGCAATCAACAGACAAGAAAAGATCGGTTCGCTTGAAGTAGGAAAACAAGCGGATGTCGTTTTATGGAATGTTGAAAACTATCAGGAATTGCAATATTTATTTGGGGTTAATCACGTTAAGACTGTATGGAAAAACGGTGTTCAAGTTGTGAATGATAGAGTGAAGACTGATTCCAAAAGCCTGACGGGCCTTTAAAACTCACTAAAAAAAGATACGGCCTCGATTCTCAATCAATGTCTACCCATTCCATCCGCTGAAAAATTCAGGGGATGGGATGGGCTTTTAGAAGTATTTATCAAATGTAATGGTGTTGAATCGTAGGATGGTGGTTTATCATCCTACCCATTGCCAGCGTTAAATACTTTACTGCTTTACAGTGAGATTTAATGAAAGTGTTTTAAGGAAATCGTGGAAATGAATCTTCCATGTGGAGGGAATTTTATGTGGATAATCACTATCCATTCGAAGGATAACTTAAAAATGTTTGAGTTTTACACTGAAAAGGAAGCAAGGGAAAAATTCGAAGTAATAGAAGGGCGTAAAATCCTTAGTGAAGTCATTTATTTCAATGATCATTTAATTTCTGGTTAACTACCGGAGTATTACAGTAATAGTGTTTTTATGATCCGAAAATCTGATTAATCAAAAAATGGAGGGGATTCTTTGAACGAACAAAAATTCACTATAGACGATGCCCCATTTAATAAATTTCATTTTCGAATTGCAGGACTTACATTCGGTTCTAGCTTCTGTGATGGATATTCCCTTGGAATCATTGCAATGGCCCTGACAGTATTCGGGCCTCAAATGAATATGAATGCAATGTGGACAGGGCTGATCGGCAGTTCTGCTTTAATCGGTCTGTTTGCGGGATCTTTAATACTTGGAAGACTTTCTGATCGTGTAGGAAGACAGAAAATTTTTCTTGTAAACTTTTTACTTATCACGGTTGCTACTCTTTTACAATTTTTTGTTAATAGTCCAGAAGAGCTTTTCTTTTTACGTTTGTTAATTGGTTTTGGACTTGGTGGAGATTACGCTGTCGGTACGACTTTACTCGCCGAGTTTTCACCCAAAAAGTATCGCTCCTCGCTTCTCGCGTCTATAAACGTAGTATGGACGCTTGGATATGTGGCATCGAACTTTGTTGGTCATTACCTGGGACAGGTTGGTTCAGACTCATGGCGTTGGATGCTTGTTAGTGCTGCTATTCCCGCTATTCTGGTTTTAATCTTAAGAATTGGAACCCCTGAATCACCAAGATGGCTTGTCAGCATGGGGCGTGTCGAAGAAGCTCGCCAGATTGTAAAAAAACACATTGGATCGAACGTTGAAATGGGAGAAACGACTACTGGCACTGAAAATCAAAAGGCTCTAGGATTTCGTGGACTTTTCAGTAAAAAGCTTCGTAAGCGGCTGGCTTTTGGTGGAATATTTAAATTAACTCTTGTAATTCCGTACTTTGCAATCTACACTTTCCTACCGTCCATATTAAGGACAATGGGTTTTGAACAAAACTTTTTTGCCGATACAATGTTAAATCTATTCTTGCTGATTGGGGCAATTTTTGGTCTTTGGTTGCTTGCGAAATTTTCTCGTAGAGGATTTACCATCGGGGCTTTTACAATCCTTACTGTTTCATTGTTTTCACTCAGCTTCTTACACAATGGTTCTCAATTCTTAATGTTGACAGCCTTCTTGATCTTTACTTTTTTCATGTCAGCAGCATCGAACCTTACATTAGTATACCCAGCAGAGCTTTTTCCAACTGAGATTCGTGGATCTGGAATAGGTATGGTTACGGCAATTAGTCGAATTGGTTCTGCGATTGGAACATTTCTGCTGCCTGTTTCTTTAAGTTCATTTGGATTAAGTACCTCAATGGCAGGTATGGCAGTCATTCTGCTAATCGGCTTGATCGTATCAATCGCCTGGGCACCTGAGACTAAATCGCTTTCACTTAATGATGCCAGTAATCCTTTACTTGAAGCGGAGCACTCTATAATGGAAACCGATATTCCCTTTACAGAAAATAAGAAAATAACATAAGATTAATTTTCCAGCAAATAATTGAGAAGGACCAGAACTTTTTTCTCCTTCTTGATGAGTCATATGAGAGGAGATGTGTAAGGATGACAACAGCCGATTGTTTACACCCTATGGATATTAAAGAGGTTGTACTGGGCGATGATGCCATCTCAATCCAAGAGGTAATTGCGGTTGCAAGATATGGTGCGAAAGTTACTTTCACCGAGGCATATTGTGATAGGGTGGATAAATCCCGTAGCCTAATAGATAAGTTTTTAGATGAAAATCGATTGATTTACGGCGTAACGACAGGGTTTGGCAGTAATATGACGGAGGTGATTTCTCCACAGGACGCAGAAACCCTTCAACGGAATATTGTTCGTTCACATGCTGTTTCTGTTGGGGAAACTCTTGAAAAAGAAGTAGTAAGAGCCATTCAATTGATGATACTCGTGAATTTAGGCCAAGGTTATTCAGGAGTCCGTTTACAAGTTTTAAAACTAATCGCTTCACTGTTAAATCACGATATACTTCCCTATGTTCCAGGTGAGGGGTCAGTAGGGTATCTGTCTCCTGAAGCACACATGGCCTTATTGGTGATCGGGGAGGGACGGGCGTGGTACAACGATGAGCTTCTCCCGGGAAAGGATGCATTAGCACAATCTGGATTGAAGCCAGTTACGCTTGGGTGTAAAGAAGGACTGGCACTTACAAGCGGGACTACTTCCGTCACTGCGATGGCTGTCCTGGCTTTATACAATAGCATTCAAGCAGCGAAAACCGCTGACATTACGGGAGCTATGTCCTTAGAAGTGCTAAAAGGAACAATAAAAGCATTTGATCCTCGTCCCCACGCATTGAAAAAACATGAAGAACAGGCTATGACAGCCAGAAATGTTACAAGGATTCTTGAAGGTAGCCAAATCATTGATACTTACAAGGAACATAGATTACAAGATGCACTTAGTTTACGATGCATTCCACAAGTCCATGGAGCCATAAAAAGAGTATTGAAAGACGCTGCTGTTTCGATTGGGAATGAAATGAACTCTGTAAGTGACAATCCTCTGATTTTTCCGGAAGAGGAAGATGGAATTGCATTAATGGCTGGGAATTTTGATGGTTCATTTGTTGGGATTTACGCGGATACGATATCCATAGCGTTAGCAAACTTAGCAAAAATAACAGAACGCAGAATAGATCGCCTTGTAAACCATCAACTTAGTGAATTACCTAATTTCTTAGTGGTTAATCCAGGTTTAAATAGTGGCTACATGATTCCACAATATACAGCTGCCGGGCTATTAAATGAAATCAGGGTGCTCTCGCATCCAGCCACAATAGATAATATCCCTACATGCGCAAATCAAGAAGACGTGATAAGTTTTGCCTATTTCGCTTCGAAGAAAGCCTATCGGATTTCGAAGAAACTTGAATATATTTTAGCCATTGAACTGATGACCGCAACGCAAGCGATGGATTTTCATCTACCCTTGAAACCGTCACCGGCTACGGAGGCGGTATATCATTTAGTTCGGAGCGAAGTGCCGATGGTTGAAGAAGATCGCTTTTTCCATCCTGACATTGAAGCGATTCATAGGCAAATTCATGAAGGTGAAATAGTGAAGCTCGTTGAAATGGCGATCGGGGAAATAGAGTTCTAAAACCATGTGGAAGCTGTTTTACTTTATTTAATAAGGTAATGGCTTCCTTTTTTTAATATGAAGGCTCATATTTAAAGGAGGAGGGATGTAAGATGCACTATGATGTAATTGTAATTGGAGCTGGATCTATGGGTATGTCTTCAGGTTATTATCTATCAAAAAGTGGACAAAAAGTATTATTAATAGATTCCTTTGCTCCTCCCCATAATAAGGGCAGCCATCACGGGGAAACAAGAATTATTAGACATGCTTATGGTGAAGGCAGGGAGTATATTTCTTTGGCACTTAAATCCCAAAAGCTATGGGGTGAATTGGAAAGAGATTCGGGGAAACAATTATTTCTTCCAACAGGGGTCCTGAATGCCGGAAGCGAAAATTCGGATTTCATTAAACAAGTGAAAGCGGGATCAAAGGAATATGGTTTACCTATGAAAATCTTGGATTCACATGAAATTCATGATAGATGGCCTGGAATAACACTGCCAGAAGACTACATTGGGTGCTTTGAATCGACTTCGGGCGTGTTGAAAAGTGAAGAGTGCTTAAGAGCGTATCAACAACTTGCGAAATCCCATGGTGCCGAGATCATTGTAAACAGTGAGGTAAGGAAGATAGTTGCTCATGGCAATGGGGTCACGATTAAAACGGATGAACAGACATTCCACTCAGAATCTTTAGTGGTTGCAGTTGGGGCATGGGCCCCGAAAATACTGGCGATGTTAGATTTAAATCTGCCGTTAGAACCTATTAGAAAAACATTTGCCTGGTTTCATGCAAATGAGAAATTATATAATCATAATGATTTTCCAGCTTTTACTTTTGATACTTCAGTGGGTACATACTATGGCTTTCCTAGTATAAATGGTTCTGGATTGAAAATAGGGAGACATGATGGAGGAAACCGTATAAATCCTGATGGCTGTATTGAGGGTTTTGGTGAATTGGATGAAGATGAGGGAGATTTGATGAAGTTTTTACGGAAATATATGCCTACTGATCAAAAAATGAAATATGGGAAAACTTGCATCTACACCATGACCCCTGATGAGCATTTTATAGTGGATAAACATCCTTATTACCCACACATTGCTATAGCAGCAGGTTTTTCTGGTCACGGGTTTAAATTCAGCAGTGTCATGGGAGAAATTTTGAGTGACTTGATTATCTCCGGTACAAGCAAGGAAGATATTTCATTGTTTTCTATTAATCGATTTAAATGAAATGAGTCCTTTCACCTTTAGATTGAACAACCTTTTATGCGCCACGCTTTAAACTTAAAAAAAGCCGTTGATTCCTTATAACAGGAAACAACGGTTTTTTTTTTTATTATCACTTAATATTCTACCATTTAGAGACTGAATTTGAATTAATGTTAGATTATCTAACGAGGTATTGTCGAAATATTTAAAACATGCTAGAATTATAATATTCCGAAATATGAAACTCTAATTCCGAAATTCGGTATTGTTAAATTGAGTGAATAAAGAGTGCTTACATATTTATCTGGGTTATTTACTGAAATTTCCGTCATTAAAGGAGAGGGTAGTATGAAAACGGTTGATTTGAATTGTGATTTAGGAGAAAGTTTCGGCGCATACCGCATTGGTAATGATCAAGAGATTTTAGATTATGTAACATCAGTTAATGTAGCTTGTGGATTCCACGCCGGTGATCCTTCAGTCATGAGAAAAACGGTTCAGCTTGCTTTAGGGAAAGATGTCAAGATCGGGGCCCACCCAGGTTTCCAGGATTTAATAGGTTTTGGCAGACGCAATATGAATATTTCACCACAGGAAGCTTATGATATTGTAGTCTATCAAATTGGTGCATTAAATGGCTTCCTGCAATCAGAAGGCGGAAGTATGCAGCATGTGAAACCGCATGGGGCTTTGTACAATATGGCCGCAAAAAACAAAGAGTTATCCTTGGCCATCGCTGAAGCGGTATATAAAGTGAATCCTGAGCTAATCTTATTTGGTTTGTCGGGCAGTGAATTAATCCGTGCCGGACAGGCTATCGGATTGCGAACGGGCAGTGAAGTATTTGCTGATCGTACCTATCAACAAGATGGTTCATTGACTTCCCGATTGGAGAAGGATGCCTTGATCGAAAATGATGATGATGCCGTTGCACAAGTCATTCGCATGGTGAAGGAAGGGAAGGTTTTGTCTCAACAAGGTTCAGATATGGCTTTAAGAGCAGATACCATTTGCATTCACGGGGATGGGGCACATGCTTTAACCTTTGCTCGGCATGTGAAAAAATCCTTGCAATTATCTGAAATAACAATCAAGTCCTTTTCTTGAAAAAACCAATACATTCAGGAGGTAGATTCCATTGGAGCCAATCAAAAATACTGCAGCACAGGAAAAGAATCCGACTAAGCCAAAAACAAACCGTACTTTATTGTTAGGTGCAGCATTCCTAATGGCAACATCGGCAATAGGACCTGGTTTTTTAATGCAAACAACCGTTTATACCCAAAGTCTTGCAGCAAGTTTCGGATTCGTTATTCTTATTTCGGTCATTCTTGATATATTTGCCCAAACAAATGTATGGCGAATTATTGCTGTGTCCGAAAAACGGGGTCAAGAAATTGCAAACATGGTCCTTCCAGGGCTGGGTTATGTACTTGCCGCACTGATTGTTATGGGTGGGCTGGCATTTAATATTGGAAATATCGCAGGAGCTGGATTAGGTCTGAATGCGATGACGGGAATCTCCCCAACGGCCGGGGCGGCAATAAGCGCAGTCATCGCCGTATTGATTTTTGTAGTGAAAGAAGCGGGAAAAGCCATGGACCGCTTTACGCAAATTGCCGGGTTTTTCATGATTTGTTTGATGATTTACGTTGCTTGGACAACCTCTCCTCCAGTCGGGGAAGCGGTAGTGAGGACTTTTGCACCTGATAAAATCGATATTATCGCAATCGTTACATTAGTGGGAGGGTCTGTAGGCGGTTACATAACATTCGCAGGGGGACACCGTCTCTTGGATGCAGGCGTGAAAGGTGTTGGTGCATTACCCGAAGTAACCAAGAGTTCGGTAGTGGGCATATTGATCACCACGGTAATGCGTGTAGCGTTATTTCTAGCAGTGCTGGGTGTTGTATCGAAAGGTTTATCAATTGATCCCGATAATCCTGCAGCATCCGTTTTTCAACTTGCAGCTGGGAATGTAGGATATAAAATCTTCGGGATCGTTATGTGGGCTGCCGCAATCACATCAGTGGTTGGAGCCGCATATACTTCCGTTTCGTTTATCAGAACATTCAGCGAAAAGATAAATAATAATGCTAACTGGATAATCGTTGGATTTATTGTCGTATCGACCATTTGTTTTCTATTGATTGGTCAACCGGTTAAAGTACTGCTTGTAGTTGGAGCCATTAATGGATTAATTTTACCAATTGCCCTTGGTACATTGCTAATTGCCGCATATAAGAAAAACATCGTGGGTGAATATAAGCATCCTTTATGGTTAACGATTTCCGGTGTATTCGTGGTAGTCATCATGTCGTTAATGGGCGTGTATACATTAGTGAAACAACTGCCCGCACTTTTTTAATGATTAATGAGTGAAAATCCAATAAATACAGATGGAAGTGGCGTGCCAGTTTGTCACTGACTGCCAGTTCTTAATAGGAGATGAAAAATAATGATCGATCTTTCTCAGGCTACCCCGGCTGAGTTGCGTTCAATGATTCGAAACACCGAATTGGTAAAACCGACTGCTGGAATGGCTAACGGTTATGCACAAGCGAACTTAGCCATCTTAAAAAAAGAGCATGCTTTTGATTTTTTATTATTCTGTCAGCGCAACCCTAAATCCTGTCCATTGCTTGACGTAACGGAAATTGGTTCACCCATTCCCGCATTTGCAGCAAAGTCTGGGGATATACGCACAGATATTCCTAAATATAGGGTATATAAATATGGAGAATTAGTGGAAGAAGTAACGGATATTTCAAACTATTGGGAAGACGATATGGTTGGATTTTTAATCGGGTGCAGCTTTACCTTCGAACACGCCCTTTTAAATAATGATATATCGATTCGTCATATTGAAGAGGGATGCAATGTACCTATGTATAAAACCAATATTCCGTGTATTGAAGCAGGGATTTTCCATGGGAAAATGGTAGCTAGCATGAGGCCGATTCCACAAAAGGATGTGGTGAGGGCAGCTCAAGTGACATCGCGGTTTCCTGCAGTTCATGGGGCTCCGATTCATATTGGTGACCCTGAAGCAATCGGTATTTCCAGCATTCAGCATCCGGATTTTGGTGATCCAGTAACGATTCGTGATGGGGAAGTCCCGGTCTTTTGGGCATGTGGCGTAACGCCTCAATCCATTGCTATGGAGACCAAACCGGAGATCATGATCACGCATGCACCTGGACATATGTTCATAACTGACATTCGTGATGAAAAATTAGGAGTTTTATAACTGACGGAAAGAGATGAGTCCTATGCCGGAAAAGCTTTTGAATAAATCTGCTTGTACACTTTCTCCATTGGGCGATTCCGCAATCGTGATTACATTCGGGAATGGAATGGAATACAGCATTCACAAAAACATTAAATTGTTTATGGATTCGCTGGCAGAAGAACCCTTTCCAGGATTTATAGAATGTGTGCCGGCTTTTACCAATTTGACGGTTTTTTATGATCCGCTAGTTATCTATAAGGATCGGAAACAAAACAGTGAAACTGAAAACATTTCCCCCTATGAAGTGGTCCGTTCCATCTTGGAATTGAAATTACAGGAAATAAAAGAAGATAAAAAACTCTCACATCGAACGGTTTCCATTCCTGTGTGTTATGGGAAAGAATACGGTCCGGATTTGGAATATGTAGCCCGTTATAATAAATTGACTACTGATGAAGTCGTTCATATTCATTCAACCGGAGAGTATTTGGCCTATATGATTGGATTTGCGCCTGGTTTCCCGTTTCTTGGCGGACTATCAAAAGACATCGCGACGCCTAGGCGTTCTTCTCCCCGGATGACAATTCCGGCTGGGGCAGTAGGAATCGCTGGTATGCAAACGGGTGTATATCCAATATCAACACCCGGTGGATGGCAATTAATCGGACAAACGCCAACCAAACTATTCTTACCAAATGTAAATCCACCCAGTCTATTACAAGCAGGGGACATTGTTAAATTCCATCCGATTTCTGTTCAAGAATATAAAGATATGATTCGTAAGGAGGGGGAACATTGAGCCTGCGAGTAATCAAACCGGGATTATTGACAAGTATACAGGATCTTGGAAGAAAAGGATTTCAACAACATGGGGTGATTGTAAGTGGGGCGATGGATGGATATTCTTTACGAATTGCCAATATGTTGGTAGGCAATGAAGAAGGAGAGGCGGCCTTGGAAATCACCTTAATGGGTCCGACCATTAAAGTGGAGAAAAATTGCCTGATTTCGATAACGGGTGGGAATTTAACACCAACAATTGATAGTAAGGCTGTACCGATGTGGAAGCCTATTTATGTAAAAGAGGGATCGATTCTTCGATTTGAAGGGTGTAAATCAGGTTGCAGGGCATACTTAACAGTTGCGGGGGGCTATGCGATTTCTGAAGTGATGAACAGTAAAAGCACATATCTAAGAGCAGGGATTGGCGGCTATAAAGGGAGGGCATTAAAGGCTGACGATGTCTTGGAGTTTAATGAACCTTCCAAAATCCTTGGTGATCGGGAGTTCAAAGGTCCATTTTCCTTCCCAAAGTGGTTTGTCAATGATAAAGAGTTCTTGCCAGGGGGAAAACCTCTCATCCATTTCATCGATGGAAGCCAATATGATTATTTCACGGAATCAAGTAAAGATAGTTTTGTAGAGTGTTCATTTAAAGTTTCCAATCAATCCGACCGCATGGGATATAGAATATCAGGCCCGACACTTGAGTTACAGGATAATGGGGAGTTATTATCTGAAGCGGTCACGAATGGGTCGGTTCAGGTTCCTCCAGATGGAAACCCGATCATTCTCCTTGCCGATAGCCAAACAACGGGAGGATATCCTAAGATCGCTCAGGTGATTACGGCAGATTTACCATTGATCGCTCAGGTTAGGCCAGGGGAATCCATTCAATTCTCACGGGTGAACTTAAAAGAGGCTGAACGGCTTTTCCTTCAAAAAGAACGACAATTCAATGAATTGAAGGTCTCGATTTCAATAGCCCTGAAAAAATGGCTTACTATATAATTCCTCCGGCAAAAAACGCCAACGATGAGAAAGTACTCTTTAAGAGTGCTTTCTTTTTTTTGTTCCCCTTAAATATATAATTTACTGTAGGCCATTACATCCTTTCTTCCGTGTTTTATAATAGAATGATAGATAAGGAAAACATGTATTATGAAAGGAGAAATCTATGCAGGCACATAACAAAACGGTCGTGAAATCCATGCAGATCCTTACCCTTTTCATAAATCATCCGAAACTGACCTTTAATGAAATGATGGAACACTCCAAACTGCCGAAAACCTCTTTGCACCGAATGGTGGGATCGTTGGAAGAAATGGGCTTTTTAACAAAGGACGATGATGGCCATTATTCACTTGGACTGATATTCTTGCAGTTTGGTCAACTGGTAGGGGAGCGTTTGGATATCAGGTCAATCGCTTATCCCATCATGAAAGATCTTCGGGATGATGTTGAAGAAGCAGTGAATTTAATTGTGAGGGATAAGGATGAAGCGATGTACATCGAAAAGGTGGACACCCTGCATCCTGTTCGTCTTTATACATCTATTGGAAGGCGTTCGCCATTGTACGCTGGCGACTCTCGAATCATCCTAGCGAATTTGCCTGAAGAAGAGCGTGAAAATTATTTGGAAAGTATTCAATTAAAACCAATCGCCATGGGAACGATAACGGATAAAACTAAACTCCGTCATGCTTTGGATGAAGCTAGAATGAATGGTTACACGATAACTTCATCAGAACTTGAAGATTATACAAAAGCGGTGAGTGCACCGATACTCAATGGCAAAGGTCAAATAGTAGCTGGTATTAGTGTGGCCGGTATTGAAGCAAGGTTTCAGGAAGATCGCCTGCCTGAATTGATTGACAAAGTAACGAATGCTGCCAAGGCAATTTCCATGAAACTTGGTTCTCAAGTTCATTAAGGAAAATAGAAAATGATTTTTTCCAAACTATCATCATTACGAAATCGATTAGTTTACTTAATTAGGATGACTTACATATGATAGTTGACAAAAAAGTAGGGGTCCCCGGATTTTTAAAAAGGAATAATCTGCAAAGCCACCGGTTATGGTGGTTTTTTTGTCATTTTGGCATACTCAGTAGTAACGGTGTAATGATAGCAGCTTTATTAGGAGGGGCTTATCATCAACCATTTCATGAACATAGGGAAGGTAAATTTAACTGACCAAGACGCAAAGGTGAACCATCCGAGATGGTTCACCTTTGCTAATATCGCTATATTCAAGCTTTGGAATCTGGTTTCACTTAATTGGATAATCGTTAGTTAGCCCCTAAATACGCACAAAATCTGATTGATTTATATTTCTCGGCACGCCGATGTCAGCCATTGTAAGTAAACCTGGTTTACGGAGGGAATCAATTTGCTTTGCGGTATTGATAATCATTGCTGCGGTTGCGGTATCGCCAAAAATGCCGTTTGGGACAATCAACCTCTGGGTTTCGTTCCCCTCAATAACGATTTCATCTTCTTGCTTAATACCTGCAGACATCGTTAAATCCAGTGAAATTTCCTTTCCGTCCGTTGTCTTGCCCGTGGAAATTTGATGGAGCCCCTTAACATCCCCAGGTTTTAATGTAGTTAGGGGAACGGTAATATTTTCACTTGCAATCGTTGGTTCTATTATATTGATTACGCTTGAAAGTTTCCAATTGAGCCCATAAGCGATCAATCTTACAGACTCCTCAAGTCCTACATGACCAATTTTATCCTGTTCAGCTAAAAATTCAAACTCTTCTTTGGTCATACCGATTCCGACTTTTTTTTGTAGGGGAAGGCGCCTTTTGGATACATCCACTTTACGATTGACCCTGATTTTGTTAACCGTCGTCAATATTGTTGAAAAAGAAATGGCCATAGTATCCATTATGTAGCCTGGATTGATTCCGGTTCCAATGACACTAAGTCCTTTTGCTTTAGCGTAATCATCTATTTCCTTTGCAAG
This sequence comes from Peribacillus sp. ACCC06369, assembly GCF_030348945.1. Lineage (NCBI taxonomy): Bacteria > Bacillati > Bacillota > Bacilli > Caryophanales > Bacillaceae > Peribacillus > Peribacillus sp. ACCC06369. The sequence goes on from NZ_JAUCEN010000002.1 coordinate 2,226,679, forward strand.
TACAGGGTAGCGATGCCAAGGGAAAGAAAGCTGCTCACAGGTGGAAACAACTGAAAAACCATGATCTAAAAGCTCTTTGATTTGTGGCCATACTTTTTGTGCGTTTGAACCGGTTGCATGAAGGGCAATAGGGTGGTCAGCTGCAGAATTCACTTCCTGTATGTGGGTTACTACACACTTGTTCGTTTCTTTTTCATTGATGAGTAAACCAATATCCTTACCTACCTTATCGGGATCAATATCGACAACGCCGATAATCGATTGTGGATTGGTTTGATAAGCGCTGCGTAGAATTTCAATACCAATGGGGCCGAGTCCGAATACTGTAAATTTAGAATATTGTTTAGCCATTCATCTCTCATCCTTTCAAATAACGTATAAGAAAAGGCTAACATTGATAGATAAATAATAAAAATAGTTAATTTTTATATATTTATAAATTATCGTTATAAAAGGAATGACAGTAATGATATGGCGGATGTATGTAAAAGAGGCTTCAAAAGGTTTTATTAAGAAAAGTCCCAACTTTTTGTGCTGGACGAAGTGGCTATCGGTTGCAAGGGATTGAAGCAAAACAACCATTCCAAGGCGTGTCGGTATTCTAACCGAGCAAAGTAAAGAATTAATCCCTAAAAATTAAAATTCAGAGATATATTTAAACATTCCTTCATATCAAAAACGTGTCCACAAATAGGCACGTTTTTATTTTTTGCGATCACGAGTTGTATGGATGGTTGTAAATCCGGTTACTCCTTGCCGAGTAGTGTTGATGCGATCTTAGAATCCATAATCAATAATGGTGAAGACGGTATTGTTTCGTGTTGTTGTCAACGAAACAATACTTTTTTTGTTTTTTTTATTTAAAACTATTTTTTTTATTGAAAAAATATTATCTGAATAATATTGACTATTTAGAAAGTTCAATATAACATTAAATATCGGTAACAATGTTTTTTATATAAAACATAAAGTTGCTGCTATTTATTTTGAAAGGGGGAGTTGGATAAGTTTAATAGTATACGAGGCATTATCTTATCACTAATAATGAAAGCGCATCCAAAAAGTATTAAAAGGGGGTAATAACATGTTACAAGGTCAAAAAAGGTGGTTGTACATTGCGGTTCCTATTTTTTTCTTCTGGTTTTTCGGTCAGATTGATAAAGTGGGCATCTCTGTTATCCAAACTGATCCGGGATTTTTAAGTGACCTTGGTTTAACTGGCCCGGATAAAAATGCGAAAATTGGCTTAATCTCCTTTATATTCATGATTTCATACTCGTGTTCCAACATTTTTTGGGGGGTTATTATTGACAAGTTAGGGGCACGGAAAACAGCTGTTTTAGGTTTGCTGGTTTGGACAGCGACCATGGTTATGGGGGGGCTGTCTACTTCATATGAAATGTTTTTAATTAGTAGGGTCATCCTCGGAATTGGGGAAGGGATGATGATTCCGATATCGGGTAAATTTATTTCGAATTGGTTTCATAAACGCGAGCTTGGTCGGGCACAGTCATTCTGGATTACCGGCAACTATCTAGGCCCAGCAGTGGGTACTGTTATGCTCATTCTTATAATTTCAACTTTTCATTGGCAGGCTGCATTCTTTGTTCTCGCCGCCTTTAATTTATTCATTAATATTCCAATGTTCCTTTTCTTGACTCGTAATACGCCAGAAGAACATCCACGTCTCAGTAAAGAAGAGGTCTCCTACATTCGCCAGAAAGACGAAGCAAATGATGCGGAGCAGAAGCAATTCTTCGCTAAGGATTATCGTTATTGGATTGTCTGGTTTGGCAATTTGATGTCGTCCTTTCTATTCTTTGGAATCAGCATTTGGCTGCCAACCTATCTCGTTGAAGCCAAAGGCTTTGAAAGAGAAGCAATGACGGGGATTACTTCATTATCGTGGCTATTTGCTCTTGGATTTGTCCTGGCCGGTGGATTTCTGGCGGACAAAACGAAACGCCCGAGTTTGCTAGCGACGATCTTTTCATATTAACAGCTGTATTTTTGACAATTGCCGTTATTGCACCAAATCCTATTGTCGCAGGCGTTTCTATGGGGCTCGCTATGGGAACCCAGGGAGGAATGTTTCATCTGACCAATTTTTTCATCATCAAATTTTCGACACCTGAAACAGCTGGCCGCGCAGGTGGTTTAATGGGTTTCACAAATATTATGGGTGGCTTTTCAAGCTATATTATGGGGTGGAGTCGCGATTTGTCTGGCGGTGATTTTGGTCCTTCCATCGGCATGCTGATTGTGGCAGCTATGCTTGGGTTTGTGGCTTACTTGTTTATGATTAAAAGAGAGGCTGCTGAATATCACCTAAGTAATAGGACCGGAAATAAAGTAACTTTTTAAATGGATGGATCAAGGGACAGCAGCGACACGATTGGCAGAAACAGCGCAAATGTTGTGAAAGCACACGCGCAGACACCCTCCGTAAAAGAAGAACCGAATGTGGAATAGCCTGTCTCAGTTCAAGTGGACTTGGTGTTCAATAAACCGTAGTTAGAAGTGGTTTCTCAGTAAGAAGGGGCGCCGGATTCTTACTGAGAAGCCAAATAAGTCTTAAAGATAGAATGCCAATGGGTTGATATATTTTTAGACTCACGAGTGAAAGAACAAGTTGAGTATTATAAATATGTAAATCATCTTTTGTTGACTATAAAAACAGAGTGTTAAAACCAATACACTTTTCCTTTTTTATAACTTACATTGACAATAAAGCGATTACATTTTAAAATTGTTAATATATAAAAAACAATGTTTTGTATGTGAAACAACTAGGTTTGTGAGGTTGAATTTATTGAGGAAATTTAAAGTGGCAAAAGAAACCTTTTAGAATAAGGAATTTGTGGCTCGCTTACAAGACCGTACACTTGATTCTGTAAAAAGGTTTTATAGAGTTGCCTTTGCCAAAAACAAATAAGGGGGACTGATTGCATGCCTTATGTACAAGTTGAAGATTTAAGTATTCATTATCAAATAGAAGGTAATGGAGAACCTTTAGTATTGTTGCATGGTATGAGTAATAATTCTCAGTCATGGATGGAACAAATTCATGATTTAAAGGAACATTTCACGGTAATTGCATGGGATGCTCCGGGTTATGGGAAAAGTTCAGATCCGGCAGAAGGATTTAGAAATTTTAAAGAGTTTGCGCGTATTCTGAACGGCATGCTTGATCAGCTAAAGTTGGAAAAAATCCATCTGCTCGGCCATTCAATGGGAGCAGCAATTGCGATAGAGTTCTGTAGCCTGTACCCTAATAAGATTAATAAACTTATATTAGCCGATTCGACAAGAGGGGCTGCTGCCCTAACCCCAGAAGAAAACGAGATGAAATTGAAAAATCGATTATTTTCAATTGAAAACCTTTCTCCTGGGGAGATAGCGGAAAAAAGGATACAAGCATTGCTATCTTCCTATGCATCCGAAAAAGTCCATAAGCGCGTAAAAGAGATTATGACACAGGTAAGGCCGGCAGGATATCGTTCCGTAGCATATTCACTTTATCATCTAAATCAAATGAATTTGTTATCTCATATAGATGTTCCTGTTCTTATTATTTGTGGTGAGTTGGATACTGTAACTCCTATAAAGGAGTCGGAAGCAATTCATGAAAAATTAATGAACTCCCAGCTAGTTATAATTCCAGAAGGAGGTCATCTGTGTTATCAAGAAAATCCAGAGAAGTTTAACTCAAGCATTCTAGAATTTTTGAACAAAAGTGAATAAGGAAAAAAGCTAAGCTTAGATTAAAGCGGGGAATGATAGTGAAAATGGCTAAATTTACAATCGTGGATAAAGAAACTTGTATTGCTTGCGGAGCATGTGGTGCTACAGCTCCGGAGATTTATGATTACGATGATGAAGGTATAGCGTTTGTTATATTGGATAATAATGATGGGGCTGCAATCATACCTGATGAACTCGAGGAGGATATGCTGGATGCTTCAGAAGGATGTCCGACCGAATCTATTAAAATAGCTCAAGTGTCCTTTGATGGTAATCCTAATAAATTTGAATAACATTTCTAGATAAGATGGTTGCAATTAATTAATAGATTTATAGATTTTTTTAACTATGGAGATAACATCTCTAGTTTGGTTTAAAGGGTGGAAATTCAATTATTTTTACGGGGAAAGGGAAGGGTTACTTGTACAGGTCTATCCCTTAATGGGTCTAATTTCAGTATGATCAACCAACAACATGAAGAACAAGGAGTGATTAATTTGACAGAAGAAAAGAAGGTTTATGACATAACAATTATTGGCGGCGGCCCAGTTGGCTTGTTTACGGCGTTTTATGGGGGAATGAGGCAAGCAAAGGTGAAAATCATTGAGAGTCTTCCTCAATTGGGAGGACAGCTCACGGCTCTTTACCCCGAAAAGTTCATTTATGATATAGCTGGATTTCCAAAAGTAAGGGCTCAGGAATTGATAGATAATTTAAAAGAACAAATGAAAGTATTCGAACCAACAATTTGTCTTGAAGAAGCAGTTGAACAGATGGAAAAGCAAGCTGATGGAACATTTAAGATCACTACGAACCTCGATACTCATTTCTCTAAATCAGTAATTATTACTGCTGGGAATGGAGCTTTTCAGCCCCGTAAACTAGAATTGGAAGATTCAACACAGTTCGAAAATAAGAATTTGCATTATTTCGTGAATGATATGAACCAATTTAAAGGAAGAAAAGTTGCGATTCTAGGCGGTGGAGATTCTGCAGTTGATTGGGCCCTTATGTTAGAGCCCATTGCTGAAAAAGTAACATTGATACACAGAAGAGATAAATTTCGTGCCCATGAACATAGTGTAGAACAATTAGTGAATTCCTCTGTTGAGGTCAAGACACCATATATTCCCTCCGAACTGGTAGGGTCGGATCAGATTACTCAAATTGTTTTGGAACACGCAAAGACTCAACAAAAAGAAGTGGTGGAGGTAGATGATTTAATTATTAATTACGGCTTTGTCTCTTCTCTTGGCGCGATTAAAGAATGGGGTCTAAACATCAATAAAAATGCAATTATCGTCAATTCCAAACAAGAAACGAATATTTCAGGCATTTATGCAGCCGGGGATATTTGTACGTATGATGGAAAGGTTAAATTGATTGCTTCTGGATTTGGTGAAGGTCCTACGGCTGTCAATAATGCTAAAGCCTACATTGATCCCAAAGCGAAAGTTCAGCCGATGCATAGTACTTCCTTATTTAATTAACCTGAAAGGGAATTTAAAGATTTAATAAATTTGATATAGAAAGGTACTAATTGGGAACAGCTTATATAAATAATAATCAGTCCAATTGCCTTCATTATAGGTCCTGATTACATAAACGCTACGTCAAGACGAATATTACATTCAAAGCTACACATTCAAAAATAAAAGTCGAATTTCTTCAAAGATAGGAATTCGACTTTTAGATCGTTTAAGTAAGGTCCCCCATAGCGATTCTTCACAATATGTTTCTTCGTAAGTAAAAAATAGTATTGAATAGGTTATTAATAGAAAATAACTAGAGGTTCCTATCTAACGAAATCCCTACTTGTTCTGCCACGACTTAGGGTGGGTCAGCTATCGTAGGATTCCACTACCCCTACGATAGCTGATCCAAAGAATTTAGGAATAACCTCTTTATTTAATCCTTAATTTTTTCCTGCGTTTATATTCACATCTCCTTTTAATTCTTCAATGACAAATTCCAGGGTAGGGCTGCGAAAAGCAGAAGCCCCTTTACTCTTTAAGATCGTCGAAAATAGAAATAATTGCTTACAAATTATTCAAACCAAATCAGGTTTCCATCTTTAAAATCCATTTCAGTTTCAGATTCACACAATTGTTTAAAGTTCATTAATATGCTCTTCAATGAGTTTATCCGGTTAATTAAATTTTTCCATGTGATGATGATAAATGGGTTCTTCGGCCAACAATTGCGATGTCGGGAATATCCTTTGTAATTTAATCGAAATTTTTTTCAGACATCAGTTCAGAAAAATAATCACACAATATTTATCGAATTGTGCAATTAGGCACATTTCCCGTGCATTTGATTATTGCAGACATTCTGTTTTTATTTAAAATTATACACAAATGTGCGATATCGCATCAATATGTAATTTTTATTGGGCATCAAATTTAACTACCTACGGCAAAATAGAAGAGTAAAAAAATGAAAGAAGGGATAGTAAATGTCAAATTCAATAGAACCTACTCCAGCACAGAAAATGATCGGAGATATTGCTCCCAAGCTTGTACAATTAAACGATGATGTTTTGTTTGGGGATATATGGGAGCGTGGGGAACTTTCTCCCCGTGACCGTAGTTTAATTACCGTATCTTCTTTAATAACCGGTGGAAATACACAACAACTAGGATTTCACTTAAACAAAGCAAAGGAAAACGGTCTTTCTGAAGAAGAACTTATTGAAGTCATTACCCATCTTGCTTTTTATGCTGGCTGGCCAAAAGCGATGTCTGCAATCATGGTTGCTAAGGAATTGTTTTCGAAAGAAAAATAGCAATGAAATTTTAAAAGTAAAATCGATGTATTAGTGAATAATGCAGGAGTGATGCCACAATCATTCCTTTTTAAGAAGAAAATCGATGAATGGAATATGATGATCAATGTGAACATCAAAGGCGTACTTTATGGCATTGCAGTTGTTCTGGCTACAATGAGGGAACAGAAATCCGGGCACATCATTAATGATGAGTTTGCCCCCACTTTAATTTTTGGGGCAAACATAGACATTTAATACTTTATTTGTTTTAAAAGGCATTAGGGATTTCTACAAAAGGACACTTTGCCCGTTTTGAAGTAATACAACCTATGTTTTACTTGGTTAAACGTCAAACTGAGGTCGGAATTTCACCTCTGCCCGCTTCCGAACAGGTTGGAGTATCCTCTAGCTATAGCCCTTTAGGAGCTGGACTTCTTAAAAGGTAACATGGGGATAAACGAACATAGGAAAGACGGTTAGTGGTAGATAAACGATATTCTGATCGCTATTTGGATGAAATGAATATCGCTGTAGCTGACCGATTTAATGGGTATGCTGCAGAACATGGCATTGACATCTAAACATTTGTGGTTGTCTGGGTTATGTCGGAGCCTGCAATAACAGCACCCATTATCGGGTCAAGAAATTTATAACAACTCGAGTCTTTCCTTGCTCCTTTTGATGTGGACATGACCCTGGAATGGCGGAATGAAATATCTTCATTATCTATTACTCCTGCACCTGCAACGGACCTAGGAGAAACGCTATTACCGATGTCGACATAAATCTACCAATAGATGATTCTTTGCTCCTGCCGAGAATTTCCCGCACCGCCTTGAATCGGATCCGCAACGGACGGGTCATTCAGCAGTCCCGCTATGATTTTTCTTCGGTAGCCAGAATGATTGCGCACCCGATATTGGTCGGAACTGGAGGTAACATATTGGCAAGTGGCATGCCATTTTCAACATTGCGATGGATATTTATTACGGAATCGAATCACTGTGAGGCGACGTGATTCCGATAAACGGGTATTCTGTCTCCTCATTCAAATGTTCCTTTTATCAACGGAACACCTTTTTCTACCATAACTTTTCCTCTCGCCACTACAGTGGCGATTGATAATGTTTCCTTTTGCAACAATACGATATCAGCATCCTTCCCGATTTGAATACTGCCCTTGTTTGAAAGCTTCAGCACTTGTGCGGGATTCGTGGTGATGACCTTCAGAGCCGTTTCAAGAGGGATGCCTTCTTCTAAAACAGAATCACGGACTTCGTGATATAAGGATGATACTTTTCCTACTTGAAGGCCTGCATATTCTCCATGAATGTTGAAAAAGGGAAGGCTTGCTTGCCCGTCTGAAGAGAAAGTGATGTTTCCTACTGGAATCCCTTCTTCAAGCATGATGCGTAAGGCCATGCTGCACTTCACTTCGCCATCTTCTAAAAACTGAGGAATGGTGCTTGTAGTGAAGTCTACGTATCCGCCTCGTTTCGCGTAATCAATTCCCGCCCTGAATAATTTTTCATTTCGGTTAATATGTGTCGGATGGAGCTGCCGTATGGGAATGTTGGTTTTATCTGCGACTTCATGTAACAATGAAAGCTCTCCATTTCCATCCCCTACATGAACTTCCAATATACCGGCTTTTCCTGATAGAATCCCGCCGTTGCGTGCCGCTGTGGCGATTTTTATAATTTCTTCGAATGTGGGTTCTGATGATCTATGGTCGGAGATAGCAATCTCCCCGACACCGATAATTTTGTCGATTAGAATAATGTCGTCTTCGATTTTTCCGGTCAATGTTTTAACGGGTACTTGATAGGAGCCTGTATGAATGAAACAGGAAATACCTTCCTCTTCAAGGGCCCGCGCCTTGGCAAGGAGGCTTTCCATTCTACGTGTAGTTCCGTCCGTACCAAGTAAGCCGACCAGCGTAGTAATTCCTGAAGTTGTAATATCCGTGAGCATCAGCTCGGGGGTGCGGGTTTTGAATCCGCCCTCGCCGCCTCCGCCAATAATATGAACATGTGAATCTATAAAGCCCGGAACAATCAAAAGATTAGTCGCATCGATGATTTGAATAGGAGCAAAGTTGTCAGGAATCTCGATTCTATCATCTATGAATGCGATTTTATCATCTGTAATTAATATGTCTTTCCGTCCTAAGTAATTGGGTGAGTATATCTCGCCATTTTTGATTAAAGTAAGCAATGCGTTTCTCCTCCTGTAAATAAGTCGTGATCTATATCAGAATGGACCATATCCGATGAAGTGAGCTGTGATGACAGCTATTAATCCGATGAGATATTGAATGAGCACCAGCGGCAGAATCCACTTCGCCCATTTTGTCCAAGGAATGCCTGCGATTGCCAAGCCCGCCATCAAGGTGGTAGCTGTCGGAAAAATCATATTTCCAATTCCGTCCGCAAAAGAGAAAGACAGCACTGCAGTTTGGCGTGTAATATCCAATAAGTCTGCAAGCGGCACCATAATTGGCATGGTCAGCATCGCATGACCGGTGCCTGACGCTAAAATGAAATGGATAATGGTTTGGAAGCTGTACATGCCGGCAACGCTTAAATAGGCCGGAATATGCTGGATGGATTCAGCTACTTGATGCAACATGGGGTCAACAATATGTCCTTCATTCAATACGACAAGAATGGCGCGTGATACGCCGATTATCAGAGCGCCGCCGAGCAAGGCTGCAGATCCATTGGTAAAGGAGTTGACAATGTGATCTGCAGACAATTTCCCGATGATTCCAATAACGATTGTCAATACAATGAATAAGGCAGCTATTTCTGTCATGTACCATTGGAACTTGATGACTCCAAACGCCAAGACGATATAGTTAATTAAAAAGGCGCCTAAGATGAACTTGTGTCTGGCTGTTAACTTTGCACTTGATTGCAGCAGTTTTTTCGCTTCTTCTTTTGTATATTTTCCGTATATTCCTATAGAAGGATTTTTCTTTACCTTCATTGCATGACGATAGATATAAAGAACAGAAACAATATAGACGATGAAAAATAAAATAAGGCGCAACCCTATGCCCGAGAACATCGGCAATTCTGCAATTCCTTGCGCAAGTCCTACTGTGAATGGATTCATGATGGCAGTCGTAAACCCTGACAATGCCCCCACTATGACGATGGCGGTTCCTGTAATTGTATCGAATCCCAGGGCCAACGCCAACGGAATGATAAGAGGAAGATATGCAAGTGTTTCTTCCGCCATCCCCATTAAGGAGCCACCTACTGCGAAAAACAGCATCACGACAGGAATCAATAGCTTTTCACGCGTCGCCAACTTACGAGCCATTGTAGCGATAAGCACATCAACCGTTCCTGTTGCTCTTAAAACACCAAAAAATCCTCCGATAATCAATAAGAAAAAGATAATATTTCCGGCTTCCACCATTCCGGTGTGAATAGCTTTTATCATATCGAACATTCCGACCGGTGCAGAGTCTATCCATTTAAAAGAACTGGCATCTACAGTTGTCCTTCCATCAGCTTCGATCCGTGCATATTCCCCGGCAGGCAAAATGTAGGTGAATAGAGTTGCTATTGCGAGAATGCAGAGCAGCAATACAAAAACATTGATTTTTCTCTCTTTTTTTCCCGCTGTTCCAAGCGAAACAACCTTCTCTTCTATTTGGCTCATCAGTGTCTCTCCTTTGTCTTTAAAATAAATGCATGGAATTAAGACGCTTACAAAATATTCCCGGCCTATGGGCTATCATCAGTTTCCTAGTATTATGCTGTCCCCTCCTTATCCATAGGCACTTCAATCCTTTATATATGCAAATCTTGTGCCATTAAAGGGGGAATGATATTTACGGAAACTTAATTGTCGGAATTAGAGTATAAGGACTTTATTGGTCCTTTTTGGTGATATAATAGAACCAATTTAAAGACAGGTTGGTGTTTTTATGTCAGGGTCCTCACTTACACTAATAGCGGGAAGCACAAAAACAAAGGAAGCCTTGCAGGAACAGCTGGAACTATTGCTTGGAGACTATGTTCATGTCAAAAGCCATGCTGCAGATGAGGGTTTACCGCATTCTCTGGAAGATGAAATCATCTTGTATTCATCAGATGCCGCTTATGCTAATAAAAAGGGTATGTATAGCGTAAATGCCGGGAAAATAATTGTGGGAAAAAGAACGGTTAACCATGAGTACATTGACAAACTTTTAAGAATACCAGATGGTTCATCAGTTCTTCTGGTGAATGATGATGATGATGCAACTATAAATCTTATTGAATCCTTATATCAGCTTGGTGTCGATCATATTCAATTTATCCCTTTTCGGAAGGGTATATTGTTTTATGAGGATGTCCAAATTGCCGTTTCACCAGGAGAAACACATCTGTGTCCACCTTACATAAAAGAAGTAATCGATATAGGCGTGCGTCTTTTCGATATAACAACAATTCTGGAAGTAGTAGAAAGTTGTGGTTTGCACAAGGATATATCCTCGAAGATTTCAGAAAGGTATATTAGCAATATCATAGAATTACAACGTAAGCTCGTATATGCAGAGCGGGATGCCAAGCAAATGAGCGAACACATCCAAAATGTGTTGGGAACAGTCGATGATGGAATCTTGGTCGTTAACGGAGAAGGACTGATTTCAGTATTCAATAACCAGCTTGCGGCATTGTTCCATGTTGAGGCACAAGAGGTGGTTAATAAGTATCTAGAGCAAGTAATGAATCGCCGAGATATTACCCAATTCATCATGGAAGGTAATGATGAAAGCAAGTTCTTCGAAATAGACAGCGTGGATGTCGTAATTTTCCGATTGCAAATGATCAAAGAACATACAATCGTCGCAACCTTCAAAAGTGTACATCAAGCCTTAGAAATAGAAAAGACAGCACAAAGAGAAATGCGAAATAAAGGATTCTATACGAAATACTGCTTTGATGATATTATCGGCGAGGATGAAGTAATGAAAAAGCGTAAACAAATTGCCAAGAAGCTTGCCTTATCGGAGCATCCGATTTTGATTCAGGGCGAGACAGGAACAGGAAAAGAACTGTTTGCTCATGCCATTCATGAGCATTCCTTGCGAAAAAACGGGCCGTTTCTGGCTGTGAACTGTAGCGCATTAACAGAAACGCTACTTGAAAGCGAATTGTTTGGCTACGAAGAAGGGGCATTTACAGGAGCACAAAAGGGAGGCAAGAAAGGACTGTTTGAAATGGCGGATAATGGGACCATTTTTTTAGATGAAATTGGCGACATAAGTCTCACCGTTCAATCCCATCTGCTTCGAGTTCTGCAGGAGGGCGAAATTCGCAGGATTGGCGGAAAAAGAATCATTCCCATTAATGTTAGAGTGATTACCGCAACAAATAAAGATCTTCAAGGAAAGATGCGGGACGGTTCATTCAGAACAGACTTGTTTTACCGGCTGAATGTACTCAATCTGAACATTCCCTCACTCAAAGAAAGAAGAGCGGATATTCCGCTTTTGATAAAGCATCTCATCACAAAAAGCGGGAAGTGGGTAAAGGTGGAGCAAGAAGTTCTGGAGTATTTCATGCAATATGAATGGCCCGGCAACATACGAGAACTGAAAAGTACAATTGATTACATGCTGACCGTCTGTGAGGGGAATGTCGTGACGAAAAGTGACCTTCCGTTCATTCACGGTCTTACGGGAAACAGTGTGCCTTCTGAATATCCCGCATGTGAAAGTATGCTGGAAATGCAGGAGCGTGCTTTCATCCTGGAAGTAATCAAGCAATGCAACGAAAAAGGAAAAGCTGCAAGTAGAGAACTGATTTCAAGTTACAGTCAAGATTCCGACATTTTCTTGTCCCCTCAGCAGATCCGACGCCGCTTAAATATTTTAGAAAGCGAAGGGTTTGTCATCAAAGGCAGAGGACGGGCCGGTACGAAAATCACCGTTGCCGGAATAGAGTATTTATATTTTCTTAAGTCGGAGCATGGGATGCATTGATATTCTTAGGCACTACCAATAGGGGTGGTCCGAATATTTGAACGTTTTTAAAATGATATTACTTAGCGGAGTATAGAAGAAAAAATTAGTATAGCCCAATTTCTCAGCGTCATAAACGAGAAATTGGGCTTTTTTTACTTCATAATGCGTAAAACTACTTTTGATCCTTTTAATCGAGAGAGGATCTTTTTTATTGAAAAGGTAACGAAGAGCTAACCATTATTTTTAAAACCGTTAATTAAGATGATAGGTTCTTCTCACTCCGAGTTGTTTCGCAGATATTTTAGCCAAATATATCGTTAAAAGCATGTTCATTTTTTAATGTTTTCAAAATATGCTTAGTCAGCATTGATTCATCCTTGTTTTTCCAAACTGCGGAAATGGAACTGGATAATTCAGAGTTATCGATGTTCAAGGCTTTAACTTTGCTTTTTCCCAACAAGCTCACCATATCTTCAGGCATGAGAGCAACGCCTAAGTTATTGGATATAAGATTGGCGATCGTCAGTAATTCGGATCCTTTACATAATTCCTTAGGTGAAAATCCAGCAGTCAGACAAGCTTTTTCCAAAAGGAATTGAAGGGAGTGTGCTTGAACGGCATCATAATGGATAAAAGGTTCGTCTTTTGCTTCGTATAAGTGTATGGAATCCTTCTGGGCTAGTGGATGATCAATGGAAACAACCAATTGTAAAGGAAATCTCAGGAATTCAATCATGCTTAATCCTTCATTTGCGATGATGTTATTGTGTATGGGCGTTCGGATGAATCCGATATGATAATTTTGTTGGTTTACAAGTTTCACAGCTCTTGAGGATGTTGTTTCATGCACGTAAAATTCTGTTTCAGGGTATTCCTCCACTACCTTTTTCAATAACTTCGGGATATATATGCTAGCTGCAGAGGGGACGGTAGCAATCTTCATTTTAGGCTTGGGGATGGTTTTATTTTCAACTATGTAATTCACTGTTTTCTCGATATCTTCAAAGGAAGGAGCAAGTTTTTTATAGATGTACTCTCCTTCTTCCGTCAAAGTGATTTTTCTTGTCGTTCGATTTAATAGTTTAAAGCCTAATTGTTTTTCGAGGGATGAAATCTGTTGGCTAAGTCCGGGCTGGGAGATATGCAGGGTTTTGGAAGCCTCACTGAAACTAAGATGGTTAGAAACCTCTATGAAATAGCGGAGGGACAGGAAATTCAAACAATCACCCACTTCAGTTTGATTTGAAAATACACTGTTAAATAGCTGGTAAAAGGAAGGGTGGACTTCTAATATTCCCTCTCAAAAAATACCTGAATATAATTATTGAATGCTAGAAAAATGCAAGGAAGGTCATTTTATAATATAGACTTATAAGTTTATAACAATAATATATTTCTAAAATGGAAGAGTCAATATTATCCTTAAAGAAAGGAATAATAAGTAAAAAAAGGTAAAATACTCCCATTAAATAACTGGATTTCCTTGGTTTTAATAGGCTTTTTTACACATATATACTGATTTTTTTGATTTCGATAAAACTTTTTAATCGATTACTAGTGCTTTTGATTGTGGTGTATAATTTTGTAAAAAAAGGTAAAGTGAGGTGGTCGGTAGAATAATAACAATATCATTTCTTGTAGATGATGAAAACGTAGGAGGGGGAGTTTTATGAGAAAATTTCATAAGTGCTTTATATTGGTTATGATTTTGACGGTCACCAGTATTATCACGGCCTGCGGTGACAGTAAAACAGGTGGTGGATCCGGCAGCGGAAACCAAAACCTGAGTCTGTTGACTGGTGGAACGGGAGGTACATACTATCCACTCGGAGGACAAATTGGAAAAATCATTTCCGATAAAACAAAAGCGAATATAACACCTCAGACATCCGGTGCCTCGGCTGAAAATATGGAAACTTTAAGAGTTGGAGAAGCTGAAATCGCTTTTTCGCAAACGGATATTGCCGCATACGCACTTGAAGGAAAAGAAATGTTTGACGGGAAACCCATAGACAATATACAAGCGATCAGTTCTTTATATCCTGAAACGGTTCAAATTGTAACGACAGCAAAAAGTGGCATTAAATCAATTGAGGATTTAAAGGGTAAAAAGGTATCAGTAGGTGCACCGGGTTCAGGTGCATACATCAATGCTATGCAAATACTGGAAATCCATGGGTTGTCTGAGAAAGATATTAAAGGACAAAATCTATCTTTCGATGAGTCGGCGGAAGGAATCCAAGCAGGAAATATTGATGCAGCTTTCATTACGGCCGGAACACCAACTGGTGCAGTTGAGGCGCTGTCCGTACAAAATGATATTATTATCCTGCCTATTGCAGAGGACAAAATTCAAGCTTTGGTTAAAAAGTATCCATACTATGCTGAAGATTCAATTCCAAGTGGTACGTACAAAATCAAATCCGAGGTAAAAACAGTTGCTGTTAAAGCGATGTTAGTGGTTACAAAGGATCTGGATGAAGATTTAGTTTATGAAATGACAAAAGCTGTTTATGACAACACAGATCAAATCACACATGCAAAAGGCGATTACATTACAGCAGAAACTGCACTTGAAGGGTTAGGGGATATGGAAGTTCATCCTGGCGCAGCAAAATACTTTAAAGAAAAAGGTGTTTCCAAGTAAGGCAATTTGGTCGGTAGCTCGCTTATTGTGGCCTATCGGCTTCATTTTTTTCTGAATGGGATTTCTTATTTTGAAAGGGGTACCTATGAAATTCAAGAAATTCATGGCGTTTGGTATACCTCTGATCATCGCTTTTCTATTATTTTTTCCGTATAAACATGTCATTGCATTTTCCTACCAGGACCAAGGGGAATTAGTAGCGTACTTGCCATTGAAAAGCAAAAAAAATTTCCAAATTAAGTATACACACTCCATCCACCTCTCGGATGTACTGGAATCATATCGTTTTTCCGGTAGGCAAATCAAACAAACCGAACTTGCTTTTTACGATTTTGCAGTCGGTATGCCTTCTAATGCAGAGGGGGAGGAAGTATTCGAAGAGAAAGATGGGACCTACTTCATAAAAAATATGAATCGCAGTTTCGCTTATATAGATTTACGGCTAGGACAAGTCAGAGCTAACCATCGATTAGTATATGATGAAAAAACATATACATTGGCAGACTTTATTAAGCCAGGAACATGGGTCAGGATTTCATCGGAAAAAATTTCAATATGGGAACAGTTGAAAGGAGTGAGGATTAATGGCTGATAAAGAAAAAGTGAAGTATTTAACCGAAGCGGAACAACAGGAGTTATTGGAAAAGTACGATCCTGAAGCTGGGACAAGGAAATTAACTGGCTTCTTGGGACACATTGCATTTTTTGGACTCTTAGCTTTTTCTCTATTCCAATTATATACTGCTATCTTTGGTGTTTTTACAGCACAAATCCAACGGACGATACATTTAGGGTTTGCACTCTCCCTGATTTTTTTACTATTTCCTGCTAACCGGAAAAAGCGTCAAAAAGGAAAGCTTCAAATTGCCTGGTTCGATATCCTTTTAGCGATCCTTAGTATTGGGGTAGGTGCCTATTGGCCATTATTTTTCGAGGATATTGTCATGAATGTCGGGCGCTTAGGAGCTTTGGATTTTGCAGTTGGTTTAATGGCCATTCTGTTGGTTTTAGAGGCAACGAGGCGTGCAGTAGGGCTTCCGATAATGGTCATCGCAATTTTATTCGTTTTCTATGGGATTTTTGGACAGTATATGCCGGGCTTCCTAGCCCATCGCGGTTTAACTCTGGAACGTTTGGTACAAACGATGTTCTTCTCGACAGAGGGCATTTTGGGTACGCCGTTAGCGGTGTCATCGACATTCATCTTCCTATTTTTATTGTTCGGTTCCTTTCTTGTCCGAACGGGTGTCGGTCAATACTTCAATGATCTTTCAACGGCTATTGCCGGTAGAAGGATAGGGGGACCCGCAAAGGTTGCGATTTTTTCCAGTGCTCTGCAAGGAACGATCAGCGGGAGCTCTGTAGCTAATGTTGTCACTTCAGGTGCATTTACGATACCAATGATGAAAAATCTTGGATATAAGAAGGAATTCGCTGGGGCAGTGGAAGCAGCGGCTTCGACAGGCGGTCAATTAATGCCTCCGATAATGGGGGCAGCGGCATTTTTAATGGTGGAGTTCATCGGGAACGGGATAACGTATTGGGATATAGCAAAGGCGGCTGCGATTCCAGCTATCCTTTACTTTTCAGGAATTTGGATCATGACCCATTTTGAAGCGAAACGACTGGGATTACGTGGATTGACGAAGGAAGAAATGCCAAGTAAAAAGGAAGTGTTCGGCAAATTTTATTTATTAATTCCGATCATCGCCATTATCATCTTGCTCATGCTGAATATCACGGTTACACATGCAGCCTTGTATTCCATCCTTATTTCGGTTCTCGTAGGATTCATAAACAAGGATGTCCGCATGAAATTCATCGATATCATTTATGCATTGGTGGATGGAGCTCGGACAGCACTTGCGGTTGCAGCAGCTACCGCAGCAGCCGGCATTATTGTAGGAATCGTTACGAAAACAGGGTTAGGGCTGAAGTTGGCTAATGGTTTAATCGATTTGTCTGGTGGATATTTGATTCCAACACTGATGCTAACGATGGTAGCAGCACTTATTTTGGGAATGGGTTCACCTACGACCGCCAATTATGTAATCACATCGACGATTGCAGCACCTGCAATAATTTTGCTTGGTGTTCCTGATTTATCAGCCCATTTATTCGTCTTCTATTTTGGCATTATAGCAGATATAACTCCTCCAGTTGCTTTAGCGGCATTTGCAGCGGCGGGTGTGGCAGGCGGTGAACCGATAAAAACGGGGATTGAGTCATCGAAACTTGCCATTGCTGCATTTATCATTCCATATATTTTTGTTCTCTCCCCACAAATGCTGATGATCGATACAACTTGGATGGAGGTTGTCTGGGTCGTTCTTACAGCAATGTCCGGCATGATTGCAATTGGTGCTGGTGTTATAGGTTACTGGATGAGGAAGATGCACTGGTTAGAAAGAGTCCTTGCCATAATCGTTGGTTTACTATTAATCTATCCTGAAACGATATCGGATATCGTTGGGTTATCTGCATTTATCGTATTACTGGCTTTACAATACCTTTGGAAGATTGACAAACACGACACTCCCAATATCCTGAATCATAAGCAAAGTCTAGAGAAGAATTAAGCCTTCGGATTATCGATCCCGAAGTAAAGGGTAGAGCTGAACCATTTGGGGGGTGATTTTTTGAAGTGAAACATCATTGAGAACGCAACGCCCAATGGGAATGTGCAGACTGCTTTTATATCGAGACAACCAGCATATTCCTACTATAGACATCTGCTCGTATATCCACTTGCCTTATGATAAAATCCTAATCTGTTTTATTTTGAAAGGAGACTAATTCATGAAATTTTTAAAAAGTTTTATTTTAGTTACTTTCAGTTTCTTTTGTATGATCACACCAGCTTTTGCAAGTGTCCCTGGAGTGGATGAGTCAATGGGAAGGGGAGCAACAAAAGGAATCGTATCAGTTTCCCATCCGTTAGCAGCTGAAGCGGGTATAAAGGTACTAAAACAAGGTGGAAATGCAGTCGATGCAGCAGCTGCCATTCAATTATCGTTAAATGTAGTTGAGCCAATGATGTCTGGAATCGGCGGCGGTGGTTTTATCATGATTTATAATAAAAAGGAAAATAAAATAACGATGATAGATAGCCGCGAAATGGCACCGCAAAATGTTACGCCTGAACTTTTTTTAGATGAAAAAGGAAAACCTATTCCTTTTAGTAAACGACACACATCCGGGAAAGCGGTTGCTGTTCCTGGAACCCTAAAAGGGATGGAAACGGCTCTTGAGAAATATGGAACATTGAAATTATCTCAAGTTATGGACCCGGCCATTAGACAAGCTGAAAAAGGGGTAAAGGTCAATTGGGCAACAGCTCAATATATCGGTGAAAATGTAAAAAAACTTGAAAATAACCAAGCGGCTGCAAAAGTTTTTGTACCAAATGGAAAACCATTGGAAGAGGGAGATACCCTCGTTCAGCCGAATCTGGCAAAGACTCTTAAGTTAATAAAAAAACAAGGTTCTAACGTTTTTTATAAAGGTGAAATCGGGGAAGCCCTTACGAAAGAAGTTCAAAAACGTGAAGGAACGATGACAACCGAGGATTTGGAAAACTATGTGGTGAAAGAGAGAGAGCCAATTAGATCGGAATATAGGGGATTTGAAGTGGTGGGGGCTGCTTCACCAAGTTCAGGCAGCTTGACTGTCCAACAAATCCTGGAGCTAATGGAAGGATTCGATGTACAAAAGATGGGGGCGAACTCCCCTGAGTATCTTCATTATCTAACTGAAGCCATGCATCTAGCATTTGCCGATCGCGCTGCCTATATGGCAGATGAAGATTTTTATGATGTACCAACAAAAGGACTATTGGATGAAGATTATATAAAAGAAAGAAGAAAACTAATTAATCCAAATAGATCAACAGCAGATGTCAAAGCAGGTGATCCATGGAAGTATGAGGGCAAAGAACCCACTTCAATGGAGAAGGTAAAAGAAGAGAAAACCCCAATCGGACAAACGACTCACTTTTCTGTAATTGATAAGTGGGGAAATATGGTTGCTTATACGACTACAATCGAGCAAGTGTTCGGATCAGGTATCATGGTACCTGATTATGGATTCATGCTTAATAATGAAATGACCGATTTTGATGCCACACCCGGTGGAGTTAACCAGGTGGAACCAAGAAAAAGACCGAGAAGCAGTATGTCCCCGACCTTCGTATTAAAAGATGGTAATCCCTTCATGGCCATTGGTTCACCAGGCGGGGCGACGATAATCGCATCGGTATCTGAAACGATTATGAATGTGCTTGATCATCAAATGCGTATTCAAGATGCGATATATGCTCCACGTATTTATTCTGCTGGTTATCCGACAGTTAGATGGGAACCGGGAATTGAACAAAATACAAGGTTAGAGTTAATGGCAAAAGGCCATGTTTATGAAGAAAAACCCCAACATATCGGAAATGTGCAAGCTGTTATTTTTGATTTTGAAAAGGGGAAAATGTATGGAGGAGCCGATAATACGAGAGAAGGAACTGTTCAAGGAGTGTATAATGTTTCCCATAAATCGAAACAGCCAAAAGAAATAAAAGAAGAAAAGAAAGGACCGTTTACCTTAAAAGTGAATGGAGCCGTTTATCCTTATACAGCTGAACAAATGAAACTGATAGATGAAAAACCCTATATCCAATCAGACAAATTGCTACTTGGTTTGGGTGTAATTGGATCAGGGGACTTAGAAACATTTAAACCTGATAAAAAATCGTATCTACCGGTGTTAAGAGTAGCGAAATCCCTAGGATATAAAGCAAAATGGAACGAAAAAGACAAAGAGGCACTATTGGAAAAAGATCCGGCGGATATTGAAGATCCAGACGATGATGGTAGTGTCACCAATTAATTTCTTTTCTTGAGGGAGCCAAGCCTGCTCCAAGAATAAAATCGAATTCTGTATGACTCAAAAAATGAAAAACCCCAGGATTCTCTATGAAAAGAGAATTCAGGGGTTATTTTTAGTTCATAGCGTTTCTTTTATCAAATTTGATCATTTTAAAAGTGGATGGCCGCTTAAATTGGTTTTTGTCTGTTCAATTGCCAATTTTGCTAAATTCTTTATCGTTACATCGTCCATCGGAGGATTGTGTAAACCAGCTCTTACATCCCTATAGTGCCTTTGTAGTGGATTATTGCGTTGAAGACTTTTTGCACCGACTATTCGCATGGCTTTATCGACAATTGTAATGGCTGAGTTTGTAACAATATGTTTTGCAGCCCCCAGCTCATTTGTGAAATGAATTCTTCGTGATTCATCATCATAAGCCTCGGCAACGCTATATAAGAAATGCCTGGCTTTCATTAATTCCAAATCAATTTCTCCTAACAGTTGTTGGACATTAGCCAGCTGGCTGATAGGTGCATTTATACTGTTTGGAGTATAGTTATTGGCAAAGTGTATGGCGTAATCCCTTGCAGCTTGCGCAATGCCTAGGTAACAGGCTGGAATATGAAGGATCCAAGCATTGAATCTGTTTCCACTTGGCATTTCAGGTAACTCAACAAGTTTTGAATCATCCACTTCAACATCTTTAAGGACCAAATCATGACTTCCTGTCCCCCTCATTGAAATTACGTCCCATGTTTCATCTATGTAGAGCCCATCCAAATCTTTATGCAGGAGAAAAAATCCAACCTTTTGCCTTTCCTCGATCCATGCTGAAACTAGGAAATAAGTTAAAACTGGGGACATGGTTGTATAGGTTTTACGTCCGGAAATAACCCAGTAATCTCCCTTTTTGACTGCCTTCGTTCCGGGGCGTCCCCCGCGAGTCGGACTGCCAGTTTGCGCTTCACTAACGGAACGGTTCACTAAAGCGCCATTTAAAACTTCCCCAGCAATAAAATCTAAGTTCTTTTTTGTCCAACTTTCCTGTTCAAAAAGGTCTCCTATCACTCCAAGGTTCCAACCAATGGATAGCGCAGTCGCTGAATCAAAACTAGCCAATGTTTCTTGAAGGAGAATCATGTCATAAACTTTTAACCCTCCGCCACCATAGGATTTGGGAAGAGTTGAACTTGTATATCCCATACGAATTAAATCTTGAATATGTTCTTTCGGAAAAAAGGCCAATTCATCAATTTGAGCAGAATTATTTTTGAATTTTGATTCTACTTCATATAATTTTTTCAGCCACGTTTTTTGACTCTCCGTCTTAATGAATAGGTTAATCACACGGTTCCCTCCTTCTATTACCTTCTGTTTTTGTTCTAATTCCTATTAATCTTATTGGTTTAAATAATAATTAAGGTGTGTTTAGTTGTCAAGGAAATTAAGGATTTGCAGATAAACTACAACTCTTTTAATAAAACAGGTGTGTGTAGTTGCTTGAAAATTTTAAATATACACATTGACTTTACAAAAGTATCCATCTATTATGTTTATAACCAAATGACTTACTTAACCTACCGAAATAGTTGGTATTGAGTAGAGAAGGTGATGTATGTATTTCCTTTGAATTTCAGGAAATACAAATGCAAGTAAAAAAAAACTTCGTAAAACGAAAGGGGATTCACTATGAAAAATAAAAAAATTAGCCATGTTTTAACTATCGGTTTAGCGTTGGTAACCATATTAGCGGGGTGCGGATCAGGTACATCAACGAGTAATGAAGCCGATGCAAATTCAGGTAGCACTTCAGGTGTCCGAAAGGTAAAAGTAGCCTATGACCAAGCGTCAAAACCTATGTCTTGGCTGGATGAGAAGGGAAATCCAACTGGATATGATGTGGAAGTTATGAAATTGGTTGATGAATTACTACCGGCATACGAATTCGAATATATTGGCACATCAAGCGATGACCTGTTAGTAGGCATTGAACAAGGTAAATATCAAGTGGGGGTTAAAAATGCTTTCTGGACAGAGGAAAGGACTGAGAAGTTCATCTTTCCTAAAGAATTCCTTGGATTAAGCAGTGCGGGCCTTGTTTTAAAGAAAGAAAATTCAAAGATCAAAAATCTCAAGGACTTTGCTTCAGCGGGCTTCTCCTTAGCACCAATCGCAGCAAACAACGCTCAATACACGATCGTTGATGAGTATAATCAGGCGAATCCGGACAATAAGGTGAAATTGAAAGCCGGAGATGCATTCACTGTAGATGTAATTCAATGGGTAAATGAAGGCCGTGTCGACGGTGGAATAGCGATCGAGGGAGCTTTTAAGAAGCAAGTGGCCGACGATGGCCCCTATCATAATTTAGTGGATGATCTAGTTTACAATGAATTTGCAGTCATTAAAACCTGGCCATTATTCAACAAAAAAGAACAAAAATTCGCAGATGCTTATGATGAAGCGATTAAAAAAATTAAAGACGAAAAGAAGACGAATGAGTTAAGCAAAAAGTTTTATGGTCGGGATTTATTCGAAGTTTTGGGAACTGTAGAGAGATAACGAAGCCCTTAGCAAAACAAGCATTAGAATGTCAATCAATAGGTTATGACTTGTCATTTTCTTAATATGGGTTTTCTTGGATAACTCTTGGTATTTTAAGAGATGGCAAGTTTCTAGGTACTGGCCTTCAAAAGAATGATTGGATTTGAAAATTCGAATCTTCAATGAAAGCAGATGGAGGTGAAACATGGAAAAATACTTTGATTTAGCTTACATAGTAGAGTCGGTACCAATGTTAGTTCCTTTTCTAAAAGTAACATTAATCGTTACGAGTCTATCGGTCTTGTTCGGGACAATCATAGGTTTCATCTTAGCAGTCATGAAACTTGGAAATAGTAAAATCGCCAGGGAAATTGCCTATGGATATACAACGGTACTGAGATGTACGCCCTCTATAGTTCTGCTTTTTTTGACTTATTATGGTATCCCTGCAATTGCAGGGAATTTTGGCATAAATCTTAATGACATTGATAAAGCAGTATTTGTAGTCATAACCTTTTCGCTTCAATTTGCGGCTGCAATGTCAGAAGTGATCAGAACATCGCTTGAATCTATTGATAGAGGGCAATTTGAAGCGGCAGTAAGCGTTGGATTAAGCAATACGCAAGCTTACCGGAGAATTATTTTACCCCAGGCTTTCGTAGTCGCATTACCAAACTTCGGTAACAGCTTACTTGAATTAATGAAAGAAGGGTCTTTAGCATATACAATCGGCTTGATAGATATCATGGGGAAGGCAGAGCTTATAATCGCCGGGAACTATAACACACATGCATTAGAAATTTATCTTGCATTGGCGGTTATTTACTGGACATTGTCGATTGCCATTGAACAACTGTTCTTAAAATTGGAAAAGGCATTCAGTAAAGGAAAACAAGTGATAACAACTGCATAGAGGGGTGACAGAATGTCAGAAGGTCTGGATTATAGGTTTTTAGTGGAAACCTTTTTTGTAGCGTTATCGGGGGTGCCGACCGCATTATTCATTACAATTGTTGCTTTGATTATTGCCTTGCCATTAGGGTTTTTACTTGCTTTATCAAGAATAAATCAAATCCCGGTATTGAATCGCTTAGCACAGATATACGTTTCATTTGTCAGAGGAACGCCCGTCATTATCCAAATTTTCATTATATATAGCAGTGTGCCATTAATGCTGACTTCGATATTTGAAAAGTATGCTGTCGAAATGAATGTATACGATGTAAATCCGATATGGTACGCATTCATTGTTTTCTCGTTGAATACGACAGCTATTCTTACAGAGGTGTTTCGTTCGGCAATCAGCACAGTGAGCAAGGGGCAGCTTGAAGCTTCGTACGCTGTCGGATTAACAACTGTGCAAGCATTTAGAAGAATTATCATTCCACAGACATTGGTAGTGGCATTACCGAATATATGTACAGCAACAGTCAATCTGATTAAAGCGACATCATTAGGTTATGCTTTGTCATTGCAGGAAATCACTTTAAAAGCCAAAGTAGCTGCCAATGTTGGCTACAATTATGTTGAAGCATATATTGATATCTTTCTTGTTTACCTAATTTTATGTAGTTTGGTGGAATACTTGTTTAAAAGGTATGAAAAACGAGTAAGCAGGTTTAAAGCCGTGAGTATCTGAAATGAGGAGGTGTGGCCGAAATGCTAGAAATTAAAAATATTCATAAATCATTCGGTGAGAATGAGATTTTAAAAGGTGTGGATTTAAATATAGACAAGGGAGATGTGGTGGTAATTCTGGGTCCAAGTGGTTCAGGTAAGACAACTTTACTTCGATGCATTAACTTTCTTGAAAAAGCAGATCAAGGACATGCCGTTTTTGGAGATATTGATGTAAGTCTTAAAACAGCATCTAAAAAAGTGATTCATGGAATAAGGCAAAAGATAGCCTTTGTTTTTCAAAATTATAATCTTTTCACTAATAAAACCGCATTGGAAAATGTAACGGAAGGACTGGTTATTGGAAGGAAGATTGCGAAAGAAGAAGCATATGAGATTGGTAAAAAAGCATTGGAAAAAGTAGGCTTGTCAGAAAAATATGATGCTTACCCTAGTGAACTCTCAGGCGGGCAGCAGCAAAGGGTGGGCAT
The DNA here is from genome assembly GCF_030348945.1 of Peribacillus sp. ACCC06369. Taxonomy (NCBI): domain Bacteria; kingdom Bacillati; phylum Bacillota; class Bacilli; order Caryophanales; family Bacillaceae; genus Peribacillus; species Peribacillus sp. ACCC06369. Next base: position 2,251,317 of record NZ_JAUCEN010000002.1, read on the forward strand.
TGCGAGAGCGGTTGCTTTAAACCCTGACATTATTTTATTTGACGAACCAACTTCGGCATTGGACCCGGAATTGGTCGGTGAAGTACTGACGGTGATGAAGCAAATTGCCAAAGAAGGAACTACGATGTTAGTCGTCACGCATGAAATGTCTTTTGCAAAGGATGTTGCAAACAGAGTGATTTTTATGGATGCAGGTGTCATAGTGGAAGAGGGATCGCCTAAAGAAATTTTTGTGAATCCAAAAGAAGAAAGAACGAAGAGGTTCTTAAAAAGAGTTTTGCCGGAGGATTATATTTTTTATATTTAGGTTATGTTCACTTTCTCTTTTGATATGTGATTGAAACAAACGAATGAAAATAACGTTTGTTCGAGGGATTCGGAATGTCGTTAAGTGAATTGATAGTAAAAATTCAAAAATTGAATTAAGCAAAAGCAAAAATACACGGTTGAAAGAATTCTTTATCCATTTACTTGCATCATCATTTTCTGCAAGTGAACAAGCATTTCAACAAGTGATCGAACGCAAAAATAAAGATGGCTAAACTTGTGTAGATTGTGACTCTTTAAACATATACCTCTATAGTTCATTACAAGCAGAATAGAATAATGAAAGAAATATACTTTTGTGGAAATTGAAAACTGTAAAGGAGAATAAAAACTTGCGTAATCAACCATGGAGTAAAGTAAAGAAAAAGTTAGAGAGTTTTATCTGTGACTCTCTAAAAAATAGAGTTCAGTTTACTGTTACGAATTATCGAAAGGCTCACGACCGATTAGGACGAGCTTTTATTACTGTTGATAAAAAGGAAATCCTAAATATGTGTACGATAACATCTGATAGAGAAATGTTCAGAAAAGAAAATGAAATAAGAAATGCCAAAAGTATTGAATACGATGTCTATAATGGAAATCAGAACTATGAGATAGGGATACAAGCACATGAAATGATTAAAGCAGAGGGGATTTTTGCACAGTATGACTTTTTTTATGCGGTTGAAGAATATTTTAATTTACCAATAGAAATTTCCTTAAAATCAGATGATATGATTATAAAGATTCTTTCTCTGATAGATAGAAGAGTTGGGATGCGTACGTTACAAGGACTTAAAAAATCCATCCTAAATGAAAAGGAAACTATCCAGTATTTTTATAACTTGCGATGTGAAGCAGAGGGAATAAGAACTTCCTAAAAAGCGCTATGCTATACTTGAACAAGTATGCGTGGAGTGTGAGCGTTAGGACGTTATTTATTAGTGAGGAAAAACAATACGGATGGATAGTGAAAAAACATGAACCTCCTGCAAATATGAGTGGGAAACCTAGCTCATTGGCAGGAAGTATAAAGTATTTTCTTTGTATAAAGTGAATCACAATGAGCAATGGTGTCTTTTCCTTTAAAGTAGAGAATCAGCATTTAGGCATCGTTCCTAACATCCCACTTAAAAAAGCTATGTATTTCCTCTACCAACTTACATACTGCAGGAGACAGATATCGATCTTTCAAATAGGCCAGGTAAACAGTCCTTTCCAATGAATTCGAATCTATTGCACGAATTGCAGTATTGCGTGTTGCAGCGGATTTTATATAGCTTTCCGGTAAAATTGTAACCCCAAGTCCTTCTTCCACCAAACTGCAAGCTGCTTCAAGCCTTTCTATTTCGTATAAGATATTGGGAATTGCATTTTCATCCTTAAATGCTTTTAAGATATCATCTCTTGTTTGAAATCCAGTTGTACTGATGATCAATTCTTTCTTTGCAAGGTCTTGGAAAGTGATGGACTCTTTTTTGTTTAATTCATCATCTTTATGGATCAAAAGCATGAATTTTTCATTATATAGGGGGGTGGACACGATTTCCTCGTTGTTAATGGGCTGGTTCGTGATGGTGAAATGAACATTATACCGATTTAACGAATCGATAACTTTCTCTTCCCCTAATATTTCCCTGACTTTTATATGAATATTAGGATAATTGACTTTAAAGTTCCTGATTAACTTCGGGAACCAAAATTTGAATGATTCAATGGAACCTATTGATACTGTTCCACTTCCAACATCCTTCATTTCCTCAAGTTCCACTTGCATATTATTGAATTTTCTTAACAGGTCAATAGATCTCGTATAAAAAATCTCCCCTGCTTCCGTAAGCTCTAGCCCCCTTGTATTACGTTCCAAAAGCTGCAAACTAACTTCTTTTTCCAATTTCATGATGGCATTGCTTAAGGAAGGTTGAGATATATGTAGTATTTTAGCAGCTTGGGAGTAATTCTTTTCTTGGACAATGGTAGTGAAATAACGAAGTTGGCGCAAATCCATATATTCTCCTTTCTATAGCTTTAAACTATAGATATATTAAAATTTAGTATTGGTAATTATATATTATCTCATTTATAATTTTTAAAAAAGATATTTCGGAATTTTTAAAATAAAGGAGAAAATTATGTATATTAAACCGAATTTGGATTATTGGAATGGAAGGGTTGATTCCCATACTGACATGGACAGCTTCAGATACCACCAACGAGTACGTTTGGCACCGATTTCGGAATTACCCATCTCTTCCGAAGCATCCAGAACCTTTGGAATGATTGGCTTCAAATGTGATGAAGGAGTCAAAAGGAATAAAGGCAGGATTGGTGCTGCAGAGGGTCCTGATCACATTAGGAAGTCCTTGGCAAAATTACCATGTCATTTATCTTCCCAAACCGAGCTGTTGGATGCTGGAAATGTAACGTGTGAAGGTCCAGAGATGGAGGCTGCCCAAACTCAACTGGGATCAGCTGTTGCCAAAATATTGGAGAGTAAAGCGATTCCTATCATACTTGGCGGAGGACATGAAACCTTTTATGGCCATTATCTTGGGATTAGAAAATACATTGGACCAAAGGCTAGGTTAGGAATCATTAATATTGATGCTCACTTTGATATGAGGCCTTATGAAAAAGAAAGTTCATCAGGAACGATGTTTAAGCAGATTTTGGACGAGGATCAAAGTTGTGGATATTTATGTGTCGGAATTCAGAAACAGGGAAATACGAAGGCCCTGTTTGAAACTGCTGAGAGGAATAAGGTCGATTACATATTGGAAGAAGATTTGTCATTGAACGAAATGGATGAAACCAAGCAGCGGATTAATGAATTCGTTAAGAAAAATGACTTCATTATTCTTACATTATGTACGGACGTTATTGATTCAGCCTACGCACCTGGGGTAAGTGCACCCTCTCCGTTTGGACTTAATCCGAAATTGGTCCGTGCGATTATTAGGCATGTCGTATCAAATGAAAAGATCCTCTCCTTTGATATCTCGGAAGTGAATCCTTCGTTGGACGAAAATAATAAAACGGTTACTTTGGCAGCACATTTAATAAATGAGGTTTTGCTGAATTTTAAATAATATATGGACATGGATTATGGGTAACTCCCACGCAATAACAAGAGGTATTCCTCATCGACCTTTTTGCTATCCCGATTATCATCATCAGTAAAAATTTGTTGAAGTGAAAAACCTTTTGACCAGACTGTCTGTGATCATTCATGGACAGTCTTTTTTATGTATATGTAAATAGCGGTGAACTCCTATATAGACTCATCATTAGTGGATTAACTACGACTCTACTAAAGGTCAAAAATGATTATTGTGGGTTTTTGGTTTATAATAACAACCATCTAGCCTAATGAGGGGGATCCTATGAATGAATATAATGTAACGGTCAGGAATGGCAGTACCTTAATTTTGTCAGAAATCATTAAAGCTGAAGATGAGAGAGAAGTCCTGGGCACACTTTTGATTTCCAGCGAATTATTTAATCAACCATTTACCGACATCAGGATTTTAGAACGCTGATTTGTACCTACCCGTCCCATTTGTTACACTGTAATAAATCTTAAAACGGTAGGCGATATTATGTGCGGACGTTTCACGCTTTTCACGGACATTGAAGAAATAAAAGAACGGTTTAATATTCAAGGACCTTTTGATGAAGAATACCAATTCAGCTACAATATTGCACCTTCCCACTCCGTGCTATCCGTCACTAATGACGGGGCAAGGAATCGACTTGGATATCTTCGGTGGGGACTCATTCCTTTCTGGGCAAAAGATGAAAAACTGGGCTACAAAATGATCAATGCCAGAGCGGAAACCATTGCTGAGAAGGCAAGCTTCAAGAATGCGTATAAGAAGAAACGATGCTTGATAATCGCTGATTCATTTTATGAGTGGAAGAAGGAACCCGGGCGAAAAATACCCATGCGAATAAAGCTTAAAAATCATGCGGCATTTGGAATGGCCGGTCTCTGGGAATCCTGGAAATCTCCAGAAGGAATCAACATCTATTCGTGCTCAGTTATCACAACAGTTCCTAATGAGCTAATGACCAGCATTCATGACCGCATGCCTGTCATCCTTAAACCTGAAGATGAAAAAGATTGGTTGAATCCATCCATTAATGATCCTGCCTTTCTGCAGCAGTATTTAAAACCATTCGATTCTGAACAAATGGAAGCATTTGAGGTATCGACTGATGTGAATTCAACTAAAAATAATTCACCAAACCTAATACAACAAATTTGCTAAGAGGTCCTTAGACCTCTTTTTATTTTAGTTCCGTCCCGACAAATGACATTATTCGAAATTTTTTATCCAAATATCACAATTAACCCAAAAACCTTATTTACTGTACATGTAAAAGTCCCTTTATAATATTAAGGTCCACACTTGAAATACTTTTAAACTAAACCTTGCGAAAATACATAAAATGCTGTACTCTTATATTTGCTTTTCAAAAAGGGCTTTCGATGTCACTTTCCGAGAGTGGACAGAGGTAAACTTGGAGCGGTTATAGCAAGTTACCAGCCTGCTTCTTTTCTCTTGGACACCGGTGCATTTGATAATATCATTATATAATTTAAATCTTCTTATCAAGAGAGACGGAGGGACTGGCCCGAAGATGTCTCGGCAGCAGACTTTAATAGGAGTGCTGTGCCAAATCCAGCAGGCTGATTTTTGCCTGAAAGATAAGGAGAGCGTTTTTTATAAATTAAAAGACCTCTTCTTGTTGTGTTTAATGGAAGAGGTCTTTTTTATGCTGAAAGTATTTTTAGCTATAGCTTCCATGAAGGTGTTATTTACGAAAAATGTTAGAAGAATAAGTGCTGTGACACATGTCATGGGAAAAATAAAAAGAGGTGTTCATCATGAGTGCAAACAATAAAGGGAATCCGTGGGCATTGATCCCATTTGTCGTTTTTTTAATTTTATTTATAGGGTCCGGAATCATTACTAAAGATTTTTATTCTTTTCCGGTGATTGTAGCGATTTCAATTGCATCGGCAGCAGCATTGGCAATGAATCGGAAAGAGACACTCAATCATAAGGTTGATATCTTCTGTAAAGGTGCCGGGGACGCCAATATTATGTTAATGGTTATCATTTTCCTTTTGGCAGGCGCTTTTGCCGAAGTTGCAAATGGCATGGGGGCAGTTGAATCTACGGTGAATCTTGCCTTAGCGGTTTTTCCGCAAAATCTATTAATGGTAGGGATTTTCATCATCGCTTGCTTTATCTCTCTATCCATGGGGACGAGCATGGGAACGATTGTAGCACTAGCACCTATTGGGGTGGGAATTAGTGAGCAAACCGATATTTCGCTTGCCTTTTCAATGGCGGCCGTTATAGGTGGTGCGATGTTTGGGGATAACCTTTCCTTCATTTCAGATACGACAATCGCTGCAGTTCGTACGCAGGGAACGAAAATGAAGGATAAGTTCAAAGTGAATTTTTTCATTGTTTTACCTGCGGCCATCATCACATGTGTCATCCTTGGAATTTTAACAATGGGTGAACAAGCAGACATCGCTCAACATTCTTATAATTGGGTGAAGATCCTTCCATATCTTTGTGTATTGATCACTGCATTGGCAGGTGTCAATGTGTTCCTGGTCCTATCCATCGGAATCGTATTTGCCGGAATTATCGGCTTGGCGGATGGAAGTTATCAACCGTTGGGTGTCATTCAAAAAATCGGAGAAGGGATGGCGGGAATGTATGAAATCTCTTTCCTGGCCATTTTAATCGCAGGCATGGTAGCTGTAATCAAGCATAATGGCGGTATCGATTATCTTCTCCACCTCGTGACCAGAAACAGCAAAACTAAAAAAGGGGCTGAATTCAGCATTGCCGGGCTTGTTGGTTTGACGAACCTTTCCACGGCAAATAACACGATATCAATTATCATTGCCGGGCCACTTGCCAAAAATATTGCTGAAAAGTATGGGATTGATCTGCGTAAATCGGCGAGCTTGCTTGATGTTTTTGCATGCTGCATTCAGGGGTTAATTCCATATGGGGCACAACTGCTTGTTGCTGCTGGGGTAGCACATATTTCTCCGATAAGCATCTTGCCGTATTCATATTACCCAATACTAATTGGCCTTTGTGGAGTCATAGCCATCTTGATTGGTTATCCGCGATTTCAGCCGGTAGATAATGAAACGAAGAAACGTACTTCTTAATAATGAGAATAAGCATGAAAATAAACCTTGAATCATTAGATTCAGGGTTTTACTTTGTAAGGTGTATGGAAACATTGGTGAAAAATAATTAAAAAGAGCGATGTCACCCTCGCTCTTCCATCAGTTTAAGTGTTATCAATGTTTAAGAATTCCGATTCATATTGATTAACCCAACGCATAATGGTTGTGTGAGCTAGTCGTTATGAATAGAGGACAACACCAACTAAACCAGAAAGAATAATGACATAGGCTGGGTGCCAGCGTAATTTCAATAGGGCAAATAACGATAATCCAAAAACGAGTAATAAGCTTATCGTATGCCAAGAAAAGTTCAGGGCTATCAAATGATTGGAAAGTGCAAAGCTGATAGCTGCAAAGAGGATTAAACTAGTGACAACGGGTCTTAATCCATAAAACATCGATTGAATAACTGGATAATGATTCAATTTGCTGAAGAAGGTGGCTATAACGGTTACGAGTATAATGGCTGGAAGCAAGATTCCGAGAACGGATGATATGGCTCCTGCTAATCCAGCAGTCGAATAGCCTACGAGAATGGCACTATTGGTGGTGATAGGCCCGGGAGACATGCCGGAAATAGCGATTACATCGGTAAATTGTTGCGTCGTCATCCACCCATGCTGTAAGACTTCCGATTCTATTACCGGAATCATGGCGTATCCGCCTCCAAACGATACAAAGCCGATAATAAAGAAGGTGCTAAACAACTCCCACAATTCCATTATTATACATCACACACTTTCTTGAAAATTAGTTAGACCGTTTATTCCTATAACCTTCAGAAAAATAACTGTGATCTTTCATGGAACCTATATGCCAGCACCCATGAAGTATTCGAAATCGTTTTCTTCTATTTTCTTTTCTTTTCGGTCCATCTTGACATCGAAACCTAATTTCCTCTTAATAGAGATGGTCACAATACCTGTTATAGCCCCTGCTAATATAACCAAAACAGGGTGAACGAAGAAAAGGACTGGGATTCCAACTATCAAAATACAGAAAGTTGATTTGTCAACAATAGCGGTTTTTCCTATCTTGATAGCCGCATAAGCGATGATGGCCACTATCGAAGCTCTAATCGATATGAATGCGGATTCTATCTTCGGATTATCGTGAATGAAAAAATACAAAATGCCGAGGATTAGAACAATTAAACATGTAGGTAATGAAACACCGATCATGGCTGCCATTGCGCCCTTCATTCCGGCAATTCGATGGCCGATAAAGGTGGCGGAGTTAATGGCGACAGCTCCCGGTACGGATTGAGATAAAGCAAAAACATCCGTAACTTCTTCGTTTGTCAGCCATTTTCTTTTCTCCACTACTTCTTTTTCGATTAAGGGGATCATCGCAAACCCGCCTCCGAATGTCACAGGTGCCATTTTAAAAAAGGTCCAAAATAATTGGAACAGTGTTTTCCATTGTCCTTTCATTGACATCCTCACTTCCTTTGCTGCTCTGTTTAATTCTTATCATTAACATATCAAAGAAAAAGGACTAGGTAAATTGCAACAAAATCATCGGGTATAACAAAACGTTATACCCAGAAGCTTTATCCGTTTTATATAGAATTTCATTAATGCCCACCTAATCAGGGGAAATAGCGTTGTTTTCTTATTTCACCATTTAGCTATATGATGCTATCATTTTATTAAACCATTAAAAGACAAGGAGGTCGGTTTCTTGAAAATAGAAAATCTAAGAATGTTTTGTTTAGTGGTGGATGAAGGAAGTATAAGCCAGGCAGCGAGGTTAAGCTTCTTATCTCAACCCGCGGCAACAAGACAGATTCATCAATTGGAAAATTTTTATAACACTTTGTTATTCGACCGTGAGGAAGGGAGGCTAAGAGTGACGGAAGCAGGAAAGTTGTTATACCCTTTTGCAAAAGCTATTGTAAATGACTTTAACCATTCAAAAGTAGTGATTCAGCAATCAACGGGCGAGTACAATGCTAACCTCATAGTAGGTGCATCCTTGACAATCGGCGAGTATTTGTTGCCGAGCTTGCTTGGGAAATTCAAAAAACAACAGCCTGAAATAAAAGTGACATTAACGATAAAAAATACCCCCCGGGTTCTGGAGGATTTATCAAACGATGTCATTGATTTGGCCTTGGTGGAAGGACTTGTGGAAAACACCGATTTTATTGTAGACAAGTTCGCCGAAGACGAATTGATATTGGTTTGTCCATTTGACCACCCATGGAAAGACAGAAAAGAAATCCAGCTAGAGGAATTGGGAAATGAAAGGATGATATGGCGTGAATCCATATCAGGGACACGACTTATCGTAGAAAACACGTTAAGGGAGCATGGGGTTTTAGAAAAAATAGAAAGCTACATGGAGATTGGTAGTACTCAAGCGATAAAAAGTGCGGTTGAGGCTGGACTTGGGATCAGCATTTTGCCAAGGTTGACAGTTGCCAGGGAATTGGAACAAGGTTTTTTGCGGGAAGTGGGTATTTCCAGAATAGATATAACAAGAAATCTGTGGCTGGTCAGGAAAAACAAGCGTTTTAATAAAATAGGGGTGTCTAATTTTGTGGATTTTCTTCGATAGTGAATGAATTACGTCACCTCTCATCGTTTGGTTATATTTAAAGTGAAATTTTTGGCAGGTGACAAAGTGTTCAAATGATTTTTGAAAATAGTTTATTGGCAGCGTTTTCATGGTTTTGGTTAATGATGTGGCTGGGACTATGGATGCCAGGTTACGTTAATAGAATCGCAGAGATGAAATTGGGATATAGCGTATTGATAGCAGGCATGGTCTTGGCTTCCACCACGATTTTCATGCCCCTACCTGGATAACCATCGCTCAAAGCATGGCAAAAGGCTGTGCCTATACTTTTTAATGACTAGCCTTCAGGTTTTAATGTAGTTACTTCCTGGCCGATCAGGATTAATGACGAGCCAAAGCGCTTCGTTTATGAATATAGCAGGGAGGCCTTTTATCACTGGTGCTTGACAATCGCATATGAAAACGTATCACTTGGTTTTATGTATTCCTGCTTTTTTGCCGCGGGCTTTCTTCTAATTTTTAGAATTGAGTTCTCAATCTTCGTTAAACCAGCTTAAAGGTTCGAATTAGTAGATGCAAAAGCAAAGACTTCTACAATATAAAAAGTTAGAGGTGTTTACATTGGATAAAGGTTCTTCTCAATAGAGAGGGGCATTTTTGCATTTGGATATACAGCCTACGCACCTTTATATGAAATGTATAACAAAATGGGGCATTACATATTTTCTATAGAAAAAACTATCTCATATGTCTTTATGTTCAAAATATACCGGAAATAAAGTATGCATGTATGCTTTTTAGCTTCCGAGCCATAGCTAAAAAACGAATTGTATTAATGGATACAAGTGGATTTTATATAAATAAAATTGAAGTTACTATGAAAAATAGTAAATTTACTTAATGACAAATCAATTATAAAATAAAGTTACATTATTCTAAATATTTAAAAAATAGAAAGACTACCGTTTCAATATAAAGAAGAAATTACAACTTTGATATCTAATAACTCAAATGGGAAAGGGGTATGGAATGTCCAATAAATCTTTTATTAAAGGAATTGTTTCCGTTCCATTTGTTTTTGTTTTACTAGTAGGACATTCTGTTACAAATGCTGCGCCCGATATGCCAATGCCGGCAACACATTCAACAATTTCAGCAAATAAGGCTGTTTATAAACAGTTGGATTTTACAGATAAGGAAGATTTCGAAAATGCACATAAGGGATTTATTGCACCTTTAAATATGAATCCAATTAAAAATTCAAAAGGTAACGTAGTATGGGATAGCAATCGATATTCATTCATCAAAGAAGATCAGCCGGCAAGTTATACTGTAAACCCTAGCTTGTGGAGACAGGCTCAATTACAAAATATAACGGGCTTATTTAAAGTTGTAGATGGAGTTTATCAAGTTCGGGGACAGGATCTATCAGTGCTTACCATAGTTGAAGGAAGAACAGGATTAATCGTTTTGGATACACTTTCTACAATTGAAACAGCCAATGCAGCCATGGAACTGTATTTTGAACATCGACCCAAAAAACCAGTAACTGCAATAGTTATTAGTCATAGTCACGCGGATCACTTTGGTGGTATAAAAGGCATTGCTCAATACGCTGAAAATCCAGCAAAGGTGCCCATTATTGTCCCAGAAGGATTTAACGAAGAAGCGCTAAGTGAGAACATTCTTTTAGGTAATATAATGTCTCGGCGTGCAGGGTATATGTTCGGAAATCTTTTACCTGCAAATGAAAAAGGATTTGTAACTTCTGGTATTGGCCCGGGATTAAGTAACGGAACTTTTAGCTATTTACCTCCAACGATTGAAGTAAAGGATGATATTCAAACGGTGGAAATAGACGGAATAACATTTAAATTTTTATTGACGCCGGATTCAGAAGCTCCATCTGAGATGCATTACTATATCAATGATTACAAAACTTTAGTGGTAGCCGAAAACACCGGACACACGTTACATAATATTTATACATTAAGGGGAGCTAAAACCAGAGATACCTTAAAATGGGTAAAGGCACTTGATGAAACAGTAGATCTGTTTGGAAATGAAGATATAGATGCTATGGTTACCGCCCATACATGGCCTATATGGGGGAAAGACCGTGTTCTGGAACAGTTGGAAAGTCAACGTGATTTGTACAAATATATTCATGACCAAACCATACGATTAGCTAATTTAGGTCTCACACCAGATGAAATCGCGGAAAAGTTAAAGCTTCCTGAAATGTTGGATAAAGTCTGGGCCAATCGGGGGTATTACGGAACATTGAAACACAACGTAAAAGCGGTGTACAACTTTTATTTAGGATATTTCAACGGTAATCCATCCGACTTGGATCCATTACCACAAGAGGAATCGGGAGCTAAATATATAGAATATATGGGTGGGGAAAAGAAGGTCATCAAGCGGGCAAAACTTGATTATAAAAAAGGGGAATATCGCTGGGTTGCTCAAGTCTTAAAGCATGTAGTCATGGCCAATCCCAAAAATACAGAAGCAAAAAATTTACTGGCTAAAGCTTATGAGCAATAAGGATACTCAGCTGAATCTTCTGTGTGGCGTAATTTCTATCTTACCGGCGCAGATGAGTTAAGGAATGGAGTGGCAAACTCGAAGGGAAGTGGCGGAATGATGAATCTCGATACGCTGCTCAATATGCCAATGGATGATTTCCTGAAATTCTTATCCATTAAATTAAACGGAACAAAAGCGGAAAATAAAAATATGACATTCAATATGACATTTACAGATTCGAAAACTAATTACATGATTGATCTGGATAATACTGTGTTAAATTTCAAAAAAGGGAAAATGGCGTCCGCTCCTGATGCAACATTAACATTAGATAGAATAACCTTCTATCAGATTGCTCTAGGACGTGAAGATTTATCCAAAATGGCGGCGGCCGGGAAAGTTTCCATTTCTGGTAATAACGAAAAATTCGAAGATTTCTTGTCTTTGCTGGATCAATTTCAACCAAAGATTAATATCGTTACTCCGTGATAATCAATCGCTTTATATTTTGTAAGCAGGATGGATCGGTGACCAATATCTGTACCCACGAGTCTAATATATAGTCTCGTGGGTTTGAATGTATCATTTATCCTGTAGGCATCCATTTTCGTTTTAATAAATTCATTCATTGTTTTTTAATGAATGAAACGCTCCTAAAAGTCACAGAACAATAATCAATAACCATAAAAAGAAAAATTTCAAGTCTTGTAATTTGAAAGGGATTGTAAGCGCTTCCTTCAAGGGGGGGGAGTTTTGTGAAAATATAAAAGATGGAGTGATGGGGAATGCAGCTGTATGCAAGTAAGAAACGAAAATTAATGATTAGCGGCCTTTTATTTGTTGGAATGATTTTAAGCTTTTTTGATCGTGTTGCCATAAATGTCGGTATTATTCCAATTGCAGATGAGTTTCATCTCAATACGTCCCAGACAGGTTTTTTAATCAGTATATTTTTTGTTAGTTACTCTCTCATGCAACCGCTTGGTGGATGGATGACCGATAAGTACGGAGCCAGAGTCATGGTTACTGTTTCTTTATTCAGTTGGTCTTTGTTCACGGTAATGTCGGGGTTTGCTTGGTCATTTATGTCTTTATTATTCATCCGTTTTCTGTTCGGGTTAGGTGAAGGGCCTTTCTATCCTGCCAGTATGTCCACTATAAGAGATAACTTCCCGGAAGAAGAACGGGGCCGGGCAAATTCGTTTTTCCTATCTGCCCAGAATATTGGCGGGATATTAGGTACTGCACTTGCCGCTTCCATGGTGGTGGCTTTCGGTTGGCGGGGCTTGTTTACCATTGCCGGAATTCTAGGGATATTAATTTCTTTCGGAATTTGGTTCATTCTAAAGCCTCAAGAAACTCAAGCGGTTAAAAAAGATAAACCGAAACAAAAAAAGGTAGCTCTGAAACTTTTATTTAAAATTGAAAACATTTGGAAACTCATAACTTTCAAGTTTATATCAAATATTATCAACTATGGTCTGATCACTTGGATGCCTATATATTTGGTTAAGGAAAAAGGGGTTGATTTAATAGCAGCCGGGGGTTTATTGGCAATCCCTTATATTTTTGGTTTCTTGATGTTTAATGTAAGCGGTTGGCTTCTGGATAAGCATATGGCTAACCGGGAGAAGTATCTTGCTGCTGCAGGTGCTTTATTATCGGCAATTTTTCTCTTTTTAATGTCTAACGCCACGTCTATAGCACTTATCATCACTTATCTCACTCTCAACTCCGTAGCGCTGTCCTTCTTTGGAACCGTTCTATACACGATCATCATAAAATACTCACCAAAGGAACTTACGGGCTCTGCATCGGGACTCGTAACTTTTGCCGGTCAAATTGCAGGTGCGGTTTCTCCTTTAGCCCTCGGTTTGATTATCAGTTTGTTTAATGACTCCTATAATGCAGCTTTCCTGTTTTTGGTGATAACGGCGCTATTGGGAACGGTTGTTGCCGTATCTATTAAAAATAATCGGGCACAGCCAGCTAAAGAATACGAAAAAACAACTACCATAGTTTAAAACTAGGAATGGAGTCCTGCTTTGGTGCAGACATTGTGATGGGTTCTGATTCTCCTTCTCTATAATTGAAAGGGCTTACTGTTAGAGGTATTATATTTGTAATAGGATAGAAGGAGAATGAACCATGAATATTGAACAATTGGAATATATCATTAAGGTAGCCGAGGTTAACTCGATTTCCACGGCTTCAGAAAGCCTTCATATCTCTCAATCTGGAATCAGCATGGCCATTACGAGTTTGGAGAAGGAATTAGGTATAAAAATCTTCAAGAGGTCACGATTAGGAACCATACCTACAGAAGATGGAAAGGAAATCATCCAGAAAGCTCTTGAAGTATTAAGCAAATTGGAAGAAATAAGAGACAGTGCCCAAATACATTCAGATACGATGGAAAAAGAGTTACGCCTATCATCTACACAAGGTTTATTTCTTACGGTTTTACCTAAATCATTAGCGTTATTTAAGAAGAAGTATCCCGAGGTGAAAATTATGATTGAAGAGAAAGGGGGACAAGAGATAACCGAAGATATACTGAATGATAAGATAGACATCGGACTATTAAATATCCCAAGGGTTAAACCGAAAGAAAATGAGTTGGAATTTCAGCCCCTAATGGAAGCAAAAGTGATTGTGTCGGTCAGTAAGAATTCCCCTCTAGTGAACCGGAAAAGCATAACCCCACAAGAGCTGCTGGACCAAGATTTAGTCGTCTACAATGGACCAAGAATGAAGACATTTATTAAAGAATTTTTTACTCTATACGGTGAGATGAATATTTTGTTTTTCACAAATAATACAGAGATTATCAAAAAAACGGTCGCTGAAGGATTAGCCATTTCCTTTTCGTATGATATTGGAATTAACAGCGATCCCTATTTCCTAAGCGGGGAACTTGTGGCTATTCCTTTGGTGGAGCTAGAAAATAATTCAATGGAATTCGGTTACGTTCGCTCTAAGAAGCAACATTTTTCAAAAGCTGCAAGAGAGTTTATTAAATGTCTCGAATTCTACACTACTCTTAAATATTAGTTTCCTATGGTGATTGGGAAACTAATATTTTTTTGCATTTACATCAATATTTCTTATGTTTGTATCATATTTCTTTAATTTACTTAAATATAATTTACATTTAAAATTAATTTTATAACATTTTGAATATTAAATTAAATGCGAAATCTAAAGGTGAAAGGGGAAAACTATGGTAACTATGAAGGAAGAGAAATTAGAGGTACTTCAAACAAAGTTACAGGATTTTATTCAAAATGAATTGCTTCCCTACGAACAGGAGCATGAATTAAACGCTGAAGAGGATATCCCGATGGAAGCCATACAATGGGTAAGAAAACGCTCCAGGGAATTGGGCTTTTACGGGATTAACCTCCCTGAAAAATATGGGGGACAAGATGTTAGCTTAAAAGGGCTATGCATGTTTAAGGAAGAATTGGCCCGTTCCGGAGCGGTTTTATGGGGGCAGGTTATAGGGGAGGTTGGCGGGCCGCTAAGAATTGGTCAGATGTTGGAAAGTTTTACACAGGAGCAAATAGAAAAATATGTGATGCCGGTGGTGAGGGGAGAAGCTAGCTGCTGCTTTGCCCTTACAGAACCAAATGCTGGATCAGATGCTTTTGCTATCGAAACAACAGCCGTTAAAGACGGGAATGATTATATATTAAATGGTAAAAAACATTTTATCAGTGCGGCCCCCTATGCTGATTTCGCCATTGTCATAGCGAAAGAAACTCAGAAAGGAGAAAAAGAAGATAGAATCACTGCTTTCCTGGTAGATAAAAAAACACCCCATCATTCGGGGTTTGAACTAGGAGACATTCAAGTCCCACTATCAGGAGAACGCATACATGCTGAATTGAATTTCAATCAATGTCGAGTTCCTGCCGCCAATATAATCGGAGAAAGAGGAAAAGGGTTACTGCTCGGATTGAAAAGAATAAACACAAATCGCGCTTCCCATGCGGCCGGCTTCATCGGGATGGCTCAACACCTTCTCAATTTATCTATTGAACATGCTAAAAAGCGAGTCCAATTCGGCCGGCCTATCGGTGACTTCCAGGCAATTCAGCATATGCTCGCAGAAATGGCGACGGAAATCTACGCGGCAAAGTGCATGGTCTATGATGTGGTTGAAAAAATCGATCAAGGACAAGAGGATCGGGCCGGCACCTCCATGGCTAAACTGTTTGCTTCAGAAGTAAATAGCCGTGTGGCCGATAAGGCTATCCAAATCTTTGGCTCTAAAGGCTTGGTAAAAGGGCATCCAGTAGAAAAGATGTACAGGAGTGCACGAATGTATCGGATATTAAGCGGAACCTCAGAAATTCAAAAAAATACAATTGCCAAAGCATTATTAAAAGGGTAAAACCCTTTATCGAGGGAGGAAATGATCTATGCTGAATAAGTTGACATTTCAGTCACTGTTGAATAAAGGAATGAAACGATTTGGAGAACTGCCGGCCATTACCTTGTTGCCAAACGGAGAAACGATAACTTACGAAGAGTTATGGAGAAAAGCAGAACTTATCTCTTCTTATTTACTTCGCTTGGGTGCAGGAAGGGGTGTCCGCATAGCTTCTATCATTCCAAACAGTTTGGAAAGTGTGATGTTTGGTTTGGCTATCCAGCAATGTGGAGCTACCCTAGTGCCATTAAGTGAAAAACTGGGGAAACGAGAAATAAAATTCATTTTAAAGGAAGCAAAACCAGAAGTGGTCATAATAGCTACGCAGACACACTTTGACACCTTATTTGAGTATTTAGAAGAAATGAAGAAGGACGGTGTCCATATCATTGGGCTTCCTGGATTTAATATTAATTATCCGGAGGAGTTTGAACAGTTTCAATGGCCCGGTGAAATAAAAAATATGGACTTGCCATTAGCTGAAGCAAAAGACATTGCCCTTCTGTCATACACAGGCGGGACGACGGGTACACCCAAAGGCGTCATGCATTCCCAGAAAGGACTCGGCGCCGCCATACTTTCTGCGGCTATCGAAGACCCGTTAGACGACCGAGACCGGGTATTGCTAAGTACGCCAATTGTGCATTCTGCCGGTTCATTACTTTGGAGATCCCTTGTTTCGGGCGTCCATGTCTATGTGATGGGCTCATTTGACGCTGCAGCATTCATACAGGCGATAAAGGAACATAAAATTACGACGACATTCATGGTACCGACAATGTTATACAGACTCCTTGATCAGACAAAGAAGATGGAATATGATATGAGCTCCATGCGCAATATCTTCTACGGCGCGTCACCAATTTCACAAAAGCGCCTTAAAGAAGCTTTTGAAGTATTCGGGCCTATCATGCGCCAGCAATACGGCATGACAGAGTGTAATATTGTCATTACCAGACTATCGAAAAGCGCTCATTTATGGGCTTATCATAACAATTCGGAAATTTTGAAAAGCTGTGGAAAACCGTGCATTTTCACCGAAGTTCGACTGATTGATAAAGATGGAAATGATGTAAAACCATCCGAGTTTGGAGAAATTATCGTAAAATCACCAGCAATGATGGTAGGCTATTATCAAAGACCTGATCTTACTCAAGAATACATCCGTGATGGTTGGTTCTACACTGGTGATATTGGTAAATGGGATGAAAGCGGTTACCTTTATATTGTAGATAGGAAGAAAGATATGATCATTACAGGCGGGATGAATGTATATTCTTCAGAAGTGGAACGAGTGGTGAACCAGCACCCTTCTGTTGCATTAAGTGCTTGCATAGGCGTTCCCCATCCAGATTGGGGAGAAGTAGTTTGTGTCGTGGTAACACTGCGAGAAGGATTGACCTGTACTAGTGAGGAATTAATTGATTTCTGCAAACAAAGAACCTCTAAGTATATGGTTCCTAAAGTAGCCTATTTTATTGATAAGTTTCCATTAACGCCGATTGGAAAAATTGACAAGAAAGAATTAAGAAAGATGTTTGCACAAGGTATTCCAACCATCTAGGAGAGGCAGAACAAGGATATCATAAAAAAGCCTAATTTCAACATTGAGACCTACAGCAAACCAGAATATAAGATAGAGCAGATGAATGCAAAATAAGCCTCGCATGATAACCTGGAATCGGGACGTGTGAGGCTTTTATGCACTATATAGTAAGATGTTTTTGAATATTAAGGATAACAATGGAATTTATTTAACGTTGTAGTGAATGTTAAATGAAGTGAGTCAGAATGATTTATTATCATTAGAGAATGATATTGAAATATTATATTTTTTCGATTGATTCCACCAAATCATGCATGAAAAAAAATGTGAGTTAGGATATAATATATTATTGTATTGGAGATTCATTCTGGAATTTCCTTTTTTTATGGGCTTCATTTGTTTATCTCCCTAATGAATCGGGAAATAAATTATAGTTGTATAAGTTTTTGAAATAATATTTAGAGTTAAGTAGAGGGGTTTGTTTTAATGGAGATGTTAGAAAAATTTATTAGTGAGACAAATGATGTGTTATGGTCTTCCATATTGATCATCATGTTGATTGGATTGGGTCTTTATTTTTCCGTCCGCACGAAGTTTGTCCAATTCAGAATGGTAGGGGAAATGTTCAGGCTATTGGGCGAAGGGGCCACAGCTGATAAAAAAGGTGTGACATCGTTTCAGGCATTTTGCATAAGCACGGCATCGCGGGTAGGAACGGGTAACCTTGCAGGTGTTGCCATCGCAATCACCATGGGAGGTCCGGGAGCCGTTTTCTGGATGTGGTTAATAGCACTGATCGGAGCTGCTTCGGCTTTTATTGAAAGTACACTTGCTCAAATCTATAAGGTCAAGGATGGGGATGCATTCCGTGGCGGTCCTGCCTATTATATGGAAAAAGCATTGAATGCCCGTTGGATGGGGATCACGTTCGCTGTGTTGATTTCGCTTACATTTGGACTTGCTTTCAATTCGGTACAAGCCAATACGATTACAAGCGCATTCAACGAATCATTTGGAATTGAAAAGTGGGTTACGGCAATCATCCTGGCTATCGTCACGGCTGTCATCATTTTTGGCGGGATCAAAATGATTGCAAAGGTATCTGAAGTTATCGTTCCCATCATGGCAGGAGCCTATGTGATAGTGGCGTTGATCATCATCATCATGAATATTACCGAGTTACCGAGTGTTTTTGCTTTGATCTTTGAAAGTGCATTCGATGGAATAAAAGAAGTGGCTGGCGGAGTACTGGGAGCAGCCATGATGCAGGGAATCAAGCGCGGCTTGTTTTCAAATGAAGCCGGGATGGGTAGTGCACCTAATGCTGGTGCGACTGCTGATGTCAGTCATCCTGTCAAACAAGGGCTCATTCAGTCTCTGGGTGTTTTTGTCGATACGCTCATCATTTGCAGTTCGACTGCCTTCATCATTTTGTTCTCAGGTCTTTATACATCGAAGGAAACGGATGGAATCGTTCTTACCCAAAATGCCCTTGGAACCGCATTGGGATCTTGGGCTGGTATTTTCCTTGCCATCATTGTACTGTTATTCGCCTTTAGTTCCATTGTGGGTAACTATTATTATGGAGAGTCGAACATTGGCTTCATCAATGAAAATAAGGTTTGGTTAAACATCTATCGTATCGCAGTTGTAGGGATGGTGATATTCGGTTCGCTTGCCTCACTGAAATTTGTTTGGGGACTGGCTGACTTGCTGATGGCCCTTATGGCCATTATCAACCTAATAGCCATAGCATTACTTGGGAAAATTGCATTTGCTGCACTGGCGGATTATCAAAAGCAAAAGAAAAGTGGGAAAAATCCTGTCTTCCATGTGAACAATATTAAAGGTTTGAAGAATGTGGAATGTTGGGGTGACCCAAACGATAATGTGGATGTGAAGAAGGAGGCCTAACCTCTTATTAAGCTTACATGTAAAGTCCTTGAGAAGGGATTTTGCTTGTAAGTTTTTTTGTGAAATCAATTGATTGAAAATAAGTAGAGTCAGCCTTTTTTCCTCCTTTTTTTATCATTATTGAATATTGCTTTGTTTTTTACACAAAATACCTTTGTCTTTATTACTGCCGTCAATCGATGATTGGACAATTTGAAAACTGGGAGTGAAAACAATGGATAGCAAGCAATCAAAAAATGAATCTTCAGAAATCGCAGGAAGAACATATGATGTCAGCGATTATAAACGGGAAGATACTTTATCTTCTGGATTGGCTACAACCCACGAACAAGTTTCGGATACTTATGCGGAAGGCGAGATAAAAGCAGTCATTGATGATGTAAACGGAAAGGATATCGAGATTAAAAAAGAAGAATCTGAGGAAGAAAGGAAATGACTTGTTTTTTGGTTAGGGTCAAGAATTTTCGACTGATATTTTAAGAATATAATGATTTAATCCCCTAGCTTTTTGAATGATGAAAGAAGCTAGGGGATTTTAATTAATAAATTTTTTCTGTCTCGATTTTTTGAAACAATTCTTCCTTCGTTCTGGGGACAAGTTCCTTTTCTCCGGGTATTCTTGATTGAAGAAGGGCTTGAAACATTTCAAAAACCCACGGCTTCTCGAGATGAGCCTTCATCAAAATGTCTTCATCATGAAAAACGGATACAGGGTCCCCTTGGTATATGACCTTACCATCGTTCATGACAACGACTTCATCAGCCCATTGATAGGCTAAATTAACATCATGAGTTGATAGAATTATCGTTTTGTCTGGGTGGTGGATACTGTCCAGCAGAGCCATGATCTGTCTGGAGAAATAAGGATCCAATCCAGCGGTAGGCTCGTCTAAGAGCCAGACATCGGGTTCCATGGCTAGTACCCCGGCAATGGCGACACGTTTTTTTTGCCCTAAGCTCAAAAAATGGGTAGGTTTGTCTTTCATTTCCGTTACTTCCGTTTGATCCATCGCCCATTGCACTTTCTCCTGGACTACATTTCTATCCCATCCTAAATTCATCGGTCCAAACGATATATCCTGTTGAACATTAGCGGAAAAAAGCTGGGAGTCGGGATCTTGAAAAACGATTCCGACTTGTTTTCGTAATGATAATAATGCTTTACGGTCATATTTCATTTTCTTGCCTTTAAATCTGATTGTTCCTGATGTTGGTTGTAAAAGACCATTTAAATGGAGGAATAGAGTCGATTTACCGGCTCCATTATTGCCTAATAATGCAATCTTTTTACCTTGTTGAATCAGTATTGAAAGATCTTTTATCGCGAACGTCCCATCTGCATATTGATGCGTGAGGCCCTCTATATTAAAGAAATGCTCTTCCATTTTTGAATTTCCTCCAATTTACATATATCCATAAATAAGGATTAAGCTTCCTAGTATTACAATGGCGATCAGCCAATTGCGTGAGGAAAAGGTATAAGTATCCTCGATATAAGAAAGGTTCTCCTGATATCCTCTTGCGTTCATGGCCATCGTCAATTGCCCAGAGCGCTGGAATACTCCCAAAAATAATGATGAGGTTAGTAACCCGAGAGATCGAATGCCTTGCCTTACCGAACCATATCCCAGTCTTGAAGCTTGTGCTAAGTGAATGGCCAAAGCTGTATCTAAAAAAATAAAGATGAAGCGATAGGTCAATTCTATTAAATCGATCAATAAGGAAGGGACTTTAAGTTTCCGCAGTACGGATAGAATGACGGTAATGGGTGTAGTCAAGGTTAAGAAATATAAACAGCTTATACTGCTAAATACGACAGTGATCAAATTGGTCACTGTACCAATGCTGCCATCGCTGATGAAAATTTGCCAATTTCCGACTTTCCAGGACCACCAAATATTCGGCATCGAAGTAAATGTACTGGAGATAGAAAAAAGGATGGTAAGTGTGCCTGATACTAGAAAGAATCCTGGTAATAAGAGTAATTTCAGATAATACGAAGGCGGGATTTTTGCCACAAAAATGATTAAAGCGCTCATCACCATAAAAGTGATGAGCGAAACGGCCAAATCCCTTACCGTTAACGAAAACAGCATAAGGGAGAGTGCAAAAATCATCTTTTCCAACGGATGTACATCCTTTAGCCCATTGAAATAGGCATATTTATCAATGAGTAACATGTTTCGATTTTTCGTTCATTTCTTGTTTGGTTTGTTTATTCCTTTGTCTCATTACGCCAATGAAGTATCCAATGAAACCAGCTCCGATTGCAGCTTGCAGCGCAAATAATAAGCTCTCGGTTTCTGCACCTGGCGGCTCCCAAATACTATTGAACCAAGGCTTGTATTCCGGCTGAATTTTAGTGATGGCTTCTTCAGCTTCGCCGTCGGCACCGCCAAATTCCGTTCCTTGTTGGGTTATTAACGGTATGGTGGCAAGAATGACGACCAGGAAAAGCAGCAATAAACTTTTTTTCATGTTAACGGGCCTCCTTAGATAAAACTCGCAGCAATTTCAATTCGCCTAGATTGTATTTTTTTAGGAAATTCATCACAACCACTGTCAATAATCCCTCGCTGATTGCCAAGGGAATTTGGGTCAGGGCAAATATTCCAGCAAATTTATTGAATGAGGCCATGAATCCACCTACCTCGGATGGAAAAGCAAGTGCAAGTTGAACGGAAGTTACCACATAGGTTCCTAAATCGCCAAAAGCAGCTGCCAAGAAAACGGCCAGCGAAAAAGACCACCCCAATTTAGTTGCGCCCTTGAAGACAAAGTAAGCAATGAAAGGTCCGCATACAGCCATGGAAAATGCATTGGCCCCTAATGTCGTCAATCCTCCGTGAGCCAGTAGAACAGCTTGAAATAATAGAACGATGGAGCCTACGACACTCATGGCCAATGGCCCGAATAATATGGAACCTAAACCAACTCCGGTAGGGTGTGAAGAACTTCCCGTAACGGAAGGAATCTTCAAGGCAGATAATATGAATACGAATGCACCCGATAGACCGAGCATCATTTTTGTTTCTGGGTTTTCCCTTACTTTGGACCTAATGGACCGGTAACCCAAGATTAGAAATGGAAGGGTCACGGCCCACCAAAATATGGCCCATTCAATTGGTAAAAAGCCCTCCATGATATGCATGGCCATCGCACGTTTTGGGACAAGAAGCAGTAAAATGACAAAATAAAGAATTTTCCAATTGACTCTTTTCATTCTTTCTCCTTTCAACACCTTTAATTTTTCTGCCAAAACTTTAGAAGAAAAGCGGCGCCCAACATAAAAAGCACTTCTCTCAAAAGAAAGAAGTGCGTAATGAACAGGAATTTTGCAGCATAAACCAATATGGGCCATTCTGCCTGATCCGCACACCCATCCTCGTAGGCTGAAACAGTTTCACGCTTCATGGCAGGTCTCCTGGCTTAGGTTCATTGTCCCGTTACATCCTTCCCATCTCATTTGACAGTGGATTAATGTTAACGTAATAGGACTTCCCTTTACAGTGGCGGGACCGCTCCGGACTTTCACCGGCTTCCCTTTTAAGCTGAATTCCGAGAAATTCAACACCATAAAACTTATGTAATTATTTCGAAAATTCTCGTATAGTGTACCATAAAGAAATAATTCCAGCTACACTCTCTTTTTTTTTTTTTTTGACTAAGATTGCAGAGAGGAAAGGCTTATGGCTGGATTTACACTATTAAACTTTTCTAAACAGTCGGAATAAACTATTGAATTTTGCTAAAGTTGTTATATGATAGATAAGGTTAGCTATAATTGTATAATAAAACCAAATATTTCATTTTAAAAGTGCTCTTGTGTGAATATGCAAGGGATAATAGGGAAATCGGTGAAAATCCGATGCAGCCCCCGCTACTGTAAACGCTGATGAATTTGTCGATAACCACTGGCTTAAAGCCGGGAAGGGACAAAGTAAAATGAAGCGTAAGCCAGGAAACCTGCTTTTGAAATTGTATGATACTTTTCGGAGGGAAAGGTAGAAGGACTATGACGATTTTGGGAGATTCAGCATATTTGCGGAGGGCTCCTCATTCATATAGTTTTTTAAACCTTGACTCTTATGTTAAGGTTTTTTATTTTGCCTTTTCCCTGAACTCAGGAGGAAGAAGATGACTACTTGGAACTTGAAGGGTACAAATACGCATTTGTTGATTTGCAATGGAAGCAGTTGCATGAAAAAGGGCGGGGAAGAAGTAACTCAAGCGATTCGTGATGAAATTACTTCAAAGGGACTGGATTTGAAAATTCATACAACCAGGACACGCTGTAACGGAAGATGTAAGGATGCCTGCGTTGTGATTGCCTATCCCCAAGGGAAATGGTATAGAGTGGATACGCCTGATTTCGGTCGGGAGATTGTCAGCAATATCGAAGATGGGGAATATGTTCCACAGATGATCTACCAATTCAGTGATGGGGAAATGACGCCTAATCCGGATTTTCCTGCTCATACGGGTATTTCAAAGAACAAATCGTAAAAGGAGATGTCTTAATGAGTACAAACGGTAAATTATTCGTCGTGGGCTTTGGACCAGGGAATTTTGAACACATTACCAAACGTGCTGTCGAAGCCCTTCAAGAAAGTGACTACATCATTGGTTATAAAACTTATGTTGAACTCATTCAGGGACTGCTTACAGATCAAACGATCATTAGTACGGGGATGACTGAAGAGGTATCACGTGCTCAGGAAGCAGTAAAACAAGCGGAGTTGGGAAAAAAAGTGGCTGTCATTTCCAGTGGGGATGCCGGAGTGTACGGGATGGCAGGGTTGGTTTATGAAGTATTGATTGAAAAAGGTTGGAAAGAAGAAACTGGAGTGGGCATTGAAGTCATTCCTGGTATTTCTGCAATCAACTCTTGTGCGTCTTTACTTGGGGCACCAGTCATGCACGATTCGTGTACGATCAGCCTCAGTGATCATTTAACTCCTTGGGACCTAATCGCTAAAAGGGTGGAAGCAGCTGCAATGGCTGATTTTGTCATTGCGCTTTATAATCCGCGCAGCGGCAGGCGGACTAGGCAAATTGTTGAAACACAGAAAATTCTCCTTCGCTACCGTTCGCCAGATACACCAGTCGGGTTGGTGAAAAGTGCTTATCGCGATCGGCAGGATATTGTCATAACCAATTTGAAAGATATGTTGAATCACGATATTGGAATGTTGACCACCGTCATTATCGGTAATTCATCCACCTTCTTATACGATGACAAAATCATCACACCAAGAGGTTATCAGAGGAAATATACATTGAATTCGGAAAAGCAAACATTGAAGCCGCATCAGCGTCTGCAAAAAGAAGCAGAACCGTGGGCATTAGATCAAGAAGCCGATTCCATGCAAGAAACCTTAACAGAGCCTGCTGGAGGAGTTGGATTACTTACAAAAGCACCAGAAAAGAAGTCCGCTTCTTTTGAAATGGCAATGGAAGCCTTGTCAAGAGTGAAGGGTCAAACCGTTCAGCAATCAATTAAGCCGATTGTCCAGCAAAAAATGGAGTCGGTATTCGAACTTGCCGTAAGTCCAGGTGTGGCGAATAAACAATTCACTCCCAAACAAATGATGACACTTGCGGAAGTTGTCGGGGAAAAGGGAACGATGGAATACACGCCAAATCATAAGATCGTTTTAAAGATCCCGACAACGGACCCGGAAGTCATTACGGGGAAATTGCAATCAGCAAACTTTCTATTATCGCCGATTGGAGATGTACTGACATTAAAAGCCTGTGATTTCTGTGATGGTGAAAAAGCGGAATCCATACCATATGCGGATGAAATACACCGGGTGCTTGGCGGAATGAAAATGCCTAAGGAACTGAACATCGGATTTAATGGGTGTGGAATGGCTTGTTATAGTGCCGTGATGGATGACATCGGGATTGTTTTCCGAAAAGGGAAGTTCGACTTATTTCTTGGAGCTAAACCGGTTGGAAGAACGGCCCATCCAGGTCAGCCGGTAGCTGAAGGCATTGAACCGGAACGGCTTGTTGAATTGATTACGGACATTGTCGGGGAGTATAAGCAAAATGCCCATCCAAATGAGCGGCTTTTTAAATACTTCAAACGTTCAAAAAAGATACAGAATTTTTCTTATCAGGACATTGCTCCCAAAATAAACATAGAGCCTGCGCCTTGTGAAGACTAATCAAGAGGGGGAAAGTAAATGAAAGCAGTTTTGTTTGTAGGACACGGAAGCCGCCTGGCTTCGGGAAACGAAGAAGTCGTTCATTTTATTAAAAATATGATTCCGGCAATGGATGACAGTTTTTTGGTAGAAACGTGCTTCCTGGAATTTGCGACACCGAATATATCAAAAGGCATTGATAATTGTGTAAAACGAGGGGCTACGGAAGTTATCGTCATACCGATCATTTTGTTGCATGCAGGACATTCGAAATTACATATCCCAGCTGAAATAGAGGATGGGAAAACCAAATATCCAGAAGTGAAATTCACATATGGTCAAACGATCGGGGTCCACCATGATGTATTGACGATCCTGACAGACCGACTTGAGGAAGCCGGCTTCGATACATCCTCGGAACAGGCTGAGACAGCAATATTGCTAATTGGCCGAGGAGGCAGTGATGCTGATGCAAATAGTGATATATATAAAATTTCCCGATTGTTATGGGAAAAATTAAACGTTAAATGGGTCGAAACAGCGTTCATGGGTGTAACGGACCCGCATGTTGATGAAGGCATTGAACGATGCATCCGGTTGGGGGCAAAAAAAATAGTGATGCTGCCATATTTCCTCTTCACGGGGGTGTTAATGGAAAGAATGGAGGATATGCTGAAAGGCTATCAAGAGCAATATCTTGATCGGGAATTTATTTTGGCGAAGTATTTTGGGTATCATCCAACCTTACAGAACATTCTGCAAGAACGAGTAATTGAAGCTAGTGAAGGCAGATCAAGTGGGGCACGTGATTTGGAAAACTATCGAAAATATGTCGAGGAACATGGACATGCCCACCATCATCACCATCACGACCATGACCATCACGACCATGACCATCATGACCACGACCATCATGACCACGACCATCAGCACGATGGGCAAGAGGTGGGTACGTCAAAATGATTTTGTTCTTGGCGGGTACAAGTGATGCGCGGGAATTAGCGATTGAGATGCAGCAGGTGGGATTCAAGGTTTTGGCAACTGTTGTAACCGAGTCGGCGGCGAAGAGTTTGCAAGATGCAGGGATATCCACCCGGATTGGCCGATTAACTGCAGAGGATATGACCTCTTTAATCTCTGAAAAAGGTTTTCAGGCTGTAGTTGATGCAAGTCACCCATTTGCGGAAGAAGCATCCAAAAACGCTCTTAACGGAGCAAAGGCAGCAAATGTTCCTTATATTCGTTATGAGCGTGAAAGCCAACGGTTTCAGAATGACAAATTGATAGTTGTCCGTGATTATGAGGAAGCTTCCAAGCTGGCTGCTGCAAAACGGGGAGTCATCATGCTCACGACCGGAAGTAAAACCCTAGCGGTGTTCGCAAAAGAATTGGTAGGACTCGAGAATACCAGAGTCATAGCAAGAATGCTGCCACGCATGGATAATATGGAAAAATGTGCGCAGCTAGGCATTGAACAAAAAAATATCGTTGCGATTCAAGGTCCATTTTCCAAAGAATTAAATAAAGCCCTATATAAACAGTATGGCGTCACATTGATGATAACGAAAGAAAGTGGCAAGGTCGGTGCGGTTGATGAGAAATTGGAAGCCGCGTTGGAATGTGGAATAGAGACGATTATGATATCAAGGCCAGATGTTGACTATCAAAATGTTCATTCCAGTTTTGATCATGTCATTGCCGAGTTGAATAATCAGTTGAATAAATAATAGGAGGAATGCAAGATGGACTTTAAAACGGATTTCAAACCACTAACGGTAGATCCAGACAAAATATATGATTATAGTTTTTCAATGATAGCTGAAGAAATGGGCGATCATGATTTTTCTGAGGATGAATGGAAGATCGTCCGCCGGGTCATTCATGCTTCAGCTGATTTTGAATTGGGAAGAAGTGTCATCGTCCATCCAAATGCCATTCAAGCTGGTGTGGAAGCCATTCGCAAAGGTAGACATGTCATTGCGGATGTGCAAATGATCGAGAGCGGTACAGGCAAAAAAAGATTTCAAAAACACGGCGGGGACGTTCATTGCTACATTTCAGATCCAGATGTGATGGTCGAAGCAAAACGTTTGAATACGACAAGAGCGATCATTTCGATGCAAAAAGCCGTAAAGGAAAATGAAGGGGGCATTTATGCCATTGGCAATGCACCTACAGCTTTACTTGAGCTCATTCGCCTTATTAAAGAAGGGATTGCAAAGCCGGACTTAATTATTGGAATGCCTGTTGGGTTCGTTTCTGCAGCGGAATCGAAAGAGGAACTGGCTAAGATCACAGAAGTGCCATTCATTACGAATATTGGCCGAAAAGGTGGAAGTACTGTCACGGTTGCAGCATTGAACGCAATTTCCCTTTTAGCTGATAGTTAATAAACATGGAAAAGAAAGTAAAAAAAGATCCCTCACAAATGCGCCATGGGTATACGACGGGGGCATGTTCGACAGCCGTGACTAAAGCGGCATTGACCGCTTTGATCACGGGGGATGCCCTTGAGGAGGCTACAATCTCCTTGCCTATCGGCCGTGATGCCACTTTCACCATTGAGAGATATGATATATCGGAAAATTCGGTTAGTGCAGAAACGATTAAAGATGCCGGAGATGATCCAGATGCCACCCATTTGGCACATATCATTTCTACTGTCAGCTGGTCGGATGCACCAGGAATCATCTTGGATGGAGGGATTGGTGTGGGGCGAGTGACCAAACCCGGGCTTCCCGTTCCTGTAGGGGAAGCGGCCATTAATCCTGTACCGCGCAAAATGATATTAACCACTGTGCAACAAACCTTGGAAGAATTTAAGATTAATAGAGGAGTGAAAGTCGTTATCTCCGTGCCTGCAGGTGAAGAAATAGCGAAAAAAACATTAAATGGCCGCCTCGGGATTGTGGGAGGCATTTCCATTTTGGGAACAAGGGGCACCGTCGTCCCTTTTTCCAGTTCCGCCTATATGGCAAGTATTGTCCAGGCTATCAGTGTCGCCAAGGCGAGTGGGTGTGAGCATCTTGTCTTAACCACTGGCGGGCGCAGTGAAAAGTATGCAATGGGCCTTCTTCAGGATTTACCTGAGGAAGCCTTTATTGAAATGGGTGATTTTGTAGGCTTCTCACTTAAGCAATGTAAAAGGCAGGGAATTAAAAAGGTATCACTGATTGGTATGATGGGGAAATTTTCTAAAGTTGCCCAAGGTGTGATGATGGTGCATTCAAAAAGCGCTCCGGTCGACTTCGGTTTTCTATCGGAAATAGCCCAAAGCGTCGGAGCTGAAGATGATCTTGTTCTTGAAATCAAGAATGCAAATACAGCGTCACAAGTCGGGGATATGATGTCAGCGATCAATAATTTTGATTTTTTTAATAAACTATGTGAATCCTGCTGTCACTCTGCTATAAAGCAAGTGAAGGGTGGCATTGAAATGGAAACGGCGATTTATTCGTTGAAAGGACAATTACTGGGAAGGGCTGTTGGAATTGAGTCAATCGATGAAATTAATTGGGATAGGGGATAACGGTCAGGAAAGCTTACTGCCTCAATATGCCCAATGGATAGAAGAAAGTGAAGTGCTGGTCGGGGGTGAGAGGGTCTTATCCTTCTTTCCTAACTATTCCGGCAAGAAGATTGTCATAAAGGGCGGTTTGAAAAAAGTGGTAGAACAACTGCAGGATGAAACTCGTCCAACTGTTGTCTTGGCTTCCGGTGACCCATTGTTTTATGGAATGGGAGGCTATCTTTCCAGCAAAATCAACATGGAGGTTTACCCATATTTCAGTTCCATTCAGCTTGCTTTTGCAAAAATGGGTGAAAGCTGGCAAGATGCTTTTCTAGTTAGTGTTCATGGCCGCAGTATGAAAGGGCTGGCCCAAAGGATTGATGGGCAAGCGAAAGTTGCCTTGCTTACTGACGTCGAAAATACTCCCAACCAACTGGCTAAATATCTCCTTTCATTCGGAATGACTGAATATCGGGCATTCGTGGCTGAAAATCTTCAAGGAGAAACTGAAAACTCAGGTTGGTATGAACTTGAGGAAATGATGGAGCGGGAATTTTCCCCGTTGAATGTCGTCATTTTAAAAAGAAAATCTGAAGGTCCAAGTTGGTCTTTAGGGATAGAAGATGAAGAATTTTCGCAACGTAAGCCGGATAAAGGACTCATAACCAAAAAGGAAATTAGAGTATTAAGCCTGCATGCGCTGAAGCTCAGAAAAAACAGCATAGTTTGGGATGTTGGGACGTGTACGGGGTCAATGGCAATTGAAGCGGCTAAGTTTGCATCCGAAGGACAAATCTTCGCAATTGAAAAAAATGAACCTGACTTAGAAAACTGTTATCAAAACCAAAGTAAATTCCGTACCGATATAACAGCCATTCATGGTAAAGCTCCGCAAGGATTGGAAACTTTTCCAGATCCTGATGCGATCTTCATTGGGGGGACTGGCGGCGAAATGGTAGATTTAATCAATACCTGCTGTAAACGGCTTAAAGAGGGCGGCAGGATCGTTCTAAATGCTGCAACGATTGAGAATCTTTACCGGGCTAATGAGGCATTTGCGGAAGCTGGTTTTCACACTTCCATCATGCATGCGCAAATTTCCCGAAGTAAGCCAATATTGGGAATGAACAGATTTGTACCACTTAATCCGGTTTATATCATTACTGCACAAAGAAAGGAAGACATGAATGAGTAATCTTGGTACATTATATGGCCTTGGCGTTGGCCCAGGCGATCCAGAGCTTATTACAGTAAAGGCATTTCGCGTAATTCAGGAATCTCCGGTCATTGCATATCCAAAAAAAAGAAAAGGCAGTAAAAGCTACGCCCACCGTATCGTTGAAGTTTACATCCGTCCTGAAGAGAAGGATATGCTGGGCCTTGTTTTTCCGATGACGAAAGATCAAGCGATTTTGGATCGGGAATGGAACGGAACGGTTGAAAAGGTTTGGCAAAAGTTATACGAAGGAAAAGATGTCGCTTTCGTTACTGAAGGTGATCCTCTTTTATATAGTACGTTCATACATATGATGAAATTAATGCAGGAGCTGCATCCCGAAGTCGAAATCAAGACAGTCCCGGGTATTTCTTCGTTTAATGGATCGGCGTCAAGGTTGGGCATCGCTTTGGCAGATGGTGATGATCATGTCGCGATTGTTCCGGCAAGGGATGATTATGAAGCGATGAAGAAGGCAATTGAAGATCATGATGCCGTGGTGTTCATTAAAGTGGCAAAAGTCATCGATTTAATGATTACTGTTTTAAAAGATTTAGACTTGCTTGAAAATGCCTCGGTCGTTACGAAAGTCACATCCGATGAAGAAGTGATTTGGAAAGTGAGTGAATTGGAAGGACTTGAACTAGAATACTTAACATTGATGGTGGTGAGAAAATGAAGATATTTATTGTAGGCGCTGGCCCAGGAGATCCGGATTTGATTACTGTAAAAGGATTGAACATTCTTCAAACGGCGGATGTGATTTTATATACGGATTCGTTAGTGAATGAGGAATTGATTGCTAAGGCAAAACCGGATGCCGAGGTGCTAAAAACGGCTGGAATGCATTTGGAAGAAATTGTTGGCATTATGGTTGATCGGGTTAAAGAAGGAAAGCTGGTTGCCAGGATCCATACAGGGGATCCTGCCATGTACGGCGCAATCATGGAACAAAT
The DNA here is from genome assembly GCF_030348945.1 of Peribacillus sp. ACCC06369. NCBI lineage: Bacteria > Bacillati > Bacillota > Bacilli > Caryophanales > Bacillaceae > Peribacillus > Peribacillus sp. ACCC06369. The sequence continues at coordinate 2,282,646 of NZ_JAUCEN010000002.1, forward strand.
TGTCCTATTGAAGAAAGAAGGTATTGGTTATGAGGTGATCCCTGGCGTAAGTTCGGTGTTCGCCTCGGCAGCGGCAATAGGAGCAGAGCTGACTATCCCGGATTTAACCCAGACACTCATATTGACGAGGGCTGAAGGACGTACGCCTGTTCCGGAATTTGAGAAGTTACGTGATTTGGCTAGTCATCACTGTACGATTGCCCTCTTCTTGAGTGCGACCTTGACTAAAAAAATCGTTAAAGAACTCCAGGCAGCCGGTTGGCAGGATGATACTCCGGTCGCAGTCATTCAACGGGCAACATGGCCGGACCAAAAAATCGTCCGTACCACTTTAGTGAATTTAGATGATGATATGCGTAAAAATGGTATCCGCAAGCATGCAATGATTTTGGCTGGATGGGCGTTAGATCCTAATATCCATGATAAAGATGAATACCGTTCCAAACTATATGATGCGAGTTTTACCCACGGTTTCAGAAAAGGTGTTAAGCCATGATCATTGAATTGAAGGAAGAGGAACTTGCTCCCATTAAACGGTCACATACTTATGCGATCGTTGCGATTACAAAGCATGGTGTCGAGCTGGCACGAAAATTACATACCGTTTTTTCGAATTCCGATCTTTATTACATGAGCAAATTTGAAAAAGGGGACGAAGAGCATAAACAGATCCAGCTTTTTTCGGGAAGTGTCCGTATGCTTTTACCAGCTTTATTCAAGGAATATAAAGGAATCATTTTAATTATTTCACTCGGTGCAGTCGTGCGGATGATTGCACCAATTTTGAAGGATAAGAAAACGGATCCAGGTGTGGTTGTCATTGATGACAAAGGGGAAAATGTCATCAGTGTACTGTCAGGGCATCTTGGGGGAGCAAATGAACTGTCTAAGGAAGTTGCTGCTGCCCTTGACGCAAAAGCTATAATCACTACGGCTTCGGATGTACAAAAAACGATTCCTGTCGACTTATTCGGCCAGCGTTTTGGCTGGGTTTGGGATTCTGCAGAAAAATTGACGCCAGTAAGTGCGTCCGTTGTAAATGAAGAGCATGTTGCCGTTGTACAGGAGTCAGGTGAACGGAACTGGTGGTCGTATGAAACGGCATTACCTGAACGGATAATCGTATACCCGTCTATTGAAGAAGCGCTTCAAGCAAAGCCACAAGCAGCCCTGGTCGTGACTCACCGCATGCTTAGCCAGCCGGAAAAGAAAATCTTGGAAAATGGGATTGTCTACCGCCCTCAAGTCATTGCTCTCGGTATCGGGTGCAATAGAGGAACAGCGGCTGCCGAAATTGAGCAGGTGATTGAAGAAACACTAGCGGAATTATCGTTTTCCTTAAAAAGCGTTAAAGCGATCTGTACCATTTCCTTAAAGAAAGACGAAATTGGCTTAATTGAAGTTGTTAAAAAATATGGCTGGGAATTTGTTTATTATGAACCGGAAGAGCTTAATCAAGCTCAGATCGAAGCGCCATCCGATACAGTATTTAAATATACAGGTGCATATGGTGTGAGTGAACCGGCTGTCAGGATTTATACGAAAGCCGAACAATTGGAACTGGTTAAAAAAAAATCGGGGAACGTAACCATATCAGTTGGGATCATTCCTTTTTAAGGAGGCAGAAACCTATATGAACGATAGAAGATTGGTAATTGCAGGTACCGGAAGCGGTGTCGGAAAAACGACATTGACCATCGGAATCATGGCAGCCCTCCAGAAGAAAGGCTATACGGTTCAAGGGTTCAAATGTGGTCCTGACTATATTGATCCAACCTATCATACTGCAGTTACAGGACGAATTTCACGTAATCTTGACAGTTGGATGTTCGAACATGACACCGTCAAGGAAATTCTTAACAAAGCAGCTACTGGAGCTGATATATCGATCATCGAAGGAGTCATGGGCTTTTTCGATGGCAAAAGTCCTTTATCCAATACAGGATCGACCGCTGAAATCAGCGTCATCACGCAAAGCCCTGTCCTGTTGGTAGTCAACTGTGCCAGCATGGCACGGAGCGCGGCTGCCATTGTAAAAGGATTTCAGGACTTTTCGACCGGTCCGAACATCATTGGGGTCATTGCCAATCAAGTAGGAAGTGTAGGCCATTACAAAATCGTCAAATCAGCCATTGAGCAAGAATGCGATGTACCGGTGCTGGGATATATGAAACGGGAAATGGATATTGATATTCCTAGCCGTCATTTGGGCTTGATTCCTGCGATTGAACGCGGTGAACTTAACCCGTTTTTCGATAAGCTTGCACAATTGGTCATGGGAACGATCGATATCGATCAGTTATACCGTTTGTCAAAGACAAGGGCCGTTTCCAGTGGAAACTCAAATATATTTCAACCCCAAAATGAAAAGGAGGTGTGCATTGCCGTCGCAAAAGATGCAGCCTTCAATTTCTATTATCAGGAAAATCTTGAGTTGCTTGAAGCATATGGGGCGAACATCAAGTATTTTTCTCCATTAAAAGGGGAAGAAGTTCCAATGGATGCTGATGGCTTATACCTTGGAGGCGGTTTTCCTGAGGAATTTGCAGATGAACTTTCTGGGAACGTGGGTGCTATCAGATCCATCAGAACCTCCATTGAAAAGGGGATGCCGACCCTGGCGGAATGTGGGGGTTTCATGTTTTTGAGCAAATCGATTGAAACAACTTCAGGAGAAACGCATCAGATGGCAGGAATGATACCAGGCAGGATTAAAATGCAGAAAAAACTTGCGGCACTTGGGTATCGTGAAATTACAGGAACTTCAAGCAATTTTTTGATCAATGAAACTGAACAGGCAAAAGGTCATGAATTCCACTACTCGACATTTGAAGCGGATGATGATCTTACACATGCTTACGAAGCCAAAGGCAGATTCGGTTCCAAACAAGAGGGGTGTGTATTAGGTAACCTTGTTGCAGGGTATACACACTTTCATTTTGCTTCCAATCCAATATTGGCAAAGAACTGGATCAATGCTTGCTTAAAACAAAAAAACAGATTCACACAAGAAACCATCAACATGGAAAAGGTATTTTTTGAAGATTAAGAGGAGGCGCGAGCATGAAACCGGGAAAAGTACATCTGGTCGGTGCGGGTCCCGGAGATCCGAAACTGATTACGGTATATGGGCTGGAATGTATCCAAAAGGCGGATGTCATTGCATATGACAGGCTTGTCAATCCAGAACTATTAACCTATGCTAAAGAAAATGCAGAATTGGTATATTGCGGAAAATCACCAGGGAAACATCATCTCATTCAAAATGAAATACATGAACTTTTAGTGGAAAAAGCATTACAGGGGAAAAACGTCACCCGTCTAAAAGGTGGAGATCCATTTGTCTTTGGTCGGGGCGGTGAGGAAGCAGAGATACTGGCTGCTAACGGAATTGAATATGATATCGTCCCAGGAATCACAGCGGGAATCGCAGCTCCGGCTTATGCGGGCATCCCGGTTACCCACCGTGAACATGCCTCAAGTTATGCAATTGTGACAGGACATGGCCGTGATTACAAGGGGCAGGATAACCTGAATTGGCAGGCATTGGCCCAAGGCATCGATACCATCGCTTTTTATATGGGAATAGGTAATATGCCGTTTATCTGTGAAAAATTGATGGAGCATGGCAGGGACGGTAAAACGCCAGTGGCTGTCATCGAATGGGGTACGACAGATAAACAGAGGACGATTACAGGTACTTTGAGTTCGATTTCTTTGCTGGCTATAAAAGAGGAAATTCAAAATCCGTCAATCTTTCTAGTAGGCGATGTCGTCCAATTAAGGGAGAAAATCCAATGGTTTGAAAGAGTGATTGAATCAGAGTCCACTTTTGAAGGGAATGAGTCGGAATGTCCATCATTCAAGAATTGAAGGAACGCAGGGCAATAAGGAATTACGAAGAAAAAGAAGTGGAAGACCAAAAAATCAGGCAGTTATTGGAAGCGGCTACCTATGCCCCAAATGACCGTTTACGTGAACCTTGGAGTTTTTATGTGATCAAGGGAGAAGCGAAGCAACGTTATGAAAGATTGGCAGAAAAGTATTTACATGAACGCTTCCCGACCAAACCAAAATTGATTGATAGTTCACTGGAAGTCGTAAAGACGACACCGCTTATCATTGTCGTGACTTCCGATATATTGCCTGACGATCCGGATTCATCCGAAGACAATGTTTTTGCTTCTTGTTGTGCCGTCCATTCGATGTGGCTTGCCGCAAAAGAACTTGGTCTTGGATTCGTTTGGCGCACTAGGGGAGTGGGTCTTGTCAGGGATGAACGCCTGCACGGATTCATCGGTTCACCGGAAAATAAAAAAGTGATCGGCACCATTTTTGTCGGATATCCTAAAGACGATCAACCAGCTCCTGCTACTAAAAGGACTTCATACATAGAGAAAACAGTATGGCTATGAAGGTAGGTGAGTGAGTGGCACGCAGAGGATTATTCCTTATTTATACGGGAAATGGGAAAGGGAAGACGACTGCCTCATTAGGGGTGACTTTAAGGGCGATCGGCAGAGGAATGAATGTCAAATTCCTTCAGTTCATAAAATCTCCAGAGCGTACATATGGGGAAGCATTGGCTTTAAAGAAATTAGGAGTTGAAATGGAACAGCTAGGCATTGGTTTTACATGGACCAAAACACCAGAAGAGCATCGCAGCGCATTACAGTTAGCTTGGGAAAAGGCGAAACAGGCCCTTGGTGATCCTGACATTGATTTACTTGTTCTGGATGAGTTGAACAATGCGTTAGCCATCTCCAAATTCCCGATAGAAGATGTCTTGCCACTGACTGAAATCATCGATGCGATTCGTAATCGTCCCGCTCATATGCATTTAGTCATTACCGGTAGGGATGCCAAGCAAGAGCTTATGGAAATGGCGGATTTGGTTTCATCCATTGAGGCGACCAAGCATTATTATGACGAGGGTATCGGCGCTGTCAAAGGATTAGAGTTTTAGGGGGTGAGCGGAATGAAGGCACGATCCATCATGATACAAGGGACGTCATCCGATGTAGGGAAAAGTTTGATTTGTACGGCATTTTGCCGGGTATTTTCCAATAAAGGATTACGTGTTGTCCCATTCAAATCACAAAACATGGCTTTGAATTCTTTTGTAACCTTGGATGGCGGTGAAATCGGAAGGGCTCAAGGAGTACAGGCGGAGGCAGCGCGGATCACGGCAACAACGGATATGAATCCGATATTACTGAAACCGAAGCAGGATATGGTTTCGGAAGTCATCGTGCACGGTAAGCATTTTCTTGATATGAATGCAAAAAGCTATCGGAATCAATTTGTCCAAGAAGCCATGCCCATCATCCGTAAATCGGTGGAAAAGCTTCAAGATGAATATGACATCATCGTACTCGAAGGTGCAGGAAGTCCGGCTGAAATTAACCTTAAGGACCGGGATATTGCGAATATGCGAATGGCCAAACTCGCGGATGCGGCTGTCATTTTAGTGGCCGATATTGATCGTGGTGGAGTATTTGCGTCCATAATCGGGACGCTTGCCTTATTGGATAAAGATGAACGCGATTGTGTAAAGGGGATCATCATCAATAAATTTCGTGGCATGCGAGAACTGTTGGACGATGGCATTGAATGGTTGGAAAAGGAAACCGGGATTCCGGTTCTCGGGGTGCTTCCCTATTTAGATGTGAATATTGAAGCGGAAGATTCGCTAGCACTCTCTTCCTTACGTTTTAAAAAACCTAAAAAGGCTGAGTTTCCGATTGATGTAGCCGTCTTGAGATTTCCGCGGATTTCCAATTTTACAGATGTGGATCCTTTTTTTGATGAACCTGGAGTAGGTGTCCGGCTAGTAAGCAGTGTCAATGAGTTAGGTAATCCTGACCTTCTTATTTTGCCGGGTACAAAAAACACGATGGAAGATTTAGAGTGGATGAAACATGTGGGGTTGGATGGAGCCATCAATGAACTGCGTGAACAAGGGACGATGATCTTTGGTATATGCGGCGGTTTTCAAATGCTTGGGACTAAACTTTTCGATCCTGACGCTGTAGAAGGTAATGGTGAGAACGCAGAAGGGCTTTCGCTTCTTCCGGTGGAAACCGTATTTCAAGCAGAAAAGAAAACAGTACAAATGGAAGGTGTACTTTCTGCTGGGATAATGGAAGGTCGAATGAACCTTAACGGTTTCGAAATACATTTAGGCAGAACGACATTGAAGTCACAAGTAGAGCCCTTTCTTTTATTGAAGGATGGAAGAGAGGATGGAGCCATATCCACTGACAACAAGGTAATGGGAACATACCTTCATGGGATTTTCCATAATCGCTTGTTCACTAGATTACTAGTTAACCAAATTCGGCGGAACAAGGGGTTGGATGAAGTGAATGAAAACGTTCAAAGCGACTCGGAGCGTAGGGAGGAAGCGTACAATCTCTTGGCTTCCCATTTGGAAGAAAACATTGATATGGATACCATCTATCAATGGCTGCAGCTGGAAACTACAGAAAGTTGAAAAACGGTACGACAGAATCAAATTATGAGTTAATCAAAGCCCTCATCCTTAAAAAATGACTAAAAAACACATCAGTATAGGGTTACACTTCCTTTTATTTAGCCATATTAAGTGACAGACGCATATAAGATATGTTATGTTGTCTTCTCTACATACTTTAAAGAATATAAAAGGATGAGGTGTTCATATGAATAAAACAGAATTAGTGAGTAGTGTGGCAGCACAAGCTGAACTGACAAAAGACGACGCAAAAAAAGTAGTGGATGCATTGTTTGAAACAATCACGGCTACTCTTGCTAAAGAAGAAAAAATCCAATTAGTTGGTTTCGGTACATTTGAAGTGCGTGACCGTGCAGCTCGTACAGGAAGAAACCCGCAAACTGGCGAAGAAATCCAAATTGCAGCTAGTAAAGTACCCGCTTTTAAAGCAGGTAAGGAATTAAAAGAAGCTGTAAAATAAAAATCAATGAAGAAAAACCTGGCGATGAAATTTTCGCCAGGTTTTTTTATTTACTGCCTGGTACTCGTTCTTGAGCAGGGCGATTCGTAAAACGGTAGATTATTTTCAATTAACCCGTCTTATGCTATTCTTGAGTTACCAAGAATTCACTGAAATGGAAAAGGTATATAACGATCTGTTATTTTTTTATGAGGCGGGATATAGTTATGAAAAGGCCATTAGGAGTTTCTTTAATTGGTTATTTTTATATTTTCGGTGCGAGCATTTTACTGTTTACATCAGTTTTCTATGATCCTAATGCCAATCAAATAGGGTTGGTGACAAGATTTGGATTAGCTGATGTACCAGAACGCTTGATTCGAGTATTAGTGGCGCTTATATCCATCGTGATTATCTACGGATATATGAGGTTGGAAATGTGGGGATTTTGGATGATGATTGGATATTCAGCCCTGTTCGGAATGATTAGTTTGACTTTATTATTATCACACAATCAACAGCCTTTTATTGGAAATTCGATTTGGTCAATGATTGTTTTGATATATTCCATTTATGTAAAGCCTTCGTTCAAGATGAAACAGCAAGGCATACCTAATTAGTCCACTTAAGGAGAAGTGGTCCAATATACAATTCGGTTTATCGATTTTTTTTTAATAATGTCATTTTAAATGGATGGCAGTAAGGGCATTATCATTTCACCAACAATGAAAATAATCTCACTCCACCAGAAAAGTAAGGCAGTAATGGAATTAACCCGAATGAAAAAAATTTATAGTACTTATTAATAAGGTTTATACTGTGACTATGTTAGGCTAATGAATAACAAGCTTTAAAATCAATATAAAAGAGGTGAAAGATATGTTGAAGAAAATAATGAAAAAAATCAAACAACTTTCCCAAGGCAGCAGTGAGCGAAGACATGGTCATTATCGCCGAGGCAGCAGCAGTAGCAGCAGAGGGTATAAACGATCTCCCATGGGTGGAAGTGACCGCTACAAAAGAAAAGGACGAGGCAGTAGCAGCTAATTGAAATTCTTAGACTCTAAAGCAGCATGCAGGTCCATTGAGAGTTCTTTAATATCTGAATAAGGTTCGTGGATGCTTAATAACCTTTTCAGTATATGCACGGTTTCTTTTTCTAACGAAAGCTCTTCTGTCCAAGGAAGAGCCTTTTTACTTTTGGAAGCGTACGTCGTATAAAGTACATATAAGAGTATTTCCCCCAAATCGTAAAAATCCTGCCTTTTCATCTCCAAAATGGATTCTTTTGCGAGATTGGCCGAAACGGCCCGTTTAGACAAACCAAAGTCTATCAAGATGGGATGATGGTCTTTAAGTAAAATATTTGGTATACGTAAATCTTGATGGAAAATGTCATGGTTGTGTAGAAAAGATACTAACCCCACCAGGTCATCAAGAAAAAGTAGAGACTCTTTCTCAGTGAACGTTATATGATTCAAGAAAATATGATCTTCTAAATTATCCCCTTTAATGAAATCCATCACAAAATAAACATGTCCGTCTTGTGAAAATTTCTCGTGAAATTTGGGCATGTTTTTGTGGTTTAACATTCGTAATATGGAGATTTCACTCTCAAACTGTTCAAGCTCTTTTTTGCTGCGGCGTTTACTTGTCCGGAGCTGTTTGATCACTATATTTTCATTCGTTTTCAAATCATTGCAAAGATAAACAATGCCGTAGCTACCTGTTCCTATTACAGACGTTACCTTGTAGCGGTTATTCAAAACCACTCCTTTTTTTAAAGGTATATCCACAAAAAATTGATAGATCTTTCGAATGGAACGCAAAAATGAAACTTCCCTCACCACTTTCATTTATTTGAGTCAAGAATACACCGTACTGATTAACTAAGCTGGAAATATGAATGTTCATGGATAGTTTAACACTGATTTTTGATAATGCGGTAATGAAAGTCTTTTCTTCGGGGTGTTCCTTTATACGATATCCAATAAAATATTGAAAAAATACCAATCGTAAGAATTCCCATCAATGAAAAAAATATTGAAAGACTATTAAAAATTTTACGTAATTTCATATTATGAAATTATCGGATTTTTTTAATTTTTACCTTTACTATAATGAATTCATAATAAAATAGCAGGAGGTGAAAAGATGGATGGGCGAGAGTTAAGAAATTGCTTTGGTAAATTCCCAACCGGAGTTACGATCGTGAGCTGGTTTGATGGGGAAGTTCAAAAGGGTATTACTGTGAATTCATTCACCTCGGTTTCATTGGATCCCCGCTTGCTTTAGTGTCAATTCATAAAGAAGCAAAAGCTTGCAATAGCATGAAGGGTAGATCATTTACCATTAATATTTTGTCGGATGAACAAGAATCCATTGCATGGCAATTTGCGGGCAGTAAACAGGAAACACTTGAAATTGACTGGGATAACAAGGGGATTTCGCCAAAAATAAATGGAAGTGTTGCATGGATGGAATGCAAACCATGGGAAGAGTATGATGCTGGTGATCATATTTTGTTCATAGGTGAAATCCTGAGAATTACATTTCGAAGATTTGGAAGCGCTTACTTTCTGTCAAGGGAAAATGGGTCTGCTAAACAACTCGTAAAATAAGGGGGATTCTTATGGGCATTAAAATCCCGAGTAAAACAGCTAAATTCACGAGTAAACCGGCGAAACTCGCGAGTAAAACAGCTAAATTCACGAGTAAACCGGCGAAACTTGCGAGTAAAGCTGCAGAATTCATGAGTAAACCGCGAAACTCGCGAGTAAAACAGCTAAATTCACGAGTAAACCGGCGAAACTCGCGAGTAAAACAGCTAAATTCACGAGTAAACCGCGAAACTTGCGAGTAAAACAGCTAAATTCACGAGTAAACCGGCGAAACTCGCGAGTAAAACAGCTAAATTCACGAGTAAACCGCGAAACTCGCGAGTAAAACAGCTAAATTCACGAGTAAACCGGCGAAACTCGCGAGTAAAACAGCTAAATTCACGAGTAACCCGGTGAAACTCGCGAGTAAAACAGCTAAATTCACGAGTAAACCGCGAAACTCGCGAGTAAAACAGCTAAATTCACGAGTAAACCACCTAAACTCACGAGAAAAACAGCTAAATTCATGAGTAAAACAGCTAAACTCACGAGTAAACCGGCGAAACTCGCGAGTAAACCCACCAAATTCACGAGTAACCCATCCAAACTCGCGAGTAAACCATCCAAATTCACGAGTAATACAACATATGAACTCCCATTTTATAGTATTTGCTTGGAAAGTTATGTATAGTTAGTATTATATTAAAATTGAATATTCAGAAAAATAAAGGAGGGATGTTATGAGTTTAACAATCACAGATTTGTTCATCGGCCAGGTTGCTAGTTTGCAACGCACATTTAATGAATCTGACGTAAAATTATGTAATGAACTAACAAAAGATTACAGTCCGATTTATCAAGTGAATAAAGAAGCATGGAAAAGTAATTTCAGCAAGCCGGTTGTACCTGGTTTGTTAACGGAAGGCCTTATCACTCAAGTGATCAGTGAAAAACTCCCTGGTAGTGCCTGTATACTTTTACAAAAGGAATTGGTCTTTTATCATCCAGTACATATATGCGATATGATTTCAGCTGAACTGGAGATCATTGATATTAATTTGAATAGAAATTGGGTTACGCAAAAGGTGACTTGTTTTAATCAGGAAGGAATTGAAGTCATTAAGGGGCAAGTTGTAATTTTTGTTTTAAGTAATCAAGATATTAGGTGATGTAAATGGAAAATGTCAAAAACGTGTTAAGGAATTGGGGATCGATTGAAGTTGATGAAAATGGAAGAGTTATAGGCGCCACTGCTGACTTTTATGAATATTTCATGATTATGCCGACTGATTTGATAGGAGAGTCCATAACGAGGGTCATTCACACTTCTTCCACCCTTTCTTTGAAAGGTCTTGCTCACAAACATGTATTTTCTGGTGTGATCAGCGGACACTCTTGTTTCATAAGGGTAGTTCGACGAGAAGCTGGTACCCTTTATACAATAATCATCCGACAAGATGAACTGGAATACAGTGATTTAGTGTATTTTGCCAACTCTTTGGAGAAGAATAAAGCCAAGAAAAATTCCTTGTTACAAAGTAGATATAGCTTCGAAGAGATTGTAGGAAAGAGTGAGGAGATAGAGAGAGTAAAAGAGCTGGCCGCCAGAATAGCTACTAGCAGTTCAACCGTGCTGCTTACAGGGGAAACGGGAACGGGAAAGGAACTTTTTGCCCAAGCGATCCATAGTTTGAGTACAAGAAAAGCACAGCCTTTTGTGCCGGTAAATTGTGCCGCGATTCCAGATGAATTATTTGAATCGGAGATTTTTGGTTATGAGGCTGGCGCTTTTAGCGGGGCGAAAAAAGAAGGTAAGCCTGGAAAAATAGAATTAGCCCAAAATGGTACGTTGTTTTTAGATGAGATTTCAGAATTGCCTTATCAGGCTCAAGGTAAGCTATTACGAGTTTTACAGGAAAGAGAAGTGGAAAGACTAGGCGGGACGGGGACTAAAAATGTTGATATACGTATTATTGCGGCGACGAACAGGGATTTAAGAACCCTTATTCAAGAAGGAAAATTCCGCCAAGATTTATATTATCGACTTTATGTTTTTGAATTGAAAATTCCTTCTTTAAGGGAGCGGCACGAAGATATTCTTCCTCTGGCATATCATTTCGTCGAGTATTTCAATAACAAGTTAGGCTCCAATGTGAAAGAAATTGATCCTAAACTCCAAGATTGGCTTATCCAATATGATTGGCCTGGTAACATCCGTGAAATCAAAGCGATAATCGAACGCGGAATGAATATCGTGGATGGAGGGACTCTAACTCTGGATTCTATATATTTTACACCTAACTTCATATTGGAGGTTCCCTCAGCTATGGATAATTCTATGTCCGGTACGTTGGATGAAGTTGTAGGTAATGCTGAAAAATCAGCCATTCAGCGAGCATTAAAAGATTCGGAAGGGGATCGTTCTTTAGCAGCTCAAAAGCTGAAAATTCATGTTGCTAGTTTATATAGGAAAATTGCCAAGTACAAATTGAAATAGCAGAATCATCCAATGAAAGGTAATCAGGTTAACCATTAGGGCACACTTATAAAGTGTGTATTTTTTTGTGAAGTTTCGCAAATTCGATTTGCAGTATTGCGAAAAAATGCAAACTTGCGAAGGCTTTAGGAAACAATAGCCAAATTTGTAGCGAATTCTAGTTGGCACACAACTTGCAATAATAGTTTGTCATGTAAGAGGTTTCATGTTTCGTAGAATGTCCAAAATATAGGTATCGGATAAATTAGTAATTAAACTTGGAGGTAATGATATGCTGAATTTTTCTTTTACGGAAGAGCAGGATTATTTTCGTAAAATATTGAAAGAATTTGCTAAGGAAGAGTTGCTTCCACATTATACAAAATGGGATCGCGAAGGGATTACTCCAAAACATTTGTGGGAAAGGCTGGGGGATCTTGGCGTGAATGGTCTTCGGATTCCAGTGGAATATGGAGGAAGCGGTGCGGATTGTGTGACAACTGGGATAGCTGCTGAGGAGATAGGTCGTGGAGATTTCAATCTTACTTACGCAGTGATGTTGAATGCATTAATTGGTGAAATTATCAATAATCACGCTAGCGAGGAACTGAAAAAAGAGTGGCTTCCCAAAATCTCAAGTGGTGAAAAAATTGTTGGCATTGCCATTACGGAGCCATCCGCCGGTACGGATGCAGGCGGAATTAAAACAACAGCTGTCCATAAAGGAAATAAGTATGTGCTTAATGGAGAAAAGTCTGGAATTAGTGTAGCTATGTGTGGAGATGCCTTTGTTATATTTGCAAAGACGGAACCTGAATGGGGAAATCGAGGGATAAGTGCTTTCATGGTTCCTGCCGATATTCCAGGAGTTGAATGTAGAGGGTACACAGACATGGGGAATATCCCGATTGGAAGAGGTTCGATATATTTAACCGATGTCGAGGTTCCGGAAGAGTATATGATTGGTCTTCAAAATAAAGGGTTTTCCCAAGTGATGAATGGGTTTGATTTAAGTCGGCTGTTAATAGGGCTGCAATGTGTGGGCACCGCTTCACAAAGTATCGATGAAACCATCGAACATGTGAAAATCAGACATTCATTTGGTAAACCGTTGGCGACATATCAAGGGGTCTCCTTCCCCATTGTGACCCACTATACCCAATTAGAACTGGTGAAGTGGCAAGCCTATCGAGGACTTTGGCTTCGTGACCAGGGGTTGAATCATAGTAAAGAATCGGCTTCTGTTAAGTGGTTAGGTCCTAAATATAGTGTAGAAGCTATCCATGAATGTTTACTGTTGAATGGTCATTATGCTTATACGAAGGAAATGCCTCTTGAGCAACGCTTGCGTGACGTGATTGGGTTGGAAATTGGTGATGGCACTGCACAAGCCAATATGATGGTCATTGCAAAGGACATAATAGGAAAGGAGTTCCGTTCTCATTAATCCAAAGGAATGTAGTTTATGGTAAAAGTCAAACCGTAGAATACAGTGGACTTTTACCATGGGTGTTAGGAACGATGGAGTTTATCAATGAATTATTTCAAAGAAGTCAGCGAGCCCAGAGTCTTCAATAAGTAATAAGACCACTGTTCCAGTGATTAAGAGAGGGGCTTATGGCCGAGGCCATAAGTAAAGAGTTGAAAAAGATACATGGGTAATCATTCATAAAGGTTAGTATTTTTCATTCAGTTGAAACCGAAACGATTAAAGAAGAAATAGAAAACATTTACAGTCGTAATAGTGCCGATTACGTTCGTAATGAACAAAGAATTGATGTGATGCAAGGTAAATCATCCTAAATGGACTAGGACAATGAAGGGAATGAAAAACGATGGAATTAACAGATGTAATCTATGAAAAAAAAGGTGGAATTGCAAAGATAACAATGAACAGACCTAAAGTTTACAATGCTTTTCGTGCCAGAACCATTCAGGAATTAATTTGGGCCTTCCGGGACGCTTGGGATGATAATCGTGTTGGTATAGTGATTCTGACTGGAGCAGGTGAGAAGGCATTTTGTGTAGGTGGGGATCAAAAAGAAAAGGGAGAAGAAGGAGGATATGATCATTCGGGTGGTTTAGGTGGTGGAATGGGATTGGAAATCGAAACGCTGCACCAAACGATCCGCAACATTCCTAAGCCGGTCATTGCAGCGGTTAATGGGTTTGCCATCGGAGGCGGACATGTCCTTCATGTCATTTGTGATCTAACAATTGCATCTGACACGGCAAAATTCGGCCAGAGCGGGCCAAAGGTCGGTAGTTATGATGCAGGTTTTGGTTCAGCTTATTTAGCACGAATTGTCGGAGAAAAGAAAGCAAGGGAAATCTGGTATTTGTGTGAACAATATTCTGCACAAGAAGCAAAGGAAATGGGACTTGTGAACAAAATCGTTGCCCCAGAACAACTGCACGAGGTAGCAGAAGAATGGGCAAGAAAGATCCTTGATAAGAGTCCTACTGCGCTAAAAATGCTTAAATATTCCTTTAATGCAGATAGTGCAAACATTCAAGGGATTTCTCAGCTATCGATGGGCAGTTTAGCGATGTTTTACAATACACAAGAATCGGAAGAAGGAAAAAATGCCTTCCTGGAAAAGAGGCCTGTAGATTTTAAAAAATTCAGAGGTTGATGAGGGGGATGGAAACTGGTGAAATTGGAGACGATTTTGACTCAGGAATATGTGGGGAAATATCAAGGCGTTTGGCCAAACCGAACGATCTTGGATTATTTGAATGATGCTATAGTGAAGCATCCAGATAAGATAGCGATTATCGATAAAAAAAGTAGTTTTACTTACAAGCAGCTTGGTAAGTTGGTCGATCGAATCGCTTTGGGTCTCTTGCATATAGGATTGGGTAAAGGGGATGTTGTCTCTGTTCAACTGCCTAACTGGAATGAATTTATAATCTTACACTATGCTGTTACAAGAATCGGTGCCATTAGCAATCCCTTGATACCGATTTATCGAGATAGGGAAATTGGCTATATGGTTGGGATGGCAGAATCAAAAATGATTGTTGTACCAGATTATTTCCGTGGGTTTTATTACCCTGACATGATTGAGAGACTAAGCCATCAATGGCCATCAATGAAACATATATATGTGATTGGGGACAAGGCGCCGAAGGGGATGAAACTGTTCTCCTCACTATTTGAGGAACCTTGGGAAGACCGGATGGATTCATCCATTTTGGATGAAATCACACATGACCCCAATGATGTGACTGAAATTATCTTTACCTCGGGAACCACTGGAAGTCCAAAAGGAGTAATGCATACACATAATACTCTTTGTATATCAACGGATTATTGGATTGACCACTTACATTTAACCTCCGATGACGTTCTTTTCATGGCGTCAACGTTCGCTCATCAAACAGGTTTTGGTTATGGAGTTAGGCTCCCTACTCATATTGGAGGTACGGGAGTCTATCAAGACATTTGGAATCCGAGAGAGTTTATTGAATGGGTTGAGAAGGAAAAGATAACGTTTACGGCGGGAGCTACTCCTTTTCTGCAAGATACGATTCAAATGGAAGGGATAGAAAGTTATGACCTCAATTCGCTACGAGTCTTCGTAGCTCTAGGTGCCCCGATTCCCAGGCATTTAGTAAAGGAAGCCGTGGAAAAAGTACCGTTCAAGATATTGTCAGGATGGGGACAAACGGAAGATGGCTTGGTAACCTTGACGAGACTTGAGGATCTAGAAGAAAAACTGACGAATACCGACGGAATTCCCTTTCCGGGGATGGAGCTAAAAGTAGTGGATCTTGAAGGGGAGCTCTGTGCTCCGAATATAGAAGGTTCTTTATTAGTAAGGGGTCCGGCTCTTTTTGTCGGCTATTTTAAACGGATCGATGATACTTTAGCTGAGTATAGTGACGGATGGTTCATTACCGGTGATCGAGCATTTATTGATGAAGATGGATATATCCGGATTTCTGGAAGAAACAAAGACATAATCATACGTGGCGGCGAAAATATTCCAGTTGCTTATGTAGAAAATGTATTGTATGAACACCCGGATATTTCTAGCGCTCAGGTTATCGCTGTTCCAGATTCTCGTCTTCAGGAAAAAGCATGTGCATGTATCAGCATGAAAATGGGAAAGAGCCCGATTACGATGGATTCCATGCAGGAATTTCTCTCGGAAAAGGGTTTGGCCAAACAATATTGGCCTGAATTTCTTGAAATAATGGATGACTTTCCTCGTACGGCAAGCGGGAAAATCCAGAAATTCCGGCTCCGGGAAATGATAAATGAAAAGATAATAGACAATATATAAGCAGCTCAAATAAATCCATATTGACTAAATGGTGAAAGTGGAGGGAATATGATGAATAAAAGAATGGCATTTATCACAGGTGCCGGGAGCGGAATTGGCAGAGAGATTGCAAAAAAATTGGCTTCTCGCAATTTTAACATCATCGTGGCTGATATAAATCTTAAAAATGCAGAGGAAACGGTTTCTATAATCGAAAAGTCGGGTTTTGAAGCCAGAGCGGTCCATTGTGATGTAACGAAATTAGAAAGTGTTAAAAAAGCCGTTGAAGAATCAGTGAACCATTATCAAAGAATAGATATATTGGTTAATAATGCAGGCTGGGATAAGGTGGAACCTTTTTTAAAAAGTGATCCAAGCACTTGGAAAAGGATTATCGATATTAATTTACTTGGGCAGATCCATACTTGCAAGGAAATTTTACCTCTTATGATTGAAAATGGTTACGGCAAGGTAGTAAATATTGCATCAGATGCAGCTAGGGTCGGATCAAGTGGAGAGGCAGTTTATTCGGCTGCTAAGGGAGGGGTGATTGCCTTCACAAAAACGATAGCAAGAGAAATGGCACGTCACAAACTCAACATCAATTGTGTTGCACCAGGCCCTGCTGATACTCCTTTATTTCAAGAAATAGGCTCTTATAATGTTGGTATAGCAAGCGCCTTGGAAAAAGCTATTCCATTCCGTCGGCTAGCTCAACCCGAGGACATTGCCAGTGCTGTTGCCTATTTCGTTTCGGAAGATGCAGGGTATATTACGGGGCAAACTCTTTCCGTAAATGGTGGATTAACAATGGTTTAATTGATCGTGGTTAGGTGAGTATGCAAGATTGAAAGGCTAGTAATCCTAAAGCAATATAGCTTGAAAACTTTTTCTAATCGTTTGACAATTGGATTTATCGTGTTAATATAAAGGCAAATGAATTATATATACAATTTGTACCACTAGGGGTGCTTTATAGGTGAAATTTGGTTTTACCTGAGAAGCTGAGATTAAAGTATGACTTTAAGACCCTTAGAACCTGATCTGGTTTATACCAGCGTAGGGAAGTGGGGTCTGGGACAATACGTTTCTGTATTATTTCAAGTACAACCACTTTCTTTACGTTAAAGAAAGTGGTTTTTTATTTGCAAAAAAAGAGGTGATTTAAGGTTTTTATCCCGTATCATTCATTGAAAAATAGAATTTGGAGGTAATGGACATGAAGTTTTCAGAGGAAATCCGCCAGGAAGTTGATCATATTTGGGAAGCTAGTTTTAATCACCCGTTTGTTGCAGGAATTGGAGATGGCACATTGC
Source organism: Peribacillus sp. ACCC06369 (assembly GCF_030348945.1). Taxonomy (NCBI): domain Bacteria; kingdom Bacillati; phylum Bacillota; class Bacilli; order Caryophanales; family Bacillaceae; genus Peribacillus; species Peribacillus sp. ACCC06369. The sequence goes on from NZ_JAUCEN010000002.1 coordinate 2,300,244, forward strand.
CATTAGAGTGTTTTCGTTTTTATGTCATGCAAGATGCCTATTATTTATCTCATTTTGCTAGAGTTCAAGCTTTAGGAGCAGTAAAGGCAACAGACTTACATACAACAAGCAGGCTTGCCGGCCACGCACAAGGAACATATGAAGCGGAGTTGAAGCTTCATGAAAATTTTTCTGAGAGATTAGGCATCACAAAAGAAGAAAGGGAAAATTTCAAACCCGCCCCGACTGCTTATGCTTATACTTCCCATATGTATCGTGCGGCTTATTCTGGACATTTAGGGGATGTTATTGCAGCTATCTTGCCATGTTACTGGCTGTATTATGAAATTGGCGAAAAGCTGCAAGGGTGTGAACCGGAAGAGCCGATTTATCAAGAATGGATAGCGGCTTACGGAGGAGAGTGGTTCCGCTCTTTGGTGGAAGAACAAATTGCGAGGCTTGATGAGATTGCTGAAAAAGTAACAGATGAAGATAAGGAAAGAATGAAGGAACATTTTATCCTTAGCAGCCAATATGAATACTCATTTTGGGAAATGGCTTATCGCTTAGAGACATGGCCTGTTCATAAGGAAATACTGGAAGTATAAAGGAGAATGAAACATGAAAAAAGGATTGAAATTAACGGATATATTAGTCACTATCGTGATTGCCGTAGCATTTGGAATCGTTTATATCCTTTGGGGTTCGATATATTATTCCGTTAAACCATTAGGATTACATCTAGATCAACTTATTTATGGAATGTGGTTTATTGCTGGCCCCGTTGCCTTTTTGATTTTACGGAAACCGGGTGTAGCACTTCTGGCAGAGATAGCTGCAGCTTCCGGTGAATTCTTTCTGGGTTCACCATGGGGGCTGACCGTACTCTTATATGGGGTGGTCCAAGGTTTGTTCGCTGAACTGCTGTTCATGGCGTTCAGATATAAAAAATTCAATATGTCGGTGGCCGTTTTAGCTGCGGTGGCTTCCTGCCTGGGATCAGTCATCATGGATTTTGCATACGGGGAAATAGGTGCGCTCTCCCTTTGGAATCTATCGTTATTCATGATTGCGAGGTTCTTGGGTTCCATATTCTTTGCAGGTGTAACAGCTTATTATCTAGTTAAAGTCCTGGAAGCAACAGGAGTAACTAATCTTGTTCGTCCAGTTTCAAGTAAAGATTATGCAGAACTGGACCAAAAGTAGAGGTTGATGGCCATGGAACGAATCGTTCATGTTGAGAAGTTAAGAATGAAATTTCCAGGTGATGAGTCATTGATTTTCAAGGACTTATCCGTCTCATTTGATAAAGGTGAAAAAGTTCTATTGTTGGGACCATCAGGATGTGGTAAGTCGACTCTTTTGCAAGTATTAAGCGGATTGATTCCGAATTCCATAGAAGTTCCGATGAAGGCGGAAGAATTGAAGTGTCCTTCTTCATGGGGATATGTTTTTCAAGACCCTGATAGTCAGTTTTGCATGCCGTTTGCTGATGAGGAAATTGCCTTCGTCCTTGAGAATCTTTCCGTCCCTAAAAAAGAAATGAAAGAGAAGATCCAAAAACATATCCGTGAGGTAGGATTGAATCTAGACGATATCCATACAAGTATTGATACATTATCAGGCGGGATGAAACAGCGTCTGGCCATTGCTTCAGTATTGGTCCTTGAACCGGAAGTGATATTTTTAGATGAACCAACCGCCATGCTCGATCCGGAAGGAACAAAAGAAATCTGGGACTTGTTGAAGGGAGTCGGACGAGACAAGACGGTTATTATCGTGGAACATAAAATTGATCATGTTTTAGAATTCATCGAACGAATCGTGCTTTTTAATGATGACGGTCAAATCATAGCTGATGGTCCAAAAGATACCATTCTTTCCCTATATAAAAATGAAATGAAAGAACATGGAATTTGGTTCCCTGGTGTTTGGGATGAGTATGTACTTGACCATGAGCTCATTCGAGCAAACCCATTTAGTGTTGGTTCCCCCCTTATGCATGTGCAAGGTTTTAGCGGATTCCGGAAAAAGGAAGCGAAAATCAAGGTTGAAGAGCTGCAGGTCCATTCAGGGGAATGGATTGTTATCAGTGGAGAAAATGGCGCGGGGAAGAGTACTCTTTTACATGCACTGATGCAGTTCATAAAAACGAGTGGTCAGTATGAATTAATGGGGTCCCCTATTAGAAGGGTGAAAAATCTAACGGATCATATGACGTTTGTCTTTCAAAATCCTGAGTTTCAGTTCGTTGCAAATTCTGTATATGAAGAAATTGCTTATTCATTGAGAATTGAAAAAAGGCCGCAACAAGAAATCGAGGAGAGAGTCCAATCATTGCTTGGAGTGTTCCGCCTTGAGGCACATCGGGATAAACATCCGTTTCAATTATCAATGGGTCAAAAGCGTCGCTTGAGTGTAGCTGCCTCAATCGTAATAGACAAAAAAATCATTCTCCTGGATGAGCCAACCTTTGGCCAAGATTCGAAAAATACCTTTGCATTACTGGAATGGTTTGAGGAATACCGAAGGCGCGGAACAACAGTGATCATGGTAACTCATGACGATCATATTTCAAACAACTTTGCAACCAGGATCTGGACGGTTAAAGACGGATACGTAATAAGTGATGAAAACATCACGCAATCAGGATTTTTGGAGACAAAAGTTAAAAGGAGTGTCATGTAGATGAATCTTACAAATGCAGAAACATGGCTCCATAAGGTTAATCCAAGCCTTAAACTTTGTGTATTGCTCGTGTTATGCATCGTGGCGCTATTCATTCATGACCTGAATTACATGATGAATATTACCATTGGCGTTTTACTTTTATTTTTGTTTTTTACCGGGCATTCGATAAAACGCATCTTACTTTTGTCGATCCCTTTTTGTTTCATTTTTATATCCACCTCTTCCGCAATGATATTATTCGGGCAAGGTGAAACGGTTTGGTTTGAGTGGGGTCTCATATCGATTTCGGAAGAAAGTTTCATGAGGGGATTACTGGTAGGCTTTCGAGCATTGCTTTTTGCGGCACTAGGTTTAACTTTTTCCTTAACGACGAGACCAGTGAACTTGTTTTATTCCTTAATGCAGCAAGTAAAGCTTAAACCGAAATATGCCTATAGTTTCATGGCGGCATTAAGGCTCATCCCCATCATGATGGAGGAATTCCAAACGATACGAAACGCGATGAAGGTACGTGGTTTCAAAAGGGGAAAAGGGATTAGATCGGTATATTTTAAAATGAAAGCTTATTCCATCCCGTTGTTATCCGGAAGCATCAGACGTGCTCACCGAATCGCGGTTGCGATGGAGGCCAAGCGATTTACAGACACTCGGGATCGAACATACTATTATGAATTTGGGTTTTCAAGAAAGGACCATGGGTTCATTCTGTATTTTTTCATCCTGCTGTTGGCTGGGTTTTATCTATCGATTCAATTCCCGTTACTATCTTTGATTTTATGAGATTACAACTTTACTAGTTAGGGGTTCTTAGTATGAATGCACTAGAATTGCATATTATTTCTACTGGGAAACAGCCAATTGAGAAGTTCGTAGAAATCGCTTCTAGGATTCAGGAGCATGTTGATTTCTTCTATCTAAGGGAAAAGCACATGATTGCATCAGAACTCTATCGTGCAGTGACCCTATTGCATGATAGTAAGATTCCGCTGTCTAAGATCATCATAAATGATCGTGTGGATGTAGCCTGGGTACACAAAGTATTTGGTGTGCAATTGGCTTTTCATAGTTTAGATGCAGGAGTCGTAAAAGGAGCATTTCCAGGGATGAGTGTTGGCTGTTCGATCCATTCCATGGATGAAGCGAAAGCCGCTTTCCGTAACGGGGCCGATTACGCGATCTATGGACATGTTTTTGAAACAAATTCAAAACGCGGCCTACCTCCTAAGGGAGTGGAGGAACTTCATGCAATCACAAGAAATGTCAATCTTCCGATTATTGCGATAGGCGGAATAACTCCTTCCAATTGCCAAGTTGTAAAGGATGCGGGCGCACACGGAATTGCGGTCATGTCAGGTGTGCTTGAAGCTGAAAACCCGGTTAGAGCCGTTAAAGAATATTCGAAGTCTTTAGGAAAGGAGACATAAAATGAATTCCATATATGATGCAATCATTGTTGGGGGAGGAGTAATTGGTGGATCCATTGCTTTTCAATTAGCCAAACGAGGTAAAAAGGTCCTTTTATTGGAAAAAGATAGAATTGCCAGTAAAGCATCCAGTGCTGCAGCCGGGATGTTAGGAGCACAAGCCGAATTAGATGCTGATAACCCGCTTTTTAGTTTGGCAAGCCGAAGCAGGGGGATGTTTCCTGCACTGTCGGAAGAATTAAAGGACTTAAGTGGAATTGACATCGAATTAGTGAATAAGGGTATGTTTAAGGTGGCGCTAACGAAAGATCAGGTAGCCGAATTGAAGGACATGATCAAAGTCCAGCAAGATGCGGGACTAGAGGCGGAATGGTTATCGACTGCCGACATAAGGAAAATGGAACCGCTTCTTTCGGATGAGATTAAGGGAGCCATGTTCATTCCGAAGGATGGACAAGTTTCAGCCACCAGGCTGTCGCTCGCTTTTGCTAAATCTGCAGCTTCCCTTGGTGTAGATATAAAGGAATTTGTTCATGTCTCTGATTTATGTACGGAAAACGGATGTGTAAAAGGAGTGGTCACAAATATAGGCGAATTTTCAAGTGAAAATGTAATTGTGGCAAGTGGTGCGTGGAGTGCCTTCCTCCTTGAAAAATCAGGGATAAACCTCGATACATATCCGGTAAAGGGAGAGTGCTTTTCCGTCCTGACTGATCGCCCATTACTTGAAAAAACGATCTTTTCACATGGCTGCTATCTTGTGCCCAAAGTTGGCGGAAGAATCATTGTCGGCGCAACGGTTAAAGCGAACACTTTCGATCAAAAGGTAAGTTTGGAAGGGATTTCAACGTTAATAGAAAAGGCAACGCAATTGCTTCCGGCAATTAAAGGAACCGAGTGGGAAAAGACATGGGCAGGTATACGCCCCCAAACAGGGGATGGATTGCCATATTTTGGTGAACACCCAGCATGCAAAGGACTTTTCATTGCAACGGGGCACTTCAGGAATGGCATCCTGCTTTCTCCAATTACAGGTGTACTTATAGCGGATATGGTGGAAAGGAAGACAAATCCTGAATGGTCCGCTTTTCGATTGGATCGTTCGATACAGACCCTTTTTTCTTAATGGAGGTGGATGAATTGGAATTGATTATTAACGGGGAAAAAATACGGATATCTGCTGATGAATCAACAGTTACAGCGCTTTTGAAACACTTTAATTTACATCAAAAAGTAGTGATCGTTGAATTGAATGATGAAATATTAACAAAAGAAAATCTAAGTGAAACACTTTTGTCAAATGGAGACAAGGTCGAGATTGTACATTTTGTAGGAGGCGGATGAAATGTTAAAGATAGGTTCTTATGAATTTTCTTCAAGGTTATTATTAGGTACTGGGAAATATCCGAATTTCGATGTTCAAAAGCAATCAGTGGAGGTTTCAGAGACGGAAATATTAACGTTTGCGGTCCGGAGAATGAACATTTTTGAAGCCAGTCAGCCTAATTTCTTAGAAAAGCTTGATTTGAAAAAATATACACTCCTTCCCAATACAGCAGGAGCTAAAACGGCTAAAGAAGCAGTGCGTATAGCCCACCTTGCGAAGGCTTCAGGTTTATGTGACATGATTAAGGTAGAAGTCATAGGCTGTCAAAAAACCCTTCTGCCCGATCCGATTGAAACATTGAAAGCTGCTGAAGAATTAGTGAAACTGGGATTCACTGTATTACCCTATACCTCGGATGATGTGTTGCTTGCTAAACGCCTGGAAGAAGTGGGATGTCATGCAATCATGCCTGGTGCTTCACCGATTGGCTCTGGTCAAGGCATTATAAACCCACTGAACTTACGATTCATCATCGAACAATCAGAGATTCCGGTTATTGTTGACGCAGGGATTGGAACGCCCTCCGATGCGGCAATCGCCATGGAATTAGGGGCGGATGGCGTATTGCTTAACACTGCAGTCTCCGGAGCAAAAGACCCCGTCAAAATGGCGAAAGCAATGAAGCTTGCCATTGAAGCAGGTCGATTAGGGTATGAAGCAGGAAGAATTGAAAAAAATGAATACGCCATTGCAAGCAGTCCAGTTGAAGGAATGAGCATTGGATGAATGAACGTTATTCACGTCAAGAACTTTTTGGACCTATAGGGGAAGAAGGGCAATTGAAAATTCGTAAAAAACACGTTCTAGTGATTGGAGCGGGTGCTCTTGGTACAGGAAGTGCGGAAGGCCTTGTACGAGCAGGAATTGGGAAGCTGACCATTGTAGACAGGGATTATGTGGAGTGGAGTAACCTTCAAAGACAACAGCTTTATTGTGAAGAAGATGCTGAAAAAAGAATACCGAAAGCAGTGGCAGCGAAGAATCGTTTGAATGCTTTAAATTCAGATGTTACCGTAACATCGCTTGTGGCGGATGTCTCGGTTGATGAATTGGCGAAGCTCGTTGAAGACGTGGATTTAATATTGGATGCCACTGATAATTTCGATACCAGGATGATCATTAATGATAGTGCACAAAAATATAAAATACCCTGGATTTACGGAGCCTGTGTTGGGAGTTATGGGATAAGTTACACGGTGATTCCAGAGGTGACCCCATGTTTGAATTGTTTGCTTGAAACGGTTCCAATTGGCGGGCTGACCTGTGATACGGCTGGGATCATAAGCCCTGCCGTTCAAACGGTCGTTGCCCATCAAATGGCGGAAGCATTAAAAATCCTTGTCGAAGATTATGCATCTCTTAGAAACAAGATCGCATCATTCGACCTTTGGAAAAATGAGTACTCGTCCATTGATGTAACGAAATTAAAAAAAGACAGTTGTTTGTCATGCGGGGAAAATCGTACTTATCCACATCTTTCCTTTTCAAATCAAACAAAGACCGCCGTTTTATGCGGGAGGGATTCTGTCCAGATCCGGCCGGCGATGAAACTTGAAAGAGACCTAGCGGAACTGGAAAAAAATCTTCTTGCACAAGGTGGGAAAATCGTTAGAAATCCTTATTTACTTTCATTTACGAACGGAAACCATCGGTTGGTTATTTTTAAAGATGGAAGGGCCTTGATCCATGGAACTAAAGATATTGCAGAAGCCAAAACATTATATCATCGTTATGTTGGGTGAAGAAAACGAGAATGGCACTGACCTGATATGAACAAGCGTATTAATGAAAGAGGTGCCAAATGAATTTGGCATTATAATAGGAAGTTATCGAACATTCTTCTTGCGACTTGATTGCAGTGAAAACATAAAACGAAAGCGGTGTCTGCCCATTCGGGCGGCACCGCTTCGCTTTGGATCCATTATATAAGCAGCTTACATATCATGACTGCTATTATGCTTCTGACGGGAGTGCTGTCTATTTTTCACCTTATGAGAACCGCTTAACGGTGCAGGTTGACCTGGGTTATTTCCTTTAGGTGCATTTTTTCGAATATCTTTACCATCATTTTTGTTCATGTGCGATCCCTCCTACTACTTAAGATAATCAGTCCGTGAAATTTTATTCACATACATATATTTGCAAACCTCGTACATGCTATGGATGGACACTATATTTAAGGAGCTGAACCCAAATGCAGGATAAACAGGATAAGCGAAGGACTTTCCAGGAAGCCCAGCAAAGTTATAAACAAGTATTTGATGTATACTCATCGATCGAGAAAAACGCACCGAATTATGGAACGGAATTGAAACATGTGAAGCAGGAAGTGAATGAGGCCTATCAGCAAATACAATCTGCTTTAGTCACCGCTTCCGAGCATCAGAGAGAACAATTGAAGCAATTCGAGCAGGATATTCAGGCTATCGTCAATGAGGTCAATTCAGAGGACTATTGAGTGCCTAGGTCTATCGGGATTTTCCTGATTTTTATAATGGAATAGGCTTTTTGAAAAGAGCAGTACATCTGCAATTTCAAAAAGCCTATCCTATTTAAAGCCTAGAAAAGAGGGAAATCATTGGTTTTTCTTTCTTTTTTTATTATTTTGCCTTTGCATTTCCGATAATGGGGGTTCATTTCCCAGTTCATCATTGTAACCTGCTCCATTACCTTGCGCTTTTGTAGCATTCATTCCTGGTATAACATGATTTGCCTTTTGTTTTGACATTTCGACACCTCCACCCATAGAATGTGATAATGCTGAATGATTATGTATGTATGACTAATATGTTTTACTGGTATAATTTATCAGGTCCTAAATGGTAGTATTTTCAATGAAAAGCACGTTAGTAAGGCTTCCTAAATGCACCTTAACATGTGGGGAATTTTTTTCTATAAGAGAAACTTATCAAAAACAATAACTTTCTTGTTATTTACTTATACTCATTTCTATATTAGTATTAAGTTGAAGGAAGAGTTAGGGTGGGAGAAGAGAGAGAAAATTCGACAAACTAACTTTTTTATTTATATTTATAGTAAACATGGTTTCAGTGAACCAGGTTTTACTTTTATGTGCAGAATAAGTTCTGACAGTTTAATAGGGGGTAATATTCATGACGAAAAATGACGTATACCAAGCGCGTAAGTCCTTTGAAATTGAAGGAAAACGCTACAACTACTACAGCCTAGACGCTATTGAAAAAGCAGGGGATGGCCAAGTATCACGCCTTCCATATTCCATCAAAGTATTACTTGAAGCGGTACTTCGCCAAGTAGACGGAAGAGTTATCACAAAAGAACACGTTGCAAACCTTGCTAAATGGGGAACAAGCGAGCAACAAGATATAGATGTTCCGTTCAAGCCATCACGTGTAATCCTACAAGATTTCACTGGTGTTCCAGTTGTTGTGGATTTAGCTTCTTTACGTAATGCTTTCGCAGCACTTGGTGGAGATCCAGACAAAATCAACCCGGAAATTCCGGTTGACCTTGTAATTGACCACTCTGTACAAGTTGATAAAGCAGGTACAATGGATTCCCTTGATGCCAATATGGATCTTGAATTCGAACGTAATGCAGAGCGTTATCAGTTCCTAAGCTGGGCTCAAAAATCATTCAACAACTATCGTGCAGTTCCACCGGCAACTGGTATCGTTCACCAAGTTAACCTTGAGTACCTTGCGAACGTGGTTCATGCTGTTGAAACTCCAAACGGTGACTTCGAAGTGTTCCCTGATTCTGTTTTCGGTACAGATTCACATACTACAATGATCAACGGTATTGGTGTTCTTGGTTGGGGTGTCGGCGGTATCGAAGCAGAAGCAGGCATGCTAGGACAGCCTTCTTACTTCCCGGTTCCAAAAGTAGTTGGAGTTAAATTGACTGGCCAACTTCCTAAAGGTACAACAGCTACTGACCTTGCATTGAAAGTGACACAAGTTCTTCGTGCACACGGCGTAGTTGGTAAATTTGTTGAGTTCTACGGCCCTGGAGTAGGATACCTTCCACTTGCTGACCGTGCAACAATCGCTAACATGGCTCCTGAATACGGTGCTACAGTTGGTTTCTTCCCTGTTGATGCAGAAGCGATCGATTACATGCGTTTAACAGGCCGTGATGAAAAACAAATTAAAGTGGTTGAATCTTACTGCAAAGAAAATGGATTGTTCTACTCTCCTGAAAACGAAGATCCAGCATACAATGATGTTGTGGAAATCGACCTTTCAGCAATTGAACCAAACCTTTCAGGCCCTAAACGCCCGCAAGATTTGATTCCACTTTCTCAAATGAAATCATCTTTCCATGACGCTATCAATGCACCTATGGGCAACCAAGGTTTTGGCATGGACAATTCCGAATTGGATAAAGAAGTAACTGTTAAATTTGCCGATGGTAAAGAAACGGTAATGAAAACAGGTGCGATTGCAATTGCTGCAATCACAAGCTGTACGAACACTTCTAACCCGTACGTAATGCTTGGAGCAGGTCTTATTGCTAAAAAAGCAGTTGAAAAAGGCTTGACTGTTCCGGATTATGTAAAAACATCATTGGCACCAGGTTCTAAAGTTGTTACTGGTTACCTTCGTGATGCAGGTCTTCAACCATACCTTGATCAATTAGGATTCAACGTAGTTGGTTACGGCTGTACAACATGTATCGGTAACTCAGGTCCATTGGCGGACGAAATCGAAGCAGCAGTTGCTGAAGCAGATCTTCTAGTAACTTCAGTACTTTCCGGTAACCGTAACTTTGAAGGTCGTATTCATCCACTAGTGAAAGCAAACTATCTTGCTTCTCCAACTTTGGTTGTTGCATATGCACTTGCTGGTACTGTGGACTTCGATCTTAACAATGATTCACTTGGTAAAGACAAAGATGGTAACGATGTATATCTTGCTGATATCTGGCCATCACAAGAAGAAGTTAACGCTGCTGTTAAAGCAACAGTTACACCGGAATTATTCCGTAAAGAATACGAAACAGTATTCAACGATAACAAACGTTGGAATGAAATCCAAACAAGCAACGAAGCGATTTATGCTTTCGATTCTAAATCAACATATATTCAAAATCCTCCATTCTTTGAAGGATTATCACCAGAACCAGGTTCAGTTAACCCACTTTCCGGTTTGCGTGTAGTAGGTAAATTCGGTGACTCAGTTACAACTGACCACATTTCTCCTGCAGGTGCAATCGGTAAAGATACACCAGCTGGTATCTACCTACGTGAAAACGGTGTAAAACCGCGTGACTTTAACTCTTACGGTTCTCGTCGTGGTAACCACGAAGCGATGATGCGCGGAACGTTCGCAAACATCCGTATCCGTAACCAAGTTGCTCCAGGTACAGAAGGTGGATACACAACTTACTGGCCAACAGGCGATGTAATGGCTATCTATGATGCTTGTATGAAGTACAAAGCTGACGGAACAGGTCTTGCAGTCATCGCTGGTAAAGACTATGGTATGGGAAGCTCTCGTGACTGGGCTGCGAAAGGTACTAACCTTCTTGGCATCAAAACAGTCATCGCTGAAAGCTTTGAACGTATTCACCGTTCTAACCTTGCGTTAATGGGTGTTCTTCCACTTCAATTCAAAGAAGGCGAAAACGCTGAAACACTTGGATTGACTGGTAAAGAAGCGATTGCAGTTAAAATCGACGAAACGGTTAAACCACGTGATATCGTAACAGTTACTGCTACTGATGAAGCTGGAAACGTAAAAGAATTTGATGTACTTGTTCGTTTCGATTCCGAAATCGAAATCGATTACTACCGTCACGGTGGTATCCTTCAAATGGTATTACGCAATAAATTAAAAGGCTAATTTCTGCTTAGGAAGCGGTAAACCTACTTGATAGGTTTACCGCTTTTTTTGTGTCAAGTTTATGAAAACAGGGGATAACATGATAAGATGATAGGAATTTCACTTTTCTGACTGTCCATTTATTGATAAGATGGAATAGGGAAGTAGTTCTATTTCTGGAAATGGACTAATATTTTTATTGTGATGGGACTAGGGGGACGAGTATGCTTAAAAAAATTATTGCCTCGGTTGTCTTACTGTCACTCTTTACGATAGCGATCGTGCAGGCGATGGATAATGAACCGAAGGAAAATGATGAAAAAGATTCACTGGGCGGATTGAAAATTGGAGCTAAAGCACCGAATTTCTCCCTAAAAACTTTGGATGGGAAACAAGTTGAATTATCGGATTATAAGGGGAAAAAGGTAATGCTGAATTTTTGGGCAACGTGGTGCCCGCCTTGTAAGAAGGAAATGCCGGATATGGAGAAATATACACAACAAGCGGGTGATGATGTTGTTGTTCTTGCTGTCAATATAGACCCGGAAAATGATGTACAATCCTTTGTAGACAATAATGGAATTACTTTTACCATACCGCTGGATAGTCAAAGTGCAAAAAATCCAGTGAATGAGCGCTATAAGATTCTTAGTATTCCGACAACTTACTTCATCGACAAAAAAGGCATTATCAGGAACAAGGTAATTTCAGCCATGCAACTTAAAGATATGGAACGTAACATCAATAGCATGTAATAGCGAAACCTTTTTGAGGTTCTGTTAGTTTGTCTACAAAAGGTGGCTTGGAATGGTCATATCCCAAACCACTTTCACGATTCTTTGACTACGCAATCATAAATGAAAGAAAAATCAATGGCAGCTTCCATTTTTCGGATACATGGTTCGGGGACACAATATAGTCTAAAGCGAGGATCTCATTTGGTATCATTGGATATTATCATATTGGTTACCTCGAGGGGATTATTACTTAAATCAAAATTTGGTTCTACTCCATGACCTTTTCTGATTTAAATGGGTTGAAATAAACCCTCACAAGATTGAATAATATTTGCGACACTCCTTCTGAATAGCTGGCTAGCCAAGACCCCACAGACGCTTGCGGCGAGGCAGAAAGTCGGCGGAAAGGGAGCGGATTTCTCTTCAACAAACTCTAGGTAATCTCAATATTCTTCGAGATTGAATATGCTCCAGCGGAACCTTTATGAGGTTCCGTTTTTTGTAATGTTAACAAAGTTGTCAAAAGTTAATGGAAAAATCAAAAAAATTAAAAAAATATGGTTAATGTTCATGAAAAAAGGGTTAAAGTATAGAGAGTGTAGTAATGGATTTTTTATCGGAATAAAAATCTGATAATTATGACAATTTATGGATTGCAACCATATAGTCATAATTTTACATTAATTTGTCAATGCTGAATGATATACTAAAAATAAGTAGGTGAAAACCATGAAAAAAAGAAAAAGGACATTTGAAGAATTAATTAAAGAAAACAAAAAAGAATTGCTGATGGACCTGGAACAAATGGAAAGACTTGAGGAACGTCTTGAAAAAAAACATATGCAAAAGGCTGAATAAGTTTTGCAAAATATTTCGAAATAAGAGTCAGTGCCATGAAGGTCCCTTCAAAGTGCTGGCTCTTTTTTTTGGATTTTTCAAAAACTGGCATTCATGAATTTCCTCATTTATATCCATGATAAGAGAAGGAGGCGATAGAATGGGTAATCCAAAAAAAGATTCCAAACACTTTAGACCAAGCCATCTGGGGACACAACCAATAGCAGCAGGTGGGAATAACGGGAAGAAAATGCAGGACAAATCAGGGAAACATCCTCAAGTCATTCAAACTAAAGGTGAGTAATCAAGGGATTTTATAAAGTAATCGTAATAATATTATGTAAACAAAATAACATGAGGTGAAATTGATGGGCTCATATAAGCACAATCAGGATAACCGTTTGGATAATGTTGAAAAAATTCAAGATGCGATTCAAAATACAGAAGAAAACATAGTCGCAGCAAATGAAACGTTATCATTCTCTTCAGGGGCGGAAAAAGAGGCAATTAAGGACAAAAATGAACGAAGAAGAAAGAGCATTGATGGGATGAAGGAAGAAATGCAAGAAGAGCAAGAAGCACGGGAAAGCGGTTATAGTAACGATAATATTTAGCAAATAGGTAATGGGGAGAAAGAGGCGCGAAATCTTTCTCCCCTTCTTTATATTGCGAAGCAGACCGTTGAAACAGCTTAAATGAAATTTGAATAGTTATTATGGTAAAATGTTTATTGCAATAGACATGAAAGTGGGGAAACAAAATGTTCATAGCAGAAAACGAAATTGAAGTGCGGTATGCAGAGACGGATCAAATGGGTGTCGTTTACCATGCGAATTATTTTATATGGATGGAACTGGGCAGGACAAAATTGATAAATGATTTAGGTTTTTATTATGCTGATATGGAAGCGGATGGTATCCTCTCACCTGTTATGGATATTCAGGCTTCGTATAAAACCCCTGTCCGATATGGTGATAAGGTAAAGGTTAAAACCTGGATTGAAAAGTATGACGGCTTACGGGTCATTTATGGATATGAGATCGTTAATGGGAAAAATGAAGTGGCGGCTACAGGTCATTCTTCTCACGTTTGCGTTAAAAAGGAGAGCTTCCGCCCGATATCCATTAAACGCATGTTTCCTGATTGGCATGAGGCCTATGAAAAAAATAAAAAGCAGGATGAATTGGTTTAATAACAATTATTGAGGTGATCAAGAAATGGCTTTTGGGATTAAACGGGTAGACGTCGTAACCTGGAAACAGCGAATCGATCAAGGCCAAATAGCTTTTTTAACTCATTATTGGATCGATGACCGATTTCCTGGTTGCAAGACGGTTACAAAAGTGGGCTGCAAAGATTTAGGGCGTTTATCGGAGTGGGGTAAGAAATATGGCCTAAAAAAAGAGTGGATTCACCACAGGAAGGATGGTTACTCTCATTTCGATCTTCTAGGGGACAAGCAAAAGGAAATTCTTGAGGCAGAAGAAATTAAAGAGCGTCTGCTCGATTGAAACAAGAAAAAACAGCAGTTTACACCGCTGCGCATTGTCAAGCACCTTTTTCATAGTGAAATTCAGGTTCAGACAGTTTTTCGTTAAAGGTAATAATTAAATCATGGCCATCAAAGTACCAGATATCTTTCTCTTCTACATAGAAATTAATCTTATTCAATGTTGTTACGGCTCCTGTAGTTTCTGGTTCTTCTTGCATGATACCTAATGAAAAGCCGCTTTGGACGGAACTATGTCCACCATATCTTACATAAAAGCGCAAATGAGAGCCTTCTTGAAGCCCCAGTTCATCAATATACCACTTAGCTGCTTGATCGGAAATGGTAAGTTTCATAAAATTCTCCTTCCTGAGGTTCGTTATTTAAGTATAAAGTAATTATGAAGTAGATGCGAATAATGTGCGTTTTAGAAAGGAAACAACTATGGAGATCATATATAATATTTGTTTCATAACTCGAAAAATATCCAACGAAGTTGAAGTGTTGATGCTATTTCGCAAAAAGAATCCGAATAGGCATAAATGGAATGGAGTAGGTGGGAAATTAGAACAAGGTGAAACCATCGATGAATCGATGGAGCGCGAAATTCTTGAAGAAACTGGATTGAAGGTCAAGGGGTTGGCCTTTCGAGGGATTGTGACATGGAATCAAACGGGTGGAATGTATGTTTACCGAGCTGAAGATGCCGGGGGCGTGCTTGATGCCTGTGATGAAGGAGAACTTGCCTGGAAGCCATATCAATGGGTTATGGAGGCAGATGAAGTGGTGTCCAATATAAAGTATTATCTAAAAGATATTTTACAGGATGACCCACCACTGGAATTTGCCTGTATCTATGAAAATGAACACTTAATATCCGTCAAAAAGAAGCCTTTGCCTGATTTGGCAAAAGAATTGACTCTCACCATTTGAAAACCGCCCATGTGCGGTTTTTTTGCTGATTAGTAAGCTATATATCAAAAAGTGGCATAGGAGTACTCAGAATATAGGTACAATTAATGAGTTAAGGAAGATATATATCATATAAAAAGGATAAAACCGAAAAACTATATGGTATGAAGATATAGCGATAATACCATCTATTTAATTACCTTATATAGAGAATGCTGCTGATTTGCGGAAAACGGAGCTGTTAAAAGGGAGTAGGGATATGGTGTTGCTTTCATTATTATCATTATTAGCCTAAAAGGATATGTAAGGGTATGAGATGATTGTAAAGCTCAAACAGTTATTAAGTGATGGTTATTTACATTATAAAGAAGGGATGCTTTACCCAGCTTTAAAAAGGCGGGAAGAGAAAGAGAAATTAAAAAGACTTGTGGGATTCTTTAGAAGGATCGAAAAGGAAATACTATTATCCGACGAAATTTGGTGTTACCCAGTTTCAAGGTCAATGGAAGGAATGGAACGGATTTCAATAACTAATCAGTAAGGTCGTCCAAAACATATGGACACACAAAAATAGCTGCAGATTCCTGCAGCTATTTTGTATTTTCTTTTGCTTCAGCTTCTGCAAGCTTTCTCAGCAAGATTGGGGTAGGCATATGCATGATTTGCTCTAAAGGCAAGTTAAGCGACTTGGATAACTTTAATGCCGTTTCCGGTGATATTTGCAATGGCTTCATGGCACTTTCTCCTATCGATGGTTATTAGCTAGTTCCAGTGTAGCCTTTGTTCTACAATTATACAATCCTTACTTGACCATTTCTCGATCAAATAAAATCCATGCTTTACATATGAATGGAAGTTATCGTAAGAATTTTCAGTATATTTTACCTTGACATAGAGTGTGGTTGAAGGCAGAATAGGATAAGTGGTAGTCCGGATGGACTATAAATACCATTTGTAATTCATGCATTTTTATTTAATTTCAATAAAACGGGTACAAAGATTCATGTTGATTTGATGGTTAAGATTGGCCTTATTGCGAATTACATGATCAGGGGGATTAGGAAATGGGGATTTTCATGAAAGCTAAGCCGGAAAAAGCAATCTGGCTGCAAAAAGCAAAAGAGACGGATGGTGTATTGGATGTAAGCAGTGAACAGGTGAGACTTCAGGTAAATATCATTGATTTAAAAGAATTCGATTTAAAGCTGATTCATGCTTTTAGGGAGGCAATCGAACCTAAGGTCGAAAGTGTTGTGGATTCCTTTTACCAAACGATTCTGCAAGTTCCGGAATTGAAAGGGATAATCACGGAGCACAGTACAGTGGAAAAATTGAGAAAAACGTTAATTTCTCATATGCTATCATTATTCAATGGTGTGATCGACGATGAATTTGTTGCATTGCGAACGAAGGTGGCGAAGACTCATTATCGAATTGGATTAGAGCCACGTTGGTATTCATCCGGTTTTCAAAATGTACAGAATTTTTTGCAAAAGATTGTCTTTGAGCAAACCAAGAATGAAGAAGAGCAGCGTGCATTGATATCAGCGATAGGAAAAATACTCAATCTCGAACAGCAGTTAGTCATTGAAGCCTATGAAGCGGAAAATTTAAAAGCAAGGGAAAATAAATACAAAGAAATCAAGGAGGAAGTGAAAAAGAAAATCTCATTGATTAGTGAAGAAGTACTATTATTAAGTAAAGAAACGGATGTATCCGTTAAACAATTGATAGAAAATGGGCATTTTGTCAAAGCGCAGATCGTAATGCGTGCTAATCTATCACTTCGTTCAAGAACGATAGCTGAAGAGGGTCAGGATCGTATGCAGATCATGACGGAAAAGATACAAAACCTTGTTATATTCATGAAAAATGTTGATGAAAACATCGGTTTGTTAAACCAATCCTTCCTAACCATTACCGAGTTTGTAAAGCTTGTACAGGGGATAGCCGACCAGACAAATTTACTCTCATTGAACTCAGCCATCGAGGCAGCACGTGCAGGTGAACATGGTAAAGGATTTGCAGTTGTTGCGAATGAAGTCAGGAAGCTTGCTGAACAGACTAAAACTTCAATCACTGAAATAGATGCAATCGTCCATACTTCCGGTGAATATATGAAAGAAGTTGTTGAATCAGTCCAAAGGGTCAAGGCGGTCGTTCAAGCAGGAGAGGAAGAATCTGAGTTAACCGAAAAGGCCTTCAATGAAATAATCGGAGTGATCGAAGGGAATATAACGGATTCAAATGAAATGGAAAGGACAATTCAGGAATTAGTATCAGTCATCCAGGAAATCGGAAACTCTACGGAAAAGGTGTCAGGGCATGCCAGTATACTGAATAACACGGCAAATCAACTGTAGAATGGAAATAAGCCCGTGTATAAGGGCTTATTTCGATGGACATTATGATCCTCTTACAACCATTTTACTTTTGGTTCAGTTTTATTGATAATCCGCTTGATGTTTGCACGATGCCGGTAAAAAATGAAAATCGTTAATATACCGATTACAATAATAAGCGGCCAATCCCCGGCATGAAACACTAAACTGTAGATGAGAGCAAGTAGAGAAGCAATCATGGAAGAAAGCGAGACATATTTGGATATGTATAAGGATATAAAGAATATGATAACGGCAAAGACAAAAAACAATGGTTCATAAGCAAGAATGACACCAGCTGAAGTTGCCACCGCTTTCCCGCCACGAAAGTTAGCGAAAATGGGAAACATATGACCGATGACTGCAAAAACGCCGGCTAGCAATAAATGCATTTCCACGCCTAACAAGTACGGAAGAAACGTTGCTAGGGTACCCTTAAGTATATCCATGATGGTAACGGTAAGCCCTGCTTTGACACCTAGTGTCCTGAAGGTATTTGTGCCGCCTAGATTTTTACTGCCATGCTCCCGAATGTCGATTTTGTAAAAGGTTTTACCTATTATTAAACCGGAAGGAATCGAACCGATCAGGTAGGCTGACAGTAGAGTGATAAATGTAAACATTCTATGACCCTTTCTTTAAAGAAAAATCTTCTTTTTTATCACGTTTAAGAAGCTGATTATTCCTTTTTTCAAAAATAAACGTGTAGAAATAGCTAAAAACAGCCTTAAAATACCTGTTAAGCTTCTCTTATTGTAACATTTTCGTGACAAAATGGTACGGCTGTCCAAAAAAAAATCCACTGAAAAAATGAATTTTCCTTGATGATCTTATATCTTTTGATATACGTTAAGTTCATGAAGGGTTAAAGGTTTACGCTTCCTTATTTTCGTGAATATAAATTGATGGAAGCCTCTTTGTATAAATTATTACAATACGTGGTAGTCTGTATGAACAGAAAGACAGTTAAGATAAGTTAAGTTAAGTGGGTCACACCTTTTCGAAACATATTCTTTCTTGTATAATGGTCTTTCTTAATAAAGGTAATAAACAGCTTTTCTCTTAAATAATACCCGTGTTAAGGAATATTCTATATGCAAATATTACACTTTATTATAAAGGGGATTGAAAAGAATGATGGAGAATCCAAGCAGAGAAGAAATGGGTCAGATGTTGAAAAAATCAAAGCGCATCGCTGTCGTTGGTTTATCAAATAACCCTGAGCGAACTTCTTATATGGTATCAAAGGCCATGCAGGAAAGCGGTTATGAAATCATCCCGGTAAACCCTGCTGTATCTGAAGTGCTAGGTGTCAAGGCTGTAAAAGCCCTGAAAGATATTGAAGGGCACATTGATATCGTCAATGTTTTCCGCCGTTCAGAGTTCCTTCCAGAGATTGCTAAGGAATTTGCAGAAATCGATGCTGATATCTTTTGGGCACAGCTAGGGGTGGAAAATGAAGAAGCCTATAATTTTTTAAAAGAAAAAGGATATACTGTCATCATGAATCGATGCATTAAAGTCGAACACGCCCTTACTAAGTAAAATGAAAAGAGCGGAACTTCCGCTCTTTTTTAAGGATGGCAGTGTCTCAACCAGAGAAATAGTGGGGATTGAGCTTCAGGGCAAATTTAAGCCATTTAAGCTTAATTTGATTAAAATAGTAAAAGTATATTTGCCAAATGAAAATTTACCGCTACAATTAGAAAGGTAGCTATGATACGTTTTCAAAAAAGTGACCAGTTCCAAACAAAGGTGCTAACGCTAATAAAAGGGACGAAAAAAATAGAACACTTGTTCTTTGTTCGTGAAAGTATTATACTTTTTATATGATATTAACGTATGAATGAATTTGTTAAGCTAGTGAGTCATTTCATTGCAGTATGATTTGGCCCGGAAATTGTGTTTAGTAAGGAAAGGGGAATTTCTGTGGCAAAGAAAGTAAAAACAATCGAGTACAATGATGATGCAATTCAGGTACTGGAAGGACTCGAAGCGGTCAGAAAACGTCCCGGTATGTATATCGGCAGTACTGATGCACGCGGACTTCATCATTTAGTGTACGAGATTGTCGATAACTCCGTAGATGAGGCTTTGGCTGGATATGGAGACCAAATTAGTGTGAAAATACATAAAGATAACAGTGTAAGTGTGTCAGATAAAGGCCGTGGAATGCCTACCGGTATGCATAAATTGGGTAAACCGACGCCTGAAGTCATTTTGACGATTCTTCATGCCGGGGGGAAATTTGGACAAGGCGGTTATAAAACGAGTGGAGGCCTTCATGGGGTTGGTGCTTCGGTCGTTAACGCGTTGTCTGAATGGCTTGTCGTGACGATCAAAAGGGACGGGTTCATCTACGAACAACGTTTTTTCAATGGCGGCAAGCCGGAAACCACCCTGGAGAAAATCGGTAAAACCAATCAAGCTGGTACCAAAATCCACTTCAAGCCCGATCCAAAAATATTTTCGGTGACAACGTTCAATTATGATATCCTATGTGAGCGTCTTCGCGAATCAGCTTTTCTTTTAAAAGGCATGAAGATAGATTTGACGGATGAACGAAACGATCATAATGAAACTTTTCACTATGAAAATGGAATTGAAGCGTTTGTGGATTACTTAAATGAGGAAAAAGAGACCCTCCATAGTGTAGTCAGCTTAGAAGGGGAACAAAATGGGATAGAAGTCGATCTCGCCTTTCAATTCAACGATGGGTATTCAGAAAATATTTTAAGCTTTGTAAATAACGTTCGAACAAAAGACGGCGGCACCCATGAGATTGGCGCAAAAACGGCCATGACACGGGCATTTAATGATTATGCCAGAAAAATGGGGCTATTGAAGGAAAAAGATAAAAACCTCGAAGGTACCGATATACGTGAAGGCTTGTCTTCAATAATTTCTGTTCGTATCCCAGAAGAACTTCTTCAATTCGAAGGACAAACCAAGAGCAAGCTTGGAACTAGTGAAGCCCGTTCTGCAGTCGATTCCATCGTGTCAGAGCACTTAGCCTACTTTTTTGAAGAAGATCCGACCACGAGTACACTATTGGTTAAAAAAGCGATTAAAGCGTTCCAGGCCCGGGAAGCTGCGCGCAAAGCCCGTGAAGATGCAAGAAGCGGAAAGAAACGGAAAAAATCTGACGCCATCCTTTCAGGGAAATTGACACCAGCTCAATCGAAAAATCCCGAACGGAATGAATTATATCTCGTGGAAGGGGACTCTGCTGGAGGATCCGCAAAACAAGGGCGCGATCGCCGATTCCAAGCAGTACTGCCATTACGGGGTAAAGTTATCAATACGGAAAAGGCAAAACTAGCGGATATTTTTAAAAACGAGGAAATAAATACGATCATCCATGCTATCGGTGGAGGTGTCGGGGCGGAGTTCAATACGCCGGACACCAACTATGATAAAGTTATCATCATGACTGATGCCGATACGGATGGTGCCCATATCCAAGTGCTGCTGCTGACTTTCTTTTATCGCTATATGAAGCCGTTGATAGAGGCAGGAAAGGTTTACATTGCCTTGCCCCCTTTATATAAAGTGAGTAAAGGGACCGGGAAGAAAGAAGTCATTGAATATGCTTGGAGCGACGAGGAACTTCAGGGAGCGATAGACAAGGTAGGGAAAGGCTATATGATTCAGCGCTATAAAGGGCTGGGTGAGATGAATGCCGATCAATTATGGGATACCACCATGAACCCGGAAACTAGGACATTGATACGTGTGAAGATCGATGACGGTGCCCGTGCAGAAAGACGAGTGACAACGTTGATGGGAGATAAGGTCGAACCGCGCCGTAAATGGATTGAAGCCAATGTCGCTTTTGGTCTCGAAGAGGAATCGAATATTTTAGATAATGAAAATATGTCGATTGAAGAGGAGGTCAATAACGATGGTATTTGAAGAAACGTTTCGAGATTTGCCGCTAGAAGAGGTAATTGGGGACCGCTTCGGGCGTTATAGTAAATATATTATCCAGGATCGGGCACTGCCGGATGCAAGGGACGGATTAAAGCCAGTTCAGCGCAGGATATTGTATGCGATGCATGTAGAAGGAAATACACAGGAAAAAGGATTTAGGAAATCTGCAAAAACGGTCGGTAATGTAATTGGTAACTATCATCCTCATGGCGATTCATCTGTTTATGAGGCAATGGTCCGGATGAGCCAAGACTGGAAGCTGCGAAAGGTCATGGTTCAAATGCACGGAAACAACGGTAGTATTGATGGTGATCCGCCTGCTGCGATGAGGTATACAGAAGCAAGGCTATCATCGATTGCCTCCGAGATGTTACGAGATATTGAAAAAAGGACGGTCGATTTTGTACCGAACTTCGATGATACTTCGGAAGAACCTATTGTTTTGCCAGCGATGTTTCCTAACTTGCTTGTAAACGGATCCACAGGAATTTCTGCCGGTTATGCCACTGAAATCCCGCCACATCAAATAGGTGAAGTCATTGATGCTGCCATAATGCGAATCGATAAGCCTGAAGCGACAGTCGCTGACTTAATGACGGTCATTAAGGGGCCGGATTTCCCTACAGGCGGTATCATTCAAGGAATTGAAGGCATTCGTAAAGCCTATGAAACAGGTAAAGGGAAAATAATCATTCGCGGGTTGGCGGAAGTTGAAACGATTCGCGGCGGCAAACAGCAAATCGTCATCACTGAAATCCCTTATGAAGTCAATAAAGCGAACCTTGTCAAGAAAATGGATGAGTTCCGTCTTGACCGGAAAGTGGAAGGTATCGCTGAAGTAAGGGATGAAACGGACCGTACAGGACTGCGTATCGTCATTGAACTGAAAAAGGAAGCGGATGCCAATGGCGTCCTGCATTATTTATATAAAAATTCCGATCTTCAAATTGCTTACAATTTTAATATGGTCGCGATTTATAAAAAGCGGCCGACATTGATGAGCCTGCCAAAAATGCTAGATGCTTATATCGATCACCGTAAAGAGGTAATCGTGAACCGCTCCCGTTATGAGTTGCAAAAAGCTCATGACAGGGCACATATTGTCGATGGTTTAGTGAAGGCTTTATCTATATTGGATGAAGTCATCGCTGTAATCCGTGCCTCTAAAGATAAACGGAATGCCAAAGATAATCTCATCGCTAATTTCGCATTTACAGAAGCTCAAGCTGAAGCCATTGTCTCCTTACAGTTATATAGGCTGACAAATACGGATATTACAGCGCTTGAAGCAGAGGCAGCGGAATTGAAGAACAAAATTGAGGAATTGACCAAGATTCTTGGCAGTGAAAAAGTTCTTTTTCAAGTTATAAAAAAAGAACTTCGATTCATTAAAAAAGGTTTTGATGACGGCCGGCGTTCCAAAATCGAAAAAGAAATTGAAGAAATCAAAATTAATCTTGAAGTCTTGATTGCGAGTGAAGATGTGATGGTGACCGTGACGAAAGAAGGCTATGTCAAACGGACTTCATTACGGTCTTATGCAGCATCAGGCGGTCTTGATTTTGGCATGAAGGATTCCGATCGCCTGCTCCAGAGGCTGGAGATGAATACGACAGATGTCCTGTTACTGTTCACATCAAAAGGAAACTTCCTCTATTGTCCAGTTCATCAGCTTCCTGATATTCGTTGGAAGGAAACCGGTCAGCATATCGCGAACATCATACCTATCGACAGGGAAGAACAAATCATAAAAGCGATTCCTATCAAAGATTTCACCCTGCCGCAATTCTTAGTGTTCATCACTAAAAATGGTATGGTGAAAAAGACTGAAATAGCTTCCTACAAAGCCCAGAGACATTCAAAACCACTGGTCGGTGTCAATTTAAAAGGTGATGATGAACTGGTCGATGTCCATCATACCGATGGACAGGCAGACCTTTTCCTAGTCACGCATAATGGCTATGGTTTATGGTTTGATGAAGAAGAAGTAAGTGTTGTAGGTGTCCGGGCAGCAGGAGTCAAAGGGATTAATTTGAAAGAGGATGACTATGTCATTGGCGGTAAGGTTTTAGCCAAGGATAGTAAAGAATCAATCCTTATCGTTACCCAGCGCGGAGCCATCAAGAAAATGAAATTAACCGAGTTTGAGAAAACGAGCCGGGCAAAACGCGGTGTCGTGGTCTTGAGGGAATTGAAATCGAATCCTCATAGGGTCATTGGATTTGATACCATCAACAAAACTGATAGTCTATTCATTCTTTCTGAAAAGGGAACCATTGAAACGATCCACGCCGCTTCATTAAAGAATCATGATCGATACACGAATGGATCATTTGTTTTTGATGAAACGGTTAGTGGAAAAGCGAAAGAACTGTGGAAGATATCATTGGAAGATGACTCCGCCATAGAGCAGTGAATCATTTTTTTATAGGGATGCTGATCATAATCAGCATCCCTTTTTATTTTTTTCACAAAAGAACAGTCCTATAAGAAAATAATCCCCGCATATCCCCATTACAGGTTGAGTCCTTTTACGAGAGTAACCTTTTAAGTCAAAAATGACTTATTGAGTCAATTTTAAATCCTAGCATTGCGAGCCATATATTTCTAATGGGACAACAAATAATTCAATTTTGAATTTTAATATTAACAGAATCTACATAACATAACGATTTATTTTTGGCACACTCCTTGCATATTGTTAGTATGACTTCTTTATTTTTTGAATGAAGAAAGGGGAGGACCAATGGATAGACCTTGGAAAAAGCATATCCCGCCCGGAAATCCACTGGAGATTGATATTCCTGAAATGTCTTTAACAGAACTATTTTATCAATCAGTCGAACAATATTCGGATAAAACAGCGGTTACGTTCATGGAGCAAAGGTATACATATTCAGAGTTAGGGAACTTAGTGAAAAAATGTGCCCGCTTGCTTGCTGATGAAGGGATTAAAAAGGGGGATCGTGTGGCTCTTATGCTTCCTAATTGTCCCCAATATCCGATTGGTTTTTTCGGAACTCTTTTGAATGGAGCAATAGTTGTCCAAATCAATCCGATGTATAAGCAAAACGAATTAATACATGTCCTGAAAGACTCAGGTGCAAGGCTCATCATTGTGCTCGACGAATTATTGCCAATAGTTGAAGCCGTAATGGCTGAAACCGATGTTGAAAAGATGTTGTGTGTGTCTCTGGAAAAAGGTAAATGTGAAATGATAAAAAAGCTGCTATCAGTAACAGAGGCGGATTTCACAGTGCGGATTGAACCCTCCGAAGATGTCGCCGTTCTCCAATATACAGGAGGAACGACAGGGCGTTCTAAAGGGGCGATGCTAACCCATGGTAATATCGTTGCGAATACGCTGCAAAGTGCAGCTGCTTCAAGAATAAATACTCAAAAGGGGAAGGAAAGGGTACTTGGAGTTTCCCCATTATTTCATGTTTACGGGATGACTTCAGGGATGAACCTGACATTTTATAATGGTGGAGAATTAATTCTTGTATCCCGGTTTGAGGTGACGGAAATCGTCGATATTATCAATAAACTTAAACCGACCATTTTTCCAGGGGTACCAACGATGTATATTGCTTTATTACAATATTACCAGTCCCAACCATTTGATTTGCATACATTGAAATCTTGCGTTTCAGGTTCGTCACCATTGCCATTGAATGTATTGTCAAGGTTTAACGAATTGAGTGGAACAAAGATTGCAGAGGGCTATGGCCTGTCCGAGGCGTCACCAGTCACTCACCGAAATCCAGTTAGCGGTCTCCAGAAATCTGGAAGTATCGGGATTCCTTTACAGAATACTGATGCCGCCATAATTGACAGTATTACAGGAGAACCATCCCTCTTGGTTGATACACCAGGTGAATTGGTCATAAAGGGTCCACAGGTAATGAAAGGCTATTGGGGCATGCCTGAAGAGACGCGAAATACGATTCAAAACGGATGGCTTCATACCGGTGACATTGCCAAGATGGATGAAGATGGCTTCTTTTACATTGTGGGACGCAAGAAAGAAATGATCATCGCAGGCGGATTCAATATTTATCCAATTGAAATTGAAGATATTCTCTACAGCCATCATAAGGTTCTTGAAGCTGCCGTCTTTGGCGTTCCCGATCAATATCGCGGTGAAACGGTACATGCTGCGGTAGTTTTAAAGCCAAGTGAAAGGATAACTGAAAACGAGTTGAAAGATTATTGCCGAAAACAGCTCGCTGCCTTTAAAGTCCCAAAAATAATCACATTTGAAAGTGAACTTCCGAAGACAGCGGTCGGTAAAATCTTGAAACGCAAGCTTCAAGAAAAACATATCGCTTATTCGGATAAAATATGAAAGCGTTAACAATCAATTCGCGGATAAAGGGGAATGAAAATGGACTTTCGCTTAGATGAAGACATCCTGCTATTAAAAGAAAATATAAGACAGTTTATCGAAGAGCAAATCGATCCTTTTTCCATGCAGATAGAGGATGAAGATCATATCCCGGAATCGATCATTAATTTATCGAAGGAAATCGGGTTATTCGGACTTAGTATCCCGGAAAATTATGGTGGGCTCGGAATCGGAATGGTAGGGAAATGTGCTTTATATGAGGAAATCGGCAAAACACATAATGGATATACCACTCTGATTGGGGCCCACACAGGTATAGGGACAGTAGGGATAGTTGAAATGGGCAATGAAATGCAAAAGGAAAAGTATCTTCCAGATATGGCAAGCGGTAATAAAATTGGCGCATTTGCTTTAACTGAGCCTGCAGCGGGGTCCCATGCGACGAATCTCAAAATGACGGCTGTCAAAAGTGGCGATAAGTATATCCTAAATGGGACTAAGCATTATATAACGAATGCAGATGTAGCGGATATTTTTACAGTTATGGCCGTAACGGACAAAGATAAAGGGGCAAAAGGAATCACTTCATTCATAGTAGAAAAGGATTTTCCTGGTTTTAGAGTTGGTAGCCTGGAAAGGAAAATGGGACTACGAGGCTCACATTCGGCCGAATTGGTTTTTGAAGATTGCGAGGTTCCGGCTGAAAATGTACTGGGGGACGTTGGTCAAGGGTATGTAAATGCATTGAAAATCCTTGCAAATGGCCGGGCAGGCCTTGCGGCACGAAATTTGGGGTCCTGTCAATACCTGCTGGATCTATCTACTAAATATGCCACCGAACGTGAACAATTCGATGTTCCTATCATTGATCATCAAGCCGTATCTCATATGATTGCCGAGATGGCAATGGAAATAGAAGCACTTCGCTCATTCACATACCGTGTCGCATGGATGGTCGATCAGAAAGAAAAAATCATTAAAGAAGCGGCAATGCTTAAGTTGTATGGTTCAGAAGTATATAATCGTGTCGCTGATAAGGCCGTTCAGATTCATGGCGGGATGGGATACATGAAGGATTATCCAGTTGAACGTTTCTATCGGGATGCCCGAATCACTAGAATATATGAAGGCACATCCGAAATCCAAAAAAATATCATTACTGGGCAATTGAAGAGAAAATATCAAAACTAGTCTAATTGGAAAGTGGAGGGGTTAAAATGGATTTACGATTATCGGATGAACAAAAAATGGTACAAAAAACAATACGCAAGTTTGTGGAAAATGAATTGATTCCCTTGGAAAATGAAGTACTACGGAATGAAATGGCTGGAAAACCTAGTTTACCAGAGGGGACATTAAAAGAATTACAGGAAAAAGCAAAAAAAGCTGGGTTTTGGGGCATCAATACTCCGGAGGAATTTGGTGGGGCAGACTTAGGACAGCTTATGATGGCCATTGTCTTGATGGAAGTATCAAAAACGTTTGTACCATTCAGCTTTGGAGGTTCGGCGGACAATATTCTTTATTATGGTAATGAAGAACAGAAAAAGAAATATCTGATCCCTACGATTAACGGGGAGAAAAAGTCCTGTTTTGCCATGACGGAGCCGGGAGCAGGGTCCGATACGCGAAATATTAAAATGACGGCAGTAAAAGAAGGGAACGAATGGGTGCTTAACGGGGAAAAAACTTTCATTACAGGAGGAAACGATGCCGATTTCGTCATGGTCATTGCTGTAACCGACAAAGAAAGTCATCAAGCAACCGGAACGGAAGGGGTAACTTGTTTCATTGTAGACCGTGATATGGGCTGGAGATCAGAATATATCAATACGATGGGAGAATGGGGACCGGCCGGTTTGGTTTTTGATAATGTCAGGGTACCTGAAGAAAACATTTTAGGGGAAGTGCATGGCGGTTATAAACTAGGCTTGGAATGGATTGGGTTTGCAAGATGGATTGTGGGGGCGCGCGCTGTCGGTTCTGCAGAAAGATTGCTGCAAATGGCTATAGAATACGCTAAAGAACGTGTTACATTCGGTAAACCGATTGCTGAGCGACAGGCCATTCAATGGCAGATTGCTGATTCGGCTGTAGAAATCGAAGCTGCAAGATGGCTTGTTTTGAATGCAGCTTTCACACTTGATAATGGAGAAGACAATCGCCATTTAGCTTCAATGGCTAAACTCTATGGAGCGAATATGGGGAATCGGGTCGTTGATCGCGTATTGCAGATACACGGTGGCATGGGTTATACGAAGGAGCTTCCTATTGAACGTTGGTACCGTGAGGCTAGGCTTTGGAGGATTTATGATGGCACGGATGAAATACAGCGGATGATCATTTCCCGAAATTTGATTAAGGGACATGTTAAATTAGGACAATTCTTATAATAGATTAGGAGGAAACGATTATGACAGGGAGATTTACAGGGAAAACGGCTTTAGTTACGGGTGGAAGCAGAGGGATTGGCCTGGCGATCGTCGAACTATTTGCAAGCGAAGGCGCAAATGTAGCCATTATCGATATCAACGAAGAGGTTTTGACATCAACAGGAAATGAATTAAGGGATAAGGGTTACACCATTTTTACAAAAGTGGCCAATGTGGTCAATTCCGAAGAAGTGGAAGCATCCATTAGAGAAATAGCCGACACATTCGGCTCCCTTGATATCCTCGTGAATAATGCGGGGGTCATCCGAGATAATCTACTTTTTAAAATGACCGATTCAGATTGGCAAACGGTGATGGATGTGCATTTAAAGGGTACCTTCAATGCAGTACGTTCCGCCCAGAAGCATATGGTTGCAAATAAATACGGAAGAATCATCAATATATCATCCACCTCCGCCCTTGGGAATCGTGGGCAGGCTAATTATTCAGCTGCAAAAGCCGGGCTTCAGGGGTTAACAAAAACACTAGCGATCGAACTTGGAAAATATGGAATAACGGCTAATTCGGTCGCACCAGGTTTTATCGAAACCGAAATGACGAAAGAAACAGCCAGGCGGGTGGGAGTGAGTTTTGAACAATTCATCCAGGATAGGGCAAACAGTATTCCTGTTGCTAGAAGCGGTTTGCCAAGTGATATTGCTCATGCTGTTGCATTCTTTGCTGATGAAGCATCCTCATTCATTAGTGGACAGGTTTTATATGTCGCAGGCGGTCCAAAAAATTAAGGGAAAAGGCGGGATGTTATGTTCAACGAAAGTATTGGAAAACGATCCAAACCCGTTAAAAATATGGTTGAACGGAGTGCCGTTAAAAAATTCGCATTATCGATTGGTGATCCCCACCCGATTTTCATCGATGAAGAAATAGGCAGGCAATCAAGGTATGGAACGAATATCGCACCACCAACTTTCCCAAGGGTTTTTGATTTTGGGTCGATCGAAAGCTTAAACCTCCCGAATAAAGGGTTGATTCACGGCGAGCAGATATATCGCTACAACAGGCCGCTGAAGGTAGGGGAAGAAATCACCTGTTATACGGAAGTGAAAGACTATTATGAGAAAAAGGGAAAACAAGGGGAAATGGGATTTCTAGCCTTTAAAAATTATGGGACGGATGCGGATGGGGAAATTGTCTTCACTGCTGAACAGCTTGTCATTATCAATGAAACGATCAGAAGGATGGTGATGAGTAAGTGACGACATTAACCGAACTTCATATTGGTGACTCGTTACATTCAATTGAGCTTGAACCTGTAACGCGTTTGGATCTCATTAAGTACGCTGGTGCATCAGGTGATTTTAATCCCATTCATACGATTGATGAGGAAGCAAAAAATGCTGGTCTTCCCGGTATCATCGCACATGGAATGTGGACGATGGGAAACCTCGCAAAGATTTTCAGTAATCTTTATGAAATCGGATTTATCGAAGAATACAAGATTCGTTTCAAAGGTATGGTTTTCTTGAATGATGTCATAACTCTTCAAGCCGATCTAAAAGAAAAAAGTGGGGATAGATATTTTTTCAATGTAGCGGCCACTAACCAGTCAGGTAAGGAAGCGATCAGTGGAGAGGTTATTTTTAAGGCCTACTAAGGGAAAGTAGTGATGAAAGTTATTTCATCACTACTTTTTTTAGGAACGAAATTCGACAATTTTAAAGGGATTTCGAATTTTATCCAGAATTGTACTTAAAAAGAATTCTTTTTGCGGCGGTGAATAGTATTGAATCAAGTGAAACAGGATTCTCAGTTTAATTTGCTCAAAGAGTGGACCTTTCCTGCACTAGTCGTGGATTCTGCAAACCGGATAAAGGATTGGGGCTATTATTTTAATCAATTGTTAGGTCAGAATGGTAATAAAATATTAACCAAACAATTCGATGAGTGGCAATTTCTCGATAATAAAAGGCTTGCAGCTGCAAGGCTGCGTGATAAACGGTATTTATTTTT
The DNA here is from genome assembly GCF_030348945.1 of Peribacillus sp. ACCC06369. Lineage (NCBI taxonomy): Bacteria > Bacillati > Bacillota > Bacilli > Caryophanales > Bacillaceae > Peribacillus > Peribacillus sp. ACCC06369. Next base: position 2,330,569 of record NZ_JAUCEN010000002.1, read on the forward strand.
ATTGATGAAACAAATGGATACTGACAATATTCTATATATAGGCAGAGAAACACAATTTTTGGATGATTTATTGATTGATGCTCATGAAACGGATAAGTTGAATCGCGCTCTGGATGCCATTATCGAAAATTCCTATGATGGGATATACATCACCGATCAAGATGGAATCACCCTTTATACCAATTCGGCAATTGAACGGATCACTGGCATTCCAAAAGAGTATTATATAGGCAAGTCGGTGGACCAATTGATTAAGCGCGGCATCCTGAATGCTTCGGTGACGCATAAGGTAGTGAAGCTGAGACGAACGGTATCAGTCGTACAGGATAATTTTGCTGGAAAAGAAACATTGATTACAGGAAGTCCCGTTTTTAATGCGGCAGGGGAAATAGAGCAAGTCGTTACGAATATAAGAGATTTATCAGATTTAAATGAACTGATGCATGAGTTGACGAAAGTTAATGAATTGAATAATCAATATAAGCAGGAAATAGAAAAACTGCGGAAGATAACAAGCCAGGATGGCGTCGTATTCGTCAGTGATAAGATGAAAATGATTTATGAGATTGCTGAAAGAATATCGGATATTGATGCGACCGTACTCATTTTAGGAGAAACGGGCGTTGGAAAAGATGTCCTTGCCCGTAATATTTATAATCGGAGCATCCGATCTAAAAAAGGAGATTTCATCAAAATAAATTGTGGGGCAATTCCTGCTGATTTATTGGAATCCGAGCTCTTTGGATATGAAGGAGGGGCATTTACCGGTGCCAATCAAAAAGGTAAACCAGGGATGTTTGAGCTGGCGGAAAGTGGGATCTTGTTCTTGGATGAAGTCGGTGAGCTTCCCCTGCAACTTCAAGTGAAGCTGCTTCGGGCCCTTCAGGAAAGGGAGATTCAAAGAATCGGAGGTACAAAGCCAAAGAAAATCGATGTTCGCATAATCGCAGCCACGAACCGGAATCTATCGGAAATGGTCAAATCGGGCGATTTTCGTGAAGACCTCTTTTATAGGCTGAATGTCATTCCGATTACGATTCCTCCCCTAAGGGAAAGAAGAGAAGATATCTTGGCATTGATTGACCTATTTTTAACAAAGGCAAACGAACAATATAAATTCTCAAAAGAAATAGATTCGAGGCTGAAGGAATACTTTTATCAACATGATTGGCCAGGAAATGTCCGTGAATTGATTAATATAGTGGAAAGGCTCGTCGTACTGACGGATAATCATTTATTATCGATTAACGACCTTCCAGAAGAATATCAGCCGGAAAATCGGAATCAGCCCAACCGTAATTCTTCCCTAACTTTAAAGGAAGCGGTGGAAAGAGCCGAAAAGGAAATCCTGACGAAAGCGGCTCAAACCTACCAAACTACATATGAAATCGCAGAAGCCCTTGATTCCAGCCAGGCAACAATTGTGCGGAAACTTAAAAAATATCGATTGAAGGTCAGTGGAAAAGAATAGGTAAGTATGAAATGCACCTCCCATTGTTGGACACCATCCAACAATGGGAGGTGCATTTTTTTTGACTAAATACCGGATAGGCGAAAAATTACATGGAGTTAAGTACTTGGAAGGGGAAAAATTTTATAGATCCATCGCAGATGAAAGAAATGTAGTTTTATCCATCTAATAAGATGGGTGACTTGCTATCTAGTAGACGGGATGGGGGGAATTGCCTTATTAAAGATTGTTATTTACTTTTTTCTAATATTCAAATAAATAAGGAAAAATATTATTGTGTTAGCAAGATCAAGGTAGGGTTTTAAATTATCCAGAATATATACAATCATGAAATCACCTTCTTTTTTCAATAAGTAGTCTCCAACCAATATTTGTCTTTGGCAACCCTTGTATATACTCAAGAAACGTTCAACTTGGAATTTTGAGATGCTCAATACTTAATCTCCCCCCATATGCACTGTAATTTAATGTCTCCGTACCTCATGGGCTTCTATTGAACAGTACTGAGTTCTAACTTCATCACATCAGAGATACCAACATCAGTAAGAAACATAGAACTCATTACTGAATAACGAAGTAATATTCTTTTCATGAATAAACTACCTCAACTTGGTAAGGAGCCTTCTTTACAAGAACAACAGATAGATAATTACCACATATTTTGTTCATATCAAAAATTACCCCCGAAAAAATTTCGTTTTTAATGTTGCTTTTTGTGCATGATTACCTCCTATTGCGAGAAATAAATGTAGTTGTGAAGGGTATTTTTAGATACTTGTCTTTTTATTTCTTCATTCTGATTCTTTTACTGATTCAGAAATGATTTTTTCAGTCAAAAGTGAATGATGGATAACCCATATGGAACCCATACATTTGGTTTTTACAATTCAATAATGAATTCACACTGCTGGGAATAGGCGGTTGGACAGTGTGTTACTTATGGCACGGCACTTGCATTCATAATAGGAAATTAAATCTATCTACGGAAGAACCTGTAGAAAGTGCGAGGTGAAAGGGGTGAACGATCCAGACGATTACCGTGGGGAAACTGTTAATCAGAGAAGAAGGAATCAGTGGCTATCCCTAAAAACAGCATAGGCATTTCAGATAATCGTATCGCCTGGGATTCATTAGGCAGAAAGAATAAGGACTTAAAAACGTTAGGTGCATGTACTGAAATAAGTAGTCATTATAAATGAAAGCGCTAACAAGAACCCGAGTGGTGTTATCCGCTACTCCTAAGCTATATCTGTAGGCGGAAAGAATAGGGAAATAAACAGTGTCTATCTAATTGATCGATGATTGAGTTACTGCTCCTCCTCGAGAGGTTGAGCCAGTGAGGAATAAGTGAAAGTGTTTTTCGTCGCAGAAGTGTGCTTTCAAAATATGGACAGGAATGTGGGCCAGGGAATGAATCTAGGAGCAAAGTGAAATTCAATAATTATCAGGGAGGAAGTAAATGGATATTTTGATCCAGCAGCTTTTTAATGGTTTGACGATTGGCAGCGTATATAGTCTTGTTGCCCTGGGATTGACGCTAGTATATGGAATTTTGCATATCCCGAACTTTGCCCACGGTGCCCTATATATGTTGGGTGGATATATCACGTTGTCAATGATGACATTATATGGGGTCAATTACTGGATTGCCATGTTTGTATCCGTTATCGTTGTTGGTTTGTTGGGAGTCCTTTTGGAACGTTTCGTGTTTCGTCTGTTAAGGGAGGCACCTCCATTGCACGATAAGATAGCAGCAATCGGCATTCTCCTTTTTCTTGAAGCTTTTGCCCAATTTGTCTGGGGTGCAGACTTCCATACAATGACTTCTCCATACGGCCAAGTCGTCAACTTCATGGGCTTGACGTTCACACTACAGCGGTTATTGATCATCGTGTCAGCTATCGCAGTAATGGTTTTACTTTATCTTTTCCTTAAGAAAACTTATACCGGGTCAACGATAATAGCTATGTCCCAAAGCCGTGAAGGTGCGTCATTAGTGGGAATCAACATTAATAAAGTCGCGATGCTGACCTTCATGATATCGGGTGGTTTAGCTGCCATCGCTTCATCCCTTGCATCACCGATTAACCTTGTTTTTCCCGGCATGGGGCATTTAGTCATCCTAAAAGCATTCGTCATTATCATCTTGGGCGGGATGGGGAGCATCCCGGGGGCGATCGTAGGCGGATATATCCTAGGTTTTAGTGAGAGCCTGGGCGCAACTTATATTTCAAATGATTATAAGGACATCATCGCATTCATTCTTTTAGTCGTGATATTAACCGTGAAACCAACAGGTCTTTTTGCCAAGGGGGAGAGGTAGCGTGAAGATCTTAACGAAAAGAAATGGAATCATCGCTCTTATCATCTTTGCATTTTCATTCCCCTTTATCGCGCAAAACGACTATTATCTCCATATGCTGACGCTTTCGTTCATCTGGGCGATAGCTGTTTATGGGATTAATTTACTGTCAGGATATACTGGATATCTCTCACTTGCACATGCTGGATTTTTTGCCATTGGAGCATATTCACTTGGGCTGCTGACGGTAAAAGCGGGAATGAACTTTTGGTTGGCACTTGTAACGGCATGTTTAATCACATGTGCAATTGGGTTTTTAATCGGATTGATAGCGTTGAGGACAAAGGAACACTTTTTCGCGATTTATACCCTATGTGTTGGTTACATCATATATCTGGTCATCGATAAATGGGAGGGGCTTACAGAAGGGGTTAGGGGATTGATCGGTATTCCTGCTCCTGGAAATATAGGTCCAATCGCATTTGATACTGCAGCATCACAATATTATTTGGTCCTCATTTTCCTGCTTGCAGTGATTTTGATCGTGTATCGAATTATCCGCTCGTTGACCGGCAGGACGTATATGGCCATCAGGAACAGCGAGGACCTTGCACAAACGATAGGCATATCCACAATGAAGAATAAGTTAACCGCATTTGTCCTATCCACATTCTTTGCAGGTTTAGCAGGTGCCTTGTATGCTTCATTCATTCGCTTCATTGGACCTGATATCGGATCAACTGCCATAATGTTCGATCTATTGATGTATTTATTGGTTGGTGGAATCGGGACACTCTCAGGTCCATTGGTAGGTACATTACTATTAGTTATCCTTTCGCAGAATCTGCAATTCCTTCAAGAATATCGAATGTTGATATTCGGACCATTGCTTACGATAATCATCATCTTTTATCCGCGCGGAATCTCAGGGGCCATCTTTGATTGGCAAAACAAGCGAAAAGTTAATAAGCGGTCCAAGGTGAGAAACGAAATTCACATGAAAGCGGAGGAGGGATGAGTTTGCTTATCGAAACGAGGAATTTGACAAAGCGGTTTGGCGGATTAGCGGCGGTCAATAATGTGGATTTTATGATTGAAAAAGGCAGAATCAATGCAATAATCGGACCGAATGGTGCAGGAAAATCAACTTTTTTCAACTTGATCAGTGGCTTTCATCGCCCAACTTCAGGTACGGTCCTTTTTAAAGGGATAGATATCACCAAACTTCCTGCCAATGAAATTGCAGGGCTTGGAATTTCAAGGACCTTTCAAACGACAAGCCTTTTTGATCAATCGACCGTCTTGGATAATGTCATTGTCGGGCATAGACTGCGTACCAAATCCAATTTGGTTGATGCCATTCTAAGAACAAACCGTTTAAAACGGGAGGAAGCGGCATGCAGGGATAAGGCAATGGAGGTGCTTGATATTGTTGGATTGACGCAATCTGCTGACAGAATGGTCTCCAGCATCTCGCAGGAGGAAAAGAAACGGACAGCCATTGCCCTTGCCCTTGCAACGGAACCGGAAATTATCTTTCTCGATGAACCTGCTGCGGGAATCAACCCGGATGAAACGGAAGGTTTGACAGAACTGATTAAAAAATTAAATCGATCAGGACTGACCATTTGTTTAATCGAGCACAAAATGCATATGATCATGAACTTGGCAGATCAAATCATGGTCCTTAATTACGGGGAAAAAATTGCCGAGGGCACCCCTAAGGAGATCCGCGGAAATGAAGCGGTGATTAAAGCCTATTTGGGAGGTAGTGCCAGTGCTTAAGTTAACCGATGTCGCCGTGAATTATGGGAGTTTCACTGCGATAAAACATGTGAATATCGAAGTTGCCAAGGGAGAAATCGTAGTTTTGTTAGGAGCTAATGGGGCAGGGAAAAGCACGACTTTTCGTTCCATAAGCGGTATCAGTAAGCTGTCCAAGGGGGAAATTCATTTTCAGGGCATGCCCATAGGGGGCCGTGCCCCGGATAAGAATGTTCTGGAGGGAATAGTCCAGTGTGCCGAGGGACGTAAACTATTTCCACAGATGACCGTCCAGGAAAACCTGAGGATGGGTGCCTATGTGCATCGAAAGAAAAAGGCGGAGATCAAGGATTCCTTGGAATACGTCTATCATTTATTCCCGATTTTAAAAGAAAAGCATCATGATGAAGCGGGAAGCCTGAGCGGAGGTCAACAGCAAATGCTGGCAATTGGAAGGGCCTTGATGTCGAAACCCAAATTGTTGATGCTTGATGAGCCTTCGGTGGGACTGGCTCCACTTATTGTCGAACAGATGTTTCAAGTCATTGAAGAAATAAACCGGGAAGGAATCACGATCCTGCTTGCGGAACAAAACGCGAATGCTGCCCTTAGCATTGCAGATAAAGGATATGTTTTTGGAAATGGGGAAATTGTCGTTCAAGGGACAGCCAGTGATTTATTAGCCAATGATGAAGTAAGGAAAGCATATATTGGAGCCTGAAAAATTGAATGGGGGATTTTTATGAAAAAATTGAAAGTAATATTTGTCTTCATGCTGCTAATGATCACTGTTTTGACTGGGTGCAATAAAGGGGATAGCACTGTGTCTAGTAGTGGCGGTAAAGGTAAAAGTGAAAATGTCGTTAACATTGGTTTTAGCGGTCCATTAAGCGGGGCAGCAGCGCTATATGGGAAAAGGACATTGAATGGTGTCGAAATGGCCGTCAATGAAATTAACGATGCTGGTGGTTTTGAAGTGGATGGTAAGAAATACACATTGAATTTGGTATCATTGGATGATAAATACTTACCAAATGAAACAGGTGCGAATGCAAAACGGCTAATTCAGGAACATGATACGCCGATCATTTTCACGCCTCATAGCGGAGGTGTGTTGGCACTGCAGGTTTTTAATGAACAAGAGGAATTCATCATTGGTGCTTATACGAGTGAACCGACAGTGACCGAGAGTGGAAATTCATTAACCGTTCGAATTCCGCCGAATTACGAAGGGTATATCGAACCTTTTACAACTTACGCAATGGAAAATTTCGGCAAGAAAATAGCCGCTTTACCTACTTCCTCCCAATATGGTAAAGACTGGACGGAAGCCGTTCTCCCACATTGGGAAAAGCAAGGCGGTAAAGTCGTTTATAATTCGTCGATCGATTTCGCCAAAGAAACCGATTTCTTCACGATCGTTACCAATGCCTTGAAAAAAGACCCTGATGTTCTATTTATCGGTGGTGCTTCGGAACCTACGGCAAAAGTAGCGAAGCAAGCTCGGGAGCTAGGGTTTAAAGGCGGTTTCATCATAATGGATCAAGCAAAGCTAGATCAAATGAAGCCGATTGCCGGTTCATATGAAACATTGGAAGGCTCGATTGGCGTTCTTCCACTGATGGATTCGGATGAAGAAGCAGTTCCCGCTTTCGTTGAGAAATATCAAAAGAACTATAAGGAAGATCCAAGTTCCGAAGTAGGTTTGAATTATATCGCCATGTATGCCTTTGTTGAAGCTATGAAATCTGCAGGCAGTGTGGATGATGCGAAGGCTATCCGTAAACATATGCAGGATGGTCTTTCAAATATAGGGCCAGATCAAAAAATATATGATATTCCCTCAATTGATGAAAATGGAGGATTTGCATCAACTATTGTCGTCGGCGCTGTCGAAGACGGGAAAGTTGTCCCCGTCCGTTAACTGGGTCAGGGGTTGCAGGCGTCCCGAGTCCTTTGAGTAAACCAGTTTAGCATTTTGTTATAGTACTTATGCGTGTATCGTACCCAAGTTTGGGAACGGTACACGTTTTTTTATTGTCGGAAAAATCAGGAGTGCAATATTACAAAACTAGAGGTTTCTATGGGTAAATCATTACACGCAGAAGGCGGCTATAGATGCATCCATTTCCCCAGGATGTAATGAAATTTTATTTGATTCCAAATAAGGAGATTGCCTGTGTGGGGTATTTTAAGGGAATGAATAATGTGAATTTTACAAAAATATCTTGTGTCAAAGTAATGAAACCGCTATCATTGAATATAATATGAAATATAATTTCATTATTTTCTATCAAATTTTGAAATTATATTTAAGCAATAGGAGGATTTGATTGTCTATGGAAGAACATCTGCGTTCGTTAACGACTGAATTACGGAACGAAGGGACGATGAATATCGATAGTGTAAATACGATGGAAATCATTTCAGCAATCAATAAAGAAGATTCAAAGGTGGCAGCAGCGGTACAGGAGGTTTTGCCAGAAATAAAAACGGTAGTTGAATGGGCTTACGAATCGTTAAAAAAAGGTGGGAGACTCATATACATCGGAGCAGGAACGAGCGGAAGACTCGGTGTTCTGGATGCCGTGGAATGTCCACCTACTTTCAGTACCCCGCCTGATAGGGTGCTGGGAATTATTGCAGGAGGGGAAAAGGCATTTGTTCGGGCTGTTGAAGGAGCGGAGGATAAAGAAGAGTTTGGGGAATCTGATTTAATTGACGTGAACCTTACAGCAAATGATACGGTAATAGGCATTGCGGCAAGCGGCCGTACCCCTTATGTGAGGGGCGCTTTACGTTATGCAAGGAAAGTTGGGGCTAAAGCGGTGGCTTTATCATGCAATAAAAACGCGAGCATCACAGAAGCAGCTGATATAGGGATTGAAGTGGTGGTCGGACCGGAAGTGTTAACGGGATCCACGAGAATGAAAGCGGCAACCGCACATAAAATGGTACTCAATATGATTTCAACAGCAACCATGATCCGCTTGGGAAAAGTCTATGAAAATCTGATGGTTGATGTAAATGTCAGTAATCAAAAACTGAAGGACCGTGCGATAGGCATCATAGAAACTGTAACGAATGCTGACTATGATCAAGCTTTGAATACGCTTGAAAAGGCAAATAATCAAGTTAAACCAGCGATTGTCATGATAAAATCGGCAACAGATTATCAAAAAGCAATCGAGTTACTGGAAAAGGCTGATGGAGATGTCAGAAAAGCCATCTCGATCCATAAAGATTAAGGAGGGAAACAATGGCTACAGGAGGATTATCCATCATACAGACGATGTTGAGCAAGCTGCCGCAATCAGAACAAAAACTAGCAGAATATATTCTACAGAATCCTCATGAAGTTGTGAACAGCACTGTACAGGAATTGAGTACGTCTGCCCAAACCAGCGGGGCTGCTGTTATTAGGTTGTGTAAATCGCTTGGAATAAAGGGGTTTCAAGATCTGAAAATAAGGATAGCTGGAGATTTGATGAAGACTGTAGAACAGGGTTACCGGGATATCGAGCCTTCCGAATCACTGTATCGGATTGTTGAGAAAACGACGAGTAATTCGATTCAGACCATTCGGGACACATCTGAAATAATCGATCATGATAATCTCAAACAGGCTATAACGCTGATGCTGAACGCTAAAACCGTCCACTTTTGCGGAGTGGGTGCTTCGAATATAGTTGCTGCAGATGCTCAGCAAAAATTACTTCGCATCAATAAAGGGGCAACTGCTTTTACAGATATGCATTTAGTTGCAACCCTGATTGCAAATGCAGATGAAAATGACATCGTTTTTGCCATTTCATTCTCAGGGGAAACACCTGAAGTTGTCAATATACTGAAGCTTGCTAAAGAACGTGGGGTCAAGACGATCGGGCTTACTCATTTTGGCCAAACAACGGTGTCTTCTTTATGTGATGCGACACTGTATACATCCTTTTCGAATGAAGCACCGTTTCGAAGTGCAGCAACATCCTCACGATTGGCGCAGTTATATATGATTGACATTTTGTTTTTGGGGATGGCTTCAGAGCAATATGAAGAAACTGTCCAATATATTGATAACACCAGGTCCGCAATCAAATCGATGACGGATCGATATAAATGAATATTACGAGATTTGACAAAGGGGGTTTTTGAATGGGTAAGGGGGATAAGTACGCCAGTTTAGCAGAAGAGATATTGGGGAAATTAGGTGGGGCATCGAATGTTGCTGATGCTGCACATTGTATGACCAGACTAAGGGTAATGCCAATCGATCGTTCAAAAGTAAACATGGATGATATAAAAAACACGGACGGCGTTCTTGGCGTCATTGAAGAAGAAACGATCCAAATCGTCCTGGGACCAGGCGTGGTGAACAAGGTTCATACAGAATTTGAAAAGCTTCTGGAGTCTTCCGGCGGTTTGGACTTAAAAGAAGTGGCCTCGAAGAACAAATCCGAGAATGATAGGAAAAACGCCAAACCTTTTAAACTTTTTTTACGCAGGATTGCAAGCATTTTCATCCCCTTAATTCCCGCGTTAGTGGCATCAGGTTTGATTACCGGTATTACAAAAGCGATCGTTCAAGCGGGCTGGCTTGCAGCAGAGTCGCAATTAGCCATCATTTTAACCGTTATCGGGTCAGGGCTCTTTGCCTATTTGGGAATTTTGGTTGGGACCAATGCGGCAAAGGAATACGGCGGATCACCTGCACTTGGTGCAGTAGCGGGTATCTTGGTCATCAATCCGGCAGTCGGCGACATTTCATTGTTCGGTGAAAATTTACTTCCTGGCCGCGGTGGGTTGATAGGAGTCCTTTTTGCTGCTATCTTCATAGCCTTGGTGGAAAAACAGGTCAGGAAATTCATTCCGCAATCACTGGATATCATTTTGACGCCAACCATCGCTTTACTCATTACCGGGATTGTCACTTACATTGTTTTTATGCCGGTAGGAGGGTTTTTATCGGATGCCATTACGACAGGGTTATTGAATATATTGGATATCGGCGGTGTTGTAGCAGGATTCGTGCTTGGTGCGGCATTCCTACCTCTCGTCATTACTGGTTTACATCAAGGTTTAACGCCAGTTCATCTAGAATTGATCAATTCGATTGGAGATGATCCACTGCTACCCATTTTGGCAATGGGAGGTGCAGGGCAAGTAGGAGCGGCATTTGCCATCTATATGAAAACGAAGAAAGCTAGTTTAAAGAGAGCAATCGGCGGGGGTCTTCCTTCAGGGATGCTTGGTATCGGCGAACCGCTTATATTTGGAGTGACGCTGCCACTGGGCCGGCCTTTCTTAACCGCCTGTTTAGGTGCAGGAGTAGGTGGGGCATTCCAAGCTCATTTCGGAATAGCAACGTCGTCAATCGGTGTTTCTGGACTGCCGCTTACCTTTTTAGTGCATCCAAACCAAATCGGTCTGTTCCTCGTAGGGTTGTTTATTTCCTATATAGCAGGATTTGTTTTTACGTATTTGTTTGGATTTAAAGATGAAATGGCAGTAGAATTCAAGTGATTGGAATCTCTTTTTATTTACAGGATCCACATGCAGAAGCACAAATTATCCATGCCGCCAACCTAGGAGTGAAGAGGGCATTTACCTCGCTTCATATTCCTGAAGAAAAGGGTGACCTCGTAAAGAGGATGATCAAGCTTTTAAAGCTTTCAGAGTCCTATGGAATGGAAATCCATGCAGATGTATCATTAAACACGCTTAATCATTTGGGGATTAGCAAACTTGAGGATTTATGGCCATTAGGGATTAAAGGTATTCGCCTTGATGAAGGGTTTGATCAAGAAGCGGTTACATCTTTATCTAAGGTGTTTTCCCTCTCACTGAATGCAAGTACGTGGAATGAAGATGAACTTCTAGCCGTGCTTGGGAGCGGGGTGGAACCGGAAAGTTTGATAGCCTGGCACAACTTTTATCCAAGGCGTGAAACGGGACTTGAGGAAGAATTCTTTCATGTGCAAAATCGTATGTTCAAGAAATACGGCATATCGATTTTTGCTTTCATCCCGGGTGCTGGGAGTAAACGCGGCCCACTGCATGAGGGCCTTCCAACGCTTGAAAAACACAGGTTGATGAATCCATATGCTGCCGGTGTTGAGCTGTTTCAGCAAGTGGAGGGAGTTTTCGTTGGAGATCAAGGAACGGAGAATAATTTGCTTGAGAATCTAATTACCTATAAAAGTCTAAATATTCTATCTATTAGAGTGAAATCCCGACTCTTGCAAAGCGGTCAGTTTAAATTGAGGCCAGATGTTTCTCAAGATGTTTTCCGGCTGCAAAATACCCGAGTCACAGGAAATGTTGAACCGAGTAATACTGTTGCACGCACCCTTGGATCCATAACGATGGACAATGATGGATACGGTCGATATCGGGGAGAGGTTCAAATTTGCAGGAGAGACCTGGAGGCAAGTCATCGGGTCAATGTGATAGGGCGAATTATAGAAGAAGATATTCCCTTGCTGTCCCTTCTAAAGCCTGGTCAAACGATAAAACTTATAATTGAGTGACCAATTGGGCTCTGAAAATCAATTATACAGGGATAAATGGATATATTCATGAAGGCTTGTTAAAAGAAGGCGGCTGATGGGGTTCCGGATGCTGCCTTGATTTTCTTTTTAGGACCTAAATAGCTCATTTCCAATCTCATCCTTTCAGGGTTATGGATATGGAATTGTTACTAACAGAACTAAAAAGTATACAAGGGAGGAAGCCTAAATGATAAAAAGGATATGTGCCCCTGCTGGAATCGCATTATTCTTGGTTTTATCCAGTCTGGGAGGGAATGCGACAGCAAAGGGATCAGAGAATGAGAATGAAAAATTAGTATCGGAAATTCAAGAAATCGTAGAAAACATGACAATCGATGAAAAAGTCGGTCAAATGCTCATGCCGGATTTTCGCAATTGGCAAAAACAAGGAGAAGCTAAGGCTACAGGGTTTACTGAAATGAACTCAGAAGTTGCAAGCATCATCAAAAAATATCATCTGGGCGGTGTGATTCTGTTTGCTGAAAATGTAGTCGATACCGAACAAACTGTTCGGCTCACGGATGGTTTGCAAATGGCAAGCCCAGACCTTCCGCTGTTCATTACGATTGATCAGGAAGGAGGAATCGTAACTCGCCTTCAAACTGGAACGAACCTTCCTGGTAATATGGCGCTTGGTGCAGCCAGAAATGGAAATTACGCTTATCAAACTGGAGAAATCATTGGAAAGGAACTTTCGTCACTTGGCATAAATGTCAATTTTGGGCCGTCTGTCGATGTCAATAATAATCCCGGAAATCCAGTTATTGGCGTTCGTTCCTTCAGTTCTGATCCAGAACTTGTATCAAAGCTTGGCATTCAGACGATAAAAGGATTGCAAAACCAGAACATGATAGCAACGACCAAGCATTTTCCTGGTCATGGAGATACAGCAGTCGATAGTCATTATGGACTCCCACTTGTCTCTCATGATAAAGAGCGTTTGCGTTCCATAGAGTTGGTTCCTTTCCAAAAGGCCATCGATGCTGGAGTGGATATGATGATGACTGCACATGTTCAATTTCCTGCATTCGATGACACTACGTATATCAGTAAAAATGACGGACAAGAAATTATGGTTCCTGCAACGTTGTCACATAAGGTCATAACCGGTCTTTTACGTGAAGAAATGGGTTTTGACGGTGTTGTGGTCACAGATGCTTTGAATATGAAAGCCATTGCGGACAACTTCGGACAGGAAGAAGCTGTTGTCCTTGCCCTGAAATCGGGTGTTGATATTGCGTTAATGCCTGCACAAGTAAATTCGCTACAAATGGAAAAGAATATAACCTCTGTATTCCATGCAGTGAAGGCAGCAGTGGAAAGCGGCGAACTACCTCTAAGTCAAGTCAATCAATCCGTAACAAGGATACTTGAACTGAAAGTGAAAAGAGGGATATTAAACCCTGATAATACTCCGATCGATAAAAAAATCGAAACCGCGCTTCAAGTGGTCGGGAATGAAGATCATTTAAAAAAAGAAAGGAAAATCGCGGAAGATGCCATCACTCTATTGAAAAATGAAGATAGAACATTGCCTTTCAAACCTAAGAAAAATGATAAAGTTTTAGTTCTTGCCCCTTTTGATGATCAAGTTGAATCCATGTCAAGGAGCATCCTAGAATTAGCTGATAAAAAGAAAATAAAGAAAGTCCAAATAACGGGTATGAGTTTTTCAGGAAAGTCATTTACAGTTGAAGTGGCTAAACTAATCGATGAATCGGATTTTGTCTTAACCGGTTCCTATGTTGTCAAAAACGATCCGGCTGTAAATGATGGAGTGATCGATGATAGCATTCAAGATTCGTCGAAGTGGGCAACAGCCTTCCCAAGAGCGATCATGAACCATGCTAATAAGAAGGATAAAGAATTTGTTTTAATGAGTTTAAGAAACCCGTATGATGTTGCAAACTTTGAAGAAGCGAAAGCGGTTCTTGCTGTTTACGGGTTCAAAGGTTATTCGAATGGGCGTTATAGACAGCCGAATATCCCGGCAGGCATCTCGACCATTTTTGGAGAATCAAAACCTAAAGGCACGTTGCCGGTCGATATACCATCAGTGACTAAGCCCTCTGAAAGGATTTATAAATTTGGATATGGATTAGATATTAAATCAGGAAGATCCATTAAAAAATAGGGAGGGAAGCAATTTGAAAAGAATGATTATCTTATTTACCATTTGCATGCTTTCTTTCGGCATCGTTTCCTCAAAAAGTGTAACCGCTGTTAAAGAGAAGAAAAAACAAAAAGTCAATCCCGGTATTGAAGTCCTTTTAAAAGAAGAAAAGGACGTGTTAAGCGGAAAGAAAGTCGGTTTGATCACGAATCCAACTGGCATCGATTCTAAATTAACCAGCATCGTAGATCTACTTCATGATGATCCGGATATTAATTTGACAGCGTTATTCGGTCCTGAACATGGAGTGCGAGGAGATGCGCAAGCAGGTGCAAGCGTTGAATATTATATTGATGAAAAAACAGGGTTGCCCGTTTATAGCTTATATGGCAAAACGAAAAAACCGACGCCCGAAATGTTAAAAGATGTTGAGGTCCTTGTCTTTGATATCCAGGATGTCGGAACACGCTATTACACGTATATCTACACGATGGCTTATGCAATGGAAGCAGCCAAAGAAAATGATATCCCCTTCATCGTGCTGGACCGGCCGAACCCACAAGGCGGGGAGTCGGTAGATGGACCGGTGCTTGAACCTGAATTCTCATCGTTTGTTGGTTTGTACCCAATACCGCTTAAGCATGGGATGACTGTTGGGGAACTCTCGACTTTGTTCAATAAGGAATTTAAAATTGGTGCAGATCTAAAGGTCATCAAGATGAAAGGCTGGAAGCGAGATATGGATTATGACGATACTGGGCTTCCTTTTGTCTTGCCGTCACCGAATATGCCGACAGTCTCCACTACATTCGTATATCCGGCTACAGGCTTGATCGAGGGAACGAATGTCTCGGAAGGCAGAGGAACGACTAAACCATTCGAGTTGATTGGTGCTCCTTATATAAACGGTGATGAGCTTGCTGGGAAATTAAATGCTCTTCGTTTACCTGGTGTAAAATTCAGGGCAGCCTCTTTTACACCTATGTTTTCAAAGCATGCAGGTAAACTTAGCCACGGAGTGGAAATTTATATAACGGATAGAGAGGAATTCAAGGCTGTCCCTACTGGACTTCACATCATCAAGACCATTCAGGACCTATATCCTGGTGATTTCGAATTCCTTGCAGCCAACAATTTCAATTTATTGATTGGAAATGGCTGGGTAAGGTCCAGAATTGAAGAAGGTTCTTCAGTAAATGAAATTATAAAAGAATATCAAGAAAAGCAGGATGCTTTTAAAAAGGTTCGCAAAAATTACTTACTCTATAAATAAGTGGAGAAAAAGGAAAAGTCCATTTGGACTTTTCTTTTTTTTATGAACATTAGAAGGAGGAGTAAATCGCTAAGACTTTTTTCCTGAATATAGTCAATTTATTAATGAAATGAAGTTCTAAAATGGAAGGAACCGTTGTCTAATAGAATATGGGGTTTGCCCTAAATCAGTAATTGTCAGGAGGAAAGCGGAATGAAAAAATATCTTCAAAAAATTGGACGTTCCTTGATGCTGCCAGTAGCCGTATTACCGGCAGCCGCCATTTTAATGGGGATCGGTTATTGGATAGACCCAGCAGGATGGGGAGCGGAAAGTCCGTTAGCGGCTTTCTTAATCAAAGCAGGGTCTTCCATCATTGACAATATGGCTATCTTGTTTGCTGTTGGAGTGGCGTTGGGGATGTCGAAAGGAAAAGATGGAGCCGCCGCTTTGAGCGGGCTGGTAGCCTATCTAGTCGTAACTACATTGCTTTCCACGGATTCGGTAGCGATGCTGCAGGGAACTGATGTAAAAGATGTAAACCCAGCATTTGAGAAAATAGAAAATGCATTTGTCGGAATCCTCTCGGGTCTAATAGCGGCAGCTATGTTTAATCGGTTCAGTAAGGTCGAACTGCCGGATGCATTCGCTTTCTTTAGCGGTAAACGCCTTGTCCCGATCCTTACTGCGGTTGCCATGTTACTGGTTTCTCTTATATTATTCTTCGTTTGGCCACTCATCTATTCCTGGTTAGTAATATTTGGGGAAGGAATAAGTGAATTAGGTGCTGCTGGAGCAGGACTCTATGGATTCTTCAATCGGCTTTTGATACCAACAGGTTTACATCATGCGTTAAACTCCGTATTCTGGTTTGATGTAATAGGTCTTAACGATATTGGTAAATTCTGGGCTGGAACAGGAATAAAAGGAACCACGGGTATGTATCAAGCCGGATTCTTTCCCGTCATGATGTTCGGTTTACCGGCTGCGGCTCTTGCCATGTACCATACAGCAAAATCACGGAAGAAAAAACAAGTGGCTTCATTAATGCTTGCAGCCGGTTTCGCTTCATTTTTCACAGGCGTCACTGAACCGTTGGAATTTGCTTTCATGTTTGTTGCACCAGCCCTTTTTGTTGTGCATGCCTTATTAACAGGAATATCGTTAGCTATTGCTGCGACATTCCAATGGACAGCAGGGTTCGGTTTTAGTGCAGGATTCATTGACTTTGTTTTAAGTTCAAGATTGCCAATGGCAAATGAACCTTATATGCTACTTCTTCAAGGACTTGCTTTTGCTGTCATCTACTATTTCTTATTCCGATTCTTGATAACAAGGTTCAATTTAATGACTCCCGGCAGAGAAGATGATACAGAAGATGAGCTTGATGGTGAAGGAGTGATTGCGGAGGCGGACAACAGTCAAGGCGGGAATAATGAGAGTAAATTCTTTAGGATGGCTTCTGTTATTTATGAGGGATTAGGCGGAGACGCCAACGTAACATCTGTAGATAACTGCGTTACCCGATTAAGGGTTGAGGTGGAGAATATGGGAGCTGTCGATCAGAATAAAATCAAATCAACAGGGGTTGCTGGAATCAATATCGTGGGTCCCCAAAGCATTCAAGTCATCGTAGGGACACAGGTACAATTCATAGCAGATGAAATTGAAAAGATCCGACGGCATTAGGTCGGGATAAACTGCATATTGGCTTCCAATTCGCCCTTTAATGCAACTGTTTGTTTAATGTAAATGGGATGGATACACTAACTCTACGATCAGTTTTAAGTTTCCTTATCATTCTGATCGTAGAGATATTTATGATAACGTACTGTTTCATAGGTACCAATCAATTGATGTGAATCAAATCAATTCCTAATCTTAGATATATCTTATTAATCTCTGCTTTTAAATTAGAATAAAACGAATCAATGTTCTATAATATAAGGGTATTGAATAAAGGATTTGCAATGAAGTTTGGAGAATTACTAAATGAAGCTCGTCCGCATTCATTTGAATAGTAAGGATTTCATCGATAATGTAGGCTGTAGCTGTATACATAAAGACAACCTTAAAGAACACGATCGAATAGGGTACTTCGTTTTGAGCAAAGGATATCTTTGAATTTTTCTACCTTTTAGTATAGGAGAGGTTCCGATCATGTATAAACAAAAAACCAAAGAAACTGACAGTAGTGTCATTGAGTTCATTGAGAACGTCGATAATCCTAAAAAGCGTGAAGATGCATATCAATTATTGGATGTTTTTGCCAAGACGACAGGTTATGAGGCAAAGATGTGGGGACCGAGCATCATTGGATTCGGTATCTATCATTATAAATATGAATCTGGTCACGAAGGCGATGCCCCTCTGGTTGGCTTTTCACCCCGAAAAGCAAAAATCAGTTTATATTTTTCTCCGGGTGACAAAAAAAGGGAAGAATTGTTACAGGCATTTGGAAAACACACTTCTGGAAAAGGGTGTGTGTACATCAATAAAGTGGCAGATATCGAAATTGATGTTTTGAAAGAATTGATTAATCAGTCTGTCAAGTTTTTGAGAGAAAAGTATCCAAACAATGAAGTGAAATAAAGCGGTTGATCAATTTAATATTTGT
The DNA here is from genome assembly GCF_030348945.1 of Peribacillus sp. ACCC06369. Taxonomy (NCBI): domain Bacteria; kingdom Bacillati; phylum Bacillota; class Bacilli; order Caryophanales; family Bacillaceae; genus Peribacillus; species Peribacillus sp. ACCC06369. The sequence goes on from NZ_JAUCEN010000002.1 coordinate 2,348,633, forward strand.
TTCAGAGAACAAGAAAGCGAGAGGGAACCGAAAATGAGAAAAATTAAAGTGGGTTTAGTTGGATATGGATTATCGGGCGCTACATTTCACGCGCCTTTACTAAGTGTTTTAGGGCAATTTCAAATAGTGAAAGTTGTCAGCTCCCAAAAGGAAAAAGTCCTAAAAGATTTGAAGGATGTGGAAGTGGTAGGCAGCTTGGAGGAAATTCTTGAAGACTCGTCAATCGATTTGGCCGTTATTACGACACCGAGTGGTTTACATTATGAAATGGCCAAGCAAAGCTTGTTAGCCGGGAAGCATGTCATCCTTGAAAAGCCGATGGTAGTTGAAGCCTGGGAGGCAGAGGAGCTCATTAAGATTGCAGAGGAAAAGAATCTGCTCTTAAGTGTTTATCATAACAGGAGATGGGATAATGACTTTTTGACGGTGAAAAAACTTATGGATGATGGAGTGCTTGGGGAAATCAATACATACCAAGTCCATTATGATCGGTTCAGGCCAATGGTCAGGGATAGATGGAGGGAAAAACCAGGCCCGGGGTCAGGTATCCTATTTGATCTAGGTTCACATCTCATCGATCAAGCCTTGCATTTGTTTGGGGTGCCGCAGTTCGTTTGGGCAGATGTATTTTCGCAAAAAGAAAATGCAGAAACTGATGATTATTTCCATGTGATATTAGGATATGAAAAGCTGAGAGTTATATTGCATTCAGGTTCAATCGTCCCGACTAATGGACCTCGTTTTCAGGTTCATGGAAGTAAAGGATCATTTATAAAGTCCGGTAATGATTGCCAAGAGGCCGACCTAAGTGATGGTAAAAAACCGATTGATGACTCTTGGGGTGCAGATGCTCCTGAATTTTATGGTAAGCTGGTTACGGTTGAAGGAGAAAATGAGACACATGAAACCATTGAAACACTGCATGGTTCTTATTTAACGTATTACCAGGCAGTTGCCGATAGTATATTGAGCGGAAAAAAAGCTCCAGTCACTGCCGAAGAGGGACTAGCCGTCATTAAAATCATTGATGCGGCTTTTGAAAGCAGTAAATTGAGGAAAGCCGTTTATATTAAATGAAATTAATTTTCCCCTTATAACAATTTGAAGAACTATAAGCGGCGTTAACCTCTTTCAAGAGGAAAAAGGCCGCTTTTTATTATCGACAAATGTATGATTTCCTGGTTTATTAGGGAAATCATTAACTTAAGGAACATATGAAGCATTTACTCGTGAATTTGGAGCAAATACTCGTGAAATTCGTACATTTACTCGTGAATTCGAAGCAAATACTCGTGAATTCGAACGTTACGCAAGATTTCGAGCTGTAAATGCATAAGTTTGGCCCCAATATTAGAGGGTAGCAATACTCGTGAATTTAAGCCAAATACTCGTGAATTCGAACGTTACGCAAGATTTCGAGCTGTAAATGCATAAGTTTGGAGAAAAAATTAGAGAGTTGGAAGCATTACTCGTGAATTCGAACGTATTACTCGTGATTAAACTGAATGAAGGATCACGAGTACAAGAGGAAAGGATATAAAAATCCTAATGAAAAACCCCGAATAGCGCTGCTACTCGGGGTTTTCATCATGCTATAAAACTTGAAATGCCTTTTTGAGTTCTAGGTTAATGCCTTTGCATGAAGAGATCGCTTTTGCCAAGCCATGGTAATCATCAAAGTAATGATTAAGAGGAAAAGGCCCAACATGAACGGATAGGTGATGTGGATATCATACATCATTCCGGCAAGTGTGGGTCCAAGCACATTTCCGATGCTCATATACGCATTATTCATACCCATTGCAAATCCCTGCTCATTCCCTGCCATTTTGGAAATCAGTGTGTTAAGAACTGGCCGTAAAATGGAAGTGGAAAGGAAGATAATAAGTGAGATTAAAAAGAAAATCAGGTAACTTGAAGCAAAAAGTGATAGAAGGAAACCTATGGCTGCAACACTGATAAAGATATTCAGCACATTCACTTCCCCAAAACGCCGTACAATCCGGTCGACGACAAACAATTGTACGATTACACTGACGATACCTGTTGCAGTAACCATGACAGCGATGTCCTTAGGACTTGAGTTGAATTGATTATCAAGATAAAGACCAATTACAGACTCATATGCCATTAATCCAAAGCTCATTACAAGAGTAATGATAAGTGGAATGAAATAGGGCATTTTCACGGATAAGGCAATCTTCCGAACCATTGTTTCAGTTTCTGCATCCATGGATTGAGTAACCTGTGCCGTTTCGCTTTCTTTTAATACAAAAATCGAAAATACCACTGCTGATAGGGATACCAGTGCAGAAATTAAAAAGGGAAACTTCAGGCCAAAGTCAGCTAAAAACCCTCCAATTCCTGGACCGACTACAATTCCTAGGGACATAGCGGCAGATACTAAACTATTGCCTTTAGCGCGTTGATCAAATGTGGTGATGTCAGCAACATAAGCAAATATTGCGGGTATAAGCAAAGCAGCTCCAATCCCACCGATGATACGCGACGCATACAATAACCAAATGGAATTGACTGCATAAAAAATAAACATGGATAATGTCAAACCGACCAATCCATAAATAATCATTTTTCTGCGCCCGAATTGGTCAGTCCATTTTCCGGCAATTGGCGAAAAGATAAGTTGTGCACCTGCGAAAATGGCGATCATTAGGCCAGCGGCGGTTCCGCCTTGATTAATGGAGGCCAGGTATGCTGGTAAAATGGGAATGATGATACCGAAACTTCCTATTGCTATAAACATATTGATCATGAGGATTATGATCTTTTTACGTTGCTCTGCTGACATGGACAGCCTCTCTCTCTCTCTTTAAAAATCAATAACCATTTTAGTTCGCATGGTTAATTTTTTGATACGTTAATTATGTTATAGTTTTAGATAGATAGTTGTCAATAAGAAAGGATTGTCAAACATGCATTCAAGTGAATTGTATAATTTACATATAGAGATTAAAGAACTAAGCAGCCTCTCACAGGAAATGGTGGAACCGTTATTGGTTAAATACGATTTAACTTCTGTACAGTACCGTGCATTGCAATTAATAGTCTTAAATGAATCCATAGCTGTTAAAAATGTTTCGAATCATTTGAAGATTAAACCTGCAGCAGGAACTGCGCTAATTGACCGGCTTGAACGGAAGGATTTGATCGAAAGGGTACACAGCAAGGATGATCGGCGGGTCGTTTTTATCCAATCAACCGAAAGTGGAAAGGAAACCTACCATTCCATCAATAAGTGTTTTGCCAAAATCTTTCGTGATTTTTATAGCGTCTTAAATGAAGAGGAAACGGAAAGGCTTAAACAAATCGTTGGGAAACTGACAGAACATGTGTCGTCACGTATAGATAATAAAATATAGTCTTCTTGGAGGGGTTCCCTTATATATAGAAAGAAAAAGCACTATATTGATTTTCACTCTGGCCATTTTTATTAATTAGAGCAATGAATTCCACTATAACTTCATTGCTTTTAGGTGATTAATTATCAGAATGATTAATGATAAATGTTCCTAAACTTTTTTTCATTGTGTTCATAAAATGCCCAACGATGTAATCTGTTCACCACATACACATTCCCCGTAGTCTAATTTCAGCAAATTCAATGATTCTTAAAAATGATGTCAGAAATCCATTAAAGAAGATATGATGATGGGAAATTGAATATGTATCAAAAGATTAAGAATTTTTTTTTAATGTGAAATGCAAATGGTTCATACTAATGACGGAACTTGTAAAATGATACACTCAAACAAACTGGTGTGTAGTTCTATAAGAAGATAAAAAGGTCGATTCCTTATCGTGAGGAAATCGAACTTTTTAGGTTGGAATTCTCTTAGCGGATAAACTTTCCGAAAAGGAATTTTAGGGATTAGTTGGTATATTTCCTTTGAAATGGCACGATTCCTGCATATTATTTTTGCATATATATCTAACAATTATTTATGGGGGAGGAAAAGAATAGGAAACTGATGGAAGAACAATTATTGAAAACATTTATTTGAGTACCTTATCATGTTCGATGTAATTTAGGTTTAATTTCTCAACTTTGGATACCTATAGCCCCTTGGTTATAAAACATATTGGCTAGGTTTATATGTCAGAAAATTAATCCCGATTTATATGGGCAAGGTAATGCAATTAAACTTAAAAAAGTTAGGAGATTATTAGTATGAAAATACCAGTGGAAAATATAGTAGAGTTAACTGTAGAACATCAATTCTTACAGGCTTACCCTATATTGAGTCAGTTACGAACTGATTTGACCCTAAAGGAATATCTACAATTATTAAATGATATGCGTAAGGAGGGTAAACAGCTATTTGCTTTATATCATGATACAAGCATCGTAGCTTTAGCGGGTATTAGCTGGCGTGAAGATTTATATAATGAACGCTATGTGTTTGTACAAGATTTGGTTACTGATGTAAATCATCGTCCTAGTGGCCTTGGATATAGTCTGCTTAGTTATATACATAATTGGGCAAAAGAAAATGGTGCTGAATATATTTCATTGGAATCGTGAATTCGGCGCGTTTTTTAGGAGGCTAGTACCTATTAGGTGCAGCCTTTTTTTCGTAAAAAATAAGTTAAAGGGATCCAAATGAAAAATGAAATGAGTCAGGAAGAATACTATGCACCTATTCAAAGGGGGAGGTGCCCTGCTGGAATTAATGATTGGAATTATCCTATGAATAAATGCATAAATTGCCAATATGCGCATAATTTTGACTGAACCTTTATTTAATTGTACTGAATTACATAATAAATTTACTGATTTATTTTTTTGTAATACTTTATATATTTAAATTTTAAGAGCAATTACTTAGGTAGGCTTATATCAGTCTGTATACTGGCAGGTAGATTAATCAACGAGGGCTTCTAAATGAAAGATTCGATTTAGTGTAATAAATATAAGTTATTTTAGATAAACTTGGTTTTTTACCACTAGCATAGACTGATACGTGGTAAGCGTGTTTTCCGGAATGATATGCTGCAATTAAACTATTTGGACTGCCAGCGAGTGCGGATGCCAGTGCAGTAGCTACTCCTGCTGGTGCTGTTGGACCACTTGCAAACACAAGAGTACTTACGATGCTTAACCATGTTGTTCCCTTTTGATAAGCCTTTACCATCTTTCCTAATTGGGCATTTGTTAGTTTAGCTTGATGAGCAATAGGTTTGCTCATTTCAATAATGCTTGCAGTTGGTTGTATTTGTATAAAATCTTCACTAATTAAATTGACTTCTACGATTGGATTTACTGCTGTTGATGAAGGTGTTAATTCAATTTTCTCTTCTGTGAATGCATTAGGAACATTAGAGACCACCAATAAACTTGTTATTAGTATTGAAAAAAAGGACTTTTTCTTCATTTAATAACACTCTCTTTGTATTTTTTTGAATATTGGATATAATTTGATACTATATAACTATATAAGGGAGGTCAAGATAAATATGGAAATAAAGGAAAGGAAATATAAATCAGTGAAAATTGTACTTATCTCTACTTGTATAGGTTTAATAATAAGGATGTTTTCAGTAATTATAGCTGATCAAAAAGTATTTTCTATTTACAACATAGACATATTAATTTTAATTATAGCCATAATTGGATTAATCATATTTTTGAATAAAAAGAAAAAAATAAGATAAAATTAATAATGTATTTAGAATAAAATGTTGCAATGCTCTCTATATCCTAAAGTATCTAGAGGTTATCTTTATTTTTTATGATATATAGTACGGTAACCGACTGGAATGCTATTTTTGTATTCCCATAGGACCTATGATTTTTTGAAATTTAGAATTTTGGAACATCTGTTACATCAATTGTCTTTTTGTATAAATCCGTGAAAAAATAAAAGGCGGGAAGAAAAACAGATTGTTTTTCTTCCCGCCTTTTATTTCATTGGACAGTCCCCAAATTGTTTAAAAGATCCCCAAACTAGATCACAATATAAGGGAGAAATTAACAATTATGGCGAAAGAAAATAATGAATGATTTATGTATTCTGTAAATTCAAACCAAACATTATAACGTTATATTGATTAGTTCGGTAAAATATGATAATCTATTTTTGTAAAGAGAAATGAAATGAATTCTCACACAATTCAGTGTAACCGTATACAAAGTCCTTGCAATCGATAGGATGTACCGAAAAGGATGAGGGAAATGACAGATACGTTAGTTCTGAAGAATGTAAAGATGATAGAGGGATATGCAGCTGATATCATACTGGAAAATGGGATGATTAAAGAAATCGCACTTCCCGGAACTGCAACAGGAGATAAGGTAATAGATTATGATCAAAAAGTATTTGTTTCCAGCGGATGGATCGATATGCATGTACATGCTTTCCCGGAATTCGATCCTTATGGTGATGATGTTGATGAGATTGGATACAAAACTGGTGTAACAACGGTCATTGATGCGGGAAGCACGGGGGCAGATAGGATATCTGATTTGGTTAGCAGTTGTGAAAATTCCAAAACGAATGTTTTCGCCTTTCTGAATATTTCGCGGATTGGATTGAAAAGGATTGATGAGTTATCGGATATTTCATGGCTGGACGAAGGGGAGATCGGGAAGGCAATTTCCAAGTACGGGGATTTTGTCGTTGGACTAAAAGCGAGAATAAGTAAAAGTGTGGTTGGTCCAAATGGTATCGAACCATTGAAAATCGCTAGGAAGTTCTCGGTTGAAACTGATTTACCTTTAATGGTTCATATCGGTTCAGGGCCGCCTGATATTAAGGAAGTCCTTGATTTACTTGAGGAAAAGGACATTATTACACATTTCTTAAATGGTAAAGCGAATAATTTATTTGATGAAAGAGAAGAGCCACTGCCTGAGTTCAGTAAGGCGATTGAACGTGGTGTTCATTTGGATGTAGGTCATGGAACGGCAAGCTTTTCTTTTAAAACGGCAGAAACGGCGAAAAAGCGGGGAATCCGCTTCAATACGATCAGTACGGATATCTATCGGAAAAACAGAGAGAATGGCCCAGTTTTTAATATGGCACATGTGCTTACAAAATTTTTGTATCTTGGCTATCCATTAAAAGAAGTAATAGATGCCGTTACGGTCAATGCAGCATCATGGTTGCATAAACCAGAGTTAGGCAGGATTTCTGCTGGGGATATTGCGAACTTAACTTTATTCTCAATTGAGGAAGAGCGGACGCTTTTATTGGATTCCGATGGCGAAAAAAGAATGGCAGAAAAAAGAGTTGTCGTAAAAGGAGTGGTTATAAATGGAGAGTACAATGAATGCTAAATACGGTTTGAAAAGAGTCATCAATGCAAGCGGAAGAATGAGCATATTGGGGGTTTCTGCCCCAACGGATACAGTGATGGACGCGATGAAAAAAGGTGGACAAAATTATGTTGAAATTTCTGATTTAGTCGATAAGTCAGGCCAGCATATAGCGAATTTGCTTCAGTCTGAAGCAGCTGTCGTCGTAAACTCGGCATCAAGTGGAATTGCCCTTTCAGTAGCGGCGATCGTTACTGGAGGAAACAGAAGAAAAAGCGAAAGGCTTCATCAAGAACCGATTAAAAAGAATGAAATCATCATGCTGAAAGGCCATAACGTTCAGTATGGTGCACCGGTTGAAACCATGATTTACCTGGGTGGCGGAAAATTGGTTGAAGTGGGGTATGCAAACGAAGGGAAAGCGGAACATATTGCGGATGCCATTAATGAAAATACTTCCGCCATTTTATACGTGAAATCACATCATACTGTTCAGAAAAATATGATATCTGTCGAAGAAGCATGGGAAGTGGCCAAAACGAATAATATCCCTCTGATTGTCGATGCAGCAGCGGAGGAAGACTTGGAGAAATATGTACAATTTGCCGACTTGGCGATTTATAGTGGATCAAAAGCCATTGAAGGACCGACATCCGGTATCGTAGCTGGCAGAAAAAAATATATCGAATGGTTAAAGGTTCAATTGCACTGTATCGGAAGGAGCATGAAGGTCGGTAAAGAAACTACCTTTGGGCTGCTTCAGGCATTGGATGAGTATTTTGTCAAAATGGATAATAGTGAAAAAGAAAAAGCTAGTTTACAAGTTCTCGCTTCACTTGACTCCATTGATGGTGTAAAAGTAACGATTGTTCAGGATGAAGCCGGTCGTGCCATATATAGGGCACGTATTTCCATTGATCCTTTGATTACGGAAACAACGGCGAAGGAAGTGAACGAGCAGCTCAGAAATGGGGATATAGCCATTTATACACGTGATTATGGGATACGGCAAGGCTTTTTCGATATAGATCCACGTCCATTGCAAGGTGATGATATAAACGTCATTGAAGCTCAATTAAGAACCATTTTAGGAGGAAAACAAGGATGACAAACATAAACAAACGGTTATTGAATGATCGTGTAGCCTTAAATGTACTAGCAAACAGTGTAGAAAATGCAGTGGAAGTCTTTGAAGCAGCGGAAGGCCATGTATTGGTTGGTGTACTCTCAAAGGATTATCCAACTGTGGAAGCTGGTGTTACAGCAATGAAAGAATACGGGGAAGCCATTGATGAGGCCGTTTCCATAGGATTGGGCGCGGGCGATAATAGACAGGCAGCAGTTGTCGCAGAAATTGCAAAATACTATCCAGGCAGTCATATTAATCAGGTTTTTCCGGCTGTAGGTGCTACAAGGGCTAATTTAGGTGAGAAGGATAGCTGGATAAATTCACTTGTTTCTCCAACGGGGAAAGTCGGTTATGTGAATATTTCGACTGGTCCTGTAAGTGCAGGTGCAAGTGAAACGGCCATTGTGCCTATCAAAGCTGCCATTGCGCTGGTTCGCGATATGGGAGGAAATGCATTGAAATACTTCCCGATGAAAGGCCTGAAGCATGAAGATGAGTATCGTGCTGTGGCAAAAGCTTGTGGTGAAGAGGGATTTGCTTTGGAACCAACAGGCGGAATCGATTTAAATAATTTCGAGACCATACTGGAAATTGCATTGGAAGCAAAAGTGCCTAAAGTCATTCCCCATGTCTATTCTTCCATCATCGATGAAGAAACTGGAAAAACGAATGGGGAGGATGTACGGAAATTATTAGCCATAACAAAACAATTGGTTGAAAAACATGCCTAAAAGGATTGTGGCATTCGGGGAAGTAATGATGCGTTTGCAGGTACCAGGGTATGAATTGCTATCACAGGCTAACACTCTGCAATACTCCTTTTCAGGCACGGGGGTAAATGTTGCTTCTGCTATGACCAAGCTTGGACATGATGGATATCTTGTTACAAAATTACCGGATAACCCCCTTGGGGATTCAGCGGTTTCGGCTTTGCAGCGCTTAGGAATTGGACGGAACTTCATCTCTAGAGGTGGAAAATACTTGGGGATGTATTTTTTGGAAAATGGTTTTGGACAGCGGGCGAGCCGTGTCACATACTCCAATCGATTGGAAAGCAGTTTTAATACAGCATACTCTTCCGATTATGATATGGATATGATTTCAGAAAAGGCGGATATCATCCATTTTTGCGGAATCACGCTTGCCATGGCGGAAAATGTACGGGAAAGTATGAAGGTGCTGGCTAGAAAAGTCAAAGAAAAAGGCGGTACAGTCTGTTTCGATTGCAATTACCGCCCCGCTTTATGGGAGGGTGGTTACGCGGACGCAAAGCCTCATTATGAAGAAATGCTTTCTTTGGCTGATATCGTCATGATGAATGAAAAAGACGCACTATATATTTTAGGAATGAAGTCAGAAGGCTCCACAAGGGAAGGGCAGCTTGTTGAGTTGATCCCAAAAGTAGCAGAGACATTCAATATTCAATCGATAGCGGGGACACATCGTTCGATCAACAGCGATAATACCCATACGTTGAGGGGATATATGTATAAGGAAGGAACATTTTACTTTTCCGATATCCTATCATTTTCCGTATATGATAGAATAGGTTCTGGAGATGCCTATACCAGCGGAATCTTACATGGTGAATTACTGGGATATTCCCCTGAAAAGACAGTTTGGTTTGCGGCTGTATCAGGAATGCTGGCATGTACTGTCGTTGGAGATACTCCTTTGGCAACCGAAAAGGAGATACTTTCGGCGATGGAAGGTAAAATGGAAGATATTAAGAGATAAAAGGCAGGAGATTAGGAATGAATGTGAACAGAAAAAATGGACCGATGTATTTACAAATAAAAGAAATATTGAAGGATCGTATTTTACATGGGGTTTATGCCATCGACACAAACATTCCCTCCGAGCCTCTATTGGAAGAAGAATTTAATGTAAGTAAGGTCACTGTCCGTAATGCAATCAAAGAACTCGTGCAAGAGGGGTATGTTGAAAAGAAAAGCGGCAAAGGCACCAGGGTCATAGCTAATGGATCTATTGTCAAACTTTCTAAAGGAAAGCGTTTTACAGAGCTTTTGGTGGAAGAAGGGCACTTCATTGTAAAAAAGGTGTTAAACATAAGTCATGTTGACCTTTCTTCGGACGCTAAGCTGCATTCTTTATTTGGTGACCAATGCACAAAAATCGAACGAATATATTTATTGGACAATGAACCTTATATTTACTTTACACATTATGTTTCACTTAATATAAATCAAGAAGAGATTAAAGAGGTCCAAATCAATTCTTTGTACCGCTTTTTGGAAGATCAAAACGTCAAACTTGAAACATTCAGAGATGAGTTTGCCGTTGCTATCGCTCCGGATCACATTTGCGAAACACTGAAAATCGAAAACAATAGTCCAGTATTGAAAAGGATTCGGATTTCCAGTGATGGGGACGGAAATGTTATGGAATACAGTGAAGGGTATTACAACACGGCTAAACAGAACTACATTGTGACATATAACGAGCCGGTACAATAATCCCATTTATTGTATTGGTTTGATTGTAAGCGATTTCTTAGGGATGGGGAGAACATATGGATCTATATTTATTAGGAATCACGCTGATAGCAATCGTAATTGTTATTTTGGGGGTATCATGGTGGAAATGGCATGCATTCATAAGCTTGACTGTAGCCAGTTTATTTTTAGCGGTTTTTTCCGGACTGCCAATGGACAAGATTGTAGGAGCTTATGAAACGGGTGTCGGAGCTGTCCTTGGTCACCTTATTGGAATATTGGCCTTAGGGACCATCTTAGGAAAGATGATGTCCGACTCAGGAGCTGGTATGCAGGTAGCCGACTTTTTCATTGATAAATTCGGCGTGAAGAACCTTCCATGGGCCATGCTTTTATCTGGTTTCATCATCGGTATTCCGGTATTTTTTGAAGTTGGTTTAGTCATATTGCTGCCTTTGGTCATTTCCATTCGAAAATCAACCAAAGTGAACATCTTGTTAATAGGTATTCCCGTGCTTGCTGGTTTATCGATCGTACATGGTCTGGTACCTCCGCATCCGGGAGCCATGACAGCTATTGGAATCTATAATGCAAACATGGGACACGTACTTCTGTACTCATTGATCATCGCATTCCCGACAGCTGTAATTGCCGGACCAATATTTGCAAAATGGCTTCATAAACGGGTCATTCCTGTTGGAGAACCGGAATTGATTCGGGTGGAAACAAAGTCAAGTGGATTACCGGGGACTGGAGTTTCGTTCTTCATCATCCTTTTGCCGGTTTTGTTGATGGTTTTAACTGTAGTGGCGCCTTATCTGTCGCTACCAGGTTCCATAGAAAAATTCCTATTGTTTATCGGAAGTCCAGTGATCGCCTTATTAATCTCCTGTTTTGCAGCTTACTATTTCTTGGGTTTCAGACAGGGCATGGACAAATCGCTACTTAAAAAGTTAACGGAAGAATGCTTATTGCCATTAGCTTCCATAATCCTTATTATCGGTGCAGGTGGAGGATTCAAGCAAATTTTAATTGATAGTGGCGTAGGGACTGCAATTGCTTCCATGTCTGAAGAAATATCATTATCACCCATCGTCCTTGCATTCCTTGTGGCCGGATTGATTCGGGTTGCCACAGGTTCTGCAACAGTCGCTTTGACCACGGCAGCAGGAATTGTATCACCGGTCGTTGCCAATATGACGGGTGTTAATCTAGAATTACTCGTTATTGCCACGGGCGCAGGCTCACTTATGTTTTCCCATGTTAATGACGCCGGTTTCTGGTTAGTAAAAGAATATATGGGATTAACCGTAAAAGAAACCTTCAAAACATGGACAGTCATGGAAACCTTGCTTTCTTTCGTGGCATTCGGTCTGGTTTTAATTTTGGATATATTCATATAGTCAACAAAGGATGCAATTGTTGAATAAGTAACTTTTACCTCCGTGATATGTCTTGGGGTGACATATCACGGAGGTTTATTTATTGAAAAGCTTTCTGGGAAGGGATCTCTTCTAAAGTAAATGAAAAGGATTGAATATAGTTGCCTTAGCTATGGAAGTGATTTGACTAGTGACAAGGGCAGTTTTCACCCAGAAGACGTTTGTTTTGCTCCTCGAAGATATAAGTCCTGACAGAGACTTCTATATTGAAAGATTGACAGCTTCCCGTTTACATATTCATTCTGAATATAATCCAGTAATTCATTGGCATGGTTAGGCTTTTGACGTTTTTCCTGAATATAATGGAGGATTAAAACTTCTATATTCACACACTCACCTTACTTGACAAGTATTTTTTTCCATTAACAATATAACATGGTAATACAAAAAATATCATTTTTTGAATATTTTAACTATCGACATATTTATACAAATAAAGGAATGATTAGGAATGAACGCTGGAAAAATTGACGAATTATTATCGGGAAATGCTAAAAAGAGCTATACCGCTGATATGAGCTCTTTCCAACTTTTATTGTGCCGGCTTGCATTTAGGTCCGCCCAAGAAAAAAACCCTTGAAATTCAAGGGTTGGAGATAGTCCATTAAACTAGTGTTCGTCTGATTTTACAAGGAACGTTCTCTTTAGACTTGTATCTTTTGAGCAGGCAAAGGTGATAAAAGCAGTTCTGCCGCTTCTCTCTTAATGGAGAATATATAAGCTGCCAAACCTAAGAGGGCTGCAAAAATCAGCATGGCGATCGATGAACTGAAATCCCCGCCAGACAAGTCACGAAGCCATCCCATGATATAGCTCGAAAAGCCGCCCATGATATTCGTGAATCCAATTAGACCAGCGGCCCGTCCTGCCGTTTCAGGTGTTGAGTATTTTACCATGAGCATATTACTTAGATGGAACACACCGCCTTGACATCCCATTGCCAGTCCCATACATAGCCCGGCCAAAATAGGATTGGGGATGAATACCGCTACAGTCAGAAAGACAGCCGTCAATGAAAATAGAATCGAGGCCATCAAACTTGGACGTCTGGTTTTGTCAGCCAGAAAACCGCATGCCAAGACAAATCCTAAAGCGAATAGCCAGGAAAGTGAAGTAATACTCGACATTCCTTCCTTTTCGAATCCTTTTGCTTCAATGAGGTAGGTAGGAAGCCAAATGCTGATTCCGAAAAATAAGAAGGAGCATACGAGCATGCCGAACCAAACAATCCAGAAACGATAATCTTGGGCGAAACTCTTATTCTCGGAGGCAGCTGTTTCTTTCACTTCATCATCCGTTTGGCGAATGAAAGCCAATTCCTCCTTACTTATACGGGGGTGCTCTTCTGGTGTATTCCGAGTCATAAAGATGAACATCGGGATATTTATAAATAAGTTGAATGCTGCAAGCATAAAGAAAGCTGCCTGCCAGTGGAGTAAAGATATCACGAGCACCAAGAAAATGGCTCCCATTGCCGGTCCTAAATAGTTTCCGGTAAGCCAAGATGCCTGGGCCCTCCCCAATTCCCGTTTATTAAACCAGTTAGAAATGAATTTTCCGGAAACCGGAATCATCATCCCTTCACCAAAACCAAGAATGATCCTGCTTATTAAAAACATTTCATATGAATTTGCCAGGCCTGACGTGATCATCGTGAGTGTCCAAACGAATAAACCGGCGATGGCTGTTTTACGTGCACCTAATTTATCAATGATGAAGCCCCAAAAAAGATTTGAAACTCCATAAGCAATGGTGAATACAAATGATAGAAGACCGATCTTTGCATTTTTGTCATCGCCTGTCATACCGAGTGCATGCAAGAATTCCGGATCTGTTTGAATGATGGAAATGCCAACTTTATCAATTTGTCCAAAAAACCAAAAGAAAAAAATTGGAACGGCAATATACAACCATCTTTTTTGCCCATTTAACATAATACCATCTCCTTATCGCTTTTTAACATGCCTTAAAACGCTTACATTTGAGAATAAGTGTTTTTCGGTTATCCCTTTAGAAAGGTACTAGTTTTGATTTTTCCCGCCTTTCTTTAAAATTTTGATAGATAAAAAGGAACAGAAGTGTTTTGCAAGGAAAACAAAGTTTTACTTTCTTAACGATAAATTAAAATAATTCGATTGTCAATTTAATATTTTGATAATTCTCCATTTTTAGAATAAATGATTCGATGGCCATTTTTAAATAACCCATTGGGATTCATGTTTAAAATCGACCTCCGTTGCCCACTATTTTACGTTGTGGGGGAAAACATACAAGCAAATGAGTGGAAAGGCACTTATATAGGATTTAAAAAGAGAAGTGTATTAGATTTGTGTCAAAAAAAGGAATTAATATTAAATTATTAAAAATTCCGACTTGTTTATATTGAATTTAAAATCAGGAAAATTTATAATTCATTTAGGTTGTTTTATATATGAAATACTTATTATGGAAAATCACATGATTTGGTAGAAAAATATTGATGTATTAAGATTCTTCATTTGTTCTTATTTGCATATTTAGATATATTTGGTGGATCGGGATGTCTTCGATAAGTCGTGTAATTCTATCGTTACGTCAATTAAGCTAGGCCCTTCAAATAGTTTTATAAATGTAATTATGCTTTAATTGACAAATAAACACTTAATATTCATGAAGAGTAAAGGATTGTGAGGTTGCAAGGATGCCAATTAGCCATTTAGAAGAAAGCTCGATTGCTCGATTCATTATCTGGAATCGGGTGAAGGAAAAGCGCTTGTTATCCTCCATGGTTTGGGAAACAATTCTTAATCATGGAGACAACAGCTCGGTCAGTTGGATGATGAATTTAGAGTAATTGCCTGGGACGCACCAGGGTACGGTGAAAGTTCTGCTGGATACCGGTCCGTTGCCTTCTCTTTATCAAATTTAAACCAAATGGACATCCTTTCTTCTATATCTATCCCGACAATGGTCATGTGTGGTGAACTGGATCAGGTCACACAGGTTAGTGAATCAAGAATTTTTCATGAATTGATTCCTAATTCCGAGTTTGCCATGGTACCGAATCCCGGCCATTTATGTTACCAGGAAGTTCCAGGGGTTTTCAATGAATATGTTACCGAGTTTTTACTGAGACAAAAGGCAGGCAAAGATTGAAGTAGCATGAAAAAATATTCACCAAAAGAAATTGCAGGAAGAGATGTACATATACTGCAAGTTCCTTCTAGGTAGTGAGATGAAGAAATCTTAACAATAGGGTACATAATTCGCAGAGAAATCAATAACAACGGGGGGAATACTCGAATGGCAAGCGAAGAAAAAGAGAAAGAGAAATATAGTGCTAATTCATTGGTAAGAGGGTTGGAAATCATTAAGCTCTTTAATGAAGTACAGCCGAGTTTGTCTCTTTCAGAAATTGCAAAACAACTGGGAGTAAGCAGAACGGTACCATATCGATTATTATTCACATTACAAAATATTGGTTATCTGTCTCAGGATGAACATACGAAACGTTACAGTTTAACGCCAAAGGTACTTGAATTGGGCTTCAGCTATTTGAATAGCTTGAAGTTCCAGGAAATTGTCCAACCTTATATGGAGAACCTGCGTGATGAAATCGGAGCCTCCTGCCATCTGTCCATTTTGGATGGACAGGAAGTTGTGTATGTTGGGAGTGCCCCAATTAGAGGGGTATCCGCTGTCAATGTGAACATAGGTTTGCGGCTGCCGGCACATGCTTTGGCCAATGGAAAATTGCTTTTGGCCTATCAACCGAAAGAAATGCTAATGCAAATGTTCAAAATCTCAAACCTAACTCCTTATACTGATAAAACACTTACCACGCCGGGTGAGTTTCAAAAACAGTTGGAATCGATTCGGCAAAATGGTTATTCGATGACAAGCGGGGAATTCCACCCTGGCATCCGTTCTGTTGCCGCTCCGATTTTTGACCGCACAGGAAATGTATTGGCTGCCTTGAATGTCGTGGCGACGGAGTCGGCTTATCAGGAAGATTTCATCGATAAAGTCGCCTTGCCTAAACTCCTTGATGTTTCTCGGCAGTTATCCGTTTATATGGGATATAGTGGGGTGACGCCGTTTCAGCATGAAGATATCTGATCATGATTGAGTGCCAATCTAAAAAAATGAATAATCTTCGAAAGTGTGGATCCCCTACTCTAGGGTATCCGCACTTTTTTTGTGTTAAAAAAGGAATATGGTGGTTGCATCGTTCCAAGTTATACCAAGAGGGGAGAAGGTTTGAATTATAAAAAAAGTTTTAAATATTCTAAAAACTCATTGACAATAAAGCGGTTTCATTTTAGTATTAATTCATAGACGAAACAATGTTTTGCTTATGAAACGCAATGGGGTTTAGAAACAACAAATAAGGGAGGAATTTTAAAATGACAAAAGAAACTTTTTCAGTGAAAGATTTTGAAAAAAAATATGTTGCCCGATTGAAAGACCGTACGCTTGATTGGGGTGTCTTGAAGTTCCAAGAAGAAATCGATCCAGCTTATAGACGTGCACAGATGAGATATATCGGACGCGGTGCCACCGCAAATAACGATACAAATGTAATTGCAGGTGAGCATTTCACTCTTAGTACAATGGTGCTGCCGCCGGGATGTATCGGGCCATTGCATCTTCACGATGATGTTGAAGAAGTGTTTTTCATTCTTGAGGGTGAAGTCACGGCGTTAATTCAAGAGGATAGCTTCAGTGAAGTGCATGAAATTAAACTAAGTGCGAGAGACTGCATCAGCAGCCCACCAGGGGTTTATCGGGGAATTAGGAATGACGGTGATGTTGAAGCGCGCATGCTCGTGATGCTAGGGGCAGTGAAACCTAACTTGCCAACATATCCTGAAGGCAGCGAGCTGGAAGAACTGCGTAAACAACGCTCAAAAGAAAGAGAAGCCATCATTAAAGACTGATCATTTAGCCGAAAAGGGCACCTGCATTATGGAAATTAATGAGGCGCCCTTTTCGAATAGATTTTAATGTGGTCAATGCAAATTTTCTAAAGGTAATCTGATTTATGGGAGGTATAAAAAAAGATGCTAGGGATTACTCATTTACGACATATTAGCATGATTACTCCGAATTTCGACGATCAAGCAGAGTTTTACGAAAAGGTTTGGGGACTGGATAGAGTGGATGCTCCGGATGAGGAGAACACCGTTTATTTTCGGGGGGCAGGACCGGAACATCATATTTTAAGCCTTCACAAGGGAGAAAAACGTGGGTTGCACCATATATCTTTCGGCATGGTCGATAAAAATGCGGTGGATCGAGCAGCGGGAATATTACAATCGAAGGGTGTTCGAATTATTGAACCGCCTGGATATTTGGATGAAGCAGGTGCTGGTTATGGCCTAAGGTTTATTGATCCGGAAAATCGCGTGATAGAGCTTTCGGCTTGGGTGGAAGTTCAAACGTCAATTTGGAACAATAAAAATGTTGATCCAGTGAAGCTGAATCATGTTGTAATGAACACTAAGAACTTGGATATGATCGTTGAGTTTTATACAAACGTACTTGGTTTTAAAGTTACCGATTGGAGTGAGCATCAAATGTCATTCCTGCGATGCAACAGAAAGCATCACTCCATTGCATTCAATCAAGATGAACATGCGTCAGTCAATCATATCGCCTACGAAGTCGATTCCGTGGATGAACTGATGCGCGGCATAAGCAATGTGCGGAAAGCGGGACTGTCAGAACTTTGGGGACCTGGACGTCATGGACCTGGAGACAATATTTTCTGTTATTTTCAAGATCCAGGCGGTTTTGTTATGGAGTATACATGTTATCTGGAAACGATTGAAGATGAATCGGAATGGAGAGCACGTGTATGGAAACGGGTACCACATTTAATGGATCAATGGGGGATTGCAGGGCCGCCGAAACCCGAAGCCCGCAAAGCAATGGGCGGAGATCCCGATCCTGGCTGGGTGGACTCTGCTATAGATGATTCAGTCATGTCTAAAAAATGAGAAGGTATTCCACTTACTTCCATTTGCACTTGCGCTAGATGTATTGGTTACAGTGAAACAACTTCCTGTATTTTAAAGGACAGCGCACTTAAGGAAAATGGCTTTGAAAAGGAGTGACAAGATGGATTTAGGATTGAAAGGGAAAGTGGCTGTCATTATGGGCGGCACATCGGGCGTGGGATTAAAAACAGCAGAAATGTTTTTAGCTGAAGGAGCGAAAGTGGCTATATGCGGCAGAAGCACAGAGCGTATGGATAGTGCACAAAGTCAATTGCTCTCATTTGGCACTAAGGATGATATTTTTGCTTCAACCTGTGATGTCACCTCCAAATCGGATGTGGATTCTTTCATTAATGGTACGGCTGAGAAGTTTGGCGGGATCGATATATTGGTGAATGCAGCCGGCCAAAGTGTTATGGGATACTTTTTTGACATTACGGATGAACAGTGGGATGAACAGATTCAATTAAAGTTTTTTGCCATCATATATGCCGTTCGTGCAACGCATCCTCATTTAGTTAAAAGGGGAGGGGGGCGGATTATTAATATTAATGCAACGCTTGCTAAAGAACCTGAACGTCACATGGTAGCGACTGCAGCAGCAAGGGCTGGTCTCCTTAATTTAAGCAAAACCTTGTCCCAGGAACTGGCCTTTGACAACATACTGGTGAATTCAGTGAGTCTTGGATTGATCCGGACCGATCAATGGGAGCGAAGAAGATTGAAAAATGCGCCTGATATGGACCCGGAAGAATATTACGGAGACCTTGCGAAAAAACGGAATATCCCTCTCGGCCGCGTAGGGGAAGCGGAAGAAGTGGCCAGTGTCATTGTTTTCCTTGCTTCAGACAAAGCAAGTTATGTAGCGGGTTCGACGATTGAGACAGCAGGAGCGATCGGAAAGGCACTTTAAATATATTACTAAAAAAGGTAGGATAACGCGATGAAAATACAAGAAGAAATAGAGTTTACGACTGCCGATTCCATCGTAAAGGAACTAGTTCTAGCAGGAGTGGAAGCGGCTTTCGGGATTGTCAGTATTCACAATATGCCCATCTATGATGCAATTCTTAGAGAAGGGAGCATTAAACTCATTTGTTCACGCGGTGAGAGCGGTGCCGTCAATATGGCCGATGGATATGCCCGCGCTACTGGAAAATTGGGTGTAGTGATCACGAGTACCGGTACAGGGGCAGGTAATGCTGCTGGTTCATTAGTGGAAGCTTGGGCAGCTGGTGTTCCCCTTCTTCATCTTACTGGTGAGGTAGCTTCTTCTTATCTTGGCACAGGCAAAGGATACATACATGAGTGTAAAGACCAGCTTTCAATGATGAGCGGAGCGTGTAAAAATGCAGTGAGGCTGAGAAATCCTGAGCAAACTGCGGCAGTTGTAAGGAAGGCGATCCAAGAGGCGTTAACTGCACCAACAGGACCGGTTACATTGGAAATTCCCATTGACTATCAATCGGCAATCATAGAAGATCTAACCCTCGAAGGACAACGAGCTTCAACGTCTGAAACAAATTCAACGCCATTCATTCCCGAACAAGCCGTGCAAAAAATGGTTGAAGCACGCCGTCCTGTGATATGGGCCGGGGGTGGAGTCATCACTGCCAATGCTTCGCAAGAGCTGCAAAAATTGGCGGAAATCCTTGGTGCAGCAGTTATAACCAGTCAGTCAGGAAAAGGTTCGATCCCAGAAAACCATGAACAATGCATCGGACATTTTGCGGCTTATGAAACAACAAAAGAGTTTTTGAGAAATGCGGATTTATTGATCAGTGTAGGTGTAAGATTCAGGGGAAATGAAACATCCAACTGGAAAGTGCCGGTGCCAGAGGAACATATAGCGATCGATGCGGATTGGCAGGCCATTAACCGGAATTATAAGGCCACGCTGGGTTTGGTTGGCGATGCAAAAGATATGCTAGCTGCCATCATTCAAAATCTGGAAGGAAATTCAGTGCAGGCTGAACCTTCTTATTTACGAGAAGTCCTTTCGCTTAGAAACGAAGTGCGTGCTCAACTTCGGGAAACGCTTGGACCCTATGAGCAATTTGTAGATGGCATGAGGGAGATATTACCGGATGATACCATTTTAGTTCGAGATGTAACTGTACAGGCAAACGTGTGGGGCAGCCGTTTATTTGAAATCTATGAACCGAGAACATCCATTCATGCATCTGGCGGTGGAATAGGTCAAGGTCTTCCAACAGCAATCGGTGCCCAAATGGGGTGTAAAGATAAAACCGTGGTTCTTATGGCTGGAGACGGTGGATTTATGGTGAATGTCGGGGAAATGGTTACGGCAGCCGAAGAAAACTTACCAGTTATCATCGTATTGTTCGATGACTCAGGCTATGGGGTTCTTCGCAATATTCAAACTGCCGCATATGGTCGGCAGGTAGCCGTGGATTTATTAAGTCCAGATTTTGTGAAACTGGCTGAGTCCATGCATTTTGATGCAGTACGGATTGGATCTGGAGATGAATTCATATCTGAACTGAAAAAAGCAAAAGAAAGACGTAAACCTTCAATGATCGTTGTTGATATGGATGCTGTCGGTCCAATGGCCAAGCCATTTGGTGGACCACCAGGAGCTGCAGAAGCATTTAAGCCAAAAAAACTATAAGGAGGATTGAGAATGATTTCGACATACCCATTTGTTTCAGGAAAATGCCTTGTTAATGGAGAATGGATAGAAATGATTGAAAAAGCCGATGTGATCAATCCCGCAAACACATCGGAAGTAGTTGGCCAGGTGGCAAAATGCCCTGGGGAAATCGTGAATGACGCGATTGAAGCGGCAGAAAATGCTTTTGAAACGTGGTCTCGCTCTGATGTCAGGGATCGGGCTAGCCGGATGAATTCAGCGGCAGAAGAACTTTCAAAAATAATCGAGGAAAATGTTACAGTGTTTGTACGTGAAAATGGCAAAACACTAGTTGAAGCTAAAAAGGATTTATTACGCTGTGTTGAAGTCATGAAGGGCTGCGCGGCAGAACTACTTGATTGGTGGAAGCCTGAAGTGCTCCCAGGAAATCAAAAAGTCCAAATCCGGAGAAGGGCAAGAGGTGTCACGGCAATTATCACACCGTGGAATTCTCCGATGATATTAACATTTAAAAGGGTCATACCTGCTGTCTTGGCAGGCAATGCGGTTGTAGTAAAACCTGCAACGAATTGCCCGTTAACGATAATGACCTGTTTAAAAGTAGTTGCTGAACATTTTCCTCCAGGAGTCATCAATATAGTCTCAGGATCAGGAAAAGCAATCGGCGACAAACTTTGTTCCGATTCCCGTGTACGGACAGTGGCATTTGTCGGAAGTACAGAAACTGGAAAAGATATCATGAAGAAATCAGCTGGAAACCTGCAAAAAGTGTATATGGAACTTGGCGGCAATGATCCTGCCATTATTTTGGAAGACGCAACTATGGATGAAGCGGCGATCAAACGTTTGAGGATGGGGATTTTACGGGCTGCAGGTCAGGTGTGTTCTGCGGTTAAACGAGTATATGTCCATGAATCACGTTATGACGAGGTAGTTGAGAAGCTGACCAAAGAGTTTAGCCGGGTGGTAATTGGGGATGGCATTCAGCCTGACGTAACGATGGGTCCATTGAATAATAAAGTACAGTATGACTATGTGAATGGCTTGATCGAACGTACCGCTAAGGAAGGAGGAAACATAATCACTGCTGGCATTCAACTGAATCCTGAAACTTGGGATAAAGGTTATTATATGCTTCCTTCCATTATTACTGGTGTCAATCAGCAGAGTGAAGTGGTTAGGGTAGAACAATTCGGTCCTGTCATTCCAATTTTACCTTTCAATGATATTGATGAAGTTGTAAAATTAGCGAATGATAGTGAGTTTGCCTTGCGTGCGTCTGTTTGGACCGATAATGAAGATATAGCTGTTGAAATGGCAGATCGACTCGAAGCTGGTGCGGTTTTCCATAATAATCATACCGTTTTCGGCGACTTGGCTCTGGATTTCCCTGGCTTAAAAGAAAGTGGTGTTTCCCGGGAAACAAGGCATTGCGGGCTGGAATTCTTTGCGGACTCATACGGGTTTGCTGATTGAGGAAGGATGAAACTATATGAAGTTAGGCTTAATCGGGTGCGGCAATATCGGGAAATTTCTGCTTCAGGCAATTAATAACGACGGACTTCTTCCAGGTGGGAAAATCGTTTCGATTTATGCCCGCCGTGAAGAAATCGCAGCTCAACTGGCTGAAGATTTCAGGACACAGCCATATAGTGATGTCGACGAACTCCTTAAATCGGATGTAGATTTAGTCATAGAGGCTGCAACGATTGAAGCTGCTGAAGAGTACTCATTGAAAGTGCTTAAAAGCGGGAGAAATCTCTTGTTAAGCAGTATAGGCGTGATGGCGAATGCTGCCTTCGAAGAACAATCAAACCAGATTTGCAAAAAAAATAAAGTGAATATTTTCCTTCCATCTGGTGCGATTGGAGGTCTCGATGTCCTTAAAGCAGCAAAAGCGGTGAATGGCCTCGATTCTGTTTGCATCACTACGAGAAAACCGCCAAACGCATTGCCCACAGGTTCTTCAGTGGAAGAAGAAACGGTTTTATTCGAAGGATCGGCTGCAGAAGCGATCAAACAGTTTCCGAGAAACATTAATGTCGCGATTGTGCTATCTTTGGCTGGTCTTGGATCTGAAAAGACTAAAGTGAAAATCATTGCCGATCCAAAAGTGTTTAAAAACAACCACTTAATTGAAGCGTCAGGTTCATTCGGGAAACTAAAGCTTGAAGTGGAAAATGATCCGATGCCAAATAATCCGAAAACGAGTTATCTAGCCGCATTAAGTGTTTTGTCTACTCTGCAAAACAAGGAAAAGAGCGTTCAAATCGGGTAATGAATTATTGGTCAAGTTTATGGAAGGGAGAGATTAAGTATGCTTAAAACTGATAAATCCTTAGAAGAAATGTCAAAACAGCAAGTTGTCAACTATTTGAATGAAACCGTTAAACCAGAGGAAGGCGTTATACCTGTATACCTCCTTGGAGATCAAAAGGTTTATGATATAGAACATGAAAAAGTGTTTTTGAAAACATGGGTTTTTGTCGGTCATGAATCTGAAGTTCCCAACAAAGGAGACTTCATGACCCGTGACCTTGCTGGCTACTCGCTCATCATTACTCGTGATGCTGAAGGGGAAATCAGGGCGTTTTATAATATGTGCACCCATCGCGGAATGAAACTATGCCGTGCAGATAAAGGGAACAAGTCTTTATTTACATGTCCCTATCATGGATTTAATTTTAAAAACACAGGTGAGCTCGTGGGGGTACCATTACAAAAGGACATTTATGGGGGCACCCTTGACCGTTCAGAAATGGGCCTTCATAAAGTGAAGCTTGAATCTTATAAAGGTCTTTTATTTGGAACTTGGAATGAAGATGCAGAGCCGCTTGAAGAGTTTCTTGGAGATATTAAATGGTATTTGGACTTACTTGTAGGTCGTGCAGAAATGGAAGTTATCGGCGTCCCTCAAAGATTCGTCGTTAATTCCAACTGGAAAGTGGGTTCCGATAACTTTGCTGGTGATTCCTATCACACGATGGTCACGCACGGCTCCATCGCAAAACTGGGGATGGTGCCCAATGCTACCTATTCAAAGCGTGGTTTTCAAATCCATATGGATAATGGACATGGACTAAACTTAGGGACACCTAACCCTGACTTCGCTTTCCCTGAAGAATTGAAAGATGAATTTAAAAGTAACCTGACTGAAGAACAATATGAAGTGTTATCAAACTTAAAGAATATGATTGGAAACGTTTTCCCCAACTTATCCTTTTTAATATCCCATACAAAAATCAAAGACCAGTTCATCTCCAACACTTCAATTAGAATGTGGCGTCCAATCGGTCACAATAAAATGGAAGTGATCGCTTGGATGCTCGTGGAAAAGAACGCCTCCCAAGATTGGAAAGATAGATCAAGAGATTCGTTTATATTGACCTTTAGCCCATCCGGTATTTTCGAACAGGATGATACTGAAGTGTTTACTGATATTACTGAAGCAGCCCAAGGTCCAATGCCTTTCCTTAAGAACTTAACCTATAATTATACCATGGGACTACATCGTGATCCTGTTGATTTTATTGGACCGGGTATTGCTTACGATGATAAATTTACAGAAGCGAGCCAACGGAATTTTTACAAGTACTGGCTGGAATTAATGACGAAATAATAACTGGGAGGGGGAACGGAAATGAACGTGGAGAAAATGTTGCTTATATGTGAATTTGAACAGTGGTTGTATGATGAAGCACAATTATTGGATGATATTGAATTTGATGATTGGTTCGATCTAATGCACACCAGCTTGCGTTATCAAATGCCTGTTCGTGTTAATAAAGAAGGGGTGGAACGCCCGGATTATTCAACTGACATGTTTACATTTAATGATGATATTGAGCTGCTGAAGCTGCGCGTGGATCGATTGAAAACAGATTATGCCTGGGCGGAAATACCACCATCAAGAACACGGCGTTTTGTCTCTAATGTACGCGTTAAAGATTTTGTAGAAGGTGAAAAGGCAGTCGTTAAGAGTTATCTGCTTATCTATCGAAGCCGAAGCACGGATATTCAACACGATTTGATTTCGGGGGAACGAAATGACGAATTCATATTCGAAGAAGGTAAATGGAAACTTTCCAAACGGATATTCATTGTTGACCAAACAACGATAAATACCAGGAATCTTGCTATCTTCGTATAATATGGACTTGGATAAAAGAGAAAAACAAGGAGGCTGGTTACAATGGCAATGGCGTTAAAGGATAAAGTAGTGTTGATTACCGGAGGCAATTCAGGTATAGGAGAGGCTGTCACTAGACGTTTTATACAAGAAGGGGCAAAAGTCAGCATTATCGGCCGCTCGATAGAAACGCTAAAGAAAATGAAAGAAGAATTTGGTGAAGAGATTCTCATTAACCAAGGTGATGTAAGTAAATATGAAGACAATGAGAGGGCTGTACAGGCCACTGTCAAGCAATTTGGAAAGCTGGATGTTTTCGTTGCCAATGCAGGAGTCTTTGATGGATTTGCTAAATTTGCCGACGTAACTCCCGAGGCACTTTCCGATGCATATGATTTTCTGCTCGATATCAACGTAAAAGGATCTTTCTTCGGTGCGAAAGCCGCTCTTAAAGAACTGCAAAAATCGAATGGCAATATTATTTTCACCGTATCCGGTGCTAGTTTCTATCCTGATGGCGGCGGGGTTTGGTACACAGCAAGCAAGCATGCTCAAATAGGGTTGATGCGCCAACTTGCCTTTGAACTCGCTCCGAATATTAGGGTGAATGCTGTTGCGCCTGGTGGTACACTGACAGCATTATCCGTCATTCCTCCTCTAAGTCCATTCGTGAAAATCGTGGATAATGATACGAAGGCCAAAAGCATAAAAAAAAGAAACCCACTTCAGCTTGCCCAGATGCCCGAAGATCATGTAGCTGCTTATGTCCTGTTAGCATCGGACGAAGCGCGTGCAATTACCGGAGAAGTCATTTCCAGTGATGGGGGATTGTCAGTTCGCGGACTGGGATGAGTTTATAACAAAATAAACTATGGGAAGTAGCTTAATAATTATGGCTGAATCACTATTGGGCAATAGGAATATTAATCAACTCGCATTTGTTGTAAAAGATATTGAAGCTGCTAACCTAGCTTTCACAAAACTGCTGGGCATTAAGAAGGCAGAACCATTTTTAACTGGGGACAGTTCTGTTTCGAAAGTCACTTTTAGAGGTGTGCCGACGGAATCAAAATCTAAACTGGCTTTTCTGAATACACCAACCGTGCAATTTGAACTAATAGAACCGGATAAAAATCCAGGAACGATGCGTGAGTTCCTGGATGAAGTGGGCGAAGGGATCCACCATATTGCTTTTGATGTTGACTCTATCCAAAAGAGACTGCCAATCATGGAGAAAAGTGGATACCCGGTTTTGCAAACGGGCGAATTCACTTCAAGTGACGGCAGATATGTATATGTGGATACACTGGATGATCACAAAACCTTAGTTGAACTGCTTGAAAGTGCAGAACCAAGACAAACGGAATGGGAAAGACCTGAAGATGCAAGAGTTCAGCCGCTATTAGGGACAAACAAAGTGGAACAACTTGCACTGGTTGTGAAAGATCTGGATGCGGCTGCAGATGCATATTGTGAGTTGTTGGGTATTGAAAAACCTCCCATCATTCATTCGGGTCCCACCGAAATTACAAATGTGATTTACAAAGGGCAGCCCACTGAAGGAAAATCAAGATATATGTTTATCGATACTCCGTTAATTCAGATTGAATTGATCGAGCCGGGCGAATCACCTAGCACGTGGAAAGATCATCTTGAAACATATGGAGAGGGAGTTCACCATATCTCGTTTGTCGTAGAAGACATGGAGGATAAAATGAGGATGTTGGAAGAAATGGGGTACCCGGTCATACAGACAGGGAACTTTTTTAACGGAAAAGGCCGATATGCCTATATGGATACATCCTCGACCTATAAAGTGATTATTGAATTGCTAGAACGTTTTGATGCGTAATCGTATTTCATTTGATCATCAAAAAGTGTTCCGAAAGCAATTATCTGAGCCCTTTGAACTTACATAATCAGGAATATTGAACTCCAGGAGTCTATATATCCGAAACTTTTATTCACTATAATCTATAGTTCAGCCAATCATCAGCATTCCCCCTTCGCAGTTGATAAACTTACTGGACAAATTAAAACCGTAGAAAGCATTTACAAGGCAATGGGCAAGCGGGGGACTTCACCATTGCCTTGTACGGTTGGATAAAAGTGAGATATTTAGCAACAAAAGAAAAAAGTAGTTGACAAATAATTCTGAATATTAATATTATTAAAGGGCGTCCTTTGGTTCTAAAAATTTAATTTAAGATGTATACATGTATGCATCTTAAGTTGTTAATCTTTTCAAGAAACAAACGGGTTATAACAAAAATTTGTACGTATGGAGGCTGAATGAATTGGAGATATCGGGAAAAATAAACTTTGATTTTAGTACAGAAGTGATTTGGGAAGCCATGCATAATCCGAAATTACTAAAGAATGCCATACCAGGATGTCAAGATCTGTCATTAGTTGCAGATGGCGAATACGATGTTGAACTAAAGCTTGGTGTTGCAGCTGTAAAAGGTGACTATACGGGAAAGGTTAAGTTGAGGGATTTGGAAGTGCCTTATCAGTATGTCTTAAATGCTGAAGGCAGCGGGAAGCCGGGTTTTGTTTCTGCGGTAATGGCCTGTAATATCGTTCCTGATGGTGAGGGATGCCAATTAATTTGGGAATGTAACGCAGATATAGGTGGAATGATCGCTGGTGTGGGAAGCAGGGTCATTGGTGGTATTGCAAAATTCATGGCAGGTAAATTCTTTAAGGATATGGAGAAACAGTTAAAAACACATCAAAGAATTTGATGCGGTCATTCAAACCAATTTGAAAGGTGAAATAAGAATGGAGGGGTTCCTATCAAACCAGCTAAGTTTAATTACCTTCGACCTTCGAGCATGGAAGAAGCGGTCCACTATTTATCGGAATACGGAGAAGATGCGAAAGTTTTATCCGGTGGTCAAAGTTTGATCCCATTATTGAATATGAGACTTTCAACACCTAAATACCTTATTGATATAGGTAGGGCTGAAGGGTTGAGCTATATAAAGGAAGATGGTGAATCACTGGTTATCGGAACTTTGACGAAACACACGGAAATAGAAAAATCTGAATTGGTTAAGGGAAAGTGTCCATTGCTATCGGAAGCGATCCGGTGGGTAGGCCATGAACAAATTCGCAATAGGGGAACGGTTGGTGGCAGTATTGCCCATGGGGATCCATCTGCGGAGCTACCATGCGTTTTAACCGCATTAAGAGGTGAAATTGTCATTGTCGATGTAAATGGCGAAGAAATAGTGAGCCCTGAAGATTTCTTCCTTACCTATATGCTAACATCCTTGCAGCCGGATCAATTGGTTAAAGAGATTCGGTTCCCGAGGATAAAACCGACTTGTGGATCGGCATTTGTTGAAGTGGCCAGAAGGCATGGGGATTTTGGTTTGGTTGAGGTGGCTGCAGTAGTGGATTTATGTGAAGATGGCAGATTTTCTGATGTTAAATTAGCTATTGGTGGAGTGAACTCCGTTCCCACACTTTTAGAGGATGTGGAGAGGCTTTTAGTTGGAAAGGAACCTACTGAGGAAATTTTTAACGAAGCGGGTGATTTAACCATGGAGTTGGTCGAACCTGAATCGGATCTCCATGGTACTGCCGAATATAGAAGGGAACTATCTGGTACGATGGTCATCCGGGCCTTAAAGCAAGCGACCGATCGTGCACAAGGGGGCAGGGTGATGTGATGGAGGGAATTAAGATACACCTAAAAGTTAACGGACAAGATATTTCGAGGGAAGTAGATCCTAGATTGCTATTATCGGATTTTATCAGGGAGAACCTGTTACTTACTGGAACACATATTGGCTGTGAACACGGAGTTTGCGGTGCTTGTACAATCCAGGTTAATGGTGATCCAGTCCGCTCATGTTTAATGCTTGCAGTCCAAGCGGATGGATGTGAAGTCAAGACTGTGGAGTCACTGATCCAAGAGAATGGGGAACTTAGTCACTTACAGCAAGCATTTTCTGACAATCATGCCCTGCAGTGCGGATTTTGTACACCAGGTTTTTTGATGACGCTTTCAAGTTTCCTGGAAGAAAATTCAAATCCGAGTGAAGAAGAAATAAGAAAATGCATATCAGGAAATTTATGTCGATGCACAGGCTACTCAAACATTATTAAAGCTGTCAAGCAGGCTGCCCAGACGGTGTCCAATTAAGGAGGGATGAGGCATGACGAAATACGTTGGCCAAAGTATTAAACGGAAGGAAGACTATCGTTTGGTTACAGGTACAGGGCAATTCGTGGGAGATATCCGAATGGCAAATATGGTTGAAGCAGTCTTTGTCCGCAGCACGCATGCACATGCCACCATCATAGGGATTGATATCAGCGAAGCTCAGGCATTGGAAGGTGTACATGCAATCCTCACCGGAAAGGATATAGATGGAAAAATAAAGCCTCTTGTCCAATTTGAATCCCATTGTGCTTTGCCTCCCAATCTAGTGGAAGCGATCAATCCTACTATCCATTTTTGTTATGAAGATGTCCTGGCCAAGAATAAGGTGATGTATGTAGGGCAACCAATTGCAGTCGTAGTTGCAGAAAACCGGTATGTGGCTGAAGATGCAGCAGATTTAATAAAAGTGAAATATGAAACATTACCAGTGGTTGTTGATCCATTCAAATCATTGGAAAAAGGCGCACCATTGATTCAAGAACACTTACAGAGTAACATCCAGTCAAATTTTCATGTTACGACAGGAAATGCCGTACAGTCGCTTAAGGATGCAAATCATATTCTAAAGGCAAGAATCAAAACGCCTAGAGTTTCTTCCAACCCGCTCGAAACGAGGGGGGTCGTTTCAACCTATGAAAACCGAACCAATCAATTACATGTTTATTCTTCCACCCAGCTCCCTTTTGAGATTAGAACTTATATAGCTAGATCATTGGATTTGGTTGAACAGCAAATCAGGGTGACAGCACCCGACGTAGGTGGAGGCTTCGGACCAAAGGGTGGGGTTCACCCAGAAGAAATCATGGTTCCATATTTATCCAAGTTAATGAATAGACCTGTAAAATGGATTGAAGACCGCCTTGAACATATGACAAGTGCCCGCCATTCAAGGGATCAAATCCATGATGTTGAGGTTGCTTATAATCGGGATGGCACTATTTTAGGAATTAAAGATCATTTCATTATAGATAGTGGCGCTGTTAATTATTTTGGTTTAACATGCGCCTACAATAGTGCCTACCATCTAAGGGGGGCATATAAGATTCCAAACTATGATTCTACTTGCCAGATTGTCTTAACGAACAAAACACCGAATGTTCCATTCAGGGGAGCGGGGAGACCAGAGGTCGTTTTCGTAATGGATCGAATTATCGATATGGTCGCTAGAAAGTTGAAAATGGATCCGGTGGAAGTTATGCGAAAGAACATGATTCAAGCGGAGGATATGCCTTATGACCAAGGGATTTTGGTTAAAGATGGAGCACAGCTGATTTATGATAGCGGGGATTATCCTGCAGCACTGGATCAAGGGTTGAAAATGGTTGATTACGAAGGCTTTAGAGAGCAGCAAAAAAAGTGGAAAAAGCAAGGAAAGCTTGTCGGTGTCGGCATTTCAACTTATGTAGAAGGAACCGGTGCTGGTCCATTCGAAAGCGCCTATGTCACGATTGATGGTTCCGGTCAAGTTGTGGCATATCTTGGAGCATCCCCACAGGGGCAGGGACACGAAACGGTATTCTCCCAAATCTGTGCGGATGAATTAATGCTTAGCCCCAATGAAATTACTATAAGGGTCGGGGATACAGCGAACTTAGCCTTTGGTGCCGGGACGTACGCAAGCCGGAGTGCAGTAAATGCTGGATCTGCCATTCAAATTGCTTCAGCAAAGTTAAGGGAAAAAGTATTGGTTGTCGCAGCTGCCATGCTTGAAGTGAAATCCTCTGATTTACAAATGGAGAATGGTAAAGCATTTGTTAAGACCCAACCTGAAAAATGTGTGACCTATAAGGAAATTGCGGAAGCGGCACGTCCAGGAAACAGATGCAAGGTGCCTGCAGGAATGGAACCAGGCCTGCAAGTCACACATTACTTCGTTCCGCCGACTGTTACTTTTTCATCGTCCGTCCACATTGCCATGGTGGAGGTGGATAAGAAAACAGGTTTTGTCGAGTTGAAGGGCTATAGTGTGGTCCATGACGCAGGAAAGGTCATCAATCCAATGATCGTGGATGGTCAGGTTCAGGGTGGCATAGCCCAGGGAATTGGTGCGGCCCTATATGAAGAAATCGTTTACGATGAGAAAGGTCAACTGTTGACTGGATCTTATATGGATTATTTATTGCCGACATCCATGGAGATCCCGACTGTTGAAAAGTCCCATCAAGAATTCCTCTCCACCAGAAATCCACTTGGTATCAAGGGAGTAGGTGAAGGTGGAGCCATTTCGCCGCCTGCAGCGATAGCGAATGCTGTCGTTGATGCGCTCGATCCATTAGAAATCATGATCAATCTATTGCCCATTAGCCCTAGTAAACTCCGTAATTGGATTAAGGAAGCGGAAAGGAAACAGTATAAAATCGAAGTAGGTTAAAAGGATTCATTTTAGCGATTCAGGATTCATTGTTGATGGATATTACCCTATGCCATGACAGAATGACAGACGAGCATGAAAATGGAAGGTGTAAATAGGGGATTACACTCGTTACGAACATTTCATGAATAGGGGCTGATTTTCTTGAATAATTTAAATCCACAACTGCAAGTTCCATCGGGGAAAATGACGAACACTCGTTGGTTCTTTACGGCTTTTCCTTTGCTCATTCTTTTCACTGTTTCCATGATGGATAAGGCAAATATAAATATTTTACTGGCAAATAAGCCTTTTCTTACTGATTTGGGCATTGATGGAAACTTAGTGAAAGGAACACTTAGCAGCATATTTTTAGTGACTTATGCTTTTGGTCAATTAGCTTGGGGTTTCATCGTTGATAGGATTGGTGCACTACGCAGCGGTCTCATTGGGATCACTCTATGGGCATTTGCGATGGTTTTAGGTGGAATGGCCGATTCCATTAGTGCAATCTTATGGTCCAGGGCCATATTGGGAATCGGAGAAGGTGTCCTGTATCCAATGGCACTGAAATTGACCTCAAGCTGGTTCCCGCAGAATGAACAAGCAAAAGCACAAACAACATGGTATAACGGGAATGCGATAGGGCCAGTTATCGGGCTTCCGCTAATAGCCATCATAGCGTCTACATACGGCTGGAGGGAAAGTTACTTTATACTTGCAGCATTATCGGTCGTATGCTTGATTATATTTGTGATCATGACAAGAGATAATCCGGCTAAGCATTATGCAGTTAATTCAATGGAATTAAACTATATTCAAAGTAATCAAAAAGAGGGGAAAACTCCTGCCGCAAATAAGGGGAATGTAAAAGCGGTTCTTACGAGTCCGATGTTCTGGATCTTAACGATTGTTTATTCTTGCATTTCCATTGCCTACTATGGAATTTCCACCTTTTTACCAAGCTATTTAACGGAAGAAAAAGGGATAGCTTTTGTAAATTCCGCTGTAATAAATGCCGGGGGTTTTGCATTAGCGATTGTTGTACAAATGGTTGCTGGGTTTCTCTCTGATCGATTCATGAAAAGGGCTGTTTTTGTATGCGGGGCATGCGGGCTTATCATCGTTTTCATGCTTTTCTCCCTTTTCACTACTGACAGCACAGTTGCGGCCGTATTGAGCATTTTACTGATAGGTCTTTTGTTTATGCCAGCTGCCCTTACCATGACCATGCTTCACCGTGTCGCATCACCGGAGGTAATGGGGAGCATCAGTGGGGTTTTCGGCTGTGTATCTTATTTAATTGCAGCTCTAGGACCTATGGTTGTCGGATTATTCAGTCAAATGAGGGGTTCATATAATGGTGGGTTTATTGCTCTTTTATGTTTTGTTGCCCTCTCCCTAATCTTAAGTGTTTTCTTAGTCAGAAAAGGATATTAGGTGATCTGATTTAAATTACTGAAAATGAATAATGGGGGAGAGACAAATGGGCATTTTCTATTTGTCTCCCTTTTTTCTGCTTCCAAATATGTGAATATCAGATTTCAAGAGGGGGTTAAGTATGTCAAGGTTACAAGAACTAAAGGATGTATTGGAAAATATAAATTCAGCATGGGAGCGGCACGAAAAAGCAGCTATGGTCATGCAGATAGGTGTAAAAGGTTCTGCATACAGACTTCCAGGTGCAAAAATGATGATGGCATCGGACGGCAAGATGTTTGGCACGATAAGTGGCGGATGTTTGGAAAACGATTTATATGGCTGGGCGGAAAAAGCTATGGAAACCAACACTTTCCTTACACACCAATATGACTTAAGCGAGAATGAAATTTGGGGATTGGGAATCGGATGCAAAGGTAAATTGGATATATTTATCCTTCCTATTGAGCCAGATGACGAATTCTGGATCATGACCAATCAAATTGTCCAGAAAGGTCAAAAATTCACATTGATATTGGATGTCTCCACCGGTAAAGGGTTAATCATCGATAAATATGGTAACCTCATTGGAAATCATGAGAATGTGCCTTCTGAAGTCATTGAAAAAGCAAGAATGGTGATGGATACACAAACTCGTGCGGAAATGGTGAACCTGGAGGGAAACCGGTTTTTAATTGATGCTATAAAGCCTAGTGAGCATTTGATAATCGCTGGGGCTGGCAGAGATGCTGTACCAGTTGTTGATTTGGCGGCAAAAGCTGGGTTTTCCGTAACGGTATTGGACTCACGTAAAGATTTCAATAATGATCGTCTGTTTCCTTTGGGTTCGAATTTGCAAAAATGCCCAGAGGAAATAAATCCTTGTGAATTCACTGGATCATGGTGGGTAGTCATGAATCATGTCCAGTCTTTAGATGAGAAAACCTTACAAGTGGCTTTAAAAAGTGACCCACGATATATTGGTGTGCTTGGCCCAATCTCCCGTACAACGGAAATGCTCAATACCATTGGAGAAGACTTCAACAGCGGTCCAATTCACTCACCAATTGGTTTGGACCTCGGTGCTGAAACGATGGAAGAAGTTGCACTAAGTATTGTGTCAGAACTTATGGCTGTAAGGAATGGAAGAATTCCTGCACCCTTGCATGGTAAAGTGAAGATTCATGCCTAAAATAGGCGCAATCATACTTGCGGCAGGCATGTCCATTCGAATGGGAGAACCTAAACTGTTACTTCCTTTACGGGGCCAACCTCTTTTTCGTCATGTCATTCATCCTATCCTTGGCAGTTCCATGCAGCCCATCTTCTTGGTTGCCGGTAAATATATAGAAGAAATGCGTCAACATTGTGCTGATTTTCCAGAATTGAAGATTATTCATAATCCGAAGTATGCAGATGGAATGTCCACCTCCTTAAAACTTGGAGTTCAATCCATCAAAGAACATGTGGATGCAGTCATGATCTTCCTTGCGGATCAGCCGCTCATTTCCCCTGACATCATACAAGCTTTAATTCAAAAATATACAGCATGTAAAGATGAAGGAATACGGATCGTACAACCGAAATATAAAGGAGACTTAGGACATCCGATACTAGTGGATGCAGTGATCCTCAATGAATTCCATTCAATAGAAGGTGATCAAGGTGGTAAAAAAATCCTCAGGAAATATGCCCGGGTGACTGAAACAGTTTCTTTTGATAATCCGATGTGGGGAGTTGACATTGACACGCCAGAAGACTTCCTGAAAGTGAAACTGCATTTGGATTCATAATGCAAACCAATGAATGACATGAGTAATACTGGACGAAATATCGCGCGGATGGCCGGAATAAGCGAGAGAAGGTTGGAATATCACGCGAATCGATCGTATACTGCCTGAGGGTCTTTAAATGTGGCATAAAATAAAAGGGTTCCTACAATTGCGGACTGAATATCGCAAATAGGCACCCTTTTATTAATGTTAATTTTATTCAGATATACGTTTTATGTAATCAAGGTAATAATCATGACTTTTTTGGATATGGATTGTATTGACCTTTATTGCTTTTTCTACATCTTTGTCACGAATTGCATGGATTAACTGTAAGTGCTCGTTGTTCCGATCCTCATACCAGCCTTTATCAACCATTGTAACATCTTCATTACGGGCCGACAAAAAGGAAATTCTTAAAGAAAGCCATAATGAATCAGTAGTCTTTTGGAGAAAGGTATTTCTCGAGTAGGAATATAATAAGCGGTGAAATTCAATGTTTGCACGACTAGCCGCTATTCGGTCATTACTATTAATTGCCCCTTGCAGTTTATCCGTTGCCCATTCCAATTTTTTTAATTCCTCTTCCGTAATTCCTTCACATGCTTTTTGTATCGAATAGTTTTCGAGCATTTTCCTGATTTCCAATTCTTGCTGCAAAAGTCCAATATCCACATTGGATATGACCATACCTATACCAGGTTTCACCTGAAGCAAATTTTCCTGTTCTAATTTCCTCAAAGCTTCACGAACCGGTGTACGGCTACAATTGAATTGTTGGGCGATATCATCTTCCGTTAAACGATCTCCTGGTAAAAATACCCCTTCGATGATCGCATTTTTAATAACAAAAAATATAGCTTCCCTTAAGGGCTTAGAAGAATAATGTTCTATTTGTTCTGTAATATATTGATAGTGTTTGGTTTCCATGGTGCTCCTTTCTAAAATCCAATTATATACAAGTATATTTATTTTATCTTAAAAAACGATTGAAGTCATTTCAATGCTTCAGACTTTTGATTATTTATACATTTCAATGGTTCGAGTCCGTTTCTGTTTCGGCATAACTAATGATTTAGCATTTATTTCAAATCCAAGAGGTGACTTATATAATCTAGGGAATTGCCCGATAATATAGTGGAAAACAAGGGAGTCATAGAATAAGTGGAAGCAAACTTACAGTAAACATCGGTTTGATATAGTCACTTTGCCGTGATGAATGATGTATTCTATCCTGCTAGAAGTGCAATGAAGTTGCTCGTTTACCTAAACATGCTATGATGGAAATAGAAGTGTTTGCTATTATTTATTTTCTAAAGTAACGAGAACGTCAGATTGATTTTTTTTCAAATGGACAACAGAGGATACAGGAGGAGTTTTTATAATGAATTTAGCACAATTTCCCAGAAAGCGATATACACCAACATATACATCAGTTGAGAGATTAGATCATTTTTCTGAAGTTCTTGGGGGCCCATCCATATATGTTAAACGAGATGATATGCTTGGTCTGACGGCTGGGGGAAATAAAACAAGAAAACTGGAATTCCTTGTTGCCGATGCATTGGAACAAGGCGCGGATACGTTGATTACATGTGGAGGCATTCAATCGAATCATTGCCGCTTGACACTAGCTGCTGCCGTTAAAGAGAAAATGAAATGCATCCTTGTGTTGGAAGAGGGGCTTTCAAAAAATTCAGAGCCGGATTTTAACGGTAACTATTTTCTCTATCATTTATTGGGGGCTGACCAAATTATAGTTGTACCTAATGGAGCGGACTTAATGCAAGAAATGCAGAAAGTGTCTAAAGAGGTAACGGAGAAAGGACATAAACCTTACATCATTCCCGTTGGAGGATCCAATGTCATTGGTGCAACGGGATATGTTGCATGCGCTCAAGAGATTTTAGCACAGTCCTTTGAGCAAGGGATAGATTTGAAAGCAGTTATTTGTGTAAGCGGCAGTGGGGGAATGCATGCTGGTTTGGTGGCAGGATTTCATGGAAATCAAAGTGGAATTTCAGTAATTGGCATAAATGTAAGCAGAGGGAAAGCTGAACAAGAAGAGAAAGTTTTTCAGCTTGTTAGAGAAACTTTAACACACATCGGCATAGAAAATTCAATCCCTCGTGAGGCTGTTACGTGTTTGGATGAGTATGTCGGTCCTGGTTATGCTTTGCCTACCCCTGAAATGGTGGAAGCTGTCAAGCTTATGGCAAGAACAGAAGGGATTTTGCTGGATCCGGTATACACGGGTAAAGCGGCAGCGGGACTCATTGATTTAATCCAAAAAGGCACCTTTAAGCCGGAGGATAACATCCTTTTTGTACACTCTGGTGGTGCTTCATCGTTATACGCCAATACTTCTCTCTTTAATTAAATGTCATTGAATAATAAATACTAATCTTAAAGTGGAAAAAGCTCGCTCATTTGCATAGCTCAATTGGCAAGACAACAGAAGCAGTGAGAGTATTCTAAACGGGATTCTTTCTATACTTAATATGCAGGCAAATTCCAATATGAGTCATTAATTCTTAGTTAATAACTCTTTATTTCAACTAAATTTGAATGGGGAGAACATATGTTTTATAATGTTCTTTGAGTAAGTAATTATCTATCGGAATAGGGAGGGATTATATGTATATTACAATTTCAGATTTTATTAAAGAATGGAATAAAGAAGCTATACTGACTCAAAAGGTTTTGGATAGCTTGACAGATGATTCATTAGAACAACAAGTTTATCCTGAAGGTCGTACTTTGGGAAGAATTGCGTGGCATCTCACAACAAGCATTCCAGATTATCTAGCTCATTTCGGTTTAAAGATTGATCGGATAGAAAGTGCAGAAAACGTCCCATCTTCAGCCCAGGAAATAGCTATTACTTTTAAAAATGTAAGTTCTCATGCAGCCAAAATTATTGAACATCAATGGACAGACGAATCCTTAGAACAAATACAAGAAGCTTTTGGAAGACAGGAAACAAATGCGTCCATCCTTATGGGGCTAATCAAGCATATTGTTCATCATCGGGGACAAGTTACGGTTCTGATGCGTCAAGCAGGAATAAAACCTTCTGGGGTTTATGGGCCGCCAAAAGAAGATTGGATTCATTTAGGTGTGGAAAATCCACCACTATAATTATGCTATCTTATAAAGCTTAAGTAATGATCTTCAACAAAAAGGTTCTATTGTTTAATATTTAAATCCCAATTCCTCATTCATAGACTGAGAAATTGGGATTTTTAATCGTGGAATACCCTTAAAACTTCGGGGCTGTCTTAAAGAGCTTTTCCTTTTATGAAACAGAAGGGGGGAGCTAAGTGCTTTTGCAGAGAACAAAGCTATTAAGCTGTACGTAAAAATGGGGCTTTAACATAAGAACAGTTACTATGAGTTTGCTGTTTTGAATGAAAAGCACTTTAACTTCACTTTGAAAAATACTTACGGCTGAAATAGGGATAAAGGAGATTACTTACTATATTTACATAATAAAAAATGGATGGTACGGAACAAATCGTAAGTCTTGAAATAAAACTAAACAAATCGAACAGTTATTCGTCAACTATGCTATACTTGTAAAAGTGGGTGAAAATTTTGTATATTTTGAAAATTAGTTACAATTTTTCTCCTAAATATGGCTTTTTTTTTATGGATCAGGAGTTCTTTTATTGATTAAATATGTAAAATATCTTTAAGTCGAGATATGGTCGTAAAAATAGATTTTGGGAGGAAAAGCCTTATGAAAGAAACAGCTATAGTATATTGTGAAAATAATTTTGGGACAATGGATGGAAAGACAGCTAATGGACTAGTTAGAAGCTCTAGGAAATTTGAGATTGTTGGTGTGATTGATAGTACAAAGGCTGGAATGGATGCGGGCGATTACCTTATTGGGGAGAAAAATGGAATACCTATATTCAAGGACCTTAACCAGGCACTCGAAAATATACAGAATGTTCCTGATCAATTCATATATGGAATAGCTCCTTCAGAGGCATTCCTTAAAAAGGATGAGAGAAATCTCCTTCTCAAAGCTATGGAACATGGGATGAATATCGTTAACCCTCTTCATGAGTTTTTTACAGATGACCCAGAGTTCATTAAGCACGCAGAACAATTCAATATCACGATCCATGACGTAAGAAAACCTGCACGAAAAAAGGATATGCATCTCTTTTCAGGACGGATTTTAAACATTGATACACCCATTGTAGCCGTTCTTGGTACGGATAGTGCAATAGGCAAGCGTACAACGTCGGTTCTGCTCGAAGATGCCTTACTAAAAAGGGGCTTTAATGTCGCTTTTATTGCGACGGGACAAACGGGACTGATACAGGGGGCGAAATACGGTGTGGCGATTGATGCAATCCCGTCCCAATTCATGACAGGTGAAATTGAAAACCAAATCATGAAGGCATATGAAAATGATAATCCGGATATTATTATTGTCGAAGGCCAAGGGGCGTTAAGCCACCCAGCATATATAAGTTCGTGTGGAATAATAAGAGGCTCAAGACCTGGAGCGGTCATCATTCAGCACGCACCCAAACGGGAACATTTAGGTGACTTTAGCTATATGGAAATGCCGACGGTAAAAAGCGAGATCGATCTTATTGAAAACTTTTCAAAGGCAAAAGTGATTGCGGTGACCATCAACCATGAAAACATGTCCGATGATGAGTTGGCTAAAACAATTTCCGAATATGAAGAGGATATTAAACTTCCAACGACTGATGTACTAAAATTTGGCTGCGACAAACTGATTGCAAGTATTTTTGATGCCTTCCCCAACTTGAATGGTAAACAGGAAAAAGCATTGATTAAATGACACAGTCTTTTACACCAAGGATCGAAATCAACCTTGCAAAAATTGCCCATAATGCAGCTGAGCTTGTTAAAATATATGGCACAAAAAATATTGAGATTATGGGCGTTACAAAAACGGTTTGCGGAGCTCCGGAAATAGCAAGGATCTTATTGGATCAAGGGATTCATATGCTCGCAGATTCGAAGGTTGCCAATCTTCAAAAAATGCGTGATGCAGGAATCAAGGCAAACTTTGTATTATTAAAATCTCCTTCTTTAAGTGAAGTGGATTCTGTTATAAAAAATGCAGATATTAGCTTGAATACCGAGTTTTCCGTTATTGGAAAATTATCAGAAGCTGCTTTAAGGCATAACAAGGAGCAGAAGATTATTCTTATGATCGAAATGGGAGATTTAAGAGAAGGAATCATGCCTGAAGATCTAGATTCTTTTATTTCAGAGGTCTTGAAACTCCAAGGTGTCAAAATAGTGGGCATAGGAGTTAACTTTGCCTGCTTTGGAGGAGTAAAACCAAACGAGCAGAAAATGGGCATGTTATCTTTACTGGCCAGCGCAGTTGAAACGAAATTCTCTCTTCCTCTTTCCTATATATCGGGAGGGAACTCTGCCAATTATAATTGGTTCATGGCAGTTGATTCAGTAGGGAAGGTTAACAATTTACGGTTGGGCGAATCCATTTATTTGGGTCGTGAAACCTTAGATAGACTGGCCATCCCGGATTTATATACTGATGCGTTCACTTTCGTGACTGAAGTTATTGAATCGAAAAGAAAACCATCCGTACCCTATGGGGAAATAGGTCAGAATGCTTTTGGAGTCTTTCCTCAATTTCAAGATCGTGGCCAAATGAGTAGAGTTATTCTTGGAGTGGGTAATCAGGATGTTCTGGTGGCAGGGTTAATTCCGACAACGGATATCGAGATCCTTGGTTCGAGTAGTGATCACACCGTGCTTGATCCAAAAAAGTGTAATCTGATAGTAGGAGACGAAGTCACTTTTAACCTTAACTATGGTGCGCTTCTTTCCATTATGACTTCTCCTTATGTTTATAAAAAATACAGCAACGCCATTTAAGCAAGTCATCATTCCACGTAATAAACTCCATTTTCCTCTCCATTCATTAAATCAAAAGGCAGGCTGTGAATGCTAATAAAGTACAGAAGCAAACTGTTAAACAGCCTAATCCCGGATCATTCGGTTAAGTTTGTTAGTCTATATCACTTAAAAAGGTTCCTGTCATCAGGATTACCAGCAAGTACTTCATTCATAGATTGTATCTTTTGCAAGGATCAAACTATCGGCTTGGCTTTCATAGGCCATTTTTTGTTTAATTCAGTTATAAAAGTCTTGACATTCTTTTTATCTTCCATAATTGGTGAATACACGTAGGAAAGAGTTCTGTTAAAGGATTCATTTTTTAACTGAATAATAGAAAGGATTTTATTTTGCACATCCCTTTCAATGACACTTTGGGAAAGGAGAGCCAGCCCTACGCCGTTTTTTATAAGTGTTTCTTTAATACCTTGATTGCTGCTAATCGTAAGTATCGATTTAATCTTCAAACCATTTGAACGTATGACATGGTTAAGGTATTCTCGTGTACCGGACCCAACTTCCCTGGTTACCCATGCTTGGTCATGTAAATCGGTAATTTCCACTTCTTCTTTATAAGCGAGTTCATGGTCGTTGGAAGAAACAACGAAAAGCTCATCTTGCATGAAGGGGTGTACAGAAAGCTCTTTTTCATTAGTTTGACCCTCGATCAAGCCGATATCCACTTTGTATAACCGAACGGCTTGAACGATTTCTTCAGTGTTTCCAATTACGACTTGAAGTTCAAGTTCAGGGTAATCCTTTTGAAGGTCGATGAGCAACGAAGGTAGGATATACTCTCCTATCGTAAAACTTGCCCCTATCTTTAATTCTCCTTTAATGGACCTATCATGTTCCTGGATGTCTTGTCTGGTCTGTTCATATATTGTGATCATTTGCTTAGCCCGATCGTAAAGAATTTCTCCTGTCAAGGTGACTTTTAGGAATTTAGGGGAGCGGAGAAATAATTTGGTTTGGAACTCTTCCTCTAATTTTTTTATGTGCAAGCTAACACTTGGTTGTGACATTAGAAGCATTTCTGCCGTTTTAGTAAAATTCTTGACTTCCACAAGGGTCACAAATGTTTTTAGAGCATCATAGTACATAGAATTACCACCTTATTATTAATATTCTTAATAGTTACAATAAATTATATATATTTTACTAATGATGTGCCTTCCGGTAAAGTTTAATAAGAAACTTATTTTAGGAAGAGTCTAGACTGGGGAAGGATAACGTCCTTTATAACCTTATTTTTTATTTCTAGCTTGCTATGAAAAAATGTTCCCTCCGTGTATGAACTGTACTTTGTGATTTTTTTTGCAGTTAAAACCGACTTGGTCTATAGGAGTAAACGAGTTAATTGATTTTACGGATGGAAATAAATGTTTAAACCCACTCGTTATACATAAGAGTCAACTAAGATAAGTTAATATCCCTTTGTGAGGTGGAAATCGTGCAACTTCAGGTAATGAACAGTCCGTTTAATCATGAGCAGGCAGAGATTCTTAACAGTCTACTGCCTAGCTTGACAGAAACACAAAAAATTTGGTTGAGCGGTTATCTGACGGCATCTTTGTCAGTTTCGAATATGGGAACGGCCGAAACCCCGGTAATGGAAGCTCAAAGCAGCGGGAAGACAATATCAAAAGAAGTTACGATTCTTTATGGTTCACAGACGGGCAATGCTCAAGGGCTGGCAGAAAATGCGGCGAGAAAGCTTGAGGGTAATGGCTTTCAGGTTACCATTTCATCCATGAGTGACTTTAAGGTGAACAATTTGAAAAAAGTCCAAAATCTTCTTATTGCCGTTAGCACGCATGGGGAAGGTGATCCACCGGATAATACGTTGTCCTTCCACGAGTACCTTCATGGCAGGAGGGCACCAAGCCTTGAAGAACTCCGCTTTTCGGTATTGGCGCTTGGAGACAGCTCATATGAGTTTTTTTGTGAAACGGGAAAACAATTCGATAAACGCTTGGAGGAACTTGGCGGGACAAGGTTATTTCCTCGAATGGACTGTGACCTTGATTATGATGAGCCGGCTTCAGAATGGCTGGAAGGAGTCATTTCCAGTTTAAGTGAAGAGCAAGGCAGTACCGTTACAGAAGTCCCTGCAGCGAAAGCTCCAGAAAGTGAACACACGTATTCCAGGACAAATCCGTTTAAAGCGGAAGTGCTTGAAAATATAAACTTGAACGGCCGTGGCTCTAATAAAGAGACACATCATCTTGAATTATCACTTGAAGGATCTGGTCTTACATTCGAACCTGGAGACAGCCTTGGTATTTATCCGACAAATGATTCTGAATTAGTGGATATGCTTCTTATGGAACTCGATTGGGACCCTGAAGAAACCGTGAAGGTCAATAAGCAGGGGGATCTTCGTCAGCTTAGGGAATCGCTCATCTCCGATTTTGAAATTACGGTTTTGACAAAATCGTTCCTTGAGCAGGCCGCCCAGCTTTCAGGTAACGAGGAATTAAAGGAGCTCCTATCACCAGGTAATGAAGAAGGACTAAAAGAATATCGTGAAGGCCGTGATTTACTTGATTTTCTCCGTGACTTTGGCTCATGGGGTGAAACGGCGCAAGAGTTCGTATCCATACTCCGGAAAATGCCAGCACGTCTATATTCGATCGCGAATAGCTTATCCGCTTATCCGGATGAAGTGCATTTGACCATAGGTGCTGTCCGGTATGAAAGTCACGGTCGGGATCGAAAAGGAGTCTGCTCCATATTATGTGCGGACCGAATACAGCCAGGGGACACCCTGCCTGTTTATATTCAGCATAACCAGAACTTCAAGCAGCCTAAGAATCCAGATGCTCCAATCATCATGGTTGGACCGGGAACGGGCATTGCTCCGTTCAGATCCTTTATCCAGGATCGCGAAGAAACGGAAGCGAAAGGGAAAACGTGGCTCTTTTTCGGCGATCAGCATTTCGTGACGGATTTCCTTTATCAGACTGAATGGCAAAAGTGGTTGAAAACAGGTGTACTTACGAAAATGGATGTTGCCTTTTCACGTGATGCGGATGAAAAAGTGTATGTTCAAAACCGGATGCTCGAGCACAGCGCGGAATTATACGAATGGCTTCAAGAAGGGGCAGCGGTTTACATTTGCGGTGATGAGAAAAACATGGCACATGACGTCCATAATACGCTTATTGAGATCATAGAAAAAGAAGGTCAGATGAGCCATGCTGATGCGCAAGCTTATCTTGAAGATATGCAACAGAATAAACGTTATCAACGTGATGTGTACTGAAATATGGA
Organism: Peribacillus sp. ACCC06369; assembly: GCF_030348945.1. Classification (NCBI taxonomy): domain Bacteria; kingdom Bacillati; phylum Bacillota; class Bacilli; order Caryophanales; family Bacillaceae; genus Peribacillus; species Peribacillus sp. ACCC06369. The sequence continues at coordinate 2,392,579 of NZ_JAUCEN010000002.1, forward strand.
TGAAAAGGAGATAACAACATGGTGAACCCACTATTAAAAGCACCAGAAGGCCCGCCTAGTGATGTTGAGCAAATTAAAGCGAAAAGCAATTATTTGCGAGGTACACTTGGAGAAGTGATGCAGGAGCGAATCAGCGCCGGTATTCCAGATGATGACAATCGGTTAATGAAACACCACGGCAGCTATTTGCAGGATGATCGGGACCTACGCAATGAGCGTCAAAAACAAAAACTTGAGCCTGCCTATCAGTTCATGTTGCGTGTCCGCATGCCAGGCGGTGTTGCACAGCCTTCTCAATGGCTTGTCATGGATGACCTTGCTCAGAAATACGGTAACGGTACCTTGAAATTGACAACAAGACAGACGTTTCAAATGCATGGAATCTTAAAATGGAATATGAAAAAAACCATTCAGGAAATCCATGCGTCCATGCTGGATACAATCGCTGCATGCGGGGATGTAAACCGTAACGTAATGTGCAATTCGATTCCATTTCAATCCGAAATTCATTCCGAAGTATATGAATGGTCGAAAAAATTGAGTGATTATTTATTGCCACGTACAAGGGCGTACCATGAAATCTGGCTGGATGAAGAAAAGGTTGTCGGTACACCTGAATTGGAGGAAGTCGAACCAATGTACGGTCCGCTTTATTTGCCAAGGAAGTTTAAAATAGGCATTGCGGTCCCGCCTTCCAATGACATTGATGTCTACTCCCAGGATCTTGGCTTCATAGCCATTATTGAAAATGGGAAACTCGTTGGCTTTAATGTGGCGATCGGTGGCGGTATGGGAATGACCCATGGTGACAAAGAGACTTATCCACAGCTAGCCAAAATAATCGGCTTTTGCAAGCCTGACCACATACTGGATGTCGCGGAAAAGGTCATTACGATTCAGCGCGATTACGGAAACCGTTCCGTCCGGAAATATGCCCGGTTCAAGTATACGGTTGACAGGCTTGGACTTGAACCGGTAAAGGCTGAACTGGAAAATCGTCTTGGATGGAAACTTGAGGAGGCGAGAACTTATCATTTCGACAATAATGGTGACCGCTATGGCTGGGTAGAAGGCATTCAAGGCAAATGGCATTTTACACTATTTGTCGAGGGTGGCCGAATTGCCGATATTAAAGATTACAAACTGATGACCGGCTTGCGCGAAATCGCTAAGATCCACACGGGCGATTTCCGTTTGACGGCCAATCAAAACCTGATCATTGCCAATGTATCAAGCGAGACAAAGGAAAAGATCGTTGAATTGCTCGAAACATTCGGTTTGACGGATGGTTCACGCCATTCAGCGCTCCGACGCAGCTCGATGGCATGCGTGTCGCTTCCAACATGCGGGTTGGCAATGGCAGAAGCGGAACGTTATTTGCCGATTCTGATTGATAAAGTCGAGGCCATCGTTGATGAAAACGGGCTGAGGAACGAAGAAATCACGATACGAATGACCGGATGCCCGAATGGCTGTGCCCGACATGCACTAGGAGAAATCGGTTTTATCGGGAAAGCACCTGGCAAATATAATATGTATCTCGGTGCTGCATTCGATGGAAGCCGATTAAGCAAAATGTATCGTGAGAACATCGGTGAAGATGAGATTTTAAAAGAGTTGCGTGTGCTACTTTCCCGTTATGCGAAAGAACGACAGGAAGGGGAGCGTTTCGGAGACTTTGTCATCAATGCAGGCATTGTTAAAGAAGTGACGGATGGAACGAATTTTCATGATTGACTAACACGAACGAGAGACAGGAAAGTATTCCTGTCTCGGTTTGTATTTAAGGTGTTTTTTATTAAGTAGAAAAGTTTTCTGGCTTGTATCCTTCAATAACTCAAGTTTTTTCTCTTCCAACTTTCCTCATCAATCAACCCCTTGGTTGCACTTTTGAATTCAGATAAAGTTCGTCCAAAAGCACGCAGTGATTTTTCAGGACCAAAAATCACAAGTGATAAGAATGATAACTAGGCCTGGAACCCCGAGATTTTGAAACATGACCATTCACTACTATCGTCTATTTTTTTGACTTGCTGTTATTTTTAAAGGCTACCTCTGCTTCAATCTCAATGAGATAATCCGGCGAAACCAGACTTTGCACCCCTACTGTGGAACGAGCTGTTTTTACTGGATTTTCTTTTGTATTAAAGAACATAGCATAGGCATTAAACCAACCTTGTTAGTCTGGAGTACCTTCTTTGTTTGGATCTGGTGCGACATACACACGAAGAAAGGTTACATCAGCGAGGGAAAGTCCTTTTGTTTTCAAATCTGCTTTTAATTTTTCTAAAATTCCAATAGCCTGCCTTTCTGTATTGCCATATCTCTCATAAGTGGTTTTTCCATCCTTGTTTAAAAGAGGAGAGACTGTTCCACTAAACATTATCCGATTATAACTTTGAGGTACAGCAACTGAACTGGAAATCGCAGAAGTTGGGGACCCAAAGAAGGTCACTTTATCCGAGTTCAATTCATCTTTTTCGCTACTTGCGGAAGCTAAAGAGAATCCGACGATTAAACTTATACCTAATATTGAAGTAGCGATGACTGATATTATGGTATTCTTCATAAAGTCAGCTCCTTTCAATTATAAAAACATCGTAAGGTTAATGTTTTATCCTACTCAAGTAGTGACCTTACCTTCTTTTATACTATCTGGCTGATTTAAAAGCACCTGCCGTGCAACCGATTTAATAAATGTGATATTCACAAGCAAAATGAATTCTACCCTGTTGTATATTCAATATATGGTAGTAGTTTTTACGAACAGATGAAGAATATTAAATGCCCTATTGATATTCGTTTAATATTTATTATTCTGAGACCCCGGTTTGGATGATGTCAACTTTGGTTTTTACTTTAATGTCCATCTTCGGATAAATCTTTTTCCAATGTTCATAGGTCATTTTTTTATTTTTGGCGTGATATTTTTCCTTTAAGCCAATCGGATCAATGTTTTTTTTCTGAAAATCTTTAATAAGACGGTTTGCTCGCCTCGTTAAATCATCTTCCATATCCTGTTCGATTTTTTTTATCATCTTTCTATTGGTTAGATTTTCACTTCGCATTGATTCCTTGATTTGCCCTTTTATTTTAAGTTTAATCGTGATTGAGGGATTTCTCTCTGAGTCGGAGACCTCATAACTTGAACCGCTTCGGATGCTTTCCACTACGATATCGCTTTTTTTCTTGTCTTTTAATTTGAATTTGTAAATTCCCCGTCTATGAGATTGAACCAATGTCTTGAAAACGAACATATCTCTCGTTCGGACTTTACTGACGATTTTATTTTCATGAAACAAGGCCACTCCCGATACCGCAACTTCATTGTTAATTATTTTAATTAAAGGAAGATACGAATCTCCGCCATCTTCCAGGGCGTTTCCTAAAAAAAGATGGAGGTTTGTATCGGGTCCATTCCCTGTTTCATTCTGTTGATTAATCAAATCCGATAAAAAGATTCCAACATTCACATTCGTATTTGGAGGTTTCGTATTTATTACATCCTTGACCTTTCCTTCAACGACGGCCAATATGACCCTGTTTCCAAGTTGTGGCTCACGGTAGAGATAATCAGTCAGTTCTGTCACTCCGATTTCATGAACGATTTTTTCGCTAAATAAAACGATGCGTGTCTGTCCAAGAAACACAGGCTTATCCGCTTTTTTGGAAACGACAGCCTGAACATCACTCGTTGTCGTCGATGTTCCAGTTAAGATTTGATATTTACCGATCTTGTCCTGTTGGAAGATAGGGATGACGAACATCCCTTCGACGATATCATTCTTGAGTATATCGTAGCCAATGGCTTGGGACATATTGACTTCGTCAACCACCCTTGGCTGGGCACAGCTGCAAAGGAGGGGGAAAGTCAAGATAATAAGAAGTAACTTTCTCATTTGCGTTTCCTCCTATTCTTTATATAAATGATGACCAAAAGAAGAGGCAAGTATAAAGCAAGGAAGAGCACGCCGTATGGATCGATTATTTTATTCAATATATATAGGGAATCGACATCAAAAACAAAAATATTTGTAAGCAGGATGATAATGGACATCACCCATAATGGATACTTTTGCTGAACATTGAATAAACGCTTGAAACCCCTGCTGGCAGCCCACAAGGCGATGGTCATGTTGGGAATGATTACGATGGCCCACCAAGAAACATCTATATATTCAAATCGCTGAATAAAGGGCAATTCGACAATGCTGGTCAATGACAGTGTCGGCCATATAGTCAGTTCCAATTGTTTTTGTGAATAAAAAACCAGTGAAACCAAATAAAAGGATAAGTTTATTAAGGTTGTTGTCAAGGCCCCTCCATGAGCATATTTTTGTGAAGTTTTAGCATCTTTGATGAACGGATAAAACATCAGGATCATTTCAAAACCAAGCATCGTTAAGGAAGTACTTCTGGTTCCTTTCAATATATCCAATAGAGTGTGGTGAAAAATAGGGAGCAAATTAGTGAATTCAGAGTATTTCATGGCATAGAACAGGACAAATAAAAGCCAGTATGTCAAAATGACGCTTAAAAAGGCAATACCCGTAATTGTTCGGAACCCTCCCGTATTTATATAATAAATGAGGATCAGGAATATTAAAGCAAACGCCCAAGATGGTACCTCTTCAAACATCCATACATGTATGACATTTATATAGCTGATCATGACTGTCATCCCAAGGATCAAAAAGTAAAGAATGAATAATAGACTGAAGAAATTCCCCATCCATTTCCCGAATGCATGATTATTTGCGGAAATGATATCACCAGGGACGATACTGAAGATTTTATATATCACCCCAATCAATATATGAACGATCAGTCCGGCTAGTAATATCGAAATCCAGCCATCCGTTCCCGTTGACTTCGCTAAAACTCTTTGAAAACTTAAAACGCCTACTCCTGTTTGCATGGAATGCACTAAAAAAAACACATAGAACGGTGACACTTTATACTTTTCATTAACTCCAGCTTGGTTCATATAGGACCCTCATTTAAATCATTCATTAAAATCATTTTTTTTGATTCTTGCTTTTTTGGGCTGTGGCTGTCTGGACGTATTATCAGGACGTAAATTTACAGGTCTAGATTTAAAAAGATTAAAAGGAAGCCGAACAAAGCTATCTTTCCAATCTTGCATACGAAATGGGTATATCGGTTCAAGGTAGGGGTGTCCCATTGACGTTAATTTGATAAGGTGGGTCAACAAAAACACGGCCGCTATGGTAATGCCGAGCAGCCCCCAAATCTGGGCGCCCACTAAAAAGGGGAACCGCAGTAACCGAATGGCATTCCCCATTTTATAAATAGGAGTAACGAATGATGCCAATGCCGAGAGGGCAACGATGATCAATAAGATATTACTGGTCAGACCAGCTACAACTGCCGCTTGACCGATAACGATACCGCCGACGATACCTAATGTCTGACCTACCTTTGTTGGCAGCCTGGCAGCCGCTTCACGTAATAACTCAATGGAGATCTCTAAAAATAGTGCTTCAATCAATGGCTGAAAAGGTATCAAATTCCTTGAAGTGACGATCGTTTCCAAAAGATCTTTAGGAATCAGTTCATAATGATAAGTCAGCACGGCTACATAAATAGGAGTAGCAAATATCGAAAAAGCGACCGCGAATATCCTTAATAAACGGAAAGCAGATGCCGGAACCCATGGCATATTATAATCTTCCATGGTTATAAAGTATTCCAACAATATGGTTGGTGTAATAAGTGCAGAAGACGACCTATCGATTAACAGGGCTACTTTACCTTCAGCCAATGCACTTGCGATGCGATCAGGCCTTTCCGTATTTAGAAAAAGGGGAAATAAGGTATTTGAATCATCATAAAGCAATTGCGCGAGATATGACCCGTCCAATATTTCATCAAACTCTACGTCATTGATCCTTTGGATAACATTATCGACATTTTCCTGATCAACGATTCCTTCTATGGATAAAACCGCCACTTTCGTTTTAGACAACGACCCCACAGTCAGTTCACTTACTTGCAATCCAGGGATAGGCAGCCTTTTTCTGACTAGATTCAGATTGATATCAATATCCTCGACAAAAGCTTCTTGAGCACTTATGATTCCAAATTCAAGTTCAGGTTTATCAACTTGCCTTCCTTGTTGGGCCGCAACATTGATTAATAGGCATTCATCAAGATTCGCATCTAAACGAATGGCAATTTCGCCTCTCATGATCCTTTCTTCGATTACAACCTTGGTATTGGTGATAAGTGTATTTTCTATAGGAACGTTTTCTTTAATTTGCTCCAAATTTATCGCTTCCAGAGTTGGTATGACAGAAAGAACACTTTTATGAAGTTCCTGTGCATCGATTAAAGAGCGATAAAAAGATACCCAATAGCCTACACCATTATATGTTCCTTGATGGTTCATGAAATCATTGGATGAAGAAAGGGTATTGAATAGGTCCCTTACATCCGAAACTTTATTTAATTCATCATTTTTATCGTTTGGTTGATTGGGTTTTTTTTTGAACTTTCCGCGGTTAAACAATGCTGTCACCTCTAAACTAAAGCTTGTTATCCTAGCATTTGCAATTTAATTACATATTAACCATTTTGGATTGTTTAGGATGCTCGTTTCGGAAAGGGAATACATTATAAAGATCCTTGGTCTAAAAGCTGTCACCATATCCTTTTCGAATAAAATAATTGAAGAAAGTGGAAACTGAAATAAAACGCATTTAATCAAAGGAGTTCACCATGAAAAGTAAACCCTTGCATATAAGATTGGATCAAAAGCAGGAAAAATTGAAATCTGAATTGGATATGCAGGATGATGTAGTTTTTAAACAGATATTCATTCCCGGTTATGAAGTTTCAGGATTATTTATATTTGTCAATGGAACGATGGATTATCCAGCATTCAATGATATAGTCCTGGATTTATCCGCTGCGCAGGTCGAATCAAGGCACCCGGTTTCCATCGAGAAGCTGGTCATTTCCAAAATCTGTTCAGTCAGGGAACAAGATGTTGAAACATATGAAAAAGCCATAGAGCATATTTTTGACGGGAAAACACTTCTATTTATAGATGGAATGACAAATGGTTATGTTTTGAATCTGGAAAAGGAGAAAATTCGTACACTGAGTGAACCTTCGACAGAGAGGGTTGTCCGTGGACCGAAGCTTGGGTTTATCGAAAGTCTCCAGGAAAATATCGGCTTGATAAGACAATATTCAAACCATCCCAACCTAATCGTCAAACAACAGAAGTTAGGGACGCTTGAAAAGCGGGAAGTTGCATTGGTTTATTATGAAGGAAAAGCAAGCGATTCTTTGTTAAAAGAAGTGAATGATCGGATAAACGGAGTAAAAGCTACCGATCTCCAAGACTCGGGGATGCTTGAAGAATTAATTGAAGATACATCGTTTAGCCCTTTCCCACAGATCCAGAATACGGAGCGTCCGGATAAAGTATTGGCGGCACTGCAGGAGGGAAGGGTGGTCATCATGGTTGACGGCTCGCCATTTGCGTTGATGGCACCTACGACGATCACGATGCTGCTGCAGTCACCTGATGATTATTATGAAAGGTGGGTCGCGGGTTCTTTTCTACGTGTCCTTCGTTACTTTTCTTTATTTATTACCGTTTTTCTTTCAGGAATTTATATCTCCTTGGTTTCGTTCAACCCTGGATTGCTGCCGACGGAACTAGCAATGACCATTGCTGGTACAAGGGAGAACGTGCCATTTCCGCCTTTTGTTGAAGCGATCATCATGGAATTGACGATTGAACTGCTTCGTGAAGCAGGCATTCGGCTTCCGGCGCCCATTGGGCAAACGGTTGGATTGGTTGGTGGTGTCATTATTGGACAAGCAGCCGTTCAAGCGAATATTGTGAGTTCCCTCATGGTCATAATCGTTGCGATTACGACGATTACCTCTTTTACGGTACCACAATATAGCTTTGGACTGGCATTCAGGGCATTAAGGTTCGGGGCGATGATTTTTTCCGCCGTTCTAGGCCTATATGGAACCACTTTATTCTTTATCATCGTTATCAGCCATTTGTCGAAATTGACTAGCTTTCAAGAACCTTATTTTCAACCAACGGATTTTATCGGTAAAAAGACTTGGAAGGACGCGTTCCTCCGGTTACCGAAGCGGAAAAAGGGGGGAGAACTTTCTTGAGCCAAGCAGACGGCAAAATTTTTAGTGGGGAATTGGCATCGATCATTTCATGCGCCATGTTAGGAGTTGGGATGCTTTCGCTTCCAAGGACGATAACGGAAAAAGTTAATTCATCCGATGGATGGATCGTCTTGATTTTTAATGGGATCATTATTGCCCTTTTCATATGCTTATTGGTTGTACTGTTAAAAAAACATAAGGTGGCTAACTATTACACATACATGGAGGAGGCATATGGAAAGTGGCTCTCCAAAATTATTGGGTTGATCGTGGTGGTGTACTTTGTAGGTGTGTCCAGTTTTGAAGTTCTTGCAATGAGTGAAATGGTCCGATTTTATTTGTTGGAGGATACCCCGGTTGAAATAGTAATGCTCACATTGATTTTAGCGAGTGTCCATCTATTGACAGGCAAAATTAAAGCCATTGCAAAGGTGTGCGTCTTCTTTCTACCACTGACAATTGTCATCGTTTTGTTCATTTATATGTTCAGTATAAAAGTAGTCGATATAAAAAACCTGCAGCCTGTTCTTGGAAAAGGGTTTCTACCTGTGATGAAAGGAATGGGCTCCGGGGCTTTGTCTTTTTTTGGAATTGAACTATTCATCTTTTTGTTTGGCGTCGTTAAAAATCAAAACAAGGTAAAAAGTGGCGTTTTAATGGGTTTTTTCATACCGATGATATTATATGTGATTACATATGTTCTGGTAGTCGCTACACTGACTGTACCTGAAGTCAAAGCTGTTACATGGCCAACCGTTTCTTTTATTCAATCGTATGAAGTAAAAGGGATATTTATAGAGCGTTTAGAGCTGTTTCTCTTAATCACCTGGATTCTTCAGTTCTTTTGTACACATGCAATTTACTATTACTTCGCAGCAGAAGGACTGACGAAAATTTTCAACAATTCATATTCAACGAACCTTATTGTTTTGGTTCCAATCATTTTTTTTCTCGCCAAAATCCCTAAAAATACAACCGAGATTTTTAAAATGAGCGATTTGCTGGGCTATGTATTTCCCTTTATATTGATTGGCTTGCCAATTATTACATTCGCAATCGTTCAAGTGAAAAGGAGTAGAAGAAGCGGATGAAAAGATTATGGTTAATCTTGCTTATTCCTTTGCTTACAGGCTGTTGGGACAGTCAAAATATTGAAGAATTATCCCTTGTGGTCGGAATGGGAATCGATAATAGTAAAAAGAAAGACGAAATTATGTTAACACAGCAAATTCTGGTACCTCCAGGAAGTGGTGTTCAGGAGAATCAAGCTCAACTAAAATATAAGAATGTTACCGTCAGTGCCAAAACGTTGCATGAAGCAATAAGGGATTCTTTGCTCATAACCAATACGGTTTTAACCAATCATCAGCGTATCCTGCTCATTAATGAAGATGTATTAAAGAAAGTACCTATGGAAGCTATCATTAATCAGTCCATACGAGATAACAATACAAGGAGAAGTTGTCTTGTTTATTTAACAAAGAGACCGACAAAAGAAATTTTGGGACTATCCGACGATGGTGAAATCCCTTCGAATGTAATTTATGAATTGAAAGATAATGTGAATCGAACGAATAAAATCCTTCCATCTTTAACGATGGGCAAAGCTTCCTCAAATTTGCAATCAGATGGAAGTTTTGCCATTCAGGCCGTTAATATTAGGAGAGGGAAATTAATTTTGGAGGGTGCAGGGGTGATCAACAATTCAAAGTTGGTCGGGGTCATGAATGATGAGGATATAGCTGCTTTGAATTGGTTGAACGGAAATTTGAAAGGCGGGATAATCGAAACGGTCCAACACGGTAAGCCTTTAAGTGTTGAAGTGATCAAAAGGACAAGGAGGAAAATCACGACGGAATTGAACGGGGATCATTTGACGATAAATGTTAAGGTCGGTTACACAGGAAGACTTTCGGAAGATTGGTATGGTCAGGAAAATTCATTTGAAGAAGCCTATTTAAAAGAGATTGAGCGAATTGCCGAGGATGAAGTTGAGAAGGATGTCGAGAAAATCGTATACAAATTACAGCATGAATATAAAACAGGGATAGCAGGATTTTATCGTTATGTGGAAATTCAGCATCCGAAGTTTTGGGAGAAAAATAAGCAGAAATGGGACGAAGTTTTCAGTAAAGCTGATATTAATTATGATGTGGATTTAAGGGTCATAGACTTCGGTTCAAAAGGAGGGATAAAGTGAATGGTCATAAGAAGAAAAACCTTCCAAAGGGAAGGTTTTTTGTCATGGCTCTTTAGTCGATTGAAACTTTATGGTTCAAAAAGTCCCTTCGTTATATAAAGTCTAATAGAAAGTTCTAGGCAGATTCGTCACTTCATGTGCAACCCTGATGCCGGATTGAACGGCCCCTTCAATCCAAGCAGGTACGGTTGATGTATGCTCACCAGCAAAGTGGACCCTTCCTTCTGGAGTGGGAATGTATGGGAATAAGTCCGTTTCCTGACCGGGTTTAAACATGGAGAAAGCGCCGTATGCGTACTGATTCAGGGTCCAGCTATATGAAGCTCCTGATAAAAAATGATCATATACTTGTTTTCCATGGATCACTGCCAAATTTTTCAATGCGTGCTGTAAACGGTCTTTTTCTGGAAGGATATCCCACAAAGTGGCGTCATCTTCCCATGTATAACTTGCTAAGATGAGACCGGATTCACTCTGGTTGCTCGTTTGGCTGGGGTAATAAGAAAATCTAATGGGCAAATCGGTCGTCAATTTACCGCCGAAGATTCCTTCCTTTTCCCAAAACCTATGTGTGAACTGAAGTCCAATTTTTGTGGACGCAGCATAATGGAGTTCCCTTATTGCCTTCCACTTATTATGGGAAAAGGAATTCCGGGGTTCAATATCCATAAATTGCAGCAATTGAAGAGGGATAGTCACGATGGCAAGGTCACCGGTGACCGTTAAGGGTCTTTTGCTTTGAGTATGTTTGGAATGGATGGTGACTTGATTATCATGTTGAACGATCTTTGTCACTTCATATCTGAAGTTTAGATTATCCTTCAATTCAGGTAGAAAAGCATTAGGAAGCCGGTCGTTTCCTCCTTCGATTGCAAAAAAATTTACGTCTGGATTAAAGAGCGGCATAAGCTCCCGAAGTATGGCAGGAAAAGAAAGTTCAGGGAATCCTTCTATACCCATCAGGACTTTGATGCTTTCAATCGCCCCTGTTGATAGACTGATTCCTACTGGATTGTACTGCAAAAAGAAGCTCATGGAGTATTTATCAAACTCTTTAATGACTATTTCCCAATTTCTACGTGGGTCTTGAATGATGAAGTCAGTCACAGGCTTAATTGCCATGTTGAGTAATTCTTCAGCTGTTTTACCTCTTTCATGCGGAGCTACAGGGTACCTCAGTATATCCGGGTTTCGTTGATATATGGCAGCAGTCGTCTTGATTCCATTGGCATAAATGGGATCATTAGGAGTCGCATTCACAAAAGTGTTGACTCGTAAACCATACTTCTTGATGTATTCCGCAACTAAGTAATGATAATTCGGAATGCGCATGGCACCAGCTTCAAGGTAGGAGCCTTCTGAAAATGGCTCCCGTATGGTCAAAACACGCCCTCCGACCCTCCCGGTTGCTTCCAATATCGTTACATCGTGCCCCGCTTCTTTTAAAAGGGATGCTGCAACTAACCCTGACATGCCGGCACCAATGATTATTATCCTTTTGGGGATTTGGGAAGGACCCAGGCCATTTCTGATCACAGCAAGCATTTGATCGGGTGATAGCGGATCTTTGAAAAAGGACAAAGTGTTTTTCTCCTCTCTTGTTACACTTTCCTAATACGCTATCATATTCTCATGGGTCCACCATTTATGAAGGATCTTCATTAATTTGTCATGATTGATTATTGCTATCATATTCCACTAGGTTTATCCCTTATGTGGAATACTCAATTTTTAGATAATTTAAAAGTACAGGAGATGAATAAGCTGCTGATTTGTGGTTAAAAGATGATGCCTTTTTTTCGGCAGCTAACTATCTTAAGACTACTATTTATGATGGAGCCGAAATTAATTTAGAAAGTTAGAGAAGCAGTGTTCAGCCTTTTTTGAACAATGGGATGAAATAACGAAGAATGCTATTCGCAACCTTATTAAAATATTGGAAAGATCGCACCAATCTAATATATATAAATAAAAGTTGATCAAGCAATAAAGAAAGTGGATATTAAATAACTGAGGCATTAAGCGTGGCAAGGAAGTTTTTCAAAATGATTAAATTCATCGTTTTGAATTTCAAGAATTTATTTTCTTGCTTTGTCCATTGAAACCAAACGTTAATTTAGCACAACAATTGGAGTCCGTATAGTTTCATATTTTTAGTGAGTGCACACATAAAAATTATATGAGAATCATGAAGAGCATTTGCTGAGTGGTAGTTATACGGCGATTGTGTCCCATGATCATCGTATAATTGCCAGCGTAAAAGAATTTGTTTAAAAACACAATATTCCAAGTAACCAATTTGAGTTTCAGATGTTATATGGATTTAGAATAGACATGCAACTAATTTTAGCTAAAGAAGGATATATTTGCGTGTGTATATTCCTTTATGTAACGACTGGTTTGGTTATGTTATGCGTCGCTTGGCAGAAAGACCCCAAAATATTGCATTTGCCCTTAAAGGATTCTTTTCTAAATAATTGATGAGTTAATAATAATGGGTGAAGTTTTCATAGTAAGATATTTTACGTTTAGAGTTCGAAACTGGGAAATTAAACAAATAGGCACATCTACTATTTTCTATAATAGAAAAACATAAGCATAAATCTTGTCTCTTTCTCCGCTTTATCTTTGATCATGCATAAGAAGCAAGATTTACGTTGTTAATAATAAGTAGAATTCATTGATAATGATTCAGTTTCAACGGAAGTGGAAATTAAAGAAAACCCTCAGTGATGAGTATGATCTGACCACGTCCTCCCTTGACCGGTGGCTTCACCAATATGAAAAGTCTGGTTCCTTCCAAGAGAAAGACAACAGTTACTCGAACAGGAGGAGCTTTTATTGCTTCGCAAAGAGCTGGAGCAACAGCAGATGGTGAATGATATTTTAAAGCAACCTGCGCATTCTCGGAACACTAAGCTATGTAGGCCGAAAGTGAAGGATAAAAACTCAAAATTGTATCATAATATTACCATATACTAAAAGTTTACATAGGTGATTTCAGGCCCATGTTTTAGGAGGACGGGTTTATAGAAGCAAAATATTGCAAAGAATCAAGGGTGATAAGAACGAGTCGTATTTTTCCAAATGATGTGAACAATCATAATACATTATTTGGCGGCCGATTAATGAGTGACGTCGATCAAGTGGCATCGATTTCTGCAGCACGTCATAGTCGAAGTGAATGTGTAACTGCTTCAACAGATTCAGTTGACTTTTTACATCCCATTCGTACAACGGATTCAGTTTGTTTTATATCTTATGTGGCATGGACAGGCACTTCTTCAATGGAGGTATTTGTAAAAATTATTGCTGAAGATTTAAAAAGCAGTGTACGGAGAATTGCAGCGACTGCTCTATTAACATTTGTTGCACTTGATGAACAAAAACGTCCAACACGTGTTCCAAAAGTTATTCCGGAGACAGAAGAAGAAAAAAAATTACATGAAACGGCATTAGATCGAGCAAAAATGCGGAACCAGAGAAAACAAAAAAGCAAAGATGTGGCTACGTTTTTAAATGTAGATTATCCTTAACTTTCATATAGAAGATAAAACTTATAACCTACGAGGTGAAAGAAGGTAAGAGGCAATCCTTATCAATATCGATCAAGCTGAAAATCCGGACAATAAGCAAAGTGAAGTATTTGATTTACTAAGTTCAATCCAGTTTATTATAAAAAAAGTAATTCAAAAGTTAGATAACATTGTACGAGTTACTGAAAGAACCTGTTCGAATGGGTGATGAATAAGTAAAAGTTTTCACCGGCTATCGATCTCAACAAAATGATGGAGTTGAGCCTTCCGTTTTCACCCAGAAGTAACTGCTTTATCCATGTTTGATGGAGGAAAAGATCCCCCCGAACATGTCCTCTTCTGAAAGTTTTTTTATTATAGAAGTCCTTCGTTATGGTGCCAAAACCACTCGATGGAAACATAGAGCTATTTTTGCAATAAAGTTAATTTTGAATTGTATTGTTCTTTTTATGTCCAAGATAGTTCTACGGATAATAAATAAATATATATAGGCTAGTACCCGTACTTTTAATTTGATATATAGGAAAATCATTCCTAAAACTGGGCAAAAGTCAATGCCGGCCGCAATACACACATAGACTACTATTTTGTAGGGTATGTGTGTATTTTTTATGTGAAGGAAATATAAAAATGAATGTTCTTTAGAGGATTGTGAAGAATTCGCGGCAATCTTTGATTCCACTCCTAGTGATGTCAATGGTAATGGTTTGGTGACCCGATCGTTATGCGGAAGAATAAATTACAAGTTAAAGTGGAAGTAATTTATTTTATAAATACTTTATTACTTGCACAGTTATAATAAAATTGCCGTTCGTACATGCAATCTAAGCGAGGTTAAGAAGCGATTAACCGAAATATATATCCTAAGAATAACCTCGATAGAATATTGAATAAAAAATAATCCAAAAACATCATTAAGTAAATTACTGACTTTCTGTAAAATCTTTGAAAACTTTGTTTGTGGAAAATTATTAAATATTTTCCTTTACAGAGGAGATACTACCAAGAGACAAAGGTTAGAAAGGAAGACAGTATGGATCATATACAAATGGCCCGTGCGATGTTCGGGACGAATATGGCTGTACATATCATATTTGCAACGATCGGCGTCGGGTTGCCGATGATGATGTTGGCCGCGGAATTGATGTATCAAAGGACAAAGGATTTACAGTATGTTGTCATGGCTAAACGCTGGACCAAAACATTAGGGGTTTTACTTGGGGTCGGGATTCCGACCGGTACGATTGCGGGTGTACAATTGTCACTATTATGGCCTGGATTCATGGAAGTGATTGGGCGTGTCATGGCGCTTCCGTTCCAAATCGAGATTTATGCATTCATGGTTGAAGCGTTGTTCATGTCGATCTATGTGTATGCTGCTGAAAAAATCAAGCCATGGGCGCGAATCGTGAGTTTATTCTTTGTTGCATTCGGAGCAATGGCTTCGGCTGTTTTGATATCGAATGTCCATGCTTTTGAAGGGACACCTGCTGGGTTCCGGTTTGAAAATGGGGAAATCGTCGATGTCGACCCTTGGGCGGCATTTTTTAACCCAAGTTTCTTAGTGACTGCAGGACATACGGCCCTGACTGCTTATACTACAGGAGCATTTGTCGTAGCGGCAGTTGCAGCCTATAAGATGCTGAAAAATAAATATGGGACTACTGAATTTAATTTTCACCAGAAAGCACTCAGGCTCAGTATTGTATTAGGTTTGGTTTTTTCTTTTTTGACGGCACTGAATGGTCATGCGACTACACAGCATTTATATAGGGAACAGCCAGAAAAATTGGCGGCTGCGGAAGGATTGTTCGAAACAACGGACCATGCTGGACTTACCTTATTCGGTTATACAGATAGGGAAGCCCAGGAAGTGAAGTATGGGATTGAATTTCCATGGGTACTAAGCTTCCTATCTGGAAATAGTTTCGATACGGTCGTAACGGGTTTGAATGATTTTCCAGAAGAGTATTGGCCGCCGCTTTATGTCCATATCTTATTCAACGCCATGGTCCTCATTGGTTCAGGTTTAATTGCGTTAGCACTGTTTGCATTGGTTTGGAATAAGTGGCTGAAAAAGGAGACTTATCCGAAATGGATTCTCTGGCTGTTTGTTGCTGCAGGGCCGCTTTCGGTGATATCAATCGAATGCGGTTGGATTTTTGCTTGTACAGGCAGGCAGCCATGGACGATATACAGGATGCTGACCACAGAGGACTCAGTCACCTCGTACGAAAACCTTGGATTTCTTTTCACGATGTTCATTCTTGTATATATCATTTTATGCGTTTCGGTCGTGTTTACACTTTTGTATTATTTCAAACGACATTCCGTGATGGATGATATATATAAAGCCGAACAGAAAAATGTAAGGCTTTTCGATTCGAATTCATAAAAGGGGGAGGGAAGGCGAATGAGTGATGCTCTTCTTGCAATAACACTTGTGTGGGGCTTTATTTTTCTTTATGCCATCATGGCCTCCATGGATTTTGGCGCTGGCTTCTGGGCAATGACTTACATTAAAAAGGAGGAAACGAATGCTACGAAGATAGCGAATAGCTATTTATCACCGACTTGGGAGGTGACTAATACTTTTGTCGTTGGTCTTGTCATTGCGATTTACAGTTTATTTCCAGGTGCAGTTTTTCCGATCGGGGTAGCTTTGATCGTTCCCGCGAGCCTGATTTTGGTCCTGCTATGCATTAGGAGTGCTTTCTTGGTTTTCTCGCATAGCGTAGACAAATATGAAAAAGCGTTAACGTATATATCAGGATTAACGGGATTGATCATACCCGGACTATTAATCAGCGTATTGCCAATCACCCATCTGGGATTTGTCGAGGGAGTGAGAGGGAATGAAGAATTGAATCTTTCGAGACTTTTCACGAGCCCGAATGAGTATGCATTTGTGGGGTTTGGGATTATGAGCACGCTTTTTTTATCATCTTTGCTCCTATCTGATTACTCAAAACAGGCTGATGAAATGAAAGCATACAAAATATACCGCAGGGATGCGATGATAACGGGACCGCTTATGTTAGCCATGGCTCTGCTGGTAATGCTCACGTTAAAAAATGAAGCGTATTGGATCTACGAAGGGATGATGAGAAACTCTGCATTATTACTCGTCTCGCTCGTCTTTTTCATCATTAGCGGGGTAGCTCTGTACCTGCCCTATTTTTCTAAGCGGGAGGTTAAAGGGATGCCTCGCCTCGCCGTAATAGCGATTATCATTCAGTATTTGATCGGCAGTTATGTGTATGGAATCGCACATTTACCCTATATCATTTATCCGAATGTCACGATTCTTTCGGGATTTACCGACCCGACTTCATTCCGTGCCGTTTTTGCCACATATATCGTGGGCTTTGCGATATTAGTGCCAGGTTTCTATTATTTCTGGTCCATCTTCATGAAAGATCAGCGTCGAAAGTTCAAACGGCGCCAAATGTCAAATTAGTTCATCTTGGAAAAGAGAGGTTATCACTATGAAAAAGTTATATCTGCTAAAATATGCGGTTTTAGTCATCTCACTCTTTTTGAGCTATCAAGCGGTTGAAGCACATGATAAGAATTTTCAGGTTGATGGCACATATATTTCAACAAAAAGGGATGTAACAGGTGACCAGAAAATAGACATCATCCAGGTTCAGGGGTTGCCATATGAGGAAGGAAGCAAGTTTCTGAAGAAAATTGAGTTAAGCGTTGAAAGCAATCGCCGTACAATCAGTGTCTCGCTTGACGCAGGGTATAAACCTGATCTCAAGGTTGCGGACTTGAATAATGACGGGGTCCAGGATGTATTGGTCACGGTTTTGATGGAAGGCAAGGACCGTTTGATAACCAGTTACGCCTATACGTTTAAAGATGGAAAAGTTAAGGAATTGGAAGTACCTCCATCCGTTCCCGTAATGGCCCAATTTTTAGACGGATACAAAGCGGAAATCAGAATTGAAGGGCAAAAGCCAGTGGTGATAGATGTCAGTTCCAGAAAACAAACGTATGATGAATTGGGCATTTATCGTAATGGAAAGCTTAATGAACCTACCGAGCTTTTGGTTGATCCATACTCTTCACTGGACCTCAAGACCGTTTTGGGAAAAGGAAAGGGGCTTATGGGAATCCAAAATGTGAAAGGGTCCGATGAACGTGATCCGATATTTGAGATTAAATCAGTCTGGAATTATAACCATGGATGGAAGCTTGTAAAAGCCCAGGTAAAACCAGTCAAGGCAAAGAATAATAAATAATCAGTGTGATTGGTAAAGGGATAATTTGAATGAATCATTGTTCAGGCATATCTTACTTAAATAAAGTAAGTTGACAGCTCTTGGATTTGAGGGCTGTTTTTTTGTTTATAATTAAAAATTGACAATTTTTAAATATTTGGTAAAATCTAAATAAATCCAATTAACTACATAGCAACACTCTTTATGTTGTTAAATGTAAGCGGATACAAATAGGGGGTGCAGTCTTACGGAGTTAAAAGAAAAAATAATTGAAACATCGTTGACACTCTTCGATCAGCATGGTTTTCATGGTGTCTCCGTTAACGAAATCGTTAAGGCATGCGGAACTAGCAAGGGTGGTTTTTATCACCATTTCTCTTCCAAAGATGAGCTCTTATTTGTCATTCATGATTACTTTATTTCATATGTTTTAACAAAAGCACAAGAAGCCATTTCAGCAAGTACCCATCCAACAGAAAAAATGCAAAAGATCATTCAATCATTCGTTAAAGTTTTTGACCTCTATAAACCACACATCTCAGTTTTCTATCAAGAAAGCATTTACTTAAAGCCACCTTATGTTGAAGCAATTAAAAAAAAGCGTCAAATGTATAAGGAAATCATTTTTTCCGTCATCAAAGAAGGTATTGATAAGGGAGTGTTCCGCAGTGAATTGCCTGTTGAAATAACCGGGATGTCGATTCTGGGCATGGTGAACTGGTCCTACAAATGGTACAAAAGGGACGGCGGAAAAACAATCGATGAAATCGGTGATATCTACGTAGATTTAATTCTCCAGGCATTATTGACAGATAAACAAAAGAAAGCGGAAATAACCCAGCCATTTTTACTGAAAAACCAAATGGTTGCGGATTAAACAGAAAATATGACTTGTACAGACCAACTAGTCGGTCTTAAAAGGAAGGGGAATGAACAAATGGATTTCTCACTTACAAAAGAACAACAGATGATTAAGGAAATGGTTAGGGAATTTGCCGAAAAGGAAATTAAACCAATTGCGATAGAATTGGATGCCAAGTCGATGTTTGCGGAGGATGTATTCAAAAAAATGGGGAAACTTGGGTTGCTTGGAATTCCGTTCCCCGAAGAATATGGCGGCTCGGGCGGAGATACGATTTCGTATGCCATTGCGGTTGAAGAGATTGGCAAGGCATGCGGAGGAACCGGCTTAAGCTATGCAGCAGCCGTTTCACTTGGGGCAAGTCCAATTTACTATTTTGGAACCGAAGAACAGAAGCAAAAATATCTCGTTCCAATCACGACAGGTGAAACTCTGGCAGCATTCGGGTTAACAGAGCCCAATGCGGGTTCGGATGCTGGGGGTACGAAAACGACTGCTGTATTAGAAGGTGATGAATATGTGATTAATGGCGAGAAAACATGGATAACCAATGCCAGCTATTCAAGAACCATCACCGTTACCGCTGTATCGGGTAAGGATTCCCGGGGCAAGAACATCATCTCTGCATTCATCGTGCCAACGGATACAGAAGGACTTACTATCAATAGCAATTATGAAAAAATGGGAGTTCGCGCTTCCAATACGTGTGAAATCATTCTTGATAATGTCCGCGTGCCAAAGAAAAATTTATTGGGAGATCCAGACAAAGGGTTCAAACAATTTTTATTCACGCTGGATGGCGGCAGGATTTCGATTGCAGCTTTGGCCGTCGGCATCGCACAAGCAGCCTTTGACAAGGCTTTAGCTTTTTCAAAAGAGCGGGTTCAATTCGGTAAATCCATTTCAAGTTTCCAGGCGATTCAATTCAAGCTTGCAGACATGGCGATGGAAATTGAATTGGCTAGGAATATGGTATATAAGGCAGCATGGTTAAAAGACAACAAAAAACCTTTTGCAAAGGAAGCGGCATACGCCAAGCTTTTTGCAAGTGAGACCGCGTTCCGTGCCAGCAATCAAGCGATTCAAATACATGGCGGTTCTGGCTACATGCGCGAATATGAAGTGGAACGCTATTTAAGAGATGCTAAGTTATTGGAAATTGGGGAAGGCACATCCGAAATTCAAAGAATCGTAATCGCCAGACAATTAGGCTGTTAATCTTTTTGGAACGCAAAATGAACAATGATGCTAGGGTTCATTTAGGTGAAAAGCAGATGTTATCTAAACAGCAAAAAGCGTTCATCCTTACTTTTATTTGATAGGAGGAGTATGATGTCCGATTTGCTAGATGTTACTATCGGGAAACTGCTTGAAAAGACAGCTGAACAATATGGTGATAATGAAGCTGTGGTTTACCATGAACTTGGCCTTCGCCATTCGTATCGCGAATTTGAAAAGATTTGCCGAAAGGCAGCCCGGGGGTTCATGTCACTCGATATTGAAAAAGGGGAACATATCGCCATTTGGGCGTCCAATAAACCGGAATGGCTTATATCCCAATTTTCCACTGCGAAAATGGGCGGGGTGCTGGTTACGGTCAATACTAATTACCGTACAAGTGAACTGGAATACCTGCTAAAGCAATCGGATTCGACGACGATTATCCTGATGGAACAATATAAGGATCATTCCTATATAGAAACGCTGTATGAAATCGTACCTGAATTGAAAAATGCAGAACCGGGAAAATTACAATCTGAGAAACTGCCAAAATTGAAAAATATCATCGTTTTAGGCGAAACGCGTTATCCCGGCACGTTTTCCTGGGATGAAGTCATTAGTGGGAGCGAATCCATTTCGGAGGAGTCGCTGGACATGAGGATGGGGGAATTGGGTCCAAGTGATGTGATTAATATGCAATATACATCAGGGACGACAGGATTTCCAAAAGGTGTGATGCTAACGCATTCAAACTTGGTCAACAACGGATTGAATGTTGCGGAATGCATGAAGCTTACCAAGGATGACCGGCTTTGCATCCCCGTTCCGTTTTTTCATTGTTTCGGCTGTTCCCTTGGTACGATGGCCTCTGTTACTGTAGGGGCAACAATGGTGCCCATCGTGGAATTCAATCCACGCGCAGTCCTTCAGGCCGTTGAATCCGAAAAATGTACGGCGCTTCATGGTGTACCGACGATGTTCATCGCTGAACTTAATCTCGATGACTTCGACCAGTATGATTTACGTTCGTTACGGACTGGAATCATGGCAGGCTCAACATGCCCGATCGAAGTCATGAAAAGTGTGGTGAATAAGATGGGGATCTCGGAAATTACGATTACCTATGGTCAAACGGAATCATCTCCAGGAATTACGATGACAAGAACGGATGACCCAATCGAACTTCGTGTTTCCTCAGTGGGTAGGGCCTTGCCGAAAGTGGAAGTGAAAATTATCGATCCAGCTACTGGGGAAGAAGTCCAGCGGGGCAAACAGGGTGAACTTTGTTCAAGGGGATACCATGTGATGAAGGGATATTATAATAACCCGGAAGCTACTGAGCTGGCGATTGACCGGGAAGGCTGGCTTCATACGGGAGATTTAGCGGTGATGGACGAAAATGGTTATTGCAAGATTACAGGTCGGCTGAAAGATATGATCATTCGCGGAGGGGAAAATATATATCCCCGTGAGATAGAAGAATTCCTCTATCAACATCCTGCAATAGTCGATGTACAGGTACTCGGCGTTCCAGATCAAAAGTATGGGGAAGAGGTAGCGGCATGGATCATTTTGAAAGCGGGAGAAACCCTTACGGAGAAAGAATTGATTGAGTATTGCAAAGGGAAAATATCTTTTCATAAAATTCCCCGTTACATTCAATTTACGGATGCTTATCCAATGACTGCATCCGGAAAAATCCAAAAGTATAAGCTTCGGGAACAAACTCTTGACCTACTATCGGAACACACTAAATAAGGAGGATATCGAATGATTCGAAAAATTCTTATCGCAAACAGAGGAGAAATAGCATCACGTATTATTCGTACATGCAAGAAGATGGGAATACTTACTGTCGCCGTCCATTCGGAAGCAGATTCGGATTCGCCATTTGTGGGATTGGCAGATGAGGCATATTTATTGGGTGGTTCAAGAGTACAGGAAAGCTATTTGAACGTCGATAAGATTTTGGAACTCGCTAAAGAAACCGGAGTCGATGCCATTCATCCAGGTTACGGATTTCTTAGTGAAAATGCAGATTTCGCCCGTTCTTGCGAAGAAGCCGGCTTGATATTCATTGGTCCCAAACCAGAGGTCATCCAGCAGATGGGGAATAAAGTCGAGGCAAGGAAAAAGATGGAGGAAGCGGGACTTCCATTGGTTCCAGGATTTTCACGTCCATTAATTGATAGCGCAGAAGCGGCAGCCGTTGCCGAAAGGATTGGATATCCAGTCATGTTAAAAGCAGCGGCGGGCGGCGGGGGAATCGGCATGCAGGCCGTTGCCGATGAAGATGAACTTTCCAAAGCCTTCGAAGGGAACCAAAAACGTGCCCAATTGTTTTTTGGCAATGGAGATATGTTCATTGAAAAATTGATAGAGAAACCTCGTCATATCGAAATTCAAGTATTGGCGGATTCCTTTGGGAATGCTGTTTACTTATGGGAAAGGGAATGCTCCGTTCAAAGGCGTCACCAGAAGGTCGTGGAAGAAGCTCCCTCTTCTTTCCTAGACGAAGAAACAAGAAACAGGATGGGAATGGCTGCAGTGAAAGCGGTAAAATCCATTGGTTATAGCAATGCGGGTACCCTCGAATTTTTAGTTGATGCGGATAAAAATTTCTATTTCCTTGAAATGAATACGCGCCTTCAGGTTGAGCATCCTGTCACCGAAGAAATTACGGGACTGGATTTAGTCGAGCAGCAAATTAAAATAGCGTCAGGCAACAAACTGGAATTCACACAAGCAAAGATTAAAAAGGATGGACACTCCATTGAAGTGCGCATATATGCTGAAGATCCGAAAACCTTTTACCCAGCACCGGGGAAAATCACCAGCATGGAACTTCCTGAAGGTGAGGGGATCCGTCATGAATTGGCGGTTCATGGAACTTCTGTCGTCTCGCATTTTTATGATCCGATGATCGCCAAATTGGTAGTGAGCGGCGATTCGAGGGATAAAGCAATCGAGAGATTAAGAGAAGCGCTGGAAAGCTATAACATAGAAGGAATCAAAACAAACCTTCCATTGCTGAGGGAAATAATTTCTCATGAAGCTTTTTCCCAAGGGGATACGACTACGGATTTCATTGGGAAATATATAAAAAAATTGACTGTATAACGCATATTTTTAAAACATTAATGATCTGGGGGAATATAAGATGGCAGAATTAAAAGCAAGCATGGCAGGAAGCGTTTGGAAGATCGTAGCGAACGAGGGGCAAAGTGTAACCGAGGGACAGGATATCATTATCTTGGAATCCATGAAAATGGAAATCCCGATTGGAGCTGAGGATGCCGGCACCATCAAAGAACTTAAAGTGAATGAGGGGGATTTTGTAAA
The DNA here is from genome assembly GCF_030348945.1 of Peribacillus sp. ACCC06369. Taxonomy (NCBI): domain Bacteria; kingdom Bacillati; phylum Bacillota; class Bacilli; order Caryophanales; family Bacillaceae; genus Peribacillus; species Peribacillus sp. ACCC06369. The sequence goes on from NZ_JAUCEN010000002.1 coordinate 2,416,141, forward strand.
TGAGGGCGATGTATTGGCCGTCATTGAATAAAGGGACGGAGGGGTAAGATGAATTGGCCCGAAAAGGTGATAATTAAGGAAGTCGGTCCGCGTGATGGGCTACAAAATGAAAAGGTCATCATACCTACGCGAAGCAAAATCGATTGGATCGACCATCTTTCTGATACAGGACTATCTTATATAGAAGTCACTTCTTTTGTACATCCAAAGTGGATTCCTCAATTGAGTGATGCCGTTGAGGTGGCTAAGGGAATTAAGCGCAATCCCGGTATCACTTATGCTGCCCTTGTACCCAATCAAAGGGGACTTGAGTCGGCGCTAGAGGCTAATATCGATGAAATTTCAGTGTTCATGTCATCCAGTGAAACTCATAATCTTAAAAATATCAATAAATCGATTTCCGATACCTTTCCAGTATTGAAGGATGTCATCGGGACAGCAGCAAAAAGCGGGAAAACGGTTAGGGGTTATGTTTCAACCGTTTTCGGCTGTCCTTATGAAGGGGAGGTTTCAACCGAACAGGTTTTCCGTGTTTGTGATCAACTTTTTGAATACGGAATCAATGAGGTCTCATTGGGTGATACCATCGGGGTTGCATCTCCAAGACAGGTTGCCTTGTTCCTTGAACAGGCTGTTAAAAGATATGATATCAGCCAAATTGCCCTCCATTTTCATGATACAAGGGGCATGGCACTCGCTAATGTACTCGAATCACTGAATTATGGAGTGGTCACTTTCGACTCTTCGCTCGGTGGTTTAGGGGGATGCCCGTATGCACCAGGTGCGAGCGGCAATGTGGCAACGGATGACCTGATTCATATGCTTCATAATATGGGAATACACACGGGAATCAATCAAGAAAAACTAACTAAGGCTGCGACCATGATGCAAAGCTTTTTGGAAAAGCCATTGCCTAGCCATCAAATGGCTGTATATAACGCGGAAAAAGAAAATTGAGGTGGAATTTATGACTTCATTAGTTGAGATCAGTCATGAGGAAAAGGGAATTGCCATCGTGACTTTGAATCGTCTGGATGCTGCCAATGCATTATCCACGGAATTGCTTCATTGCTTAATCGAAGGGTTGGATGAACTGAAAAGGGATTCCAATTTACGAACCGTCATATTAACGGGAGCAGGGGAAAAGGCGTTTTGTGCAGGTGCTGACCTTAAGGAACGAGCTGGGATGAATGATGATAAAGTCAAGGAAACAGTCAAGCTGATCGGTGAGACGATTACGGCTGTAGAAAACCTTCCAGTCCCAGTCATCGCTGCAATTAACGGCTCGGCTTTTGGCGGAGGGCTGGAGTTGGCTCTAGCTTGTGACATACGCATCGCATCGGAAACGGCAAAAGTGGGATTGACGGAAACGGCATTAGGAATCATCCCGGGCGCCGGCGGTACTCAGCGCCTGCCGCGAATAGTCGGAATACCTACAGCTAAAGAACTGATTTATACAGCAAGGAGATTGGACGCAAAAGCAGCACATGCCTTGAAAATCATCAGTCATGTATATCCGCCCCAACAATTACTTGAGGAAGCGAAAAAACTGGCTGGGGAAATTGCGGGCAATGCCCCATTAGCACTCAGGGCAGCAAAAGCGGCGATCAATCAAGGGGCTGATACCGACTTGAACACAGGATTGCAAATTGAAAAAGACTGCTATCAGACAACCTTAAAAACCCGCGACCGACTAGAGGGTCTGTCAGCATTCAAGGAAAAGCGCAAACCGGTATTTACGGGTAAATGATTTCAATTGAAGGAGGAACATGAATGGTAACGACGGATAAACTAACCGAAACGGTTGAAACGATTAAAAAAGGCGGTTTAGAAAAATATCATCAAAAAAATGCTGAAAAAGGAAAGCTTTTCGTACGTGAACGGCTAGAGCTTCTATTCGATGAAGGGGTCGAAATAGAGGACGCTTTCTTTGCGAATTGTTCCAGTGATGGCCTTCCCGCAGATGGTGTAGTTACAGGTATCGGGAAAATCAATGGTCAGAGGGTCTGTGTCATGGCCAATGATTCGACGGTAAAGGCCGGTTCCTGGGGAGCAAGGACAGTCGAGAAAATCATTCGCATTCAGGAAACAGCTGATAAATTACAGTTGCCCCTCCTTTATTTAGTCGATTCTGCCGGTGCTCGAATCACGGATCAGGTAGAAATGTTTCCGGGACGCCGCGGTGCAGGACGAATCTTTTACAACCAAGTGAAGTTATCGGGAAAAGTCCCGCAAATTTGTCTATTGTTCGGTCCGTCTGCGGCGGGTGGGGCATATATTCCAGCTTTTTGTGACATTGTCGTAATGGTTGAGGGAAATGCATCCATGTACTTAGGTTCACCGAGAATGGCAGAAATGGTCATTGGCGAAAAGGTGAGCGAAGAGGAAATGGGCGGGGCGAAAATGCACTGTTCTGTTTCAGGGTGCGGGGATGTGCTTGTTAAGTCGGAAGAAGAATCCATCGCGTTTGCACGCCGATACTTAAGCTATTTTCCAGGAAATTATCAAGAAAAGCCTAAAGCCACAAAGCCTGAGCTGCCTGCGGATTTCGAAAAAACATTGGAAGAACTGATTCCAAAAAATCAGAATGCAGCCTTTAATATGTATGACCTGATCGATAGGATCATAGACAGGCAATCGTTTTGTGAAATCAAGAAGCTATTTGCTCCTGAATTAATTACTGGGCTTGCAAGGCTAAATGGGCAAACGATAGGGATCATTGCCAATCAGCCGCGAGTCAAGGGCGGCGTCCTGTTCCATGATTCAGCCGATAAGGCAGCCAAGTTCATCAATTTATGTGATGCTTTCCATATACCGTTGTTGTTCCTGGTGGATATTCCTGGATTCATGATTGGGACGAAGGTCGAACGGGCAGGCATCATTCGCCATGGTGCGAAAATGATATCGGCCATGAGTGAAGCCACGGTCCCAAAAATTTCAGTCATTGTCCGTAAGGCTTATGGGGCTGGACTTTATGCGATGGCCGGTCCCGCTTTTGAACCGGATTGCGTTCTTGCCTTACCGACGGCATTGATTGCGGTCATGGGGGCAGAAGCTGCGGTCAATGCCGTCTATGCCAATAAAATCAATGCGATGGAACCAGAAGAGCGCCCGGCATTCATCGAACAGAAGCGCAATGAATACAATGAAGACATTGATATCTACCGCTTAGCCTCCGAGATGATTGTTGATGGCATCATCCAGCCAAATGACCTGCGTGATGAATTGTGCGCCAGGTTTGAAGCATATAGCAGTAAACAATTGACATTCACCGATCGTAAACATGGAGTCTATCCAGTCTAATTAATTCAATAAAAAGCCCGGTCATGATGACCGGGCTTTTTATCTTGTGTTAAAATAAATGACTTTTCAAATAATAAGAAAATTTTTTTCCATTTAGAGTTGCTAAATCACACAAGGAAGGTAACCACGTTGGTATCCAATTCCAACAACTAAGTCTGCTTGACATTACAGATGAGCAATTCGATGACACCTTCAAAGTTAATATATACTCTCATTTTTACACAACAAGAGCAGCGCTTCCTCATTTAAAACCAGGCAGCTCTATCATTTGCACTTCTTCAGTGGTGACGTATGTAGGTGAGCAGCAAATGATTGATTATACGGCCACAAAAGGCGCAATTGTTGGTTGGACACGTGCCTTGGTAAATATGTCGTGAAACAAGGGATCCGAGTCAATGCCGTCGCCCCCGGCCGAATTTGGACCCCACTTATTTCAGCAAGTTTCTCGTCAGACCAAGTCGCTGTATATGGAGCATTTAATCCAATGGAACGAGTTGCCCATCCATTTGAACTCGCACCAACCTTTGTCTATCTTGCTTCTGATGATTCTCGTTTTGTTACTGGGCAAGTTCTTCATGTTGATGGGGGAGAATCACAACATTCCTAATGGAAGGGGGTTACCATTTTGAGATATGAATTTAATCCAGAAGTAAAGCTATTGCTAGTAAACCATTCAAATGAAAAAGTAAAGATGGTCTATATGGAGGATTCCTGGCCAATGTCTAAAATAGCACTTAGACCACCATACTATTGCTACCCAAGTTACGAGCTGAATTATCCAATAATCTAAAAAATAACAGACAAACTTCTATACACAGTGTGGAAGTCCATTCAACTTAACTATCATTACCTGCTTTTTCTTCTATACATTAATATTTTCGATTTGAGATATCAGACCGCTGAAAGCATAATACAAAAGTTACATACTGGAGCTACTTCTCCTAGATCCATCATTGCACATCATTTAGTGGAAGGGCTTTCATGCAAATCAATTAAACAAGACTAATAGGGAGAAGAATTTCTGGCGAATAGCCTCCCACGCACACACCAAAGTACAAACAATAAGGCGTAACAGTTTTAGTCTTACGTAGTTGAAATATCGATGAATAGATATTCTTACCCTTGATGATTTCGAGGATTTTGTGTGGATTTGGGTCATGCGCAAAATTACAACAGATATAAAAGTAGAGGATGATCAAGAAGCTGATATTAAGATTATACTGAAATAGTAGATAATGAGGGCATAAATCAATGAAGTTTAAAAAAGGTTTGAAAGAAAATGATGATACACTAATAGCAAACTGTTTGAACAAAATGAGGGTTGGGTTAATGTATGGACCGGTTTAAATGAGTATCCTGAATTAGATATAAAATTGAGGGGGGCATTAGAGTTTAAACTCCATTCGATGATTTAAGAGAGCCTTTTGGCTCTTTTTATTTTGAAAAAGTTTTAACTTTGTAAATTTGTGTTTTGCTGTCCTACCCTACCCCTACAGGGATTATTTCTATTAGGATCATGGTCCTTTGCTTACTCTAAGCTATATTTATATTATGAGTTTTCGCTTATTCTAAAACGGATTTACATAAAAATGGGGATGCCTTTACATAATATAGAAGGATATGAATTCTTTTGTAATAGGGAGGTGATTAGATGTTCTTCAAAAAACGAAAGATTAGAAATAATAAAGACAAACAGGCCGTGACTGAGAATTCACAAGATATTGGCCAGCTGTTTGCTAAGGTTAAAAAATCCAGTGATTTTAAACAATTTCCACTTACGGATGAAGCGGGACATTTAATCATTTCTTACTACAATACACTGGTCGATCAACAACAACTCCAACTGAAAATTTTAATGATTTTCCGAGAGACCCCTTTTGAACTAGACAGGCTAGAGAAAATTGATGACATAAAGAAAATCATCGCAATAGAAGATATTGTAATAACGGATAATCAGAACGAAGCTGAATCAAAGTTACTTAAAGGGTATGCGATACTTCAAATGAAGGAAAATGATCAAAGGGTTGCTTTAATTCTCTTATCTAATGATAAAGCTGGATTGCGTGAACAAAATAACGTTGAAAATGAGTTTAGTGTGGTGGGGCCACAAATTGGGTTTCTTGAGAATATTGATGTAAATATACATTTATTAAGACAACAAATAAATACAACTGATCTAATTACGAAGGAAGTAAACATTGGTTCTACTTCAAATACTCGAGTTATTATTGCTCATATTGATGGGATTACGAGTGAGCAGCATGTTAATACCATGACCCAACGGCTTCAAGATATTGATTTTGATGTCATTTTTGATACTTCTCAGCTGCATCAATTTATAGAAGATAATTCCCTTACACCGTTTCCTTTGCTTCTTCCAACTGAACGTGTGGATAGGGCCGTTCAAGCTCTTATTAACGGACAAGTAGCTGTTTTAAGTAGTGGGTCGCCATATGTCATTACAGGTCCTTCTACGATCATTGATTATTTTATGTCACCTGAAGATTACTTTCTCCCATGGATTCTTGGATCTTTTTTTCGTTTAATACGGGTATGCAGTGTCCTTTTCTCCATTTTTGGAACATCTATTTATATAGCTGTTATCACTTACCATTACGAGATGATTCCAAACGATTTATTCGGTTCACTTAGTATTTCTCGTTATAATGTCCCGTTTCCGCCGGTATTAGAGGTGATTTTTCTGGAATTCACGATTGAACTATTACGTGAAGCGGGAGTCCGGTTACCTACAAAGGTAGGACAAACATTGGGAATAGTGGGCGGTATTGTTATCGGCCAAGCGTCAGTTGAGGCGTCCCTTACAAGTAATGTCTTACTCATTATAGTCGCCTTATCTGCCTTAGCTTCCTTTACTACTCCAATTTATAAAATGTCGAACACTATACGTTTTTTACGTTTTCCTTTAATTCTCTTCGCATCTATTTGGGGGGGACTAGGAATCGTTATCGGGATTGCCTTTTTAATCATTCACCTTACACGGTTAGAATCTTTAGGAACACCCTATACCGTTCCATTTTATCCTTTTAGGCCTGAGGATTTAACGGACAGCCTGATCCGTTCCTCTTATAGTAAAACATCCAAAAGGCCAAATTATTTACGTCCTAAATCAATTTGGAGATACCACCCACATAATCACAAAAAAAAGAAAAGTGATTTTGATGAATAATCAGGAAAGGATAATAAAGGTGAATTAAATGAAATTATGTTTTCTGTTAACTTTTAGCTTAACTTTCTTTTTATCAGGGTGTGGTATACATGAGAGGATCATTGATGAAGTTCAGATAATTGAAGCTCTAGGATATGATCGGGAAGAAGGCAAAGTTAAAGGAATTGCTATTTATCCTACTTTCGCAGAGCAGGGAAATGTCAATTTGAAGATTTATAAAACGGTGTCTGATTCAAATGAAGACATACTCCCGAGAATGAATGCAAAATCAGCCTATCCTATTGAGACAGGAAAATTAGATTTTGTATTGTTCGGCAAGGAATATGCCAGACAAGGGATCGAAGATGTTATCACTAATTTTGCCCGAAATCCAAGAACGGCGAGTCGAATGCAGTTGGGCATTGCTGAAAACAAAGCCGAAGATATACTTCAATCCAGTAAACATGTGAATCTTTCATTCCATTTAAGTAAAAAAATCAATCAAAACATTAAAAGTGGTAATTTGCCAAAAATGAATCTGCACATGTTTTTGCACAATTTTCATCAAGAAGGGAGGGATCAAATTTTACCTTACCTTATCCTAGAGGAAAATCAAATTAAAATTGACGGGTTAGCATTATTAAAAAACGGAAAGTACATAAATCATATTAATTTAAGACAGTCCTTAATTCTAAAAACATTAATTGATGGGTCTCAAAATGGACAATATAAAGCCAAAATCACGCAAAATAAAAAGGAAGGTTTTATTCTCTTGAAAAACATGGATGCAAAAACTACATATACGGTTGAGAAAAGCGAAGGCATTCCGAGTATATTCATTGATTTAACCATCCATGCAGAGATTGAAAAAGCATCATCCTGGTTTGATTTGAAAAAAGATAAAGATATTGTAAAATTGGAACGAATTTTAAATGAACACTTTAAGGAAGAGGTCCAACGTTTAATTTCACTGGCACAAGGATACAATGTAGATCCCATTGGGTTGGGAGAAAAGGTTAGAGCCAAATCAAGAAATTGGGACTATCAACGGTTTATGGACATATACCCAGAAGTAAAAACCACTGTACACACAAATATTGACATCCTAAATACAGGTATTGAAGAGTAAGTCTGCATGATAAGAGGAGGAGCCACGTGAAATCATTACTAGACCAACGACATTTAGTATCTTCCTTTTACGTTTTCTTTCTGATCTACACGAGTATTATTGGCATAGGAATCATGAGTTTTCAACGAGATATAACGAAGGACGCAGGTTATGATGCATGGATATCCATCATTTTATCAAGTATAAGCATTCATATACTAGTTTGGATGATCTATCGTATTCTTGGAATTGCTAAAAATGATATCATACATGTTCACAAATTTTGCTTTGGAAAATGGATTGGCGGACTGTTCAATATTTTTGTGATTTTCTACTTTCTTATATTAGCGTTAATTGTCTTCCGTGTTTATATTGAAGTTGTTCAAGTTTGGCTGTTTCCCTTAATGAAGACCTGGCAAATAAGCCTCATTCTTCTAGTCCTCATTTATTATGTTGTATCCGGTGGATTCCGCGTGATTACTGGAATGTGTTTTTGGGGAACTATTATACCTTTTATTATCCTGTTTCCCCTTAATTTTTTTTCGTTGGAATTTGCCAATTTTCACAATTTATTACCCGTCTTTAACCACTCTCTGAAGGAAATCGTATCATCCTCTAAAGCTATGTTGTTTCAGTATGTTGGCTTTGAGACCTTATTCATGTTCTACCCATTCATAAAAAATCCAGACAGATCACAAAAATGGGCCCATTTTGGACTTTTGTTCTCAAGCTTACTTTATCTAATAATAGCACTCATCACATTTGTCTTCTTTAGTGAAGGACAATTAAACCATACAATATGGCCAACATTAACTCAAATGAAAATTGCGAAATTCCCTCTAATAGAAAGAGTCGAATTTATCGTTGTTTCGATTTGGTTACTTCTCATATTACCCAATATCAGTGTGAAAATATGGGCAGGTTGTCGTGCTATTAAGAAAGTAATAAATGTGAAACAACGTATAAGTCTGTTCATTGTTCTGGTCCTATTCTTTATTATAGCTAATGTGCTCAAAGAGAGGAGTCAAATAGAGCGATTGAATGAAATGTATTCAAACATTGCTTTTTACTTTGTGTATCTATATATTCCTTTTCTCTTTTTGTACATTCATATTAAGCATAAAATAACTAAGTAGGACGGAAAGCTTCTAGAAACTTATAATACAATCTGGGCAGATCGTTTTGTAAGGATTCAACAGAAAAGGTCAGCAGTTACATTTAGGAAGGTGAACCATTCAAATCACAGAAATTACAATGGATGATCCTAAACTAAGGGAGGTGTTAGTTCGCCTTATTGAGTCGGGGATTTGTCACACTGATGTTTTAACACCCATCAAGCTTACCACTATATATTTCTCCATTGGTTCTTGTAAATTAAGGTATCATAACGCATTTTGTTGGTTTGAAGTTAATTAGGGGGGGAATGGGAGTAAGTAGGGTAGGTGCAATTATACTTGGAATAAGCATAAGAATCTTAGTTTTAATATTAATTACAGATTAAAATAAGAAAAGAAAATTGAAGAGAACCATTTGATTGATTAATGATGTACTTCTTAAACTAACGAGTGCGATACTTCAATAAGAGGTATCGTTTTTCTTATTGAGCTCCCATGAAAATTAAAAAAGCTCAAAATCCAGAAAAAACCACAACAAAATAGACCCAGTAAAAACGCTTTTTAAAAAAGGCTGAGCCTTATGAGTGATCTGATTGAGTTTGGTAAATCGTTAAACAAAACCTCCAATCATTGGAAATTAAGTAAAGGCTAGCGCGACGATCAAAAAAGGATTAATCTCCCAAAAGTATTACCCATAAAGGGCGCGGCAGTCGATGGTACACCGTGCTCGTCGGAGTCAGACTAACTGATGGGCTCAAAGGCACCATAGTTCAACAACCTTCTTCGCCAGCCATTAAAACATTATCGACCTAGAGACCAATTTTCATTCTCTGCGGTGAAGCGCTGATTTTTGCGCTTCATGGATGGCTAACGGGTGCGTTAGCTGAAAACAGGAGCTGTTTTTAAGGCAGCACATTCTTTATGTAACGGCATTTTAGTTGAAGAAAAAAATGATTTGATTAGTGTTGAATTAAAAACTAAATACCCTAACTATAGCTTATACCAAGGCGTAACTGCCGGGCAGGAACAAATATTTAGACAGTTGGTCAGAATATATTAAATAAGAAAAAAGTGTCGGCAAAGCGACTCTCCTCTAAAATTCTCCGTGTTTAACTTAATAAGTATTTATTCAATGCTTGTTGTAAAGTTCCTAATGTTTGTGCTTTTTCATTTAATCTTATTCCTACGTTTATCATACTACTGACCACTTCAGCTCTTAACCCGGTAATCACAGTGGTACATCCCATTAATGAAGTGCCGTCTATAATCTTCATTAAATGATCAATTACTTCGGTCTCGATTTCCATAATTCCAGATAAGTCCATAATCAATGTTTGAATACGTAATTTTCCAATCTCTATTAAAACTTTTTCCTCGAGAATATTCGTTCGGTAAAGATCAACCGCACCAATAAGAGGCAAAATACATATAGTGGGTGTTATTGGTATTATAGGCACTGAAAGATTTTCAACCAATTCTTTTTGAGCCATTATCAACGAATCTTTGTATTGAGAATATGTAATAAAAAAAACATTTAAAAATCTGTCTACCTGATTATTAACTTGTTTTTCTACCGAAAAAAATTCTTCAGTAATAACCTTATTCTTTACCTCGTTATATTCTTGTAGGAACCTCCACAAGGTCCTTCGAATGGCTTGCACCCACTCTAATTTGAAAGTTAATGGAATTGCGTGTGTCGCCCAAGCTATACCTTCTTGTGTAGCAAATGATTGAAGCTCCTGTTCTTTAGCCTCAATAATGTATTGAATCAGCCTATGGGCATTATTTATCAGGTCAATATTACCGATCGTTAAAATTTCTTCAATTTTTTCTTTCACATTAGATGCTTCGTTTAATAATGAATTTTCAAAATCCGCTTTATTTTCTTGGATGAATTCCAGTAATTTATATGTATCTAGTGACCCCTTCATAATTTAATCCCCCTATTTTTTATATACCAAAACTATAATTACCCTGTAATTATAATTACTAAACCCGTTTACACTATAATAAGCTTCTACTTTAAAGGGAAAATGGATGTATTTATGTTAATTAATCTTGTTAAGATTTTTACTTAAACTAACGGGCGTTATCTGAAGATCAGAGCTGTCTTTAAGGCAGCTTTTTCTTTATGCAACTGATATGAACGAAACTGTCAACCCACCACACCCAAATGTTTTTAAATGGTGTTTCATTCAGCTATGAATAGAGTTATTCCTTGTTCAACTTATAAACCAAATATCCTTTCGGATTTAGCTTGTCAAGGGCGTACTTTCCCTTGATAAGCTAAATCGAAATGGATACAATTCTAAAAGTTGAACAAGGATAACCTTAAAAACTTGGCACGAAGGCAAAAACGTTGACGGTGGTATACAAACTGATATGCGTGGGTTGGTTACCACATTTCACTCCATCCGTCACGGAGCTGCCTCGGACTAACGGCGCACGTTCAGTTCCTAGACCTAGTGCATAGTTGCACATGAGGGTTCTCCTTCCCGGGGGTTTGCCTTCGAGCCAAATCTTCAATTCTAAATCACAAAATTATGATTCGATAAAATCATTTATTACATAATCTTACTTTCGATCTACTTAAGCAACATTCGATACACTTACTTGCTTATCCTCAATGGCACAACCGATAGCCCAAATAAAACCAAGTAATTCTCTGGCTACTGCAACAACAGCTACTTTTCCACCTTTTCCTTTAGCAGAGATGCGATGATATTTCATATGAAGACGGTGTTGAGCTTTCCAAGCAATACGTTTTGCCTCTGGATCTTGACCTTCTTGACGTTTAAGCAATTCACCTTTAAGAGATGGTCGATGGCGATAAGACCAACAAACTTCTACTATGGAACGACGAATTTGGGAGTTTCCGGTTTTCGTAATGGAACCTTGCCAACGACTAGACCCACTCGAGTATTCCTTTGGAACAAGTCCAGCATAGGACATCAGTTGTCTTGGGTTTGAAAAGCGAGAAAACTGTCCAATTTCAGCTACCAAAGTAACAGCTGTGACTTCTGCGACTCCTCTTAATGTTTGAAGAGCTTGAATTACCGGAGCATGTTCACTTTGAAGGGCTTCTTCATGAATTTGAGCTTCGATACGTTTCATACGATCTTCAACTTCATTGATTGCATGAAGATATTCTTGAAAAACAATACGTTGAGAAGCTCTTTCAAATGTTAATCGTTTTAACCATTCACGATGTTTTACGGACCAATTTCTAACTCCTTGCGGAGGACGTATTCCATGGCGAAGTAAGAAGTGAACAAGTCTCTGGCGAGAACTTTGTAAATCCTCACGAGCATCATGACGAGCACGAATTAAGTCTCTCAATGCTTCATGATCTTCATCTGGAACCCATACAGAAGTAAGCTCTCCAGCGCGAAGTAGCTGAGCTAATCTAATAGAATCTCTTTTATCTGTTTTTACACGATCGCCCGATCGCTTTGGAATAAGGGAGGGTGCGACAACCATACAATCAATGTCCATAGATAGAAGAAATCGATAAATTCCATACCCAGAAGATCCTGCTTCATAACATACTAATAGGCTTTCAGGCTTCCCTAACTTTTTCATCAATTTGCGAATATCCTCTGGTTTATTTTGAATAGTTCCATGAAATCTAGGTTCACCACGACCAGAATCAGCAATCGCAACAGCAATTGAATCTTTAGATACGTCTAAACCAACAAATTTTTGAACATCCTTCATAATATAGGCTCCTTTTCGTGTGTAGCTCTACACTTGGTTTTTTATTTTTGGTAGTAACATTATGACCAAGTGCAATCTACGTTAAGCGATGGGAGCCGTTTTCGTTCATTATGACTAACGGGGCAGGATAGTTGCATAAGCGTAGTGTAGTCGTACTGCGCAATAGGTTCTTTCAAATATTCCCCATAGTTACTCATTAAGATAATTCTGATAAAATAGATATTATTTATTAATTTGGAGGCAACATGACTGACTTAGAAAGACAACCGACGACTACTTTATTGGCCCAACTAACTTATAGCCCTTTATATATCATCACTGTAATAATGGCTCTTGGAGTGCTTATTTTCTTAAAAAGTGAAAAAGGTTGCTTAATGTTTTTGATTAGAATTTGGGCTGTGTGTCATATAATTATTTACTTACTAGCTATTTACTTTAATTTAACAAACCCTAATTAATGCACAGTTTGTGTCAACTCTACAATAAGTCTTTATAGAACTAACGGGTGCTTTACTTCTTTACCAAGCGAATCAGTAGCTCCTTCTGTTATGCAACAAACGGTGCAGGGCAGGTTAAAGAAGGGATTTGGACTACGAAAAAAAGACATTCTGTTTTCAAGAATGTCTTTTATTAATTTATTATTGTATTTTAAGTTTTTCTTTTTCAACAATATCCTTAGCAATATCTTCAATGGTTACATTTTCCAGTACCTTTTCCATAGCAAATTGAGCTGCTGACAACACAGGAGTGATCGAATCTTGAATGTTCCTGCCCACAAGGCAATCAGGGTGCGGATTTTCATGCACACTAAACAATTCTTTTTCCTGCACAACATCGACCGCCTTATAAACGTTAAGTAATGTTATATAAGAAGGTTCCTTGGCTAGTTTTGCCCCTGCAATACCAGGTTGTACTTCAATTAACCCTGCCTTTTTTAACATACCCATAATTTTTCTTATCAAGGTTGGGTTCGTGTTTACGCTCCCCGCTAAGAACTCCGATGAGCTTATTCCCTCTTTATTTAATTCAATAAGAGCTAATATATGAACACCAACGGTAAATCGGCTGCTGATGGACATATCATTCACCTACCTTTTACTTCATCGCAAAGTTTATTACACAGATTAATCATGAATTTAATTTGATTACAACGTATTATACCTTAAAATTTGAAGAAAATATAAAAGGTTTATAAATTGGTTGACAAGACAACTACATGTATCTATTATAAATACATGTATTAGATATAGATACAGGTTAATGGATGTTTAATTTGAATATAAAATATTATTGGAGGAATACCAAATGAAAATATTAGTAACAGGAGCAACAGGAAAGTTGGGAACGAAAGTTGTAGAAACCTTATTGAAAACTGTACCAGCTAATCAACTGGCTGTAAGTGTGCGAAATCCAGAGAAAGCTGAAGAATTAAGAACTCGCGGAGTAGACGTACGTCAAGGAGATTTTGATCGTCCAGAAACATTGGATACAGCTTTTGCAGGAATTGATCGCTTGTTAATTATTTCTGCGGATGGAGACAATGAAACAAGGATACGTCAGCATTCAAATGCGGTAGTTGCGGCAGAGCGTGCTGGAGTTAAATTTATTGCTTATACTAGCTTGGCCAATGCAAAGGAAAGTAAAAATTTTCTTGCTCCAACGCATCAGGCAACAGAAGAATCCATTCTGAAAACAGGCATTCCATACTCCTTCTTACGCAACAACTGGTATTTGGAGAATGAAATTTCAAGTATTCAAGGTGTTCAAGCAGGAGCTCCTTGGGTGACATCAGCAGGAAATGGCAAGGTAGGATGGGCACTACAACAAGATTATGCAGAAGCTGCGGCATCGGTACTATCTGGTAACGGACACGAAAATACAATCTATGAGCTTTCTGGCAAGTTATTGACTCAGGAAGAACTTGCATCTGCAGTTGGTAATGTATTGGGTAAAGAAGTACCTGTTCAACAGGTTGATGATGCTACTTATGCTAATATTATGAAAAGTGTTGGCTTACCTGATTTCCTTATTCCTATGCTCATTGATATCCAAAAAGGCGTTCGAGAAGGCACCCTTGAAGTAGAAAGCAATGATTTCGAAAAACTTCTTGGACGGTCAGCTACACCAATTAGTGAGGGCTTAACTCAAATCATTAAAGGTATCTCTTAAACAGCATAATTGAACTTAATTTAAACTAGAAAGGTCGGTCGGTTTTAAATATAAGAATCATGCAACGCCAATAAGAGATTACTTGTATTCAATATGTAAAATGTTCATGGGGAAGGTTGCTAAGGCAGCCTTTTTCTTATAGAGCTAAAGGGCAGCATTCCTGTAATAACTGAAAATGAGGTTTGAACGAAAAAAGACCTCTTGATAAGATGAATGTGTCCTGAGCTAGCCAGCTAAAAAGGACAATACATCTATTTGGAGGTCTCACAATGAATTATAACCAAAATCATAAAATCTCTCAAATTACTACTGAAACCTTAATTGTCGGAGTAGATATAGCCAAGCACAATCATGTCGCGAGAGCACAGGATTTTAGAGGATTGGAACTGGGTAAAACGTGTTTCTTTGAAAATATGAAAGCATGTTTCGTTCATTTCTAGATTGGATTAACCAACTTGCGTGATTGTAGGCATGGAGCCAACCGGTCACTACTGGTTAAATCTAGCTCATCTTCTAAAAGAGAATAATATTAAGTTCGTATCTGTCAATCCACTACATGTTAAACGAAGTAAAGAATTAGATGATAGTTCACCTACAAAGAATTACGTGAAAGATGCGAAAGTCATCGCACAATTAGTCAAAGACGGAAGATACGCCGAACCAACAATTCCACGAGGAATTTATGCAGAACTCCGAGTGGCCAAAAAACTTCGCGATCTTCTTAACGTTGATTTACAGGTCGTTCAGGGACAAGTTCATAACTGGCTTGATCGTTACTTTCCCGAATTTTTGACGGTGTTCAAAAGTTGGGAAGGCAAGGCAGCTATTCATTTTCTAAAGCTAGAAGCCTTGCCACATGAACTTGTAAAGTATACGGATGAAGAGCTCTTACTTTCCCTAAGACAAGTGGTAAAACGCAGTATAGGCTTAAAGAAGATACGAGCACTTAAAGAAGCAGCCAATCGTTCGATTGGTATTCGTCAAGGGGCAGCTATGGCGAAATTAGAGTTGAGAGCTTTACTAGAGAAGTATGATTTTATTCAAATGAAATTCGAAGAAATAGATCATCAATTAGATCAGTTATTAGACCATATCCCAGGTGTCACACAGATGTTAGAGGTGTCAGGAATCGGTCGAGATACAGTAGCAGGGTTTTTCGCAGAGGTCGGCGACCTCAGAGACTATCAACATCCTCGCCAAATCGTAAAATTAGCAGGTTTAAGTTTAAAAGAAAACACATCCGGAAAGCACAAAGGTCAGACCAAGATTACCAAACGGGGACGAAAGAAATTAAGGGCTCTCTTATTCCGGGCAGCCATGATACTGGTGGCAAAGAACAAGGCTTTTAAAGCTCTTCATATATATTACACAACACGTTCTCACAATCCCTTAAAGAAAATGCAATCTCTGATAGCGTTGTGTAACAAGCTTATTCGAATTCTGTTTTCAATCGGTAAAAAACAATTTACGTTTCAAGAAGACAAGGTGTTAAAGGATATCCCTCATATGGCAACATTTGTAGACCATCAAACTGTCGCATAGTTCATTGAATTTTAAGGTTACACGGTCATTTAATTAACACTTATTTAAAAGTGAAGCACGGATTAGTCGGCAAAGCAACTAACGTGAGGACTTAAGTCCTGTGGGGCAGCATGACCGACATCCACCTCATGGAAAGGTTGAACGAAGGAATGTAGGAGCATCGACTCTGTGAGACATGGGAGGGTTGACCTCCATGAGACATGTGGATATCCTAAAGTGCAATCATAACATTACTCAAACTAATTTTTTCCTATAATTGGCTAGTTTAGTATACCCTTTTTTCGATAAATCCCTATCCTTGAGGAGTAATGCTGAGCTTACTTAGATAACGGTTAATGATATGACTATTAAATCCTGCGAATAAGCGAGTATTTGTGAGAAAATCGGATTAAACTGAGGGAGTTCAACAAGCGCAGTGTAATCGAACTATGATGAACCCTTAAAGGGATTTTTTGAAACTTGTTGAATTTCTTTAGGTAAGATTCAATGAAAGGTGGAAAACGATGAAAATGGCCAGTTCTCCGATTAATAGTAAAATAAACAATGTTTTTATCCATGTTAAAGATTTAAAAAATCAGTTGAATGGTATTGCAATCTCCTTGGCATCTCTCAGAATAATGACTCTGTAAAATCACCTGTTTACAATATTCCTGTAACAAGTGAAACTGGATTAACTTTAGATGACCATACGTTTGATCCGAATTTTATATTTAAGCCAACCAATAATGTGTTATTTAATTTTTACGCAAAAGATATAGACGAAGCTCACCAATTCATCAAGAGTAATAACATATCCATTGTCAAAGAAATAGAGCGAATTGGAGATTTTGCTTATTTTAATTTTCAAGACCCGGATGGTAATGTACTAATGATTTGTAATGGTTAATTTTCTTAGGGAGTAGTCGGCTACACTACTTCCTTTTAACTTCGCAGTTTGCGTCAACTCTACAACAAGTCTTAAGAAACTACCATGAAAATAAGTTTCTTTAAAAATGAAAAATGACAATACTTAAGAAGACCCTGCTCAATCGTTTAAAAAAAGAAGAGAGCGTTAATTAATTAGTCTATGGATTAGGGTTGACTGGATTAAGGTCAGTATCAGTATTTGAAGTGAACCCAAAAAGTTAGACACTTTATTTACTTAAGTTGCCTTGAGGGCATGAACCCGGTAATCTACCGGGCTCATGCCTTTTAATTTTTCCTTGATTCGTTGCATAAGGGTAGTACTACAATGGTATGGGTATCAAAATTGTAGACGAAGAAAAAAAGCTAATATGTAATTACGTCGGCTGAGTACCATTTTATAATGCCTTTAGATATACATGTAACTGGTATTTACATAATAATTTATAACTCAATAATTTAAGAAGTTGTCTATTAATACTATGATAAGAAGCTTTGTAATAGGAAAAACCTTTATTACTAGAGTTTGCTCTGATCAAAGCGAGAAGTATGTTTTTCACGTACTGTCAGTAATAGCGTGCTAAAGAAGAGGAATGTTTTGTTTGACAGATTTATTTTGAAATAAGAATAGTAAGATTTTAAAAGACTGATCTATATTAATTGATTATTCTGTTATTAGGGAAGGTTAACTCTACTTCAAATATCTTTATAAGATTTTCCTTACCTTTATTGGTAAACGCTTTCTTTTTTGGGGGGATTTGATTCATAAAATAGGAGGGATGACAACGTGGACGATAAAAGGAAAACGTAAATCTCTGGCCACTATTTCGTTAGCTAATACCAAAAGTAATAGTATTCCGTTTTAGATTCCGTCCTAGGAGTTGGCCAGAGACAGAATCTTTTTCTATCCAATGAGATGATAAAAAAGGAGGTTCCCAAAATGAGTATCGAAAGAGGTACAGACGTTAGGAAAAACATTATGGATTTTTTTGGTAATTTAACTCCCGCTGCTCTTGGAACTGGTTTGGTTGCTGCATTGTTTAGCATTATGGGGCCAGGTTTAATAGTAATGAATTCAGCTAAAGAAGGTAATCTTTCTGTTGAGCAGGCAATTTCTTGGTTGTTTATTATTTATACGGCGGGAGGTATATTTACGATTATCTTGTCACTCCGCTATCGCATACCTATTGTGGTGGCCTATAGCATACCTGGTGCAATATTAATAGGTAATGCCTTAAAGCATATACCCTTTAATGAGGCAATTGGTGCATCTATTGTTGCTGGAATAGTAGTTACAATTCTTGGATTGTCAGGGGTAATCAAGAAGGTAATAGAATTAATTCCTCTTCCGGTTATGCTAGGAATGATTGCGGGTGTCCTTCTATCTTTTGGTATCAAAGCAATACAGGCTGTGGTAGAGGCACCAGCAGTTGCAGGGAGTTCTTTTGCAGTCTTCTTCCTCTTAATGGCGATGAAAAAATTCTCAAGAAAATTCCCGCCTATTCTAGGAGCAATAATAATAGGAGGGATAATCGCAACAGCCCTTGGGCAAACGAACTGGGGGTCGATACAACCTTCATTTGCTCATCCTATATTTGTAGTACCTCATTTTAGTATTCAAGCTACATTAGAACTAACGTTGCCCTTAATTATATTGATAATTGGTGTTCAGAATATGCAGGCTGTCGGGGTCCTATTTGCTACAGGATATAAACCTCCTATCAATGCTATGTTTACTATTCCAGGTATTGGTACAATCGTTAACTCTCTTTTTGGAGGACACCCAACTGTTATAGCTGGACCAAGTACTGCAATGGTTTCTAGCGATGCAGCAGGTGAGGATAAAAATTTGAGATATGTAGCGGCAACTTTTGATGGATTACTTTGGATATGTTTTGGTTTAGTAGCCGGGATGGTTATTGCGGTTTCGACGGTGGTTCCTGGTCAATTGCTTTCTGTGCTCGGTGGTCTTGCTATTTTTAACGTGTTTATAAGTACATTTGCCGGGGCTTTCAACGGGAAATTTAAAAATGGAGCCATGGTAGCATTTCTTATAGCCATTTCTAATGTAACAGTATTTACTGTTGGTGCCGCTTTCTGGGCTCTATTGGTAGGATTTGTCGTTTCATTATTACTTGATCGAGAGGACTACAGCAAAGCAAAAAGTAAAATGGATTCAAAAAAAGATGGAGCAAAGATTGCATAGTAATATAAAGGGTTTGGGATTTATGAAGCTCCCCTTTGGACTATATCCCTTAAAAGGGACAAATTAAAAAGGGGTACTCTATAAGAATATGGATCATGGTATTTGAACTGGAGTCTTTTCTTTAATTTCCATTGGTTTCTCTCAAATAATAATCGTATCTAAATGGTCTGCCTTTGTTTTATTTCATTAAGTTCTTACGTGACTTATGATCCATTACATCTTTAAGATGACAACATAATTACAATTTGAATTATCCTAATCTTCTTTTTTGAGACATTGATTCTGTTACCTTTAGTTTTTTTAAAAGAGGAGGATGTAATGGAAGCCAATGGAGAAATAGAAAATGACATTAGGGTGAAATTGTTATACTAAGCGTCTTTCCATTTACACAATGTGTAAAAAAATAGAATTACCTAATAGATGACATATTAATTTATCAGTCAACATATTTGAGGTATGGGAACATATTGGCATAGTAAAAAACTTTGGAGTAAATGGTATTCTCTAAGTTTATATTAAGTTAAAAAAAATTAAAAGCCTGTGCGCAATTTTAGAAGGGGAATATTGAATCTTCGAAATAATAAGAAATATTTTAAGTGATTTAAACAAGATTTTGAAAATGGAAAGTAAGTTTATAGATTATTATGCTAGTAATGGAAGGTGAAATCACAATTAAAACAATCCATATTATTAATGTAATACTTTTTTTTCATTTATTATTTATCATTTGAAACCGCTTTCTTGAAAACGTTGTTAAAGATAGGATAGGAGGAGTTTATGATGGAAGGTAAAGGGAGTTTGAATTTGCCAGCAGGAATTGAACAGTCTTGGGATGTGTTATTAGATTCAGAGGTGCTTAAGAGATGCATCATGGGGTGCAAAAAATTGGAATTAGTTGAAGAAAATAAATATGAAGCTGATATATCAATGGGTGTTGCATCAGTGAAAGGTGATTACTCTACAACAATTGAATTAGCGAATATTAATAAACCGATATCTTATCAAATGATCGTTAAAGGTGAGGGAGGACCTGGAAGCATAGAAGCCGTCGCAGATATTACTCTTGAATCAGTAGATGAAAACAACACTGTTCTCTCTTACAGCTTTGAAGCAGAAGTAGGAGGAAAAGTTGCGATGGTCGGTCAGCGAATGCTAGGAGGCGTATCTAAACTGGTTATTAAAGACTTCTTCAAAAAATTTGGGAAAGAATTAAAAAAGGCTGAAGTTACCAATTAAATAAGTAATGAACCATCAAGGGGAGAAAGGAGAGATTTTTTATGAATTTAGGTACATTATTGGATTTTGCGGTGGAACGCTATCCAAATCAAATTGCTCTCGTTCAAGGCCTGAAATCTTATACTTATGCCCAATTACAAAAGGAAGTAGAAAAAGTTGCTGCCTCTCTGCAGCGTTTAGGCATTCAAAAACAGGACCGTGTTGTTGTCATCTTAAAGAACAGACAGGAAAATGTTATGGTTTACTGGGCAATACAACAGATTGGTGCAATCTATACTCCAATAAACCACCGCTTATCCGCCAAAGAGGTCGAGTATTGTGTAAACGATTCTGATGCGAAGGCCATCATCTTTGAATCAACCAGTCAAAGTGCTGTGTCAGGTGCGAACTTTCTCGAAAGACCAATCTTGATTGGTGTTGAAAATGATAATGGTGTGGATATTTCTTATCAGGAATTAGTAGACAGAAGCCCAGGAAGCTATCAAAGGCCAATTCTAGATGAGAATGATATATCGATAATGCTATACACATCCGGTACAACAGGACGTCCAAAGGGAGTACCACGAACACATAGGAATGAATATGCCTCGGCTATGGCACATATCGTCCAAAACCAGTACCAGTTGTGGGAAAGTACATTAGGAGTAATGCCGCTTTATCATACAATGGGTGTTCGTTCGTTGCTCTCTATGACTTTTTTAAATGGAAAGTTTGCTCTTTTATCAAACTTAGACTTTGATGCTGGAGAGGCGCTTGAAATTGTAGAAAGAGAAAAAATTTCATCCCTTTATTTAGTTCCGACGCTTTATCATGATATGTTATCATACCCGGATTTTGGCAGGTATAACCTTACCAAGCTTGAAAAAATCGGGTATGCTGGTGCCGCAATGACCACTACATTAGTAAATCAATGTGTGGAGTTACTTAAACCAAAACTGTTTGTAAATCATTACGGTAGTACGGAGGTATATACGTTTACGATCTGCCCTGATGTACATGAAAAGCCAGGCAGTGCAGGTAAACCGGGGATTCATCAAAATATTCGCCTGGTAAAAGCAGATCCAGACGGTCATTCTACTCCTGATGATATTGTTGGGAGAGAAGAAGTCGGCGAAATTATTGCAAATCTGAAGTCCGTTGAAGCCTTTAAAGGGTATTGGAATCGCCCGGAGGCGACGGATAAAACTATTCGAGATGGCTGGTATTTTACAGGAGATATTGGCTTTATTGATAAAGACGGTGACTTATTCGTTGTTGGCCGGGTTGACGATATGATTATCTCTGGGGGAGAAAACATTCATCCATTAGAAGTCGAGGATTGTCTGACTCAACATCCAAAAGTTAGGGAAGCTACCGTAATTGGGAAGCTTGATGAGCGCTGGGGACAGATTGTTACCGCTTATATTGTTGCTAAAGACGAATCTGTTACAGAGCAAGAACTGGATGAATTTTGCAAGAATCTACCCAGTTTATCAAATTTCAAAAGGCCTCGTAAGTATACGTTTGTAAAAGAGATTCCAAAAAGTCCTGTAGGGAAAATTCTTCGCCGTAAATTGCGCGAGGGTGATATTGATGCACCGCACAATGAAAGTGAAGCTATCAGCCAATAAAAATTTTAAAATAGAAAAGGGGAAATAACAAATGACTATAACAGAGCAAACGTATGACCATATTCGGGTAGAGAAAAATGCAGAAAAACAAACGGCAACAATCGTGTTCGATCGTCCAGAGAAAATGAATTATATCAGTATGCTCGGCAGAGAACAGCTGACAGAGATTTTTGATGGTTTGAATCAAGATGATGAAGTGCGTGTCATTATCCTCAAAGGAGCAGGAGATGTATGCTTCAGTGCAGGAGGAAGCATCCCAGAATTTATGGCGACCCATCAAGAAAAACTTTCCCATTTAGCCGAAAACGTGGCTGCTCCTGAACGCTCTCCAAAACCTGTCATCGCTCAGCTGCAGGGATATACGTTCGGTGTAGGCCTAGAACTTGCGATGGCCTGTGATTTCAGGATTGCACGGGAAGATACCCTGCTTGCCCTTCCAGAAATGAACCTAGGAATGATTCCTGGGAGTGGAGGTACACAGAGAATTGCAAAGATTGTGGGCTTAACAAGAGCAAAGGACATGATCATGCGTGCCAGAAAAATTCCTGCAAATGAAGCGTATCAATGGGGTCTATTAACACAAGTAGTGTCCAAAGGGGACCTTCAACAAACAGTGGATTCGTTAGTTGAGGAGCTTGTTCAATTTTCTCCGCTTGCTCAGCGTGTTGCAAAAGAAGTGTTGAACGCTTCTGAAGAAAGTCCGCTGGGAGTCGGATTGAAAATGGAAGGGAAAGCCTACGGCCTCCTTCGCACAACAGAAGACTTTAAAGAAGGCGTAGATGCGTTCGTAGAAAAGAGAAAACCAGTTTTTACAGGGAAGTAATAAAATGAGAATCACCGGCAGCCTCTGCCGGTGATTCTCATTTTAGATCAAGAAAAGCGCTTTAAATCATGTTTGATTCAGGGAAGTTAATAGAACGATATGGGAAGGATTGAAGGTATGCAGCTAAAAAAGAGTTCTGAAAACAAGAAAGGTTTATTAAGTCATTTAAATGTAAGAACGGTTAGTGCAGGAACGCTGGCAGCAATTTTTGGCTGTAGTGGTCCGTCGCTAATTATAATAAACGGAGCATCAAATGGTGAATTAACTCAAACACAAATGATTTCTTGGTTATTTGCGATTTATTTTTTTGGTGGGATATTAGGAATACTCATCTCCTTAAGAAATAAGCAGCCGATTGCTGGCGCTTATTCAATTCCAGGTGCTGTACTTGTTGTAGGTTCACTGTCAAACTATTCTTTAAATGAAGCTGCTGGTGCTTATTTGGCAGCAGGCCTCATTGTCTTTATGTTAGGGATAGCAGGGGTTATTGGTAAAGTTATGCACTGGATTCCGGTTCCAATTGTTATGTCGATGGTCGTTGGAACAATGATTAGTTTTGGGACTGAGATGATTGCATCCCTCGAAAAAGCACCAATCATTGCAGGTTCATCCATCCTCGTGTATCTTCTCTCATTCCGTTATATAAAAAAATTTCCACCTATTTTAATATCATTTGCTGTTGCTATCATTTTATCGGTTTGGATGGGAGAATTCCAAGTGAAAGATGTGAGTTCCGTTTTTGTCGTTCCTCAACTAGTGACTCCATCATTCAATATTGATGCGATTATTTCAATGGGCACCCCTCTTGCACTTTTAGTAATTGGTGCTGAAAACGCCCAGGCTACAGGTGTGTTAAACACCCAAGGATATAAACCACCGGTTAATGAGATGACGATTTTAAGCGGAATTGGCGGGGTTATTACGTCTTTTTTTGGAGGTCATAATGCGAATATTGCGGGGTCAATGACTGCAATCTGCGCATCAAAAGAAGCTGGTCAAATGGAAGGAAGATATGCAGCAGTAGTTGTATGTGGTGTGTTATTTTCTACCTTTGGATTGTTTGCAGGTACAGTCATGCCTTTTGTAGCTGCAATGCCGAAAGTATTAATCAGTACTGTTGCAGGACTGGCTATGATGGGAGTGCTTTTAAGTTCATTACAAGAAGCGTTTTCTAAACCCCAATTCCAAGTTGGTTCATTTTTTGCCCTTATCATTGCGATGTCAGGAGTCCATTTTTATGATATAAGCTCTTCATTCTGGGCGATATTGGGTGGTGTTGCTGTTTCTCTAATTATTGAAAAGCCTGATTTTAAAACCATCATTGTTCAACAAAGTAAAAATAGTACAGATTCTAACGTTTCTCAAGGAGTTTGAAATAAATAATAAACATTCATCTCTAATAAAAGCCCTCTCGATTAAGAGAAGGGCTTTTACATTAAACAATCACAGTTGGATATCCTTTTTACTTCAATTTTGAAAGGTACCGAATCGGAATTAGTACTATATATTACGCAGTTCACAAGGTGTGACAGTAAAATGAATGCCACTCAGATCGGTGTCGACGTTTCAGAGGAAGAGCAAAATTTTTTTTGTTTATTTGAAATTTGCCATCCAGTAAGGTTCGAGCCTTACCCTAGTCTTCAAGAAAAGCGGAACTGCAGGCGTTCCAGTTGTAACGTCATTCGTTCCAGTTGGATGGTTAATGGGTAGGAAAGAGTGAATTTTAAACAGTTTATTAATGGCATGAAACTTGCAAATATAAGAGATGAATATTGAAAGTTGAAGGGGGGAACTTTGAAAAGCGTGCAGTGAACAAAAGTGGATGGATTACCCGCTACAAAGTGCATGATCAAAAAAGTTTTTTTCAAATATAGGAGGGAACAGAGTGAAAAAAATTGTTATAGGTATATCAGGGGCAAGTGGATCCATATACGGTATTAGATGTCTTGAGACATTAAACAAACTTCAAATTGAAAGTCATGTAATTATTAGTTCCTCTGCTGAAAAAACCATCGAATATGAAACAGAATACTCGGTGGAACAAGTAAAATCACTGTGCAGTTATGTATATGACTCATATGATATAGGTGCAAGCATCTCAAGTGGTTCCTTTCATGTTGACGGGATGATCATTGCTCCATGTTCTATTAAAACTCTATCATCTATCGCAAACAGTTTTAATGATAATTTAATCACTAGAGCTGCTGATGTAACTTTGAAGGAACAAAGGAAGTTGGTTCTAATGGTCCGTGAAACACCATTGCATTTAGGGCATTTGCGGCTAATGCAATCAGCTGCAGAGAATGGTGCGGTAATCCTCCCTCCTGTTCCTAGTTTTTATCATAAGCCAACATCATTAGATGATATTGTTAATCAAAGTGTAGGTAAGGCGTTAGATCAGTTTGGTATTGATGCTCGACTGTTTGAACGGTGGTCGGGACTCAATAAAGATGAAATAATAACCAATCTATAATCATTATTTTTTGGGTATTAAAAAACTATTTTCCGGTTTAACATGACTCAGAACATAATATGAAAAAATGGAGGTCCTCTAATGTCTAATGTAGTCGCTCATTCTGAACAAGAAAATGTAACCGTTAACAGACGTCAGGTTGTCTCTGCAATGACAGCATCACTATTAGGGTGGTCTTTTGATCTTTATGATCTTTTTCTTCTACTTTTTGTGGCTCCCACAATTAGTGTACTATTTTTCCCTACAACCAGCCCTACGCTTTCTTTAGCTGCTGTTTATGCTTCTTTTGGGGTAACGCTTTTGATGCGGCCTCTTGGGTCGGCAATATTTGGATCCTATGCAGATAAAAACGGGCGAAAGAAAGCAATGATTGTTTCTGTGGTAGGGGTTGGAGTTAGTACAGCTGCCTTTGGTCTTTTGCCTACTGTCCCACAAATTGGTGTGACGGCTGCAATCCTTTTTTTAATTCTACGATTAGTTCAAGGGGTCTTTGTCGGCGGTGTCGTGGCATCTACACATACAATTGGAACAGAATCTGCGTCGCCTAAATGGCGCGGATTGATGTCTGGTCTTATAGGTGGGGGAGGAGCCGGGTTAGGAGCATTATTCGCTTCACTAACGTTTACCATCGTTTCTGCTTTTTTTCCTGGTGAAGCGTTTAATGATTGGGGTTGGCGAGTCATGTTCTTTACAGGGATTTTAGGTGCAGTAGCTGGTCTACTTGTATTTAGAACACTTAACGAGTCTCCGCTTTGGGCACAATTACGTAAAGAAAATGAAGAAAAAGGGCAAGAGGATGTAATACCGCAGTCTCCTATTAAGACCCTATTTACAAAATATTTCCGAGTTATAGCTGTGAATCTAATGATTGTTATTGGTGGTGGTTCAGGTTATTACCTTACAGCTGGTTTTATTCCCACATTTCTAAAAGTAGTTAACAATGTATCTTCAGAAGTTTTATCAGGTGTTCTCATTGTCTCAAGTATTGTCACGATAATTTCGGCTTTACTGTTCGGACAACTTAGTGAAATTATTGGAAGAAAAAAGACCTTTTTAGTTATTGGATGTTTAAATATCGTCGGACTTCCATATTTTTATCTAGCATTAGCCGATTCTGTTACAACGACTTCGATTTATTTGAATACGATGGGTCTGGTGTTTTTAGGAAATGCTGCTTATGCACCTGTGTTAATTTTTCTTAATGAACGCTTTCCTACATCAATACGGTCTACGGGTACAGGACTGTCATGGAATATGGGATTTGCAATTGGCGGTATGATGCCAACTTTCGTAACATTAGCAAGCGGTTCGATTGAAAATATACCGTACACACTTATGTATTTTGTGATTGTAATTTTTCTTGTCTACATTATTGGAAGCCTCATCGTTCCAGAAACAAAAGGCAATCTCAAATAGAAACGGGGGGGGTAAATAGTGATTACAAAATTAGAGATTACTAGAAATTATATTAATGGCGATTGGCAAGAAGCCAAAACTGGGGAAACGATGACATCCGTAAATCCTGCTACAGGTGAGATCGTTGGAGAGTCACAGAAATCGGGATTAGAAGATATTAAATTGGCAATTAAATTGGCGAAGGCAGCATTTCATACATCCGACTGGCGTTCAAATTCTTCGCGACGTTCTGATGCTTTAATGCAATGGGCTTATAAATTGAAGGAAAATAGAGAAGAAATTGCTAGAATTTTAACCACAGAGAACGGAAAGCCGATAAAGGAGTCTCGTATAGAATTGGACGCCTGTATTGATACGTTAAAATATTTTGCAGGTATGGCTCGGAGTATATTCGGTAGGTCGATAAATCTTTCCTCCACGTCATATGGCATCATTGACAAAGAGCCGATTGGAGTAGTAGGGATTATTTCACCTTGGAACTGGCCGGCTATGCTAATGATTCGAGAGGTTGCTCCAGCCCTTGCTGCAGGAAACGCAGTGGTTTTAAAACCGGCAAGTCGGACACCACTTATCAGCACTGCCATTGTCAAATTAATCGAGGAAAATAGCGATTTTCCACCAGGAATTGTGAATATCGTGTCTGGTCCGGGAAAGGTTATTGGAGATGAAATGACTACAAATCCCGATGTTAATGCCATCAGCTTTACAGGTGACACGACTACTGGCAAAAACTTAATGAAAAAAGCAGCAGAAAAGGTGAAGAAACTTGCTCTTGAACTGGGGGGGAAATCTCCTAATATAATATTTCCTGATGCAAACCTTAACAAAGCAATTCAAGCCGTTGCAAAATCAGCCTTTATTACTGCCGGCCAAATGTGTTTTGCTGGATCAAGAGTGATTGTTCATGAGTCGATTCATGAAGAAGTGGTGGAAGGATTGCGTAAACAGGCTGAAAAATTGAAAGTTGGTAACGGGTTAATTGAAACAACCGATATGGGACCTGTCATCTCGGAAGAACAGCTTAATAAAATTTTGGAATATTGCGAGATTGGAAGACAAGATGCAAAACTTATTACGGGTGGTAATAGGTTGACCGGTGGAGATTACGATAAAGGGTATTATATTGAGCCAACCATTTTTGATCAGGTGCCAATTGAATCAAGAATAGCACAAGAAGAGATTTTTGGGCCCGTGCTGGCCATACAAGTTTTTAGGGACGAGAAAGAAGCGATCTCACTTGCTAATGGAACAATTTTCGGTTTAGCTGCTGGCGTTTGGACAAAGGATGTCAACAGAGCTGTGAGAATTGCGAAAAAGGTGGAGGCCGGAACGGTTTGGATTAATACCTATAACAAAAATTACCCACAGGCAGAATTTGGGGGTTATAAAGAGAGCGGAATTGGGCGTACAAGGGGAATTGAAGGATTAATGGAATATACCGAAACAAAACATATTAATATTGAAATAGAAGAATAGGGGGGAATCTATCTATTATGTATCAATCATTTGAGTTTCATCTTCCCACAAAGATTTATTTTGGATATAACAAAATCAACGAACTTAACAATATACCTTTTAAAGTAAAACGTGCCTTTATCGTTACTGATAACGGTGTCTTAAAATCAGGGTTAATCGAAAATGTAACAAAAATCTTAGAGGACAATCACATTTCTTATGTGATTTATGATGATGTGGAACCGGATCCGAGCGTTGAAACCGTTGACAAAGCAGCTCACGGGTTTCAACAGGAAGAATGCGATGCTTTAATCGCCATTGGCGGGGGCAGTCCGATCGATACAGCCAAAGGTGTTCGTGTAATAGCTGGAAATGGAGGGAGTATTCGTGATTATGCTGGAGTAAATCTTATCAAGCAATCATCCAATATTCCTCTCATTGCAATACCTACGACATCCGGCACCGGAAGTGAAGTGACCATGTTTGCTGTTTTTTCGGATTGGGAGGAGAATCGAAAAGTTACGGTAACGAGCCCATTCATCGCACCGGATATAAGTATAGTGGACCCTAAAATGACGATGACTGCACCAACGAAAATTACAGCAGCCTCAGGATTTGATGCCTTTGCACATGGGGCAGAGTCATTTGTGTCACGGATATCCCAGCCTGCCAGTGACGCACTTGCATTATCAGCCATGCGAACTGTTAGCAAATACCTTCGTCGGGCCGTATTTAATGGAAATGATGTAGAGGCAAGGATCAAAATGGCAGAAGCTAGTCTCTTGGCCGGTATGGCATTCAATCAATCATTCCTCGGATTGACACATGCCATTGGAAGTGCGTTAAGCGGATATGCCCATGTTAGTCACGGAGTGGCAATAGGTCTGCTTTTACCGGAGGTTATCCGCCGTAATTCGATATCCCTGGTCGATAAGCATGTTGAAATGGCGAGCGTTTTTCGAGTAACTGATCCATCGTTACCTGGTTGGAAGATTACAGACCAATTAATAGAAGATGTGACTAAATTACGAAACGATATCGGGCTTCCACAGAAATTGCAGCAGGTGGGGGTTAAAGAAGAGCACCTTAAGGGGATCGCACACGACTCCGTGAAAAGTGGAATGTGGAAATTTAATCCTTGGCTAGCAACAGAAGAAGAGATTTTGGATCTACTGAAAGAACTGTTTTAAAGTTTGATTTTTTTATTAAAGACTATTAATTCTATTATAAAATTGGAGGTAATTGTAATGACAGAAAATATCGATAAAACTGAAGAGCTAATCCCTAGTATTGATAAGACGACGGATGAAGTGGCATGGGACTTATATCGAAAAGCGATTCGTTTTGGGACTTGGGATCCTGCTGCTATCGATCTTAGCCAGGATAAAAGGGATTTTGAAGCGCTTGATGAAGACCTTAAAGGATATCTTATTCATTTTTGTACAGGATTTCTCGATGCTGAAGAAAATGTTGCCTTAAAGTTTTGTCCCTGGATCATGTTAGGTACCTCTACAGAACAACAGGCATTCCTTAGTACTCAATTGCTCGAGGAATTTAAACATACTGAGTTTTTTATGCGCTATTTTAAAGAAGTAATTGGTCGTGAGCGAATTCCTTCAGTGAAAAATATGGTTCAGCAGAAACTTGATAATCGTGTAAAAGTAATGCTGAATGCTCTTGAACAAGGAGAAGAGGAACGTGAGGCTGCACTTGTAGAAGGGTTAACCCATTACCAAGGAATAATAGAAGGTGTTCAAGCGATGACTGGATATGATGTGTTTCGAGGTGTATACGGAAGTAAGGGCCTATTGCCTGGTTTGAGTGAAGGATTTGCCCGAATCAAGGAAGACGAAGGACGGCATGTAGGCTTTGGACTTCGTATGCTAAAGCTGTTTGCCCGTAAACCAGAACATGCCAAGAGAATTCGTGCGTTATACGAAGAATACCTTCCTCTTATCTTGGTTCGATATGATCAACCTGTCATTGTAGACGGTAGGGAATACCCAACTCCACCTGAAGTTCGAGGCCGTGAAAGAGTGTCTAAAATGTTAGAACGCAGACTTAAAGACATATTAGGTTCATCAGTTACCGTTTAATGAGGATTCTTTTATTATGAAAGCATAGCCATTGCGTACCTGGCTTGGGCATCTTCAAACATGAATAAATGAAAATTCATAAATTCATTTCTAGATTAAAATGGGGGAGTTACTGTGCCTAATGGAAATATAATAATTTTAGGAATTGTCGTCTTTTATATTTTGCTTACTGCTTTCTTTGGTTTATATACAAAAAAATTCTCAAAAAGTTCCGATAAGTACATGACAGGCGGAAAGGCGTTTGGGCCTTTTATTATTGGAGTTTTAATGATGTCAGAGTTTATTGGTACCGGATCAACGATCGGAACAGCCCAAACTGCTTACAGCACAGGTATTTCGGCAGCATGGAATTTGATTACACTTGCATTGGCATTTGCGTTATTTGCTTACACTATGGCAAAAAAGTTTCATGAACGGGGAGAGTATACAATCTCGGGAGCCATTGCTAAAACGTATGGGAATGGTGCACGAGTTATAACCTCGCTAATTATGATCTATGCCCTGGCAGTAGTTAATGTTTCAATGTACGCTGGCGGAGCGGCTACATTATCAGCAATTCTTAATGTCCCACATACAATGGCAGCAATAATTGTTGGGGTGATAACCGTAGTATATGTCTCATTAGGTGGAATGTTTGCAGTTGCATATACCAATTTAATTCACGCCTTTATCAAGTACTTGGGTTTGATACTTGCGCTTGCATTTGGTTTGGCGGCAGCGGGGGGACTTTCCGGGTTATCCTTGAATCTAGAGTCTGAGATGTTTGACTGGACGGGAATCGGCTTGTCAACAATCATTGCTTGGACAATAGCTAATATCGGTTCCATTTTTTCAACTCAATATATTATCCAGGCGATATCTTCAACACAAGATGATGCTAAGGCCAAGAAAGCGAGCATCTATGCCGGTTTCCTTGTAATTCCCGTTGGTATCATTGCATCTTTGATTGGGATGACTGCCTCAATTGTTTTTCCGAACATCGCGCCAGCAGAAGCTTTCCCTATGATGACAACGTTAATGAATCCGTTTCTGGCGGGACTAGTTGTAGCTGGATTAATTGCCGCTGTCTTTGGTACAGTTGCAGCTTCAACTATTGGGTCGGCTGCCCTTCTATTGAAAGATTTCTACAATCCCATTTTTAATAAAGATGCTTCTGACACGAAATCGTTGCGGTTTGCCCGAATTGCAACAATTGTTATGGGACTGATTCCGATTCCATTTGCGATTTTTGCACCAGAAATATTAAGCACTGTCTTTTTTGCTAGAGCTTTAAGAACCACCTTAGCCGTTATTGTCGTTTTGATGTTCTATTTCCCGCGTTTTAGTAGTGGACGAGGAGCAGTATTGGGAATGGTCTTTGCCGTGATTACGACAACTGTCTGGTATCTTGGCGGTGATCCATTAGGGATAGATAATATCTATGTCGCTGCAGTTACTCCATTAATTGTCATGTTGTTTGATCATTTCATCAATAAGAATAATAGAGTTTCGTATAACGAACCTAAGGTCAAGACGGAAATCATATAGGGATGAACGCTATAATTGAAGCTAAAATGAAGTAAATAATAATAACTATTAAAAAAATCAGGAGGATTCAATTTATGAGATCAAAGACGTTTCGGACATGGCTTACACACCTGCAAACAACGGGTCGTTTAGCGACAATTGATAAAAATGTCAGTTTAGAATATGAGGTTGCTGCTATTGCGAAAAAATTAGATGGAAAAAAGGCTACCTATTTTACTAGCGTAGAAGATTATGAGATTCCTGTCGTATCAGGAATTTGTTCAACACGTGAGGATTTTGCAGAAGCTTTGGAAACGGATCAATACAATGTTATAACAAAATTCACAGAGGCGGTATCCGCTCCAGAAGCATGTCTGCTAGTTAATGAAAATGAAGCCCCTGTTAAAGAAAATATTATTCTAGAAAATATCGATTTGATGAAGATGTTTCCAATTCCGGTTCACCATGAGAAAGATTCGGGTAATTACATCACCGCTGGATTGTTTATTGTTAGGGATCCAGTTACTCGGAAGCAGAACGTTTCAATTCATCGTCTCCAAATTTCTGGGAAAAATAAGATAGGAGCCTTAATTTTGCCTCGCCATACTTTTCATTTGTATAAGCAGGCTGAAGAGGCGGGGAGACCACTGGAATGTGCAATCGCCATTGGCGTCGATCCGGTGACCTTACTGGCGTCTCAAGCTAGCACTCCGTTCGGAGTAGATGAACTTGAAATTTCAAGTGCTCTCCGTGGAGAACCATTAGAAGTGGTTCGTTGTAAGACGGTTGATATTGATGTCCCGGCTTATGCGGAAATTGTATTAGAAGGAAAAATTCTTCCACATGTTCGTGAGCCGGAAGGCCCTTTTGGAGAATTCCCAAAATACTATGGACCGCGCAGTGACAAGGAGGTCATTGAGATTACTGCAGTAACTCACCGAAACAATCCGATTTTTTATACGATTGTTCCTGCGGGATACGAACATCTTTTGCTTGGTGGGATTCCACGTGAGGCAAGTCTATTCCAAAGCATTCGCCAGACCGTCCCGTCAGTAACAGCGGTGCATATGAGCCCTGGTGGCACATGTCGCTATCATGCGATTGTTTCAATAAAAAAACGGAATGAAGGCGAAGCGAAAAATGCAATTTTAGCTGCTCTTGCTAATAGTTTTGATATTAAACATGTCGTCGTAACGGATGAAGAGGTTGATATTTTTAATATGGAAGAAGTGGAATGGGCAATCGCAACCCGCTTTCAAGCAGACAGAGACTTAGTGGTAGTTCATGAAGCACAAAGTTCGAAGCTTGACCCGTCAACACGCGATGGAGTGGGCTCGAAGATGGGATTTGACTGTACAATCCCCTTAGACAGTGAAGAAATGCAATACTTGCGAGTTCAAATTCCCGGCTACAATGAATGTAATCTAGATGATTATATAAATCCTGATAAATTGATTCAATCAGTTCATCTTGAAGGAGATATAGACTTCTAAAAAATATGAAAAAATTGTGGCTGACTCAAAAGGCTTAGTGCTTGACCTTTTGGTGTCAGCCTTTTCAACATGGGTAATCAAAAAAACACTTCGCTCATTTCCTACAAGTTATCATTCATATTCTCCTCTATTCAATGTGATTGTAAGCAAACCTGTACAAAAAGTATTAGTCAAACTTTTGAATTCATGTTGAACAGTATGCCTTTGATTCACTGGGTAAAAAAGACCTGCAAAGTCTCTTGAAAAATAAACGGCTTCATGCTTTATTTTTTT
The DNA here is from genome assembly GCF_030348945.1 of Peribacillus sp. ACCC06369. Taxonomy (NCBI): domain Bacteria; kingdom Bacillati; phylum Bacillota; class Bacilli; order Caryophanales; family Bacillaceae; genus Peribacillus; species Peribacillus sp. ACCC06369. The sequence goes on from NZ_JAUCEN010000002.1 coordinate 2,449,751, forward strand.
CCTTTAAAACCACTATCAAAACAACTAAACTACCTTTTCTAGATGGAATTATAAGGAACAGGAAGCCTAGGTTTTTTTATAAATGGAACTTGGCTTGTTTTTTGCAGTTTTAATAGATTCAATATAGGTACATTGTTTGTACTAAGGAAAATATTGATATGAGGAAAGTGAAATATTGAATACCAAAAGTAAGTTATCGATTATTATGTCTATTAATAAATTTAAAGATGCATTCTTAATTTTAAAATCATTTTTTGAAACATAACTCTTCTATCATATGTTATTTTAGTAAAGTAATATAAAGCGAGGGGGTATTCATGATGGAAGGTATAGGGAGTTTAAAATTGTCAGCAGAAATTGAACAGTCTAGGGAGTAGATTCAGAGGTGTTTAAAATATGCATCATGGGGTGCAAAAAAATAGAGCTTGTTAAAGAAAATAGAAAATATGTATTAAGCTGATATTTCTATAGTTGTGTAGCAGTGAAGGGTGACTACTCGATTGTAAATCTATATCTTATCGAATAATCGTAAAGGGTGTGGGGGCCTTGGAATCAACTGACTCAAGGATAATACCCGCAACAGCCTCCATGCTAAAAAACCACAACTGGCCTTACTTAGAATTAAAAAACGAGTAAAAAGTGATTTAGATAAGATAAGCACAACTCAAGGGGAAAAGGAGAGATGTAAAATGAATTTAGGTACATTATTCGATTTTGCAGTTGAGCGCTACCCAAACCATGTCGCTTTAGTTCAAGACCAAAAACGCTATACTTATGTCCAATTACAACAGGAAATAGAAAAAATTGCAGCCTCTTTGCAGCGTCTAGGCATTCAGAAGCAGGATCGTGTTGTAGTCATCTTAAAGAACCGAGTTGAAAATGTAATCATTTATTGGGCATTACAAAAACTTGGTGCGATCTATACTCCGCTTAATGACCGATTATCCACTAAAGAGGTCGAGTATTGTGTAAACGATGCTGAAGCGAAAGCTGTCGTCTATGAATCAGCCAGTCAAAATGCCGTATTAGGATCGAACTTTTCTGAAAGGCCAATTTTGATAGGTGATGAGAATTATATTGGTGTAGATATTTCTTATCCTGAACTAGTAGACCGAAGCCCAGGTAGCTATCAAAAGCCTACTTTAGATGAAAATGATATTTCGATCATGTTATACACGTCAGGAACAACAGGACGTCCAAAGGGAGTACCACGTACCCATAGGAATGAATATGCCTCAGCGATGGCACATATCGTCCAAAACCAGTACAAGTTGTGGGAAAGTACACTAGGAGTAATGCCGCTTTATTATACAATGGGCGTTCGTTCACTGCTTACCATGGCGTTATTAAATGGAAAAATTGCTATTTTGCCAGACTTTGATTCTGGAGATGCTCTTGAGATTATTTACAGAGAAAGAATCTCTTCCCTTTATTTAATCCCTACGCTTTATCATGATATGCTAACACATCCAGACTTCAATAAATATGACCTATCCAAGCTTGAAAAAGTTGGATATGCAGGTGCTGCAATGACCACTACATTAGTAAATCAATGTGTGAAGTTACTTAAACCAAAGGTATTTGTAAATCATTACGGCAGTACAGAAGTATATACGTTTTCTATTTGTCCTAATGTATCTGAAAAGCCAGGCAGTGTAGGTAAACCAGGTATTCACCAAAATCTTCGTATTGTAAAAGCAGATCCCGACGGTCGTTCTACTCCCGAAGATATAGTTGGGAAAAAAGAAATTGGTGAAATAATTTCAAATTTAGATTCCATTGAAGCATTTAAGGGGTATTGGAATCGCCCTGATGCTACTGTTAAAGCGATGCGCAATGGTTGGTATTTTACAGGAGATATTGGTTTTCTTGATGAAGACGGCGATTTATTCGTTGTTGGTCGGCTTGACGATATGATTATCTCTGAGGGAGAAAATATTCATCCATTAGAAATTGAAGATTGTCTGTCACAACATCCAAACGTTTTGGAAGCTATTGTTATTGGAGAGCAGGATGATCGATTGGGACAAATCGTATCCGCCTATATTGTCTCTAAAAACGAAACGGTTACAGCACAAGAGTTAGATGAGTTTTGTAAAAGGTATCCTAACATGTCGAACTATAAAAGACCAAGAAAGTATACATTTGTTAAGGAAATGCCAAAAAGCCCCGTTGGAAAAATCCTACGCCGAAAATTACGTGAGGGTGATTTTGAGGCACTACAAAATCAAAGCGATTCTGTAGGCTGATATAAAATAAATCTCTCCGCTGAGAGTGTTGAAAAAGATGTATTTTCTAACTCTAGTGAAAGTGGTTAAATTTTTATAACTCTCATCTTAAAAAATTAAAACTAATTATTTCTGAATATTTTTATAATAGATTTACATAGAAGTAAAGAGGTGTCCTATGGCAGAGCTGCTAATTGTTGATACAGACCTAAGCTGTATAAGCAATATTCGTCATATTGTTGAAAATAGCGACTATAACTTTCTTCGTATTTATGAAGCTAATAACGCACAACGGGCTATGATGATGCTTAAACAATCCCGTCCAAGTGCGCTTATAATGGATGTTTCACTTCCGAACATGGATGGCATAGATTTTGGGAAAAACGTACTACTTATCTATCCAGACTTACCCATCATTGCAATTACAGGGTTAAAAATGTTTGAAATCGTCCAATCAGCCATTAATGCGGGTTTTTCAGCTTATTTATTGAAACCGCTTACTAAAAACCAGCTTTTGAACATATTCGATCGTGTTTTAAGACCAATAATTAAAATGGAAATAAGTCAGACGGTTAAAAATGAAGGTGAATTCGAATTAGATTTAAGAAAACCGATTCAAAGTGCCGTACAATACATTCAGTTACATTACAATGAATGTCTTACTCTTAAAAATATTGCTGATAAGGTTTATTTAAGCCCATCCTACTTTAGTAAATCTTTTAAGGAAGAAATAGGGATGACATTTGTAGAATACTTATCTTGGATTCGTGTTCAGAAGGCAAAAAATATGTTAAGAATGATTTCTCTACCAATTGATGTTATTGCTAATAACACCGGTTTTGCAAATTCCAGTTACTTTGCAACAACATTCAAGAAAATAGAAGGAAAAACTCCAACTCAGTATCGAGAGCATTTTTTCTGGGAAAGAAAAAAAGATATCAATTGAAAAAAATATTTTTTCACTTTGGGAGGGGTGGTTATGATTACCATAATAAATGAGATGGACAGGTGTGTCAGAGAAAAGAAAAGAGGAATTCTGGCCACTGTCATACGTGTCGAAGGTTCAACCTACCAGAAAGAAGGGGCAAAATGTTTTTTTGCTGAAGATGGAGAGTTAATAGGCTTATTAAGTGGAGGATGTGTGGAAGGTGATGTCCTTGAGCACGGAAAAGAAGTTTTACAGACAGAAAAACCCAAAAAAATCCATTACGATTTCAGAGGCGAAGAAGACCAAATTTGGGGCTTAGGTGTAGGGTGTAATGGAGCCATTGAGATTTTTATAGAGCTATTTGATCCTGTTGGTCAACATGAAAGAAGCAAGTTAATGAGAGAGGCTTTTACAACAAGTCAGCCCATTATCATAGCAACCATAACTCGTGATGAAGAAGAATCTAAGATCGGTGAGAGATGGGTTCACTCCAATTTACAAATTGGGAAACCAATGGATCTCAAGATAAAAGATAACAGTGAAGTCTTCTATGACCATATTACGCCGGTTCCTACCCTTTACATATTTGGTGCAGGACCAGACGCTGTTCCATTGGTGAAGACGGTTAAAAATTTAGGCTGGACTGTAAATGTATTAGATCATCGACCGGGCTTTGTAAATAAAAGAAATTTTCCCTTAGCCGATGAATTAATATGCTATGAACGAGACCACCCCACTTCCGTTCCATTAAGTGAACATAGTTATGCTATTGTGATGAGCCACAATTTTACTCAAGACCAATTGGTTCTAAAATCGTTGTTACATTCATCGGTAGCCTATATCGGAGTGTTAGGACCAACAACTAGAACAAACCAGTTGCTCCAACCGATAATGAACGGTTTCACTATTGATGAAATACAGTTAAACCGTATTTATAGTCCTATAGGCCTTGATATTGGTGCAAAAACTCCTGAGGAAATTGCTATCAGTATTGCTGCAGAATTGGTTAATGTTCATCGTGGTGGTAATTCGATGCATTTAAAACAAACGAAGGGTAAGGAACTTTTGTATACCTCTAGAGATCATAGGGGAGTGATTGCTTATCAATGATAAGAATCATGAAGTCTGGGGGATCATTTTAGCTTCGGGCTTATCAACCAGAATGGGTACTCCAAAAATGCTTTTGCCCTATCAACAAAAGACACTAGTTCTTCATGTCATCGAAACGTGTTTACACTCAGTACTTGATGGGATGGTTGTTGTGATAAATCCAAAAGTGAATGGGTTGGTAGAGGCGGTATCTGTTCCTGGTATAAAACAAGTGGTAGAGAATCATGATTCACATTTAGGTATGTCTACTTCGATTAAAGTCGGACTGGAAGCTTTACCCCAACAAGTAGAGGCCATGGTTATTCTTTTAGGCGATCAGCCTGAAATGGATGAAGGCTCAATAAACAGAATTGTTGAAACCTACCAAGTAAAGAATAGGCCATCCATCGTTCAGTCGGTTTTTTTAAACAACGAGAAGGGGCATCCTGTTTTATTCAAACGAGATATGTTTCATCATCTTTTACAGGTAGAAGGAGATAGTGGTGGAAAGTCCGTCATTCAAAAGTTTAGCAGGGAAGTTGTATATGCACCAATGAATCAGCACATTATTCCGGATGTTGACACAATAGACGATTATCAAAGATTGATTAAAAAGAGGGGGGTTGTACATGACAAAGGTAATAGGTAAGTCTGCTACGAGGGTGGAGGACAAACGGCTACTAACCGGTCAAGGAACTTATATTGATGATCTTGGTAACACAACAAATACAGGCTATGCGGCAATTTTACGTAGTCCACATCCTCATGCTTATATAATATCCATAGACCCAACCGAAGCGGTAAAAATGCAGGGAGTAAAGGGAGTAGTAACCGGTCAAGACATAAAAGACCATGTAAAACCATTTAGTGTTGGGGTTACGGCACCAGTTAAGTATTTTCCTCTTGCCATCGAAAAGGTGAGGTATGTTGGAGAACCTGTTGCCATTGTAGTTGCCAAGGATCGTTATACTGCCGAAGACGCAATGGAAAAGATTAAAGTTTCTTATAAACAGTTACCAGCCATTGTAGATATTGAGAAAACGGTACAAGAGGATGCACCGATCTTACATGAAAATGTTGGGTCGAATATCGCCAATCATCGTCAATTCCATTATGGAGATGCAGACAAAGCCTTTAAAGAAGCAGATCATATCGTCAAGCATAAATATAAGTTTCCGAAATATACGGCTACCCCTGTTGAAACATATGGTGTGGTTGCAAACTATGATTCTGCTCATAATCAGTATAATGTTCATGCTAATTTTCATGGACCCTTTATTATTCAGGCAATCATGGCTCAATCCTTACAAGTCCCCAGCAATAAATTAAGACTGATCATTCCAAAGGATATTGGGGGAAGTTATGGAATAAAGGCAGGGCTTTTCCCATATATCGTTCTTTGTTCCATCACAAGTAAACTTCTCGGCTGTCCAGTTAAATGGATAGAAGATCGACAGGAACATCTTTCATCAAGTGCGAGCGGAACAGATCGCGTGACCTACATTGAAGCCGCCGTCAAAAATGATGGCAAGGTCACCGGTTTAAGAATGAAATTAATGGATAATGTTGGTGCTTATATTCGCGCACCAGAACCAGCCTGCTTATACCGTAACCATGCCAACTCAACCGGGGCATACGATATACCAAATTTAAATATTGAAGCGTTTGCAGTCATGACAAACAAGTCACCTACCGGGTTAATCCGTGGTTACGGGGGACAGGAGCATTACTTTGCCCTCGAAAGAATTATGCAGCTTATTGCAAAAGAACTTTCTTTGGACCACTCTGAAGTGATTAGAAAAAACCTGATTAAAAAACAACAATTTCCATTCACAACAGCTTCGGGTGGAATTTACGACAGTGGGGATTATGAGAATTCATTTGAACTCGCCCTTTTAACGGGGAAATATGAGAACTTTAGAAAAAAACAAGCAGAAGCGCGTAAAAACGGAAAAATTTTAGGCGTCGGCCTTGCATGTATCGTCGAACCATCCGGATCAAATATGGGATATATCACGGTTGCCTTAACACCAGAAGAAAGAGCGAAATCCTTACCGAAATCAGGGGCATCAGAAGCGGCTACTGTTTCAATGGATCCCTTAGGAAGTGTAAACGTGAGAATTAGCACTGCACCAACAGGTCAAGGACACGAAACTGTGGCAGCCCAAATTGTATCTGAAGTTTTAGGGATACCAAGGGAACAAATAAATATAATCGCTGAACTTGATACAGCGACTAGTCCTTGGTCCATCGCTTCAGGAAGCTATTCAAGTCGATTTGCCTCGTTAGGTTCAAGCGCTATTTATTATGCAGCCCAAAAGGTAAGGAAAAAACTTTTTAACATTACTGCCTCTCAACTTGGTGTAGACGTCTCTGAGCTCGAGCTGGGAGAGGGTTTCATTTACGTAAGGGATAATCCTACTAAAAAGTTTCCTATCAAGCGCCTTGCAGGTCTAGCACATTGGAATCCGCTTGCATTACCTGAAGGAATGGAACCAGGAATCTATGAAACTCATTATTATACACCTCAGGCTGCAGAACCACCGGATGATAACGACCTGATCAATTCCTCTGTCACATACGGATTTGTTGCGGATATGGTGACCGTGGAAATTGATCCGGATACAGCAGAAGTGAAAATAATAGATTATTTCACCGTTCATGATGCTGGAAAGCTTTTAAATCCGTTGATTGCTGATGGACAAATCATGGGTGGTCTGGCTCATGGTGTTGGTGGCGCTTTATACGAGGAATTAGCTTATGACAAGAATGGACAGTTCTTAACGGGATCATTTATGGATTATTTATGCCCAACTGCTCCAGAAATCCCTAATGTAACGATTAAACATACGGAGTCTCCGTCCCCTCTTACTCCTTTAGGAGCCAAAGGCTTGGGTGAAGGGAATACCATGAGTGCACCGGTGGCGATTGCCAATGCCGTAAGTGATGCCTTAGCCCATTTAGATATTATAATCGATGAGCTACCATTAAGTCCTAATCGCATTTGGAAGTTACTCAGTGAGGCAAAGGAAAAAGTGACAGCTCCTTAAACAAATATTCTGAATCTCATAAAAATAGGATTACCGAAGGGGAGGGGAAATATGAAACCACCAAAGTTTGATTACTATAAACCTACCACACTAAAAGAAGCATTGAATCTTTTAGAAGAAGCCGGTGAAGATGGAAAGATCATTGCCGGTGGGCAAAGCTTAGTTCCCATTATGAATATGCGACTTGCATCACCCAAGTGCTTAATTGATATTAATGGCTTAACAGAACTAGATTATATTAAAAATGATGAAAATCAAAATCTACTTCAAATAGGAACTTTAACAAGACAAAGTAAAGTAGAAGAATCTGAAATGGTAGCCAATACCTGCGGTCTATTAACCGAAGCAATTACCCAAATTGGACACGTGCAAACAAGGAATAGGGGAACTATAGGCGGAAGCATTGTTCATGCCGATCCAAGTGCCGAGCTCCCGCTTGCCTTGCTAACACTGAACGGTTCAGTGCAAATTGCATCAAAGGATGAGGTTCGAAACGTTGGTGCAGAAGATTTCTTTGTTACTTATTTGACGACAGATATTATGCCTACAGAAATCTTAACGGAGATTAATATTCCAATCATTGGAGGTAGACGAGGGTATTCGTTTCAGGAAATTGCCAGGAGGCATGGGGACTTCGCGTTAGTTGCTGCTTCTTGCTATATGACAGTTGATGATCATGACAAGATTTCATCCATAAGATTAGCCCTTGGCGGAGTTGAGGCTATTCCTTTGTTAATAGAGGATGCAGAAGACTTCATGATAGGGGAAACACTGTCCGATTCTTTGCTAGGAAAAATAGTGGAAAGTGTAGAATTAGCAGTTGAGCCCGAATCAGATCTTCATGCTTCAGCAGAGTATCGAACACATCTTGCTAAAGTTTTAACGAAGCGTACGTTAACACAAGCCTATGAAAGGGCAAGGAGGTAGAGAAATGGGCCGTCATCAAGTGGAAGTAACTATTAATGGCAAAGTCTATCAAGAAGAAGTGGAATCACGAATGCTGTTAAGTGATTTTATCCGAGATGTATGCGGACTGACTGGAACACATGTTGGATGTGAACACGGTGTTTGTGGTGCTTGTACCGTACACGTAAATGGCACAGCTGTGAGAAGTTGTCTCATGTTTGCTGTACAAATAGATGGGGACGAAATTAAAACCGTTGAAGGGTTAGCAAATAATGGTGAGTTGACAGATCTACAGAAAAACTTTGTCGAATGCCACGGTCTTCAATGTGGATTTTGTACACCAGGTATCTTAATGTCTACAACAGATTATCTTGAAAAAAAGCCAGATCCCTCTACCAAGGAAATCAAAGAAATGCTTTCTGGCCATTTATGCCGCTGCACGGGGTATGACGGTATCATTAATGCCATCGAGAAAACCATTGTAAATAAAAAAACAGCGATCTCATCTTAAATAGAAAAGGGGAAATAACAAATGACTATAACAGAGCAAACGTATGACCATATTCGGGTAGAGAAAAATACAGAAAAACAAACGGCAACAATCGTGTTCGATCGTCCAGAGAAAATGAATTATATCAGTATGCTCGGCAGAGAACAGCTGACAGAGATTTTTGATGGTTTGAATCAAGATGATGAAGTGCGTGTCATTATCCTCAAAGGAGCAGGAGATGTATGCTTCAGTGCAGGAGGAAGCATCCCAGAATTTATGGCGACCCATCAAGAAAAGCTTTCCCATTTAGCCGAAAACGTGGCTGCTCCTGAACGCTCTCCAAAACCTGTCATCGCTCAGCTGCAGGGGTATACGTTCGGTGTAGGCCTAGAACTTGCGATGGCCTGTGATTTCAGGATTGCACGGGAAGATACCCTGCTTGCCCTTCCGGAAATGAACCTAGGAATGATTCCTGGGAGCGGAGGTACACAGAGAATTGCAAAGATTGTGGGCTTAACAAGAGCAAAGGACATGATCATGCGTGCCAGAAAAATTCCTGCAAATGAAGCGTATCAATGGGGTCTATTAACACAAGTAGTGTCCAAAGGGGACCTTCAACAAACAGTGGATTCGTTAGTTGAGGAGCTTGTTCAATTTTCTCCGCTTGCTCAGCGTGTTGCAAAAGAAGTGTTGAACGCTTCTGAAGAAAGTCCGCTGGGAGTCGGATTGAAAATGGAAGGGAAAGCCTACGGCCTCCTTCGCACAACAGAAGACTTTAAAGAAGGCGTAGATGCGTTCGTCGAAAAGAGAAAACCTATTTTTAAAGGAAAGTAAATAATGGATAGTAAGTCAACTGAGGTGTTGAGAAACCCCTGAATCCGTTCTTTCCCAGCTTGTAGAGAAAGCGTGGTATTACTCTCTCTACAAGCTTTTTTTGTTCCTTTTGACTTCCTTACAAGGACTTACACCTTTGGATATTTAAAATAATTAAAAAGAAAAATCTTCTATCCTTAGTTGACCAATGAACTATCGAATGATATACAGTTATACCTATTTGAAGAGTAATAATATTATTGTTTTAAGAGGTTGTTTACTCTACTGATATTATTCACGATGGTGTTTATTAGGTTAATTTTTATATTCGTTTTCATATATAAGAGCTTCATTTCTACACATCTATTTAACAAGAAACAATTCCAAATATCCTTAATCTGTTCGAAAAGAATGAAAAAAGGTGATATACATGAACTGGTTAGATCGTATTGAACAAAATGTTCCTGTCGTTCAAAGTTCAGATCCTATCTGGAAAGTGGCTGAATACATGAAGTCTTCACAATTAAATGAGATCCCTGTTTTGTCGGGTCAAAATTTCATAGGAATAATTCATGCAAGGGATTTACTAAATACTGATTCAGACCGATTCGTCGAAGAGTACATTGATAAAGACTGTGTTTCAGTCGACGGGACGGAAGTGATTTACGGCTTACCGTGTTCCAACACCCACCAAATTATTCCTGTTGTAAAGGATGGAATTTATTACGGCAGTATCAAATGGAATGAGATTCATCGTTGCCTGCAGGAAGAATTAAATCAGTTGATGCTCGTTATAGACAATTCTTATGATGGAATATTGATAACAGATGAGACAGGTTATATTCTGCATATCAATAAAGAGTTTGAACAGATCACTTTGCTGAACAAGGAGGTAATGGTCGGGGCGCACATGAACGATATGGTGGATAATGGCCTATTTCTGAATGATTCTGTGGTGATGAAGACGCTACAATCAGGAAGATCCTATACAAACGTTCAGAAGTATAAAAATACTGGAATATATACTCTGGTTACAGCTACGCCGGTTTGCAACCAAAAAGGAGAATTGATCCGGGTTCTGGCAAACGTCAGGGACGTTTCGGACTTAACTAGACTTCAGGAGCAACTTGCTGAATCCAAGAATTTACCTTCGGGCTACCAAACCGAGCTCAAACAGGTGCGCATTCAAAATATAAAAAGTTCAGGAGAAGTGATAGCCTATAGCCAAGAAATGCTAGATGTCCTTGATCTTGTCTATCATGTTGCATCATCCGATTCTACTATATTATTGCTGGGGGAATCCGGAGTTGGGAAAGAGGTCATTGGCAAAGTGCTACATGAAAACAGCTTGCGTTTTGAAAAAGGATTATTCGTGAAAGTAAACTGTGGAGCGATTCCTCCTAATCTATTAGAGGCAGAGTTGTTCGGATATGAACAGGGTGCTTTTACAGGGGCAAAAAAGGCAGGTAAGCAGGGTATTTTTGAATTGGCCAATAACGGAACTCTTTTCCTTGACGAAATCGGAGAGTTGCCATTAGACATGCAGGTAAAATTCCTGCGGGTTCTTCAGGAACAGGAACTTATCCGAGTTGGAGGAACACAAACGATCAAAATTAATGTAAGGGTTATTGCTGCAACCAATCGAAACTTGGAAAGAATGGTGGAGGAAGGAACATTTAGGCTAGATCTCTATTATAGGTTGAATATCATACCAATAACAATTCCGCCACTAAGGGAAAGAAAGGATGATATTACTCCGCTACTTGGTTATTTTTTGAAGAAATTTAATGAGAAACATCAATATTCAAAACGCTTATCAAAAGAAGTTGTGGATCAATTGTTAATGTATAAATTTCCCGGGAATGTTCGGGAGTTATCCAATATAGTGGAACGACTAGTGCTTACCTGCCGTGCCAAGGTCATTAAATTGAAGCATATTCCAAATATAGTAAGTGAATGTAACGAGATAGAAAATAAACTGAAGATTCAAGAAGGTAAACCTGAGGTAGACTTGCAAATCCTCAAGCTGTCTTGTTACGGTCCTGCAGAAGGAGGCAACCTGGTCGATCTGGAAAAGGAAGCGCTAATCCAAGCCCTGAAAAAATATGGATCAGTGCGAAAAGCTGGTAAGGCCATAGGTGTCACTCATACAATGGTTCTCAAAAAGATGAAAGAGTTTGGGGTTACCCTCAATGCGATACGCTAAAGAACTATGTACATTACTATTCTAATTATTGTTCGTTTTGGATCCGGTTATATATTGAGATTCATATTCGTCGTTGTTTTGTTCTGCTTGTCGTACATTTCTTTTGTACTGTATAGAGAAGCGTTTCAGAAAGGGCTAACAGGGCACATAAGCGTTACTGGAAATGGTTTATAACTATACAATTTGGATCGTAGGAGGAGCACATGGAGTTTACGAGGATACCTGATTTAGAATTATATCGGACAATTGTGGAGAATTTTCATGATGGAATTTTGGCGATGAATCAGGAAGGGAAAATTCTATTGGTCAATCAGTCCATGCTTAAATTAAGTGGTTTACCTCGCGAAGCTTATGCTGGGCGGAATATAAGGGATATTGTGGAAAGTGGAATCTTCCAAAAAGAATCTGTCACATTGAGGGCTATTCAGGAAAAACAAACGGTGACCGATTTCCAACAGTATCAGAACGGAAGGACTGTCTTGGTTACTGCAATTCCTATCTTTGATGGAGGAAACCGTTTGATTCGGGTGTTATCCATCACCCATGATATAACCGATCAGATAATTATGAAGAAAAAGGTAGAAGAAATAGAGAGGCTTTCAGCAAAATATTATATGGAACTTTTATCACTTCGACAGCACCATTCCAAAAGGGGAATCATTACCGCTAACCGGATAATGAAGGAAATTATCGACCTTATTCACCATATCGGTCCAACTGACTCAACAGTACTTCTGTTGGGTGAATCTGGAGTAGGAAAAGATGTCTTGGCTAGGGAAATTCATGAGACAAGTAAGCGGAAAGATTCCGGAGCCTTCATCAAAGTGAACTGCGGGGCCATCCCTAAGGATCTCTTGGAATCTGAGTTCTTTGGCTATGATACCGGTGCCTTCACCGGTGCAAAGAAGGATGGGAAGCAGGGATTATTTGAACTTGCTGATCAAGGAACCTTATTTTTGGATGAAATCGGGGAGTTTCCCTTATATCTTCAGGCAAAACTTTTAAGTGTGCTACAAGACCAGCAGTTTACCCGGGTCGGTGGAACGAAGGTGATTCAGGTCAATGTAAGAATTGTGGCAGCGACCAATAGGGATTTAGAATCTATGGTCCTGAGAGGAGAATTTCGGGAAGACCTATATTACCGATTGAATGTCATCCCTATCCAGACTCCAGCATTGAGGGAACGAAAGGATGATATCCCCTTGTTAATCGGCCATTTTCTCCAAAATTTTAATGAGGAATATAATAAGAATAAATCATTTACGATGGATGCTATGGATATTCTTTGCGCATATCACTGGCCAGGCAACATCCGAGAATTGTCAAATATTATAGAGCGACTTGTCCTAACCACTAAAAACGATGTAATAGAACCGAAGGATTTGCCTATTGCAAAACAACATACGGGAGTCAGTCTATCAAAACTCTTAAGAAATGAGGATACCAAAAGTAACTTATTTAAGTCTGTGGAGAAAAATCTAATCGAGAGCATGATTCAGCGGGAAGGGAGTATTCGCAAGGCTGCCAAGGTATTGGGCGTTTCGCATACGACCTTAATCCGCAAAATGAAAAAACATGGTCTATAACGTCTACTCAAAGGGGGAAAGTCTCATCTTCTCCAGGGTCTAAGATGGAAAAGATAGTCGTTGTACACTCTCAGCTAGATGAAGTCCCTAAAGTGTTATGTCGAAGTAAATGACTAAAAAATTAAATAGTCATATTTCTTTATTCATTAATATAAGCGTACTCTCTGCTAGTCTACTTTCTTAATTGAGGAACTTGCCCTCCTTGACCCTGCACCCCTTCCATCCACACTGAAGAAAGATGGTTGCCGTAAACTTACCCGATGAGTGAACACTTGGATCTACTCCAGCGAAGGCAACCAGTTTTTTCGGATGATTAAACCGATCGATTTCACCAATTTCAGAGATAATCGTGGCTGCGATTTTTTCTCCTATACCGGAAATCGATTGGATGATCTTATATACCAGGGACACCTTTCTGATTTGGAAAATCGTATAGTGGCCCTGGCAAACACTTGGCTCTCTGGCTGGCATCCCGAATTAACAAAGTTCAAACGGAAGGGGATCGGAAATACTCTGCTTGTACCTATACAGAGCGTATTAAGTTTGGCAGGGGTTTCGGATCTGAAGAAGATGTGGGAAATCCATGAAGAAAAAGGGGGAAGTAGTCACGTAGCTGCTCAAGAAGTATCTGAACGTTGTAGGTTAGCTTCACCGATAGAATTGTTGCCTTTGAATGTCGAGCAAATTTTAATTCATGATGAGTTAGACCGCCATGTTCCAGTTGATTTGAGTGTTGAGTATCATCGTAGGGCTATTAAACAGGGCGATTTTACTTTGTCTGAAGAAATTCTAGAGGAAAAAAAGGAATATGACACCATAATTATTTATGACCACGAAGATTAACCTGACGTTAGTGGTCGCTATGACAATTGCGGTAAAGCTTAGTTTGAAAGTTCGGTTAAATATATTCGTAAATGCAGAGAGTGTGGCATGAAGAAATCGATTTAACCCTAGTAAGAAAGAAGTAAAAATCGTTTAGATTGGATCATCTACATTACCATTATTACCTTGTTTTGCTAAGAACTTCCTATAATATACCCCTAAAAAAAGCAATGTTTCTCAAGTTCGAGAAATTCATTGCTTTTTTCGACTTGCCAGAACCTCTGTGTAATCTGTCTGTTTTCACATCCATGAGGTGACTTTATTGTTGAGGAAGGTTTAGGGCTGTATTTGCTGTATTTAAATCAACTTGTAATTGTTCACTTAAATCATGTGGATGATAGTAACCTTTTGAAATCATATAGTTACTTATCTCTCCGTGTCTTTCTACAGCGACACGAAGCTGTTCTCTTAAGGCTGCTTTCAATTCAGGTGTTTTTGTTTCTGTAATGGCAAAAGCAAGATTTCTAATTCCAGATTTTGCGGATATTAAGAAGTCCGTTGCAATCACCTGATCAGTCATGCCACCCATCCCCGCCATATTTTGCAAAAAATTTGTCATTACTGTTCCCCTCGATTCGTCAGAATTTCCTGGAGTGTTTGAATATCTTGTGTCCCAGTGCTCATGTCTTTTAATAGAATATTTTGTAGTTCTGTATCCTGCACTAAACTGCTCATTGTAGAGGACTTTGTTAGACAAAGACTCTTGAAAGTTAAAATTTCGTGCGCCTCTAAAGTCTCATGCAGTCCTAAATTTTTCGTCATGATTTTTCACTCCATTTCTTTGAGAATTCACTTACATATCTTTCGTAATACAAAAGTTTTTATACATCATCATTTGCAAAGGTAACGTGTATTTTGCGAAATAAACTACCTATCGGTCAATATTCCGTATAACAAACAGATGAACTGGGAAAGGTATTTTTGTATATAGATTAGGGAGGTGCACGTATGGAAAATGAAAGCTTGGCATTTCATGAAACCATGGAAACGCATGAAATTTTAAATTTTAAAACAATCGGTTTAATGAGATCAAAATTAATGCAAGGAATTTGCTTTGACAATGACTTAAAAGCATTAATGGAAAAAGACGTACAACAATCTATAGCTGCTATAAACGAGCTAAAGGGATTTTATACAGAAGCCCGAACAAACTATGAAAAATGAGGTGAAATTTAAATGGAAATGGATTTTTTAGATCCTCAAGGCGCTGAACATATGCCGGAAATGGCTGATTCCTCTTTCGCGCTAGATTTTCTACTCTCTATCAAAAGTGGGATTCATACTTATGGTATTGCATTATCTGAAACAGCGAATCCCGCATTGAGAAAAGCATTGTACCAGCAAATGGAGCAATCTATTGACTTACATGGTGAGTTATCCGATTTAATGATCAGGAAGGGCTGGCTTTATCCGAACGATGTAGGTAAACAGGTGGAATTAGATTTGAAATCAGCCGATATGGCGGTTAGTATCGCTGGAATGAATCTTTTCCCGAATGATACTGACAGACTCGGCATGTTCGCAACGCCGAATAAATAAAGGAGGAAAAGCATCATGAAAGCCGTAACTTACCAGGGCAATAAAAATGTACAGGTTAAAGAAGTTAAAGACCCTAACATCAAAAATTCGGATGATATTATTGTAAAAGTCACTACTTCAGCGATTTGCGGCTCCGATTTGCACTTAATTCATCAATTAATTCCCAATATGCCTACAGATTATGTGATTGGTCATGAGCCGATGGGGGTTGTTGAGGAAGTTGGACCAGGGGTAACTAAGGTAAAGAAGGGAGACCGGGTCATTATTCCCTTTAACGTTAGCTGCGGGAGCTGCTGGTATTGCGACCACGACCTTACAAGTCAGTGCGATAATTCAAATCCTCATGGGGAAATGGGTGGTTTTTTTGGATACTCTGAAACAACTGGTGGGTATGCGGGCGGGCAAGCTGAATATATGCGTGTTCCTTATGGAAACTTTACCCCTTTCAAAATCCCAGAAGACTGCGAGGTAGAAGATGAAAAATTGGTGTTGCTCGCTGATGCAGCATCCACAGCATTCTGGAGTGTAGATCACGCAGGTGTCAAATCTGGCGATACGGTTATCGTTTTAGGCTGTGGTCCTGTAGGTCTACTTACTCAAAAATTCGCTTGGTTTAAAGGGGCGAAAAGAGTGATTGCTGTCGACCATCTCGATTATCGTTTAGAGCATGCAAAAAGGACAAATAAAGTCGAAACCGTAAATTTTGCACAATATGAAAACACTGGCGAATACCTTAAAGAAATCACTAAAGGTGGTGCAGATATCGTTATTGACTGTTCCGGAATGAGTGGCAAAATGACTCCGATGGAATATCTTGCATCGGGTCTTAAATTACATGGGGGAGCCATGGGAGGGATTGTAATTGCGTCCCAAGCCGTGCGTAAGGCGGGAACCATACAAATAACAGGCGTTTATGGCGGCCGTTATAATGGATTCCCCCTAGGAGATATTTTCCAAAGAAACGTGGATATTAAAACCGGTCAGGCTCCTGTAATTCCTTATATGCCCTACCTTTATAAACTAATATCAGAAGGAAAAGTAGATCCTGGCGATGTTGTAACCCATGTACTTCCAATTGACCAAGCAAAGCATGGGTATGAAGTATTTGATACAAGGACAGATGGATGTATTAAAGTGGTCCTTAAGCCATAAAGATGGTTGTTTTCATTTGGAAAAATAGATTTTACAACTATGGATATGGACTATGAGTAAGAAGGGAAGGTATCAAACCCTTTTTTAACTTTTTGGAGTAATTTTTACTTCTGGATGAAATACGCATAGAAGAAGATTTTAGAAAAGTGAACACCCCTGTCTTGAGAGCTACATTTACCTTATTCAAATTAAGCACCAGTAAAGACGATTTTGCCCATGTTAAGGGAAAATCGTTTTTTTGGTGCTCTAAGCTATCTTTTTTTCAAAGAGGTTTTTTTCATTAAGTAAAACCCACGACCTACAAAAACTATAAGGGGCAATTAGTTATAGGGTTTTTGTTATTTATTACTTTTTTTCGTTTTTTCGTTTGGATTTATCACATATACTCTTTCTTTTCTTCGGAGATCAAAATCAGAAAAGGTTATAGCAGTAAGTGGATTCATTCAGCGAATTATTCGGCATATACTCTTTCATAGTAAAATCCCTATCAATTGTGATAGGGATTTTAGTTTGTTACTTTGATTTAGCAAATGTTTTTTTTTTTGCAAATTCAATCCATCCATCATCTTTCAAAACAAGAGAAGTCTTAAGTTTCATTCCTTTGATCACACTTGTTTTCTTCTTGGTGCATAAATCTTTCACATGTTATTCTGTTTTTTTTTTTCAAGCATTTGAGATGGGAATGTATAGTTTACACCCACTTGAATATTCCGGAAATTTGATCAAAGCGATTACGATGACTGATATCCGAAGAAGATTATCCTCAATAGCTTCCAAGTATTATCTTTTTGTCCTCTCCAATAAACGATCTATGGAATCCTGTATGTGGCTGGAGATCGCAATCTCGGCCCTGTATACATCCCTTGTCCGGATGGCCTCAATGATTTCCATATGTTCCGATGGTGCGTCTTTTTGGTCGATCTCACCTTTGACGTGATAAAACCGGCCTATATGAAGATGACAGTGCATGCCTTTATATGCTTCAAATAAAAACGGATTTCCTCCAGCGTTCATGATGGCATGATGAAATTGTTGATCTAAATGAGTAAAATCTAGTATTTTTTTGTTGGAAGCACCTGTGTTTGTGGAAAACATTTCATCTGTAAGCGCGGCCATTTCTTCCGTCACGCTTACATTATTTAAGCGGATAATATTCCGGACCGCATGCGTCTCCAGTAATATCCGGGCCTCTAACATTTTCGCCATATTTTCAGTATCTAATATGTCACTGACCCGATACCCCTTATTTGGTTCTAAGATGACTAAGTTCTCAGAGTTCAGACGAGATAATGCTTCTCTGAGAGGTATGGCGCTAATGTTGATTTCCCGGGTTAAGTGGCTGATATTGATTTTTTGTCCCGGCGATAAATCCCATTCAAAAATCTTTTCTTTTAATAAATTGTAGACATATTCCGTTGTCTCTCCGCGTTCTTTTTCCTTTATCATCGAAATGCCCCTAACTTAAAAAAATTTCTATGAGAACGAGTGTTATTTCATATAGATGTAACAACTTAAATTATTATTATTACTGAAGTAGCTTTCTGCTTGTTGCCCCTATCAATAAGATAAGGCGAAACCATATTGATATCAAGAATAGAGAGTTTATAAGGGGACTCTATAGTTTGCTGGATAGCTACAAAAATATCCTCATTACTGATAATTATATATGATATTTGATAGATTTCGGAGGGATTATATATAAAATTATTAAATAATTATGAAATATTTAATCTATATTTATTATTTTTTTGTTAAAAACGCTGTTGTATCAACATTTACAAAAAATACACAGAATATTTTTAATTTTAAATATTTACACAATTGTATATTATGTGATATATTTTCGGAAACGATTACATATGATTTTTGGAATATATGATAAACAGTTTGTTAAAGAGCATTGATAGGCAGACAAAATCATGAGATTTAAATGAAAGCGCTTTATCTTGTGCGTTTTCCTGATTGAATTTATTCCATCTATTAGCAGAAATAACTGTGAAGTGAAAAAATGTGATCGTTATTTTTCAAAGGGAGGAATCTTCAATGAGCATATCGCTTAGTAGAAAAAATGCATTTTATGGCCATTTCATAAATGGGCAATGGATATCCGATCAACAAACAATCGCTGTTATGAACAAATATAACAAAGAAGAAATTGCCCAGATTGGCAGGGCATCCCGCGAAATTGTTTCTGAAGCGGTGACCAATGCCTTGGAAACCTTTAATACGAGAAAGCTAGATTCCGATCAACGCTACGAGATTCTAATGCGTGCAGCGGAAATCGCGAAAGAAAGAAAAGAAGAGCTGGCGATGATTCTGGTTCAGGAAGTTGGTAAAGTATTGAAGGACGCCAGAGGGGAAATCGATAGAGGAATTCAAACGATGATTGCATCAGCGGAAGAAGCAAAACGGATTGCCGGTACGGGTGTTCCTTTGGGGCAGTCTGGTAACGACAATAAGATGGCTTTCACCATCCGGGTTCCTGTTGGAGTTATCGGTGCGATCACCCCGTTTAACTTCCCGTTCAATCTCACCATCCACAAGGTGGCTCCTGCGTTGGCAGCGGGAAATACAATCGTGTTGAAGCCGGCTGAAATGACGCCGCTCATTGCATGCAAGATAGCAGAAATCTTTTCCGAAGCTGGATTGCCCGCAGGTTTCCTCAATGTGGTTAACGGGTTTGGGCAGGAAACAGGTCAATACCTTTTGGAGGATGAACGAATTGCGTTGTTCACTTTTACAGGGAGTCCCGGCGTAGGCAGGCACATTAAGAGCAGTACGGGAATTCGTAAGGTTACCTTGGAATTAGGGAATAACTCCCCTAATATCATCCACAAGGATGTCCCTGATTTAGACAGAGCAGTTGAACTCTGTGTCACGCGGGGGTATGTGAATGCAGGGCAAGCCTGCATCTCTGTGCAGCGCATCTACGTTCATAGAGATATCTGCGATGTGTTTGTGGAGAAGGCAGTCAAGGTGGCACAGGGCTTGAAGGTTGGAAATCCTGCAGATCCTTCCACGGACATTGGTCCCATGATCTCCGAAAAGGAAGCAAGGCGTGCGGAAGAATGGATTCAGGAAGCTGAGCGTCTAGGGGCCAAAGTGGTATATGGAGGGAAAAGGCGGGAATCGATTCTAGAACCTACTATATTAATAGATGTGAAACCGGAAATGAAGGTAGTCTGCCAGGAAGTGTTCGCACCGGTGATCAGCATCATTCCTTTCGATAGCATCGAGGAGGCTTTCTGTCAGGCCAATGATACGAAGTTCGGCTTACAAGTTGGTTTATTTACATCCGATATCACTTTAGCGATGCGGGCAACACAGGAACTTCATTTTGGCGGTGTGATCATCAATGATGTTTCTACATACCGTGCCGACATCATGCCGTATGGCGGCGTGAAGGACAGCGGAATTGGCAAAGAAGGACCGCATTATGCCGTGCAAGAGATGACAGACGAAAAACTTGTCGTCATCAATCTATAGACTTTGGAGGTAAGGGATATGAGAAACACATGGGATTTTTATTCTACCGAAAGAATCGTTTTTGGAAACGGGGCGATCGGGCAATTGGATTCAATCCTGCAAAGGTTAAAGGCGAAAAACATTTTGCTCGTTACTGACCCAGGGATCAAAAACGCTGGTATCGTGGACAGAATTTCATCGTTGTTGGAGCAAGCAAATTACGAAACAGTTATCTATGACCAGGTCGTACCGGAGCCTCCGGTAGATTCGGCGATGGATTGTTATAAGTTTGCTAAATCTCAAATGGATATTGATGCAGTAATTGGCCTTGGCGGAGGAAGCAGCATTGATATGGCCAAGATCGTCGCCCTGTTGGTCGCCCATGGTGGACATCCCCTGGACTATTATGGCGGGGAAAACCAGGTTCCCGGACCAATCGCCCCTCTTGTAGCGATTCCGACGACGGCTGGAACCGGTTCAGAAGTGACATCAGTAGCGGTATTGACCGATGTGGAAAATAACCTGAAAGTTGGTATCTCGGATAACTACCTAAGACCAACCGTTGCCCTGCTTGATCCAGAATTAACGTTAGGGCTTCCCGCTTATGTAACAGCTTGTTCCGGAATTGATGCTTTATCACATGCGATAGAGGCATACACAGCCAAACCTTCTGCATATATCCAGGCAGAAGGAAACATTTTATTCCAAGGTTCAATCCCCATAAGCGATGCACTCGCCTACAGAGCTATTGAATTGATTGCAAAAAACCTGCCGCTTGCTGTGCAGCAAGGAAGCAATCTCGAGGCCCGTTCCAATATGCTAATGGGCAGCCTGCTTGCTGGAATGTCCTTTTCAAATGCAGGTACAGCAGCAGCCCATGCATTGGCTTACCCAATCGGAGGGCTTGTGAAGTCACCGCATGGAGAGGTGACCGGGCTCTTGCTTCCATATGTCATGGAATATAATGCAGCTGTAGAAACAGAAAAAATGGTGAGGATTTCCCAGGCATTCAATGTGAACTCGGATGGCCTCTCCGATAAGGAAGCCGCTTTGGCTGCTTCAAAAGCTGTGCTTACCCTGCTGGGGGAAATTGGACTGCCTACAAAGCTGACGAAGATTGGGATCAAAGAAGAGGATATTCCCGAAATTGCTGAGAAGACCCTCCAGATCGATCGCCTGATTCGGAATAACCCAAGAGTGCCAACCCAGCGTAGTTTAGAAGAATTACTTAGAAAAGCTTTATAGATTGCTTGAAGGAATGGTGTCCCTGGAAGTTTAAGCATCATAACCATTCATGATGGATCTGCAGACCGGGGCGGAAAGGGTTTCACTATCTAATAGAATATAAATGGAGAGGAAGATGAAAATGTCTCTTATGCCTTTTACATATAGTATGCCGACACGGGTGGAATGCGGTAACGGAATATCTGGAAAAACAGGGGAACTAATTAAGGATTTAGGTGTATCGAGTGTGCTGATCGTAACAGATAAAGGGGTTAGAGGAGCCGGTCTCTTACAAGGCATTGAAAAATCCCTTGCCTCGGCAAATCTTTATTTTGAGATTTACGATGAGGTGGAGCCTAATCCATCAGCTCAAACAATCCAACAGGGGACAGTGTATCTTAGGCAACAAAAGATGGAGGCGGTTCTGGCTGTAGGCGGAGGAAGCAGCATTGACACTGCCAAGGGCATCGCGGCAATGGCTACTAATCCCGGCCATATCCTGGATTATGAAGGGGTTGGAAAGATTTCCAATCCCCCGCTCCCGATCATAGCAATCCCTACAACGGCTGGAACTGGCAGTGAAGCTACTAATTCGACAGTGGTAACGAATAAGGACACCTCTTTTAAATTAGGAGTACTTAGTTCACTTTTGTTTCCAAAGCTAGCTATATTGGATCCTGCTCTTACATTGAATTTGCCTCAAGAGATTACTGCAGCTACTGGTATGGATGCACTGACTCATGCAATTGAATCTTACACCTCCAAATCTGCCAACCCTGTCAGCAAGGCTTTCGCGATGCATGCCATTAAGATGATCGGTGAAAATTTAACACGATCGTACTTTGTGGGAACGGACATGGAAAGCAGGGAAAACATGCTTGTAGCCTCCCTGTTAGCTGGTGTAGCCTTTTCACAATCCCGACTGGGTAATGTACACGCCATTTCCCATACATTTGGAGGAGTCTTTAATATCCCGCATGGCATCGCAAATGCAGCACTATTGCCATTCGTCATGAGATTCAACCTGCCGGCATGTGAGGATCAGTATAGAGAAATTGCAATAGCTTTAGGAAGGGATGTAAGCGGTTTATCCAATGCGCAAGCAGCCGAGAAAGCAATCGAAACCATCATCGAAATGAATCGGAGCATGAATATTCCTCTTAATATTAAAGAGCTTGGAGTATCATTGGACGTTTTGCCGAAATTAGTGGAAGATTCCATGCGAAGCGGTAACGTGGTCGTTAATCCAAGGCTGACGAAGGCATCGGATATCCAACTGATTATAGAGAAGGCTTATGAGGGGGACTTTGAAGGTTTTAATAATGGTAATCGAAATGCAAGCAGTGCAAAAAATTCAGAAACAGCCATCGTGAATGTATAAAAACCATTCAATTTGAAAATCACCTGGAATTTCAGGGGGTTTCGAATCAGTTTCCCCTTTTTAACTTTTTTCGGACATGGATTTCCCGCAGTATTTTTCTACCTGAATATAATTATCTAATGAGGTGACGTATGAAAAAGACCAATGGAAGATGGCTTGTAGTGGTACTCCTTTTCGTCGCAACAACAATCAATTATATGGATAGGGCAATTCTTGGCATTGCAGGACCCTCGATGATGAAGGATCTTTCGCTTTCGGCAGTAGAATTCGGGATATTGGGGTCAGCGTTCTTTTGGTCGTATGCCTTAATGCAGATCCCGGTCGGCGTAATCGTTGATAAATTGGGGGCACGCTTAACGTATTCGATTGCCATCGTTTGGTGGTCGCTCTGTACGGTGTTTACTGGAATGGGACGTTCGCTTGGCGGACTGATCGGTATCCGCGTTTTAATGGGAATCGGAGAGGCTCCAGCGTTTCCAACTAATACGCGCGTTATTTCAGACTGGCTGCCGTCACACGAACGGGGCATTGCAAACGGGATATTTAATTCTGGTACAGCTATCGGGATTGGCATAACGACACCCATTTTAGCATGGATCATCCAGACTTGGGGATGGCAAGCATCCTTTGTGGTAATTGGATCCATCGGTTTTGTATGGCTGGCATTCTGGTTATTCTTTTTCAAAAACCATCCAGAGCAAAGTAAGATTGCAAACGAGGCCGAAGTAGCCTATATCAAAGGGGAGCAAAGTCAAACCGAAAAAGCGACGACACTAAACATCTCGCCATTTAAATTCTTCAAATTCAGAAGTGTTTACCCTATGTTATATGGCTTGTTTGCCCATAACTATCTTACTTATTTAATGATGACCTGGCTTCCCACTTATCTTGTAGTCGAAAGGCAAATGACTCTTTTAAAAGCCGGATTTTTCACGATGCTGCCTTGGATCATGTCCTTTCTGGGAAATATTCTAGGAGGTGTGTTGTCGGATTTCTTAATTAAAAAAGGCTGGAATTCCATCAAAGCAAGAAAAACTATTTTAACCATAGGCATGCTTTTTCCATTAGCCATAATCCCGACTATCTATACAGACAGCGCCATAATGGCACTTACGTACATCTCAATAGCAATCGGCGGTGAAGGATTGGCTGCGGGCATTCTCTGGGCCACTGTTTCGGATGTTGCTCCAAAGGGTGCGGAAGGAAAGCTTGCCGGGCTGCAAAACTTCGTGGGGAACCTCGCTGGCTGGATTGCTCCAGTCGCAACAGGGATCTTAGTAGCGAAGTTCAATAATTTCAATATAGCCCTGATCATACCTGTAGTCATTTGCCTAATTGCCGCTGTGGGGTATACCTTCGTTCTTAAAAATGAAAGGATTTCCATTAACACGGACATTGACGGGGGAACTAAAGTTTCAGGGCTCTAATCTTTTTGTGTATATAATGAAGTGCTTTGCAAATCCAACAAAAAAAGGAGACTTATTCATGCTTAAAACTAGTGGATTAATCAATTTATCTGAACTGAAAATGTATGTAAACGGTAAATGGACTGCAGCACATAACGGAGAAACTTTACCAGTAACAAATCCATCAACAGGGAAAGTGGTGGCAAAGATTCCAAATGGAGGCCGCCAAGAAACGCATGCCGCAATTGCAGCTGCTGAGGAAGCGTTTAAAACCTGGTCAAAACTGACGGCACAAGAACGCAGTAAATATCTTAAGAAATTGCATGACCTTATGCATGAATATAAAGATGAATTAGCAGAAATCATGAGTATGGAAATGGGCAAGCCCTTAACGGAAGCCCGGGGTGAAGTGGATTTTGCTGCAAGCTACCTGGAATGGTTTGCTGAAGAGGGCCGCCGGATTTATGGGGAAATGATCCCTGCTTCTGCCGCAAATAAAAGGCTATCGGTGATCCGCCAGCCGATTGGAGTGGTTGCTTCCATTACCCCTTGGAATTTCCCGTTGGCCATGATGACGCGGAAAGTAGGACCTGCCATGGCCGCTGGATGTACAGTCATTGTCAAGCCTGCAAAACAATCTCCTATTAGTGCGTTAGCGTTTGGTAAATTGGTAGAAATGGCGGGAGTGCCTGCTGGAGTGGTCAGTATCGTAACAGGGAGTGCCGGACCTATCTCGGATGAAATTTTTGAAAACCCGGTAGTAAGGAAAATATCTTTTACCGGATCTACTGAAGTAGGAAAATTGCTGGTTACTAAGTCAGCCCCGCAGCTCAAGAGACTTTCCCTTGAGCTTGGAGGACACGCGCCCTTCATCGTTTTTGAGGATGCTGATTTGGAAGCCGCAGCAGCTGGTGCTGTTGCAAGCAAATTCAGGAACACCGGACAAACGTGCGTATGCGCAAATCGAATTTACGTCCACCGTTCTGTCATCAATAAATTCTCTACACTTTTTGTTGAAAAGGTACAAGCTCTAAAAGTCGGAAATAGCATTGATCCAACCGTTGAAGTCGGGCCTCTTGTCAGCAGTGATGGCCTGGAAAAGGTAGAGGAGCATGTACAAGATGCCCTGGAAAAAGGTGCCAGCCTTCTTTGTGGCGGACAAAGAATTGAAGGGGAATTGGCTGATGGATTATTCTATGAACCGACCGTTCTAGGTGGAGTGAACAAGGATATGCTCATCACATACCAGGAAACATTTGGACCGGTCGCGCCAATCATTCCGTTTGATACAGAAGAAGAGGTGATCGAGCTTGCCAACAATACAGAGTACGGGCTGGCCGCTTATTTTTACACACAGAATATAAGCAGGGGAGTCAGGGTATCCGAAGCTCTGGAGTTTGGCATCATCGGCTACAACGACGCCATTCCCACCGTTGCACAAGCCCCATTTGGCGGCATGAAAGAAAGCGGCATGGGGAGGGAAGGTGGCCATCAAGGCCTTGAAGAATATTTAGAAGAAAAATATATATCGATGGGTTTTTAAAATAGGGCAAGAAAAGGCTTAAGGTGAAGTAGAATCCTTAAGCCTTTCCTGTTTACTATAATTATCCTGTTCGTAAAAGTACAATTAACGGCAGTTGCTGCAGAAACAGTAATTCCATTACCGGTTCCTTTAGCTGTTAATACAAGTCCAGTTCGACAAATATTTGCATTTATACCGCTAGTTTTAGTGGGTGTGGCGAATAAATTTTTTACTATTTCTATTCCGAAATCGTATCCAGAGGGATTTGACTTTTCAAAGATAGGACTAGATTTGTTTGGGAATGTAGATCTTGCGACAGTAACAGGTATTTGGTCTGTCGAACTAGCTCTAGTATTAGGTATTATTGCAACAGTTGCTTACGATTTGGGACGTGTTACAACGGGGTTTCAACAGGGCATTAATGCCAGTATTGGTGGAGCGTTACTAGCAGCTATGAATACTGCTTCTGAATTTGGTGGGGTCATTGCTTCATTACCAGGATTCGCAACTGTACGTGATGGTATTTCACACACTTTTACGAATCCACTTGTAAATGGGGCCGTTACAACAAACGAGTTATCTGGTATTACTGGTTCTTCGTCTGGTGGAATGGGAATTGCGCTTAGTGCGATGGGAGATAAGTATATACAAGCTATTAATCAATATAATATTCCTCCCGATGTAATGCACCGTGTCATAGCGATGGCATCAAGCGGGATGGATTCGTTACCTCATAACGGCGCTGTTATTACCTTACTTGCGGTTACAGGCTTAACACACAAACAATCATATGGAGATATCTTTGTGATTACAATTTTTAAGACACTAGCAGCATTTGTAATTATTTTAATCTACAGCTCAACTGGATTAGTCTAATAATAAAAAGGAATTAGAAGACCATGATAAATTGTACTTAAAGTAACGATACTTTACTTCAATACCAGAAGCTGATTAGCAGCTCTTTTTTGTATGAAAACAAATAAGCCCTCCATAATCAAATTTTTGAATTAGGGATGGAAACGTTGCCATCCCCCTTTATGATTGAGGAGAACTTGCTGTTTGTCACCCGCCTATGAATGACATTTCGATTTTATCCTGTTTTTTCACTGTTCCCGCTGACCGCTCATCCGAATAGCGGTCGTCCCTCTGGTTCCAAAGTGAAATGATGAAGCAAGTCAATTCTTCATCTGACATCTTGGAACGGAGCAATGACTTTAAGTCATGCCCCTTTCCATTAAACAGGCATGTATATAAACTTCCGTTAGCAGAAAGACGAGCACGGGTGCAACTGGAACAAAAAGACTCAGAGACGGATGTTATAAAACCCACTTCGGTTGTAGTTCCCTTATACCGGAAGCGTTGTGCCACTTCTCCAAAATAATCTTCTTCAACTGGTTCAAGATCAAATTTTGCTTGGAGGATTTCGAGTAACTCTTTTTTTGTAAATACATTCTTCATCTGCCAACCATTTGTATGTCCGACGTCCATGAATTCTATATAACGTAATTGAATGCCCTCTTCTTTACAAAACCGTGCCATCGGCAGAATTTGAGATTCATTGTTTTCTTTTTTCACTACCATGTTCACTTTAACTCCAAGGCCTGCTTCTTTGGCAGCAGCTATACCTTCTATGACAGGCTTTATCCCGATACCCCTGCCGTTCATCTGCTTAAAAAGTTCATCATCCAGGCTATCTAAACTGATATTCACCCTCTTTAATCCCGCTGATTTCAAATTCCCGGCTTGTTTTTTCAGAAAAACACCATTTGTAGTCAAACCGATATCTTCTATACCTTCAATTTTGACGAGCTTTGAAATAAGAGTTGTAAGGTCTTTCCGCAGTAAAGGTTCACCGCCTGTCAATCTTAGTTTTATAACTCCCAAGCTTGCAAATATTTTAGAAAGCCTTACGATTTCCTTAAATGACAAGAGCTCACTTTTAGGCAAAAATTGAAAATTATCATGAAAAATTTCAGCAGGCATGCAATACTGGCAGCGAAAGTTACACCGATCAATGACGGAAATCCTTAAATCCCTTAGTGGTCTGTCCAATGAATCTTTTATATGACGGTTCACTTAACCACTCCCATCCCCAAGTATTAGAAAAAAACAGATCATAAAAAGTGGCGCCACGGTCTAAAGCTTTTTGGCGTTCACTTTCAGTTAAAGAGCTGATGAATAGTTTTCTACTTTCAAAAAGGTTATTAATGTATATGCATCTAACATCAAATAATTAAGAGTATCAGTAAAACTTCTTACAAACTCCTCAAACTCTTTGCTTTTTTGCTTATTCTTAACCCTTTCAAAATCCAAATTACCTTCAATTTGTAGATTGGTTTAGGTTTTCTGACAGAAGACTTGAAAGTTAACGGACTAGCTTAAGGTAATACGGTTATTGTTAAAGATACAAGAAGGACCCCATCAAGATGGGGCCATTTTACTGTATAAAAAGGGCGAAAAAAAAACTTCACTCTGGGAAATAATTAGTGAAGTGGGGCCGGTCCCCTATTATGGCAGCATGTAAATGGTGTTATGCGGCGGCTGTTCCAGTTTTGATTGTCGGAGGCGTCCTTCTTGTACAAGTTCCTGCAATCCTTTTTCGATATGGGAGATGGAGGTTTCTAGGAGGTCTGCAACTTTCACCGTAGAGATGCTCATGTATTTTGGTTTCTTTGATGAGGACATGATCATTGATTGAACTAGCTGCAAAAGAATTTCTTTTTCCATAGCTTCGGTTCGCCTGCCTTCAGTTAAATTTCTTTATATATGTAGACTCGATTCGCTATCAACAAATCATCTCCTATAAACTTGCCAAAAAAGAAAGGTTTAATACACTGTGGTTTTAGAATAATTTTTAAGGGCTGTAAAAATATATTTTATTTTATTTTATTCATATCCTTTTTGGGAATACTAGGATGAATCAACAGCATTTGCTGGTGTATGGCTTAATTATTAAAATAATTCAGCTTAACGGCAGCGAAGATAGGAGGGAATCACATGTCTGACCATTCTTTTTCCATACGAATCAACGAAAAGGAATTAACAGCACAGCCAGGTCAAACGATATTGCAAGTCGCCCAAAGTCATGAATTGTACATTCCAAGCATTTGTTATCATCCCGATCTGGGGACGATCCAAACTTGTGATACATGTTTTGTGCAGGTGGGTGGGGAATTGGTCCGTGCTTGCTCGACAAAGGCTGTTCCAGGTTTAACGGTTGATACAATGTCAAAGTCTGTTAAGGATGCCCAGTATGAAGCGATGTCACGGATCCTAGAAAATCATGAACTGTATTGTACTGTTTGTGATAATAATAACGGCAATTGTACCGTCCATAATACTGCCGAATACTTAGAGATTGAGCATCAGAAATATGAATTTAGAGAAAAACCCTACCCTCCGGATAATTCCCATCCTTTCTATAGGTATGAACCGGATCAGTGTATTTTGTGCGGCCGGTGTGTTGAGGCCTGTCAGGATTTACAGGTCAATGAAACCTTAACTATTGACTGGGGAAGAGAAAGACCAAGGGTTATCTGGGATAATGATGTTCCAATTGATGAGTCTTCTTGTGTATCCTGTGGACACTGTGTGAACGTGTGTCCATGTAATGCTTTAATGGAAACATCCATGCTCGGTGAAGCAGGATTCTTAACAAACCTACCGGCTCCAATTTTAGAGCCTATGGTTGATTTAATTAAAGAAGTGGAGCCTGGATATAAAGAAATTTTTGCGATATCAGAAGTGGAAGCTGCCATGAGGAAAGCACGGATTAAGAGGACTAAGACGGTTTGTACATACTGCGGTGTAGGCTGCAGCTTTGAAGTATGGACAAAGGACAGGCAGATTTTAAAAATTCAGCCTACCCATGAAGCTCCCGTTAACGGTATTTCCACCTGTGTAAAAGGGAAATGGGGCTGGGATTTTGTTAACAGTGACCAGCGCTTAACCAAGCCTTTGATTCGTAAAAACGGAGAGTTTGAAGAAGCGACCTGGGATGAAGCGTTAGATCTGATTTCAAGTAAGCTTACGGAAATAAAAGAAGAGTATGGACCTGAATCCATTGGAGTGATCGCTTCTTCCAAGTGCTCCAATGAAGAAAACTTCGTGGCGCAAAAATTTGCACGTGCGGTTATCGGAACAAACAATATCGACAACTGCTCTAGATACTGCCAATCTCCGGCTACTGCAGGACTCTTAAGGACAGTAGGATTGGGGGGAGATTCTGGAACTATCCAGGATATTGAAACTGCAGACTTGGTTATTGTAATTGGTGCAAATCCAGCAGAATCTCATCCCGTCCTCGCTACACGTGTAAAACGGGCTCATAAGCTATTTGGACAAAAATTATTAGTAGCTGATATTAGAGAGCATGAGCTAGCACAACGTGCGGATTTCCTCTTGCATCCTAAGCCAAGTTCTGATTTAATCTGGATTTCTGCCGTAACGAAGTACATTATCGATCAAGGTTGGCATGATAAAGAATTTCTGGCGAATCGTGTATCAGGCGTAGAAGAATATATTAAAACACTGGATAAATTCACCATAAGCTACGCAGAAGAGATGACCGGACTTTCGCAGGAGGAATTAATCAAGGCAGCTACAATGATTCATGAAGCTAATTCTGTCTGTATCCTTTGGGCTATGGGGATTACCCAGCATTCCGGCGCAACTGACGCAAGCACTGCCATTTCAAATTTATTGCTGATTACGGGAAATTATGGCCGTCCAGGTACAGGTGCCTATCCCTTAAGAGGCCACAATAACGTACAGGGAGCCTGTGATTTCGGTACAATGCCATCATGGTTTCCTGGTTATGAGCCAGTCGGAAATGCCGAGGTTAGAGAAAAGTATGAAAAAGCATGGGGCGTTGAAATTCCAAAAGATCCTGGAATGGACAACCACCACATGGTAGAGGCAATCCACAAAGGAAAATTAAAATCCCTTTATCTATTTGGAGAAGAAATGGGGCTTGTGGATGCAAACTCGAACCATGTTCAAAGTGCATTTGAAAAATTAGACTTCTTTGTCGTACAGGATATTTTCTTCTCGAAAACGGCACAATTTGCCGATGTTGTTTTACCGGCATCACCTTCACTTGAAAAAGATGGGACATTTGTAAATACGGAAAGGCGCATTCAAAGGTTCTATAAGGTGTTTGATCCGCTAGGCGATTCGAAACCGGACTGGCAGATCTTCCAGGAAGTAGCGAACCGTATGGGTGCGAATTGGAATTATTCGCACCCAAGTGAAATTATGGATGAAGCAGCCAGTCTTGCTGTCCTATTTGCAGGTGTGAGCTATGACCGTCTTGAAGGCTTTAACAGCCAAGTTTGGCCGGTTCACAAAGATGGAACGGATACACCTCTATTATATGAAGACAAATTTGCCTTTAAGGATGGAAAGGCAAGGCTGTTCGCTGTTGACTGGACTCCTCCATATATGGCAGGAGAAGAATATGATCTCCATTTAAACAATGGACGTTTGCTTGAGCACTTCCATGAAGGAAATATGACGTACCGGACAGAAGGACTTATCCATAAGGTACCTGGCACATGGCTGGAGGTATCGCACGAATTGGCGGAGGAACGCAATCTCAGTGACGGTACATTAGTTAGATTAAGTTCACCATATGGACAGGTTAAAGTAAGGACGCTTGTTACGGACCGGGTGAAAGGCAAGGAAATTTATCTCACGATGAACAGCTTTGAGGACGATGAAGCTGTCAATTACCTGACAAGTAGCTATCATGATCTAGTTACACATACTCCTGCATATAAGGAAATCGGTGTTAAAATGGAGATTTTAGAAGCAACTGGTGAACCGCCATTGCCTAAGCATAACCACCGGTTTGGTAACAGGAATCCGCAGATCAGCGTTCGGGTTGAGGAAAAGTGGCAGCGTGACGATTTTCAAGCGATAGAAGAGTTATTTGGAAATGGGGGGGAAGCATATGGCGAAAGCAATCAGGCAAATTAATAAACAGGTTCCAAATGCGATGGAAGAACAAGCTCAGTCAATCGGGGAAATATTAAAAGCTCTTGCTGATAACAAAGAAGGGATTCTTTCTGCACTCGCCATATTAAAGAATCTACAGGAAATTGGGATTCTCGATGCGCTTCATGCCATTTTGGAAAATCGTACAGACGTCGGCGTTATAGCGATGCAGCAAGTTAACCAGCCTGGTATGCATAACACCATCAAAAATGCCATTTACCTTTTCAATTTCATGGGCACCTTAAAGCCTGACCAGCTACAATCTATGCTGGGCGGTGTTACAAAAGGCCTTGACCATATGGGCGAAAGCATCAAAAACCATGAAAAACACAGCTTATGGAAATTAGGTAAAAGCTTGAGAGATCCAGAAATCAAAGCGGCGATGACAACCATGGTTGAATTCCTGCATGGTATGGGTGAATCATTTACACAGCATCCTTCACAGGAACTTCATCCAGAAGGAGGACAAGGGTGATGGAAGAACAAGGTGTTATTAAGATTCATGGACCGCTATCGGAAAAAGATTCCGACGAAATCATTCGGTCATTAAACGGTGTATGGGGCATCCTCCAGGCTGATGTAAATAAAGAAAGTGGAGAAGCAAGAATTGGCTATGACAAAAATGCCGCTTCATTCCAGGATTTTCAACAGGCCATCAGAGACTCAGGCTACGATATAAAAACGGAAAATCAAAATTCACCTCACTAAGAGGAGGAAGATTATGCAGATTTGTGAATTATGCGGCAGTGAGCAGGAAATGGAAACAGAAGAAACTGAATCAGAAAGAACCAGAATTCTTCATGTCTGTGAAAACTGTCAGAACGACAGAGCTTTCAACTATTTTGACAACTAAAAGAAGACGTGAGAAAAGGGAATCCGATTGTGGAATTCCCTTTTTTTATGGCAAGGCGGTAAGAGCAGCTGCCAGTTTGGCTGTATAAAGCTGTGAGTTAATCCAAATAGCAGTCCACATATGAGCGAGAGTACTTGAAGCTGTGACTCAGTCAGCATAAACCAGCTCTGATTGCGATATAAAGAAGTTTTAGTCACTAAAATTGCCGTATGGCCACTAAAAAATTCATTTAGAGTTATACTTTAGTCTTACCGGGTTTAACTTTACGTTCCATACCCTAAGAAACCAGAACCTTCATAAAAAAAGCGATATAAAAATCTATATCGCCTTCCATTTTATTGAGCATCCTTATATAACACATCTTCTGCCAGGGATCGGAATAGCTCTCCTACCAGTGAGTCTTCGTCATATACAGAAGTACCTGCTGCTTGTACAGGACTCGCAAAGGGGACTCGTGCGATTACATCTGTTTGAAGCCGTTCAGCCAGGCGTTCTCCGCCGCCTCTTCCAAAAAGGTAATTCCGTGTGCCATCGCTTTCTTCATAGTAGGCCATATTTTCAATTACGCCTAATATGTCATGTTTCGTATGACGCGCCATGACCCCAGCTCTTGAGGCAACATGCGACGCTACATTATGAGGAGTAGTCACAATCACT
Organism: Peribacillus sp. ACCC06369; assembly: GCF_030348945.1. NCBI lineage: Bacteria > Bacillati > Bacillota > Bacilli > Caryophanales > Bacillaceae > Peribacillus > Peribacillus sp. ACCC06369. The sequence continues at coordinate 2,483,125 of NZ_JAUCEN010000002.1, forward strand.
TCCTTTGCCTGCGGAATCATGGCAGCCACATCAATTGCCACATCTCCTGTACCTGGAGGCAGGTCGAGAAGCAGATAATCCAGTTCGCCCCAATGGGTATTGGCAAGGAAGTTTTGAATCCATTTATTCAGCATCGGCCCCCGCCACATAACCGGGTTATTATCCTCTGCAAAAAAACCCATGCTCATTACCTTCACATCATGACTGAGAACTGGTATTGCAGTTTTGCCGATCATAGTCGGCTTTTCATTAATCTGCATCATGGACGGGATGCTGAATCCATAAATATCCGCGTCCAAAATTCCTACCTTTTTCCCCATTCTGGCGAGGGCAGCAGCCAGGTTGATGGTAACGGTCGATTTCCCAACGCCGCCTTTGCCGCTGGTTATCGCGATAAAGCGTACCCCGGAATCATGGCTCAGCATCGACGGCATCCCGCTTTCCGTTGTTGAATTCTTCTTCAATACTTGAGTTAATGAAGCTCTTTCTTCAGGACTCATGGCCCCAAAGCTTACATACACATTTTCAGCACCAATGCCTCGAAGAGCATTTTGAACATCTTCTTTAATCTTCGCTTTTAAGGGACAGCCCTGAATGGTTAATACAACCTCAAGACTAACATCTGATTCTTCTATTTTTACGTTTCTAACCATTTTTAACTCAACAAGGCTTCTGTGAAGTTCTGGATCCTGCACACCACTTAAAACTTGCATCACTTGTTCCTGTGTAATCATTTTATAACATCCTCTAATGTTTTTATCCTCAGTATGGTCATTTTTTATAAAAAAAAGACTGAAAAGATTAGGTGTCCTTTAATCTTTCATCAAAAATTGTGTAATGTCTTTAAGGCAGCTTTTTCTTTATGCAACTGATATGAACGAAACTGTCAACCCACCACACCCAAATGTTTTTAAATGGTGTTTCATTCAGCTATGAATAGAGTTATTCCTTGTTCAACTTATAAACCAAATATCCTTTCGGATTTAGCTTGTCAAGGGCGTACTTTCCCTTGATAAGCTAAATCGAAATGGATACAATTCTAAAAGTTGAACAAGGATAACCTTAAAAACTTGGCACGAAGGCAAAAACGTTGACGGTGGTATACAAACTGATATGCGTGGGTTGGTTACCACATTTCACTCCATCCGTCACGGAGCTGCCTCGGACTAACGGCGCACGTTCAGTTCCTAGACCTAGTGCATAGTTGCACATGAGGGTTCTCCTTCCCGGGGGTTTGCCTTCGAGCCAAATCTTCAATTCTAAATCACAAAATTATGATTCGATAAAATCATTTATTACATAATCTTACTTTCGATCTACTTAAGCAACATTCGATACACTTACTTGCTTATCCTCAATGGCACAACCGATAGCCCAAATAAAACCAAGTAATTCTCTGGCTACTGCAACAACAGCTACTTTTCCACCTTTTCCTTTAGCAGAGATGCGATGATATTTCATATGAAGACGGTGTTGAGCTTTCCAAGCAATACGTTTTGCCTCTGGATCTTGACCTTCTTGACGTTTAAGCAATTCACCTTTAAGAGATGGTCGATGGCGATAAGACCAACAAACTTCTACTATGGAACGACGAATTTGGGAGTTTCCGGTTTTCGTAATGGAACCTTGCCAACGACTAGACCCACTCGAGTATTCCTTTGGAACAAGTCCAGCATAGGACATCAGTTGTCTTGGGTTTGAAAAGCGAGAAAACTGTCCAATTTCAGCTACCAAAGTAACAGCTGTGACTTCTGCGACTCCTCTTAATGTTTGAAGAGCTTGAATTACCGGAGCATGTTCACTTTGAAGGGCTTCTTCATGAATTTGAGCTTCGATACGTTTCATACGATCTTCAACTTCATTGATTGCATGAAGATATTCTTGAAAAACAATACGTTGAGAAGCTCTTTCAAATGTTAATCGTTTTAACCATTCACGATGTTTTACGGACCAATTTCTAACTCCTTGCGGAGGACGTATTCCATGGCGAAGTAAGAAGTGAACAAGTCTCTGGCGAGAACTTTGTAAATCCTCACGAGCATCATGACGAGCACGAATTAAGTCTCTCAATGCTTCATGATCTTCATCTGGAACCCATACAGAAGTAAGCTCTCCAGCGCGAAGTAGCTGAGCTAATCTAATAGAATCTCTTTTATCTGTTTTTACACGATCGCCCGATCGCTTTGGAATAAGGGAGGGTGCGACAACCATACAATCAATGTCCATAGATAGAAGAAATCGATAAATTCCATACCCAGAAGATCCTGCTTCATAACATACTAATAGGCTTTCAGGCTTCCCTAACTTTTTCATCAATTTGCGAATATCCTCTGGTTTATTTTGAATAGTTCCATGAAATCTAGGTTCACCACGACCAGAATCAGCAATCGCAACAGCAATTGAATCTTTAGATACGTCTAAACCAACAAATTTTTGAACATCCTTCATAATATAGGCTCCTTTTCGTGTGTAGCTCTACACTTGGTTTTTTATTTTTGGTAGTAACATTATGACCAAGTGCAATCTACGTTAAGCGATGGGAGCCGTTTTCGTTCATTATGACTAAAGGGTCAGCATTCCTGTAATAACTGAAAATGAGGTTTGAACGAAAAAAGACATCTTGATAAGATGAATGTTTCCTAAGCTGGCCAGCTAAAAAAGGACAAAACACATCTATTTGGAGGTCTACAATGAATAATAACCAAAATCATAAAACCACTCAAATGACTTCTGAAACCCTAATTGTCGGAGTAAATCCTAGCCAAGCACAATCATGTCGCGAGAGCACAGGATTTTAGAGGATTGGAACGGGGTAAAACGTGTTTCTTTGAAAATACGAAAGCAGGATTTTCCTTAACGTATGTTTTCCGCATTTTGTTGGTAGGACCCCTTCTTCAGGTTTTTCAACTTCGGCAAAACCTAAAATATTATTTAAAAATTTTCTTGCAGTGTCCTCACTACCTTTAGGAGCAGCGAGCTGAATATGGTCAACTCTTTAACAAGTTGGTTAATCCAATCTAGAAACGACATTTCCATCGTAATTATAGCTTTCGGTGGCATCCGTTTACTTAGACACTTTACAAATGCCAGATTGGAAGTTGCTACCACAATTGAAGGAGATTTGAAAAATATTACTAATCATAAAGAAGCATATGTCATTTCAAAAAACCTTCTTAATAGGGATTTTCATGCATCCAGATCTAATGAGAAATGGGTAACTGACATTACATATTTGATTTTTAATAGACAGAAACTTTTCCTATCCGCCATAAAAGACCTCTATAACAATGAAATCATTTCTTATCAAGTCAGCCGGAGAAACGACTTAACACTTGTAATAGTAACAATAAAAAAAGCAAAGAAAAAACGGGATGTTAAAGGAATTCTTCTGCATTGCGACCAGGGGTACCAATACACTTCCCACCAATACAATAACCTATTTGAAAAAATATAAAATGCAATCCAGCATGTCAAGAAAGGGAAACTGCTGGGATAACGCTTGTATGGAGAATTTCTTCAGCCACTTTAAATCGGAGTGTTTCTATATGAACTCCTTCGGTACCTCTGAAGAGGTTCGAGGTGCTGTAAGTATGTATATTCGATTCTATAACCATCATCATCGCTTCCAGAAAAAATTAAACAACCTGAGTCCATATCAATATAGAACTCAGGTTGCTTAATTAGTCTTTTTTATTTCTGTCTATTTGACAGGGGTCACTCCACAATACAGAGATCATCTTCTCTAGGCTGCCTAATCCCTTTTTTTACAATGTCCTTTACAAAGGGTACACTTTACAACAAGCATACTTCTTAACCAATATAGACATGAAGAGACGATCGCTTCTCAAATTAAGGATTAGTTGACCATAATCCTGAAGTCTTTACTAGGACTCTTGGATGAAGCTTTAACCCGGCTACAAGCAGCTCTGCTAAATCCTCTGGTTGCATAACATTTTCAGGATTTCCACTAATAAGATTGGTTTCAATGGCCAAATCAGTTGCAACTGTACTTGGTGTTAAAGCCGTTACACGGATATTATGCTTTCTTACCTCTAGCATGAGTGATTCCGTTAGTCCTAAAACAGCAAATTTAGAAGCGCTGTAAGCACTTGTAACAGGTGCTCCTTTTTGGCCCGCAGTTGAGGAGATATTCACAATATCTCCTGATTTTCTTTCAATCATATCAGGTAAAACGGCTCTTGTTACATTATATACACCCATCAAGTTTACTCGGATGATGTTTTCCCATTCTTCAGGAGTTAAATCAAGAAAACCGCCAAATTTAGCTATACCTGCATTGTTGATTAAAATATCAATAGAACCTAGGTCTGATTTGATGTGTTCAACAGCTTGATGAACTGCTTCAAGATCGGCTACATCTGCTGTTGCTGCTGAAACGTTCACATCATATTGCTCTAGTTCCGCGGTTACCTTTTCAAGATTTGACATCGTTAATCCAATCAATCCTAAATGAACTCCTTCTTTTGCTAAAGCAATCGCAGTTGCACGCCCGATTCCTCTGCCTGCCCCAGTAATTAAAGCAGTTTTTCCTTTTAATGAAATCATGCTATCATTCCTTTTTAAAAAATTTTAGAATAATTGTTAATAATAACAAAATAATGATTTAAAGACTAACCAAAAGACCGCAAAGTTTCTTTAGTATGTCTGCGGTCTTTTGGTTATTACATTCTTAGGACTATGTTTTATTCAAGATTGGCATGTCTGCCATACATCTTATTGGTATCTAATCCCTTTTTCTCCATGAATCTCAAGATGACGGCATCATAAAAAAGTAAAAGGGTCTGCTCAAATAGTGAGCCCATTGGTTGGATGGTTTTATAATCGCCCTTTGATTGGTCTTTCGGGGATCCAGGCAATTTAATGGTGATATCTGCTAACTGTCCAATAGTGGAATCAGGGAATATCGTGACAGTTACAATTTTACCACCAATGCTTTTTGCTTTTTCAGCCATGGAGACTAAGCTTTTCGTTTCCCCGGATCCTGATCCGATGATTAAGATATCCTCTTTTTCAAAGTTGGGAGTTACAGTTTCACCGATTACATAAGAATCAATTCCCATATGCATCATCCGCATGGCGAAGGATTTGGCCATGAATCCTGATCTGCCTGCACCGGCGACAAAAACTTTTTTCGATTCAAGTATCCCGTTGACGAGTTTTTCAGCTTCTTCATCTGCGATTAAGTCAGCTGAATGATTAAGCTCTTTTAAGATTTCTGCTAAATATTGAGTCGTCTGCATCTTAGGATTAACCTGCTGTAACCGTTTGTTCTTTGATCATTTGTTGCATTTTGGCAGCAGCAGCTTTTTTATCAGCTTGTCCAGTAATCCCGCCGCCTACAATGACAAGGTCCGGATTTACTTTTATGACTTCTGAAAGTGTTTCTAATTTAATGCCGCCTGCGATGGCCGTTTTAGCATTTTTAACCACACTTTTGATGGTTTGTAGATCTTCAAAAGAATTTTTTCCGACTGCTTGAAGATCGTAGCCCGTGTGAACACAAATATAATCCACGCCCATAGTATCCACTTCTTTAGCACGTCCAGCAAGGTCTTTTACCGCAATCATATCGACAAGGACTTTTTTACCCTGTTTTTTCGCTTCTTCTACAGCACCTTTAATCGACATATCTTCAGCCGTTCCAAGAATAGTGATGATATCAGCACCTGCTTCTGAAGCTTTCATCACTTCATATCCAGCAGCATCCATAATTTTCAGGTCTGCTAATACTTTTAAGTTAGGGAATGCTTCTTTTACTGCCTTTACTGCATGGAGACCTTCGTTGATCACAACCGGTGTTCCGATTTCTACGATATCAATATGCTCCTCTACTTCTTTTACCAATTCGATTGCTTCTGGAATGTTGACTAAATCTAATGCTAATTGTAATTCCATCTATGTTTCACTCCTCATAATTTTTTAAGTTTGTTGCACAGTAGTAATTATGCCCATTACTCACTTTCATTTCTCCTGGCAACCGTAACCTTGTTAATAATGGTACAGTGTTAGTATAATGTGTATATTAAAAGTGTGAAAGTACGCACTTTATTGTTACATAGTGTTAAAAAGTATACTATATAGAAGTGGAGGTGAAACAAATGTCACGTATGCAGGAAAAAATGTTTAACTGTGAAAAAGAATTAACGCTTTATGTTATTGGCGGTAAATGGAAAATGCTGATTTTGTGGCATTTAGGAAAAGAGGGAACGAAGCGATTTGGTGAGCTGAAGGCTCTTATGCCGGGCATTACCCAACGAATGCTTGTTAACCAATTACGCGAGCTAGAAGAAGACCTCATTGTTGAACGAAAAGTCTATCCTGTTGTTCCGCCAAAAGTAGAATATTCATTGACCGAACAAGGAAAAAGCTTAATGCCAATACTCGATTCCATGTATGAATGGGGTAAAAACTATATGGAGAATGTGATGGATACTCCTGCCAATAAAAGTGCACCTATTAAATAGCAATCATTCTAAAAAGAGGGGATTAAAAACCACAAGTAGACTTTTAATAAGTCAAGACTTGTGGTCTTTTTATTTGCAATGATCCAGTTCATAAAGGAAATAAAGGAGTACATTCTGGAAAAAAGGTAAATAATATTCCTGTGTTGTAAAGGATTTTAGCTGAACTGTTTTATAGTAAGGAATCAAGAATAATACATATTTTCAGGTGAGATGATGAAAAAATGCCATTAACAGTAAAGGAATTTGGTGTGGGAGAAGCAGAATTTGAAAAACACCTGAACCAGATGGCAGGAGCTTTTGAGGATCCTTGTACTCCGTCCAATCCACGAGAAGTATCGGTGGAGGATATGAAAAAAATCTATATTGCGGCTTACAACGGAGATAAAATCAACTTCTAATGAAGATAATCAGAACATGGTACGAAAATGAATATTTTTACTTCTGTTCTATGATTTTAAGGAGGTTAATGAACATGAGCAAAAAAATCGCTACGCTTATAACAAACCTATTTGAAGATGTGGAGTACACTGAACCAGTACAAGCCTTTAAAGAAGCTGGTCATGAAGTTATCACGATTGACAAACAATCAGGTAACGAAGTAGTAAAAAAGGCACAACCGTAAAAATTGATAAATCCATTGATGAAGTTCATCCTGCAGACTTTGATGCGTTGCTTATCCCTGGTGGATTCTCTCCCGATTTATTGCGTGAAGACGATCGTTTTGGTGAATTTGCAAAAGCATTTATCCAAGATGGAAAACCTGTTTTTGCCATTTGTCATGGACCACAAGTGTTAATCGATACACACCTTTTAAAGGGTGTCGACATCACTGGCTATAAATCCATTCGCAACGATTTGAAAAATGCTGGTGCAAATTTTAAAGACGAAGAAGTTGTCATCAGCAAAAATATTGTAACAAGTCGAGAACCAAAAGATATTCCAGCATTTAATCGTGAATCACTTAAACTTTTAGCTAAATAATGCTGATGTAAAAACGTAAATATTTCTAACTTGCGGATTCATTAATCAGGATCCACAAGTTGGTTAAACAAACGTATGAATAAAGGAGGAATTGCGTTGTCATTAAAAGGAAAACGAGTGGTTGTTTTAGGAGGTACATCTGGTATTGGTTTAGCCGCTGCTAAGGCGTTTATCGATGAATCCGCTCAAGTTATTATTGCTAGCCGTTCTGCTTCAAAATTATCTGACGCAAAAGTGAAGCTTGGTGGTAACGTAGAGGGCTATGAAATCGACTTTCGCAGCGAGGAAAAGGTTGCAGACTTTTTCAAGAAGGTTGGGAAATTTGATCACCTGGTGGTTACAGCAGGTGAAGGCGTTATGGGTCACTTTAGCGAACTGCCTGTTGCAACCGTAAGAGAGGCTTTTGATAGTAAGTTCTGGGGGCAGTATATTTCGGTTCGCGCTGCTCTTCCATACTTGAATAATGAAAGTTCTATTACATTAACTTCTGGTGTATATGGTGTGCGTCCTCCTCAAGGTACAACGACTCTAGCTTCCATTAATTCAGCAATCGATGGATTAGTACGAGGACTTTCAGTAGACCTGGCACCCATCAGAGTAAACGTGGTATCACCTGGTATCGTTGACACTCCTCTTTACGGCGGAATGCCAGAAGATCAAAGACAAGATATGTACCATGGGATTGCTAAGCAATTACCTGTCGGACGTGTTGCTCAACCTAAAGATATTGCTGAAACCTATGTTTACCTAGTGAAAAATGGGTTTACAACTGGCACATCGGTTCTTATCGATGGAGGAGCTCATCTGATCTAATCCATTTGATATCAAAGTCGATTGATAAATTTATTTAGAATAGATGAGGATGACTCAAAGTGTCAGACACTTATAGGCCATCCTCACTTCTTTGTTTTTTTTGCACAGACGGAAGCAGAAATGGCCATATCATGCAACAAAGAAGGATTTTTTTGGTTGCGGAAATTTTAAATATATGCGTAATTATACGAAGAGACGTTAACATTCTACTTCTATGATACCCAAATACATAAAAGAAAGGGTCGAGCCTAATGGAAGAAAAGAAAAGAGCGGAAATTAAAAATGCTTTAGCCAAACACGTGGTAACCCTGCCTGACGGCACTTCTTTACCTAGTCTAGGACAAGGAACATGGTACATGGGGGAAAATCCCCAAGTGAGAGACAAAGAAATAAAAGCCTTGCAGCTCGGCTTAGAATTGGGTATGAAACTTATTGACACTGCTGAAATGTATGGAAATGGAGACTCTGAACGCTTAGTTGGCAAAGCCATTAAAGGGCGCAGAAATGAAGTCTTTTTAGTCTCAAAAGTGTATCCCCATCATGCAGGTTTAGATAAGATTTCAAAAGCATGTGAAAACAGCTTAAAACGACTAGGAACAGACCACTTGGACTTATATCTTCTCCACTGGAGAGGACGTGTTCCTTTAGAGGATACAATTGAAGGAATGGAAAAACTACGTGAAGAAGGGAAAATTTTAAGATGGGGCGTCTCTAATTTTGACACGATTGATATGGAAGAGCTATGGAACACTAAGCATGGAAAAAATTGTGTGACGAACCAAGTGCTATACCATTTAGGTTCAAGAGGAATCGACTTCGATCTCTTACCATGGCAGCGTGAACATAACATGCCAATCATGGCCTATAGTCCCCTTGCTCAAGGAGGCTCTTTAAGAAGACAGCTTTTAAACGATTCAGCTATTCATGATATTGCTGACAAATACAATGTCCAACCATTACAAATCGCTCTTGCTTGGACCATCCGTTCGAATAACGTCATCTCTATTCCAAAAGCGGTTCAAGATGAACATGTTTTAGCAAATGCTGAAGCAGCAGCAATTGAGTTTACTGAAGAAGATCTCAGTAGAATAGATCAAGTATTTCCTAAACCTACTAGGAAAATGCCATTGGATATTATTTGAAAATTCACTTTAAAGAGGGAATATTTTTGGAGTTGCTGACAATCTAATAGGAATTTCAAAAAAACTGTGTAGAATTTATTCCATACAGTTTTTTTATCGGGGAAGTTTAATACCCTTTTCGAATTATTCCCGCATAACGTAGTAGTGCTAATTGGACGGCAAAGCCTAATCGATTGTAGTCCCGCGATGACTCGTGGATAAAAGGTATTTGGCTTTAAATCAAGACGCTTCATTCCTTCTGTCGAAGTAATAAATCCAGATTTCCACTCATCATACACCTGAATGAAATCAGCATTGATCTTGTACTTACGTCGCCCGAATTTCACTCCCTTATTCTTTGCTACTTCAATTCCTTCAGCCTGCCGTTGTCTATTTTTTTTACGTTCTTGCTCAGCGGCATAAGAAAGTAGACTTAAAAATTGGTCCTCCATTAACTTCCCAAGATCACCCATTCCCCGGAATTTCCGGCTATCAAAAGGCGTCTCATTCTCTAATACCACAATAGCTGGGTTTAACTTTCGAGTAATATACTTCCACTCTCGAATAATACCATCATAATCCCGACCTAATCGATCTAGTGCATCAAGGTATATCAAATCCCCTTCGCGAATGATTAGGAGCATCGCCTGATACTGCGGACGATTGAAATCTTTTCCACTTTGTTTATCAATGAAGATATAACGTTCTTCAATTCTAAGTTCACGAAATTTCTTAAGCTGTCGTTCTGTATTTTGATCCTTAGCTGAATCACGAACGTACCCAAATTCCAAAAATAGCCACGCCCTCTAAAATGTTCTTCTTGTCTTTTAACGAAGTGTTTGCGATACCCATCGAGTAAAAACATACGTGAATAGGCAAGATATATATGCATTTAATATATTGAAGGAGTGTTAATTATGGCTGATATGAAAATAAATGTGAATGCAATTTGGGATGGTGGGGTAACAGGGAATGGAACCCTTAAAGCGGAGTATCTGGATACAAAAATCGCTATTCCAACATCATTAGGAGGTAGTGGTAACGGAGCAAATCCAAAAGAGGTTCTCGTTGCTTCTGTAACAACTTGTTATGCAGCAACACTAACATTTGTGCTTGAAAGCAGAAAACTTCCTGTGGAAGAACTTACAGTGAACTCTGAGGCAAGTATATCTGATAATGAGTTTAAAATTATCCATTATCCTCACATCGTTTTATCTGCTGGCGCGACAGAAGAACAAATTCAATCTGCACAAAGAGCGACAGAAGCAGCAGATAAAGGGTGCGATGTCGGAAATATATTGAAAAAAGCAGATGTTAAAATTGAAGTTCAAGGTAAAGTTTCTGTGAAATGATATGATTCACCCAAAGATGTAGAAATAATCACTTTTTTGTTCAAATTTATCAATCTTCCACAATCGAGGCATTATCTAAAGTATGGAAAAAAGCCCAATTTCTCAATTTAATGCTGAGAAATTGGGCATTTTAATATTAGTATTTCCTTAACGTTGTAAATTTGCGTTTTGCTGGTGGTCCCCTTTATAAAAAATAAAAAGGAGCTAGTGTTATGCAGTTACCTGAAGACTTTAAAAATTTTTTAGGCATAAACCCATCTACTATCCCCATGTGCATCATTCGCATGGCAAAGGATTTACCCATAAGCCCGGATCTTCCTGCACCCGCTACAAAAACAATCCCATTAACCAGTTTTTCAGCTTCTTCGTTAGCTATTAAGTCTACTGAACGATAGTTTTGTACAGAAAGTCAATGCTTTTTGAACATTGAATGTCTTCCTGCCCTGTTCCAGCACATAATTTATGTGGAATCTCATCACTTTCCTCTATAAATTCCTGTGCACTTCTACACTTGTTAATCCATTTTACAATATCATCCTGAGAGGGTTTACTCTTTGACTCAATAAAGACTGCTTCAAAACGTTGTTTACAAGGATCCCAAACGAAGCAACAGAATCCATAGACATTGTATCGTCATCTATAACATCATTTTCATCAGAAGTTTCTTCACCTATCCTTTTAAAGTCTTGATTTTCAAAGCTATATACCAACCCAAACCATTTAAAAGATGGGCAAAATAATCCTCATCTCTTTGCCACCTGTTCTCAAAGCTAATTTGTGTAGTTCCTTTATAAAGCCGTTTCCTAGCCCTGTCTAAAGCATAAAATTTGATTTTGGGTATAAAGGAAAATAATATAGAGATATCGCAAATTATCAATTTCCTTTTGTTCGATTAGTTTATACGCATTCCAAGCAAAATAGATTTTAATAAGATCAGAAAGGGGCGGGCACCGTTGAATCGGGAATCAAATATGATAAATGACGAACAGGCAGTTGAAATTTTCAAGGCTCTGTCAAATCAAATAAGAGTAAATATTCTGCAAATGTTGAAAGAACCTGATAATAACTTTTCCCCGCAGGCCCATGTCATCAAAGAAAAAAGCTTTGATGGCGGGGTTTGTGTTAGTGATATTCGCAGCAAAGTAGGACTATCACAGTCCACTACCTCCCAGTATTTATCTATCCTATTGCAAAGCGGTCTGGTGGAAATGAAACGAATCGGACAATGGACTTATTATCGACGCAATGAGGAAACCATTAAACAGTTTGAAAAGTATATAGGCTTAAAAATATAACCTTTTAAGGAGGACCAAGAGTGAGTTTTCAAAATCATCGTGCCTATAACAGCATGTACCAGAAAGACAAAATGACACTCGGATTTATCCTCCCGACTGCCAGGATGTCTAAAAATCCGATTATGGAGAATCAGCTGGAGCTTGCCCGTAAAATTGAGGAATATGGCTTTGCTTCATTATGGCTCCGTGATATTACGATGCAGAATTTGAATATTGATGATAACGGCCAAAAGTTCGATTTATGGATTTATTTGACGTATCTTGCTGCCTATACGAAGCACATTGCGTTAGTGACAGGAAGTGTAGTTCTCCCTTTGCGCCACCCCGTCAGGGTAGCCAAGGAAGCTGCATCAATCGATCAATTGTTTCCAGGTCGATTGATTATGGGAGTGGCATCAGGGGACAGGGAAAAAGACTTTACAGCTTTAGGGATATCTAAGCAAGAAAGCGGTCCGTTATTTAAAGAAAATTTCGAAATTCTCGACCGGCTGTTAAAAGAGGATCAGCCGACAATCCACAGCAACGCCGGGCTGATCGATGGTACAGATATGAGGTTAATCCCAAAGCCTGTATCTCCGATTCCGACCATGGTGACTGGATTTAGCAATCAGTCTATCAATTGGATAGCCAGGAATGGGGATGGGTGGCTTCAATACCCAAGAAGCATTATTCAACAGGCGCAGCTTATCCAGGATTATCGTGCTTTAACTGAAGTTCATGCTCCAGGAGATTTTAAACCCTTCTCTCAAAGCTTGTTCATCAATTTATTGGAAAATCCCGATGAAATGTCTGTACCCATACCCTTAGGCTATTCCGTGGGAAGAAACCGTTTAGTTGATCTACTTCATCAATTTCAAGCGATTGGTGTCAACCATTTGGCGTTTGTTCTGTATTTTTCCAAGCGCCCTCCAGAGGAAGTAATTCAGGAACTTGGAGAATTTGTTTTACCTTACTTTCCAACCCATAAAGGTACAGGCCAGCTTTAAAAAATTTAATTGTATAAAAGGAGGAAGAATTATGACAAAGAAAATAGAACTTTCAGTGCTAGATCCCTCCCCAATTGTCGAGGGAGGATCAGCCGAACTTTCCCTTCAAAACACGCTTGATTTAGCAAAGAAAACAGAGCAGTGGGGATATAAACGGTTTTGGCTTGCTGAACATCATAATTGGGCAGGAATGGCGAGTTCAGCATCCCCGATCGTAATTGGACGAGTAGCCTCTGTCACGGAAAAAATGCGTATTGGATCAGGCGCAATGCTGCTTTCCCATTATTCTCCTCTTTCCGTGGCTGAGCAATTTGGAACATTAGAAACCTTCTTCCCTGGCCGAATCGACCTTGGATTGGGGCGGGCACCTGGCACCGACCAATATACAGCAAATGTATTGCGGCAGCGGGTTGCTGGTGAACCTGAATTTGATGCTCGGCTTGAGGAGCTTATCGCATATCTTTATGGTACAGGAACAGCCACTAAGAATGGTTCATTTAGCATTCACGCCATTCCCGGCGAAAAAAAAAATGTGCCAATTTGGCTGTTAGGTTCAGGGTTTTATAGTGCACAATTGTCTGGAATACTTGGGTTACCATTCTCTTTCGCGGGACATTTTGCTCCAGGTAACATGATGGAGGCCATAAAACTGTACCGGGATTATTTTCGTCCGTCTCAATTTTTGGAGGAGCCTTATGTACTGTTAGCCGTACAAGTGGTGGCTGCTGATGAGAAACAGGAGGCACAAAGGCTTGCCACTTCGATGTATCAAAAATTTCTTTTGTTAACCCGCGGACAGCCTTCGCCCATTTTGCCACCAGTTGATAATATGGACAAGCTTTGGAACGATAATGAACGCAGGGCGGTTGAAGAACAGCTTTTCACTTCCATCATCGGGGACCCTGCAGGTGTGAAGCAGCAGCTCCATGAGTTAATAGAAAAGACTGACGCTGATGAAATTATGGCTCATACAGAGATTTTTGATCATAAGGCACGGCTGCGCTCTTATGAAATTTTGGCTCAGGCTGCAGTAAATTAAACATTGTCTAGTCTAATAAAGGATGTATTTTCTGCAGATATTAAATCAGTTAAATTAATGTGATTTAGATTGAAGCAGTAAAAGAAGACAAAGAATACAACCTGTAAATTCTTTTATAGGTTTGAAACGAAATTTTTAAAGAAAGAAGATGAGCATATGCCTGAAAATAATACAAAACAAATTACGGATATTCCATTCTCGGTCCTGGATCTCTCTCCAATTGCAGATGGAAGGACGCCGGCTGATTCTTTTCGCAATACTTTGGAGCTGGCCCGGCTCGCTGAAAAGCTGGGGTATAACCGATATTGGCTCGCTGAGCATCATAATATGCCATTTATCGCCAGCTCTGCAACATCGGTAGTCATTTCCCATGTTGCAGCAGGTACATCAAAAATCCGGGTAGGTTCAGGCGGCATTATGCTGCCGAATCATGCACCTCTTGTTATTGCTGAGCAATTTGGTACTCTGGAATCATTATATCCAGGACGTATTGATCTTGGCTTGGGCCGTGCACCTGGCACTGATCAGCTTACCGCACGTGCATTAAGACGTGACTTGAGAAGTTCAGGAGAAGATTTCCCTGAGCAGCTGGCTGAGCTCCGGAATTACTTTGACCCTTCCCTGGCACAAGGATATAGTCATGTTAAAGCAATTCCGGGTGAGGGATTAAACATACCTATTTGGCTGTTAGGTTCGAGCGGATACAGTGCTCAGCTGGCAGGAGAGCTTGGACTGCCGTTTGCATTTGCGAGCCATTTCTCGCCGCATAACACACTGCCGGCTATCCAGCTGTACCGCCGTTCGTTTAAGCCTTCTAAAGTACTGGACAAGCCGCATGCAATGGTAGGGCTAAACATCATTGCGGCCGATACAGATCAAGAAGCTGAGCGGCTCGCTACAACATTGCAGCAGCAGTTCTTGAATTTGATGCGCGGGAAGGAAGTCCCATTGCAGCCGCCAGTGGATAATATTAATGATATAGCGAGCGACTATGAAATAGCTGCCCTTGAGAATCAATTAGGAACTTCGATTGTCGGCAGCCCTCAAATCGTAAAAGAAAAGCTGGAAAAGGTTCTGGATGAAAGTCAAGCCGATGAAATTATGGCAATCGCCCAGGTTTATGATCATAAGGCACGCCTCCATTCCTATGAAATATTGGCAGATATTACTCAGCTAAAATAGGTCAAAACTGTCCTCACCATGGAAGAAACGTTGTTGCAATTAGTGGACAAGTTAGCGGACCAGGACCTGGATTATCTCCATATTTCTGTGGCGGCTTTTGGAACGGATCAATCCGTGATGATAACAATCAGACATCCATGAGCGTGTCAGCAATCGTGTTCCTGTGATGGGTGTTGGGATGCTGCGGACACCCGATGAGATGAAAGCATTTGAAACAGGTGTACCTTTATTCGCTTTAGGGAGGGAATTGATTTTTTCATTTCTTCCCTCTTCTATTTCTTTAAAACCACGTTTAAACATACAAGGCGATTTTACTGTATGGGAGAAGTTGCTTGATAGTCGAGATAATGAGGTTTTAAGTAATATAAGTAATCCTGATAAAAAGTGATAAGTGAGGAAGAGTATAATATGAGGATGGATTAGACAGTTTGAAAAATGTTATATTTTTTACAGTTATGATAAGAAAGGGGCTTTATTATGAACCCAAATATCCTAAACCGAAATAATGTAAATATCAAAGGTAATGGAGAACAAACTATGATATTCGCACCAGGTTTTGGATGTGACCAAACGGTATGGAAATCTGTATCTGAATCATTTGAAAGTGATAATCAAATTATTTTATTTGATTATGTTGGGATGGGTAAATCAGATGTAAAGGCATTTGATCCGAATAAATACAGCAAACTTTCCGGTTATGTCCAAGATGTGATAGATGTTTGTTCAGCCTTAAATCTTAAAAATGCAATATTTGTTGGTCATTCCGTTTCAGGAATGATTGGTTTACTAGCATCACTACAACATCCAGAGTATTTTTCCCGTCTTATTTTGATCGGTCCATCCCCTTGTTACCTTAATGACCTCCCTGAATATTTTGGAGGTTTTGAGAAAGAAGATTTGATAGGCTTAATTGATATGATGGATAAAAATTATATCGGCTGGGCAACTTTTTTTGCTTCAACCGTTACAAATAATCCCGGTCGGCCAGATGTTGCAAACGAGCTGGAAAATCGTTTTTGTTCTACTGATCCCGTCATTGCTCGTAAATTTGCAGAGGCTTGTTTCTTTGCAGATAACCGTGAGGACTTGCCAAAAGTTACAGTACCTTCTCTAATCATACAATGTTCTGAAGATGTAATTGCTCCTACCGTAGTAGGTGAGTATCTGAGTCAACATGTACCCAAAAGTACGATTACATATATGAAAGCAGCAGGACACTGCCCGCATATGAGTCATCCTGAAGAGACGGTTCAATTAATCCGTGATTATTTGGGGAAATTTCCTAGTAAAGTTGTTTTGAGCCCGGCTTATGAATGAGCAATTAAACCATGCTCCTTGTGGTTTTGTTACACTTTCAAAGGAGGGCATTCTTTTATCTATTAATCAGACATTAGTACAATTGCTTGGATATAGTTCAGAGCAACTGGTTGGACATCACATCAACGTAATTCTTGCTAAATCTGCCCGGTTATTTATTCAACTTTATTTCTTTCCATTAGTAACCGTTCAACATCGAATAGAGGAAATGTATCTCTCGCTTACAAATGTAAGTGGAGAGGAAATACCAGTTCTGATTAACGCCACCCTCAGCCAAGATACGGATAACCAAGTTATAACGTGTGTCGTTATACCTATGCAAAGAAGAATCGAATACGTAAACCAGTTAATTATATCAAAAAAACTTGCTGAGGATGCTCTAAAGGAAACAAGTGAAGCTAATTCTAAATTGGAGAAAGCCCTTAAGGACTTGGAGGAAAATCAGCAGAAACTTTTGGAGGTTAATAAACAGAACGAAAAATTCAAAAGAGATACTCATAATG
Organism: Peribacillus sp. ACCC06369; assembly: GCF_030348945.1. Taxonomy (NCBI): domain Bacteria; kingdom Bacillati; phylum Bacillota; class Bacilli; order Caryophanales; family Bacillaceae; genus Peribacillus; species Peribacillus sp. ACCC06369. The sequence continues at coordinate 2,500,199 of NZ_JAUCEN010000002.1, forward strand.
AATTGAAACTAGCGAAGAAAATACAAGAAAGGTCACTACCTGAAACTATTTCTGATGATCACATTGAGATTGAATCATATTATTTTGCATCGAGGGAATTGTCAGGTGATATTTATGGTTGCTATCAAATAAATAAACATCGGTATGGAATTATTTTATTAGATGTAATGGGACATGGTATTTCTTCCGCACTTATAACCATGTCTCTTCAATCTTTATTCCAAAGGTTGATTACAAAAGGAGCTGCTACTAATGTAGTTATAAAAGAATTAGATGATCATTTACATACTTTGTTCCATAACAATCAAGATTCCTGGCATTATTGCACGGCTATTTATCTTATTATTGATACCGACAAACAAACTATTGAATATACGAATTCTGGTCATCCACCAGCTATTTTTCAGAATTCTGCAGGGAATCAGCTAGAACTACGAGCAACCTCGCCCCCAATAGGAACATTTGAGGGAATACAGTTTAAAATAGAAACATTTAATTATGATAAAGGTAGCAAGATCCTTCTATACACAGATGGTGTCTCGGAGCCTCTTGGCTTCCACCGGTTGGGTTCCTTGTTAATGGAGCACTCATCTGATTCTTTGATTGGGTTAAAAGAAAAAATTTTGCAATCACTTCAGAATGAAGGAGAAGAGAAATTTAAAAATGATGATCAGTGTTTTATTTTGATTGATTTAAAATAAAATATTAACACAATATTTAAAGTAGACCAAAACTTATTTAATACCCATGATATTAGATTCATGGGTTTATTTTCTTTCCAATGTTTTTTCGCCTTGAATTATACAATTCACTTTTGCGTTGGCTGAAGAAGATCGGAGCTGCCTTTAAGGCAGCTTTTTGTTATGCAACTAAACCAGCCAATAGTTTGTCAATATTTTTCAATAAAACCTTAAAATATTTCATGCTATACTAAATTTGTGCATACCAAATAACCTTCCAAGTTTCTGTGTTTGGAAAGTTCTGGGTGGTTTAGTTATACTTTCAAACTAGCCTATCTTGGAAAGGTGAGTTGCTTTTTAAAAGTGCATAAATCCAATGTAAGAGTTTATTGGCACATGCTATCACAGCTACTTTAAAGGGCTTTCCTTCTTCACGTTTCTTATCATAAAACTCTCGTAATCGCTTGTTACGAGGGATGATTTCATCTGTCGTTTTCTTCTTGCGACAATCACGAATGGCACATTTAACAGCCATATACAAGGCGTGTCTTAGTCTGCCAGAACCTCTTTTGGTAATCCGATTTACTGTGCCTTTAAATTTACCTGATTCAAAGATACTTGGATCAATTCCGGCAAATGCCACTAGTTTTTTAGGGTGATTAAACCGTTCAATCTCTCCAATTTCAGAAATAATCGTTGCAGCGATTTTTTCACCGATTCCAGGGATGGATTGGATAATCTTATATTCTTCAATTTCTTTTGCCAAAGCATCTATCTCGTCTTCAAATTTGGATAGGTGCTTTTGGTATTCTAGAAGCATTTTTATATACATTTCAAGGCTTAAAATGTGACTCTGATATAAGGTTCTCTGAAAAGGGTTTCGAGCTGAGGCAGCCGTAAGTTTCTCTGCCTGTGTATTCGCCCACTTTTTAGAACGACTTGGACAAAGTTCATTAATCCTATTTGCTACAGTTTCTTCACCGACTGCTAATATGTCTTCAGAAGTAGGGAATTCTAATAGAGTAAGCAAAGAAACAACCGAATACAAATCTCCAAAAACCCCTCTATATTCAGGAAATACTTGATCAAGAACAGCCTGGAACTGTAGTTTTGTTTGTACATAGATACCTGTTATATTTTCGTGTTGTCTTGAAAGATTACGAAGATTTAAGAGTTGTATCCCTCGTTTTTTATAAGGCTCTAAATCCTCTTTATAGTACAGCTCGCAGAGGTGACGTGCATCGATTATATCTGTCTTTACTTTGCGTAAACTTGAGCTCTTCGCACGATAAGAAATGAGTGGGTTAACGACAATTAATAAGTAGCCTCTCTCCTCAAAATACTGTACAACTGGCGTATGATAATGCCCCGTGGATTCCAATACAATCGGAGGTTTGATTCCTGTTTTATTTTCTATTTTTCTCAGAAACTGAAATAGCGTTTCTAATCCTTCAATGGTATGTGTAACTTTGAAACTGCCTTGATAAGGCTTCTTCTTTTCCAAGAATGCTTGAACCTGACTTTCACCTTTAGCTACATCCAGACCAACCACTGGATTCATTTTTTATCTCCTCCAAAAACATAATATTTGCCGGTAACCCCTAATCCTTCTTGCAGTATCATAGCTTCGCTTGTTATACGAGATCTTGGTCCCAACCAGCCAAATCATGTTTAAGCAAGTAGGGGGCGAACTGTTTAGTTGACGGGATCTTAAGCCCCACGGGCAGGTACGTTCTACCCCGGCTACCGTTATATTAAAACTATATAAAAATTGGTCAACCAGAAATATCTGGCTGACCTAATAATACGAAGGGGCAGGTTAGTTTAACAATGGGATTTAGTCTTACATTATACAACGTAGTCAGGCCCCCCCATCAACCATTATGAAGGGGGGGCTAATTTAATTTATATTAACAAACTAGGTAGAGCTAATCTGCAAATTTACACTCCAACCAAGTACTGTTCCAACCGTAGGTTAAGAAAATAAGTGTTATTATATTGGCTACATATCGTTAAAAATCAGACTTTATTATTGTATCTAATGCTTTTTTTAGTACTACTTTATCATTATCCGACAAGTTTTGAAGAACCTTATTATTCAACTTAATTGTTGCAGCTTCAACTTCATCTCTGATTTCTTTAGATTTTTGAGTAGCCATCACTAAAACATTTCTACGATTTTTTGGATCTACCGAACGTTTTATTAATTCAGCTTTTTGCATTTTATCTAATATCCCCGAGACAGTAGGAGCTTCTAAATATACCATTTCTCCAATTTGTTTAGGAGATAATTGTCCTTCTCTCCACAAACAATTCAACACACCATATTGAGCTGGTGTTACTCCATATTCCTCTAAAAGCTTGCTGAAATATTTAAAAACTTTATTCTGACTAGCACTTAGTAAAAAGTTCATGCAATCTTTTAATTCCATAGTATCTCCTCCATATTGACATTACCTATAATATCATGTTAGTTTTTGTAATGAAACATTTTTGGTACAAAAATGTTTTGTATCAAAAGGGAGGTAGATATCTATGAATACATTCAAGGCAATAATTGTAAAAGAAAAACATGATCAAGTAATTTATGGTTTGGAAGATGTTAATCTTGACAGTCTTTCGGACGGCGAGGTTTTAATTAAGGTGTCATATTCTTCAATAAACTATAAGGATATGTTAGCTGTTCAAAAAAATGGAGGAGTTATTCGGAATTACCCAATGATCCCCGGAATTGATTTAAGTGGAACCATTGTTCATACAACAGATAATCGTTACACAGAGGGACAGGAAGTTGTTGTTACAGGTTTTGCTATGGGGATGAGCCATACAGGAGGATTTGCAGAATATGCTAGAGTCCCTGGAGATTGGATTGTTCCTATGCCAGTCAACTTATCCTTAAAAGATGCTATGGTTTTTGGAACAGCAGGGTTTACGGCTGCCCTTTCTATCATAGCTTTAGAGGAGAAAGGTATGGATATAATTAAAAACCCTAGGATTCTAGTCACTGGTTCAACTGGTGGAGTAGGTAGTATTGCTTTACAAATTTTATCTAAAATTGGTTACAAAAATATTGCTGCTTTAGTTCGAAAAGAACACCAAATAGAGGTAGCTATATCTTTAGGAGCTACCGATGTCATTTTTGTAAATGAATTAGGAGTGCAAAATAAACCATTAAATAAGCAAAAGTTTGACTTTGTCCTAGATACTGTTGGTGGGGAAATTGCTTCTGTATTAATTCCTCAAATTTCTTATGGTGGAAGTATGAGTATGTGTGGGAATGCAGGTGGTATAAAACTAACATCAACAGTATTGCCGTTTATACTTAGAGGAATTAACCTTTTGGGAATTGATTCTGTAAATGTACCAATCAAAGATCGTTGTTATATTTGGGAGAAAATAGCAAATGAATGGAATATTTCTCAAACTACTCTAATAAGTGAAATTTCACTTGAAGAATTACCTCAAACGATTGAAGCGATTAAAAATGGTCACCATTTGGGAAGAACAATTATTAAATATTAAAAAACATTAAACCTTTTTCAAGAAGTAAACAATGCTTATCTTACTATAATCGATAGATATACCAAATTTTTAATAGAACTGCATGTATCTGCAGTTATTTACCACCCTATACCATCACTGGTATAGGGTGGAAAAAGGGGAGTTTGTGAAGGATTACACTTAGGAAGAATTGCTGACTTTACAAAAGGTAAATTAGTAAGGATAAATAGTGATGAATCGAAAAGAAGGTGCTTTTGAGTGAAACTATTATTTGGAATTTAATGCATAAGATTGGAACCAATGCCCATTTCAAACGTAAGTAATGTAAAAGACTTAAATATTACGTGGAGGGAAGTTTTATGCAAGTTCCAAAGACTTTCTCCAGTATAATACAGCAAGAGATGAAGTAGCACTCATTACGAAAAAGGTGTTCAGCATTTTACCAAAGTTTTTGGTTGAGGTGAATGGTCGAGAGGTATTAACAATAAAGAAGGAATTTCCTTCTTAAAAGCACGATATACAATTGATGCGGCAGGCATTGAGGTACATGGTAATTGGTTGGATATGGATTTTTAAGTTTTACAGCATGGTAAAATCGTAGGTGAAGTGGGCAAGGAGTGGTTCACTTGGGGCGATAGCTACAGGTTCAAATAATAGATGAAGAGATGGGAACCCATTATTATTTCACTCGTTGTTGCATTTGATTGTGTGAAGGCTGATCAAGCAGCTGCTTCATCAGCAGCGTCGATTTAAAGTAGAAGTGTAAAATAAAAAGGCTGACAGTTTTTAAAAAATCACTGCTTGAATAGGTGCGGTGAATCGTATCATAAGTATATGAGGTTTTTATTCTATACAAAGAAATAAATGACACCTAGACTGCACTATGTCTAGGTGTCATTTATTTTGTCATGAGATGTATCCGAGGTCTAAAGAAACGGTGTTAGGAAATTTTGTCCTTGTAAAGAGCTTCACTCAAGTTAGTTTCATTGTTTTGGTCACTTGATTCGGATTTGTAAAAATCTTGTTTATCCAAGAATACGGTGGCCAAGGTACCCCCAACCAGACCCCAGAATGGTGCTCCAATATGGAGAATAGAGATCCCAGAGATTGTGATCATAAAAGAAAAGAGGGCGCCTGATTTGAATGGACCAGAGAAACTCATTTTCAAAGAGTCAACCAGTACACTAATCATGGCGACGCCACCTAGTAATTGAATTAATGAGGCAGGAATGACATATGGAATTTGCGAAGCTATTGGAGAGAATAGAGCTAATAGACAGGATAATACTCCTAATACAATAGCAGCGACATACCTATGTTCAAGTTTGCCTGATTCTTTATTAACAAGTAAGCCCGTCATGGGACCTGCAATACAGGCTGGGTGGCCCCCAAAAAAAGCATTTATAATGGTACCGATTCCGCTCCAATTGGTCATGGCATTGATCGGTGGACGATAGCCATGGGTCTCTAACATAGCAATCCCTTGGGCATTTTGAATGGCAATAACCGTTAAGAGTAATGGAATGACAAGTTCCCCTACAACGGAAAAACTAAATGATGGAATGATAAAATGGGGAATGCCCATTGTTATATGGATAGGCTGTACAGAAACGTTCGGCAAAAATTTAAGACAAAGAATTGCTGCAATGATCGCCCCTAATATAGGCGGAAACTTTTTTGAAAATCGTAAGAAAAAAGAAAGAGCTAGAAAGACAAGTAAAGGGATTCCGTTGAGTAAAGGATTTTTTACAACCGAGCCGATCATTTCAGTTCCGAAAGGGAGTAAGACGCCTGACACCATCCCCATCATAACTGGCATAGGCAAAACCTTCATCAATTTTGTAACAAGGCCAGATAATCCTAAAAGAAAAATAAGGATCCCGGTTATAATATAGGCACCAACCACTTGGTTGAAAGAATAATGGGTTAAGCTTGAGCCGACAAGAATGGCTCCAGGTATTGAAAAGGCATAGCCTATGGGTTGCCCATAATATAAGGAGACGATGAGCGTTAGGAGTCCCCCCATTCCATAAATGGCGAAAATCCATGAGCTGGTTATGCTACCAGACAAATGACCTTTTTCAGCAGCTTGTAAAACAATTAATAATGGTCCTGCTGAACCAAAAAGCCAGGCCACAAATCCATTCGATATATTCCCAACCGATAAAAGCTTTGGAAATTGTATGGTATTTTTTTTGAACAACAAAGTCACTCCCCTTCAACTTATGAATAACACTACATCTTAGTGTATACTTAATTTATCAATACTTAAAATATCTGTTTTATCTTTTTACTATATCTTTTAGGTATGATGGAGGTTTCATCTTGGATATTCGACAGTTAAAATACTTTGTCACTATAGCAGAAGAAGGTAAGATTACGACAGCTGCAAAGAAATTAAATATTGCTCAACCCCCATTGAGCAGACAACTCAAACAAATGGAAGAAGAGCTAGGCGTCATTTTATTTGATCGAGATAATAAAAGTCTTAATTTAACCTTGGAGGGGGAAAGATTACTTCTTCGAGCAAAAGAACTTTTAAATAAACTTGATGAAACAATGGTAGAAGTTCAAGAATTGAGGAAAGACGCCAGTGGGATTTTATCTGTTGGATCCAATCTTTATTGTGCATCTTTAATTCTTTCCAAGGTGGTAGATATTCGTGAGAAAAATCCTGGTCTTACTTTCAAAGTATGGGAAGGTGAAACGATTCATCTCATAAAAATGTTATCTAAACGTCAGATTGAGATTGCGATAACAAATAGTCCAATAACAGAAAAAAGTATCTCTCAAATGACATTGGAAAGTGACCCATATGTGCTTGTTTTGCCTGAAAAATGGACGTGGAGTGGATCAGAACAATGCAGGTTAGAGGAAATCATCGATTTGCCATTGATTCTTCTGCGACCAAACTATGGTTTAGGTGCGTATGGACAAATTGTCAATGAATTTCAACGGTTAGATTTAGAACCAAACATACTGTGCGAATGTCAGGATTTAATTATGTTACTTGGTCTCGTTTCATCGGGGTTTGGTGCAACGATCTTACCGCTCTCGTTATTATCCCTCCATTCATTGGGAGGATTGAGAGTCATTCAGCTAAAGGATCAGACCTTAATATCTGAACCCAAAGTAATTTGGAGGAAGAATAGTTATTTATCAAAAGCAGCAAAAGAATTTTTAAAACTTTTTTAGACACCAAAATTATTTACTCAAAAGTAAAAGACTTCAACGTTGAAAAATGGCAAATAAAATGACACAGGTATTAGTCTTGACTGTGGTAAAGTAGATCTTTAAATGAAAAATAAAATATATCATGGTTTTATAACCTCATTTAGATTCGTTACGGGGAACCGTATCATAAGAAAATGAGGTTCTTAAATAATCTATATTAAATGAGTATCCGCCCACTTTATAGGCTTCTAAAAATTCTTACTTATGCTCAGGATGAAAAAGTTACACTAAACTTAAAAATACTCCCCTTTAAAGGAGACAGATATATTTTCTAACCAGGCTGCTGGACGGGAGCAAATCATAATAGTTTTTATGTTAGTTCTAAAATTGACTGCAAACGTAAATTCAAATGCTCTCATTCCCCGTCTTTGGAGAGCCAGTGGAAGTTTGAATCACTTTATCGAAACTCCCATGTTTCTCCTGGACTAATAAACCCACAGCATCCATCACGATAGAAAAATTTATCAAGAAACAGGCACTACAAAAAAATTTCATCATATATAGGTGATATCCGTTCGGATTTGATGAGGAGGATATCATGCAACCTATGTTACCTATGGAAAAATATTTTGGGCAGTTTGAACTGGTGCATGCTTTTTATGGGGCTATGCCTACAGGTGTCAGCGTTTCCGAAACCGGTCGTATTTTTGTATGCTTTCCGAAATGGGGAGACGATGTTCAATTTACTGTGGCGGAAATTGTTAAGGGTGCATTACAGCCTTATCCCAGTGTAGAAACCAATTTAGTTAATACTGGAAATATTACGATGTCTTTCGTCAGTGTCCAAAGTATCGTTGCTGATGGAAGAGGAACACTTTGGGTACTAGATACAGGGGCACCAAATTTTTCTGAACCTATTCAAGGGGGAGCAAAATTAGTTGCTGTTGATTTAAGCACGAATACAATAAGGAGAGTATATACCTTTACAGAAGATGTTGTCTTGCCAACAACTTATCTGAATGATGTCCGTTTGGATTTTCGGGTTGGAAGAGCAGGCTATGCATATATAACAGATTCTTCTTCCAGTGGGCCAGGGGCTATTATCGTCGTAGATTTAGAAAATGGGAACGCGTTTAGACGGTTAAATGGGGCAATATCAACTTCACCTGATCCCTATTTTTTACCGAAAGTAGAAGGTGGAATTTTGATGAATCGAAACCCGGACGGCGCAACTTTCCCATTTAGATTGGCTTCCGATAGTTTAGCGATTTCTCCTGATGGAAAGGTTTTATTTTATGCTCCGCTAACCAGCCGTCAGCTGTTCTCGATCTCAACAGAAGCCCTAAGAGACAGAAGAATACAGGACCTGAATTTATCCCAATATGTGCAGTATTGGGGGGAAAAAGGTGCGTCTGATGGAATGATCACCGGCGCAAAAGGAACCGTTTATGCGGGAGACTATGAAAACAATAGTATCCGGAAGATATTGCCGAATGGCGCAATGGAAACCATCGCACATGACCCCAGAATTTTATGGCCGGATACTTTTTCGATTGGCCCCGATCAATACTTATATGTCATTGTGAATCAATTACATCGGCAGGCGAGATTTCATTATGGAAGAGACCTGCGGGAAAAACCATATAGTTTACTTCGTATGAGAATTGATGAATTCCCTGCTCCTACCTTTTCATAGTAATCGTAAACGAAGGTAGCTATCCCCCATCAGGGAGCTGCCTTTTTTGTCAGATATTCCCGCAACTGTCCTATAATAAAGAGGTGACTTAACTCAAATTGAAAAGCCTGCTTCATCTTAGACTTTAAAATATAAATAAAGCACCATAGGCATGAAGCTATATAAGTATCAACTTACGGTAAGAGGAAAAATTTTGAACAAAACTAGGAGGTAATCATGGGAAGATTAGTTCACCTCGAAATTCATGTGGATGACATGGAATGGGCAAAGAAATTTTATGGTGAGGTATTTGGATGGTCATTTCAAGATTGGAGTGATTTCGCAGGAATGCCTTACTTGGGAGCGGTGACTGGCGATGAGAATGAACCTGGGATAATGGTGCTTTGATGCAGCGTCAAAGTCCTCCGCCGGAAGTTGGCCAAGCTCTTAATGGGTACTTGGCCAATCGAACCACCATAGGAGTCAAACGCGATCACATTAGCTGTGCCGGGGGCGGTTTGCAAGTTATGGATCAATACGCCAAGTGTCGCATCTGACAGAGGTTCGTAGGCATAGGCGGAAGAATGTTTAAATTTGTCTTGCTTTACCTGTCGTCCTGCAAACAGGCGGGCTGCTTCAATCCAAGTAGTGGAGTGGAACTCAGCGGTCTTGGGCCGAGTCGCCTCTTGCAGAGGACGCATAATCTGCCTGAGCTCTTGTTCCGAGCCGACAAATACGCCGCTGGAACGGAGATCGCCCTGGTTATGCGCAGGAACCAATAGCAGGGATGTCAGACATGCATCGGTATGGGGAGCCCACGTCTGCCAATAACGCACCACTTTTTCGAGAACGGCAAAGTCCCATGTTATTCTGTAACGAGCGACATACTCGATCGGATGCACACGAAAGGTAAAGGATGTGATCACGCCAAAGCTGCCGTCTCCCCCACCACGGCAAGCCCAAAACAGGTTGCTGTGCTGACTGTCATTGGCACGGATAATCTTGCCTTGTGCTGTAACCATTTCCACCTCGAGTACGTTATCGCAGGTCATTCCCAATTGCCTGGACAACAACCCGTATCCTCCTCCGAGAGTTATTCCGGATACACCGATCGTCGGACACGTCCCGGATGGGATGGTTAATCTTTGTTTCCAAAGCGCTTCGTACAAAGGTAGCAAACGGAACCCCGCGCCGATCTGCTCCGTGCCGCCCTCTTTATTGATTTGCAGCTTTAGCAGCCCGCTGACATCAATGACGAGACCACCGTCGACGAGGGAAAATGCTTCATAGCTATGTCCGCCGCTGCGTACGCGAAAAGGAAGCTGCTGCTTACGTGCCCATAGGATCGCGTTGACAACGTCCTGTGTGACCTCACAGTAAACGATCACCTTTGGGAATTTATTAAAGCGGCCGTTATAATTTTGTCTTGCTTCGTCATAGCGGGGTGAGCCTTGCAGGATTACACGCCCGGTTAGTCCTCCTATGCTTACCATGGGACGATACCTCCTTAAAAACGTAAGATGCGGAAAGCCTTATACAATCCATATGTAAAACGAGAAGAAACAGAACTGATGGACGAATTCTTTCTGATTATGGACAGATGATTCCATAAATCAACCTGTTCTTTTTTGATCATTTGCATGGCCTCTACTCCAAAATGAATGGATGTAGCTGTGTCAAAAGACTTGAATCCTAACATAGACTATATTCCTTCAATTAATCGATGTTTTCAATTCCGGTTTACCAGGAATTATTTAGGCTTTGAGTATGAAATGCTTGTTGATTAGAATTTTTAACTTTTCAAAAACTAGAAAATATAGTGGTTCTTAAACTGCGTTAGTTGAACTAGAAATAAGGGGTTCTTAGTAACGAGGATAAATGTAAGTTATTCCATTAAAGGGCGCTTTTCTTTTATAAGAAGGCGTCTTTTTATAATATACTTATAAATTTCAGGGATTGGATTTTTTAGGTAAAGAAATGATTGTGAAGCTTTCTACTTAAACTAAAGGGTGCGTTCGTATTATACGGTCGACCAGTAAAAATGAACTGCACCTCCAATTGTTAGACACAACAAACAATTGGAGGTGCAGTTTTTTAATAGAATCTATTATATCAGTAGCCAGGGTAAGACGTACGGGTGGGGCTATTTACATGTGTTAAAATAAATGATTTTTAAAAAAATTAGAAAATTTTTCTGATTTTGAGTTGCTAAATCTTACAAGGAAGAGTACTATAATTAGTAATTAATGATTTACTAATTACTCAATCCCATACTTAGTGAAAGAAAGTGAGAGTTGCCATGGCTCAGCAGGAAAAAAAGAAATATATTACTCCAGATGGATACACAGCTGATATTGCGATCTTTACTATAACTTCGAAGAAAACGGCAGAGAAAGCCCCGCCTGAAATGTTTTTGAAGCTATTATTAATCAAACGCGCAACAAAAGATAAAGAAGGACGCCCAAATGTCGAAGGAGATAAATGGGCTTTGCCCGGAGGCTTTGTCAATGCTTTCGAGACTGCCTATGAAGCAGCTAAACGAGAATTAAAAGAAGAAACGGGCGTAGCTGGATTCCATGTCAAGCATTTCGGGGTCTATGACCGGCCAGGACGCGATCCCAGGGGATGGATCATATCCAATGCTTTTTATGCAATTGTCCAGGAAGAGTATCTTCATCAAAGAAAAGCGAATGACGATGCAGCCGAGGTTGAATTGTTCACGATACAGGAAGCCTTACGATTAGAGCTTGCATTTGATCATCATACAATCATTAACGATGCGATGAACTTAATGAAAAAAGAAATGGTGCAAACGACGATAGCCCAAAAATTCCTGCCGGATGAATTTACTCTTTCTGAACTGCAACGGGTTTTGCTGACAGCTAGAGATGATGCAAAAATCAGCGCAGACTCACTTTTTTATGCTAAAGCCCCTAAACTCCCGTTCTTGGAGAAAGTCTTGGATGAAAAGGGTATGCAGAAGAAAACGAAACGTAATTCATATCGGCCTTCACAACTTTACCGATTTAATGCAGAGGTTGTCATGGACTCTATTTATTACTAAGGGGGAATAGTGAAATGGGTAAAAAGGCATTGATCAATATCGATTATACGTATGACTTTGTGGCAGACGGGGGTTCATTGACTTGCGGGAAGCCAGGCCAGGATATCGAGAAGGCACTTGTCAGCATAACAAAGGAATTTATCAAACAAGGCGAATACACAGTCTTTGCGATTGACTTGCATGAAGAAGGAGACCGCTTACATCCTGAATCGAATTTGTTTCCGCCGCATAATATTAGCGGTACAATGGGTAGAGACCTATATGGGGCGTTAAAAGAAGAGTATGAAACAAATAAAAATCAAAAGAATGTTCATTATATAGATAAAACGCGTTATTCGGCATTTGCAGGAACGGACCTAGATATCCGCCTAAGGGAACGCCACATTACTGATGTATATTTAGTCGGGGTTTGTACAGATATCTGCATTTTGCATACGGCAATCGACGCTTATAATCTAGGCTATAAAATCTTTGTATATGAAAATGCAGTGGCCTCGTTCAATGATGCCGGTCACCATTGGGCGCTTGGACATTTTAAAGGATCTCTTGGAGCCACCATTCTATAATAACGATTCACGCAACAGAATAGAAGGGAAGCGAATGCTTCTCTTTTGGGAGGAACTATCCATGGAAAAAAAGTACAACGACGACAGTTACGCATTACACACTGACCTTTACCAAATCAATATGGCCCAAACTTATTGGCAGGACAAAACACATGACCGAAAGGCAGTTTTCGAGATATTTTTCAGAAAGCTTCCATTTAATAGCGGATATGCGATTTTTGCGGGACTTGAAAAAATTGTCCATTATCTTCAAAACTTTTCCTTCTCGGAAAGTGATATCGACTATTTGAAAACGGACCTGCACTACGATGAAGAATTTTTGAAATATTTGCAGAACATCCGTTTCACGGGAGCGATCCGTTGCATGAAAGAGGGAGAGCTCGTCTTCGGCAATGAACCGATTTTACGGGTGGAGGCACCACTTGGCGAGGCTCAACTAATAGAAACGGCGTTGCTCAACATTGTGAACTATCACACACTCGTGGCAACAAAAGCTTCGCGTATCAAACAGGTCATCGGTGAAGAATCTGCCCTTGAATTCGGTTCAAGACGGGCGCAAGAAATGGATGCTGCAATTTGGGGAGCGAGAGCGGCCTATATTGCCGGCTTTGATTCCACTAGTAATGTACGTGCTGGAAAGCTGTTCGGCATTCCTGTTTCAGGAACGCATGCCCATTCCATGATCCAAGCTTATAAAGATGAATATACGGCTTTCCATAAATACGCTGTTTCCCATAAAGACTGCGTATTCTTGGTTGATACCTATGATACATTGCGTTCCGGCATCCCGAATGCAATCCGTGTTGCCAAGGAACTGGGCGATAAAATCAATTTCATTGGCGTCCGTCTTGACAGCGGTGATTTAGCTTACTTATCTAAAGAAGCACGACGTATGCTTGATGCTGCAGGCTTCCATGATGCGAAGATTGTCGCTTCCAATGACCTGGATGAATATACGATCATCAACCTTAAGCAACAAGGAGCAAGAATTGACATTTGGGGAATCGGAACCAAATTGATTACGGCTTATGACCAGCCAGCGCTCGGTGCTGTTTATAAAATGGTTTCAATAGAGGGCGAAGATGGGAATATGAGAGATACCATCAAAATTTCTTCTAACCCTGAAAAGGTTACGACACCTGGCTTAAAACGAGTATATCGAATCATCAATAAAGTGAACCATCATGCTGAAGGTGATTATTTGGCGATGGAATATGAGAAGCCGCAGGAACAGGAAAAATTAAAAATGTTTCATCCTGTCCATACCTTCCTAAGTAAATTCGTCACGGATTTCGATGCGGTTGATCTGCATGTGGATATTTTCAAGGATGGCAGCTTGATTTATGAATTGCCAACCATAGATGAAATCAAGGCCTTCACGCAAAAAAACCTCCAAGTATTATGGCCGGAGTACCTTCGTGCACTTAATCCAGAGGAATACCCGGTAGATCTCAGCCAGGATTGTTGGGATAATAAAATGAGGAATATAGATGAAGTTAAAGCCAATGTAGAAAGAATGCTAACGAAATGACCAATCTATTTTATTAGAAAGCGGGGCTATGCCAATGCGTCCATTACAAAAAGAAATCGTAAAAAAATTACTTGTCCAACCAACGATCGATCCTGAAGTCGAATTCAGGAAAAGTGTTGATCTATTAAAAGGGTATATGAAGAAAAATACGTTTCTGAAAAGCTTTGTACTTGGAATATCTGGAGGTCAAGATTCAACACTGGCGGGGTATATTGCCCAAACCGCTGTCAATGAATTGAATGAAGAAACGAATGGCAGCGACTATAAGTTTGTTGCTGTAAGCTTGCCATATGGAGTACAGGCTGATGAAGATGACAGGCAGCTGGCTTTAAAATTCATCAAGCCCAGCCAAACGGTTACAGTCAACATCAAGGAAGCGGTGGATGCATCAGTAAAAGCTGTGGAAGAAGCAGTTTCTGAAAAGCTATCGAATTTCTTAAGGGGAAATGTCAAAGCACGTGAACGAATGAAGGTACAATATGATTTAGCCGGACTTTATAAAGGCGTCGTGCTTGGTACGGACCATGCAGCTGAAGCGATCACAGGTTTCTTTACGAAACATGGTGACGGTGCAGCGGATATCATTCCATTATTCCGCTTAAATAAAAGGCAAGGAAAAGAAATCCTGAAATTCGTCGGTGCTCCTGAGCGTCTTTATACGAAAATACCAACGGCCGATTTAGAAGATGACAAACCGTTACTTCCTGATGAAGTCGCTTTAGGCGTTAGCTACGATGAAATCGATGATTACCTTGAAGGCAAGGAAATCAGGACGGAAGCTGCTGAAATCATCGAAGGATGGTATACAAAAACCGAACATAAACGCAATGAAGCCATAAACGTTTATGATACTTGGTGGAAATAAAAGAACGTGTGAAGCCGAGACTAGTTAAAGAAATTTAACACCTGCATCTCTTAAGGTGCGGGTGTTTTTTTACAAGACCACTACTATCACCTTTGCTAACACATCAGTAATTAAAAATTTTACCAGCAAAGGGGAAAACTAAATGTCGACTCTACATATGGATTTATCCAGGCTTATTAAAGAAACAAGCAAGGAAATTGATTTCTCGGGTGTAGTTGGTGTGAAAGTGGGAGATGATCTGATCCATAGCTCAGCACATGGCTATTCCAATCGATCGGATGAGATTATGAATACGACTGAAACAAGGTTCGGAATTGCTTCTGGATGTAAACTGTTTACCGCGATCGCCATTTGCCAGTTAATACAAAAAGGGAAACTTAGCGTTGAGTCTAAACTTCAAGACTGTCTTCCGATGGTGTTTCCTAATTTTCATCAAAATGTAACCATACATCACCTCTTAACACACACTTCGGGCATTCCTGATTACTTTGATGAAGAAGTGATGGAGGATTTTGAAGAGCTATGGCAGAAAAATCCGATGTACCATATAAAAAGATTAAAAGATTTCCTGCCAATGTTTCAAGATGGCGTGATGATGTTCGAACCCGGGGGAAGATTTCATTATAATAATGCTAGCTATATTGTATTGGGATTAATTGTTGAGGAACTAACCGGCCTCGAATTTTCTGAATATATCAATAAAAATATCTTTCTGCCTTGTGAAATGAAGAATTCCGGTTATTTTTCCATGGACAAGCTTCCTAAAAATACTGCATTAGGGTACATTGACGAAGAAAATGGAGCATGGAGAACGAATGTTTATTCCCTTCCGATCAAAGGTGGAGCGGATGGAGGGGCGTATATTTCCACAACAGATATGTTCAGGTTTTGGGAAGGGTTATTTTCCAATCAGTTACTGAATCAAGAATATACCAATCTTTTATTGGAACCCCATATTTCTACGGAAGATGAAGGGGAATACTATGGGTATGGTATATGGATTAGTAAAAAAAATGACGGGATATTCAAATATCATATTATGGGATATGACCCCGGTGTAAGTTTCCATTCTGCGGTATATCCGGCAAATCGGATGAAAACGGTCATTGTTTCAAATGAAAGCATGGGTCCGTACGATATTGCCCGCGCAATCGAGAAAGAATTATAAACAAATGAAACCATTTCGATAGGGAAAGGTTCCATCCTTCATTTAAATACCTAGTTTAAAAAGCGCTATCCTAATTACTCGAATCAATACGGAAAAGTGCAAAAAATAGCCCCTAATCGTTGTAAATATAGGTTTTCTACAAATCGACAAAATAGTGCTGAAAGAGAAATGGAAGGAATACGATAGTGAAATTGCCCCTCATGCCTTATGTTATAATATGGTATTAAGATAATTTGAGGGGGATATGTATGGTTTCTTCTTTATTTATAATAATAGTAGTTGGCATTATAGTCCTGATTGGTTACAGAATAATTTTTAAAAAGAAAACGCCTTCTAACATGTATACACCATACGATGACATGTTAATGGGGAAAAAAGAAGATGTTAAAAGAGAACACCCGGCACAAGATACAAAACATAATTTTGAATATGAAGAAAAATGCGATGAAGACAAGACCGTTTAAACGGTCTTGTCTTATTTAAGGAGGGAGTTATAACTAATGAAAATAACATTTTCTAATTTTATACCTATATGGATATAGTTCTCATGCAAGCCAGCTGACCGGAATGGCACAAAACAAATTAAAGAGAAATATTTGGACAGAAAGACTCATCGCATACCTTTATGGCGTGAGATGCCCCTTTTTTAAAACTATAGTCTGAAACGTCATTCCGTATATAGGGAATGAAGCTTTTATAGACCTAAAATATCAAACAAAGGATTTGTATATTTAGATATCTTGAAGTAGAGTATATTTAATATACAATATTCTAACCGGTATTTTCCGATGGAGGTTCTTTTTACGTTATGAAGGCAAGATATGAACTCGCGAACATGAACTTAACAGTAAGCAATGTGACTTTACGTAATGCAGCGGATAGTTATGTCCTCTTGAAAGCTGCAGATGATCAAAATAATAATGAAATTACGATCAAGCTTTCCCATGGTCAAGCGGAGTTTCTGGAAGCGGAATTACGTGAAGTAAATCGCCGTCGCAGGGAAAATAGTTCTGAAATATCCGGAAATGATCAAGAACGAATTAATGACGACGATTCTTTTAATCTGTTTAGCATTGATTTATTCAATGAAAGTGAACCGAAGTAATTGATAGCATATGTTTATTTTACCCCGCCTCAAATCCGCTTCTCTGTAACCTTTCCAATCTGATTTAAGATGATGCTACAGAGAGTTTATCATTCCCGATGCAAAATCCGAATTTCAAAGATCATCCTGATTGAATGTCCATAAGGAAAATTTTAAGTAAGGTGACCTATCGTTACCTTTTTTTTGATTGCTTGAAAAAATTCTTCACTAAAAGGAATATGGATGATAGTACAGCAAAAACCATGAAAAATACGATGAACCCCCAAAGACCTATAGCCGCATCTTGAAATTCCATATTCCCTCTGCTGGTAAGGGCTTGCTGTATTTCAATGGCAAATACTAAAACAACCATGACAGTAAAGGTATAAAGGAAAGAGAGTATCGTAATCCCAAAACGCATCCGGGAAATTAAATTAGATATAAATAACACGAACAAAAATATGATGATACCGATGATTCCCATTATCCAAAAATGCAGATCTTTGTCCGTTGCATTTGAATTTAATGTGTCACTCACAAAGAATAAAATGAAATCGTGAAGATTATTGACGACTTCCGCTAATATCTGGATGATTTCTTTCATTTTTCACACCTCCAATCCTTAGATTATAGCAGGTTATAAATCTATATAGAAGAGGGCTGGTTTTCAGGGGTGTAAAAGCTGACCTTACATTAACGTAATATGCGATCATAAACATGCTAAGGCGAGTATATCTTCTACTATGTAAGTGTTTCATTCTTTCGCGTTTTATTGGGAAACATAAGAAAAGCATAAGTGATGTCTTGGAAAGTCAAGACATGCAATGACAGCTAAATAAAGGTATAGTTAATGGTGAATAGATCAATCAAAATACATAGAAAAATAAAGAATAAGTTTTTTCATGGAAAGTAGGTGTACCTATTTCCAATATATTAATGCCTATAGCGATCTTAGCGATGATTGTTTTGATCGGTTTCTTTATTTATAAGGTTAGTAAAGAATAATTTGTATGATCTTATCCTTACTCAATGTTTTCATGGTTGGAGGAAAAAGAATGAATGATGTACATAATCATGTGTTAACGGTAATTGATTTTATGAAAACCGGACACAAAACTTGCTTTGTGAAAGTAATCGGTTTTGATGCTGAATCCGGACAGAGTTTTGAAGGCGAAGTTAAATTTGTCGGTGATTTGCCTTTTGGAGATCTAATACATCCTCAACGGTCACATCTATCTTCCACTTGCAGGGAGTTTGTTCAGGGTGATTTGATGAACAGATATAGTCTGGGGCAGTTTGAATAAAGTGGTTGAAATTTTTATAGGGGATCTAACGAGGTGACATTTTTTACTTATTGTTTAAAATTGGTAAAATTCAGGGTATAAAGAATATGGTATGTATGAACTTTTGTATGCCAAACTTCTCTTTTAACTGATAAAATAGCATATTTTTCCCTATTTAACTCTCGGACTATAATCCTTATAATGATAAATAAGAAAAATATGACAGTTAGTGTAGGAATATACTGTTTTTGAGGTGAGTTTCATGGTATATGCAGATATATTGAGTAATATACACTCTGCTATCTCCGGTAAAAAAGCTGATTTAAATGTGAAAATTGAACGTTTGGTAAATGCGAAAAACGATATTATAAGAGAACAGAGTATGTGCCTTAACGAGATCAGGAAAATAAAAGACCCTGAGCTAGGTGGCAGCTGGACAGGGCAGCGCTCAGATCATTTTCAGGAAGCCCGTCATGATGCCTATAATGTGATGTTCAGTATCATTCATGACGATTATGACGATTACCAATGGAAAATCGAAGCGATGATTACAAAGTTAAATGCCGAGAATACGCTTCTGAGCATAGCGGGGAATATAGCCCAAGAAGCCGACCACCTTTTAAGTAAAGGCGAAGAGGCATTTGAGCAGCTGGAAAGCAAAATATCAGATTTAAAAAGGCGGTTGTTTTAATGACGACAATCAAACTGAATCATCCTGCCGTAACGAAGCAAGTCGATCAGGTGAAGACGGCACTTGGTACAGTCACGCTCGGAAATCTGCCGGCAGGCGAACTTGGCAACAATAAATTGGAATTCACCTCGAAGTGGATCGATCGGGAAACGAACCTGGAGAAGGTCTTTGAGCAATATATCAAAATCGTCCAGAAAAATGTGGAAGATACCCGTGCCAACATTGACTTATTAAAAGAACAAGATGAAGCCATCGCCCATACGTCTTCACATGGGTATCAGCCGCGATGAAAATATATGAAGCCAAGACATTGACGGCCGCAACCAAGTCGCGTGCCAAGCAATATGAAGAATTAAAGAAAGAAGTCGCAGCCCTGAAAAAGGAATTTCAGGGCATCGTTAGCTTGGATAATGAGTTTCAAGGTGCTGGTGCCACCGCCATCAAAAGCTTCTATGAAGCGCAAATCGAGGTGGCGGACGCCTGGATGGAACTTTTCACTACCCAGATCAGTTTTTTGGAAGGCATTCCAGCCAGCCTGGAAGAGGCGGATCTATCCGGAAATACGGTGGTCGAGGTTCCCTTTTTAGATGGCGAAGTCTCGACCGGCATTAACCAAGCGAAGTCGCTTGTCGATGAACAAGCGAGCGATCTTCAAAGAATCCTGAACAGCATTGACGATATCCTTCCTCTTGATATGTTCAACCAAAAGGACTTTAATGAAAAAATCACGCTGGCCGGACAGAGACTGGATGACACCGTGACAAAGGTCGAGAATGTCGACCGGCAATTGGTCGAGGAATATGATGTGTCCGTCGGGCAGGAAAACGTGGCCGTTGGCCTCTTCCGCGCCTTGCTTGATGCCACCAAACAGGACGGCAACGTTTCGCCGATGACGTTCAACCAATCGGCATTCAAGAATAGTGACGTCTATCAAGTGAAGGATGAAGTCGCCGGTCAGATGAAAGACTATCAGACCTTCAAAAAGCAACAAGCCGAAGCCCAGAAAATCGAACATGAAATGGAAGAACTCGAAAACCGCCCATGGTATGAAAAAGCCTGGGATACGACAAAAACCTTTACAGGGGAATTCACGGGATATTATGATTCAATCAGGGCCTCAACCGGAGTCGATCCAGTAACGGGCCGCAAGCTGTCCGATGCCGAACGAATCGCCGCCGGCGCCATGGCCGCCGCTGGATTCATCCCCGTCGTCGGCTGGGCTGGCCGGGCCATCAAAGGCGGCAGCGCCCTATACAAAACGGCCAAAGGACTCAACGCAGCGAACCACGCACTCGATGCCTATAAAACGACAAAAGGCTTTAGCCTCCTCCAGAAAACCGAATACGGGATATACGGACTCCTCGCAGCCAACGGCCTTGGCGAAGCGGTCACCGGCAAAGACATGTTCGGTAACCAACTAACCGAGGAACAGCGCCAGAATGGGCTGTTGATGGCACTCGGAATCGGCGGTGTGGCTGGTGCGGCGAAGGTCGCAGATAAGGTAGCGAGTGGAACAAAGTTCGTCCCTTACAGTAAAGAATTTGCGCAAAAGCAGGTTCAGAAGGCAAAAGCATTCGGCCGGCAAATCGGTAATGTGGAAGTACCTCTTCGTATCAGGGTCGAAGAGTTAGCCACGGCGTATGGAAACAACTACAAGCATGTCACTTTTGATAAAACGACGATTAAGGATATCGTACAGAAGTTTGCGGTGAAGAGACTGTCTACTGTAAACCAGGCAAAGGCTGACGATGCGATGGTTGAAGCAGTTAGAAATCTACCAGCATATACAAGAAGACCTAACCAACCAAGAAATTATAAATATAAAGAACGTAATGAAGACGGAACTACACTGTACACTTTTATTTCAAACAAAAATGGAAAAGAATATCAAGTAATTTATGACAAAGATGGATACCCAATTTTTCAATCAAAATTTGAAATTTACTTACCAGAAAAATATTTTTTAGAAACAGATGCTGCACAATTTGAATATTTATCTAAAACCTTATCTGAAGAAATTATAAGCAATCCAGAACTAGCTGAAAAGTTCACAGCGAAAGAATATGAAGTGTTAAAAGAAGGTAGAGTTCCTAAAACACTTACTTGGCATCATCATCAGGAAACAGGTAGAATGCAAATTGTGGATTATTTTGAACACCAAGCAGCCGGACATACTGGTGGAAGAGCTATATGGGGCGGTGGTGAATCGGGCAGAAAAGGTATTATAAAAAAAGAAATTCTGGAGATGGTAACATGGGATTAAAAAAGTGGCTATTTGTAGAGGAAGAAAAACCCGATGAGGGTGTAATTGCTTCGATTGAAAGAGTGTTTGAGATTGAATATCCTGATGACTACAAAATGTGTGTTATGAGATATAACGGAGGTTTTCCAGAGCCTAATATCTTTAATTTTGGTGAAGGGCAACAGGGAGTATTTAATGATTTAATTAGCTTTACTGATAATGATATAAATATAGGGATGTTTTATGAGCTATTTTCTAGTCCAACGTTAAAAGGGATTGTGCCTTTTGCCAGAGATCCATTTGGAAGCTACTTATGTTTTGATTATCGAAATAATTATCCTTCTCCCAAAATAATTTTCTTCAATCATGAAGAAGAAGCGTTATCATTAGTGTGTGATACATTTAGTGATTTGCTAGAGCAAATGTATTCTTTAGAAGATACAAAGTAGATGGGGGAGCAAAAATAAAATGGAATATAAATTTGAATATACATTTAAAAATATTACAGTAAGTGAACTTGAAAATTTCGAGAAAAAATTTAATTTAGTACTACCGGAAGATTTCAGTAAATTTTTATTATCTAATAATGGTGGAAAAGCGGTAAATAGAAGATTTCAAACAGAAGATCGAACAATAACTTCCTCGATTATACTATTTTTCCCTTTATCTAGTGAAATAGAAGAAAATTTAGAAAGTAATTTCATTAAGTATAATGAAAGCAGGATTGTACCGAAAGATTTTCTCCCTATAGGATTAGATCCGGCTAATAGTTTAATCTGTTTATCTTTAGATAGAGAACAAAAAGGTAAAGTTTATTTTTGTGACATGGACTACTTTGAGGAGGATAATGAATTAAGGAAAGAATTTATTAAACCGATATCTGGAAATTTTAAAGAGTTCATGGACAATTTATTTGTCGCAAAGTAAATAAAGTCTGAATATTGGGTGCGAAAATACAACAATTAATATATAGAACCCGGTGGATTCCAAGCACTATCATCAACGCTTTCTGATGCTATTCTTCAATTTGTTCGTTTTTATGAATGATATTAAAAGCTATTAGCCATGGTTATAATTCTTTTGACCTTTTATACAAAATAAACCAAAACTTTACTCTTATCAGGTAGCGTCTTTTTTAGAGCAGGAGAGTAAAAGAATTGAATGAATCAAACTACCAAAAAATAGCTCAAACTGTAAATGAGATAATTCCAGGAGAGTGGAGTAAAGTAATTTTGTATGGAGAAATTACTGTGGGGACAGGGACAGCGTTCATTTTCTATCACTTAATTTTAATGATAACCTCATATATATCCATGATATACCTTAATTACATATTAGTTGAATGGAGCATAGAGAAACATGGCGGAGGTTAATAAAGATCTTAAAAGACTTATCAGAAGAATTTAAACAGAATAATCAAGAACGATGTACCAATTTAACTTTTACTTTAGAAAGTACAGGAAAATTTAAGGTTGATTATGATTATGTAGATCTATCAGATGCAGATGACCACGAAAGAAGTGTTATTTGGGAATATACTCATTTGGGTATTTTACCTGAATCTGAATATGATACAAGTATTTTAGAAGAATACCTTAAGAAAGAATAATGAAGGACAAGAAAAGCTTGTTCTTTTGTATGACCTTAACGCAAAAGTTAAGGTCTTTTCATTGTTGATATGAATATGTATCATCTTAAGCCATATCGGTTCCTCAGATAAAAGGCCGTGAGGACTTAAAATCATATAGAATTACTTCAGGCAAGATGGCTAAGAAAAAAATAGCGAGTGGTATAAAGTTCGTCCCTTACAGCAAGAATTTGCGCAAAAGCAGGTTCAGTATGTAAAAGCTACAATAACAGACATAGAGAGATCGAGGAAAAACAACATTAAAAAATATAGGTGAAGAACTAGGTAAAAAAGAAATTCCTAAACGGATAAGTGTGGAACAAGTTTCCCTCGCAGGAGGACCTAGCCTTCCCCAAGTTGTGGGCTTTATGGGAAAGTAGAAAAGAAAATTAATCCTCAGCTAACATATCATCCAAAAGACCAAATGCGATTTGTACGGACTCCTCGCAGCTAATGGCCTCGGCGAAGCGGCCACCGGCAAAGACATGTTCGGCAACCAGCTAACCGAGGAACAGCGCCAGAACGGGCTGTTGATGGCACTCGGAATCGGCGGTGTGCAGGTGCGGCGAAGGTCGCAGATAAAGTAGCGAGTGGTACAAAGTTAATTCCTTACAGTAAGGAATTTGCGCAAAAGCAGGTTCAGAAGGCAAAAGCATTCGGCCGGCAAATCGGTAATGTGGAAGTACCTCTTCGTATCAGGGTCGAAGAGTTAGCCACGGCGTATGGAAACAACTACAAGCATGTCACTTTTGATAAAACGACTATTAAGGATATAGTACAGAAGTTTGCGGTGAAGAGTGATGGTGGTAAGGGTACAGGCATGTTATACCATGTCCAAAGAATCTCAGAAATAGAGGTTATGTTCAAGCAAAATCCAAAACACAATGCAGAAGAATTTGCAAGACAGTTAAAGACCAAGAAAAAGGGTTGAATGATTTAACTAATGAAGAGTATTTAAAGAATAGAGAAAGATATATAGAAGAAGGAAGAGCTTTAGAAGGTAATGCAGCTCAAAAACTTGCTAGAAAGGAAGCTTTAAAAGAAAAAGTTTTAGAATTACGTAAACAAGGATTGTCTAGACAAGACGCAAACAAAAAAGCAAATGAATGGTTAGAAACTCAAGCTGCTCTCCATAACCCGGATCAAATTGCGGGAGGAAATCCTATTAATATAGGTGGGATGGGGGATAAAAAAGTTAATTCTTCTATTGGTTCTCAATGGAAATACAGAATAGATGTATTAGATGAACAAATAAGAGAGCTATCAAAAACCATGGTTGAATCAGAAAGAAAATCAACATATTTAAATGTTAAATTAATGAATTAATTATTGGAGGGAGAATAATTTGTCAAATAATGTATTTGAAGGATTTATATTAGAAGAAAAAATTGATAAAGAAGTCATCGATAAATATAAAGAGAAGATACCAGAACAAATAACAGAAATATGGAGGCAATACGGGTTTGGGAGTATATTAAAAGGTTATTTAAAATTGGTAAACCCTGATGTATTTGAAGAACTTTTAAAAGATGTATATATAAGAAGCGAAGATGCTATTCCGTTATTTGCTACATCTATGGGCGATATAATTGTTTGGGAAAAAGGAAGATATTTAAACTTGCTAAATTTTAGAAAAGGGAATGTAAATGTTATTTCAGCTGGTTTTGACTTTTTTCTAGATGATTTAAATGATAATAGCTTTATTGTTGAAGAATTAGATTGGAATCCTTATCCTGAAGCAGTTGATAAATATGGAGAACCAAATTTTGATGAATGTTTTGGTTATACCCCTCTCCTTGGATTAGGTGGACCAGATAAAGTGGAAAACCTGAAAAAGGTGAAACTTATTGAACATATTTATCTGATTACTCAATTCATGGGACCAATCGAATAAGGGAGAACCAATCAAGTTGAAAAGATTATGATTATAATTATGAAGATCTATCAGATTCAGATAATCACGAAAGAAGGGTTATTTGGGAATATACTTCCTTGGGTCTTTTACATGAATCTGAATATGATAAGAATATTTTAGAAGAATACCTTAAGAATGAATATTGGAGGACAAGAAGAGCTTGTTCTTTTGAATGACCTTAACGCAAAAGTTAAGGTCTTTTGTCTTTTCATTGTTGAAATATGAAAATGGATCATCTTACGCCATATCGGGCTCCTCCGATAATAGGCCGTAAGGACTTAAAATCATACAGATTTACTTCAAGGCAAGGTTGCTTAGAAAAAAGTAGCGAGTGGTACAAAGTTCATTCCTTACAGTAAGGAGTTTGCGCAAAAGCAGGTTCAGAAGGTTCAAGCTACAATAACAGATATAGCGAGATCAGGAAAAACCACGTTAAAAAATATAGGTGAAGAACTAGGTAAAAAGGAAAATCCTAAACGTATAAGTGTGGAACAAGTTTCCCTCGCAGGAGGACCAAACCTTCCCCAAGTTGTAATGGAAAAGCAGACAATTAAGGAAGCCTATCAGAAATTTACGGTTAAGGATAGCAAAGTAGAGGCTGTTTCAGGGGAGATTATTCCTAAGGGTACGCGTAAAGATAATTCTGGAGTAAGTGAAGTCAAAACATTTATCGACAAAGGGCAACAGTTTACAAATGGTAGATAGGTTAAAGCCTGATATTAGGTATAAAACTGGAGAGTATGATTACTTATATGCAGATAATTTAGGTAGGATTACAAAATTTGAAACAGAAAATTTACAATTAACAGAAAGAAAAGACAGATTGTCACACAGCAAAAATACACCAGGTAAAGTAAAAGGTCAAGACTATGCAGGGCATTTGGCAGGTGATAGGTTTGGAGGCTCACCTAAAATTGATAATTTGGTTTCGCAATTATCTGATGTTAATTTGAAGCAATATAAGAAACTTGAAGAAATATGGGCTGCAACTCTAAAAGAAACACCTCCCAAAAAAGTAACAGTTGATGTTAATATAATTTACTCTGGGAACGATATGCGTCCAGAGAAATTTATAGTCAGTTACACTATTGATTGTGAGTTTGGTTCTGCAAATCTTAAAAATTAATCAAAGGAGTGAAAAAGTAGTATGAGAGAATTTGAAGATATATTTAGTGAATTGCAAGCAGATATGATATCCATATGTATGGAATATGTTGAAGATAGAGCTGATAAAGTATATGTTTATGCTTCATGTGAAGAAGGAATTATTTCGAGCAGTTTCTTTTATTTGATTAACAATAAGTATGTAAAGTCTCATAAATTGAATGATGCATTGGAAAATGGGGAAGAAAGATATGATGTGTCTGCAGGACGAGGGTTTATGGTACTTGATATTATCAATGAAAATACTGAAAAAATAAAAGTATTGTGCAAAGAATATGAAAGAGATATGCCCACTGAGATGAAATTAATATATGATGTTAAGAGTGGGAACTTTAAAGCTGAATACAAGTATGATTTAGTATATACTAATGACGATATTAAAACGGCCCATCATATTGCTAATGAGTGGTTTGAGGAGTTAAAAATAACAACCTTTAAATTGTTTCCAGTTAAAGATATGCTCTAATTTGAATTCATGACTCATCTAGGTTGTACCTTCAAGGAGTGTCAATGTAATTTTAATATTAGGCAATAAGAACGAGAATAGGGCGGGATAACATTTTAATAGATAGGACCCCTCATAGATGTCATACTGTCACCATAAAAACATGAAACTTAATGTTTTATTTAGAAAATGAACTTAAAGCGCTTGATTGTCTACTAAAGGCAACGAGTGCTTTTTAGCGTTAAAAATTAAAAGAGCACTATAATTTTTATAATACACTAAGTGTTAAATTCTTATTGTCCTGTAAATAGACTGTAATGACTGTGAACAGTGTATTACGAGAGTAGAGGAAAGAAGGGAACTATCTTTAACAATGGTTTCAGGGTAAGGTAAAATAGAAAATTAATCCAATAATAGTATGCGTTTAATGATACTGAAGAAGTACAAGCAAAAGTTAATAATGATGGACAATTTGCATTTAATGATGAACAAATGGAACATGAAACCGGTATTGATATTATGGAAGGAAAAAACCTACGTTTTTTCTTGATTATAAGGCAGGCATCGAGCCTGCCAACGGATGCTGAAGCATCCTAAAACAAGAGCGGGTGTCAGACATCAATTGATAGTAGGAATTTAAAGACTAATGACTCATTTACAAAATATTCAGTTAAATACATAATTAGGAAGATTATGAAGAAGGAGGGATTATATGTATAGAAAATCACTAACAGTACTATTAGCTGCGGGTATGGTTCTATCAACTGGTACAGTATTCGCACAAACAAACGGGGCAACAAATGCCCAGTCTGACACAGCTTTTGATAACAAAGTTATCAAAAAAATTAGTGCGGACAATATGTATAATACGATTGCCTATCTATCAGAGCAACCGAGGGCTGCTGGTACAGAAGGGGAGCTCCGTGCAGTCAAATACATAGAAAGTCAGTTTAAGAGTCTTGGTTTTGAAACAAAGGTTCAGCCTTTTCCCATCTATGATACGGTGCAAAATGTAAAAGTGAAAATTGGTGACAGTGATTTAGGAGGAACACCGCGTGCCATTAGCGGCAGTATCAGCGGGAAGGTAACGGCCGAACTTGTTAATGTTGGAAAAGCAAAGCCAGAGGAAGTTGGAGAAAATGTATCTGGGAAAATTGCACTAGTTGAACGTGGGGACATTACCTTTGTTGAAAAGGTTCAGAATGTCCTAAATAAAGGAGCGGTTGGCGTTTTAATGTACAACAACTCACCATCAGGAAATAATTTTGGACAAGTATCAGCGGGGCAAAATATACCTGCTGTAGCCATTACACAAGCCCAAGGGTTAGAGTTGGTCGAACAGCTTAAAACTAAACAAATCACGTCCACTCTGGAAGTGGGAAAAGCTGAAAGAATCGAAAAGACATCCTACAATGTCATCGCTTCCCTAAAACCAAAAGCCAATAAGGATAATGGTCAAATCGTAACTGTTGGAGCCCATCATGATTCTGTCCCGGGCGGCCCTGGTGCAAACGATGATGCTTCGGGTGTATCAGCTGTGCTGGAACTGGCAAGGATCCTGGCCAAAACGCCAATTGACACTGAAATTCGCTTCCTCACGTTCGGATCTGAGGAAAGAGGGCTCGTTGGATCATCCTTCTATGCAGATTCCCTTCCCAAAGAGGATGTAGACCGCATGGTGGCTCACTTCCAAATGGATATGATAGGCGGACGTGATGCTGGCGAGGATAATCCTGCAGGTGGTTTGATTATGTATACCATTGATGGAATGAAAAACCTTGTGACGGACCTGGGTTCCTCAGCAGGGGCCAGAACGATGGATGTTGCGATTCCTTATGGACAGCTGGGCAGGAGTGACCACCAACCATTCCATGAGCTTGGCATTCCATCCGCCTTGTTTATCCATTCCCCTGTAGAGCCTTGGTATCACCAGCCTACAGATACACTGGATAAGATATCGAAAGAAAAATTGCAGCAAGCAGCTGAAATTGTTGGTGCCAGTGTGTATCAAATTGCCCGTCCGGAAACTCCGGCATTAACAAATGCACGTGTAGCTCCTGGCACGGTAGACTATGATTTTGATGACCGTCCGGTAGATTAAATACTTCATTGTACAGAATTACGAGATTAATGATGGATCTTGGAGAAAATCAGGAGGGCAGCTGTGTAGTTTACAGATGCTCTCTTCTTTTTATCGGCCAGCGCCTCGTGCTTAATTTTTTCACTATTTCTAAGCTCTAAGTCTAGTGAAAATCCTATATGAAATATGTAATAAAACATACATGCTTATCCAACTCCAATACCATTCCCACCAATCACAAAGTAATCTTAATAAGGTTAGTTTTTTTATGAGATATTAATGCTTTGGACAACAATTTGTTACTTCTACTAGTTATATATAATAGTAATTTTAAAAATTATGAAAATAAGGTAAGTAACTGTGAATTAAAAGTTATTATCTTCCTTAAAGAGTTACTTTATAATTCAATACTATATAATCAGTCAGTTGACGAATATAGACCACCCACTCTTTATTACTACATTACTTTGCAGCGAATTCAAAAACAAAATCTATTTTAAACATGTAGGGTGGATATAATGGATAAGCGAGAGCAGTTAATCGAACAAATAAAATTGGTGATAAATAAGCTTGAAAAAGATTATTGTAGTGAAATAAATAGTGGTGTTTTACAACTAATATATAAAAGATATAAGAATGCATTGGAAGTATTAGAGAATAATGAAGATATAAAAGAAATAAATATTATCGGAAGTATAAGGGCTTATATGGATAGTTATAGTGACTATCAAAATTCATTACTTGTAGAATTACATAAATCTGAAAAATTAAATAAAGAAATGTTATGAAAAATGGTTGTTGAAAAATTTAGGATATATAAAAATGAGAAACTTTTTAATAGTCTATCCTATAAAACGAAGATAATTTATTTATATGAATTAAAGGCGCATAATTGATCTATGCGCCTCATTTGCTTACATTATTGAATGATTACAGTTTCCAGCTCGACCATCTTACTCCAATCAGCAATTTGATTAACTGAAAGGGAGAGGGATAGTACGGTATGATGGCCTCCGCCAGCTTGGATCCAAGATTTAATGCCGTCTTTGAAGTTGGGTTTCGGTTCCCATATCACTTTGGCGACTGGTAAATGAGGTGTTTCATTTTCCGATGTGACTGTACTTATGGCATTGACAAGGAGACGGTAATGGGTTCCTAAATCCAGCATCGAGACCACGATGCCTTCTCCGGCGGCTCCATCAAAAATAAGTCGTGCTGGATCTTCTTTATTACCGATGCCCAGAGGGTGTACGACGATTTTTGGTTTATTTGCAGCAAGTGTGGGATCCACTTCAAGCATATGTGAACCAATTATCCGTTCTGCTCCTGTAGTTAGGTCATAGGTGTAGTCTTCCATGAAGCCCGTCTGTTCGTTGTTCGCCATCACTTTCATCAAGCGGTCGAGGGCAGCGGTCTTCCAGTCTCCTTCTCCAGCAAACCCATAGCCTTCTGCATTCAAACGCTGAACCGCCAACCCGGGTAATTGCTTCATACCATGCAAGTCTTCAAAGTTGGTCGTAAAAGCTGTGTAACCGCCATTTTCCAGGAAACGCCGTAGACCAATTTCAATTTTTGCTTGTTCTTTGACATGTTCTTCGAAGTAGTTGGGATCATTATTCCCGATCTCAAAATCGTATAACGTTTGATATTCTTGATAGGTTCGATTGATTTCATCTTCTGTGACGCCATTCATCACTGCCACTAGATCACCGATGCCATAATAATCAACTGTCCAGCCAAATTGAATCTGGGCTTCTACCTTGTCACCTTCCGTTACGGCAACATGCCTCATATTATCACCAAACCGAGCTACTTTTAGCTGTGAACTGTAGCAAAACCCGATAGCGACATTCATCCAGTCACTTATTTCTTGTTGGATGTCCTCATTTTTCCAGTAACCGACAACGGTCTTGTTGTTTTTCTTTAGTCGCGCATTGATAAAACCATATTCACGATCTCCGTGTGCGCTTTGATTTAAATTCATGAAATCCATGTCGATCGTAGACCAAGGAACCTCTTGATTGTATTGAGTTACCAGGTGTAGCAGTGGTTTTTGAAGCAATTTTGTTCCGGTTATCCACATTTTTGCTGGAGAAAATGTATGCATCCAAGTAATTACACCTGCGACCTTATCTTGGTAGTTGATTTCTTTCATGATGGCAGTGATTTCATCGGCTGATGTGGCCAGGGATTTGAACTGGATTGGGTAAGCTAGATTGCCGGATTGATTGAGTTTTTCTGCCATTTCCATTGCATGGTTTTCCACTTCTTTTAATGCTTCCTCACCATATAGACTTTGACTGCCTACAATGAACCAGAATTCTTTTTGTTTAATTTTTAACATAATCATTCACTCCGTCCTTTTTGGATTTACCTTGGCCATAGTAAGCGTGAGGTCCATGCTTTCTATTAAAATGCTTGTTTAATAAATTTTGGTCCATGCGAATATCGTGCGGATTAAGCTGAAGGGAATGGTAAGTCATTTTTGCCACTTCTTCCAGCACTACAGCATTATGTACAGCATTCTTTGCATCGGTTCCCCACGTGAAAGGACCATGATCATTCACTAAGACGCCTGGTACACGGTTGGGGTCAATATGATTCTCGGTGAATGTTTCGATAATCACATCACCGGTTTGTTTTTCATAGTCTTGCTGGATTTCAGCCTGTGTCATGGCTCTGGTTACAGGGATATCCCCATAAAAATAATCGGCTTGAGTCGTCCCGGCAGCGGGAATGCCGCAGCCAGCCTGCGCGAAGGAAACTGCCCAAGGAGAATGGGTATGAACGATACCGCCAATATCCTTAAACGCTTGATAAAGCCTGATATGTGTATCCGTATCGCTGGAAGGTTTATAGGTTCCCTCAATTATTTTTCCTTCCAAGTCCACGATCACCATATCTTCAGGCTGAAGTTTGTCATATTCAATGCCGCTGGGTTTGATGGCAATCAGTCCGCTTTCCCGGTCGATAGCACTTACGTTTCCCCAGGTAAAGGTAATGAGTTGATGTTGCGGAAGCAGCATGTTTGCTTGATATACCTGCAGTTTTAATTGTTCTAGCATATTAACGATTCCTCTTTTCCACTATTGGATTTTAGAGTTTTCAGCACTTTCATTACATCATTTGCACCTCTGCCGAAATAATCATGCAGCTTAACGTATTCCTGATATAAAGCATTGTATTTCTTCATGTTTTCAGGAATCGGCTTCACTTTTTCTTCTTGGATACGGGCAATCCTTGCTGCGGCTTCTTCGATATTAGTAAAGCCTCCGGCATCCTGTCCGGCAGCTACCGCAGCAAACATCGCTGCACCTATGGCGGGGGCCTGAAGGTGAGTGGCAATGGATATTTCTTTCTGGGTAATGTCTGCATATATTTGGTTGAGCATTTGATTTTTATGAGGCAATCCACCGCAAACCATCAATTGGTTGATGTCAACGCCAGAGGCTTTGAACGTATCAATGACCAATCTTTTTCCAAAGGCGGTTGCCTCAATCAAGGCTCGATAAATTTCTTCAGGTTTTGTGCTGAGGGTCATTCCAAGAATTAAGCCCGTTAGATCTGTATCTACAAGCACAGATCGATTACCATTCCACCAATCAAGGGCAAGCAGACCGCTTTCGCCTATGGCCAATTCATTTGCTTTTTCTTCTAATAATTGATGAATATTGATGTTCCTTTGATCGGCTTCTTTAAAATAAGAAGGGGGAACTTGATTATCGACAAACCATGCAAAGATATCCCCGACTGCATTTTGCCCGGATTCGTAAGCATAATAACCAGGAACGGCACCATTTTTCACGACCCCACACATTCCAGGCACAAGCACTTCTTTATCGGAAAGTGTAATGTCACAAGTTGAAGTGCCCATTATGTTAAGCATGGTTCCGCTAGTGATCACTCCGGTTGGAGCAACGGAAACGTGTGCATCGACATTTCCCACACATACGGAGATTCCAGGTAAAAGTCCCATTTCGTGAGCCATTTCAACAGTCAATTCACCAGCTTTCGAACCAACAGGAAGAAGTTCCTCACTTAATTTTTCAGAAACGACATGTTCAAGGCGAGGGTCTAAAGCGCTGAAAAAAGAGGAATCCGGGTATCCGGTATGTTCATTCCACATAGCTTTATAACCGGCAGTACAGGAATTACGTGTTTCTTTTCCTGTCATTTGCCAAGTGATCCAATCAGCAGCTTCAATAAAACGATCCATAGCTTGATAGATTTCCGGATCTTCATCAACGATTTGCATCAGTTTCGGGAAAATCCATTCAGAGGAGATCTTACCGCCATATCGGGCCAAAAACGGTTCGTTCCGTTCTTGGGCAATGCGATTCAATTTATCTGCAGCGTATTGTGCTGCATGATGCTTCCACAGTTTCACCCATGCATGCGGACGATTCCTGAACTCTGGGATTTCACATAAAGGAGTGCCATCATTTTTCACAGGCAATACTGTGCATGCAGTGAAATCCACCCCAATGGAAATGATATCTTCTTTAGCTATATGACTTAGGGAGACCGCTTCCTTGACTGTATCAATCAAGCAAATTACATAATCCCTAGGATTTTGAAGGGCCCAATCTTTTCCTAATTGAATAGTTGTACCAGGTAAATGATTGCATATTACCGCGTCAGGATAGTCTTTAACGGTTGAGTTTATAACATCCCCGTTGTCAAGATTGACAATTACGGCTCGAGCTGACAAGGTACCGAAATCCACCCCAATTGAGTATTTACCACGCATTTTATCCTCCCTTTCGAGTAAGCGTTTTCTATGAAGCTAATATAATATTTATACGTACAAATGTCAATTAAGTTTTTTGTACTAATGAATATAAAGCGTTTCAATGGTTATCTTGTAATCAATGAAGTAAATAGGTATGATATTAGTAATGATTTACGGAGGGATACCATGTTACCGAAATATAAAATTGTAATAGAAGAGATTAAGTCCTGGCTTTTCAAGGAACAGTTTCTTCCTCATGATAAATTACCGACTGAAACGCAATTAATGGATAAATTTAATGTCAGCAGACACACGATCAGACGGGCAATTGGAGATTTGGAAGTGGCGAATTATCTGTATCGCATTCAAGGCGGGGGGATATTCGTTGCGGATTGGGAGGATAAACGGATCAATCAGGCACCAACGAAAACCATTGCCGTTTTAACGACCCATATCGCTGACTATATTTTTCCCAACATCATCGTCGGCATTGAAAAGGTCTTATCGGAGCATTCATTTTCACTCGTTCTTGCCAGTACGCACAATGATGTAGCAATAGAACGGAAGAGCTTGGAAAATCTATTATCCCAACCGATCGATGGCATGATAATCGAACCGACAAAAAGTTCCTTTCCCAGCCAGAATATTGGAATGTACAAAAATATAAAGAAAAATGATATCCCATGTTTAATGATTAATTCCACTTATCAGGATATGGATTTCCCGTTTCTCGTCGTTGATGATTTTAAAGGGGGGTATATGGCCACGGAACACCTTCTAACGCTTGGCCATGTGAAAATATTAGGGATATTTAAAACGGATGATAAGCAAGGGGTAAACCGTATGAATGGATTTATTGCCGCATATCAGCAACAGCCTTCACTTGCTTCTCCCGGCCAATTCATCACCTTCCAAACAAATGAAGAGAAAAAGGAATTATCCGACCGTATCAGGACCGTCCTGACACAATCCAATCGGCCAACTGGAATTGTTTGCTACAATGATCAAATCGCTTTCCTGGTGATTTCCATTGCGAAAGAATTAGGAATCGCCGTTCCGGATGAACTATCCGTCATAGGATATGATGATTCACCGATCGCCAAAATGCTTGATATCAAATTAACGACGATCAAACATCCGAAAGAACAGATGGGCACAGATGCGGGAAACATGATTCTTAAGTTAATCGGATCGCAGACAAGTAAGGACATCGAATCGATTGTCTACGAACCTGAACTAGTAAAGCGGGATTCTACGAAAAAAGTAAAAAAATGATACCAATCGGCGATTGGTATCATTTTTTTGCAGACTAATTTTTAGTGTTGACATTTATACGTATAAATTATAAACTCGATTAAAGAAAGCGCTTCCTGAAAATAGTTATTCAGTTAGCTTCTTACTATCTGCGGGAGAAGGAAAGTAACAGGTTCCATTGTCAATGGCTATAGTTTCAGTATTCAGAATATTACATAAAAACTGGAAGCATAAAAGACTGGGAGGAACTAAAAATGGGGAATCGTAAGGTAAGGGACAAAAATTCATTTTGGTATATTGTTATTATCTCTGCAGCGGCAGGGATGGCAGGTTTACTCTATGGTTATGATACCGCAGTCATTTCGGGAGCCATCGGTTTTTTACAAGAGTTATACGATCTGTCACCGGCCATGGAAGGATTCGTCATATCCAGTATCATGGTAGGCGGTATTTTAGGGGTCAGTGTATCAGGGTATTTAAGCGATGCCTTCGGAAGACGGAAAATACTAATGTTGGCGGCCTTGTTTTTTGCCATATCCGCCATTGCATCCGCTTTCACGATTTCGGTCGAGATGTTAATTGGGGCCAGGATATTTGGCGGTGTAGGAATTGGACTTGCTTCAGCCTTAGCTGTCACGTACATTACCGAATGTGCCCCGGCTGCCATTCGTGGAAGATTATCCTCCATGTACCAACTATTCACGATTATCGGGATATCAGCCACATTCTTCGTTAATCTGATGGTTGCCGGTTCCGGTACACATGAATGGGGAGTGGAAACTGGATGGCGGTGGATGCTGGGGTATGGAGTGATACCAGCCCTCATCTTTTTTGTAACGTTGATTTTTGTTCCAGAAAGTCCCCGGTATTTGGTTCAAAAGGGTAAAGACCAAGAAGCACTGTTTGTGCTATCTAAGATTAATGGGAAAAAATTAGGCCAAGAAGAGCTTAAGGCCATTAAAAAATCGATTGATTCCGAAACGAATCTATCAATGATGCAATTGTTCAAGCCAGGTTTAAGGAAAGCACTTGGAGTGGGGATTTTTCTTGCTCTTTTCAATCAAGTGATAGGAATGAATGCGATTACATACTATGGGCCGGAAATTTTCAGAATGGGAGGATTCGAGAATAACACAGAATTCGTTGCGACTAGTTTGGTCGGACTCATGCAAGTGGCTGCCACTGTAGCAGCAGTGATCTTCATCGATAAAATCGGTCGTAAGAAGCTCATGGCAATCGGTTCTGCCTTCATGGCTCTTTTCATGCTGCTGATTGGAGGCGTTTTCTTTTTCGATATAAACAATGGTCCCTTGTTAATTATCTTAATAATGGGTTTCACAGGTGCATTTTGCGTATCGATGGGTCCTATACCATGGATCATGATACCCGAAATTTTTCCAAACCATTTAAGGGCGCGTGCAGTAGGGCTGACTACGATGTTCTTATGGGGAGCGAATTGGGCAATTGGGCAATTCACGCCGATATTACTTAATGGGCTAGGCGGCGCGATAACTTTCTGGATATTCGCTGCGATTAACGTCATTTGCTTCATCTTCGTCGTGAAAATCATCCCTGAGACCAAAAACAAAACGCTCGAGGAAATCGAAGAATTTTGGAAACCGGCAAAAAAACAGAAAATCCATGAAGCACAAGCCTAAAAGCAAATTCGCAACAGCTCCTCCGTGTAGCAGAGGAGCTGTTGTTTTGCGATTAATAGAACGTCATGTATCTTTAAACTAAAATTTGGAAGTGTATATAATTCTATAAATATAGTAGAGAAAGGAAGAATTATATGAAAAAGTTAAAAAAAGGATTTTTAATCGTTTTAGCAAGTGTTTGTTTTTTACTCTTAAACATTTCGACACCGGTTTCAGCTCATGAATTCAAATCAAAACAAACGGTTATAACCAGTGAAGATGGAACAGTGGTTTTAACTAAAATAAAAAAAGATGTATGGGTTCATACAACCTATACGGAAATCAGTGGTAATAAGATTGGTGCGAATGGTTTGGTTCTTAATACTTCAGAAGGAATCGTCTTAGTCGATGCAACATGGGACGATACGCTGGCAAAGCAATTATTGGATATGATTAAAAAGGAATTCAAAAAACCTGTAAAGCTGGCTATAATTACGCACCACAAATACGATAGAATTGGGGGTATACAGACATTATTGGATCAAAAAATAAAAACAATAAGTACTCCTGAAACTGCAAGATTGGCAAAAGAGTTCAACTATCCTATGCCCGATCCTTCCCTGGATTCAATGGCATCAACTTTAAAAGTTGGAAATATGAAAATCGAAACATACTTCCTGGGAAAAGCCCATACTTCTGATAACATGACAATATGGCTTCCAAAGTATAACTTATTATTTGGTGATATGATTTTCGCGCTGGAACAAAAAAATTCCGGGATCATTGATGAAGCTAACATGGAAGCATGGCCAAATACGATGAAGAATTTAATGTATGTATATAATGATGCGAAAATCGTGATTCCAGGCCATAAAACTTGGGGGGATTTCAGTTTGCTTCCACATACATTGGAAATTGTCCAGAAACATGAAAATAAAAATAATTCGCATTCACTTCTAAACTTTTAGCAACTTGTCCACACCTTCCATTAGTCCATGCATATACAATAGTAAGGAGGGTGTTAGGATGGAGATAAATTGTTGTTATGTAGAAAAATGTTTTGAGAACAATGACCCCAGTACAATATGGTTTCCTGGAAAGCGTTGTAAATGTAAAAAATGCAAAAAAAACTAGCACCGTTTGTATTAATCACTAAAAGAATGAAGCAACTGTAAGGCAGTTGTTCTACAGGGCAGTCCTAGTGGCTGCCTTTTTTATTTTGACACGCAGATAATGGTGATAGATGTGAGCCTGATTTATACAATCATATAAAGATGAATAAACACTTAACCTTGGTGGCTAAGTGTTCATCAGTTAATCTTTCTTAAGGATTTGCCTGCTTTGCTGAATGATTTCATTATTTTTATTAATGGCTTCCACATTGTTTAACTTAACATGATCATTGATCAATTCATTGTCTTCCATATATTCTAGTAACAATTCGACGGATTTATCCAACAATCTTTCCAGTGGGATACCCCTTTCATCTGCTAAACGAGTGAGTCTCATGTTTAAATGAGAAGCGAGTGAAGAAACAAATGGATCTCTACCATCGTTCATTTGCATTCCCCCATCAGCTTTAATAGCTCCATTATATGATGGAAAGGATTGGAAGGCAAATGGAACAAAGTGAATGGGGATTAATGGAAAGTTGGTTGTGGATTGGTGAATTGTACTGGGAGCTGGATGATTTTTGGATTGGAAGCTGTCATTTTATTATTTATATTACGTGATTTTAATAATTATTTTGCGTAAAAAATAGAAGCTACCCATAATAAGTTAACTGCAACC
Organism: Peribacillus sp. ACCC06369; assembly: GCF_030348945.1. Lineage (NCBI taxonomy): Bacteria > Bacillati > Bacillota > Bacilli > Caryophanales > Bacillaceae > Peribacillus > Peribacillus sp. ACCC06369. The sequence goes on from NZ_JAUCEN010000002.1 coordinate 2,538,368, forward strand.
TGTATTGGTTTATGTAACGGATAGCACAACCCCAATGTCTTATTTTAGGTTAACTAAAATAAGACATTGGTCATCTTTACGTTGGTCAGTGCCCTCTTCATTTCTAAGCGAATGTATAATTTCCTCTTTAAGTGTAGATATAGGGGCAGCCGAATAGGTCTTTAACAATGAGCATAAACGGTCTGAACCTAGAGGTTCTTCAACTCCATCTGTATAAAGGCACAGCTTACTGTCCTTATTGTATGTAAGGGTATTTACTTTAAAAGTTATATCTTCAAACATCCCGAGTGGAGGCCGATTAGAACGCAAGTGATATTGTTTTCCGTTTATATCCTGTAAAAGAACGGAAGGATGGCCTGCATTGATATATTTAATTTCTCTCTTATCAGTATCGATTAAAAGGTAGACAGCTGTGCAATAATGAGAAGTTTCACTTGTGTTTTTGAATAAAGAATGAAGATGATCATCTAATTCCTTCATCACAGTTCTTACTTCAGAACCTTTTAAAATTAATCTCTGAAATATGGAATGAAGTGACATGGTAATTAGAGCTGAAGAAAGCCCGTGCCCCATCACATCAAGTAGGATAAGGCCATACCGTCGGGCGTCAATTTGGTAAAATCCATAAATATCACCTGATAATTGATTGGAGCCTTTATAATACGCTTGAATTTCAAGATGTTCATTAATAATGGGAACAGTTAATAGTGTCTCTTGGATTTTTTTGGCAAACTCCATTTCTCTTTCTGTATCTACTTTGTATTTTTCGTTTGTTTCGTTCAATTCAATAAGTTTATCCTTTTGCATTTTCATCGTTTCATGAGCATTCTCTAAATCAGAATAAGCCTTATTCCTAGCATTTAGAGCTGTCACTGCCTCTTTTTTCGCTAGTAGAAGCTCATTTTCTAATTCGTTTCTTTTTCGCATGGGAATCACCACACACTCAATAATAGTTCTTCCATCTCTCTTTCTTCGAACAGCGTTGAGTAACACAGGTATTTCTTCATCATCTACAGACTTTAAGGATATATATATTTCCTCAATGTGATTTTCTAACCTGATCAGAGGAACCAGATAAAGCTGATGAAAGAGTATAGCAGAAGCCGAAAGGATAAAATTAATATGCTGCTCTTTCAATTGATCGAGATTATATCCCAATATTTTAAGTAAGGTTTGGTTAACGGATAAAATAGTATCTTCTTCTGATAAAGTCAAATATCCGCAGGGTGCCTCATTTAATTGTACATTCACAAAAGTTCACACCCATTCCTTTCTGTAAATCGTTTGTCGGAAATTCATCCAAATACTGACGGATTAGGTATATCGTCTCTTCAGGATGACTCATATGTGGACAGTGTCCTGTTGCTTTCATCAATTTCAATGTACTATGAGGAAGATGCTTATGAATATAATCACCTACCGCTGACGGAGCAATAACATCATTAGAACATTGCAAAATGAGTGATGGTACTTTAACTTTTGCTAAGTCTTTACGGTTGTCTGCAAAAAAGGTAACCTCCGCAAATTGTCGAGCGATAATAGGATCAGTAGAACAAAAACGATTCTCTAGCTCCCGTTTAAGCTCTGGGCGATCTGGATTATTCATTACCGTTCCCGCAAAGGCGGTTGCCCAGCCTATATAATTTTTGTCCATCATATCAATCAATCCTAAAAGCTGTTCTTTCTCAAATCCTCCGTAATAATCATTAGGGAGATTCAGGTAGCAAGGGGAAGGACCAACCAGAACAAGTTTAGAAAAATATTCAGGATGTTTAATTGATGCCAGCATGCCAATCACACATCCAACAGAGTGTCCAACAAATATAGCATCTTTTAGGTCTAAAGCCGAACATACATCAAGTACGTCTTGTGCATACCCTTCAAGAGTACTGTATCTTTCCACGTTGTATGCATTTATATCTGAATTACCTGACCCAACATAGTCAAATAGGATAATTTGGTATTCATCTTCGAAGTCTTTTGCAACTAATTGCCAGACATTTTGATCACAACCAAAACCTGGGGCAAATATCATTGGTCGTGTACCACTACCTTTAATCTTTACATTATTACGTAATAAAATATTGGGATTCATAATTGGCTCCTTCATTAGAAGATATACATACTATATGTTAACACTAACCTTATTCGAATTAAAGAATTGCACTTTAGTACTAAATCGCTACAAATGAGATCAGACTTTTTTTAATATCATCTACTAGTATTATAAAAAAAGTATAAGTAGGTGTAATTATGTAAAAATATCCAATAAGTCAATATTTGAGGAACATATCTTTAACTTTATCAGGATTTTCTTGAACAGAAAATTGTCTTAGCATCTATTTACCTTAAAAGTTCTGTCACCCCTAAATTGATTGGTTTTTATATTCTAAATCGGGAATAAAGCAGCCTTCAATCCAGGATCTTGGAGAGGTATTACTTATCCTGGCTGCTTTAACGAATTAAGTAATATGAAGAAGCCCCTGGTAAGTAATGATAGGTTTTCATAGTCTTAGATTTGCTGGTCAGTACGTACGAGGAACCTCAATATTCCCTCAAACAATCATATAAGATCTATTAATAAAAATGAATAAACATCAATCTAATGATTTACAAAGACAGTAGGATAAAATTAATTGCTTTAAAATGAACTGGATTAAACTAAGAATTATTGAATTTTGAATAGAATCTATTATGATTCACTTGTTGTGAATTAAGGGATTATTTTTCAACATTTTGGGCATAAAATCGACTCGAAGCGGAGTCTTAAAATCATCTCCTCTTACATCAATGCTTATAAAAAAGGCGGAATTGATGGTTTTAAAATGGGACACTCTCCTGGTGCACCACATGTTCAAGTAGTCACTTATCAAACTCCCAATGATCTTGGAATTTCTACAACTTACAATTGGACCCTTTCTTTAGTGTCGAAGTATATTGAACAGGAATGGGGGGAGAGGTATACACTTCGTGGAGTTTCAAGACTTTAGGAAACTCTTAGTCTTACGTTTACAAGAACCTCTTATACCCGGAAAAGGTCGACAACGTTCCTTGATCATTAGCCTTTTGAAAGTCTAATCTGTTCTAGAGTGTAAACTCTTTTTAGAAAACATATTGTAGAGAGCAGAGAAATGAGGGATTTAGAAGAGTATTGACTGATTATGTGGTTGTTTAATTCAATTTATCTATTTATAGGAGGTGGTTAAATTGACAGTTAAATTAGAAACTTTATTGGATCGTTCGGAAAAGAATATGGGCAGCGGTATTCATCCAGTCGTAAAAGAATCAGCATTGGAAATGGTTAAACGGGCATACCAAGAAGGTATTTTCGTTCAAATCAGCGCAGGTTATCGGTCTATGGAAGAGCAAGCAAAGCTATATGGTCAAGGTCGCCTAGGTTATAACTACGATGGTATAAACTATAGTGATTTATCGAAACCGAGAGTGACCAACGCGATGCCAGGTCAATCTTACCATAATTATGGACTAGCCATAGATTATTTCATAGTCAGCGATGATGGAAGAAAGCCATATGGACAGTTGATTCAAAATGGAAACGGGTAGCGGCAATTGGTAAATCCTTGGGCTTTGCATGGGGAGGGGATTGGTCAAGCTTTAAAGATTATCCGCACTTGGATATGACGGGTGGACTAACTTATTCTCAGTTAAAAGCGGGAGCAAAGCCTAGACTGATATCAAAAGTGAATGGAACCACACCACCAGCAACACAAGTCGAATCCGATGTCATTGTAAAAGATACGCCTGCAAAGGACAGCGGCAATCAGACTATCAAGTCCATTCAAAGGACATTAAATAGCCGTTATAATGCAAAAATAGATGTTGATGGTTATTATGGTCCTAATACTAAAAAAGCGCTGATCAAGGGTTTTCAAACCGAATTGAATAAACAATATGGTGCAAAGATTAATGTGGATGGAATATGGGGACCCCAAACAAAAGCGGCTTCACCTAATGTTAGGGAAGGTGCGAAAGGGAATATCACCTATATCCTACAAGCAGCACTTTATATGGAAGGACATAATCCGCATGGCATAGATGGTATCTTTGGAAGCGGAACGGAAATAGCGGTCAAGGCATTTCAAAGGGCCACGGGAATACCTGCAGACGGGATCGCCGGTGAAAATACCTTTGCAAAATTATTTGGATGATATATGAAATGGAATAGAACTATAATGCTTGAAGCAATTACCTTAGCAAAAAGCCCTAAAAATGAGGGCTTTTTTTGTATGAATGAAAAAGGATTTTTATAATAGCAGTTTTTTAAAAGTAAATATCCCAATCGTTTAAGAATCGAAGTATAAGAAAAGTAAGAATACATATCGGGACAAGAAATGTAACCGCATTTACGATATGAAAGTACTTTAATGCGGAATGCTTTATTCCTTTGACTTTAATTACTAAATAGAAGAATGATAAGGTTGCGATCAATGGGCATAACAAGCCAAGGTCAGTTAAAATCCTTGAAATTGGGTAATTCATAGAACTAAGTCCAATGAGGAATGAAGCAAGGCAGATCACATTGATAACCGACAAAATGGTGGGCATCAACAACACGTTTTTTTTTACTATCTCCTTAAATTTCACCTCCAAGATAATCCCATTTTATAATATCCACTGATCAAGTAGCAAAGCAAGGTGAAGGCTTTGTTAAAAGTAAAGGTTGATTTACTATGTACAAAGAGAAAATATCCAAAATTCTGTCCTCTCACAAATGTGAATTGTAATATTTATCGAGTATTTATACTCATTTTTATTCACTTAAAATTGACTGAAATATAATAGTTCTTTTGAATTTCCGTAATATTTAAACAATAAAGTTAAAGGATGACATAACTTTATTGGAGGGAAAAAATGAAGAATTTATGGAATAAGGCTATTTTGCCTATCGCTTCTATTAGTTTAGCTTCTGTGATGGTCGTAAATACCATTCCGGAAACTCTAGTTCAAGCAAATTCGAATGTTCAATCACAAGTGCAAATGAAAAATCATGTGCTTCCGCTGGGAACACCTAATTTACATGAGCAAAGAACTTCAATGAATCCAGCACCAGGAGTTACGTATACCAAAATCAATCGTGGTGAAACATCTTCAAAAGACTTTTTCACAGTGGATGTGGCATTTGTAGAAACACATGAACAGGCAAAAAGCTTGTTGGCAAATTTAAAGAAGGATGGTTTCAAAAATGCTCGTATCATTAGAGAACAGAATCGGGCCATGGATGATCGCGAAAAAGATCCACTTGGATACATAGTTCGCGTCGGCCAATATCAGCTGGAAGCGGACGCAACCGAAATGAGAAAAAGGTTATCGGAAAAGGGATATACGGGTCTCCGGAATGTGTATACGGGTGAGGACGGAGAGAAAACGACAGGACCATGGGTAGTAAACGTCCTTGAAGTGGATCAGGATCAATTTCAAGGGCAATTGGTGCCTGAATTAGCAAATGATGCTGTGACAGGGAAAGAAACATTGACCCAAATGGCTGACAGAAATGATGGCATTGCAGGAGTTAATGCCGGTTACTTTGTTGTAGGAGAAAAGGATGGAACACCAGGCGATCTTGCCGGTATATTTGCCAGCAATGGACAGCTTGTCAGTGAAGCGATTAATGGCCGTTCAGCTCTGATTTTATCTTCTGTTGAAAAGAAGGCAGACATTGCTTCTGTTTCCACTTCAATTCAGGCTACTTCATCTGATGGTGCAGTTAGAGAAGTGGATGGATTAAACCGGAAGCCAGGATTAATCCGCAATTGTGGCGGTGTTGGAGGGGATACCACTACAGAACGGCCGAAACATGATTTTACTTGTAAGGATGAAAGTGAACTTATCCAATATACTTCCGTATTTGGAGAAAAGACAGAATCGGGCAACGGTGTGGAAGTGGTAGTAAATCATGCCGGAAAAGTGGTGGAAATTCGTAACCATCGTGGGGGAGACATTCCAAGCAGCGGTTCTGTTCTTGCGGGAACGGGGGAAGCAGCAGAGTGGCTTCGTGAGCATGCCCAACAAGGGATGAAGATTCAGGTGAAGAGTGAAATCGTTGGTGATGGAAAGCAAATGGAATTAGACCAAACTACCAGCATGATAAATGGAGGTCCTCGATTATTGGAAAACGGAAAAATTTCCATTAATGCCGTAGAGGAAGGTTTTCACTGGGAAGAAGATCCTGGGTTTTATTATCGTTTTGGGGAACGTCGTAATCCTAGAACGCTTGCAGGAATCAAGGAAAATGGCAATCTATTATTTGTCACCATCGATGGACGCGCACCCGGATGGAGTGTGGGGGCTAATTTTGAAGAAAGTGCGAAAATCATGAAGTCATTAGGAGCCGTCGATGCCATCAATCTTGATGGCGGCGGATCGACGACCATGACAGTTGGGGATGATCGAGTCACAAGACCATCTGATGCAACAGGTGAACGTCCAATTGCCGACGGAATATTGTTAGTAGAATAATGGATTGGTCATGTAGTGAGGTTAACCTTAAATTGATTTTGAAACCAAAGAAAATGAATGTTTATTTCAATGTTCTTGAAATGTAAAAATATTTAACTCAAGGAACTCATCAATCAAAAAAAGCACTTAACCTAAATGGTAAAGTGCTTTTTTGTATCTATTTATTTAATACTTCTTTATTTTGATTAATGATGATTTTTTTTTCTTAAAATCATTTCCTTATTATTAAGTCCAATATTTAGTTCGGCAGGACTGCTCATCTTTTCTGTGAGAGACGATACAGATATTTCTAATAATTCCGGGATAGGCATGTCTGTATTATCTGAAAAGTTTTTCAGTTTGCTGATTAATTCAGGAGATAACAATGAGTCTCATGCTAATCTTTCATTTATGTCCATGATTGTACCCAACATATATTGAATTATTTTATTAGTTTAATTATATAATAGAAATTTACTAGAGTGAGATTTAATCATCCTAAAGATTTGATGTCAATTGTAGAAGGTATGATGACAATAGGTAACCTTCCTGTTAATATGGTAATATTTCAGATTTTATTGCCTGGTGGAAATACAGATGATTTCCCAGGGGAATTTAGAGCATTGGTTAGTTGTAGACGTAGGAAAACTTAAAAACGAGTGGAGATATTTAATCATTCTAAATATTTCACAAGACTTGGATAACCTAGGTGCACCAGTAGACCATTATTAAAAAAATACAATTAATTAGAGCTTAAGACCAACCTCATTTAAGATATTACAAACATAGTGCTGATCCGGGTGGTGGACCTCGACAAACGAGATAACTTTATATAATAGTAGAAAATACTAGGCAGTCACAAAGACCTCATAATCTGGATACAGGTATAGTGTGACTTTAGAGTCATGTTTCGACTCACAGCGTCATTTATTGGTAGACATGCTGCACCGCCTTCAGGATTTGAAAAAGCTTTAAAACTTGTATTTGGAGCTGTTGTTGGGATTACTGCTGCTACTTTAATAGTTCAAGACTGGTATAAATTAGGTGATTATTCTGCTTGCCACAAGTGGGGTAAAAAGAAACCTGAATTTAATAAGGCGTGTAAAGCACTAGGATACTGGCAAAATATCCGAAACTAAGGAGGAAACACAATGTTTGACATACCTGACTTTTCGAGAGTGAAAATGCTGAAATTAACGATACATTCTTTGGTTTTATGCATTTTATTAAGCTTAGTTAGTTTAATTATTAACGATGTTTTTTCAATTATCGTTGATGAAAGAACTAATTTAAATTTATTTTTCATTCCAATAATCATGGTTTTTTGGGTTTTGTTAGTAATTAAAAAACCAACATACCAAAAGTAATTTCTGGATAGGAGTCTGGGCACAATGCTCAGGCTTTTTTTTTTCCCTAATTGTGATGACATAAGTCAGAAAGACATACTGAGTATAAGAAGTATCTTTTGCTTGTTTCTAAGATACCAAGTCCATTTTGAATTATTCAGTTCATCACTGTTCTCTTCGAATTGTTCATGGCAAATGTGAATGGTTTTTATGATTTCTGGAATTGATCACCATATTCGACGAATTTCAGGAAACCCCTAAAGGTAGCAGGAAACTGACGCTTGGTTGATTTTCAGTTCGACTTCTTTGGGCCGGGAGAAAGGGTGGGGAGACCTTTTCATGTATATTTTTGTCAAAATATACATAAAGAAACTTATGGTAATTCAGGTACTTATGTATTAGTATTGGTGAAGTGAGTGGTTCTTTATAACGAATTCAGGGGGAATAATCGTGCGTAATAAAGGTATTTTGTCATTGGTTGCTGTAGGTCTATTTGCTTCATCATTGTCTGTAGTTTCTGTTAAGGCAGAAGGAAACGAGAACGGATTGGCAAGAAAAGCTATTGAACGTCAGGTGGAAAAACCACTTGAAAAAGGTGTTATTGATTCTAAAACGTTTAATCAACTTGAAAAAGAAGTATTTGGTTCTCAATCACATTCAGTTAAAGGTTTTAACAAAATGGGTAGAATAAGTAGTTCTTCCAGTAGCGATTATATTTTTGAAACTGAGTACAATGACGACTTTGATTCAGCAGATAGTGCATCTTATGAAAAAGGAACAATCGGGCAATTGCTTCCTTTAAATGATGTGGATTTTCATAAAGTAGTTGTTCCTAGTAGTGGAGTTTTATTAGTGGCAGGATTAACGGACTCATATGTTATTGATCTAGTATTTGCTGCTGTGCAAAAAGATTTTGTTAAAAATAGTAACTTAGTATATCTAGGTAGTGAATATGATAACGGTGTTGAAGTACAAGCGTATCAAGCTAAAAAAGGCACATACTATGTGGGTGTTATAGACCATGATAACGAGTACATTGACGATAATACAGAATATGACATTTATGCTACGGCAACAGCATTTGTAGACGATGTTAAACCATCGAAGCCAACTGTTAATAAGGTTGACAACAATGACAAAGTAATAACGGGAAAGGCAGAAGCTAGTTCCACGGTTACTGTTAAAAGTGGAAGTAAAGTGTTAGGTTCTGCAAAAGCAACATCTAAAGGAACATTCTCTGTTAAAATAGCAGTTCAAAAAGCAGGCACTAAATTGACAATCACAGCTAAAGATAGTGCAGGGAATGTGAGTTCAAGTGCATCGGTAACTGTAGTAGATGTTGTCGCACCAAGCAAGCCAACAGTAAAGAAAGTAGATGATAATGATAAAGTTGTTACTGGGAAAGCAGAAGCAAATTCAACTGTAACTGTGAAGGTAGGAAGTAAAACCATCGGTTCAGCAAAAGCAACTTCTAAGGGGAGCTACTCAGTCAAGATTAAAGCACAGAAAAAAGGGACTACACTTTCTATAACTGCAAAGGATAAGGCAGGGAATACTAGTTCAAAGGCAACTACTAAAGTTGTAAAACATTAAGTTCAATTACAGAGCCGAGGATTAATTCCTCGGCTTTTTGTTTATAAAAGGATTTCTAGCAGATGTTATATCGGTGTTATTTAAAAAATTGAGACGGTTTATGAAAAGAGACCATTCACATCTCTTTCAGTTAGTAACGACACTCTTATTAACTTACTCAAAGTAATTGTTACCATGTGTCGTTTCTTTGTTCCTTATTGTTATGTTATGTAGGATATCTTTTGTGAGTGTACTAAGAGTTGAATATCAAAATAGTAAGGAAAAACAACATCAAGAACAATTGGAAAGAGCAGAAAGTGAATCCGAAGATGATTCAGGAAAAGTAAGCAAACAAGAAAATAGCTTTTTTGATGGTGCAATAGGAAAGGTTGAGAAAGCAGAAAAGATAGTTAGTTCTGCAGGTACTATAGTTGGAACAACCCTTGACCTTATAAAAACGCTGACGAGTATGGGAAAGTTATTATAAAAATAGATTAATTATAATCGTAGCAAAATATACAAAATGATTGGAAATCACAAGTCAATATGATTGGTGATTTTTTATTGAAATTATTATTTTTTTACTTTTAATGAAAAAAATACATAAATATTATTTTTATGGTATAATTTGTATTTGTTTCCAATTAAAGTTTCATAGGGAGATGGACAAAAGTGTTAAAGATTCGTTTTTTAGTTTCACTATTATTAGTAGGAGTTTTCACGTTTAGTAGTATTAATATTTCTTATGCAGAAGAAACAGATTGGGATTGGGCGGAGTTTGAGAGATTGAAATTATTAGATACTATTGAATTTTATGGATTAGATATACTTCAAGAAGAATCCGCATTCGAAAATGATACAACAAGTGAAGTTATATATAATCCCATGTATGAAGATGGAACAACTTTGGATGTAAAGTTAATGGTTACAACGGATATTATTAACGGTAATATAACATCTGTTGTTTCAGATGCATCATTAATGACAATGGACATTCTTAAAAAAAAGAAGCCAAAGAACCCAAAAACCAAAAAAAATGCAGTACCATATAAATTGAATGGGGGATCAAACAAAGCGAGCTTTATTAATGAGCATGCGTACAATAAGCACAAATATAATTCTAAGGTAAAATCATCAGCTAAGGCTACTCAATATGGAAAAGATGTTGATGTGAAAAAATTAAGAGAAGATACGATGGCCAACTATGATGATAAGTGGACAACTAAGGACAAAGGCTCTAATCAAGTTCAGGTTCATTATGCTAAGAGTTATGATTCTAATATTAGCACTAAGGATACATCAACAAAAAACCATAGGGTTGTAATTAACAAAACTAAATCAAATAGGAGTACTCAATATCCCTTATCTTTCAAAAACTAGGAGTGAAGAAAATGAAAATAAAAAAAAGCCAAACATTCGTACAGTTAGATGTTAGGAATTGGGATAATACAGAGTTAGTAGAAAGGTTATATGAGATTTGCGAAACTAGTAAAGAGTATGAAAATGATGAAGTAGAGGTTCATCAGGTTGTGGACTTAGGGAAACTTAAAAACGAGTGGAGATATTTAATCATTCTAAATATTTCACAAGACTTGGATAACCTAGGTGCACCAGTAGACCATTATTAAAATTTAAAAGAATTAATTATAGCTTGAGACCACCAGTCATTTAAGATTGGTGGTTTTCTTCTGCTTGAACTAATTCAATTACATCTTCAATATTGCATTCAAGGTATTCACAAATGTTGATCAAAATGGATAAAGCAACATTTTCACCCTTGGACATTTTAGCAAGTGTAGCTGGTGATATTTTTAAATCCTTTTTAGATCTGTTTTAGTATTATCTTTTCTGATTAATGTAATTTCTATTGGCTTGTAACTCGGAAGAAGTCTTAAAATAACACCTCTCCTTAGACTCCCACTTGATTTTGACAGATTAAACGAAGTGCAGAAGGCGTTTCACCATTACTATAGGGGAGCCAATTAAACACTTCACAGGCTCTGAAACACTTTAAAATAGGTGGGGAATATTACTTTAGGAAGGCTAGCCTTATATGAGTTGGAAAGGTTGGGATTGGATAGAAAGTTTTTTTTACATAAGTTAATAAAAAGTATGTTTACTCCAGTGGTGTCGATTAATCAAGGTTATTTAATAAAGAACATATTCAACATTAGAGTAAAAATTATGCTTGTATATGGATACAACCTGATATGGGAACATTATGAATCTGTCGTGACCTTACCTTTATTTTGGAGGAAAATACTTTTATATATCATAGGAGGGGTTTTCATGGAGAAAATAAACATCGACCAATTTCCTGCCTCTGGAGAACCTTTAGGCGGGATACTCTCCCCTTGGTAAGGATATTCTGTCCATCTTCTATAACTTGTTCTCATAAAGACCACCCCCTATAAATGTTCTCTTTGTTCCTTGTGATTAAGAGTAATGAAATTTGACCATTTAACTTTTTGCTCCCTGGTTAGAACAGATGTAGTCGATTTCTTTTTTTCAAATGTGAGGTTAAACACTTAAATTAAGATGTACTAGCTTATAGAAACAGTTTAACAAAGAGAGATAGAGGTTAAATTTACCACGAGAAATATCAATGCATTCCACTTTCAAAATGAACTTTTTGATTGAGCCATTTTATGCCTTTATAGCTGATTCCCCCAAACCCAGTGTTTTAGAACATAAATTAACAGGGAGGAGTTTAATTTGAAAAATTCCCAAGTATTTGAAGGTATTCAACTGATCATGTCCTGAAATAATAAGAAAAAGTGTAGGAGAAACCAAATGAAAAACAAAAAATTTTATCAGGTATTTATCGCTATTTTTATAATTGTCTTAATGGTCGATCACTCGGTCTATGCAATTGAATGGGAAGATGAAGAAGTACCTATTAGCTTTAAAATTGAGATGTTACCTTGGGAGATTGTAAACAACATTATTCCTAATAAAACAAATTTCACCATTATTGATATTGAAACTGGTTTATCATTTAAGGTACAACGAAGAGCAGGTAGCCATCATGCCGACGTACAGCCACTAACCAAAGAAGATACTCAAATCATGAAGAAAATTTATAATAATAAATGGAGTTGGAATAGAAGAGCCATTATTGTATTAATCAATAATCAAATGATTGCTGCATCAATGCACGGAATGCCACATGGTGCTGGTGCACTTCAAAATGGTTTTTCAGGTCATTTCTGTGTTCATTTCTCTGGAAGCATTACGCATCGTTTGAAAAACGAAGACCTTTCTCATAAATTAATGGTATTGAAAGCGGCTGGTAAGCTTGATGATTATATTCAAACGGTAAGTCCCTATGAACTTATACGTATTTTTACCATTGCCATTAATCAAGGAAATCAGAAATTATTAGCAATGACCTTATCAAATCCGAGTCATCCTAATCGAGTCAATACACTTGTTAAAGATATTACATATTTTGGAGTAGTTGACCCTTTAAGACAACCTCCTGAACAACTAAATGGGCTATTTCTCGTGGATGTACCCGTTCAAGTAGCTTTTTATAAGAAGAGAGAAGGTAAAGAAATAAAGGTTATGCATTTTATGATCCGAAGGGAGAATTTGACTGATCGTTGGTTCATTGATCAAGATGCGATCTATGAAGACTTAAAATAAGATTTGTAAAAATAAATTCCAATCCAGTATGGGGGTGAATTCTATGCGATTATCATGGATTGCCGGACTTTTACTATTCGTTCAACCAGTGAATATTTCTGAAAGGATATCGGTAACCCACCAAGGACAAACGATTGCTAGAGTCAACCATGCTGATATTACTATGCCCTTACTAGATGTTCCTATCATGGACGTGGATAAATACAATCAATTTGTCGAAAAAATAGACCGACAAGTTTACCAAAAACCTGTAAATGCCACATTAGACAAACAAGGTAATATTCTTCCTGGGCGGGTAGGTTACAAGTTATACCATCAAGCATTTAAAGAGCAATTTTATTCCTTTTTGTACAGTAGTAGAGCCTATAAACTAGAAGTACCTTTGCTTGCTATTCATCCAAAAGTTGATAGCGAATTACTTGCGGAGATTCGAGAAAAAAAGATAGGTGAATATAGAACTTATTTTAATGTGAACAACAAAAATCGTACAAATAATATCTCGCTTGCTACAGAAGCCATTAATAATTATGTCGTGTTTCCAGGAGAGGTGTTTTCTTTTAATCAAGCCGTTGGCAAGAGATCAGTAAATAAAGGATATATGCTCGCTCGAGTTATCGTTAAAGGAGAGTTTTCTGAAGGAATTGGTGGAGGGATATGTCAGGTGTCATCCACCCTGTTTAATGCTATCGACAATGCAGGGTTGCAAACTATTCAACGCTATTCCCATACTAGGAGCGTTCCGTATGTTCCATCTGGCCGCGATGCTACAGTAAGTTGGTATGGTCCTGATTTTAGTTTTAAAAACAAGTACAATCAACCTATCCTAATCCGAGCTACAACGCAAGGAGGAATGGTAAGTATCAGGGTTTACTCTTCAGATATGGTAAATTATAAGACACGAAAAGTTCCCGCTGCTTCAAATCAGAAATCAAAAGAACAGATTTACCGTTCGTAAAAGTCACTTTTACGAGCGGATTGTTTTTTTATAAAATCACCTACTTTTCTGAAAAATTTCATTTTTAATCCAACAATATGGACGGAATACGCAATAGCCCCGCCGTTGTATAATTTCTGAACCTTACCTTGTACCTAATCTTCGGATCAATATAAATGAATTTCACCAATAATTAAATCCTGATACTGGCTATAGAATTGTTTCCTGGCTGCAGGAGTGACAAACTCCACCGGCTGGCTTTATCTGGTTATTACTGCATCGGTATATTGATAATTAATAACCTTAAGCCAATCATGCGATCGTTTTCCAATTTGTAAGGTAGATTATGTAAATGAAAAACCGACACTATACTTTAATAGTGACGGCTTTTATTGTAGCTTTAATATAAAGTTTGATAATTTTAACAATATTTCGGGATTTTAGTGTAGGTTTAATTTTTAATATCACAAGAAATATCAAATAAAAGAAATTGATACCTCATATAATTTTTTTAAGGAGTGAGATAAATGAATGAACAGATACAGCTTATGATTGATTGGAGACAAATTAAAAAATCAATTTTCATTAGATGAACTATCTAATTATATGGGATAGTCCCCTTATTATTGTTCGTTTAAAATTCACCAAGTAACAGGTATAAGTATTAGGCGCTATATTCTTCTTAGATGATTGTATTTATCCACGGAAGATTTAGCAAACAACAGGAAGATAATTGACGTCGCCTTTGATTACGATTATTCTACGCAAGAAGCATATAGCAGAGCCTTTAAAACTGTTTTTGGTATCAATCCTAGAGAATATCAACTTAACAAGTTGCCTGTCCAGTTCCTTGTTAAGCTCACTATTAATAAAGGCGGGGAATGGTGTAGAATGAACGTTTCTAGAAAAATTGAGGTTGAACAGTTACAAAATGAGAAGAGTGAATTGTTTGATAAAGATGTACTCAACATATTGAATGGTCAAGTTATGTATGAGGAGTTTAAAGATAACAGACTAATGGGAGATTCTGATTACGCTCCATTTAATGAAGCGATGTGTGTAAACGCGACTACTAAACAAGTTTTTGATAAAGAATTTATAAACACACGAGCTTCTGGACATCATGAGTCGGTAGAGAATTATATCAAAAAGGTCATTGTTCCATTAGACAATCTTTTTAATAAAGAGTATAAATGTATCGTTTTATGGTTTGGTGAAGACATGTTTTGTCAAATGAACCTACTTACCATACTTTCCTATCTTGAACAGTCCGGATATGAAGGCAAAGTGTTCTTAAATTGCTTCAGAGAGGATGAATTTAAAGTTAATCAAGCTGAACTTAAATTAGGTCATTATTATTCTGTATACGAGGAAGTATTGGTCAATCATAATAAACCATCAAATGAACTACTTCCGGTCATGTGTCAGGCAATAGACATATATTTGGATATGCTAAAAGAAGATAATGCAGTAGTAAAGTATATTTCCAAAAATAAAGATTTAGCAACATCAGAATTAATTAATAGGTTATTTGCTCTGTTCCCAACAGTAGGCTATGGAGATTTACAATATATAGAGCTTATTAATAAAACTTAAAATTGGAAGTGGGAACAAGAATTTTTAAAGACAATCAACGAATGGGTTCCCACAAGCTTCAGGGATTGTATTTACCGCTGATCCGATTACTTCTAACCGAAAGCTGCTATCAATCGATGCCAGTTTTTGGACTTGGAGAAGCACTAGTCTCTGGCTTGGTATCTGCCGATTGTTATAAAGTACAGGAAGAGGAAATCGTCGATAAGATGATAGCAACCAAAAAATTGGCTATCTATGGACTAAAAGAAGGCGGAACAGAGACACAACAGATCGACCCTGATCAGCAAAAGACTCAAACACTTACTGAACAACAAATTTTACAACTAGCACGCACAAGAAGACAGATCGAAGCTTATTTTGGTTACCCACAAGATATCGAATGGTGTTTGGTTGATGATACATTTTATATTGTCCAGAGTCGGCCAATCACTACTTTATACCCGATCCCTGAAGCGAATGATCAAGAAAATCACGTTTATGTATCTGTCGGTCATCAACAAATGATGACCGACCCCATGAAACCATTGGGAATGTCTGTATTCCAGTTAACCTCTTTTGGACCCCGGTTTAAAGCTGGTGGAAGGTTATTTGTTGATGTCACGCATAATCTGGCCTCGCCTGTCAGCAGAAAAACGATAATAGATACCTTGGGACAATCCGATCCGCTCATAAAGGACGCACTCATGACCATAGTAGAGCGAGGAGATTTTATTAAATCGTTACCAAATGATAAAAAAGAACTGAGTCCCAGTAAAAGCAATAAAGGTATGTCGTCTGCGGGTTTTAAAGCACAAATCGAAAACGATCCGACAATCGTTTCTGATTTGATTAAGAGTAGTCAAACATCGATAGAAGAGTTAAAACAAAACATCCAAACGAAATCAGGATCAGATTTATTTGATTTTATTCTAGAAGATATCCAGCAATTAAAGAAGATTTTATTTGACTCACAAAGTTTGGGTGTGATTATGGCTGCTATGGATGCTTCATCATGGATCAATGAAAAAATGAACATGTGGTTAGGTGAAAAAAACGTAGCAGAAACCCGTGGCTAAACCTGCGGCGAAACCAACAGCCTCTATCGTCAAGTATCCGGGGAAGGTTATCGAAATCGGCTAAAGGTAAGGACGTTGAGCGGATCCAGCGTGCGGTCGGCATTAAGCCTGACGGTATTTACGGAAAAGGGACGTCGGCAGCGGTCAAGGCGTATCAGAAACGCAAGAAGCTTTCGGCTGACGGTATCGTTGGCGGAAGACTTGGGCGGTGATGTTCTAATGATGACTATTATCAAGCGGATTAAATTCCAATACCTCTTTTCCTTCGGACTGCTGATCGTTTTGTCGGCGGCCTTATTTGTGTTTTACGGCGACGAGCAGACGCGGAATCTTATTATCGGCACGCTAGTTATGAACTTCGGTCAGATTACGGGATCATTCTTTCCGAAGAAACGAAGACATTTAACGGTTAACGAAATAAATGCGAAGCCTACGAGGAATGAACCCATTCGTAGGCGGATGCGTACATATAATTATAAGACAAAAGGAAAAGGGACGGTGCTTTTATGGGATTTTGGAAACAGGTCATTAAACCGCGGATTCAAGTCAGCGTATTGGCAGGCGGTCACGTATTAACTGATAATGTCGAAGGTAAAGAAAGCGTTAACAGAATGACTATAATGAAGAGGAGGCAGCCAGGCGAGGTCAAGGTTACAACTGCATTTGGACAAAAACACTTCAAACTTTCACGGATTGAGTGGGAACATGGTGAAAGTCGAAACGTCGGTAAACCTAAAAGCAGCACGATTTTAAGTACTGCTCTTGTGGGTTCAGTCGGTGTAATCACTGATGTAGCATTCCGAGCAATGAAAAAAGAAACTTCAAACGCTTACATTTATTTAATCGATGAAGAAGGCGAGGAGCACAAAATCCTCATTCAGTGTACAAAGGAACAATTTACGCAAATATCGCGCATAGTTTACTAACCTCGGCCAATAATGTTCCATACAATGCTTGCGAGCAATAGGATTGCGCTCATATACATTAACTCTTATAGTTTTACGCTTTCCTTCTTCTATCCATTGAATTGAAGTATAAATATAAAAAGAGAATGCTATTTCATAATGCATTCTCTCTTTATGTTAGTAATCCTTTAGGAAACCTTTAAACAGGAATAAGAGCCATTTTTGTCAATTTAGCGGCACACTTTCGGTCACTAATATTGCCGAGAAAACCTTTGTATCGCTGTTTTCTGTTATATTAGTGGTCACACAATGTTCAAAATACACGTATAAAATCCCTCAAACCTTCCTACTAATCTTCTCCACAATCTCCATCAAATCATCCGGCCTGTGAAATTCAATCGGCGAAACGCCTTTATCGAACTCTATCGTATCCGATTCTATCATCAATACATACTTCCCATTAATCTTTCCTAAATGGATGTTATCTCCGAAATCGGCTAGTAGTCCTTTGATAGATGTACTGCCAAGCTTCATGCGCAGTTCGGCTTCAGGTGTATGCTCGACAATCTGGGCTAATGGATGTGGAGAAGTGCAATAAGAAAACATAAACCAGAACCAATAAATATATATATTGCAAGTATTAGAATGAGGAAGTTATTGAAGCAATGGTTAAATAATGAGGAGATTAAATTTAAAAAGTAGTATAACAGCCAAATAAATACATCGATAATTGAATTTTCAAATAACTTTATAAACGTAAAAAAACACAAAATATATACTCAAATAAGGGAATTGTAAAGCTATTTGAGATTTCAAACATAAAAGATGAAAACCCCATTCTATATTAATGGGGTTTTTCAATGTATAAAATTGCACGCATATAAATTGGAAGGGTCATAAGTTATTATATTATTTTTCAAAAGGACATAATTAATTTCATTTCATTTCATGTTAGATAACTCAGATTAAGAATAAACTTTAATTAAAAAGAAGGAGAAAAATATGTTAATGGTTTAGTAGTAATGAACATTGTAAATAGTTATAATTCATTGTAGGGAGGAGGTATATATTGCTAAATTTTTTATTTTGGAATTTACGAAAAAAAAATCTACATAGCCCATTAGCACACCTTTGTAGAGAAACTGAAGCTAATATTATTATCGTAAATGAATTTGAGAATTTAGATATTAGTGCCCTACTGCATCAATTAGGTGAAACCTATTCTGAAGTAGTAACAGAGCATTCTAGGATTAAGATTTTTCATAACCTAGGCAATGACGTAAGTCGAATTTCAGGTAATACATATTATACAGCTGTTCGGATAAAGCGTGAAAACCTTAATCTAAATGTTGCAGGTGTTCATTTGCAAGGTCAATCTTATACAAATGAGAAGGGTAGACTTGCTTTAGCTACAAGGTTAAGAACAGCAATAGCGGACTTTGAATCCAGTGAAGGACATAATAATACTGTGATACTTGGAGATTTTAATATGAACCCTTTTGAAAGTGGAATGATTTCTGCAGAGGGTTTCCATGCGATTATGTGTCCTATAACTGCTGTCAATAACGTTGTCAGACAGGTTTATGAAGAGGATAGAATGTTCTTTTATAACCCGATGTGGCATGTTTATGGTAATATTACGTATGATACATTAGGAACGTATTATTATAACTCTGGTATTGAAAATTATCTATGGCATTGCTTTGACCAGGTTATTTTAAGACCCAATTTGGTGGGTAAATTTAATATAGATTCATTAAAAATTCTCACTAAATTTAATGAAGAAGAAGACTTATTGTTCAATGGAGTTCCGAATAAAAACGTTTTTTCTGACCATCTACCAATATCTTTTACATTAAATGTTTAAGGAGGACTAAAATGAGTGATAGAGATTTATGGGGAGAACTTGAATTAAGTAGTGAAAAAGATAGTATATTTGATTTTATGAGAGAGCAAGCTGACCTCCTCAGTAGTAAAACTGGCTATAGACTGGTTGCAGGGATTGAAACAAGTAATATCCAAACAAATCCAATCGAAGGCTTTACATTAATGACAAATTTTAATATTGTTTGTAATTATTTAGATAATTATAAATACAATCTTTTTACTGTTTTTTCTTCACCTGTTTCAGATTATCCTGTTCTTTTTGAATTTAACGGAACTACTCATGGTTATTTAAGTAATAATGAAGAAGAATTTCTATATAATTTGCAACAAATTCTCTCATCAGAAGAAACAAAAAGAGTAATAAAAAATTTATTCTCGAAGTCTTAAATTCAATTAAAGAAATTTGACAAAGAGCATTAGAAATCTAATGTTCTTTTGTTATGTTAAGTACCTCTTTTTATTTCTATTTTCATTATCCTTTATGTTGTAAAATCGATAAAATTCGATTTTTATCATTTGGGATGATATATAACATACTAGAATAATATAAAATTTTTTCCAATTTTCTGTTAATTATGGTAAGATTTATTCTGGAGGTTTTATATATCTTTCTGTTAAACTTTTGTAATATTATTATAAAAATAATTTATTGGGGAAAAGGGGATTTATCTTGTTTAAAAAATTGAGGATTTTTATAGTTTTAGTATTGTTTTTTTCTTTTACAATGTTAAATACTTTGCAGGCATTAGCCTCCTCAGATACAACACCACCAACAGTAAAGAGTATTAAAATTGATAAAACAGCAGTTGAACCAGGAGACAATATAAATATTGAGGTCGAAGCAGAAGACTTGGAATCAGGAATTTCAAATACCAGAACGAATCGAGTAGTTCAAGTACAAAAACAAAATGGTGATACTTACCAATATGTTTATCTAAATTATGATTCTACAACCAAGAAATACACTGGAACATATACCGTCCCTACTAATTCAATAAATGGGGTATGGTATATATCCTGGATTTACTTTGTGGATAATGTAGGGAATAAAACAAGTATACGTCCAAGTGAAGGAAGTGGATTTTACCAATCATTTGTTGTTTCTAATGGTAGTAATGATACAACACCACCAACAGTAAAGAGTATTAAAATTGATAAAACAGCAGTTGAACCAGGAGACAATATAAATATTGAGGTCGAAGCAGAAGACTTGGAATCAGGAATTTCAAATACCAGAACGAATCGAGTAGTTCAAGTACAAAAACAAAATGGTGATACTTACCAATATGTTTATCTAAATTATGATTCTACAACCAAGAAATACACTGGAACATATACCGTCCCTACTAATTCAATAAATGGGGTATGGTATATATCCTGGATTTACTTTGTGGATAATGTAGGGAATAAAACAAGTATACGTCCAAGTGAAGGAAGTGGATTTTACCAATCATTTGTTGTTTCTAATGGTAGTAATGATACAACACCACCAACAGTAAAGAGTATTAAAATTGATAAAACAGCAGTTGAACCAGGAGACAATATAAATATTGAGGTCGAAGCAGAAGACTTGGAATCAGGAATTTCAAATACCAGAACGAATCGAGTAGTTCAAGTACAAAAACAAAATGGTGATACTTACCAATATGTTTATCTAAATTATGATTCTACAACCAAGAAATACACTGGAACATATACCGTCCCTACTAATTCAATAAATGGGGTATGGTATATATCCTGGATTTACTTTGTGGATAATGTAGGGAATAAAACAAGTATACGTCCAAGTGAAGGAAGTGGATTTTACCAATCATTTAGAGTAACCAATGATTTAATTCCTCCTAACGTTCCAAGTGTAAATGAAGTATCGGATAAATCAACAAATGTTACTGGTACTGCGGAAGCAGGTTCAACGATAACAGTTATGGCAAGCACTAGTGTAATCGGGACAGGGGTAACTAACAGTGATGGAACATTCTCCGTTCCTATTGATGTACAAAAAGCAGGAACAACATTGACAGTCACTGCAAAAGATGATGCAGGAAACATAAGCGAAGCAAAAGAAGTTACAGTAAAAGATGTGACAGCTCCCATAGCTCCAACAGTGAATGAAGTAACGGAAAACTCTACAAATATTTCTGGAACAGCGGAAGCAGGTTCAACGATTACCGTTAAGGCAGGAACAGCGGTAATAGGAACAGCGACTGTTGATACCGAAGATAAATATACAGTAACGATAGAGAAACAAAAGGCAGGAACGAAGTTATCAGTAACTGCATCAGATGATGCAGGAAACGTAAGTGAAATGAAGGAAGTAACAGTAAAAGATGTAACAGCTCCAGTGATTCCGACAGTGAATGAAGTAACGGAAAACTCTACAAATATTTCTGGAACAGCGGAAGCAGGTTCAACGATTACCGTTAAGGCAGGAACAGAGGTAATAGGAACAGCGATTGTTGATACCGAAGATAAATATACAGTAACGATAGAGAAACAAAAGGCAGGAACGAAGTTATCAGTAACTGCATCAGATGATGCAGGAAACGTAAGTGAAATGAAGGAAGTAACAGTAAAAGATGTAACAGCTCCAGTGATTCCGACAGTGAATGAAGTAACGGAAAACTCTACAAATATTTCTGGAACAGCGGAAGCAGGTTCAACGATTACCGTTAAGGCAGGAACAGCGGTAATAGGAACAGCGACTGCTGATACCGAAGGCAAATATACAGTAACGATAGAGAAACAAAAAGCAGGAACAAAATTAACGGTAACTGCATCAGATGATGCAGGAAACATAAGCGAAGCAAAAGAAGTAACAGTAAAAGATGTGACAGCTCCCATAGCTCCAACAGTGAATGAAGTAACGGAAAACTCTACAAATATTTCTGGAACAGCGGAAGCAGGTTCTACGATTACAGTAAAAGCAGGAACGACGGTATTAGGAACAGCGACTGTTGATACCGAAGATAAATATACAGTAACGATAGAGAAACAAAAAGCAGGAACAAAATTAACGGTAACTGTATCAGATGATGCAGGAAACGTAAGTGAAGTGAAGGAAGTAACAGTAAAAGATGTAACAGCTCCAAGCGTTCCAACAGTTAATGTTGTATATGATAATGCTACTGTTATTAGTGGCAAAGCTGAATCAAATGCAAAAGTTTATGCAATGGTGGGAAGCAAGAAAATTGGCGAAGCAACTGCAAAAAATGGTGCATATACGATTAAGATTGCAAAACAAAAAGCAGGAACAAGCATTTCTGTTTATGCTACAGATACTTCAGGTAATAAGAGTGGAAGTAAAACAGTTAAAGTTATAGACAAAACTCCACCAAGCACCCCAACAGTTAATAATGTATATGATAACGCTACTGTTATTAGTGGCAAAGCTGAATCAAATGCAAAAGTTTATGCAATGGTGGGAAGCAAGAAAATTGGCGAAGCAACTGCAAAAAATGGTGCATATACGATTAAGATTGCAAAACAAAAAGCAGGAACAAGCATTTCTGTTTATGCTATAGATACTTCAGGTAATAAGAGTGGAAGTAAAACAGTTAAAGTTATAGACAAAACTCCACCAAGCACCCCAACAGTTAATAATGTATATGATAACGCTACTGTAATTAGTGGCAAAGTTGAAACAAATGCAAAAGTATATGCAATGGTGGGAAGCAAGAAAATCGGAGAAGTAACTGCAAAAAATGGAGCATATACGATTAAGATTGCAAAACAAAAAGCAGGAACAAGCATTTCTGTTTATGCTACAGATACTTCAGGTAATAAGAGTGGAAGTAAAACAGTTAAAGTTATAGACAAAACTCCACCAAGCACCCCAACAGTCAATAATATTACAAGTAAGACAGTAACGGTAACTGGTAAAGGCGAAAAAGGAGCATCTATTTATATTTACAATGGAAGTAAGAAGATTGGGCAAGGAATAGTGGATAGTCGAGGATATTTTAAAGCGAAAATTAAGGCACAAAAGAAGGGTTCGTCATTAAAGGTATATGCCCAAGACAAATCTGGCAACAAGAGTAAGAGTAAAACGGTAAAGGTGAGCTAGTATCAAGATAAAATTAGTATTAAAAGGTACCTGTATAGATTTTGCGGTAATACTGAGCCAAGTATTACCGCTTTTTTTAAACTATGATTTGTAATAAAAGGGTGGGTAAGACAAAAGAAATTTTTTAAACTCACATTTAGAGTGCGTGAAATCTTGGTAAATAAAAAAGGAAGGAAGTCCTCATTAATAAGCAAAGTTTGAACCACGATAGAATAATAGTTTTAGTTACCTTGAGAATTTGCTTTTGTATCTATCTCAATTAGTTATTATAAAAACACCAGAGGAAATTGAAGGTGTCAGACAATCTATAATAAAGTCCAGAAAGTCTTATAATAAGTAATCTTTTTGGGAAATTTTTCTCTTCTCCTCATTTATCCAATTATATGATAATATTATCATGGTTCTAATCGACTAGCATACCTGAGGAGGATAGAAATGGCTAATTAAAAATTATAGAGCCTGTATGTACTATTTCCCTACTCAATCAACAATACGTAGAAGTTATGTAGAAAAAATTTGGAGGTCTAGCTAAAACTAAAGCAATATAGATAAAAGAGCAGAGTACGACCGATTGAGCTTTTGTAGGTAGTAACAAAAGGGAATTTATAAGTGAGCTGATAAAAACTCACTATCAGAGAGTTGGAGGTAAATTGTGCGATTAATAAAAATACTATTTTGGTTATGTCTTATATTTTTTGTTATATCACTTTTTGTTTACACTATTCAGTGTATAATTTCTGCTTGGTGGAATATTCTTCTCATTATTATCATCTTATTAACCCTGTGGTGGTATAAAATTAGAAGGAAAAATCAGAAGTCAGTTTGGCAAGGAGTTATAGTAATTATTCTTTCTTTACTTTTACTAGCCTGGTTTTTAATTCCTTGTATATTTGGACACTTTAAAGATTTGGAAGAGGAACCTGAAACTGATACCGAAATGAACCATCATCAAGTATTGACCAATGATGAGGAAGATAAAGAGAAAAAACAACAAGCAGAAAAAGAAAAAGAAGAACAGGAAGAAAGAGAAAAAGAACAAGCAGAAAGAGAAAAAGAACAAGCAGAAAGAGAAAAAGAACAAGAAAAAGAAAAAGAAAAAGAAAAAGAACAACAAGCTTGTTCAAACATTCGAGGTAATATTTCAAGTTCAGGCGATAAGATTTACCATGTGCCTTCAGGTCAGTTTTATGATAAGACTGAACCTGAAGAAACTTTCTGTACAGAAGCTGAAGCTAGATCTGCTGGATATAGAAAATCAAAACTATAAATTATTTTGCGGTAATACTTACTTTCTAAGTTTACCGCTTTTTTTATCTATTTGATAACTAGGGTGGATAAAAGAGATGTTTTATAAAAAAAATAGTATTCTTCCCCTTCGATTGTGTTAAAAATGTGTCACGTGTGATTCTTTTGAAAAACATGTCTTGGGGTTATTCTACGTGTGAATTTAGTTCAAGAAGGACAACTAAGTATAATTGTGGAATAATATAATATAGGAAGAAAAAAATTATAAACGTTAATTTAATCATGTTTTGTATAAAATTCTATGTCTCGTACAGACCATATCGCTAAATACAACCAACTTCCTCGCATCGAAGACCAGCTTGGTGACTTGGCTGTTTATGCAGGCTTGAAATCTTTCTATAACTTAAAGAAGTAATCTTTGAATGCAAAGTTTCGTACAAAACAGTTCTATGCTAGATGGATTATGTAGTACGAAAACATGAGCTTAGTCGTACAACGTTTTTTTATGTTGGTAAAAGATTTACAAAAGGAATTTAAATTTGATTTAGAAATTAAGAATTACTCCAAGAGGACGATTGAAACATACAATTATAATATTGACCAATTAATGTATTACTTAGACGAACATTTCAGTTTTAGTGAAATAGAAGAGATTTCAACAATACATATTAAGCGATTTGTACAGTAGCAATTACATTTAGGCAACAAATCGAATTACATAAATACCATCATTAAATCTTCTACGTGCGTTCTATAATTATTTGGTGGCTGAAGAATATGTTAGCCACAATATTGTGGAGAAAGTGAAATTCTTGAAAGAAGAGAAAGTGATTATTAAAACATTTACTGATAAAGAGGTAGCAAATATGATTGCTGCTTATGACTTCAAAACCTATTTAAACGCACGAAACAAGGTAATAATTGCAATGTTTATTGATACAGGAATGAGAATGAGCGAGTTAATAAATCTTCGATCTAGCTGGTTTAATGAAACCAATATAAAAGTATTTGGTAAGGGGGCTAAATGGAGATACGTACCAGTAAGCCTAATGCTAAAGAAATATATGATTAGATATGAGAGGTTGAAAGAAGGATATTTCAAAAATAAGAAACAAGAATATGATAATTACTTTTTATCACGAAGTGGAAGGCCCTTAACAGGAGTGCAAATCCAAAATATTGTCAGAAATGCTGGTGTGAAGGCGAAGGGAAGAGAAGAGATTCGTTGTAGTCCTCATACATTAAGACATTTTTCTATTCAGTCAAACCTAAGAAATGGATTGGATTTGTATAGTTGTTCTAGGATAGCTGGTCATGAGAATATACAGATTACAAAAAAATATCTAATGGGATTAGAAACAGAAAACATTCTTGAAATGGCTACAAAATCAAGTCCTTTAATGAACATAAAAAATAAATAGCAAAGAATAAGTCGGGGTAGTTTTCACCAAAATGACAATGTTGAAATACAAATTATAGATATGTACTACCCCCCCCGCAAACTGAGTAAATTATAAAGAGCGTATGGTTTATAACATAAAAGTGGAGGTAAAAAATGGCTATACTTGTTTGTTTCCTTATTGCAGGAGTGTGTTTCTTGCTAGTAGCATTAATAAATAAAGGTGAAGACAAAATTGAGGATATTCGTCAAAAAAGTGTTAATAAGGTAATTGAGGAAAATAAAATTACGATTTCCAAAAGGTTTGATATGAAGATGGTTTACACTCTAATACATGATAACAAGAATAAATGTATATGGGTTATCTTATATTCAAAACCAAAAGATATTATTAAACAATTCAATTATCAAGATATTATTCAAGTTGAATTGAAGGAAGATGATGAAACAGTAGGTGTTACATCAAGAACAAGCCAATTAGGGGGCGCTCTTGTTGGTGGAGCTTTAGCTGGTGGGGTTGGGGCTGTTATAGGTGGTTTAAGTGGAAAACAAAAACAGAAAAGAGCGGTTAAAAGTATTAAGCTAATTTTAACATTAGATGATTTGGAAAATCCTACCTATTCTATAGAGATAGAACGTTTCCATAAACCAGTAGATACTAATTCAAGGGAATATGCTAATGCAAATAACATGGCATTTAATTGGTTTAAGCTATTAGAAGTCATAATAAAAAAGAGTGAAAAGGAGAATAAAATTGAGCGGGATAATGAACAAGTTATGGATAAGGTGGAAGTGAATATTCCCAATTCCTCAATTGCTGATGAATTATCAAAATTAGCTTTATTACTAAAGGAAGGTGTCCTATCAGAGGAAGAATTTAATAACCAGAAAAAAAGGCTATTGTCCAGTTAAGTAGACCAACAACCCTTAGTGACGCATCCTTAGTTGATAAAAGAACAAGTTTATCAAAAATATATTTCTATAAGTAAAGCCCTCCAAAAAGTTGGGGGGCTTTACGAAAATCATACATAATTATAACTCACTTTTCTTATTCTCCTTTTCATTTGCCAATCTATAAAATAATAAAACCTTCTCCCATAATGGAACATAGTCACCGAGAATCTTTAACTTTTTTATATGTTGAGTTCCAGTAATTTTATCTTGTCGGTTCTTTGCTAAGTTAATGGAATTTTCACCATATAGGGTTTTAAAATCATGAAACAACGTTGTTAGTTCATCTTCACTCAAGCCATGTTCATACTTTAATTATCCTTTTTTATTTAACTTATCAATAAACTTTAATATCTGTCTATCAGGTGCTTGTACTACGCAGCCATGAGTTTCATATATATATACCGAAATCCATAGTCAATTAAAATCCAATCAAGTTCTTTCTTAAATGCAATAACATCCTTACTTCTAGTTTTCCAAGATATTTCATCCAATGATACATTGTGCTTTGTTGCTAATTCACGTTTCACCTTAGAGAAATTCGTGATTTCCTCATCTGTTAATTCGCGACTATCGCCATTAATAAGTTTTCCATACATTGACCTTTTGTAAATAATAATTTTTCCTTCAGCCAATTTCTCAAACACAGATGCTAAATTCCTCTTTAATCGACTTAGCTCTAGGTTAATGAAGTATTCTAATAGTTCAATATCCTGGTCAATAAAAACTGTATTACTATCTTTGTATTTATTCTTTAATTGCTCAAGGTGTTGCTTCTTGGTGCTGTCGTTCCAAGAAGCATTTGCTAATTCCCAACCAATTATATTTATCTCAACTAACCATTGACTAATGGACATGTTTTTTAGATTATTTTTGCAATTATCCAAGATGTACTTTAAAACAAGATTATGTAATTCGTAAGCATAAACCATCTGTCCTTGTCCACAATTATCATAGTTTAATAAGTCCTTACGTTCTATTAATACATCACGTTTCTCAGCCAACTTATAACCTTTTCTAGGACCTAAATACTCAACGATACTCCATTCAACTTTTGCTGTAGTTTGTTGCCTTTTTTTCATTATATATTTGTACTTTGCCACCATCTCTGTCAAAAGCTTAGCTTTCGACAGACCTCGCCCAAAGTACCAAAGGCGTTGATTAAGTAAGTAAAATACTGTAACCAGCGATGTTTTTTGGCGTACCTTTTTTGCATCGCAACACGGCGAAATAAGTTGTAAAGCGAGAGCTTTGCAACTTTTTTAACGTGCTTGTGTAAAAAAGGTACACAGTATTATTGTCT
This sequence comes from Peribacillus sp. ACCC06369, assembly GCF_030348945.1. Taxonomy (NCBI): domain Bacteria; kingdom Bacillati; phylum Bacillota; class Bacilli; order Caryophanales; family Bacillaceae; genus Peribacillus; species Peribacillus sp. ACCC06369. The sequence continues at coordinate 2,566,728 of NZ_JAUCEN010000002.1, forward strand.
AAATGTTTTCTCATAAACAATTGACGTACTTTCTACTAATAGGAAAACTCTCTATTGTATGAGGTGGATAAGCATATCTAACCCTGCACTCCGTGCGTATTTCTTTACGTGTAAATAGTGTTTTTTCTGATATAAAATCATGTCAAAAGACATAGTTTTTACGTATGTTGACCGTACTGTTTTTTTATGTTTGGATATTTTCTATTGTAGGATAAGAAACCAGAATTGATATTACGAGGTTTTGTTAGTGTTTTATTGATAATATTATTATATCACAAAATAGGCATTTTGTAAAAAAATGTCTTAATACCAACCTTTTGATTTGGAGATAGATATTTAAGAAGATTTGAAAGAAGCTATTATGTTTTTAGAAGGATTATTATCCAATTAGGGTGTCTGATTAGTAATGAAATAAAAATACAAGTAGCGGTAAAATAGTAGATTAATAGTGTTATGGTGGTTTGTTAAATCGGGTAAAGGGGAGTTTATATTTATGTATTTTGAAAACTTTCTCTAAAACGAACAAAAAAATTGATAGACGAATAGACCTATGATAAAATAAAACCAAAGGTCGAAAAATGTAAAAGTATAGGGTATTTTCTGCATTTTGGAAATAAATAGATTTTGGGGATTCTTAGTGAAAAAATGGCGTTTTTCCTAAGAGTTCTATCCGCTTTAAAACTTAACTTAGTAAAGGATAACATAAATATCTTATGAAAATCAATAAGAAAAGGAAATTGAGAGGAATGATTTTATGGGTTTTTTTGATAGGAAGATGAAGGAATATTCGGCAAAACCAAAAGAAATAATAACTAATCCTATAGAAATTTTTAATAAATCTCTTATACAACAGCCTGGATATGATTTTTTGAGAGGAAATCAAACTGAGTTTTTAAACCTCTGGGATAGTAGGAGGAAAGATACAGATATAGTTGGTTTAATGGATACTGGTTCTGGTAAGACTTTAACGGGTTTATTAATGTTATACTCCAAGCTTAAAGAAGGGGTTGGACCTGCAGTTTATTTGTGTCCTGATAATCAATTAGTAGAGCAAGTATATCAACAAGCATCCTTGTATGGTATACCAGTATGTAAATTTGAGCTAACAGAAAGTTATCAACAATTCCCTTTAGAATATGAGAATGGTGAAGCTATCTTGATAGCGAATTTTGATAAACTTTTTAATGGTAGGTCTGTTTTTGGAGTAATTGGAAATGATAGAGAAATAAAAGAAATTGGTGCATTGTTAATAGATGATGCTCATGAGTGTGTAAAAAAAGCTAGGCAAAAGGCATCTATAAAAATACATAAAAAGGAAAATGAACAATTGTTTGCTAATTTAGGTAATTTGTTCATTAAAGACCTCGAAATTCAAGGAAGAGCAGCATTAAGCGGTATTATAAAGGGTGAATCTAGTGTTATTAAACAAATTCCTTATTGGGATTGGCAAAATAAATTATCGAGTGTAACTAAATTGCTAGAGGATAATAATAATATTAGGAATAGTGATATATTTTTCAATTCAAACCTAATTTTAGATGAATTAGATAATTGTGAGTGCTATATAAGTGGTACTACTATTGAGATAACACCAATAATGATTCCCTATTATAAAATTCCAGCATTTAATAAAGCTCAACACCGCTTTATTTTATCTGCCACTTTAAATAATGGATTTTCTTTAATAAGTGATTTAGGAATTGATGAAAATGCTGTTAAAAATCCAATAAATGTAAATACAATCAGCTTAGGTGAACGCTTAATCCTCGCTCCTAAGAGATATAATAAGGAAATTACAGACTTAGAAATACGTCAGTTATGTTTTGAATATGCAAAAGACATAAATGTTGTTGTTATTGTTCCTAATAGTAAAAAAAGCGAAATTTGGACTAATATGGGGGCAGATTTGTTAAACAGTGACAACGTTGTCGAGGAAATAAACAAATTGAAGAGTGAAAAAATAGGTAGAGTTTGTGTTGTACAGAATAGATATGATGGAATGGATTTATTGGACGATGCTTGTAGATTATTGGTCATCGATGGTATGCCTACAAAGGAATCTTTAAAAGAAAAAATTGAAATGCAGTACAGAGAAAACTCAATGCTAGTTAATATGAAAAGAGCGCAGACTATTGAACAAGGGTTAGGAAGAGGGGTGCGTTCAGGAACTGACCATTGTGTTACTATATTAATGGGAGATGATTTATTATCCTTTATTGGAAAAAACGCTAATAAACCATTATTTAGCCCAGTGATTCAAACCCAATTGGAATTTGGGGTTAATTTAGTTGCTAGAGAGGAAGTATTAGATAAAGATATTGCAATTGGTTACATGAAAGAAGCAATTAAAGAGTGCCTTGAAGCCAATGATGGTTGGAGGACTTTTCATAAGCAACTAGTTAACTCTGCGGAAAATGAATTTAGCATTGTTAACTTTGATAACCTCATAGATTTGTCAGTGCTAGAAAATACACTTTTTGAAGCAAAACGAAAAGAAGACTTACCTAATATTGATAAAATTATGAGGGGAATATTGACTTTAGTTGCTAAAAGTAACGATGAGGGATGGTATTTTCAACTCTATGCACAATTAATACATTCTTTGGATTCTACTAGAGCCAGTGATTTACAAATAATAGCTAAAGAATTAAATACTAGTTTGCTTAGACCTCTCAATTTTGTTAGAAGTAAAAAAGTTAAAAATTATGGTAGTCAGATACCAAACTTTAAAAATAAAGTAGCTGAATTTGATAGAGGAACAGATTTGGTTATTTATGTGAATAACATCCTTTCAACATTAGAATACTCTCCTGATATATTATATAAGGACTTTGAAACATCAGTTAAAAAAATAGGAGAGTTCTTAGGTTTTGTATCTACATGTCCAGATAAAGAATTTAATGATGGACCAGATAATTTCTGGAGAACTGAGAACTTTGATTTTGTTATAGAATGTAAAAACAACAGTTTAAATAACATTAGTAGAGATGAAGCTAACCAAATGACTGCTTCAATAAGATGGTATAAAGCAGTATATACTGAAAGTGATAGAATGGTAGGAGTAATTCTTCATAAAAGTAATATAGTTGCTCAGGATGCTCATATTAATAATGAATTTTCAGTGATTGATTTAGAAAAATTAGGTTTATTAAAGAGTAACTTGCGCAAATTCAGTATGGAACTATCGCACAAATCACCTAATTCTTGGACAGAAAGTGAGTTAGAAGAAAAACTAAGAAAGTATTCTCTTACTGACAAGACTTTTAGAGAGAAGTATATAAGAAATATAAGAGGATAAGCCATTATTATTATGTAGTGATAGTTAAGGGGTCTGAATACTAAATTAGTCCTCTATCTATGGTTAGTAAAATTTAAAAAGACATTTGAACAGTGTGTCTTTTTCTTTTATGGATGTTAACAATAAGCGTTGCTACTATGCTCTTAACAACTGAAGCAGAGTTTGTTATAATAAACCTAGTTCATACATAAAGTGGGTAAAGTGAACCAACTGTTATTGAACTATGAGTACAATCACATATAAATAGGATGAAACGAGTTAATAAACGTTGATTTAGTCACTTTATTATAAGATAGTCCATGTCCCGTACAGACCGTATCACTTAATACACCCACATGTTCTCAGCAATGAGGACTTGGCGATTTAGGATTTTCGATTTACCTGAAATCTTATAATGTGTTTGCACCATTCAATCTAGAATGGTGCTTTTTATGTTTGCCTTAGTTCTTGCGATTAAATATAATCTTTTTGTGTTACAAAATGCCTATTATTTTTTATGGATAATTGTTACTATTTTAACTTATGGGAAATCATTTAATATCCAGTTTTAATGGAGGTATTAGTATGGCAACTGCCAATCAAAGACAGTTAGAAATTCAATTTCATAAGGATATGTTAAATATTTATGAGAACGCAAGAAAGATTGGTTATAATGCTTCAAGGTTTAAGCAAATGGTTGCTAATCAAGGTGGACTAAATGTTGCTAAGAAGTTCATTAATAGCAACAGTCCTTCTGATGGATTTACAAGCTTATTGCTATTGGGGAGATTAGATTTAACAGTGGAAGCATTAGTTCTTGAGGAAGCATATCAATCACTTTTTAGTGAAGAAGAAAGACAGGTTGTATTAGATAGATTAAAAGAATATGGATTTGAAATTGAAAATGAAATAGTAGAAGAGAGTATGGTTACTACTTCTACAGCAACTGTGCTTGCTATTAGACTGCTACCAATGTCAGAAACTGACCCAGAGTTTGCAGAGCAAACTATAGAAAATTTACAAGAATGGTTTGTAAGTGAATTACCTTTTAGAAAGTATAATTTTAAAAAAGGAATGAATGCAGACCCTGGAACTCTAGTTTTATTTCAATATAAAGGGCATGTTATTGCTTCTGCTATTCTTGAAGAAAAGATAATGTATACAGAAGATAATGAAGGGGAATACAGAGGAGCATATTATTTTACTCCTTCATCTATAGCTATTTTTAGCCCTATTACTTCCGAGGAAATGAAGAATATTTGGACTCAATTTAAAGGGTTTAATCAGTCTCTACAAAAATTAGATATTAAACAATATGAATTATTGTATCAACTTTTATTAAGGAAAAATATTAGATATGTACTTGATGGGGAAGTAGATGAGGAATCTTTTCAAAAACAAATTGAGAATATAAATACGGATGGTTCAGAGAAAGTAGTGGATGAACCTAAAGAAATAATAAAAGGGACACATATAATCACTCCAATAACTAAGTGGAAAAGGAATCCTATCGTTTCTAAGAAGGCTATAGTATTAGCTGAAAATAAGTGTGAATATGATAACTTGCATTTATTTTTTAAATCGGCTACAACAGGTGAAAATTATGTTGAAGCACATCATTTAATTCCTATGGAGTTCCAAGACCAATTTGAGAATAGCTTGGATGTTGAAGCGAATATTATATCGTTATGTCCTCTTTGTCATAAAACAGTCCATCATGCCACAATGGAAGAAATAGAGCCAATAATCCGAGAATTATATTTAATAAGACAAAATAGGTTAAATAAATGCAATATTGGCTTGGAGTTTGAAAAGTTAATGGGAATGTACAACTAATCATTTGGTTAATTAAATTAAACTGCGTTCTTTATTTAAGACCACATTAAAAAAGTCTTTATAACTAATTAAACTTGATTTGCAGTTTATATAGAAACGGACTTTGTTAACGGGAGGAGCGTAAACATGAAGGGGTATATTGGAGTTACTTCTAGGGAGTGGTTTAAGTATTTATCCAATAAAAATAATGTAGGTGAAGTTAATTTTTGGCGTAAAAACACTAACCATTTTAATGTATTAACAACGGAGGAGCCGTACTTTTTCATAGTGAAAAATGAAAATGGTGTTAAAGGTGAAAGAGCCGTATTAGGTAAGGCAACATATGAAAGATTTGAAGTTTTAACAGTTAATGAAGCATGGGATAGGTACGGGCAAGGTAACGGTGATGTAGAGAAAGAAAGTTTTGTTACAAGAATGAATAGTATGTTTGAAACTGATATGGATAACGGTGAAATAGGATGTATTATTTTATCCGATTTTCAAGTATTCGATAACCCCGTATATTTAAGTGAAATTGGTATTGAGTTTAAAAATAGCGTTGTATCGGGTAAGTCTAAAGGTATAACAGATAAAGAAATTGGTTTAATTTTAGAGCACGGATTTAACACTATGGAAACAGTTATGCGTAAACTGAACGAAGTAGTGGATTTGAGTCAATATTTTGGACACTAAAAAGTTAAATCTTAAGCTGTATTCCTAATTCGATCTTCAATGGCTTGTGGGGTTTGATAACCCAAGCTGCTGTGAATTCTTTTTCGGTTATACCAACCTTCAATAAATTGGAACATCGCTAATTTAGCTGTTTGATAGTCTAGATATTGTACGTGGTTGACTTCTTCCTTCTTTAATAGGGCATGAAAGGATTCAATACAGGCATTATCGTACGGGCAACCTTTCTGACTAAAGGATTGCTTAATATGATGGTTTTGGATATGTTGAGTAAACTCACTGCTTGTATATTGTGAGCCAAGATCGGTATGAAGAACTAAGCCCTCCGAGGGCTTTTGTGATAGGTGTGCGTTATTGAAAGCTTTTATGACCAGTTCTGTCGTCATTGAACGAGAAAATGAATACCCTACTATTTTCTTAGAATGAAGGTCTAATACCGAAGCTAAATAACACCATCCGTCTTTTAACGTATGGATATACGTAATATCTGCTACCCATTTCTCATTAATGGTCTGAGTAGTGAAGTCTCGTTTTAACAAATTATCCAATTGAATAACCTTTTCTTTAGATGGATAGGGACGGTATTTTTTCTTAGTAATAGAACGAATTCTCGCCTTGCTCATTAAGCGTTGAACACGCTTTAGACTTAGGGAAAACCCTTTGGTTAATAAGCTTTCATGAATCTTTGGAGCCCCATATCGTCCCTTGCTTTCCAGGTAAATGAGATGAATTTCCTTCGTGATTTCTTGGTTTTCCTGTTCGCGATTTGATACGACTATTTGAAGGGACTGATAATGGCTGCTTCTTGGGATTTCTAGTATTTCACACATCTTCTGTACGGGATATTGTTTCTTGTGTTCCTCAATAAATTCGGTAAGATCTGTTTCGGTTACTTTTTCGCGAATATGGCCATAGCCTTTTTTAAGATTTCAACTTCTTGCTTTAACCGAAGGTTTTCCTTTTGAATGGCGGCTAATTCCTTTGGAGTCATGGACTCTTCCCCTAAACCGATTGGAGTAAATTCTTTAACCCATTTATAAATGGTAACTTCTGATACGCCATATTCGCCGCTTAATTCTTTGACCGAATTACCCGAGTGATAAAGATCTACAATAGTCTTCTTGAATTCATTATTGTATTTTTTACCTGTATTCTTACGTTCCAAGACGGACACATCCTCTCAAAAATCATTGTAAGGACTTAACTAAAATGTGTCCATGAAACTATACTAACTCCATAGACCGTATTGGTTTTACGGAAGATGATGAAGGTTTCCCCGAAGGTAAGCGAATCTTAAAACAGCACTTAGTAAGGGAACGGAATCCCGAAGTAATTAAGTTAGCAAAGGAACGCTTTATAGAACGACACGGTAAGCTGTTTTGTGAAGTGTGTCGATTTGATTTTAAAGAACATTATGGCGATATAGGAGAAGGTTACATAGAAGGGCATCATACTAAACCTATTTCTGAAATGGGTGAAGATGAGCAGACAAAAATTGAAGATATAGTCCTTGTTTGTGCTAATTGCCACCGTATGTTACACCGTAGAAGACCGTGGCTATCAATTAATGAGCTTAAAGAATTATTAGGATAGTGGAGGTTAGGATTTTGAAGGTTATTTACAAAATCACTTACCCTAACGGAAAGATTTATGTTGGCAAGGATTGGACTGATGATATTAATTAACTACTTTGGTAGTGTTAGTAGTAAGTTAATTGCGAAGGATTTTACAAGGGAACAACGTAGAGATTTTACAATACGTAAAGAAATATTGTGGGAATCCAATACCGCCACCGATAAAGAGGTTAACGTTAAAGAGGCAGAATACATAAGATACTATCAATCAAATTATCCTTCTATTGGTTATAATCAATTACCCAAAGTTTAAACAAACTTAATTATACAGAATAAATAAACGGGCTTGCGTAATTGCTTGCCCGTTTATGCGTTAAATCAAAAATAGTTTATATATAGGTAAAGAAGTTTTTTTATTTTTTAGGAACTTCCTTTTAGTGGATTAAAATGAATAGAAACCTTAATCACAAACTTTAAGACCGTTTTTAGAAAATTGATTACGGGAGCGGTCACATTTTTGGTCACTAATATAGTCATAAATGCTGTAATGATACGTGTTTTGAGGTCATACTAGCGGTCACTAATGCGGTCACTAAGCCAGTTAAAAGTGTCTTAATGATGCTATTTTTTCTTCAATTCTCAAACCTTCCTACTAATCTTCTCCACAATCTCCATCAAATCATCAGGCCTATGAAATTCAATCGGCGAAACACCTTTATCGAACTCTATTGTATCGGATTCAATCATTAATACATACTTCCCGTTAATCTTTCCTAAATGGATACTGTCGCCAAAATCGGCTAGCAATCCTTTGATAGATGTACTGCCAAGCTTCATTCGCAGTTCGGCTTCAGGTGTATGTTCGACAATCTGGGCTGTGGCTTCGACGACTTGGTGGGTCTCAAGACGTTCCTGGATTTCCCGCTTATCGCTTGTTTCCCAGATTTCGAGGTCCTGTTCGAATTTGTGCAGTTCGTCACTGTTTTCTTCGAATTGAGCGGATACATGTTCATGGACCATATGGATGACCTGGTTTTTCATGATTTCCGGCATCGATTCGCCATATTCAACAAATTTCAAAAAGTCCTCAAAGTAGCGAGCATGTGAAGCCTGGTGGATTTTCAGTTCGGCTTCTTCGACCATTCCTTCTTCGGGCATGTAGGGATATTGAATGGATTTCATATTTTTGGTGGTGATGGCCATTTCAACGTGTCTGATCAGGGTCCGTTCATCCGAAATGGATGCAACCTTTGGCTCGAAATCACATTTTAATAAGAAAACGAATGGTTCATCGAGATATTTCGATAATTTAGCCGATGCGATTATGAAGACACCACCGCGGACGGCACTAGTATCAATATATGACCGCGTGAATTGTTCATTTTCCTCTTGGAATTCTTCTTTCGTTTTAGCATATCGAACACGGTCAAATACATTGTAATTAGGGTTGGAATCAAGTGCATGTCCTTCTTCGACAATAAAAGAACCGATTTTCGTCGGTATTTGTTCAGTTTTTGGATGACGGTCCACTTTTCGTTTGGAAATCTTCATCAATTCCCCATCCAAAAAATCCTTTAGAGGACTTTCTTCGTATTCCTGGGTATCAAGAGTTTGAAAATGTTTAAAACGCTTATCAGCCTGATCGCCTTTTCCATCGACTTGGATTAAATAAAAAGACAGATAGGTAATCGTAAAATCCATGAATGTCACCTTCTTCAATTATTAAGCATGATTCCCGTACTTTTTTTAAGACTTAATAAGTATAGAGATGTACTTTGATTCCGTCAAACTATTGGTGCGTGAATGATCAGAATAATATTGATGTATTATTTCATAATAATACATATGGAAAAATGAATGTTAAATCCATCTAGGATAAATAATGTTAAAACTCAATAAGACCAAAATACAGGATTACAGGGAACACTCCAGCATTTTGCTATTGATAATATTAAGATAATGAACGTTCGATTTAAAAAACAGCATGAACTACAAAGGTTACTACTGAATGTATTGATAATGAAGGATAATTCTGTTTAATGCTAATTCTTACATTCTGTAGAGGAATCAAAAACAGAATTTTACAATAATAATCCATTGACGATGGAAGTGTTAATACGTATAATTTGAAAGTCAGATAATTCAGGCTTTGTAGGAATTTGTCGAAATTTCTCCGATATAAATAGCAAGTTAATTTATTCGTCTGCAATTTTCAGAATAGTTTTTAAAATTTATGGAGGAGATAGCATGAGTATTTTTAGAAAGAAGTCCATTGAGGACTTATTGATAAACGCAAGTTCCAGCGGTAAGGGATTGAAAAGGGAACTAGGCGCTTGGGATTTAACGATGCTTGGAATTGGAGCGATCATTGGTACAGGCATTTTTGTATTAACAGGTACTGGTGCAGTAAATGCTGGTCCTGCACTTTCATTATCTTTCGTTATTGCAGGTCTTGCCTGTTTATTCGCTGCACTCGCATATGCGGAATTTGCAGCATCCGTACCGGTTTCCGGTTCGACTTATACGTATGCTTATGCAACTCTAGGTGAATTTGCCGCTTGGATAATCGGCTGGGATTTAATCCTTGAATACTTATTGGCCGTTAGTGCCGTATCGGCAGGCTGGTCAGGCTATTTCCAATCATTTTTAAGTGGATTCGGGATTAACTTTCCAGAGAAATTTACGGCAGCACCGGGTTCGGTTGATGGTGTCACGACTTATATGAATTTGCCAGCCTTTTTGATAGTAATGGCGATTACTTTATTGATCTCCAGAGGCACGAAACAAACGACTAGGATTAATAACATAATGGTCGTCATAAAAGTGTTGGTAGTCTTGCTGTTCATCGTTTCTTCTATTTATTATGTAAAACCGGAAAACTGGCAGCCATTCATGCCATTTGGAATCGATGGGGTATTTTCAACTGCCGCATTAATGTTCTTTGCCTTCATCGGCTTTGATGCGGTTGCTTCTGCTGCTGAAGAAACAAGAAATCCAGGAAAGAATTTACCACGTGGAATACTCGGTTCTCTTGTCATTTGTGTTGTGCTATACATGGTCGTGAGTTTAATAATGACAGGTGTGGTACCGTATGCACAATTCAGCACGGCTCTCGATCACCCGATTTCTTTGGTCTTGCAAAGCGCAGGACAAAATTGGGTTGCAGGGATCATTGATCTAGGTGCGTTCCTCGGTATGACAACGGTGATTTTGGTGATGTTATATGGCCAAACCCGGATCATGTTTGCGATGTCACGTGATGGGCTGATGCCTAAATCCTTATCAAGACTTCATAAGAAATATAAAACACCATATGCTGCTTCATGGATGTTTGGTTTGATAGCGGCCTTACTGGGAGCATTCATACCGCTTGGTGAATTGGCAGAGTTGGTCAACATTGGAACATTGACTGCGTTTACGATGATTTCCGTAGCGGTCATCGTTTTACGGAAAACAAGACCGGATATGAAACGTGCTTTTTATTGTCCGGCTGTACCGCTCGTTCCGGGCTTAGCAATCGTTTTTTGCGTATTCTTGATGATTCAATTGGGAAGTCATACATGGATAAGGTTCTTGATTTGGATGGCTATCGGAGTCGTCATTTACTTCACTTATTCCCGTAAACATTCCAACCTTAACCAGCAGGAAAAATAATCATTGAAAAAGAAACTCTCTGTAGTGTCTCAGTTAGACGACAAAAGGAGGTTCGGAATGCTCTCACCCCGAACCATGATTTTAAATGAAAACTTGATTATCCTTCATGTTTTTTTACTTGTTTATACGGATGAAATCAACTGAACCTTTTTTAAAGAAAAAATTGTAGGTAAACTGGCTCTTCTCTAATTTGTCTACAGTCTGAGACACTCTCTGGAGTGTTTTTTTTGTTTTGGTCCATATAGTTCATAAGTCTTGTGTGATATTAGCTTGTTAGAGGGGAAATTATCAAATTAGTTAAAGATTAACAGGCTTTATGTCGAAATAGTATATATGGGTAGAAAAATTGGAGGGTAATTCATCATGAAAAGTTTATGGCGAAATAAACAAAAGATAGATTCAATAGACTATTTGCAATTTAAGGAACAAGTCGGTATCAATATAAGGGAGTATCCGAGCGTATTGACACAAGTGGAGATGATTCATTTGACGATCGGGGATTTATGCATCACTCGTTCTTTACAAGAAGAAGTGAAAGAACATCTGACCCAAATTGTTGAAAATTTTTATAAAAATCTAGAGAATGAATCCTCTTTATTGAAAATCATTTCGGCCAATAGTTCTATCGATAGGTTGAAAAAGACACTGCATCGTCATATGTTCGAAATGTTTAGCGGTACCATTGATGATGTTTACATTAAACAGCGCTATGTTATCGCACAGGTACATGTGCGAATTGGACTGCAGCCAAAATGGTATATGAGTGCTTTTCAAGATTTACTGCAATCAATAATCATTCATGTGATGGCCAATATAAAGAATATAGAGCAATATCAGGATAACATTCTGGCAGTCACTAAAATTATTAATTTAGAGCAGCAAATAGTTTTAGAGGCATATGAACTTGAAAATGAGAAGATTCGTCAACAAAACCTTGAAGAAAAAGAGACGATTAAACTACAGGTCAATCAAAATGCCGAAGAATTGGCAGCAATCAGTGAAGAGACAAGTTCAGCAACGCAATTAATGGCAAATAAGGTAGTCGAAATCCATAATTTCACTCAAAAGGGGTCAGAGATTGCGATACATGCAGAGGGGAAATCGAATGAAGGTGTTGAACTGTTACAAGGGTTAGAGAAAAGGTTGGTAAAAACACAGGATCAAATGACGATCATCTCAAAAGATATGGAACAGCTATCCAATACATCAAAGGAAATTGAACGAATTGTCACGATTATCACTTCTATTGCCGAACAAACGAATTTGTTGGCATTGAACGCAGCGATTGAAGCGGCAAGAGCGGGTGATAATGGCAAGGGATTTGCGGTTGTTGCAGGTGAAGTAAGGAAGCTTTCGGAAAATACCAAGCAATCAGTTTCGGAAGTAGTGAAACTGGTTAGTGGCATTGCTCATTTTACCAATGTAATGAATACTTCAATTTCCATGGTTAGCGGGGAGATTACTAAAGGCACGAAGCAAGGGAAAGAAACGGGCAAATTTTTTACCGATATAGCAAAGGCCATGCTTTCAGTAAAAGAGCAAAATATTAAAATCACCAAGGAAATGACAGAACTGAATGATATTTTCGATGAAATTAATGAAGTGTTCAATCAAGTTGCCGTTTCATCGGATCAATTGACCCAAATGACGATGAACTTGTAGTGTAGTTCAAGGATTTGTTTGCAGAACGGGCTTAAAGGAGATTATTTGATTTTTTGTATTTTAATAATGAACTCGATAGAATATATTAATAAAAAAAACTCAAAGCGGTTTATAAAATTTGGTTCAACATTCAATTCCAAGGGATGCCGTTAACCGGCCGTTTAATAAATCTCTTGAAATAAAATAGAATTAATGTTATATTAATAAAGCGATGAGCTAATTTGTGTAAGTCGAAGAACAAGCTTTTAGCTAAACGTCGGGATGTGGCCTGACGGTTCTGCGCCTCAAACGCATCAAAGACGCCTGCTGCGTGCAGGCGTCTTTTTCATTTTTTCATTTTATCGATTCTTTCCTTGCAGCTTGTACGTCTTCCTTGAATTCCTCTTGTATTTCTTCCGTTATTCCCTTGGTTGCATCCTTAAACTCTCTAAGCGAGGTGCCGACGGCCCGTCCGATTTGAGGAAGCTTATTCGGTCCAAAAACAACTAAAGCTAAAAGAAGGATTAAAATTAAGCCGGGAAAACCAATATTTGAAAGCATAACTAGTCACTCCAATCAAATCTGTTAGTTAATATTATAGACTCCTGACAAGTATTTGCAAAGGTTATTTAGTATTTATTGTCAGGTTCAACATCCGAAACTAGGCATCCGTAAGATAAACACTTGCTATTCTGTCCTAATTTTATCTTGCACAATATTTCTAAAAATATATCTTACCTACCTTAGGAAACCCAATAAAGGGGGGAGTAAGTACATTTCGCTTTGGTTCTGCCGTAACTAATTTCGCTCCACATATCGTGTAACATAATAATTTTTTGGTTCCTTGGGATTATTAAACTTGCAAGATTGATGATATTTAGGTATTATAATTATACAAGCTGCGTTGTTCGTAATGATAATTAAGTTTTAACCTTTAAGCTGTAATAGGGAGTTTTACATCGAAACAGGAATGTTATGCCTCGTCACTGACTTGGACAACAGGATTGTTTCTGCAAACACCCACTTTGAGGAGTGGTGGTTTAAAACTTTCTTACTTGAATACGGCAATGGCGGCTTACCTTTTTTAAATTAGAAACCAGTTCCTTAACGGAACTGGTTTTTTGTTGTCTATACGTATGTCCAGATACGTTATAGCTAGTTGTATTTAAGGATATTTCAGAAAACATATATCCCTTGTATTGTCTTGGATCATTTTAAAGCTTTAATTTATTATGAAAGTTTTTATTGAAATATCAGATAATTAGCCATTATAATAATAATTAGATAACTAAGTTCACTATTTGTATAAAAGATGAGTGTATCGATGTTTTTTTTAAGTATTACGTAAGCGCTGTCATTTTGAGAGATTTATTGTAGTCACCTGGAGAGGAGAAAATTTTATGGCAAGAATTAATACGACTGAGGTAATTAGCAACAGTAAGTTCAACCGCTTTCATTTTGGATTGCTGGCATGGTGTTTTATCATTATCCTTTTTGACGGCTATGACCTTGTCGTTTACGGAACGGTCGTCCCGCTATTGACAGAGGAGTGGAACCTTACTTCCGTGGAAGCTGGGGCTATGGGCAGCTACGGTCTATTTGGAATGTTGTTCGGGGCCATTTTCTTTGGTACATTAGCAGATCGGATTGGCAGAAAAAACGTAATAGCGATTACACTGATTTTATTTAGTTTGTTTACGCTTTTATGTGGATTTGCGAATACGCCTACAATGTTTTCGACTTTTAGGTTTTTAGCGGGATTAGGTCTTGGGGGCATTATGCCGAACGTCATTGCCTTATTGACGGATTATGCACCGAAAAGGATGCGGAGCATGGTCGTTTCGATTGTTTTGTGCGGTTATTCATTCGGAGGGATGCTTGCACCGATACTGGGTATCCTGGTTATGCCGACATTAGGTTGGGAATCAATATTCTGGTTTGCAGGAATACCATTGTTATTTTTACCCTTCATGATGAAACGTTTACCAGAGGCTTCGACGCATCTGATCAGAGTTAACAGAAAAGAGGAGTTAATCAGGATATTATCCAGGGTCAGTCCGGAGAGTGAATTCGACATCAAGGACGAAATTGTAGATGTGAAAAAAACGGATACCAATATGCCGATTGTTGGATTGTTTAAGGATTCCCGTGCCCTGAGCACGTTGATGTTCTGGATCGCCTTTTTCATGTGCCTATTGATGGTATATGGATTGAATACATGGCTTCCAAAGCTAATGATCGAGGCAGGGTATGCGCTGAATTCAAGCTTAGGTTTCTTGATCGTTCTTCAAGGGGGAGCTATCATAGGCACGCTTATCATCGCTAAACTTTGTGATCGTTATGGATCCAAGAAAATGCTTGTGCCGATGTATGCGCTTGGGGCAGTCAGTTTGACTCTATTGGGAATGGGTGGAAGTTCCTTCGTGATTTACACATTGGTAGCGATTGCAGGAGCCTGTACCATTGGTGCCCAAAACCTAGTACAAGCCTATGTTTCCCAGTACTATCCACCAAATATTAGATCGACTGCACTAGGAGTGGCATCTGGAATCGGAAGGATCGGCGGTATGCTTGGACCCATTCTTGGCGGATTCTTATTATCCATCTCGCTACCCATCCAATTGAATTTCATTGCCTTCGCCATTCCGGGTCTCATTGCCGCGGTAGCTTTATCATTCGTTCCAGTGAAAATAGCTTATTACAAAAATGATCATAAGGAACAAACTGAAGAAATGGCGGTAGAGTCCAATAAAATGAATATCATGTAAAATCAAATGCATGAAATGTCAGTGAAGGGATACCTAGCTGTCATTTTATGTATAATTACCTTCTATTATCGGAGTCATGGTTCCTATCAAAATTATGCAAATTGACAAGTCTTGGCGTTTGTCCTGCGCTAGAAGAAATCGATTGTAAGGATATAAATATGGATAACCCATAAATGTTCATAATTTCGCAATACGATTCACTCCATTATATAAAGAATAAATGTTAGAATAATGGTACGGATAATTAATTCCTCCTTAAAGTGGAGCGAAATAGAAATTACCTCATCTTTTGAGAGGAGTCATTACTTTGAAATTTTTAAAACATATTATTTTTTGGTTATGCATTATAGGGACATTATTTTCTATGATTTATTTCTTTGTAGCGGACGTTCCGTTATATATAAAATTAATAGGCGGAGCCATCATCCTTTATCTTGGTTATGATCTAATAACTGAATCAAAGGAAAGAAAGCGTAAAGAAGCCTTGGAAGCTTGATCCTATCTTAGGTAAAAGCCCTCTTTTGATAAGAGGGCTCAGACTGTAGTCAAACTCGATGAAAATCGAGTTTGACTACAGTTTTTTTATGGCTTGTACAATTTGAACGTTGATTGGAACGCAAGGCCTCGCTTTTCGCTGGCGGTCCGGGCACCTCCTCGGCTTGTGCCCGCAGGAGTCTCGTACCTTCCTCTCTAATCAACTTTTAGATAGAAACCCTACCTGAGGAGTTGAAGGTGTTGCTTTGAATCAGTTGTTTCGGGTACATCACTTGATGAAAGATGCGTTTTCAGGGCCGCTTTCTCCTACAGTCATTTTAAGCGACGCTTTAAAGATACAGACCTGTCCGAAAAGATTTTCTATAGACTCTTAATGATAGCTGCTGGTTCGAAAGGAAACACGAGCGTATCAAGGAATCATGTATAAAAAGGATCCTCATCACCTCAAGTTCTGAACCCCTTTTGTCTACAAACTGAGCCCTCTTTTGATAAGAGGGCTTTTTGGCGTATCAAAAAGGGTGCAATCCTTAGTTTAATAGTATGACCATCGGAATTCGGAGGGGGAAAATTGTATGTCCCGAGTGACAGCAAACTTGTCAATAATGGGAAACTGATTACTGTTCACAAGTGTTTTTATAATTGCTTGGATCGTAGACAAGATAGGTAGCAAAAAGGTTTCGATTTAGAAATGGTAATTCTCAGTGTCATCCATTCACCATTCAAAGCTATACGTACAAATTATTCGATATATTACTCTGGAATTTCAAAATAATAACAAAAGAAAGCGTTGACATCCTCGAAACGACAACTTATTATTTAATTATACGGATGAATATTAAGAAAATTTGATATTTTCTAAAATTAGTCCGTATGAATTGCGAATCTATTTATCATTAAGATTATTGGGTCGGAGCAAAAAATTATTATAAACACAATAGGGGGTGGTGTTTTTTCTCTGCCGGCATGAAAAAATTCCATATCGTAGATAAATACAACTAGATTCAAAGAATAGACGTAAACAAAAAGGAGACTAAAATATGAATACAATGCAAACTTATAAGAACCCAATTGTTGAACAAAGAGCAGATCCTTGGGTATATAAGCATTCGGATAACTATTATTATTTTGTTGCATCCGTACCAGAATATGACCGACTTGAAATCAGGCGATCTAAAACTATTCAAGGAATAGGTAAAGCAGAGGCTATTACTGTCTGGAGAAAAAATGAGACTGGACCGCAAAGCTCACTGATTTGGGCTCCAGAACTTCATTTTATAAAGGGAAAGTGGTACATCTACTTCGCTGCGGCGAGAACCGATCAACCAGTTAACGGAACGTTCGACCACCGAATGTTTGTACTTGAGAATGAAAGTCCTGATCCTTTAAAGGGAGAATGGATACATAAGGGACAAGTTAAGACAGAATGGGAAACTTTTTCTTTAGATGCTACCGCTTTTGAACATAATGGTATTTTATATTATGTATGGGCTCAAAGGGATTTGAATATTAAAGGTAATTCCAATATATATATTGCGGAAATGGAAAATCCTTGGACAATTAAGGGTCCACAGGTAATGCTTTCAAAGCCTGAATTACCTTGGGAGACCATTGGTTTCCATGTTAATGAGGGTCCAGCAATTCTTAAAAGAAATGGAAAGGTTTTCATTACTTATTCATGCAGTGCAACAGATCATAATTATTGCATGGGTTTACTTACGGCTGAGGAAGATAGTGATTTGTTAAACCCTGCTTCTTGGACTAAATCCCCAACTCCCGTTTTTCAAAGTGCACCGGAAAATGGACAATATGGACCAGGTCATAATAGCTTTACAGTTTCAGAGGATGGGAGTGAAGATATTTTAATTTACCATGCTCGTAATTATACCGAAATTGAAGGGGATCCCTTGTATGATCCAAATCGTCATACACGGGCACAAGTATTTAACTGGAACCAGGATGGCTCTCCAAACTTTGGGATCCCAGTACCGGATGAGGTGAATAAAAGTAAAAGTAAAAGCTAAAGATGAAATATTAAAATTCAGCTTGGAATCTTTCTACAATGCCGTGGAAAGATTCGCTTGCATTTTAGTATGGTTAAATTCATTCAAATGCATGTCTTATAATAAGTAAAGGGGACTTTATATGAATGTTTCTAAAGGTTTTTGGAATTTTGGAGGACTATTTTATTTTTACTTTATTATTTGGGCAATCGTTCTTGGTTTCCTCCCATTATGGTTAGAAGATGTTGCCGGACTTAACCCAAGTGAAACAGGCATTGTTTTTTCATCGATGTCATTAATTGCACTATGTTATCAACCTTTTTTAGGAATCATTTCAGATAAATTGGGATTCAAAAAAAACTTATTTTGGGTCGTCGTAATCCTTTTAATGTTCATGGGGCCTTTCTTCAGCTTCCTTTATGCCCCATTACTTAAAGCGAATATAGTTATAGGAGCAATTATAGGAAGCGTATACCTTAGTGCAGTATTCAACGGCGGGGTGGGGGTTGTTGAATCCTATATAGAAAGAGTGAGTCGTAATAATGGTTTTGAATATGGCAGGGTAAGGTTATTCGGATCTATAGCAGGGGCTACGGCCTCATTGATTGGGGGAGTAATGTTTGTAAAAAACCCAAATTCAATTTTTTGGTTTGCATCAGGTGCTGCGGTTTTTTTAGCTGTCTTATTATTTACGGCTAAAATAGAAGGTCAAGACCATATCAAGTCAGGAGGCTCGAAGGATAAAGGAAATGAAATTAGTAAAAAAGCTGTTCTTTCGATATTTAAAATAAAGAGCTTCTGGTACCTTTCATTCTTAATAATCGGCACGGCCGCCATATATGATGTGTTCGATCAACAGTTTCCTAACTATTATGTACAATTCTTTTCTTCTAAAGAATATGGAACGGATATATTTAGTAAGCTAGTCTCCATTCAAGTTGGACTTGAAGCCATATTAATGATTTTTGCCCCTGTGATCGTAAATAAAATGGGTGCTAAAAATGGGCTCATTCTTTTCGGTGTATTAACTTTCGTTCGTATTTTTGGAAGTGCAATAGCTACGGGCCCTGTTCTCTTATCAATATTCAGGTTGATTGCAGCTTTTGAAATGCCCTTACTCTTAGTTTCCATTTTTAAATACATTACAGGAGTATTTGATACTAGACTAAGCGCAACCATTTATTTACTGGCATTTAATTTTGCGAAACAGAGTGCCATTACTATTTTTTCTTCCGTAGCGGGTAGTATGTATTCATTCATGGGTTTCCAAAACACATATTATTGCTTAAGTGCAGTTGTTTTACTTGTTACCCTTATTTCTTACTTTACTCTATCAAATGACAAAAAAATTCAAATGGAAATTAAACCGCCCCTTTATAGTGCTACTAACTAATAAACATGAGTTGTATTCCAATTGGGAACCAGTTAATGAAAAGATTATCATGAATTATGTATGCGTTTTCAAATATATATTTAAAGGAGGGGATTATGGGAAAGTACAAAACATTTTCAGTTTTGATTTTTACTTTATTCATTACTTTTTCAGCAGGTAACGCTGCATCAGCGAGTAATTGGGCATTAATCGGTGATACGCTTATTCATGATCCATCGATAATTAAAGAAGGGAATACCTGGTATACATTTGGGACGGGGTTAGTAGGTGAGAATGGAATCAGGGTGCGGATTCCCAAGGGTGGCCAACATACTAGCATGTAAGATTACTCCCCTGATTTTTTACTGTTTTATACGGTACAAGATTGAAGCATTTGCGACACTCCTGCAAGAAAAACCGGCTAGCAGAGACACCAAGACGCTTGGCAGACAGTCGGCGGAAAGGTAGCGGGCTTCTGAAAGGCTGGAACGTTTTTTAAAATAAAAAAACTGCAGGCTAACTCGCTTTTCTTTGAGTTTGTCTACAGTCTGATTAAAGGGCCTTAGGCCCTTTAATTTTTTTACTGTCTAGGTCCCCATATCATGATTGAAACCCCGGCTAGACAGATTACTGATCCAATCCAATCATATAAATCAGGAGTTTTCTTATCAATGCCCCATCCCCATAAAACCGATAAAACAATGAAAACCCCGCCATATGCAGCATATATACGTCCAAAAGTAGGGAACGTTTGGAAAGTTGCAATGATACCGTATAATACCAACCCGAAACCTCCGGCTAAACCAATATAAATGGATTTACCCTCCCTTAACCAAAGCCAAATAAGGTAGCCACCACCAATTTCCGCCAGTCCTGCCATAAGGAATATTACTGTAGTAACTAACATATATGTATACCTCACTTTCTCGTTGAAATTTTACCATATTTGAAACTGTACATGATCATACTTAACGGTGTACTTAATCTATATCTTTTGAAAAAAGTGAAAACCGCATGAACGTTAACTGCAGCATTTTAATTCAAAGGAGGAATTTATGCCAACTTTATCTTTTAACTCTAACTTGGGTTGCAATACAGATGCAAAGGGTACTATACCTAAAAAGGAAATATAGTAATCTAGTTAAGGAGTTGCATCCATGAAATCCCGAACTTTTGCATACATGTTAGCCATCTTTCATGCAAGTATTGTCGGCCTATCTTTCTTATTCACCAAAATGGCCATTGTGGAATCGAATCCGCTTGATACTTTGGCGTTCCGATTCACCGTTTCTTTCGTCATCATTTTATTCCTTGTTGCCGTTAAAGTCATTAAAGTGAACTATTCATGGGAGTCGGTTAAAAATCTGGTCCCGCTATCCTTGTTATTCCCAACTCTTTTCTTTGCCTTTCAAACTTTCGGACTTAAGTATTCACAATCCACAGATGCTGGAATTCTATCTGCAGTCACTCCAATTCTAACATTGATGATAGCTGGATATTTCCTGAAGGAGAAAACATCTTTATATCAAAAGCTTTCGATTATCTTGTCTGTAATTGGGGTCATTTTTATTTTCGTGGTGAAAGGGAGTACGATCAATTTTTCTGACATGCTTGGGATGGTGTTGATCTTGCTATCCTGTATAGCAACCGCATGTTATACAACGATGACCCGTTCACTTGCCAAGGATTTTACACCTGGTGAAATGTCCTTTTTCATGATGGGAACAGGCTTTGTCATTTTTAACGTGGCCGCACTTTTCACCCATCTAAAACAAGGAACGATGCCGGAATTTTTTACACCATGGTCGAGCATGGAATTCATCAGTTCCATTTTGTATCTGGGAATATTGGCTTCATTGGTCACTTCGTTATTATCCAATACGATTTTATCAAAGATCAAAGCGTCCCAAATGAGCGTATTTGCAAATCTTTCCACAGTTGTCACGATTGCTGCAGGAGCTCTCATTCTTGATGAAAAGATTACGATCTACGATATATTGGGGTCGATACTAATCATTTTAGGTGTAATAGGCACGAATTATTTTGGCGGGAAGAAAGAGCATTCGATAAAAGTGAATCTTGAATATAAAGGGGAACAAAGTGCGAAATGAATAAAAATGGTCCATCCCATTCGGGAAGGACCATTTTTATTTCCACCATTTTGTTTGAGGGAAATCTGTTGTCCCAATCATTACTGGCTCGCCTAGTTGAGGTGTGCAGACCTGTACAGCATGATCATTGGCCGCTTTTGTTACCCGTTCTATCGGGTCTGTCCAGTCATGAAAAGACAATGTGAAACCTGCCCAATGAATGGGGATCATCAGTTTTCCTTCTACATCGATGTGTGCTTGAACAGTTTCTTCAGGCATCATATGGATGGTTGACCAACGCTCATCATATTGGCCGCATTCCATTAAAGTTAAATCAAAAGGACCGTATTTTTTGCCGATTTCTTTAAAATGGCCACCATATCCACTGTCGCCGCTGAAGAATACCTTTTCTTGTTTGCCATTAATTACCCAAGAACACCAAAGTGTCGTATTGCCATCGTTTAAACTTCTTCCAGAAAAATGCCTTGCAGGCGTACAAACAAATTGCAACTCTTTGAATGAAACTTCATCCCACCAATTGTGTTCCTGAATCAGTTCTTTTTTCACGCCCCATCTTTCAAGATGTCCACCGACACCGAGTGGAACAATGAACTGACCGACCTTATCTTTTAATTTCTTTATTGAGAAATAATCCAAATGATCGTAGTGGTCATGTGAGAGTAAGACGGCATCGATAGGTGGCAGCAAATCCAAATCGATAGGCAACTCCCCGCTAAAGCGCTTGTTTCCAAACCAAGGAAAGGGAGTGGGGGCTTTTCCAAACATTGGATCCACTAAAATGGTTTTACCATCCAACTCCAACATGAATGCAGAATGACCAAACCAGGTGATTTTATTGGAATTCTCAGATGATGCAGGTTCTTTTGCTCCTATTACAATTGGATGGTCGGGCCTTCTTTTTGGATTGCCTTTTATGTAATCCCTTAAAATGGAACCAGTATGTTTAAGGCTCATCGCTTGACCAGCAGGAATCTGATTGTGGAATTTACCCTTGGCAAAATTCTCTTTTGTAGTGAATGCTCTCACTTTTTCTTTGTTTGTCCGCCTCCCTAGCGGAGGATAGAGGTTAAGGAAAAGTAACAATAATATAAAAAAAGAAATGATGATCTTTATAATTTTCAGCATGAATATGTTCCTCCCATATTAATCAGACCTTTTCGTTAACTTATCATATCACAGAATATATAAGGTTATTTAATGCGATGTCCCACAATGGAAATGATTTGGATTTACCCTTCAGGTCTATAGATGTGAACCGATGATTCATTAACTCTAAACTCACTTTGGGAGTCAAGTGAAAACTCATCGACAGTGGTTAAGTTTCACACGCCCTAGGCAGGGAATAGAGGTATATATAATGAATAATATAGAGTACGGAATAAGAAATGTAGCAGCAGGATGAAGGGTAGGGTGATAAGTCGATTGTTAATGTTTTTCAGAGTCTTTGTATGGGTAGTATTTTTTGCTTTATTGGCATATGTCATTCTTTCTTGGAAATATAAAGACAAGGTAACTAAAAGGATTGAAGCGATTCGAAAAACCTGGTATGTCATTTTTATACTGGGAGCATTGATTTATTGGAATTTCTATCCGATGAGTATATTTAATGAGTGGAAAAATTTTTTGATTATGGCTATCGTATTTATCCTCATTGATATGTTTGTGTTCTTGAGCATGTATATATCCAAAATTGGCGATAACGAACTGTCCTATGCAACAAAAGCTGTTGCGGAAAGTGACAAACTTTTAACGGATAATAGGGAAAAGGTCAAGAATATGTTTCATCTCCTAAAGAAAGAAGGGATTCCTGAGTATTATCAAACGAATAAGGAATACTTGGCTTATTTGAGCATTCTCCTTCAAGCTTATGCAGCAAAGGAAGGGATGGACGTGAAAATTCTTCCTTTCAAAACGGAACAGGACAAGCAATTGGTGATAAATGGGCATCCGAACTTGAATGGCAGTACCATTCGTGCTACATTGGAAAGAGAAGATACGTATTATAATGATGAAGAGAAAATGGCTCTGCAGCCTGTAAGCATTTTGATGGAACCCTATATCCTTGACGTGAAATCAGAAAGCTTCGTTTCAGAAGTCGATTGTTTATTAATAGCCTTATTAATCATGATGTTCGATATGGTCATAAAACATAACCAAGGTGGTGAAGGATAAATGAGCATTTATGATAAAGCTGGCAGCGAAGTGTCAGTTACCGTAATCAAACCACAGGTGAAAATACCCAATGTAGGATTAAGTCCCCATACTAAAAAGGTGATGAAACAGAACGAACGCATTATCCTGAAACAAAAAGAAAAAGCTGATCGCTTCAGCCGGTTAAAAAATGTTTTATAAGAAACGGGGCAGAGGTTTTTCCTTTGCCTGATGATATTTAATGGAAAACCCGCATATACTATTCAAAATTAAAGAATAGGAAGGGTCTTTCAGAATATGAACAAAAAACCCGAGAGAGTTAACATCCCGGCCCCCTCCGCTTCACCATCCGAGAAACGGATACATAAGGGAAATGCTGATCTGCTCAAGCTTTTGCAAAGGTTGAAAGCTAAACGTTGGATTTTTTTAAGGTGAAAGAAAGCCAGTCTCTAAGGAGAACTGGTTTTTTTTGAATTTTCCGAAAATCACAGCGGGTGGTAGTATTGAATATTCTTACGACCAGATTCTTTAGCCTTATACATCGTACGATCCGCTTTTGTCAAAAGTGACTCCATTTTCGTACCATTATGAGGATAAAAGCTTATCCCTATGCTAGCCGATACAAAATGATCATTTCCATTAATTTGAATGGGCATGGTGGATAAATGGTTCAATAATAATTCAGCGCTTTGCTGTGTGCTTTTCATAAAATCCTCACAATGGGATGGATGTAATAATACAATGAATTCATCTCCACCGATTCTAGCCACATGACTGTCACCAGGTACGGTTTGCAAAAGACATCCAGCTGCCTGTTTAATAACCTCGTCACCAGCATCATGACCAAAGGAATCATTGAAAGATTTAAAGTGGTCAAGATCGATGTAAAGAATGGCCATTTCATCGTTTTGTTTATTCTTTTGATAATCAAAATAATTATAAATGAAGTGCCTATTATAAAGACCTGTCAAAGGATCCCTGATAATTCCATTTTCAAGAATGATGGTTTGACTAATCAAAGCTGCCAAAGACTTAATGAGTATCAGATCATACTCTTTAAAATCATAGGGTTTAATGTCGAATGCACATAATGTACCAATGATTTCACCCTCATTAATAAGGGGGGCCCCCATAAAACAACCGTTTCCAATAAACTTCGTCGCAGGGTGTCCACTAGTCAAATCATGTTCCTTTAAATTCGGGATAACAAGTGGTTCCAAGCCATTCTCAACAACTAATTTGCAATAAACCATATTATAAGGAATGATGTCACCTTCACAAATTAACTTTGCATTTCTATTGAAGGATTTGATTATAAAACTCTGTATGGGATTCAATATCGAAAGGAAGAATGTATTCACACCAATGCTTTGAGCTAATAGTGTTAATACTTCTTTAGCGATTGAGTCCAAATTTTTAAAATAATTGATATCTTGTTGAATCATTTTAAGGCTCCTCTTTTATCTACAGTCTTTTTAGGTTTCCGGATGTTATTTCTCATATTGAACTAGAAAGACACGAAAGCGGAATCTGAATACCGTGACAGTCGTCCGGATTTCCACTAAACTCAATTAAGAGGTGGGATTCGTTTTATTGGATATTGTAATCGAGAAGTAGCCGATCGTGTAATGGGCTGTTTCTATTTTTCTTGGTTCAGTACGAATGTCAGTCAGTTAAAAATTGCCCTTTACCTTAATATCGGTTTTTTTTAATATCATTAAATTTTCATGCGCCTGTTGACCAAATAGCTAAATCGTGGATTGTTTTCTGAATGCGGGATAGACTTCACTTTCTTAAAGTCGATAATCAGTCTATCTAATATCTATTATACTGTACGTGAAATGGTAAGAGTACCTTAAACGTACATACTTGGATTGGAATTAACCCGAGCGCGTCCGGAGGTCATACAGCTTGGCATTTCTGCTTTTTATCATGATTAACGAAACACATGAATTATATAGATAAAACGAATGTATCTCGCTCATTTAAAACAATGTTTTGGAGAGGATAATAGGTAAGAATTAGTACATAACGGATAATTCAAAAGGGGATCATTATGGGAAAATTAGAAAGTATATATCCTATTGCTATAGAGAATACAAAGGAAAAAATAATCCAGGATATGGATTTTTATTTCGAGAATCAAGAGTCAATGCCTTCATATGCAACATATTTATCTGACAGGATGTCTTTTATTGAGCAAATTTGGATTAATGTTTGGTTAAATAAAGCATCAAACGATGTGCCGAGAAAGGAAAAAAAGGTGTTTCTTAGCGAAAGGGGATTTGTTACGGAAGGCTCAGATCATAAGCTGATCAATAGCATGTTCCGGAATGAATTAAAGAAGTATCGCCCATTTGATGCCTTGTCGTGGATTAAAAAATCCTTTGCTGAAAATCCAGATGATTGGGAGAAGAGATATAAAAATGCGAGGGAAAACTTCTTTAAACGACAAGATGAACAGCGGATAGCTAAGCAGCGTTGGAAGATACGCGTAAGGCTACAAGAAGAGGCCAATACATTTTTTGAAAAAAACTCACTTCTTTTATATTTACATGTCAGGTATCATATTGCCGGAATTTTGGCAGCGGATCTTAATAATAAACCTAAATTCCAATATGTCGATCCATACTTGCTTGAAGAACAATTGGTTGAAGAAGGTGGATTTCAACCTAACGAATACCTAATGGTCACCGACTTTTTGGAAGAGCTGACAGGGGATATTCACACGTTACTCGATTGGGGAAAAAACCATTATGAATATGAAAATTATTTTTACCGGTATGAAAGGTTAGTTTCGGATTTCATTATGAAATTAGCACCTAAAAAATACTTGAACCATTTACCTGTAGCACTGCATCATGATTTTTTGGAGTCATATGGTGAGAGACTGACGGTTGAAGCCCTTCAAGGTATACTACGGGATGAATTGACTGATTTGTCTCAGGCCTGTTTTGATGAACTTCAGGAAGAATACCTTTCTGATTTAATGAACCTCGAAGGAATACCTTTTGATGAAACATTGCATGAAGAAATATTTGAAAAGGACGAGGCGAACAGAGAAAGAAGAAAAGCTGAAGTATTGGCAGAGGAAGCAAAAAAGCGGGCTGAAGAGCAAAGGATGATTGATGACATCATAGGTAAGGCCTATACTCCATCATTAGGGAAAAAGGTTAGGTATGTTTTGCATATCGGAGAGACTAATACCGGGAAGACTCATAGGGCTCTACAAAAAATGAAGGAAGCAGAGAGCGGTTTGTATCTAGCTCCCCTAAGACTGCTGGCCCTCGAAGTGTTTGATAAATTAAATGCGGATGGTGTTCCTTGCTCATTAAAAACCGGTGAAGAAGAAAAGGCAGTTGCGGGTGCCAATCATGTCTCGAGCACCGTTGAAATGTTTCATGAAAAGGACTACCATGAAGTAATCGTTATAGATGAAGCCCAAATGATAGCCGATAAAGATCGAGGCTTTTCGTGGTTTCGGGCAATCACGCAAGCAAATGCGAGAGAGGTCCATATCATCGGAAGCAAGAATATCAAAATGATGCTTCTGAACCTTTTGAATGAGGCAGATTTAGAACTCCACGAATACAGACGGGAAATACCGCTTGAGGTAGAACAAAAGGAATTTGGATTGAAGTATACCAAAAAAGGAGATGCCCTAATTTGTTTTTCGAGAAGGCAGGTACTGGAAACCGCGTCCCGTCTAAAAGAGAGTGGACATAATGTCAGCATGATATACGGCAGTATGCCTCCAGAAAATAGAAAACGGCAAATAGAGTTATTCAATCGCGGTGAAACATCAGTTGTCGTTGCCACAGATGCGATTGGGATGGGATTGAACTTGCCAATCCGCCGTATCGTCTTTCTTGAAAATGAAAAATTCGACGGGACACGAAGAAGAAGATTGACTTCTCAAGAAATCAAACAGATCGCAGGGCGGGCGGGTAGAAAAGGTATTTACGACACTGGCAAGGTAGCATTTACAGCAGAGATTAGAATCATGAATAAGTTGCTGGAACAAGTGGATGAACCCGTTCAAACCTTCACCATTGCCCCAACCTCTGCTGTATTTGAACGTTTTCAAAAATATTACCGGAACATGGGAACATTTTTCGAAATGTGGGAAAGGTTCGAGCCCCCTAAAGGCACGAAAAAGGCATCTCTATCGGAAGAAAGGGAGCTTTACGAGCTGATACGGGATACTGAAATCGAAGCGCGTTTTTCCTTAATGGATTTATATGGTTTCCTGCATATTCCTTTTTCAGCCAAGGAACCAAGTCTGATCAGGCAGTGGCTGGAAACGGTCGAAGCGATTGCCGAGGGCAGTGATCTTCCTGAACCGATCATCAAGACTAGAAACCTGGAGGAATTGGAGCTTTCTTATAAAGCGATAGGGCTTCATTTATTATTCTTGTATCGGATGGGCAAGAGGACTGAAGCTGTTTATTGGGAGCGTATCCGTGAAGAAATCAGTGATGGCGTCCATGATCAGTTAAAAGATGAAATGTTGAATTATCAAAAAAAATGCAAGCGCTGTGGAAAAAGGTTGCCGAATGACTCACGTTTTAATATATGTGATGCATGTTACCATAGAGGGCCTAGGAAGTCGCACAGGTTCAAGTAACGAATTCTTTCTGATGTTAAATACCCAAATAACGTACACCTTTGGTGTACGTTATTTGGGTTAAAAGTGGTTGTATATATTCACTTAGTCATTTCGTTTCGATTTAGCAATAAGTGCTGCTTGCCGCTTCATTCGTTTATTAGCTTGTTTATCATGCACCACTAAGATGGCATGAATTAAACCGGGAACATAGAAAAATAGTGTGAGGATTAAGTTAAGCACTGCCTGAATAGGTTTACCCACTAATAATACGGCTAAGGGAGGGAAAAGAATCGCGATTAAATATAGAATAATGAACACTCTCCATTTAAAAATTTCATCTGACCATTTCCTTTTTGATCATTCATGATATTCATTTAGATGATCCTTATATTCAAACACTAATACTTGCGTTGGTATCGCCTTGATAAATATATGCTTTAAGTCCCGATTCATACCCAAGCGAGCAGCATTCTGTCTAAAGGGTATATTTTTCATCCGATTATAGCAGGAGTGGGATGGCTAAGAATTAGAAATTATCGTTTTGGCCGGTAGTGGGCAAAATAACGCCGTTTTTTATGTTAGAATAATCAGAAAACCAAAAGTGAAAGCGGGATGTTTATGAGAAAAAAGATAGGCTGTTTGCATGCACACTACACAAATATAGAATACATAGAAAAAGCATTCTCGAAATTTGATATAGAATGGCTTCATTTTGTAGATCCAGGAATGATGCACCGGGTGGCAACGGATGAAAAGTTTAAGTATTCGGATGCTCAAAAAACGGTTAAAGAAAAAGTTGAATGGATTGCCAATTGTAAAGTGGATGCCATCCTGATAACCTGTACGAACTACATCGCCTTTTTAAACGAAGAACAACTATCCTTACCCATGCCTATCATTAAAATCGATGAACCGTATTTTGAGCAGATTTGCCAATTGCAGCAGCCGCAAGTCATATTATTCACGAACCCTGCTACAGTTAAAGGAACAGTCAAACGTTTAAATGCCCATTCTGAAAAATATGGGGGTGTGGATTTTGAAGTTATCATCATCGACAATACCTTTGAATACATTATGCAGGGATTGGGTGAGAAATATAGCCAGGAAATCGTGAAGTTCCTGCATGACTTTAATAACGAAAATAAACTGCTGTCGGTTGCTCAACTATCAATGGTTGACGCAGCCAAGAGATATGAGTTTCAGACAGGAAGATCAATTTTAAATCCATTGCAAGCATTAGTGGATTCAATGATCGATCAACTAAAACTAAGTTCATTGAACGGTATTTGAATCAGAAGGTTCCTGGTGCTTCATGAACGGCATGAACTTTATATTCAATAATATATATAAAATGAAAGAAGAATTCCCTGTAGTTAATCTCCATGCAGGGATTTTTTTATTTTTCCTTAGTGCGGATTTGTTCACGGATGGTTTCAAGTTCTTCAAGGGATAGATCTGTCAGGGAATTTTTTATTTCTTCTTCGACCCTTTTTCGATCTAGCTCCCTATATTGGCTCCACCAATCCCGCAACCCTTCTGTGTTTTCAAGAAGATATTCTATATCAATTTCTTCTTGCTCATCATCTGATAAATATCTCATGACCGCACCTAATAATCGATTGAGTTTGACTATTTCACTTTCCTTATCAGGTGAAGCAAGAGTATCTTTCTCTTCTGAATCATTTTTAGCTGGAACGTTCCGAGGTGTCATGGTATCCTCCTGTTTTTAATAGTAGTGTGCCTAAAAAGGGCGGATTTCAATATAAGATTTTGGTATATTAAAAAATTTCATTTTTTAATACTTTTGTAAGTGAGGACATCAATATGATTAATTATAATTCCAACATATACCTCGTTAGAATATATGTGTATATCGTCACCTTTTAAAAGATTAAAAAAAGAATGGGTAAGTAGAGGTTAAGCCTGATGGGGGAAAAAGTCTGTAAAAGTGACCTGACAAGGGACGGACTTTAGGGAATGAATGGAAGGACCAGTGCATAAATTTAAATGAAGGGAGTGGAGAAATGAAATGTTCATGAAATTAAGTGTGGCCAGTGTCTCCGGAGCTGTCGTGTATTTGATATATAATGTCAACCAGACGCTGCGTAAAGGAATGGGGACGCTCGAAGAAACAAATAAGACACTGGAAGAGGTTAGAAACGCAGTACATGGATTGACGCAGGAGTCCAAACAATTGATCCACTCTGCGAATCAAGTTACAGCAGATGTAAAAGGGAAGATGGAAAATGTCGATCCTTTGCTAGAATCCGCCCAAGATGTTGGGGAAATGATTCATAATGTGACCAATTCCATGAAAGAAGCCAGCTTGGATGGCCGCAAAAAAAATGATTTATCCACTCCGACAGCTCCTTCAACTCAAACTGAAGCTGAGGGCATACAAATCAAAATCAAATAGTGCTATTGGTCATCTTTAAAAAAACATGCACCCCGGGATCCACTAACATATTTGGATTAATCGTTTCTACTTTTAAATTTAGAGGGGGAGCTTTGACATGATTATTCAATATAGTGTGGCTGCAATCGCTTTAGCCTTCATTTGGTTGGTCGTTTTTTTGATCAGTACACTGCAAAAGGGAATGGCCACTATAGGAGAAGCCAATCAAACATTGGTTGAAGTGAGAAGTGCCATCCACGATTTATCCGGAGAATCGAAACAACTGTTGCAAACCGCAAATGAAATCACCGACGATGTAAAAACTAAAATGAAAACGGTTGAACCTTTATTGGATTCTGCTCAGGATGTTGGTGAAGCGATACATTCAGTTACAGACTCTGTTAAAAAAGCCACTAACGGCTTCCGGACAGAGTTTACCCCGAAAAAAATCAATGCTATCAAACCCAAAAGCCAATTTAGATAAAAAGAACATAAAAAAAGTGAAAGACACTACCGGGATTGGGAGTGTCTTTTTTGATGGTATGTATAATAATAGCCGCATTCTTAGCTTATTTGGATATCGCCCGTGAATATTATATCTATTAGACCCATCTCTCTCATACAGATTCCTTAACACCCTGTATGAGAATATGGAACAAATATTAATTTTTGGATTCAGAACAAGTTATTATTTTTCAGACCTGTCACCTGCAGGTTGGCCTGAAGGTTTTGATTCATTGGAATGTTTGACGCCTTTACTTACATATGGTTTTGCGCTTTTTTTCTTGTTGGCACCCGTTTTCCAACGATTCCAGCCCTTCTTGCCCGTACCTGTGCCCGTACCTTTACCCGTTCCACTCTTAGCCTTAGCTTTACTCATGAAATCACTCCATTACTATTGTATGGTTAGTATAAACCATTTTACTTGATTATTACCCAAGTATGTTGAAATATACAGGAACCAAGCTGATATGTACAGGGAAAGGCTCAAAATTTTTAATCCAAATCATTACAAACCAACAACAGCAAGGGATTTGCTGGATGGAACTTGTATATAATTGGTTTGCTGTGTTTCCTCAAAATAAAAATGAAAGTGAAATAAGGTAACTTGGTGCATCAGGGGGATGAACATGGTCCTTGCTTCACTTTATCGATATGGATCTCGATTTCGTCAGTAAAATGCTTATCCCAATTTTTTTGCAAATGGTCAAGTAGTGCATGAAAGTCAATAATACAGCGCCCGTATTCATTCCTAAAATGATGCCTCCCATATTAAGAGACGCTTGAGACCCAAGGATATACATCATTAAAAATGCAACGATATGGGACCAAACTGTATGGATGAAGGCATCTTTCACTAAGCCCAGGCCGATGAGGTAGGCTTGCATTGGAATGACAAAAAAGTGAAAAAGGAAATAAGGGCATAATAATTTTAAATAGTATGCGGCAGATGTTGAAGAAAAAAAGAGGGAGGTCAAAGATTCCGCAAAGAAATAAATGAAGATTACGGCTGGAACTCCATACAATACGGTAAAAGACATCGATTTTTGCAATAAAACCCTCAATTTTTCCTTATCCTGTTTCTTGTAAGCATTCGAAACATTCGGAATGAGCATGATCATTAAGGAATGCGCGATAAAGGCCGGAAAGAAGCCGATTGTCATCGCAACCCCAGTGAGCATCCCAAAATGCTCTGTTGCCACGACAGCACCGAATCCTGCCGAGAGAAGGGCCGTATGGATCAAAAAGGGTTGAATGGCATTTGTTATGGCATGAAAGATCCTTAACCCCATGGTGGGCAGCGAAACAGCCAATAATTTTTGCCGTGCATGTTTACCGGTGGTTCGCGAGTTCGTACCGCGTTTCATGATTCGCATTTGAAGAATCAAAAGGTTGATCAAGTATAGAAAAACGAGGAACTCACTGCCAATTAAAACAAAAAAGGCCATCAAAAGTGACTTTTCCTGGTTAAAATGAAATAAGTTAAAGATGAGGAAAAGCAAACCAAATTGAATGATATCTTTCAAAAAGTTTGAAAAAGCAATCTTCCCCATTTGCTGTACACCCATGAAATAACCTCTTGCAATCGATGAAAATGCAACGATTGGGATTAGTGTGATGAGCAGCCATTTAATATAGGGATGATATTTGTCCATTATGGAGGAGAAGGAAAGTATGAAAGGCATGACCACACACATGACCAACACGACGACAGCAGCCATTTTAAGTGCATGAACGATAAGATTATAATGCATGGTCTGTTTATTTTCTGCGACGAATTTTGAAATGGAAATATGTAATTCAAGGCTGGCAATCACATATATTAAAAAGAAAATAGGCAATATGGACATATAAAGCCCCATGCCCTCTTCCTGTAATTCCCTGGCTAGGATCATGTTCACTAAAAATTCGATACATTCACCAAAAAACGCTGCGACAATCAAAATGAGCGTTCCCTTATAAAAAGACTTCATGTTGGCCAACTCCTAACAAGGTGTTTGTATAAAGATATGAGACATGCCATGGAATATTCATAAGGAAGTCCATATTGAGGGGATACATCATGCAGATATGGCTATGGATATACTGATTATGGAAGATGAAAAATTAAATCAAACAAGGATGGGAAATTGGATGAAATCAATTGGTTGAATGAAATTTCTTGTGGAGATCATCATCAAAAGACATCATTCATGTCAAGGTTTGTATTCATTTCTTGATTTTAGGTTATTGCACTGGTAAAAAGATAAGTCAGGTTCCCTTTGGGCAATTGTGTCAGATGAATCATGATCATGAAACATTAGCTGCTGCTTTGATTTTCACTTTGTAATTCATGCTTTATTTTGCTATCCTTTAGCAGAGGGGTGATCAATATGAAATTCACATCTATTAGTCAATCAAATATAGATGAATTGTGCATTGCGTTTGAAAGTTGTCTTACGAAACATGACATTACATTTAAGTATGTAGATTTGACCGAAGAGAACGGAATCATATCGTTTATTTTTTGTAATGACCCGGAAAATGCGAGATCGGTCGAATTGGAAAGTGAACGCTTCATCGGATTGGATACTGATTACATAGCCAAGGAAATTTTAGAGCCAATCCTGCCTAGATTAAAAGAATATGCACAAACATAAAATCATCGATTAAGATGATTTTATTTTGTGATGCTTGTTAAATGTCATAAGATTCATTCTATAGCTTAATTCGAGCTGAATTATCCAGGCGTTAAAACTGAAATGTAACTTCCTATTATATGCTTTTTATCATGGACAGAGAGTAAATATTTCTTTGATCAGAAAGTGTATATTTTAGGGGATCTAAAAAAGCTGGAAGGGAAAAAGAAGAATTTATAAAGCGGTTTACCAATGGATAGGTATGCAGGAAATGGTGTTTAAATAAAAGAAAAACCCTAGGTGTGAAAACATCCAGGGTTTTTCTTCTTTGAAAAGCAATCTTTATGGATTGTAAAGATCGCTTTTCACTACTTACTCTACTCCGCAGCGTTCAGGATCAAATGACCATTTTTTTACCGGCAGTTAATTCAACTTCCTGCATTGGAGATTCGACTTTCTTGTTTTTCTTCACTCTAAAGTGATAAACCGCATAACATCCAATGAAGAATGTCCCCCCGCAATAAAGGGCCATTCGCTGCTCAGGAACAAAAGCTAGACTGATCATGACGATGCAGTTTGCTATCAAGGCAAGAATGGGGATGAATGGATATAGCGGTACTTTGAATTTCAAGTTTTCCACCTGTCCACCTTTGCGGATATATGATCTTCTGAAAGCAAGAAGACAAGCCGCGATGGCAATCCAGCCAATTTGTGCTCCTAATCCTGCAAGGGAGAGAAGAAAGACAAACACTGTTTTGGCGGCTACTACACTTGAAAGTAAAGACAAACCAGCTATTGCAAGGGTGATAAGCAAGGCATTAAGCGGAATTCCTCGCTTATTTACCATACCGAGCTTTGGACTTGCCATGCCTTCCTTAGAAAGCGAGTAAAGCATACGTGTTGCCGCATAAAGGCCGGAGTTTGCAACGGACAAAAGCGCTATTAGAATGATGAAGTTCATAATGTCAGCCGCATAAGGAACTCCGATACTATCCAGTACAACAACGAATGGACTTTCAACGATTCCTGCCTGTTCCCTTGGAATCAACGCTGAAAGAACAGAGACAGAGAGAACGAAGAAGAAAAGGGTACGCCAAACGGTTTGTTTGATCGATTTAGGTATGACCTTTTCCGGGTTTTCACTTTCACCAGCGGCAATTCCGATTAGCTCTGTGCCCTGGAAGGAAAAGTTCACTGTAATCATTGTGATAAGCAAGGCCGATATTCCATTCGGGAAGAGGCCCTCACTGAAAAAGTTGGAGAAAAATGGTGCTTCTTGTCCACCTTTCATATCAATAAGACCAAACATGGCAGCACCGCCAACTCCGATAAACAGGATTATGGCCAATACTTTTATGCTTGAAAAAACAAACTCAGATTCGCCAAATGCCTTTGCTGATAATGCGTTCAGTAAAAATATGAGTAAAGCAAAGATTGCACACCACATCCAAACAGGTGATTCAGGGAACCATCTTTGCATAAGCTGTCCAGCTGCCAAAAACTCCAAGGCAACCGTAACAGCCCAACCTAACCAGTAAAGCCATCCTATGGCAAAGCCGGTTCCAGGACCGATGAATTTAGTCGCATATGTCTGAAACGAACCGGAAACAGGCATGGCAACCGATAGCTCCCCGAGACAAAGCATCGTTAAATACATGATAAAACCGCCGACTATGTAAGAGAGGATAGCCCCGATGGCCCCAGCTTCATGAATGGTGTAGCCTGAACCAATGAAAAAGCCTGTACCAATACATCCCCCTATTGAAATCATAAATAAATGTCTTGCTTTCATGCTCCGTTTTAATTCATTTGGTTGATTTTCTATTGTCTTCATTGAAAAACTCCTTTACCTGATGGGTGCAAACGGTTTCATTTATGTCTGGACGTTATTAGGGAATTTGTGTATTTTACTCACAAATGTAAAAGATTTGATTTGAATCTTAGATGTTGTTGAATTCCCTAGAATAAGAGATTATTTCTGCATTTAGAGATATATAGGTTCCAATGCAGAATTAATTTCAGGTAGCGCCGCTTATAAAGAAAAGGAAGCCAAGCGTCAGGAAACTAGGGATGAATGGATTCATGTGGACCATCCTTCAATGGGTATAAAGCACCCTGTTGAAGTAGGGGCTATTTCCACTGGGCCATCTATTTAACGAAATCTCTCATAATTTCTTACAATACCAGTTTTCTAAAAAGATGTACAACTATTTAACATCAACCAGTAAATCAGCAGTATTAAATTGGTCTTCCGCTCCATAAAGTAATTTTTCACCAAGCAATGAGCCCATTAATGCGACAGCAACTTCAGCCGTTTTATTATGCTCGTCCAATATTGGGTTTATCTCTACAAACTCAGCAGATGTAATGATATTAGCTTCGGCTAGCATTTCCATGGCAAGATGGCTTTCACGGTAACTAATACCTCCCATTACAGGTGTTCCAACCCCAGGTGCGTCATCTGGATCAAGACCATCAAGATCAAGTGATAAATGTACAAGATCCGTACGTTCTTTCAGATAAGCAATCGATTCTTCCATCACTCTTGTCATACCCATTCTATCAATCTCATGCATTGTAAAAACTTTGATCCCTTTTTCCCTGATTAACTCTTTCTCACCTTGGTCTAAGGAACGGGCACCAATAATGACAACATTCTCTGGTTTGATTTTTGGAGAATATCCGCCAATGTTAGTCAGTGCAGGGTGGCCAAGGCCCAAACTAACTGCTAGGGACATACCATGTATATTTCCTGATGGGGAAGTTTCGGCTGTGTTTAAATCGCCATGTGCATCATACCAGATTACCCCTAAGTTATCAGAATGCTTCGCTAAACCAGCTAATGTGCCGATTGCTATGCTGTGATCTCCCCCTAATACTAAAGGAAACCGATTTGATTGGATGACTTCATCCACTTTTTGACTCAATTTTTCATTACCTTCTGCTACATCCTGCAGATTCTTTAAATTTGTGTCGCTATCACTTTGTGCTCTTTCTTGTATTTCTACTTTAATATCACCTTCATCACGGACAGTATAGCCAATGTTTTCAAGTCTTTCACTCAATCCTGCATATCTGATGGCACTAGGCCCCATATCCACTCCTCTTCTAGTTTGACCAAGGTCCATTGGAACACCGATAATTGAAATTTCCTTCTTCATGTATAATTCCTCCTTCGATTTTTCTTCCCTAGTATAAGGGTAAAAGGATAGATGACTCAACTCGACATTTTTTTGAATATTTATACGATTGGGAAAAGGGAAAAGTCTTAGGTTAAAATTCCCATTATTGATGATTTATGAATATAGAGTATTACCCTGTAGGGTATATGGGAAATTAAGAAAACTGCGATAAATGCTTATAAAACCTGGAATTGTAGAGATTTTTATCCCAGGAATGGAAGTGATAGCGCTACCAATCAAAAATTTTCGCCAAGGATGATTCAGTAGGTATTAAATATAATTTACTAGATACATTTATTCAGGAAATGGGGCAGTTTCTTATATAAAACATGGAAGGATTTTTAATTTTTATATAAAAAAATTTTTTTCTGACCAGAAAACGGAGTGCTGTTCGCCAAACTGAGGTTACACGAGAAGCGAAACATTATCACATTTAGCCCAACATGTCGGCAAATTCAATGTATTTTGGTCATTTCCAGTATGGTTTTTGTCTGGTGGGCAATAGCATGAAAAAAAGACGATTGGAATATCAAAGATATTTGCGACAAAAAAATAGGATAGTTTGGTAGAGAAAAAAGCCATATTGAAACTTAGGGGGGGGTTCCAGAAAGAAAAAAAGGTAAAGAGCGGCAGGTTATGAATGTTGCTCTTTATCTTTTTTTAAAACAATCTGAAGGTTTTAAAATGATTTACTCCATTCCTCATCTTCGAGAAGCACACCATTGTTGCTGATATATTCTACAATTATATTTCCATTTTTAAGCACCCTATCTTTTTTTAGGGAAGTGATAATTTCAGTAAATCGGTCTTCATCTGCATCCTGTTTTTTACGTGAAAGGGTAATCCGAATGGTTGGGGCAACTTCGTAATCTTTATAGCTAGCTGCTTTATTTGGATCAATCTTTAATTCTTTCCCGATCCTCTCATCAAAAACCAAGAGTAATTGATTCGAATCGCCTATTTCTTCTTGAATCTCTTCCCAATCATCACTTTCAGCAATATCTCCCATATCCTTGGATATCAATACGTCCCCCAGTTCATTTTCTATATAAGGCCTTATTTCTTTTTCAGCATCATTTTGCCATTTATCAGATATGAATGTGTCCTCCATTTCCCCTGTTTCCTCATTAAAGAAAACTAAAAATTGAGTACCATATTTTTTATGTTTCACTTTAGCTGCATAGTCAAAATAGCCCCAGTTACCCATATTATCGTGTAGGACATCATATATTTCCGTTCCATCTTCAAAGTTTTTCTCTAAGTATCGTTCAGCTTGATGTTTAACCTTCTTTTCTTCATCCAGATCTGCTTTCATGCTCTGTGTGAATGAAAACACAAGTATCACGACACCGGTCAAGATAATTAAAAAAACACCAAGTAAAGTCAGTAAAATCTTTTTTGTTTTGCTCAAGGAACACCCTCCTGTTATCTCTGCTTTCTTTCAATATTTCCCATATTTATTCTAACATTTGCCTAGCTTATTTAACTATTGAAATTTAGAAATCTGGCTTTAATCTAAGTAGCGAACCTTATCCAGCTGCGAAATCAAAATGACCTGCCCTCTACAATATCGGGATACTTTGTTACAATAATTAAATGGATAGTACCCTAAAGGGAGAGATTTACTTGGAAACCTTTCAAAGAGAAATCAATCATAATCGAGAAGAATTCAGAAAGATGAGGTGGAAACAGCATCGTTTAAAAGTTACAGGGTTATTCGATGTCGCTTTTTCGAAAAGAGAGAATGTTGATAAAGTGGCGATTGTTGGTGCAGGCAATTGCGATGATTTAGATATTGAGTATCTGGCAACTAAATGCAACTCCATATATTTATTTGATATTGATATGGAAAGCATGGAAAAGGGTACCGAGAATTTGCCTGAACGGACTCGGGAAAAAATACAACTTGTTGAAATCGATGTAACAGGCCTCGATAAAATGGGTTTTGATCACCACCTATCTTCCATGCTGAAGCGTGGTGAAAAGGCAGAGGGAATCATTCAGTATATAAAGGATACAGAGAATCGGTTAAGTCAGATTTCTGACAGTATTTTTGCTGATTATCATAAGGGTTTTGATATCGTGGCAACCTCCGCCATTTATACCCAACTTTTTTATAATTGGGCCAAGGAACTGCTTTCTGATTATGGTAAACAATATCAGAATAAAGACGCAGAAGAGATAAAGAATGGATTTTTAGATCTTAGGGATGAGATAGTATGTACGTTGAATCACTCTATATCTAAATGTATCAAGCAAAATGGATTCTATATTACATGGACTGATATCTTAAAAATGGAACCCGAGTATATGGATACCATTAATGAAGGGCTGAATGCCATCTTTGCCTTAGCTTCAAATGTGGGTTATGGGGCAGCATTGATTGGGATAAAAACTTTTATTGAAGAAGTGGATAAAAGTGAATTATCCCTTCGATATTGGCTATGGGAATTTAATGCCAATAAACAGTATTTGACCATTGGCATTATAGGGAGATTGAATGGGTTGTAAAATAATCGAAAAATGGAAAGGATAGGTAAGCATATCAGCGGCTGTACCTATCCTTTTTTTGATTGGTGAAATTCCCCCTAAATTCTATCATTGCATATCTAAAACGTGAATAAATGGGGACTAAAAGTCATAAGAAGATAGACATAATCATATGAAAGGTATAAAAAAACGATAAAATTTTTGACTATTTGTCTAATGAATTCATAATCTGGGGTGGATATAATGAATCTATTAAAAACGGAATATTCCAATAAGTGAAAGTGGGAGACAGCAAAAGAAAAGGAAGTGGTACGAGTAATGAGGGTAAACAATAAGGAAGGTGTGAGTGTTTGAAAGCTGATATCGTGTTCATAAACGGCGAGGTCATAACAGTTGATCAAAAAAATTCAGTTGCAGAATAACTGGAAATTAAAGGAGATAGAATCTCGGCAGTCGGAACGAATCAGGAAATCAAGGTTTTTATCGGAGAAGAAACAAATGTGATTGATTTGCAGGGAAAGTCATTACTTCCTGGATTTATAGATTCTCATAAAGCAGGTCTGGTACGAAAATAGGGACGGTTCAATCGATTAGCGTAATGGAAGGCATTAAACTATACACTTGGAATGGCGCATTTGCGAGTTTCGATGAGGATGTCAAAGGCAGCATATAGGAAGGGAAGCTGGCCGACCTAGTAATATTGAATGATAGTATTTTGAAGGTTGATCCTCAAAATATTAAGGAATTAAAGGTTGAATCAACGATTCCGAATGAAGAGATTCTCTATATAGGGAATCATTAGTGGAAATATAATCTAGAGTATCTAGTAAACAACCAAGACTTTCACTATGATTTTTTTGGCTTAAGCGAACAAATGTAGAATTTTTAGCAGGTTATCTAAAAGGGGGATTTTCGCTATGAAAAAGCAAAAATTATTAATTAATGGTGAGAGGCTGAGTCGTACACTCGAGAAATTCGCGGATTATGGACGCACAGAAAACAACGGAGTCACACGGTTATCCCTTTCCGAAGAAGATCGATTAGTCCGTGATTACTTTTGCGCTTGTTGTAAAGAATTGGGGATGACCATTAAGGTTGATGATATGGGGAATATTTACGCTACTTTAGCGGGACTTGAAAACAAACCGCCCATTGTAATGGGATCACATATGGATACCGTTAAAAAGGGCGGGCGGTTTGATGGTATCTTGGGTGTAGCTGCAGGCTTGGAAGTCGTGAGGACTCTGGTGGAAAATAATATCCAACCAAAAATTCCGGTGATGATCGTCAATTTTACGAACGAAGAAGGAGCCAGGTTCGAACCTTCCATGATGTCATCGGGAGTTCTTTCAGGGAAATTCGAAAAATCAATCATGTTGCAAAAGACGGATAGTGAAGGAACCACTTTCGAAAGCGCCTTGAATACCATTGGTTATGCAGGGGATAAAGAGTCCCGTTTAAAAGAAGCGACTGCATTTCTAGAGTTGCATATCGAACAAGGACCCATTCTTGAACGTGAATCATTGACGATCGGTGTCGTTGAATGTGTCCTTGGGATGGTTTGCTATGAGATAGAAGTTACTGGAGAATCCGATCATGCGGGAACTACCCCGATGAATATGAGAAAGGATGCTTTTTTCACGGCGAATAGCTTGATTATGGAGGCCCGTCAGAAGCTGGGCATGCTTGATGAAGATTTAGTTTTTACGATGGGAAGGGTAAATGTGTTTCCTAATATCCATACGGTCATCCCTAATAAAGTGGTTTTTTCGCTAGAAGCGAGACATAAAGATTCCAAGGTCATCGAAATGGTGGAGGAAGTCATTGAAGGCCTTACAACCACAGGTTCAGAAAGTGGCTGCGACATCCAAGTAAAAAAATTATGGGACAGGGATACTGTATGGTTCGACAAATCGATTTGCAATTTGCTTGAGCAATCGACCCATTCATTGGGTTTACCATATAAAAGAATGGTAAGCGGGGCAGGACATGATGCTCAGTTTATAGCTAGTTATATACCGACTGCCATGGTTTTCGTCCCAAGCATCAACGGTAAAAGTCATTGTGAAGAGGAACTTACTACTTGGGAAGATTGTGAAAAAGGCGTCAATGTAATATTGGAAACGGTTATTGCCATACAGTCCACTTAAGATTACCAGGATTGATGAATATACCAATCAATATAAAGAATTTTTTAGGTCAATCTAAAGAAAAAAAAAGCAGGTCATCATTGTGGGCGCGCATCTGGAACGCCGTGAAAATGCTTCAACATTGCATACATTTTTGATAAAGACGGATCATTCGTTGAGCATAAAAAAACTCATATCTTTCCTGCTGAAGCGAATTGGCATACTACTGAAGGTGGATGATCTGGAGGTTTATTCATTAGGTCAGGTTAAGATTTAAATAGCGGTATGTTATGAAGCTGAGATACCTGAAATTTCAAGAATATTATCAGTGAAAGGGCGACATCATTTTTTGCCCATCATACACGTTTACGGAGGCTAGTTTTTGGCGAGTTTGCCATTGTGCACAGGCACGTGCAATCGAGAATCAGGTATATTTTGTTCATTGACCCACTGTTGGTGAACCAGGGGCACCCCTACCGAACGGATACGGTCGTGCCAGTATACTTAGCCCTTGTGACAGCGCTTGGCCAGCAAATGGAATAGTAGCCGAGGCGGAAATGAATGAAAATACAACTATTATCGGAACTGTCGATATCGACGAACTTTATGAAAATCGAAAAAGTGGTGCTGCAACCACTTTCGGGGATCGCAATCGACGAAAAGATATGTAGGCGAAATATGAGCCTAATGAGGGGCTGAATTAGGATTTGAAAAAATATTATTAATTTAATAGTGTCCCAGACTGTAGGCAAACTCGAAGAAAAGCGAGTTTGCCTACAGTTTTTTAAAAAAATACCGTTCCAGTTGATTTCAGAAATCCGCTCCCTTTCCGCCGACTGTCTGCCAAGCCGCATCAAAGCAAGCGTCTGTAGGGTCTCGACTATCCAGTTATTCGGCAGGAGTGTCCCATATTTCTTAAATCATGGTAATTATCCTCGATGTGACCACTATGCTTTCGGAAAATGGAAGCTAACATTGTAGTGGACACTCAAGTCCAATAAAATATGGAACGGATGGAATCATGCTAATCTAGTTAAAGATTGGCAGCATAACCTTCCGTATAATAGTGTGAAGATGGGTATTTAATGACATGTTTTTAATATGACTTGGGCTGTGTATTGGCCAGAACTTTTCAAGTCTCTTGCCGAAGGAATTGGTAATTAACTTAATATACTAAATATATTGTCAAATGCATGTTATATATATTAGAATATAAATAACCATTTCATATTGTAATAATATAGATAGTCACCCTATTTATACCTGTTATGATGTCTGTAATGGCAGGAGGCACAAATATAATGTTTCATCAGAATACAGTATATATCGTTGGCGAATCGAAGGCGGCTTCTAATAACCCAATTACGCAGCAATTCAACTGCTTTTTTATCGGGTTCGTCATTGATAATGATACACATGAAATAGTGGATGTGGAATGCTCGACTACGATATCGCTTACATCGCGGTTCATTCATTCCATGTTAGTAGGTAAATCCATACTTCAACCCGATGAATTGGAGAAAGTAATTGAGAAACGGTACTTTGGTTCATCTCAGAAAGCACTGACCGTCGCTCTAAGAAATGCGAGCATTAAATATCAACAACTTTATAATTTATAGCTGCTTCTTTTGTTATTCGCAATTGAAATCCAGCTGTTAAAGAGTGTATACGCGCTCTTTGGCAGCTGGATTTTTTTATGTGGGGCTATGTTAGACTCTGTCGAATTTGAATTCTTCTTATTGGCTTTTTACTGAAGTTGAAAATCACATTTTAGTTTAACGGAACCCCCTAAATACAAGGAGGAATGGGAAATGATTCAGGATGGTGTGATGTTTGTCTGTTTTTTATTGGCATTTACTGCCGTTATTGCAGTAGCGGAAAAAAAGATAGGAGGAAAGTTCTTCAAGTATGTACCTGGTATTGTCCTAATTTATATTGGAGCTGCTTTGATGAAAACTTTTGGGGTCTTTTCAGACAGTGAGTCAGTCGAAAGTGCATATGGCACCATACGGGGACTCCTGCTTCCTGCCATGCTGATGCTCATGCTTTTGCAATGCGATATGCGTAAAATAATCAGACTTGGACCAAAGATGCTTTTAACTTTTTTTGCCGCTTCATTCAGCATCATTGGAGGGTTCACCCTTACTTACGTTTTAATGAATGGCTTTTATGCGGAAGGAACATGGAAGGCATTCTCGGCTTTAAGCGCCAGCTGGACGGGGGGATCTGCCAATATGGTGATCTTACAAGGAATACTCGATGTTCCTGAAAATATTTTTGGTTATGCGTTGATCATGGATACAG
Source organism: Peribacillus sp. ACCC06369 (assembly GCF_030348945.1). Classification (NCBI taxonomy): domain Bacteria; kingdom Bacillati; phylum Bacillota; class Bacilli; order Caryophanales; family Bacillaceae; genus Peribacillus; species Peribacillus sp. ACCC06369. The sequence continues at coordinate 2,610,504 of NZ_JAUCEN010000002.1, forward strand.
TCAATTATTCCATTTGGGTCATGTTCTTGTTTTGGCTGGTGCCTCTTGCTAAAAAATTCAATATTTGGACTAAAGCGGATACATCGTTCATTGATCAAATGACTTCCGAGCTTGAAGCGGGGGAAACCACAAAAACGGAATTTGGATTTGTGGAATTGATCGGTTTCCTGGCGCTGGCTTTAATTGTATCAGCAGGGGCAACCAAAATGGGGGAAAGGCTGCCAGTACTGGGTGCCGCAGTGAATGCGACCACTTGGACGATCATCATTGCATCGACAATAGGTTTAATTCTGGCTGTCACAAAGGTTGGCCGTATTGCCGGTTCCATGGAAATTTCCAAAGTCATGCTTTATATAGTCATTGGTTTAATTGCTTCCCATGCCGATTTTTCACAGCTGTTTCAGGCGCCTGTGTATATTTTATCCGGATTTATGATTCTATTCTTTCATGGGTTGATCATGGTCATTTTAGCTAAAATCTTTAAGTTGGATCTATTCACTATGGGAGTTGCCTCATTGGCGAATATAGGAGGGGTGGCATCAGCCCCAATATTGGCTGGTGCATTCAACCGTGCCCTAATACCGTTCGGAATTTTGATGGCTGTACTTGGCAGTCTTCTGGGTACCTATTTTGGAATTCTTACATCATATATACTCTCAAGCTTTTAAGGAAGGGTTGTTAATATGAAGATTGAAAGTTTACAAGTATCAGTGGAAACTTTGCCACTTGTCAAGCCGTTCAAGACTGCATTACGTACAGCTATGGAAATTGAAAATATCATGGTTTCCGTGAGGTTGGAGGATGGAACGGAAGGTTTGGGAGCTGCAGCCCCCACGGTTGCCATCACAGGTGATTCTACAAAAGGAATCATGACTGTCATTGAAGAAGTGATCACGCCACATCTAATCGGCCGCGACATCGAGAATATCAATGCATTGTCTCAACTAATCCAACGATCCTGTGTAGGCAACACAAGTGCAAAAGCTGCTGTTGAAATAGCTTTATATGACGCAGTCAGCAAACGATGGCGGCTTCCTTTATATCAATATCTGGGTGGTAAATCGAATGTCCTGAAAAATGATATGACAATCAGCGTGGATGAACCTGAAGAAATGGCAAAGGCGGCATTGTCCCTCATCGATGGCGGATTCTCAACAATGAAGATAAAGCTGGGGAAAGAGTGGAAGAGTGACGTGGAGCGGGTTGCCTGCATTCGTGCTGCTGTTGGCGACCAGGTCATTATCAGGATTGACGCAAATCAAGGGTGGACAACAAAACAAGCGATTTCCATCATTCATGAACTCGAGGAAAGAAAGCTGAACGTTGATTTGGTGGAACAGCCAGTGCAAGCCCATGATATCGAAGGATTGAAAGAAATAAAGAGGTCTGTCCAAGTGCCGATAATGGCAGATGAAAGTTTGTTTTCCCCTCGTGATGCCATGAGACTCCTGAATGAACATGCTGTTGATTTCCTTAATATTAAATTAATGAAAACAGGAGGAATTCGACGGGCACTTCAAATCGCGGATATGTCAGAAGCAGCAGGGGTGGAATGCATGATCGGCAGTATGATGGAATCATCCGTGAGCGTAGCCGCCGCTGCACATCTGGCAACCGCTCATCCAAATATAACGAAAATCGATTTAGATGCACCATTATGGATTAAGAATGAACCATTTGAAGGCATTGAATTTAGGAAAGATCAACTCCTCATTGCCGATAAACCTGGACTCGGAGTCAAGAGGAAATCCTCTTTTACTCAATAAAACTATTTTGAAAGGGTGATTATTTTGATTAGACGAAAAAGGTTAACCGTTTTAGTGCTATCTTTCTTTGCGCTCAGTATTTTAGTATTAAATCCCAACGAAACCGGCGCAAGTGAAAAGGAGAGAATGGCCTATGTGGATGTAACTGCTGCAACTCTTTGGACGGAGCCGGGTCTATTAAGGGAATTGGATGCCCCTTCAGCATCGAACCCCGTTGATTTGAATGCATGGATCAAATCCATGAATTATGAAGACAAACTGTGGCTTGTGGGTAACCTGGAGACACAAGCGTTATATGGTTCTAAAGTGACCATTCTAGAAGAACGGGGTGAATGGGTGAAAGTAGCTGCTGCCAATCAGCCTACACCCCGTAATGAAGCAGGTTATCCAGGCTGGATGCCGAAGGGGCAATTGAAATTAGGAAAATCCTTCGAGAAGCAGTTCAAAAGAGGATTTGCCCTTGTAAATGCTCCAAAGACTTGGCTTTATTCGGATTCGAAACATCGGTCGAAATTCATGGAGATCAGCTTCAATACACGGCTTCCGTTATTACAGGTGAAAAAGGATAAAGTGAAGGTGATGACACCAAGCAATGGAGCAAAATGGATAGAAAAGAAAGACGTGTCCGTCTACCAAGACGAAAGTCAAATTCCAGTTCCAACCGGTAAGGACATCGTAGAAACAGGAAAGGGATTTTTAGGGCTTCCTTACCTATGGGCTGGAATGTCCGGTTTTGGATTTGATTGCTCTGGTTTTACCTATACGATGTACCATGCTAATGGAATAACGATTCCAAGGGACTCCTCCATTCAGGCGCAACATGGTAAAAAGGTGGAACCAGAAGATCTTCAACCAGGTGATTTACTATTTTTTGCCCATGATAAAGGGAAAGGAAGGGTCCATCATGTGGGAATGTATATTGGCGACGGCAAAATGATCCATTCGCCAAACAGCTCAACACATGTAAGGATAGATGAAATAAAAACATCGGGATATGGAGAGGAATATGCCGGAGCAAGAAGGTATATCGAATGATTCTTAAAAAGCTTAAGAGCACAGTGCTCTTAGGCTTTTTTCGTATTTGGACAAGCCCTTCTTTCATTTAATAGGATGACAAAGCGATACCCCGATGTCTTTAGACTTAAGGCTAAAGTCATCGGAACAATCGTTTATTCTTAATAAGAGGCATATAAAAACACTCATATAACGTTTATACCAAAATTATAACTTAAAATTCTCTATTTCCATAGGAAGACGAATTACATATATCAACAAGGAAAAATATGGTACAATTAATTACAGAATTTTCATTATATAATAAAAATAAGGGGTTGCCATGATGATCACTTTTCCCAAACCTGATGTTGAGCAATTTTTACGAACTTTTTCCATTACTGATTTTGTAGTAAGTCCAAATGAAAAACATCTGGTCTTCAGTACGAATTTGAGTGGCAAGTATAATTTATGGGGAATGGATTTGCCGAACTGCTTTCCTTATCCACTTACATCCATTGATCAAAGCTGCCATGAGCTGTTATTTGATAAACAGAGCCGGTTTATAATTGCTGGTTTCGATCAAGATGGTAACGAAAATACCCAGTTTTACGGAGTTCCCTTGAAGGGCGGGCAAATGAAGGAAATCGTCCACCATGAAAATACACGTAATTTCATGCCAATTCTATCGAATGATGGCAAAAAACTCTATTATACGACATCAAGGGGAAATCCTTCCTTTCTAAATTCCTATTGTTTAGATTTAGAATCAGGACAGGAAACACAGGTCTTGGAGGGGAAAAATGCAGCGACCTATATCCTTGGTTTTAGTCCCGATGAAAAAACCTTTCTTTATCACAAACACTATGCAAATACATATTCCCTTCTCTATGCAAAAAGCGGGCACGAACATGTCCTGCTCACGCCGCCTACCGAGAAACAACACACAGTGAATGATGGTGTTTTTGTTTCAAATTCGATGATATATTTATTAACTGATTATGATTCGGATTTTACCTATTTGGCTTCATACAACCTTGAAACAAACCGATTCATTAAAGTTAAAGAATTGGAGAATGAGAGTTTTACTGCGATGAAATATAGTAAAGAGAATCAACTATTATATGTAACCAGTCAAAAGGGTGTAGAGGATCAGTTATATGAATTCAATCTGCAAAATGAAGATTGGAGAAATATCCCTGTGCCATGCAGCGTCATTAATAAACTTGAGGTCGCTGCATCAGGCACGCTTTACTTATTCGGCATGAGCGCAACCAAGCCTCATAATATTTATAAAAGATCAGGTGACGAGTGGGTGTCATTAACTAAATATACGGTTCCTGGCGTCGATTCTAATGAATTGGTCGAACCGGACATCATTACATACCCATCCTTTGATGGCTTGGAGATCGAATCGTTATTTTTTAGGCCAAACAAGGAAAATGATAATGGTGAAGTCATTTTTTGGCCTCATGGAGGACCTCAAGCAGCTGAACGGAAATTCTTTAGAGCTTCATTTCAATTTTTCCTGAATCACGGTTACAGTATTTTTGCGCCAAACTTCCGGGGTTCTACTGGCTATGGGTTGGAATTCATGAAAATGGTAGAGGGAGATTGGGGAAATGGGCCACGACTTGATAATGTAGCCGGCCTTGATTGGCTGATTGAACAAGGACATGCACAAAAAGGGAACATTCTATTGATGGGTGGAAGCTTCGGCGGGTATATGGCACTGCTGCTACACGGACGCCATGCGGATTATTTTAAGGCCGTTGTCGATATTTTCGGGCCATCCAACCTATTCTCATTTATCAATTCTGTTCCAGAAGACTGGAAGCCCGTTATGGATCAGTGGGTAGGAAATCCGGAAAAAGATAAGGAAAAACTAATCGAGTATTCGCCTATCACCTATTTGGAATCCATGATAAAACCAATGCTTGTCATTCAAGGAGCAAACGATCCCCGTGTCGTCAAAGAGGAATCAGATCAAATCGTTCAAGCATTGATGGACAAGGGAAGAGATGTCGAGTATATGCTTCTAACAGATGAAGGACATGGTTTTTCCAAAAAGGAAAATGAAATTGCCGTCTATCGAAAAATACTCTCATTCTTAAATCGATTCGCTGGAGTGACGGAGAAGGGATAACCCGCATCAAAATATTTTATTTATTTACAATTGAATTGGAAACCCTGCTCATCACTTTCACTTTCAAAGTGATGAGCAGGGTTTTTCATGTTGGAGAGCTGGATGTTCTTTTTTGGATGATTTACTTGCTCTGTATACTCTATATCCGAGGCTGTTTCCATAAGATAAAATGAGGCGGTAATGTTCGTCCATGACTCGTTCCAAGGATTCATTCAAAGGCTGAAGGGGGCTACTTGATGCTGAAGAATTCAATAATCCCTCTAATACGGTACTCGATCTCAAGATTTTTAGATCTGTAAATCCGTTTTGTTGGAAGGCCTTTAACCATTCGGATTGCGTCAATACTTCTCTTAAATTATAAAAGTTCATGATTTCTTTTTTTGAGGCAGAATCAAGGCTGGTTTCTGCTGTCATATCAATGGATAACAAAGTTCCTTCTAGTTTAAGGACCCTATAAAATTCACGGAGTGATTTTTGTATATCAGTGAATGCAGTCGTAGATTCGGCTATGATAAAATCAAAAGAATTATTGTCAAAAGGCAGTTCTTCTATTGAAGACTTATATAGGTCAATGCTTAAGTTAGCTTGTTGGAATCTTTTTTTTGCATGTTTCACCATCTCAGGGTGATTATCAAGCGCCGATACTTGGCAAAGAAACGTTTTTGCCAAATAAGATGAGGTTTGCCCTGTCCCGCATCCGGCATCAAGGATTATTGACGTATGATCGATTTTTTCATTTTTCAAGAGTTGCTTAGTCAGTTCAAATCCACCAGGGTGTGCCCCTTCAATTCCAAATATGGCTAGTGCGTCTTGGTATGAATGGTTCATGGCTTAATCTCCTTTAGTACATGTATAAAAGTATTTTATGCTTTGGTTTCAAAGAGTGTTTTACCATTGACAAGGAATATGGGAAAGACTTTTAAAGGATTGGTGGGTATTTAATCCATGCAGGCTAGTCCCCGAATGCATACGATGTAGAATCGACTAACAAGGGGAGTGCAAAATGGGATATCATAATTATTATCACAAATGCAGGCAAGGTGTTGGAAGACCGGTTGAAATTCGGACAAGTAGAGGTACCGTACATCGGGGAATCATACACCGGGTTACGCCAAACCGTGTATATATTCGTCCATTTGACGGTAGCGGAAACTTTGGGGGTTTTGGTTATGGAGGTTTTAATGCAGGATATGGTTGGGGTGCCGCAAATGGATTTGCCTTTGGTGCAATTGCATCTTTAGTCTTTCTCGCATTTCTCTGGTAATCGAATGATGAAAATAAAAAAACCTGAAAAATTATCAGGTTTTTTATTTTGTACCCATTGGAACCGTTACAAAAAATGGAGATAAATATGGATGGATGTACGACTAGGATACATGTAAGAAAGGTCATTTTTCTGGATTTTAATCTTTAATGCGACTCATTTTGGAATGGACCCAGTTCTATTTTTGTTACATCACAAATACATACAGCTGATCTCTCTGTTTTCCCTCTGTTATCCGCAAGAAAAACTGTGAAGCCTTGAATGAAGTTGGTTTACTGAAGCTAAAAAGAACGGGCAAGACGGAATCCAAGGTCGTCTATGCAAAATGTCGGATGGCTGCGCCGACGACATGAAACTCCACAACCCCTGGCATCCTCAGCCCAGCTACCTCCTCGAAAAATACGGTAAGTGCCGTACACTTGTTCATCATATAAATCCCAACACCATTCCCAAACATTCCCTAACATATCATGCAGGCCCCATGGATTTGGTTCCTTTGTTCCTACTTCATGGATTATGCCCCCTGAATTTTCGTTATACCAGGCAATCTTATTCAGCTCTCCGTATCTATAACCAGCAGTCCCGGCTTTACATGCATATTGCCATTCTGCTTCTGAAGGAAGTCGAAAACCGTTTGATTCCCAATCACAAACAATGTTTTCACCATTAATAGAATAACACTCTCCCAGTCCAGCTTTCTGTGAAAGTAGATTACAAAAAGAAATTGCATCATTCCAAGAAATATTCACAACAGGTTTTAAATCTCGATCAAAAGAATTAGGTGATTTATTTGTAATAGCATAGTAGAGATCCGTAGTAACAGGATAACGGGCAAGAAGGAACGGGCTTATTTCAGCTTTCCATTTGCTTTTTATTCTATCGTCCCTTAATTCTATTTCTCCCCCTGGAATTTTCACCATTGGATAGTCAATGTAATTCATTATTTCCTTTGACAATCTACCTTCCTCCAAATGATCATAATTTTACAAATTTTACCACAATCAGAACCGTTACATCAATACAAATATTATGTTTGCTTTTGCAGATAACTTCCAGGGAGTTAAATAAAAAACCGTTTTTGGTTCCAAACAGAGTACATTTAGACTCAAAAACTACTTGAATAAAAACAAAAATGTCATTAGCCTTAAGCTTTATTCTTAAAAGAAGCGATATTTTTTCATTTCAGTCTTCTTAATGGAGAAGAAAAGCAAACATGAAAACCTTTGAAATATATAGTTGGACATGAAGCAGAATGCCATATATTGTATGTAAGTGTATAATTGTAATGAAAATGATGGGTTGATTCCCAAATCTGTGTAACAAGGAGAAGTGTAATGATTGCTTTATATAAAATGAGTGACTCATTGGAAAATCAAATTGGAAAGCTGTTTCAAGGAGTAGGATACAAAACGGCTCGTTTTTATTCTGTGAATGCTTTGTTAGAGCAGATTATGAACCCGATGGTCATTATAACGCCGGCTATCTACCAAAAAGAATTAGAAGCTCTTCAAGTTCCAATACTACCGCTTTCCATTCGTCTGGATGATATTGAGAGAACGAAAGAAAAAAAAGGTCTAATGAATGATTCTAGCAAAAAATGTTGTGTTGTTGCATCAGATGAAGAAATTGAATGGCTAAAAAAAGAATTTGATGAGAATCCACGAATCCCATTACATTTTGTAAGTAAAGAAGAGTTTTTTTCAGCTGGTATACAGCCTGATACGGTGTATGTAGCTCCAGTTTGGATGAAAGATTTACTCACTCTTTCACATACAGGAACCGTACATCTTATCAACCCCTCCCTATCTTCTTTGATTTCTACTATACAAATGGCAATTTCCATAGACAAATTAACTGCAAGCATGGCCATGGAAAGGTATCAGGTAGAAGCTATTGTTAAATCTGCTCACGATGGAGTTGTGGCAGTAGACCATGAGGGAAGAATTACAGTAGCTAACGAACATGCGAAAAAATTATTAGGTCTACAAGATGGAGTTAAAGGACATAAGATTACGGAATTTATCCCTCAATCCGATTTGATGCGCATTCTTGCAACCGGAAAAATTGAAATGGGGGATATTGCAACAGTCATGGGGAGGCAAATTGTCATAAACCGATTCCCTGTGATTGTAAAAGGTAAAATAGTCGGGGTAGTTTCAAGTTTTAAAGAAATCACTAATATTCAAAAAATGGAGCTTAAACTTAGAAAGATGTTACATCAAAGCGGACTCGAAGCAAAACATAGACTGAGTGATATAGTTGGCAGATCCTCGGAATTGGTAAAGGCTAAAGATTTAGCCCAAAGATTTGCTCAAACTGATGCAACTGTATTAATTACAGGTGAATCTGGAACTGGCAAAGAATTATTCGCACAAGGTATTCATTTGGCAAGTCCACGTGTACTAGGTCCTTTTGTTGCTGTAAACTGTTCTGCATTACCAGAAAGCCTGTTGGAAAGTGAATTATTCGGCTATGAAGAGGGTGCATTTACAGGGGCGAATAAGGGAGGAAAAGCAGGTCTATTTGAACTTGCACACGGTGGCACTTTATTTTTAGATGAAATCGGTGAAATGCCTCTTCATATCCAAGCTCTATTATTGCGTGTTCTTCAGGAAAGAACAGTGCGAAGGGTCGGGGGCGATCGTGTTGTGCCAGTAGATGTTCGAATCATTGCTGCAACAAATCGAAAATTAGAGGAAGAAATTAGAGAAAAAAGGTTTCGAACGGACTTATATTACCGAATTAACGTTTTGAATGTTGAGTTACCACCATTGCGCGATCGATTAATCGATATTCCTGACCTATTGGGGGCAACTGTTAATCAATTCAACGAAAAACGCGAAACGCAAATCGTAAGTATTGACCAAGAGGTATACACATTATTTAAGACATATGACTGGCCAGGAAATATAAGGGAGCTCAGAAATATAGTTGAACGAATGGTACTGCTTGAAGAGGGTACAACCTTAACGGTCCATAGCGGCGGATTCCTTTTACAAAAGCTTAATAGGAACAAAAACCAGAAAGATCTTTCTGATTTAAGCATTAAAGTGAATGAACGAGAACTGATTGAGGCGGCACTAAAAAAATATTTCAATAATAAAACTAGAACCGCACAAGCACTTGGAGTAGACCGATCTACGTTATGGAGAAAACTAAAAGAATATAATCTATAGTGTTTCAAATTTCAACATATTGTTGTGATTTAAAACACTTATCGAAGGATTGTAAAATAAAAAGCACTTTTTTTATTTGATATATCTGAATTTTCAGTGTTTTTATTTTATTGGCACGGTTTTTGCAAGATATGAAATTGTAGCACATTATTATGAAACATAATGAGGTGAAGAAATTGCAAAAACACTTTTCCATCGCAATTATTCCTGGGGACGGAATTGGTCCAGAGGTAGTTAATGAAGGGTTGAAAGTTCTAAAAGTGCTTGAAGAAGTACATTCAGGTGTAAGATTTTTTTACGATTTCTATGATTGGAATTGTCAGTATTATCTAAAACATGGAAGGATGATGCCAGTAAATGGATTAAATTTATTGGAGGATTACGACACGATTTTATTTGGAGCCGTTGGAGCTCCTACTGTTCCAGATCATGTTTCGGTATGGGAACTTATTCTTCCAATTCGCAGACATTTTCAGCAATATGTTAACTTGAGGCCGATCAAACTGCTTAAAGGGTTGGAAAGCCCATTGAGATATAAATCACATGATGATTTGGACTTTGTCGTAATTAGAGAAAATACAGAAGGGGAGTATTCGAATATAGGTGGTCGCCTTCACGAAGGCACACCATATGAAACGGCGATACAAAACAGTGTATTTACCCGCTATGGTAGCGAAAGGATTCTCAAATATGCCTATTCAGTGGCTGAAAGTAGGGCAAAGAAAAGGCTGACGGTTGCAACAAAGTCCAATGCGATTAATCATACCATGCCATTTTGGGATGAAATAGTTAAAGAAATTGGAAATGAGTACCCACAGATAGATGTTCAACTCTATCATATAGATGCACTTGCTGCTTATTTCATCTCAAAGCCTGAAAGTTTTGATGTCGTAGCGGGAAGCAATCTGTTTGGAGATATTTTAACAGATTTAGGAGCTGCAATAGTTGGGGGACTGGGGTTGGCACCTTCTGGAAACATCAATCCTGAAAGGAAATATCCTTCGATGTTTGAACCAATACACGGCTCAGCACCAGATATTGCAGGAAAAGGTATTGCCAATCCAATTGCACAAATTTGGAGCATTAGTCTCATGATGGACCACCTTAGACTTCCTGAATTAGGAAAATTGGTGTTGAGTGCCATAGAAGAAGTGTTATTCGAAGGTGAAATCAGAACTCCTGATCTCGGAGGAACGGCTAATACCATGGAAATGGGAGATGCAATTGTTTCAAAAATACGGGAAATGAGTTTAAAAACCAATTTGGGGGAGAAAAAATGATTATTAAAGACTATCATTTATCTATTGGTGGACAGCAAGTACCTACAGAAGAGACGATTCCTGTATACAACAAATTTACAGGTGAAGTATTAACTCATATTGCTAAGGCAGAAAAGCAACATGTTTATAATGCCATAACAGAGGCACAAAAATGCTTTAAACAAGATAAATTAACTGCATTTCAAAGGTATCGAATTTTATTGAAAGCTTCAGAGTTGTTCCAAGAACGTAGAGAAGAATTTGAGATCACCTTGGTGAGAGAAGTAGGTAAGACAATTAAAGATGCCAAAGGTGAAATGGATCGCACAATTGAAACTTTGCGCTTGTCCGCGGAAGAAGCAAAAAGAATTACTGGTGAAATGATTCCGTTACAGGCCGTCGAAGGAGCGGATAATCGATTGGGGTTCACAATCCGTGTCCCTAAAGGAGTCATTGGAGCCATCACTCCGTTTAATTACCCATTATTGTTAGCGATACATAAAATCGCCCCAGCACTAGCATCAGGAAATACAGTAGTAGTCAAACCAGCACCAAACACACCTGTGACCACGTTTCAATTAGTAGAACTGTTTGAAGAGGCTGGAATGCCAAAAGGATATGTAAATGTGGTAAATGGTGGCGCTGAAGTGGGTGAATGGCTTTTACAGGATGAACGGATCGCCATGTATTCTTTCACTGGATCAGCAGGAGTTGGAAAATATATTAAAGAGAAAAGTGGAATGCGCCCAGTAGCGTTGGAGCTAGGGAACAATTCACCCAACATTATTCATTTTGATGCTGATTTGGACCAAGCGGCCAAGCTTACGGCCTCCCGTAGCTTTCACAATGCAGGGCAAGCCTGTATATCTGTTCAGCGTTTATATGTGCATAATTCTGTATTGGATGATTTTACAGAAAAGTATCTTTCATATGTTCAACAACTTAAAGTTGGGAATCCGGAAGAACCGGACACGGATATAGGTCCAATGATTAATGAAAAAGAGGCGATTCGCGTAGAACAGTGGGTCAAAGAGGCTATCTCAGAAGGTGCTGTTTCGCTTACGCCGATTCGTAGGGAGGGTTCACTATTTTATCCAGCTGTTTTAACTCAAACAACACCGAAAATGAAAGTTGTTTGTCAGGAAGTGTTCGCACCGGTAGTGGCGATAATCCCTTACGAGGATTTTTTGGAAGCATTAGAGTCGGCCAATCAATCGGATTATGGTCTTCAAGCAGGCATTTTTACACGAGATCTGGCTTTAGCTTTAAAGGCAGTCAAGGTGCTGGAATATGGTGGAGTAATCGTGAATGACGTATCAACCTACCGCAACGATATGATGCCATATGGTGGAGTTAAGAATAGTGGAATTGGCAAGGAAGGCCCAAGATATACGATTGAAGAAATGACAGATGAAAAAATGGTGGTGATTAACTTATGATTGAGGAATTATTACAGGGGAAAACAGCCATTGTAACGGGAGCAGGGTCAGGTATGGGGAAAGCCATTGCACAATTATTCGTTGAACAAAAAGCAAATGTAATCTTCGCAGACTTGAATATCGAGGCAGCTAAAGCAGCAAGCGATTCGTTTCCTAGCGAAAATGTAAAGGCCGTTCAAGTCGATGTTTCTAATAACGAAGACGTGGCTGCACTGTTCCAGGAAGTGGAGGGTGTTTTTGGAAGATTAGACATAGTAGTAAATTGTGCTGGTGTACCTCAGGTCTTCACAGAGGTGGAGGATTTAAGTATTGAACAATGGGATCGGATTATGGACGTTAATACGAAATCTATCTTCTTAACTACCAAGTATGCAGCTCCAATCATGAAAAAACAGCAAAGCGGTTCGATAATAAATATTGCTTCGATTGCAGGGGTTCGAGCCCGTCCTGGTTTAAATGCATACTGCGCCTCAAAAGGGGCTGCAATTATGCTTACAAAAGCATTGGCATTGGAGTTAGCCCCATATAAAATTCGTGTGAATGCCATTAACCCAGGCCCTGCTGATACACCGATGATCAATCAATTTTTGAACGGGGACGGGACACTGATGGAAGAAGATAAGAAAAAAATCTTTTTGGATAGTGTTCCGTTAGGTTCCCTTATACAGCCAGAGGATATTGCGCAAGCTTCCCTTTATCTCGCTTCCGACTTAGCAAAAATTGTAACTGGAGAGATACTCAATGTAGATGGAGGCCGGGGAATTTAATCAGTGAACGGGACGAAAACATAGATAACAAGACTCATTTATTTTAGTGAACTTTGAAAGCATACGATTTAGCGAAAGTACTTTAAGCAATATCGTATGCTTTCAAAAAAATATAAATGTTCATTAGTGGCCTTTAATGTTGAGACTTATGATTTTGCCATAATACTTAAAAAGAACTACTCCAATCGTGTTTTTTATTTCACCAGTATTTATAGCCTTTGATACCCTCGTTAGAGCAGTCCCAGTCTAGCTTTTCATAAGAGCAAATCTATCTGACACACTAATTGCAGTTTTGCGCCAGAATTCCTGTTTACTTTGAATAAACCTTTAACTCGGTTATTGCCCTGAGTTCATTAGTAAAATTGGAGGTAATAAAAAGAACGAACTATTCTTTTATTCTCCAAAGTTCACAAAAATTTTCCAAAGAGGGGTTAGTAAAATGCCTAAATCTGGATTAGAAGCACGTACGATAAAAAAGGTATCCAGAAGAATTATTCCTTATATTTTTGTGTTATATATCATTGCGTTTTTAGACAGAGTAAACATTGGCTATGCTGCTCTAGAAATGAATAAAGATCTCGGGTTAACAGCATCCACTTTGGGGTTGATTTCCGGTATTTTCTTTATTGGATACTTTCTATTTGAAGTACCCAGTAATATGCTAATGCATCGTATAGGAGCGAGAAAATGGATTGGGCGAATAATGATTACATGGGGTATTGTTGTAATTTTAACAGCCTGGGTCCAAAATGCGAATCATTTGTATATACTCCGTTTTTTACTGGGAGTTGCCGAAGCTGGATTTTTCCCAGGCGTTTTACTTTATATTACGTATTGGTTCCGAGGAAAAGAAAGAGCTCGTGCAGTAGCCCTTTTTATGACAGCCTTGACAGTGTCCAATATAATTGGAGCACCCGTAAGCACGTGGATAATCGATAATATTAATTGGGGTGGAATGGCTGGCTGGCGCTGGATATTTGTACTGGAAGGAATTCCTGCTGTCATTTTAGGTATTACGACAATTTTTTATTTAACGGATCGTCCTGAACAAGCAAAGTGGCTTACAAAGGAAGAGAAGGAGTGGCTCATTTCCGAAATTGAAAAAGAAAATCAAGGAAAAGAAATAGGTAAACACTCTAGTCTGAAAAATATATTTGGGAGTACTAGAATTTGGAGATTGTCGTTTATTTACCTTACGTTAGTCACTGGTTTGTATGGAATAGGGTTTTGGATGCCAACCATTATCAAATCCTTTTCGAATATATTAACAAATACTCAAGTCGGTTTGATTACAATGATTCCTTATATTTTTGGAGGAATAGCAATGGTTTGGTGGGCACGACGATCTGATCGCACTGGTGAAAGAAAAATGCATGCAGCTATTCCACCGCTTGTGGGTGCCATTGGCCTTATGGGGTGTGGATTAACTACGGATCCTATACTATCCATTATTATGATGTCTGTTGCAACTGTTGGTATCTACAGTATTTTTGGACCATTTTGGGCTATTCCTTCATTATTCCTTACTGAATTAGAAGCTGCTGTAGGAATAGCACTCATTAGTTCCATTGGTAATTTAGGTGGCTTTATCGGCCCATATGTAATTGGTTATGTACAGGATTCTACAGGTAGTGTAGAGATGGGATTATATTTTATTAGTATAGTCTTATTCATCTGCTTTTTACTCGTCTTTACAATTAAGAAAGAACTGGTTACTTCTGCTTCAGTTCAGCCCCAATCAAATAAACTTGATATAAGGTAAAGAGAAACGATAGTGCAGAACAAGATATCGAATTGAAAATAGATATATACCAATTAATAAGAGGGAGTCTATAAAGAGAACCCCTAATTTCATATAAGTTGGAGTAAGGTTATGAAATTAGAGCTATATCATTATTTTTTTTACTAAATCTATTTTTTGACTGCGAAATATGCTGCTTCGTTCACTAAAAAGCGACAGTGCATACACGACTTTACCTATCTTCATATCTTGCACGAATAGACAAAGAAGAAATTTTTTATGTAGATAGTGGACGAGGTAGGTAAAAATGAACGAGACAAGAATTTTGTATTTTCCTTAAGTTTTTTCCGTTTTTTCCTAAAACAATATCAAACAATGTTAAACCTTTCATGGAAAGAAAAAAAACCTTACCTCTTTTGTGTGTTCATAGAAATTTGAATAAAGGAGGAAATTCATGAGTAGCGACCTCGAAATGAAGAAAAGCGAGGATTTAGTAATGGATTCGATCAATCAAATGGGCTCTGAATTGATCGAAGCTTCCAAGAAAATTTGGGATTTTGCTGAACTTGGTCTTAAAGAATACCGGTCTTCGAGATTATTAGCAAAGTTACTCGAAAAGCAGGGTTTTTCTATTGAAATGGGTGTTGCGGGTATGCCTACCGCATTTGTCGCAACATGGGGTGGTGGAAAACCCGTTATTGGTATTTTAGGAGAATATGATGCCCTTCCTGGTCTTTCACAAAAAGTATCCGGTGTAAAAGATCCCGTTGAAAAAGGAGGTAATGGACATGGGTGCGGGCACAACATCTTCGGTGTCGCAGGTGTAGGCGCTGCTGTAGCTGCTAAAAAAGCAATGGAAGCCGATGGTATAAAAGGCACGATTAAATTCTTTGGATGTCCTGCGGAAGAAATCTTGGTTGGCAAGGTGTACATGGTTCGTGCAGGTATATTCAAAGATACTGATGTATGTTTAACCTGGCATCCCGGTTCATTAAATACTCTTTGGAGCAGCAGTTCTTTAGCCATGAATTCTGTGAAGTTTAATTTTCACGGTAAAGCTTCGCATGCAGCTACTAATCCTGAATCTGGAAGAAGTGCTTTGAAAGCTGTTCAGTTGATGGATACGGGCGTTCAATTTCTAAGAGAACATCTCATTGATGGGGCAAGAATTCACTCTACCATTACAGATGGTGGTCATGAACCCAATGTTGTACCCGACAGAGCACAAATTTGGTATTACATCCGCGCCCCTTATAGACAGGATGTTGATGATATGTATGATCGCATTGTAAAGATTGCTAAGGGTGCCTCTCTAATGACGGAAACCGATTATGAGGTTCAGTTTCAGACTGGTTGCTATAACATGCTTCCTAATAAAGTATTAGGTCAAGTTTTACTGAAAAATATGAAAAAAGTCGGTCCCCCGCCATTTGATGAAAAAGATAAGGCTTTGGCTGAGGAGTTAGTCCTTTCTTCTACACCAGGTACAAAAGAGACTGTTGTAAGAGTATCAGGTGCACCCCTTGAGTTAGTAAAGTTTATCTTAAATGACACGATAGTTGAACCTTACGATGAAGGTGATATTTTAGCTGGTTCAACAGATGTGGCGGATGTTTCATGGAATGTTCCGACTGCCCAATTCAATACAGCTTGTGCACCTATTGGCACGCCGTTCCACTCTTGGCAATTTACTGCTTCAGTAGGTTCTGGTATCGGACAAAAAGGAATGCTAATGGCTTCTAAAATATTAGGATTAAGCGTCATTGATTTAATGAAAAATGAGAATCTACTGGAAGTTGCAAAAGAAGAATTTGAGAAAGAATTTGAAACCAAAGGTAAATACAGAACTCCACTTCCAGAAGGAATAAACCCTCCACTAAATTAGTAAGAAATCTATCTTTATAAATAATGAATTATAAAAAGGGGGAAAGAAAATGTTTGAAAAGAAAAATCTTATCATTTCGATAGTCATGTTGATTTGTGCTCTCGCCCTTAGTGGATGCAGTTCGAAGTCAGATAATTCAAATAATGGCAGTTCATCTGCATCTAAGCCAGGAGGTTCATTAAAAGTAGCTTATCCAGCGCAGCCGACATCACTTGATCCACACCTGACGACAGCTAATGCAACACGCGACCCAGCAAGGCATATTTTTGAGACACTAGTCACTTTAAATTCTAAATTTGAAGTTACTCCAATGCTTGCTGAATCCTATGAGGTTAGTAAAGATAGAAAAAAAGTTACATTTGTATTGAGAAAAGGCGTTAAATTCCATAATGGAAAAGAAATGAAGGCGGAGGATGTCATTGCTTCCATGACAAAATGGCAAGAAGGGGCCGTTGCAAAGGCAAATCTAGGAAATTCTAAGTGGGAAGCCGAAGATGAATATACGGTTATCCTTCATGTCGAAACACCATCTATCGTTCTATTACCAGTGCTGGCAGAAGTGGGGCAATTCGCGGCCATCATGCCAAAAGAGGTTATAGAATCGGCTGATACGAGTGGTATCACAGAATATATCGGAACAGGTCCTTTTAAGTTTGTAGAGTGGAAACAAAATCAATACGTTCATTTAAAGAAATTTGATGATTATCAGGCTTCATCCCAACCTGCAGACGGTTTAGCTGGTAAAAAGGAAGCTCTTGTAGATGACATATATTTTCACTTCGTCACTGATAACTCGACTCGAGTAGCTGGAATGATTAGTGGAGAATATGACTTGAGCGTAATGATGCCATGGGACGCAGCACCACAATTTGAAAATGTATCAAGTCTCGAAACCATTCAAGCGCCTCTGGGAATTCACACTCTAATTTTTAATAAACAAAATGGATTCCTGAAAAATGTTAAAGCTCGCCAAGCGGTGAATTTAGCAATTGATAAAAAAGAGGTCTTAACAGCAGCTGTAACTGATGGCTATTTTAGACTGGACCCTGGATATATGCTAAAAGAGCAAGGCTTATGGTACACGGATACAGGGAAAGAAATTTATGAGGCTAAAGATACTGAAAAGGCCAAACAATTGCTGAAGGAAGCTGGGTATAATGGGGAAGAATTAAGAATCCTGACCAGCCGTGACTATTCACAACATTATAATTCGGCCGTGGCAGTTCAACAACAACTTCAGAAAATCGGTATGAACGTAAAGCTGGACGTGGTGGATTGGTCTACTCTATTAGATCGTAGAAATAAGCCTGATCAATGGGAAATGTTTTTTACAAGCTGGCCTGTTAGCGCAACCCCTCTCCAATATCCATTCCTGGATTCTAGAGCAAAGTTTGCAGGCTGGACGAATAACCCAGAAATAGACAAACTATTGAATCAAATTAAAGCTCAGTCTTCCCAGGATAAAGCTAAAGAAACTTTTAGTGAATTGCAAAGAGTAATTTGGGAAGATATGCCTGTTGTTAATATTGGTGCTTATGATTCCATATCCGTAAAAGCGAATAAAGTCAAAGGATATCAAGAATTCCTTGGACCTGTTTTATGGAATACGACCGCTAAAGAATAAAAATTAATTGTTTAGATTCCCCTTCATACGTTTTACATTATGAAGGGGTTAATTGTAGAAAGGAGATTTTTGATGAAAGCCTATATTCTACAGCGAGTCTTATCTCTCATTCCGGTTCTATTAACTGTAGCTATTGTAGTCTTTTTCATTATGCATTTAATACCAGGAGATCCGGCATCAGTAATGCTTGGGGCAGATGCAACTGAAGATGACATTGATAGATTACGAGAAGAACTCGGTTTAAATCTACCTATGTACGAACAATTTTTCAATTGGGTCTTTGGCCTTCTTCAAGGCGACTTGGGAATGTCTATTTATATGAAGGAACCAGTATTACAGGTATTTATGAATCACTTAGGTCCCACACTTTCATTAGCGATATTGGCACAGGGGATTTCTATACTTATAGCTATCCCTATGGGAATTATTGCGGCAAAAAAACGGGGAACGAGCACAGACCAAATTTTCATGGTGGGTTCTTTGTTGGGAATTTCCTTGCCAAGCTTTCTCCTTGCATTATTATTATCTTTATTTTTCGCAGTGAAACTCCAATGGTTTCCGGTAGCTGGATATAAACCACTTGATGATGGACTATTGGCGCACCTTGAATATCTTATACTGCCTGCCTTGTCTCTTGGGGCCATACAAGCGGCTTTGATTGCGCGGATGACAAGGGCCTCTATGTTAGAGGTACTAAGCATGAATTACATTAAAACCGCAAAATCAAAAGGTGTAAAAGAAAAATTCATCATTTATAAACATGCATTGAGAAATGCTTTTATCCCTATTCTGACTGTCGTTGGACAAACCTTTGGGACATTGGTAGCGGGAGCAGTAATAACAGAAACGGTTTTTAATATACCTGGACTCGGTCAACTTATCATGAACTCAATAGTGCAGCGAGATTACGAGGTACTCCAAGGAACTGTTCTGCTGGTTTCCGCCGCTTATGTATTCATTAATTTAATAGTAGATTTACTGTACGGTGTGGTTGATCCAAGGGTACGGTTAAGTCGGAAATAAAGAAATGAATTGAAGGGGAAATGATTTATGGAAGCAAAAACAATAATTGAAAAAACAGACCCATTGTATTCAAAAAATCATATGAAGAAACAACGTCAATCTATACTTCTGCGCAGGTATTTTTCAAACCGGCTTGTAGTTACAGGAAGTGTGATTATCTTGACTCTCAGTTTAATTTCTATTTTCGCACCTTTGATCACCGTATATACACCATATGACATGATAGTAACAGCTCGTCTGAGCCCACCAAGTGCTGAGCATTTTTTTGGAACAGATAACTTTGGCAGGGATTTATTTAGCCGGGTAGTTTATGGCACCCGGGTATCCATGACCGTCGGACTTACAGTAGCTGCGATAACACTAGTAATTGGAGCAGTAATTGGTTTGTACTCAGCTTATTATAGGACCTTGGATCATATCCTGATGAGGATATGTGATGGCTTAATGGCATTTCCTGCAATTCTATTGGCCATTGCACTCATGGCTGCATTAGGGCCGAATATAATTAATGTCATTCTTTCGTTATCTATTGTAAATACACCTACTGTCGCACGTGTCGTTCGTTCAGCTGCCATTGTAGTCAAAGAACAAACCTTTATAGAAGCTTTGAGGTCACAAGGGGCCAGTTCATGGCGAATTATCTGGCTTCATATTGCTCCAAACACTATGTCTCCTCTGATTGTTCAAATCACCTATGTTTTTGGAGTTTCTGTCATAATCGAAGCATCACTCAGCTTTTTGGGAGCTGGTATTCCTGCTCCATCACCAAGTCTAGGAAACATTTTATTTGATGGTAAAATCGTAATTTTTAATGCTTGGTGGATGACAGTTTTCCCAGGTGCATTCATTATTCTATCCGTTTTGGGATTGAATCTCTTCGGTGATGGACTACGTGATTTACTCGATCCGCATACTAATAAAGTAAAGAAATAATAATAACACGGTATTAATGAGGAGGACGTTTATGGATAAAGAATGTTTATTAGAGGTCAAAAACCTCAAAACGACGTTCATGACAGAAAAGGGACCTGTTACCGCAGTTAAAGGGGTTTCATTCGAGGTATATTCAGGAGAGACCCTAGGGATTGTTGGAGAGTCGGGATGCGGAAAAAGTGTAACCTCGGAATCTATTTTACGATTGTTAAATGAAAACACGACTAAATATGAAGGAGAGCTAATCTATAAGGGCAGAAACTTGCTATCCTTGAGGGAGGATCAAATGAGACACATTCGCGGAAACGAAATATCTATGATATTTCAAGATCCGATGACTTCTCTTAATCCTGTATATACAATTGGCTATCAAATTGCAGAATCTTACGTCATTCATCAAAAGCTTGGAAAAGAAGAAGCATTTACCCGAGCTATAGAAATGCTCAAATTAACAGGAATTCCTTCTCCAGAAAAAAGGGTGAATGAGTATCCGCATGAATTATCAGGAGGAATGAGACAGAGGGTAATGATTGCAATGGCATTGGCGTGTAATCCTAATCTACTAATTGCTGATGAGCCCACGACCGCTTTAGACGTCACTATTCAAGCACAAATATTGGACTTGATTCAAGGTTTGAAGAAGGAACTAAACATGGGAGTCATGTTGATAACACATGACTTGGGAGTAGTTGCTGAGGTCTGTACACGTGTAGTCGTTATGTATCTAGGCCAAATAATCGAAGAAGCTGAAGTAGGATCTTTATTCTCGGAACCCTTACATCCCTACACCAAAGGATTGCTAAAATCCGTTCCACGTTTGGATGGGGACCGTTCTAAAAACATGCATGTGATTGAAGGGATGGTCCCGTCTCTTAATAATATTCCCAAAGGGTGTCGCTTTGCTCCAAGATGTTCGTATTCTACAAGCCTGTGTGAAGAAAAACCACCTGAATTAAAAGAGATTGAAGATGGACATAAAGTGCGCTGTTGGCATTATGAAACAGTATTACAAGAGGGGAGGCGAAAAGGTATTGCAGACGCTGTCAGATGAAAGAGCTCCGATTTTACAGGTCAAGAACTTAAGGAAGCATTTCCCTATATATACTCCTCTTGGCCGAGTGAAAGGGCATGTTAAAGCGGTAAATAATGTAGAGTTTACCTTAAATGAACGAGAAACGCTTGGGCTTGTAGGTGAATCGGGTTGTGGGAAAAGTACAACAGGAAGAACTATCATGCGTTTAACGGAACCTACAGAGGGTCAAGCCATATATAAGGAAAGCGACCTATTTAAGTTAAAAGGGAAGGAAATCGATCAAATTAGGCAAGAAATACAAATGGTGTTTCAAGATCCGCATTCTTCTTTAGACCCAAAGCAAACCATTGGGCATGCAATTGAAGAGCCTATGAAGATACATAAAATGGGGTCAAAGAAAGAGCGTATGGAAAGAACCTTGGACTTACTTCATAAAGTCGGACTTAGAGAAGACCAATATTACCGTTACCCCCATGAATTTTCAGGAGGGCAAAGACAGAGGATTGGGATTGCTAGAGCACTAGCGGTAAACCCTAATATTGTAATTTGTGATGAACCAGTGTCCGCTCTCGATGTATCCATTCAGTCGCAGGTGATAAACTTGTTGCAGGAATTGCAAGATAACTTAAATCTTTCTTACCTCTTTATTGCCCATGATTTAAGTGTAGTTCGACATATAGCTGATAACATTGGTGTTATGTATTTGGGACATATGGTAGAGCGGGCTTCAACAGATGAACTATTTTCTCATCCATTGCATCCGTATACTCAAGCATTATTGTCCGCCGTTCCAATTCCCGATCCTAAATTAAAAAAAGAACGGATTATTTTAAAAGGGGATGTACCGTCGCCTCTTAATCCCCCATCGGGATGCATTTTTCATACGAGATGTCCCCATGTAATGGATCGTTGCAAAGTTATATCTCCGGCTCTTACAAAAAAAGGGGCCAATCACTTTGTAGCCTGTCATTTATATGAATAATTTATTAAATTAGTCTAATTAACTATTATTATCCCAAACTGACTTTTCTTTTTTATAAAGAAGAACCTAATTGATAACGAGGTGTATTGATGTTTGCAGATCTAGTGCTTGTTAATGGTCAAGTTATTACATCAAACATGGAATATGACGTCAATGAAGCTGTTGCGGTTACTGATAACCAAATTGTAATGGTGGGTACGAATGAAGAAGTGAAACGATTGATTGGATCTCAAACGGAGGTAGTGGATTTAGCAGGTAGAAGTTTAGTGCCAGGCTTTATTGACTCTCACCTTCATATTACTTTATATGGTACAAATAAATTAGGGGTAAGCTGCAAGGAACCCACTATCGAATCTTTACATGACGTCTTAAAAGAAATTGAAAAAAAAGTAAATGAAACACCAATTGGAAAGTGGGTACGTGCATGGGGATTCAATCAAACCAAAATATCAGAAAATAGATATCCTTCTAGAAAAGAATTGGATCTTATTTCTAGCAATCACCCGATCATTCTCCGGCGTGCCTGTGGTCACATTTCCGTGGTAAATAGCAAGGCGTTGGAGTTAGCAGGAATTGATGAGCATACCACAGATCCCGAAGGTGGAATAGTAGTCCGAGATGAGGAAGGAGTTCCTACAGGCGTTTTAATAGAAAATGCTCAAATGCCTTTTTACGAATTGGCTGATTTTACACATGAAGAGCTTCTGCAAGGATTAATGATGGCATCTAATGACTTTACCGCTTCTGGCATAACAAGCATTCACGATGCAGGTGTCTCTAGCCCGGAAAACTTTAGGGTGATGCAGGAGGCGGTTCGTAACGGAAAGATTCAGGTTAGGGTTTATGCAATTGTCTCGACAATCAATAAGTCAGAAGAATTTGTTGACAAGATGATAAAAGCTGGAATTTCAACAGGCCTGGGAGATGAGAAATTTAAAATTGGCCCAGCTAAGGTATTTACTGATGGAAGTAGTAGCGGTCCAACTGCTGCAATGAGGGAACCTTACACTGATGATTCAGAAAATTCCGGCATATTGTACTTTAGCCAGGAGGAACTTAACCGGATTCTCGGGGAGGCTCATGAAAAAGGGTTTCAAATCACAGCTCATGCTCAAGGAGACCGGGCTATTGAAATGATGCTTAACTGTATTGACGAGGCATTGAAAAAACATCCTAGGAAGAATCACCGCCATCGGATCGAACATGCAGGAATTACAATGCCTGATTTAGTTGAACGGATGAGGCAATTAGAAGTTATTCCTATTCCGAATCCTGCTTTCTTCCTTGAATACGGTGATGGCTACATGAAAAGTTACGGAGAACGAGTCAATCATATGTATCCAGTTCGTGATTTCCTTGATAAGGGGATAATAGCGGCTGGAGGTTCCGACAGTCCGGTCACATCGTTTAGTCCTCTTCTGGGAATTCATGGAGCAGTTAATAGGAAGAGTTCAACAGGGCAGATTGTAGGAGGAAACCAGCGAATAGGAGTATTAGAGGCAATCAAGCTGTTTACATGGAATGGAGCATATGCCAGTTTTGAAGAGAATATAAAAGGAAGCATAGAAATAGGAAAGTTAGCAGATTTGGTTGTATTAAACGGTGCAATTCTTGATGTACCTACTGATCAAATTAAAGATATGCAAGTGGATTATACAATTATAGGCGGTAAAGTTGTATTCCAAAAGGAAAGCAATAATATACTTTCCAAATCCTAACTAAGATCAAGATAACAATTCAAATAGAGATAGATGAAGTAAATGTTCCTTAAATAGGAAGGATGAAAGGAATTGAGAATAGGCATAGGCCATATTATGCATGAAACTAATACGTTTTCCTCAGTAAAAACAACTGAAGAATCATTCAAAGAGATTCTTTGGGCAAGAAACGAGGAGATGTTACGATGCCATGAAGGTGTAAAGGATTATATTGGTGGAATGATTGATAAAGGAAGGGAATTAGGGGTGGACCTTATTCCAAGTTTTTCTGCATTTGCCAATCCAGCTGGTACGATAACTAAAGAATGTTTTGAAACATTGAAAAGGGAGTTAGTAACAAATATACAAGTTAAAGGGAACTTGGATGCTATTTGCCTCGCTTTACATGGCGCTGGTGTCGTGGATGGAATTGATGATTTAGAAGGTGAATTACTAAGTGAGTTAAGAAAGATACTAGGCTATGAAACTCCCATAGTCGTCACTTTGGATTTACATGGAAACCTTTCTGAAACTATGGTAAAAGAAGCAAATTTGCTACTAGGTGTTAAGTATTATCCGCATATTGATTGTTATGAAACAGGATTAAAGGCTATGGATTTAACAGTGAAAATACTTAAGGGAGAAATCAACCCTGTTATGGTAATGAAAAAACTGCCAATCTTAATACCAATAGCCGCTGGTACAACGGATTTGTCTCCTGCAAAAGATATTACTCAATTATGTCTAGACATGGAAGAACAAACAGAAGTGATTGATTGTACCTTCTTTCATGGATTTCCATATACAGACATTCCAGATGTTTCGGCAACAGTCATAACGATTACTGATGGAAATGATGAAATAGCGCAAACTGTCTGCAAGGAAGTGGCCAAGGATATATGGGCTATGAGAGCAAAGTTTTTACGGGAACTTCCTGATCCTAAAAATGGGATACTCCAAGCGCTATCTATTGGAGAAAGTCCAATTATCATTAATGAATCTTCTGATAATCCCGGGGCTGGCGCACCAGGGGACGGGACTTATTTACTGAGGGAAATGTTAGAGTTCAATATTCCCAAATCATGCTTTGGGTTTATTTATGATCCAGAAGTAGCAAACCTAGCTCATCAGGCAGGGGTAGGTGAGAAAATTGATGTATCTATTGGGGGGAAAACTGATTCCCTACATGGAGAACCAATTGCTCTAACTTCTGCCTATATAAAAGCATTGACGGATGGTAGATTTACCACCTCATCACCAATGATGAAAGGATTTGAATTTAATCTAGGAAAATCAGTTCGGTTACAGGTTAGGAATGTAGATATTATAGTTTGTTCCGTAAATTGGCAGTCGTTAGACGAACAAATCTTTTTGTTACATGGAATTGATGTAACTGAATATAAGATTGTCGCTTTAAAATCAGCACAGCATTTCCGTGCTGGCTTTAAGCACATTGCTAAAAAGATTATCTCTGTAGATTCACCAGGATTAAGCACGAGTAAAGTAGCTAGCTTTAATTATCAAAGAATTATTAGACCGATCTATCCGTTAGATTGCAATTAATTATGAGTCTCGTGTACCCATATTCAATTAAAAAAGGGAAGGCAAACAAAGGACTTTTTAACATTGTCTTTTTTGAATATTACGAGTATACGAACGTTTCTCCAATTGAAGGTTAACTCACCGCCAATCATGAAAAAATTTCTAATAGAAAGGGAGTATTTACGAATGAGCGTACAGCAAATGCATGCTAGGAGAATTAGAGATAAAGAGGAAGTAATCCGACTTACTCAGTCCCTTGTCAAAATTGAAAGTGTCTATCGCCCCGGAGTGGAAGGGGGAAACGAAGAAAAAGTCGCGAACTATGTAGCAAACTATCTAAGGGAACTAGGGATTGAGGTATATATTGAAGAAGTAGAGGCTGGCCGTCCAAATGTTATCGGTATTGTTGATTCCGGCAGACCCGGAAAAACGTTACTTTTCGAAGGACATACGGATGTGGTAACGGAAGGAGATCGGGAAGCTTGGAAGTACGATCCTTTTGGAGCTGAAATAGTAAATGGAAAAATGTATGGCCGAGGGACAAATGATACAAAAGGAAATCTTTCGTGTATGATTACTGCTGTTCATTCCTTATTAAGAGATAAGGAATACTGGTCTGGGAAAATTATTTTATGCATTCCTTGTGATGAAGAGGGAATGATGATTGGCATTAAGCATTTTATCAAACAAGGATGGGCAAAAGATGTAACAGGCGCTATCATTTGTGAACCTGAAGAAAATGAAGTCTGTATTACACAAAAGGGGGCCATGCGGATTGCCATTAATGTTTACGGAAAAATGGCTCATGGAGCTATGCCTTTAAGCGGGATCAATCCGAATACACGTATGGCTAAAATAATCTGTGAAATTGATAAGTTAGAAACTCTTGAGAAAGAACGTCTTGGAAAGCATGATCTGTTGGGGTGGCCCTCCATAACACCTACAATCATAATGGGTCCTGTTCACGGGGAAGCACAAATTAATGTCGTTCCAGATCAATGCATGACCACATTGGATATTCGAACTATACCTGGACAAGAGCATAAGGTTATAAAATCTCAATTGCAAAACATAATAGACAAACTTGCTAAAGATGATCCTGATTTTAAAGCAGAAATCGAAGTGATTGAGGAACGTCCATGGACCATTACTGACCGTGATAACCCTGTGGTCACGGCTGTTGCAAAAGCTGCTCAGATCGTTACGGGAAAAGAAGCTGTGTATAACGGTGTCCCGGGAGCAACAGATGGGACATTCCTGCATATGGCTGGTATTCCAATTGTCACGATTGGAGCGGGGGAAAGGGATGTACCACACCAAATAAATGAATATGTAGATGTTGAAGAGCTTGCGGAGACAACAGAAATCTATCGGACTGCCGCCCTTATTTTTTTAAATGAAGAATCATCATATTAATAAAGGATATAAAATTACTGTCAAAATTGGATAGGTCTTATATCAGATTTTATGCGAATATCATTAGACGACATTAACAGTTAAAATATCCGAACTGACACAATAACCTAATAAAAACAGTACATCACTACAGGTCATATAGCTCCAAGTAATTTGATGGATATGTTAAATAATACCTAAGTAGCATCATCTGTCACTTTGATATTTTTTTGCATGTATAACAAATAAAAAAGATCATACATATTAGTCCTAACTAATATGTATGATTTTTTTTTATCTTTTAAACTTAATGAGGAAGTGTCGCTTATTTCTTTTAAAGCTTACAATAAAAAATTGAAAATAATATCCTTTATTGATCAATGATTGACTTGAAAGTTGCTTTTATTGTATTGAAGCTTTTTTCGATATGGGAATGCATTTCCTGTTCGGCTTGTACCGGATCTTTATTCTGAATGGCTAGAAGGATCCGTTCATGATCATCTACAAAATCGGAAAAGTTTTTAAAATGTACTTTTAAAATGCTGGTCCTTATATATAGTATTTTCGTCTTGATAACATCGCATAATTGGATTAATTGGTGGTTGTGGGAAGCAAGATCAATGATATCGTGAAATTCCTGATTTAGTTGTGTAAGCTTTTTTGTATCATTCATATTCACGGCTATTTTAGAGTCATTTATTACTTCGACCAACTTGCTTAATTCCTCGTCCGTGATATTCTTAGTGGCTAATTTAACAGCTAAAGATTCAAGGCTAATTCGGCATTGATATACATCAATAATGTCCTGTACGCTAGGGTTATAAACTGATATGGCCTTACCTTCACGAACCAGTAGGTAATCTTTCAATAACATCTGGAAGGCTTCTCTAATTGTACCCCGGCTAACCCCGATTCTTTCAGCAACCCTGGTTTCGACCAAACGCTCTCCAGGCTGATATTCACCATCTATAATCATACCTTTCAGGATGTGATATACCTGATTATGAAGCAGTTCAGTTTTTTGTATTTCTTTCATAATAGCCTCCCTATGTAACAATTTATACCTTCAATTTATTAGATTTTTCAGTTCATAGATATATTTCAATAATAAAAGCTTAAATCCTACTTTAATAGCTCAAATTATAGCACAAAATCGTTGACGGTTAACCGTTGACATTATAATAATTGTCAATTATTATAAGAATTATCAAAATTCAGGAAAGGTTTTGATTTAGTGGATTTGACTTTGTGAAAAGAGAGCGTTTACATTTAAAGTCGAATTTCTACCTTAACCTATCTAGATAGAAATACTAAAAAGAGGTGAATGCACATGGGTGAAGATATAAAACAGGGTGCGTTGAAGGGATTAAAGGTATTGGAATTAGGTAGTTTGATAGCTGGTCCTTTTGCCGGATGATTAATGGCCGACTTTGGTGCCGAGGTAATAAAAGTAGAACCTCCAGGAAAGGGGGACCCTATCAGAAATTGGAGATTGCTATATGAGGGCACATCCTTATGGTGGTTTGTTCAATCAAGGAACAAAAAAAGTATTTCATTGGACTTACGCAAAACGGAAGCCCAAGAGATCATTCGGGAATTAACAAATGAAGTGGATATTATTATTGAAAACTTCAAACCGGGGACTATGGAGAATTGGGGGCTGGGTTATGAGGATTTAAAAAAAATTAATCCTAAGATAATTATGGTTAGGGTATCAGGATATGGCCAAGATGGACCTTACCGAAATAAGCCAGGGTTTGGAAGTATTGGAGAAGCAATGGGGGGGATTCGTTATTTAACAGGCTATCCTGATAGGCCACCAACAAGGGTCGGAGTTAGCTTGGGAGATTCTGTAACTGCATTATATGCTGTTATGGGGGCCCTAATGGCTGTATATCATAGAGACCAACCTGGGGGAGAAGGACAATGTGTTGACGTCGCTCTATATGAATCTATCTTCAGTTTAATGGAAAGTGCAGTTCCGGAGTACGACCATTACGGAGTGGTTCGTGAAAGAACCGGAAGCACCCTACCAGGAATTGCACCTTCGAATACATATCCTTGCAGGGATGGGAAATATATTGTTATCGGAGCAAACGGAGATGGCATTTTCAAGAGGCTTATGGAGGTTATCGAAAGGCCAGATTTAAGGGATGACCTTAAATTCTCATCTAATGACGGACGTGTACAGAATGCTGAGTATTTAGATGAAGTGATTGGTGGTTGGACAATACAACATAATTTAGCTGATGCCTTGGTATTACTTGATGATTCAGACATACCCGCAGGATCAATTTATAGTGTTAAGGACATGATGCATGATCCACATTTTCTTGCTAGGGAAATGATCTATAATATGGATGTTGATGGCCTTGGAAAACTTAAAGTCCCAGGCATTGTACCCAAGTTGAGCAAAACTCCCGGAAGTATTAATTGGGCTGGACCAAAACTAGGGGAGCATACAGAACAGGTTTTAAAAGGGAATTTGGAATTAGCTGAGGATAAATATGATGAGTGGCTCGCTTCCGGGGTTATTTCAGATCATGAAACTATTAAGCTGAAAAATAGTAGTCCAAAATGAGGAGATGAAATAAAAATGAACTTACCAAAACGTGTTGAAATCATAGAATCTGGACCAAGGGACGGAATTCAGAATGAAAAAAATTTTATTCCAACTGATTCGAAATTGCAGCTGATACAAGCGTTGAGTGAGACGGGAATAAAAAGAATGGAAGCTACTTCATTCGTTTCACCTAAACATGTACCACAGATGGCTGATGGAGCCGAAGTTTTTATAAATATCAACAAACGAGAAGATGTGCAATACATGACCTTGATTCCAAATAAGAGGGGGTTTGATTTGGCTAAAGATGTAGGGGCGACCAGTCTGGCTTTGTTTGTTGCAGCGAGTGAGACGTTCAATAAAAAAAATGTAAGGATGTCCATTGAAGAGTCCTTATGCCAGTTATCCTCTGTTGTAGAGGAGGCTAAGAATGAAAATATGTTCATACGGTTCCATATCTCAACTGCTTTTTATTGCCCATATGAAGGTCCGGTTCAGGAAGAGGCAACCCTTGGTCTTGTTCAGACGTTAGAAAAATTAAATGTGGACGAAATTGTGCTTTGCGATACAATAGGCCGGGCTAATCCTAAGCAAGTATATCAATTGTTCGGTAAAACATTGGACCTCTCACCCACAGCGAAAATAGCTGCCCATTTCCATGATACTTATGGTTTATCAAAAGCCAACTCATTAGCAGCATTGCAAGCGGGTATTACTTCTTTTGATACTTCCATAGGAGGATTGGGTGGTTGTCCCTTTGCGCCTGGAGCTGCAGGAAACGATGCAACTGAAGACTTTGTATTCATGCTTCATGAAATGGGAATAGAGACTGGCATAGATTTTGATAAACTTTTGCATTGTGTAACTCTGATAAAAAAAATGACGAATCGTACCTTGACTGGCCACCTCCACAAAATAGCAAATCCATACTCCTCAGATAATGACACCAATGATACTGTAAAACAGAACTCTTAACCGTTTTTTCTTACAAATATATATCACTCCCTCCATATAAAGAGCAACTTGTGATTTCTCTTCATGACAAGGAATGTAACCGTTTTCTCGGAGAATTTGAAAGGTTTTTAGAAATTTTCCTCAAATCCTTTCATTTGAAATAGATATAAAGGCTACAAATAAATCATTTACAAGGGGATATGTGAATGGCTATTTTAGGGTTTCTGATGATTGGTACATTTCTTTATTTAGTAATGTCAAAACGAGTTTCTGTTTTAATCGCATTTGCACTTGTGCCGATTATATTTGCACTTATCGGCGGTTTTGGTTTGGAAATAGGGAAAATGATGTTGGATGGAATTGCAAAAGTTACACCGACAGGTATCATGATTGGTTTCTCCATTTTGTATTTTGGTTTGATGATCGATAGGGGCTTATTTGACCCAATGATATCCCGGCTCATTCGTTTTGCAAAAGGAGATCCTCTAAAAATAGTTATGGCCACGGCTTTCATAACTTTAATAGTTGCTTTGGATGGGGACGGATCAGCAACTTTCATGATAACAGTCACGGCTTTGTTGCCAATTTATAAAAGGTTGGGCATGAGCTCACTTACTTTAGCTGGAGTAGTGGCGTTGGGTGCGGGTGTTATGAATATTATTCCATGGGGAGGGCCGCTAGCTAGAGCAATGGTTTCCCTTGGGGCGGAATCCTCTGAATTGTTTAATCCCATTATTCCAGCCATGTTAGCAGGGGCTGTTTGGGTAGTATTTGTATCGTATATATTTGGTAAGAAAGAACGTAAAAGAATAGGCATTATTAATATTTCGAACAAAGGCGATTCAATGGAATCGGGAGAAATCGCGGCAACACTAGAAATGTCATCGAGTCTGCCGAAACTCTATTGGTTCAACTTAATCTTAACTATTTCTTTGATTGTTGCTTTAATAATGGAAATAATTCCAGTTCCCGTCTTATTCATTATTGCGTTCGCCATTGCTTTGTTAGTGAACTTTCCCGACGTGAAAAAACAGCAAGAACAAATTGCTTCACATGCCCAAAGCATGGTTATGGTATGTACTACCATATTCGCGGCTGGTATTTTCACAGGAATTCTTTCTGGAACTAAGATGATTGACGCAATGGCTGTTTCTATGGTTTCAGCCATACCTGATTGGCTGGGAGGACATCTACCAATCCTGGTAGCCGTGGTCAGTATGCCTTTAAGTTTAATATTTTCTCCTGATGCCTTTTATTATGGGCTACTTCCGGTCCTAAGTGAGGCCGGGGCAGCCTTTGGAGTTGACCCAATAGAAATTGGCAGGGCTGCTTTATTAGGGAACGGGACAACGGGTTTTCCCTTGAGTCCATTGAATCCGTCTGTTTTTGTCCTCATTGGATTATGTAAGGTCGATTTAGGAGATCTTCAGAAAAAGATTTTTTTCTGGGCTTTTGGGAGTACTATCGTGATGACAATCGTGGCATTGCTTACAGGGGCAATACCTCTTTAAATAAGACAGGTTGAAGTATTTATTAGGGAGTGGTTCAATGTTACCTCTTGAGGGAATTACAGTTGTGTCATTAGAACAGGCGGTGGCAGCTCCCTTTGCCTCTCGCCAATTGGCAGACTTGGGAGCGCGTGTGATAAAGGTAGAGAGGCCTGGATCTGGAGACTTTGCACGAAACTATGATTCAACCGTTCACGGAATGTCGAGCCACTTTGTCTGGCTCAATCGGTCGAAAGAATCCTTGACGCTTGATTTAAAACAGGATGCAGCAAAGATGGTTTTGGATAAACTGCTTTCGGAGGCGGACGTATTCATTCAAAACCTGGCACCCGGTGCTGTTGATCGACTTGGTTTCAGTTCGTCTATCCTCAAAGAAAAATATCCTCAACTTGTGATTTGCGGAATTTCTGGGTATGGTACGTTTGGTCCTTATATGGATAAAAAGGCATACGATTTACTCATTCAATGTGAGGCGGGAGTCGTTTCCATTACTGGAACAGAAGACACTCCATCGAAAGCAGGCATATCGATTGCGGATATTGCAGCAGGTATGTATGCATACTCTGGTATATTAACTGCACTTATTTCCCGTTTTAGGACAGGTAAGGGAAAGGTGATGGAGGTTTCAATGCTTGAGGCGTTGGGAGAATGGATGGGATATCCACTTTACTATTCTGGGTATGGTGGGACGGATCCGAAGCGAACTGGGGCAAATCACGCAACGATTTATCCTTATGGTCCGTTCCTTGCAGGGGATGGGAAATTAGTATTCTTGGGCATTCAAAATGAGCGGGAGTGGGAAAGATTTTGTACACAAGTGTTAGAAAAATCCGAATTAACTACTGATAGAAGGTTTCATAGTAATGCATTCCGAGTTTCTAATAGCAGTATTCTTAAGGAAATGATTGACGTTGTTTTTCAAAAAATGAACTCGAGTGAAATAATTGAAAAACTTGAAAAAGCAAAAATTGCGAATGCCCATTTAAATACTTTAGCGGAATTCATCAACCATCCACAATTGAAGATCCGGAAACGTTGGCAAGAAGTCGATTCTCCTGCTGGAAAAATAAACGCACTCATTCCTCCTGTTACTTTCGAAGATGTGGAGCCGGTCATGAATCCTATACCGGATGTTGGCGAGCATACAGAGTCTATACTAAAGGAGTTTGGATTTGAAAACCAAATCATCGGAAAAATATAAGGCATTCACTTCCTGATGATGGAAAAATGAAAAGGGGTGAAGTTATGATTCCTCGGACATGGATGTTCGTTCCTGGATCTGATGAAAAGAAATTAAAGAAAGTGCAGCAATTATGTGCCGATGTATTCATTTATGATTTAGAAGATGCTGTTTCTCCTGAAGGAAAAAAAGATGCAAGAGCGTTAGTGAGGAAATATATCAAAGCGAATCAGGAAAAGGAAAATTTCATCAGAATAAATGGATTTCACACACCATATTTTTACGATGATTTACTTGATCTAATCGATTCCGGCTTGACAGGAATTTTATTACCGAAAGCTGAGACAAAAGAAGAAATTATGTCTTTAGATCATTTATTAGTTGAAAGGGAATCTAAAAGGAATCTAAATAAAGGCCAAATAAAAATTGTACCTTTAATAGAGTCTGCTTTAGGATTATATAATTCTTTTGAAATCGCATCTGCTAGTCAGAGAGTTCAGCAGCTTGCATTCGGTTCCATGGATTATGCATTCGATATAAAAGCAATAATAACGAAGAATGCCCATGAATTGCTCTATGCAAGATCCAAATTGGTTGTTACTTCAAGGGCTGCAGGAGTAGGACCTCCTATTGACACGGTTTATGTTGACATTAAAGATCATAAAGGCTTTCTAGCCGAAACCCAGCTTGTTAAGGAGCTTGGATTTCAAGGGAAATTAATCATTCATCCTGATCAGGTCGATCTTGTAAACCAGGTCTTTGCCCCTAGCCTTGAAGAAATCGAGGAAGCAGAAAGAATTGTAAGTGCGTTCGAACAGGCATTAGTCAAAGGGGAAGGCGTTTTGCAGCTTAATGGGAAAATGGTTGACCTTCCTATTGTAGAACGTGCTAAGCGTACCCTTCAATCAGTTAATTTATATCAATCGTGACGATCAAGTATCGCTCAAGTTCCTACTGGTGCTTGAAGGGAGGAAGTTATTATGAAGAAAATTAGAATTGGTTCGGGTGCGGGATACGCAGGCGATCGAATTGAGCCAGCGATGGAATTAATTCAAAAAGGAAATTTGGATTATATCATCTTTGAATGCTTAGCAGAAAGAACAATTGCTCTTGCTCAGCAGGAGAAAATGAAAAATCCTGATAAGGGGTACAACCATTTACTGAAGTATCGTATGGATAAGGTCTTATCATTGTGTGTCGAGAATAATGTCACATTGATCACCAATATGGGAGCTGCAAACCCCCTCGCCGCTGCTAAGCTTGTTAAGCATTTAGCAGAGGAAAAAGGCATCAGTAATTTAAAAATTGCAGCTGTAAGTGGAGATGATGTATATCCGAACATCGGAAAGTACATGGAATGCACAATAATAGAAACCGGAGTCCCATTGAAAGAGGTGAAGCCTTCCATAATTTCTGCAAATGCTTATATCGGAATTTCTGGAATTGTGACCGCTTTACGGGAAGGGGCAGATATTGTAATTACGGGCAGGGTATCAGATCCTTCATTAGTAGTTGCCCCACTTAAGCATGAATTTGGTTGGCAGGATACAGACTATGAGCTTCTTGGTAAGGGGACAGCCGTGGGTCATTTACTCGAGTGTGCAGCCCAAGTGACCGGTGGTTATTTCGCAGATCCGGGGTATAAGGATGTTCCTGACTTATGGAATGTCGGTTATCCGATCGCCGAAGTACAGGAGAATGGGGAATTTTTTTTAACCAAGCTTGAGGATTCGGGAGGCATGGTTACGGCTGCTACCGTAAAGGAACAGGTTGTATATGAAATTCACGACCCAACCCGATATCTTACCCCCGATGTTATCGCTGATTTTTCTCAAATAGAAGTGATAGAAAAAGAAACAAATCAAGTGCATATTAAGGGAGTGTCTGGAAAAGAGAAGAGCGGTTACTATAAAACGAGCATCGGCTATATGGACGGATACATAGTTGAAGCAGAAATTAGTTACGGAGGTTCGGGTTGTTTGGAAAGGTCAAGACTTGCGGAAGAAGTAGTGAGACACCGGTTGATTCAGGCTAAAATTGAGATTCAAGAATTGAGAATCGATCATATTGGTTCTAATTCGCTGTATGGATCTTCTATTTCGGCACCGTTGTATGACAGAGAAAGACTATCGGAGGTACGATTAAGGGTGGCAGCCAGGACTGCTGATGAAGAAGCCGCTATTGTGATCGGCCAAGAGGTGGAAGCACTATATACTAATGGGCCTGCTGGAGGCGGTGGTGTTCGGGTTAGTGTCCAAGAGGTTGTATCAATTGCCTCAATTCTTATTCCTAGCGAAGATATTACAATCGACGTAACGTACGAGGAGGTCGACAAGATTGAAACTCAAGCAAGTCACTCACTCAAGATCAGGGGATAAAGGAAATATTTCAAATGTTTCCGTCATCGTCTATCGTATGGAAGATTATGAAAAAGTAAAAAAACAGGTAACAGCAGAAAAGGTTAAGGATTACTTTCACGAAATAGTGAAGGGAGATGTGGTTAGGTATGAACTGCCAAAAATTGGCGCATTGAATTTTGTCATGCAAAACGCATTAGGCGGAGGTGTCACAAAATCACTTACTTTGGATAGACATGGAAAAAGCATGAGCTCTGCTCTAATGGATATGGAAATCGATATGGAAGTTGATGTAAATGATTCAAATTATTAATATTCTTACCGAGCCAATTATTCAGGGGCTCGTTTTTTGTATTCCGAAATTTTACGGAAGATATAAGTCTATTTAAAAGTTATAGAAGATATACTTTTGAAATCAGATCTTATATATAAACTGTTTGGATTAATCAATCCGATCACTACGTTAAGATTATTTGAGTAAGGTATAACTAGTTAGGAAGCATTCAATAGCTCCTTGGTTAGTATAAGTTTGATGAGCAAAGTGGGCACCTTTCTCTTTCCGTTAAGAATGATAATCATATACTGAAAATTTGCTGACCTTTTTTCATTTTTTGTTCATAAGTTTATCCGTAAGGGATAAAAAATCATAAGTGTTTTCGATACTTTTAAATATGGGGGAGAGCAAATGAACGAGTTTTTGGAGAAAACAGCAAGATTCGAGCATCGTTTTTGGCTGCAAATCTTAGGTGACCATGCCAGGTTCATCCATGAGTCTTTAGCTCCGGTTGAAGTGGAAAACATTGAAATGGCCTCAGAATTCATTCGAGTTTTTGATACTCTCCTTGGTAAAGCCAATTCGGAGGAGATTTCGCAACTTACTGCCATTGCAGAATCTGAGGCGTTAAGACTTCGTGAGTTTAAGCTATGCCTTTTAAAAGAGCATCTGGTAGGTAAAATTAAAATACATCTTTCACCTACATTCCTAAATCATATGGTGAACGAATTAGAAGAATATTTAAGATTATTGAAATACTTCAATTCAAATCAAATGCCGCCGGTTTTTCATGAACTCCATCATCATTTGATTTGGTTGTTAGATGCGGCAGGGCATGCAGGTGCAATATCATCCAATATGGATGAAGTTGAAAAAAGATTAAAGGAGAAAAGTGAACAATATAAAAAACATTTTAATGATTTTTATATTAAAGCTGTTGAGATGGCTGGATATTTACGAACCAATTTGTCAACATTCCCAGCATTGGAAAAAATGAATGCGGACGTCACATTGGAGATTAAACTCTTTCAGCACTTTCTGCTTGAATTGGAGGAACTTGAGCTTAGTGCACAGGTTCTTGGAACGCTTTCCCCATTAATGGCAGATCATATGTGGCGTGAAGAATGTTATTATTTAACCAAACTCGCTGAATCGACAAACACAGAAAAGCCAAACTGCGATCCAGCAAAACCGAGGCTCGTGGATTAATATAGTGCATATAGAGCCCTTCTATTAGTCGGGCTCTCAGTTTGTCGACAAAATGGAGGGATTACTGAAAAAAACTTTGTCAACAGCCTGGGTTTTACCCATAGGACATGGTTTAAGACGTTTTGGTTGTTTCCATTACGGGTGCTGTAAATTTATAAGGAAGATAATTCCTATCAATATGATATACTAAAATGACTAAAATTAATTATTATAGAAGTATAGGAGTGCTGAAAGATGTTTGGAAATACTTCCAATTTAACAAATGGCATTTATTTTGGAGAATCGCTGCCACAACAAATCGCTAAACACATTTTAAAAAAAATCATTGAAGGAGAAATAGAAGCTGGAGAGAAAATCGTCGAAGAAGACATTTCCAAAGAATTGAATACGAGCCGTGCACCAGTTCGCGAAGCACTTTATCTATTGCAGGTTGACGGGATTGTTGAGAGAATACCGAGGCGGGGAACAATCGTCAAGCCATTTTCACAAAAGGAAATCATTGAATATAATGATGTTACGATTGGGCTGATCCAAATGGGGATTGAATTTTCCCAAGGGAATTGGCACGAAGAAAATAAGCAATCATTAAGAAAGCATTTGGAAAGTGCAACCGATGAGTGTGAAAAAAGTAATGTATTCGAGTATCAAAAAAGGGCTACACAGATATTTCGATATATTTTTTCAATCGCTGAAAACAAGGCATTATCAAGATTTTTTGAAGAGGCCAGTCATATTCTCATGGTTTTTGCCCAAAGTCAATGGAGTATAGAAACAATGGAAAATTTCCATTTTAGTTTAAAAATGTCCATTGAAGCCATTCTTGAAGACGATGTCATTAAAGCAAAAAGTGAAATTCATGAAGCTTTGAATCGTGGAGTGATGTAGAGTCTTTGACTCTAATTCTAAATTGTCGACAATCGACAAAAATAATGTTATCATGTAACCGTATTCAATAAAGAATATCATCACGAAGATCAAAGGGAGAAAGGGAGAATACTATGCAAACATTTGATTTTACAGAAAAAGTAGCAATCGTTACCGGTGGCGGCGGGGGTATCGGCCGGGCAGCGTCTATTACACTTTCAGAAAATGGAGCCAAAGTGGTTGTTGTAGACCTTTCCGAAGAGGCTGGCATGCTAACGGTAAATAAAATCAAAGAAAAAGGCGGCGAAGCGAAATTCGTTAAAGCCGATGTTACAAAGGAAGACGATATAAAAAATTATGTTCAAAAAACGATAGATCTCTATGGGAAAATCGATATTTTCCTGAATAATGCAGGGTGGGAAGGCAAAATAATGCCGCTTATCGACTATCCTGCTGAGGTTTTCGATCAATTAATGTCAATAAATGTACGCGGCGTTTTCTTGGGCTTGAAACATGTATTGCCCCATATGATCGAACAAAAAAGCGGGGCGGTCGTGAATACTGCTTCTGGAGCTGGTTTACTGGCAACGCCAAACATGGTGGCATATGGAGCAAGTAAACATGCGGTTCTTGGAATGACGAAAACAGCTGGTGTCGAAGTTGCTCCCCATGGTGTCCGGGTGAATGCCGTTTGCCCAGGTGTGGTCAATACCGCTATGATGCGTTCGATTGAAAGTGGATTTGGTCAAGGTGATTCCGCGGCAGCTGAAAAGGCTAGAAAACAGCTGGAAGCAACAACTCCGGATGGGCGTTATGCCGAACCGCAGGAAATTGCAAATCTAATGATGTACTTAGTATCCGATCTTTCCAGCCACATTACGGGTCAAGAACTTGTAATCGACGGCGGGGCCATTTTAATCTGATAAGCAAAAAACTTTATTGTAGGGGGACGAATAGATGAGTTTAAAAGGAAAGGTCATAATAATTACAGGAGCAGGCAGCGGAATTGGAAAGGAAACGGCATATAAATTAGCTGAACAGGGAGCTATTGTCGTAGCGGCTGATTACAATGATGTTGCGGCTAAGGAAACTGCGGAGATCATTCAACAAAAGGGAGGCACGGCAACTTTTGTGAAAGTGGATGTAGCTAAAGCGGAAGAAGTGGAAGCGATGGTCGAAGCTGCAATCGCCAATCATGGCACCATCAATGGCATTTTCAACAACGCTGGAATTGGATTAGTAAAACCATTTTTGGAGATGGATCCAGAGTCATACCACAGAGTCGTGGATGTTGACCAACACGGCGTTTATTATGGCATGTATTATGCAGCAAGGAAAATGGTGGATCTTGGTGTAACAGGCGCCACGATTGTTAACACAGCCTCCATATATGGGACGATGGTTTCTATTGGCAGCTTTAATTACCATGCTGCAAAAGCTGCAGTCATCGCCATGACCAAATCTGGAGCAATTGAACTTGCGCAATATGGGATTCGTGTTGTCGGTGTGGCACCAGGTTTTATCGAAACACCGATCATTGGTGACGATCAAGAGTTCCTGGACAGTTTGGCACAACTCCATATGAGGAAAAAATTGATTCAGCCAGAAAAAGTTGCAGAAGTAGTAACCTTCTTGTTCTCTGAAAAAGCGGATGCCATTAATGGACAAGTCATTCCGGTTGATGATGGATTCCTAAGCTTTAAGGGGTAATCAGTATAATCAAATAGATTTTCGATAACTTAAAAAAGGGAGTTTTGACATATGAGCAATCGATTCGATGGCAAAGTTGTAATCATTACTGGGGCAGGATCAGGCTTAGGACAAGCGGCCGCATTGGAAATGGCTAAAGAAGGGGCTAAACTTTCATTAATTGATTTAAACGATGCATCTTTGGAAGTGACAAAAAAATTAATCTTAGAAATTGCACCAAAATCCGACGTGCTTCTGATTACTGCAGATGTATCGGATGAAGAAGCAGTAAAGAACTATGTAGACCAAACAGTCAGCAAATATGGTAGAGTCGATGGATTCTATAATAATGCGGGTATCGAAGGTAAACAGGCCCCAATGGCTGAGTACGATAGCAAAGTTTTCAACAAAGTAACGGACATCAATATCAATGGTGTATTCTATGGTATGAAATACATTCTGCCAATCATGAAAGAACAAGGATCAGGGGCAGTGGTGAACGTGGCCTCCGTAGGTGGAATTCGTGCTGTGCTTAACCAAAGTGCGTACGTTGCAAGTAAACATGCTGTAGCAGGCTTAACAAAAACAGCTGCCATAGAATATGGTCAATATGGAATCAGCATAAATGCCATTGCACCAGGAGTAATCTTAACAGCGATGGTAGAAGGTTCATTCAGGCAAATAGGCGGAGAGAATTGGGAGGAAGCAATGGCGGATTTCGTCAGTGTGAATCCTAAGAAACGCTTCGGTAAACCTGAAGAAGTCGGCCGTTTAGTCGCGTTCCTATTATCAGGGGAATCAGAGTTCATCAACGGGGTAGTCATTCCGATTGATGGCGGACAATCTTCACAATACTAATTAAGCAAAGGGAGTGACTGTATTAGGTCACTCCCTTTTTAATGGTATCCTTAATAGTTAGTGACTAAAACGAAATTGGAAAAAACGATGATTTCTGGGTTTTTGTTTTTTGCATATTCCAAAATCTGTTCATATGAAACAAAATACGACCCTTTAGAATAGATTCAATAAGCTCATAACAGATGAACACATAAAAAAAACGCCATATAAGGCGCTTAACATATATTAAAGAAACCAATCTTTACTTTTCTTTATCGTGAAGCTTATCTTCATATTCTGTTTCCAACATACCATACAGACCATTCATTTCTTGTTCATCAGGATCTGCCCCAAACTCTTTTCTATATTTTTTCTTTTTATCATCATGGATTTCTTCTTTTTCATTCTCCTTGTCCATACATATCACCTCCAACCAATAGGGTGTCTCATTGTCCGAATAAATATACGTGAGTGAGCTTAGGTGCATTAGGGTTTGACACTAAGGTCAGAAATTGAAGATTGATTACTAATTTCATTAAGCTCATTTTATTGAACTATTAATTGGTATTCTAAATAGTTATTACTCTTACTATTTGTTAAGATATAAATATATAACTTAGAGATAACGGAGAGAGAATTTGAAGAAGAAACGTAAGAAATCAAAGAATTTTTTTGTGATTTTTATCCTGATTTTCGTATTTTTGCTCATAAAGGAAATCATGCAAACCCCCTATTCCGAAAATGTTTCCACATCAGTAAATACGCTTGATTCTTTTGCGAACGTGAAAAAGTATAGTTCACTTCTACGTGACGAGTTGGCTAAGTACGGACTTGAGGAGCATACTTCGACATTGATTGCTTTGATGCAGCAGGAAAGCCGAGGGCGGGGCGGTGACCCAATGCAGGCATCTGAGTCAGCGGGGCTTGATCCAAATACAATCACAGATCCAACGGAGAGCATTAAGTATGGGGTAAAACATTTTAAGAGAATCAATGAATATGGCAATGAAAAGGGCGTGGATTTTGCCACGATCATTCAAGCATATAACATGGGAATTGGTTATATTGATTTCGTTGCGAATGAAGGGGGCAAGCATAATGAAGAGCTTGCGAAGAGGTTCTCCATGCTTCAGGTAGAAAAAAACCCCACGCTCTATGATTGCGGCGGAGACAAAGAGAATTTCCGATATCCATATTGCTACGGTGACTACTCATACAGTGCGAAGGTATCCAAGAACATTGAGGATCTTTCCGACAGTCTATCGGCTCAAGCTGATGGTGAGTGAGGGAGAACAAAAAGCCTACTTCAGTAAGTAGGCTTTTTGTTTATGGTAATGGTTTTCGTGTGGTGAAATTCAAAGAATCGAAACCAATGTCATCTCTTGTTCAACCATGGAAGAAGGTCTTTATGTTTATAGAGTTTCCCGGATTCTGAAATGGTTTGTGTTAGAAGACTATCAATGGAATTAAGTAAAGAGTTTAGGGTTTGTTTAACAGAACCGTTCTCAAATTGGTCTAATGGCACAGGTAACTCATCTTCGTCCAAAATAAAGTAATCCCCATTAGGAAGAACCAAAATATCAATGATCAAATCTTCAAAGGATACCAATCTATCCGTCATATATGTATTTTTTACAAT
The DNA here is from genome assembly GCF_030348945.1 of Peribacillus sp. ACCC06369. Classification (NCBI taxonomy): domain Bacteria; kingdom Bacillati; phylum Bacillota; class Bacilli; order Caryophanales; family Bacillaceae; genus Peribacillus; species Peribacillus sp. ACCC06369. Next base: position 2,652,243 of record NZ_JAUCEN010000002.1, read on the forward strand.
ATTGAAATAGGAACCTAGATAATTTCCTTCATTATCCCTCCAAATGTAGAGATTATAAGGGCGATCCTTCCAATAATAAGCAATCGTATAACTGCCTATCGGAATGGTTAATTTTATAGTACCTGCTTTCATCGTGAACGAATCCATGATTTCATGAAAAAGCACGACATGTTGATTTTGTGCTTTTAACAGCATACAGATGTGATCAACAACTATGGAGTCGTAGCGGATTTTTCTTTCTATTATTTCATCGCCACGTTGAAGTGCCAGTGTAAATATATTGTCCATCGTTTCTATTTCTCCCTTAAAAACTATGCCATTATACTTAAGAAGATTTTACTTTTCTAATGGGGTATCGCCAGAAAAATGCGGATTTTAAATTTTAGGAAATTCAAATATCAAAACCTACTTTCACACCTGCAATACCGAGAAACTAGGCTTTAGTCACTTCAAAATCGTACACTTTTCTGGAATAAACACAACTTGCTAGATAGTAGTTTCTTGGATCCTATCATATATACGCCTGCTTTAAAGTTTTAATGTCAATTTTCTTCATTTGGAGCAGCGCTTTCATAACTCTTTCCGATATTTCAGGATTGGAGTCGTTGACCATCTCGGATAGATTCGCAGGGACAATTTGCCATGACACACCAAATCGATCTTTCAGCCAACCGCACACTTGTGCCTTTTTGTCTCCGCCTTCGGAAAGTTTTTCCCAATAATAATCCACCTCTTCTTGATCATCGCAATTGATGATAAATGATATCGCCTCGGTGAATTTGTATTGCGGACCGCCATTTAATGCTACGAATGTTTGTCCTTCCAGTTCAAATTCCACGGTCATCACTGATCCCTCTAGCATCCCGTGGATTTGATTTCCTTCATTTCCATAGCGGGTGATTCTTCCAATCTTAGAATTTTCGAAGATGGAAGTGTAGAACTTCGCCGCCTCTTCAGCTTGTCTATCAAACCACAAGTTGGTTGTGATTTTTTGAATTTTATTTTTCATGATTTTTTCTCCTTTATTGTCTTCATGTTTAGCCGGTTTTCGATACATATTATCAGGGAAATGCGAATTTATTCGATAAGATTAAATATTTTGAAGGTACCCCATTACTATACACCATTTATTATGACCCAAAAAAATCATGTTAGGGTTAGGGTGAAGTCAAAAGCCGTTTTGTGTATTCATTTTTCCCTATCATTTAACTATTTCCCTTAATTTTAATGACCTAAATATATAGAGCCCCATCTCTAAGGATTGACGAAAAATTATTTCCCTATGCTAGTTACAATATCTTTGCCTCCTGGTGATGGAAATACAAAAGGATATAGAAACTTTTCACCATTGAAAAGTCCTATATCCAAATTTCATTTCTCAGCCCTCGAAGTTGAATTGCCATTTGATTCCGAATTTATCGGTTAACTGACCGTAAATTCTACTCCAGAATGTTTCTTGGAGCTCTAGACCAACCGTGCCGCCTTCACTTAGTTTGTTAAAGATCGATTTAATTTCATCCAAATCATTACCGACATATGCCAGGCTGATATTGTTTCCTTCAACAAAAGGCATACCAGGAAAAGTATCTGAAAACATGATATTGCTTCCATTAATATTTAGCCTTGTATGCATGACTAAATCTTTCGCTTCTTCTGGAAGAGTAAATTCCGGATTAGGCGGAGTTTCCCCAAAGGTCATGATATTTGGTTGTTCCGTTCCAAAAACCTCTGCGTAAAACTCTACAGCTTCTCGACAATTTCCATTAAAATTAAGATATGCATCAACTGATATTTATCTCACTCCTATTTTTTTATTTCTTTTTCGTTGCTACAAGTTTAAGACATAATGTTTCATTATTACCTGACGAAAAATTCCGGTGGTTCAATACCGAGCGTTCTAAGATAGATATAACCCTGTCCCCTATGATGGATCTCATTTTCCAAGGCATATTGAAGTCTATCAAAGTGGCTTTGTGAGGGACCGAAAAAGGGATCCTTTTCCACCACTCCAAGTGTTTCCTCGGTCATTTCCTCCCATAGTTTCCTAGTATCATCCCTTACTGCTTCGCATGCTGATAACAGTGCCTCTTTTGTAGTAATTTCAGCAAACGAATCTGGATACTCCCATTTACCAAGTGCAATTCCACGAATATATCCAGTCTCAATGTTCATGATTTCTTTAACCATCTCTGCGAAAGGGCGAAGCTTCCCGGCCGGTGTATAGTGAAATAATTCCTCTTCAGGAAAGGCTTCCACCACCCGCAACGTCAATCTCCTGTTGCCTTCCAATATATTTAACAAACCCTCTTTTGATAGAACCACCATTTCACTCTCCTTTAGAAATACTCTGTATAGAAGTTCTGGGAAAAATCGAAAAGTCCTGCAAAATTCTGTATATAAAGATTGCATAGCCTTTCTTAACTATCGGGGGAGACTTATAATTAACACTTAGATAATTAATAAAGGGGAAATGACATATGTTCGGTTCCTTAAATAGAACAAAATTAATAAAAAATGATTTAAAAGGCATTGCGAAATTAATGTATCAGGATGTGTCAGAAGATACTTGGGATCAAGAGAACCTAACAAAGAGAAATTTAGATTTCACTATTGAAAGCATTCGCTATATAGATGCTTATACGGAAAGATTAAGTACTACTCAAATGGGTAGTGAACTTTTAAAGTTTCATTTTGATAATTTTGTAAAAAGGATAGGTGCCTATATCGGTGAAGTTATAAGAAGGCATATAAATCAAGATTATAAATGGTATGAATATGATTCTGTACATCATTTTTCTTCTACACTTGATGGGGTGCATAGGGGCATTAAATCAGAGACGGTTCTTTATTCCAAAAAGAGAGATAGAGTTATAGTACCATTAACTGTGGTAGCGCAATTTCTGGAAGGGAATTCGACACATACAGATTTCTTGGAATATGTAGAAGAAATAATAAAGCAAAATTCGTAAGAGATATCTGCTTTTTTAAGCAATTGTCGAGATTCAAAAAATGTTGATTTATTTGACTACCCAAAAGACGGGAAATTGAATTTTGGTAAATATTGATTAAATCTTGCATTTATAATACGATTTAATCAGTTATATATTTCCAACCTACATCATGCTTATACGTAAATGATATCTTTAATAACGGAACCAGCAGAAAGGGAGAGAAGCAAATGATTAATAAAGTCGGTCAAATTATGTTATATGTAAATAACCAAGACGAGTCATTGAAATTTTGGACGGAAAAATTCGGTTTTAGCGTAATTTCTGAAGAAGATAACGGCCAAGGACTAAGATGGATTGAAATAGCCCCAACAAAGGAAGCACAAACGAGCATCATCCTGCATAATAAGGAATTCATTGCTAAAATGCAGCCTGAATTAAATCTTAATACACCTTCATTAATGTTTTACTCGGATAATCTTGATGAATTATATAAAGACTTTTCGGAGAAGAATATCAAAGTGGGAGAACTTGTAAATATGCCATCTGGAAGAGTCTTCAATTTTGCTGATAATGAAGATAATTACTTTGCGGTCATGGAAAAGAAGTAACTCTTTTGGCTATCAAAACGACTAGAAAAACTATTTTTAGTCGTTTTGATGTTTTTTGATTAAACTACGGCACTTATGAAACTATTTAGTCAGCAGGCCTTGGCCCAGCAGGAATTCCAGAGTTTTCTACCGTCTTGATCGGCCGAATGGTTATGTCTCCATTCACGTAAATTTGACAAGATAAACGCAAATGATCTTCCATTCCTTTTTCTTCAAAGCTCTTTTTTTCTTTATGTGTGTCCTCCAAAAAATCACCTGCCAATATTTCAACTCTGCAAGTTGTGCATTTAGCCTTCCCTCCGCATCGGTGGAGAATATTTATACCGTTGTCTTCCAATGCCAATACTAACTTTTTTCCCATTTCAACTTCAAACGTTCCTTGATCAAATACTGATACATAAGGCATCTAATACCACCTCTTATTATAGGATATCTTTCAACAGGTCATTAACATATCTATTCTCTTACCTTGTCCATATGACATAAAAAAATGTGAAGTCATAGTAAAGATGAATAATTAATTATCGAGAAGACAAACTTTAAGTACATTCAAAATAATAAATTTAACAAGGCATAAATAGAGCTAGGGAAAATAGAATTGTCTTTTAGAGGCCCATTGAGATTTATTGAAAAAAAGAAAGTGAAATAATAAAAGGAGGGAGGTGCATGCCTGTGAATAATGGCAATTGTGATTTTTCACCAATGAAACAAATGTTAAAAGAGGATTTACGTCAAGTAATATCAGCATTACAGGATAACCTAGACGCAATGGGTGACGAAAGTTATTGTCTTCTTGGAAATTTCGAGAAAATAAAGGATAAATTCATATACATCGATATGAAAGCAGCAACGTTTTATTTGAACTGTTATTTGTCACCGTTTACGGACAAATATCCCGAATTATCAATTTGCGTACAAAATTTGTCGAATTTGAGACATGGCGGGTTGATTGTGATTCAACGGGGAGATCCTCTTGATTCATTGATTCAACCCGGTATTTCAATAGGAGCGGAGTTAACCCATTCTTTATTGGAATCAATTTTTTTTCCTGGAAATCCGCTACATGATGGTGCCGTTTTGGTTAGTCAAAATCAGATTGTTTCCGCAGCAAATGTCCTCCCGCTTTCAGACAGATCAACAGGGGGAAAAAAACTTGGAACACGCCACCGCTCAGCATTAGGTTTATCTGAACGAAGTGATGCCCTTGTATTGGTAGTATCAGAGGAAACAGGAAGAGTTTCATTTGCGTTAAATGGGAATCTGTACCCAATTAATGCACATGGGCCGATATAGAATTTTTGAGAATTAAGTCCCAGGGTGATTATAATGTTCTAGGTAATTCACTCCTGTAATATTCATTTGTGTAAAAACGTAAACGCTAGCCTCCATTGTTAGCACTTTCGTAATTCAAATGCATATTTTTCTCAGTATTACAGGTAACCCGGTGAATTTTTACCGGGTTTTTGGTTGCTTTTTATATAAAAAAAGGCATATGATAACTAAGGAGATTAAATCAGTAAAGATATAAAACGAAAGAGGATTTTTAAATGATAACTATTAAAAGTGAACGAGAAATACATTTGATGCATGAAGCTGGCAAACTTCTTGCTGCGACGCATAGAGAAATCGCTAAAATGATAAAACCGGGCATTACGACTTGGGAAATCGAAGAGTTTGTCGATAAATACTTGGCAGAGCACGGTGCTACACCTGAACAAAAGGGTTATAACGGCTACAAATATGCAACGTGCGCATCGGTGAATGATGTAATTTGCCACGGCTTCCCGCAAAAGAAAGCCCTGAAAGAGGGAGACATCGTAACGATTGATATGGTGGTGAACCTAAACGGCGGTTTGGCGGATTCAGCTTGGACATATGCAGTCGGTGAAGTTTCAGATGAAGCTCAGCGTTTAATGGATGTAACTAAGAATGCTCTATATAGAGGCATCGAAGTTGCACGTGCAGGTAATCGTCTCGGGGACATAGGGCATGCAATCCAGTCATATGCAGAAGGTGAAAAGTTTTCAGTTGTCCGCGATTTTACAGGACACGGAATCGGAAAAACCATGCACGAAGACCCGACCGTTTTACATTATGGTAAACCAGGTAAAGGTGCCCGTCTTAAAGAAGGTATGGTCATCACGATTGAGCCTATGTTGAATGCAGGAACATGGCATATGAAAATGGACCAAGACGGATGGACGGCGAGAACGGCAGATGGAAAGATTTCTGCCCAATATGAACATACTCTCGTTATTACAAAAGAAAATCCAATCATTTTAACGGAACAATAAACAAAAAGAAGAAATGGCCTAATCGCGGACCGTTTCTTCTTTTTTTGTTTTAAACTATTTTACAATAAACCTCGACAGAATATTCTGAATCCTCTCATCCCTCAATAGATTAAATACGAAAAATCAGTACTAAGTACTTAGGTAATAAAAACTTTACTATTATGTGGCAGCACAGGATAATAAGGGATAAGGAAGAAATATTTAATTGATGAGTTTTATAAAAAGGATATAAAGGGGGGGTTGACAGTGAAGAAAGGGGAAAAACTGTCTACAACGGTTGAATCGGTTGGGTTGAGCCAGCGGGAATTTTTAACGATTTTCTTACTGCATTCTTTGAAATTAAAAGCGAATTATCCAAGGGCGATCCATCAGGACCTAAAAAATACGTTTACTGGAAAAGTGCATAGCTATGACTATTTATGTAAAATATCCAATATGCTTGTCGAATCCAACCATTTATCATTATATACGAATAAAGGAAGAAATTATTATCAGATAACTGAAAAAGGAAAAGAGCTTTACATATGGTACCAAGAGAATTTCCTGGAACGGTTTTCCGAAGTGAAGAAGGTCATTGATCGGTTCATGTTCGATTTAAGGGGATCTGGTGAAAACCCCCCGGTTTTTAATGAACTTCCTGAAGAATACAGGTCGTATTTCTCAAAAATAATATCCGTGAAGGACCTTGTCCGTTATGTTACTTTAAAAACCGCTTTCACTAAGAAGCCTATTTACATGGGTGAAATTGGCGACCTGCTTAAAAATCAGTTCGGTTGGATCGCGTCTAACGGCTATTTATACGATTTATCTCATGAAATGGAAGAGAACGGGCTTCTTGTCGGCAGATGGGAAAGTGAAAAGCGAACAAAACGATATTTACGAATCACCGATGAAGGACAGCATCATTATAAACAGATTGCGGATTCTGCCGCTTTTCAAGTACAGGAAATTCAAAAATACATGGCAAGTGTCGTTATGTTCTTAAAAGAAAAAACTTAAATAAATTATTAGAAATGGAGCCCCTTAAGTTTGTAAGGAGATTCGAGTTACATGCTTAAATTGAATCGTTAAAGGGTAAATGTTACTTAAAACACTTCTTAACAAGGGGGAATGCGTGATGGTGGAAAGACACGATGAAATGGGAAGCATATTCAGTTTCATTAAAGGCCAGGTAGATAAGCTGCCCATTTCACAATCGAAAAAGAACAAAATGCTCGACCAGCTATTGAAGCTCAAAACGATGACGGTTGATGCAAGGGAACCGCGAATTGCTCTTGTCGGAAGGCGTGGGTCTGGAAAATCATCACTGATCAACGCGATGTTTGGTCAGGAAAAGCAATATGTCAGTTCCGTTAAATCTGGAACGGGTAAGGGAAAATGGCTTTGGTACCCAAGTGATGCTGAGCCCAAAATTCGTTTGCTTGACTCCCGCGGGTTGGGTGAGAGTGAAACTCCCACGGAAGAATTTGAAGAAGAAACACCAATGGATGAATTGATAAAAGCGGTAACCGAAGAACAGCCTGATGTGTTTCTTTTCTTGATTAAAGCTAAAGAAACGGATTCACGGGTTGAAGAGGATTTGAAAGAGTTGAACAAGCTGCGCAAGATCGTTAAAGAGAATCACCATTATGATGTACCCGTCATCTGTGTGGTCACTCAGGTGGATGAGTTAGATCCTCCACATTATAAACAAGCACCTTTTGATGCCAATCCAAAGAAAAAACAAAATATTGATGAAGCGATTGCTTTGATGGCTAAGCGATTTAACGAAAGTGAAATCCCACTATTGAACATCATTCCGATTTGTTCGTATATTGATTTCGATGAAAGCGGAAATATTGAATATGATATGCGTTGGAACATCGATTTGCTTTCTGATTACTTGATCGAGGCCTTACCCAGTGAAGCGAAGCTGAAGACGGCCAAAGCCATGCAAAGCCAAATCGTTAAGAAGAAATTCGCGAGGACGATCGTGGGAACATTTACCGCAATTGCCGGTTTAATCGGTGCAGAGCCAATACCTTTTGCCGATTTTCCCATTTTGACCGGCATTCAAGGGTTGATGATTGTAGTGATTGGTTTTATCGCGGATAAGGAAATCAATACAAAAACGGCAGGTGAATTCATAACAGCATTAGGCATCAATGTTGGAATCGGTCTCCTTGTCAGGGAGGGTGTCAGGGCTGCAGTTCGTTTCATACCAGGGGCTGGTCTAGCCGTTTCCGGTGCGGTAGCGGGTGCTGTTACGTATGGAATCGGGCAAGCCGCGATAGCTTACTTTATCGAAAACAAAGATATTGATCAGGCGAAGAAAGCTTATAAGAATGCTAACAAAGAATATAAAAATGAAGACCTTGACTCTTAAATGGCAGATTCAAACCATAAACTACACTAAGGTGATAAGATAAAGTGGTGTTCGCAGTTGCTGTTTCTGCTGCTGGATGGTTCAGGAATTTGTTTATTATAGGAGGAATGATCTTCATGTCGTTTTTTCAGTCACAGGAGCAAAAAGAATATATACAAAAATTAGAGGAAGCGATTCAGTCCTTTTCCGCCCGATCTGAAGTTCTTGATGATACAAAGGGTTTTCCTTTTGAAAACATTCAGGAGTTAAAGGAATTCGGATATCCTAAATTGACCTTAGCCAAAGAAGATGGGGGAAATGGCGGTTCCTTATATGATTTTCTCCTATGCCAAGAAAAAATAGCTCAGTATTGTGGTCCAACAGCTTTAGGAATAGGCTGGCATGTCGGAACGGTCCTATCTTTAACCGAGAAAAGACCCTGGGAAAAAGGGGCCATGAATGAATTGTTTTCTGAAGTGTCGAAAGGCGCCCTCATCAACACGGCAGCATCTGAGGCTGGAACAGGAAGCCCGACGCGTGGCGGCCGTCCGGAAACGATCGCTATCAAAAAGGGTGAACGATGGAATTTGAATGGAAGAAAGACTTTTACTACACTCTCACCCGTCCTTGATATTTTTCTTGTAACGGCATGGGTACCCGAGGATGAGTGTTTAGGCACATTTTTAGTCCATCGTGATGTAATCGGTGTAAGTATAGAAGAAACTTGGGATATGATTTCCATGCAGGGAACAGGAAGTCATGATTTGGTGTTAAATGACGTCAGCCTGCCTAAAAAGCATTTAGTCATGAAAAGCAATCCTGGTGGAAACAGGAAACCCGAAGCGTGGCTCTTACATATACCGGCTTGCTACTTGGGAATTGCAGTGGCTGCCAGAAATTATGCAGTTGAATTTGCGAAAACCTATTCTCCCAATAGCTTACCAGGACCAATCAGGGATCTTCCGAATGTTCAACGGACAATTGGGGAGATGGAACTGGAATTGAGCGAGGCACACCATTTTCTCTACTCTGTCGCAGAAAAATGGGAGCAGCACCCTGAAGATCATGATGAACTATCGAAACAATTGGGTGCTGTTAAGTTATCGGTCGTCAATAAATCGATTTCGATTGTCGATAAAGCGATGAGAGTCGTCGGAGCCAAAAGTTTACAACGGACAAATCCCCTGCAACGGTATTATAGGGATGTACGCGCAGGACTTCATAATCCTCCGATGGATGATGCGACAATCACCATGCTAGCAAAATCAGCTCTTTATTAAGTGCGTATTCGGAAATTATTTGATGGCACTGAAATGACCTCGTCGTTTCAGTGCTTTTTCCTGTTCATTCTCTACCCCCTATTCATCCGTTTTCATTGTTGCTACCTCTATGCTTCAGCTGCCTCATTTTAATTCCAACAATATAATTTTACTAGCTAATCATTCTCTATCTTGTTATGATTTATATAACTGTCTAAATCTTCGAAAAATATCGAAAGTTCGGTGTAAAAATGAATCTTATGACAAAAGATTTACTGATTAACTTTTTAATTATCCTTTTTCCGATTTTTTTATTGCAAATGAGCTATCTGGTAAAGTACGTATACCGTTTAGATGCATTAAAAGGATCGTTCTTATCCATTTTCCCTATTCTCTCACTTGTTCTATGCATGCTATTCCCCGTTGTCACAGAAAAGGATTTTGTTTGGGATCTTCGATGGATTCCATTTCTATTAGGCGGTTTATATGGAGGGTACCGGTTAGGAATCATATTAATTGTCATCACTCTACTTATTCGCTATTTAACAGGGGGGGAAAATGGACTTTATATATCATGCATCACTTTTCCGCTAATTGGTGTTTCCCTGTTTTTTATATCGAAATACTATCTAAAAATGTCAGTCAGTAAAAAAATCTTCATCGGTATTTCATTAATCTTTATTGTTCACAGTCTCACACAGTTTATTTCAACAGAAGTATTTGAACTTACTATAGGCATAAGTATATGGAAACAATACTTCACGATCCAAGTCATAGGAATTGTTGTTGTAATATTACTATGGGAGGTCATTCTAACTAATTTTCAGGTTCTCGAAAAATTAGTGAAAGCGGAAAAATTGCAAATCGTTAGTCATCTGGCTGCAAGCATCTCTCATGAAGTCAGAAATCCCCTTACAGTTACTAGGGGATATATTCAAATGTTAAGCGAAGACGTTTCTCCCAATACAAAGGTTAAGTATGCAAATATTGCGTTGAAGGAATTAGATCGGGCTACGGATGTCATAAATGATTATTTGACGTTTGCTGCCATAAGCCCTGAAAATAAAGAGCGATTAATGGTATCCGAGGAAATTCAGCATGTCGTGAACAGTATAAATCCCTTGGCAAACGATAATGGAATCGAATTGAAATTATCCCTATTCGAAGATGAAGCTTATTATATCATGGGGGAAAGGAAGAAATTCCAACAGTGCTTGTTCAATATCTTAAAGAATGGCATAGAATCGATGCAAGATGATGGCGAAATATACATACATTTAATTCATGCTGCCCCCACCATCCAAATTAAGATTCAAGATCAAGGAAGTGGAATGACACAGGAACAAATATACCGTTTAGGTGAACCATACTTTACGACAAAAAATAAAGGAACGGGATTAGGCATGATGGTTTCATATAGCGTTATAAAAAGCATGGATGGATCGATACATGTGTCAAGTGTACAAGGGAAAGGTACATGCTTCTCTATTAACCTGCCCATTCATAGAAAAGAGCCAATTTGAATTTAGTGTAAATTGACGGTTTTATTCTCATATATTACAATTTAAGTTAACTACCAATTATTATGAAATGATTTAATGATGAATTCGATACCTAATGGAGATGATTAAATGAAATCGCTTACAGATGGACAAATCATTTGGGAACCTACAAACGAACAAATCGAGCAAACGGTATTGACTCAATATATGAAATGGTTAAACGAAAAGAAAGGTTTATCATTTCAAGATTATCATGAATTATGGAAATGGTCGGTTGCTGAACTGGAGGATTTTTGGGCTTCGGTTTGGGATTATTGTGATGTAAAAGCTGACAGGAAATATGACAGGGTTTTAGCGGAGCATTCAATGCCAGGGGCGAAATGGTTCGAAGGGGCAAGGCTTAATTATGCTGAAAATGCATTATTGAATGATCAAGAAGATAAAACGGCGATCTTTTTTCGTTCCGAACATATCAGGCAGCAAGAGGTAAGCTGGAAAGAGCTGAAAGAAAAAGTAGCTTCTGTTGCCCATTCGTTAAGGGGACTTGGTGTGAAATCCGGTGATCGTGTTGTAGCTTATATGCCAAATATCCCTGAAGCGGTCATAGCTTTCTTGGCGACAGTAAGTATAGGTGCCATCTGGTCCAGCTGTTCACCTGACTTTGGGGCAAGAAGCGTCATTGATCGTTTCAAACAGATTGAACCGGTTGTATTACTTGCGGTTGATGGGTACCAGTACAATGGAAAAGCATATGATAAAACATCCGTTGTTGCACAGCTTAAACAGGAATTGGTTACTGTCAAGCATACTGTAATGGTTCCTTACATAGAAAAGAAGATTTTGGAAGAGAATCTGGCAGATACGATTCCATGGGATGATCTAGTAAAAGAAAAAGCCGAATTATCTTTTGAAAGTGTTCCGTTTGATCATCCGCTTTGGATTCTCTATTCATCAGGTACAACCGGAATGCCAAAACCGATTGTACAAGGCCATGGCGGAATATTATTGGAGCATTTTAAATCAACAAGAATGCATCAAGGCATGACTTCCGAGGATACGGTATTCTGGTTTACGACGACAGGGTGGATGATGTGGAATCTTCTAATGGGTGGTTTGCTTAATGAAGGGACGATCGTTCTTTATGACGGCAGTCCTTCTTTCCCGGATATGGATGCCCTTTGGCAATTGGCTGAAGATACAGGCATGACTTTCTTTGGAACAAGTGCACCATTCCTTACGAATTCCATGAAGTTAGGAATCAAGCCAATGGGAAAATATGATTTATCGAAATTGAAGGCCCTTTTTTCCACTGGAGCACCTTTGTCGGGTGACGGGTACAAATGGGTGTATGAGAATGTCAAGAAGGATATCTGGCTTAGTTCATCCAGTGGCGGAACCGATGTTTGTGCCGGATTTGTAGGTGGCGTTCCCACATTACCTGTAAGAATCGGGGAGATACAAGGAAGGGCATTAGGTGTTCGTGCAGAGGCCTTTGATGAACAAGGCCGAACATTGATTAATGAAGTCGGTGAATTGGTCATTACCAAACCCATGCCGTCCATGCCGCTTTATTTCTGGAATGATCAAGACGGGACAAGATACTACGAGAGTTATTTCGATACGTATCCCGGCATTTGGAAACATGGTGATTGGATAAAAATCGACGACAAGGGCAGTTGTATCATTTATGGTCGTTCCGACTCGACCATCAACCGTTCTGGTGTACGGATGGGAACCAGCGATATCTACCGGGTCGTCGAAGCGATCGACGAGGTTATGGAAAGCCTTGTCATTGATAGGGAAGTGCTTGGCCGCGGTTCTTCCTTGCTCCTGTTCGTTGTCCTTAAGCCCGGTAATAGCCTGGATGCAGCATTGACAGCAAAAATCAAGGAACAAATCAGAGGACATGTGTCCCCTCGCTTTATTCCTGACCAAATCCATGTCGTTGAACAAATACCTAAAACTTTGAACGGAAAGAAAATGGAAGTCCCGATACGTAAAGTGTTGTTAGGTTTCGAGTTTGATAAAGTCGTGAATCCAGACTCCATGGGAAATCCTGATTCGCTTCAGTTCTTTAAAGAATTAGCCATTGAATTGAATGAGAAAAAAATATTCTAGCAAACAGGCGGAGCAAAAAAAGCTCCGTCTTTTTTTCTTCTTAAAAGAATTCTGCCAGTAAAACCAAGATTGCACGTTCAAATATTTTTTAATAAATAACCCTGATTTTCTACGATAAGGAAAGGAACGGGAAAATATAAAGAGGGATCACTTCCTCATTTATCTTCAATATGTGCATAACAAGATGAATTACTTCATCCAGCACCTTAAACATCTACTCAGTATAATGACAAACTTACCTTATGATGGAATTTTTGTTGGCAAATTTAAAACTGATGAATAGAATAAAATCAAAAGACAGTAAGTACTGACAGTCTGGAAGGAAGAGTTGAGAGTATGAGTAACAGTCATAATCTAAGTAACAGTCATAATCTAAGTAACGATGATAAGCTACTTTTGGCTGCGATCGATCTAATAGCAGAGAAAGGCTACAATGGTGTTACTACTCTGGAAATCGCTGGTGCGGCAGGTTTGAGTGAAAAGACACTGTTTCGTCGCTTCAGAAGTAAGCAAAATCTTTTAGAAACGGCATTTGACCGATATCACAATGCCGAAGAAATGACAAAACTTTTAAATGAAAGGCAAATCGTTTGGGATTTACATTCAGACTTACAACTGATAAGTCGAACATATCATGAAATCATGAATCGTAACCGGAAAATGATTATGATAAGTATCAAGGAAGAAGGCAATTTACCTGGATTTCGAGAAAGAACACAAAAGCATCCTCGGAAGTTACTGGAAATTTTGACAAACTATTTTAACACGATGTATGAAAAAGGAAAACTTATTCACACAGATTCAGAGCTGCAAGCGTGGTCGTTCATGATGATGAATTTTGGTGCCTTTATGAACAACCTGGATGCCGATGAGAACTATCCGACCGTGTCCCTTGAGGCATTTATAATGGAAAGTGTGCAAACATTCACTAGGGCATTAACTCCCTAGTTTTTCCTGAAATATCATGACAGTTAGTACTGACACCCAATAATGAAAAAGAAAGTGCAGATTTATTATGCATTGAGAAAAATAAATTTAAATGACAGGAGATTATGTATATGAATTCAAGTAAATCAATAGTATGGATTAATGTATTTACAGCTAAACCTGGCAAACTAGATGAATTAGTTGCGATACAGTCTGAAGAACTTCTCAATTTTAAGAGGGGATCTCAAGGTGTTCCTGGTTGGATTAATAGTCGTTGGCATCGTTCTGTTGATAAAAATAAGGCTATTATGATAACTACCTTTGAAAGTGTTGATCATCATAAAAATTGGTTAGAAAAAAGTGAATTTACTGAACACCTTAACAAGATAAAACATCTCATTGAAGATGCAGAAGGTGGGTACTACACATTAGTGGAAGTCATTGAAAACATGTAAATCAATTAAAATTATAACTTCTTTATTTTAAACAAACCTTAACGAGGAGGAAAAACCATTGGGGAAATTAAACATTGGAATTATCTTAGGAAGCACACGTCAAGGACGCGTAAGTCCACAAGTAGGAAATTGGGTAAAAGAAATAGCTGATAAACGCGGAGATGCAAATTATGAAATCGTAGATATTGCAGACTTTAAATTGCCTTTTTTGGGTGAAGGCACTGGTAAAGAACCGGGGTTAACAGCTTGGGCAGAAAAACTTTCCAGCTTAGATGGATTTGTTTTTATCGTACAGGAATACAATCACAGTATTACAGGAGCATTAAAAAATGCGCTTGATTCCGCACGCGATGAATGGAACAACAAGGCGGCGGGCATTGTGAGCTATGGTTCAACAGGCGGAGCTCGTGCAGCTGAACATTTGCGTGGCATCTTAGGTGAATTACTTGTTGCGGACGTTCGAGTAAATCCAACATTTTCACTATTTACAGACTTTGAAAACTACAAGACATTTAAACCAGCTGATTTACACCTTGGTAATGTCCACGCAATGTTAGATCAAACGATCGCATGGAGCAGTGCATTAAAAAAATTACGTTAAGCTGGATTGATACTGTCCAGAACCTCAACTCCCCTTGTTTTTTAACCACAAAAATGTCATATAATATCCGCGAAATGCAGGTTCTATCCCATAATGAGATAGTATATTTTTTGAAAAGCGAGACAAAACGAGACAACAATCTCATTTTGTCTCGTTTTGTTTCGATTGAAAATAGAAAAAGTCCTAATTTGCCAACCTTCCATTTTGGCACAATATTTGCAATATAAATCATTGACTCATTATTAATGATTGGGGGATGAAATATGGAAACGGTTCAACCTAATGAAATTAAGTTATCACAGGAGAAGGCTTATTGGATGTACAAAAAAATGCTGGAGATCAGAAAATTCGAAGACCAAGTTCATGAATCATTTGCAAAGGGGATTTTACCAGGGTTTGTCCATTTGTATGCTGGGGAAGAAGCGGTGGCTGTCGGAGTATGTGCCCACTTATCCGATAAAGACAGCATTACCAGCACTCACCGGGGGCATGGCCACTGTATTGCAAAAGAATGCGATCTAAATGGGATGATGGCTGAAATATATGGAAAAGTGACAGGGCTTTGTAAAGGAAAAGGCGGTTCCATGCATATTGCCGATCTGGATAAAGGGATGTTAGGTGCGAACGGGATAGTCGGTGGAGGCTTTCCGCTCGCATGCGGTGCAGCTTTAACTGCCAAATATAAAAAGACGGATCATGTTAGTGTTTGTTTTTTTGGTGATGGTGCCAATAATCATGGGACCTTCCATGAAGGGATAAATCTGGCGGCAATCTGGAAGCTACCCGTTATATTCATTGCTGAAAATAATGGGTATGGGGAAGCCACGCCATTCAACTATGCTTCTAGTTGTAAAACGATAGCCGATCGTGCGATTAGCTACAATATTCCGGGTGTCCGGGTGGATGGGAAAGATGTTATGGCTGTGTATAAGGCTGCTGAAGAAGCCGTTCAGAGAGCTCGCAGGGGAGAAGGCCCTTCATTAATAGAATGCGTTACTTATCGTAATTATGGACACTTCGAGGGAGATGCACAGAAATATAAAAAAGAACAAGACAAAAAGGAGCATAAACAAGAGAAAGATGCGATTGTTCTGTTTAGGAATTACTTACTGAATCAGAATCTGCTGGGAGAAAAAGATCTGGTTTCTCTAGAGAGTGCCGTGGAGGAATCTATTAAACAGGCAGTAAAGTTCAGTGAAGAAAGCCCGTATCCAGAGGCATCTGATTTATTAAACGATGTTTATGTATCTTATTAAACCATAATAGGAGGAATTGAGATGAGTAGAAAAATCAGTATGTCACAAGCAATAAATGAAGCAATGGCCATGGCAATGAGAAAAGATGAAAATGTCATCCTTATGGGAGAAGATGTAGCCGGCGGTGCAGAGGTTGATCATTTGCAGGATGACGAAGCATGGGGTGGTGTTTTAGGTGTCACAAAAGGATTGGTTCAAGAGTTTGGCCGGGACAGGATCCTTGATACACCCATTGCTGAAGCAGGATATATGGGAGCGGCCATGGCAGCCGCTTCGACAGGTTTACGACCGATTGCCGAGTTAATGTTCAATGATTTCATTGGCAGCTGTTTGGATGAAGTATTGAATCAAGGTGCGAAGTTCCGCTATATGTTTGGGGGGAAAGCACAAGTTCCCGTGACGATCCGTACGATGCATGGTGCAGGATTCAGGGCGGCAGCTCAGCATTCACAAAGCCTTTATGCCTTATTTACAAGCATTCCTGGATTGAAGGTGGTCGTCCCTTCTTCCCCGTACGATGCAAAAGGGCTATTACTTTCAGCCATTGAAGATAATGACCCAGTCATCTTTTTTGAAGATAAAACGCTATATAACATGGTAGGAGAGGTCCCGGAAGACTACTATACAATTCCGATTGGCAAAGCCGAAATTAAAAGGAATGGCTCGGATTTGACGGTCGTTGCCATCGGTAAGCAAGTTCACACAGCAATGGAGGCAGCTGAAAAACTTGCAGTGAAGGGCATTGAAATTGAGATTGTAGATCCAAGGAGCTTGTCACCACTGGATGAGGAATCAATTCTCTCCTCTGTGGCAAAAACAAATCGTTTAATCGTGATAGATGAAGCGAATCCAAGATGCAGCATGGCAACGGATATTGCCGCATTGGTTGCGGATAAGGGATTTGACACTCTCGATGCGCCAATAAAAAGGATTACTGCTCCACATACACCAGTACCTTTTTCACCTCCCCTAGAAGATATTTACCTTCCAACATCAGAAAAAGTGATAAAAGTCGTTTCGGAATTATTGGGGGAACCATCCATTCTTGGGGTGTAATTAAATCAGTATGATACTCCAGCTTTTTCGTATCTGTCCGCAAAAGTTGGTGCAAGCAAAAACAAAAAATGACCACAGAAAACAAATTCTGAAGGGAGGAAATTGATATGGCGGTCGAAGTGGTAATGCCGAAATTGGGCATGGCAATGAAAGAAGGCACTGTTTCGTTATGGAGTAAGGAGGTTGGCGATCCGGTCGAAAAAGGTGAAGCAATAGCCAGCATCAATTCGGAGAAAATAGAAATGGATATTGAATCTCCAGCGGATGGTACCATCCTGAACATAGCTGTTCAAGAAGGACAAGGTGTACCCCCAGGAACCGTTATCTGTCATATCGGAAATCCGAATGAAAAAATTATTAGCAATGAACCTGTTACTGAAGAAACCGAGCCGGAAATTCATGAACAAGTAACGCCGAATACCAAAGAGTCACCCATTTTGCCAATGGGAGATCGATTGATGATCACCCCGGTTGCGCGAAAAATGGCACAGGCAGCCAATCTTGACATTGAGAAGGTCCAAGGCACAGGACCAGGCGGGAGAATTACTAAAGAAGATGTACAGAAAGTAATTGAGAAAAGGGATGCCAAGTCTGTAAATAGCGAAGAAAGAATAACGGATCCCCAACATCCTTTAGATAGTCCCCAGCGGGTTCCTGTGACCGGAATGAGGAATATCATTGCCAAACGTATGATGGAGAGCTTGCAAAGCAGTGCCCAATTAACTCTCACGATGAAAGTTGATGTCACCGATTTAGTCATATTGCAAAAACAAGCTGCTGGTGTACTACAAAAACATGAATCAACTAAACTTACGATAACAGACTTTGTTGCCAAAGCTGTCGTACTTTCACTAAAAGAACATCCTAAAATGAATAGTGCTTATATTGAAGATAACATCCATTTGTATGAGCATGTACATCTTGGATTAGCAGTGGCCTTGGAGAAAGGGCTCGTTGTTCCAGTCATAAGAAATGCCGAAAGTTGTACAATAAGGCAGTTATCGAAAAAGGGTAAGGAACTGGCTAGGCAGGCACGTGACGGTCAATTGCCTAGTGAAGACATGCAAGGGTCGACTTTTACCATCAGTAACCTGGGGGCATACGGAGTTGAGCACTTTACACCGATTCTGAATACACCGGAAACAGGGATACTTGGAATTGGATCTGCTTATGATACCCCCCTCTATATTGGCGATGAATTGGAAAGGAGAACGATCTTGCCGCTCAGTTTAACTTTTGATCACCGTGTACTCGACGGAGCTCCCGCTTCTGCCTTTTTACAGACACTAAAACGGTATTTAGAAGAGCCGATCACCGTGATTTTATAGAATGGGAGGAAAAACACTTGAATCGTATAGCCATTATAGGTGGAGGTCCTGCTGGGTATGTAGCGGCAATCACTGCTGCCCAGCAGGATAAGGAGGTCATATTGATAGTCGACGGTCCATTGGGGGGAACCTGTTTAAACGAAGGGTGCATGCCAACGAAGTCATTATTAGAAAGTGCGGATACGTATGAATTGGTGAAAAGTGCTGGTCAAATGGGAATTCGCATACCTTCCAATTCAATTGAAGTCGATTGGGAAGCCGTTCAGGAACGAAAGAATGATGTCATTTCTAAACTAGTGAACGGCATTCAATATTTAATGAGTAAGAATAAAATAAAAGTCATTCAGGGAAGAGCGTCTTTCCTAACGAGCAATCGATTACAGATCAAGAACGGAAATGAACATCAAGAGATTGATGCTAGTAAGGTCATCATTTCAACTGGGTCTGAACCGATTCCATTGCCTTTTGCCCCGTTTGATGGTCAATGGATCATCCACAGTGGACAGGCCATGGCACTTCCAGCCCTCCCCGATTCACTGCTAATTATCGGAGGCGGCGTCATCGGATGTGAATTTGCCAGTATTTACAGTAGGATGGGTACCAAGGTAACCGTTATCGAGATGGGGGAAAAGCTACTTCCAGGCGAAGATGATGATATCTCGGGCTTCCTGCATAAAGAATTGAAAAGCCAGGGCGTAACAGTCCATACCTCTACATCTGTAAAGAATATCAATTTTACCAGTAGGACGGTATTTTTGGAGAAAAGCGATGGCAAATCGGAAGAACTTCAAGCTGATTACATACTGGTGTCAATAGGGAGAAAACCAAGAGTGAACGGGATGGGACTAGAGGGAAACGGTATTGATTTTTCCCGATATGGCATCTCGGTGGATGATCGAATGCAAACAGGCAATCCATCCATTTATGCCTGTGGTGATGTGATAGGGGGCATACAACTTGCCCATGTTGCTTTTCATGAAGGGCGAGTGGCGGCTCTGAATGCCTGTGGTCAATTTGCACAAGTGAATTACCAGGCAATCCCCCGCTGCATTTATACCTCCCCAGAGATTGCTAGTGTAGGCTTGACTGAAAAAGAAGCGCGTAAAAAATATGGGGAAATTAAAGTTGGTGAATTCTCTTTTTCGGCAAATGGGAAAGCTATCCTTTCCAATAAACCGGTAGGAAAGGTCAAAGTCCTAGTGAACCCACAATATAATGAAATTCTAGGTTTTTCCATTGTCGGCCAACATGCAACAGAATTGATCGGTCAAGGAACGGTCATGCTGCATGCAGAAATAACGGTAGATATGATGGAAGAGTTAGTAGCGGCGCATCCAACCTTGTCGGAATCCATACATGAGGCACTACTAAACGTTGTAGGTCAAGCTGTCCATTCTTAAAACTATTATTGGATATATACTAACTTTTTTCATAAACCAGCCAATATATATTGATAGAGAAGCTTCATGTGATTATACACATGAAGCTTTTTTGGTAAACTCAATCTATATATTGTAAGCGGATACATAATCTACTATAATTAAATGGACCTCGATTAAAATCCTTTTATATTACTCCTTGGTATTTTCCCTGTAGATTGACTAGATATATTTTCACTTTTGAAGGTTCAAACCAAATGATTAGAGGAGGATTATATGCTATCCACTAGTTGTTATCTTCGTACATGGGAACGCTTTGTCAGTGAAGGGGTTCTCGATTCAAATCGCCTGAACAAGCGAATCATGGAATCTTGGTATCGCTGCAAAAAAGATCAAGTCAACCCGTACCTTAATAAAGGGAAGCACATTTTGACGAATGAATCATTGGAAATTCAAAGAGAAAAAAACTCATTCCTGTTGGAAGTGGCATCACCCCAATTATCAAGGATGGATAAATCGATAAAAGAATCGGGAATGATGGCTTTGTTAGTCGATCCCGATGGATATGTCCTATCACTTTCCGGAAACGAGAAAATCCTAAATGAGGCAGGCAAAATAAATTTTGTGGAAGGCGTACGATGGACGGAGGGTGAGGTCGGAACGAACGCAATTGGAACAGCTTTGAAAACGGGTGAAGCCGTTATGATCCAAGGTACTGAACACTATTCCATTGCCTCACATAAATGGAGTTGCTCTGCTAAGCCCATTTTAAATGAAGACGGTAAGATATTGGGCGTTTTGGATATATCTTGTCCAGTGGAATATTTCCATCCATCCATGCTGGGTATGGTAGCCAATTTGGCTTATACGATCGAACAGGAAATGGGAGTGCGTTCCTATAAAAAGGAGCTCGCACTGACCCAGCACTCGATAGAACTTGCAGAAACCTATCCAGATCTGCCTTTTATCGTTTGTAATCAAAAAGAAATGATCATATCAGCCAGCAAACAGGTTCGCAAAAAAATTCCTCAATCCCTTGGCATGGCATTGGCCGAACTATTAAATCATGGATATCGAATCGTTAAGGAAAACCCGCTTCCCTCTAAAGTAGATAATAGGATTTCCGGTAAGTGTATATTCTTGTCAGAGAATCATGGTCATAAAACCATTTTTCCTGCTTCATTCCGATCAGAAGTGTTTGACTTCAAAGGGGAAAGAGGGATTAGTGAATCCTTTCAAAACACATTACATAAAGTGAAGCTTGTTGCACCGGCAGAAGCTAATGTATATATACATGGTGAAACCGGGGTCGGAAAAGAGCTAATTGCCATGGCTATCCATGAAAATGGCTCTCGTAAAAATAGTCCGTTCGTCACGATAAATTGCGGAGCCATCCCTAGAGATTTAATGGAGAGTGAATTATTCGGGTATGTTGATGGCGCTTTTACAGGGGCTAAACGGCAAGGGCACAAAGGGAAGTTCGAGCAGGCAAATGGAGGGACCATTTTTCTCGATGAAATCGGTGAAATCCCTCTAGCGATGCAAGTTGCCTTACTGCGTGTACTTCAGGAAAGAAAAATCGTTCCAATCGGTGGCACAAAAAGCATTTCATTGGATATTCGCATCATCACTGCAACGCACCGTAATCTTGAAGAGCTTGTCAATGAAGGGTCCTTTCGTAAAGATTTATACTATAGGTTGAACGTTTACCCCATTCATGTACCTCCCTTAAGGGATAGGATTGAAGACATTCCTTATATAGTGAACTACTTGTGTTCGAAGAATAAATGGAATATTCCATTAACGGAAGAATTATTTAATCATTTAAAGGATTATAATTGGCCAGGCAATATAAGAGAACTGCAAAATGTACTTCAGCGATTGACCATCTTACTTGCAGAAGGACCTCTGGATTATGTTAATGTATTGAACTCCATGCCTTCACAGCCCGTTACCCGGCATGAGGATTCCCCTCCATTTGAGGAAGGCAATAAAAAAGGATTCAAGGAAAATGAACTGACGATCCGTGAAAAAATTCAACGGGATCTAATGTTAGAGGCATTACAAAAATCAAGAGGAAATGTCACTGCTGCAGCAAAGTTGATGGATATACCAAGAAGTACATTTTACAAGCGGCTCCATAAGTATGGTTTATAGTCCGGGCAACGTACATTATCTAAAAACGAATGATTAATAGAAATCCAGGAAAATCGAAAGGGGTATGACAATTGAAAACGAGAATTACTGAATTATAAAGGATTGAATATCCGATTATTTGCGGCGGGATGTTTCAAGTTGGACGAGCCCCGCTCGCAGCCGCTGTTTCAGAAGCGGGGGGACTAGGCATCATCACTTCGAAAACACAGGTGACACCGGAAGGTCTTCGTGATGAAATACGTAAAGTGAAAACTTTGACCAAGAAACCCTTTGCTGTCAACCTGAACCTGTTTCCAAGTCAAACGGCAACCCCGAATGATCAGTTCATCGATATTTTGATTGACGAAGATGTAAAAATTGTTGAAACGAGTGGCCGAAGCCCAGAGAGTTTAATGCCCAAACTTAAAGAGCACGGCTTTACCGTGATACATAAGGTAGCGAACGTCAAAAACGCAATATCGGCAGAGAAATTAGGTGTCGATGCCATTATTATTGTAGGGAATGAAACAGGCGGGCATCCTGGCATGGGGGATGTAGGTACGCTTGTCATGCTCCCTAGAGTCGTTGACTCTGTTACTATACCTGTGATAGCAGGCGGGGGATTTTCAGATGGCAGAGGCCTCATTAGTGCATTGTCACTCGGTGCTGAAGGTATCGTCATGGGGACTCGCTTCATGGCAACCAAAGAAGCGCCCATTCATGATAACGTGAAGAACTGGATGGTATCAGCCAATGAAATGGATACGGTTGTCATCCAACGGAATATAGGGAGCCCATCGCGTGTAGCATTAAATGCCGTCAGTAAAGAAGTGGACAAACTTGAAAGTGAAGGGGCCACTATAGAGGAATTAATTCCTCTAATTACGGGACAAAGAAGCAAAAAAGTATACTTTGAAGGAAATTTAGACGGAGGCATCTGGTCGTGTGGTCAATCCGTAGGACTCATAAAAGAAGTATTTTACTCCCTTTAATCTGACTATACCTTAGTGCTTTAGACAATTCTTATGACATCTGGCATGTGCCTATAAGCTGCTTTGATTCCTGAACTTTGCTTCACTTTGAATCATTTTTTATAAAATGTAAAAAGCGAAGTTAATCTTTACGATTTATATATAATTGAATTCTACTCAAGATACCAGAGAACTTATTTGCTAAAAGTGGATAGTGTTTCAAAACAACGATTTGAAGGTTTACCTTATAACACATGGCAGTTCCTATTGATCCATTGCATGTTGGACTTATGAAAGCTGTCAAAACTTGTTTTTGTCCTTAATATCGCAATACTTTCCATTTTTTTTTAAAAAATAGATTTCACAACAGAGCAGATTGATCATCATTGAATTAAGGTTTTTAATCATTTATAAATGGTATTAATTCGTGCTATAGCTATAAGTTAAATTAAGAAGTCTTTTAGGGGATATTGTGGCTAAATAGAGGATCCCATCATCACTTTCAGTAATAAAGCGGAATTTAAAGTAAAAAAGCTATTGAGTCGTCATTAGAACAAACTATATTTATATAACTTTTTATAAGTGTTAACCCGTGATATTTCTCATTTTACCATTTAATTTATATATCAGAATAATAAAATAGGCAGATTAGGTCTGTTGGAGAGGTTAATTTAGATCAATATAGAATTTGTAGATAACGATTCTTATAGTCTCGTCTAAAAATATGTCTTAAGGAAGGATTCTGCAAATTGAAGAAAAAGATTAATTGGGCACTCGCCATAGCAGTGTTATTGATATTGGGGGAATCATTTATTACTTCATAACTATGTCACAATACAATACTACTGAAGATTTATACGGATTTCCTGTACCTAGAAATGCTGAATTGGTTCATATAAATGAACAAGGGAAAAGGTATAATTGGTCAAGAGCAACAGAAGAAAACGGCATTCCATATCGATATGAATTAGCCCTTAAAGCGGATGGATGGAAAAAGGGGGAAAGTGAAGGAGCTTCGGTTTTTTACAAGAAGGGTAATAATACAATAGATTTAATTACTACAACAAGTCAATTAGAGATCCTGAGAGTAAAATGACTAAGTATCGTAAATAATAAATGAACTAAAGTGTATTAATTAAATAATGGCACACATAACTAAAATTGGCGTAAAACAGAATATGTTAGCAATTAACAGAGAATTAAGGTTCATAAAAAACAGGAAATTAAATGACATTAGACATTACTGATTGTAATTAACTTATATCCTGGAAATCTGTATGCCAATGTTTATCTTTACTATAAAATATGAAGATTAATCATTTTTTCACTAAACTGTCTGTATTGATACTTACTAAAAGTTTTAAAGTATTAATTTGTAATTAGATAAAAAGATTATAGATAAAAATAATAGCAATGATTAAATATAAAAATTTGCGTCTTGTCTCACTAAGTTAAGTATTCTTAAGATATGAGACAAAATTAACATAAAAATTATCACTTCCTATAATATATATTATGTAAACTAGAATAAAATATAATAGTACCAAATGGTCACAGCTTCAAGTTCCCATAAGATTCATTATTACCCCTTACTTGGTTCGAGTTTGACTATAGTATTCATTGCTGCTTCCGATAACTGTCTGGGTTCTTCCTATAAGTCGGTTAGTTCTCATAATAAATGGTTTCGAACATAATTCCTTGGGTTGGACCGAATAATTCCCAGGGGGTCTGATAATTATGAATTACGTTCAATCTTCGGATGATTATCTCATGTACTTAGAAGTTGAGAAAAATTACTCCTTGAACATCTTAGCTCTACGGTGAGTTTTTAACGGCTAACAACCGATCATTGGACTTAGATGAACTCACATTGTCCAGTGTGCGGCGTTTTGTGCAAGATCAGGTCATTAATCATAGTATTAAGTCAAGAACGCTACAACGTCGCATTTCGTGCTTAAAATCATTTAGTAAATATTGTTTAAAAGAAAATTACATGAAGTCTGACTTCAGGCAGGTATTCAAGCACCTAAAGCCGATAAGTATTTACCTAAATATATGACCTTACAGGAGCTACACAAATTATTTACCT
This sequence comes from Peribacillus sp. ACCC06369, assembly GCF_030348945.1. Taxonomy (NCBI): domain Bacteria; kingdom Bacillati; phylum Bacillota; class Bacilli; order Caryophanales; family Bacillaceae; genus Peribacillus; species Peribacillus sp. ACCC06369. Next base: position 2,677,517 of record NZ_JAUCEN010000002.1, read on the forward strand.
GTTTAGAACATGATCTGCGCCCCCAAAGAATTAGAAATGAATTAATGTTTAAACTACTCGCAACAACAGGAATGAGACGTCAAGAATTAGTGGATTTAACATGGGAGCAAGTTAATTTAGAAAATCAAACCATTTTAGTTCGAGGAAAAGGGAAAAAAGAACGCCTCCTCCCCCTTCATCCCATTGTCTTACCGATATTTCATGACTATAAAGAAACTCTTTTAGAGCAGCAAAAACATTATAGTGAACCGATCTTTTATAATCAAAAAAATAAGCCATTAAATCCTCGGGGATTGCATAAAATATTTAAAGAGATTTTAGAACGAGCTGGTTTACCCGCTCACCGATTTTCTTTGCATCATTCTAATAGATAAAGAATTGCTACACCATATTTTTTCAATCTAAAGTCACCTCAAAATATTATTCTCCCTGATGCTAATTGTTTCCTTCCCTATCCTCCCCCTTTAGTTCCATAAGAAAAAGAGCTGCTGATCAGCTCTTGATAATGAAGTAAAGCACCCGTTACTTTAAGTACATTTCTTTACAAATTTTTATCGTAAAAGAAAAAGCTGCCGTTAGAACGATTTCTCCCCCATAACTTTTACTTTATCTACCAATTAGTTATTGAATTCTGAGGTTAACGATGGATGTGCTAGCTTTGGTTAGTCTACCTGCTCCCCAAACTTCTTCCCGAATTCTTCCATTAAATCAATAATAGGAATGAGTTCTTCCCCTTTTGAGGTTAATGAATACTCAACACGAGGAGGAACCTCTGGATAAATTTTGCGATTAATTAAACCAGCTGTTTCTAGTTCTCGAAGTTGCTTTGTAAGAGAACCTTGTGAAATATCCCCTAAAAAAGCTTTGATTTCACTATAACGGCGCTCTGTGGACTTTATAAACCAAAGAATGAGATATTTCCAACGTCCTGAGAGTATGTTTTGGGTATAGGCAATGCCATATACTTCTCTCTGTTCCTTTATACATTTTTTCCTAAATCCATCCTTACATATTCTAGACACCTATTCACCTGCTTTCTACTGTTACGTACAAAAAAATGTACTATGGCAATTTTTATTGCCTTCTTCAAAAAAATGAGAATTGGTTATATTCTAGTATATGTAACAAAAACACTCAATATTTTTATATCTAATGAGATATGTTTACGGATTGATAAAGAGGTGATATTGATTCAGATAAGAATATCATTGTTAACTTTAAGTAGAATAATTCTTTGATATACAAATTCTTTAGGAGGAGCAATAATGAGATTTGGAATTATAGGTGCAGGAACAATCGGGTCAATTATTTCTAAAAAATTAGTTAAGATTAGACATGATGTCAAAATTGCAGATGCACGAGGAATTGAACATTTAGAAGGAAAAGAGTTTGCTGGAACACCTGTGCTTGTAGAAGATGTAATTACAAATATTGAAGTTCTTATAATATCTCTCCCTTTAACAGCACTGCCAAGCATTCGGAACATTATCGAGCAAGTTGGGGAGGAAGTAATCGTCGTAGATACTTCAAATTATTATCCTAGTAGAGACCATAAAATTGCAGAAATTGAGAACGCAATGGTCGAAAGTGTTTGGGTTTCCAATCAATTAGGTAAACCTATCATCAAAGCTTTCAACAACTTGTTAGCCTATACTTTAGAAAATGAAGGAACACCCGAAGGTACTAGTAGACGCATTGCCATGGCGATTGCTGGTAATGACGTATCACAAAAACAAATTATCATGGACGTAGTAAACCAGCTAGGCTTCGACACAGTAGATAGTGGTTCTTTAAGTGATTCGTGGAGACAACAGCCAGGAACTCCTGCATACTGCACAGAACTAACAAAAGAAGAACTAACAAAAGCATTGGAAAAAGCAAATAAAGAACAAGCCCCATTCCTACGGGATAAGGTAATAGAGAAGTTAACAGCTTCTAACTTCAAACCCCTCTCAAGTAAAGATATTGTGAATATGAACAGAGAAATATATAATTCATAAAACAAAAAGGTGCACTTAGTTTAAAGTGTACCTTTTTGTATATTCATATATCCCCATAAAGTTGTGAAAAAATAAGTTTTCCTCTTTCCTTTTTGCCGCCAAACAATCCAGAATATTATTGGTAATTCTGAAAGATTACAAAAGCCCTTCCAGTCCGATCTCAATTTTTTTCAAAAACAGAATCTAAGTATGATTTTGTTTTAATTCCCTCTTCTACTAACCTGCCACGTTAGTGCCATAAGAAAAGGAGCTGCTGATCAGCTCCTAATATTTAAGAAAGCACCTGTTAGTTCATTAAAATAATGTATTTTATTAGATTTTTATTACTTTATCTTCATCCCATATACGTCCCAAGATCACTTCATTATTAATACAGTTTATTTGAAAAACGTCAGGACATCAGTGTACTTATAGTTGATTACTTTAATCCAATCCTGTGAACGTTTTAAGAAAAAGATTGCCTAAGCAACCTCCCTTATTTAAGTAAAGCACAAAATGGATAAATTTCCCTAACCAGCTCATTTTACTCGTTTTCGTTTGGCTACTTAATTCGTTACTACCATTGGAAAATCCGACTCCATTGCACTGAGCATCTGATTCACTAACATCCTCCATACATATCTTTCGTTTATTTACGATTTTTGTTCATCTAGAATAGAATTAAACCGTTTCTATTTATTTTTCCTTTTCCCATTCGATTTCGTTTTCTTCCGCCAATGTTTTGAGATCCACTTGATACTGCCTCATCATTTTACGCGCTTTTGATAATTTTTGATTCGCTTCGTCTATCTTTTCACGATCTTGTTCTTCGATTGCAGAAATGACCGTCAGGAATGCGCTGTGCTGAAGGTTCGCCGCTTCTATAAAATCTTCATGAATCGTTTTTATTTCTTTTTCTTCAATTTCAACAGCTTCTAAATCAGTGATGAAAGATTGGTATTTCGGCTGGACTTCATCGACGAGTGCGGCATACATTACTTCATCGTTCGTATAATTATCGCCCGTGACACTTTCATACCGTGCAATCACTTCGCTTTCCTTTTCTGCAAGTGGTGGCAAATCCTCGTTTATATAACTCAACAATTCCTCCTTCATCGGGTTCCCGCATCCCACCAAGAGAAAAATTAACAAGCCTCCTCTAAACAGGCTTTTCATCAACAACACCCCTCCATCATTTCTATTCATGCCCTGCCTTGTCTAATGAAAAGAAAAAATGAAAATATAAAAAAACGCCCATTGGACGTTTACATGTTGACGATGAAATCTAAAATCTGGTTGAACTGGTATAAAACCTATCTAATTATTTATCCTATTTATAACATTTTCCATTTTCCCCCCCAGTTTCTTTTTGAAGAGTTTTTATTCAGTCAACCTTGCTGTAAGAAATCATTAGTAGTTAATCCCACTTATTATTCTTAGTTAGAGCATCCCCCTTTTCTACTGAATGGTTAAAGCTTCACGTTTAATATCCTAAGTTGTTATGATACGCCTGGTAGCTATTACTTCGAACAAGAAGTTGACTGCCTATTTGGCATACATATGTCTATCCGTAAGGTGATGCACTACTACTTGATGAACAAACCACCCTCCTTTAAGTCTATTACAGCATCTTGTAATTGGATTCAGAAAGAGAAAATAAAAATCTCTTGGGTGTACATAATATAGGGGATAACCAATGGTAGTAAAAGTGTTATGAAAGGGTGAACAAATGGAAAGAAATAACGCGATTGACTTTATTAAATTTTTTGCAATTTTTTCCGTTGTAGTCATTCATGTATTCCCAAGGGATAGCCAGATTGGTCTATTTATTCTCGATAACTTCTCAAGGTTTGCAGTACCATTCTTCTTTACTGCATCTGGTTATTTGTTCGGTAAAAAGATCATGCATACAAGGGATTCCATAGATTATTTTAAAAGGTATATTATAAAAATCTTAAAACTGTATGTATGCTGGCTCTTCTTTTATATGATGTATGATGTTCTTATTCTTTATAAAGTTGCTACAGATGCACCAAAGGAATTTGAGCAATACATTAATCATTTTACATTTCTTGACCTTATATATTATGGAACTGGGACTAGCGGATACCAATTGTGGTTTTTAACCGCATTAATTTGGAGTATTATCATTCTATTCAGTTTTTTTAAGTTTAAAAAAGTAAGGCTTCTTTTAATCATCAGCTTAATATTAAACTTATTAGGTCTTTTCGGACAATCGTATTCGGTGTTCTACGATTTTCCTATAAGTACACGGGATGCTTTATTCATTGGTCTTTTTTATACAACATTGGGCTTCTTCTTTGCGAATGATAATTTCTTTAAAAAGTCAAGAGCAATAACAGCCAAAACCTACCTATTATTAATTTTTATCTTCTTTACTGTCCAAGTGTTAGAAGGATACTTATCAGAAAAGGTATTATCTGGAAGTCATGGAGAATATTTTATATCTACTATCTTTTTAACTACATTTCTTTTTTTATTTGCATTAAATAATACTACATTGGGGCAGGATTTGTTCATTACTAAAGTAGGAGGAAGAGCCCTAGGTATATACATTGTTCATGTTGTCTTCATCAGTATTTTTGATTTGATTTTATCGGCATTAAAAATGGATCATATATCTGACAATTTATTCTTAAAACTATTTGAGACACTCATTATAATTTCTATGTCGTACATATCTTATGACCTACTTCAATATTTCAAAAGGCGTTTAAGCGGACTGATAAAAACCAGTTAGTGGAAATAACGTCTGAATTCAAACCAGGTATTCAAAGACTTAAGCCAATATCAATTCACCTAATTAGATAACCATACAGGAGGCTTAACAAACTATTTACCTAAACATGATCCGCGACCTCAAAGAAATAGTAATGAGATAATGTTTAAATTACTCGCAATATCAGGAATGAGACGCCAAGAATTAGTAAGTTAAAACGGGAGCAAGTAAATGTATAAAATCAAATGGTTTTAGTTCGAGAAAAGGGAAAAGTGAACGCCTCCTCCCCCCTTCATTGCATTGTCTTGCCGTTATTTCAAACTATAAAGAAACTCTTTTTATTTAAGGTGATTTTTGAACGACTGGTCTATCCGCTCACTGATTTTCTCAGCAATATTCTTATTGAAGTAAGCACTCGATAGTTGAAAAAGAATATTCATTACGAAATGTTGTCATATATTATCCTTTAACGTCGAATATGCCACCTTCTTACATTGTTGTGTTAGACTTGATATATAAAACCATATTTATATTGGGGTTATTTTACTTTTTTTAGTCACCCTTATAAGGGAAGGAGTGTATAAGAAATGGAGAAAATCAGCGTTTTTCTGGATGACTATCGGAAAGCACCCGATGGTTATGTGTTAGTCGAGACCATTGATGAATGTATAGAGCTATTGCATAACTTTGATATTGAACATCTCTCTTTGGACCATGATTTATTAAATAAAACTAGAAATGGTTTTATGCTTGTTCAAAAGATGGTTAAAGAAAAACTATTTGCTAAGCGCATTACCATTCACTCAGCCAATTCAGTTGGCGGTAAAGCTATGTACAACTGTTTAAAACAAGCCCAACGAGATTTTACAATGCCCCCTGCCATTATTGTATCCTTAAGACCACTGCCCCTCAAATTCTTCCCGTCAAGGGTTCTACAACATTATATTGAAATTCGGTAAACTCTTCTCAATTACTTTTCATCAATTCATCACTTTCTCGATATATCCAGGATTAATGACCATTGATCTAAGGCTTCCTTCAGATTCCGTGTCACCGCGTACCCCCTTATCTTTGACTAATGGTTCCTCATCCCATCTCTATAGCATTTTATCACCAAGCAAATGTTCATGCCTGGCACACAAAAAGTCGAGACTTCATTATATTGAAGTCTCGACTTTTCGTGTTTTAAATAATTTTTAAAGTTTTTTCTTATGTCATAATTCCCTGTGGTTTCTTATGACAATTCTAACAACTTGTGCTTTTAATAAATTCTTGCCTTCTTCAACATTGAGGAATGATTTACATTCTTGAATAAATGTAACAAAATAATTAAAAAACAGCTCAAAAAATTTGTATTTCAGTTAGGGATGTTTCCTGATATACTATTGGGAATAAGAAAACGGAGTGATTTACTTGGAATTAAAAATTGGATCACATGACATAGACTTCCACCAATTGATAGAATACTCCCTAAATTCAATTTGGATTGTTGGAGAAGAAGGGAAAATCTTATTCTGTAATAGAGCTTGTTTGGAATTGCTAAAGTTAGATTCTCCTGAGGACATTTTATATAAAGACTTGTACGCTTTTCTTCCACCAGAAATCCATGCTGGTTGTAAAGAACGATTAAATAGGGTTCTCGAAAATCAAGAAATAGTTGAACTGGCAGAACAAAAAATGATTTGTGGTGATGGAGAGATCATCAATATTGAAGTTACAGCTGCCCCTTTTTATTTAAAAGACATGGCCTTGGCTCAAGTCATTATTCGAAACATTACAGATCGTAAAAGAGCAGAAAGAGCAGAGATTCTTTTGAAAGAAAGAGTGAAATTAGCATCAATCGGTCAAATAGCCGCAGGGATTGTTCATGAAGTTAAAAACCCTCTTACAACAGTAAAGGGATTTTTACAGCTATTAAAAGAATCCCAGCCTCATCCTTATATTGATACGATTGAAACTGAATTAGAAAAAGCGTTAGAAACTCTGCAGAATTTATTACAAGTTTCTAAACCAGATTTACATGAGGAACCTATTGTTCCCATTGATTTATGTAAGGAGTTAGCTTCTATTTTGTTTTTATTCCAAGAACAACTTTATAAGGTGGAAATAGAATGGGCTTTAAGGGATACAGAGAGAAAAGTTGTTGGAAAGAGAAATTTATTTCTAAAAGCCTTTTTTAACCTGTTGAAGAATGCAATTGAGGCAATGGATGAGATTCAAGGCAAGCGGAAAATAAGAATTGAACATTATTATAAAAATGGACAAATTCATATAAAAGTGAGTGATACAGGAGTAGGGATATCTGAAGATAAATTAAAGATGCTAGGAACACCTTTCTTTTCCACCAAAAGCGAAGGAACAGGTTTAGGTCTAACTCAAGTATTTACAACGATACACAAACATGGAGGAAATATCTCAGTTCAAAGTGTAGTTGGAAAAGGAACTACCTTTCATGTTCAGCTTCCTGTTAAATAAAAAAGGTTTTCTATATAATTAATAACGATAGTTTTTCCATGCGTTTTGCCTTGAATTACTTTGCTGCCATATGAAAGCCTTGTCACCAAAAGAAGGAATGATTGTGTGGTAACTCATGACTTCGAACCCAACACTCCCGATAGTCCGTCCTATACTCCAATAAATGAGCGGGGCATCGTCCGGTGAATTGGATTGACAAACAAGTACGCCATCATTTTCAAGGAAACTGTAGTCATTTAGTAAACAGATATTACTGCTGTTAATCTGGTTATCCATTGTACATAAAACAGAACAAGCAAAGAATCAAACCACAGAAGGTTATTTGTTCTAAAAAAATAGATGACTTCCTGATCAGAATCGAACAGGAAGTCATCTATTTTGAATTATTAATTTAGAATGTAATAACTTGTAATTCCGAGGTCATCCTTTCCTGCTAAAAAACTTTTCAGAATCATCCTCTGTAAAGATTACCTGTAAAAACATCCCATTGATTCAATTCAAGATTTCACTTCATTAAAAAATTGTGGCAGGTCTTCCTTGTGCGCTTCGAGCATTTCATCCAATATTTTTTTGGCGATGGTATCTGATGGTACCAAAGGATTTATGGTCATCGCCACCAAAGCTGTATGATAATCTCCTGTGACAGCCGCTTCAGCAGCCATTCTTTCAAAAGATTTAATTTGCTGGACCAATCCCCGGACTGCCACTGGCAGGTCGCCGATGGCAATCGGTCTTGGCCCCTCTTTGGTGATCACACAGTTAATCTCAATGGCCGATTCATCTGGAATACTCGCTATCGCTCCGTTATTGCGTGTATTGACTGGCTGTATATCCCGTTTATCATTATAAATCGAATTGATGAGGCTGCAGGCAGCTTCGCTGTAATACGCTCCACCGCGTTTTTCCAGTTGAGGTGGTTTAACATTAAGTTCAGGATCCTTATACAACTCGAAAAGTTCTTTTTCCAGTTGTTGAACGACCTCTGCCCGCGTTCCATTTGTTGCTGAAGATTCCTTTTCTTCGGCGAGCATTTCATCGGTCTTGTAATAATAACGATGGTATCCGCAAGGAATAATGCCCATCCCTTTAATGAAATCACGATCCCAGGCAAAGCCCGCAATGTTTTTCATCGTCATTCCATTTTCCGGATTCCCAAGAGCCGTTATTACTTTATCCTTCAGGCTTTTTCCGTCCACATATACATCTAATCCGAATACCATATGATTCAATCCGGCAAAATCTACTTGGACCCTGTCTGGCTCTACATTCAGAGCTTTTGCTATACCCATTTTCATCCCGATGGGAACGTTGCATAAACCCACAACCTTTTTGATATTGCTATATCTTAAGACTGCCTCCGTAACCATTCCAGCTGGATTGGTGAAGTTCACAAGCCAGGCATCCGGACAAAGCTCCTCCATATCCCTGCAGATTTCAAGTATGACTGGTATGGTCCTAAGTCCTTTGAAGAGACCTCCTGGCCCATTTGTCTCCTGTCCGATTACATCATATTTTAACGGAATCCTTTCATCCTTAGCTCTTGCGTCAAGTAATCCGACCCGGAATTGGGTCGTTACAAAATCTGCATCCTTCAATGCTTCGCGCCTGTTAAGCGTTAAGTGGATATCGATTGGCAGACCTGCCTTTTCAACCATTCTTCTTGCAAGATTCCCTACGATTTCCAGTTTTTCATTTCCCTTGTTAATGTCAACGAGCCAGATTTCACTAACGGGAAGTTCGTCATACCGTTTGATAAAACCTTCAATCAGTTCCGGCGTGTAGCTGGAACCCCCGCCTATTGTCACGATTTTTATACCATTCTTCAAAATGACACCCCACCATTCTTATTTTGTCTCATTTCCCGATACATTCTGATCATTTCCGCTACTAGGTCACTTATCGTCTCGGCACTCATCATTTGATCCTCTGCATGCATAAGAAGAAGGGAGATTTCCACCTTTTGACCTGATGCCTCCTGCTGGATAAGCCCTGCATGGGCATGGTGGCCTTCAAGCATATGAGTCCGGGATTCTTTCAGTTTTTTCTCGGCCGATTCATACCTTCCATCTCTTGCCTCATACAAAGCTTCCATGATCAAGCTCTTTGCGGTTCCTACATTGCTGATAATTTGAAATGCTACAGCTTCCATTCCTTCCATGTCTATTCCCTTCTTCCTTGTTGTACATATGTTTGCAGATGATGAAACAGGGCACCAATCATGCCTGCATCGTTGTTCAAATGGCATGATTCAATACACGATCCATTTATATAACGATTTAATGATTCAACTCTTCTTCTGAGCTCTGGTATCAATCCTTCCCTTGCACTTACAGCCCCGCCAATCAAGATCTTGCTAGGATTGAACATGAAATACAGATTATGGATGCCGATTGCAAGGCTATCATAGAAGCGTTCAACTTCTTCCAAAGCTATAGGGTCACGAGTTTCATAAGCTTGAAAAACATCCTCGCCCGTTACATCTGCAGTCACTATCCCTTTATATTTGGCATACCGTTCCCTCATGCCTGATATGGATCCATTCCAGCTCAATGTATTTTTAAAAGCTGAGTCATTTTTAGTACCATGGGTAATCATGAATCCAAATTCACCGGCACCAAAGGAAATGCCTCGATATAATTGATTATTAAGGAAAACCGCTCCGCCAACCCCTGTACCGACCGTCATGCAGATAAAGTGTTCAATATCCTGTGCGTTACCCTTCCATTTCTCGGCGAGAGCCACACAATTCACATCATTCTCCACAGTGACAGGGAGATTCGTCAGTTCTTCCATATATGTTTTAATGTTGAAACCATCAAAATCCTTGATGGCTCCTCCCATTTCAATAAAACCAGTCTGGTTATTTACAAAGCCTGGAGCACTGATGGCGATTCCTCTTAAACTAGGAAAAATGGAGACTTTAGTTAAGATCGCTTGAAGGATGGCCCCCCCGTTGTTACGGACCGTTGGAAATCTTCCTTTTTCCAAAATATCTCCTGATTCGGTCAGTAATCCGTATTTTATTTCTGTTCCCCCTATGTCAAAGGCTAGGTAGTTGGACATGATATACTGTCTCCCTCTACTGAATTTTTTTAATCGAATAATATAGACCAGGGCCGAACTTGGATTGCTGAAAGACCTGTTTAAGGTGCTTCACCGCTTCCTCCCCCGGGAGGGCAGTCATTGCTTCAAATACAGCCTGAACCCGATTTGAGGATAGAAGGGTTGTTTTTATGCGTTCGTCTTTATATTCCGAGAAGAAATCACAAAGATATGATATCTGTCCGGAATTCATTTGAATTTGATAAGTACTCATGCATTCTCCTTTCTAAGCAGGTAAATCGTTATTGCCGGCATCCGTTGATTGCTGTATGGCTGCAGCCTTATTCGAAGCGAGCACAAACGGAAGATAGACAACGGTTGAAACAGCCAGACAGACGAACCCGAGAATCAGGGCCATCCAGTTTCCGCCAGTACCGAAGAATGCAATAAGTGGACCAGGCGTCGTCCACGGCACAGTATAGGCTATCGGCGGTATCAGCTCTGTTGTGATCGCGATATACCCGATCAAGATGTTTACTGCCGGCACCAGGATGAATGGGAAGATCAAAATTGGATTAAGTACGACCGGCAATCCAAAAATGATCGGTTCATTGATATTGAAGATGCCTGGTGCAATGGAAAGCTTTCCGATATCGCGATAATCCTTTCTTCTTGATGCGATGAAAATGGCAATGATCAATCCCAGGGTCATGCCTGATCCACCGTAATTGGCGAAAGCATCATTGATAGCCCACGTAACAGGGTATGGAGCTCCCCATGCCGATCCATGTGCAGCGACATAGTTCAGGTTCTCAAGCGTTGCCTCCGCAAACATCCCTTCCCTGATTGCGGCAACTGTATTAGGACCATGAATCCCGAAGACCCAGAGGAGGTTCGATACTATGGCCAGGATAATTAACGAGAATATATTGGTTCCCAAGTTTTTCAATGGGGTCTGGATCACTGCATAAATCAATTCATGGATCCCATTTGGGTAGATAGCTAGAATGATTGCATTACCAACTGAGAATAATACTGTAATGATGACGATTGGAAAAAGAACCTTGAATGTTCTCGAGATGGCTGGCGGTACGGACGCAGGCATCGTGATTTGAAGGCGTTTCGATTTGGACAATCGGCTGAAGATTTCGCCCACGAGCAAACCAATGATCATGGCTACGAAGAGGCCTTGTGCCCCCACCCATTGAGTGGAAAGGAAATTCGTCCCTTCAACCACCGTATAAGCGGGATATACAATGAAGAAAGTGGAAAGGGCAGTTAATCCGCATAGAAGGTCATCCGCCTTCATGGCTAAGGCTATATTCCTGGCAATTAGAAAGACAATGAAAATGGATAAAATACTGGTTGAACCATTCAATACTGGTGCAAATACCTGCTGGAAATCCGCTAAATTAGGAAATAGCTTATTCAAGAACAGCAACCTTGCAATAAAGCCATCCGGAGCCAGCACAGCAAAATTCAATAGAACGATCAATGATCCCGCCAATGTGATGGGAAATGCTAAAATAAACGCATCACGAATAGCGACAATATGCCTTTGAGAGTTCAGTTTAGCCGCTACAGGAACAAGGGCTTTTTCCATTACACGCTCAAAACTAGCCATGAATCCCATAATATACCCCCTAAATCTATTGTTTTTTTTGTTTTATTGATTTTGGTCAATAAGCTCTAAAGCCCGATCGAGGATTGCACTTCCGTTCATTGTTCCATATGCTCTCATTTCTATGATTTCTACAGGAACCCTTCCGTCTACAATGGAGTCCACCTGTGCTTTTTGATACCTGACCTGAGGACCCAATAACACGACGTCCACTTCCTCCGCGGCTTTGCTGCATTCCGAAATGGGCAAGGCAACAATATCGATGGCTATGCCCCTAGCCTTTGCAGCGTCATTCATTTTATTAACCAGCAAGCTGGTGGACATTCCAGCTGCGCATACCAATAGGATTTTTTTCATTCATTATTCCTCCTTTTGTATAATAGATTAAATATTCTGTAAACTATCACCATTCGTTTCTATCAATTCTTTATACCAATAGAAACTTTTTTTCTTTATACGCCTCAGATCTTTTTCACTATGTTCATCCCTGTTTACATAAACAAAGCCGTAGCGTTTCTTATAGCCATTCAGCCAGCTTAGTATATCCGTGAATGACCAAGTGCAATATCCAATTAGGTCCACACCGTCACTGATGGCGTCCTGGCAGGCTGCTACGTGACTTTTCAAATACTGAATACGGTACTCATCATTCACAACATCCCCTTCCAGGAGCGAATCATATTCACCTAAACCATTTTCAGTAATGAGGATTGGAAGCCTGTATCTGCTGGTCAATCTGCGGAGGCCGATGCGAAGGCCAGTCGGGTCGATTTCCCAATCCCAATTCGTTGCATCCAAGTGAGGATTTCTCTTCGACTTGAATAGCCCAGGAACTCCGCTTTCCTCTGATGTCCCTTTCTTTCCGGTCGTATTCATGGCTCCCAGTTCAATTCCGTCGAGCGGGTTTATTTCGACTGTTCCCGTTCGGTAGTAATTGACTCCGATGAAGTCAGGCCTTCCAAAGGCAAGAAGTTCCATGTCCCCATCTATGATGGTCGGAGCCAGATCATTTCTCTGTAAATACTTCATGCTTATCTTAGGGTAAGTCCCCCAGCAATACACATCCAGCCACCAATGGTTATTGAGATCCTCGGCATTTTCATATGCAAGGATATTATCTGGAGCACAAGTAAATGGATATGTCGGTCCAAAAGCAAAACTGGGCCCGATCTTGCCATCAGGTACGAACCTTCTGAATGATTGAATGGCTTTAGCATTTGCCAAGTTTGCAATATGATTGGCTTCATACATCCTTTTTGAATCTTTCACCCCCGGCGGGTGCAGCCCTGTACGGTACCCCAATCCGATAAAAACATTCTGCTCATTCAATGTGACCCAATACTTAACACGGGACCCAAAGCGTTTGAACAGTGTTATGCAATATTCGTTGAAGTCATTGATGATCTCCCTTGATTCCCAGGCACCATATTCCTCCATTAATGCTTGGGGAACATCCCAGTGGTAGACCGTTAAAATGGGTTCAATGCCGTGTTCTAGCAGTCCATCAATAAGTTCATCGTAAAATCTCAGTCCCGCTTCGTTGATTTCCCCTTTCCCTTCAGGATAAATCCGGCTCCAGGCCACAGAAAAGCGATAAGCCTTCAATCCCATTTCAGCCATCAAGGCAATGTCTTCCTTGTATCGATGATAATGGTCAACCGCCACATCACCGTTCGTCCCGTCATAAGTCGTTCCAGTCAATTTCGCGTAAATATCCCAGACGGAAAGACCTTTACCATCCTCATTCCACGCTCCCTCCACTTGGTATGCTGCTGATGCGGAGCCCCATAAAAAGCCATCTGGGAAGCGTTCACTCTTTTGATGAATCATTATTTCACCTCTTTCTAAAGAAATTGTATCCGCTTTCAACAGCGTGGTAAATACGATTCACCCTTTCTGTTTTTTGTGACGTCAGTTGTCATCTGTTACATAAAAGAAACAGGATGTTACTCTATATTTTGTATATTTCCTTTGCAATCGCCTCTAAAAGATAAACGACCGGAATTTGAGTCGTTATATTAGATTTACCGCTGTATTCCTCTGTTACGAAATAGGATATATTCAAATCGGAAATCCTTGCAATCGTACTGACTTTATTATTTGTTATGCTGACAATGGTACTGCCCTCTTCTTTTAAACATTTGATAAGCTCAATGATCTCGGACGTTTCTCCAGATACGCTCAAAGCAATGGTTACACTGTTACTTGAATACTTCGAATGGATTGGAAAGAAAGGATCCTTTATGTATAAGGAGGATTTCCCAAGACTGGAAACATAGCGCGATCCATATTCAGCCATAATACCCGAGCTCCCAATTCCAAGAAAAATGACACTATCCGCTTTGGAAATCAACCTCGCCGTTTCTTGGATATAGGATTCGAAGCTTCCCTTTAGCGTCCTCTCTACAAATTCCGACAGAGAATGCTGGGTACTCTTTAGCTTGACATGCTGTTTCTCGCTTATATACATCTTAAGCTTCACTTTAAATTCCGAGTAACCAGCGCAATCAACCTTCCTGCAAAAACGAAGGATGGTGGAGGTAGAAACATGTGTCTCATCTGCAAGTTCCCTTATCCTCATATATGTGACCTTTTCTGCGTTTTTGGTAATATAACCATACAACGAGCATTCCAATTCATTAAAAGATGCAATGGCTTCTCTAGTAAACATATAAAATCTCCTTTTGAGTGTCAGTTAACGACCAAAGTCTCATTTTCATTTTCCATACTTTTATCTATATTTCGATTCCTATGTCATTTCTCCTTTTATTACTTTGAATACATAGTTATTAGGGAGATGATCCTGCTGGATTGTTGAAAAAGCTAACTATCGATTTGAATGGCGTGGTCTAAATGCCCTGCGCTCACTCGTAAAATACAAAAAAAGCAATTCACATGTTGTGTAATTGCTTTTTCAAAAACCTGCTATTACCTAAAACCCCCAAAACCGGTTAAGCATTTCGTGAATGTTTTTGCTCCATTCACCTACATGGTAGTTTATTAGTCTAGTATTAAATAACTACAGATAGGTTGAATTATTTTGCCCGTTTTACAACTGGCACTACTTGTTTTTTACTATCGATAAAATCGTAATGGTGCTTATAATGCAAAACGTGCCAAACCACTCGGCAAAACCGAATGTTACATTCAGCCAGATCACGGATATTAAGGTTGCGGATAATGGCTCAACAGAAGCAAATAAACTTACCTCTGAAGCCGTGATGTATTTTGTACTTTCCAAATAAAAGTAAAAGGCAATGATCGTACCGAAAATGATGATGAACAAAATCGCTGAAAAAGAAGATAAAGTCCAATTGCCTTCAACTGCCCACGGAGGATGGATCATACTAAAACAAATACCTCCAATCAACATGCCCCATCCCACAACAATCATTGAACCCCATCTTGAAAGGAGTTTATAAGGTTGCAATGTATAGAAAGCCAGTGCAAATGCTGATGTTACTCCCCAAAATACTGCCCACCCGGAAATGGAGAGGGTACGTATGCTTCCTCCCGTCACAAGCAAAAAAGTGCCTAAAATCGCTATGATTACTGCTACACTCACAGTAATGGTGGGAAAACGTTTGGAACGAATGGCTAAATAACAAGTGATCAGGGCCGGCGCTAAGTATTGTAGGACAGTGGCAGTCGCTGCATTGCCATGTTCAATTGCTGCAAAATAGGTGTATTGAACAGCGAGCATTCCCAGAATAGCAAAAAGGATAATTTGAAGCGCATCGTTTTTCGTTTTCCAGATTCCAAAAACCTTCTGTCTATCTTTATTATAAGCGACCCCCAACAGGATTAAGCCTGAAAGCAATAAGCGTACCACCGTGAGCCACTCAGGACTGAACCCTTGCCGTTGAAATAGATATTGAGCTGCCGTTCCAGATATTCCCCATAACGCAGCGCCGGTAAGTACCAGGGAAATCCCTCTTTTTCTTGAAGGTGATACCTCAACTAAACCATCATTACTCATTTTTTTCTTCCTCGCTTTTTACACATTCCGTATGGGCTTGAATTCTTAAAAAGCTTTCTTTCCAATTCTTTTCTATCACTTCAAGCACCTTGGTGAGATTTTTTTGCCTTAAAGCCTGAATGATCTGATTATGCTCATCAATGGAATGATGAACATCACTTACCTGATCGAAATAATACAGTTCTATCCGTATAAGTTTTTGTTTTAATCCCGATAGAATCCGCTTTAATTCATCATTTGTAGTAAGATTGATGTAAATGGAGTGAAAGTCATTATCTTTCTGGACGGCTACTATTTGATTTCCCTCGTCAATTGCTTTTTTCACTTCATGATTGATGGCTTCCATCTCCATTAAGTGTTTATCTTCAAAGTTTTCAAAAGCCTGTTTCATAGCTAATTTTTCCAGTGTCCAAACAATGGAATATACATTTAATACCCCATCGAATCGAATGGGGGAAACAATAGTTGAACGGCTCGGCTTGGTCTCTACAAAACCCTCATCCTCTAGCCTTAATAGTGCTTCTCTAATAGGGGTACGGCTTACTCCTAATTGTTCGGCTAATTCTTTGTCTCGTAATTGTCGACCTGGCGTGAGTATCCCTTGGACAATCCAATCCCGCAAGATTATGTAAGCTTCTTCACGTACAGAAGTACGCTTGATTTTTTGTGTTGAATCCGAATGTATCAACGGCTTTGTCCTCCTCAAAATACCAATATCTAATATGCAATATATCACATATTGCATGCCGTTGAAATAAAGTTTCAAAAAATATAATCTGTTCATTATATTTTTAAATGATTGTCTTTATTAACATTGGAGTCCCAAGCTAAACATAAGCAAAGATCATTTTCGCATGATAAAAAAGACCCCCTTCTTATAGAAATAGCATTTCGACTTTAATCCCGATTCGTCGGAAATCTCATGATTTCAACAGTTCCCCTGTATAAATTAAGCTCGATTTTCTCTTTTTTATATCCGTAATATGTAGGAATGCCTATTGCTTTGTTTTATTTCGAAAGTCCCCTTGAACCCTTCTAGACTAAGTCTTACGTCATTTATAGTAAGCAACTCCTGAAACTTCCCTGAAATTTAAAAAATCTAATAAGTGGAATTGTTTCCCTGAATTCAAACCTTTCCACTTAAAGAACATTCCTTTCCAACTCGAATACTTTCTAAAAAAATGTCTTGAAAACCTCTTGGTGACGACTGCACTCATTACAGGAATATTCTATTTCTAATGCATCTTCCGTTACTGTATGAACTGTTTCCTTTTTACAATTTTCACAAAATCTCTTTTCGGATATTTCTTTCATTTTTTATTCACTCTCCGTTTTCCTATTGGTTTTTAGTCGCGTGTTCAGTATATTTTGCGAATATCCAACAGAAAAATACCTTTTTTCCTGAAGGACCTCAAAAAGAATTCAGGAAAAAAGGTACTAGAGTATGTAATTTCACCTTGGATTCCAATACATCAAAGCTGCATGAAACGGATATTCGTATTCGAAAACTCCTTCTTTTTCCACCACATATTTATTAAGGATGGTTTTTACTTCATCATGGGAATATTGTTCATCGAGAATTTTTGTAGTGTTATCGCGAATCATTTCTTCATATGTTGAATATATTTTTTTACTTTTCAATTTCACGATCTTACAGTCCGCCAATATTCCAAGTTGATACAATACATTCAAGATGTGTATGTAATCCCGCTTTCTTAAGTTGATGTTATATCCTCGTTCCTTCAATTCCATATAATGAGGTTTTTCTGGTCCTGTTGTCATACCGACTATAACTAAACGGGTTGCTGACTCATTCATTTTTAATAAGGTATGACCGATTTCTTGCATACGGTAATAACAATTAAAACCAAATACCACATCATATTTGTCCCTTTTCGTTTCACTTTCCCACTTATCATGGATCAAATCTATGTTTTCGAAACCTTTTTCGTTCGCCTGAGATTTCAAAAAACTGATAATGCTTTTTGAACTATCAATACAAGTCATCTTTCTGACTTCTTTTGCAATATCAAATGTATAATTGCCCCAGCCAGGGCCGATTTCCAATATATGATCATCTGAATTTAATAAAGCCAGTAACTCTTGTTGCACAAGTTTTGCATAAGGGTCCGCTTTATGATGTTTTTTCCCTTCAACCCTGGAAGACCAAAAGGCTTCTTCTGCTGCATCATCTTTAAGCCTGTTAGGTATTTTTCCGGTATGATCTACCATGGCTTCTTTCCAAACTTCTATATAATCAGTCATCATTTCTCCCCTAAATTCGTATGTATTTATCGTTGTCCACCGTGGTCACAAATGTTAGTCAAATAGCCAAATGCTTCCTCTTTTAAACATATTATCATACCCCAGCTACAATTTTAGTTTTTACACATAAGAAAAAGGAGCAAAAATTTTGCTCCTAGATCCAATATTACTTGTTTTCATTTTTGGTATGGAGTTTTATCTTTTTGATAAAGTTGACCAAGTGTTTTCAAGCCACTTATCAAAGTCTGCTCCTTTTTCACCCTCATAGGTATCATATATATCCATTCTCATCTTCTGAAGCTTCTCTTTGAATTCAGTATATGTGTGATTTTCTGGTAAACTCTTCTTGATCCTTACCAAAATTTTGGTTAATCCCTTAACCAATTCGCCCTTTTTCCTTGCAGGCAATTGAACATCTTCGCCTAATCTTTTCAATTGACGGTAGGCGGCCTCTTGAACTTTATATACAGAATCACTATCCATAATATGTGTGAGAATATCGATTACTTGTTTATTTTTTGACTGGCCTAACTCTTCGATCGCATCTAAACGTTCTCTCCAATTAGATTTGCGATTGGCAGATTTTTTTAATTCCTCATAGTTGGCAGGTAACTCGATACCTTTTGTTTCTTTGTTATTCAAACGAATCATTTCTCCTTCTGTCTTTATGTATATATCCGGAAATTCATAAATGTAAATCCGATACTACAATAATCCCATTACAAGAATGGTTTATTACATTACTTATTATACCCTTTTCCATATCTTAATATAGTTAAATTTCTTACACAGCTGCTATATCTTCAATAGTCGGGTGCTGGGGGCACATGCTTTTCTTCTTCAACTTACCTGCACCCTATGGCTCAATAAGTAATTTCAGCATTAAAAGGCATAAATCCCGCCTGGATTCATGCCCCTATAGTTGACTGTGAAGTATCTTTTCTTTTGTTGTAAAAAACAGACAAAAATAGCGGAAATCTAGTCCACATAATGTTTTTTGTAATCTGGATGGATAGAAAATTTTTTACGTAAATTGGCGAGGTTTTCACCAAAACTTTCTTCTAAAAGTTCTCTATGTTTTTCCATGATTTCCATGAGATACAAATCATGAATCATGACTTCTGTAATGGGCATTACTAAACCTACATGCATTGTCCACGCTGCACGGCTATCTTTACCAAGCGAGACAATACCTGCTACTACTTCTGAGTCATCTCCACTAATAACAAGCCATCGCCCACCATACTCTTCTGTAATTTCATAACCCATATAATGGAGGTAAACATTAGCAAAATCACAGACGATCTCCCCATAGGCAATAATTGTTACATTGACCCCTCTATTTGCTGCCTGTCTTAGTTCAGATTCTAATACTTCGAATTCGTCTTCCCAAATCTCTAAGAGTATTCTTTTTTTAGCAGATAATATACAGGCTTTTACCTTATCGAGTATTTCGTTGCGTCCCATGATATTCCAGATATTTTCACGGTCATTTGCAGAACGTTCAAACTCCGCCAATGATTTTTCTGCCAGTTCAAAATTCTCTTCTGCTTTCATTCGACGGTTTTTTATTAGCTCCTTTGCAGGAACAGGAGTATACTGTGGTGTATTTCCAGGACTAACCAGAATATCCCCTCTTATTGCGAGACTGTCCAGAATTTCATATACTCTTGAACGTGGAACACCAGAGTATTTTGCTACTGCATATCCTGTTAATGGCGATTCTTCCAATAAGGTAAGATATGCTTTCGCTTCATATTCGGTAAAATTTAGGTTTTTTAATGTTTCTAAAATGTTTTCTTTCATAAACCCTCCAACACAACCTTAGTTGCTACCTTTGTAACTGATATTTTAGCAAAATCTGTTGACGTTTTCCATAATCATCTAATATACTTACATAAGTAGTTACTTAAGTAGTCACTATAAAAAGAGGAGGGAGAAATAGTATGGATAGCTTACTTACATACATATCAATAGTTGCAATGATGGTTATTATACCAGGAGCAGATACTATGCTCTTAGTGAAAAATACGCTTAGCTATGGTCCAAAAGCGGGACGTTATACTGTTCTCGGAATGGCAACGGGACTTTCTTTTTGGACGCTTATTGCTATTCTTGGATTATCTGTTGTCATTGCAAAGTCTGTGATTCTTTTCAGTACAATCAAATATTTGGGAGCTGCCTACTTAATTTATTTAGGGATAAAAAGTTTTTTTGCTAAAAGCGTTTTTTCTTTAAAAGAAATTCGAGCACAGGCAAATACACCTACAAAGTATTCAAATCGGCATAATAAAGATTCCTTTATGCAAGCATTACTTAATAATATTCTTAATCCAAAGACCGTTTTAGTTTATATAACAATCATGCCGCAATTTATCAATTTGACCGGAAATGTAAACCAGCAATTGATTATCTTAGCCTTCATCTTAACCTTACTCGCGGTATTGTGGTTTCTATTTCTTGTTTATCTAATTGATTACGCAAAAAAATGGATGAACAACTCCAAATTCCAGAAAGCATTCCAAAAATCAACTGGCTTAATTTTAATAGGTTTTGGCATAAAGACAGGAATTTAAGTTCATTTACTAACAAATCTAATTTGATTCTATCCGTTCAATAAATTGAACGGTTTTTTTTTCATATGTATCTAACGTGCAACTAACATACTGTTTACTAACCTGCCCCGATAAGGATAAAGAAAAATCTGCCTTAATCATTTTAGTCAATAATGTTAATCAATCTTTCATCCGTACATATTGCACTGCATCATTGCTCTCCCAAGGCTTTTTCCACCTACATCTTTAATGGAGTAAGATCAAGTTACTAACATGGTCACTATTAATTGAAAAATAAAAACGTCTGTATTTTCGCATAAGAGCAGGAAATACTGACGTTTAATGTCCAAAGAAGTTTCTGTATTCTTTTTATCAATCCAGGCCGCATGCCTTGGCGAGTATTTCAACAAGGTGCATACTTTTCATTTGGTTTGTTGCTCCCTCCCTTTGAATGCCAATGCTCATTTGCATTTGACAGCCAGGGTTGACGGTCACTACGGTAGTGGCTTTCGTTTCTTTTAGGTTCTTCATTTTTTCATCAAGAATTTTCATGGATTCATCAAAGTGGAGAAGATTGTATATACCTCCAGATGCACAGCAGCGGTCAAACCCTTCCATTTCCACATAGGAAATTCCTGGTATGGATTGCAATAATAATCGAGGTTCCTTTTGGACCTTTTGAACATTGCGTAAATGACAGGAATCTTGATAAGAAACGATGCCTTGCCATTCTTCAGTATAGGGAAGTGGACCCAATTGATAAAGGATTTGACTGATATCTTTTGATTTTTTTGAGAATTCCCTTGCTGTTCCAGCCCATTCGTGATCATCTGCCAATAGATGTCCATATTCAAGAAGCGAAGCACCGCAGCCTCCTGCGTTATTTACAATTACATCAGCATCTGCCTCCATGAAAGCAAGGATATTCCTCTTCGCTAATGCTTGCGCTTGTATTGTTTCGCCTTGATGGGAATGCAGGGCACCGCAGCAATTCTGATTTTCAGGGAGGATGACCTCACATCCCACCAAGGTGAGCAGCTCGATGGTTAGACGGTTGATTCGTGACATCATGGAATCCATGATACACCCTGCAAAAAATGCCACCCTTAATTTCGTTTCCCCTTTTGCGGGTATTATCGTACCTGTCCGGATTCGTTTGGAGGACGACTCGATAGCAGGGAGTGCTTGTTCTAAATGTCCAAGGGCAGGTGAAACTTTATGCAGTACATTGGATGTCCGGATAAGTTTGGATAACCCTGTTTTTTGATAAAGAAAGACTGCACTCCCAATCCTATTCATTCGTTTTGGATATGGGAAAAGATGAACCAATGCCAGTTTTTTGATCTTCGTCATTTTAGTTTTTTGGTTTGTTGGCGCGGAGTTTTCAATGGCTTCTTTTGCCGCTTCCAGTATATGTCCGTATGGCACACCAACAGGACATGCGGTTTCACAAGCACGACAGCCTAAGCATAGGTCGATCGGTTCAGATAAATCTTTTTGGAAATCTATTTTCCCTTCGGCCGCCATTTTCACTAGATTGATTCGACCGCGTGGAGAGGCTGATTCTACACCCATTGATTCGTATGTAGGACATGCTGGTAAACAGTAACCGCATTTTACGCATTGGTTTGTCCAATCATAGGCATCTGAATATAAATTTTGGACCGCTGCATTTGTCTCGTTCACTTTGACGGGTAGGTTCATGTAACCAACACGACCCTTGTCTGGCCCTTATCAGGAAAAATCTTTCCTGGATTAAGGATATTATTGGGATCCCATGCTTCTTTAATTTTTTTCATCATATTCACCCCTGTTATACCTAATTCCATTTCCATATATGGTGACTTTAATGTACCGATTCCATGTTCACCGGAAAGTGTTCCGCCTAGTTCAATTGCGGCTTCAAAAATTTCACTGACTGCAAGCTCCACTTTTTTCATTTCCGTAATATTTCGTTTATCAGTAATGATGTTCGGATGCAAATTCCCATCTCCTGCATGACCAAAAACAACCAAGTTCAACCCGTATTTCTCCCGGATTCGGTTTAATCTCTCCATCATCGCCGGAATTTGACTGCGTGGAACAGTCGCGTCTTCAGAAATCTTTGTAGGACCCATTTGTGTAATGGCCGGGGAAACCAATTTACGCGCACTCCAAATAGTTTGGCGTTCTTCCTCTGTCTCCGCTATCTTGACGTAGGAAGCACCCTTTGCCCTGCATAAATCGGCGCATTTAATTATTTCTTCCTCAATCGCCAAAGGGTGACCATCTATTTCTATGATAAGGATGGCTTCTGCTTGAAGAGGCAAGCCAGAAGGTCGATAGCTTTCAACAGCACGGATACACGCATTATCCATCAATTCCAGGGCTGATGGTAGAATTCCTGACGATAATATGCTGGTAATGGCATGGCCGGAGTCAATCAAATGATTGAAGTGGGCAACAAAGGTTTGTTTAGCTTGCGGTTTTGGGATTAAACGAATGATTGCCTCTGTAACGATGCCCAAGGTACCTTCCGATCCTACGATCAATCGGGTTAAATCATACCCTGTTACATTTTTCACGGTCTTTCCGCCAGTACGGATGATTTCTCCCGTTGGGGTGACCACCTCAAGGCCTATCACATATTCTTTGGTCGTTCCGTATTTCAATCCCTTTGGACCGCTGGAGTTTTCCAATAGATTCCCGCCTATTGTGGCAACATTTGAACTGCTTGGATCTGGAGGATAGAACAAGCCGGCTTCTTCCGCCTTTTTATGGATATTTGCCGTAATCACACCCGGAGAGACAATGGCAAGCATATTTTCCCGATCGATGATCAATTTATCTCGTAAAAGGGTCATATCAAGAACCATACCCCCTTTAACTGGTAAAGGGCCGCCACTTAGCGAAGTACCAGATCCTCTAGGGTAAACAGGTATTTTGTGTATATTAGCCAATTTAACCACTTCACTGATTTCTTCGGCGTTTTTGGGCTGTATCACGACTTCAGGTAAAAATTCTCCAAAAGAAGCGTCATAGCTATAACAATACCTTTCTGCTAAATCAAGGAACATTCTATCACCTGGAATTACCTGACTAAGGTCATGTAAGGCTTCTTTCTCCATGCTTCTCACTTCCGTTCATGATTATAGTAAATGGGAAAAGCATCATTTGCATGTAATATAATGGAATTTTATGATTCAGCTAGATATAATGATGAAGAATAAAGGAGGGTTTTTATTGAAAATCGCATTGATTCACGCAACCACAACTGCACTAAAACCAATAGAAAGGGCCTTTCAGACAGTTGCTCCAAACATTGAACTCCTTCATTTCATGGACACGGGACTTCTCGCCTTGATGGAAAAGAGCGGCAAGTTAACTCCGGAAATCATTCGCCGCTTTTCTGCATTAGTGAATTTAGCCTATGATTCTCGCGTTTCATGCATCCAACTTACTTGCTCTGCTTTTAATGGAATCACTTCAATTTTACAACCTCTTTACCCTGTAAAGTTATTTCGTTCAGATGAGGCCATGCTTGATGAAGCACTTCGCTATTCTACCATCGGCCTGATTTCAACCGTAAAAGAAACACCCATCGCCCTTCAAAATTATTTATTAGATAAGAATCCGGACTGTAAGATCGTATCTTTGGTGGATCCCGGAATCATCCATTTATTGTCTCAAGGAAGAAGAAAGGAGCATGACGATCGGGTTAAAAAGATGGTGAAACAATTAGATGGAAAGACAGAAGTGATTTTGCTTTCACAATATAGTATGGAGCATGTTGCAAAGCAAATTAATCCTTCTGTCCCTATCCTAACGGCCCCACTATTGTCTGCTAAAAGATGTTTGGATCACTTAAATGGAACGTTTAGATGAAATCAAAAACCGAGCTTAGGCAGCATGATCCATTGTCATATCCTTATATCCTTTTATCCGTTTGTATGATGGGAACCACCAAAAACTTTTCCGACACCTTGAATTTTTTCAAGTATGACGATTAGAAGAACTGATATGAATATAACCACGCTTGACACGGAAGCAACAATCGGATTGTAGGCATCCTGCATTTGCGAGAAAATCTCGATCGGCAACGTTCTCATTTCAGGTGATACCATAAAGAGTGAGACGGTTACATTATCAAATGATGTCAAAAATGCGAATAATCCCCCAGAGATTGCCGCGGACCCAATCAGCGGCAGTGTCACTTTCATGAATACTGTTAATGGATTGGCTCCAAGTATGGCCGCAGCCCGTTCAAGATTATAATCAAATCCACTAAGACCGGTTAATACCAGGCGCATTACATATGGTATGCAAATGACGATATGGGCAATCAAGAATCCGGCAGAAGTACCGGCTAGCATCATTGGTGTAAAGTACATTAACAGTGCAATCCCTAAGACTAATTGCGGTACACTTAATGGAGAAGTTAAAAGGGCCGTAATATATGATTTTCCCGGTATATCATACTTTGCGATGCCAAGGGCCCCCAAAGTTCCGAATATGACGGAGAATAGGGCAGCTAATGCTGCAAATTTCGCACTATTCAAAAATGCTTCCAAAAATTCTGGACGCTCCAAGATCTTGCCATACCATTGCAGTGAGAAACCATCTGCCGGAAAACTTGGATAATTGGCACTTGTAAAAGAAGCGGGAATAACGACAATGAGCGGGATCAAGATATAAATAATCGCCAACACGGCTACGGCAATCCGAAGGCCGCCAAACGTTTTCATCATCGGAATACCTCCTTGAATTTCCCTTTTTCAAACACTCTGGTAAAGACGGCTACTGATATGACGGTGGTGGCTAATAGAATATAAGAAAGAGCAGATCCGAATGTCCAATGCAGCAGGTTATTTATTTGATCATAGATGACAACAGGCATCACGGGCACATTGGCTCCCCCCATAAGTGCAGGCGTAACATAAGCACTCATTGACAAACTGAATACAAGAATGCAACCAGATACTATACCAGGGATACTTAGCGGCAATGTAATGGAAAAGAACCTTCTGAATGGGCTTGCCCCAAGTATGGCTCCTGCCTTATCCAGGGAAGGATCAATATTATATAAGCTGGCAACGATGGATAAGATCATGAAAGGTAGATATGCATTGGATAGTCCAATTACAACTCCGATTTCCGAAAACAATAGCTTCAATGGTGCATCTATTATGCCAAGGGCCATCAGGGTTTGATTAATCGTTCCATTAGGTAATAGCAAGAGGTACCAGCCAAAATTACGGACCACTATACTTACAAGGAGTGGTGACACGATCAAGAGAGTGATATACCCTCTGATCCGCGCTGAACTTTTGGCCATCGTCAAAGCTACCGGATATCCAAGAAATAAAGCAACCAAGACCGAATATAAGCTGATTTTCACTGTCAGCCACAAAGATGATAAGTAATAGCTATCTGAAAATAATTGTGTATAGTTTTTTAGGCTATAAACGGCATCCGCTCCTCCAAGATTATCAGTGGAGATGAAGCTTAAATATAAAATGTATAACATCGGTATGACGAAGAAACCAAATATGAAAAGTAGAATCGGCGTTAAAAGGAGTAATCCCGGCACCCAGACCTTCCTTTTCTTGATTTTAGGTTCCTTTTGCGGCTCAATCGGATTCTTTTCCCGTTCTATTTCTTGACTAGCATAACTTCTGATGGGCTCCATCCTATCAACACCTCACTTCCATTTTGCCATGATGAATCAAAAGCGGAAGTCAATACTTGTATACTTTTACTCTGTAATAGAACATTGATTTCCCATGAGGTACCAAGATAGTTAATTTGGCTAATCTTGGCACGATGGAAATCCAAATGTGATAAGGAGGTGTCATCCGCAGAAAAAATTTGCAGTTTTTCTGGTCTAATATAAAGCTTCACCTCATCTCCGGTTTTCAAATCATTATCATTTCCCATGATATTATCTGCGTCTACATGTGTGATATCAGAACCTATCTTGACTGACACTTTCCGCTTGTCCACAGCAGAGACATTCCCTTCAAAACAATTCGATTTACCGATGAATTGAAAGACGAATTCTGTCTTGGGATGATTGTAAATATCAGTCGGAGTACTGATTTGTTCAATTTTCCCTGCATTCATCACCACGACTCGATCAGACATGGAAAGTGCTTCTTCTTGATCATGGGTCACAAAAATGGTCGTTACGCCAATTTCCTTTTGTAATCGCTTTATCTCGGCCCTAAGTTCATGGCGCAGTTTTGCATCAAGGTTTGAAAGGGGTTCGTCCAGCAAAAGGAGCTCCGGTTCAACTACAAGTGCCCTGGAAATCGCAACACGCTGACGCTGACCTCCTGATAATTCTCTTGGATAACGATTCTCCAATCCTGACATTTTCACTAATTCAAGCGCTTTACTTATCTTCTTTTTTTGTTCAGCTTTACCGATCTTGCGCAGCTTCAAGCCAAAGCTTAAATTTTCATAGACTGTCATATGGGGAAAAAGTGAATACGTTTGAAAAACCATGCCTAAATCTCTCTTATAAGGAGGAACCTTCGTAACATTATTTCCTTTAATATGGACCTCTCCCCGGTCTGCATCGAGGAATCCTGCAATGAGGTTCAAGGTTGTGGACTTTCCGCACCCTGAAGGCCCAAGAAGAGTGAGTAACTCTCCTTGTTTCACCTCCAGATCAATACCATTCAGGACCACATTCGAGCCAAATTGTTTAAACGCTCCTTTTATCTCTACATCATTTTTATTTGACCCAACCCCCTGAACTGCCTCCAGGTGTTGTCTATTAATTTCCATATCTTTTTTTAATACTTCCATGTGATCAACACGCTCCTTATTATTTGAGTTTTTTCCCTAATTCAGGAGTAACCTCTTTCGCCCATCTGTCTGACACCTCAGCACGGATTTCTGCAAACTTGGCGAAATCAGGTTTGAATGTTTTATCACTTGCTTTAAGGCCGATTGACTCTTCATATTTCTCTGGGATTTTCATGCCTTCCACCGTCGGATAAAATCCTTTTTCGGAAATTAGTGCTTGTGCTTCTTCACTGACTACATAGTTGATGAATTCTAGGGCTTCTTTGCTATTAGGCGTATTCTTCACTAGACCAGCGCTGAAAGCTTGAAGCGGCACACCTTCTTTAGGCACCGCCATCTTAATAGGAATTCCTGAAACGGCTAGTTCACCTATGGAATAACTACCCATGACCGTTACGTCAGCAGCTCCCTGTTGGATAGCTGGCATCATTTGCGTTGAGTTTTTATAAAATGTATTGGAGTATCCTGCAAGATCTTTTGCCTTTTCAAGACCTGGTTCCATGTCTTCCGTGCTGCCGCCGTTTGCAATCGCCAGACCATTAAGGGTATTGAAACCCCAGTCATTCGTAATATCTGAAAATGCCGTTTTACCCTCGTAATCCGGGGAGACAAGATCATTCCATGATTCGATTGATTTTAACCCTTTCTTTTTAAAGGTTTCCGTATTATAAGCTGGTGCAATGACTAAGCCGAATGCTGGCGCGGCAGCATTTTCAATCGGAATGAATCGGGGATCCACCGATTTCATATTGGGAACATTGGACTCATCAATTGGTACGATCAGTTCCTTCTCCTTAGCGCGTATTACATCAACCGGTACAAAAAGGGCAACATCTATTTGCGGAGCGTTCTTCTGTAATTCCACTTTAGAAAGGATTTCACCTGATAAACCGGAAATATAATTAACAGTGATTCCCGTTTCTTCTTTGAACTTTGGAGCGATCACATCTCGGATGGCGCTTTCGATGACCCCGCCATTACCGGCTATCGTTATTTTCTTCTCCCCTTTTTCACCTGTACTCGTTTGAACAGATTCCCCCGGCTTTTGCGGAGTAGGATTACCACACCCCGCAAGTGCGATCAATGCGATTATCGATAAAAGACATATTAGTTTTTTCAAAGTCATTACCTCCCGTTTTTCATTGATTTTCAATCATTCCTTGTTCAGTAAAATAATTCATGGCCCCTGAATGAAAATCCATTGGAACTTGTTTGGTTGCTTCCTCTATTGAAATATCAGAAGCCGCCGGATGTGTTTGCTGCAGTTCAGGCAGATGTTCATATAATGTTTTCACAAGATTGTAAGCATGCGGGTCAGACATTTCCTTGTAGGTTACCAGGACATTTTTAATTGATATCGTTTGGACATTTTTTTTCATTCCCTTGTATGTATCTCTGGGAATTTCATTATGAGTATAAACTCCATATTGTTTTTGAAGACGTTCAATGACCTCCCCCGGTATTGGTATGAAAGTCAGCTCCGTCTGATTGGATATGAAAGCGATTTCATTATTCGGAAGTCCCGAAGAAAAGAAAGCTGCATCAATGGTACCATTTCGTAATGCTTCTGCTGATTGAGAAAAAGAAAGATAGGATAAATTCAATTGATCGGTCGGCAAATCAGATTCTAACAGTATCCGTTCTGCAATAAGCCTTGTACCGCTTCCTGTCGTACCCACACTAATGCGTTTACCAACTAAATCTTCTAAGGAATCAATATCATTTTGTTTAGTAGTAACAATTTGAACATAATTGGAATATAGGGCCGTTAAAGCTCTTAACTTGGATTTATCCGTTTCAGGCAAATCAAGTACATCCACTGTGGTAAAACCAATTTCTGCCCGATGGCGGCTAACCAATTCAGTATTTTCGATAGAAGCATGGGTTACCTGGGTTCCTGAAACAGCTCCATTATATTTTTCATACATGTTTGACAATCTTTTTCCTAATGAAAAATAAACACCTGTCATATCTCCGGTTGCAATGATTAGCAGCCTATTATTTAAATCCTGTCCTTCAGAAGTTAATTGACTCTGAATCAAGGTAGTAGCAGGTTTGGATATTTCCTGCTGCTCATTCATAAAAGAACATCCTGTCATGAAACAAAATAACAAAGCGACTTTTATAAAGAGTGCTCCATTTTTCATCGTAGCCCTCCTTTCTTAATGTACTTAGATGCAAATATCATGCCAAGTCGATTTTCTGCTTTAAAACGCAAATCCTGCCGATTTATTGTTTGGAATACCCGTTTAAACCGGCAATTTTTGCCGGTTACCCAGAAAAAAATGCCGGTTCCCACTATAAGTCTTTTATTCTTCTTTTGAAATGAGCTTAATTTTATCCCGAAGGCTTCTTTCTGAAATTTTTAGAATTTGAGCTGTTTTTTGCCGATGATTTTTACAGTATTGAAGAGTGGCCGTTATAACTTTTCCCTCTATTTCTTTCATGGATATGCCAATAGGAATCCTGAAACTGTTAAAATCATCGTCATTGCCATCCGGCTGGAGAATGAACTTCTGTTCTTGAACATATTGCGGCAAATCGGTATCCTCCATGCTTTTCGAGTTTGATAGGGCAACAGCATATTCTATAATGTTACCAAGCTCACGGACATTCCCAGGGTAATGATAATCCAGTAAAATTCGACGTGCGGTTGCCGAGAACGTCTTATCTTCACGATTCATATCCCTAGCGTGCTTTTTTATAAAATAATCCATAAGGATCGGTAAATCTTCTTTTCTATCTCTTAAAGGCGGCATGGAGATGGGAATGACATTTAGCCTGAAATACAAATCCTCCCTAAATTCCCCTTCCATCACCATTTGTTCCAGGTTTTTATTGGCTGCACTTATAATACGGACATCCAGTGAGATTTTTGTATTGGATCCCAGAGGCGTCACTTCCCGTTCCTGTAATACCCGTAATAATTTGGCTTGAAGAGGAAGTGGCATTTCACTAATCTCATCCAGAAAAAGGATGCCTCCATTAGCAGCAACGAATTTCCCTTCCTTCCTCTGAGTTGCACCGGAAAATGCTCCCTTCTCGTAACCGAACAATTCAGATTCCAGCAGCATCTCAGGAATTGCTGCACAATTGACAATCTGCATGGGGTTGTTTTTCCTTCTTCCTAGTGTATGGATGTTTCGGGCTACCAGCTCTTTTCCAGTTCCACTTTCACCCGTGATAAGAACACTTGAATCAATATCTTTCACTCTTTCGATCATTGAAAAAATACGCTGCATCGCCTTGCTGTTACCAAGAAAATTACCAAATCTCTTTTGAATCTCTAATTCTTCATGTAAAGTCTCCAATTGATTGGACATCTGTTTGAATTCGGCTGCCCTCATCAAGAGCAAAGAAAGTTCTTCTATATTAATTGGCTTTTCAATATAGTAGTAGGCCCCTTTTTTTATGGCCTCGATGGAAGTTTCTATGGATGAATAGGCAGTCATCATGATGATTGTCACGTTAGGTGCTATTTGTTTGATTTTCTGTAGGACATCAAGTCCACTTTTATTTCCTATTCTAAGATCAAGTAAAACAATATCAAAAGGCTGATTGTCGATCTTTCGAAGACCTTCATCCGGGTCCGTTGTTGTAACGACTTGATAAGAATCTTCCAAGGCAAAGCTAAGAGCGGTGCAAATAGCAGGTTCATCATCGATCACCAATACATGCATTTTCATATTACTCTTCCTCCTTCCAAGCTTCTATTCGATATATAAAGGTAGTAAAATGATGAATTTCGTTCCTGAATTAGGATAACTTTTCACATGGATATCTCCGTTATTTTCCTTAACTAGCCTATAAGATAACGTAAGCCCCAAACCGACTCCCTTTTCTTTATTTGTGAAAAAAGGTTCGAAAATATGGTTCAGTTCCTCCTGTTTCATCCCTTTCCCCGTATCGGATATGGTAATCCGCCCTGTCTTTTCGTTCTCTTTATCAATTGTGATTTTAATGTTCTTTTCCTCGGTTTCTTCAACAGCATGAATCGAATTTAACACCAAGTTTAAAAGAACCTGGTGAATTTGTTGTAAATCTATATAAAATATAAGGTCATCATCAATCGTCTGCTCGAAATTTATTTGTTTCTTTTCCATTGTCACCTTATGAAAAGCAAGTAATGATATAAGTTCATGTGCGTAGCAATTCGTTATATTTGGCGGGCGCGGACGTGCATATTCAATTAAATCGGTAACGATCGCATTCAGTCGGTTTACTTCAGTAGGCAAGTGTTCCATTAGCACTTGTCGGAATTGGGAGTTATCATATTTACTCGGAAGTAAATCTATGAATGTTTTGATAGATGTTAAAGGATTCCTGATTTCATGTGCGACACCTGCAACTAGTTGTCCAAGAGCGTGCAGCTTTTCTTGTGTGACCAATTTTTTCTCCAATGTTTTCTTTTCAGTCTCATCATTCATGGAAAGTAAGTATCCGGTTTGCATTTCTTCAGAATTGAACATCTTATGCATCGAATAGGAAATCACCTTCTGTTCATTTTCCTCATTAAATACCAAGATCCGAAAAGTACCCGTACGATTATCCTCATTCTGTTCTTGATTGAAAGCTTCGAAATTCTTCATTAATTGCGAATGATTCATAAGATTCAGAATCATTTCCTTGGAAATGTTGAGAATGTCCGAAGCCTTTGCATTGCAGCTGGTAATCATGAAATCGAGATCGAATGTTATGATTCCAGTATTGATATTGTTTAAGATTTGATCTTTGAACGCTTTACCATTTGCGATGTTTTGCCGTTGTTTCTCTAAATCCTTATTTAATAAATGTAATTTCAACGTCTGGTTATGAACGGATTTTTTTAGCTTCTGATTCCATATGTAAATGATTAGAAGGATAAGTGCTACCGCAGTTAAGATTATGATCAACCAGAATATGAATTGCTCCAGCCTGGCAATTTTTTGATTGGACTGTGGCATGACCCATTTATCGATTATCCCGTTGATATTTCGGTTTGCTTTAAGTTCTGTGAGTGTATTGTCCATCATGAAAAGAAGCGATTGATTCCCTTTTTTCACTGCTATCGTATAATCCGCGGGTTCAATGACTTCATCGAGAATGATGTAATTCTTTTCTTGGCGGAACTTTTTCAAATAGAAGCCTGCAGTCCATTTGTTTCCGATGAATACATCTGCACGGTTGTTCAATAATGTTAAAATACCCGAGTATTGATTCGAAACGGTCGTTAAATTTGTATTCCTCATATTGAGAAATGTACTGATTACTGGAGTGTTATAGTCAAGGACAACATGTGAATCACGTAAATCCGTTAACGTATGAATATCCTGTTTCCTTTTACTAGGAATGATTATTGATTGGGACATTGTAAAATAGGATTGAGTGAAATCAAGTTGGTTATCTTTTTCGGTATTATAGGTGCTTCCAACAATTGCATCAATTGTTCCATTACTTAAGGCTTTTTCCGCTTCTTGCATCCCCATCGAAATATATTTGAAATCTACGCCATTATATTTTGCTATTTCCTCCATTAAATCAATATTGATCCCTGTCAGCTCACCAGCTTCATTTTCAAATGAAAATGGAGCAAGAGCACTTTCTCCAGCAATTATAAATGTTTTTTGTTCAGCAAAAACAGCGGGAGACCATAATGTTTGAACAAAGAATATAAAGCAAAATATACTTAGTTTAAACAGCTGTTTTTTAATTAAGAGCCCTCCTTTTACGTTGAAATTCATGCAGTCAGTATTCCTCGGCTAAAAAACATCATGATAATAATACTTCTCCAATTACGACTTGAACCCTTTAAAATGTAAAAGTTTCTTAGGATAATCTGACACAATCCAACAATAACCAACAAAATGGGTATGTGTTTCTGAATGTATAACCTGTCCTAACCTGGATTTTGCCTTGTTGGATTAAAATTAAAGTAGAGCTTCTTCTATTTCTTTTTCATGCTTAAAAACGCTACATTAGCTCCTTAACGAAATAAATATAAACCCAGCAACATTTGCTGGGTTTGCCAAAAAAAGAGCCAGTTGATTTCAGAAATACGCTCCCTTTCCGCCGACTGTCTGCCAAGTCAGTTATTCGGTAGGAGTGTCGCAAACCTCAATCCTATAAGGATTACAGTAAAAAAACATTAAGGGTTTTAAAATCATGGATCGGTGTGAGAGCATTCCGAACCTCCTTTTGTCTACAAACTAAAAAGTCACTATTTAGCGGCCTTTTTCAGTCTGTAGTTAGAAGAGCCAGTTGATTTCAGAAATACGCTCCCTTTCCGCCGACTGTCTGCCCAAGCCCTCCTCGCCGTAAGCGTCTTTGGGGTCTCGGCTAGCCAGTTATGGCAGGAGTGTCGCAAATTTCTTCAAAGTAAAAAACTTAAAGGATAAACTAGTCTTAAACAAGTTTCGAAATGAGACCAGCCTACAGTTTTTTCTTTGAAAAAAAGTCCAGTCGATTGGAACGGAAAGCACGAGCCTCCACATGCGAAAAGAGCGCCGAGGTCGGACCGTCCGCGGAAAGAGGTGCCTGGAGAGTGGAGAGGAAATCATTTTCAAACCCTCAAGATTATTTTTCGTTTTCAAGGCTTTTTATCATTTGCCGTAACGCTCCCAGATGATAAGCAGAGTGGGCAATGGTCGCATTTACATTTGTCAGCCATTCCTCTAAATCGATTGAATCGATTTCTGCCAATAGAGTTACATATTCTTTATGTAATCCTTCCCTGATTTCAGCCCATTTCACCTCATCAACAGCAGCAATGGTCCAGCTTTCGCCCCAATCTTTTTCAAAGTCTGCGCCACTGATCATTGTGCGGATCACCCATAAATAATATCGTATGTGGTCTGAGTGAGCAGCTATAGTCGATCCATTTATGGAAAGTGAAGCGTCTTTTGCGGTTAAACCATCAAGTGTCCCAAAAACCCCTGTATTCGGTCTTGATTCAGTATAATAGCTCCCATCATTTCCGGGTCCCTCAAACGTTTCTTTCAAAAGCGTTTTGATTGAACTCGCTAACGTTTCGCCCATCACAATTCCCCCTCAAGTGTTTTAATCCACTCCATTACTATAATACACTAAGACAAATCAATAATCGTTTTTATATTGTAAAATAAATCCAAACATTTCACGAATGAAAGAGTTACACGCTCACCGAAGCATTTGGAAGGTTAGGATTACAACGAACAAGAGAAAAACCTCACTTAAGTCTAATATTACTGGCTTGGATTAAAAAATATGATTAATTTTAATTATCGACAGCTTCCTTTTACTTTCGAGTACAGTTCAAACGCTAAGGGGAGGGTAATTATTAAATAACAAAAATAAGGCCATCTCCTAAATGATATGGACGGCCTTATTTTTATCTGAAAATATGATTCATTCTTGAAAGCATGCCAAGCAAAGCCATTAGTAGCTTTTCAAACGCTCCTCCAAGGACAAAATTCTAAACTTTAACTCTTGATTCGAGTCTAAGCCACCTATTACAATTTGGTTATCTTCCGTAATGGTGACATATCTGAAGGTCTCATCACCGTGGATCTTTATTTTTGTTTCCATTGTCGTTTCCATTTTTGCAAAGACTTCATCTGTGTATTTAAGTGGAAGAAAATCATCTAATCCTTCGTCGGGGCTGCCGAGCCACTTAAACATGAAATCTTTCAATGAATATTGTTCAATCATCGATAAATGATTTTTAAAAATTAATTTGTCAATTGTTATCTCTTTCAACTTAACCACTCCTCAATAATATATAAAGTTTATATGGATAAACTCTTAACATCAAGGGTATTCCAATGACAAACGATTACATTTTGATTACTTGGTGACTAAATAAACCCATATATTCCGATAAATGGTTCAGGACAATGGGATGTGAGCTTTCCTGAAAAACAATTTGAAGGTAAATATTTTCTTTACTGGAGAAAAGAGTTGATTATTTAATGTCCTAGGGAAATACGCCTTGTATTACCATTAAGAGGAATTGATTCTGCAGTTGTCACCTTTTGTGCATAGCTTTTAATGTGACTTACTGAAATATTTTAATATTTGTTACCTCTTTACTGACTGTACAAACAAAAAGATTCATTCTATAAAACGTTCATTCCAGTCAAAAACAGCCTCCATTTCTTTAAGGAAATGAAGGCTGCTTTTCTTAAACGATAAATCTAATAACAATTTACTCATAAATGATAGTGCTTAGATTTCTTGTTTTCCTTTAACTCCATTTATTGAATAGCTCATTTTAATGTTGGCATTTAATGAGTGATATACTGAACAGTAGGTATTTTTCGACAATTGAATCGCACGGACCACTTTATCTTCAGGCAGTTCCCCCTCCAATAAATAGTGGATATTAAAATCGGTAAAACGTTTTGGATGGTTTTCTGCCCGTGACCCTTCTATTTCTATTTGAAAGGCCATTGTTTCAAATCGCATTTTTTTCAAAATCATTACAATATCTATTCCTGTGCACCCGGCAAGGGAATGTAACAGTAACTCTGTGGGTCTTGCTCCACTATTTTTTCCTCCTACTTCTTCGGCAGCATCGATCTTTATTTCATGTCCTGACGGAGTTGTGCCAGAAAAGGCCATTTCCCCTGTCCATGTAATCATTGTTTTCATTTGTATCAATTCCTCCCTTTCTTATTGTTTTGTCCTAAAAATAGTCCACATGTCTATTTAATGAAAGTACAGGTCAATTAAGTATTAAATAATATTTTCCCCATTATTTCCCCATTATTTATCGAGGTTTTATTCATTTGGATAATTTGCTCAATTGGTACTTCTACACAGGAGATGGTTTTTGCATTGTATTCATTTCAAAAAATAGTAGAGATAACTTGTGATGAAAAGCTTTCAATACCTTATATTCTTCCCGCAATCCCTTCTTAGTTAGTCATATAAAACTTAAGACATCATTTCGACAGGATTCTATCTATAACCTTCTACCATGAAGTTTTATAGTTTCCTATTCCATTCAAAGGAGTTTTATAACTATTATTTTCTCCATCTTGCCAAGTAATATTACCATTTTCATCTTTTATGACGAACTTGAATTCATAGTATCGATCTGCGGCTAAACGGAATGTTCCGCTCCAGCTGCCTTCTTTATTTTGTGTGAGTTTATATTCGTAATCTTCTGGATTCCATCGGCCTATTTCTCCTCTATCCCCAATTAAGTAGACTCCCTGTTTGGAAGGTACATTTTCAACTGTGAATGTAACTGGAATCGATTTGCCTTCCAATTTATCTGCCATCATCCTGAACTCATTTGTTGGATTTCCTTCATCATCGAATAAATATGACATCCTTAGCAAGGTAAAGCCCTCAAAATCATAGTTAAAAACCATTTCTGCTATATTGTCAAAGCCCCATTCATTATTGATCAGTGGGAGTGCGTTTTCCCCGTTTAATGAAATTCCTTTTTGATTGGCTAAAGTGGCAATATGGGTCACCAACGTTTTAGGAGCACTATATGATGGTGCATTATGTGCGTCTTGATCTCCCATTTCCAAACAGGTGAACGTGAGGGCCATATTGGATTTCTTAAACTGATTCAGTAGTTGGGAGTAGTTATAGTACCCTGCACTATATTCTGCTGAATGCGGCATTACTGGATCGTTCATTTTCCAATGGACACCTGAGATTTTAGCTCCGATTGGTACGCCAAAGACTTCATCAAAATGTTTATGGGCAAATTTCGAGATTTTTGAAAGATGTTTTTCAAGTGCACCTTGATACCACTGCATGAAATCTTTTCCAAATTGTTTGTCGACTGCTCCTCCTCTTGTGAAAAATTCATCCCCGTTACCTGGCGGCTGAATCTCCCTCCAGTTTTTATAATTTTTGCCCCAAGCAGCATTTAATTTTTTTATCGTTGAATACTTCTCTCTCATGGTAAGCCTGAAATCCCGTTTCGCCCCTTCTGTATAAGCTTGAAGCTGTCCCCTTTCAGGATATTCCCAGCCATCTGCATTTTGATAGGAGGGATATCTTAGTTCCCCAGCTGGACCTGCACTTAGATATATTTTAGCTATTAAATCCTTCTCATCAGCAAAGTTTTTTGCAAAGGATTTGTACAATTCTTCGTATTGATCAGCTGTACCTTCCCACCAAGGAGCAAGTACCTCCTTATTCCAGTAACCACTTTCACTCTTGAATGCCATGTTTTCGGCAGAGTCTATATTCCAAAGCCAACTCGGGATGGGATAGTTACAATCATCTCCCACATTACCGCCGCATTGATGTGTAGATAAAATGGGCACCCATTTTAAACCGGAAGCTTTCACTGTCTCCCCATATTTTTTATAATAAGACCAATCAAATTGATTATCTTTTTTACTCTCGACCAATCCCCACCAGATATCTGTCGTTATTGCGTATACTCCATTTTCCTTCAACTGAATCAACTTTGCTTCAAATGCATCCCAATCTGTTATTTCACCCAATGGGGCCATCACATAAAGCTTGTAATCTGGTTTTACTTCTGCTGATCCGGGTGAAGTACTTGATAATGGAACGAAATACAGCATGAAGGTAAAAACGCCAATAGATAATTTTTTCATAAAAACGCCAACCTTTCCCCTATAACTTATTCAATTGTGGAAATTTTCGAACGTTATTGAAATCGCTTACTTGCATTCGGTCAATAAAGTATATCCTTTACTAGAAAGTATATTTGTTTTGGAAATATTTATCAATTACTTTGTGAGGAATACAGTCATTTGAAGTGAAAATTTAGTTCATAGCTCCTCAAAGAAAGAAAAATGGATAGTCCTATAAAAGACTATCCAGTAGCGGGTTATATTTATTCACCAATATTTCTCATTTTCTATACCAATGTTTTACATGCATTTTTATAGAACAATATATACATCCCCATTTTCTATTGCAACATTGAATGTCTTTACGCAGCCATTATCAGGTTTTTGGACTTCTCCATTCACGACACTGATTTTCCAGTCATGCATCGGGCAAAAGACGTGATCACCACTCACAATACCTTCCACCAGTACTCCACCTTTATGTGGGCAACGATTTTCAATAGCTCGGAATTCACCATTTGCTAAATGAAAAAGAGCAATTTCATGAGATCCTATCGTTACTGTTTTCCCCAGATTTTTTGGCATCTCATTTACTGTTGAAACCTTTATCTTTTGAAGAGTTTTCCCCATTTAGGATTCCCCCAAATTCATTTATTTGATATAACTGGAATTTTCACTTTTTGAAATAAATCGGTTTGGATCGCATTGCTCTCAATAATTTCTTTCCACGGTTCTTGCAATACCGATAAGGCCTCATTTAAACGTTGATTAAGCTCAATCCTTTTTTGCTTATCACCGATAACCGCTTTAATGGTATCGAACCCTACACGCTCAACCCAGACAGACGTTCTTTCTAAATAGTTGGCAGTCTCTCGATAATGTTGGATGTATGCACCTGTAATTTCGATTACCTCATCACTAGTTTTCACTTTGCATAATAATTCAGCAGCTCTTAAATGTGTTCCGCCGTTGCCGCCAATATAAATTTCCCACGCACCGTCAACACCGACAACACCAAGATCTTTGATTCCGGATTCAGCACAATTACGGGGGCATGCCGACACAGCCATTTTAACCTTATGCGGTGTGCCTACACGTTCAAATTTCTTCTCCAGGGCAATGCCCAATCCAATCGAATCTTGAGTGCCAAAGCGGCAAAAGTTTTCACCGACGCATGTTTTCACTGTTCGAAGGGTTTTTCCATAAGCATATCCAGAAGGCATATCCAGATCGGCCCAAACGCTTGGAAGATCGTCTTTCTCTACGCCGAACAAATCTATTCTCTGCCCGCCTGTGACCTTTAGTAACTTAACATTATACTTATCGGCAACATTTGCTATTTTCCGTAATTGATCGGGATTAGTGACGCCGCCATACATTCTTGGCACAACAGAAAATGTACCGTCCTTTTGAATATTTGCATGTAACCTTTCATTTACATAGCGGGACTCTTTTTCATCTTCATATTCAACAGGATGAATCATACCTAAGTAATAGTTCAATGCCGGTTTACACTTCGAACATCCATCACTTGTATTCCAGCCGAGAACATTCATGACTTCTCGAGTATGGGTCAAATTCTTTTCGCGTATTTCGGCAACAACTTCATCTCTAGTTAAAGTGGTGCAAGTGCATATGGATTCCTTTTGATTTGACTTGCTGAAATCATCGCCCAATGTAAGCTCCAGAATATCACCGACTAACGGCTTGCAACCCCCACATGATCTTGAAGCATTTGTGCAGCTTTTTACCTCATCAATACTTGTTAACCCTTTAGATTCGATAGCCGATACAATATCGCCCTTCGTTACACCATTACAGCCACAGATAATTTCTTCGTTTGACATCGCACTGACAAGACTAACACTGAGTTCTTCACTCGTTCCAGCTATTAAATATTCGGAAACTTCGGCATTTTTATTGATCATGCTCAAAAGGTTATTGCTTTCCTTTGTATCCCCAAATAATACCGCACCAGAAATTTTTCCATTTCGGATCATTACTTTTTTGTAAGTACCGTTCCATTCATTAAATTCCTTGATTGATTTGGCTTTTTCATCCTCGAAAATTTCCCCCGCCGAAAATACATCAACACCAGATACTTTTAACTTGGTAGACAGTACTGAACCCTCGTAAGCTTCGCCTTTAAGCCCGCAAATCCTTTTCGCTAACACTTTGCCCTGTTCATAAAGGGGAGCGACCAATCCATACACCATCTCACGGTGTTCCGCACATTCACCAACGGCATAAATATTCGGGATTCCAGTCTCCATATAATCGTTCACAATAATTCCTCGATTGACAGGGATGCCGCTATTTTTGGCCAATTGAATATTTGGTTTGATTCCAACTGCCATGACCACTAAATCGGCGCTGATTTCCTCACCATCGCTAAAGCGTAATCCTTTTACATCAGTCTCACCAAAAATCTCCTGCGTTTGTTTACCAAGATAAAAATTCATTCCCTGGCTTTCAAGTTCCTTTTGCAACATTTTTCCTGCTGTTGGATCGAGCTGCCTATCCATCAAATATTCCGCAAGATGAATGACATCAACCTGCATACCTAGATTCAAAAGGCCTCTAGCTGCTTCAAGACCCAATAACCCTCCACCAATGACTGCTGCCTTTTTATTATTTTTTGAATATTCAATCATTTTTTCACAATCTTCTATATTTCGAAAAGCTGTCACTCCTTTTTTATCCGCCCCATTTATCGGTAGAATGAAAGGAATTGATCCGGTAGCTAAAATTAACTGATCATATTCGACTTTACGATTTCCATCTGAATATATGATTTGTTTTATTGTGTCGATATTCGTTACTGTTTCACCTGAAAACAGTGTAATATTGTTATCTTTGTACCAGTTCCAATCATTTATTGTAATATCATCTATCGACGTAGCACCTTGCAATACATTCGATAGTTGGATTCGATTGTAATTCGGATGTGGCTCACTTCCGAAGATAGTAACTTCATACCTTTCCGGTTGAATTTTCATAATTTCTTCTATACATCTAACTCCTGCCATGCCATTCCCAATTAGTACCAATTTTTGCTTCGTCATGTATTGTCCTCCAATAAGATTTTTTTGAAAGGATTATGTATTTGATTATAGGTGACGGCAATATTTATAACAACAATTGTGTTACATAATCTAACATGATTTTTGAAAATTAATAATTAATGTTAGTTTTTATTACAAATATTCAGAAAATTAGGATATAATATCATTATTGATCTAGCCTAAATCAAAAATGAGGTGATTTTCATCGTTCAGCCACAAAAAGATTCTTATATTGACAGAAAAGTAATTTCCATAGGAGTAGTAAGAGAATTAACCGGTCTATCAGATAGACAAATTCGGTATTACGAAGAAAGAAAACTCGTTTTCCCCGAAAGGTCTAAAGGAGGTAGCCGTAAATACTCCTTTTCCGATGTCAAGGCATTAGTGGAAATCGCAGATAAAATAGAGGATGGAGTACAAACCAATGAAATTAGACAGGAAAAAATAAAGGAAAATAGAAAAATCGAACAGGAAAAAATGCGAAAGAAAATGCTGCAAGGTCAATTAAATGCACACTTTGGCACACGTAATTGATTTATGCTAGCGCTCCGGAAATATTAGCCGATCCAATACGGTTTTTATAACCGTCAATAGTTAGACTTCCATAAACCCATACAGTACGACTGGACATGATATCATGTCCAGTTTTCAATTTTCATTGCAGTTGAACCATTCCCCTTTTTTGGATTAAAGAAGGGAAACTCAAACCCAAAAAAGGGACTATAAATACAGGACAGGGATCCCTTACAATTAAAGGGGAATTGACTAAATGCAAAATAACAAATATCCACTAATCATTCCACTTCTATGCAAACTCC
Organism: Peribacillus sp. ACCC06369; assembly: GCF_030348945.1. Lineage (NCBI taxonomy): Bacteria > Bacillati > Bacillota > Bacilli > Caryophanales > Bacillaceae > Peribacillus > Peribacillus sp. ACCC06369. Next base: position 2,719,377 of record NZ_JAUCEN010000002.1, read on the forward strand.
TTATCTTCTTTCTTCTCTGAAAACCATGATAATTTATCGGATAACTTCACCACTTCTCCTATTACAATCATTGCGGGATTAGCGACCTGCTCTTGTTTAACAAGCTCCACAATTGTATCGATTGTGCCTATAACAGTTCGTTGAAAACCTGTCGTTCCCTGTTCAATGACAGCTATAGCAGTTTGAGGGTCCTTTCCGCAGGATCGTAATTGGTTACATATATAAGGAAGGTTTTTAATACCCATATAAATAGCAATGGTGTCAACACCATTAGCCAAATGATTCCAGTGGATGTTATCAGGTTTACCAGTCACGCAGTGTCCCGAGACAATTGCGAAGGTACTCCCCCAATCCCTATGTGTCACGGGAATTCCTGCATAAGCTGGAGCAGCAATTCCAGATGTGATACCAGGAACTATTTCAAATTGAATTCCGTGCTTTACTAGCTCTTCTGCCTCCTCGCCGCCTCGTCCAAAGATGAAAGGATCTCCCCCTTTTAGCCGAACGACCGTTTTTCCTTCCATTGATTTACTAATTAACATTTGGTGAATGTCCCCTTGAGAGACACAATGGTTTCCAGGTGCTTTACCACAATAAATGAATTCAGCTTCGGCCTTCCCGTATAACAGCAATTCACGATTTACCAATCGATCATACATGATAACATCTGCTTGTTTGATACATTTGGTTGCTTTGACAGTAATTAAGTCCGGATCACCGGGTCCAGCTCCAACAATATAGACCTTACCTTTTCCCATCCTTTTTCCCCTTTTTTGATAGTCATGAATAAGCGCCTTTTTCCTTAAAACTTCATTGGTATGGAATACAGTCCGCTTAGGCTCTATCTTATTAGATTTTGATTAAACTAGATTTTGATAATTGATTATGTTGAATGGGAAGTAATCTCCCTTTAATTGGACATTATCTCAACTATGGGATTTACTTTTACGGCACTTACTTTAAAACCTGGCATTTTGCATGTCGGGTCTAACTCCTGTGAAACGAGGAGATTGACATTTTGTGAGTCTGCCCAATGAAAAGGAACGAATATAGTATCTTGACGAATAGTTTCTGACCATTTACTTCTTACAACGATACTTCCCCGCCTTGATTCAATTTTTACCAACGTAGTATCTGGAATATGATATTTCTTGGCTGTTTCAGGATGAATTTCCATATATGATTCAAAATTTCTTGCTGCTAATGATGAGCTTTTTCTCGTTTGCACTCCTGTTAAATAATGTGACATGATTCTTCCTGTTGTTAAATAAAGTGGAAACTCCGTACATGGCTGTTCTTTTGGAACAATAGGCACATTATTAACCACAACCATATCTGCCTTTCCATCCGGATGGGCAAAAGAAGTTTCGAACAACCTTTTTGTCCCATTATGGTCAAGGGTTGGGCATGGCCACAAAATGCCTCCTTCTTTTCTTAGACGCTCATAGGTTATCCCATAATAATCAGCAGTTCCCCCGCGGCTTGCCACTCTTAATTCATTGAAAATCTCATTTGCAGATTGAAAGGAAAAATGCTCCCCTTTTCCAAGTGCTTTTGCTATATCACAAATTATCTGCCAATCATGCTTGACTTCACCGGGTTTTGAAAAACTTGCTTCCCGCAATGTTACCCGTCCCTCTAAATTTGTCATCGTTCCTACATCCTCTAAATAAGACGAAGTAGGTAAAATTAAATCAGCCATTCTAGCAGTTTCTGAAACAAACATATCTACTGCTACAAGAAACTTTAATTTCTTCAAAGCCTTTTTGACAAAGTTTGCATTGGGATTGGAAACAACTGGATTAGAACACATTAAAAACATGCCGGTTATTTCACCTTCATTTATTTTCTCTATCATTTCATATGCTGAGACACCTTTACGTGGCAAATCAGCCTCATCGATTCCCCATATTCGTGCAATATGTAATCTGTGTTCCTCATTTTCGATCATACGATAACCCGGAAGTTGGTCTGCCTTTTGCCCATGCTCTCTTGCCCCCTGCCCATTTCCCTGTCCAGTAATTGCTCCATAGCCCGAATTCACTTTTCCGATTTTACCTGTAGTGATGAGAATATTAAGAAAATTCCGAACGGCGGCAGAACCATCCGTTTGCTGCTCAACACCCCTTGCTGTAAAAATCATACCTGATTCTTCTTTCCCGAACATTGTAGCCGCTTTCCGGATTTGGTCGCTTGGAACCCCAGTCATCTCTGAAATTTCTTCCAACTCTAAAGATGAAACATACTCTTTAACTTCATCAAAGCCATTTGCACGTTCCCGAATAAATGTTTCATCAGTAAAACCCTCTTCGATAATTACTTTCAATAATCCGTTTGCCAAGGCGGCATCCATCCCTGGTTTTACTTTTAGATGTAAGTCAGCCAGTTTCGTTGTTGCTGTTTCTCGGGGATCCACAGCAATTATATACGCCCCGTTTTCTTTTGCTTTCTCAAAGTACGGCATGATTGTTGGCTGGCATTCCGCAATATTTGTGCCTGCCAAAATAATACACTTTGTGAACGGAACCTCTGACAAGCTGTTCGTTAGGCCCCTATCCATACCAAATGTTTGGCTTGCTGCCGAAGCAGCTGCGGACATGCACAAACGCCCATTATAATCTATATACTTTGTTTTTAAAGCTACTCTTGCAAATTTTCCAAGCAAGTATGCTTCTTCATTCGATATGGAGGCACTCCCGTAAACAGATAATGCATTTATACCATCCTCCGTTTGAATCTTAGCGAAATTCTCCTTAATGTGGTTTAATGCTTCCTCCCAAGAAATGCGAACAAATTCCCCATCTTTTTTTAATAATGGGTATTTAATTCGATCGTTATGCAAAGCATGTTGGTGTGCATTCATACCTTTAATGCATAAGCGCCCCTCTGAGGTTGGATTATCTTTTCCGATCGTCATATACTTTTTTCTTGTGACTATTGTTTGTTCCAAAAGCTGCATCTTACATTGCATGCTGCAAAATGGACATTGTGTATCATACCTTTTTTCTGATTGGACCTCCTGTTGCTTCATGCGGAAATACTTTAATAATATTTCAGTCAAGCCCCTCACCCTTTGCTCATGGATTTCTTTGGATCGTATTCATGTTACAAGCATTTACTCGTATCTCTTAGAAGCATCAAAAGGTACTTGCCACTTTAGTTCTTTCTCTGAGCTACGCCATTTCCAATCGTTGAGATAGTTGCTGACTAAGTTCCTTATCAAACAATACTTCCCTTACATGAATTAAACCCACTCGTTCAATCCATTGCCAAGTCCTTTCTAAGTAATTAGCCGTTTCACGATAATATTGAATAAAGCCGATGATGATTTCAATTGCTTCTTCATTTGTCCCGGCTACACATAATAGTTCGCCGGCACGCACATTACGCCCGCTGCTTCCCCCTACATAGATTTCCCAGCCCCTGTCAACACCCATAACACCTATATCTTTCGTTGTTGATCCTGCACCATTGTGCATACAAGCAGATATGCCCATCTTAATGCGGTAAGGTGTTAAAAGATGCTCAAATCTTTTTTCCAGGTCTACAGCAAGTGAAAGGGATTGCTGTTTGTCACATTGGCAAACATGTTCCCCGATACATGTTTTGACGTTTTGAACGGTATTGCCATATTTCGAACTTAATGGCATGTCTAAATCAGCCCAAACACCTGGGAGATCTTCTTTTTTCACACCCATTAAATGAATCCTTTGTTCACTTGTTATTGCCACCTGCGATATATCATATTTATCAGCAACATTTGCAATTTTTCGCAAGTCTTTCGCATTCGTCATACCGCCGTACATTTGTGGGATAACAGAGTAATGGTTATTGCTTTGAACTGTTGCATTCTTTTGGTCGTTTATGAAAAGAGTTTTCTGTCTGGTCTCATACTCTGGATGAATCATTCCTAAATAATAGCTCAGGGCTGGCCTGCATATTGAACAACCTTCGTTATTTCCCCATTCCAGAACATCCATCACAGCTTGAACAGATGTTAAGTCTTGGAGCTGCATTTGATACACGACTTCATCTTCCGTTAATGTCGTACATGGGCACATTACCTTTTGTACATTAGCCTCATCAGAAAGATTACTTTGAATATATGCCAAAAGCTCGGTCACTGCCGGCTTACACCCACCGCAAGAACCGGAAGCCTTTGTACATTGTTTTACTTGTTCCACTGTTGTTAATCCTTTATTTTGAACGGCATCAATAATTGCCCCTTTTGAAACAGCGTTACAATGGCAAATGATATCATGATTTGCCATTGAAGCGATTAGTCCCTCAGTCGTACCAGGTGTTTGGAACAATGCACCCTTTTCCTCCGATGATACTTCTTGTCTCTTTAAAATCATATCAAGTAATCGTGTGCTGGCCTTTGTATCTCCATACAGCACAGCACCGATGATTTTTCTTCCTTGAAAGACCACCTTTTTATAAATACCATCTAATTCATCAAAGGTTGTGATTGATTTCGTTGTTTCATCACCTAGGAAATCTCCAACAGAGAATAACTCAACACCTGATACTTTCAACTGGGTCGAAAGAACAGAACCTTGGTATCCCTGGCATTTCATCTCACAAATGTGCTTTGCCAGCACTTCCCCCTGTTCATATAGAGGTTTCACCAGTCCATAGACAATGCCTTGATGTTCAGCACATTCACCAACCGCATAAATATTAGCGACGCTAGTTTCTAAATAGTCGTTTACAATAATGGCACGATTTATATCAATTCCGCTTTCTTTGGCCAACTGAATATTCGGTCTGACTCCCGCAGCCATAACGACTAAATCGGCTTCCAGCTCCGTTCCATCCTTAAAACGGACACGTTCTACACGCTCGTTACCGATTATCTCCTGTGTTTCCTTTTGTAAAAGAAAGTGCATTCCCTGGTTTTCCAACTCTTTTTGCAGCAAAATGGATGCCGTTGAATCAAGCTGCCTTTCCATTAAGTGTTCAGCAATATGAACAACATTCACTTCCATGCCAAGGTTTAACAGCCCTCTCGCTGCTTCTAAACCTAATAAACCGCCTCCAATGACGACTGCCTTTTTATACTTCCGTGAATTTTCAATCATCTTTTGGCAATCTTCAATCGTCCGAAATGCAATAACCCCTTCTTTATCAACACCGGTAACAGGAAGAATAAATGGGACAGAACCTGTAGCAATTATGAGCTTATCGTAGTAAACTTCCCTTCTTTTGTCTGTTTTTATCTTTTGAGTTTCTTTATCGATTTTCACGACCGTTTCACCCGTGAACAATTGGATATTATGCTTCGTATACCAGTTTCGTTCATTTATCGCGATATCTTCAAACGAATTGTTTCCTTGAAGCACAGTCGACAATAAGATTCGATTATAGTTAACGTGTGGTTCACTTCCGAAAATAGTAATCTCGAAAGCATTTGGATCATTCATTATGATCGCCTCAACGCATCGTAATCCCGCCATTCCGTTCCCAATTAAGACCAGTTTTTGTTTATACATTTTATCCCCCCAAAAAACAAGTAATGAAATAAGCCAATAAAAGTAGTAAACATGGTTCTAAATCTTAACTGAATTCTTTCCGAGTACCCACGTTTTTCTCCATGAAAGCTGAGCTAGAACCAGGATTAGTAACGCCACGATTCCAATTACGGAAAATACTAAAAATCCTGTAGCGTATGTCCCAGTTATCTGTTTCAACGTTCCTAGTATGTTTGGAACCAAGAATCCGCCAACGCCTCCGGCAGCTCCTACAATTCCTGTAATGAAACCAATTTCTTTAGAAAATCGCTGTGGAACTAACTGAAAGACAGCCCCGTTACCCATACCGAGAAATAACATTCCGATAAACAGTAAAATCGTAACGGTAGAAAAAGAATAAAGAAAACTAATACCGAACATACATAATGTTAGTCCAATAAATAAAAACATTAGCAGTTTAACTCCACCTATTTTATCGGCAATAAAGCCTCCGACGGGACGAAAGAAACTTCCGGCGATGACACATAATGTAACAAATTCCCCTGCCCTTATTCGTGTTAACCCATATTCATCAACAAAAAAGATGCTTAAAAAGCTAGTGAACCCAACAAATCCCCCAAAAGTCACACTGTAGAGAATACAGAAATACCATGTATCTGCTATTTTAAATACTGTGAAATATTCCTTGAGCGGTTTTGCAGGCGGTTGAGATGGTGCGTCTTTTGCGATTAAAATATAAATGACAAACACGATGGTTAATGGAATCAAAGCTAACCCCATAACATTATGCCAGCCAATTGACTCTGCGATACGCGGTCCAAACAGGGTCGCAAACAGAGTTCCGCTGTTACCGGCTCCCGCAATGCCCATCGCAAGACCCTGCAAATGAGGGGGATACCAGCGACTAGCCATTGGAAGTGCTGCAGCAAAGCTTGCACCAGCCACTCCTAGCAAAATCCCAATTAAATAGAGCTCCGCTAAACTTTCTCCGAATAACCATCCCCAAAAAAGTGGAATCATCGTAACAAGCATCCCGCCGATCGAGGTTTTCCGTGGACCGATGCGATCAGTCAAAAAACCAAGAACGAGCCGGAAAAACGAGCCTCCCAAAATCGGAATAGCTACAATCAAACCTTTTTCAGCTGGCGAAAGACCGAAATCCTTTGTAATATAGACACCGAGCGCACCCAATAATACCCAAATCATAAAACTAATATCAAAATAAAGGAATGAAGCTAATAATGACGGTGCATGACCGCTTTTTTTCAATTCAGTTATTTTCATTTTCATCTCTCCTATACTTTATTAATTGAATATTCGTTTATTTTACTCTTATAAAAGCGAGAATTCTTTGTTTATGTGAGAAAACATTACACACTTTTTTTGAAAGTTATAAAATTTGAGTACTTTATATTGGTTATTTGTTAAAATTTTAATAATTTCAATTAGGTTTTCTTCTATAAACATAACTCCGCCATAGGAATTGAATGATATTCGGGTTTCTAAGGTGATATAAAGTCACAAGCTTTAAGTATTTTCCAGTGAAAGACGAGATACACCAAACGAATACTCCAATAAGTTTTTTCGTAATATTCTCCTTACAAAAAAAAGAGAAGAGAAGCCTAATGCACAGGCTTCTCTTCGTTACAAACTCCTCATTCTTAAATCGCAAACATTACATATGTACAAGATTTAGCAATCATAAGCACATCTCATTGTTGAATTACCCTCAAATGATGACCATCATCATTTAACGGCGGGTTCTTCCCACGGCACGAAACAAGGACCTCCTTCATATGATGTGTTATGAGCGGCATGTAGATATTTAATAATCAGATTATATCCGAGGAAAGGTTGGGTGCAATAATATGAAGCAAAATTCAATTCATAACATTCCATTTCAAAATCTTCAAGAAAAAAACATGTCATTCGAAGAGGTATTCGTTCATATTGTAGAATTCATGAAATTAAATCCATCCGGTAACTTTCGATTAATGGTTGGTACAGATTCCCAAGTACATAAAAAACATACGGTTTTCATTACAGGCATCGTAATACGGCAGGTCGGGAATGGTGTATGGGGTTGTATAAGGAAAGTGATGATCCCTAGAAGGATGCTGCATTTACATGAGCGAATTTCCAAAGAATTGTCGTTAACTGAGGAGATTGTATCCATGTTTACGGAGGAAAGGAAAAATCAGTTAATCGATATTGTCTTGCCTGCCGTATATCAAGGGGCAACGTTCATCATGGAAGGCCATATTGATATAGGGATTGGAAAGCGGAACAAAACCAGTGAGTTTGTAAATGAAATGGTAGCAAGGATGGAATCCATGGGAGTGGAACCGAAAATTAAGCCCAATGCCTTCGTTGCCTCAAGTTATGCCAACCGATATACAAAACAAGAGTGATGTCTCCAAAGAAGTAAATCTATGAACAATGGCATTTTCTTCAAAATGCTTTTCGGTTTGGTTTTTCAGACTATAAAGCGGTACATGCAATTCATTTACTGCATTATTGGAAAAACCAAAAAACCGGCCTCGAAGCGAGACCGGTTTCAATATTAAAGATGTAAGCCGCCATTGCCGTACCCAGTAAGAAAGTTTTAAACCACCACTCCTCAAAGTGGGTGTTTGCAGAAACAATCCTGTTGTCCAAGTCAGTGACGAGGCATAACATTCCTGTTTCAATATAAAACTCCCTATTACAGCTTAAAGGTTAAAACTTTATTATCATTACGAACAGAGCAGCTTGTATTATTATATTACCGGAAATCCTCATATCATACAATGTTAATTATCACCATTAACTGGCGATTCAAATATAAAATGGCTTTCGAATGGGAAAGGAAAGCATTCGTTAGTATCAAATTATTGATCAAAATAACCGATAAAATCTCCTTGGTCTTTATTTTGTAGATATAATACCGTTTCTTTGTCAGAAATAGTAGGCAATCCGAAATTTTGTTCATACCTCTCTATACCTTTTCCTGTAATGATAATCCAATCCCCTTCCTTACCTGCGTGTATCGCCTCCTGGATGGCAAAAGTCCTATCTGGAATAACCTTCCCATTCCCAGAAGAGTAATCGCTTTGCAGTTTATTGAGTGACGTTTCCATCACATCAATTCCCTCCGAATTCAAATCATCCATCGTCAAAATCGATACATCACTATGTTCCGATGATACTTTAACCATTTCTGCCCTTTTGGTTGTATCTCGACCACCCCGGAAACCAAAGATATGAAAAATCTTTTCCGCCCCGCATTCTTTGGCAGTTTGAAGCATGTGATGAATGGCATCAGCAGTATGAGCATAATCGATGACTATTGTCGGTCCATCTTCTTTCTTATACATTTCAAATCTTCCTGGCACACCAGAAAATTGTTTTAGTGACATGAGAATTTCCTCTTTTTTGATCGGAAACATCTTCGCTATGGAATACGCTGCGGTTGCGTTATATAAATTATGAAGTCCAGGTAATGGTAATTCAATTTTCACAAAGTCATGATGCTCATTCAATAAAATAAAGGGGGTCGTTGCGGTATTATAATTGGTGATCGTTAAATCGAAGCGATTGGATTTTCCAAATACATAGGTACTGACATTTTTCTCCCGTAAGTATTCTTGTAGTTTTTCTCCCCAGAAATCATCTCCATTAATAATCGCAAGACCATTGGGTTTCAATTTTTCAAAAAGCAGTAATTTAGCCAGGAAATAATCCTCCATCGTACCGTGGAAGTCGAGATGGTCATGATATAAATTCGTGAAGACACAGAAATCAAATTCAATTCCTTCTAAACGATATTGAGCTAAACCATGCGAAGACACTTCCATAATGACAACCATGTCCTTACTGGCAGCCAGCAAGGAATTCAATTCCATGGTACCTGGAGTCGTATTATGGGAATCGACTTTGTTTCCATTGATAATATGCTGTATTGTCCCAATGACGGAACAGGTTACCCCATTCTCTTCTAATATTTGTTGAAGCATATAGCTTGTTGTGGTTTTTCCATTTGTACCCGTAATTCCTATCATTATTTTTTTAATGCTGGGGTCCCCGTAAAACCTTTTCGCGATTGTTCCTAACGCTTTTCGACTGTTCCCCACACGTAGATAAGGAACATCCAATCCCTTAATATCACGTTCGCCTATTACAACCGATGCCCCTAGACGTATTGCATCTTTAATGTAATTATGGCCATCGGCCTTATATCCGTTTACGGCAACAAAAAGGTATCCATTTTTTATTTCTTTAGAATTATCGGTTACCCCTGTGATGGATATATCTTCAATGTCCTTCGGCAAATCCCAGTTTATTTCTTCATTCATTATGTCTTTAAGGATCATTAACTTTTCTCCTTTATCATTTAAGCTATTCACCTATCTGTTGTAATAAATATGACCTTCAAAAATGCATAAGTAACAACAAGCCAATATTAGTATTTACCAGTAGTCTAAAAATAATTGTTTATCCAGAATTTGTTGTTGGTAAAAATATAGCTCCGTTGAGTCTACCGGGATAGATTTTAACCTTGTCACAGAAAAAAAAATAGAAAAGCAGCCAGAATGAACTGCACCCCAATTGTTAGACACATCTAACAATTGGAGGTGCAGTTTCTTTATGGCCAAATTTACAGCACAACAGAAAATACAAGCCGTACAGAGATATATTGAAGGTACAGAGGGACAGGCAAGCATAGCTAAATCTATTGGTGTTACTTCTGGAGTATTAATCACTTGGATTCGACAGTACCAATATCATGGAGAGAGTGCATTTGTAAAACGCTATACAACTTATACGGTAGAAGATAAACTGAAAGTACTTGAATATATGAACTTACAGGGGACGTCTCTCCGTGAAACTGCTGCGGTTTTCAATATTCCGGCACCTTCTACCCTATTACTTTGGCAAAAACAATGTGAAGCGGAAGGAGTAGACGCCCTCAAACCAAAGAAAAAGGGGCGTCCATCCATGAAAAAAGAAACGAAGAAACCACTAGCAGAAGGATCATTAGAGGCATTAAAGGCTGAAAATGAGCGTTTGCGTGCGGAGAATGCCTATTTAAAAAAGTTGAAAGCCTTAGTTCAGGAAAGAGAAGTGTCAGAACGCAAGAAAAAGCGAAAGTAGTGTACGAACTAAGGGGAGAATTTAATTTAAAGCTACTTCTATCTGTCGCGAATATCGCACGGAGCACCTATTATTATTGGAGAAACGCCTTCGGGCGTCAGGATAAATACGTGGAGATAAAGTCTGTCATCGAAGAGATATTTCAGACGAATAGAGGGAGATATGGATATCGACGTATCACCTTAGAATTACATAATCGGGGCATTGTGATTAACCATAAAACGGTGCTTCGATTGATGAATGAGCTGGGGTTAAAGTGTCTGGTACGTTTGAAGAAATACCGTTCGTACAAAGGCAAGGTTGGAAAGATTGCACCCAATATTCTCGAGCGTAATTTTAAAGCAACAAAGCCAAATGAAAAATGGGTCACTGATGTGACGGAATTTCATCTAAAAGGTGAGAAGTTGTACTTATCGCCCATTCTTGATTTATTTAATGGAGAAATCATCGCCTACAATATCGAATCACGTCCTATTTACCCTTTAGTCTCCAAGATGTTAGACCAAGCCATAATGCGATTGGAATCGGAAGATTCACCCATCCTTCATTCGGATCAAGGCTGGCACTACCAAATGAAACCCTATTCACATACCTTGAAGACACATGCGATTACACAAAGCATGTCTCGGAAGGGAAATTGTCTCGACAACGCTGTCATGGAAAACTTCTTTGGCTTATTAAAATCCGAATTGCTTTATTTACAGAAGTTCGACAGCATGAAGCATTTCAAACAAGAATTAGAAGATTATATTTATTATTACAATCACCAACGAATTAAGGTGAAATTAAAAGGCATGAGCCCGGTTGATTACCGGGTTCATGCCCTCAAGGTTGCCTAACTAAATAAAGTGTCTAACTTTTTGGGTTCACTTCAGAATTGGCTGCTTTTTTTTGGTCCTATATGGATATAGCTAAGATACACCCTTTTAAGTTGAATCGAGAATTTTTTTTCTTTTATTCCCCAGTAATTCACTAGGTTACAACACTTTTTCCATGCCTATTAGTGAGTTTCCAGGGTTTGTGTTTCCGCCTTTTGATTGTACAATGGCAAAATGAAAACCATACCTAGAATAAAAAAGAATGCCGCGGTTTCAAAAATGGCGACGAGTGAAAATTGCTCCTTCAACACGCCTGCCGCACTCATAGTCAAAACCATCGAACCCGTGAATAATGGGCTTAAGATTCCATTGACCCTTCCAATGAACTCGCCTTCTGTCCTCTGCAATATCAATGTATTGATCCCTATTTGAATACAAGGCAGCATCAACCCATTAAAGAACTCGGCAGTAAGTGTTATCCAAAGATTTGTTGACAGCCCCATTACAGCCAATCCAATGGCATTCACAAGCATTCCTAAAGCTAATAATCTCTGAGGTGCCACCTTTTTGGCAAAAATCATCACACCAGCTCCGCCTAAAATCATACCGAACCCATTCACCATAAATAACCATTGGAGGTTTTCCTTAGGCAGGTGGAGTTGTTCGGTAACAAGGAATATCGAAAGCGGTTGAATGAAACCCAGTCCGAGCCCGGCGGCTAAAAAACATAAACCAAGCAGACTTAGTTCTTTTTTTCGCAACACGTAGCTCACTCCGCTTTTCATTTCTTGCCATAATGTTGTTTTTGCGGTTTCTACATTCAGTTCGCGATCTTTTGGAAGGAAAGCGAGTGCTCCAGCTGAAAGTAAAAACGCCAGGCCGGTGATTCCAATCGAGATATTGATTCCGAATGATTGGTAGGCAAATGTACCGAGAATCGGACCTAGAACCATAAATACTGCGAAGACGGTCTGATAAACTGACATCCCTGTCTGAATTTGACTTTCTGGTAAGTGCATCTTAAATAGCTTCATGCCTGATGGCTGAGAAAATTGAGAAAGTATCGCCGAAATCAACGTTGCAAAAAACACCATTTTCCAACTACCGAAGATAAGTGCGATAAGCACAGCAAAAACGGATATTGCACTTAAAATATCACACCAAACCATCGTTTTTTTCGGACTCCAGCGGTCAGCAAAAGTTCCACCAATAAATGAAAAAATGAAAATTGGTGCGAATTCCGCTACTGAAATCATGGAAATGGCAAAGGCATCACCGTTTGTCTTTTCCATGACGAATAACAAAACGGCAAAATTTCGTACCCAGATTCCTATTTGTAAAAACAAGCCTGAAAAGATAATGGCCTGAAAAACACGATTTTTAAATATGTTCTGTTCCTTATTACTTAATGGTAAAGATGTGTTTTTTTCCAATATAAAAACCTCCTGAGAAATTTCTGGACAGGAGGCAGTACAATACAAATTTAAAAAGGCAAAATATTCCTAATGGAAGGAACACAATGATCTTTGTTTGTATTTTAATGTACAGACTAATCCTATCCAGAAAAAAAAGATCGTATTTATCACGCATTTTTTTCTTAAAGAATAGGATTAAATGATCATCGTTTCAAGGTCACCCTTCCATTTTATGTTAATTTCATAATAATCGATTTAATCTGATAAATCAAGGTAAAATCCAAAAAAATAATACTTTTTTTGGTGAGGCGTGTTCAATTTTTTGTACAAAAAAACGGACTTCCTTTAAAAGAAAGCCCTTTTATTTCCTTAAGTTTTAAGGATATGTAGCTGAGTAATGTTAGTGCCGTTTGTTACACTCCATGATCATTATCTTCATGACCTCAAGCAAGTGTGATTCTTCTTTTCAGTTCCCCATCATACGTTCATGATTCTGATTTGCTTGTACAAGCAAATGGGATGATGGCATTAGAATTTGATGCTCATGTAAAGCAGTCATCATTTCAAACCTCACACTTCTTGCTGTTTCAAAGTAATGTTCAGGTTTAACAAGTCCGACTAAGCATAGTTCATATCCAACATATTTGAGATTCGGATTTAAATCCGTAATGCCAATGTATCTAAAATCCTCTTCAGGTGTACCATCCTCTAGCCTTAGCAGGGTTTCACCATACTTCTCATTGCAGATAATGCATATATCTTCCAACAGCCGTTTTACCTTTTCAGGATTTTCTTGGTAACTTACTGTAATGCGCTCAATGATTCGCATTCTCCCTTTATTAAAATTTTGAATCGTCCTGATTTCACTGTGTGGGATTGTCAGCAATTTTCCTGACCATTCCCTGATCTGCATGAACCGGATACCGATTTCCTCTACGGTTCCGGAACTTGTCCCATTGAAAGTCACAAAATTCCCTACTCGGAATTCATTATCT